>NZ_OY787459.1:152500-3080000 GCF_963678865.1 Maridesulfovibrio sp. | reverse complement strand
GGTTCATACTCCTTCAACACAGGCGCCGCTTCCACAACAATTGACGATACACTCCAGTAGAGCATAAACAGGCCGAAAGCACGGACACCTTTGCGTTGATTCGGAAGAATAGGTCTTTCCTCTTCAATATTAATAATCCTGCCAGTTCTGCCGGAAACAGAAAACCGAATCACCAGCCATGCCAATACAAGCATCATAAGCACCAGCGGCAAAGCCCACTCAAACCAGTTAAAAAAGGTTATGTGCTCCCGGCCGGGGATCTTGAACAGATCCAGCGCTCCGATTAACAATAGATTAGCAGGACTGCCTATGATTGACCCCATCCCCCCGATGTTCGCACCATATATAATTGAAAGCGTAAGGGGCGTAGTCATGGATTCCAACTCATCATCCAGTTTACGGATGACCGGAATCATGGCCAGTACGGTGACCGCATTGGGTATAAACATAGAGAGCAACGCAGACACAACAATAAGCGAAAGAAGCAACAGATCGGCCCTGCCCCGGCTGAATCGCACCGCCCGTGCGGCGATGAATTCCGGTAAGCAGGCCGAAGCCGCTACCCGGTACAGAACATACCCGGTGACAAAGAGAAGAATCAGGGGCAGTCTTTCATATATATATGTAACAGAGAATTCCATGCGCCGTTCACCTCTGCGATTTATTCTTAAATTTCTTGCATGGGCGGGTACTTTCGTCAACATTCCGGTAATGCGGGGTATTTTACAAATGCATACTCAAAAAACGTTTTGAGATTCCTTTCCCGGCTATTGACGTTTGGGCCTAAAAATAAATACTAACGACCTTTATCTTGAATCCATTTCCACCCATCAGGAATATATATGTCAGAATTCGTTCATCTGCACGTCCACACGGAATACAGTCTGTTGGACGGTGCCATCCGTATTAAAGACCTTTGCCAGCAGGCCAAGGATTTCGGCATGCCTGCCGTTGCCATCACCGACCATGGTTCCATGTTCGGGGCAGTCACCTTTTACATGACTGCCATGGATATGGGCATCAAGCCGATTATCGGTTGTGAAGTCTATGTTGCGCCCGGCGATATTGATGACGAACTGGCTCATACGCGAAAAGACAAAAAAGGCCGTCACCATCTGGTATTGCTTGCTAAGAACCAGCAGGGCTACAAAAACATCATCAAACTCTGTTCGCTCGGTTTTCTCGAAGGATTCCATTACAAGCCCCGCGTCAGCAAATACCTGCTCAACAAATACAGTGAAGGGATTATCGCACTTTCGGCCTGCCTTGCGGGGGAAGTTCCCCGCGCCCTGATGAATGAGGGACTTGATGCCGGCATAGAAATGGCAAAGACTTATGCTGATATCTTCCCCGGAAACTTCTACCTCGAAGTGCAGGCCAACGGACTCAAAGAACAGGACGATCTCAACGAACTGCTCTATAAATGCGCAGAACAGACCGGATTGCCTCTGGTTGCTACAAACGACTGCCACTACCTGACCAAAGAAGATTACGAAGCCCATGACCTGCTCCTGTGCATTCAGACCCAGACCACGGTTGATGCGGAGAAACGCTTCCGCATGGGTACCGACCAGCTTTACTTCAAACCACAGGAAGAGTTTGAAGAATACTTCGCCCATGTGCCGGAAGCCATAGCCAATACCCAGAAAATTGCTGAAATGTGCAACCTCGAAATCGAACTGGGCAACTACTATTTCCCGGAATACGATCTCCCCGAGGGCATGACCATTGAAACAGAATTTGTGCGACTCTGTAAGGAAGGTCTTCAAAAACGTATTAAAAACGCACCATATGAGATCGACGAGGAAAAGTACTGGGAACGCCTTGATTACGAATTGGGCGTCATTAATGAAATGGGATTCCCGGCCTACTTCCTTATCGTTCAGGATTTCATCAACTGGGCCAAAGACAACCGCATCCCTGTCGGGCCGGGTCGTGGTTCGGCTGCAGGTTCTATCGTTGCATGGGCTTTGAGGATTACCAACCTCGACCCTATCCCTTACGACCTGCTCTTTGAAAGATTTCTTAACGTGGAGCGTGTCTCCATGCCTGATATCGACGTCGACTTCTGCGAACGGCGCCGACTGGAAGTAGTCAAATACTGCTCAGAGAAATACGGCTGGGATCACGTTGCCCAGATCACCACCTACGGAACTATGAAAACCAAGGCGGTAATCAAGGACGTAGGCCGGGCCATGGGCATGCATTTTTCCGAGACCGATCCCATCGCCAAACTTGTCCCGGATGATCCGGCAGTCATTGCGCAGGGGCTGGGAGTAAAAAAAGCCAAGATTACCGTGCCGAACGCGGTAGAGGCCATACCAGAACTCGGCAACATGGTCGCAACCGATCCGAAAATCGCCAAGCTCATGGATATTGCCACCCGGCTGGAAGGCATGTCCCGCCATGCGTCCACCCATGCTGCCGGAGTTGTTATCTCCGACAAACCCATGACTGACTATCTGCCCCTTTACAAAGGTAAAAAGGGCGAAATCGTGACCCAGTACGACATGAAAAAAGTCGAAAAAGTCGGCCTGATCAAGTTTGACTTTCTGGGACTGCGCACCATGACCGTTATCGAGGACTGCCTCGATATCATCCGGCTGCAGGGTAAGGAAGCCCCTGATCTGGACACCCTGACCCTTGATGATCAGGACACTTTTGATATTTTCTGCAAAGGGGACACCGACGGGGTTTTTCAGGTCGAGTCTTCCGGCATGCGTAAATACCTGCGCATGCTCCGCCCGAGCTGTTTTGAGGACATCATCGCGATGCTCGCCCTATACCGTCCGGGTCCGCTCGGCTCCGGTATGGTTGATGAATTCATTAAACGTAAGCATGGCGAAATTGAAGTAACCTACCTCTGGCCGACCCTCGAGCCCAGCCTCAAGCCTACATACGGGGTCATAGTTTATCAGGAACAGGTTATGGGCGCGGCCATGACCATTGCCAACTACTCTCTAGGTGAGGGTGACCTGCTCCGACGGGCTATGGGTAAGAAAATCCCGGAGGAAATGGCAAAACACAGGGTCCGCTTTGTTGAAGGCGCCAAGGAAAACGAAATTCCGGAGCAGGTAGCCAACGACATTTTCGACCTCATGGAACAGTTCGCGGCCTATGGTTTCAACAAATCACATTCCGCAGCCTATGCGCTGATTTCATATTATACGGCCTATCTCAAAGCCCATTTCCCGGTGGAGTTCATGGCTGCACTCATGAGTACTGAAATGAACAACACCGAGAAGATTATCATGTACATTAACGCCTGCCGGGACATGGACGTTACCGTACGCCAGCCGGATATCAACCTCGGCATGGCCCGTTTTTCAGTGTATGAAGGCGATATCATCTACGGCATGGCAGGAATCAAGAATGTCGGAGAAGAAGCTATTGACGAGATTGTTGAGGAGCGCCAGACCAACGGCCCTTTCAAGGATTTCGTGGATTTCGTCACCCGCGTGAACCTGCGCCGGGTAACCAAGCGCGTAATCGAATACCTGATCCGTGCCGGGGCTTTTGATTCCATGGGCCTGACCCGCTCCGGCCTGATAGCTTCCCTGGACAAGGCTGTTTCCTACGGTCAGAAGAAAAACAAGGAAAAGGAATCCGGCATGATCAACATGCTGGATATGCTCGGCGGAGGAGGCGAAGCCGAGGAACCTGCAGCTGTCAGTTTTGAAGAATTCAACATGCCGGAAATGGATGACAAGGAAATGCAACGCCTTGAAAAAGAAGCGCTCGGCTTCTACCTGACCTGCCATCCCCTGCTTTCCTATCGCAATGAAATGAACCGCCTAGGCCTGCAGACAGTTGAAGACTGCCCGAACATGGCCCACGAAGCGCAGGTCAGGCTGGGAGTCATCATCACCGGATACAAGGAAATCATCACCAAGAAATCAGGTAAGAAAATGGCCTTTGCCACCATTGAGGACATGACCGGATCAGGCGAACTAATCATTTTCCCCAAAACCTACGAAGAGGTACACCAGTATCTGGATCAGGACATTCCCCTGCTGATCAAAGGCAAGGTGGACAACCCTCCGCCGGAAGAAGGACAGGAGGAAGCCCCGCCTGAATCAAAAGTCATGGCCGATGAAATTTCACCGCTGGAGAACGCGCAGGCCGGATGTCAGGAGGCTGTTCCGCTTTCAGTGCACCACACCCTATGTACCGAGGAAGGCATTACCGAACTGAAAGCAATCCTCGCCGGATACCCCGGTTCAGCACCGGTGACACTGCAGATGTTTTTGGAAGACTCCGTCTGCACCCTGCGCCTCGGGCATAGTTACAAGATACGCCCCAATGGAGACTTCTGGAAAGAATTCAACCAATGGCGCAAAAATGGAAACGGAAAAGCAAAATTGCAGTAAAAACATGCCTTCGGCGACCTTTCCGGGGCATATTAAATAAAAAGCGCAATAGCGCATCAAATGGATTTTATTCACAGGAGAAAATATATGTCCAAGGGAAAATGGAAACTTAAAGTAAAGAAGGACTTCAGCTCAGCGCACCAGCTCCGTAACTACGGCGGCAAGTGCGAGAACATGCACGGCCACAACTTCGGTGTCGAGGTGGAGGTAGAAGGCGATCACCTTGATGCCAAGGTGGAGATTCTAATGGACTTCAAAGAGCTTAAAAAAGAACTGAACGAAGTGCTGGACACTCTGGATCACAAACACTTGAACAGCCTCGAATATTTCGAGCACCGCAATCCATCATCCGAGAACATCGCCCGCTATATCTATGAGGAAATGAAAAAAAGGGTTGAGAGCGAGCATGTGCGCATGGTCTTTGCTTCGGTTTCCGAAAAAGACTCTTCCGTGGCAACTTACTTCGAGGAATAATATGCGGTTGGTCATTCAAAGAACCAGCGGCGGAAAGGTTGAGGTAGACGGGACCACAGTAGGCGAAATCGGCTCTGGCATCATGGTCTTAGCCGGATTCGGTAAAAACGACACCGAAAAACTGCCCGGCTCTAAAGTCTGGAACACACTTATCGATAAGATGATTGGATTGCGTATCTTTGAGGATGAAGAAGGACGCATGAACCGTTCCCTTGCAGATATCGGCGGAGACGTGCTGCTGGTTTCCCAATTCACCCTTTACGCATCATGCAAAAAAGGGCGCAGACCTTCATTCACCGGGGCTGCTGCGCCGCAATTGGCCAATGATCTTTTTGATCGACTGGTAGCTGATGTTTCGGAAAAATCTCCTGCAAAAGTAGCAACCGGACAATTCGGTGCTATGATGAATGTAGATTTTGTCAACTGGGGTCCGGTGACCATCATATTGGATTCTGAGGATTTTATCTAAAATTTAAGCTTTTACCTTGACTTCCTTTGCGAAAAAGAGAGGATTAGGTATATTAAAAAACATCAATCAACCACAGCCCGAAAGTTGTAACGTCCGTCAATAAATTAATATCCGCCGGACAGGAAACATGGAGCATTCATGCATCGCTTTGTGCTGGAAGCAATTCCCACCCCTGAAGAGAGCAGGGAAGTAGCCCGCAAGGCAATTGTAATACTTAAAGATTTTGTTGCGGACGAGAACATTCTCCATGATATAGATCTGGTCTTGACCGAGGGATGTTCCAATGTTGCCAGACACGCTTATGAAAAGCATGAAGATTGCAACAGGCTGGAACTCACAATAACAATACATCCCGAAAAACATATAATTTTTGAGATTGCAGACTGGGGCAAAGGACTTTGCGCCAAATCAATTGATTTCTCCATGCCCTCGCCGGAAGCAGTCGGTGGAAGAGGCATGTTCATCATGTCCGAACTCATGGATTCATTTGAACTCATTCAGGAAGACGGTAAAAACGTTATCAAGCTGACCCGCAAGTTAAAGGAAGACCAATGGCTGAAGAAATAATTACTATAAACGAGGGAATTCTGACCCTTAAATGCGGCCACGAGATAACCATTGAGACCATTTATGAATTCAAGGACCGGGTTGAACATGAGAGTGAATCTTCAGAAGTGGAAGCTGTAGTTGCAGACCTCTCCGAAGCCCGCTTTCTGGACAGTTCAGGAATAGGTTTTCTTGTTTCACTCAACTCGCGCCTGAAAAGCAACAATAAGAACATGTACCTGTTGCGCCCCAGCGAGCAGATCTGTAAAACGTTGGAACTCGTAAGACTCATATCCTTCTTCACCATTATTGAAGATGAAATGGAAATTCCTTAAAAAATTCCTCGCACTTACCGGAGCATATGCATGCCCTGCCTGAAGCACTACTTTGATCCCGACTTTGACTACACTAACCTGAAACCGGTAGAAAAGAACGACGGAAGCGTTGATTATTATAACATGGGTTACGTGCAGAGCGTAATCACAGGACAAGTGCTGGCCCAATGGGTAGCCCCTGCGGAAGACAGCTCCTGTGGACTGGGACAACGCTATTACCCGGAAAAGAAATTTCCCCGCGGTCCGAACACAAAACTCAACCCGAATAATCAGGACCAGCTCATAGCCACCCGCAACGGCTACGTTTTCTATAACGAAGAGGGTTTGATCACCGTCAAGGAACTGCTCAACGTGCGCGGAGATGTAAACCTCTCCACCGGAAACATTTTTTTCGTTGGTGATATTGTTGTCCACGGGTCCATCAAATCCGGTCTGGATGTCAAAGCAAACAACATCAACGTTAAAGGCATCATAGAGCAGGCCAATGTCCACGCCGCCGGATTTCTCAAATGCGATGGAGGCATAAAGGGCAACAGCAATGGTTTTGTGGAATCCAAAGGGAGCCTGAGAACCAGCTTTTGCGAAAATGCAACACTCGTCAGCAGCGGAAATATAATAATTGAAAAAAACTGCATGCATACTAAAGTATACTGCGAAGGAAAATTTGCTGCAAAAGGACGTTTTGCCGGCGGCCAATGCTATAGCGACCAGTATGTTTTCATAGGAGAACAACTGGGAGGGGGGTTGAGTGCTGCATCACAGGTTATTGTGGGTTACAATCCTGTCCTGCTGCTTCAGATCGATAAAATTTCTGCACAGATTTCAGCTCAGAAAGAGGAAATCCGCAGTCTCCAGCAGATTATGACCAGTGGATCATCCACTACACCTGAATTCACTCAGAAGATTGAAAAATGCGAAATGAAAATTCGCTTTCTGCGTAACAAAAAGAAGCAGTTCTGGGGAAAGATACAGCAGACGGAAAAACTGGAAAGTTGTAGAATTATGGTGCAGGGCATTGTAAAATCAGGGGTGGAAATAAGCATCGGACCGGCATATATGCAGGTGAATGAACCTTTGGAAAATGTTTTTTTCTACTACGAAAACAACGAAGTCAAAGTGGGATCTCCCGCATTAAAGAGATAGAATAAATATGGATATTGCAACTTTAATAGGAATTGTTGGCGGTTTCGGTCTCATCGTGGCAACCATTATCATGGGTGGTAATGTCAGCGGTTTTATTGACCCACCCTCTCTTGTTGTCGTTGTCGGGGGGACTTTTGCCTCCGCGTTTATCATGTTTCCCATGGGGGTCGTACTCAAGGCCTTCAAAATTGCCTTGAAAGGTTTTTTTGCCAAATCAGAAGATCCAAAGGCCATGATCGACCAGATAGTCGCCCTTGCAGAAACCGCAAGAAAAGAAAGTCTCGTTGCCTTGGAAAAAGTTTCAATTGACGACGAATACCTCAAAAAAGGGGTCATCCTTGTTGCAGACGGCACCGACGGGGATCTTGTAAGGGCCATTATGGAAATCGAAATCGATGCCATGAAAAAAAGGCATTTTCAGGGACAGGGGGTGATGAAAGGGATGGGAGCCATGGCCCCGGCATTCGGTATGATCGGTACCCTGATCGGTCTGGTACAGATGCTCTCGAACCTTAGTGACCCTGACGCCATCGGCCCTGCAATGGCGGTTGCATTGCTTACAACCCTTTACGGATCCGTTCTGGCAAACGTTGTCTTTCTCCCTCTGGCCACCAAGCTGCAGGAACGCTCCATTGAGGAAGCTTCCTACATGGAAATAATGGTTGAAGGGGTTGTTGCTATCCAAAAAGGGGAACACCCCTCCATCGTAAAGGAAAAGCTGCAGGCATTCCTTTCCCCCGGCCTGCGTGACGCTACCGCATAATAGAAAGATACAGCATGGCTAAAGTAGTTATCATCAAACCGAAGAACAACGACCCGCCACCGGAAGAAGGGCTTCCGCCGTGGATGGCTACCTTCGCGGACATGGTTACTCTTCTGCTCTGTTTCTTCGTGCTACTGCTCTCATTTGCAAACAATGACCTTGAAAAATTCAAGGAACTGCTCGGTTCCATCAAAGACGCTTTCGGGGTAAAAATTGAACGCAAAGAGGATGATTTTCTCTCACTGACTCCTTCTGATCTCAAACGTAAGGAAGTCAAAATGGACAGCAACGACAAGAGGTTGCTGGGGTTGGTTCTGCGCATTAAAGCTCTGCTTGACGAAGACGATGCCACCCGAAAATCATCCGGGGTAAAAGCAGATCAGGACGGTGTGCTGGTCAATACGGATTCAGCGACTCTTTTCAAACCCGGATCAGCCCAACTCAGGCCCGAGGCCCATAAAATACTGGATAAAGTAATAAGCATACTCAAGGACCACAACTATAACCTTGTCGTCCGAGGGCACACCGACAACACTGAAATACGTTCCCAAAAGTTCCCAACAAACTGGGAACTTTCATCTGCACGGGCGGCCAGCGCCCTGCGCTACATTGTGGAAAAAGGCGGCATCGCCCCTAAACGGCTTAAAGCTGTAGGCTATGCCGATACCCAGCCGCTGGTAAAAAACGACTCTCCGGAAAACAAACGCAAGAACAGACGCCTTGAATTCTTTTACCATAAACCGGCCCGCGATTCGTGGTAGGAGAACCGGCATGAATGCAAAATATAAAGCCGAGGCAATCCATGTTGACTCGGAACTCACAGACATACGCATCATTGCAGACGGCAAAAAAAGACACATGTGGGGTAAGTACGGCCTGCGTCGCGAAATAGACCTAGCCGCAACACTTGCAGAAAATACAATTCCCCTGCTGATTGGCACCGGAATCGGGGTGGCAGCCAGAGAACTGCTTAAGCAAAAAGAACGTACTCTGCTCATTCTGGATTGCGAAAAGGAAATTCTTGCTGCCAGCGGGTTGAAAGAAGAACTTCGGAAACATTCTAATGTGATATGGATCAATACAGATTCACCACAGAATGCCGCCCGCCACATCATGGAACTGGAAGAAGCCTCCGGCAAAAAAATCCAGCTGCTGAAAAATCCCTTTTACCTGCGTCTATCCCCTTTTTATGGCCTGACTGAAAAAATACTTATTGATCAATCCGGCCAAAAAGCGGAATTCCCGGTCTGGCCCAAATTCCAGCAGGAAAAACCGAGAATACTCCTCCTGACCAGCCAATATTTTCTCATGGGCGAAATAGTGGCCGCCTGCCAGCGTCTGGGGGTGCCACATATGTTCATCAACATGGACGCCAAAGAGATGGAACTGGACCTGTTTGTGGCCCGCATTTCAGCAGCTATCAACACCTTTCGTCCAGACTTCGTGCTTACGGTCAACCATCTTGGCGTAGATCAGGAGGGGATCTTAAATACCCTGCTCCGCAAATTCCAATTGCCTCTGGCCTCATGGTTTGTTGATAACCCCATGCTCATTCTTCCTCTCTACCAAGCCCAAGAGAATAAGAACACAACCATCTTCACATGGGATGCAGACCGTATGGATTCACTCAGGGAGATGGGCTTCAGCAATATTTTTCATCTTCCGCTGGGTACAGACCAGACTCGTTTCCTGCCTTCCAAGGGCTGCACGGAAGAACGGTGGGCGCGCGACATTTCCTTTGTCGGTAATTCAATGGTCCTCAAAACTGCCAGACGCATGGAGGCTGCCGGAATTTCCGGTCAGCTTGCTGCCCGGTACAAGGAAGTCGCCCATGCCTTCGGTGAGGGGACAGCACATTCAGTAATTAAATTTTTACAAACGGATTACCCTGAACTGCTCCCGGAATTCGAAAATCTGGTTACCCCGCACCGCAAACTGGCCTTTGAAACTCTGGTCATCTGGCAGGCGACACTGGAATACCGGCTCTCCTGTGTGAAGCAGACCTTAAAATTCAATCCGCTTATTGTTGGTGACGATGGCTGGAACCAGCTCTTGCAAAATGATAAGACATGGGAATATCATAGCGAACTTTCCTACTATGAAGATCTGCCCCGTTTTTATCCCTGTTCAAAAATCAACTTCAACTGCACCAGCCAGCAAATGAAAGGCGCGGTCAATCAACGGGTCTTCGATGTCCCTGCCTGCAACGGATTCATCCTCACCGACCACCGCTACCAGATAGAAAAATTATTTGACCCCGGCAAAGAAATCGCTGTCTATAAAACTCCGGACGAAATTCCGTTACTGGTGGAAAAATATCTCAAAGACGAACCAGCCCGCCAACAGATAATAAAATCCGCACGCAAGCGAATACTCGCCGAACACACCTACGACTGCCGCATAAAACTTTTGATCAAAAGTATGCGTCAGACCTACAAATAAAAAACAGCCCCGATTCAAAAAAACGGGGCTGCTATGATTCTCTCTTCCGACCGGAAGAAAATTTTATCCTCATGAAAAACCGGAACTACCACAACCTCCTGCCTGGTGAGCAGCAGGAACGGAGTCAGAAAAAGAAGCTCCAGAACTGAATGAAGATAGCATCTTTTCTGTATCCGGACTTTCGCACTTCGGGCAGGCTGGAGTTTCCACACTGGTGGAAGAGACCAATTCCTCGAATTCATGCCCGCACTCGTTGCATTTGTATTCGTAAATCGGCATATGTTAATTGCCCCCGCAACCGCCACTTTTATTCTTAGAGTCCTCCCGGGACCCTCTATTAGGAATCTGTCACGGAGAAATTCCCATTTTCGGGATAACAACCTTCACGATAAGAAATACGATTGCGAACACCGCAATCAGGCCAAGTAAATCTGACATGTGAACCTCACAGTTATTAATCTACACTTACCTATCCAGTTAAATATTATATTAGCCTTGTCAATAGCAGGAGGCAAGAGCAATCATGCAAACTGATATTCTAATCATGAACAGGCTTTAAGTTCACATAAAACCGAAAGATTGAACCTTTTCCCGGATTACTGGATACAGAAATATTTCCCCCCATTTTTTTGACCAGTTTGCGGGAAATGGGCAACCCCAACCCGGTACCACCGTACTTCCGGGACGTTGAAGAGTCTGCCTGAGTGAAACTTTCAAAAATTTTGTCAAGCTTATCTGCAGCAATTCCGATACCCTCATCCTGTACCGCAAAATTCACTTTACCGTCATCAAAAGTGAGAGATACTGCAATTACCCCCCTGCTGGTGAATTTAACTGCATTACTGATCAGGTTATTAAGAATCTGCCGCAGTCTGTAATTATCCCCCCGAACCCTGTCAGGAACATCCTCGGCAATGTTGCAGACAAGCTCCAAGCCTTTACGTGCGGCGTCAACAGTAAAAACCCCGATAACCCGCTCCATCAATTCATGAAGCAAGAAATCATGCTCCTCAATTTCCAGATAACCGGCCTCAATTTTCGAAATTTCCAGAACATCATTGATTATCTCAAGAAGATTCTCCCCAGCTGAACCGGCAATATTCAAATAATCACGCTGCTCAGCATTTATCTCACTTTCCTTCAGCAACTCCACCATGCCCAAAATGGAATGCATGGGTGTGCGGATCTCATGACTCATATTGGCTAGAAATTCAGTCTTTACCCGGCTGGCAGTCTCAGCTTTTGTTTTTTCCTCCTGGAGCAAAACTAAAATGTCATTCACCGAATCAGAAAGGTCACTGAGTTCATCATCGCCGTTTATGCTGATTATTCTTTTTTCCGGTCCTGTAAAAAACTCGCCGCGCAACTGATCCCGTATCATTTTAACCCGCGAGACAAAAAAACGATTCAATACAAAATTTGCTGCAATCCCTAACAAAAAAAGAGAACCGCACATGAAATAGATATAGGTGGAAAAAAGGGAACTGCCGATGTTGTACGCATCTCTTTCCATGGAAAGAGATAAAAAGACCAAAGGCTTGCCGAAGACATCCTTTAAAAGCATACAACCTGTTACTTCATTGTTGGCTTCATCCGGAGACTGAAAGTACACATCTTTATAAGGTTTTTCACCCAGCGCCCGGAAAGCAAGATTCATCTGCAAGGCCTGACCAAGTTTCTGCAACTGGCGGTCCCCGAAAAAGCGGGCCATGACCAGAGTCCCGTTTGAAGGGCCGCTGATCTGGCTATTCATAATTTTCTGCACCGAAATCTGCATCAGCCTGTGATTAATCCTCACAAACCCGGTAAAACCATCCACCCCGCATCGGCGGACCAGCTCTTTTCCCAGACAACCTTCCGTGATAAAACACTTTTCAACATCCTCATTTCCATCCGCAGAATGAAAGAAATAAAACCCTCCCTTCTCGTCAAAAAACAGAATAACATCCAAGTCCAGATTAATGAGAACTTCAGAAGTCAGGTTCGAATTAACATACTCAGCATTATAGTTATTGATAAATTCATATGAACCATCCCACCAGGCCCAGTCTCTGCACAGACTCTGCAAAGCGTTGGAATTATCCTTCATGGCAAAATCGGCCCTGCTCAGATTTTCTTCCATTAGTTCTTTTTCAATACTGAAAAGGGTTTTCCTGTTGAGTTTATAGACCAACAAGCCATTGCCCACAAAAATCAGCAGGAAAAGGAAGAAGACAATCAGATAACTTTTACCTTTAAGCCCGATTCTCATTCACACCCCTGAAACAATAGTTTTTCTATTATCCTACTCTGTTAATAAAAAAAAAGAAACCGGATCGAAATCCGGTTTCTTTAAAAATACTGATTTATAATCAAAAAACTAAATAACGGACCAAACCGCCCCTTGGGGAGTATCTTTAACTTCAACTCCAAGTTCAATCAGCTCATCTCTGATTTCATCGGAACGGGCAAAATCCTTATTTTTGCGTGCCTCCTGACGAGCAGCAACCAGCTCTTCAACTTTTTCAGCTTCGATGCCTTTGCGCTCAAGCATGCAAAGCTTGAGTTCATCAAGAAACTCCTTGGGATCTCTGGTGAAGATACCGAGGACATCACCCCATTTCTTCACATCTTCAAGGATACGGAGCCATGCGTCACGGCCTCCCTCAGACTTGCGCCATGCCTTTTCTTCGCCAATACGCCCGGCCAGACGAATCAGGGTGAACACGTGGCCCAGAGCGGCAGCTGTATTCATATCGTCTTCCATGGCCTCGGCCCAGCCTTTTTCAGCTTCTTCAATCTCAGCCAATACTTCTTCAGGCAATGCAGCCTTGGACCATTTGGCTTTCTGCAAAGCTTCACCGGTCTGCTCCAGTGCGGCATAAACACGACGGATACCTTTTTCCGCTTCCTCCAAAGCCGCAAAGGAAAAATCCAGAGGGCTGCGGTAATGCATGGTCAGGAGAAAATAACGCAGTGTTTCAGGCATGAATTTATCCAGAATATCCCGGATGGTAAAAAAGTTACCAAGGGACTTGGACATTTTCTCGGAATTGATCTGCACAAAGCCGTTGTGAACCCAGAAACGGGCCATTTCCTTTCCGGTAGCAGCCTCACTCTGGGCGATCTCATTTTCATGGTGTGGAAAACTCAGGTCCTGTCCGCCACCATGAATATCAAAAGGAAGCTTGAAATATTTTTCACTCATGGCGGAACACTCAAGATGCCAGCCGGGACGTCCCTGCCCCCAAGGGCTTTCCCATGAAGGCTCACCGGGCTTGGCTGCTTTCCAGAGAGCGAAGTCGAGAGGATCTTTCTTTTCTTCACCGGGCTGGATGCGTGCGCCCGACTGAAGATCTTCGATGTTTCGGCCCGAAAGCTTACCATAACCATCAAAGGAGCGGACTTTGAAATACACATCGCCGGAGGGTGTGGCGTAGGCGTGGTCCTTTTCGATAAGGGTCTCGGTCAACTCTATCATTTCCGGAATATGCTCAGTACATTTGGGTTCAATATCAGCACGCAGAATATTCAGCTTGTCCATATCCACGTAGAATTCGCCGATAAATTTTTCGGCAAGCTCGCTGGCGGTAACCCCGGTCTCATTGGCCCGGTTGATAATCTTATCATCAATATCAGTAAAGTTACGCACAAAGGTCACATCATAACCCTTGAAGCGCAGATAACGGACCAGAATATCAAAAACAACGGAAGAGCGGGCATGGCCGATGTGGCAAAGGTCGTAGGCGGTGATTCCGCAGGCGTAAAGATTAACTTTGTTGCCATTCAGAGGTGCGAACTCTTCCTTTTTCCGATTAAGTGTATTGTAAAGGCGCATAGCCACTCCTTATTTTCGTGAATAAATATTTGCCTCGACTGTAATTCCGTACAGGTCAAGCAATTCTTCAAAACTGCGTCCCATAAACAGATAAAGCAATGGGACAGGCTCCGTCGGCTCAACCCGAACGACCAGCCTTTCTGGATTTTCAATGAATTTTATAAATTCAGCGTAAAAATTTTCAGCATAACCGTTGCCCAGACTCCTCGCCTGCTGCATGTCCAATTGCAGGGACTCCAGCAGCTTCTCGCGATAAAGACTCCGGGCGAGGCCTTCGCTCTCCGCCGAAAAAGAAACCATCTTTTCCACTAAAGACAAATCCTGCCAGACAAGAGAACCATCCAGCATGCTTGTTCCGATAAAGCCGCTTATTCCGGGCCCACGCAGACTGACATCCCCGAGACTGAATCCCGCATTTACCCGGCACAGGTCCGTTCCGTCAAAATTAATAGACTTTACAGAGAGCCTCTTGGTTTCGTCTTCATAGCTGTAGTCTGCAAATAGGTCAAAATCCAGCTTTTCATAACCCATTTTTCGAAAATCACGGGCAAGAGTCCCAAGATTTACAAACTCTACCGGGATGGATACGCCCTGAATACGACCTCGAAAAAAACGTGGAAGTTTATGCTCTCGGTCAAAAGATTCCACTTCAAGCTTGCGAACAGAGCAACGGGCGCCGCTGGCGAATCTGCAGTCAAGCCCCCAGACATGCAAGGACTTGTCAAATGGATTAATCAAAGCCCGCTCAAAATCAACCTGCAACCAATCGGCTTGGCTGGCCACAGCTTCACGGACCTTAGCGGATGAAAATTCTTCAAGCTTGAAATACCCTCCGGCTGCAACTGACGCAAGGAGTGCCAGTACCAGAAACAATTTCAAAAAGAATTTCCTGCTCATATCCAGACCCTGAAATTTTATGTTAACGGAACTGCCCTAAATTTTTTTCAAGCCGGTAACTGCAGCCACCGCTTTGATTCCTTTCTTTTCGCCGGTAAAGCCAAGTTTTTCTTCGGTTGTGGCCTTCACATTAACCTGCTCTTTATCCAGCCCCATGAGCGAAGCCACGTTTTTGCGGATCAATTCACGGTGCGGGGAAAGCTTCGGAATCTGGCTGATCACGGTCAGGTCCACATGGACGATTTCCACGCCGGCCTCTTCAGACTTTGCCACGACTTCCTTAACGATGATGCCGCTGGACATGTTTTCACAGGCCGCAGAAGTATCCGGGAAATGGTGTCCGATGTCGCCACCGCCGAAAAGCCCGAGAATGGCATCCGCCAAGGCATGCAGCAGCACATCTCCATCTGAATGGGCGATGACTTCCGGGCCGCCGGGAATGGGTACTCCGCCCAGAACCATAGGACGACCTTCGCCGAACTTATGGACATCGTAGCCCCACCCCACACAGGGGATGGTCCGCTTATCATCTTCAATTTTTTTCAAATCTTCGGGATTGGTCATCTTGATGTTACCCTCTTCTCCCTCGCAAATATGAACATCCTTTCCGGCCATCTCCACCATGGAAGCATCATCAGTAACGTCCCAACCCTCTTCTTCGGCCTGCTTGTGGGCGGCGTAAAGGGTCGGCAGAGCAAAGCCCTGCGGGGTCTGTACTGCTTTCAACCGGGAACGGACCAAAGTTTTCTCAACAATGCCGTCCTCCACCTGCTTGATGGTGTCGGTCACGTCAATAGCAGGAATAACAGCTTCGTCGCCCGATTGCAGCCGGTCAATTATTCCGCTGACCATTCTAACTGAAGCAAAAGGACGAGCTGAATCATGGACCAGCACATGGGTACACCTAGAAGGCAGTTCATTCAAGCCGTTAAAAACGGAGTCCTGTCTGCGCTTTCCCCCGGCCACCACCCTGAAAGGCATGCCCAGTGAATCAGCACCGTCCAGCCCGGCCACAACCTCTTTCATCTCCTCCACCTGATCAGGGGGAAAAACAAAAACAATGCCGGTAACAGCAGGAGTATTGGAAAAAGTAATGGCAGAATGCCAGAAGAGAGGAAAGCCCTTCCATTCAAGGAACTGCTTCTTAACCCCGCCAACAGCCTCAGCCAGACGGGTGCCGCTGCCTGCAGCGAGAAGAACGGCCCAGACTTCACCGGATTTGCTCATTTTGAAACCCTTTTATTTGATGCGCTTCGCGCTTTTTATATAAAAATTTAGCCTCCGGCGGCTTAAACCCTTTTGCAAAAGGGTTTAAGCATCCCAAAACCTTTTATTAAGGCTTCGCCGACTTTGTATTCAAAGGATCGCTTTAACGCGACAGATGCGAAGCAAGCTAAAAGGTTCTGAAGGGGATGGGGGCATCAAAAAAAAAGGGGCAGCCCAAAGGCTGCCCCTTTTTAATCATACAAAAGAAAAGAGGAGTCGGACTATAAGCCGGGTCCTGTATCCGCCGAAACGGATGATCATCATTCCTCTAGGATGCATGTTACCATACACCTCAAGCAACCTACCCGAAAGCTTGGCCGGGCCGGCCTCAAACACTTCCCTATTTGGTCTTGCTCCGGACGGGGTTTACCTGGCCGGATATGTCACCATACCCGCCGGTGGGCTCTTACCCCACCGTTTCACCCTTACTCCGGTGAATCTTCACCGGGGCGGTCTGTTTTCTGTGGCACTTTCCCGGAATCACTTCCGCTGGGAGTTACCCAGCGCCCTGCCCTGCGGAGCCCGGACTTTCCTCCCCGGTCATAAAGACCGCGGCGATGATCCGTCCAACTCCCAAAAAATCATTTCTTTAAAATTATGCTTCTTCTTTCTGGAGAGCCTTGGGCTTTGCAGCTTCAGGAATGTGCTCGATCCAATAGATGAGACGCTGGCAGTTGGGGCAGCTCAAGATCTGCTTTCCTTCCTGCAGTACGTTGTATTCCTGCGGAGGAATCATGATGTTGCAACCGGAGCAGACAGCATCCTCAACAGGTACGATAACCGGATGAGCCAACCGTGAACGGATAAACTCGTAACGGCCAAGGATAGGCTTGGGTACAACTTCACCGGCCTTGTTGCGGCGCTTGTTAAGTTTATCCAGCTGTCCATTGGCATCATCAAGCTTTTCCTTGAGTCCGGCACGTTTTTCTTCAAGCTCGGTATCCAGTGCCTTGATCTTGCCGTCAACGTCAGCCATAAGCTCATTGTGACGTTCGGTTTCTTCAAGGACAGTAATCTTTTCTTCTTCACGCAGCCTGTTCAGCTTTTCAAGGCTGTCCATCTCGCGCATCATGGCGTGGTATTCCTTGGTGGTGCCCACGAGCATGAGCTTGCTTTTGCTTTTTTTGACTTTTACGGAATCTTCTTCGATTTCGTGCTCAAGCTTTTTCTTCTGCTCGGAAAGCAGGTCAAGCTTTTCAGCCAGCTGCAGTTTGCGTTTTTCAAGGGATTCCTTGCGGGATTCAAGGGCTGCCACATCTTTGGGCGCCTGATCGATTTCCGCTTCAAGAAGGATGATTTCATCATCAACCTTCTGCAAAACAACAAGCTGTTCTATCTGTTTTTCATACATTATGGGGTCCCCTTTTGCGGACAGCCTTCATAAAGACCTCCGCCACATCGATGTTCGGAAACTTAAATACAGTCCCGTAAGGCCTCTACAGAACTGTTAATTCTCTTTTGTCATGACAGCCCGTTCAGGGCCTGCGCACGCCTTCCCCCTGCACATGATAGGCAAAAGGATTGCGCCCGCTGAAAAATTTAACTTCCACTTCATTTCCAAGTTCTTCACCCAGAATAACGGAAAAGCGGCGCATCATTTCTTCTTCTAAAGAAAAATGCCCCACATCAAACACCGCGCCCACACTTTCCTGCGCGGGATGATATTTAACATCCCCGGTAATGAATACATCCGCCCCAAGACTGAAAGCCTTATTCATAAGCGAAGACCCCGAACCGGGACATATGGCTACACAACCGACCTGTTCAGGCTCCGGCCCGCACAGGGCCACAACCCCGCACCCGGCAAGCTGTGAAACACGTTCCACCAGATCAGCAAAAATTACCGGGGAGGAAAACTCACCGATACACCCGAACCCGAGTATATCACCGGCCTCATTTTCCGCAACCGGATCCAGCACACGCAGATTTTCCAGCTCAAGCTCCCGCCCCAGCCAAGAAACCGCGCCCTTGAACTGCACATCCAGAGAAGTATGCGAAGCAAACAAGGTCACATCCGCGCAGAGAACCTGCTTCATTACAGCATGAAACCAATCCAGCTGTGCGGGCAATTTTGCTTCAATGGCCAACGGATGGTGGGTCAGAATGAACTGAGCCCCCCACTCAAGGGCCTCTGCGACAACCTGCGGCAAAGGATCAAGAGCCACAGCAACCTTGCCTACTGCTCTTTCCCGGCCTGCAACCTGAACACCGCAATTATCCCAAGGGGCGGCATAACCCGAAGGGACAAGTGACTCTATCCTGCTGATAACATCTGCTGTCTTCATAACGGCCCTATGTCCACCATGCGGCCGCTCATTGCCGCACAGGAAAGATGTTCAATTATTTCCGCTCGTAATCAAATTCAACACATCAAAATACAATAAAATAATATGCTCCCGTAAGGGTATCCCCCGGGAGCACTACTGCTTTCACAAGTTAGAAAGCGCAAATATTCTGGATTGTATTTTGATATGTATCCATATGAAATTAGTGGTGGGCCAACCAGGATTCGAACCTGGGACCATCCGGTTATGAGCCGGGGGCTCTGCCAACTGAGCTATTGGCCCGTTTCGCCAAGCGAGTCGAGCTTAATAGCCCAACTTCCACCGTCTTGTCAATACCTAAACAAAATTCAATTCTTGAAACAAGATAATCGTATCTAACATAAAAATAAAGTATTTAAAACAGATTACCTCTCACTAAAACTTCTGCGGGCATTACCCCCAAACAAACTACTCAATATCATTCTCACGGATGTAGCGAATCACCCCTGTGGTAGAATATCCGGGTAAAAGCGGCAGGGAAAGCACCTTTCCACCGCGCTCCTCCACTACATCGCGACCCACAATATTTTCAACACTCCAATCTCCGCCTTTGACCAGCACATCCGGTTGCACCTTGCTGATCAGATTGTAAGGGGTATCTTCATCAAAAAAAATAACGTAATCAATACAAGCCAACCCGGCAAGCACGAACGCTCTCTGCTGCTGCCCGGTGACCGGCCGCTTCTCGCCTTTGATGGAGCGCACGGATTTATCACTGTTCAAACCCAGCACAAGCAAGT
Organism: Maridesulfovibrio sp.; assembly: GCF_963678865.1. Lineage (NCBI taxonomy): Bacteria > Pseudomonadati > Thermodesulfobacteriota > Desulfovibrionia > Desulfovibrionales > Desulfovibrionaceae > Maridesulfovibrio > Maridesulfovibrio sp. The sequence continues at coordinate 3,060,414 of NZ_OY787459.1, read as the reverse complement.
CTCCCTGTTCACGGGCGCGGGAAAGCAGGTCCACATGCCCGGCATGCAGGATATCAAAACAGCCGTTGGTGAACACAAGTTTGCGGTCAGCAGGCAATGCAGCCCTGAGCTTTGCAAATTCGTCAGCATCGACTATTTTGGGGCTGGAAAGTTCAAGATTTAGTTGTTCGGACAATTTGCTATCTCCGCAAAATTGATTTGATGCGCTACGCGCTTTTGGTCTGGCTTCACCACCATACATGCCGAACCAGCATAGATTTAATAATCAGCAATTACGGCTTGGCAAGGAGTAATCAAAGTGATCAACAACAAAACCGCAATATTTATTCTCGCTGCCCTGCCATTTTATCTCAATGACTTTAATAATATTTTCATTAAACATGAACTGCTCTGGCTGGCAATCGACTACGGGGCAAAAATTCTTCCTCTGGCATTCCTTTTCTATCTATTGAAAAAAGAAATACTCAGCCGGGCGGACCTCGGCCTTGTCGCGCTGCCATTCAAGCAACTCATTCTCTGGACCATCGGCATTACCGCACTGGGCTTATGCCTTGATGAACCGGGATTCGCACTATGGTCAAAGCTGCTGCCAGCCATGCGGCTGGGTTCCATCCCCATCGGAACCGATTCCCCTCTCTACACGCTGGACATGACCATCGGGCTTGCGCTTGTCGCCATATCAGAAGAAATAATCTTCCGCGGCCTTGCCTTCACAGCCCTAAGAAAACGCAAACAGTCCATTCCCAAAATATTCCTCATCTCAGCCATAATCTTCGGCCTGATCCACTGGTCACAGGGACCAACTGCCATTATAGCCACAGCCATAACAGGCTCAGGGCTCATGGTCTGCATGTACTGCACAGGATCGATCTACCCGACAATTATCGCGCATTACGTAATTAACTATCTGTCGTTCTCAGGGCTGGCCTGTAAATTTTGGGGGCTGTAAAAACAAAAAGATGTCTGAACGCGCTATGTACGAAGCATGCTGAAAAATTTTGAGGAGATGGAGTCTGGCTAAGGGGAACTTTTCCCAAAAGTCCCTCTTACCCAGCCACCGGAGTCATCCAAATACTATTTCTTAGGAGCCAGATTCTCGGAGGAACCAAGCACTATCAGCTCCACCCAGTCAAGAGCAAAGCGGAGACATTCTTCCTCGTCATTAAGGATAGCCTGCTGGCGTTCCTCGGAAATCTCCAGACGGGAGAATACGTTCATATCTTTGATGAAATTGATGAAGTTATCAACCTGATACAGTGCGAGAAAAGCCATATTCAGTTTGCGTTCATCAAGGACCACCCCGGCCTGACGGGCACGGTTCATGATACGCATATAACGGTCATTGACTTCGTTGTACGGCTCAAGTCCCTGATCCTTCAACCATTCGTCGCTGGTCCACTCTTTGTCTTCCTCAAACCCACGGCAGTGCGGTTCCTGCACGATAAAAAACTGTTCGATGGTTTCACCGTTCTCGTCCATGCGCGAAGCACGGCCAAGAGGGTAGGTACGGCAGGCCCCGGGACGATTCTCATAAATGGAACAGCCTTCGGTACGCACAAAAGGACAGCTGCGCTTGGCATTATCAAGCATACGCAGCTTACACATGGGGAATCCGGTTCCCGGTGTACGGGTAATGTCCGCATGGTTGTGGATAAATTTCTTACTGTCGTGCCCCAGCCCTTTACGCAGACGGAGTACATCATAAGGGGTGAGCATCAGATTAAGGTCACCGCAGCAGGCGTTAAAGCAACGCACTTCGGGGTGGCAGGCAAAGCCGAAGGTCTTGCCTTGTTCCAGTTCGGGCAGGTTGTTCAAGAATTCCTGAGTTTGATCGTGGTCGGACATGGCACACTCCCTGTATTTATCTATCCGGCCAGAATCCCTTTCCGCACCAGATACTGCATCTTTTTCTCAAGGTCGGACTGAAGAAGCCTTTCTTCATCAGCCATTATCCGCAGTATTTCACTACGAGGATGCATGGCCTGCATCTTATAGCGGTTGCCCTGAGCATTACCTTCCTGCGCAACATCGGTGTGGCTGGCAAAACCGGACCGCTTGCGGTGCAGGATGCCGAGATGCCCTTGATAAACAGGAAAATCGCCCTTTAGGCAGCTGCGCAGGTCATGTTCCAGATCGTCATACTGCGAGGGAGAAAGGAACAGGGAAAAGCCACCGTTGTCAAGCAGCTTCTGTGTCCTGAACAGATGACAGCACCCGGTGACCGATCCGCAAGGTCTCATAAAATCAAAATATCCACTGTCTAGTAGGTAGAGATGCAGATTCGAACACCGGAAAGGGTTGGGGGTAATTCTGGCCAAATCCACCTCTGGGCCTTCCCCCTCCTCGCCCTCAGGCTGAATGATGTGCATATCCACTGCCTGCATGACAGCAGGCACAGAATAATCCAGAATCTTGCATCCCCAGACCCCGGCATCAGGGTAAGCGTCCACAGCCGCACCCAGCCGTAAAATCCAATCCTGAGCGACCTCCACATCATCGTCCAGATAAACCGCAAAAGCGCATTCCTGCACCTGCGGTTCCTTCATAAGCCAGTTGCGAGCGGCAGCAGCACCGACATTCACCGGCAGATCAATACGCTTCATCTGAACGCCGAATTCACTCTGCCATTTGGAAATTACCTCGGAAGTCCCGTCAGAGGAACCGTTATCAAGCATGAAAATGCTGGCCCCGTTCAATTCGGAGCGATGCAGGGAGGCAAGAGTGGCATCCAACTCTTCCGCCTTGTTGAAAGAATAGAGCAGAACAGCCAGACTTCCGGGCAGGGGAACGGTTTTCTTATCCAAAGAGCAGGCCAGATCATATAAACGCAAGGCCTCGGAAACCCGCCACGGCTGTGCATCCACGGCCCCGGACAGGACGGACATTGCTGTTTCCCGCTCCCCCAGCTTCAAAGCAACGGAGGCGATAATATGGGCCAGATTATTAAGCCCAAAAACATCCGAAGCGGACATAAGCAACGGAAAGGCGACGGCATCATTCCCGGCCATAAAATTAAAAAACGACTTGGCAAGATCAATCGCCGGTTGAATCTCATTCGGCAACTCTCCGACCGGCAACTCAAGTCCGAATTCAAAATCAGCAGCCGCCCGGGCATGGATCATTCCCAGATGTATCCAGAAGAGGTTTTCCGGTTCCTTTTCAAGGCAGGACAAAATATACTTTTTGACCTTCACGTAATCATGCTTTGAAGCAATCCGCTGAAAATATGTCAAATTATCAGGACGCTGCCAGCAAGCAAGCAATGAGGATATGCATGCGGCTACTGACCGTGGGAACAAAGGCAGCAACCCCTCAATCCGGGACAACTGCGTAGCGACATTCCCATCAAGCGGATCGAAAACATAAGCCGCCAGCAATAACTCGACGCCAAGCTGCGGATCAGATTCAAGGGCCAACACCCCGGTATCGAAAAGATGCTTTGCCCCTACCGAACCCATCAGAAGCTTGCGCCGCACCGGAGCATGCATGTCGGACCAGTATGTGTCGGAATAAAAATTGCCCATTTATGTTCCTTTTTTTTGACGCTTGGATTATTCCTGCCCACGTTAACCAAAAGGAATGTTATCCACAACACCCCAAACAAAAAGGGAAGAGTCAAGACAACCCTTCCCTTAAAATACAAATTGTATTGCAATAAAAGCCTATTTATTGATCAAAGCATCAATATCCGGCAACTCAATCTGCGGTTCATCACCGGGCAGAGAGGAATAGACAGCCAGCAGCGAATCGGTCTTGGCTGCCGAGGACATGAAAGTACGTACTATCCTGCGGTTCAAGCGGCCCATTTCACTACGCAGCTCCGCGTCATCGACAAGTCTTTTCATGGCTGCAGCCAATGCGTCACTGTCTTCCACATCGCAGAGAAAACCGTTGATCCCGTCACGGATAAGTTCGCCGGTTCCGCCCGCATTGGTACAGATAGCAGCCAGTCCGGCATCAAAAGCTTCCAGCAATGTGTTGGGCATGGATTCCTGACGGGAACTCATGACATATATATGTGAACCGGCCAGCAACGCGGTAACTTCATCATGAGGAATGAATCCCGGAGACTCGACACGCTCCAGAGTTGCTCCGGAAACGACATCCTTGTAAAGGGAAATATCCTTCAAACCCACGGCAATAAAGCGCACGCCGTTGCATTCATCCTGAGCAAGCAGCCGTTCAACGGACTTAAGATATACATCCGCTCCCTTGGCATGCCCCCCGTTACCCACATAAATAATGGTGGTTTCGGCAGAACGCTTAGGTTTACGTCCGCCCCCCACAAAAGAATTGTAGACCACCTGCGCCCTCTTGGGCAGAACCCCGTGCTTGAGCAGCACATGGCGGCTCTTGGCGGAGTTGCAGATATAGCCGTTACCGATGAGCGAAAAAAGAGGGGCCAGCGGGTTGGGTTTATAGATAACCCCCCTATTGAAGAAAAGCTTGAACCTGCGTCCGCCAAGCAAGGATAGTCCCTTGGCAAGACAACCTATCTTGACTGCCCGGTTGTGGTAGGTATGGACCACATCCACCTGCTGTTCTTCAATAACAGTAGCAAGAAATCCGGCAGCGGCGAGCATGTTCTTGAAATCATCCAACTGAATGACTTCCACGCCCATCTCCTCCAGCACAGGAATGAGCAAGGCACCGGGTTTAAGCACTGCAACGACACCAAGCCCGGCCTGAAGCATGGCTTTGGCGCTATTGGCCAACTGCCTGCTGCCTCCGGAGAGCTTATCCGTATCGGTTATATAAAGAACTTTGCCGATGTCGTTACGCTTGGTGAAAAATTTGAAGCAGACCATAGCCGGTGCTTCATAGGAATACATGAGCAAACGCTTTTTAATCCACCCTGCATCCTTGCTGGTACCCACTCCGATGCGGTTGATACGCATGGGATCTGTACCGAGCATATTTGCCGAACGTTCAAGAGTAAAAGTTCCGGAGAACCCGGCAGCAGAGGCCTCCTGCATGGAGAGGGCGTCAAAGTCTCCCCACGGCCAGCAGAAAAACTGACGACGCGAGCCATTGATTTTTTTTATCTTATCAAGAGAACGCTTGAAATCATCACGGATAAATTTGCGCCTCTCATCATCAGAACGACGCTTGAAAGAAACCTTGCCTTTGCGAAACTGGGGCCAGAACCCATTATAGGCAAAGGCGCTGCCGTAATCATAAGTGGGAAGTTCAGAATTAAATTTGCGGTACACTCCCCATGTAGACCAATGGGAACTTTCTGCGAAATTGCCTTTAAAACGCAAATTCTTGAAGCAACCCTGATGGCGGCAGGTGTGGGCGTAGACTTCCATGCCTTTATCGTGGACAAGCGATCTCAGCTCCGCCTCATTCATGAACTGGGAATTGTCATCTTCGGAAAGCGCTCTTTTGAAAGACTCGCGCATGGGCAGAATTTCCTTCACATCCGCCCTGCTCCTGACTTCGCCAGAACCGATAAAATCACTGACCGCAAAAAAGACCCCGGTCATGCCCCGTTCTTCAAGCATGGGAACAACATTGACCCAGTTGCTGATGTGGCAGTCATCAAAAGTAAGCACCACGTATTTATCATCAATGGGTTTGCGGCCCATGCAGATTTCATACAAATGGCCGGCACTGATGGTCTTGAAGCCCATCTCCTGCATCATATCAAGATGGGAAGCAAAGGCGGCAGGGGAATGACCGTCCTCTTCACAGACGGCATGGTAGCAAAAAACAGGAACACTCTTACCGAGCATGAGACAACTCCGAAATGCTTCTATGTCAACACCCCTCCCCCCGCAAACCGGAGGGAGGGTGCTCAATTACATCTGTAAACGGAAGGTCTCAGTTGAAAGCTTCCGTTCGAGTCGTCTTGCCACGAGACTCATCAGGTAGCAACAAATAAAGTACAAAAATGCTACGGTGGTATAAATTTCAAAAGGATAGATCATAAGCCTGTTGTTCAATCCCTGTGCCACAAAAGTAAGCTCAAGAACACCGATAACAAAGGCCAGAGAGGTATCTTTGAAGATAGCGATAAACTGTCCCACAATAGCCGGAAGCATTTGTTTCAAAGCCTGCGGCAGAATAACCTTGCGCATGGTCTGCCAGTAAGTCAGTCCGGTAGAAACAGCAGCCTCAAACTGGCCCGGAGGCAGATTCTGGATACCGGAGCGGACGATCTCGGCCAGATAAGCCCCGGTAAATACGGTCAGGGCAATGGTTGCCGACCAGAAGACATTCAGGAACTGCCCGGTCAGAATGGGGATGAAAAAGTAAATCCAGAAAATAACCATGATCAGCGGGTTGCCGCGAATAAGCTCAATGTAAAGAGTGGACGGAATCAGAAAGAGTTTATTCTTGGAAGTACGTCCGATACCCACGACCAGCCCGATAAAGAAGCTGACTGAAATGGCGATTACCGACATGAGTATGGAGAAGGACAGACCGCCCATACCCCAAAGGATTTCATTGGGATCACCGTCTGGGAATCTCCACCAGAGCATGGTGCCGATGTTCTCCCGGATGATCTCGAAATTGAACGTGGACACACCGTAAACAGCGGAAATCAACAGGAAGGCCAGACTGCCGAGAAAAGCCGCCTTCCATATCAATCCGAACACCTTGGCAAGTTTAGCAAGAAAAGCCCTGCGTGCGGCCTGCGCCTTGGAAAGGTTGAAATCATCCTGACGTTTGCGCTTCATCCTGCGGTGCATTCTTGCCATAAAAGCGAACGGAGCCTCAAAAGGAAGGAAAAGCAGATGTGCAAATTTATGTCCCAGAGTACGATTCTTGACCGGGACAATCTGCAGCTTCCAGTTAACAAGGGTCAGGATTCCGGCAATGATAAGGGACAGGGAAAGATAGATAACAGTAGCTGCAGTAGTGGCTTCGAAACCTTTAAAGGTCATACCTTCTATCTGCTGCGATGCCCAGCAGAGTTCCGGCACGCCCACAACCATGGCCAGCGAGGAGTTCTTCATATTGTTGAGGAATTCACTGCCAAGCGGGGGAATAATGGCCCGGAAAGCCAGCGGAAGAATAATTTTGGTCAAGGTCTGAACCGGGGTGAGCCCTGATGAATAAGAAGCTTCCAGCAACCCTTTAGGAATGGACTGGATACCGGCACGGATAACCTCGGCCATAAAGGAACTTGTGTAGATACCAAGCCCGACAGTAGCAGAAAGCATCTCGAAATTCTGGTCAAAGAGAAAGTTGCGGACTCCTTCAGGCAGCCCCATAGGCAGGGCAAAATACCAGAAAAAAAGCTGCACCAGCAATGGGGTGTTTCTGAAGAACTCAACGTAACAGGTACTGAAATAGTATACCGGTTTGAACTGCGAAAGCCTGCCCAGTCCGAAGAGAATACCAAGACCCAACGCAATGGCCGAGCTCATCAATGTAATGCTTACGGTCAGGTTCAGGCCGGTGACAAGCATCCCGCCCAGCACTTCGCCATAAGCCGGGTCTTCCTTGTAAAGAACAGACCAGTCAAATTTATAGCCGAAGTCGAAAACCCAGCCGAAGTAGTAAACCAGTATCCCGGTAATGGCGGCAAGGCACAGATACTGAACCCAAGTTTTTTCCAGATAGCGGTTGATCATTGCGGAAACTTTCTCTTTGTCTTCGATTTAAAAGGTGGCGGGGCCACGGGGACCCCGCCTGTCTAGCATATCAAATATGAAGCCTAGGGCCACATTTCGATTTTTTCGGTCAGGGGGAAGTAGTACTTGGTGTCGGGACCGTACCACTTGTTGTAGATCTTTTCGTAGGTACCGTCTTTCCACATATCCTGCAGTGCAAAGTTTACTGCATCGCGGAGTTTGGAATCATCTTCAACCAGACCGATGCCGTAAGGCTCGTTGGAGAAGAAATCGCCAACCAGTTCGTATTTACCGGGAACCTGTGCAGCATAGCCGAGCAGGATGGTGGAGTCGGTGGACCATGCGTCTACACGACCCATCTGCAGAGCCTGAAAGCATTCGGATTCTTTCTGGTAGGAGATAACTTTAGGTGCGGCATCACCAAGATCCTTGAGCAGTTTTTTAACGTTCAGCTCGGAAGTGGTACCCTGCATAACAGCAACTTTTTTGCCTACGAAATCCTTGAGGGTGGAAAACTTGCCTTTGGGAGCAAGCATTTTCTGGCCGTCAAAGAAATAGGTGATGGAAAAGTCGATGGACTTATCACGGGAACGCTTGTGGGTCATATTGGAAACGGAAGCGTCAATACGGCCCTGCTGGAGGAAACCGATACGGGTTTTGTTGTTAACCGGAACCTGATCAATTTTAACACCGAGGCGTTTTGCGAGTTCATTAGCGATGTCAACATCAAAGCCGACCCATTCTTTTTTTGCGTTGTAAAAAGCACCGGGAATGGAATCGGTCATGATACCGATACGAATAACCTTGTCTTTCATGATCCTGTCATAAGTGGCACCTGCAAAAGCAGTTGCAGCGAAAGCCATAACCAGAGCGGCTGCGAGAGCCAGAGTCATAAACCTTTTCATTCTTTCCTCCTGCGTGAAAAATAGACAAAGAGTATACAAAGAGCGATCCCCGACACCGGAAACCGCGAGCTTCCTTATGCCCGGCCTGCAAAAAATTTGCAGGCAGTTCGTTCACTATCTACACCCATCAAAGATGATGGGGAATCCCCTAATGCGAAAGAATCTTGCTCAAAAAGAGCTTCGAACGTTCATGCTGCGGGTTGTTGAAGAATTCATCGGGACTGTTTTCTTCAATCAGTGTCCCTTCATCCATGAAGATAACCCGGTCCGCAACCTCGCGGGCAAACCCCATTTCGTGGGTTACACAAACCATGGTCATGCCCTCACGGGCCAGAGCCTTCATAACGTCCAGAACCTCGTTGATCATTTCCGGATCAAGGGCGGATGTGGGTTCATCAAACAGCATGATATTCGGGCGCATAGCCAGACCGCGGGCAATGGCCACACGCTGCTGCTGTCCGCCGGAGAGCTGGGAAGGATAATCCCCGGCTTTGTCCGGGATATTGACTTTGGAAAGAAGTTCCATAGCCAACTCTTCGGCATCCTTGCGTTTCATATTCCGAACCATGGTCGGCGCCAGGATGATATTTTCCAAAACCGTCATATGCGGATACAGATTGAAGGACTGAAAAACAAAACCTATCTCCGCCCTTAGCAGAGGCAGGTTGACTCTTGCCCCGTTAACATCCATATCTTCTACAAGTATTTCACCTTCCTGAATCGGTTCAAGACGGTTAATACAGCGGATCATGGTACTTTTACCAGAACCGGAAGGTCCGCAAACAACAACCACCTCGCCTTTTTTAATATGAAGGTTGATATCCCTCAGAGCGTGATAGTCACCGTAGTATTTATTGACATTGTTAAATTTTATCACTTTTGTACAAATCCCGTAAAAAATTATTCAAAGCCCGAAAAAACGGGGTACCAAATGGAACAAAATTCGGCAACCCCCCATTCATTTTGGAAGAACTCTTCTTTTTTTCGCGTTTTGCGAATAATCTATCCCGAGAAACGTCATTTTTGTTAAAATGTCTTATGTTTTTTTTGAAAAAACCAGCTGCACACAATTTTGTTTATTTCGTAAATCGAAATTATTTTTCACTTTCTTGCGTTTTGATCAGAAAATTTCCTTTCTAATCAATATGAAAGAAAGCTGGCGGATACGCAGCAAAAACACACAACCCGCTCTTTTCGATAAAAAAACAGATCCTTCGCGCCAATTAAGCGGCCACGGGGAAAAATTTTTTTGGGGCTTTTAGACATTTTTCCATAATTTATCGACCTCAATAATATATATGGTGTTGAAAAGCTCACCACTTAGATATATGAAATCAAAATGCCTGAGAGTACATTACTATTTATAGCCGAACCGCAGTCCGTGACTTCCGTGTTTTCCCCGCTCAAAGAAGCGGGCTTTCAAGCCGGGCTGGCCGACAACCTTGCCGGGGCCGTTAACTTCATAAAAAAATCAAAACCGTGCCTGATTTTTACGAGGCCGGTTATGCAGGGTTATTCTGCTCAGGCCCTTCTTGCCGAAGCGGTTAACATTGAAAATTTTCCGCCGGTGGTTATTTTTTCCCGCAACGGTTCCGCAGATGAAGCCCTGAAATTCATGGAGTTAGGTGCTCGTGATTACTGGCTGGAACCTCTCTCATGGGAAAAAATAAAACTCATGCTTCCGGATGAAAAACCATCATCGATGCCCTCACCGGATCAACTGGGAGCAGCCGTTCCCCCGGACGCACCGGGGCAAAAGGGAACACAGGGACGTTACCAGATCATCGGCCAACATCCGGCCATGGCTCGGGTGCTGGGCCTTGCCAAGCAGGTAGCCAAGTCCAAAGCCACGGTACTTATTTCCGGTGAATCAGGAACAGGTAAAGAAATGTTCGCCCGTTTCCTGCATCATCATTCCGACCGCAATGACAAACCGTTCGTAGCCATCAACTGCGCCGCCCTGCCTGAACACCTGCTCGAATCAGAACTGTTCGGTCATGAAAAAGGCGCCTTCACCGGGGCTATCAACCGCAAGCTTGGTAAATTCGAACTGGCTTCAGGTGGAACTATTCTCCTTGATGAAATCACGGAAATGGAGCTGGGACTGCAGGCCAAGCTGCTCAGGGTTCTGCAGGAAGGCGAAATAGACCGCGTTGGCGGGGTCGAAACCGTAAAGGTTGATGTACGCGTACTGGCCACAACCAACCGGGCCATTGAGGAGACGGTAAAGGAAGGAAAATTCAGACAGGACCTTTTTTACCGTCTGAACGTAATTCCGCTCAAACTTCCGGCTCTCTCCCAACGCGGTGAAGACATCCTGCTGCTGGCTAAATTTTTCGTAAATAAATACTGCACTGAATACGGGCTGTCCCCTCTTGCATTTTCAGCAGAGGCTACCAAGTGGCTGCTGGACTACGAATGGCCCGGCAACGTGCGAGAATTGCAGAACCTCATGGAAAGAGCCGTGCTGCTGGCCGGAGCAGGGCCCATTGAATCCAAACATTTCCTCAACGATCCCGATGCATGGATGCCTGACGAAGCCCACACAGAAGGCGAGGCTCCGGGCGGGGAACAGCAGGCAGATGCAGCTGGCATTGCCGCGGACTTTGCGGTTATGCCTATTTCCGAAATGGAAAAGAAATTGATCATCAAGAGTCTCGACCAGACTTCCGGCAACCGCACCAAGGCAGCGGAACTGCTGGGCATCTCCGTACGCACCCTGCGCAACAAGCTTAACGATTACAAGAAGCAGGGATTGGATCTGTAAGCCCTATCTGTGCAATACACCCTGCTTCCTTAACCCACTTATTCAGGCCGTCGGGGATTCTACGGGTCCATGCGGGTACTGCTAAACTAATTCATAATCATTCTGTGGTGGCTGTCGTTTTTACGGCAGCCATTTTATTTTGCAGGCCCAAAAAAAGGGCAGCCCGTGAAAACGGGCTGCCCTTAAATTCATGCGTATTAGCTGTAATTACTCGGCAGTAATTACTTCCATACCGCCCATGTAAGGACGCAGGACTTCGGGAACCACGATGGTACCGTCCTTCTGCTGATAGTTTTCAACCACAGCTACAAAGGTACGCCCCACAGCAAGGCCGGAGCCGTTCAAGGTGTGGACGAACTGTTTTTTCTTGCTGTCTTTGGGCTGGAACTTGATATTGGCACGGCGGGCCTGGAAATCCACGCAGTTGGAGCAGGAAGAAATTTCACGGTACTTATCCTGACCGGGCAGCCAGACCTCAATGTCATAGGTCTTGGCAGAACCGAATCCCATATCGCCGGTACACAGGGTGATAACCCGGTAATGCAGTCCGAGACGCTTAAGAATCTCCTCGGCATGTCCGGTCATCTTTTCAAGGTCATCAAAAGATTTGTCCGGGTGGGCGAAACGCACCATCTCCACTTTGTGGAACTGGTGCTGACGGATCAGGCCTTTGGTGTCCTTGCCGTAGGATCCTGCTTCGGAACGGAAACAGGGAGTCGGAGCGCAGTAGGCAATGGAAAGATCATCTTCACTGAGCACTTCATCGCGATGCAGGTTGGTCAGCGGAACTTCTGCTGTGGGAATCATGTAGTATTCCCAGTTTTCCAGCTTGAAAAGGTCCTCGGCAAACTTCGGCAGTTGACCGGTGCCGAACAGGGAATCGCGGTTGACGATATACGGAGGAATGACCTCAGTATAACCGTGGTCATTGGTCTGCACATCGACCATGAAAGACGTCAGAGCCCTTTCCAGTTTGGCCCCCCATTTCTTAAGCACGGCAAAACGCGCTCCGGTAAGCTTCGCTGCGCGTTCAAAATCAACGCCGTCCAACTCCACAGCCAGATCCCAATGCTCGCGGGGGGTAAAATCAAACTCAGGCTTTTCGCCCCAATGGCGGATAACCGGGTTGTCGTCCTCGGTTTTACCGAAAGGTACGGACTCATCAGGCATGTTGGGAACGGAAACGAGCCATTCGCGTTCAGCGGCTTCAATATCTTTGAGGTCTTCATCAAGGGCCTTGATCCGGCCTGAGACTTCACCCATACGGGCGATGATTTCAGAGGCGTCGCCACCTTCTTTCTTTATTTTTGCAATCTCGCCGGATGTAGAGTTACGCTCGGCCTTAAGGGATTCCACTTCCTGCAGAAGGGCCTTGCGGCGGGAATCCAGATCGCTGAATTCATTAACATCAAGTTTAGATCCTCTTTTTTCGAGGCTTTCGCGAACTACATCCAGATTGTTCTGTACAAATTTCAAATCGAGCATTTCATTCTCCTGATATCATCATATATAAAAAAGGCTCTTCACAAGCCGCTGTGACACCCTCAAAATAAATTCAAATTTATTTTGAAAAAGCAAAATTAAATATATTTTATCAAACCCAAGGTTATGAATTTGACGGACGCAACACTAGTAGCGAATCCGGGCGCACTTATAAAGGGTATTCTTGCTTCAAAATGCAGATTTTACCTACAAATCATCAATTCCCATGCGCTTGTTTCCGTAAACACAGGCGATATTGGCGTAAAGGCCAACCAGAAGCAGCAATCCCATAAGACTCTCCCACCAGCAGCACGAAAATACATATACCACGGAGGCGAGCATGCCGAAAGCCTTTAGCCTCTTTTTCCAGTCCCAAGGAGATTCCAGCCAGTTGCGTTCATACTCAAGAAGCCTTTCCACCAGTGCAAAAGGGGGTTGCGGGTCGGGCAGTTCCATCATGGAAACAGCAAAACCGGCAAGAAAAAAGAGAGTTAGAAAAATTGATTTCATCCACAAAGCCATGAGCAGCACACACAGGGACCCGAGCATAAGAATCCAATTCCAGTGACTCTGATGTCTTTTCCAGACAATATCTGCAATATTCTTTACGGCCATTAAACACTTCCGGTCAGGATCGGCATCGGCGGATGATGGTATCACTTCACTTTACGGTAAACAATAGTCGCATCTACCTCTTTAAATACGCTCAAATTCAGGATAACGTACCCTCATGATCAAAACAATTGTACCTTCTATAGGAAAAATTCTTGTTGATAAAGGCTGGACCATGGCCACGGCTGAATCCTGCACCGGAGGACTTGTAGCCGCGACCCTGACCGACTTCTCCGGAAGTTCCGCATGGTTTTCCGGGGCAGTAGTAGCATACTCAAACGAAATAAAAATGTCTCTGCTGCATGTTCCCGAAACAGTAATAATAGAACACGGCGCGGTCAGCGAGGAAACTGTCCGGGCCATGGCTGAGGGAGTCTGCAAAACCATGGGCGTGAATGTTGGCATATCACTTTCCGGGATTGCTGGCCCCACGGGAGGCACTCCGGACAAACCGGTAGGCACCGTCTGGATGGGCTGGCATGTTAACGGGGAGACATACGCTGAAAAAATACTCTTCAGCGGAGACCGTATGGACGTTAAACAGCAGAGCCTGCAAACTGTACTTGAAAAGCTGCACAAGTTTTTGAAAGAGAGTTAAATCAAAATGAAGAAGTCCCTTTCCCTGATCATCCTCTTTGTTCTTTGCTGCACGACAAACGGGATCTGCAGCGACTCCCTGCGTTCCACCCTTAACCTGCACGGGCAGGAAGCCGGGCATCAATCCGTGCTGCTGCAAGAATTCCGTGAGGCATGGAACGAGGTGCAGAACTCCACCGGACCGTTGACCATCGAAGGCGACGTGCTCGGATACATTCAGTCATACGGAAGTACGAAGATAGACGGGGAAACGAAAGACAGCAACACATACGGTGCTTATAAAGCACGCGTACGCCTGCATTGGGAACCTATAAAAGACGGAAAGTTTTTCTTTCAGGTTCAGGGCGGGGCCTCGGATGTAAACAGCAACCCATCCAGACGCGGACTGGTTCTCTCCTCGCTTAACTCTCAGGCTTCACGAACAAGTCCCGGCGGCAAGGCATCTATTTCTGACGTGCTCTACACACAGCACTTTGCGGACAAAAAAATGTTTGTATCGCTGGGTTACACCGACCCCGAATCATTCATGGACGAAAACCGTTTTGCAGGGAATGGCCGCATTCAGTTCGTAAACTCCATGTTTAACAACGAGCCCATCTTTGACGGTATTGACAGCAACCTTCCCATTATTGCCGCCGGGTTCAATCCTCAGAAAGAATTCAAACTGACCGTACTGGCCCAGTCCACGACCTATGCAGGATGTCCGGCCAATGAACGAAAAGATGAGTTTGAAGACATGGCCGACAGCCCACTCATCGGCGGACAGCTGACTTATTCTCCCAGCTTCGGCAATCTCAAAGGTAATTACCGCATCTTCGGCTGGACCAACACCTACGACCAGCCGGGAATCAACGCCGGGGATGAATCGATCAACTGGGGCGTGGCTTTCAACATGGATCAGGATATCACCGAGAATTTCGGAATATTCGCACGGCTGGGCAAAGGTAACGGGGCAATAAACAGCATCAGCTGGACATGGTCCGCAGGTACGCACTGGCAGGGTCCCATCCCCAGCCGGGAGCAGGATGTCTGGGGCGTGGCAGCAGGAGGGGTGCAGGGAAACAGGCACACCGCAAACAAGGACATGGAATACCATTACGAAACATACTATCAGGCCAAACTGACCGATAACTTCTCCATCGTCCCGGACCTGACCTACGTAACCAACTCCAACGCCAACAGTAATAATGACGATATAGTGTTCGGAATGTTGAAATTCTTCTTCACTTTTTCCACACCCGGTTCATAACACACTTAACAACTTGTAATGTTATATAAAAAATACGCACACATTTCGCACACAAGAAAGGACATGCCGTACGGATGAAAAATATTTTTTTCTATCATGTAACCAAAACCGCCGGGACCTCACTCAGAAACCTGTTACGCAACAATTATGAAGCGGCGGAAATTTACGACAGCTGCGCAAATGCGGACGGCCCAAATGCCGGGTCTGATTTCCTGCATGAAAGACCGGGAATGTATGAAGAACACTCATGTTTTATGGGCCATTACAGACCGGAGATACTGCCCCGGATTCCGAAGCTTTTTTTCCGTTTCACCTTTCTGCGCCACCCTGTCTCACGGGCTGTTTCATGGTTCTACTATTTGAAATCAGCCGGACTGCTGGAAAGTTCCATGGAGCTAAGAGAATTTTTTTACTCCGTGCCTTCCATGCCCAAAGACAGCAGATGCCCTGCAATCTCATACTTCAAACAATCCACAAATGCCTATGTGAGATTTTTCGGCAATCATCTTGATAAAGGCTTTCATGAGATAAACAACGACCATTATCACGATGCAATGGAATCCCTGCAGAACAACTTCGATTTCATAGGCTTTCAGGAAAGATATGAAGAATCGGCATTCATGCTGTCAAAACTCGCCGGTTTTGATAATATATTTTATGAACGGCTGCGGGAAACGCCTGAATCCAGCAAAATTTCCGATCACCGAAAAGAACTGGGGGATTCATTGTACAACCGGATCGTGGAATACAACCAGTATGACATCAAACTATACGAAAACGTGCTCCAAAAATCTGAAGCACACTTTGCCGGATTCATGACGAAATACGCTGCAGAGTTTGAAAGATCAAAAACAAACCGCCCTGAAAAGGCAGCTCTACGAGATTCTTTTATGAGTTAAAGCCGCTTTCCGGGAACACGCAAACAGGGATTGAACCATGAAAAAAATCCGCTCATTCGTCGCACACCCCGTACCGGAAGAATGGAAAGAAATAATCCGCAAATCCTCCGCCAGCCTGCGCAATGGCCTGCAATCCAAAATTGCATGGGTAAAACCTGAAAACATGCACCTTACCCTCAAATTTCTGGGCAGCGTGGAGGAAGACAAGCTTGCCGAGGTGCAGGGAGTACTTAAAAAGATCCCGGTTGTAAACTTCAAAATTACAAACGCAGGGGCCGGTTTCTTTCCGGTGCAGGAAAAGCCTCATATTATCTGGCTGGGTATAGCCGAAGGGACTGACACTTTCTGCTCTACCGCAACAAAAATCGACTTGGAAATGGCCAAGCTGGGATTTACGAAAAACAGGCAATCCTGTCATGCCCACCTGACACTGGGTCGGGTCAAAAAAATAGCCGACGACGACTGGAACGCTCTGGCAGAAAAAATCAGCAGTATAGAACTGCCTGCAACAGAAATAAACGGATTCACCCTCTACAAAAGTGAACTCACCCCCGACGGCCCTGTTTATTCTGTTATACAGGAATACAAATAAAAAGGCGTGCTGTCCGCAGTGGACTGCACGCCTTTTCTTAAGCCCACTGAAAAACAGGCCTTAACTAATCAACTTCACGTAATAAAAATTACGCCCGCGCTGAACCTTGAGCATCACCTTATTGTTCAAACGATAACGCAGAAAGGAATCAAGAAAATCTTTCTGCGACTCAACACGGTGATTGCCTATCTGATGGATTTTGTCTCCGGGCTGAAGGCCAAGACGTTCAGATGCGCTATTCTTACGCACTTTGCTAACCAACATGCCGCGTCCTCGGGAATCCTTATCGACAACCATGCCCCAGCGGGACCATGCCTGAGACCGGATCTGCCGAAGCTCAAGTGATTGCGGGCGGACCACAACATGGCGGAGTTTACCTTCATGCAAGACCTCAAGATCAACATCTTCGCTGCGGGTCTGCACCCGAAGCAGAGCAAGATACCCGGTCTTGTCCTCAACCTCAATGCCATTGATCCTGAGCACTACGTCTCCGGGCTGCAAACCGGCATAAGCAGCTGGGGTATCCTTATGGACATCCGTGATCAGCATGCCGTAAACACGGGAAAGACCGAAATAACTGGCCGCCCCCTGATCCAGATCCTGACCGCTCAGCCCCAGCCAGACAGGGGAGACCTTGCCGGATTCAAGCAGCTCCTTGACCACCCGCTTGGCCCGATTGATGGGAATAGCAAAGCCGATCCCCTCCGCGCGGGCCTGAATAGCGGTATTGATACCGATCAGATCACCCATAATATTCAGCAACGGCCCACCGCTGTTTCCGGGATTAATAGCTGCGTCGGTCTGAATGAAATCCGTATAAGCGCCCTCTTTTGATTTTACCGCACGCTTGAGCGCAGAAACAACTCCGGTGGTCACCGTATGGGTATAACCGAAGGGGTTGCCGATGGCGATTACAGTCTCGCCAATATAAATATCCGAGGAATCCCCCATGGCAACCTGCGGAAGATTGCCTGCCCCCTTGATTTTGAGCACGGCAATATCAAAATCAGCATCAGAACCGACAATCTCGGCAGAGTATTCCTCGCCGTTAATCAGTCTGACCTTGATGTCGCTTCCTCCGGAAAGCACGTGAGCATTGGTGAGCACCAGCCCACGGCGTCCGTTGATGATCACTCCGGATCCGGTTGCCTGCGAACGGAATTTGCGCTTCTGGGTCGGGAAATTGTCAAAGAACATATCAAAGCCCTGTCCCCCGAACATCTGCCCGAAAGGAGACACCCCGCGCTCTACTATGCGGGTTACATTGATGTTCACAACTGCCGGGGAGGTCTTCTGGACCGCCCGCACTACAGGAGTCACCCGCAGGGAATCATCCTTCGCCGCAAAGGATGGCCGGGCAATCACAACGGTCAGCAGAATAAAAAGAATTATTTTAATACGAGATTTGAAAAACATAGTCTTGATGTGCTTCGCGCTCTTAATAAAAAGATTTCTTCTCAGGCGTCATTACATGGACATAAGTCTGGCAATACGGTCCTCGGTAGAAGGATGGGTGCTGAACCAGTTCGCCATGTTTCCGCCGCTGAATGGGTTGACGATAAACATGTTTTCGGTAGCGGGGTTGGCATCCATAGGTATGTTGCGGGCAGTGGCGTCCAGTTTATAAAGAGCGGAGGCCAGAGCCTTGGGGGTACCAGAAATCCGGGCCCCGGTGGAGTCTGCGAGATACTCACGGGAGCGTGATATCGCCATCTGAATCAGGGAAGCGGCAATGGGTGCGAGAATTGCTATGAGAATCGCGGCCAGAGGGTTGGTTCCTCCCTCCTCGTCATCGCCGCCGAAACCGAAAATTGCGGCCCACTGCATCATATTGGCAATCATCATGATTGCCCCGGCGAGAACAGCGGCAACAGATTGAATGAGAATGTCGCGGTTAGTGATGTGGCCTATCTCATGGGCTATAACTCCACGCAGTTCTTCCGGAGTCAGGATACGCATGATACCGCTGGTTACTGCAACCACGGCATTCTCAGGGTTACGCCCGGTAGCAAAAGCATTGGGGGCATCCTGATCAATTACATAAAGCCGGGGAGTGGGGATTCCGGCATTGGCAGCAAGCTCTTTAACCATGGCATACACCTGCGGAGCGTCGTTAGCTGATAGCTGTCTGGCTTTATACATGGAAAGAACAATTTTATCCGAATACCAGTAACTGCCCACGTTCATAAATATGGCGAATCCGAAGGCAATGACTAGCCCGGTCCGTCCTCCCATCAATCCCCCTAGAAAAAGGATAATCGCCGTTAGTGCGGCAAGCAGGAAAAATGTTTTGATCTGACTGGTCATATTAAATGCTCCTGTTTTTAGCTTGATAGAAAAATACCGCACCGTAAACGATGCGGTATATGAAAGATATGCTTTAAAACCGCCCAGTCAAGGGCTTATAAATCAAGAAAATCAGTCTTCAACGATAATATCTCCGGGCAAGGAGATGGTGAAGGCAGTACCCTGACCTTCAACACTGGAGCAGCTGATGACTCCTCCAAGACGCTTGTGTACAAGATTGTAGACAATGCTCATGCCCAACCCGGTTCCCCCTTCCCCGCGCTTGGTGGTAAAAAACGGCTCAAAGACTTTGTTTACATCGACTTCACTCATGCCCTTGCCGTCATCATTATAGCGGATGATAATCCGCTCGTCGACGACATCCACCCTGATGTCTATATTACCGGCATCTATTCCTTCAAACCCGTGAATAAGGGAATTAATTATGAGATTGGAAAAAATCTGCATAAAAGCGCCCGGAAAGGTGTTCAGCACCAGATCATCGGCACAATCCACATTGATCTTATGCTGGGTCCTCTTGTACTTGGAGCGTAGGCTGAGCAGGATCTCGTCAATATACTCACGAAAATTGATAGTCCGCTTCTGACCGGACGCCTGATCCGCAGCCACCTGTTTAAAGTTACCGATAAGTTCAGCAGCCCGATGCAGGTTAAGCATACTGGATTTGGTCGCCTCCTTTGCAACAGTAATGAACTTATCAAAATCAGACTTACGCAACTGCCCGGAATCCAACTTCTTGGAAATTTCATTCAACTTTTCTTCCATAAAGCTGATGCTGGTCACACTTATACCCACCGGGGTATTGATTTCATGGGCCACCCCGGCAACAAGGTCGCCAAGCGCAGCCATCTTTTCAGATTGGATGAGCTGATTCTGGGCATTTTCAAGACTTTTAACAGACCTGCTCAACTCGACGGTGCGTTCCTCAACCTTCTGTTCAAGATCCCGGTTCAATTCGCTGAGCTGTTCCTGAACTGAACGCAACTCCGAAACATCCTTACCTTCTGCAAGCAGGAAAAGAATCTTGTCATCCGGTCCGAAAGCCGGCTTTAATGAAAAATCAATATATTTGGTTCCCTCATCCGGAGTATAGGCCGTGATCTCGCGCCTGATTGTATGCCCATTAACTGCTTTTTCTATGTCTTCTTTCAAGGTGTCGGCCAATGTTGGCGGAGACTGCCACCACGCCCCTTCCCAGAATGGACGGTCCACCACATCCTCGGCAGTGAGATGCACGGCTTCAAGGGCGGCCTTGTTAATTTCCTTCAGTGTTCCGTCCAGATCCAACACGGCCATGAACTGCAACGACTGACAGAAAACACCACGAAACATTGCTTCACTCAAAGCAATCTGGTCCCGGACCTCTTTCAGCTCCGTAACATTATGGCCCTCAGCAATTAAGAAAAGGACGGAACCACTATCGTCAACCACCGGCTTTGCTGAAAAATCAACATATATGGTTTCTTCATTCTGACCGTGATGTTTAAAAATTCCCTTCCCTACCCCGCCGAAGGAGGCAACCTGAATCAGTTCTTTAAGCTGGCGCTGAGCATCAAGTGAATCCTCAAACCACGGAGTTTCCCATAAATAATGCCCGATAACTTCGCGGTTTTCTCTCTCCACAAAATCAAGAGACGCATTATTGGCAAGCAGCAGAACTCCCTCAGGACTAAGAACTCCCATGAATTGCTGGCTGTTGTTGAAAATACCTTTAAACAGGGCCTCGCTTTCCAGAATCCGTTTCCCGGCCTTCCTGCTCTGGACAATGGTGTAAAAAGAAAGCAGCAAGATGATCCCGAGAATCCCGAAGGTCATCATGATCAGTTCCCGGTTACGGGCTGCGGCCTCGGATTCAATTTCATCAAGATAAAGGCCCGTGCCGACTATCCATTTCCAAGGATAAAATCTTTGCACATAAGAAATCTTGGGAACCACTTTTTCCGGCTGATCCTGCCACTGCCAATAGTAATCCACAAACGCGGTCCCATCCATTTTTGTGGCGTTAATTATTTCCTTAATAAACAACTTGCCTTTAAAATCTGCAAACCGGGACATATCACGCCCATCAAGTTCCGGCAGGTAAGGATGCATGACCATTGTGGCATTAAAATCATTGATCCAGAAATAGTCTTTATTGTCAGGACCGAAACGCATCATCCCGATAATCTCAGCCCCCATTTTTCTGGCTTCTTCCGAAGAAATGGCTCCCTTCATTTCCTGATCACGCAGATGGTTCAACACCCCGACTGCAACCTGTGTCATGTGCTTTAATGATTTTTTGCGCTGGGCAAGCAGTCCCTCTTTGACTGCAGGCATATGCACTGCGAAAAGAACCGTTATAAAAAGCACCAGAGAAGCCGCTGTGGGTATGGCAACCCTCAGCCAAGTAAGACGGTTGTGCCCCCCTGTGTTGTCCTTTTCAAAAACACCCATAGACTGCTCCGGATGATTCGCTGAATGATATTAGTTCTGCAAAGTTAAGCATACACCATATGTACCCCGTAATACAAGCTCCAAAAATCAAACCTGCGCTTAGGGTTCCAATACGCTCCTAGCGACAAATACAAATCTCTTAAGAATTTCACATTGACTGCCGATTAGACGGTATTCCCCGGCAACAACGCCTGTTTCCACCTTTTATTCATTTCGATATTCCTTGCCGGACAGACCCATATGTTTTAATAATATTCTATTAGCCATACTATTCTTAAGATCAATATGCTTTCGTAGCTAAAACAAAGACCGCCTTTACCGGAGTTTAAATGCCTGTCGAACAAAACAGTGCTCAGGAAATAGGAGTCGTCACCGGAGTTTCCGGTGATGCTTATGCACAGTCAGCATCGGGAACTCGAGCCCTTGAACCGGGCAGCCCCATCTATCAGGGCGAAGAGCTGGTTACCGGGGACGGTGGCAACGTTGAGGTGCGCTTTGCAGACGACACACTGATTTCCCAAGGCTCCAATTCCCGCATCGCCCTTGACGACTATGTATATGATCCCGACGGAGGAAGCTCCAGTTTTCTTGGTGACATTGCACAGGGAACCTTCCGTACTGTAACCGGAAAGATTGCCGAACAGAACCCGGACCGCTTCAAGCTCGGTTCCCCGCTCGCTACCATCGGAATCCGAGGTACCATCATTCTTAGCGATGTCAGGCCGGACGGAGAGGTGCACGGTGTTGAAGAAATACACGCCGGCAAGGCCATGGTGCTTCAAAGTAGAGCGACAGGAGAAATCCGCCAGCTCTTTGCCGGGCAGATGTCCGATGTCAGCGGCTCCGGCATGCTCAGCCCGGTGCGTCCTCTTTCCGCACAGGAACTGAATACTTTCCGCGATATTGCTCCGGCCAACCTCAGGCAGGAACAGGAAATCCGTGAGCAGCGGGAAGAGGAAGAGCAGCAGGACGACCAGAACGACGAAAACCAAGACCAGACGGAAGATCAGGGCGGAGAAGAGCAGACAGGTGAAGAACAAGGCGATGGTGAACAAAGTCAGGACGAACAGCAGGAAGAACAGGCTGCCGCTGAAGGTGAGCAACAAGGGGATCAGCAGGGAGAACAACAGGGAGAATTACCCGGTGAAGTAGATCCCGGAGGCGGAGATCCAAATGAAGATCCCGGCACGGACGGCGGCCCCCTGCATGTGAACAAAGGTGTACTTGATCCGGGAGATAAGGGGCTTGTCGGCCAACAAAGATTTGACCCTAATAAAATTTCAGAACCACCAAAAATTGTTGAAAAACCTGACGTTCAGGGCGAAGGCCAACAGCAGGGAGAAGGTCAGGAGGACAATTCCGGCAATCTCGAAGGCGATGAAACCGGGACGACAGAAAAAGAGAAACAGCCTACCTCTCAACAGACTGAAACAGAACAGCAGGAAAACGAACCGGACAAAACCAACGACACAGGTGACGAAAATTCCGAAGAGGATGATTCAGGAGGAGCCAGCTCCGACCCGCATGTCATTACCGGAAGCGGACTGCTGGAAGGTACCAATGAAGCCGACACCATTACCGGGTCAAGCTCAAATGATACCCTTCTAGGTTATGGCGGAGATGATGTCCTGAACGGTATGGGGGGAGATGACACTCTTGAAGGTGGCGCTGGAGAAGACGTGCTTAACGGCGGAGGCGGTTCTTACAACTACCTTGACGGTGGTTCCGGTGCCGCAGATGAAGTGGACTTCGCTTCTTTTGACGGGCAGAAGCATGGAGTCACCGTAGACCTGAGTGCCAAAAACGGAGAGGGAGAAGTAACCGTCACGACTGATGACGGACACGATGTGCTGGTCAACATTGAAGGTGTCATCGGCACCCAGTACAAGGACACTTTGACAGGCGATGACAACGACAACAGATTTCTACCGGGCTTGAACGAGGAATATGATTCGCTCGGTGCTGAGAGCATTGACGGCGGAGGCGGGTCTGACTGGGTCCAATTTGAGGACCTTTCCAGTGAGCACTCAGTGGATGTTTTTCTGGGAGCAAGCAGCGGCTACGCAAAAGTATATGATTCCACCAAATCCGCAGAAGAAACAGAGGTCAACCAAATAACCCTCGCAAGCATTGAAAATGTTATCGGTTCTTCCGGCAATGACACGATCATGGGTCAATCATCAAGCGGACACACTATAGATGGTGGCGACGGAGATGACAGCCTCTCTGTAATAAATACTACCGACAACAGGTTGGAAGGCGGAGAAGGGAATGACATGCTCAGCGGCGGCGATGGCAATGACGAGCTTTCCGGCGGAAGCGGAAATGATTCCATCATGGGCGGAAAAGGAACCAATATCATCGAAGGCGGCAGCGGCGCAGACTCCCTAAGCTACGATTTCATTACGACCGGTTCCGCCTACGGTATAGATATAAATTACACTGCCGAAGGAGCGGGAACAGCCGTATCACACGACAGCTCTGATATCAGCGACACTTTCTCCGGTATAGAAATGATCCTTGGATCACAGGTCGATGATATAATCAGCGGCAGTGAATACGGGGAGACCATAGACGGTAATAAGGGTAGCGATTCGATCCAAGGTAATGGCGGCAATGATCTTCTTTCCGGTGGATTAGGAATTGACCAGATTTCAGGCGGATCGGGAACAGATTCCATTTCAGGCGGAGAAGGAAACGACATCCTCTACGGTGACGGCGACAACGACTCCATCTCAGGCGGAGCCGGGGATGATGAAATATACGGTGGCGACGGCGATGATGTTATCGCCGGGGGTGCAGGAGACAACCACCTGTACGGAGGGAGTTCAGATTACGGCTCAGGCTTCGACACTGTCTCCTATGCAGACCATCAACAAGTAGACATTGTACTAAGTGACACCACATCACACACCATAGGTGGAACATCCTATGTGGACGACCTCCATAATTTCAGCAATTACATCGGGTCTAACGGAAACGATAGTTTTAAAGGCAGTAGTGCCGATGAAACCTTTACAGGCGGAAAAGGAAACGACACCTTTAACGGTTACGAGGGACTCAACTCCTTTAGCGGCGGAGAAGGCCATGACACCATGTCCTTTGAAGATGCCGGGACCGGAGTAACTGTTACGGTTCAGGAAACAGGCAATACCACCGTAACCCATTCCGGAACTATAGATATTTTCAGCGATGTAGAATCATTTATCGGCAGCTCTCACGACGACTCCTTCATCGGCAGTTCCAGAAGTGAAACTTTCAGGGGTGGCAACGGTAACGACACCATAGACGGCGGAAACGGTGAGGGGATTGACTATGCCTCATACTTCGGCTCCTCGACAGGTGTTTCCGTAAAACTCAATGGCTCTTCCGCAGCTACTACCGATACGGGAGACACCATTACCAATATTGAAGGTCTTATCGGCTCCGGATATCAGGACAACCTTGAAGGGGACGATTATGCCAACTATTTTAGGCCCGGACTCAACGACCCATATGTTGAAGATGCCTATGACAGTGATGCCGAAATAGTAACCGGCAACGGAGGTTCGGACTGGATACTTTTTGATGATCTGGCCTCCCAGTATTACATCTATGCCGATATAAACAACGGATATGTTTCCATCTGTGAAGGGGAGACTGAAAAAAATAAAATAACGCTAAACAGCATAGAGAATCTGGTCGGGACATCCGGCAGTGACATTATTACCGGGGGAACAGAGGGCAACACTCTGGACGGCGGAGCAGGGGATGATATCCTCAGTGGAGGCTGGGGGGAGAACAGCATTGACGGCGGAGCAGGATCCGACCAGCTGAGCTATGCATTTGCAAACAGCGGCATCACCGTCAACCTTACCTCATCCGGTGGCACGGTAAGTCATATGAATTCCGACAATACGGAAGAACAGACCGACACTATTGCGAACATCGAATCCTTCATAGGTTCAACCCACGACGACACTTTCAACGGCAGCTCAGGAAATGAGACATTCATGGGTGGCAAGGGAAATGATGTCATGGATGGTCACGGCGGACATGATACCATCGACTTCAGCGATTTTGAGACCGGAGTAACAATCACAGTCGCCACAGACGGTACCGGAACAGCCACACGAACTGTTGACGGAACATCCGAAACCGACACCTTCGATCATATTGATAGCTTTTTCGGTTCCTGGACAGGCGATACTTTTATAGGTGGTTCGGGTGACATAGACCAGACATTTCAAGGCAATTCCGGGATAGACAGCGTTGACGGCGGCGGCGGAACCGACTTTGTCAGCTTCGCCAACAAATTAAGCGGGATAACAATAGACCTTGCAGATAACGCAGACGGAGTAACCAAAACAGTCTCTTCGGGAGCGAACCTAACCTTCACAAACATTGAAGGCGTCATAGGTTCAAGAAGTGCAGACTGCATTACGGCCAGTACTGTAGGTGAATCAACCATTCAAGGCGGCGGAGGGGCTGACAGTATAACTCTCGGACATGACGACGGATTATCTACAAAAATATCATATACTTCGCTTTCAGATGGTGGTGACTTCATAAACTATTTTGAAAATACAAATCCCACAGAGGCCCTCAACGACAAGCTGCTCTTTAGCGGTTCAGATTTTGACAGCAATGCAGGATTTGAAACCTATAGCGCAGGAGCCTACACAGGAGATGCCGAAGCAGGAACGACCGAGGCCTACTTTGTATTCGATAACAACAATCAACTCTGGTATGACTCAAACGGGGACACCAGTGGCGGCGAGACCCTGATCGCCCATATGACAAACAGCGACCCGCTCACTGCTGACGATATTGAAGTATCTTCCTGAATCCAACAGACACAAAACACCCCGGCACCTTAAGGTGCCGGGGTGTTAAATTCAAATCTCTACTCGCCCTTTTTCATCCGCCGGTCAATGACCATCCGCTCATAGTTGGTTATCTGGATCTTCACCCGCCGCAACTTAAGCAGAGCTTTCTTCTGCTCTTCCATGGCCTTTGCATGACGACCGCGCAAGGATGCTTCCTCACGTTTAAAGGCTTTGATTGTGTCTCTATGCCAGCTGGTAATCATTCTGTTGATGAACAAAGTTAAAAGAATGACTGTTGCGCAAATGCCGAACATGAGAATCATTCTTTTCCCCTCGCATTGTCCAAATCCTTTTTCAAACTCTCAAGGCTGCTTGCGGCATCAGCTATTTCGCGATTGATCTGGAGTGTCCCCTTCTGAAGCTTGCCCACCTTAAATTCCACCTCGTCACGCAAATTATCTATCTGAAGCCGTCGTTGCCCTATATTTCCGCTAACATTCATATAGCGTCCATAAAGAATCATAAAAAGAAGAAGGCCAAAAACAACTGAGACTAAAAAATACATGATCAGTCCTTGATAAAACAACGCAGCTTCAACTAGGCACACACCTACGTAAAATTCATCACCAGCTTACATCAAACTACCTCTGCTCCGACGCGCTCTTTTGGAGCAAAGCTTTCAGCTTGGCGTCGTCCGGGAAGTCGGCCAGCGCATCCTCAAGAACAACACGGGCTTCCGCGGTCATACCGACTTTAAGAAAAATACCGGCCATATTCCGGGCCACAGAAACTGCAGATTTGTGGATCATTCCGTCCGAACGTACAGCTTTTTTAAAATATTTAGCACACTTAGCGTATTCCTTGCCATCACTATAGGCCAGACCGATATTATAGAAAAGTCCGGGCTCATTGGGGGCAACCTTCAGCGCAGCCTGATAGTTTTCTACTGCCTGCTGCCACTTTCCCTGCTTGCGAAGGGCAATACCCAGCCGGTTATATGTTTCCAGATCATCCGAGCTCAAGCTTGAAGATTTAACCTTCAATAACTTTGCATAATATTTTTCGGCTTTATCCGGGGCTACATCAAATAGGGATTCTGCAATACCGCTCATTACCTGCGAAAGATACTCGTGAGCTTCCTTTACCGCACACCGAACAGCCTGGTCAAAGTACCTTTCCGCATCTTCAATCTCCTCCCGGCTGAGATGGACCTTACCTATCTCACATTTGCGCTCGGTATTAAGCGGACTGATGGAATCAAGTTTTTTCAGGTAATGAAGATACTGATCATCGTCATTATCTTTGTAGAAATCAGCCAGCTTCTTAATCGGCTCCATGAAAACTTTAGACTGCTCATGGGCCTGAATATACGATTTCAGCGCCTCTTCGCGCTGGCCCATCCCGGACAAAGCATCACCCTGCAACATCAATGCTGCGGGGCTGTCCGGCTTCATATCGAGAATTTTGGAACTGACCAGCAGGACTTTATCCAGTTCGCCGTTACGCAGGAGCTTTTTACCAGCTTCAACAAGCTGGGCAAGTTTTCCCTGAGGCTTAATGGTAAAAGCAAGCTTCTGGACCAGACTGTCCACAGAAACAGGCTTGGTGATTATATTGTTGGCACCCAGTTCATGCAGAAAAATAAGCTCTTCCTGACTGGTCTCATCAGTAAGGACAACAACCTTTACTTCGGGAAAAACCCGGCGGATATTCAGGATAAAGTCAGCGGAAGGCCTGCCCTTAATCAATCTTTCCACAAAAACCAGCACAGGCTCGTTAGCCCCTACCTTGTCCTTGATTTCAGAAAGACATGGGGCCTGATCCTGGAAATAAGCCAAACAATCCCGGCGAATAGCCAGAATCTTATGCAGAGTGCCGCGCAGCAGTTTATAAAAGGAAGGCTCATCACTGAGCAGGACGGTAAATCCGGCCTGTTCCTCATAAAACTCACGCACTATGTTGTCGTATCTGGTTGCCACTAAAGCCTCGCTTACACTGAGTCATCAAAAAAAGTAGAAATTATCAAACCTCGATGCACTGCCCTTGTTCGGGCAAAAAAACTCTTGCTGAGGAGATCGGGGACAGCAATGCTTCAATCTCATCAATGCAGCAGATTCGCACAAGAGGCTCTATATGCACAAGTGCCGCATTGCGAATCCCTGCGGAAATCACAAAATCAAGGTTCTCCCGGACGCAGGAATGACCTTTTACGGAATCATCCAGCCCATAAGCCTCAAGGATGGCAAGATCAACGCCTTCCGCCAGTTTCCGGCAATCATCCGTAAGCTGCCCGTCCCCAGTATAAAAGAGCATCTTTCCGGCACAGTCAAGCCGCAACGCCAATGCGGAGGCAGAATGATCGATAGAACAGGTTTTCAGGTTAAAACCGGAGACATGGTGCTGATCCCCCGGACTGAATTCATGAAAAACAAGCTTGAAGTCGATCTTAGCCCGCAGGTTAGGGTAAGCCAGATCAACAACCTGCCCGATCTTTTCTTCAACTCCAACTGGGCCGCAGACATGTAAATCCTTGGTTCGGCCGGCTGAGAAAAAAGCACCCAGCAGAAAAGGTACCCCAAAAAAATGATCCCCATGGAAATGCGAAATCCAGAGGGCATCAATATTTTGTGCATCCGGGACCATCCCTATGCAGGCATGCGCTGCGTTGAATCCGCAATCGAGCAGGATGCGCTTATCTCCGCCCTCCACCAGCATGGAAACATTGGTCAGTCCGGCGTCAAAGGATGAGCCTGTGCCTAGGAATGTACACCTCATATCAATAGGAAAAAATCAGCCCGTCACCGGTGGCTGAACCTTCCGGGATAATTCCCAGATAGCCCAGAATTTGTTTGATCAGCGGCTTTTCTTCTTCCGGTCCTTCGATAACGTTAACATCACCTTCAAGTCCGCAAAGAGCCTTGAGCACGGTCACGGAATCCTCAAATCCGCCGATACGGTCTACCAATCCCAGTTCTTTTGCCTTGCGTCCGGTAATGGCCCTGCCATCGGCTATTTTCTCCACCTGAGCGAGGTCTAGCTTGCGGGCTGATGCGACATCGGAAACGAACTGGTCATGCATATCCATGATCAGGTTAGTCAGATATTCACGCTGTTCCGGGGTCAGCTCGGCAAAGGGGGATCCGGCAGCCTTCATCTTGCCGCTGGTAATGATTATCGGCTTGACCCCGAGCTTATCCATGAGCTGATGGAAATTTGCATATTCCGCCTTGACCCCGATGGAACCCGTTATGGAACCTGAGCTGGCTATGATCTGGGTGGCCGGTGCTGCAGCGTAATATCCGCCGGAAGCGGCAACAGTACCAAAGGAAGCCACAATGGGCTTAACCTCGGCAACACGCTTTACCGCATGATACAATTCCTGTGAGGGGGCAATTGTCCCTCCGGGTGAGTTAACCCGCAGCAACACGCCCTTAACAGAATCATCCCTACGCAGGTCACGCAGGAATTTTACCGTAGGCAATGAGTTGGTGATGGTTCCCTGTACATTGACAACCCCGATTTTTCCTCCGGTCATGAAGTCCACTTTGCCATGAAAAAAGGCTGCGGCTCCCCATAGGAGAGCCACAGCCATTAATAGCAGACTGAAACCGAATAGAAACGGATGTCTGACAGAGAAACTGTTCTTAGGATTCTTCATCCTCAGTCTCTGCAGCAGCTGCATCAGCTGCGTCAGCAAGTTTCTGCTTCAGCAGTTCGCCCAGGGTGTTACCGCTGTCGGCAGGACCGGAACGGAATTCTTTGGGCTGACGTTTTTCAGTGTCTTCCTTGAGCTGCTTGATGGAGAGGCCGAGGCGACGCTCATCAGCAGATACGTGGATGACTTTAGCCTGGATGGTAACGCCTTCTTTGAACATCTCGGAAGGATTCTTGATCTTCTTGTGAGAGATTTCAGAAACGTGAACCAGACCTTCAATACCTTCTTCAACTTCTACGAAGAGGCCGAAGTCGGTGATGTTGGTAACGAGACCTTCAAGGGTGCAGCCAACGGGGTACTTAGTGGGTACCTGAGACCAGGGGTCTTCGGAAAGCTGTTTAACACCGAGGGTGAATTTCTCGTTTTCTTTATCAACGGTGAGGACTTTAGCCTGTACGGAGTCACCCACAGCGTATACTTCTGAAGGATGGCGAACCTTGCGGGTCCAGGAGATATCGGAAACGTGAATCAGGCCGTCAATGCCGTCTTCGATGCCGATGAACACACCGAATTCGGTGATGTTTTTGATCTGGCCTTCAAGGATAGTACCTTCGGGGAATTTCTCAGCAACAACATCCCATGGGTTCGGCTTAACCTGTTTCATACCGAGGGAGATGCGCTTCTTGTCGGGATCAACACCCAGAACAACTACGTCGACTTCGTCGCCAACGCGAACCATCTGGGAGGGATGGCGAAGTTTGCGGGTCCAGGACATTTCAGAAATGTGAACCAGACCTTCGACACCAGCTTCCAGCTCGACGAATGCACCGTAATCAGCGAGGTTGGTAACCTTACCGGTGTACTTGGCACCTTCGGGGTATTTGCCGGAGATGTCTTCCCACGGATCGGGAACGAGCTGTTTGAGGCCGAGAGAAACTTTCTGGCCTTCTTTGTCGAAGTTCAGAACTTTCAGTTCGAGCTCATCACCGAGTGCAACCATTTCCTTGGGATGCTTGATGCGCTTCCAGGACATGTCTGTGATATGCAGAAGTCCGTCGAGACCGCCAAGGTCAATGAACACACCGTATTCGGTGATGTTTTTGACTTTACCTTTAACGGTCTGCTCTTCTTCAAGAGTTTCAAGCAGCTGGGAACGCATTTCGTTGCGCTGTTCTTCGAGAAGAACACGACGGGAAACGATAACGTTGCTGCGACGACGGTTGATTTTGAGGATTTTGAATTCGTAAGTCTGATCAACGAGTGCGTCCATATCGGGAACGGGACGAAGATCGACGTGAGAACCGGGCAGGAATGCTTCCACGCCACCGAGATCAACGGTATAACCACCTTTGATGCGGCGGATGATTCTGCCTTCGACAACGCCTTCTTTTTCCTGCACTTCTTCAAGCTTGTCGAAGAGCTGCATGCGTTTGGCTTTGTCGCGGGAAAGGTGAATGGTGCCTTCGTTTTCGTTTTTGTTAGCAACAAAAACGTCTACTTTGTCACCGACTGCAACAGTCATTTCACCATCAGCATCCAGAAATTCGGATACTGCAATCTGGCCTTCAGACTTGAAGTTAACGTCGATAAGAACGAAATCTTTATCAACTTTAACTACTTCACCGGAAACGATGCTTCCTTCGTCCAGATTTCCGAAATCGGCATTTAGATAATCTTCAAGGGCAGCCTCGAAGTCCATTTCCATTTCGGCGTTCATGTTTCATTGTTTTCCATGGGTTACCTCCAACAACGATGTCCTCGGACAAAATTTCGGCATATATATTATGGGATAAGTACATTGGAAGCAACCTGCTCACGCGTTCCGAGGCAGCCGATGCCCAGATTGACCGTTGGCCCGGAGGCCGTACTTCGTCCCTAATGCCCGTTACGGGAAAACCTCAAGACTAATAATTTAATCATCCACCAGCGATTTTCAATACCGCCGGAGAAAGAACTCCAGCTTGAGATTAAGAGAACTGCTTCTATCCTAAAAAAGATCATCTGTAAACCAAATTAAATCAGTCCCTGCTCCCCGGAATCGTTTGCATTCAAAGCTTTAAATAAAAAAAAGAGCCGGAAAAAACCGGCTCCTTCCCCAAAAAAATTAACAGGGTAAGCGCTCAGCTACCCCTTGCACTGATGCTTGATATTAACCCCTTGAGTGATGAAGATGACCGACTCAGCTATATTGGTGGCCTGATCCGCAACACGCTCCAGATGAGCGGCAGCCATGATCAGATGCACCCCGCGTTCAACGATCCTTGTCTCAGAAACCATATTTTCAATAAGGCCTTTAAGGATTCGCACATTCAGGCTGTCCGCATCGTTATCCATGCTGCAAACTTCCGCAGCCAGAGCATGATCCTCATCAGCAAAAGCCTTCACCGCCTTGGCGACCATATTCTGGGCAACGGTACACATCTGCTCCAGCTTCTGGTTAAAAGGCAAGGGAGGACGGGTGCTCAGGAAAACAGCCCTGTGGGACAGATTAACCGCCTGATCGCCGATGCGCTCAAGATTGTTGGCGATACGCATGGAGCCTACAATAAAACGCAGGTCCCGGGCCATTGGCTGATCAAGGGCAAGCAGCCCGAGATTGTACTCATCAAGCTCACACTCAAGCTCGTTGATCTTGATATCATTCATAATGATGTCTTCAGCAAGCTCGGCATTACACTCAGTCAAAGCCTTGATTGAATTATTCAAGGCTGTTTCGGCCATGCTGGACATTCTGAGGACCTGAACCTTCAGGTCATCCATTTTTTTTGTAAAATGAGCACGCTGCTCCATCTAAAATCTCCGGATGATTGCGGCCCGGCACCCGGACCTGTAAACTTAATATGTAAAGAGACCTAACCGAATCTACCGGTAATATAATCTTCTGTCTGCTTATTTTTTGGCTTAGTGAACATGGTTTCAGTCTTACCGGTTTCAATGAGCCGCCCCATGTAGAAGAACGCGGTCTGGTCAGATACGCGTGCTGCCTGCTGCATGGAATGAGTCACGATGATGATTGTAAAATTCTTCTTGAGTTCGTGAATCAGATCTTCAATCTTCTGGGTGGCAATGGGGTCGAGTGCGGATGCAGGCTCATCCATAAGCAGGATCTCCGGTTCCACAGCCAAAGCACGGGCAATGCACAGTCTCTGCTGCTGACCGCCGGAAAGTCCGAGAGCGGAAGTATGGAGACGATCCTTGACCTCATCCCAGAGAGCTCCTCCCTTGAGGCTTTCTTCCACCTTATGGGCAACAAATTCCTTATCTTTGATACCGTTTACACGCAAACCGTAAGCAACGTTTTCAAAAATGGATTTTGGAAAAGGGTTTGGCTTCTGAAAAACCATGCCTACACGCCTTCTGAGGGTAACAACATCAAGTCCCTGAGCATAGATATCCTCATCATCAAGGGTAAGATCCCCATCGACGCGGGTTCCGGGAATGAGGTCGTTCATCCTGTTCAGACAACGAAGAAAAGTACTTTTACCGCAACCGGAAGGTCCAATCAGCGCAGTAACCCTGTTCTCTTCAAAATCCATAGAAATACCTTCAAGAGCCTTGAAGTTTCCATAGTAAAAGTCAAGATTCTTGGAAGCGATTTTAACAGCTTGCCCCATCACATTGTCTCCATAAGTAATTATATAAAAATAAAGTCTGATCAGGTTCAACAGATCCCTGATCTTACTAGATTCGCGCCGAAAAAAATTGCCAGCCTTCTCAAGCTGACAATGACTAACTATCCGGCACGGGTTACAGAGCAATGACCCGGCTGTTACATTTCTGTTACGTGAAATTTAGCACCATAAAAATCAATAAAATCAACATATATTTCGAAACACTCATAAAAATAAAAACACCCTGAAACCGAAAATTGATTCAGGGTGTTTTGAGTCAACAAATTTAAAAACAAAGAATTAAAAATCAAGTTCCAAAGAAATTCCTTTGTCATTCCTGCGCATAACAGGTTTAATTTTTGATGGAACTTTTTGGTCCAGATACAATACCAGCCGAAGCTTACCGGGATGTTCACCGAGTACGACTTTCTGCAACGGACAATCCTTGAATTTGTATAAAGACTTCGCTTTATTTGCCCATTGCCCATGCAGATCCACCACCAGACGGCGCGGTTTATCGAGATTAAACCAACTGATTTTACCCGCAGCAGCAGACAGTGCTATCTTCACCGTTGCCTTTTGGGCTTGACAGGAAACCGAAACCCCACTCAAGGCTCCTTTGGCTGAAATTGATTCGGCAGAATTTACGGGGTCAGTTGGCTCAGGTTTTAATTCAGAAGCTGTTTCAGCAACTACCTCATCCGGTTGCGGCTTCTTTGCCGGGACAGTTTCACTCTCCTTCTGCTCCGATTCTGCAACAGGTCCTGCAGTCACAGAACTATTTCCGGCACTTATATCCGCTTCGTTCAAACCGTCTTCAAGCGGACTATCTTCCACAGTGGAGGCCTTAAGGGGCAGGACCAGCTTTTCTACCGGCCTGCGCACCACAGGCCCATCCCCTTCCGGAAGCTGCTCTTTTTCCGCTTTTTCAACCAAAAAAGCGTTAAAAAAGCCCGTATGATAAAGGACCGCGCAGACTCCAGCCAACAAAAGGAGGACTAGCAACAGGGCTGTAAAAGGACGAAATTTCATTTTCATTATCAACATTCCGTTATTGTGGTCATTTTGAGAGCGTCAATATATGCAAAATTCGCGATGAAAGCAAAAGACTCCCACCCCGCGGAATGTACGGGCTGAAAAGAATTCCAAAAAACATAACCGCCTGCTTCTGTTAAAAACAGGCGGTTATGTTAAGTCTCCGTTAAAAGCTTATTTACTTTTCCATATCCATAGGCCGGATTCCCCAGATGTTGCGGGCGTAATCCATTATGGCCCGGTCACTGGAAAAATGCCCGGACCCGGCAGTATTCAGAATTGAACTTCGCTGCCAGCTTCTGCGGTCCAACCACATTTCATCCACCCGGTCCTGCTCATTCACATAATCCCGGTAATCAGCAAGGACCATATACTGGTCTCCTCCGTCAAACAGGGCATTAAGTATGGGCCGGAACAACTCCCGGTCTCCTTCGGAAAAAGTACCATCACCCAAGTAGTGCAGGACCTCGCCCAACTCCTGATCTGCGGAAGCCACCTCAGAAGGATTATACCCGTTGTTACGGCGCCGCCCGACTTCGTCAGCATCCATACCGAAAATAAACATATGCTCACGGCCCACTTCTTCCATAATCTCGATATTGGCACCGTCGAGTGTTCCGATGGTAAGTGCGCCGTTCAGGGCAAATTTCATATTTCCGGTACCGGAAGCCTCTGTTCCGGCAAGGGAAATCTGCTCAGAAAGGTCTGTGGCCGGGATTATCCGTTCAGCCTGAGAAACCCGGTAATTAGGCAGAAAAGCGATACGCAGTTTGTGGTTCACTGCGGGATCGGAATTGACAGCTGCGCCTACAGAATTAATCAGCCTGATGATGCGTTTAGCTAAAAAGTAACCGGGGGCAGCCTTTCCGGCGAATATTTTCAGCCTTGGGACAGACACGCTGTCAGGATTCTTTTTCAAACGGCAATAAAGGGTTACCGCGTGCAAAATATTAAGCAGTTGGCGCTTATATTCATGAATACGCTTTACGTGCACATCATACATCCAGTCCGCAGGCAGATAAATCCCGTACTCATTGCGGGCATAATCCACCAGCCGCTTCTTTTCCTTGAGTTTGCATTCATACCAGCGATCCTGAAAATCAGGGTCGTCAGCCAGCGCTTCCAGCTTTCTGAGCTGGTCCAGATCAGTAACCCATTCATCGCCTATTTTTTCGGTAATCAGCTCGGAAAGCGGCTGGTTGCATTGCCGGAGCCACCTGCGCGGAGTGATTCCGTTCGTTACCGAGGTGAATCTGCCGGGAAACATTTCCACAAAATCATGGAAAATGCTTTTCTTGATCAATTCGCCGTGAAGGGCGGAGACACCATTCACGGTAAAGCTGCCCACCACGGCCAGCCACGCCATACGCACCTGCGGATGTTCGCAGTCTTCAATGATGGACATGCGCTTCAACCGGCCTTCGTCGCCGGGAAAACTGGCCTTTACATCCTCCATGAAACGGCGGTTGATTTCAAAGATGATGGAAACATGCCGGGGCAAAACTTTTCGCATCATATCCAGAGACCATTTTTCAAGGGCCTCGGGCATCACCGTATGGTTGGTATAGGCAAAAGTCCGACGGCAGATACGCCATGCTTCATCCCAGTTGAGCATATGCTCATCAATCAGGATCCGCATCAGTTCAGGAATAGCAATGGCCGGATGGGTTTCATTGAGCTGAACCACGGCCCGGTTGGGCAATTCGGAAAAATCAAGCTTCAGCTTAAGAAAACGGCGCATCATATCCTGAATGGTTGCCGAGACAAAGAAATACTGCTGCACAAGACGCAGTTCACGCCCCTCGCTGAGACGGTCATTAGGATAAAGGACTTTGGAGATGGTCTGGGAGCGGACCGCATCTTCCATGGAACGAATGTAGTCTCCGCTGTTGAAGAGATCGAAATTGAATCGCCGTGCGGGCTGAGCCTCCCAGAGACGCATATTGATTACATTACCGTTTTTATAACCTGGAATAAGCATATCCACAGGCACGGCCATTACTTTTGCGCTGTCCGCCCAGCGATGACGGATAGAACCGTCCTCATGAGTGTACTGCTCTTCGCGTCCGTAAAGGCGGACCGTAAACATAAAGCCCTTACGGTTGAACTCCCAAGGATTTCCGCTGTGCAGCCAATCATCCGGGGCCTCAACCTGCTCCCCGTTTTCAATGGCCTGTTTGAAAATCCCGTACTCATACCTGATCCCGTAGCCGTAACCGGGAATCCCCAGACTGGCCATGGAATCCAAAAAACAAGAGGCCAGACGGCCCAGACCGCCGTTACCAAGCCCGGCATCGGCTTCAGCACTCTCTGCTTCCTCAAGAGTAGCTCCGAATTTTTCAAGCACCTCAGCAACTTCCTTCTCCACACCAAGACTCAAAGTGTTGCTGACCAGAGATTTACCGGTAAGGAACTCAAGAGAAAGGTAGTAAACACTTTTAGCCCGTTGGCTATAGTAAGACCTCTGGGTCTTAATCCAGTTACCCACAAGGCGATCACGCAAAGTATAAGCCAAAGCCTGATAAAGAGAAAAAAGATCCGTGCGACCGTAATCACGACCAAGATTTGAAAGATGGTGACGGCAAACACAATTAACAAGGGAATCAATATCCATTCCACCGATTTCATCAAGGAACTCATTGATATCTTTGGGCATAAAAACCTCACTATCTACAGGAAATGATTTAATTCAATAAAAACCCAAAAAAACCGTCTCACAAAAATGATTCACAGCAAAGTTATACATCAACTGGCGGAAAAAAGTAACGCAAACATACATTTTTAATTACAACTCAAAGTTAAAGGTGGACATAACAGTTCCATTCAACAGCTCTTCTTCCAAAGCCTACAATCCAGATCTACAGAATCAGCGGAGATATCATGCAACGCAAAGCATCAATCACAAGAAAGGAGAAACTTTTTTAATATTCTACTTCACCTTTATACACAGATAATGTTATTGAGAAGGATCATTATCAAGTCGACATTCAATAAGCTCACAGCTTCTCAGCAAGATATCTTGCTGAATTATAATATGTAAACACAACACGAAACATTATAGTGTTAAATCAAGCAAACCATACAAAACAAATAATTTTAAAATTATAAGGGAGAACATATGGAAGACCATCTTAAAGAAGCGCTTGAAATTGTAAAAGCCCAAGCCAGCGTGAGAACCATGACCGAGGAAGAGATAACCTCCATGGTTCAGAAACTGGCTTCCGGAATCAAAACAATAAGCGAAGGTATGCTGGATAACGGTTCCCCAGAACCGAATCCTCCGGTTGATCCCAAAAAAGCCATCAGGGAAAAGAGCATTATCTGTCTGGAATCAGGCAAATCCTTCAAGGTTCTGACCAAACGCCATCTGGCCAAATACGGCCTGACTCCGGATGAATATCGTGAAAAATGGGGCTACGCCAAAAAGACTCCGCTGGTCTGTAAATCACTGCAGCGGGAACGGCGCAAAAAGATGAAGGAAATGAAGCTCTGGGAAAAACGCAAAAAACAATAAACCGATCCCCCAAATAACAACTGAAAATCCCGGCATTTACATATGTAAATGCCGGGATTTTCAGTTATCAGCGGACAAGTTTTCCTGTCAGCAGGAACTACCACTTATCTGATGGTGGCTCGTAATAAAATTCAACTCTACGGTTGATTGCCCTGTTCCGGTTGGAAGTGTTCGGTACCAGCGGTTTGGTTCCGGCATACCCAACGGCTTTGACCCTCTTTGAAGACACTCCGGACTTCTTGAGAATATAACGCAGACAAGACGCAGCTCTTGCAGCTGAGAGTTCCCAGTTGGAGCTGTATATATTATTTTTTGTAGCCCGGTCATCCGTATGCCCGCGGACAACCAGATTAAAATTCTTTTTTTTCATGATCCCGGCAACCTTATCCAGCAGTTTTGTTGCATTAGGGTTGATCTGGGCTGTTCCGGGCATAAATATGGCCCGCGTAGGCACCCTGACCAACACGCCCTGCTGGTCGGTATTGACTGACATCAATTTCTGCATTTTGCCGGCGGAAATAAAGGCCCTGATATCAACTTCAAGGGCTTCTAAATTTTTCTTGGCCTGCGCACTGGCAGAAGAGGCAGAATGGGGACTGCTGGAAAAAGCCATGTGCTTTCCGGTCCGGTCATGAGTCTGCATACCGAATGCATCACGCATGGAACCTTTCAATGTCTCAAAGTTAGCAACATCCTGGTTGGCGAAAGAAAGCAGCAGGACAAAAAAGCACAACAGCAGTGTGACCATATCCGCAAAGGTGGCCATCCATGGCGGCAGCCCTTCCTCCGGCGGAGGTTCAGCCGGGGCCTTGGCTACAACGTATATTATTTCTTCTTTTTTCGGGGGCACAAAAAACACTCCGGGAAAACCGTTTCAGGCTATCTGATAACGGCAACCACTCATTATTGCAAATCTATCATCAACCTAACCCAGCATGCGCCTTATTTCGTTAATCATGACCTCGCAGCTCGGCAATGGTTTCAGAAATATGGAGTTTGAGACACTGGGGACTTCAGCCAGATCCACCGGAATACTGAATTCAGGGGAACCGGTATAAATTATATACTTCAGCTCCGGCCATTTCTGCCGGGCCTCATTGATAAAGTCAGTGCCGCTCATTCCCGGAAGCCTTAAATCCACCACCACCATATCCACTCTCCGGCCATCAAGAAAACTCAAGGCTTCTTCGGAACTGCCGACTTCATATACATTGAACTCCTCATCTTCAAGGCTTATCGCAAGACTTTCCCTTACATGCAAATCATCATCGAGAATAAGTATTGAGTGTGACACAACTACGCCTCCTGCCCTGAAATCGGTATCTTAAGTCCAAACCGGGTCCAACTGCCCGGAACAGAGTTAACTTCCATTGATCCCTTATGCTGATCGGTAATAATGAAGTAGGAAACCGACAATCCCAATCCGGTCCCATAACCGACACGTTTAGTGGAGAAGAACGGTTCGAAGACCCTTTTACGTACATCCTCGAGCATGCCCGGACCGTTGTCTTCGACTTCCACAACAGCCATGTGACCTTCCTTTTTCAATCTTAGGGTAAAACATGGGCTATCATCAATATATTCCTTTTCCATCATGGCCTGAGCGCCATTTTTAAGAAGATTGAGAAACACCTGTTGAATTTCGTTCTCTTCGCAAAGGACTTCTGTAAGTTCGGGACTGTATTTTTTAACTATTTCTATTTTCCTGAAATCATACTTTCGTTTGATATCATAATCGTTGGCTGCCAGTTCAATGGTATTATTCATCAATTCAGCCAAGTTACAATGCTTAAAAACACGTCGGCTCTTACGGCTGAACCGCAGCATATTGCTGACAATGGTTGCCGCCCGATTGCATGAATCGGTAATGCCGGAGAGCATTTTTGGAATCTCTCTGCGTGAAAGATATTCACGCATACTATCAAGCTCCACGTTGCATTCCATTGCCACCTCACGGTTCTTATTCAAGTCCTTGTAAATACGGTTAAGTATATTTTGGGTGTTACCGGATATGGCCGCCAAAGGATTATTGATTTCATGAGCCATGCCGGCAGCCAATCCGCCCACGGACATCATTTTTTCAGTCTGGATCATCATCTGTTCCAGATTGCAGCGTTCAGTAACATCATCAATCTGGATGACTGCTCCATCAACACCGTTGGCGATAAGCGGAAAAATAGTCACATCCTCATAACACACCCCTCCCTCACCCTGCCGGGACTTACGCTCCTCAGTGCAGGGTTTGCGGGTACGTATGCTCTCACGGACCTTGTCCATTTCGGCAGCCATGCGTGGAAAAACTGAGACAAGGGATTTACCGAACGCATCACCGGAAGAAATACCGGTTACCTTTTCAGCAGTCATATTCCACTGCGTAACCTTGCCTTCAGAATCAACGCCCACAAGAATGGACGGCATGGAATCAATTATATTGGACAGGTAATTACGCAATCTACGCAGTTCCTCCCTGCGGAGGTACTCCTCACTGACATCTCTGAAAACAAGAACAGTTCCGGCAACTTCACCGTCTTCATCAAACACGGGGGCAGCAGAATCGGCAATCTGGTATTCATCCCCTTGGAGAGAAACAAGTGTAGTATGATTGGCAAGACCGACCACTGACCTTGATTTCAAAACCTTATCAACCGGATTCGCACACGGGTGCTGGGTGACGGAATTGATAATTTTGAAGACCTGAGTCAGATCAAGCCCCTTCGCATCTGCAATAGCCCAGCCGGTGAGTTGCTCGGCAACAGGATTCATGCGTGTAACCCGCCCCTGAGCGTCGGTAGCAATCACCGCATCTCCGATGGAATTGAATAAAGTTTTAAGCTCTTCCTTGCTTTCTCGAGCCGCCCCCTCTGAACGTGAAACTCTGGTATACAGGACTGAAACCACTGCTCCACCTAAAACAAGGGAACTGATCATCATAAAACGCATAAGCAGTTCATGCTGATCTCCAAAAGCAAACAACAGATCCAGGAACCCTTCATTTGATTCATTGAACCAGAGGAATTCGAATAATGTATCCACCCCCCACAGGACTGCTGCATAAAGCACAAAGCACAACAGCATCAATCTACCCGGACTATGCCTACGGTTCATAATTCATCCTGATTTCTATCCATACACGATAGGGAACTGCAACGAGTCCTGTCCCCAAGGCATGGGTTGTGGACAGGACTCGAAACAAGGCGGCAGTCAACATCACAGGCCCCTCTCCACGCTGCTGGCACAAACCAATTCAGACAAGGTATAAGACGGTAAGCCTCGTCCATAGTTATATTTTCTACAACAAAACGTCCGACGTCAGACATCATAACTCCTTCAAACACAATTGATCTCATCTTTAATTATATTCCAAACAATAGTTTTTATCACTTATAAAATTAAAATTTGCGGAAATTGAAAAATAACTCCCAAAAAAAGGGATGAAAGCCGTAGCCTCCATCCCTCATAACAGCCGAATTTATACTTTAAAATCAGGCCAGAGCTTCTTCAGGAGTTATAGACTCAATGCCGAAAGCGTCCCCCACAGCGGAACAGGTCAGCTTACCGTTCATGGTGTTCAGTCCGAGCTTGAGGGAAGGATTGTCACGCAGGGCGTCCAGTCCTTTATCCGCAAGCTGCAGAGCGTAAGGCAGGGTCTGGTTTACAAGTGCAAAAGTAGATGTTCTGGGAACCGCACCGGGCATATTGGCAACTCCATAATGAACTACGCCGTCCACAACATAGGTCGGATCGGTATGGGTGGTGGGCTTGATGGTTTCAACACACCCCCCCTGATCAACGGCGACATCGACAATTACCGCGCCTTCCTTCATAGTGGAAAGCATGCCGCGGGTAACCAGATTGGGAGCCTTGGCACCGGGAATGAGCACAGCACCAATGACCAGATCAGCTTCAGCTACAGCGGCACGGATATTGGGCTCGGTGGAAGTCATGGTGTTTACCCGGCCATTAAAAATATCGTCAAGATATTGCAGACGGGCATGGTTAACATCAAAAATGGTAACATTCGCCCCCATGCCTGCGGCTATTTTAGCCGCATTGGTGCCGACCACGCCGCCACCGAGCACCATAACTTTTGCAGGGGCAACACCGGGCACACCGCCCACAAGGATGCCGCGCCCGCCTTTGGGCTTTTCAAGATGCAGGGCTCCTTCCTGCGCAGCCATGCGGCCTGCCACCTCACTCATGGGAGTAAGCAGGGGCAGGGAACCGTCGGGCAGCTGGACTGTTTCATAAGCAACCCCGGCAGTACCGGACTCAAGCAGGACTTTGGTCAGGGCTTCGTCCGCAGCAAGGTGCAGATAGGTAAACAGCAGGAGGTTTTCACGCAGGTATTTGTATTCCGAAGCAATAGGTTCTTTAACCTTGATAACCATGTCCGCAGCCCATGCATCATCCACAGAACCTATTCTGGCACCTGCGGCAATGTATTCATCATCGGAAAGACCGGAACCCAATCCCGCGCCTTTTTCCACCACAACGGCATGACCGCGGCGCACAAGTGTTTCCACACCTCCGGGAGTCATGGAGACTCTGTTCTCCATGGTCTTAACCTCTTTAGGGATACCAATAAGCATGTTATCAACTCCTGCTGATAAAAGTTGTATGATCAAAATAAGGCACAATCTAACGCAACAGCAACTTTCTTAGCAACGACAAAATACGAATAAAATACACCTTTTTCAACAGACCCAAAATTTTTTACAGGCTTGAACCTTTTTTGACAGGCACATAACCCTTACGCACTCACGCAGAGGAGTCAGAAAATGCCCATCTATCCAAATAATATTCCGACCATACTCATTGTAGATGATGAGCCTTTCAACTTGGAATTCCTTGAAATTGTATTGCTCCAGCAGGGCTACAATATCCTTACAGCAACAAATGGCCGCAGCGGAAGAAAACTGGCCGAGCAAAAAAAACCGGACCTCATACTGCTGGACATAATGATGCCGGATGAAACGGGCTTCGAATGTGCAACAGTACTACGGTTATCCCCAGAAACATCTGAAATTCCTATAATATTTTTGAGTGCGCTGGACGACGACAGCAACACCTCAAGGGGATATGACGCCGGGGCCGTAGACTT
The DNA here is from genome assembly GCF_963678865.1 of Maridesulfovibrio sp. NCBI lineage: Bacteria > Pseudomonadati > Thermodesulfobacteriota > Desulfovibrionia > Desulfovibrionales > Desulfovibrionaceae > Maridesulfovibrio > Maridesulfovibrio sp. The sequence continues at coordinate 3,017,261 of NZ_OY787459.1, read as the reverse complement.
TATAGTTAAACCTTTCATCTACAAAGATGTCATCAACCGTATCAGGCTGCATCTCAAACTCAACAACTGCGATAAGCAACTGAAACTACCTGCAAAAAAAGCTGAAGCATCCCGGATAAACGAAACACCTTTTCCCGCAACCGGAGCAAGGGCTGTTTTCTATTCCTCAGCTGCACCGTGTGCTTCGGCCATGCATGAAGCTATCGTCATGGATGACAGTAACGAAAACCACCTGCTCCTGAACACCCCCCCGGGCAGTACTGAAAAAATACGCAACAAGGTTCGGACCATACTGGCAGCAAACAGCGGTCCTCTCTTCAATCCCTCTGAAACCCTGCGAAACGTCGGGTTGCAGTTGGAGGATTGCAATGGCGAAAACGATTTTTCAGCAAGCTATGTCCATTTCAACCGTGATGCGGAGAAGCTGACCGCTGTCAATGCCGGGGCATTGCCGATGATCCTGATGCGGGCAGACAAAAGCCACACCCTGATTGAAAGGCAGAGCGGAAATCTAGGAAGCCTAGGCCTCGGCCTACTACCCTGCTCAACTTATAAAATTCACAAAGGGGACCGGATTTTCATCTCCAGCCGGGGGTTGCTGGGGGCATTCGAAAGGGAAGGGGAAGGCATCAGAGAATTGCTGGAAACATGCCGCCGCTTTTCCGAAGAAAAGATGGAAAGCGCATGCAGGGCTATCGGCAAGGCTTTTTTAAAAGGCAGTGAAGCTGATGGGATTCTAGTGGGGATAGAACGGTAAAAAAAAAGCCCCGGAGCACAGCGCACCGGGGCCGGGAGAGAGAACCGGAATCCGGTTCTTATTGCTTATTTTACGGAACCGACGGGATATTTAGCACCTTTCCATGCAAAGATGCCGCCGGGGTATCTCTTAACGTTGGTGTAGCCGAGCTTCTTGGCCCATGCGGCACCGTTGTGGCTGCGGGTGCATTTTACGAAACCGCAGTAAACCACAATGAGCTTATCCTTATCCGGTCCGAGCAATTCGATGAACTGCTCTTTGGTCTTTCCGTCAGTTTCCTTTACATCCCACTCAACCATGTCGGGAATGGGGAACAGGAACTGCTTGGCGCCGGGGACATGCTCTTTTTTGTAGCTGGCTTCATAGGGCATGGTATCGATGATGATCATGTCCTCTTTCTTATCCAGGAGAGCCTTCAGCTCGGGAGTAGTGATAATGTCGTAACCGCCACGCTGTACTTCCTTAACCAGCTTGACCGCACCCTTTTCCTTTTCCACTTCCTGTGCGAATTTGTCTGAACCGAGGCAGCCGGTCATGGCAAACATCAGCGCGCACAATGCAGCGATTACAGAAATATTCTTAACCATCTTCATTCCATCATCCTCCAAATTTAAAATTCCTGACTAGTAACAAAAGCCTGCACAGGCCGGGCACGAAACCCTTTCACCAGGCGCAGCAGGTAAAGATATCCGCACCCCAACAACAGGAACGCATCGCGCAGAAGTGCTTCACGCAGAGAATGGTAAGCTTCCCCTTCCGGATCCCCGGCAGCAAAACAACCGCAATCAACATCCAGCCCCATATTGATGCCATGAGCCAGCACTGCCATGAACACTAGCAACAATACTGAATATGATGAGAGGGCTCCTTTTACATCCAAAAGCAATCCGAGAGCGATAACTATCTCCGCAAGAGGCAGCACAACCGCAGCAACATAATTCAATTGTCCGGGCAGCAGGCCATAACCGCTGATGACCGTGGCAAAACCTTGTACATCCATGATTTTCCCGGCTCCTGCGTATAAAAACACGGCAGCCAGAATACATCTGAGGACAAAATACACCTTTCTGGACATCATTTTTTCTATCATTTCAACACCCGGACACAGATTTAAACATTTCAGGATTACCTGCAATTTTACATTGAGATCAAATAGTTAAAGTAAATTACATGAGCAGCTTTTTATTTAAATTATCGATAACATCAATTACATAACAAAATACCCTTTGCAAAATCCAATGCTTATAGCGTAGTGTTTAGCGGATATTTCAAGTTTATACAGGAAAAACATTTATGACCAATTCAAAAGACGACCAAGACACTCAGAAAATGCAAAACGAAAGCGTTCATGATGAACCGGATAAAGTAGTGGAGCCAGAAGAGGCTCTTCCGGAAATCACCAAAGAAGAACTCCCCCCATCCATACTGAACGCCCTTGACCAGACGGGCTGGGAAAAACTAACCCCGGTCCAATCCAAATCTCTCCCTTATCAGCTCTCCCACCGCGACCTCATGGTACAGGCTAAAACAGGCAGTGGAAAGACAGGCGCTTTCGTCCTGCCCCTGCTGGAGAAACTTGACCCCAACATTAATTACACTCAGGCCCTGATCCTTGTGCCTACCCGCGAACTGGCCCGGCAGGTGGAACGTGAAGCCGAAAAGATTTTTGCAGGCTCCGGCCTGCGGGTTCTCTCTGTTTACGGCGGGGTCGGCTACGGACATCAGCGCGAAGAACTGGAAAAAGGCGCTCACATGGTTGTGGGAACACCGGGCAGGATCCTCGACCACCTGCTGCGGCGCACCTTTGACCTTGAAGATCTCGAAACCCTTATTTTCGATGAAGCGGACCGCATGCTTTCCATCGGGTTCTACCCGGATATGCGCGAAGTGAAATCCTACCTGCCGCGCAGGCCCATCTCCACATACATGTTTTCAGCGACTTTCCCGGAACACGTCATCCGGCTCTCCAAAGAATTTATGTACAAACCGCAGATGCTCAGCCTGAGCAGCAAGCAGGTCCATGTAACCGAGATAGATCATGCCTATTACGAGGTGCCTTCCATGGGCAAGGAACGCCAGCTCATGCGCATCCTTGAAATGGAAAACCCCACCTCGGCCATCATTTTCTGTAATACCAAAGCGAATGTTGAATTCGTCAGCGCCGTGCTCAACAACTTCGGCTTCAATGCCGCAGATCTGACCTCGGACCTCTCGCAATCAAAACGTGAACGGGTATTGGCCCAATTGCGAACCGGGGAAGTGCGCTTCCTCGTGGCCACCGATATCGCCGCTCGCGGCATTGATGTGCCGGATCTCTCCCACGTAATCATGTACGAGCCTCCGGAAGACAAGGAATCCTACATCCACCGCGCAGGCAGAACAGGTCGCGCAGGTTCTTCAGGAGTGGCAATATCCCTTGTGGACGTCATCCAGAAAATCGAGCTGCAACGCATTGCCACAGCCTACAATATCAATTTTGAAGTCCGCGAACTTCCGGATGACAAGCAGGTTCTGGAAACCATCAACGAAAGGCTGACCACTATCCTTGAAGGACAGTTCCGATCAAAAACCATTCTTGAAAAAGAACGTATCGGACGCTATAAAAATCTGGTCCGGCAACTGGCCGACGATGATGAACAGTGCATCCTTGTGGGCATGCTTCTGGACGGTTTATACCAGAAATCCCTGCATGCCCGTCCAGAACAGCCTCCGGCACCAAAGCCCAGACCCCAGAGAAGATCCCGCCCCCGCACAAAGAACTACAGTGGCAAGCCGAAAGGCGGACACTATCAGAATAAGGGCAGCAGCGGGAATTCCAATAAAAACCGCAGATAATAAAAGTGGAGATTTTAAATGAAACTTCTTTCAACCCAAGTGGAAGGTTACATCGAATGTTCATCCTGGATTCGCAAAATGTTCGAAACAGGCATAGAACTTAAGAAAAAATACGGTGAAGACGCAGTCTGTGATTTTTCACTGGGAAACCCGGATGTCCCTGCACCTGCGGCAGTAGGTGAAGGACTCAAAGAGCTGGCCGAAACTGCAGACAAGCCCTTTGCTTTCGGCTACATGCCCAACTTCGGCTACCCCAGTGTACGTGAGAAGCTGGCGAAGACTGTCTCTGAAGAACAGGGTGTAGAGGTATCCGGTTCCGATCTGATCATCACCTGCGGTGCTGCCGGTGCCATCAACGCCCTGTACCGGGCCATCCTCGAACCGGGCGACCAGATTCTCTGCCCCGCCCCATATTTCGTTGAATACGGCTTCTATGCCCAGAACTCCGGCGGCGAACTGGTTACTGTGCCCTCCAAGCCGCTGACATTTGAGCTGGACCTCGATGCCATTGAAGCCGCCATCAACGAAAAAACACGAGTGCTGCTCATCAACTCCCCCAACAACCCCACCGGGGCTATTTACACCAAAGCAGAACTTGAAGGTCTGGCCGCAGTGCTTAAAAAAGCAAACGAAGGCCGTGAACGTCCTATCTTTCTCGTTGCGGACGAACCATACCGTTTCCTCGCTTTCGATGACGTGGAAGTACCCTCCGTACTGCCGCTCTACCCCTACAGCGTGGTGGTAAGTTCCTTTTCCAAAAACCTTTCCCTTGCCGGAGAACGTGTAGGCTACGGCCTGCTCAATCCCGACATGCCGGGCAAAGAAAAACTCATGGCCGGTCTGGTGCTCACCAACCGCATCCTCGGCTTTGTAAACGCACCGGCAGTAGGCCAGAAGCTGCTTGAAAAAGCCCTCGGCTCTCAGGTTGATAAAAACATCTACCTTGAACGCCGCAATGCCATGGATTCAGTTCTAAAAGATGCCGGATATTCCTACACCATGCCCAAGGGCGCTTTTTACTTCTTCCCCGAAGCACCCGGCGGTGATGACGTAAAATTCTGCGCCGCACTGCAGGAAGAAAAAATACTCGCCGTACCCGGAACAGGATTCGGCTTCCCCGGCTACTTCCGCCTCGCCTTCTGCGTAGGAACCGAAGTAATCGAAAGATCCCGCGAAGGTTTCAAAAAAGCTATCGCACCTTTTAAATAAGATGCCTCAGGCGGCCCTGCCGGGAGCTTTAAAACCTTTTGCAAAAGGGTTTAAAAATCCCAAAACCTTTTATTAGGCTTCGCCGCTTCGCGAATCATTCATTTAGACAAAAAGGCCGCAATATATTTTAATATATTGCGGCCTTTTTTATTGTCTTCTCTTCAAGAGCTGAAGTACCGCTAATCCCGGCACCGTAAAACCAATTCTCATCAATGACACCGTTCGAGGAAAAACCGGCACTCAGGCGGACCAGTTCTCCTGCAACGGAAAAAGAGCCGTCGCTATCAGACCTGACTCTTCAAACGTAACTCACGGTCCACAAACTGGCTGAGCACAAGTGAAACAAGCGACATCGCCGCTGCACCGAGAAAGACGATACGGTAATCCTGCATCCAGGCAATCCCGCCAAGCGCGGGCACAAAAACAGCAGCAACATGGTTGATAGTGAAACTTACCGCCATACTGGGTGCAATGTCCGGCTTGTCCGCAATCTTCTGAAAGAAGGTCTTGATAGACATCGTAAAGTTGTAAAAAATATTATCCAGAATGTAGAGCAGCGCCGCTACAAAAGGACTTTCGGTAAATGCATAGGCTGTAAAAATAAAAAACAGGCTGGCGTACTCCACTGTCAGAACCTTACGTTCACCGAATTTGTTTACACATCTGGCAATCATCGGATTTACAAAGTAATTGATAATATTATTGACCACGAACAAAATTGCGATGTGCTGCAATGAAAATCCGAACTTTTTGACCAGCAGGAAAACAGCAAAAGCCACAAAAATCTGTCTGCGAGCCCCGGCAATAAAAGTCAAAGCATAGAAGAGCCAGTACTTGGAGCGGAAAATCATCTTTTTATGCTGCGGTGGCAGATCCGGGGAAGAGGGGTCACGGGTCAGGCAATAAAACCCGGCAAGAATTGCAATCAACCCCGCTCCGAGAAAAATACCCTGATAATCCACTAAGCCGGAGATGGAGATAACCACCACGCCCACGCAGATATTTGTTGCCGCCCCGAGACTGCGTAGACGGCCCATAACCAGCGGGGCCTCTGTATAGCCGAAATATTGCAGGGTCAGGGACTGATTGAGGGTTTCGTAATAATGAAATCCAAAAGACATGATAAGAGTAGAAAAAGCCAGCCCTGCAAAGGAAGGCAGGTATCCGGTCAAGCAGATCCCAAAACCCATTACGATTACGGAAAGTGCAGCCAGACGGTGCTCCTTGATGAACATGAGCACGTAGATTACAAGCAGGGCAAGGAAACCCGGAATTTCACGGATGGAACCGATCATCCCGAACTGTCCACCGTCCAGTCCGGCAACCTCCACCGCAAAGTTGTTGAGCAGGGTCCGCCATCCTTGAAAACCGATGGTGGTGGCAATGGTAAGAACCAGCAAAAATATATACATCTTACGGGAAGTGAAGCTTTTTGTAGACACGTGAAATCCTTAAAATGGTGAGATTATGATAAACCGTTGCAACGGCAGGGATGGAAAAAGTAATCTTCCATCGTTCATAAAACAAGTCAAAATTTAGCAGGCATCAAATGGCTGACTTTCCTCCACCCTATACAGTACGGGTCAGCCCGAGGGCAAAAAACGTTATTATCAAACTTATCCCCGACAAGGGAATTGAAGTCGTGCTGCCCAAGGGAGTTAACCGCAGGGATGTTCCCTACTTTCTGGAAAAGCGGCGCGAATGGATTAACCACAACATCCGTAGACTGGAGGGCAAAGGACTTTCCCTGAACCCGCCGGAACTGGTCCTGCCTGATGAAATATGTTTTGCAGCAAGTGGGAAAGTCTTCACCGTAAGGAGAGTCAGAAACCCGAAACCGGGCCTGCGCATGCGTCGCAATGTGGACAGACTGCTGTTGAGCGGAGCGGGCTGGTCCCCGGATGAAGAACTTAAAGTGCTGACCAATTTTGTACGTAGCGAAGCGCGGCAATTCCTTGTGCCGGAACTGAAAAGAATTTCAGAAAAACTGAACCTGCCCTTCAGCAAGGTTTTCATCCGCGCTCAGCGGAAACGCTGGGGGAGCTGCTCCGCCAAAGGTAATATCAACCTGAATATGAAATTGATGTTCCTGCCTTACCATCTGGCCCGCTACGTACTTATCCACGAGCTATGCCATACAGTACACCTTAATCATTCGGCAAAATACTGGCGCCTTGTAAAAAAGGTGGAGCCGGATATTGAGCAATTGGAAAAAGAACTTTCCGAAGCCGGACGACTGGTCCCGGCATGGATCAATTTCCAGTAAAGATCTATCGCCGTTTTTTATCTACCCTTTACAAACCGCCTCAAATGGATGAAGTTTGTCTCTTACTATTTTATTATTATACAGCGAAAGCACACCATTTTTTAAGGACTCGCAATGGAAATCAGCAGCAAAAAAGTCGGCAACGTACTGATTATGGGCATTAAAGGCCGTCTCGACGCCCTAACTTCCTCTGAACTCGAAGGCGAAATGTGCAGACGCATTGAAGACGGAGAAACAAAAATTGTTTTTGACCTCGGAGATCTGGAATATATTTCCAGTGCAGGACTGCGAGCCATACTATTCTGTGCCAAAAAACTCAAAGCCACTGACGGCACCATTGCTTTCGCCAACATAACCGGAATGATCAGCGAAGTTTTTGAAATCTCTGGATTCGGAACAATGTTCAATATCTACAATTCCGCCCTTGCCGCTGCGGAAAAAATATCCTGAGCAGCACATGCTACGAATTCTGCCCGTCCTGCTACTTACCGCTCTCCTAGCGCTGAGTTGCGTCCCGGTAAAAGCCGGAGCCGCAAATTCTATTTCCAAAGAAGAACTTCGGGCCGTTCTTAAAAAGAATCCGCAACTTATTTTCGAAGCACTGGAAGGGCATGAGGAACAGCTTTATGACCTTTTACAGGTCGGGTTGGAAAAAAAGAACAAATCCCGCATCAGGGAAGGCAGACTCAAACAACTCAAAAATCCTAAAATTCCAGCGCTGCACCCGGACCGTCCGGTCTGGGGAAATCCCGAAGGGGATATCAGAATCGTTGTTTTTGCAGATTTTCAGAGCGCCAGCTGCTCCAAAGCAGATAAGACAATTCAAAAACTTCTGAAAAAATATCCTGAAATAAGTTATCGTTTCCGACACAGTCCGCTCGGTCTGCATAAAATGTCCCTGCCTGCCGCCCGCTATTACGAAGCACTTGCCATGCAGGATCATGCCAAAGCCAAAAGACTGAACAGCCTCATTCTGAGTAACAGAATTGCCGTAAAGAAAAACGGGACAAAAAAACTAGATGAACTGGCAGAAAAATGTGGTGCGGATATGACACAACTCAGGAAAACCCTTAATTCCGGACAGATAAAAGCACGCATTGATGCAGACATCAAAGAAGCACGCAAATTCGGTTTTACAGCTTCGCCGGTTTTCCTGGTCAACGGAGTAACTGTTACCGGAGCCGCTCCCCTGGAAGAATTTGAAGAAGTATTCCGGATGATCCGCAACAACTGATTCTTTTCACAGGCGCCCAGCCGTGTTATTTTTTATACCCGCCAAAACAAAAACTGTACAATAATACTGGGCAGCAACACAATAGTAATATATTGTCACAAGACGTATCAACGGTCACAATCCACGGATAAAATTAACACAATGTCACTGAGCAATTCTGATATAAGCCGGGTCTTTCTTCATACCGGAGATGCATATATCGGCGTAAAACCTACCATAGTATCAACAGTACTGGGATCCTGTGTAGCAATTTCCATGTTTTCACCCCGTACAAGACAAGGCGCAATCTGCCATGCTTTCCTGCCTTCGCGTTCGGAAATTAAAAATGTTAACGAACCTTCCGTGCAGATATGCAGATATGTGGACACAGCAGTGACCCATTTGCTAAAGAGTATGAACCGTCTGGGGGTCAAAAAGAATGAACTGGAAGTCAAACTCTTCGGAGGAGCGACCGGACTGACATATTCGCAGGTGCGACCTTCATGTGCACTGGGTATCGGCAACAGGAATGTTGACGCGGCCCTTAAGCATCTGAAAGAACAGGATTTAAAACCACGCAGCATGGATGTGGGTGGCAATGTGGGCCGCAAGCTGCTTTTCTGCACCTACACGGGAGATGTCTGGATCAAACGGCTTGAAAAAAAGATGTTTTAAATATCATGAAAATAACTAGCAAGCTTTACTCTGTCCTACTTTTTATTGCTCTGGCAATTATCTGTATGCCCGGATTTTCTGCGGCGGAAGGAACCATTTACCAGTACTCGATCATCGACTCGCTTCTGGCTGGAAACTATAACGGCGAACTGACGATCGGCAATCTTAAAAAATACGGCAATACCGGACTCGGGACCTTCAACCGTCTTGACGGCGAAATGGTCTTCATTGATGGCGAGGTTTACAAAATAAGCTCGAAAGGAAAAGCGGTTAAAATAGAAGATACCGAACGCACTCCTTTTGCTACGGCGGCTTTTTTCAAAACAGATAAAATCATCAAGGTTGATTCCGCAAAATCGCTTGCTGAACTCAACAACAAGATTTCGTCCGCTATCGGTTCCGAAAATATTTTTTACGTAATCCGCATCGACGGGAAGTTCAGCCAAATGCGGACCCGCAGCATCCCGGCCCAGACCAAGCCCTACGTGCCGCTGGTGAAAGCGGTAAAAAAACAGAGCATCTTCAGATTCAAGGATATTGAAGGATCACTGGTCGGCATAAAAACACCGTCTTATTTCAAGGGGGTAGGTGTCCCCGGATTCCACTGGCATTTCATCACCAAGGACCGCACTGCCGGGGGCCATGTCCTTGATTGCGTTTTCACCGACATGGCAGCAAAGGTAGGCTCTTACAACGATTTCTTCCTGCAGTTGCCGGAGACCAAAAATTTTCTGGAAACTGAATTCAAGCAAGATAAGCAAAATGAATTAAAAGCAGTGGAAAAAGATTCCAAGAAGAAGTAAAATTAGCCCCAAGCCCCTGACGTCTGTTAGAACTGAAACTTCTCAGCCCGGAGAATATTGACATGAAAGATCGTATTGTAATTCAAGTTGATGAAGACCTTGAAGCCATAATGCCGCGCTATCTGGAAATAAGGCAAAAAGAACTTGCTGAGCTTGAAGAAGCTGTTGACCAGAAAAATTTCGAAACCATTCGGCTGCTGGGACACCGCCTGAAAGGAACCGGTTCATCATACGGACTGGATGAACTAACCAGACTGGGAACCCTTATTGAAGACAAAGCAATGGACGAGGATATGTCTGAAGTTCCGGAGCACACAGCCGGACTCAGATATTTTCTTGAACATCTGGACATTGAATACGTTGAAATAACCGAATAAAAAAGGCCGGAAGTCATACAACTTCCGGCCTTTCACTTTTAAACCAAAAAACTGCCGGTCACCGAATCAGGATTGGCGATAATTTCCTCAGGCGTTCCCTGAGCCACAATCTCTCCGCCGGACTCCCCGCCTCCGGGCCCTAAATCAAAGACATAATCAGAAGCACGGATAACGTCTGTGTTATGTTCAATGACTATGACCGTGGCCCCCTTATCCACCAATTGCTGCAGAACTTTAATCAGCTTGCCCACCTCGTGCATGTGCAGTCCGGTGGTCGGTTCATCAAGAATATATAAAGTTCCGGGCAGGCTGCGCTTGCCAAGTTCACGGGAAATCTTGATCCGCTGCGCTTCTCCCCCGGAAAGTGTCGTGGCCGGCTGGCCCAGCTGCACGTACTCAAGACCGACCTGCTCCAGCACCTCAAGCCTGCGCTTCAGTGTCGGATGGTTCTCAAAGAAAGCCTTGGCCTGACGCACGGTCAAATCCAGCACTTCCGCGATATTCTTGCCCTTGTAGTCAACTTCCAGAGTCTGGCTGTTGTAACGTTTGCCCTTGCAGACATCACAAGTCACGTACACATCGGGCAGGAAATGCATCTCCACCCTGATCTGCCCGTCACCGCGGCAGGCCTCGCAGCGTCCACCGCGCACGTTAAAACTGAAACGTCCGGGCTTGTAGCCACGTTTTTTTGCTTCCTTGGTAGCGCAGAAAATCTTGCGTATTTCATCAAAAATCTTGGTATAGGTAGCCGGATTGGAGCGTGGAGTCCTGCCGATAGGCGACTGATCGATGGAAATAATCTTCTCCACTTTTTCAATGCCTTCAATACCGGAAATACGGCCCGGCTGGTCGACTTTCACCCCGCGGGACAAAGCTATGTGCTTGTACAGGGAATCCACTACCAGCGAACTTTTGCCCGAGCCGGAAACCCCGGTAAAACAACAAAGCACACCAAGCGGAATATCCACATCAAGATTTTTAAGGTTATTGGTCTTAACCCCCTTCATCCTGATCCAGTCCTTGGGAATACGCCGCTCTTCGGGTTTGTCCAGAGCCAGCTCCCCGCGCAGGTACTTGGCGGTCAGGGTCTGAGCTTTATCAAGCAGCTTTTTCACACTGCCCTGAAAAACAATCTCCCCGCCAAGCATGCCCGAACCGGGACCAATCTCAATCACGTGGTCGGCGTTGCGAATGGTGGATTCATCATGTTCCACAACCAATACGGTGTTACCTCGGGCCTGCAAAGAACGCAGGGTCTTGATCAGCCGCTCGTTATCGCGCGGATGCAGACCTATGGAAGGTTCATCAAGCACGTAAGTGACCCCCACCAGCCCGGAACCGAGCTGCCCAGCCAGCCTGATGCGCTGAGCCTCTCCGCCGGAAAGTGTCGCCATGTTCCGGCCAAGGTTCAGGTAATCAAGCCCTACATTGACCATAAAACCGAGACGGTGGGTCAATTCCTTCAAAAGCGGTTCGGCAATGAGCATCTCATGACCTGAAAACTCAAGTTCCTGCAGCCAGTCCAGTGCCCGCTTGATGGACATGGAACAGAAATCAAAAATTGATACGCCCTCTACTTTGACAGCAAGGGATTCAGGGCGAAGTCTCGCCCCCTCACACGCAGGACACGGTCTTGACTGACGGAATCTGGAAAGTTCATCACGCCAGATACGCCCGAGGTTGTGTCCGACTTCGAGCAGGTCAACCACTCCTTCCCAACCAATTTTTTTATCGCCGTAGAACAAAGCCTTGTGCGCGGCTTCAGAAAAGTCACTGAGCGGAGTATCGACCTTGAAACCGTATTCTTTGCCCAATGCACGAAAATCAGCCTCATAGCGCTCAAACATTTTCGGAGATTTCCACGGGATGACCGCCCCGGCCTTGAGGGAAAGCCCTTTGTTAGGGGCCAGCAGTTCAGGTTCGTAATATTCCACACTGCCGATGCCGGAACAAAGCGTACAGGCCCCCTGCGGACTGTTGAACGAAAACAGCTGCGGGGAAAGTTTGGGCATACTGATCTTGCATGAGGGGCAGGTGGACATGGTTGAGAGATAAACATCTTCACCACCTATAATGGAAACTACGATGGATTCATCACCGTAGCGCAAAGCAAGTTCCAGGGAATCGCCCAGTCGCTTTTTCATGTCGCCTTTGATTACAAGGCGGTCCACAACCAGATCAATGTTGTGTTTCTTATTCTTCTCAAGGTCCGGCACATCATCAATTCCATAGACCTGTCCGTCCACGCGCACACGCACGAAACCTTCTTTTTTCAATTTTTTAAACAGATCTTTATGGGTTCCTTTCTGGTGATCCACCATGGGGGCCAGCAGCATGAATTTGGTTCCTTCGCCCAACCCCATGATCCGTTCCAGAATTTCGTCCGAAGTCTGAGCCGCGATGGGAATGCCGCATTCCGGGCAATGGAATTTGCCCAGCCGAGCAAAGAATACACGCAAAAAGTCGTAAATTTCAGTCACCGTACCCACGGTCGAACGCGGGTTGCGTGATGTTGATTGCTGTTCCAGAGAAATCGCCGGGGACAAGCCCTCAATCTTATCCACTTTCGGCTTGTCCAACTGCGGCAGAAACTGACGGGCGTAGGCGGAAAGGGATTCCACATAACGTCGCTGGCCCTCGGCATAAACAATGTCGAAGGACAATGTGGATTTACCGGACCCCGAAGGACCGCAGACCACCACAAGCTGATCACGCGGGATATCAAGGTTCAAATTCTTGAGGTTGTGCTGACGCGCACCTTCGATATGTATAGTTTTTGTATTCATGATAAGAGGCTGATTTGATGCGCTTAGCGCTTTTAGTTTATTAAAATTTACCTCCGGCGCCTTAAACCATCTTCGTAAAAAGAGTTTAAAAAAGCTACAAATCTACAGAAAAATAGATTTAAAATGGCCTAAAAGGCAACATTCCGGAGGAGTAAGCCTCGGGAAGAGGCAAATCAAAACCTTTTATTAGGTCTTCACTGTGCTATACGATTGTTAAGATATGCTTAACGCGAAGTAAAATAATAAGCACTTATAAAAAGAAGGCAAGCTTATTAGGAAGAATTCTCAACTATTTTTTATATCTTTTCAGAAAGGCTATTTCCCATTGCACAGGTCATAAAATTTTCTTCCACATCCTCAAGACCTTTTTCTTTGATATCAGCGATGAAAAGCTCAACCAACTCAGGGTCAAGGGCAGGCCCTGCAAGCTTGCGCAGGATGGAGAAAGCCTTATCAAGATCCATGGCTTCCTGATAACTGCGGGTAGTGGTTACCGCGTCAAAAACATCGGCAATGGACAGAATGCGCGATCCGGTCTTGATTTCATCACCCTGCAGACCATTGGGGTATCCGGTGCCATCCAGCCGCTCATGATGTGAACGCACATAATCCAACGCAGGACCGAGAAATTCCAGCCCGCGCAGCATCCTGAAACCCCATTCCGGGTGCTGCTTGATCTCCGCCAGCATATCCGCGTCAACTTTGGTATCCACATTCTGAATCAAACGATCACTGAACCCGATCTTGCCTATATCATGCAGGGTTCCGGCCACATGCACGGTCCATATTTCGTCATCCGGCAGTCCCATGCGCCGCGCCAGCCGTTCACAATAATTCCCCACCCGCTCCGCATGCCCGCGGGTATACGGGTCGCGCAGGCTCAACCCCCTTGCCACGGCCTTGATGGTCGCCACAATATTGCACCTGAGTTCATCATTGGCCTGCTCAAGGGCAAACTCCCTCGCCTCAATACGAACCATCATCAAACCTACTGACTCCGCCAGTTCCCGCACATAAGGATCATATTTATCCGTAGTCAGATCCATAATGTCATTGGAATAATTGCCGCCGGAAATTTCCTGAATACAGGTCAGAAGTTCAGTGAGTCCTTTCATGTGGGTATCCGTTATTTAATCTGGGCTGGGGTAAATTTATTCCGACTTTATACTGAAATTGTCTGGTGGGGGATAGGGGGAAGAATTGGTTTTAAAATATATGGGAAAGGCAATGGGATAGGATTAAATTATTCCAGTAGAGCATCAAAAAATATTCTGTTGGAATAATTCTAGTAGAATAAAAAATATTATTCTCTGGGAACAATTTTGGGGTTCTAAGAAAACAAGATAGGATTCCCCTTTCTCGCGGTTTCGAGGGAAGTAACGATTAATACTTCACACCGACTTTCAACCTTGATATATATTATCATAAACTTCATATAGGAGAAGCAGATGAAACATACGATTGACAGATATCTTTCTAGAATCAATATAGTTTTTCAAATTTTAATGGCTGCTGTTGTTATAGGTGGATATTTTTATACAGTCATACCAATCTATGAGAACAAACAACTCACTGAAGACAAGGCAAAACTTAAAGACGATATTAACTACTTAATAAATGAAAAAAACGCTATCAGTTCTAAACTTAAAGAGCTTGCCCAAAAAGCTAAATTACAAAAACAAACGATACAGAAACAAGATGAGCAAAATGCAAACCTTGTACTCGATAGCCTTAGGACAAAGCTACTTATGGGCGTGTCAATGAAATTTATGCAAGCAACAGCTGAAATATTATTTAAGGGAAAACAAAATATAACTCTATATTCGATGATACACGAAACACTACATGACGAAAAACTCCCTCGCCTAAATCAAGACTATAGGCTGTATCTCATAGAAGATTCCTTCCTAAACTTTTATTCAAAAAAGCTAGAAAAAAACAAAAATAAACTTACATCAGCTTTGCTGCCTAATAACTGGCATAAAAAAACCGCTACCGACCTAGTATCTATAGGCAAGCTCCTAGAGCCCAAAATAGTGACAATTGTTGACTTTTTTTACAACTCAAAAGACAAAATTAGAACAACACCCATCCCACCAACAATTTACTAATAAACCATCATATTTAAACATAGTGCTTACGAGACCAAAATTAACGGGCCGCTGTAAAAGAACAACGGCCCGTTAATTTTGGAAAACTTATTCACCTGCAGCTTATTAAGCCCCTACATGCTCCTTATAAGCCTGTACGGTGTTGATCAAAAGCTGCGCAATAGTCATGGGACCTACTCCGCCGGGAACGGGAGTCATAGCGGACGCTACGCCTTCCAGTGCTGCGTAGTCGCAGTCACCGACCAGACCTTCGTCAGTGCGGTTGATGCCTACGTCAACTACAACTGCGCCGTCTTTGACCATCTCTTTCTTGATGAACTTGGGAATGCCGATGGCGGCGAAAACGAAATCTGCGCCTTTGACTTCCTCGGCGAGGTTGTCAGTGCGGGAATGGCAGACGGTTACGGTGGCGTTTGCGAAATCACCGTACTGCATGAGCATCATGGCAAGGGGCTTGCCTACGATGTTGGAACGTCCTACGACCACGGCTTTTTTGCCTGAGGTGGGCAGGTTGTAGCGTTCCAGCAGGGTCATGATGCCTGCGGGAGTGCAGGACCGGAAACCGGGCAGGCCGAGCATGAGCTTGCCTACGTTCATGGGGTGGAAACCGTCTACATCCTTACCGGGATCGATGAGTTCGAGACAGCGCTGGCTGTCCAGTCCCTTGGGCAGGGGCAGTTGCAAAAGAATACCGTCGATGGTGTCGTCTGCATTGAGCTTCTGGATCAGGGCTTCAAGCTCTTCCTGAGAAACGGACGCATCAATACGATGGGCAGAGGAAACAATACCAGCTTTTTCGCAGGCAATTTCCTTGTTGCGCACGTATACCTGAGAAGCGGGGTCCTCGCCGACCAGAATAACGGCCAGACCGGGCGCTCTACCGTGTTTGTCCTTGAGTCCGTCTATCTCTACTTTCAGCTCTTCACGAATAGTAAGGGCTGTTTCTTTACCATTCAAAATCTGCATTGAAATTTCTCCGCTGTTTTTGGCCTGTGGGTGAAAAAGCCATATTGTAATTTTCTCCCACTGGCAAGAAGACAATATCCTATTCCCTCACCGACACAACAACTACCTGCCATATACATAAAAAGGGCTGCGAAGATAACTCCGCAGCCCTGCAATAAACCAAACAATCAGACTTTCTCCTAGTCTTCGCCGAAAAAAGCTTCCTTCAGAGCGGGACCGTAGTAGATTCCATCATCATCGAGATCTTCTTCAATGCGCAGCAGCTGGTTGTACTTGGCAAGACGGTCGGAGCGGCACAGGGAGCCGGTCTTGATCTGTCCTGCGTTCAGACCTACTGCGAGGTCGGCGATAAAATGGTCGCTGGTTTCACCGGAACGGTGGGATACAACGTTGGTGTAACCGGCGGTCTTGGCAAGTTCCATGGTGTCGAGGGTTTCGGTCAGGGTTCCGATCTGGTTCAGCTTGATCAGAATGGAGTTGCAAGCGCCGCGCTCGATACCTTCAGCAAGAATATCGGGGTTGGTTACGAAGAGGTCGTCACCAACGAGCTGGATTTTTTCACCCAGATCTGCAGTCATCTTTTCCCAGCCGTCCCAGTCGCCTTCTGCAAGGCCGTCTTCAATGGAGATGAGCGGGAAACGCTCTACGAAATCAGAGTAGAAATCGATCATACCCTGAGCGTCGAATTCCTTGTTTTCACCGGCCAGTACGTACTTGCCGTCTTTGTAGAATTCGGAAGCAGCAGCATCGATAGCGAGAGCTACGTCAGCACCGGGGCGGTAGCCTGCGGCTTCAATAGCCTTCATGATGTATTCGAAAGCCTGTGCGTGGGACTCGAGGTTAGGCGCGAAGCCACCTTCGTCACCAACTGCGGTGTTGTGACCGTCTGCAGCCAGCAGGCCTTTGAGAGTATGGAAAATTTCAGCACCCATGCGCAGAGCTTCAGCAAAAGTCTCAGCGCCGATGGGCATAATCATGAATTCCTGAATATCGAGGTTGTTGGGAGCATGCTCACCACCATTGATGATATTCATCATGGGAACGGGCAGAAGCTTACCGTTTACGCCGCCGAGATACTGGTAAAGGGGAATGCCGAGCAGATTTGCACCAGCGCGGGCAACAGCCATGGAAACGCCGAGCATTGCGTTGGCACCGAGTCGTTCCTTGTTTTCGGTTCCGTCGAGTTCGATAAGGATATTATCGATGGTAACCTGACGCAGGGCATCCTGACCAACCAGAGCTTCAGCGATTTCTTCACGAACGTTGGCAACAGCAACCTGTACACCTTTACCTTTGTAACGGTCTTTGTCGCCGTCACGCAGTTCAAGGGCTTCACGGGTACCGGTGGATGCTCCGGAGGGAACAGCTGCACGGCCGGTAGCCCCGGATTCGAGAACTACTTCTACTTCTACGGTGGGGTTACCTCTGGAATCAAGAATTTCTCTTGCCCATACTGCGGTAATAGTGCTCATAACAATACTCCTTAAAAATAAATCAACACTTTCCGGTTACTGAACTACCGGGCACATTCCCGGTCAAAAAACCTACACTAAACTATTTTTCACTGCCAAACCAAGCCATGCGCAACCCGTCCAACAGGAGCGTCGGTTCCACACGGTCAATGGCCCGGCAGACTTCATCTATCTTGGAGGCAAAACCACCGGTAGCGATAAGCTCGACCTCACCGCCGAGGGTCTTGCTCAAGCGTTCGCTCAATCCTTCGACCATGGCTGCGAACCCGAAAATCAGCCCCTGATTAAGGCTGTCGGTGGTAGACTTGCCCGGCCTGATGGTCTCGGACTCAAGCTCCAAAGAAATATGCGGCAGCTTCGCAGTACCGGATGCCAGCGCCTTTGTGGACGAAAGCACTCCGGGGCAGATCAGCCCGCCCATGTAATCCATGCCCACCACGCAGTCGAAAGTGGTAGCTGTGCCGAAATCAACTACTATGAGTTTCTCACTGTCGCTGATCTGGCGGCCGGCAAAAGCGGTGACCAACCTGTCCGCGCCAACTTCCCAAGGCCTTTCGTACCTGTTGTTAAGGGATAGCGGGATGGTATCCGGAGCAAAGCGCAGTTCGCAGGGAAAGAACCTTTCCACGGCCCGCTTCAGGATCGGATTCATGGGCGGAACAACCGAGGATACGGCCCCGCCGAGGATATCCTCATGGGAAAAACCGGCCACACGGCATATTTCGAGCAGCTTCAGCCCCCATGAATCAGCAGTGCCGCCGGGATCAGTCGGCAGGGTGAATGAAGGCCCGATTTTATCACGGGTGGAAAAACCGATTTTTGTATTGGTGTTCCCTACATCAAAAAGTAAAATAGTTTCCGAACTCAAAAGAGGACTCCGCTGCTTACTGGATTCATACTCCAAAACCTAATACCATAATCCGTAAAAACTAAAAACATGATTAAGATACAATTATGGTACAACCCGGGACCGATTTTCAAAGACCGTTCGAAAAACGAAAATCGCAATTGATTTCTCTTTCGGTCCAGTCTTTTAAGACCTGTCTGGTGACCGCCTACTCCATTCTTTGAAAGGAATCAATAGGGTTTTCTGATCGGAAGTGAACACAAATATGTTCGAAAAGCAACATTTTTGTAATAATCTGATAGTTTATTGACTTGGGTTGCATTAAAAATTAAAAAAAATTAATCATCAGAAAAGTTTCAATTTTCAATGAACCCCAATGCGGAGCATGCCGTGCCAGACAAAAAACTTCTCTCCATTGCGGAAATTTCCCGGTTGCTGGAAGTCCCCGAATCAACTCTTCATTACTGGAAAAACCGTTTCGCCCAGTATCTGCCCAGCACAGGCCGCAACAGGCAGAAAAGGTTCAAATCCGAAGCAGTTGAAATTTTTAAAATTATCGCGTCCATGCTTAAGCAGGGGCATACGGCTGAAGATGTCATGGCTAAATTGTCCCGAAAATACCCCGTAAATGTAGCTCTTGACCCGCAAAATCATCAACCAGCTACACCGGTAGCCCCGGTCCAGATACAGCAGGCCAACCTTGAACCGGCCATCCAACTGGCAGCAGCAATGGGAACAGAAATAGCCAAGTCTATCAATGAAGGCCTGAAAGGAATGCTCTCCTGCATGCCCGCCGGAGCGGTAACTGAAGACGTAAAAGCCTGCATGGACAAAGCCACAGCGGACCTTAATGCCCAGAATGAAAGTATCGAGGGTTTACGAAATGAAAATGACCAGCTCAAGGAAAAACTTTCCATCATGGAGGCTGAGTTGGTCCGCTTGCGCAAAGACCGCCGTGAAATGGAAAAATTCCTCCTTGACAAGCTGAAAAACATTACTAAGTAATCCTTGCCTTTTTCGTTCCAGAAGGAACATCCCAAAATACAATCAAGAACCTTCCGGCTGTCTCGCATAGCCGGAAGGAATTTTATGTTTACGGAGGAATCAAATGACTGCACAGACAGAAAAATTCGAATTCAAGGCTGAAGTAAACCAACTGTTGGACATTCTGGTCCACTCCCTCTACACCAACCGCGAAATTTTCCTGCGCGAGTTGGTTTCCAACGCATCTGACGCCCTCGATAAAATGCGTTTCGCCATTAACAGCAATCCCGAGCTGGATGATGACGTGGACCCCGAGATTCTCATAGCTTACGATGAGGAAAAAAAGACCGTAACCGTGACTGATACAGGTATCGGCATGACCCGTGAAGAAGTCATGGCCAATATCGGTACCATCGCCCATTCCGGTTCCGCAGAATTCGTCAAGCAGGCTGCAGAATCCAAAGATAGCCTCGATTCTCTCATCGGCCGTTTCGGTGTCGGCTTCTACTCCATTTTCATGGTTTCCGACCACGTTGTAGTGCGTACCAAATCCTACCTGAAAGACGAACCCGCAATCCAGTGGGTTTCTGACGGCAAAAATGCTTACGAGCTGACTGAAATAGAGCCGGAAATGGATCACGGGACCATCATTGAAATTCAGCTCAATGAAGACAATGCCGAACGTTTCGGTTCCGAGGACAAACTGAGAGACATAGTTAAACGCCACTCCAATTTCGTTTCCTTCCCGATCATGATCGGCGGCGAACGCGTCAACACAGTTTCCGCTCTCTGGCGTGAACCAAAATTCCAGATCAAACAAGAGCAGTACGAGGAATTCTACAAATTCCTGACCTACGATGTGCAGCCCCCCATCGATACCCTGCACTTTTCCGTTGATGCTCCGGTTCAGTTCAACTCCCTGCTCTTCATTCCGGAAAAAGATCTCGACATCTTCGGCATGGACCGCGACAATTGGGGACTGGACCTCTATGTACGCCGCGTGCTCATTGAAAAGCAGAACAAGAACCTGCTTCCCGAATATCTGAGCTTCATCAAAGGTGTGGTCGATACCGAAGACCTTCCCCTGAATATCTCCCGCGAAACCCTGCAGGACAACCTGCTCATCGGCAAGATCAGCGCGACCCTGACCAAGCAGATCCTCGGCCAGTTGGAAAAACTTTCCAAAGACGATGCGGAAAAATACGCAAAGTTCTGGAAAGCCCACTCCAAGATATTCAAAGCCGGACATATGGATTTCGTTAACCGCGACAAATACGCCAAACTGCTCCGCTTTGATTCGTCCAAGGCCGAAGAAAACACCCTTGTATCTTTTGCCGATTACATTGAGCGGGCCAAGGAAGACCAGAAGGAAATCTACTACTCTTTTGTTGCCAGCCGTGAAGCAGCAAACCTTAACCCGCACCTCGAAATTTTCCGCAACAAAGATATCGAGGTACTCTATCTCTACGAACCCATCGACGAATTCGTTATGGAATCAATCCGTGAACATGAGGGTTTCGACTTCGTAGCCGCCGAGTACGCCGACCTTGAAAAGCTGGACAAATTTGAATCTGCAAAAAAAGAAGACGAGCCGGAACCGCTTTCCGAAGAGCAGGAAAAAGACATGGACGCACTCATCGCCAAGATGAAGGAAGTCCTCGGAGAACAGGTCGCGGAAGTAAAAATTTCCGAACGCCTTTCCGATTCTCCCTGCCGTCTGGTCAACCCGGACGGAGCCATGACATCTTCCATGGAAAAGCTGATGAAAGCCATGAACAAGGACAGCTCCATACCCACTAAAACCATGGAAGTGAATGCCGACCATCCGCTGCTGCGCTCCATGCTGGAAATCTTCAAGGTCAACCCGGATGACGAATTTATCGCCCTTTCATCCAACCAGTTACTTGAATCCGCCCTGCTGCTGGAAGGCTACCTGAACGACCCCCACGCTCTTGTAGGCCGCATTCAGAGCCTGCTGACAAAGGCCGGAGGATGGTACGCCGAACTCGAAAAAAAAGACTAGGATAAACTGACAAATGACAAAAAACGGGGGCCAATGCTCCCGTTTTTTTTTAACATTATACAAAACGATGTTGCCGCTGCTTCCGGCTTACGGTAGTATAGTTTCTAATTACTCAATCAGAAGTCTGCAACCTTTGCATGCGGAGCACCAAATGCCTTCAATAGATGATTCGGAAAATTTCGACCTGAAAAGCGCACTGGCCAGATTCTCGCAGGATCACGAACTGCTTGATGAAGCAATCGCTATTTTCAAGGAAGAAGCGCCCAAGCATTTGGAAGGAATAAAGACAGCCCTAGAGAAAAACGCGCTGAAAGAAGCTTCGACTTCTGCCCACACTTTAAAAAGTGAATGCGGGGCGGTTGGAGCGGTAAAAGCGCAATCTGTGAGCCTTACTATGGAAAGAACAACAGGAAAAGGTCACATTTCTGAGGCCATAGAATTGTACCCGCAATTGGAAAAAATGGTTATTCAGGCAATTGAGACTCTTCCGGAATCAA
The DNA here is from genome assembly GCF_963678865.1 of Maridesulfovibrio sp. NCBI lineage: Bacteria > Pseudomonadati > Thermodesulfobacteriota > Desulfovibrionia > Desulfovibrionales > Desulfovibrionaceae > Maridesulfovibrio > Maridesulfovibrio sp. The sequence goes on along the minus strand of NZ_OY787459.1, from coordinate 2,995,440 downwards.
CGATGGAGGCGGACCAGTAAAATCAACCTGTTTATAAAAACGCTAATAATCCCACGTCTTTTCTTTTTATCGGTCATAGGTTATGCAGCTATAAATCCAAAAGGCTTATATCTACATGAAAACGATCCTGATTATTGACGATGACGCAAGAATGCTTGAACTGCTCAAGCATTACCTCAGAAATGAAGAGGTCAAGGTCCTCACCGCTTCGGATGGCGAGGAAGGCTTGTCCTTATTTGAAGGTTCGGTTGTGGATCTGGTCATAATTGATATTTTCATGCCCAACATGGACGGCATTCAAACCATCATGGAACTGAAACAGAAGAAGCCGGAATGCAGCATTCTGGTTATATCCGGAGGCGGGGAATTTACCGGACTTGAATACCTGAAACAGGCCAAGGCACTTGGTGCAAAGGAAGCACTGGTCAAGCCGTTCACCGAAAAAGATTTACTGGCCACAGTACAAGGAATGCTGGCTTAATCCCTTCCCTCTCCTGAAAATTAGCGCCTTGAACAGGCCAGACTTACCCCCAACCCTACAAACGTTATTCCCAGCACTTTATTGATATATCTGCAAACCGCAGTTCCCTTAATAATTTCCTTCACCTTTTCGCCGCCGCAGGCATAAATCATCATACACCCAAAGGCGATGGCGGTAAGCAGAATCAAAAGCACCGCAAAATGCTCTACGGAAGCCTGCCCGCTACTGATAAACTGAGGAAACAAAGCGCTGAAAAAGACAATTGCCTTGGGATTACCTGCCGCCACCCAAAAGCCCTGTAAAAAAAGTTTTTTGTTTGAAGTGTTCTTAAAGGCATCAGCACTCTCATCTTCAAAAGAGAACTCACCGGACAAAAGTACAACGATACCAAGCCAGAGCAGATAAGCAGCCCCGGCATACTTGACCACCATGAAAGCTGTTTCAGACGCAGCGAGCAGAGCACCCAATCCGGCTATTGAGACTACGGCCTGCAAAAACGAAGCAACAGAATTACCCAAGGCGGTATAAATTGCGCGCTTTGCTCCGAATTTAATTCCGTGGCTCAAGGCTAAAATCATACTCGGACCCGGAATTATGGAAGCCAGAAAAACCGTCATTATGTAAACGGACCAGAATTCAATGGACATATATCCACTCCCAAAAAACAGGCCGTGCCCGATATAAATCGGGCACGGCCTCTATAATATTAACAGAGATATAGCCCCTTAGCCTTCCAGCTCAGCGGCAGCCTTCTCAACGGAATCAATAAATCCCTGACGGGCTTCCCTGATCTTTCCGGCCAGGTCTTCATCATGGAGGGCCAGAATCTGGGCGGCCATCCATGCAGAGTTCTTTGCTCCGACCTTATCAAGTGCCACGGTTCCTACGGGGAATCCCGGAGGCATCTGCACGGTTGCCAGCAGGGCATCCATACCACCGAGGGCGGAACCGCAGATGGGTACGCCCAGCACAGGACGGATGGTCTTGGCAGCCACAGCTCCGGCAAGATGTGCGGCAAGTCCGGCAGCGCAGATAAAGACTTCACAACCGTTTTCTTCAAATTCCTTGACCAGCTTCGCAGTCCTTTCCGGAGTACGATGAGCCGAAGAAACCGTGAACACGTGGGGAATACCAAGCTTGGTCAGCAGATCGGAGCAAGGCTGCATTGTGTCCTTATCCGAAATGGACCCCATGAAAATAGCTACTTTTGCACTCATTTTTTAAGACCCTTGTCACCTATGTCGCGACGAAAGTAAGCTTTATCGAAGCTGAGTTTTTCCACAGCCTCATAAGCTTTTTTCTGGGCTGCTCCGAGATCCGCCCCCAGAGCGGTAACACCCAGCACGCGTCCGCCGCTGGTTACTGTTTTACCATCTTCAAATTTTGTCCCGGCCTGAAAGACCTTTACGCCTTCAATCTTTTCAGCTTCCTCGAAACCGCGGATCTCCGCTCCCTTTTCATAGGAACCGGGATACCCTCCGGCAGCCATCACCACACAAAGGGTGGTTTCATCTTTGAGCTTCACTTCCACTTCGGGGAGGCGGTTCTCAACACAGGCCAGCATGATTTCGACCAGATCACAATCCAGACGCATTAAGAGGGGCTGACATTCGGGGTCACCGAAACGGACATTATATTCAAGAACGGAAGGACCGTCTTCTGTGTACATAAGTCCGGCATACAGGATGCCTGTAAAAGGCTCGCCTCGTTCGGCAAGCAGCTTGAGAATGGGCTTGATGACCAGTTCTGCGGTTTCGGCATACTTTTCACGGGGCAGGATGGGAGCAGGGCTGTATGCGCCCATTCCTCCGGTGTTAGGACCGGTGTCACCTTCACCGACAGCTTTGTGATCCTGTGCTGAAGGAAGCAGGGCGTAATCTTCACCGGCGCAGAAAGCGAGGAAGGAAGCTTCTTCACCCTTGAGAGCTTCTTCCACAACTACACGTTCACCGGCAGTGCCGAAGATTTTTTTGACCATCATATCTTCAAGAGCTTCAACGGCCTCTTCTACTGTTCCGGCCACAACCACACCCTTGCCTGCGGCAAGGCCATCCGCCTTGACCACGATGGGCGCGCCTTTTCCTTCTACGAACTTTTTAGCCTGTTCGTATTCATCAAAAACCTGAAAAGGTGCGGTAGGCACACCGGAATCACGCATGGTAATCTTGGAGAAAGCCTTACTGCCTTCAAGGTTTGCAGCATATGCTCCGGGACCGAAGCAGGGAATACCTTCCTTGGAAAGGGCTTCCTTGATGCCCAGCACCAGTGGCAGTTCCGGGCCTGCCACAACAAGATCAATCTTGTTGTCCTTGGCAAAGTTGACAAGGCCGGGCAGGTCGTCATCCTTGATGGGCACATTGGTGCCGTGCAGACGGGTACCGCCGTTACCGGGTGCGATAAAAATTTCAGAAACCTTGGGGCTCTGACTGATCTTCCAAGCCAGAGCGTGTTCTCTTCCGCCTGAACCTACAACAAGTATTTTCATGAAATAATTCCTCTTGGGATTGAGCTGATGTGACCTGTGGGTATTAACGTCCCAAACTGTTAGTTTGGCAGCAAGCATCACTTAGATAAATATTGCAGATTTGGCAAGAGAATGCGGCAGCCTGAAATAATTATCCGTTAACTCTTACATCAGCGGCAATAACGCCCAGAATCCTGCCTTTGGAATCGAAAAAAGGACCGGAAACCGTGATGCAGTTTTCTCCGGTGGCAGAAGATTCATAAACTTCGGACACATACAAGGTCTGGTCCTCAACTGCTCCACTGAACCACTCCCGCGTGGACCAATCCTTTCCGCAAGCAGAACCGTCCTCGGCAAAACTCTGCCCCTGACCGCTGATATTGCTGACCGTCTGAATTCCACTGTTATCGGTAATGTACAGAAGCTCAAGAAAACTATTTTTTCTCAACGCAGCGCGCATGGCCCGTTCCTGCAATCCCCTGTCAAGGGAGCGCACATCGGAAGATTTAGCCAGAGAATCAATTACTTCCTGTACCTTTCCGTTACCGACCAACTTAAACACACCGATCATATCATCAAGGTCAGCCACGCGTCCACCAAGAACGGAAACGGCATCACTGGCTCCGGACATGGCTTTTCCGGTTTCGTTGGAAATGGAATGAACCTCGGTGACAGCCTCACGCACACTGTCGCTGGCCTCGGCCTGCTGCACGGCCTCTTCGGCAATAAGACGCACTCCTTGAGAACTTTTTTCAGCCAGAGTCACAATCTCACCAAGGGCTTCCCCGGAACTGGTGGCCAGTCCGGAAGCATTGCCGGCCAGCTCGTTGATATGATTTACCCCGGCCACCGTCATTTCCACATGTTCCTGAATCCTGCCGATCTCAGTACCTACATCGCGGGTAGCTTCCATGGTCTTTTCCGCAAGGTTACGCACTTCATCGGCGACGACAGCAAAACCCCGCCCGGCATCTCCTGCACGCGCGGCTTCAATGGCGGCATTAAGTGCCAACAGGTTGGTCTGGTCGGCAATATCGGAAATCACAGACATGATACTGCCGATTCCTTCGGCCTGCTTACCGAGCGTCTCTACCCTGCCGTTAAGTTCATTGGTATTGCTCATGACCGTATTGATGGATTCAATAGTCTTTTCAAGTACAGTCTCCCCGGATCTTGCCCGGTCTGCAGCGGACTCAGCATCGACTGCAGCGGATTCGGCCCGGTCCACGGAATGCTTGATGGAAACGTCAATCTGTTCCATAGACGCTACAACGGACGAAAGAAACTGGAGCTGTTTTTCAGCCCCATCGCTGGCCTTTGAAGAGGATTCCCCCAGCATGGCGGAACTGGAACGTATTCCATCAACAGCAATCTCAAGAGTTCCGGCAGCAGAAAGCAATCCCTTACTGCGGGCCTGTTCTCCACGAACACGTGCTTCGTCTGCCATTTTATAGGCTTCCAACTGACGCGAAATTTCAATTTTACACTGTTTATCCGCATCTTCAAGTTTACCGGAAAGGTTCTGAATATATCCTTCAAGGCCGGCAGCTGAAGGCAGAATGGAATAAATGGGCTGCTTATCATCTTTAAACTCGGAACCGGAAGCAAGGGAATCGATCCAACGGTCAACCTCGGCATAACGGTCATTGACCTTGACCCCGGTTAAGAATCCGGAAACACAGACCAAAACCAGAGCTCCTCCAAAAAGACCCAGCAATGGAAGAACGCTTTCTCCAGTAAATAAATCAGGGTAAAAAAACAGCAAGAGGAAAAGTCCCAGCAGGACCAGCACATCCACCACAATATGAAAAATCATTCTGCCAGACATAAACAACTCCTTACGGGTATGGAATAATACATATTCCGGGGAAAAGGCCGAAAGACAGTTAAATGCTTCCGGTCAGGGTATACTCGAGGGCACCCACCAGTTCTTTCAGATGGATTTTATCTTCAATCCGCCCACCTTCCGCACCTTCTACATGGAAAACATCAAATACGGATTGCCCTGTGGTTGAGATACGGGCCATGCGCAGATTTATGTTCATACGGGAAAAAAACGCCGCCATATCGTACAGGATACCGGAACGGTCCTGAGTAATAACCTCAATAAGAGTACAATCCTCACTGGATTCGTTATCAATGCTGATCCGGGTGGGTACCCGGGTGGGGACAGATCGCGCAATAAGGGAATTCTGTTTCTTATGCAGCCGGTAATCAAGAGCCAGCCTTCCGGTCAGGGCATACATGATAGACCGCTCCACCCTGCCCCAGATATCATCAGGACAATTCTCAGAAGGGGCCTCTACAATGAAAATATTTACTGCGGTCCCGTCAGCCCATGAAAAAATTTCAGCAGAAAGGATATTCACCGAATGCAGGGCCAGCACCCCGCTCTGGGCGGCGAAAAGAAAATCCTGATCCTTGGCAGTTATGACCAGCTTGACCCGTTTATCATCCTCGGTTTCAAAGGGTCGCACCAGACTCAACCCCCGTCCCCCCTTACCCGAAGGTTTACGAACCATATCCCGTTCATAAGCCCGATTGAATTCAAGCACCTGCCGCATATGCTCTACAATCTCATCCGGATCTTCCACACTGAGGTAACGTTCCGGCATGCAGTTGATCAGGGACTCAACCATCCCGGATTCGACCACACCTTCTGCGCATTCACGGACCCGGCGCATGGTGTCGGTCAGCTGTGCTTCCGGCGCCATATCAATTAACGGATCATCTGTAAGAACCAGTTCCAGCCCGGCATAAATCTCCCGCAGCAAAGATTCACTCCACGAATTCCAGACTCGCGGCCCGGTTGCCATGGAATCGGCCATAGAAAGAATGAACAGCATGCGCAGTTTGCGCAGAGATCCGACTTTTTCCGCAATTTTACCCAACGCTTCAACAGAACTTAAATCAATTGAGCGCGAAGAGCGGATCAAAAGAAGATGTTCACGCACAAGAAAGATTACATCGTCCTTAAAACGGGCCGGAAAATCAGTTCGAGCAAGAATATCCGCGGCAATCTCGGCGCCGCGCTCACTGTGGTTGCGCTTCCCTTTGCCGATATCATGAAAAAAAGCTCCAAGAACCAAGGCATCAAAATCCGCACCGGAAATGCATTTACCGCCCTCGGAAAATTCATCACGAAAAATATCGCAGCACTTGTGGACAGTCAGCAGGGAATGACGTCCCGGAGGGTACTGATGGTAGCCGTCATAAGGCACCAGGTCTGCAACCTTTGAAAATTCCGGAAGAAATGATTTGAAAACACCACTGTCGAGCATTTCCACTGATGCACGCCAGCCGAATTCACCTTTAAATATGTCGATAAGCATCTTCAAAGCGCGGGTCAGGTTGATGCCTTCTGCAGAATTAATAGAGGAAACCGCACGGCGGGCTTCACGGGTCAACGGCGCCCCGGTCCGGGACTTGATACCGAAAACCTCCAGCCCGGCTCTCAGACCGGCAATGCCCCGGTGATCAATAAAGGAACGGGACTGGACATCAAAGGATTCACGGAAAAGAGCGTCCCCCATGGAACGAACCCTGACCATGGCCTGATGGATGGATGTGAGCAGGTCATTACCGCGCTTTGCCGGATCATAGCCCTTGACCCCGCATAACAATGCTACATCAGGCAGGACTTCAATTATCAGCTTATCCTGTTTACGCTTTCGCGACAGATGCACTGCACTGCGGGCCTGCATGAGCAGGGCTTCGGCTTTGCATAGATCAATAAGATCGACTTTATTCAGGGGATAGTAATTCCCCTTAATGTCGGCGCACCAGCGAATAAACTGGACGTCACGCAGGGTTCCCCAGCCATTTTTCAGATCCGGTTCAAGAACTACAGAGTCCATCCCCTGCCCGGTCTTGGAACGATTCTCCCAAAGGATACGGCAGAATTCGTCCCCCGCAACAGGAAGCACCCCGGATCTGAAATCATTGACCAGCCTGCGGAAAGGCTCCTCACGCCCGGCAATGAAGCGCAAATCCAAAAGTGAAGCCAGTACCTTGAAATCAGACTTCGCCAGCTCAAGATTCTGCTCCACAGTGCGCACGCCGTGGCCTACATCAAACTTGAGATCCCATAAGGGATGAAAAAGAAAGGAGGCAAGATCTTCAAGATCATCTTGAGCCGAGAGATCGGTAAGGATCAGAACATCGATATCCGAAAAAGGGGCCAGCTGTCCGCGTCCGTAACCTCCTACGGCTACGATGGAAAGATCTTCATAAGAAGAGAGAATGCCCTCCGATACAGCCTCCCTGACTCTCGACCTGAAATAATCATCCACCAATCCGCACAACTGCTGCGGAAAATCCCGCGGCATGCTCTTGGAGCATGCCGCGAGGAGTATTTCACGCCCCGCCAACAGATTGTCTACGGATAGGCCGGAGGACGATCCGGGGGAATTTTCAGCATTCATTTAAATGGCTTCCGGACCGGTTTCACCGGTACGTATACGTACCACTTCTTCAACCGGGATAACGAATATCTTGCCGTCACCGACCTTTCCGGTCTTGGCTGCTTCACTGACGGCTTCTATAACTTCAGGAACCCGGTCAGCATCAACCACAATCTCAACCTTGGTCTTGGCGATAAAATCCACCTGATACTCGGCACCACGATAAACTTCCTTGTGTCCACCCTGACGTCCGAAACCTTTCACGTCAGTAACTGTCATACCCTTGAGGCCGAGAGCGGCTATGGCATCTTTCACATCATCGACCTTGAAAGGTCTTACAATTATTTCAACTTTTCTCATTGGAATTATCCTGTCTTAGCGATTATGAATTCCAAAGGGGCTAAGCATATCAGCTCTCTATATCACCATGATTCGAAGCAAAGCTTCTTAACCAAGGGTTATAGGCCTTTGGTCGCCGAAGGCGAAATCATCTGACAAAAGCGCGAAGCGCATCAATAACCTGTTGCTAAATCTGGTACCCGGCCTCACTGTGCTCGGAAACGTCCATCCCGGAAACTTCCTCTTCTTCGGAGGGGCGCAGGCCGTAGAACTTGTCGATAACCTTGAAAAGCACCCAGCTGACCGCAAAGCAGTATGCCCATGTGGCAAGACATGATTCGATCTGAATCCAGAGCTGGGAAGCATTGCCGTAGAAAAGACCTTCGGCACCGATGCTGGCAAAAAGACCGGTCACAATTGCACCGTATGTTCCGCCAAGACCGTGAATACCTACAACGTCGAGAGAGTCATCATAACCGAACTTGGATTTCATGAGGACACCGCCGTAACAAACCATACCTCCGCCGAATCCGATAACAATAGAGGCCATAGGGGTAACAAAACCTGCTGCCGGTGTGATGGCGACCAAGCCGGCTACAGCACCGGAGGCAGCACCGAGCGTAGTCGGTTTGCCTGCATGCATGGCTTCAACAAGCAGCCAGCCGAGAACCGCTGCAGCCGCAGCAAGATGGGTGGTAACAAAAGCGTTGGCAGCCAGACCGTCGGCTGCAAGGGCGGACCCGGCATTAAAACCGAACCAGCCGAACCAGAGCATCCCGGCACCAAGCAGAGTCATAGGCAGGTTGTGAGGGATAAAAGGTTCTTTACCGTATCCTTTGCGTTTACCCATAATCAGGCAACCGGCAAGGGCTGCTGCTGCGGAACTCATATGAACAACCGCACCGCCCGCGAAGTCGAGAGCACCGTGATCGCCCATCCAGCCGCCTCCCCAGACCCAATGACACATGGGAGCGTAGACAAATATGACCCAAAGAGAACTGAAAATCAGCAAAGCACCAAACTTCATGCGCTCGGCAAAAGCTCCGGTGATAAGTGCGGGGGTGATAACCGCAAACATACACTGAAAAATCATGAAAAGAAGATGGGGCAGATTGTCGGCAGGACTGTTGACCGTATCCATGCCGACGCCGTTAAGAGCAAAAAAATCCATGCCGCCGATAATGCCGCCGATGTCGGTTCCGAAGGAGAGGGTATAACCGATAACAGCCCAGACAATTGAAACCAGTCCAAGCATGATAAAACTCTGCATGATGGTGGCCAGTACGTTTTTGCTGCGCACCATGCCGCCGTAAAAAAGAGCCAGCCCCGGAGTCATGAACATGACCAGAGCCGCACAAACAAGAATAAATGAAGTATCCGCCGAATTCATTTTTGATCAACCCCCGTTGATTTCATTCACCTAGTTTTACAATTATGTCTCTAAAATCGTTCTTATCGCTTCTTTTTTAACAATTTTAGAAAATCCAGCCTTCAAAAATGCACTTTAGTGACTTATTAAGCACACCTTGTGCCAAAACAGGGAACTTCATACTCACAAACCAGAGAAAAATACACCCAAAAAACATATTTGGAAAATTAGTACTAAAAATTATTTCAACAGTTGCCATATTTAAACAATAAGACAAATATACGCTTAGCTCTTGCATGAGATAATTCGGCAAACTGGGTCAATAAAGAAAAAACATTTTCCGCTGATTAGATGACAAGCCGGATTGACATCATTTAATATATGGCCATATAACTATAAATGAAAATCAATATCAAAAAAACAAAAGAGAACTCCATGACAAAACTTAAAATAGCACTATTACTGGCACTGACTATCCTCATCAGCAGCACTGCAGCCACAGCCGGCCAATTACAAACCACAGTTTCAATCCCGCCGCTAAAATATTTTGTAGAAAAAATCGGAGGAGAACTCGTAAAGGCAAACATCATGGTAAAAGCGGGCAGCAGCCCCGCAACCTACGAACCGCAGCCAAGGCAAATGGCCGAGTTAAGTAAATCGGAAATCTACTTTGCCATCGGAGTCCCATTTGAAAGGGCGTGGCTGCCGAGGTTCAAATCCGCCAACAGCCACCTTGAAATTATAAATCTGGGGTCCGGGGTAGCTCACCACGCTATGAGGGCTCATGTCCATGAAGACGGGCAGCATGAACAAAGTAAACATGAAGACCACCAGACCACAAAAAGGATAATGGACCCGCATGTATGGCTGGCCCCGCAACTGGTACGCATCATAAGTCAACAGATCAGAGACACCCTGATCGAACATGACCCGGCCAATAAACAGGCATACATTCACAACTACCTTGGCTTTGCCGAAGAAATAAATGAGCTGGATTCCGAACTGCTGAAGACATTCTCCAAAAATAAAACAGGCTTCAGTTTCATGGTCTACCACCCCTCATGGGGATATTTCGCCCGTGCCTACGGACTGACCCAAATCCCCATCGAACTTGAAGGCAAAGAACCCAGCCCCAAGAAACTGGCTCAACTTATAAATCTTGCAAAAAAGAATTCCGTCAAAGCAATTTTTATTCAGCCTCAGTTTTCAAAAAAGAGCGCACAGGCAATTGCAGACTCCATCGGAGCTAAGATACTGACAGCCGACCCGCTGGCGGAAGATTGGACCGCCAACCTGCGCCGCACAGCCGGAGCCTTTGCAACCAGACATTAAAACGACAAAAAGCCCGTTTACTTAAAAGTAAACGGGCTTTTTGTCGGCGATTACCGACTACTACAGTCGGACACAAAAAATCTTAAATACTGAACACTCCCACTAAAGTAACCATCAAAGCAATGGGAGCACAAAGTTTCATTGGAAAAGAGCTTGCTACCGGCATTTCAGAAGAAAGCTTGCTACGCAACTCTTTGAACGCCTGATCCAGTTCGCGCTCACTGCCGTGCCTCTGCTTTCTGGCCTGCTTTGCCTCAGTACGTAAAAGAACCATATCCTTACGATGCATGGATACTAAAGATTCTACACTACTCATCACACCATCTCCGTATATTTGAAAGAAATAGAATCGGATTTGTTCCTGAAAAGGTTATGGACCGGAAAGCCCGGAGGGGTCGGGGAGGTGGAGTGGGCTCTCCGGTCCATACTTGACTAACAAGCTACCCACCTCATAGCACCTTCCGTGCCAAAACTTTCCTTAAACCTGAAATCGTGCTATACTAAAGGGCTGCCCCTCCATATCCTTTGTTAGTGATAATCATTCCTACAGTATAAAATCTTGACTCATCATTAATTTAACGATATTTCACAAAAATAACCAAATAACACCATCGAAGAACCCAACCCAAAGACAACATCTATGACGATATCCATCAATGACTATAAAGCTCTTTCACAAGAACTGGACCCGGAAAAGCTGCAAACCAAGATCCTGGCCCTGCTCTTGAAACTCCAAAATGTTGAAAGAGGATCGCTATGGCTCAAGCGCGACAACATGTACGAATGCGTTGAAGCCATGGGGAACAAGAGTGAAAAGATAAAAGGAGTGCAGATATCCCCGCAGGAACAAAGCATTGTAGGCTGGGTCATCAAAAACGGGAAAATGACCGTCGCTGAAGCCGGAGACTCACGCCATTTCAGCTCCATTGAACGGAATTTCAAAATAAAAAGCAAATTGATCCTATGCTTTCCTCTGCATTTTAAAGGACAGGAAGTGTACGGGGCGGTGCAGGTAATTGATACCAGCACAAGCGGGGAACAGCTCAATCTAGACCCAGCTTATCTGACCATGCTGCAGGACATGGTGGATATCGGATCAATCTCACTACGCAACTCACTTGAATTCCAGAAACAACGCATTGAATATGCAGAGCTCAGCCGCACCCTGAGCAGCATCAGGGACAACAAATCCATTGTAGGTAAAAGCCAATCCGTAAACAAAGCCTTGAAACTGGTCGAAAATTACGGAGCCACGAATTATCCGGTACTGCTCTATGGGGAATCCGGAACTGGTAAAGAATTATTTGCCGAGGCAATTCATGCCCAGAGTTCACGGGCACAAAAGCCGTTCCTGACCCAGAACTGCAGCGCAATTCCTGAAAACCTGCTGGAAAGTGAACTTTTCGGTTATGTAAAAGGAGCTTTCACCGGAGCCACCACCAATAAGTCCGGCCTGTTTGAGGCAGCAGACGGAGGCACAGTATTCCTTGATGAAATCGGCGACATGGACATCAACCTGCAGGCCAAACTGCTGCGAGTACTGCAGGAAAACGAGATTAAACCTCTTGGCGGAACACAAACCAAAAAAATCGACATCCGCATCATTTCCGCCACCAACCGCAACCTTGAAGAAGAAGTGCGCTCCGGAAGATTCAGGGAAGACCTATACTATCGGCTGAATGTACTGCCCTTGAAACTGCCTGCTCTGCGTGAACGCAAAGAGGACATCAACCTGCTCACCGAACACTTCCTGAACCGCGAAGCAGCGCATAGCCACATGCTGCCTAAAAAAATGTCAGCAGAAGCCATGAAGGTAATGGGAGCCTACAACTGGCCGGGCAACATCCGTGAACTTGAAAACATGGTCAAACAATTTCAGGCCATGGTTCCGGGAGACACCATCACCGGCAGAGACCTTCCCCTGCACATTATACATCCAGGCACTACTCCGCCGCAAAAAACGCAGCAGAACAGTTCCCCGGCATCGCAGGAGCATCCCCCTTCCGCTCACGACCTGACTTCCATGACCTGGAAGGAAGTGGAGTATTCATATGTAATGAAGCTGCTGGAAAGATACCGCTGGAATATAAGCCGGGCCGCCCGCGCTGCAGATATCAACCGCTCCACCTTTGATTCACGCATGAAAAAGCTGGGAATCAACAAGCAAGGATAAAACTTCCATAAACAGGAAAGCAGAAACCGCTCACGGGAAGCATTAAACCGCTGACGGTAAAACCTCTGGACTCCGGCCTTGGCCCGGTGCTAGAAAAATGGATAGCTTAAAATCCGAAAACAGGCTCTTTTGTATAGCTGAAACGGATTACTCCATTTAAATTCTCACCAGCCTTCCGCCATGGCGGGAGAACAGTTCAAGGATTTACCAGATGCTCCTTCTCGGAATTGATGTCGGCGGGACCCATACGGACGCCGTTGCCATAGGCCCTAACGGTCTGGAAGCACAGGTCAAGGTCGCCACTGAACATGATAACCTGCTGTCTTCTATCAGGAACAGTCTTGGGGAAATTCTCCGCCACACTGACCCGGCACGCATAAAGCAGCTCAATCTGAGTACGACCCTCTCCACCAACTCCATTGTGGAAGGCAATTACGAAGATGTGGGTGTCATAGTCTCCGCCGGCCCCGGACTGGACCCCCATTCGTTCATGATATGTAAGGATTTCCATGTCATCCCCGGTTCGCTGGACCATCGCGGTTCGGAAACCAAACGGCTGGATAACCTTTCTCTTGAAGAAGCAATTGTTTCCTGCCGCAATGCAGGGATTAAAGTATACGCTGCGGTTACAAAATTTTCCCCCCGCAATCCGGCCCATGAAAAAGAAATAGAACTGGCTGTCGGCGACAATGCAGATTTCATCACTCTGGGGCACCAGCTCACCGGACGGTTGAATTTTCCCCGCCGCATTTCCACCGCATTCTACAATTGCGCGGTCTGGCGGGTTTTCAATAAATTCGCCGATGCCATATCAGAAACTCTGGCTGAGACTGGACTGAGAAAAATCAAAGTAAATATTCTCAAAGCAGACGGGGGGACCATGCCTCTCGATCTGTCACGCAGAGTTCCGGTGCAATCTATTTTTTCCGGCCCGGCCGCCAGTGTTATGGGTATTATTGCCTTGTGCAACATTACCCATGATTCAATCATATACGACATCGGCGGGACCACCACCGACATCGCAATTTTCGCTGGAGGCAGCCCTCTAATTGAACAGGAAGGCATCAATATCGGCTCCCATCCTACCCTTGTGCGGGCATTGAAAGTCCATTCCATCGGTATCGGCGGGGATTCTGCTATTTCAATACTGGATGGCAAAGTCCGGGTCGGGCCCAACCGCCTCGGCCCATCCATTGCGTTCGGCGGCGAGATCCCGACTCTGACGGATGCGTTGATCTGGAAAGATTCCTGCGATTGCGGCAATACCGAACGATCCAGATCAGGATTTTCCGCTTTTGCCGCGAAACATGGCCTAGATATGGATCAACTCGCAAATCAAGCCATCGGATACGCGGTGGACAAAATTCACGATTCCACCCGAGAACTGGTGGATGAAATCAACCAGCAGCCGGTCTATACAATACATGAGCTGCTGGATAACAGGAAAATCATCCCCCGCAAAATTTACATCATGGGCGGACCGGCACAAGCTATGAAGATGGATATTTTCCGCAAATTCCGTCTTTCCACCGAGGTGCCGCAGAACTACGATGTCGCCAACGCCATCGGCGCAGCCTTGACCCGCACCACCACCGAGCTGGAACTTTTCGCCGACACCGAGCGAGGACTCATGTTCATTCCCTCCCTCGGCCACCGCGAAAACATTCCCCGAAGCTACAATATCGAAGATGCTGAAAAAGATGCCATGAACCACCTGCTGGCCCACCTTGGCGAAATGCATGTGGCTTCAGACGGTTCCAATGCCCAGATCACAAGTTCCTCATCCTTCAATATGGTCAACGGAGCCAGCACTGTCGGACGCAACATCAGGGTTAAATGCCAGATCAAACCCGGCGTGGACCGGACATATTCATAAACGGAGTTAACAATGCTCAAGGCTGAAAACAGTCTGGGAATAATATTTTTCCCCGCCTTTGACTGGGCCATATCCCCCACCCACCCGGAGAGGGAAGAGAGACTGCTCTATACACAGGACCAACTGCGAGAAGAAGGCCTCTTCGACATAGAAGGCATTCGCGAATATAAACCGGAAGTTGCCTCCAGCGAAGATATTGAACGGGTCCATTTCTGCTTTCCGGAAGCTGCGGCCGTTGCCACCCGCTCACACTGCATTTCCGCAGGCGGCGCCATCAAAGCGGCAAAACTGATCATGGAAGGGGAAAGGGAACGAGCTTTTGCCCTCGTGCGTCCTCCGGGCCACCACGCCATGAAGACCGTGCAGGGCTCACGCGGATTCTGCGCCATCAACATCGAAGCTATTATGTGCGAGTACATCCGTGAAAACTACGGCCCCAAACGTATCGCCATTGTCGATACCGACTGTCACCACGGCGACGGAACTCAAGACGTCTACTGGCATGACCCGGACACCCTGTTCATCTCCCTGCATCAGGACGGGCGCACCCTCTATCCCGGAACAGGTTTCCCCCGAGAATCCGGTGGTCCCAAGGCCCTCGGACGCACTGTGAATATCCCCCTGCCCCCCGGAACTTCAGACGCCGGATTCATGATGGTCATGGAAAAAGCGGTTATGCCGATTCTTGAAGATTTCAAGCCGGACCTGATCATCAACTCAGCCGGACAGGACAACCATTTCACCGATCCTATCACCAACATGAATTTCTCGGCACAGGGGTATGCAGCACTCAACTCCATGCTCAAACCGGATATAGCAGTATTGGAAGGAGGCTATGCCATTCAGGGTGCCCTGCCCTACGTAAACCTCGGTATCAGCCTTGCCATGGCCGGGATTGACTATTCCCACGTGCGAGAACCGGGTTTCAACCCCGAAACCCTGCGCGAATCCGATGAAATCATGAACTACATCGCTACTGTCTGCGAAGGCGTGAAGGATATTTATTTCAATCCTCCGGCAGAAAGCAGCGAAGGTGTCATCAGCGGGGAATGGTCCATACGGCACCGCAATATTTTCTACGATACAGAAGGCATTACCGAATCACAGACCGAATCCCTGCTGCTCTGCGAAGACTGCCGGGGATTGCTCAAAGTGGAAAGCCAGCGCGAAGGCGGTCCCATGGGTTTCGGCCTTGAAATTCCCGCCAACGCCTGCGATTCATGCCGTAATCAGGGCTATTCTTTACTGGAAGAAGCGCAGGTAAAGAGCCGCTACCGCTACATCCAGCTTATCAACCGCAGGGAAAAGGATTACCTGCGTTACGGATTTTGACCGAAGAAACGTAAACTCCTCAGGTTGTGAGGGGAATGCCTGGCGGAGGAACCTCCGGGGGCTTAAATCTTTTTTATTGCGGTGCGTTCAGGCACCTGACAAATCCGCTTTCATACGGATTTATTAAAATGTTTTAAGAATCCCGTAAATTTTAATGAGGCTTCGCCGTTTTATTGTTCATTTTGATGTTTTGTTAATAAAAAAAGCGGGCAAATCCAGTTGGATTTGCCCGCTTTAATTTTAGCTTGCTTAATTTTATTATTTATTATGCATACCATGAATAATGTCGGAAAGATCCCCGGCCAGACGGGCCAGCTTTTCAATCGCTGAGGAAGATTCCACCATGGCCTGCTCAGTTTCGTTTGAAATACGGTTCACCGTTTCAGTTGAACGGTTGATCTGTTCGCTTGCGGCAGCCTGCTGTTCTGCGGCGGTGGCAATAGATCTAATCCGGTCAGCGGTCTCTTCGGACATGGATACAATGCGGGCCAGAGCATCACCGGACTCCCCGGCAAGACGAGTGCTGCGGTTTACAGAATCAACAGCAACCTCAGTGGCCTGCACGTTGGCCTTGGCCCCCTGTTGAATATTGGAGACAGCCTGATGAACCTCGGTTGTTGCCTGAACAGTTTTTTCCGCAAGTTTACGCACTTCATCGGCAACAACGGCAAATCCGCGCCCGGCTTCACCAGCCCGGGCAGCCTCAATTGCCGCATTCAGGGCCAGCAGGTTTGTCTGGTCTGCAATATCTTCAATCACGCTCAAGACATTACCGATAGCTTCGGCTTTCACATCCAGATCTTCCATGGATGCTTTCAGTGAACTTGCCTGACCGGAAACCTCATCAATAGCACTGACTACACCGGCTACAATATCTTCACCTTTTTCAGCATCAGCCTTTGCCTTATCGGCATCACTTGCTGCTTCCTGAGCATGGCGAGCAACTTCGAGTACAGTAGCATTCATTTCTTCCATGGCGGTAGCGGCCTGCCCTGCTTCCTCGCTCTGGACCATGGCGCCCTTGCGGGCCTCATCGACCAGTCCGCGTAATTGCTCGGCGGCGCTGCTGAGTTCGTAGACAACAGTATCGGCCTGCTCCGCAGCTCTGGCGATAAGTTCATTCTGCTCAAGAATATGCGCTTCGCGCTGCTTAAGCTCGGTGGTGTTGATGTAGAGGCAACAGCCGCCGATGACATTGCCGACCACATCGTGCAGGGGAAAAAGGTTGGCCAGAATATTTACATCAGATTCATCAACATGCTTGAAAATTACATCCCTGTTCATTGCCCGCTCATTCTTTTCCATACAATGGCCGATAAGGGACTTACGGTCATCATGGTAGAAAACCTGAGAAAGCATGCGCCCTTGATATGATTCAGGACGCTCTTTGGAACCGATCATCTCCAAAATCTCATTATTCAAGAAAGTGACATGCTCATTAGTATCAACAATACAGCACCCTAAAGGCAATCCTTCAAGAATACTCCTGCTGAAACCGAGACGTTCCTTATAAGCATCACTCAGGTTGCTTATTGCAGCGCGCAACCCATCCAGACCGGGCGTACTGCATTTATCAGCATCCGAATACCTGCCTTCAATCACAAGGCCAGCAAAATTTGTAAGACATTCCACAGGTCGGACAACCTGTTTTTTAAGGACAGTAAAAATTCCAATTCCCAGTAGAACCAGCAACGCTATAAACCCGGCAGCCAGCCCGGTCACAGCCCATGATTCTTTACTGTAAACGGTTAGAATTATGCCACAGAGTACTCCCGCGGCGAAAAGCACTCCCAAATAAATCCCCGCAACCACACGCAGGAATTTTCCATTTCCATTCTCCATGTCAGTTCTCCCAGCTAAAAAACGAATAACTTATGAAATCATCCGCCCATCCATTCCTGCCGACTTTCACACTGATATTGTCATCCGGATAAGACACCCCAGACTGTAACAATTGGATTGCAATACAGCTTCCGGCGCAACATGATGCCGACAAAACAAAAGATATTTCAAGCCGTCCAAAACCGAACCTTAAAACCTCGCAAATTCGCTTCTAAACAGTTTATAAGGGCTTGTCTAGACGTTTTGGATTAGCATAAAAAGACAAACGGGCTCAGCGCATAACACTGAACCCGTAACATATTCTTAACAAAGAACAAACTTTATTATTTTTTTAAACATTTTATTTATAGCATTATATCAGCAAACGCCCCGAAGAAAAGCACCACTGATATAACCCCGTTCAAAGTAAAAAAGGCCATATTCACCCGGCTCATGTCCTCAGCGGAAATAACCTGATGCTCGAAAATAAGAACTCCGCCAACAACAGCAAGGGTAGTGAAATAAACCCAGCCCAGTCCTGCTGACAGACCGGCCAGCGCGAAAAATATCACCGTGTTGATATGGCTGAAAGTAGAAATGGTCAGGGCCTTTTGAATTCCTAGGTTGGCAGGAACAGAATTCAGTCCTCGCTTGCGGTCAAACTTGCGGTCCTGTGTGGCGTAAAGAATATCAAAACCGGCCACCCAGAACATCACCCCGAAAAAGAACAGTATCGCAGGCAGGGAAAAAGCTGGATCAACGCACAGCCAGCCGGCGACCGGGGCCAGTCCCAGCACGGAACCGAGCACAAAGTGGCAAAGCATGGTAAAACGCTTGGTCAAAGAATAAAAAGCTGACCAACCCAGCGCAAAATATGAAAGCTTGTAACAAAGTTCATTCATGCCCTTACAAGCGAAAACGAAAACAACAGCACAGACCACGATAAAGCAAAAAGTAAAAAACGGAGTAAGTTCCCCGGTCACCAGCGGACGGGTCCGTGTACGCGGGTTTTCGCTATCAATATTAATATCGAAAAGTCTGTTCACCGCCATGGCAAAAGAACGTACAGCCACCATGGCCACGGTCAGCAAGGCAAAAGGCTTGAATCCGGCCCATTCGCCAGTGGCTAGAAAAAATCCCATATAAGCGAAGGGCAAGGCAAAAATGGAATGCTCAATTTTGACCATTCGACAAACCAGAGCCGTATTATCCAGCAATTTATTCAAATATTTTAAAAGAATATCTTTCACACCCTACTCCTTAATCTTTTGCTCGTTCTTTCCGGCAAACATTAATTTCAGCTGAACACTTCTTCTTTTGTCCAGATAAGAAATCGCTAAAACTTCTCAACCAGCACTGCGCCGATAACAATCAAGAATGCCCCGACCATACGCGCAGGCGTAGCCTCCCGCACGGCATACCCTATGAGGCCATAGTGGTCCAGCAGAACGGAGGCAAGCATCTGCCCGGCCACCATCCAGCACATCATGGTTCCCGCGCCCAGCACCGGAGCCACAATAATCGCCGCAGCCACAAAGAACGCGCCCATCAGCCCGCCGGTCCACATCCACCAAGGCCCTTTGAGCACGGCAGAACCTTCCGGGAGCGGAACTCTGGCAAAATACGCATAAGCAAGCAGACTCAGCGTCCCGACGGAAAAAGAGACTATGGCCGCCAGAACAGGATCGCCCACGAAGCCCTTCAGCCTGAGGTTCACCCCGGCCTGCGTAGGCGCAAGCGCACCAAATATGAAGGACATAAATATAAAGAATAAACGCATTTCAGTTTGCCTCCGTTGTCCATGGGGGCAATACTTTTTACAAAATTTTGCCCTCTGGACTCCCCATTTCAAAACCTTTTAGTGAGCTTCGCTACGTTAGCGGAAAACCGCAATAAAGAACACCGCACTATTTTGGACAAATAGTGCGGTGTTATGTGCCTCGCTAATCTCGCCACGCCAGCGGCAAAGGCCAACCAAAAGTTTCTTTGGTCCCCGAAGAGCCGCCGGAGGCATCATTATTTCAAAGTAACAAGGCCGTAGTTCTTTTTGCCTTTACGGATGAGCATACATTCACCGCCAATGAAGTCATCATCACCGGGAACGTAATCGAACTCGGCAACGCGCTCATTGTTGATATACAGGCCGCCGCCCTTGATGTCCTTGCGGGCCTGACCTTTGGATTTAACCATGCCCAGATCAAGCAGAATCTGAGGCAGGTCGGGCAGCTCGTCCTTGACGTATTCAACACCGGGAGCTGCTTCCATGGCCCCGCGCAGGGTTGCGGCATCTACAGACTTAATGTCGCCCTTGCCGAACAGCGCTGCTGTTGCAGCCTGAACTTTTTCAAGCTCTTCCCTGCCGTGGATCATAATGGTGGTTTCTTCGGCAAGGCGTTTATGGGCGGAACGCATATGTGGTGCTTCCTCGTGCTCTTTGGCAATTTCATCAATCTCTTCCTTGGAAAGGAAAGTGAAATACTTGAGGAAATTGATCACATCACGGTCATCGGTGTTGACCCAAAACTGATAAAATGTGTACGGAGAAGTCATTTCAGGGTTCAGGTAAACGGCATTGCCTTCACTCTTACCGAACTTCTGACCGGATGCGGTGGTGATCAGCGGGAAAGTCACAGCATAACCTTCACCCTGAGCCTTACGGCGGATCAATTCACAACCTGCGGTGATGTTACCCCACTGGTCCCCTCCACCAATCTGGAGCTGACAACCTTTTTCCTTGAACAGGTGATAAAAGTCGTAGCCCTGCAGAATCATGTAACTGAATTCGGTGTAGGAAATGCCTACATCATCACGGCCGAAACGACCCTTCACGGATTCTTTGGCCATCATCCAGTTAATAGTGAAATGCTTGCCGACATCACGCAGCATTTCAAGATATGAAATATCTTTGGTCCAGTCGTAGTTGTTTACAACTTCTGCTTTCTCACCGGTGTTACGCTCGCAGAAAGCCTCAATCTGGGCCTGAATATTCGCAGCCTGAGATTCAATTTTTTCAATGGAGGAAAACTCTCTTTCCTTATCCTTTCCGCTGGGATCACCGACACGTCCGGTTGCGCCTCCAAGCAGAAACAAGGGATTGTGGCCGGCACGTTTCATACGCACAAGACACAGCAGAGGAACAAGGTTACCGATATGCAGGCTGTCGGCAGTGGGGTCGAAGCCACAATACATGCACTGACCGGGAGTATCCAGATACTCGCGTACCTTCTCTTCGTCAGATACCTGATTGATCAGCCCTCGCCACTTTAGTTCGTCATAAATGTTCATTTGGTTAAACCTCTTTAGAATGTATTTATTTGCCTGCATTAGGCATGCCTTCGGCAACCCTGCCGGGGGCCGTAAACCCTTTTTGAAAAAAGGGTTTAAGAATCCCAAAAACTTTTATTAAGCTTCGCTGGGTAAGGTCAACGATAGGCAATAATTTTATGAAATTTTTCTTATACGCTCATACGGCCTGAGTTGTATGTCTCAATTGAGACAGTCCGGCCTGTTTCTTCGTCAATTTCGAGCAGCACGCCCTGCAATTCGATGGGGCCGCCTGCAACTTTCCATTTCTGGGGCAATCCGGTCACAAACCTTTTGATTACCGGATTGGGGCTTAAGCCCAGACAGGATTCAATGGGACCGCACATGCCGGCATCGGTTATATATCCGGTTCCTTTTTCAAAAACACGGGCATCATTCGTTTGTACATGGGTATGAGTCCCCAATACTGCGCTGACCCGCCCGTCAAGGTAACGGCCAAGGCTCTGCTTCTCTGAAGTGGCCTCGGCATGAAAATCCACCAGGATAATTTTAATCTCCGGATCGAGTTCCTCTAAAATTTTATCTGCGGTATGAAACGGACATTCTGCCGGATCCATGAAAACACGACCCTGCATATTGATTACCGCAACGGGCACTTCATCATGGACTTTAAAAGATGTCCAGCCCCTTCCGCGTGTACCTTCCGGCAGGTTAGCCGGACGAATAAGCTTATCGCTGGTCTTTAAAAAAGAATAAATATTGCTGAACTTCCAGATATGGTTCCCGGACGTGAGCAGATCAATACCGCAATCCAGAAGCTGCTGCGCATTTTTTATGGAAAGCCCGATTCCCTGTGATGCATTTTCTCCATTGGCAATGATCAGATCAAGGTTCAACTCTTCACGTAGAGTCTTAATTTTGGCGGCAATCCCCTTACGGCCGGGACGCCCGAATATGTCACCGAGAAAAAGAATACGCATGGGATTAATCATAATTTATAAAAGACTTAACCGGATCAAGGTACAAACTAAAAACAACAGACAGCTTAAACCCAATCGGGATTCCAAAGGGACTTGTTCCTTTGGTCCCGCTGGAAAGCGACCTCGGAGAGCCGCCGGAGGCATCTTTCATTCTAAAAAAACGCAAAGCGCATCGACGATAAAGAAAAGGCCCGGTAAACCGGGCCCTTCAGGAAGTTATTTACTTTGCATAGCCCACCGAACGCCGTTCGCGAATAACGGTCACGCGAATCTGCCCCGGATAGGTCATGTTGTTTTCAATCTTGGTGGCGATGTCCTTACAGAGCATATGGGTGTTATCGTCAGAGACTTTCTCAGCATCGACCATAACCCTGATCTCACGACCGGCCTGAATGGCGTATGCTTTAGCAACACCGTCAAAACCGGTAGCAACGTTCTCAAGCTCTTCAAGACGCTTGACGTAGTTTTCCAACAGTTCCTTACGAGCACCGGGACGGGCACCGGACAAGGAGTCCGCAGCCTGTACGAGGGTTGCAAGTACGGATTTAGGCGGAATATCTTCGTGGTGAGCCTGAATGGCATGGATGATCTCTTTGGATTCGCCATGCTTTTTGGCAAGGTCGGCACCAATAACGGCATGCGGGCCTTCAATTTCGTGGTCCACAGCCTTACCAATATCATGCAGCAAACCTGCACGTTTGGCGATTTTCTCATCCATACCCAGCTCAGCGGCCATGATCCCACAGAGGAAAGCCACTTCAAGTGAATGCTGGAGAACATTCTGGGAAAAACTGGTGCGGTACTGCAGCTGACCGATAAGCTTGACGATTTCGGGATGGATACCGTGTACGCCCACATCAAAGGTTGCCTGTTCACCGATTTCACGCAGCTTGACGTCCATTTCCTGCTCAACTTTGTTGACGATGTCTTCAATGCGAGCGGGATGGATACGTCCATCGTGGATCAAACGCTCAAGAGCCTGCTTGGCCACTTCGCGGCGCAGCGGGCTGTAAGCTGAAAGAACAACTGTTTCCGGGGTATCATCAATGATCAGGTCTACACCGGTAGCAGCCTCCAGCGCACGGATGTTACGACCTTCACGTCCGATAATACGACCCTTCATATCTTCGGAAGGCAGAGTTACAGCGGTAACAGTCTGTTCGTTGACGTAGTCACCGGAGTAACGCTGGATAGCCAGAGCCAGAATCTTGCGGGCCTTGCGGGTGCCTTCTTCCTTGGCTTCCATTTCAATGGCGCGAACCATTTTAGCGGCCTCGTGACGGGTCCGGCTTTCAATTTCAGTCATGAGCTTTTCACGCGCTTCTTCTACAGTCAGCCCGGAGACTTCCTGCAGTTTGCGTTCATGCTCATCTTTACGCTTTTCAAGATCTTCACGCAGAGTTTCAAGCTTCTTTTCCTGCTTGATCATGCGTTTTTCAAGAGCCACAACTTCCGACTCTTTACTGGCGACCTTCTCAAGCTTGTTCTCAAGACGCTCTTCTTTTTCCTGGAGACGTTCTTCCTGACGTTTCAGGCCGCGCTCCATTTCTTTATACTCGTTTTCCTGCTCTTTTTTCAGAGCATATACTTCATCCTGCCCCTGAAGCTTAATTTCCTTTTTCATGGCTTCAGCTTCTTTACGGGCCTCCTGTACAATCCGGTCTGCCAATCCCTGTGAATCGGCCAGACGCTTGGAATTCACGTACCTGTGCAAGGCGTATCCGCCTGCGGCACCAAGGGCGATTCCAAATAGTATTAGAAAAAAATCCCCAAACATGCCTTTCTCCTTTTATGTTGACAGGCCTCAACGGACCTGATTTGTCACCACCGATTTGTTAAATCGGAAAAGATTATAACAATCTGCAATGGAAGGTAAGGAAAAAATAAAAGCAGGCTGGGTGAGAAAATCTTTAAGCAGGCAGGCAGAATAATTAGACAAATTAATCCCTTAATTCATACCAATGCCGAGAATCCCGCTAGGGGACCCCGGAGATGCCGTGTTGCCGTATACGTTAGAACCTAGTCTAACAGGTGGGCGCTGCACCCGGAATTTAAGGCTTCCCGGTTAAACCGGGCCTGCACACCACTCCGGTGATGCTTGCTCCCTTACTTTTTATATTGGTTCAAAAGCCATAGGGCAATCACGCACTCCCCAGGGAAATTTCTTATATCTTAAAAAGTTGTGCAATGCACAACTTATCACTTCTCTAACAGCGCGTTAATTTTCTCTTCCATAGTTTCCAGCTTGCGGCTGTGTTCAAGGTAGTCATCGGCAAGACTCAGCGCCAGACAGGTGAGTAATTTCTCCCTGCTGACATCTTTTCCGCCCCTGGTAAGCTCGCTGAATCTCTCTTCGAGCACGTCTTTAGCGGCTTCAATTCTTTCTTTATCCGCATCGGTCTTGAATGATATTTCAAGCCCGAGAACGGGTATTGTATAACGGGGCATATTAATCCGGTGACTATAGTCCTCTATAATTTTATATAAACCCGCCCCCCTATTTTCAAGGGGAGCGGAGCTAAAAACCTTATTCGAGGGTACCTTCAACTTTATTCAGGAGAACCTCAATGCGACCACGGACTTCGTCCTTGCGCTGTTTCTCCTGTTCAAGTTCCTCAAGAAGAAATGCATTTTCTTCTTCGAGTTGCTTGATCTTTTGCAGCATTTTATCGAAACGTTCTTCCAATTGAGCGATTATTTCCATATTTCTAACCTAATACCTTATCATTACAAAATCAAGACTTCTTAAAAGTCCGGGAAATGTTGACCTGCTTACCTCTAGCCACGCCGAGGTCTCCATCATTCACATTTTTGGTAATTGTTGATCCGGCCCCGATTAAGGCGCCTTTACCAATAGTTACAGGAGCGACCAGAGCTGTATTACTGCCAATAAAAGCGCCTTCGCCAATGACAGTTTTATGCTTGTTCACCCCATCATAATTGCAAGTAATTGTTCCTGCGCCGATATTTGTTCCGGCACCGATCTCGCTGTCACCCAGATAAGTCAGGTGGCTGGCCTTCGCGCCCTTGCCGAGCACGGCCTTCTTAATTTCAACAAAGTTGCCCACCTTGGAGCCTTCTTCCATAACTGCACCGGGGCGCAATCTACCGTAGGGTCCGACCATGCAGTCCCGGCCGACCTGTGCATCTTCAAGATGACTGTATGCCTTGATCAGTGCACCTTCAGCAATCTCACTATCCACAATTCTGCAATGAGATTCAACTACAGATCCGCGCGCAATCACGGACAGTCCGTAAATCTCGCAGGGACCGGTTATCTCGACACCCGGCTCAATCTTAACACAGGGGCCGACTACAACAGATTCCCAATTGTGCAGTGTAACACCGCTGTTAAGCAACTTTTCTGCAGCTCTTAAACGCAAAACGCTCTCTGCCTGTGCAAGCTCAAACGGACTGTTGATCCCCATGAGATCAATGGAATCTCCGGCATTAACTGCGGTGACGTTCATGCCAGATTCCACAGCAAGGTCAACAAGATCAGTGATATAATACTCTCCGCTCTTATTATTGTTGGTCAGCTTGCTAAGAAGGCTTTCCACAGCGGAAATTTTCAGGCAATAAATCCCGGCATTGACTTCACCGCTGGCCGGACCGTGCACTGATTCATCGTAATCTTTGGCTTCCACAATAGCGGCAACCTGCCCGTTTTCATCGCGGGTGACTCGGCCGAATTCACCGGAATCATCAGGGGTGATACTTACAAAAGAAATATCTGATCCATCCCTTTGAACAGCCGTAAGAAAATCAGCCACAATATGTTCCTGAATAAGCGGAGTATCTCCGTTGATTACCAGGCAATATTCAGATTCAGTCTGCTTGATGCACTCCCACCCCATCTGCAGGGCATGTCCAGTTCCAAGCTGTTCAGCCTGAAGCACAAATCGGTCTTTCATATCCGGAAATGCTTTTTCTACCCGTTCGGCTTCAAAACCGACAATGGTAAAAACATTCTCACCCAGAGATGGCTTCAACGCATTATATACATAGTAGAGCATGGACTCGCCGAGCAAGGTTTTAAGAACCTTAGGGCTTTCCGAATGCATGCGGGTACCCTTTCCTCCGGCTAGAACGAGGGCGCAGGCAAATGAATTATTCATAATCAATTACTCTCCGATATTAATTGCTCGCAACTTGTTAGCAGGTTGCCGATGCTGCGTAAACAGGAATTGCCTCGGCCAGACTTAATGAAAATATAACAAGAAGCTTAAACCCTTTTGCAAAAAGGAATTAAGCTACGCAAAACTTTTTGTTATGACCTAGCAGCATTGCATAAACGGATTAAATTATAAAACATACCTCAAGCTAACACGCTGTGATGGAAGAGATGATTTATCAATGGATAAAAAAAAGGAGCAGACTGTCAAACAGTCTGCTCCCTGATAGCCATACGGGCTTTAGAGGCTGAAACTAAGCTCTAGTGAGTGGTAGTCCCGGCCTTCTGGGCCGCATCTTTGCAGCTTAAGCGTGCGAGCGCTCTCTGAAGAGCTGCCTGCGCGCGGGCGGATTCGATGCGATCCTGTGCTTTAGCCAAACGAGCCTTCGCTTTTTCCTGAGCTTTCTGAGCCCGAGCGATGTCGATCTCAACGGCCTTTTCAGCAACTTCGGCGAGAATGGTCACTTTATTGTTTCCTACTTCGGCAAAGCCGCCGGAAACAAAGATATAGTGAGTACGGTTACCCTCTTTAAAGTAGAGGTTACCTACGCCGAGAGCCGAAAGAAAGGGTATGTGATTGGCCATAATACCAAACTCACCCTCAATTCCCGGAGCGCCGACATAGTCGACTTCCTGGGAAAGGACCTTGCGATCAGGAGTAACGATTTCCAAAAGGAGCTTACTAGCCATAATCGCGTCCTATGCTATTTGTTTTTCTCTTTTTCAATGGCTTCTTCGATTGCGCCAACCATGTAGAAAGAGTTTTCAGCCATGTCATCGTATTCGCCGTCGAGGATTCCTCTGAAAGCCTTAACAGTATCTTCCAGCTTTACGTATACGCCGGGGGTACCGGTGAATACTTCAGCAACGTGGAAGGGCTGGGAGAGAAAACGCTGGATGCGGCGTGCACGTGCAACAGTCTGCTTATCTTCGTCGGACAGTTCGTCCATACCGAGAATGGCGATGATGTCCTGAAGGTCTTTGTATTTCTGCAGAACCATCTGAACTTCACGAGCAGTATTGTAGTGATCGGCACCAAGGATGTTGGGGTCGAGAATACGGGAAGTGGAGTCAAGGGGGTCAACAGCAGGGTAAATACCAAGCTCTGCAATCTGACGGGAAAGAACGAGAGTACCGTCAAGGTGAGAGAAGGTGGTTGCCGGAGCGGGGTCAGTCAAGTCATCCGCAGGGACGTAAACAGCCTGAACAGAGGTAATGGAACCTTTGTTGGTGGAGGTAATACGTTCCTGGAGTCCACCAAGGTCAGTACCGAGAGTAGGCTGGTAACCAACTGCGGAAGGCATACGACCGAGAAGTGCGGATACCTCAGAACCTGCCTGGGTGAAACGGAAGATGTTATCAATAAAGAGAAGAACGTCTTCACCTTCTACATCACGGAAGTACTCAGCGATGGTCAGGGCGGTCAGTGCAACACGAGCACGTGCTCCCGGAGGTTCGTTCATCTGGCCGTATACGAGAGCAGACTTCTCAAGAACGCCTGCGTCTTTCATTTCATGGTAGAGGTCGTTACCTTCACGGGTACGCTCACCAACACCTGCGAAGCAAGATTTACCACCGTGCTGTTTCGCAATGTTGTTGATCATTTCCATCAGAATAACGGTTTTACCAACACCTGCGCCGCCGAAGAGGCCCATCTTACCACCCTTGGGGAAGGGAACAAGAAGGTCAACAACCTTGATACCGGTTTCCAGCAGTTCAACGTTGGTGGACAGCTCGGTGAATTCCGGAGCAGCACGGTGAATGGACATAGTTTCTTTAGCGTCGATGGGGCCCAGTTCATCAACAGGGCGACCAACTACGTTGAGGATACGACCGAGAACGCCGTCACCGACAGGTACGGAGATGGATTTACCGGTTGCAACTACTTCCATGCCGCGAACGAGACCTTCGGTAGCGTCCATAGCAATGGTACGAACAACGTTGTCACCGAGGTGCTGCGCAACCTCACACACCAGATCAGGTGCATCGGTGTTGTTCGGGTTATCAATCTCGACCGCAGTCAGAATGTTGGGCAATTGCCCTTCAGGAAATTCGACGTCGACAACCGCGCCGATAACCTGAACAATTTTACCTGTAACTTTACTCATCAGAGTAACCCCCTATATTATCCTTTCAGCGCTTCTGCGCCGCCGACAATGTCCATAAGATCCGCGGTAATAGCAGCCTGCCTGGTTTTGTTGTAAAGCAGAGTCAGAGTTTCGGTCATATCGTCGCATGCTCTGGATGCGTTATCCATGGCAGCCATACGTGCAGCATGTTCGCTGCAGGATGTGTCGAGCAGACCGCGGTAAACCTGAACTTTAACAAAACGGGGCAGCAGCTCCGCGAGAAGGCCTTCAACGGAAGGTTCGTAAATGTATTCGCTGGAAGCTCCGGATTCAACTTCTTCACCTGCTGCGTCAGAAGACAAGGGCAGGATCTGGAGAGTTTCCGGGGGCTGGCTTGCGACGTTTACGAATTTACCGAAGACGAGGAAAACCTCATCAAGCTCTTCAGCAAGGTAGGCGTCGATAACTTTGTTACCGATGGATGCAGCCAGATTGAAGTCGAAGGAACTCATATCGTCAGTGTATGCTTCAATGATTTCGTATTCAGTCTTCTTAACGGCGGCAGCGCCTTTTTTACCTACGCAGTAAAACTTGACAGCTTTACCTTCAGCCATCTTTGCAGCAGCCAGTTTAAGGGCTGCATTTATCATATTAGCATTAAAACTACCGCAAAGTCCGCGATCAGAGGTGGTAAGTACGATACCTACAGTCTTGATCTCTTCGTGAACTTCGAGCAGCGGGTGTACGGAGGAATCCGCGCCTGCTGCCAGATCACCGAGCATTTCATAGAATTTGTCAGCGTAGGGGCGGAAGCGCTCAATTCTGTCCTGAGCACCGCGCAGTTTAGCTGACGCAACCATGTTCATGGCTTTGGTAATCTGCTTTGTCTTTTTAATACTGACGATTTGGTTTTGGACATCCTTAAGAGAAGCCATAAGTACCTCCCAGGATTAAGCTGTGAAACCTTTATTGAACTCTTCCAGAGCGGCCTTCAGCTTGCCTTCGATATCGTCGTCAATAGCGCCTTTAGTCTTGATGCCTTCCAGAATTTCAGGTTTCGCATTAGCGATGAATTCCTGGAGTTCATCTTCGTATTTACGTACTGCGGTAACAGGTACTTCGTCCATGTAGCCGCGGGTACCGGCGTACAGAGAAACAACCTGCTCCATGACGTTCATGGGCTTGTACTGAGGCTGCTTAAGAAGCTCAACCATGCGAGCACCGCGGTTCAGCTTCTGCTGGGTGGCCTTATCAAGGTCGGAACCGAAAGCTGCGAAAGCTGCGAGTTCACGATACTGAGCGAGGTCAAGACGCAGAGTACCTGCAACCTGCTTCATAGCTTTAATCTGAGCAGCACCACCAACTCGGGATACGGACAGACCTACGTTAACAGCAGGACGGATACCGGAGTTGAAGAGGTTGGGCTCGAGGTAAACCTGACCGTCGGTAATGGAGATAACGTTGGTCGGGATGTATGCGGATACGTCACCTGCCTGAGTTTCAATGATGGGCAGTGCGGTCAGAGAACCGGCGCCGAGGCTATCATTTACTTTACAGGAACGCTCAAGAAGCCTTGAGTGCAGGTAGAAAACGTCACCGGGGTATGCTTCACGTCCCGGAGGGCGACGAAGCAGGAGAGACATCTGTCTGTATGCAACAGCCTGTTTGGAAAGGTCATCGTAAGCGATGAGGGCGTGCTTACCACCGTCACGGTAGTACTCAGCCATGGTTGCACCTGTGTATGCAGAAATAAACTGCAGAGGTGCAGGCTCAGATGCTGTTGCAGAAACGATTGTGGTGTATTCCATTGCACCGTGCTTACGCAGAATGTCAGCAACAAGAGCAACTGATGCTTTTTTCTGACCGATAGCAACGTAGAAGCAGTGGATACCGGAATCTTTCTGAGCGAGGATAGCGTCAACGCAGATAGCTGTTTTACCGACCTGACGGTCACCAATAATCAGCTCACGCTGGCCACGTCCGATAGGAGTCATCGCATCAATTGCTTTCAGACCGGTGTACATGGGCTCATGTACGGACTTACGTGCGATGATACCGGGAGCTTTAAGCTCAACAGGACGGGTTTCTTTTGCTTCAATGGGTCCGAGACCATCGATGGGCTGTCCGAGAGGGTTCACAACGCGACCCATAACAGCGTCACCAACAGGTACGGAGAAGAGCTTGCCGGTACGTTTTACCGGGTCACCTTCTTTAATGCCTGTGTCGTCACCGAGGAGAGCGACACCGACGTTATCTTCTTCGAGGTTGAGAACCATGCCCATCAGGCCGCCGGGAAACTCGAGGAGTTCCATAGCCATTGCGTTCTCAACACCATGAACACGAGCAATACCGTCACCAACGTACAGTACGGTACCGGTTTCGCTCATTTCGACCTTAGACTCATAATTCTGAATCTGATCTTCAATGATTTTGCTGATTTCTTCCGCTTTAATCTGCATGGCCCTACACACCCCTTTTAATCTGTTCTTTCATCATTTGCAGCTGTGCGCGAATGCTTGCATCAAGAACTTTATCGCCTACCTGAAGAACAACACCTCCGAGGATGTCTTTATCCATAGCAAAGTCGAGTTCGAGTTTGCTTTTGAGCTGTTCTTCAAGACGAGTCTGAATTTCTTTCTGACGCTTAACGGTCAGCTTGATTGCAGTCACCAGTTTGCCACGGACGACACCCTGAACGTTATCCAGCATTCCTGCAAAGTCGCTTGCGATTTCAGGAATTACGGACAGACGTCCTTTGTCGGCCAGAAGGCTGCAAAAGTTTTTAACCACAGGTCCTGCCGAGGTCTTCTCAAGCAGTTTTTCAAGCACGGCTTTCTTTTCATCCGCACTGAAAACAGGATTCTGGAAGAGCCTCAGGGCCTCCGGGGAATCTTCCAGGATCTGGGACAACTCGGACAGTGCCTTACCATACGCCGCAAGGTCTGTTTCTCCCTGCTTCTGGCCAACGGAGAACAGCGCCTTGGCGTATCTGCGTGAGACTATGTTCCCGGTCATTAGAGCACCACCTTTGTTAAGTATTCATCCACCAGAGTCTCATGCTGAGCTTTGGTAAGCTTGCTCTTAACGATTTTCTCAGCAGCTTCGATGACCTTGTCAGCCATTTCAGCACGCATTTCGTCAAGCGCTATGTTTACTTCCTGCTCTGCGGAGACTGTGGCCTGAGCTTTGATCTGCTCGGCAGTCTGCTCGGCTTTCTGGATGATCGCCGCCTTCATGGCCTCGCCCTGAGTTCTGGCTTCGGAAAGGATGGATTCCTTTTCCTGTTCCAGATTAGCAATACTTGATTCGACGTCGCGGAGCTTTTTCTCTGCAGCTTCCTTGCGGGACTGCAAATCGTTAAGCTCCTGTTTGATACCCGCCTGACGACCCTTAAAGAGTGCGGCGATTTTATCACCTGCAAACTTGTAAAGGACCCCGAGGACGAGGATCAAGTTAAGTACACGCCAACCGAAGTTTGCCCAGGGAATCTCGTGCGCCTCTCCCCCATGACCGCTTGCGTAGGCTGCGCCTGCTGCCAGCAGTACGGAAAGAGCGGCTGTTGCCATGATCATGTTTTTCCGCTTCAAGGCTAAACCCCCCTTCGATATTGATTAGGCCTAGCCAAGAACCTTGGCTGTAACCTTCTGAGCAAAAGCTTCAACTTCGCCACCAAGAACCTTCATTGCTGCACCTTTATCAGCTGCAACCTCCGCGCGAGCTTCCTTCATAGTTGCTGCTGCAACTTTTCCGGCCTCGGCGAGCAATGTGTGTTCCTGAGCGGCGCCCTGATCTTTGAAGTCGTTCCGGATTTCCATTCCCTCTTTGCGGGCAGAGTCCAGAGCAGCTTCGTAATCCTTAACCTTTGTCGCAGCCTGTCCGTTGAAATTTTCCACCTTGGAAAGCTGGTCGCTCATGAGCTCCGCACGCTTTCTGATGATTCCACGAATAGGACGAAACATAAGAAGGTTGAGAACAAGAAGGGTGATGATGAAGTTCGCTAACTGGATAAAAAAGCTAATATCTAAATCAATCATGCCTGCTCCCGAAAAGGTTGTGAATTTTTGTCCAAAGTCAGTTGCGGTGTAGCTAAATTTAGAGCTTGTGTCAAAGGGTTTTTGAAAATGAATCGGTTACTTTTAGCCGATTAAGCCCCGTGGACACTGGCTTGTTATTTTTTTAACTAATTTCTTCTGTTTCTGTTTCAACTTCGGAAGAGGGGCTGGAACTCATCGTTACGCGCCCTTCAAGAACGGCTCCCTCTTCCACTACAAGCGAGGGAGTAACGAGATTACCCTGCAGATTTGCGGTCTTGTGCAGGACAGCTTTTTCACTGGCGTAAACCTCACCGTTGAGCCGTCCGCTTAAGACAAGCTGGCCCACGCGCAGAACACCTTCAACCCTTGCTTCCTTGCCCACAACCAGAGTCCCCTCGGACTCGACTTCACCGTTGAAGTTGCCGTCGATACGCACGGCTCCCTGAAAATTAAGCTTCCCCTGATAATCGGTTCCGCTTCCTAAAAATGCATTTATTTCATCTCTTGCCATTTTAATCTCCTTTTCCCCTGAGCCGGTTTTGGAAAACAAAAACATGCGGCTTACCCCTGTTTAAACACGTAACGCCTCATGGAAACGTTCAGCACGAGTCCCACGAGGCAAAGGTTGACCACGGTGCCGCTTCCACCGTAGCTGATGAATGGTAAAGGTATGCCTACTACCGGCATTAGTCCGAGGACCATACCCATATTGATTAGTATTTGCCAGAAGAAATAGAAGAACACGCCTGCCGCAAGGTAGCTTCCGAACAGGTCTTTTGCCTCTCTGGCAGTAACCACCATCTGGTACAGAAAAACACAAAAAAGAGTCAGAAGCGCCATAGCCCCGGCAAAGCCCCACTCTTCCCCGAAAACAGCGATTGCAAAGTCCGTATGCTTTTCCGGAAGAAAACGCAGCTGAGACTGCGTTCCGCCCAGAAAACCTTTACCCCAGACCCGTCCGGAGCCGATAGCAATCTCGGACTGGATGATATGATACCCCGCTCCAAGTGGATCACTTGCCGGGTTCATAAATGAGACAATGCGCCTTTTCTGGTAGTCGTGCAGGAAAAACCAGCCGATGGGAATAAGACACGGCCCGATGATAGCCAGAGTCTTGAAAAGTCTGGGCGTAAGTCCGCGATAAAGAATCATCCCGCCGAGTATCAGCAGTATATTCAACCCCGAACCGAGGTCCGGCTGGATGATGACCATACCAGCCGGGATCAGCCCCACGCCGACCACGTAAGCCAGTTTTTTGATATCCAGCGGGTCGCTGCTGCGGGAGAGGATCTTGGCTCCGATGATCAGGATGGTAATTTTAGCCATTTCACTGGGCTGAAAATTGAAAAAACCCAGATCCAGCCAGCGACGGGCGCCGTAAATAGTCTTCCCGATAACCGGAACACAAGCCAGCAGAATCACAGTAAGCCAGAACAAGGGCCAGGCAATGGTCCGAAGATGACGATAATCAAACAGCATGAAGGTAATCATCCCGGCGAAACCCATCAGTCCCCAGATGAGCTGCTTCTGATAGAAAGAGCTTACGCTCATGCCCTCTTCCAGCCTGAACCCGCTCGCGGAATAAAGGTTGAGAACCCCCACAAAGAAAAGCATTGCCGCCAGCCCAAGCAGGAACCAGTTCATATGGATAAGTAATCTGCGGTCAATGGGAGACATTACTTTTTTTCCTTCTTTTCTTTGAAAATATGATCGTAGATGGCCTTAACGACCGGACCGGCACCGGAGGCGCCGTGCAAGCCGTGCTCAACCATGCAGACCACTACGTATCGCTTGGTGCCTTTCTCCGCAAAACTAGCCATCCATGCATGATCCCGGTATTTGTAAGGGATATCCTTATCCTTCATTTTTTTGAGTTCTTCGGTCAGCTTAACCACCTGTGCGGTTCCGGTTTTACCACCGATAACTACTCCCTTCATACGTAACCTGCGTGCGGTTCCATGAGGTTTGTCTACTGTGGAGATCATAGCCTTGCGAATTATTTCACGTTGTGCATCGGTAAGCGGAATACGGCCCTGTTCTTCTGCAGGCTCGCCGGCCAGAAGCTGCGGTCTGAGCAACCTGCCGCCATTAATAAGGGAAGATATGGAACGTGCCACCTGCAAGGGAGTAACAAGGGTATACCCCTGCCCGATGGCAAAGTTGAGGTTTTCGCCGGGATGCCATATTTCTCCGAACCTCTTCCGCTTCCATTTACGGGTGGGGATCAGTCCGCCTTTTTCGTGGGGCAAAGATATTCCGGTGGGTTTTCCAAACCCGGCAGCCACGGCATATTCACTCAGCTTGTCTACGCCCAACTTCATGCCAAGCTTGTAATAGTAGACATCGCAGGACTCCACCAGCGACTTCTCAAGGTCTGTCTCTCCATGTCCGCCTCTTTTCCAGCAACGAAATACATATTTACCCAGCTTGGTAAAACCTGGACAATAAATAGTATCTTCGGGAGTAATAACTCCGTAATGCAGGCCGGCCCCGGCCACGGTCATTTTAAAAACCGAGCCCGGCGGGTATACGGACTGAATCACCCTGTTCTGCAGCGGAGTACGCTGATCATCCCGCAAAGCCAGCCACTGTTTCTGGGAAAGGCCGGCGGTAAAAGCATTGTTATCGTAGGAAGGAGCACTGACAAAGGCCAGAATCTGGCCGTTATCTGGATTCATGACCACCACTGCACCGGCTTTGCCCTCAAGCAACTTACCGCCCAGCTCCTGCAGGTCTAGATCTATGGAAAGGTCAATATCTTCACCCGCAACTGGCGGAGTCAGAATACGTTCCTTGAGCCTGCGCCCGGTGGCGTCGACCTCGCTCTGCCTGCGGCCTTTAATGCCCCGGAACCTCTTCTCCAGTACAGACTCCAGCCCTTGCTTACCCACGTAATCGCCTACAGCAAGATCGGAATCACCTTCCAACTCCGCCACATCCACTTCAGCAACATAGCCGAGTACATGCGAAAGAAGCGGACCCTGTAAATATTTGCGGCGGGGCCGGACCACCACTTCCAGACCGGGCCAATGCATGGAGTTGGCCTCAATCACCGCCACCTGCTCAAAAGTAAGGTTGGGAACAAGGATAAGAGGCTCGAAGGGTTTTACCCTGCGCCGCATCTTTGCAAAAACTTTTTTAATTTCAGCAAGCTCTATCCCGGACCACTTGGACACCATCTCAAGGGTGGCATCAAGATTCTTGCAGTCCTCGCGGACAATACCTAGAGCGTAGGCCGGTTCATTGACTGCCAGCAGATTACCGTTGCGGTCTCTGATCAACCCGCGCGGAGCATAGAGATTATCCTGACGCAACTGGTTATTACGGGCCTGTTCGGAAAAATATTCGCCCTTATGAATCTGCAGGTACCAGAAACGCAAGGCAAAAATACAAAACAGGAGCAGAATAAGCCCCTGCAAGAGCAGCAGACCGTTTTTCGGTGGCTGCTGAGTCTTGGATTCATACAGGCTCATGTGTAAACCTTTTCGGATAGAGATATTTCAGCAGGAGCCATTCGGCAGGGAAAATAACGGCCTGCAGAACACCCTCAAAAATATAGCGGTCAGGCATCCAGACCATATCGGCGAGCATGGACATCATAGCGGTCAGAGCAGGATGCAACGCCCCCAGAACCGCCCCGCAAAGCAAAGCGAACATCATGGACTGCACATCAAAAAACATGGCTCCGCAACGGTATAGAAAGAAAAGAGATGAGTACCAGACAATTGAATAACCGAAAGGCAATCCGCCGATTCCATCCTGAACCAGAGACCAGATCAGGATCAGCCAAAGAGTATGGTATTTCTTTTCAAGTTGAATACAGAGCAGTAGACCGGGTGCAAAAAAATCAACTCCGGGAACAATTTTCTGTGCCCATATTGCCGCAAAACTGAAGCAGAACCACCAAAATGCGGAAGACATGGGTTACCCCCCTTCAGTGACAGTGGAGTTATTGACCAGCGCTGTAGAATTCACGATGCCTTGTGTGGAATTGGTTTCAGGTAACACCCGGCGCAGCAGAAGGACCTCTTCAACGTTATCCATATCCACCAGCGGCTCCGCCTCAACATCAAGAAAAAGAGAAATATCTGAACGCTCAACAGAAACAATTCTTGCCACTGGCAAGCCCGGGGGAAAAATACCGGCAAGGCCGGATGTAACCAGAATTTCACCATCTGTAACCGGAGCGTTGAGCTTCATGTATTTTACACTGAGCGGTTCTCCTTCCCCATTACCAACCAGCAACCCTGTGGAGCGGTGAAGTTGCCCGCGCACAGAAATCCTGCTGTTCAAATCAGTAAGAAGCAAAGCTTTGGAGGCACTCAGTCCCGGCTCTGTCACCCTCCCTAAAACGCCCAATGGACTAAGGACCGGTGTATCAGAACCAACTCCGGAGGTGACACCTTTATTGAGGATGATAGAATCAAGGGCTGCTGTCGGCCCCATGCGGTGGGCGATTATACGGGCGCCGTTTGTCTTCCAGCCCTGAACAGGTTTGATTTCCAGAAGCTGCTGAAAGCGTTCGGCTTCAGCGGCTTTTTCCCGCAACTTCATGATCTCAAGCCGCATAAGGTCATTCTGGGAACTCAGTTGGTCGTTTAACTGTTTCAGCCCCACCAGATAGACATACTTATCAAGAAATTCAACAGATTGGTCATGAACCCACTCGCAGGGCCACAAAACCCATTTAACGATTTCAAGTCCGGTAAACCCGGCCAGGCGATCCAGTTGCCCCGACCTCAGGTTCCAAGAATAGAGACTGAGGTAAACAAACAGGCCAATAATGACGGCTATAGCGGCGCGCTTAAGCTTCACACTTAATCCTCTGTAAAAGAAAAGCAGAGATTGAATACAAAATCAGAAAATTAAAAAAGCTATAACCAGAAAGACGAGAGTCCGGACAGAGAAAGTTGAAATCAATCTCAAATCCGAGTGCAATGCTTTTCTGAGGACATAGTTTTTTACAGATCGGATCTGTAAAAAACTATGCCCTCAGCCGTAACCGATGCACTCGATTCCTCCGCGGCAAAAGAAGCGGATCTAATCAATAGTTACGTCTTTATAGATGTTTATTTCATCTAAAGCTCTACCGGAACCGACAACAACTGCATCAAGAGGAGTATCGACCACAGTGATGGGCAGATGGGTTTCCTGGCTCAAGAGCTGATCCAGACCTTTAAGCAAGGCCCCGCCACCGGTAAGCACTATGCCCCGGTCAACGATGTCGGCTGCAAGTTCAGGCGGAGTCTGTTCAAGGGCAACGCGAACACCCTGAACAATGGAATCCACCTGTTCGGAAATTGCTTTCCTGATCTCTTCAGAGGTAATCAGGATATTCTGGGGAATACCGGTCACAAGGTCACGTCCCTTAACTTCCATCTCAATTTCTTCTTCCAGCGGGTAAGCGGAACCGATCTTGATTTTGATGGTTTCGGCAGTGGATTCACCGATGAGCATGGAATATTTGCGCTTAACATGCTGCATGATGGCTTCATCCATCTTGTCGCCGCCGACACGTACGGAACGGGCGTAGACAATACCGGAAAGGGAGATAACCGCGATTTCAGAAGTACCGCCACCGATATCTACGACCATGTTGGAAGTAGGCTCGGTAATAGGCAGGTTTGCACCGATGGCCGCCGCCATAGGCTCCTCAATGAGGTAAACCTCACGGGCGCCTGCGCTCTGGGCACTTTCCTTGACCGCCCTTTTTTCAACCTGGGTAATCCCGGTAGGCACGCAGATCATAATCCGGGGGCGGACCAGCCTGCGGCTGTTATGGACTTTTGAAATGAAATGGCGCAACATGGCTTCGGTGACCTCAAAGTCAGCGATTACGCCGTCTTTCATAGGTCTGATAGCAACAATGTTGCCGGGAGTTCGACCAAGCATCCTCTTGGCTTCCAACCCAACGGCGAGAACCTTGCTACCGCCGTTAACGTCTCTCTTAACAGCGACCACAGAAGGTTCGCTGAGCATTACGCCTTTACCTTTTACATAAACCAGTGTGTTAGCTGTACCGAGGTCGATTGCAAGGTCACTGGAAAACGAACCGAGTATCTTGTCGAAAATCGATGCCATATTAAACTGGAAACTCCGAAAAAAATGTGATTCTAAAACACCTCGTGAGAGGCGGACTTTAAGTCTATCAAAAGAAAATCCTAGGAGTTAACTAGCAGAAGAAAGTGTGGCAGGCAACACATTAGAACACTTCGGACAGTAGCTGAATTTTAGGGACAATGATCCGTACAAACGTATATATTTTCAATCTTGGAATTAATTCGGGCAACCCCTGCCCGTAAAAAGGAGTACCCATGCACCGTTTTTACGGTCTGGCCGCCCGTCTGCGGCAAAGCTTCGGGGAACGGGTTCAAAAAATCCCGCTCGATTTCGGTTTTACCTGTCCAAACCGTGACGGTTCAATTTCCCGCAAGGGATGTATTTTCTGCAGTCCTCAGGGATCGGGCTCCGGCCTGCACGGCCTTTCCATGTCCATCCCCGAACAGTGGTACCACTGGCAGGAAAAATTATCCAAGCTATACACAGCCAGACTTTACCTCGCTTATCTGCAATCCTACTCCAACACATATTGCAGCCGTGAAGAGTTGAAATGTGCCCTCGACCAGCTTGAAGGATTACCCGGACTTTCAGGAATCTGCATCGGTACGCGCCCCGACTGCCTTGATGACGACAAACTGGCCCTGATCAAAAGCCTCGGACTTAAGGAAACATGGCTCGACCTCGGCCTGCAAAGCTCCAACAACACGACACTGAAGCGCATTAACCGCGGACACAGCGCCGAACAATTTGCCGAAGCCGTGAAAATGGCCAACAGGCACGGGGTTGATGTTTGCGCCCATCTCATTGCCGGTCTGCCCGGAGAAACCACTGAAGATTTTCTTGAATCAGTCCGTTTTCTTAACGGCCTGCCTATTGCCGGGATCAAATTCCATAACCTTTTCGTCTGCAAAGGTACTCCTCTCAAAAAACTTTATGATGCCGGCAAATATACCCCCATTGAAAAAGACGTCTACATAAACGTGCTGGTAGAAGCCATCTCAATTCTGAGGCCGGACATTGTAATTCATCGTCTCAAAGCAGATGCCGTACCCGGAGAACTTATTGCTCCGGAATGGGTGCGTCAGAAACGCAAGGTGCTCAATGAAATAGAGCAGAC
Source organism: Maridesulfovibrio sp. (assembly GCF_963678865.1). NCBI lineage: Bacteria > Pseudomonadati > Thermodesulfobacteriota > Desulfovibrionia > Desulfovibrionales > Desulfovibrionaceae > Maridesulfovibrio > Maridesulfovibrio sp. Next base: position 2,956,152 of record NZ_OY787459.1, on the reverse strand, counting down.
CATGAAAGCTAAGGGGATTTGGCAGGGCTGCGCGAGAAAAGATGCCCCGGACAGACCGCCGCTCTGGTATGGTCCTGAACACAAATCATAGACTTACACCGGAATCACGATATAGATATAAAGGCAAAAGTTGACCAATACTAACAATAATGCTTATTGTTAGTACTGGGAACACAACAATTAGATATAAGCTCGGGCCATTATGACAGATATATTCAGCAAAGATTTTTTAAATGCGATAACTGATGGGATTTACTTCCTTAATAGGGATAAAGCCATAACTTTTTGGAACAAAGGAGCAGAAAGACTGGCCGGATATTCCTCTGCTGAAGTTGAAGGTGTCAGGTGCGAGAACAATATGCTCCGCCACGTTGATGAGAATGGAATAAACCTATGCGAAAATGGGTGCCCGCTTGAAGCAACAATGCATGACGGGAAAATCCGTGAAGCCAATGTATACATGCACCACAAACTTGGCCATCGAGTTTTGATCAATGTAAAATCATTTCCGATAAGAGATGAACTTGGACGAATTACAGGTGCAGCAGAGGTTTTTTCCAAAATCGAAGGACCGACTGATCTGACGAAAGAGCTGGAATTGTTGCGTCAGGAAGCTATGACAGACCCGCTTACCGGTATAGCGAATAGACGCTGCATGGATCTGGCAGCGGCTCACTTTGAAACGTCTATAAAACAGACTGACCTAAGTCTTGGGATTCTATTTCTAGATATTGATCATTTTAAAACAGTTAACGATAAATTTGGTCACGAAACAGGCGATAAGGTTCTGACTATGGTGGCAAATACAATGTCTTCAGCCTTACGTCCGACTGACATTGCCAGCCGCTGGGGAGGGGAAGAATTTGTAATTTTTGTTCCTGGTGTCAATTTAAAAGAGCTTTCGAAGCTCGCCGAGCGTCTCCGGAGATTGATCGAAGCATCATGGATTGACATCAAAAACGAGCAGATCTCAGTTACCGCATCAATTGGGGGGACAATGGTCAGACCGGACGAAACAATTTGTTCAGCCATCAGGCGGGCCGACAAGCAGGTTTATTTATGTAAACAATCCGGTCGTAACTGCGTTCACGTTGAAGAGTAACCAGCCCTCAGCAGACAATCTTTTCACTGATTATCATTGGTTCAACAAATAGAAACGGCCCGTACGCATGAGCGCTCAGGCCGTTTCAAGCACGGTCAAGAGGGTGAGGATAAAATTACTTATTCCCTTTTTTCTGCATCTTGGCCCTGATGAAAATGGCCAGCAGGTTCATGCTCAGCACAAGGGTAATCAACACAAGGGAAGTACCATACTGGATATGCCTTGTTTTCTCGATCTCAGTCCCGGCAGTTGCCAGAACATAAATGTGGTAAGGAAGCGCCATCACGTCATCGAAAAGAGATTGCGGCATTTCAGGTGTAAAAAACACTGCTGCCGTAAACATGATGGCAGCGGTTTCTCCTGCCGCTCTGGAAAGAGTCAGGATTGCCCCGGTAAGCATGCCGGGCAGCGCAGCGGGCAGCACAACCTTGTAGATAGTCTGCCATTTGGTTGCTCCGAGACCGAGAGATGCTTCGCGATAGGTCTGCGGAACAGAACGCAAGGCTTCTTCAGAGGCACCGATAACCAGCGGCAGGGCCAGCGCTCCGAGGGTACAGACCCCGGCCATGATACTTACGCCCATCCCCATAACGGTAACAAAAAGGGAAAGCCCGAATAGTCCGAAAACAACGGAGGGTACACCGGCAAGGTTATTAATACCAAGACGGATGATACGCACAAGTCTGGGAGAGGTAGCATATTCATTAAGATAGATTGCAGTGGCAATCCCCCATGGCAGGGCAATCATCAGCGCTCCATAACTGAGAACGATGGTTCCTACGATACAGGGCAGGATACCTCCGGCAGTCATGGATTCGCGGGGATTTTCAGTGAGGAATTCCCAGCTCATGGCCGGAAGGCCGTAATATAAGACAAAGCCTACAATAACCAGCAGCGCAAGCCCGTTAATTGCCGCTGCGCCTTTAAACAGCAGGAAGACAACTTTCTGGATCTTCTCCCTCATCGAATAATTATCTTTGCCGGGCTCCATCATGGTCTCGGCCACTTCTATATTACTTTCCATCATGGAATCCACTTGTTCTATAGTTTCTGCATTGTTCATTTCTTTCACCGATTTTCCCGTGCGTTTCAGTTATAAAGTAGCGGAACCGACCTGCTTGTATTTATGGGCCACATAATCCGCAATGAGGTTGAAAGCCATGGTGAAGAGGAAAAGCACCATACCGATGGCAAAAAGTGCGTAGTAGTGGTCACTGTGAAAAGGGGCTTCGCCCATTTCCGCAGCAATGGATGCGGGCATGGGGCGGACCGGATCGAAAATTGATCCGGGCAGCAAACCGGCACCGCCGGCAACCATGAGCACAACCATGGTTTCACCTATGGAACGGGCCATACCGAGTATAACCCCGGTGGAAATACCGGAAAGTGAAGCTGGAACAATTACCTTATATATGGACTGCCAGTGAGTGGCCCCAAGAGCGAGGGAAGCCTCTTTGAGTTCCGGCGGGACGGAATACAGCGCGTCCTCTGAAAGGCTGGTGATGGTCGGAACAGCCATGAAAGCCAGCATTACTGATGCGTTGAACAGGTTCAGCCCGACTGCGATGTCGAAAGTATCCTGTAAAAACGGAGCGACAACAACCATACCGAAAAATCCGATAACGACTGAAGGCAGGGCTGCGAGCATCTCCACTGCAGGTTTAACAATATTGCGGACCTTAAGCGGAGCAATTTCGGCAAGATAAATTGCAGTCATGACCCCAAGAGGAATAGCGATAACCGAAGACAGCATCGTAACCGCACCGGAGCCGACAATAAGAGGCCAGATACCGAAAGCGGGGTCTTCGTCAGTAGGATACCATTCGTGTCCGAAAAGAAAATCAGTGACAGATACGTGCTTAAAAATCGGCATCCCTTCAATAAAGAGGAACATCATGATCAGGAAAAGTACCAGAATGGAAGTAAATGCAGTGATCAAAAAAATTGAATGAATGATTCGTTCGGTGGTGCGCCTGCCAAGGGAAAGGGAGGAAATACCCAAAATCGCGAGTCCCACAAAACCGAGTATTCCGCTCAGCACATACCAACCCGTACTTCTGGAAGAAACCATGCTTTGGGCACTGGCTTTGATCATAGGCAGGATCTCACCTTCTTTTTTACCCTTGACCATCACATCCGGATCGGTGCGCACATGGGTGTAGACCCTGTTTAATTCAGCACCGAGTTCTTTGACCCTGAGTTCCTTTTCGGCCTGACTCAGAGAGGACTCTGCAGTGGTTTCAGCAATCTCATGGTTGGAAAGCATCATGACTTTCTTCAAAGCGCCGACAGCACTTTTGGAATAGTCACCCCTTTGGGCAACCTTTTCGGCTGAGGAAATAAATATCTGTTCAGCTTCGGTTCTTACGCCCAGCTTGTAGGCATAAATTCCGGATACAACTGCAAGGATAAGAAGCAGTAAACAGATGTTGCGGGACGTAATCACGACTTTTCCCCTGATATAAAAATTTGTTTAACTGTTAGCCTTAGGTGGAGACTTGAAATTCCGGGGGGACTTTGAGGTCCCCCCGGAACTTATTATTTATTCGGACCCGGTTTTCCGGAAAGCCTGTACTATTTTACGGGGATGAAACCGGTGTCAGCAGCAAGCTTCTGACCTGCGGGGCTCATCATGAAGTCGATAAGAGCTTTGGTTTCACCGGTAGGTGCGCCGGGGGTGTAGAGGTTCAGGCCACGAGCGATGGGGTAGGAACCGTCTTTTGCAGTAGCAACAGAAGGAGCAACACCATTTACGACAACACCTTTGAGTTCTTTGTTCAGGTAAGCGAGGCCAACGTAACCGATTGCTTTTTTATTCTTGGCAACAGCCTGAGCAACAGCACCGTTGGAAGCCTGCAGAAGAGCACCGGGGAATACACGATGTTTCTTACCGTCTTTCTTCATGATTTTGCTTTTCCAGCAGTCGTAGGTACCGGAAGAAGTGTCACGGGAGATAACAACGATCTTTGCATCTTCGCCGCCAAGCTCATTCCAGTTGGTGATTTTACCGGTGTAGATACCCCAGAGCTGATCTTTGGAGAGTTTGGCAACGGGGTTAGCGGGGTTAACAACAGGAACGATGCAGTCAAGAGCAACGATGAACTGGGTGGGCTTGCGGCCGTTATCAGTTGCAGTCTGGATTTCGCCGCCTTTCATGTCGCGGGACATCATGGCGATATCAGTGGTGCCGTCGATCAGTGCTTTAGCACCGTTGGAAGAACCGCCACCGGAGATGGAGATGGAAACGTTGGGGTTAGCTTTCATAAAAGCTTCAGCAGCTTTCTGCATCAGGGGCAGAACAGTTGTGGAGCCTTTAACCTGAATGGAACCTGCGAATGCGGAACCTGTAAATGCCATTACCATAACAGCGACGAGAGCAATAATTTTTTTCATCTTTTTCCTCCAAAAATGGATTTTTGATTTCAGACTCAGTTCATTGTTACCGTGTCCGTTTTCTATCGTTGAGCAATTGTCTATCTGAACTTGGTTACAAACCTGTTACGTCCAAAAGAAAGATCCGTTACAGTGCAATTTTCTTTTGCTTTCTAGAGATTATGTAGATGGCACAGGCCTTGCTTCGTTTTCTGTACGGTCAAATTTATCAATGCGGAGCAGAACCCATGAAATGCAGATATGTCATAATTGGCGCGGGTCCAACCGGACTCGGTGCGGCCCGAAGGCTTTCCGAACTTGGGGAAAAATCTTTTATAGTACTGGAAAAAAATTCCTGGCCCGGCGGACTGGCTTCCAGCTTTAAGGATAAAAAAGGATTTACCTGGGATATAGGCGGACATGTCCTGTTCTCCCACTACGACTATTATGACAATCTGGTGGAAGAGCTTTTAAAAGGCGAATACACCGAGCATCTGCGCGAATCATGGGTTCGCGTCCTTAACAGCTGGGTGCCTTATCCTTTTCAGAACAACATCCGTTACCTGCCCAATCAGGAAAAATGGGAATGTGTGCGCGGCCTGCTGCCCGGAGAACGTTCTGAAGAGACTCCCGGTAATTTTATGGAATGGATTCACTCTGTATTCGGCAAGGGGATCGCAAAACATTTCATGGAACCGTACAACTACAAGGTCTGGGCAACCCGACCCGAGAATATGGCATTCTCATGGATAGGTGAACGGGTCAGCGTTGTAGACCTTCGTTCGGTGCTGAAGAATATCCTGCTCGAAAAAGACCATCTTTCATGGGGCCCAAACAATAAATTCAAATTTCCTCTTAAGGGGGGAACCGGTACTATCTTTAAAAAATTGGCTGCAACCGTAGCCGGGCATATTATATATGATACTCAGGTGACCGGAGTTGATCCCGAGAACAAATCAGTCACAGATGCGCAGGGCAATACTTTCGAATATGAATTCCTGCTCAGTACTGCTCCCATAGATATATTCTCTTCCCGCTGGCTGGCTTCCCCGGCGCAAAAATTGGTAAATGCAGCAGCGGCCCTAAAGCACAACAGTGTGATCGTTTCCGGGATCGGCTTATCCACTCCCCGCCCTGATTCCCGCTGCTGGATGTATTTTCCGGAGAATGACAGTCCCTTTTACAGGGTTACCAATTTTCATAACTATTCACCCAACAATACTCCTAGTCCGGGAACAGGACGGGCCTTGATGTGTGAAACTTCCTACTCTTCGGACAAAGTCATCAATAAACAAAACATCATGCAGCAGGTGGAAGACGGATTGGTCAATACCACCATGCTTAAAGATGAAGAACGCGATGAAATAATTTCCCGCTGGTCAATTAATGTGGATTACGGCTATCCGGTCCCTTGCCTGCAACGCGATGAAGCGTTAAAAGTCCTACAGCCTGCTCTTGAATCCAAAGGGATCTTCTCACGGGGCCGTTTCGGCGGCTGGAAGTACGAAGTATCCAACATGGATCATTCTGTAATGCAGGGCGTAGAATGGGCTGAACGGATGATTAACGGACAGCCGGAAACCACATACAGGATCAGTTAAGTACATGACAATTTCCTCCGCCACTTACGAACTTCGGCGGGAGAATGTCCGCAGACAGCTAAAAGACCGCGGGCATCCTCCTCTTCTGGTCAGTTTCGCAGCCAACCGTTACTACCTGAGCGGCTTTGAACTTCACGATCCCCAGTGCAATGAAACAGCCGGCTGGCTGATCATTGATCCTAAAGGACGCGACTTCCTGCTCACAGACCCCCGTTACCATGATGCGGCCCGCAAGGTCTGGAACGAAGATGATATTTTTATCTATTCGGGACGTAAATTTGATGCTCTGCGTGAGTTCTTCAAATCTAACGGACTTAAAAAGATTTCCTACGATCCCAAGTCCATCAATATTTTTGAACATGAAAAGCTGAATGACTTCTGTGAGCTGAAACCTGTCTCCGGATTGATAGAAGACCTGCGCTTGATCAAAGACGAAACCGAAATCAAGCTCATGGAAGAATCCTGCGCCCTGAACCATAAAGTTTACGAACTGCTTGAACCCAAACTTCAGCCCGGACGGACCGAAGCTGAAATCGCTTGGGATGTGGAACAGCTCTTCCGCAACAACGGAGCCTCAGAACTTTCCTTTCCTACTATTGTAGGCATCGGCCCCAACGCTGCCCTGCCCCATGCCATTCCCGGCAACGATAAGCTTGATGACGGATCACTGGTACTCATTGATATGGGTGGACGGGTCAACGATTACTGCTCCGACCAGACCCGGACCTTCTGGGTCGGCGACAAACCGTCTGACCGGTTTATCACTGTGCGTGATCAGGTTCAGGAAGCGCAGATGGAAGCCATCAAGGTCCTGCGTCCCGGCCTGCCAATCCAGCATGCCTACCACACCGCCAAAACTGTTTTTGAAAAATACGGGGTCGAAAAGTACTTTACCCATTCTCTGGGACACGGTATCGGCCTTGAGACACATGAGCCTCCCAGTGTCAGCCCCATTGCCACCGGCGAACTGAAGCCCGGCATGATAATCACGGTTGAGCCAGGCCTTTACTACTCAGACTGGGGCGGTATCCGCTGGGAATACATGGTGCTTATTACTGAAGACGGATATAAAATCTTATAAAAAACATCGAAGATATGGCCCGTAGAAAAAGAAAACCGCGTCCGCGTCCCCTGCCACCGCCGCCGGAAAATTCCAGCCGCATGTATATCCAGATTGCGCCTTCTGACATAGCAATCTTCCGCTTTCTCATGGAGGCCGTGGACAATCTCGCCCTGTTTACCATAGCCGACAGGTTCAAGGGAATTCTCCTGCTGCGTTACAGTCCGCATCAGGAACGAGAATTCCGCCAATTCATGAATGGATTAAAACAGGAAATCGACATTAAATTTTTGCCCAACCCTTCTGATCAGGCATAAGCAATTATTTTATTAACACTTTCTCAGCCCGGTGCGTATACGTACCGGGCTTTTCTGTTTCCGGTTACATTCCATGCGATATTAATTCAAAATACACAGTTAATACTTAGCCATCTCCCATATCAGAACACAGCAACAGAAAAACAACTCAGCCGCAACACGAACGTAACAAGGGATAACTATATAAAATTACTTTAATCAAATACATTGAGCAGTCTGCATATGAAATCTATTGCTTGCTATAATATGAAAGGTGGCGTCGGAAAAACAAGTTCTGCGGTGAACTTTGCCTATCTCAGTGCACAAAACGGCCTGCGAACCATAATCTGGGATCTTGACCCCCAAGGCGCAGCAACATTTCATCTCGGAATGGACCCACTGCAGGCAGCTAAACTGAAAAAACTGGTCAAAGATAAAAAACTGATCAAAACCCTGATCGAGCCCACTTCATACGAAAACCTTTCCGTCATCCCCGCCGGATTCGAATACCGCAATATGGATCTGGTCATGGACGACAGTAAAAAATCACGCAAAAAACTTAAAAAAATAGTAACTTCATTTGAAGATGACTACGATGTCTTTCTCTTCGACTGTCCGCCAAGTATTTCAAATCTTTCCGATACAATCTTCAGCACAGTTGAATTCATCCTCATGCCAGTGGTTCCGGCAATTATGCCGCAACAAAGCTTCATCACAGTAAAAGAATATCTGGATTCCATGGATGATGCCACAGCGGAACTGATCCCCTTCTTCAATATGGTCGACCGCCGCAAAAGCGGACACCGAAAAATCATGTGGGACAACCGAAAAACTTTTCCGCATATATTTTGCGAAAATTACATCCCCGCACGGGCTGATATTGAAAAAATGGGGATGCAACGGGCGCCGCTGCATGTATTTGCATCAAAATCAGATGCAGCACGGGCTTATTCCTTTCTCTGGAAAGAACTAATGGACAGAACCGGTATTGAGGCCGGGGGTAAATAAAACGGCTGCAGTCTCTGCCGATTCATAAATAAAAATATCCGTCGCTAGCCATATTACGCCCCATCTTCCATCCGCTACCGGCAATTTATCAACAGACGGTTTTTGTTGACACTTTTACAAGAACTATTCAATGATATACACTCTCTTGGGAACTATGAGAAATTCACTCCAGCTGTAACAATGCTGACTGAACCGGAAACAAGTGGAGCAGAGTATGGAAGAACGCAAAATGACCATTTTCGGAGTCGGTCTGAAAATTTTTAAGCCAACGATTATCTATGGCCTTGCCTCCTTGATCATAACCCTGATCTTCCCGAGGATATTTCTGATGACTTTCCTGCCAAGTGCGGCCTTCAACATTATGGGAGGCATATTGCTGGGCATAGGGATAGCTTTCCTTTTCATCAGCGGAGTTACAGTCAAAAAAGCTGTCACCGAGCAAAGACTGGAGACCACCGGAACATTCGCCATTGTGCGTAACCCGCTCTATTTTGCATGGATAGCCTTTATCTTCACCGGCAGTGCCATAGCAACACAGGCATGGCTGCTTTTTGGAATGAGCGGCATAGCATATTACAAATTCCTCCACCACATACCGGAAGAAGAAATTATGCTGGAAGAAGTCTTCGGCAAAGAATATATGGAGTACAAAAAACGGGTTCCCTCAATTGTACCGAACCTGAAAGAACTGCTCTAGGAATACACTAAGTAAACTAAAAAAAGTCCGGCCATGTGGCCGGACTTTTTTTTTGCGAAAATTCTTTTTTTGTCACTTCAACTGAAGCGAGAAGAGTCTATCACGTATCGCCGGTGCAATGGGGATGAGCCCTGCTGCGCGAAAACGGGACGTTATCTCCGCCCCTCCCGGCCACGGCGCATGACTCAAATGTCGGGGCATAGCGGGTGGAGCTTTTCTCCATCACAATACAGAACAGATCGCGGGGGAGAGCTCCTTCTTCGATCCGCTCAATGGACTTGATCTTAAAACCGCTGGCCAGACCTTTAAGCTTATCTTCACTGAAAAAATGAACTGCAAACTTCCCTATCTCGTACAGATTTTCTCCGAGATGTTCCCCGGCCCGATAATGGCGGTCAAAGATTGAACGGACGGAATATATTACCAGACCATCATTTTTAAGTACCCGGTGCATTTCACTCAGAGCGCAGGAAATTTCAGCCATGGTCAGCTCCATACACAACAGCATATGGGAGTAGCAGGCATCGAAGGAACCGGACTCAAAGGGAAGGGGCTTACGAATATCTAAACAGTGGGGATCAACATAGGAAGTGAGGGAAGAAGATGAGACTCTGGCGGAAATTTCATTGATGGCATGACGGGAATAATCAAGGGCAGTAACAGAAATGCCGTCTTCAGCAAAAAGAAATGTATCTCTCCCCTGACCGCATCCGGTCTCCAGAATAGAGCGCACATTATTTTCCCGAAACAGTTCAAGTGATTTTTTAGCAAGCACGCTGGGCTGTTGTCCGAAATAACTATCGGACTCTGAAAAAACATGATCCCAAAGCTCCTGCTGAGCAGTAATAGCATTCAATACCGGCTTCATTACCCCTCCTGAAATAACCAGTACGGTAGGTAATATTACAGCAAAGCAGACTTGGCAACAGCGGAGGCGATGCGATTAAGGATCTAATAAGATTATTTTTTGTCAAAAAACTTTCATGCCTAACGGCAGGCTAACCCTGCCTGTCCATACTCCGATAGTTGATAGCCTCGGCCAAGTGAGAGACCTGAATCATTTCCTCTGCAGCGAGGTCGGCAATGGTCCGTGAAATCCTTAAAATACGGGTATAAGCTCGAGCGGAAAGCCCCAGACTGCGTACTGCCTGCTCGAGAAAACCGTGTTCTGCTTCACCCAGTTTGCAGAATTTCTCAAGAGAAGAACCGGAAAGATCACTGTTGGTAAAAATAGCCAGATCCTTATAACGTTCGGCCTGAACACCCCGCACCCGCTCAATGTTAGTACGCATGGAGGCTGAATCCAATCCGGAAGAATCCCGCAAATCCTTATACTCCACAGCCGGGACCTCAATTTGCAGGTCGATGCGGTCCAGCAACGGACCGGAAAGCTTGGAGCGGTAACGGTTGACCGCTTGAGCGGAACAGGTACAGGCGTGATGCTCATCAGTATAATAACCGCAGGGGCAGGGATTCATTGCCGCCACCAGCATAAAATCAGCGGGATATGAAAGGGACATGGCTGCGCGAGAAATAGTGACTTCCCCTCCTTCAAGGGGCTGGCGCAGCACTTCCAGTACATTCTTCTTGAACTCCGGCAACTCGTCCAGAAACAAAACTCCGCGATGTGCGAGAGAGACTTCACCCGGCTTGGGATAAGCACCTCCGCCGATCAGTCCGGCATCGGAAATGGTGTGATGCGGTGCACGAAAAGGACGGGTGACCATCAAGGATTTCTCCCTATCCAACTGGCCGGAGACGCTGTAAATCTTGGTAACTTCCAGTGCTTCCTCAAAAACCAGCGGAGGGAGAACCGTGGGAATGCGCCGGGCCAGCATGGTCTTGCCGCTGCCGGGAGGACCGATAAACAGCAGATTATGATTACCTGCCGCCCCGATCTCAATGGCCCGCTTTGCGTGCTCCTGACCTTTCACTTCCGAGAAATCCATACCGAACGACTGCCGTCCAGACCAAAGCAGATCCGTATCTACAGTCGCCTGCTCAATGTTTTCCTCGCCGATCAAAAAATTCACCAATTGTGCAAGGGTCCCCACCCCGTAGACAGAAAGACCCTCTACAACTGCAGCCTCATTGACATTTTCAAGGCTCACAATCAAACCTTTTGCACCCTTACGCCGGGCTTCAATAGCCAGAGGAAGTATGCCGTGCACAGGCTTGACCATACCGCTTAAAGAAAGTTCACCCGCCAAAAACCAACCTTCAAGGGCTGACTGGTCTATGACTCCCGCCGCCCCCAACAAAGATACAGCCAGAGGGAGGTCATATGCGGACCCGGCTTTACGGATATCAGCCGGAGCTAAGTTAACAGTGATGCGTGAAGGCGGAATGCGGTAACCGCTGTTCTTGAGGGCTGAAAATACACGTTCCTTACTTTCTTTAACCGCCCCCTCGGCCAGACCGACCATTGTAAAGGCAGGCATCCCCTGCCGGGTCAGATCGACTTCGAGATCAACTTTAAACGCATCAATGCCCATGAGGGCCCCACAGGAAACTTTCGCTATCATTGGACTTCCAGCACTCAAAAATTGGTATTTAAATTTATAATCGACCTTTAGATATCTGGTTTGCTTAACCAAAGCAAGAGCGCAGTAACGAATCCAAAATTACTCTTTAATATTCTCAGACCAATTCTTGGCTCCACCTTTCTTCACAAAATCAACAATCTTATAATCTACGCGCAGGATATGATCCAGCAGCCACCTAGTCAGCAGCTCCTTTATTTCATGGGTAAAAACATCCTCTTTATGAAAACGGGCAGCACGAAATGACTTCACTTTGTTTTTGAGGACTGCATGCTGCTGGCGGTGCTCTGAAAGATGAGGGTATCCGACCTTTTCCATGTATTTTTCCTCAGCATTGAAATGGTAAACAGTATATTCATGCAGCCGTTGCAAAACTTCATCTATTGCAGAGTCTGTTTCATTGCGGTCAAAGGCTTCAAATACATTATTAATTATAGAGATCAACTCCTTATGTTGATCGTCTATTTCCTTGATTCCCAGATTCAACCCATTATGCCACTCTATCCTGCCCATCAGGTCCCCCACATGCTGAATACAATCCAATTGGAATTTAATTATACACCATTTAAGAAAACCGTTGCAACAAGACTACCTTTTCAGCCCAAGAGCAGCATAAACAGCCCCCATGTCAACGTTCTCGCGGACAACTGAGGCAAGGCGGTCCAGCCCTTCCTCCATATTGAAAATAGATTGCACTTTGCCCAGCTTGGGCAACCCCTTGCGAGTACGCAGGAAGTCCACAAACCAACGCCGAAATTCATCCGCATCAAAAACACCATGCAGATAAGTCCCCCAGATCAGACCGGACTTGGAGCCGAAGCCAAGAGCCTTGGAAACCGGCACCCCACCGGTAATACCCTGCGGGACAATAGCCGCCCGCACCGTGGGCAACAACGGTTCGGTCTTTCCATGATGAATTTCATAGCCGACCACCTCCAGCTTGCTCTGGGAATGCATTCCAGTGGTTCGGGTAAGGGTCTTCTCCGGGGCAAGGGTGGTCTGCAAAGGGAGTAATCCCAAGCCTTGCGCCGATCCCCCGGACTCGATTTCATCGGGGTCGCTGATAAACTGTCCCAGCATCTGGAAACCGCCGCAGATTCCGACAATTACCGTCTGATCGCGCAACGCGGCAACAGCTTCGGCAAGTCCGCTCTCCTGCAGATGGGCCAGATCAGCCAAAGTTGATTTGCTGCCCGGAAGGATAACCGCGTCCGGCTTGCCAAGGTCTTCAACTTTATCCACAATCCGCAAATTTACATCCGGTTCGCCTTTCAAAGAATCAAGGTCCGTAAAATTTGAAATACGCGGCAGGTCAATGCAGACGACATCCACACAATCTTTATGCTTGCCTTTCGAACCGGATTTCCGCAAATCTTCTTTGAATGAAACAGAATCCTCATCCGGCAGTCCCAGATTAGCGATAAACGGAATTGTGCCTAGCACCGGTTTCCCGGTATGGTTGAAGGTAAAATCAAGGGCAGGGGTCAAAAGAGATGCATCCCCTCTAAATTTGTTCAGCAGAAATCCGCAGACAAGCTCACGCTCCTTAAATTCAAGCAGATCCATAGTTCCGGCAAGGGAGGCAAATACCCCGCCCCGGTCAATGTCCCCGGCAATAAGCACCTTGGCTTGGGCATATTCAGCCATGGCCATATTCACGATATCGTGCTGCTTGAGATTTATTTCAGCCGGACTTCCCGCTCCTTCAAGAACCATCACATCAGCATCGGCACTCAGGGAATCGTAAGCTTCTTTCACTGCTTCAAAGGCTGTGGGCTTATATTCCATATATTTTTGGACCTTCATATTGCCCACAGGCTTACCCATGACAATAACCTGCGATCCGATATCACTGCCGGGTTTAAGCAGGACCGGATTCATACGCACATCCGGGGACAGCTTACATGCTGCAGCCTGAGTAACCTGCGCCCGGCCCATTTCCAGACCGTCGTCAGTCACAAAAGAATTAAGCGACATATTCTGTGCCTTGAACGGGGCAACCTTGAATCCGTCCTGCAAAAAAATACGGCAAAAGGCAGCGGCAAGAATGGATTTACCAGCATTGGAACAAGTCCCCTGTATCATCAAGGCCGGGGTTTTCTTAGGCTTCGGTGTAGAAATGTCCATGCCGGAGAAAGAACGCAACCCGTCAAGCAAGACCCTGTTTTCCTTTTCAGTACGCACGGCAATGCGGAAGTAAGTTGAATCCAGTCCGTCAAAATTGTCACAATGGCGCACAGCCACCCGGTTTTTAATCAGATGCTCAATCAGAGCGGAGGCATCCATTCCCACCCGCTGCACCTGACAAAGCATGAAATTTGCCTGCGAAGGCAAAGCCCGGATGCCGGGAATTTCCCGAAGCCCCTTCACCAAAGCCTCTCGCAAATCGGTGGCAGCCTCAATGGATTTGCGCTCGTATTCCTCATCACGCAGACAACGCAAGCCCACCTTCTGGGCCAGAATATTCACAGACCAGCAAGGCAGAACATTTTTTATCTCCATGATGATATCCGGTGCGGCAAAAGCCAGCCCCAGACGCAAGCCGGGAATAGCGTAAAATTTGGTCATGGAAACAATAGTGATGACATTGGGCGGACGTCGGCCTGCCAGACGTTCCAGTCCCGGAACAAAATCGGCAAAGGACTCATCAATCACAAAGCGGGAATCAGGATGTTTGCGGGCCAATGCCTTCAATTCATCAGGATCAAAAGCTGTTCCGGTAGGATTGTTGGGCTGGGCCAGAAAAACCAAAGCAGGAGATACAGCAAGAAAGGAAGAAAGCGTTTCGAAATCCGGGGCAAAAGCACGTTGCGGGTCAAGGGGAATATGCTCAGTCTTCAATCCCGCCAATTTGCAGGAACGCGCATAATCAACGTAACAGGGAACCGGAATCACGGCTCTTTTGAATCCGCCCACTCGGGCAATGGCCGCTATCAGTTCAGAGGCTCCGTTACCGGCCAGACATTCCGTGGGCCAGACCGAATATTTTTCGCAGGCTGCTAAAGTAAGCTCCGAACATTCCGGATCAGGATAACGGTCAACCTCATTCAACGCCCGGACCACCTCCTGCTGCAACCACGAAGGAGGGCCAAGCGGATTTATATTAGCCGAAAAATCCACAATCTTGGAAGAAGGACACCCGGCCCGCTCCGCCAGTTGGCGCAGGTTGCCGCCATGGGAATATTTCCTTTTCTCCGCCTCTACTTCAGCAAGTTGCTCTTTTAAGGACTGCTCGTTAAAAGACTTCATACGCTTTCTCCGTGTGATGAAGGAAATTTATATTCAAGGTATAACTGGAAATGAAGCCGGGTTCAAACAGGAGTTTGAACTTCACGCTGGCGAAGCAAACAAAGACCTTATACCCTCAAAAAAACAAAATACTGACCAAAATCAGGGGACACACAATGAAGTATCAGGCCATCAATTTCAAGGATAAACTTTCGAAATTCAACGAACATTGGTCACCGCGCGTAGTTGCGGAAATGAACGATTACCAGTTCAAACTTGCCAAACTGAAAGGTGAATTCGTCTGGCATGACCACAAGGACACTGATGAGACATTCATGGTTATTGAAGGAGAATTGGACATCCTTTTCAGGGACGGGAAAGTAACCCTGAATGCAGGTGAAATGTATGTAATCCCCAAAGGAATAGAGCATAAACCGGTTGCGGCAGAAGAATGCAGGGTCATGCTCATTGAACCGCGCGGAGTAGTAAACACCGGAGATGCCGACGGCGGTGACTTTACTGCCGAGAATGATGTCTGGATTTAATCCCCAGCACCTCGGCAACATTGCATAACAATTGTTTTTTATCCGCTCTCACAAGGGGAGTAGGAGCGCTCTGTTTTTGCATGACCTGCGCCAGCACCTGTGGAAGTTCAACCAGATCCTGATATTCATATACCCCGGCACATCCGCCATAACTTCTGGCGGCATGCTGGCTGGCGACAACAGGAATGCCGGCCCGCAGCAGTTCAGGAATTTTGGTCAACGCTCCAGCGCCGACATCCTGATGCAACACGCAGGCTATACATTCACTTAAAAGGGAACCCAGCTTTTCGTCATCCACCCCACCTGCAACTATTACTGATGCAGGCATGTTTTCCTGTATAAAAAAACGCTCGACACCATACCCGGCAAGAACAAGGGGCAACTGTCCTCCGGTAAGACCTGGCCAGTTCTCAACCAGCCTTTTCATTCCGAATAAGGTCGGCGGGTTAAATGCTGTCCCCATGCAGAGACAAAATTTTTTTTCTGATTTTCGCCGGGAGATACGAATTCCGGCCAACTGGGCTTCGACGTCCGCTGAAGGGAAATACGGAAAGTTATAGCACTCCACCCCCATATTCCTGAGCAGCCACGCATCCTCACGGGCAATGGTCACGCACAGCCCGGAACTCATAGCAGTACGAACTTCCTCCTGAAGAACATCCCACTGAGGTTTAATCTCCATACTTCGCGGAAGAAACGCCTCAATATTATGAATCACCGAAACTACCGGAATACCTTTTTCCGCAAAGACCCTCATTGTATGGGGAAAAAAGACAGGATCATCGACAACCGCACCTTTGATGGCGGACGACGCCACGGCCTCAGCAAGCGACCTGTCCGTACTCAACTGTGAAGCAATATGACCGTTGAAACCATATAGAGAATCAAAATCCCGGTCCGGGGAAAACAGAACTGAGTCACTGTTGAACTCCCCGCCCCCGGCATAAGGAGATATATTCGCAAGCCGAACCCCCAGCTCTGCAAAAAGCTCGGCCATCTGCCTTGTGCGCCTGTTGCCACCGTGTCCGCCTGCTTTAACTGCAAAACGCGTTATGTAAACAAATTCGGGCAGCACTACTTCCCCCCCGGATTCGGAGCATAAAATCCTGTACATCCGCGACACAGCTCAATCTCATCCTTACGCCCTTCCTTGAAGGCCCGGATCATCGCCTGCCGGACAGGATGGGCGGCAAGTTCTCCAAGAGTATTTTCCAGAACAGAGCCGAATACTCCACGCTCATTAAGATCGTTGCAGCAGACAGTAACCTTGCCGTCGGGCAGTACAACCAGATTTTTTTGCAGCAGAAAACAGACTTCGCCCAGCCGCTGCTCGGCGATCACCCGGTAACCGCTGTCATCAACGCCTAAATCCACACTGCCGTCCCAATTGTGCGGATTGCGCACACTGACCTTATCGGCAAGCTGTAAAAGAGCGGCAAAGTCCGGATCCAGCTTGTTGTCCGGCACCCCCTCCGCAGGAATCATGCAGATTATCTCTGTCTGCACAGGCACTTTGGACCGGTGATTGATTTCCATAAAAGACTGCACGTTACGCCTGACCACATCCCACTTGGCGCCTTTGCGAATAGATTCAAATGCTGCTGGCGATCCGCCGTCAATACTGAAACGGACCTGCGTAACCGCCCTGCTGCGACAAATCTGTTCGGAAACTTTAGGGGTCAACAACATACCGTTGGTAAGAAGCCCTATAGTTACAGAGGAAGGGATGGATGGACGATGACGGCGGATGACTGAAAGCATTCCCGGCAAATCGGGATGCAGCAGAGTCTCCCCGCCATTATGCAGGTCGATACGACGCAGATTTTTGAATACCCCGGAACCAACCTCCTCCATCACCTTTTCCAGCACTTCACGGGGCATGACCTTACGCTCCTTTCCATGATCCAAGGAGCACCATTTGCAACGCAGGTTACAGGAAGAATTGAATTCCAGATTAAGCAGAGTAATTGAATCGGCATGTGACATAGCAGGCAGAGTACGCCAACTCGCCAAGCTTTCAAAGTTTTTTATTGCAGGAAGAACCTGCTCTCACTAAAAACACTGCTGCTCAGATTCAGCGGGAATACTTAATCAAAATATTTTTAACTTCGCCAGTCTGGGTAGGTTTTGACAAATAATCACTCATTCCTGCTGCAAGGAATTCTTCCTTATCACCGGTCATGGCATAAGCAGTACATGCGATGATGGGTATTTCCTTATTCGACTCTCCCGCCGCCCCGGCCCGGATAAGGGAAGTGGCCTCAAGTCCCCCCATATTCGGCATTTGAATATCCATGAAGATCAAATCGAACTCCCCGTCATTTTCATTAAGCAGCTTAATAACTTCACAACCGTCTCCGGCAATTGACACCGTGCACCCCAGTCTCTCAAGAAGACCCTTGAGCGTGAGCAGATTTATTTCTTCGTCTTCAGCAATGAGTACATTAAAATCCTGAATCCCCATGCTGTTTTCATTCAAGGGGCTTTCAACGTTCTCCAGCCCCCGGTCAGCATGCTCAAACTCCAGACAGAAATAAACAGAAGTCCCGACATTGACTTCACTGACAATGGAAAGATTACCGCCCATCAAGTCCAGAAGCTTCTTCACAATGGACAACCCCAGACCGGCCCCTTCATAACTGCGGGTCCTGCTGGCATCAGCCTGTGTAAAACAAGTAAATATTGATTCCAGCTTACTGTCTTCAATTCCTATTCCCGAATCAGATACAGAGAATAGAATTCTATGCATACCGGGATGTCTGCTACTCAGGGAATACGCTTTTACTGAAATACTGCCGTTATCAGTAAACTTCAGGGCATTACCAATCAGGTTATTAAATATCTGGTGCAGCCTGTTGCTGTCTCCGGACAATCTTTCCGGCAGATTTCCATCTATATCAAAACGCAGATCCACATTTTTCTGAACAGCTACGGGCTTGAACAGTGAATAGACCGAGCTTAAGACATCACCCAGAACAAACTCCGCATTAACTATCTGCAAATTTCCCGATTCAATCATTGAGATATCAAGCACATCGCTTAGTAACCGGGTCAACCGCCTGCAGGACTCCATGGCAAAATCAACACGTTCAACCTGCTGCTGCTTGAGTCCATCCATATGCATCAACTGCAGCATTCCCATAATACCGTTAAGCGGAGTGCGCACCTCATGAGACATATTAGCCAGAAACTCCGATTTTGCGGTATTGGCAGCTTCAGCATCCTGCTTTGCGGCAATCAATTTTCCTTCAATTTCTTTCCTCTTGGTAATATCAAGGGCCGTAAAGCAGATTCCTTTTGACCAGTCTTTATAGTCCAGTGGCTTTGAACTCAAAATGATATGTATAATGCTTCCATCTTTACGTTTAATCCTTGTTTCAACGGAGCCGACCCCTTTTTCTTGAATCTGGGAATATTTATATTTTGTTACGTAATTATAATCATCGTCAGTCGGATATACCTTACGCGAAGGGAAACCTATCAATTCATCTCTCGAATACCCTGTCATTTCGCAAAAAAAATCATTCACCTCTTGAAAAACGCGCTCAACCACCATCCCTATACCGATGGGAGCTGCAGAGAGAATTGTTCCCAGTTGAACTTCCTTTGCTTCCAAAAGTCTTTCTGTTTTCCTCTGCCTATTCTCAAATAAAGTATATGAATTGAAAACAGCACCTGTCATTGCACCAAAAACAAATGGAACAACAAAAGATTGCAAGGCCAAGGGCCAGCCCATATAAATTTTCTGAACAGCGGAAAGCAGGCACAAAACAATTGCCCCACAAATAGCTGCAAGAATAAAACGCAAGGCTGAAAGCATATACCCTCCTCGCTTAGTTCTAACATCTATCAACAGGTCATTTCAACATCAACATTGTTAATTACCTTTCAGCACATAAAACTAAAGCCCCGGCACATAACGTACCGGGGCTTTCATATATCCAGCTTTCAACTTGCTGTCGGCTAGTGCAGGATGTCTCCAATCCTCTCCCAGCGAACTGTCTTGGGACCACCCCAAGACCAATAGATAATCCACGCCTTTCCTAAGATGTTCTCTCTGGGGACATTGCCCCAGAATCTGGAATCGTTGGAGCCATCACGGTTGTCGCCCATGACGAAATACTCGTTTTCGGGGATTACCCGAGGCGGCATATTGTCGCGCAGAGTTGAAACGTGGGTGGTATCGGTATACTGCACGTAAGGTTCAACAAGTTCCTTACCGTTCACAAAAACCTTCTTGTTTTTGATCTCCACAGTATCACCGGGTACGCCGATAACCCTTTTAATATAATCCTTGCTGGGATCTCCGGGATATCTGAAGACAATAATGTCCTGATATTCAGGGTCACCCACCGGCACGATCACCTTCCCGGTAAAGGGAACTTTCACGCCGTAGGAAAATTTATTTACCAGCAGGTGGTCTCCGATCTGGAGGGTCTGCAGCATGGAACCGGACGGAATCTTGAAGGCCTGCACAATAAAGGTTCGGATGAAAAGAGCCAGTATGAGTGCGATAAAAAGAGCTTCAATATATTCCTTCACAGTGCTCTGCCATCTGGGATTCATAATAATATCCTTATAGTTTCCTGCGATTAACGCAGGGCGAGTCGTTTTTACCTCAGAGCGTCCGTTATTCTTCGCCGGCCTTAAGGACAGCCATGAACGCTTCCTGCGGAATTTCAACATTACCCATCTTCTTCATGCGCTTTTTACCTTCCTTCTGTTTTTCCAGAAGTTTGCGCTTACGGGTAATATCCCCGCCATAACATTTGGCGGTAACGTTTTTCCTGAACGGGGCCACCCGTTCCTTGGCGATGATCTTGCGACCGATCGCGGCCTGAATAACAATCTCAAACATCTGGCGCGGAATAGCCCGTTTCAGCTTGAGGGCAAGTGAACGTCCGAAAGGATAAGCAGAATCCTTATGGACAATGGCTGAGAAGGCATCCACCGGGTCAGTGTTAATCAGGATGTCGAGCTTTACCAGATTCGATTCACGGTAATCAATAATCTCGTAATCAAGGGAAGCATAGCCCTTGGTGTGCGATTTGAGCTTGTCAAAGAAGTCGTACATGATTTCCGCAAAGGGAACTTCATAAGTAATGATAACCCTTGAAGATGTCAGATAACGCATGTCCTTCTGGATTCCGCGTTTTTCCTCACAAAGCTTGAGCACAGCGCCAACATAATCGTTGGGCACGTGAATTTCAAGACGGCAGAAGGGTTCAGCCAGCGATTCAAGCTCACCGCCGTCGGGCATCTTGCTGGGGTTATCGATTTCAAGAACATCACCGTTGTTCAGTCTTGCCTGATAAACAACCGAAGGTGCGGTGGCTATGAGCTTAGCCTGAAACTCACGTTCCAGACGTTCCTGAATGATTTCCATATGCAGCAGGCCGAGAAAACCGCAACGGAAACCGAAACCAAGGGCGGTTGATGTTTCCGGCTCAAAAGAAAACGCGGTGTCGTTGAGCTGCAATTTTTCCAAAGCGGCCTTAAGCGGTTCATACTCGGCAGGTTCCACCGGATAGAGTCCACAAAAAACCATAGGCTTTACTTCCTGAAAACCGGGAAAAGGATCTTTCACCGGATCTGCCGCCAAGGTAATGGTATCGCCCACAGGCGCATCATTGAGTTCCTTCATGCTGGCACAGAGAAAACCTACCTCACCCGCGGCCAGAACCTTGGTATTCTGCGGCTCGGGGGTATAAACACCCAGTGTGGTCACATCAAAGGTTCGCCCGGTGGAATGAATCTGAATCCTGTCACCCTTCTTGATAGTTCCGTCCAGAATCCTGAACAAAACAACGACTCCCTGATAGGAATCGTACCAGGAATCAAAGATCAGGGCCTTGAGCGGAGCATCAGGATCTCCTTCCGGCGGAGGCAGATCAGTAACAATCGCTTCCAGCACATCCTCTACATTCAGCCCGGTTTTGGCACTGATCATGAGCGGATCGGAGCAGTCCAACCCGATGACTTCCTCGATTTCCTGCGCCACGCGTTCGCAATCTGAACTGGGCAGGTCTACCTTGTTGAGCACAGGCACAATTTCAAGGTCGTGGTCCAGTGCCAGAAATACGTTGGCGAGAGTCTGCGCCTCCACACCCTGCGTGGAATCAACCACCAGCAGAGCACCTTCGGACGCCGCAAGGCTTCGGGAAACCTCATAGCTGAAGTCCACGTGACCGGGGGTATCAATCAGGTTAAGAATATATTCCTTACCATCTTTGGCCTTGTAAGGGATACGTACAGTCTGGGCCTTGATGGTGATGCCCCGCTCCTGTTCCAGTTCCATTTTATCAAGGTACTGGTCCTTTTTTTCACGCTCGGATACCATTCCGGTGATTTCAAGGATACGGTCCGCAAGGGTGGACTTGCCGTGATCGATATGTGCGATAATACTGAAATTTCTTATTTTATCTAATTTAGCCATATAGTGTAATGTCGGCGGCCGTCATGGACCGTCGGCTTATAGTTATCTGCTTTGTTATTCCCCGCTCCCGCATGGAGCAGAGTAAAGGGACTTCTTATTACGGTATTTGTGAGCCGCTGTCTAATATGTAATTACGGTCCCGGCAAGCTTAAACTGGAACGGCAGGCCGGAAGACTAGCGTAACCGGAATATATTTAATACCAAAAGAAATGTTGCAGATTTATAACAAAAGCAATTGATTGACCCATCAATTTATATTAAAGAGAAAATCAGGTCTATGTAAATTAATACTGCTGAGGCATTCTATCTTGTGTTCAAGCTCCAATGATCCTTAAGGGATAGAGGGAAAAAGGACCACGCGGGCGGGCAAAAAAAGGACGGAATCAGACCTCAATTCGAAGGCTATTACTGAAATCAGACTTTACCGAGAGCGCTGCCCGGAAGCGTATACTCAAGAGCGCCGGACTGTCGGGTGTAAGCATTGATTGCCCTGGTCCTCATATAACCGGTGCTCCCGGGATTGAATATGGCGGAATCCTCGGAAACAGCCGTTTGAGTAAGAGAGAGCTGCTGATAAACATTCTGCACATGCTGCTCTTCACTCTGGGCACGGGGATAGGTTTTTGATCGGAATTCGCGCGAAGCCTTGCGGGCTTCGTCCGGTTCAAATTCGAGGTCCTTTGCAGTGAAGTTTACACCGAGCTTGCCAATACTGAAGCCGAATTTACGCGTTACCACGCGCGCCTTTACTTTTTCCGCTTCAGCAGCAGTCTCACCGGACCACCTCTTCGCATTATCAGCATATTGGCTGATACCCTGCGCTTCTATTCTCACTACTTACTCCATCAGAAAAAACCGTTCCGCGTACACAAAAAAAGGCCGACTGCCATCACTGGCAATCCGCCGTATCTGCGAGACTTTCGCAATCATCCATGAAGGGTACGCGGTATTTACGGCTTCCGTCCGTGGAAGCTGATGAAAATATACTTCTGCTGATTTGTATTAATATATAATATGTACAGGCAGATTTGGCAAGAGGGCGAGCAGTGTAATCAAACTGACGGCAAGGCTTTGCCAGACACCCACAGGCAATAAATTTAAAGACTGAGAATTCAACACAGCGAGGGAAGCGCGAATTTCAGTTTTTTCACATAAAAGGGAAAGCCGGAGCCTTATAATCAGTCTGAAACTTGCAATCCGGTGGGGAAAAACATAACTTCCCCTGAAACTTAAGCAGTGTAGGAGATTATGAGCAACAAAATTCTGACAAAAAAAGCACTTATCCCCGGCCAGACATCCATGCTGGTCATTGACTGTCCTCAAATTGCCAAAAAGGCTAAACCGGGAAATTTCGTAATTCTACGCATCCATGAAAAAGGTGAACGCATCCCCCTGACCATTGCCGACACCGACAAAGAAGCAGGTACCATCACTATCGTCTACCTCGTTGTTGGTAAAAGTTCCGCCCTGCTTGAGACATTAAATGAAGGGGATACAATTCTCGATGTCTGCGGTCCCTTGGGCAAACCCACCCATATTGAAAAATCAGGTACTGTCATCTGTGTAGGGGGCGGAACCGGAATCGCAGCCATGCACCACATTGCCAAAGGTCACCATCTGGCCGGAAACCATGTCGTTGCCATTGTCGGCGCACGCAGTGAAAACATGCTCCTTTTCTGTACCGAACTGGGCTACTTCTGCCCCGAACTGCTCATTGCCACCGATGACGGCAGTTCCGGCCACAAAGGATTTGTCACCGATCTCCTGCGTGAACGCCTTGAACAGGACAAAGATGTTTCCGAAGTCGTAGCCATCGGTCCCGTGCCGATGATGGAAGCAGTCGCCAAGGTAACCGAGCCTTTCGGCGTTAAAACCACAGTCAGCCTGAACTCCATCATGGTTGACGGAGTGGGCATGTGCGGTGCCTGCCGTTGCAGTGTAGGCGGAGAAACAAAATTCGCCTGCGTGGACGGCCCTGAATTCGACGGACATGAGGTTGATTTCAATGAACTGAGAATGCGCCTCTCCCAGTACAGGGAACAGGAAGACCTCTCAATGCAAATGTTCAGGAGTTGTAATTGCCATGGTGAATAAACAGAATTTTACCCCCACCCGTACCCCGATGCCGGAACAACCGGCTGATGTCCGTAACAAGAACTTCAGCGAAGTTGCCCTCGGTTATTCCAAAGAAGAAGCCATGGCAGAAGCCGCCCGCTGTCTGCAGTGTAAAAAACCGCTCTGCCAGAAAGGCTGTCCGGTTGAAATCGACATCAAAAGTTTCGTCAAGCATCTTGCCGACGGAGACATTCCTTCCGCGTACCGGGTTATCAAGGAAACCAACGCCCTGCCCGCTGTCTGCGGACGCGTATGTCCGCAGGAATCCCAGTGTGAGGGTTCCTGTATTCTCGGCAAAAAATACGAGCCTGTTGCTATCGGACGCCTTGAACGCTTTGTCGCCGATTCCTTTGACAGTGATTCCGCCTGTGAAATGATCACCGGACACACAGCCTGTTCCCTGCCCAACGACCAGTTCAAAGTTGCCTGCATCGGTTCCGGACCCTCCAGCCTGACCGTAGCCGGATACCTTGCCGCACGCGGCGTTCCGGTCACCGTATACGAAGCCCTGCACGAAGTAGGCGGAGTATTGATTTACGGTATCCCTGAATTCCGCCTGCCCAAGTCAATCGTCGCCCGCGAAGTGGGTGCGCTCTGGTCCAAGGGTGTAACCTTCCTGCCCAACTACGTTGGCGGTAAAACAATTACCGTGGAAGATCTTTTCGAAGACGGATTCGATGCCGTATTCATCGGTGTCGGTGCCGGGTTGCCGTGGTTCATGAACATTCCCGGCGAAAACCTTGTGGGCGTTTTTTCCGCCAACGAATACCTGACCCGCATCAACCTGGGCCGGGCCTATGATTTCCCAAACTACGACACCCCCGCACCCAAGGCCCGCAATGTGGCCGTCATCGGCGGCGGAAACGTAGCTATGGATGCCGCCCGCACCGCCCTGCGTCTCGGCGCGGAAAATGTCTATATCACATACCGCCGTACTCAGGAAGAAATGCCGGCCCGCCGAGAAGAACTGCATCATGCAATTGAGGAAGGCGTACAGCTTGAGCTGCTCACCTCCCCCATCGCCATTAACGGCGACGAAAATTCCCGCGTAAAATCCATGACCCTGCAGGTAATGGAACTCGGAGAACCGGACGACTCCGGTCGCCGCCGTCCCGTTGCAGTGGAAGGAAAAACAAAGGAACTGGAAGTAGACATGGTTATCCTCGCAGTGGGAACCGGAGCCAACCCGGTTCTGCTCGAAGCCACTCCCGGACTTGAGCTCAGCAAGCGGGGCTACATCGTAACCAATGGCGAAACTGGAGAAACTTCCATTCCCAATGTCTACGCAGGCGGGGACATCGCCGGCGGGTCCGCAAC
This sequence comes from Maridesulfovibrio sp., assembly GCF_963678865.1. NCBI lineage: Bacteria > Pseudomonadati > Thermodesulfobacteriota > Desulfovibrionia > Desulfovibrionales > Desulfovibrionaceae > Maridesulfovibrio > Maridesulfovibrio sp. The sequence continues at coordinate 2,930,832 of NZ_OY787459.1, read as the reverse complement.
AGTAATCTCGGCCATGGGCGCAGGTCGCCGTGCGGCTAAGACTATTGCTGAGAAGCTGGGAGTTTAGTTATCCTCCGTCTCTTTGCTGAACCCTGTAAGGATATGCAGAGTGAAATCATAAGCAGAATAGGGCTTGATTAGTATTACCCCTCTGTTCAAGCAAAAAGCAAAGCCCCCGATCATGCAGAATCGGGGGCTTCTTTTTCGTCAATCCAATGGAGGACGAAAGGGGGGAGGTGTAGTTCTGTAGAAATTATGCTGCCGGGGCAGTGGTATGCTTTCCGGTCATAATCTCGAGTATAACCTTGTCAGTCTGGGCCATTCCCACGGAGCCTAGCTGGCCCACGTTGCGGATGCAGACTTCAATATCATCATCCAGAATACCGTCTTTTCCGGGAATGCAGATACCTTTCATAGCCAGCAATGCAGAATTGATCGCCGCTTCCACAGCAGAGGAAACCTTCAGCGCACAGGATGTTTTAGCCCCGTCGCAGATCATTCCGGCAATATCACCGAGGGTGTTCTTGATGGTACTTTCAACTTCTTTCAGCCCGCCACCCAGAATAAGTACAATGCCGCAACCGGACGCGGTAGCAGCAAGGCTGGCTCCGCAAAGCGCAGAGAGCTTACCGAGATGGTTCTTCATATGAACAGCGGAAAGATGGCTTAGAATCAGTGCCCGGATGAGCTGTTCTTCTTCGGCGTTACGGCGTCTGGCAAAGGCAACCACAGGCAAGGTAGCTGTTAAACCCTGATTACCGCTGCCTGAATTGCTCATGACCGGCATCTGGATACCTTCCATGCGTGCATCAGAAGCTGCTGCGGTCAGTTTAATCGCGTAAGAAACAATATCGTCGGAACGGATTCCGTCTTCAATATCCTTGGCAATGGATTTACCGACCTTCAAGCCCCAATCAGAAGCAAGTCCTTCAGCGGCGACCTTTTCATTGAGTTCCACAGCCTCAAGAATAAATCGCAGGTCTTCGAGCGGAGCTTCGGTTGCGTATTCAAAAATTTCTTTCATGCTCATGGTGCAGCCGGACTTCTCGTTGTCTTCGCTCAGCCACGGGGCAGAGAAAATTTCTTCACCATTTTTTTCCACCAGCACGATTGCAGCATGCGCACGGGCTATCACGCAACGGGCGGAATCTTCTCCGTTCTCAACCACCGCTTCAACGTAAAGCAACTCTTCAGTATCAGCCAGTTGCACCTGCAGACGCCCCTCGGAGATCAACTTCTTGCCTGCTGCCAGTTGCTCGGCATCAAGGTCACGCAGAACTTCGAGTGCGAGATCGGATTTACCCCCGGTAACACCCACGGCTGCGGCAATATCCAGCCCGGTCATACCGGTACCGGGAACACCTACACCCATGCCGTTTTTCAGCAGGTTGCCGCTGACCTTGACCACTACCTTTTCAGGCTCGGTTCCAAGAGTTTCAGCAGCTTTGGCTGCAGCGAGGGCTATTGCAACAGGCTCTGTGCAGCCCAGTGCGGGGACAACTTCACGTTTCAGAATTTCTGCGAATTCAGACCATTTTTTATTGATCATTATGGATGCCTCCGGCGGCCCTTCGGGGTCCAGAGAACCCTTTTGCAAAAGGGTTCTCTGGACTCTCCCAAAACCTTTTATTAAGGCTTCGCCGCGTTGTATGACCGAAACTGCTAGGAGTCAGTTCGACCTTGCGTGGAAAAACAAATTTTTAAATTTATTACAGCCATTGTCTCCAGCGGCGAAAGCCAACTGAAAAGTTTTGGGATTCTAAAACTCTTTTTACAAAAGGGTTTTAGCCGCCGGAGGCAAAACTTTTCATTAAAAAGCGCGAAGCGCATCAAGACTCCTGCGGGACCATGAGATCCCGCAGGATATATGGAAGACCGGGCTTAAGATGCGCGGGCTTTATCAAGCTCACCGTTACGGTTGAAGATGCCTTCCATCATGAGAGCAAGGGCGCCGTCACCGGTTACGTTGCAGGCAGTACCGAAGCTGTCCTGCAGGGCGAATACTGCCAGCAGCAGAGCCACACCGGCAGGATCGAAGCCGAGTACGCCGACGACAATACCCAGCGAAGCCATTACGGTTCCACCGGGAACACCGGGTGCGCCGATGGCAAAGATGCCGAAGAGCAGGATAAACAGAGTCATAGTGCCTACGGAAGGCAGGGTGCCGTAGAGCATCATGGAGATGGTCATGGCAAAAAATGTCTCGGTAAGCACGGAACCGCAAAGGTGGATAGTTGCGCCGAGGGGAACCATGAATTCAACAGTATCCTTGCACAGGGCTTTGGACTTGCCTGCACATTCGAGTGAAACAGGCAGGGTCGCGGCGCTGGACATGGTACCTACCGCAGTGAGGTATGCGGGAGGATAGTGCCTGAAAACTTCAATGGGGTTACGTTTGGAAATAATGCCTGCGAGGGTGTAGAGGAAAGCCAGCCAGATGAAATGTCCGACAAGAACAATTGCAATAACTTCAAGGAACACGGGAAGCTGCTTGGTCAGGCTGCCTTCGTATGCAAGACCCGCAAAGGTGGTTGCAATGAAAAAGGGCAGGACGGGGATGATAATCCGGTTGACGACCTGCATCATGATATTCTCGAATTCACCGAGCATATTTTCAAAGGTCTTGGCCTTGACCCAGATAGTAGCGAGACCGAGCACAACAGCGGTAACCAGAGCGGTCATAACAGACATGATCGGCGGAATGGAAAGCTGAAAGACTACTTCAGGAAGCTCGCGAAGACCTTCAATCTGAGTGGCGATGGACAGATGCGGAATGAGAACGTATCCGGCAACAGCAGCCATTGTAGCGGCACCCGCGGCGGACAGATAAGCGAGGCCGACACCTACGCCCAGCATCTTGGATGCATTCTGGCCCAGTCTAGTGATCGCCGGAGCGATAAAAGCCAGAATAACTAGGGGAACAGTATAGAAAATGAACTGTCCCATTACGTATTTGGCTGTAACCACAACTTCAATTACTGCATGGTTGGCAAAAAGGCCGATTACGACACCGGCAGCAATACCGACAAGCAACTTAATAATCAGTCCGAATTCCTTGAATTTTGATTCACTAGACATTTTCCACTCCTTTGTATGGGCACGCAAGCGGCCCTGAAAATTCACCCGGCAGCACCGCGGACCGGATTTTACTATTTATTCGCTACAGCCTCGATCTCAACCAGAGCGCCAAGGGGAAGGTTAGCCACTTCGAAACAACTGCGTGCAGGGAAAGGCTCTGAAAAATAAGTTGCATAAACTTCGTTGATGGCAGCGAAATCTTCGATGTTCTGGATCAGCACGGTAGTCTTGACCACGTTGTCCATGGCAGTTCCGGCTGCTTCAAGAACGTACTTGAGATTATCGAGAGCCTGCTTGGCCTGTGCGCCGGGGCCTTCGGGCATCTTCCCGGTTTCGGCATCAATGGGCAGCTGGCCGGAGGTAAAAACCATATTTCCGGTTTCAATAGCATGTGAATAACAACCGACTGCTGCCGGGGCCTTATCGCTTACAACTACTTTTTTCATTGTTCTCTCCTGTATGGATTTTTTATTTAAGTGCAAAAAAAACAACCTTCACGTTGTGACGAATTCACGTATAGCGATAAGAAAATCACACGTCAATAATTTTTTATTTTAGCGAGAACTTTTTATTACTTTCACCAAAAGAAATATGATTTAGAAAAAAAACTTCACTATTTTTCGAAAAAAGCAGTACTTACCCACTTACCTTAAAAAATAAAAAAACCGGATCAAACTCTCAAAGAGTTTGATCCGGCTAAGAAAATTCAATCTACTAAAAATTATTTATCGTTAATCTTCTGCAAATAACGGTAAACTGTGGCTTCGGAGACAACCAGATGCTTGGCTACATCCTTGATAGCCCCTTTAAGCATGAAAACCCCGCGTTCGTTGAGAGTTGAAACCACATCCATTTTCTCTTCGGGAGTCATGCGTTCAGGGAGAATATTAGTATCTGAAATAACGCGCACAATCAGGGATTCGGTCAGGTCTTCCATGGATTTTGGGAAAGTTTCGCTGTGCTCTTCTTCAGCAGGAGCACCGCCGAAATCTTCCTTATTTGATGCACGCTCAAAACCGGCACTGCGAATGACCTTGTTGATCAGATCACGGGCGGCAAGCATGTCAGAAGTGTCCATGTTCAGACAGAGCATCCCCAGTAATTCCCCGTCAGAATCCTTGATGAAATATGTTGCGGAATGAAGGATATGGCCGTTACGCCCCTCTGTGGTGTAGCCCATCATCCAATCTTTCTCGCGGTAGACCTCATTGACCAGAAATTTCAATGCCAGATCAGTCAGCGGAGCACCTACTCCGCGACCGGAAATGTGTTCATTGGCAATGGCAAGCACGGATTTTTCCTTGCTGGTTGTATCATGCAGAACAACCTCACAATTCTCTCCCAGAAAAGTCCCCAGAAACTCAACAAAAGGGACATAATTATCTATTTTTCTTGATTTGGATTTTGAGCTGGCTGTGGATGGCAAAACTTGCTCCTCGTAATAATTTTTTATCATCTCCAGAATTTTTTGTACTCATGATAAAAAATTTGTCAATCATCCTATTCAACAATTATAATCCGGCCAAAATCTCACAAAAATCTTATGCTGTATTTTTGCCGGAAGCCATTGTATATAGAGGATTAACCACTAACACCATAAACCATACAAATAATGCATATTGATAAATTCGATTTTGACGCGACCCTGCTGACTGTAAATTTTGCAACCCGCCTGCTGGCCATGGAAGTTGATCCGGACATTCTTACCGACCGGGTTCTTGAAGCTTTCTGTGATCTCGGCAACTGTCAGGACGCTACCTTGATGATGTATGACGAATACCGTCAGCTAAAAGGAGTGGCTGCATCACTCAAACACCGTCGAGTCATTATTGATGAGCAGATTCCGCTGACCAAGGCCATGCATGAAGCCGCCCAATCCCTGAAACCGGTGGTACGCCCGGTCTGTGATGATTCAATCTACCCCCTGCCCTCTAAATGCTGCGAAACGGACAAAACCTGCCTGTGCATTCCGCTGGTTGGTTCAAGGGACCGCGTCAGGGGATTTGTCACTCTATATCGTCCTAAAGAGCAGCAATGGGATATTTCCGAACTTTTCCAACTGGGTATAATTTCCACTGTAGCTGCAATTTCCATTGAAAACTCCAGACTGTTCCGGCAAACCATTGAAGACAGCCTGACCGGGCTGTACATGCGCCGTTACCTTTTCATCAGGTTGCGAGAGGAAGTGCAACGCTTCAAACGCCGGGGAGGCCCCCTCTCTGCAATCATGCTGGATGTGGACAACTTCAAATCCGTCAACGACAATTACGGACATGCCACCGGAGATGTGGTTTTACGTACATTGGGACAAGTGCTGCACGATAACAGCCGTCAGGGTGTGGATCTACCCTGCCGCTACGGAGGGGAGGAATTCGTGGTGCTTATGCCCGGTTCCGAAAAAAAAGAAGCGGAAATAGTGGCTGAAAGAATCAGAAGCGCATGCGAAGAAAAAGAAATCCACGCCCCGGAAGGCAAAATAAAAATAACCCTCAGCTGCGGTATTTCCTCCATAGAAGAATGCGATCCCCCATCAGCAGATGAATTGCTCAAAATCGCGGACCAAAGGCTGTACTGCGCCAAGCAGTCCGGGCGCAATCTGGTAATCTGTAAATAAAAAAATCCCGGTCAGGACTCCCAGCTCATTACCCGCTCAGCATGTCCCGTGTATTCATCCTTAAGTTCCTCAATCACCCATGTCTCGGCAGCAGGCAGGTACTCATTGCGCATGGCAACGAGGTTGTATTCCCAGAATTTTCGGGAAACAAGATCATGGGCCTTGGTGGATATTTCACAAACAAGGCATTGCTCGCCAAAGGTTTATAAACTGAAAAAACGATGTGCGTTGTCTGAGCAGGCCTTCCAGAGTTCATTCACATCCATGCCTTTCAGCTCTGCCACTTTGGCGGCAGTAAAAACCACAAACGCAGGTTCATTGCGCTTGCCGCGCCACGGCTCCGGGGTCAGGAAAGGGCAGTCCGTTTCCAGCACCAGACGGTCCAGAGGAATGGATTTCACAGCTTCCTGAGCAATTTCATTTTTCTTATACGTAACCGGTCCGGGAATGGAAATATACCAGCCGTGTTCAATTATGCGCTGCGCTGTCTCCGCATCGCCACCAAAACAGTGCCAAAGCAGCGGCTTGCCGGACCAACCGAAATCTTCCAGAACATCAAAGGTGCGCTCATGAGCATCCCGGCTATGGATTACAACAGGAAGATCCAGATCTTCTGCCAATTGGAGCTGCTTACGGAACACATCCTCCTGCACATCGTAAGGTACACGGTCCCAATAGAAATCAAGCCCGATTTCACCCACCGCTTTCAAGCGCGGGTCAGCTTTAAAGGCGTCCCTCATGGCCTCAAGGTCTTCATCCACAAATTTACCGGAGTCATTGGGATGCACCCCCAACAGAAAGAAGACCTCCGGGTAATCTGCAAATAGGCCCTTGTTTTCATGGTAGGCCTGCGGTCCCAGAAAAACATTACCTATTTTGCCAACACCGCTCTCTTTGGCCCTCGCCAGCACTTCCTGAAAATCTTCACGGAATTCTTCCAGATCCAAATGGGCATGGGTTTCCACGCCCGGAATATTAATGCCCACGCTCTGGGGCAAGGCCCTGTTTTTCTTTTTTTTCTTAGACATGAGAATAGATATGATGCGCTATCGCGCTATTAATGAAAAGATTTTGCTTCCGGCGGCTTAGCCCTTTTTGAAAAAAAGTCTAAGAACCCCAAAAACTTTTAATTGGGATTTGGGGAAACTTCTAAAAATTATCCCAAATCTCCAGAACAGTTTTTTCCTGCTCTTCCATGGTATATGAACGGATGGTCTGTTGCCCTGCTTCTAAGGCAGTGTCAAGAACAGGACCGCCATTACGCCAGAGGTTAATGGCTTTTTCAAGGTTGAAAGCCGCGTCCAGCACGTCTGAATCTGCAGACCAGAATCCGTTTCCATCCCACGGCACATCACGCAGCGGCCACCAAGGTTTGAAAGTCGCCCCTTCGATCTGACGCATGTAATCCCAACCGCCGAATCCTGAAAAACCCACCGGAATACAACCGGAAGCAAGGGACTCAAGAGGCGGCAAAGGACATCCTTCGGGAAAACCGGAAACAAGAAAAATATGGCAGGAACGCAAAGTATCAGCCACACCTTGCGCATCCATCCCGGCAATCTCTACCCAACGAACCCCGGCACCGGGGTTACGGGATTCAAAAATAGACTTAATCTGCCTGACCAAAGCTTTATTCTTACGTGGCATGTAGGCAATCCTGATATTTCCTCCGGGTTTATTTTCCGACGGAAAAAATAACCCCGTATCAATGCCCGGCCTCAAAACAGGCGAAACTTTGCCCAAGGTCTGCTGCATGAACCATTCGACCGGATGTGAAACAGCCAGAAAAGAAACCGGAAGATCCGCCCACGAAACACCTTCGGGTAAAGATGAAAACAGATAGGCCCAGTTCTGACAGTAGACAACACAACGCGCCCCGGCATTAAGGCCCGGTGCGAGACTGTTCACCCAGCCTTCCGGCACCAGCCAGAGATCATCCGGGGTCAGCTGCACATCATTCCAATGAACCGGGTCAGGGTAACCTTCGGAAAGCTGCGGCATCCAGCTCCCTTTCTCACGCATGACAAGCTGAACATCCTGACCGTGCCGGGCAAGGATTGAAGCTATCTGGCAAAAAACGGTAATCCCCCCGGTGGCCTTACGTACAGGAGGTATAAATATATATGTTTTCATAATTTTGTTTCCCTAGGAGAAACATACAACTGATTCAAAGGATTGCAAAGCACTCCCCTCAACGAAGCAGCGAAGCCCTGATAAAAGGAGATTCACTGCTGCCGCGGAGAACCCCGCCGGAGACAGAATCTTTCCATGCAAAAGCGCGATAGCGCATCAGATTCATTCATGTTATCAAACTCACGTGACAAACGAAGCACAGTACATAATCAGCGGCCTGATGGACCATAATTTTTTATTGCCGGACCTTTTGAACGAGGTTCCTATCGGTATTGCTGTGCTTGACATCGAGGGCCGGGTAAAGCTGGTCAACCGTGCATGGCAGACCATCACCGGAGCTGACCCGGTCGGCATGCAGGGCCTGAAATGCTACCTCGGCCTGCGTTGCGATTACTGCTTCAAAGGCTGCCCGGTCATGGCCGATAAAGCGGACTTTCAGGCGGTGTCAGTTGATGCGGACATTATTGACCGCACAAGGACCAAGGTTCCCATCCGGCTGACACTTTCCCCCTTTGTAAACAGTGATAATATCATCTCGGGATATGTGGAAACCATTCAGGATATCCGTCAGGTTGCAGAACTTAGCAGTTCGGCCAGCAAGGCTTATTCGCTTGGCGGACTAATCGGCACCAGCCCGGAAATGGTCAAAATATTCAGCATGGTTCCATCCATTGCGGCCACAGATTCATCAGTGCTGATCACCGGGGAAACCGGAACCGGTAAAGACGTGCTCGCCGAGGCAATTCATAATGCATCCGACCGTGCGGGAGCGCCTTTTATTAAAGTCAACTGCGGCGCTCTGCCCGAAACACTGCTTGAATCGGAACTTTTCGGCCATGTAAAAGGGGCCTTTACCGGCGCCAATGAGGATCGCCCCGGCCGCATCAAGCTGGCCCATAACGGTTCATTCTTTTTGACCGAAATCGGAGACCTGCCCCTGCCGTTACAGGTAAAACTGCTTTCTTTTCTGGATGATAAAGTCATCCATCCTCTGGGTAGCTCCCGGGGGTTCAATGCCGATGTGCGGGTTATTGTCGCCACCCACAGGGATTTGAAGAAAATGGTTCAGGACAAGACCTTCCGCGCCGACCTGCTCTTCAGGCTGAACGTTGTTCACCTGCACCTGCCCCCCCTGCGGGAGCGCGGTGACGATATCCTGCTGCTCAAAAATCATTTTCTCATGGAATATTGCAATAAATTCAATAAAAAGATCAAAGGGTTCACAAAGAAATCAGCTAAAATTTTATCCGCTTACCGCTACCCCGGCAATGTGCGTGAACTGAGCAATATTGTGGAATACGCCGTAAACTTCTGCGACCGGGATATTATCGGCTCCAACCACCTGCCCGCCTACCTAACAGAGCAGGACATCCTGCGTCCGGTCGCCGAATCCACTCACGCATCACAGGAGCGGGAGGTTCCGCTTGAATATTCCTCGGCCCGGAACTGGGATGACGCCGAGAAACACATGATAATGGATGCGTTGGTAAAATGCGGAGGACGTAAAGGAGAAGCCTCAAGCCTGCTCGGCTGGTCCCGCTCAACCTTCTGGCGGAAAATGAAAAAACACTCCATCAGCGGATAATTTATGTCGCACAAGATCTTGATCCCACTACATAACAATGAAGTTGCCCCGCGGTTTGACCTTGCAACAGACGTTCTGCTGGCAAAATTTACAAACGACGGCAAAATCAATGACCGCATCATTGTCCTGCCGCAGGCTTCAGCAGACGATCTCTGTGCACTGGCTACTTCCGACAACACCCACGCAGTGATCTGCGGCGGCATTGATGACGAGCATTACCAGTATCTCAAATGGAAAGGCATCGAAGTCTTCGATGATGTCATCGGCCCTATAAACAAAGTCTTACAGGCCTACAAGGAGAACGGATTGGCCTGTGGAGATAATTTTTACACTTCCTAAGCTCCCCTAACCACCTGTATATCAATTATCATTTGGCTCCGTCTCATTCTTTGTTTCTATTTGTTTCATTATGTTTCTTGCGAAATCTTTCACAATGATTCATTTTGTTTCAACAAAAAGAAACAAAAAACTTCCCTACAAACATAATACTTTGGTATAAATGGAATTATTTTATCTGGCATACCGAGTGCTTTTATAAAACGGGTGCTGCAAAGGCCGAATTCCCGGCCAACAGCGAATACAGCGTTTTAAAACATGAAAACAATGATTGTTGAAAAGGACTCGGAATTCCGTGAACACCTAGCGCTGCGGCTCCGGAGCGAAGGACTGGATGTCGCTGAATCAGGTAATCTGGATGAGGCCGAAAAATTTATCCACGAGAATGAACTTGATGCCATAATCCTAGGCCTGTCCGGATTCGGACGCAGCTCTTTGCAGTTCATGGAGGACATTTCAACAGTGGTTCCTGATTTAAAAGTTGTTTTAATCAATAGGCACAATAAGATTCCGCTTTCCATAGAAGCTATGAATCTGGGGGCATGTGCTGAAATTTCAGTTCCGGTGGACATTGCCGCTCTAATTAAGACTCTGCGCAGATTCTGCCCTAGAGCAGATTAAAGCAGGAAGATTTCCTTCGGACAACCTACACAGGGGGAAAACGTGAAAAATTTAAAAGTCAAAGATTTGATGATCCCGGCTGAAGAATATTGTCGGGTAAAAAAAGACGCAACTCTTCACGAAGCAATGACTCAACTGGTCATACAGGGCGAAGAGAAAGGACGCATTCATCCACACCGCGACCTGCTGGTTGAAGATGATGAAGGCAACATCATCGGAAAGGTAACCATGCTTGATATCTTCAAGTCCATGGAGCCAAACTATTTCAAGATGGATTACAAGGATCATCCCAGCGTACTGAGTAAAGAATATGTCCAGAAGGTATATACTGACTTCAATCTCTGGTCCGAACCGCTCAACACCCTTTGCCAGAAATGCGCCGCTTTAAAGGTGGAAGAGCTGATGCACACTCCGAGAAAAAGTGAATTCATCAACGAAGAGGACAGCATAGACAAAGCTCTGCACTCATTTGTCCTCGGCCTTCACCAGCCTATCCTCGTCCATAAGGACAAAAAGGTGGTCGGGGTGCTTCGCCTCGGTGATATCTTTGAAAATGTAAGAAAAGCAATTCTCCGCTGTGAGATTTAAAACAGCTAATTTCTAAGGAGTTATAAAAAATGACTGCTGAAGCTGCAACTAAGCCCGGATTTAATTTCAAAAGGCTGTTCTTCATGCTGCTGGGAATATCCATTTTCGCCGTTGTCTATTACTGCCCGGCATGGCCGGATGCGGTGGATCCAGGCGGACAGCATTTCGTACTTAGCAAAGAAGCCAAGGGCGCCATCGGAGTATTCCTGCTGGCCGGCACATGGTGGGTATTTGAAGTTGTACCCATCGGTGTAACCTCTCTGGCCATCGGCATACTGCAGGCCATGTTCTTCATCAGGCCGCCTAAAGTGGCGTTCAAGGATTTCATGGACCCCTCTGTCCTGTTTATCTTTGCGTCCATCATGATCGGCCTCGTCTTCACCAAGACAGGACTGACCAAGCGTCTGGCTTACAAGATGCTCATGATTGTCGGTGAAAAAACCAGCCGTATCTATCTCGGAGTATTCGTTGTAACCGCGCTGCTGACCCATATCATGGCTCACACCGCTGTTGCTGCGACAGTCTATCCGCTGCTGCTGGCTATCTACTCCCTGTATGGAGAAGGCGACAAGCCCACCAAGTTCGGTAAGGGTCTGTTCATCGGTATGGCTTTTATTGCCGGTGCAGGTTCCATCGTAACCCTGCTCGGTGCTGCGCGCGGTGCGGTCGCCATTGGTTTCTACAACCAGATCCTGGGCAAGGACATCACCTTCTTCGAACTGACCTACTACATGGCACCTATCGGCTGGGCCATGGTATTCCTTCTCTGGGGCTTCTTCATGGTCTTCCTGAAGCCTGAAAAGGACGTTATTCCCGGCCTGCGCGAAAAGGCCCGTGAACTCAATAAGCAGATGGGCCCTCTCTCCCGCGATGAAAAGCTGGCCGCTGTTCTCGTCGGTGCAGTAATCCTGATCATGAGCCTCAGGTCTTTCATTCCTGAGCTGAAAGCAATCGACAAGACCTCCATTATTCTGGTCTCATCCGTTTCTTTCTTCCTTTTCAACATCTTGGATATCAATGACCTTGAAGATATTCCCTGGAACATCATCCTGCTCTTTGCCGGTGCCATGTCCATCGGTTTCTGCCTCTGGGATACCGGAGCGGCCAAATGGATGGCGGTCAACTGGCTGGTTCTCTTTCAGGATTCAAGCGGATTTGTATTCATCATGTCCATCGCCTTCTTCGTACTTATGATGACCAACTTCATCATGAACGTGGCGGCGATCGCAATCTCGCTCCCGGTGGCACTTGTCATCGCGCCTTACCTCGGCGTAGCCCCGGAAGTTATTCTCTTCGCAGCACTGGTTGTTGCCGGTATGCCCTTCCTTCTGCTGGTCGGTGCCGCCCCCAACGCCATTGCTTACGATTCCAAGCAGTTCACCACCGGGGAATTCTTCATGTACGGTATCCCCGCAAGTATCATGCTGCTGGTTGTTGTCGCCATCTTCGTCAAAATAATATGGCCCCTCATGGGTATGCCGGTAATGTTGCCGGGTTAGCATTATAGATGTATAGAGGAATATTAAACATAGGCAGGAGGGTTCCGGCACGGTATGCCGGAACCCTCCGACTAATACAAACCCTGCTGCCGGTTTCCGCCTACGACTTCCGGCACTTACCAAAAAGCGAGAAGGATTTTTATGAGACAGCTTAACAAGCTAATCGAGCATATTGCCAAGCGCGTTAACGTAAACCTGCGTGAACCACTAGTTGATGTCGGTCCATACATTAAAGACCTCATCCCCAGAGACGGCTTTGCCCTATACTATGCTTTCTATTCCCTGACCAACAACCATCCGCTCATGTTCAACTTCCGCCATTCCAGCATTGGTGGCACCTACTTTCTAGGAAAGTGCAAAGTAAACCACTCCATCCTTTATAAAAGTGATATCCGTGGCGACGAGCTGAAAAGAAAGGGCAGCATAGTTGAAATCAACGGTCAGAAGCTCAAACTCCGGGATGATGAAGTCATTAAGATACGTGACAGTTTTTTGATGAAGACCCTTGTTCACAACAACTCCCACGACCCTGAAAACCTTGAATGTTTCAAGATTTCAAACACCGTATCCCTTCATTACGCAAACATTCACGGAACTTCCGTGGAAGGCTGCTTTCTTGAACCCTTTTCATCAGCCGATCTTTCCATCTTCCATGACTGCGCTGTGGGCGCATATTCATACGTGCAGGCCGGAGAGCTCTCCCATAAACGCATAAAGGCAGGGCGCGTCTGGGTTAAAGCTGACGGAGCTTTTGAATTCAACTACCAGTATCCGGAAGAAATCCTCGCCAAGTATATCCGAATGGAAAATCACAGGCCTAAAGGGATTCTTATGGACTTCTTTGACGAACGCAAAGAAGACTTTGTACCCATCTATTCCTCAGTGAAACCTGAAAATATGCTGGAAATTCCGGAAGGAGCCTCAGTCAGCCCTTATGCTGTTATCAAAGGCAACTGCAAGGTAGAAAAAAATGTTCTCGTGGCCCAAAGGTCATACATCGAGAACTCCATACTCGGCCCCGGTGCCAACGCGCAGGAAAACTGTTATATTATCAACTCCGTATACGAAGGCAATGATGTAACCGCCCACGGCGGCAAGGTCATCCACTGCCGCCTCGGCCAGCAGGTCTTCGTCGGCTTCAACTCTTTCCTCAATGGTAAGGAAAATGCTGAGATCGAAATCGGAGCTGGATCTATTATCATGCCTCACACTATTATAGACACTGCCGAGCCTGTGATAATACCTGACAATTCTCTTGTTTGGGGCTATATCAGCAAGCAGGAAGATCTCGAAATGCACTCGATTCCTCTTTCCGACTTCGCTGCACTCAAAGGCCAGTTCCGTCTCGGAAACATGACCTTTGAAGGTATCGGAGCCAAATTTGTTGATGGATTCAGGCACCGTATCGAACACATTCTCGAAGCGAACGGCGCCTTCTGGGACGGTACCGAAGAAACCGCGGGCCATTCCCAGCAGACTCAGGACATATCCTTCAATATCCTTCAGCCCTATCCCGAAGGAGAATTGCAGGGACTTTATCCGGAACTGACAATCGACCCGCTGGTCCCCAGTGATCTTTAGCGCTACTTACCTCCCGAATAATTCCATATTTATTTGGGAGGAATTATATAGCGCACCAAACTAACACACTGATCATTTGGTTCCACACAAAAGGCAAAAGGAGTAAACCGTGCCCAAAACAATGTCACAAGCGCTACAGAAGAACCTTCTGGGTAATTCTCCCGACTGGTACAAGCTTACCATCATCGGTTTTCTGGTGCTTAACCCCATCCTGCTGGCAGTAGCCGGACCGTTTATCACCGGATGGGTGCTTATCGGTGAATTCATCTTCGCCCTTGCCATGGCCCTTAAATGCTACCCCCTGCCCGCAGGCGGCCTGCTCGCCATTGAGGCGGTAGCCCTCGGTATGACCTCTCCGGATACCGTATACAGAGAAACTCTGCACAACTTCCCGGTCATCCTGCTGCTGATGTTCATGGTTGCAGGTATCTACTTTATGAAAGACATGCTGCAGTATGTTTTCACCAAGATACTGACCAAAATCAAATCCAAAGTTATCATCTCCCTGCTGTTCTGTTTTGCAGGCGCCTTCCTGTCCGCGTTCCTTGATGCGCTGACAGTTACTGCGGTCATCATAGCTGTGGCCTACGGGTTCTACGGAATCTACCACCGCTTTGCATCCACCGGTAAGTGCACCATTTCAGATGACTCCATGCTCAAAGGAGAATGTGTCAGTCACCTTTCAGAATTCCGCGGATTCCTGCGCAACCTGCTCATGCATGGTGCGGTAGGTACAGCTCTCGGTGGGGTATGTACCATCGTTGGTGAACCCCAGAACCTGCTCATCGGACACGTCATGGAATGGCACTTCATGGAATTCTTCATGCAGGTTGCGCCTGTTTCCATGCCTGTTCTCGCTGTAGGCCTGACTACCTGCGTCATGCTGGAAGTTACCGGTATCTTCGGATACGGCTTCCAGTTGCCCCAGAACGTGCGTGAAATTCTTGAAGAAGAAGCACGCAAAAACGATGAAGAAATGAGCCTTAAGAAAAAAGCAGCACTGTTCACTCAGGCCTGTGCCGCAATCTTTCTGGTCCTCGCACTGGCCCTGCATATCGCAGAAGTAGGTCTGATAGGTCTGGCTATCATCGTTGCTCTGACCGCTCTTAACGGCGTTACCGAAGAACACCAGATCGGCCACGCGTTTGAAGAAGCTCTGCCCTTTACCGCCCTGCTGGTTGTCTTCTTCGCCATTGTTGCTGTCATTCATGACCAGCATCTCTTTGCTCCGATCATCCACTACGTGCTTGCTCTCGAAGGTAAAGTACAGTTGGCCGCCTACTATATGGCTAACGGCGTGCTTTCAATGATTTCAGATAACGTATTCGTTGCGACAGTATACATTTCCGAAACCATGAAAGCATTTCAGGAAGGTATCATCGACCGTCAGCAGTTTGATCTGCTCGCAGTTGCCATCAACACCGGAACCAACATCCCCAGTGTTGCAACTCCTAACGGTCAGGCTGCATTCCTGTTCCTGCTGACCTCCGCCATCTCGCCTCTTATCAGGCTCTCCTACGGCGAAATGGTCAAGCTGGCCTTCCCATACACCATCACCATGTCTCTTACCGGATTAGCTTCTGTATGGTTTTTCCTGTAGGAAAAGGCTCTTAAACACAAATAGAGGGAGACCGTAAGGTCTCCCTCTATTACTCAACCGATCCGTTCCTAAACCTCTGTTTTCGATACAAATACACGCTCGTCAAATATAGTTCCCCAAAAATATATGCAATCAAACGTTCATAGAGCTGGCCCGTTTTAACGGGTAGTAAAATACAAAAAAATAATGGTGTTGAAACAAGAAGATCAACACCATTATCATTAATTCAGTTTGGCTTTACAGGGTCCTACAAATTCCGAACAACTATAAAGCTAGCTAAAAATCTTATCTAATTTAATTGTATTAGGATCAAAAGACTTGTCCACAATAAAGAACCAATCTTTATATTTTGGGTTCGGTACGATATGCTCATACTCTTCTAAACCTTCGGCTGTAATTAAAAACTTTCGGTAAGAGAAATCATCAAGAATCTTATCATATCTCTCATAATCTCTTGCTCTCATCAAAACTTCACAAACCATTACAGGCCGTATTTTTTCAAGAGTTTCTTTCCCATTTTCAAATATATCAACCTCAGTTCCTTCAACATCAATTTTAAAGCATGCCTTCTTACCTAAATATTTTGGGACACAAATTTCATCAAGGGTAAGGATAGGAACGCTGGTACTATCGCCATTAGCCACAGAATCTTCTACAGACAGGGAAGTTGGCATTTCACTGGATATCTTTTTAACAGGAGAGTTAAAAACTCCTTTCGCGCCAATACCGTTTAATCTTGCATCAATTTTTCCTTCCAATCCATTTAGCTTTATATTTTCAAGAAAAATATTATGTGCTTCAACTAAAATATCAAACGCAACATTCTCAGCTTTAGAATTATGTTTAGCAGCAGCCAAAGCAAACAAGCCCGAGTTCGACCCGATATCAAACACAACTTCTGATTCACCAACGAACTTTAAGAATAACTCCAAAGCAATCCTGTCTTCAGCCGGCTCACGCCTTCCATTTGTCCAAAAGAACTTTTTTGCAATGCTGCAACGTTCAGGGCAACACATACTGAATTCTGCTACAGGCAACTTCACAGAAGCTATAATTCCTGGCTTTACAGGCAATCTGCTAATCCAATCATATTTATCTGCAAACAAACTACGCATTGCAACACAAAGATTATGGTACCCTGGGCAATAAGGCAGAGTTAATTTATATATTTTTCGCAGCAAGATACTGATTTTCATATGTAATTCTCCGTTTTTTACAATAAGAGGCAAGCATCAACTTGAAATTTTAATACTTTCTTTAACGACTGACTGGAATTAAATGCAAAACTCGACTTCAGTCAACCGAAAAAACAAGAGCATACATACATCCTATCCCTGCATACGGCTGATAATTCCGTCCAGATCCTTTGCCAGTTCCGACATACGGCTGACGGCCTCTGCTGATTCATTCATTGCATGCGCTGTCTCACTGGCAATGGTGTTAATCTGCGTAGTCGAGCGACTGATCTGCTCACTTGCTGCAGACTGCTCCTCAGATGCCGTGGCAATGGAACGAACCTGATCAGCAGTTTCGGAGACCTTCTCAACGATTTCTTTCAAAATAGAACCGGACTGGTTGACCAGCTCCGTAACTTCACCGATGGCTATGGTCGACTTTTCGGTATTGGTGATGTTGGTCTTGGCACTGTCCTGAATGCGGCCGATATATTCTCCGACTTCACTGGTAGCATTCATAGTGGATTCTGCCAACTTGCGGACCTCATCGGCAACCACGGCGAATCCGCGCCCGGCATCACCGGCACGGGCCGCTTCAATAGCGGCGTTAAGTGCCAGCAGGTTGGTCTGATCCGCAATATCACTGATCACGCCCATTATGTTGCCTATGCCTTCGGCCTGCTGACCGAGATCAGCCATGTCTTTCTGCATCTGGTCCGATTGCGCACGGATCAGGGAGATGGTTTCGACTGCTTGAATTACCATCCGCTCACCTTCACCGGCTTTCTGCTGCGAAGCATCAGCAAGCTCCGCTGCAGTGGAAGCATTACGCGCCACATCAAATACGGTGGAGTTCATCTCTTCCATGGCAGTAGCTGCCTCACTGGCCATAGCGGACTGCTCCTCGGCACCTCGACTGGACTGCTCCACCTGTGCGGCCAGAGCTTCAGAAAAACCGGCAACCTCATTGGAGACCTGGGTGGCGCTGGCTGCAGCTTCGGAAATCATGATATTATGTTCTTCAATCTTGTGCTGCTGCTCACGAATTTCAGTCATATCCACCCATATAGCCACCGAACCGAGCAGATTCTTATCCATGTCATAAAAAGGGGTAGCAGAAATCATAATATCCTTATGGTGCCCCTTCACAGTAGTATATTCAACTTCCTGCTGAATCTGGCGCTCACCCTCAATAGCCTGCTGGGAGATCGTCTTACGCCCTTTTTCATTGTATAAAAACTCTCCGGGATCCATACCTACGGCCTGTTCAGGGCTGACATTTGTTTCAATAAGTTCACAGATATGGGAGTTGGCCCAAAGAACCTCATCATTGGGACCAATAATTGAACAAGGCAGGACCAGCCCCTTGAGCACGCCCTCGGAAAAACCGAGTTTGTTTTTCAGCTCCGCAACCATGAAATCAATATTTTCAGAAAGATCCTTGAGCTCACATACAAACTTACCGTCAAGCTCCGCCTTGAAATTGCCCTGTGCAATCTCGCTGGTGAAATCACGGATTATAGCCATAGGTCCGGTGACCTGTTTACGGATGGTAAAAACAATGACTCCCACTAGACCCAGCACCATCACAATCCCCATGCCGATAAGCACTGTGCGCTGTTCAATTGCAGCCCGGGTCAAGTCCGATACATACGCAGACATGCAGACCACCCATCCAGTGGAAGGCACTACCTGGAAAAACTGTAATTTGGCCCGACCCTCCCACTCATATTCCGTATGCCCCTTAGGGGCAGCAAGACTGTCTTTAACAAACTGGTTGCTGGAAATATCTTTTAAAATAAGATCCTGATTCATTTTATGGGCAATGATGCGGCCTTGCTTATCCAGAATATAGGCGTAACCGTCTTCTCCGATGGAAATGTCGCCAATTATACCTTGGGCATATTTCTGCCAGTCCAATGAAGAGATAAAACCTCCAATAAGTCTGCCCTGCTCATCCCGGACCGGAACTGCCATGACGACAATAAAACGTCCATCCAGCACAGACTTCACAACTTCTGAGACCGCAAATGAACTTCCATTCAATATTTCCTGCACATACTTTCTGGAATGTATATCCGCTCCTGCCGCTGACTGTCCATTTGAGCTAAGGCCAAGAATAACTTTACCGTCCGTGCCGAAAACGCCTAAGGCAGTCAGCCGGCTATTATTACTTAGCCTCTCCCGAAAACTGGCCATAATCATATCCCGGGCAGATTCATCCCTAAATGCATTCTGCAGACCGGCATTACTTGCATAATCAGCAAGATCACTCGCGGAGAGCTCGAGAAACTGATCAACTTCGTTGACAATTTTATTGTTCAATACTTTCATGTTCTGCTTCTGAATATGCAGAACAGCAGAATTTGTCATGGAGCTGACGACAATCACAAAACCCGCAACTGAAATAGCGACTACTGCAGTTATCAATATTGCAAGTCCGGTATTTATACTCTTAAACCTCACGGCTATCCCCCTTTAATTAATGTTTAAATTCAGGCAACTGGTATATAACCGGGGGACTCTACTCGTATTTTTATTAATTTATATTATTTTTAATAATGAAACTTAAACAAATAATAGCTCTCTTTTATTAAAAATAAAAAACCCGCCCTGCAAAATTGCAGAGCGGGCAGTCTATTTCGATAAGGCTAACTTATTTTGATTTATTGTAATCCTCGAGCAGGCCGTTCATTTTGTTCAGCAACTCTCCCCGTTCCTGAGCAACTTTCTTCCACTTCTTCTTTTCACTCTTCAGGGCCTCAACAGTATGCAACAGGTCCTGGATGGTATTCGCTGGATAGCCGTGCTTGGCATAGCTTCCCTTACGAAGCTCTTCGTCATTTCTCTGGCGCAAAGCGCGTAACTGGCTGGCTGATAATATCATACTCATAAGCTGTTAATGGTTCCGGTCAGTACACAAATTACATCCTGAAAAGGGCTTACGCAAGCACTTACAAAACAATATAACCAATACGTAGCAAAAGGCCCGGAGAAAACCTTCTCCGAGCCTTGATATCAGTTTATGTACTTTACCCTACCAGTCTTAGCATGCGCATGAAGTCTGGCTGTACTCAGTCCTTTCGCGGTACTCTTCCTGTTTACCCTTGTTCCAGCGATTAACCGGACGGTAGTAACCGACGATGCGGGTGTATACCTCGGCATCCTTGCCGCAATCGGGGCATTCGAAGTGTTCACCGTAAATATAGCCGTGATCTTCGCAGACCGAAAAGGTCGGAGTTACCGAGATATAAGGAATCTTGGTATTGGTCATGGCTTTGATGATGAAGTTCTTAAGCGCTGTGGTATCAGGCACGGCTTCACCGAGAAAGGTATGGAACACGGTCCCGCCGTTGTACAGGGTCTGCAGCTCGTTCTGGTGTTCCAGAGCGTAGACAACATCTTCGGTGGAACCGACAGGCAGCAGAGTGGAGTTGGTGTAGTACGGAGTTCCGCTACCGGAGGTGTAGATGTCGGCATAAAGATTCTTGTCAATCTTGGCCAGACGGTAGCAGGTACCTTCACCCGGAGTCGCCTCAAGGTTGAAAAGGTTTCCTGTTTCTTCCTGAAATGCCACGGTCAGGTCACGCAGGTGATGCAGCACCCTCTGCATGAGGCGGGAACCGGAAGGAGTATCAATACCTTTACCCAGCAGGTTGTGGCAGGCTTCGTTACCACCGATCAATCCGATGGTGGAGAAATGACCCTTGAAACCGTTCTTCAGGTAACGCTGGGAGAAAGGGAACATGCCGTTCTCAAAGTTGGCGGAAACCAGCTTGCGTTTGTACTCAAGGGAATCCTTGGCCAAAGAGGCGTACTCGGAAATCAGGTCAAGGAAATCTTCCTCACCCTGAGCGAGATAAGCCAGCTTGGGCAGGTTCAGAGTCACAACACCGATTGAACCGGTCAGGTCTCCAGCACCGAAGAGGCCACCGGTTTTCTTGCGGATTTCGCGCAGGTCCATCTGCAGACGGCAGCACATGGAACGCACGTCCTCGGGATTGAGGTCGGAGTTGATGAAGTTCTGAAAGTAGGGAGCACCGTACTTGGCAGTCATCTGCAGAAGCAGTTCACCCACTTCGCTTTCCCACGGAAAATCCGGAGTTACGTTGTATGTGGGGATAGGGAAAGAGAAGATACGGCCATCGGAGTCACCTTCAAGCATAATTTCAACGAAGGCACGGTTGAACATCTCCATTTCTGCTTCATATTCACCGTATGTAGTATCCTGAAATTCACCGCCGATGATAACCGGTTCGTTAGCAATATGCTTGGGCGGAACCATATCAAAAGTAAAGTTGGTAAACGGACTCTGACCGCCCCAACGGGAGGTGGTGTTCAGGTTGAAAATCAACTTCTGCACAATCTGTTTTACGCGGTCATAATCCAGACCGTCATAACGGATGAAAGGTGCGAGGTAGGTATCAACGTTGTTGAAAGCCTGCGCACCGGCCCATTCATTCTGAAGTGTGCCGAGGAAGTTGACCATCTGTCCGGTTACGGAATCAAAGTGGCGTGCAGGACCGGAAGAGCAACGTCCCCTGAGGCCGAAACCATCCAGCAGCAGATCACGCAGGGACCAGCCTGCGCAATATCCGGCAAGGCCGAAAGAAAGGTCATGGATATGAAAATAACCGTGCTCGTGGGCAAGCCTGATTTCCTCGGGATATTTTTCGAGGCAGTAACGGGCCTGAACAGCTCCGGACATGTGCAGCATCAGACCCTGAAAGGAATGGCCCATGTTGGAGTTTTCATTTACCCGCCAGTCAGTACGGTCAAGATAACTTTCAATAGTGCCGGCGATATCGAGGTATGTTTCATCCTGACGGCGGAGTTCGCGGCGCTTTTCACGGTAAATGATGTAGCGTTCGGCCACCGAGTAGAGACGGTTCTCCATGAGCACGAGCTGTACCATATCCTGAACCATTTCCTGCTCGGGAACATCCACTTCTGCAAGCTTCTGCTCAACCTTGCGGCCAAGACGCTTACTCAGCAGGGGATCCTTGATACCGCTGGCTTTGAGGGCTTTAAAAATCGCTTCTGAGATCCGGTCTGTGGACCATGATTCAAGACATCCGTCACGTTTGAGAATTTGTTTGGGCATTAAACTACCTGTTAAAATTTGTCCGCACACATCACCACCTGCGCCGTAAAAAGAACGCAGAAAAGGAAGCAACCTCCCCAGATTGCAAGCCCACGGCTGAACCGTGTCTTATGGTGGTGTGGCTATTTGGCGCAGGAGGCCCGGTAGGCGCATCCCGCAGGACTTTTGAAACCGGAAAAATTGCCAGAAACAAAACTTCCGGTCGATTTGAACCGACCCGCCGTGTTGTACGTCCTTTCATAACATTTGCTGGACCAACATCTGGCAGGTCTGCTTCAGGTCGGGATGCTGGCTCGGGTTAAGCACAAAATGCTTCCCTGACAGCGGCAGAACCGCCCCGGATTCTAACCGGGTTCCCGTCCGGTCCGTTTTTAAAAAGCTCAGAAAGCAGAAACGGACTCCTGAAGTGCTGACGACAGAAAACAGTCTACCAGACTCAGAAATCCGGTCAAGACTCTCTAGACTTTTTCTTAAGCAATAGCCCGCCAGCCCTTGGGAGGACTGGGCTAAGAGATGTGGAACACAAGTTTTCCACAATTGTTCATAGTGTGTTCAAAATCGCTTAAGGCATTGATTTTTGATAAAAAAACAGGCCCTGAAATAATTACTTTCAAGGCCGTTATTTTAAACAAAAGTTTTCCACAATTGTTCTTAAAATGTTCATAATCCGCAAAAAGATTCCGTGCTAAAAAGCTCCATTCATTTTCTCAATACAACCAAGCAAAATCACCTTTTCCTCTTCGGAAAATTCCGAAGTAAGTTCTTCAATAAGACGCAGGTGAAGGCGATCATGCTCCTCGAACATTTCCTGACCGGTTTCGGTTAGCTCCACGATGATGGAACGACGGTCAGTCTGGTGAGGTTTGCGGCAGACAAACTCCTTATCTTCAAGCCGATCCACCAATACGGTCAGAGTTCCGGTGGTAATGCCCATGCGCTGGGCCAGTTCCTTCATACGCATGGATTTGTGGATACCCAATACTTCAAGAGTATGCATCTGAGGCAGGGTCAACCCTTTTTCCCGGACCACATCATGCTCCCATGAGGAAAGCTTTTCATAAAATTCTATCACCGCATGGTTGAGTTTATGGAGCATATCAACCTCGTATCTTTAAATATTTGTATAACTGTAGACCGCAAAAGCTATGGTCATTACCCCGGCAGTACGCATAACCAGCGGCTCCACCCAATCCTGCTCAAGGGTACGCACAAATGACGCGGCCCGGTAGATAGCGTAGATCACCGCAGCAAGGGCTGCGCCTGTGCCTAAGGCATAGCTGGCGAAAACAGCACTCCCTTTGAGCACGCTGCCGGAATCAAGGGCATATTTATACATAATCGCCACAGTGGGACACGGTACGACCATATTCACAAAACCGATGGAAAACAGCCCCCAGAAAGTAACGCTGCGCAAGGTCGATTTTCCATGGCTGCATGAACATCCGCAGCCATGATGGTCATGAGCGTGATCGTGATCGTGATGCGCGTGCCCATCATGGTCATGATCGCCGTGATTATGGGTATGGTCGTGGTCATGGCTGTGCAGCAGTTCAGGTTTCAGAATCAGAACAGTCCCCAGAAGAACAAGAATAGCCACAGTTATAATATCCACGATGTAGGTCAGGGATTCCGGGATGGTCAGGGAAATGGACCCCAGGGTAAGCCCGATGATCAGGCAGGCCAGTGCGGTACCCATGACAAACCCCGCAGTCAGGGAAAACACCCGCTTACCGTTCTTCTCGCCGTAAACAAAAGGCGCCAGCACCAGCCATGAATGACCGCAGGGATTGATCCCGTGAATGAGACCCAGAAAGAGACTGGACTGCATGGCTATTAGAAAAATTGAATCGAATTCCATTTTGGACTCCATATAATTTGATAATCAAATTAAACATAATTCAAACTATCTAGCGCCAACTTAATTTGAATGTCAAACTTTTTGTTGGGCGAATTAAAATTGGAAACAATAAAAAACCCGCCTGAAATCCATCAAGCGGGCCGGTCATCCTATTTAATAAACTGGAATATAAGAACGTTCTGAAAATTAACGTGAAATTGCGGCAAAAGAGGCCCGCAGCAGTCCCGCCAGATCCTGAGGCGCCAACTCAATATCAAGACCGCGTTTACCGCCGCTCACATAAATTGTTTCAAAATCCTCAGCAGAAGCATCGATCACCGTGGGTAACAGTTTCTTCTGTCCCAGCGGGCTAACCCCGCCGACTACGTATCCGGTGGTCCGTTCCACCAGCTGAACGTCGGCCATGGCTATTTTTTTTACCTTCACTACCTTAGCCAGCAATTTAAGATCCAGCATCTTCATTACCGGAACCACAGCAACAAAAAGGTCGCGTCCGCTTCCGGCCACCAAGGTTTTAAAAACACGCTCCGGGTCAACACCCAGCTTTTCCGCAGCTTCCTTGCCATAGGCCTCGGCAGACGGATCGTGTTCGTATTCGTGGACCTTGAACTTAATCTTCTTTTTTTTGGCGATATTTATTGCAGGTGTCATGGGGACTTATTACACAAGGTAGGTCATGCTTGGCAACCGGGGAAAAAGATACAGCCTATTGTTTGCCCGCACCACCAAGCACCATCAAAGTTGCACTACTCCGGGAAATATCCTTCCCCTGATCATCCCGCACAATAGAATCCACAATGACCAGAGTACGTCCGCGCTTGAATACGGTTGATTCAGCAATAAGCCGCCCCTTCGAAGCCGGGGAAAGAAAATTGTTTTTCAGCTCAACGGTAACCATATCCTCGCCGGGATTGAGGGTGGTCATCACCGCATGGGCCGCAGTCTCGCTTGATAAAGCAACCGACAAACCGCCCTGTATATTAGCCGCACCCTGCAAAAATTCAGGACGTATCTCCATGCTCAGACTGGCATAACCTTCCCGGATTTCCTCAACCTTGATTCCCATAAAATCCAAAAAGGGATTATCTACCGGCCTGCCTTCAACAAGATTATTCAAATATGACCTATAATCAGCCATTGGAGCTCCTGATAAACTGTTAAACTAACGGCGCCATTGAAAGGGTGACTTCTTTTTTCGATGAGACCTATGTCGACAGTCAATGGAAAAACACCAGCTACTTACTATCTGTAGAAGCTGTTGTTTCGGCAGAAACGTTCTGCACTCCATTTTCCTCTACCGGGGAAATGCTGTAGGACTGCCACCCTCCGCCAAGTGTTTTGTATATGCTGATAAAATTGGTGATCACAGTACCCTCACTACTGGCAAGCTGATCCTGAAATGAAAGCTGGTAACGCTGGGCATCAAGTACGTCTGTAAAAGTGATCAAACCTGCCAGATACTTTTCCATGGCAAGATCAGCAGCCACTTCTGCGGCATCCACCGCCCTCTTTAATTCCTGACGTTTAATTTGCTCCTGCGCATAATTTGTCAGGGCATTTTCAACTTCCCCCAGAGCTTTGAGGACTGTATTCTGATATTTAATCAGATATTGTTTCTGCAATGCTGTCTGTACATCGATATTGCGCTTTATCGCCCCGGCATCAAATATCCTCCATGAAATAGAAGGACCGAAGGACCACAAGTTACTTTCGGGAGTAAAAAAGTCCCCGGCATCAAACGATTCCAGACCAATGGAGCCGGTCAGCTTAAACTTCGGGTAAAGGTCGGCAGTGGCTCCGCCTATCCGGGCAGTCTGCGCTGCCAGCTCACGTTCGGCTTTCTGGATGTCCGGACGTTGGCGCAGTGCTTCTGCCGGGATTCCGACAGCGACGGTAAGCGGGGTTTCAGGAATGCCTTTCGGAGTGCTGACCATTTCATCCACAGCCCCCGGTGACCTGCCAAGAAGAATGGCAAGTTTATTCTTGGTTGACTCAATGCCTGAATACAGAGTCGAAAGGCTGGAACGGGTTGAAGCAAGGTTATACGTTGCCTGCTGGACCGCTAGTTCATCAGTCAGACCGACATCGTACCGGGACTTGGTCAGTTCGTAACTGTTTTCCTGCGTTTTGATATTTGATTTTGCTACGGCAAGTCGGGCCTGATATGTCCGCAGGCTGACATAAGTATTGGCAACCTCCGCACTCAACGAGACCAGAGTATTGAGAAGACCTGCTTCCTGAGCCTGAACCTCCGCCTTTGCGGCTTCGACCGCCCGGCGGGTTCCTCCAAAAATATCAAGCTCCCAACTGGCATCAAATCCGGCTTTGTACATGTTGTCGGTGTAACTTTTTTTGACCCGGCTCAAATTCTCACTGGTCTGGCGTTTGGTGTACGAACCTGAGGCATCAAGAGTAGGGAACAGCCCGGCTTCGGTCATACCGTATTTTGCCCGCGATTCCTGAATACGCTCCTTGGCAAGGGCCAAATCAAGGTTGCCCTCCAGGGCCTTCTGCATCAAATTATTCAAAATCGGGTCATTCAGCTTTTCCCACCAGAGGGCAAGGTCGTCCACTTTCAAAGTATCCTTGCGCAGGCCGTCTTCCATTTGAGAATTCCATTTGTCCGGCGCTACAGGATCCGGAGCCTTGTAGTCAGGACCGACAGTGGTACACCCGCAGATTGCGAGAAGCAAAAAAAGTATGGGAAAATTTCTAAACATTTTTATTCCTTAATTTTGAAACAATCCTTCCTGTTCCCTCACGCATATTCTGGAATACGGCATAAAGCCCCGGTATGAGCAGGATACCGACAATTGTAGCGGCTGTCATACCAGAGAAAACAGTAACCCCGATGGATTTACGGCTTCCGGCTCCGGCTCCGGTGGCGATCAGGAGCGGCAAAACTCCGAGAACAAAAGAGAATGCTGTCATGAGAACCGCCCGGAATCTCAATTTTGCAGCCATCATTGCCGCATCGTAGATGCTGGCCCCGGACTCATGCTGTTCACGCGCAAATTCAACAATGAGAATGGCATTCTTGGCCGCCAGCCCGACCAGCAGCACAAGGCCGATCTGGGCATAAATGGAAAGCGGCATTCTCATGCTCATCAATCCACCCAAAGCACCACATATAGCCACGGCGATGGAAAGGATTACCGAAAGCGGAACAGTCCAGCTTTCATAAAGGCCTACTAAAAAGAGATAACCGAACAAAGCGGCAAGCAGCAGGATACTCATGGTTCCCCCGCCGCCGTTTTTTTCCTGATAACTCATCCCGGCCCATTCATAGGCGTACCCTTCAGGCAGAGTCTTTGCCGCCACATCTTCAACTGTCTTCAAAGCTTCACCGGAACTGACCCAAGGAAAGGCACCGCCCATGAAGTTGGCCGATGAAAACTGGTTGAAGCGGGTCACCGATTGCGGACCAAGCACGGTTGAAATCGAGACCAGACTGGTCATCGGCACCATTTTTCCGGAATTGCTCCTGACATAAAGCCGCCCGATGTCGTCAATTGTATTACGGAAGGAGCTTTCCGCCTGAACCCGGACCTGAAAAATACGGTCATACATGTTGATGTCATTCACATACTTGGAACCGAGCTGGGCCTGCAGAGTGGAGAAAACCTGATTGACGGGTACATCAAGGGTCTTGGCCTTGGTGCGGTCAAGATTGACAAACAGTTGCGGCACATTGGCCGAGTACGTGCTGAATGCATAGGCAATGGAATTATCCTGATTCAGGGCCATCATCAAACCCTTTGCCACTGCGGCAAGATCCTGCGGTTTCTGACCCTGCAAGGTCTGCAAACGCAGGTCAAATCCACCGGATGTTCCCAAGCCCATGATCGCAGGAGGGGTAAAGGCGTTGATATTTGCCCCCGGCGTGGTTAAGGCAATACCCCTGATTTTTTTGAGCACCTTGTTTATCTGAGTTTCAGGGGTGGTTCTTTCGTCCCAAGGCTTAAGCCCCACAAAAGCCACACCTACGTTCTCTCCGTTACCGCTGACCATACTGAAGCCACGGATTCCAATCACAAAATCCACACCCTCAAGTTCCTGAATCTGGGCGGATAATTTATCGATAATCTTGCTGGTGCGTGAAAATGCGGCGGCATCAGGAAGCTGAACGTCCACAATGATAAACCCTTTGTCTTCCTTGGGCAGGAAGCTGGTCGGCAGCACATCAAACAATTTCCACGAGGCAATTGAAAGAATGCCGAGTATCAGCAAAGCCACGAGGAATTTTCTGGTCAGCCAGCCCGCTACTCTCAGATAAATATTTCTGGAACCGTTCAGAGCGGTATTAAACCATGCCAGCGGCCCGCGCTGTATGGTTTTAGGAGCACGCAAAAGAAGGGAACAGAGCGCAGGACTAAGCGAAAGCGCGTTGACCGAAGAAAGCAGCACTGCCACACAGATGGTAACAGCGAACTGGCGGTACAATTGTCCGGTAATGCCGGGCAGGAACCCGACAGGCACGAACACAGCCAGCAGAACAAGCGTGGTGGCGATAACCGGTCCGGTGACCTGCTCCATGGACTTAAGCGAGGCCTGCTTGGCCGGAAGGCCTTCCTCTGCCATCAGCCGCTGGACGTTTTCAACCACGACAATAGCATCATCAACCACAAGACCGATGGCCAGAATAAGCGCGAAAAGTGTAATTGTATTGGCTGAATAGCCAAGGGCCATAAGCAGGGCAAAGGAACCGACCAGCGAAACCGGAATGGTCAGGGTCGGAATAAGTGTGGCCCGCCAGTCCTGCAGAAAAATAAATGTGACAACAACAACCAGTACGAATGTAAGTATCAGTGTGGAAACAATTTCCTCAATTGTGGTTTCCACAAATTTAGTTGCATCATAGATCACTTCATACTTGGAGCCTTTAGGAAGGCGCGGAGCCAGCTCCTTCAGCTTTGCCCGAACCAGCGCCATGGTATCCAGAGCGTTGGACCCCGGTGACTGATAAACCCCCATAGCAACAGACGGGCTGCCGTTCAGGGAAGACCCCGAAGCATAGGATTTGCTGCCCAGTTCTATTTTGGCCACATCGCTCAAATAGACGAGACCGCCATGGTCATTGGCCCGCACAATGATCTTGCTGAATTCCTCAACTGTGTTCAGTCGGCCCTTGGCGCGCAGGGTATACTGCACCTGCTGGTCCGCAGGAGCCGGCGTGGTTCCGATAGAACCGACCGCGGCACGGACGTTCTGTTCTTTGATGGCGGAAATGACATCATCGGCGGTCATCTTGAGCGAGGTCATGCGGACCGGATCGAGCCAGATGCGGATACTGTAGTCATTAACCCCGAAGGTATTCGCCTCACTGACTCCGTCCACACGGAGCAACGCATCGCGGACGTTGATATTGACCCAGTTGGCCAAGGGAAGCGTGCTCTCATCCGGATTTTCATTGTAAAAGGAAATTACGCCGAGCATGTCGGAACTACGCTGGCGCACGGAAACGCCCTGAGCGGAAACTTCACTGGGGAGCTTGCTCTTGGCCTCCTGCACCCGGTTCATGACATTGACCTGCGCCATATCCGGATCTGTTCCGACATCAAAAGTAACCGTCAGGCTGTAACCGCCATTGTTCGAACAGCTTGAGGACATGTACAGCATGTTGTCCACACCGTTGATCTGCGCCTCAAGCGGAGCTGCAACCGACGCCGCCACCCCTTGGGCATCAGCACCGGGATAACTGGCGGAAACCCTGATTTCAGGCGGGACAATATTTGCCGGATACTCGGACACGGGAATGAAAAACATGGCGAGCAGTCCGGCCAGGGTAATGACCAGCGAAACCACCATAGCCAGACGCGGACGTTCAATAAATATTTTGGAAATCACTCCTGCGTCTCCTTATTGCTTTGCGGATGACGGATTGACTTCCATTCCGGGCCGAACCTTCTGGATGCCGGACACGATGACACTTTCGCCGGGGAGAAGGCCGCTTTCAACAGCCCACTGGGTATCCTTGGCTATACCGATCTTGATTCGCTTCTGCTGAACGATCTTATTGCCGTCAACTACGAAAACATATTTGCCGTCCTTGTCTTCCAGCACAGCAGCCTGAGGGACGACAGCTTTTTTCTGGGGTTTGCTCACCCCTACCAGCACAGTAACATACTGTCCGGGAACCAGCAGACCGTCAGGGTTGGGGAAAACAGCCCTCACTGCCACTGTTCCTGTAGTCCTGTCCACCTCGTTATCCAGAAACTCAAGGACCCCGGTCAGCGGGTAGACCCTGTCCCCGGACATTCTAAGTTTAATAACCTTGCTGTTTCTGGGTTCGTGCCGAAACTGCTGGGCGGCCGCAAGCATATTTTCGCTTATGGAGAAAGTCGCCCGGATAGGATCAATCTGAACGATACGGGCCAGTGTCCCGGAGCTGGAAGAAACAAGGTTGCCCTTTGTGTAGCTGGTTTTACCGATGCGGCCCCTGATCGGAGAGGTGATGGTTGTATAACTCAGGTCCAGATTAGACTGATTCAGGTTGGCTTGCGCCTCCTGCAGATTGGCCTTGGCCTGCAACAGGTCACTTTCCGCCGTATCCCTGTCTGCTGCGGAAACCCCGCCCCGCTTAACGGTCTTAATCCTCTTGTAATACTGCTGAGCTTTTGTCAGTGCCGCTTCGCACTTGGACCTTTTGGCCCTGTTGACGTTAACTTTGGCCCTATATACATCAGGTTCAATTTTATAAAGCAACTGCCCGGCATCAACCATGCTGCCCTCTCTGAAAGCGACTTCTTCCAGATAACCCTGAACCCGGGCCTGAATGGCTACAGCCTGCATCGCTTCAATACGACCGACAAACTCCTGATACGGATTAATTTCCTGTTCAGTAATAGTATGCACCACCACCGAAGGCGGAGCTTTAGGAGCTTTCTTTTTAGCAGCCGAAACGGGAGTGCTGTAAATAGCCAGACAACACAGAAGACAGCAGAGTTGAATTGTTATGTTCTTATAAAAAGATCCCATGAAGCCCCCTTGGCTGCTACTTGGTTTTTAATTTGTATTAATTTTCACCGGCACTTGATTCAGGAACAAGTTTGTTTTTCTTCATGAAAGCGGCCATGGTTGTCAGGGTAATCATCAGGCAGCAAAAAGATGCAATTCCGGCCAGAACGTGGACGGGCTCTATGTCCATGCTCATCCCCACCCCGGCAATTGCACTGAAAACCCCGCTCGCTCCACGGGTCAGGCTGCCGTACAGAGCGGAAGCAGCACCGGACTGGTGCTTAAAATAGGTCAAGGCATCTTTCACCCCGATGGGAACCATAGTTCCGAACGACAACCCGAACATGCCCGCAGGTATGAAGATCTGCCAGAGATGAAGAGTCCTGATGGAAAACAGGGTAAAAAATCCCACACCGGCAATCAGGGCAATCCCACCGCAAAACGCGTAAGCCCTCTGACTGCTTAAACGCTTGGTGAGTATTGGACAGAGTATACGCCCGGCCATAAGGGAACCGACCAGCACAAGGTTGGTCAGGCCGAACTGGGTGGGGGTAAGCTGCATCTGCTTGATAAAGACAAACGGGGCACAGGTGAAATAAAGCCCCTGTATGGCAAAACAGAAAATTACCGGGATAATGGCGAACAGGAATCCCCTATGGGTCAGCATGGTAAAAAAACTTTTGAAAATATGGGGCAGGGTAAGCGGGTGCCGTTTTTC
The DNA here is from genome assembly GCF_963678865.1 of Maridesulfovibrio sp. Taxonomy (NCBI): domain Bacteria; kingdom Pseudomonadati; phylum Thermodesulfobacteriota; class Desulfovibrionia; order Desulfovibrionales; family Desulfovibrionaceae; genus Maridesulfovibrio; species Maridesulfovibrio sp. Next base: position 2,899,385 of record NZ_OY787459.1, on the reverse strand, counting down.
CTCCGGCAGGGTTTCCGGCAGTTTCCATGATGCCGTAAGCAAAATAAAAAAACTGGTAAAAGCCAGAAAACCGAAAGTATACCGCCATCCTATATATTCAGTGATCGCGCCGCCCAGTATGGGGGCAATGGAGGGGACTATAGCTCCGAGCACCCCCATCCAGCCAATGACGGTTATAACCTGCTGATCCTCAAAGGCGTCACGCACCAGCGCGCGACTTGTCACGGGAATGGAACAGGCACCGATAGCCTGCAGCAGACGCCCGGCCAAAAGCGCTGTACCGCCCTGAGCTGTAGCACAGACAAGGCTGCCGAACATGAACACAGCAGCGCCGATCAAAAGAACCCGCCGTCTCCCCCAGGCATCACTCAGCGGTCCGGCTACAAGTGTGAAAAAAGAAAACCCGAAAAAGTAGACCGTCAGGGTCAAACCGAGAACTGATTCTTCCAGATGGAGACTGTCCCCGATGATCGGGAGCGCGGGAAGGTATATGCTGGTCGCCAGCCTGCAGATGGAGGTGATCATAAACAGCAGTAGGACTAGACCGGCAAAAGAGATCTTCAATGTGTCTTTCATAACTTTCCTAAGCAGCTCCGTTGCATTTACACGGGGGCCATGCCAGCTCTTCACGAAGGATATGACCTACAATCCAGCCGGCAAAATCCCCTTCTCCGTCGATAAGCGGATTATGCCCGGTATGGTCGAACCTGTGAACGCGGTGCAGGGCATTGTTCTGTTTGAAATAATCCCAGACTTTTTCTCCATCTACCGCCATATCGTTTGCTCCGTAGAACAAATCCAACGTTTCGTACTGCGCTTTTTTTACGTCAATTTTGGCCTGCAACCGCAAAACATTGAAGGCCCCGCGGGTTGGGGCCACAGAATAAAGGTTATACTTCTCGGCGGTCTTTTTATCGAAATCATCGCGCATCTTGTCAAAAATCGGCAAGAGGGGAAATACCCATGGAACCAATGCATACAGAAACTTGTTTTCAGCCAGTAAATTATGAACTCTCTGCGTACTGCAGGGGAAAATTGCCGGGGCCAGCAAAATTAAGTGCTTAACAGGCCGGATCTGTGAAAGATAAAGAGCCAGAGTACCGCCCAGAGAATGTCCGATCACCGAAACATGCTCATACTGGCTGGCAAGAATGTCATATGTCTCAGTCACCTGCCGCACCCATTCATCTTCTGTGAGGGAAAAAAGAAGCTGAACACGCTTTACACCGAATCCGTGGATAAGCGGGGCATGGTAATCAATCTGATTGTCATTCAACTCCTGAAGAAGTCCATCAAAAACTATGGGAGATGAAATAAAACCGTGGAGCAGGATTACAGCGTGCTTTTTCTTTTTGCCGAAAGACTGGTGCAGGGGTTTGCACTGGTTGATAGTGTGGGTAAACTTGTCCACCACATACCGGCCGAATTCACGCCTGATTCTTGTTATTCCCATAATGAGAGAGAAAAACCGTATAGTAATGGCAAGCAGGACCAATGCAGAAATGGAAAACAAAATATCCTGCACAATCTCATCAACATAGTCTGGGTGGTCAAGAAACAGCAGATATGTCAACAAGTAAACCAGTAGCAAAGCGATAATAGTAGGTATCGCTTTACGCACCAGAATCATTTCTTTTCTGATCTTCATTGGAACACCCTAAATATCGACAATTATGTCAGAGTCATTATATGAAAATTCATTGATGTGAGGAAGACACTTCTGGAGAGTACAAAAATCTCTAGGAGTGTACTGATGCTGCAGGAATGATCTATCCAGCACGCCCATTTCCATAAGGGATTCCGCCACCAGTCCGGCACAATAATAATTTTCGTGACCGGGGTTCTCCACCTCAAACAATCCCATGATGTAAAGCAACTCCATATCGTCAGTATAGGGCTTGCCATCCATCGCCTTAATAAAATCCAAAATATTCTGCCTGATATTACCGTTCAGGGCAACGCGCCTCCCATTTTGCATCAGCTTGCGGTAGACGACTACAGAGCCGGGAGCTTCATCAAGATAATCAGCTACAACATCTTCCAGATAATTGAGCTGAACCCCGGTTGCGGTTTCCATGTTACGCAGCACACAACAATGCTCACTGGCTGTGGCCTGCCATGCCAGACAGCGCCCTTCCGCCAATTCCGGCTCTTTAACCAGCAAAACAACATGGGAATACGGGCTCTGTGTCATGCGTTTAATCCGCATGCTTGAGGGGATAGAGCCTGAAAACAGCACCAGATCGCCAGTTCGGGCATCTTCCATTACATCCTGCAATGCAAGACGGGGCAGCGACGCATCAACCTCGGGAATATTCCACAATGTCGGAAGCGGATATTGCCCTATGCCGCCGAAACCCTGCAACGCCAAAGGACATTGGTTCCATCCCCCCTGTTCAAGCTTGATATGATAAGCCCTTGCAAACTGACCGATTAACTCCTGCTGGTCTGAAAGCCCTGCCTGAAGTCTGGAATTAAGTTCTGGAATAAGTCTGCTGCAGATCTGCTTTGAAAGAACTTTCTTAATCACCGGAGCAAGAACAGGCGTAACAATCTTTACCAGCGGGTTGATCTTATTGAGCCAGCAGATACTATTAAAATCAAAAACAGCTTCTGCATCGGTTACGGCAACCCTGCTCTGTACGAAATCGACATCCAGCTTACCGGACAATTCCAGCTGAATATTTTTGATTTCAAGGGACAGCGGTCCGTCACGAAACGGTTTCATGCTCTTGGACATGATTCTGTAAACGGATTGCAGCGAAAAATTGTCCACGCATATCAAAAGCTGCCGGATACCGATACCGGCCTTGAATTGCTTTGTATTCCAGTCAAATTCAGGATCCCGGCAAATAAACATGGAATGCAGCCCCGAAAGCCGGAGCTGATCCATCTGAAGATTGAATGTGGTTTCCAGAGCCTTGTTCGTCAGCAGGCAAAACTTTTTATCCAGTCCTATCTCCTGAGAAACACTGTCCAAGGAAGGCTGCTTGATAATTTCGTTTATACCTGCTTCAAGCAGGTCACGAAGATCTGCGTTAAACGACATCACAGCTTCCCTTATTCAATTATGGACGCAACAAAATCAGGCTGCGGTATCTTATCATAAATGACTGGAAGCTTAATCTGGGCAATGGAAATGCTGCCACCTGTTTTTTCCGCATACAAAGCCTCCTGCCACCCTTTTTCCATAACCAGAATCCGGGGAGCGAAAAGTAGCTCCTGCCTGCGTTTGGCAATGTAGACAATTCCTTCGCTGAAAATTGCATCAAGCTCGGCAGCAAATGCTTCTGAAGGAGCGGTGTCGCCGTCAAGCTCCATGCAGATGTCGTATCTGCTGTTCTCCACATCAGCCACGGCACAGAAATGCTTGACTGCCACACCGTGCTTCGGGGCCAAACCTTCCACAGCTTCAATCACGCTTTGAGCAGAAAGTTTTTCGCCGCAGATATTGCCCACATCCTTTGTTTTGTTGACAAAGAAGATGTTGGGGGTCTTCCCGGTAAACCCTCGAACTTCAATTATATCCTTCAAATCATAACGGTAAAGACCGGAAAAAGTAGTAATGATGATTTTGTACTGCCTGCCGTCTTCAAGTTCGTGGGCCTGATATATTCTGCCGTCATCATCAAGGGACTCAAATTCATAGAATGCGGCCAGCAAAGCAAGAGTGCCCGCAGGTTCGTCCATCTTCATGGGAATGTTGAACTTGCCCTCACTGGCGCCATAACCGCAATCCTTGTACTGCACCTGTTCGCCGAGGAGAGGCTTTACCCCCTGCACATACCGTCCGACAGAGCCGCCAAGCCAGCAGGTAAACACAGCCAGATCAGGCCAGTATGATACCGGCAGAAACGGCCGTCCTGCTGCAAGCATTGCGCGCAGCTCTTCAGCCCGTTGAGGATTGGGTTCCATGGAAAGGGAATCCAGCAACCCGGAATCAAGATTTACGGAAACACTTAATGTTCCTTGCTCAATATCATTGATAATTTCCTCGGCTTTTTTCTGCGCCATGAGGATAAGTTTTTCCATCCGGCCTGCATTGTTGCCGATAATTGCAGTAACATTCTGTTCAATGGCAAAACGCATCAGGGAATAATCAAGTGTATCCTGATCCTGAATATTCAAGATATCCAAAGGATAGGCAACCTTGCTGCGCAGGGCTGCAGGTGTTTCCATCAAAGTCACACCGGATGCGTATCCAAAGGGAATTCCGCAATCCACCTTCCCAATACCCGCGCTGTTCGAAATGGTAAAAATTTTACCGGCCAGAGCTGCCGGAGTCCCGGAAATAATGACCATGCGCCGTAATTTACTGGTTATGGACTTCGCTTTCTGGCCAAGAAAACTTTCCGGCAGGTATTTGCATTTTCCAGTAGTACCGCTGGTGACAATAAAATATTTGGGCTGTCCGGCGAAAAGCTGGTCCTTTTCCCCCAATTCCATTTTCCGGCTCAGGCTCTTAATATCGTCCCAGCCGGAAACAGGAAGACTTTTCTGAAAGTCTTCAACAGATTCAATTTTGGAGAAACCATATTTTTTACCCAGAGCGGTGTCCTTGTTTTCTTCCAGAATATCACGCAGAAGCTGTTCCTGAACGGCCTGCGGATTCTCACACAATGAAAGATATTTCGGAAAAAGTTCTCTGTCACCCAGCGCGTATATATCTTCTACCAGCATAAGCTGCCTCCATTACCCCTGTTTCCGTTCCTTCAACTGCCGGGCGATACTTTTTAAAATTTCAGCCGGGACATTGATGTCGCAAGCCTTCTCCATCCCCTCAAAACCGGGAATTGAATTAGCCTCACAAACTTTAAAACCGTCTTCGGTAAATAACAAATCGATACCGCCGATATTAAGTTCAAGCACATTGCTGACCCGGACAGCCAGCTCTTCCATTTCCGGAGTCAGGTCGAAAGAATTCACCTGCCCGCCTGCGGAATAATTGGACTTAAACCCGTCCTTGCGGGAATTGCTTCTAATCATTGCGGAAACCGGTTTATGATCAACAATCAGGATACGCACATCGCGTCCGCGGCTTGTTTCGATAAATTCCTGAATCAGGACGTCTTCCTGAATCCCGCCGGCTTCAAACATCTGAACCATGTTATTCAATTGCTTGGCTGAATCAACCAACGCAACACCGTTACCCTTGGACCCACCGATAACCTTGACGACAAGTGGATATCCGAATTCTTTTTCAATCATGTCGGTGTTGCAGGGATAGGAAAGCAGCAATGTCTTGGGAACGGGAATTCCGTGGGCGGACAGGAGTTGCAAGGTTAAAAGCTTGTCCTTGGTCTTTGTGAGAGTAGAAGCTTTGTTTACGCAAAGGACACCTTTGCTTTCCAACTGCCTGAGAAGAGAGACATTATGATAGCTGGCATTGCTGACAAACCCGGCAAGAGCAAAGTCCGGCAACGCAATTTCGGTGCCGTCCACATAAGCGGTCTGCTTATCTGATACCATTATCTCAACTTTCCACGGATCTACTATAGAAATATCAAATCCAGCAGCCTTGGCTGTTTCCTGCAATCTAAGAAGCTCTGTAACAGGCTCCCCAACATATAATACCCAACCGTTCATACGTTTCTCCTGTCAATTGATCACAAACTACACCTTAAATTTACAACACTTTTTGGTTTACACGAGACAACAAGGCATTTCAAGATAACTATCATAAAAAAATATGTTACAAAAAAGTATGTATCGCCTGCCAAAAGGAATGACCTTGCATAACAATCGGACAAAAAGAACCGCATTGAGAGTGGTGAAAGAAATTCTAAAATCTGACTTAAAAAATTCCTGAGACATGGGGAGGCATAATGCAGGTAATCTTTTGCCGACACAGAGGTGGCTTCCTGTAGAAATAAATAGTCCTCCCCCCGGCTTTTCCGGAGAGAGGACTAAATTCACCATGGAAGATTCGAATTTTCCGATTAATACGGTTACAGACTAAAAACAACCGGACATGGAACTAAAATTCTCTTCCAAAATATCAGCTAAAGAACATTTCCAATTTTCATGCATTCCACTAACAGACCCTGACAAAGCCTTTGCACGAGAAAAAAATTCGGGAGGATTCCCTACTGCGAAAAGAGTCGGCAGATGCATATAACTACCTTTCAGCCTTGTTCCCTTTTCATCCAGATGCTTGACAGTCAGCCTGATAATTTCAGATTGAACTTCCACCAGCTCTTCAAGCGTATCGAGAATAAATACCGCAGGAGAAAACCAATCGGTATTTACAGTTGGGGAAAAATCTAAATCCGACTCTGGAAGATGCCCCGCACATGCGGATTCCACGAGAGAACCAGCCAAAACAGCCGAGGCATCCACAATCTTCACATCATGGGGAATTAAGCTATCCCTCTTAAAACAGGCACAGCTTTCAGCGGTCAATGCCAAAGGGAGTTCGGTGCAGCCCAGTACCACCGCCCTGCAGCCCTGCCGCTCACACTCGTCCGTAATAACTTCACAAAGCATTTTTTCAGCTTCCGGGGTGATCTTGGCTGTTTTAATACCGAATCCGGTATCATAAATAGAAGACATTACTTTAACCATGTTCTGTGCCGAAGGACTGACCGCCTGCACACCGTACTGATCAAGAGCGCGGTGATAAAGACCGGAATTAACTAAACTGTCCACTCCGAGCACCAGCACCTTTGTTCCGATCCCGCTCAAAGACTGCGCGGTCTCGTAGATCATATCAACAAACGTCAACGGTAGAGCGGGCATGACCTCACGGAAAAGTTCATGGGCGCTGTTGCAGGCCAGTCCCACCGTGCCGCAGCCAAGAAAATGCATAATTCGTGCTGAATGCTCGGCTGTGGCTTTTTTGCGTAGCTCCGGCTCATCCTCCGGTTTCCACGGCTGTCCAACCTCATGCGGCTTGTATGCCAGCCTTGAATTACCGTAAAAAACATAAGAATTTTGAGCATATCCTGGAACAAACTGGATTTTCTTTGCCAGATCAACCATAGCCTCGTTGCCGAGTCCGCCGATCACTCCGATAACATTTTCAGTGGAAACCATGAGAAAAAATTACCCTTTTTTACAAAATTATAATCGCGCAAAACTTCAGTGCAAAAAAAATTTAACCTTTATTACTTTTTTTGTTAACACCAATACATCCAACTTGAAGAGCAATCAACCCGCAACCCACACACATGATGAGAAAATATCCTGACACCCTCACTGACATTATTGCTGATAGCGGCATGAACCTGAATAATATCAGCAATTTATCCGGCGTATCCAATACATATCTGACCAAACTAAGCAAGAATATGATCAACCATCCGGGCAAGGATAAAATCGCCTCTATCCTGCTGGCCCTGAACCAACGCATCACGGATATAAATGCCGTTCTAGCCGAATACGACTACCAGCCCCTAAACAAACACGACATCCCGGCCATTTTGAACAATAACCGCAAACGCAAAATCGAAGGCCCGCTCATGCCCCACTACGACAGGCTCTATTTCGAGTTGATGCTCGTAGTTCTGGAGCAGATGGGCGGCGCAAAGATAGTTGTCAAAGACCGCCCCAGCGGTATTTACCAGCCTTACCGTTTGTACATGCTCAAAGAATTCCAGCTTGAATTGGACGGCGAGGCCGAAAGATTCCTTTACGAACTGACCGGGAATGTTGTGCGCGAACGACTGCGCCTGTTTGAAGAGAATTGCAGAAACGGGCAGACCATAACCACCTATATGTGCCGGGAATGCTTGAATGAGGCCTTGGACAAAATCATCACCCAAAGCATAGCCGACAACGACATGGGCAAACTGCAGTACTACGCCCAGTACATGGCAAATGCGGCCTCCTGTGCCATTAAATTCCCGGAACAGCACTCCCTGCTCATAACTGACCGCTGCTCTATATTTGAGTTTCTTATTCAGGATGCCTACGGCAAAAAGCCGGCCCTGAACTTCACCGGAAACACCCGCCATACATTCAACAACCCCTACGACCAGCATAACCTTGAAGGATTCTCCACCAGTGCTCCGGCTCTGCTAAAACTATTCAACACAGAAGTCGAAATGTGTAAAAAAGCAGTTACCCCGGAAAACTCCCCTGCCCGCCCGGAAGCATTCAGCAATTACGTTTCCGAGAAGTTCTCCCGCTGGAAAGTAGGGCACATCTTCGAAGAAGCCATGGATGAACTGATGTCTACACCGGATTTCAAGCTTTTCTAAAAAGTGTAAATGTCGCTTAAAATGCTGTAATAATAGACTTGCCGGATGTGGTTTAATTTTTTTTTAAACCATATGACGTCTTTTTGTTTGACTAAAGCGCAACTTTTTTACTAATTTGACATTTCAGTCACTTCAAAAGAATTACGAGACCACCTCAAATGGAACAAATTGCCAAAAATGAAATTTTGAAGATACGCAATCTTCAAACCTACTTTTTCTCTTCCGACGGCACAGCCAAAGCAGTAGACGGCGCCACATTCTCCCTCAGAAAAGGAAAGGTCCTTGGGGTTGTTGGTGAATCCGGTTGCGGGAAAAGCGTCACCGCACAATCGGTTATGAGACTGGTACCCAGCCCTCCCGGTAAAATCGTCGGTGGCGAAATCATGTTTGACGGACAGGACCTGACCAAACTGAGCATGGCTGAAATGCGCCATATCAGGGGCAACAGGATTTCCATGATCTTCCAGGAGCCCATGACCTCCCTCAACCCGGTATTCACCATCGGCGACCAGCTTTCAGAAATGTTCATCCTGCATAGGAATATGAACAAAAAAGAAGCACGGGACGCATCTACTGAAATGCTGGCCAAAGTCCAGATTCCAGCCCCGGAAGCAAGGATAGGTGAATACCCGCACCAGCTTTCCGGCGGTATGCGCCAGCGGGTCATGATTGCCATGGCCCTGTCCTGCGATCCGGAAGTACTCATTGCCGACGAACCGACCACAGCACTGGACGTGACCGTTCAGGCCCAGATTCTGGACTTGATCATTAAATTAAAAGACGACTTCGGCACCGCAGTGGAAATGATCACCCACGACCTCGGCGTTATTGCCGAAACAGCTGATTCCATCGTGGTTATGTATGCGGGCAAGGTGGTAGAACAGGCCGATACCATAGAACTTTTTGAAAACACCCTGCATCCATACACAAGAGGGCTGCTCAACTCCACTCCGGTTCTGGGCCGCCGCACCGCAGGCAAATTTGAACGGCTTAATGAAATCAAAGGGATGGTCCCCAGCCTCTACAACCTTCCAAAGGGCTGCAAGTTCTGTGAACGCTGCCCGGAGGCCATGCCTATCTGCAGTCAGAAAGAACCGGAACTAACTGAAATCAACGCTAGCCACGCGGTTCGCTGCTGGCTGCATATCCCCCACTAGCCTATGTCTGAATTTTTATTGCAAGCAGAGGACCTCAAGGTCCACTTCCCCATCAGAAAAGGAATCCTCTCCCGCGTTCAAGGCTATGTCTACGCGGTGGACGGCATTGATATAGAACTGCGTAAAGGGGAAACTCTGGGCATCGTCGGTGAATCCGGCTGCGGTAAGTCCACTGCCGGACTGGCCATGATGCGCCTCATCGAACCCACTTTTGGTACCGTGCGCTGGCAGGGACGCGACATGGGCGAGATGTCTGCCAAGGAGATGCGAGCCTTGCGCCGGGAAATGCAGCTCATCTTTCAGGACCCATACTCTTCGCTCAACCCGCGCATGAACGTGAACCAGATTCTCTCAAACCCCATGGACGTGCACGGCATGTACAAGGGCAGCGAACGCGCTGACAGGCTTGCCTTCCTGCTTAAAACAGTAGGCATGAACCCGGATCAGGGTATGCGCTACCCGCACGAATTCTCCGGCGGGCAAAGACAGCGTCTGGGCATTGCCCGCGCACTGGCCCTGAACCCATCGGTGATCATCGGTGACGAACCTGTTTCCGCCCTTGATGTATCCATTCAGGCCCAGATCATCAACCTGCTCATGGACCTGAAAAAGCAGTTCGACCTTTCCCTGCTCATTATTTCCCACGACCTCGCAGTTGTGGAATACATCTGTGACCGCATTGTGGTCATGTATCTGGGTAAAGTTGTGGAGACCGGTTCCTACACCGACATCTACAGCAACCCCAAGCATCCCTACACGCAGGCACTGCTATCTGCCGTTCCGGTCCCGGACCCGCGCCGGACCAAAAACAGGCAAATCCTGACCGGGGATGTTCCCAGCCCTATCAATCCCCCTTCCGGCTGCAGGTTCCATACCCGCTGCCCGAAAGCGATGGATATATGTTCACAGGAAACACCCGTTGCCACGAACTTCGGTGAGGGGCATCAGGCTTCATGCCACTTGTACTAAGCGGCATGAAAAAAGATAAACTTATTCTGGAGGTAGACCCCATGAAACGTTTGGCTGTTGTTGCGGCTCTCGTCGCAATGCTCACACTGCCCTCCCTTGCCATGGCCAAGGCTGACCTGACCATTGCAACGGACGCTCCGCCCCTATCCATGAACCCGCAGGCGCACTCTTCCGACGCCAACTTCTCTTACATGTCCAACTTCTTCGATGGCCTGCTCCAGCGCAAGAACGGCAAACTCGTTCCCGCTCTGGCAACAGAATGGAAGCGTATCGACGCCAACACATGGGAATTCAAACTGCGCAAGGGTGTAAAATTCCACAACGGCAATGATTTTAACGCAGATGACGTTGTCTTCACCTTCGAACGCATGAAGAACTCCAAGTACTCCAAGCTGCTTAACTTCGGTAACGCCATCGCATCCATGGAAACCCCGGACAAGTACACAGTAATTTTCAAAACCGTAAAGCCTGTACCCTGGTTCGCAGAAACCATGCACCAGAACTTCATCGTAGACAAAGAATCTTCCCTCAAACGTGATGATGGCGACTACAACACCAAGCCTATCGGAACAGGTGCCTACATCTTTGATGAGTGGGTTAAAGGTTCATACCTGCGCATGCATGCCAACCCCGACTACTGGGAAGGCGCACCTAAATACAAAACCATTGAAATGCGTCCCATCGTTGAAGAAGCAACCCGTTTCGCCGCTCTGGCAGGCAAGCAGGTAGATCTGGTCAACGGTGTACCCCTGACTCTGGCAGACCGCATTGCCAAAATGCCTACCGTTGAAATGATCCAGCGTCCCGCTCGCCGCTGCATCTTCCTCTCCATCGGCAACAAACCCGGCACTCCCTACGCTGACATACGCGTACGTCAGGCCATTGCCCTTGCAATCAATGAAGATGAAATCATTGAAAAAGTAATGCACGGACAGGCAACCAAAGCTCATCAGATTCCCGATGCAGCCACCGTGGGTTACGACGCATCCATTAAACGTCTTGAGTATAATCCTGAAAAAGCCAAACAGCTTCTGGCTGAAGCCGGCTACAAAGACGGCTTTGAAATCACCATCGCCGGTCCCAATGACCGTTACATCAACGATGAAAAAATCTGTGAAGCTGTTGCCAAATACCTCGCCAAGGTCGGCCTGAAGGTCAACCTCGATGTTAAGCCCAAGTCCATCTTCTTCAGCGAACTCACCAGCCAGAAGTATCCCTTCTACCTGATCGGCTGGTTCGACGGCTCCTACGACTTCGGCCGCTCCGCAGAAAAACTGCTCCACACCGTGGACAAGGATAAAGGTATGGGCGGATACAACGGTGCTTCCTACTCCAACCCCGAGCTGGACAAGAAACTCATCGCATCCGCAGATATCGTGGACCGTGCCGAGCGTGAAAAAGCTCTGCAGGAGATCAACCGCATATCTCTCGAAGAGGTATCCACCATTCCCCTGCATTACCAGCAGGACATGTACGCCGTGATCAAGGGCAAGGGCATCAAGTTCACCCCGCGCCCCGACCGCTGGATCACTGTTAAGGAAATTCAGTAACAACTAAAAATCAGGGGCCGCTCCGGCGGCCCCGTTAAAGACATCATGGCATCATATATTTTTCGAAGATTATTACAGGGAGGGCTGGTACTGCTCGCCGTCTCCTTCGTGTGCTTCTGCCTCTTCCGCTACACCGGCGACCCGGTACTCATGCTGGCAGGCAAATACGCCACTCAGGCTGAACAGGAGCAGGTCCGTAAAGACTACGGTCTGGATCAGCCCACCCACATTCAATATGTAAAATTTCTCGGCGGAGCTCTAAAAGGCGACTTCGGTAAGTCCTACGTAAGTCAGGTTGACGCGCTGGACGCCATCCTTGAACGTTTTCCCGCCACCTTTGAACTGGCCCTTGCGGCCATCATCATATCATTCACTGTCGGGGTCGGCTTAGGAATTGTGGTTTCCATATGGCCCAGTGGATTTACAGCCCGAATGATTATGTCCGGATCACTAATGGGGATCTCCATACCCACATTTCTGATCGGCATCCTGCTGGTCATGGTCTTTTCAGTATATCTGGATATCCTGCCCCCCTTCGGGCGCGGGGAAACGGTCATGGTCGGAGACTGGCGTACCGGGTTGCTCACATGGGACGGAATCAAACACATTATCCTGCCCGCGCTGACCCTTTCCGGCTACCAGCTGGCGGTCATGCTGCGCCTTACCCGTGCCGGCATGCGCGAAGTCATGGGCGAAGAATATATCAAGACCGCATGGGCCAAGGGACTTTCCCCCTTCAAGGTCATCATGAAGCATGCCCTTCGCAACGTCATGATTCCGGTTGTGACCATTGCCGGACTCTCTTTTGGTGAGCTTATCGCATTTTCCATCGTAACCGAGACCATCTTCCAGTGGCCGGGTATGGGCAACCTGCTGCTCACTTCCATTTTTGAGACTGACCAGCCCATCATTGTTACCTACATCATGCTGGCCTCATTCATAATCCTGTTCATCAACATCATGGTCGACATGCTCTACGCAGTGCTCAACCCCAAAATTCGCTACGATTAGGAAATATAATGAACAGACCACTTTTAAAAAAACGCATTAACAGCTTCAAAAAAGACAAGCCCGCCATTATCGGGGCGACCATCCTGCTGACCTTCATCATTGCCGGGATATTCGCCCCCCTGCTGGCCCCCATGAACCCGTACGACCTGAGTTCACTGGACCTCGGCAACATGCTTAAAATGCCCATCTGGATGGACGGGGGTTCACTTTCCTTTCCTCTGGGTACCGATGATCAGGGACGCGGAATCCTTTCCACCATCCTTTACGGTATGCGCACCTCGCTCATCGTTGGCGGGTCCGTAGTTGCCATTGCCGGAAGCTTCGGCGTTGTCATGGGTATGATCGGCGCATACTATGGCGGCCTCATCGACTCTTTTGTCATGCGCTGTGCCGATACCGTGTTCTCCTTCTCCACCACCCTGCTGGCCGTGCTGCTGCTGGGAGTTTTCGAGACCAGAGGCATAGGAACCGTAATTTTCGCAATCTGTATTGCCGACTGGGTCAAGTATGCCCGTACCATCCGCGGCAGTGTGCTGGAAATAAAGAACAACCCCTACGTCATGGCCGCCAAGGCCTCCGGGGCCAAGGATTTCCGCATCCTCTTCCAGCATATCCTGCCCAACGCCCTGCCGCCGATATTCGTTGTCATGGCTGTTGACCTCGCGGTTGTCATCATGCTTGAAGCAACACTGAGCTTCCTCGGCGTAGGTGTGCCGCTGACCGAGCCTTCCCTCGGCATGATGATCGCCATCGGCAAAAACTACATCTATGCCGGAATGTGGTGGATGACTCTCTTCCCCGCATCTGCGCTGATCCTGCTGGTTGTCGGCATCAACCTCTTCGCCGACTGGCTTAGAGATGAGATGAACCCGAAACTGGCAAGATAAACTTGATGCGCTATCGCTCTTTTATTCAAGGCTTTCGCTTAATAAAGCGGTAAGAGGAGCCCTTTTAAAAAAAGGTCTCTGGACTTTCCTAAAACTTTTAATCTGCTTCGCGTACCGAACTCCCATTATCGAGTTGATATACGAAACTGTGCAATCCTAGTGGAGTAGACAAATGACAGAACAACAAACTTACGACAATTTTCTGAAGGATTTTGAAAAAATCATCAACACAGACAGTGCCAGTGAAAATCTGGACGGTGTTGCTGAAGTTGCCGAATTCCTGAAAGCTAAATTCGATACACTTGGCCTCGAAGCTGAGATCACCCGTGAAGGCGAACGCGGCGTTCCCTGTTTGAAAGCCTGCACCGCCAGCAAAAACGGACGCTACGATTTCATGTTCATCGGGCACATGGACACTGTTTTCCCCACCGGGGAAGCTGCCAAACGTCCTTTTAAGATTGAAGATGGCCGGGCCTTGGGACCGGGTACCAATGACATGAAAGGTGGCCTGCTGGTAGCCCTCTACGCCATTGAAAAGCTCAAGAATGAAGGAAATCTGGATAAGGTTGCCATCTGCGTGGCTTTTAACGGAGATGAAGAAATCGGCTCCGAGAACTCCCGTGCATGGATCGAGAAAAACGCTGCCAATTGCGACCACGTTTTTGTTTTTGAACCATGCCGTCCAGATTACCGCCACGTCATGCACCGCAAGGGCGGCGGAGTTGTGCACATCACTGCAAGCGGAATTTCCGCCCACTCCGGAGCCAACCCCGAACGCGGTGCCAACGCGCTGGTGGAACTGGCTGGACACATATCTGCAATCCACGCCCTCAATGATATGGATAATGCCATCACCGCCCAGAGCAACATCATTAGAAGTGGTGAAAAACACAACATCATCCCTGACAATGCTGAACTGGTAGTAGACGTACGGGTTGGGACAATTGAGGAAGCTGCCTTTGCTGAAAAATTCTTCGCAAAGCTTCCTGAAACCAATTATGTAGAAGGTGCATCTATTTCAATCTCAGGTGGAGTAGACCGTCCACCCATGGAACCTACTGACAAAACTATGGAAATGTGGGAAATCCTGCACGGAGAAGCCGCTAAAATTGGAATTGATTCCGCATACATTTCCACAGGGGGCTGCTCCGACGGCAACTGGACTGCAGCCATGGGTATTCCAACCATCGACGGCATGGGGCCCGTAGGGGAAAATTCTCATCGTGAAGATGAATACATGGAACTGGATAGCATCCTGCCCATGATTTCCATTGTTGCAAACACTACATTGAAACTTGCTTCGAAAAACTGATTCGTATTTTAGACGTGGAGCCACAAGGGAATTAAGCGTTCCCACCCCTGCTTTGATCCACTTCTTGATATTTGGCTCTATTAAACCACCACTTCTGTTTGCCACAAAAAAGCCGCTTCTGTTTTAAACTGTATTTCAAGTCTAAAACAGAAGCGGCTTTAATATATGTCTTTATTTATTTCAAGGTGACCGTACTTGTTGTTCGGCTGTAGTTCTTACTTAGTCACCTGTCACTGAATTTTGTACTCACGATACCGCATGGCCCTGAATTTGCCAAAGGCCGCCCGGGCAAGGCGAGCAAGTAGAAGCGCACCAATGAGCAAGGCCACAAACAGGCGGCCTTGTGAAACAGACTCAGCAGTCAGCAGGTATTTGATGCGCACAAGAGGGGTGACAAGAAAGAAAACAGTCACAAAAGATCCAAGGATGCCGTACCACCAGAATATCCTGCGTTCACGTTTGGTGTGCGGTGGACTTGCCCCTTTAGCTTCGCTATCGAAACCAAGTCTATCGAAAATTTTGTGTTCCAAAAATTTGAATGATTTGGTTCGCAGATTGGAAATGCCGGTGTAATCTACAAGCATATAGTAGGCGTCCATCTTGATGAACGGGTTGAAATTCATGACCAATCCGAAAAAAGTGAACAGACTGAAGGCAACAAACACATATTTCCAGCCAGAACCTGTGTCGGCATAGTACGCCGCGCCCCACAATCCTGCCCCCAGCAGGGCAAATGAAACCAGAGGACCTCCCATGGAAACCAGAATTCGCTGCCGTTTGTCCGGAAACGTCCACGCCGCGGTTGTGTCGCAATAGAAGATGAACATGGCCAGATAAAACATGATGCCCATCCTCGGAACCTTGCCGCCGTAATGCTTGCAGACTGCTCCGTGCCCAAACTCGTGAAAGGCCACTTGCCCGAGGGTCATAAAGTAAATGGGGATGAGGTACATCGGCCGACTGATGAGGGCTGCTTCCAGTCCGGTGATGATCTCACGAAAATGATCCCATTTACCCCACCAGGGGTACACCCCCGACAGTCCTATGCCCAGCAGCAGAATCAAGCCGGCGAACGAGAATAAGGGACGAGTCGCGGTATGGACCGCCGACACCACCCTGTCCGCATTGGGGATGGTGAAATTCGGGTTGATTATGCGTCGTACAAGGCGTTTGACTTTTGAGTTTTGTGCGGCATCGTCGGGACTGGCCAGCATGTCCAGGCGCTCCAGCTTTTCATAAAGCATGACCAATTGCGCTGGCGACATCAAGCCGACTTTGTCCGCATGTGCCATGTATAGGTCGTGAAATGAGGTTACGCCGTCCATGTTCCGAACAATAAACATCTCGCTTACACCGAGCTTAAGCGCTCCTTGCCCCTTGTCCTGCAGGACGCCGGTGGGAAACTCGGTATCAGGGTCGTTCAAGTGAAGAATAAGTCGCTTGCGGAGTTTGGGAGTGATGGACATGATCCAGGCCTGCATCTCCTTGCCTTCTTCACGTCTGTATTTGACCAGGCGCAGAACATGGTGCCGTCCCCTAACCATAAACCGGACCCGGTCCATGCGCCGCTTGATGAGATGGAGCCACAGTGTGCTGGCATCCAGATCATCCAGCTCGGTGCCCTGATCAGGCACTTCGAAATCCTCAGCTTCATGGGGGTTGAGGGGGATATTTCTGTTGTAACTGATATCCACCACAACGGCCCCGCCTTTGAAGTCCATGTGCAGGTCCACGGAGTCCGTGATGGAGGCTTCGGCCGACAACCGGAACAGTTCTTCGCATGCTTCCATGACTGAACAGGAAAACATCTCTTCAAGTTTGGATGAAAATCCAACCATCCCACCGTAGCGGCGAACGGTATCATGAACAAAATGCAACCATCGCTCATCGGACGGCAGAGTCACTGAGATGTGGTTGTCGGTCATAAATTATGATTCCCAGACGTCGAGCATTCTTTTGATAACTAAATTTTTTCTGGTAGGTTAAAACACCGTCACGTGTGCTCTTCCAAGACACGGGTTGAATGCATTTTCGTCCGCCTCAAGTCGGATCCCACCAAGCATCACAGAAAAGAAAACTCTCGCACGCTCCAGCCGCCAATCGTTCCTCCAACTCGGCAAGATCAGAAGCCTCAAGTGGCTCGGGCAACAGGAAGTACGCATCGGCTTTGCCTTGCTCGAAAACTTCAACATTTACGCCTTCCGGCACTTTAAATCCTTCTTCTGCCAACACCGCTGCCGGGTTGTTCAAAAGTCGTTGCTTGTAGACTTCATCCGCCCACGCCTTACTCACGATTCTGACCCATGCTTTTTTTTGTTCGGTTTTATCTGCCATGGTAGTCTCCTTGTGGAAATGGAATTGAGCTTTTGTATACCTCAAAAGCCGTGCCGTGTGCAAGATCGAGTCCCCAAAGAGGCAATTGAGACAAACTAATTCGCAAAATGGACAGACTTTATTAAATTTGGACAAACTTTATTTTTAGACAAAAAAAGTCAATAAAATCAAATATTTAATCTATTCGACCGTGACCGACTTTGCAAGATTACGAGGCTGATCTACGTCCTTACCAAGGTAATCGGCTGTCTCATAGGCAAAAAGCTGCAAGGCCGGGAGGGCGATGAAGGTGTTCAGCGGACCCCATACTTCTGGCAGGGACCAGCGATGCTCCACATCAAGGTCTACGCCGGGATTGGTCAGGGCTATGATTTCACCGCCACGGGCCTGAACTTCCACAAGGTTTGATTTTACCTTGGGAAATAAATCGTCATTAAGAGCTATGGCAAAAGTCGGAAACTTGGGATCAATGAGTGCTATAGGTCCGTGCTTCATCTCACCGGAGGCATAGCCCTCGGCATGGATGTAGGAGATTTCCTTCAGCTTGAGCGCACCTTCAAGAGCCAGCGGAAAATAAATCCCGCGACCGAGAAAGAAAAAGCTGTTGGCTTCGGAGTACTCGCGGCTGAGCTCCTGTGCCCTGCTGCGCATGGTTGGCAGTTCCGCTTCCAGAACAGAAGGAATACTGCGTATATCCATGACCGCACGGTTGTATGTGGCTAAGTCAATCACGCCTTTTTTCCTGCCCCAGTAAAGAGCCAGCAGCAACAGCGCGGTAAGCTGGCTGCACATGGCCTTGGTGGATGCCACGCTGATTTCTGGTCCGGCCTGAGTGTACATAACATGATCTGACTCACGTGCCACGCTGGAACCGACCACGTTACACAGGCCGATGATGGACAACCCTTTTTCCTTGGCCAGTTTGATTCCGGCAAGGGTATCCGCTGTTTCACCGGACTGGCTGATAGCCAGAGCCACGCCGCCTTCTGGCAGCAGAGGGTCGCGATAACGGAACTCAGAGGCAATCTCTACCTCCACTGGAATCTTGGCCCACTGCTCGATAAGATATTTGCCCCACAGCCCGGCGTGATACGAGGTTCCGCAAGCGATGATATGCAACCTTTCCGGCGGTTCCATACCTTCTACTTCCGGCAGGACAATTTCATTCTTGTCCTGATCAACACGCCCGGCCATGCAGTCGGAAATAACCTTGGGCTGCTCAAAAATTTCCTTGATCATGAAATGTTTAAAGCCACCCTTCTGAGCGGCCTGCACATCCCAGTTAATGGTCTTGATTTCCTTTGCCACCGGCTCAAGGGTTTCGGCATTGAAAACATCCCAGGAAGAAGAAGTGATCTTGACCAGTTCTCCGTCCTCAATGAAGACCACCTCGCGGGTATAAGGCAGGAAAGCGGGAATATCGGAAGCAACAAAATTCTCACCAACACCGACACCCATAACCAGCGGACTGGCAACACGGGCGGCGTAAACCGTGCCCGGTTCATCAATACAAACCACGGCAATGGCGTATGCACCCTCAACCTGTTTCAATGCCCATGAAACAGCCTCAAGCATGGTCGGATTATGTTTACGACCCTCGGCAATGAGGTTGCAGAGCACTTCGGAGTCAGTATCGGAACGGAATTCATAGCCCTTGGCGAGGAGTTCGGTCTTGATTTCCTGATAATTTTCAATGATCCCGTTATGGATCATGGCCATTTTCTTTTCATAGTCCAGATGGGGATGAGCGTTGCGCTCAACTGGTATACCGTGAGTGGCCCAGCGGGTATGACCTACGCCGAAGGTAGAATTGGTCACATTTTTCCGGGCCAGCTTCTCATCAAGGGAGGCCAGCTTGCCTTCGGCACGGACCAGTTCGATCTCCTTGTTCTGCACAGTTGCAACACCGGCAGAATCATAACCTCGGTATTCAAGGCGTCTCAAACCTTCTACAATAAGGGGAACTGCAGGACGATGCCCGGCGTATCCGATAATTCCACACATATATAAATCTCCATTAATGGAATGCGCTTTGCGCTATTTGATAAAAAGAATTTGCCTCCGGCGGCTTAAAACCTTTCATTAGGCTTCGCCGTTTTGATTCGCAGAAGCATCTTTAATTTAAACGGAATTTATTTACTGATTTTCTCTTGAAAATCTGCCCATTGTTCCATGAGCGCGCGCAAGGCCTTGCCACGGTGAGAACGGGCATTCTTGGTTTCGCGGGTCATTTCCGCGGCAACACAATTCAGTTCAGGATCAAAAAATAAAGGATCGTAGCCGAAGCCCTGCTTTCCTGTCAGTTCAAAGGCGATGCGCCCTTCCCATTCACCACGGCTCTGGATACGGATATTGTCCGGTGTTGCAGCAACCATGACGCATACGAAGCGGGCAGTACGCTCTTTCTCTGCAACGCCGTCCAGCTCTTCAAGAAGCTTGGCATTGTTCTTTTCGGGAGTGGCATCCTCACCGCTGTAGCGGGCAGAAAAAACTCCGGGAGCTCCTTTCAGGGCGTCAACTTCAAGCCCGGAATCATCTGCCACAGCCACCAGACCGGTCAGATTAGCTACGGTCTGGGCCTTGATGATGGCATTTTCGAGAAAGGTTTCACCCGGTTCGGGAATTTCCCCAATCTCAGGAAATTGGTCCAGACCTTTGACTTCCAGCCCCAGATCTTTAAAAAGCTCATCAAACTCAGCAATTTTGCCTTTGTTGGTGGTGGCAAGAACAACTGTCTTCAAAACATTCTCCCGTAAATAATATCGCAATTGTGAAATTTAGCTGACAAAAACAACCAAGGACTGCAAAGAGAATTATCCACTTTGCCCGCCGGGACGAAATCGTTTCATTAGAAAACGTGCAATGCATCAACGCAAAAACTCGTTGAGCCGCCTGAGGCATCCCTGTCATGGCTTATGAAATATAGATTGCAAGTGTAATACGCTGTAGAAGCTGTTTAGGCAACCGGAGCTTTACGCAGCAACAAGACCACGCTGGTACCCAGCCCCGGCCGACTGGCTAGTTCAACTTCACCGCCGAACTCTTCCATAATTTTCTTGACCATGGGTAGTCCGAGGCCGTTACCGTTAACCTTGCTGGAATAAAAAGGATCAAATATATGAGTGCGCTGATCATCAGAAATTCCGGGTCCGCTGTCACGAACCTCCAGCCAGACATGCCTTTCGCTTACCCCGCTTGAAATATTAAGCTTTCCGCCTTCGGGCATGGCTTCCATGGAGTTTTTGACCAGATTGATCAAGCATTGACGAATCTGCTCCGCCCCGCCTATCCCTAAAGGATTACTGGGATCAAGGTCCATTTCCACCTCAATTCCCTGCAGCTGGCAGCCCAATGAAAGCAACTGCATGGCATCGGCCGCGATCTTATTGATATCGATATTGTTCTTCTGCACATCCCTTGAGCGCACAAAACTGAGGATACTCTTAAGTAAACAGTCCAGCCGCTGAGCCTCTTCAAGAATGATCTTGATCTTTTCACGTCCGGCAGGATCAATACCTTCATCCTTGATCAACACCTTGGCAAACCCGCCCATTGCCATCAGCGGATTACGGATTTCATGGGCAATGTAAGCGGAAAGCTCTCCCACTGTTGCCATTCGCTCAGACTGCTGCAAACGCTGTTCGATGAGTGTCCGCTCGGTAATGTTCCGGCAGATGACCACCAGTTGAACAACCTTGTCCTTTCCCTCTTCTGTGATGGGATAGACGTAAAGGCGGAAAAAATGAATTTTGCCCAGATCGTCAGTCTCGGAAAACATTAATTCCCCGTTTTCACGGGACATATCCGGGACGTTGATAAATCCGTCTTCCACCGGACACAGCGAGGTAAGTGCATCATAATAATTCAGGGGATTTTCGCCTTGCAGGGCTGCGAAATCCCGCCCGGACCGTTGGACAAAATGGTTGTTGCAATCCAGAATCAGCCCGTTCGAACCGATGATAATTATATCTTCGGGGAACTGGTCCACCACGGACTTGAACAGAGCCTGAGTCTGCATGAGGTTGGCCTTGCAGGCAATCCACAAACGGTCTGTGGCATGCAACCGGAGAAAAAAACGCGCTGCCGGAAGCTCCACAAGAGCAACTTCAAGCGGCAGGGCAATACGCAACTTCCTGACAAGATCCGCTTCACCTGAAAGTTCAAAAACCATTTTTATAGACGGATGGGCGGCAAGCATGGAACCCACATCCGCGTACAGGGGAAAATCATAACCGTCCTGCAGGGGATTACCGGATTCATCGATAAGAACACCGGCCTCAAGCACTATGCCGGCAGCCTCGCGACTGCTTTCGTGCAACAGCAGGGAAAGGACTGAAAGCGCAAAGGATCGTCCTACAACTCCGATGCAGTCTTTTTTTATATCTATAAAATCTTCAAGCATTACTGCTCCGCCCGTTCCCTTTGTTTTTAACACGCCTTCAGGATAAACTATTTTCCATAAAATAGGTAATAAGGAATAGCACAATTTTGCTCTTTGCACTTGCTGGCGAATAGGTTAACGATTGCCGCACAAGAAATCTTGAGCTTTAACAAACATCCGTAAAATATACTGCCAACGGAATTATATCCATATGAACAAAACAAGAATTTA
Organism: Maridesulfovibrio sp.; assembly: GCF_963678865.1. Classification (NCBI taxonomy): domain Bacteria; kingdom Pseudomonadati; phylum Thermodesulfobacteriota; class Desulfovibrionia; order Desulfovibrionales; family Desulfovibrionaceae; genus Maridesulfovibrio; species Maridesulfovibrio sp. Next base: position 2,877,352 of record NZ_OY787459.1, on the reverse strand, counting down.
TACCATAAGCCTCGGCTGCCCGAAAAACCGGGTCGATACCGAAGTAATGCTCGGCGCCTTCGGCTCCGACATGATTGCCGCCCCCAGCGCGGAAGAAGCCGACCTCATCTTGATCAATACCTGCGGTTTTATCGGTCCAGCTACCGAAGAATCAGTGGACACAATCCTCGAAGCAGCCGATGCCATCAAGGATCTCAACCCGCGCCCGGTACTGGCTGTGGCCGGATGTCTGGTCAGCCGCTACGGGAAGCTGACCGAACAGATGCCGGAAGTGGACCTCTGGCTCTCCACCCGCGAACTGGCCCAATGGCCGGGACTGGCCGCCAAAGCCCTTGCAAGGGAACTGCCTGTGGTTCAGCAAAGGGCCATCAGCACAGGTCCGGCATACGCTTACCTGAAAATAAGTGAAGGCTGCTCACATTCATGCAGGTTCTGCACTATTCCCTCCATCCGCGGTCCTCATGTAAGCCGGGAGCTGGACGGTCTTGTGGACGAAGCGCGCTACATCCTTGAGCAGGGCGTACCGGAACTGGTCGTTGTGGGACAGGATACCACAGCATACGGTTCCGACCTTGACGATAAGGAAACAAACCTGCGTTCCCTGATTGAAAAACTGCTTCCTCTCAAGGGATTGGAATGGCTGCGGCTGATGTATCTCTACCCCGCAGGGCTGACCGACAGCATGCTTTCCTTTCTCGCACAGGCCGGAAAACCGCTGCTGCCGTACTTTGATATTCCCATCCAACACGCTCATCCGGAAGTACTCTTATCCATGGGACGCCCCTTTGCCCGTGACCCGCGCAAGGTTATTGACCGGGTTCGCAAACATATTCCCGAAGCGGTGCTGCGCACCAGCATCATTGTGGGCTATCCCGGTGAAACCGAAGAACATTTCAATACACTGGTTGATTTTGTTAAAGAAACACGATTCCAGAACCTCGGAGTTTTCGCCTACCAGCCGGAAGACGGAACCCCCGCCGGGGAAATGGAGCAGTTGCCTGAAGAGCTGCGGGAAGAGCGCAGACAGCAGCTTATGGAAGTCCAATCGGAAATCAGCAGGGAAATCCTTGAAGAAAATGTCGGCGAAACAATTCAGGTGCTGGTGGAAGAACCGAACGAAGAATGGCCGGGATTATTTAATGGCCGGGTCTGGTTTCAAGCCTCGGAAGTTGACGGCATTACCTACGTCAGCGCGCCTGAGGATGGCATGGAACTCAAGCCGGGCATGATGGTCGAAGCTGAAATAGACAATGTCACCGATTATGATCTGGTGACTCTGGTAAAATAAAAAAAAATCCCAGACTTTTGGTCACACCAGTCTGGGATTTTTTTACATATCGACTATTTCAACTTCCCTGTTCAGCAGGGCCGGATCTTTTGCATAAGCAGCAAGCACTTTGGCTCCCTCATCCATATAGCGGCTGATCTCGCTGACAAGCCTGCCGCGTTTGCACTGAACATTCTCGGGAGAATAGGACATTCCGTTTTTGCTTTTAAGCTCAATGGAAAATTTCAGTCCGGACTGTGCGGTCATCTTCTTTGGACCACGCTCGGATTCCTGCCCTACTACGGTCAGGACCGTTTTTTTCAAAATATCCCGTTTTTCCCAGAAAACCCGGTTCAAAGTTACTATTTCGCCGTTACTGAATTCAAGTTTTGCAGGGGATATTCCTTTGGAAAATTGATAACCGGAAGACAGAACAGGTTTCGGTCTGGATTTTAAACCGGAAACAAAGACAACTCCGGTTCCAAGTGCAGCAAAAACAAGCAGGCCGAGAACCAGAAAAAGAGGCTTCTTGAATGCGGGCATCACTTCTCAACACCTGTCCTTGCTTAATGTATATTAACATTCCAAAGACAGGCTTATACCCAAAACAACAACCATCTTCAATAAAGATCGTATTATAAATTTATTACACTAACTCCCGCCACGGCAACGAACAATCTTCGCGTCAGCCTGTTCCTTACGTTCATATTCTGCGGATGCTTCAACAGCATCTGCCCAAGAATCGTAGTTCCCGAAACGTACGCAATACCATTTGCGGTTATTGGCCGAAGGGACCTCGACAACATAAGCCGCATAACCCTGACCGGTCAGACGCTGGCGCACTTTGACCGCAGAATTCTCCCTGCGGTTGGAGCTGACCTGCACCGCGTAGCTAACCGGCTTAAGCCCGGCACTGATCCTCGGGGAAGGTTTAGTGCGTTTCCGGGCCTCCGCTGAGGAAAACTTATCCATATTCCGTTTTTCACGAACATCAAAAAACTGCCATGCCAGCGGACCGTCCAGAGGACGGGAATATACAAGATACTGCCCTTCACCATCGGACATGAAATTAAAAATGTCGTCCTCCGCCACCTTCATGGAGGAAACAACCCGGCCATTGCTGCGGTCAACAACCTGCAGACGGACAGCCGGATAAACCCCGCCTTCTTCCATGGCAAAAGAGATCGTGGAATTGACGGCGAAAACAGCAACTCCCGACTGCTTCCTGTCCTTGGAGACCACATTCAGCCCTTTGTAGGAAGGAGACTCAGTACGCACCGGCAAGGGCAGTGACATGACCGGATCACCATAAAAGACCAGACCGTAGAGAGGTTCAATACTCTCGCCATTGAGCCGATTCTGGGCAAATTGTGCCCGTGATTCAATCAAGGCATCTCCGATACGGTGTTTGCCGCTGAAATAAGCTTTGTGAAATTCCATGAGCAGCCGGGGCGTTCCGCTTGAATCGACCCGGAAAACCCGTCCATCATCCAGCTCAGCGCGGATTTCTCCCTTGCCCTTGCATCCGGTCATAACAGCCAGCCCTCCGCCGGGAGAAAGGACTATAGCCTCCGCAGGGGTAGGCATGGAAGCGTTGACAGTAGAAATCTCGCAAGAAGGATTAAGCACCATCGGCAGGCCGGGCTTGTACTCAAGATTCAATATCGCCGAAACCGGCACAACTCCATTCCCGGCCCTAAAACCGCCAGAGACAGCTTCAAGAGCCAGCCATTGGACAGAGACATCATCCTCAGCAAATGATTGCTGCAGGCGCTGCGGTGTAACCCCGCCGGCTGCGCCTAGATAACGGATAGCCTCAGGGCCGGCGATACCCTCCTGCTGCAGGTTGAAAAAAAGAAGCTCTGAGTCGGAAATAGTCTGACCGGAGAACCCCTCGCCGCCAATGAAGGATACCGGCCATGCCGGACGGAATTCCCGGTCCCCGTACCAGCGCTCATACTTGGCGGCCACGTCTTCAGCCTCAGTACAATCCCGTGCCGGAATCCTGCCCACCGGGAGCATATTTTCCGGTGCCGATGCAGAACCGCCATAAGCGTAATCTGAAAAATGGACTCCGGTTCCGTTTGCCGCGCTGAATCGGGCAGAGGGAACAACATCCCGGTTACCGAGAATAAGCACGGACATGAGTCCGCCGTCTTTGTTCAGACGGTCCACCTGCTCACGCACCCCGGAAAAGACATTTTCCGCAGACTCGGCAGTACCGTTAAAAGCCGGGACTTTCAGAATAACCGATTTAACTCCCTCGAATTCACGGTGCAGGTAGGAAAAATAACGGGCCGCACGCATAAAATCAGCAGTGCAGACAATCACATTTTTCTTTTCCTCCGTGTACGGGGCGGATGAGACTTTCACCGGATCGGGAGCAGGGACAGGTTCAACTGTTTTCCCGATTCCATTGACCTTGCAGCCGGAAATCAGAACCAGACATGAAAAGAGAACAAAGGGAACAAAATTTTTTTTCAGACTAATCATTTTCATTCTCCCTGCCTTCCCCGGCTTTACGCAAAATTTCATTCCAAACCATATCAACTGTGATGTCCGTCATGCATTTATGATGTTTCTCGGGACAGGTTTTACCGCCGTGCAACCCACACGGCCTGCATTGCAAATCTGCAGGACTTTCCAGCACTGTGGAACCTGCGCCACGCGGAAAAAAGCCGAACCTGCGCACGGTCGGCCCGAACATGGCCAGCACAGGCACCTTCTGCATCCATGCAATATGCATGGGTCCTGAATCATTGGTCACATACACATCCAACTGCCGGATATGCGCGGCCAACTGCTGCAGGCCAAGTTTTCCGGCAAGATTAATCACCGCATCGGCCCGCTTTGCCTGATCAAGAACAGATCGGCAAAGTCCGGTTTCGGCAGGACCGCCGAAAAAAATCACCTTAAACCCTTCAGCAACACACCTGTCGATGACCTGAGCGAAATTCTGTTCCGGCCATTTCTTGGTTTCCCACGTAGAACCGGGATGTACCCCTATCACCGGACGGTTGCCAAGACCCCTGAAAAAATCCTCCGCTTCGCCAAGCACTTCTGCCGGAAGCTCCAGCGTCACATCAGGGGCTATACCGGAAATGCCCAACGGCTCACCAAGTGCCAGCAGCCTTTCCACCTCTTCCAGTTCATCAAACCGCCGCTCCACAGTCTGCGAATAGATAAAACGGTTATACCACGGAGCAGCATAACCGATGCGGTCTTTAATCCCGGTAGACATGGCAACCACTGCCGAACGCATGCTGGTGTGAGCGGAAATCCAGAGATCAAATCCCTGCCTGCCCAGTTCAGCACCATAAGAACGGGCAGCGCTCATGCCTTTCTGAGCCCCTCGTTTGTCGAACCCATGCACCCCCGCAAGTTCCGGCTGGCCCTCAAAAAGAGCTTCCACTCCTTTACGCACGATTAGATGGATTTCAGCTTCAGGAAAACGCAAGGCAAGTGCCTTGATCAGGGGCAGGGTCAGTACCGCGTCACCAAGGAAAGCGGTCTGCCAAAGGGCTATTTTTTTATAATTATTATTCATTAAGATTTCATTGTGCAAAATTAAAAAAACATCTTCCCGGCTATGGAACTGACAATCAGGATTACCCCCACAGCCACAGTAACCAGCATTTCCGGATAAGGAGTAGTCCAACGAACACGCGACCCGACGCTCTTTTCAAAACGGTAAAACCGAAACGCCGCACTGGTCAGGATAACCATCCCCGAAACAATAATGAACACGCCGAGAAAATTCATTTCCTTAAGCATTATCGCCGGTGTTCCGGGCATCATTTTTTCCATATAAAGTCTGGCTTTTTCAATCACGAACCCAAAACCGAACAAACCCAATGCTGTCCGGCACCAAGCCAGAAAAGTCCGCTCATTAGCCAGCAGGGTTCTCATTCTGGCAAGCTCATTATTGTCCAGCTTTTCATTGTCAGGTCCAGCCATTTGCCAACTCCGGATTTTCTGGTCTACACTTCTTGATCTTGAATATGTATGCCTATAATCTGTAATGAGGATGCGGGCAACATCGTTCGCGAACAGAAACAACTTCCGGCCTCACGCCAAGTACGGCAGGCCGCACCAGAAAGGACCGAAAATGAAATATATCATGTTTGAGGATTTCTCCGGCGACCCGCTGCCCATAATCATCCCCAACCGCATCGGCTACCTCGAATTCAGGGAACAGATTCCCTACACCAACGTACTTTCCGCGGGATATGTGCAATTACGCCCCACCGGAATCACCTGCCACGGGGAAGCCAAAGAACTCGGCACCGCAGCCCGCCCGGAAGACGCCAAAATTATTTCGGAAAAGCTGGAAGCTCCTGAGTATTAAAACAAATCCCGTATTTACAAGACAAAATGGGCGGTTTCGACAATCAAGTCGGAACCGCCCATTTATTTAATTCTTAAAATATAGGTGCTTAATCGTACTTAACAGCACTGATTTTCATCAGCTTGTCCCAGGTGTGAACTGCTTCAATATGGCGCACAGTTCCGGTCTTGCCGCGCATGACCAGAGATGTGGTTTCCGCACCGTAGCCGAGGTAACGGACACCGCGCAGGAAAGTACCGCCGGAAATTCCGGTGGCAGAGAAGAATATATCATCGCTTTTGACCAGATCATTAACGGTCATGATGTTGCGCAAATCATAATTCTGGTCTTCAAGAGCAGCTTTCTCGGCCTCGGACTGGGGGTCGAATTTTGCGAACATTTCACCGCCCATAATGCGGATGGCACAGGCTGCAAGTACTCCCTCAGGGGTACCGCCGGTTCCGATCATAACATCGACCGGACTGCGGGGATCAACAACCATAAGCGCACCGGCAACGTCACCGTCGGTATGCAGCTGGATGCGTGCCCCGGCGTCACGAATTTCCTGAATCAGGCCGTGATGTCTGGGTTTTTCCAGAACAAATACAACGAGGTCGTCCACATCTTTGTTCAGAGCCTTGGCTATCTTGTTCAGGTTGTCCTTTACCGGAGCGTTGATATCAACCATATTCCTTGCTGCAGTAGGCACAACCAGCTTCTGCATGTAGTAACTGGGACCCGGATCAAGCATCATTCCGGTGGGAGCAACACCCACAACAGAAATTGCGTTAGGACGACCGTATGCCAGCAGATTCGTACCTTCAACGGGGTCCACGGCAACATCCATGCCCGGACCTTCGCCAACACCCAGCTTCTCGCCGTTGTAGAGCATGGGAGCGTGGTCTTTCTCGCCCTCACCGATAACAACTGTGCCGCTAATTTCAAGGCTGTTGAAGCTGAGACGCATGGCATCAACAGCAGCCTGATCGCCAGCGTTTTTGTCACCACGGCCCAGCCATCTGGCGGAAGCCAGTGCTGCAGCCTCGGTTACCCTAACAAGGTCAAGAGCCAAATTTCTCTGGGGAGCTTCCATTATCTATCTCCAAATGAGTGAAGTAAATTTTATTTAAGTTCCGAGCAACAATGCATATGCCCATTACACAAAAAGAACCGTCAGTCCAGCTTTCATACACCGTTCTCGAGCTCAGGTACACCAAAACAGAACCATAAGCCTGATCATATAAGATAGAAGTTGATTTTTCGGGCGTGCAAGCTTATTAGTGAAAACATCTAAACTTTTTTTAGAACGATTGCCTGTAATTTTACTGTTATCAGACTGGGCAAAACATTTATAAAACAGCCGACCGGGAAAAATGCGCAAATTTTTTATTCCAAACCTGATCATGGCCCTCTTTCTTGCTGGGTTGCTCGTTTCTGTCATCCCTGCCAGCGCCTTCGGGGCCAGCATAAAGGATGATTTCACCATTGCGTGGAAACAATTCCACGCCCTTTCCAAGGACAAAAAAAAATCCCAATACCGTTCTGAATGGGAAAAAGTAGGTAAAAAATTTCGCAATGTATTCAAGCGGTCCAGCCGTGGGACATACGCCCCTAAATCTCTTTATTATCTGGGCAGGACTTATGAAGAGCTGGGCAATCGAAGCGGCATAAAAAAAGATTTCCGCACTGCTGTCGACTACTATGGCCGCATGATCTCCAATTTTCCATCCCATCAATGGACAGACGACAGCATATACCGCCGGGCTGAAATACGACTGCGCAAACTTAACGAAAAAGATCTCGCCTATTCCGATTATCTGACCATTGTCCACCGTTATTCCAAATCGGACATGTATTCCAATGCCCGTAAACGGCTGGATTCCATGGACCGTAAAGGGATTTCAGGGGACGAGACAAAGCATAAGAAACCCTCGGGCACCATCATCCCGGCAAAAAAAGCTTCCCCTAAAAACAGTAAGGACTCATCCAGCCGGGCCAAGCTTTTATCTGTGCGCTACACAAGCAGTGAGACATACACCCGCGTGGTCCTCGACCTGGATGACGAGGTGCGTTACCGCTACCAGCTCCTGAACCCGAACCAGAGTGTAAACCGTCCGCACAGGCTGTACCTCGACCTTGAAAATACTGTACTCGGCAACGGGGTACACAAGGCCACCCATGTTGCCGACGGCATCCTCAAAGACATCCGCTCCGCACAGCGCGACCCCCGCACTACCCGTGTAGTGCTGGATTTCAATTCCATGCAGGACTATAAAATTTTTCCGCTGGAAAACCCCTTCAGACTGGTTATAGACGTTCAGGCCCCCGAAGAAGGAAAAGTAGTTGAGAATAAGAGCCCGGTCCATCATTCCACTTCCCGGAAATCCAAGACCCAAAAATACATTCCACCGGCAAACAGTAAAAAAATGGCCGGAGAACTTCTTGAACAGCTTGGTTTAACTTTCAAAACCATAATGCTTGACCCCGGCCACGGCGGGAAAGACCCCGGCGCTTCAGCCAATGGACTGAAAGAGAAAGACATCAACCTGCGCTTTACAAGAATCCTTGCCGCCAAGCTTAAAAAGGCAGGATTCTCAGTCATGTACACCAGATCCAACGACACATTCATTCCTCTTGAGGAACGAACTGCCATGGCCAATATCAAAAAAGCGGACATGTTCATCTCCATCCATTGCAACGCGCACCGCAGTACCAAGATCAACGGAATTGAAACCTACACATTGAACCTTGCCCGCAACCGCAACGCTGTCAGGGTTGCGGCTCGTGAAAACGCAGTTTCAGCAAAGAGAATCAGTGATTTACAGGTCATCCTTACTGATCTGATGCTCAATTCAAAAATGAAAGAAAGCAAGGATCTGGCACAAAACATCCATACAGGTTCCCTGAAAAACATCCGACGCAAATGGAACGTAAAAGATCAGGGTGTGCGCGAAGCACCATTTTACGTACTCATGGGTGCCAAGATGCCTTCGGTTCTTATTGAACTGGGTTACCTGACCAACCGAACCGAAGCTAAGCGGCTAAAGACTGATAGCTATCTTTCTTATATTGCCGACGGCATCGTAAAAGGTGTATTGGAATACAAAAAGCAGATTGAAAGGTACGCCAGCCTTTAAGAAGGAAAAACTCATGATCAACCTTGATATTCCCGGATTCGGTAAACTTGAGATCGAACACCTTGTGCTGGACTACAACGGCACCCTAGCTTTGGACGGCAACCTGTTGCCCGGCGTGGGCAAGCTACTCAAGGAACTGTCCGAAGATGTGCAGATCCATGTGCTTTCCGCCGACACATTAGGGCAGTGTGAAGAAGAACTTTCCGGCCTGCCGGTAACCATCCACATCATCAACGGAAGTCCCGAAGACAAGGCCAAACTAGATTACGTGAACTCACTCGGACCTGCCAAATGTGCCTGTATCGGCAATGGCCGCAACGATACGCTCATGCTTAAAGAAGCGTCACTGAGTATTATCATCTCGGGAGCCGAATGCATGTCCATGAAAGCGGCACGCGCTGCCGACCTCGTCGCTACTGATATATCCTGCGCTTTAGGCGTTTTTACCCATCCGGTACGGTTGTTGACTACCTTAAGAAATTGATTGGTGGTACCTAAAAAAAATCGCAGCCGGAGTTCGGATAAACCTCCATTAAAGCTTCGCAGCTTCATTTATTATATTTATGCTAGTTTTAAAATGCTCTGCGTGCAGACGCAAGCTATGGAAATATTACAAGATCGGCCAGGGTGAAGTTCATCGTTGCCATAAGGACCGAATCAAGAAAATATGGAATGCCGAAGAGCGAGACGGCAAGGTCTACTGCCCCTGCGGTAAAGCATTCGGAATTGACCGGGGAACATACTGGACCATGGACAAGAAAGCATTCACCTATTCGGGAACGAAGACCAATAACTAACTTAAATAAATCACCAAAAAAAAGCCCGTAATCTCATGAAAAGATTACGGGCTTTTTTCTGCAAATTAACGCTAAGCAAAACTGAATCCGTTCACTCCCTTGGCCTGAATATCTTTCAAAACCAGAGCTGCCCTGGTCAGGGTAGCATCAAGCCCTCCATCCGAAGCATTGCTGATAGTAAAAGAAGCGCTGGCAATAAATCGTCCAGAGCCGGAAACAATCTCTGAACTGGCAAGAGCGGCCTTGACTACACCGAGATCACGCTTCAAGGCTTCGAGGTCATCGGCCAGAATAAAAAATCCGCAATCGCTGCGTGCGGTCATTATCCAGCCGAGGGAATTCTGATCCAACAATGAAGAGGCCTTCTTCAGTGCCGCAAAACCTCCATCCCAGCCGTACCGCCCATTGATTTCCAGCATGTTGTCGATATTGAAGGCTGCGACAACAGGAGAGCGGCCCTGTTTTTGGGCTTTTTCAAAAAGATCACGTCCCTTATCAAGAAAAAAGTTGAGATTGTAAAAACCGGTCAAAGGATCACGGCTGTATGCATCTTTGATGGAACGGACCCGCTCAAGTTCATTAAGATTATTGGTCACCCGCCATGAAAATTCTTCCACCTCAAAAGGTTTTTTCAGAAAGTCGTTGGCCCCGCGTTTGAGAAATTTTGCTGTAATAGCCCCGGAATCATGGGCGGAGACACCAAGGATTGCCAACTGGTCACGGCTGTGGGTCTTGCGAACCTCACTGACCAGCTCAAATCCGTCCAAATTGGGCATTTCATAATCAGTCAGCAGCAACTTTACATCCGGGTTAGCCTTGATCAACTCAAGGGCCTCTGCCCCGTCTTTACCGGAAAGAACAGTGAAATTAAGACGCTCCAGCAATCTTTGCATAATCTTGCGGGCAGTGGAGTTGTCCTCGGCAACAACAACCTTTATTTCGTGGTTGGAATGAATGCGCCTGATAAGATCCACCATCTCCTCAAGATCTTCACGCCTGGACTTGTTAAAGTAATCCAGCACACTCTTCTCGATAAAACGGTTGCGGATGTCCTCATCAAACGTAGAAGTGAGGACAATGCAGGGAATCTTCCGGGAAAGAACATAATCAACGGCTTCACCGTCCGGTGCTCCCTTGATATTCAAGTTCAGGACGGCGATGAAAACATCCTCGCCATTATCGGCAAGCCTGTTTTCAAGCTCCTCCATGGAGTTGACCACCATGGTATCAAAAGGAGTTATGGATTCTATATGTTCAGTAATAATTCTAGCCTGAGTATTACTGGTTTCCACCACAAGAATTGTATTCTTAGCTGTCAGTCCGGACATGATGTCCCCCCTTATGGTTCTTATTCATTTGAATAGACGAATACAGGTAAGATATACTTCTGAGAAAGATAAAGGCAAGTCAAATCATTGCTGATGTATTATAATAAAACAGCAGATGACTCTACTACATGGTCCTATTCATCCACGCCCTGAGTTGTGTAAGTATCGACAATCTCGTCTGCATCAATTGGTTCCGGTGGATATTTGTCACTGGCGGAAATGGCTTCATCAACTTCTTTTTGGTGTTCAAGGTGCTCATCAAGATCTTTGGTAGCATTACGTGGAGTATACGACTCCTGTATTTCATTCACATTGGCCCCGACCACAGCCACCCCGACCACAGCAACAGTTCCCCAGATGCAGCCGGAACAGGGCAGGACAAAAACCAGAAAACACAGGGCTATAGACCATAATTTGGACAAAGCTATCAATGACTCCCCCGGCGAGAAGGCACCGGAAACCAAAAATTGTTTATTCAGTTGAACACAAATTTTTATAAAGATTGATTCATGGAGTACACCGCAAACGCTGATACCGCAAACACTCTTGAGCGGCCATGCAGGTGAATACTCATTTATATTTCTGCGCAACACTATTAAAAACATTAACCCAAAAATGTTTCGGTAAATATGTTTCGGTATTTTTTTCTTTTTTCGAAATTTATATGTTTTAAACGCACTTTTCCACTGTAATAGATAAATTAGTGTACAAACAATACACTAGAAGCCATGCATAATTTATAATTTAATCAGAATATCTGCAAAATTATATCTAATGTATTTGACAGTTACTACAATCTACTTTATCCATTATTCTTCCAACACCGAATTAGTGCAATAATAATCCCAAAAGGAGATTCCAAGTGGAAGATTATCTGAAAGAAGCTTTGGAAATTGTCAAAGCACAGGCAAGCGTAAGAACCATGAGTGAAGAAGAAATGACTTCCATGGTCCGCAAGCTGTCTGCCGGCATTCAGGCCATTGCTGAAAATGCCCTCCCCGCACAGGAAGAAGCTCCTGCATGTGAGCCCAAAAAATCCATTAAGGAAAAATCCATTGTTTGCTGTGAATGCGGAAAATCCTTTAAGATCATTACCAAGAAGCATCTCGCTTCCCACGGTCTTACTCCAGATGAGTACCGCGAAAAATACAACCTCAAGAAAAAGACCCCTCTGGTCTGCAAATCCCTGCAGCGTGAACGCCGCAAAAAGATGAAGGAAATGAAGCTCTGGACCAAACGCGGTAAATAGAGCTTCCCGCAACATTTCCGTAAATTGAAAAGCGCGGTAAACCAATTGGTTTACCGCGCTTTATTAATTTATCATGAACACCTTCTGCCTATCTTTTCACAATTCCTTTTCTGTTTTATAGAAACAGCTGAACATGCTGCTATCAACCTGATCCGGGTAGAACCCCCTTATGAACAGAAGAACATTCCTGAAAACTATATTTTCAATATCCTTCGGGGCAGCCCTGTGCGGTATCCCCGGCTTTGCCTGTGCTCAGGAAGCGACCCGCGCAGTGGAAGAGAAGGACCTCAAGGATTACCTGCATCGCATGGCCAATTTTGACACCCCCCAACCGGGAGATATCATTCTTGAAAAAAAAGAACTGGTCCTGCTTAAATCATCACTGAGCAGATTGCGCCGGGTACAGCAGACAGTAGGATTCGGCAATTTCTGCGTGCTGAGCTTTGATGATGTCTTAAAATTCGGGCGCAATTATTCCGCTGTCGGCAGGTTTACCGAGCAGGAAAAAAATTTTCTCGACATGCTTTTCCACTTCGATGCCCATGATTATGGTTTTCTTGGAGAAAAACCAGTGGACAAGTTGACCGCTTCCATCCCCCGCAAAAAACTGGTCAAGATTCCGCGCACAGGCAATTTTCTCTACCGGGGAGAACCGCAGAAAAAATACATGGAAATCCGCAAGGAACTGGGCAAAAAAGTATACCTCACATCCGGGGTACGCGGAGTTATCAAACAATTCATCCTATTTCTTGCCAAAGCGGAAGCCAACAACGGCAATCTGTCACTGGCCTCCCGTTCGCTGGCTCCTCCGGGATATTCTTACCACGGGGTCGGGGATTTCGATGTCGGTGAAAAAGGACTTGGAGCCGCAAACTTCAGCGCCCGCTTTGCCGAAACCGGAACCTGCATCAAGTTGCGCGAACACGGCTACCTGCAACTGCGCTACCCGGAGAACAACCTGCTCGGTGTCCGTTTTGAACCTTGGCATATTAAAGTCTGATTGATGCGCTTCGCGCTTTTTGGGTAAGTTTCTACGGCCTCTCCAAAAACTTTTATCGTGCTTTGCACTGTCGGAGCTTAACCGGCTGCTGCTAAAGTTTTTGTTTTTTAAGACGATACAGTTGATACACATTGGCTTACGCGTTTACTTTGTGCTCAAAAATGGATAATTGTAGTTTATTGATGGGCCACATGAACGATAACTGAGACGGGTTTAATCAGCATGAGTAAAATTCTGCAGCAGGATGAGGTTGATGCTCTATTAAGGGGCCTTTCCGGTGGAGAGGTTGAAGCGGAGCAGGACATACCGGATGACGACTCCGGTGTTGTCTCTTTTGACCTTGCCAACCAGGACCGCATTATCCGTGGTCGTATGCCTGTTCTTGAAATCGTCAACGACCGTTTCGCGCGTCTTGCCACCAACAACCTTGCCAACACCATGCGCAAGCGGGTGGACATCAACCCCATCTCCATTGATATGTCCAAATTCGGGGACTTCATGCGTTCCCTGCCTGTACCTACATCTCTTTCCATTTTCAAAATGGACCCCCTGCGCGGCAATGCCATTCTCGTTGTTGACTCCCGTCTGGTCTTCGCTCTGGTGGAAAGTTTTTTCGGAGGCTCCGGCTCCCAGCCCAAGGTAGAGGGCCGCGACTTTACCCCCATCGAACAGGCCATTGTAGACCGGGTTGTAAAAATAGCCCTTTCCAACCTCGAAGATTCATGGCGCCCGGTGCATGAAGTCCACCTTGAGCTGGTCCGTTCAGAGGTCAACCCGCAGTTTGCAGCGATTGTACCGCCCTCAGATGTTGTTGTAGTCATCACCTTTGAGGTTGAACTGGAAAACGCCATCGGCTCACTCATCGTCTGCCTGCCCTACTCTACTCTGGAACCCATCCGTTCCAAGCTGCACGCTTCCTTCCAGTCAGAACGCCTTGAAATCGACCACGTCTGGGTCAGCCGTTTCAAGGAAAGACTGCTGGAAACTCCGGTGGAACTGCTGGTTCGACTTGGGAAGACCAAAATAACCGGCCGCCAGCTTCTCAATCTTGAAGAAGGCGATCTGCTGCTTCTCGATACGGACGAAGAAGATATGCTTGAATGTGAAGTCGGCGGGGTCCTCAAATATCTAGGCTCTCCCGGACGGGTTAAAGCAAACCGAGCCTTCCAGATTGCTCAGGCAATTGAACCGAAAATGACGTAGCAGGCGACAGCTTAAGCTGCATTGAAATTTTTTTCGTATGCTTTTTTCAGCTTGGATCCTTTAAAAAATACCTACCCTTAACTCTCTTGACTCACGCCTTGTGCCTGCCTATTATAATTTGTTTTTTTTATTCCAATTTTAAAACTATCGGACAAACAAACTCAGCATGACAAAAATCACAGGACTGATTCTGACATACAATGGAGAAAGATTACTTGATAAAGCTTTGAGCAGCCTCTCCTTTTGCTCGGAGATTCTCGTTATTGACTCAGGCTCTACTGACTCAACCCTCGAAATTGCTAATAAACATAACGCCCGCATAGTACATAATGACTGGAACGGAGCCATTGAACAACACAAATTTGCTCAGACATTAATTAATACAAAATGGGTCGTAACCATAGATCAAGACGAACAGATTTCCCATGAATTACGCGATAGCATCATAAATATGCTCCACAAACCAGACAACTGCGATGGATATTTCTGCTCAAGAAAATCATGGTATCTGGATAGATTCATAATGCACAGCGGCTGGTATCCGGATAAGCTTTTCCGTGTATACAAACTGGACGGAATCACAATTGGTGGAATCCGCCCGCATGAAGAATTGCGCCCTAAAAACAAAGCCGGTGAACTTTCAGGGGATATCATCCACTACCCCTATGGCGATTTTTTTCACCACCTCCACAAAATAAACATTTACACACGCGATGCTGCAAATGACTTGTATTCAATGGGCAAAACAAGTTCTGTATTTTCTGCGCTGCGGCGCGCTATCGGCAAATTCATAAAACAATACATTATTCAGCAGGGATTTCGTGACGGTAAGGCGGGCCTTATCATTGCCATCCACGGTTTTTTCTACACCTTTCAAAAATACATCCGGCTGGTTGAATTGGAAATGAAGGACAGAAAATGATCAAAGAAGATAAACCGCAAATTATCGAACTGCCCAAAATCAATGACAACAGGGGAAACCTGACTTTTATTGAAAACAGTCGCCATATTCCTTTTGATATCAAAAGAGTGTACTATCTATATGACGTTCCCGGCGGAGAGACCCGTGGAGGACATGCCCATAAGAAGCTCAGGCAATACATCATCGCTGCTTCCGGCAGCTTTGACGTAGTGCTTGATGACGGTAAGACCAAAACCAAGTTCTCACTGAACAGGTCGTACTACGGGCTGTACATCCCGACCATGACATGGCGTGAGCTTGAAAACTTCTCTTCCGGTTCCGTTTGTCTGGTGCTGGCCTCGGAATATTATGATCCGAGTGACTATTACTACAGCTATGATGAATTCATAAAGGCGGTAAAAAAAAATGAAGCAGATTAAATTTCTCGACGTAGGCTGGACATACCAGGCTCTTGCCCCGAAAATAGACGCAGCCGCAAAACGTGTTCTTGAATCAGGCTGGTTCATTCACGGTGACGAAGTAAAAGCCTTTGAAAAAGAATTCGCACTCTACACCGGAGCTAAAAACTGCATCGGCTGCGGTAACGGACTGGAAGCAATTGAGTTGACCCTGCGCGCTGCCGGTGTCGGTCCCGGTGATGACGTGCTGGTCCCTTCAAACACCTTTATCGCCACATGGCTGGCGGTAACCAGAACCGGAGCCAACATTATTCCGGTTGAGCCTGTGGAAGCCACCTACAACATGGATCCGGCCAAACTTGAAGCCGCATTGACCCCGAATACCAAGGCCATAATCCCGGTTCATCTCTATGGCCAACCCGCAGATATGGACCCGATCATGGAATTTGCGGAAAAGCACTCCCTGTTCGTTGTCACGGATGCCGCACAGGCCCACGGCGCGGTCTACAAAGGACGTATGTCCGGCACATTGGGCCATGCTGCAGCCTTCAGCTTCTACCCCGGCAAGAACCTCGGTGCCTTCGGAGACGGCGGAGCTGTAACCACTATGGATGACAACATAGCCGAGCAGGTTCGCAAACTTGCCAACTACGGTTCTACTGAAAAGTATGTTCACGAATACAAGGGATTTAACAGCAGACTTGACGAAATGCAGGCCGCATTCCTGCGTGTGAAACTAGACAAGCTGGACAACTGGAACTGGACCCGCAAAACCATTGCCGGAATTTATCTGGAAGGGCTCAAAGAGACCCCACTGATTCTTCCGGTAATCGGTGAAGGAATCCAATCCGTCTGGCACATTTTCGTCGTTCGCTGCAAAGACCGCGACGCCCTGATCAGCCATCTTGCCGAAAACAAAATCGAGGCTTCCATCCATTACCCAATCCCTCCGCACAAACAGGGGGCGTATAAGGAGATGGAAAACCTTTCCCTGCCCATCAGCGAGGCTATCCACAACGAAGTGCTCTCCCTGCCCATGGGACCGCATATGACTGAGGAAGATGCCCGTAGGGTTGTAAACGTTGTAAAAGATTTTTTTAATTAAAAATAAAAACGGACCCGAAATTTCGGGTCCGTTTTTATATCTGTTCCAGCTTAAACACAGCCTACATATCTTTCAATAATTCTGAAATTTCATCCACATCCAGAAACCACGGATTGCTATCTGATCCATATGAAAAATTTTCCGGGACCGGTTTGCCTGCACATGCGCCGCTTCTGGATTCGCATCCATCAAATGCCGGGGCAATTACATAATACTCTGAAAATTCATAACTGTTGCGGGCTTCATCTTCAGGAAGCATTAACTCATGCAGTTTTTCTCCCGGCCTGATCCCTACTAAATCTATTACACATTCCGGGCAGATGGCCTTGGCCAAATCAATTATTCTTGTACTGGGAATCTTGGGGATAAAAATTTCTCCCCCCTGCATATCAGCGAACCGCTCAAGAACAAAACGCGCTCCCTGCTCCAGCGTAATCCAGAACCGGGTCATTCTCTCGTCCGTAACAGGAAGCCTGCCGGTTGATTTCATTTTCCTGAACAAAGGAACAACACTGCCCCTGCTGCCCAGCACATTGCCATAACGAACTACGGAAAAAATTGTATTTTCTTCAGCCGCATATGAATTCGCGGCCACAAAGAGTTTATCGGAGCAAAGCTTTGTCGCCCCGTACAGATTAAGCGGATTTACCGCCTTATCTGTGGATAACGCGATAACCTTGCTCACATTCATGTCGATGCAGGCATCAATGAGATTTGAAGCCCCGTCAATATTCGTCTTGATCGCTTCAATAGGATTGAATTCCGCTGCCGGGACCTGTTTCAATGCTGCGGCATGGATAACAATATCCACTCCGTTCAAGGCCCGGTGCAGTCTTTTCTTATCCCGGACATCACCCATGAAGAAACGGATTCTGCCTCTCTGTGCTCCGAACTCTTCCGCCATATTCCGCTGCTTACGTTCATCACGGCTGAAAATAATCACTGTCCCCACATCATATTCACGCAGTAATATTTCCGCACATTTCCGGCCGAACGATCCAGTCCCACCTGTGATCAGGATTCTCTTATTCTTAAAGCTCATTTTCCGCTCTCGAGTTGGATCAAACCAATTTTTAGCACATCAACAACTCTGTTTTGCTCCTCTGCTGTCAGCCCCGGAAATATCGGCAGGGAAAGAATCTCCTTGGCCGCCTTCTCCGCAACAGGACACAGTCCCTCTCCCGTACCCAGCTCACATCTGTACAGGGTCATCAAATGCACCGGAAGATAATGCACATTAACCATAATCCCCCCGGAACGCATCAAACGGAACAAATCATCACGCACAGCGTTATCAACACGGACTACATAGAGATGATTGGCATGCCCCGGCTCCCTGCGTAACGGCGCAACAGCACTGAAATTGCTGAAAACTTCATCATAGATGCCGGCTATTCTTTCCCGCTCCCTTAAAAAAAAATCCAACTTGTCCAACTGGCTGCAACCCAACGCACAATGGATATCACTCAGGCGGTAATTTCCCCCCGGCCTTTCAATGTCGTAAACATAAGAGGCTGAATGCTCGCGTTTTTTGAAGTCGCTGGTTATGCCATGATTACGGAAACTTGCTGCTGCGGCTGCGATTTCGGCATCATCGCTGACCAGCATCCCGCCTTCTCCAGTGGTAATAGCCTTTACCGGATGGAAACTGTAAATAGTTATATCTGCCTGCTGGGCCGGGGTTAAGCCTCCCTGTTCGCTCCCCAGTCCGTGACAGCAATCGGACAGCAAAGTAAGGCCATTCTTATCGGCAATGGCCCGCAAAACGGGATAGTCGCAGGGCTGTCCGGCGTAATCCACGGCGAATATGGCCTTTGTTGCCGGAGTGACCAATGATTCAACCGATTGCGGGTCAATAAGCAGCGAATCCGGCAGGACATCAGCAAAGACAGGTTTTGCCCCACAATTCAGAATACAATTGGCTGTAGCGGCAAAAGTAATGGGAGTAGTTATAACTTCATCGCCCGGACCAAGCCCGAGAGCAGCGACGGCTCCCATCAACGCGGTGCTGCCGCTGCTGAAGGCCACACCGTATCCGGCCCGCACCCGGTCCGCAACTTTCCTTTCAAACCGCTCTACTGCAGGCCCGGTGGTAAGCCATCCAGATTCAAGACAGGAAACTACTGCCTGAACATCCTCTGCATCAATAAACTGCCGTCCGTAAGGGATTATCTTTTCCCCCATCAACATTTCCCCCGCACTTCCGCCAATCGGCATAATTCCTCTTTTGAAATCCGGTACCCATTTTTATTTGATACGTATTCGAAACCCTGAGCGACCTTTTGCCCGCTTCCCCCTACTTCTGCACGTTCAAAATAACGGTAGACAGGCTGTATGACGTACCGGTCATCATACTCATATGTATTTGCAGCCTCGCTTCCGGGAATCATCACGCAATGCTTTTCCTCTCCAAGCGACAGCCCTTTCACCTCGACCTCAGCATCAGGACAAAGAGCATCCAGCATACCACCGACACTCATGCTTGGGCTTTTGGGAATAAAAATTTCCCCTCCGTTCATTACCTCAAGACTGCTCACGGTAAATTCCACAGCCTTCTGTACAGGCATAAAAAAACGGGTCATTTCTGGATCGGCAATGCGGACTTTACCACTCAGGGATGCCTTCAAAAAGCGGCCCGGCAGATCTCCTTGGCAACCTATAAAATTCCCGAATCGGGCAACAGAAAAACGAGTTCCACCGCTTCCGGCATAACTATTGCCGCTGACAAACAACCGGTCTGAACACAGTTTCGTGGCTCCGAATAAGCTTACCGGATTAGCCGCCTCTTCCGTGGAAATGGCGATTACTTTGGGCACATTTCTATCAATGGCAGCTTCAACAATATTCTGGGAGCCGATTATATTTGTCTTTACTGCTTCATACGGATTGTATTCGCAGGCAGGAACATCATGCAATGTGGCGGCATGGATAATTACATCTATATTTGCAAAGGCCCGGTGCAAACGGTCAGGATCACGAATGTCCCCTAAAAAATAACGTAGACAGGGATAATCAACAGGAGAAAACCGGCATTGCATTTCATACTGCTTAAACTCATCTCTGCTGAAAACAACAAGCCGCTTCGGATTGTAAAGGCTTAAAACGGTCTTCACAAACTTCTGTCCGAACGAGCCGGTTCCACCTGTAATCAGGATGGATTTATTGTTGAGCATCCACTTTCTCCTTCAAGAATAATAACTGGCGAACATGAACTAATGACCTTTAGTGGAACAATAAAAAAATCCCCACCCGATGGCGAGGATTTTTACAGCAGCATGGAAGCGGAATTATTTTAAAGCTTGGTTACAAATAATATTCGAATGGGATATCCCGGCTTATTGACCATTTCGCTCTGAATGACCCGGTAGGCGTGGTAATCCAGTCCTGTGCAGTATTCACGCACGGCCAAATCCTCTTCGTCACCTCCGGGATGCCCGGCATAAATGGCAATACAAAGCATACCTCCCTTGGCAAGAATTTCCAAAGAGGCTTTGATCGCTGCGAGCGTAGTCTCGGATTTGGTTATAACCGTCTTGTCACTGCCCGGAAGAAACCCGAGGTTGAACATTACGACGTTAACCAGCCCATGAAATTCCGCAGGAATCAATTCAAGCATGTTTTCATGCCCGGAATGAAAAATGGTCCAGTTTTGCGGCAGACACTCTTCATTGAGTCGTTCTTCAGTCTGCTTCACGGCCTGTTCCTGAACATCAAAACCGAAAACACGCCCCTCGGACCCGGCCATCTCTGAAAGAAATACAGTATCATAGCCGTTGCCCACAGTCGCATCAACGCCAATACAGCCGGGTTCCACCACTTCACAAATAACTGATTTGGCAAAAGAAAGAATATTATTAGAAATCATATGACAGCGAATCCCCACTAAAAGGTTTTGGGATTCTTAAACCCTTTTGCAAAAGGGTTTAAGGCCCCGGCAGAGTCGCCGAAGGCATTCAAACTAAAACCTGAGATACTTGTTAAGCTTACCGGATTTGGAAAACTGTCGCTCGGTGGTGCCGAAAGTAGTCGTACCGCTGATGGTATAAGACGAATTCGGCAATCTCTTCCAATCCAGAGTAGCACTGCCCTTGGCTGTTACCGGGATCGGCTGTCCGCAACTGAAGGAGTTGAGCTGGAACTGCTTGCCTGACAGTACGGCGTTCACATTGACGTCTTCAGCAATCATCCCGCCGGGAATTTCAACAGCATCTGAGCGAACCACAAGACTACCTGTGCGCGGCGGAGCTCCCCATTCAGGAAAACCCACATCAGAAGTAATACGGACTTTACCGCCCAGCCCGTCCATCTGGATCAATTTTGCCAGATCAACCCCGCCGCCAAGGGTCAGGGATTTGGCCTGAAACAACCTTGCGGTCAAGGTCGGTCCGGTATTGACCCGCACCTCAATAAGCGGAGAAAAACCGAGCGAAACGCCAAGCTGGGGCACTGTGATGGTCAGCCCTTTATTCGTGGTCACGTAAACATTTGTTACTTCGAAGGAAAAAGGTCCGGCACTTATGAAATCGCCCCACTGAATAGTGGCCTTGGATATTTTGGAATCAGCCAGTTTAAAGGCCTGTGACCATGCCACTTCCCAGGGCATAAACAGAAAAGCCCCCAGAATCAGACCTGCCAGAAACAGAAAAAAAGCCTTGAGCGTTTTTTTAAAAGAAAATTTTAAAGAAATATTGGGGATAAATTTCATCCGGCTGACCTACCTGACAAGAATGATCTGCACATCAGCCAACTCAGGGGAGTCCAGCCTGTGGTTGATATTGAAATTTGTAACCTTCAAGGCTCCGCGCACATTAAAATCACGCAGCAGAGCCACCAGCTCCGGTAGATTCAGAGATTCAAGCAGAACCTGCACCCCCTGTCCAGAATTCGCTCCGGCCTGCAAGGGACGCAAGGAAGCCAGCCTGCCGTCAAGCCCAAGATCACGGACAACCTGCTGAGCCGCGGTCATGGGTTCCCGGTCCACCAGTGCTCCGCGGGAAGATTCTCCAGCCTTAAGCTGCTCCACCAGAGGAACCACCTTGGCGTACTTCTGCTTACTGGAAAGTATAGTCCGCTCAGCTTTGGATTGCGACTCGGCCAGCCCGGACCAGATCATAAAAAGAATCAACGCCCATCCCGCAACCAAAGCTGCAAAAAAAAGCTTCTGCTTTTCCGCAGGCCAGTCCTGCCAGATATAAAATCTCTCCAGATCCATTACACTACCTGAGGTTAGCGGTTATACTCAGCACGCAGACTTATGCTGATGCCGCCTTCAATATTATTGGCCTGTTCCAGCACAAAATTGAACCGGCTGTCAGCAGCCAGCTTTTCCATCATGGCATCCAATTCTTCATAGCTGCTAACCTTACCGCGGATATTACCGGAATCAGCACCAAGAGAAAATCCTTCTATCTCAATGCCGACAGGCGCGCTTTCGCTAAGCACAGCCAGCAGACCGAGCACATCAACACCGCCGCTCTCACCGCCGCTTTTAAGCTGGTCCAGCTTGTATAAGATCTTTCCGTAAGGGTCAGATCCGGGGTTTGGCCCAAGAGCACTGACATAAACTTCCTTGAGTTTGCCACGCCACTCTTTTGCCTGCACGCTGCTCTGTTGCCAGCGGTGATATTGTCCGGCGATAAAAAGAACTCCGATCAATGAAACCAGTATTGCAGCCACTGCGTAGGGCTTATAGTCGATAACTATTGATTTGTCGGTTCCTGAACGGACTCCGCTGACCAAGTTAAGTCTGGACCAACGGATCTTCTTTTTATGCAGAACTGCGCATGCTTTTTCCAGATCCATCTGTTCGGGATCACTTTCAAGTCCTAGCCGTTCAAGCCTGCTTGCGAACTCTCCCTCACCGCCACGGAAATAAGTCAGCTCATCCTCACAGGCAAGAAGGCGCATGCCCTGTCCTTTCCAGTTCCACACGGAAAGACCTTCAGCAACCGCAGCTCTCCAGCAAACTGTAAATTCAGAAGTCAATACCGTTGCTTTGGCCAGAACATCACGATGCAGGTCAAGAAAACGGTTCAGCAGGTCATGTTCACTGTAACCAAGCACGGCCCCGCCGGAAGGACGCAAAACCTTGAATTTATCTCCCTTCGCAGGAAATGAATAATTCATCTGCATAATAGTCGCAGACTTGGCATGGCGGGCCTTGATGGCCCCGCGGGGCTTAAAGAAAAAGAAAAGGGGATCAGGCAACAAGGCAACCACCGGATGCCTGTTCTTTTCAGCAGGTCCTTCCGATTCCGAAAGGGTCTTGCCGTCAAACATCATCCACCGGTGTCCATTTCCCTTGAATGAAAGTATATATACAATTTTTTTAAAGGCCATCTATGGCTTTGTCCTATACCTGTTAGCAGGGTGTTTGTCCATTTACTGATCTTCCACAAAAGTCACCGAAATATTATTTTGGTATAGAAGCGAAGTTTCCCCGATTTCAAGAGCATTGCTACGCGAAACTACATACCTCTTGACCAACGTGCAGTCCCCCACAGTGGCCGAAACCCTTGCCTCGAAAATTTCTGATTTCACTCCCAACTCTGCCATCATATTCATATAAAGTGTGGATCCTGAATCCAACCCGACAACAGAAAGAACCTGACTGATATCAGTGAAACCTCTAGTTCTGCGCCAATGTATAATTCTCTCCACACCTTTACCCAGATCCGGGAACAAAGCATTTAAAAGGCTCCGTGACACAAAATTGATATTTATTTTACCTGAGCCCCAGACGGTAACATTATCATCAACCCATTCCCGGCCCAAATCCTCCCATCCGCGGACCAAAAGAAGTTCTTCAGGGACTTTCAGTTTACCGCCCCGAGGAGCATAAGACGGGAATTGCGATGCGTAAAAAAAAGAATCAATCTTCTTCAGCTTGGAGTTAACACTTTTACCCGTCCAGACTGCAAGGCTACCGGCCATGGTTTTTACGTCAGCCCCGCGTGGAAGCAGGTTGCTCAAAATAGACAAAGCCCTTTTGCTGTCAGAGGACTCGATCAGTTTATTGATATTTATCTTGCTGTCGCAGGGAGTAATTTGAATCACAAGTCCATCGTCCTCCCACTTCCTGGCCCACTCTTCACGCGGTGTATCAGAAAAGGGAGTATTATCATCCTTGAGTATATCATAAACCATGTACAACGCTTCTTCAGCCTTGAACCCGGCCTCATATTCATTGCGGACCCGGCTGGCTTCAACTGCACCACGGGAACTGACCTCAATAGTCATCAGAGTCAGTCCGGACAGGGCCATGAACAAAACCAGCACGATAACCAGAACAACTCCGCGTGAATTTTTATCGCGATTATTCCGTAGCATAAGGAATCCTCTCGACAAGCATCACATCTTTGCCGTCTTCAAATCTCAGTTTCAGTCTAATCGCCTTGGTCACAGCATTACCGCTCATTGCTCTGGCTACCTGCTGCGAACTGGTCAGCCAGATATTCTTCTCCGCATCAAGAAATTCCATGCCCCATGATTCAAGACCGCGCATTAAGAGATATGAATTCTCGAACTCAAGATCATCCGAAGTTTCAATACGCCTGATCATATTCGAAGAAAGATCCCATGTTACCACAACAGAGCCGACCCCATCTCTTAAAATACAATGACTTGTAGCCAGAGAGAACCCGTTTTCAAGTTCCCCGACAGAAGATCCGGGCTTGATATTCTGCAAATCCCGATAAAGGATACGACGTAAAGTGAACATGCGGGATGAAAGCCCTGAGCTGGAGCGGACGACCTCATTATTTGTGATCGACTGCCCAAGCACCATGGCAACCATACTCATCAGCAGCCCGGAAAGGACCAGCCCGATAAGCACTTCAATAAGTGAAAAACCCTTTTGAGAATCACTGGGGATATGGTTGCGTTGAAAAAAAATCATTTAAACAGCTTCTTTTTGTGTGAAACCCGGTAGATTTTCCAATTCAGGGTATAATTTTCGCTACGGGTTTCCAGAGTGTAGAAAGCTTTACCGGTGGAAGAAACCGTTTCCAATCCGACCTTGAAACTTCCTTCAGGAGGACCGGGCCAGGGAACCCAGCTGGAGGAAAGAACAGTCATTTTATCTGGATATTTATGAGCCAGAATATCCTGAGAAAGATTGAGGACATTCCACGAATCAGTAGAAGACTGCGCCATAAGAGCACTCTGACGCTGCACACCCAGAAAACTTATGGACAGCGTTGCGGCAATGGTCAGGGCCACAATGATTTCTATAAGCGAAAATCCGTTCTTCTGCGCCACAGCTACATCTCCCCGAACCGAACCGCCAGCGGGTCCAGAACAACGGTCAAACCATCTGAAAAGACCAGCCGCACTTCATCGCAAAAACCTTCAGGATAAATAACAAACTCAACCTCGTCTCCATCAATGGGAGATTCATTGAAATGACCGCTGGATACAGCCGAAGAAAAGGAAGCCTCCTCTTTATCCCATCTGACAAGTCCATTCTCGAAGTTAATGTACACATACTGGCGGGAATCACTCACCACGGCTTCTGTCTTTGCCGCATAAACGAGAGCGTTGACTGAACTGAGACTGTCGTCCGTGCTATCACCGGCAAGATCAAGATTGGGCATGAGCGTAAACCAGCCCATGCCCACAATGAACAGAACAATCAAAAGTTCTATGAAAGTCAGTCCGCCGGAGAAACGGCGGGCAGCATGCATATCCATAATATTTTATTGATTCCCGCTATTCCCAGCTTTTAATGTCGGCGTCGTAATCTTCCCCGCCTTCCATACCGTCTGCGCCGAGGGAAATCAGTTCATAAGGACGCCCTTCCTCACCCGGACTTCTGTAGATATACTCATAACCCCAAGGATCAACAGGAGCTGACACGGAATCAAGATAGCCGCCTTTACGGTAGTTACGAGGAACAGGGCGGGTTTCCGGCTTGGTAATCAGAGCCTTAAGTCCCTGCTCAGTGGTGGGGTAACGGCCGGTATCCAGCTTGTAAAGTTTCAGGGCGGAATCAAGAGCCTTCATGTCCATCTTGGCTTTGGTGACTCTAGCCTCGTTAGGCCGGTCCATAATTTTGGGCACCAGCATGGACGCCAGCAGCCCCAGAATAACAATAACAATCATCAACTCAATAAGACTGAAACCACGCTGATCTTTTTTAAAGTCAGCCATACGAATTCTTCTTTTCTGCATAATATCCTCTGCTTATTAAAATGTCAGGGCACTAATCCCTGATATCGGTCTTTCCTCTCTCCAGAGATTCCCACTCAATTGGAGAATCCGCTGCAATCCCTTCACGGCGGGGAAGCATACCGCGGGACTTGAAATAATCATCCGGTCGGGACACTTTTTTCCACCAGAGGTAATACCCTTTACTTGGTATATATCTGCAATACAACCTCTGAAATTCCCTTTGAGCAATGGGAACGGCAAGAAAGAACTCCCGGCCACGCTCGGAAAAAGTATAATCCCGGCCAAGCCGCACCTTCTTCCAGTCGGCAAAATCAGCCGTTTCCTTTAGCTGTTCACCGCTAAGCGAAGAATAATACCTGAAAGTCCCGTCAACATCCCTGATACGGTAAACCCTGCCTGAAGGAGAATGGTCGACAGCAAAAGAAGCGGGGGTAAAAGAAACTTTCTTGGAAAAAACCTTTCTTGGAGAGCGATATAACAGGACTCCGTTCCTCAGGAAAAAACCGTCCTCCTGTTCATAAAAGGGAGACCTGACCCGCTGACTGACATCCCACTGAAAACGTTCCCCCTTTTCAGTAACAATATTGAGCCGGGGGCCGTGGGCCTGCACGGACTTGAAGGGTCCGCCCTTGATTTTCTGGTCGTAAATACGGGTAAGTTTGAGCGGGCTCCACATGACCATTTTACCAGTGGTATCCACACCCATAAGAATCCCCTCTTCATCAGAAAAAGTCAGGGAAAGCGGCTGATAGGTAAAACGGTCAATCTTGTGAAGTTTCCCGGCAGCAGGACCGACCCAGAGCCTGCGGGCCTTATCGACCAGCGCAAGCCAGCTTCCCCTAGGCGAGAGGGCAAACAAGTCCACGGTACTGTTCACATCGTGAATCCGCACTCTGGAGCATTCATTTATATTGAATACTTCAACAACCTTATTCTCACCGGAAGACGCAGCAAGAAAATTTGATCCCGGAAACCATGAAACCGAGTTTACAGGTTTTGAAACAGCCTGAACCGCAGCACAACCATGCCCGCCGAACAGGCGAACAACCCCGCTATTAAATCCGGCGGCGAGGACATTTCCTTCCTGCACAAAAGTAGTCACCTTTTCAGCCAGATTAACTACTTCTTTGTTTTTGCTCAGCCGCACGAAGTAATTACCGGCCATGTCATCAGGAGGACGGTTGTATATGCTGTCCAGCGGGGAGTACTGCTGGGAAGCACAATATTCCACAAACCCGGCAAGGCTGAGCGGAGCTTGACCAACCAATCTGGAAACGTCAAGACTTTCATCAGTGACAAAACCGGGTTCGTCTGTTTGCGGAGAAGGCTGTTTAGCACAGCCGAAAAGCAAAAAAACAAGAGCAGCCAAGGCCAGAATAGTTGACTTTGTATTCATAGTTCCTTCATTTTCAGGAAAGAAATTTTGCAAACACCATAAGACACCGCCACGGGCAATGCAATCGCACTTTACAACAGGTTTTGTTAAGGCAGAGCACGCAAAAGTCAAGCACGAACCAGAAACACTTCTTGCCCATACCCCGGTAATACGGCACAAGAAGCCGATAGCAAAACAATACATTCTTCCGTTTGAGCAAATGAAAACAGCATTAAAAAAAATCACCAACTATCTGTCAGGCAATACAGAACACAAAAGAAACCACCACCTGAAGAGCGTCAGCTGGAGGCTACCGGTACTGGCCGCCTTTTATGTTCTGGCCTATGTGCTTTTTGACCTAATGACAGATAGTATTGCCCGGCATTATATTTTTTGTATTTTTCTGGTCGTTTCCAGTCTATACTTTTCATGGCGTCTAGGCGGCAGGGAAACTATGACTTATGTCGGTTTTTTCAACATCTTCTTTGCCTTCATCTTTTCGCGGCTGTTGTATATGACCGGAAACTTTTCCTCAAAATTATTCCTGAGCCGCTCTTTCATGACCCTTTACGTGGTGGCCATTGTCTTCATGTTCATCATGACCAAACGCAAATCTCCTGCGGACCGGGAAAAAGTGGACCGTGAAAAATCAATCCGCGAAGAACGCCAGAAACGCAGGCAGCTGGAACTTATGGTTGCCACGGAAAAGCTCACAGATGACATGATCACCCAGGCCAACATGGTTAAGGATGAACTGATGGTCCTGCAAAATTCCTGGAAATCCCAGATTCATACCATCGTAAATGACCTGCCCAAGGTCAAGGAACGGGAACTGTATAACCAGATAGTCACCCCTTTTGAAGAGAGCATTGTCGAGCACCTGCGCGACCTTGAAAAAAGACTATCTTTCAAACCGCAACTGGTGGGGCTTGACGAATTGGCGGCCAATCTTACAGATAGGCTTGAAAATGACCGGAAACACTCCCGGAAGCAACTGGACCTGCAATTCGACTTTGGAAACTGGAAGCACCGGGAAGAGGAAATCCTTATTGACCGCTACAAAACATGGGAGATCCTGCTTAACCTGATCAGAAACAGTCAGACTGCCATGGAACTGCGCCAGATAGATCTATTAAGAAAAGGCAGTGAAGAATTCAGGGCCTTCAAACCGAGATTATCAGTTAACGCTGATGTTCAGGGCAATTACGCACGCCTCAGGGTTACAGATACTGGCGGCGGTGTTTCCGAAGACAGCCTGCCCGACCTTTTTAAAAGGGCCGTTCCGTCCGCCAAACGAAAAGGTCACGCAATGGGACAGGGCACTATCTTTGTTAAATTTTTCGGCGACAATATGAGTTTTGACATTTCAGCCAGAAACACAGAAACTTTGGGCAGTAAAGGGCTTGAAGTAACCATACTTATTCCCCTTGGGACCTTCGGTCCCGCAGGGGCTATTCCAGCAGTAGGAGAGAAGCAATGACCCCGGAACAGGACCCCTTATTTTTTGTATTGGCAGACGATGATCCTCGTTTGCACGAATACACTGTTTCAATCCTCAGCGACGCGGGAATTCTAGAAAAACATGAGTCTTTTTACGATCCGGTCTCCTTTCTGGCTTTTCTCAAGGAATCAGAGGAAGAACCTGATGTTATCCTGCTGGATGTTCATTTCGAAGGATCAGGTTTAAGCGGGGTCGATATACTACCTTATATCCGTGAGGAATACCCGTACATTCCGGTAATCCTGCTGACCGGAATGGATGCCGAAGCCACAGATGAAGCCCAGTCCGACGTCTTCACCTACTTCATCCCCAAGCCGGTGACCGAAGACCACCTGCTGCGCATGCTCCGTTTCTATCTCGGCAAAAGCAAAAAAACCGCTGAACAGGTCAATACCCTCATGGCTGAAATGAAAGAGGTCAAAGGGTATCATCAATTGCTGGAAGAAGAGGTGGAGCAGCTTCAGGATGAGCAGCGCCGCCTTGAAGAACAAAGCAGAACCGAAAAAACAGCTGGGGCCGGTAAAGGATTTGAAAGAGTAACAGAAATTCTGGAATCCCTGCTGACCAAAAGTGAGGCCATGCCCAGCTTTATCGCCGACCTCGAAAAAGTGTATTCCACTCAGTTCAAGCTGTTCAAAAAAGTCATCGAAACCCTGATCCGTTTTGACGTTCAGGATGCCGGGACACCAGGCATGAACATCCACAAGGTGAAGGGAACCCAGAACGTCTTCAGTGCCCGGCTTTCCAGAAAAGTGAGGCTTTTTTATTACAGCGCGGCTAAGACAACCAGAAAAAGGCTATTAAGATTAGACATTTACCACGACACCAAGGGTATGGACAAGTGGATTAAAAACAACTACCATTCTTACGCTGAACAGGAAGATAAATAGGATATTTTTAATGGAGCTTAAAGCCACCAAATTTCCGGCATGGCTGTGGCCGCTCGCTTTCGGGCTGGCAACGGCTTATCTTGTGTCGTCGTTTATTCCCTTACCCAAATCAACTGCGCCTATTCTAGGCAAATCTTTTTCCTCTGATACGGCAAGTAAAATTGAAAAAGATTCCAAGCTGGTTATTGAAAAGAACATTCTTGGCTTGGACAATCCTGCTGAAATACAAAAAAAAGCCACCGTCACCCCCGCCACATGGATGCTTGTGGGCATCCTGACCGGAGAATCGGATATGGCTGTTTTCCGGATCAAAAATGACACCGTTATCCTGCGCGAAGGTGAGGAATACGAAGGCTGGACTCTTGCAGAAATAAAACCCCAGTATGTCATCTGGAAATATGGCCGTGAACAAAAGAAAATAGCCATGTGGGATCAGGTTAAAAGCCTGAAGCTGGTACGCGGAAAAACCAATAAGATCACTGTCAACAAAGCAGAAGCAAAAGAAATTCTGGACGACCCCAACGCTTTTCTTAAGCAGGCCCTGTTCAAGCCCAACAGCAAGGGCGGCAAAACCCAAGGGTTCAGGGTCACCAACATCAAATCCAATTCCATGCTCAAAAAACTTGGTCTGGAAAACGGAGATGTGCTCATGCGCATAAACGGTGAAATGATTACCGGGCCGACTAAACTCCTGCAGATTTACGGATCACTTGGCAGCGCCACTGCCATAGCCATGGATGTGGAGCGCAAAGGACAGATGCTATCGCTCATTGTCGAACTTAAATAGGACCGTTAATGCCCACCTATCAATACAGAGCTGTAACAGGCGAAGGGAAAAAGAAAAAAGGCTTTGTCGAAGCTTCCTCCCAATCCCGGGCTTTTGCCACTTTGCAAAGCAAAGGCTTGATGCCCCTGCGTCTTGAACAGGTTAAATCAGGCCAGAAAGAAAAAAGTTCAACTCAGTCTCTGGCTGCATCCATGTCCATGGGCGGCAAAATCAGGCTGGGCGAATCGTTCTACTATCTCGGCATCCTGCTGCAGAGCGGAACTGCACTGGCCCAGTCTCTTGATATGATGGCCCGCATGACCGGAGGTCAAGCCAGCCATACATGGATGGAAATCCGTGATGCAGTACAGTCCGGTGAAAGCTTCTCCTCCTGTCTTGCCAAATACCCCAAGATTTTTCCGCAAGTTTATGTCGGGATGGTTCAGGTTGCCGAATCCGTTGGTAAACTAGGTGACGTACTGGAAAACATAGCCAAATACGAAGAGGAGCGCGCTGAAGTAAGCGGACGCCTCATGACTGCCATGGTTTATCCGGTGGTCATTCTGCTCATTGGCATGGGTGCTGTCTACTTCCTTCTTTCCGAAGTTCTGCCCAAGATCACCGGCATATTCAAAGCGGCAAAAGGAGAACTGCCCACCTCCACCAAAATCGTAGTGGCACTGGGCAACACTCTTGAAGGGCTCGGTCCCATGGCCTTGATCATCCCGCTGTGCATAATATTTGCTCTGATCAGCGCATATAAATCTGTGCCTAAATTCCGGGAAAAAGTGGATGCAATGCTCTGGAAAATGCCTTTGGTCCAGAAATCTACCCTGGCCCGTTTTTCAGGTATTCTCGGATTCCAGATCGATGCCGGTATTCCCCTTGTTCAGGGCATGGAGAGCTCCGCCAACGCAGTTAAATCCACATTTTTCAGAAAAAAAATGGCAGAAGCCCGCGAAGAAGTAGCCACCGGGCGTTCTTTAAGCGCAGTGCTTGCGGAACAGAAAATCTACCCCGACATCTACATTCTGACCCTCACGGCCGGGCAAAAATCCGGTGAACTGGGCAAATTCCTGCAACGCATGGGCACAATATTCGAAAGAGATGTGGACAACTTCATGAAGCGCGTGGTGGCCTTGGCCGAACCTATGCTGTTGCTGTTCATCGGTATGCTCATCGCCTTCATTGTCGTCGCTATCATGGGTCCGATTTTCGACCTGACCTCGCTCGTAAAATAGGTAACAAATGACCGAAAAACAACTTTCAGACTTTATAAAACGGGGCAAGGAAGTTCTTCAGATTGAAGAACAGGGACTTGCCTCCATCCGCAATTCCCTTGACCTTAATTTTGCAAAAGGCGTCGAAATGCTGGCCGGTTGTAAAGGCCGTGTGATCATCACCGGACTCGGTAAATCAGGACTGGTAGGCCGCAAGATCGCCGCCACCATGTCCTCCACCGGGACCCCTTCATTTTTCCTGCATCCCGTTGAAGGAGCCCACGGAGACCTGGGAATGGTCCGGGCGGAAGATGTGGTTATCTCCATTTCCAACAGCGGTGAAACCGACGAACTCAATGCCCTGCTCCCTGCGATCCGTTCCTTCGGTACCAAAATTATTTCAATCACCTCGGAAATTGATTCAACTATGGGCCGTCTCTCGGACATCGTTATCAAGACCAAAGTTCCTTGCGAAGCCTGCTCCCACGGACTGGCTCCCACATCATCCACCACCGCAGCACTTGCCATGGGCGATGCTCTGGCGGTCTGCCTCATGGATCACAAGGCCTTTGACAGTCATGATTTCAAAAAATTTCATCCCGGCGGATCACTGGGACGCAGACTGACCCTTTGCATCAGCGAACTCATGCATACGGACAACATCCCAACCGCAGCCCAGAACGCACCGCTATCCGAAGCCCTGACCGAGCTAGACAAAGGCGGATTAGGGCTCGTCGCCCTCACGCAGGGCAGCAAACTTTCCGGCGTAATCACCGATGGAGACGTGCGCAGATTGGTCTGCTCCGGCCGATTTGATACAACTATCGTCTCCAGTTCAGTCATGGTCGAAAATCCTTTGCGCATCACCCCGGACATGTCCGCGGCGCAGGCCCTCGATATCATGGAATCCAAAGAGATCACCGTACTGCCCGTTGTGGATGAAAACGGAACCATCACCGGTATGATTCATCTGCACGACTTGCTAGGCAAAGGGCGGCTTAAGTTTGCGGATAACGCACGCAGCTAACAGTTTTTATATTCACGCGGCAAAGCCTAACAGAAGGTTTTGGGATTCTTAACCCTTTTGCAAAAGGGTTTAAGCCGCCGGAGGCAATAATGTGTGGAATCGCTGGTTTTATTGACCTTACCCGTTCATCTGATGCCAACCGTCTTGAACGCATAGCCCGTAAGATGGGCGAAGCCCAGAACATGCGCGGTCCTGACGGTTCCGGACAATGGGCTGATCCTGAATGGGGCGTGGGCCTTGACCATCGCCGCTTAGCCATCATCGACCTGACCGAAGAAGGAGTGCAGCCCATGCATTCCAAATCAGGCCGCTATGTGACCGTCTACAACGGCGAAATCTACAATTACCGCGAGCTGCGTGCGGAACTCGAACTGGCTGAAGGATTTCCCGGCTGGCGTGGGCACTCCGATACTGAAGTCATGCTGGAAGCTGTTGAGCAGTGGGGCTTTGAAGACGCCCTTAAACGATTCAGCGGCATGTTCGCCATAGCCATCTGGGACCGCAAAGAGCATTGCCTGCTTCTCGCTCGTGACCGCATGGGTGAAAAGCCTCTCTACTACTCACGTCAGGGCGATAACTTCCTATTCGGCTCGGAGCTGAAAGCGCTCATGAGCTACAAAAAATATTTCAAACGTGAGGTGGATCGCGACTCACTGGCAGCCTACTTGCGTTACTGCTACGTGCCCGCCCCACGCACCATCTTCAAAAAAACCTTCTGCCTTATGCCCGGCACATGGACCTGTCTGCGTCCAGATGGACAACTTATGGAACCCCGTCCTTACTGGTCCCTGCTGGACTGCGCCCGTGAAGCCGAGAACAGGATTTTTACCGCCCCGGATGAAGCAATTATAGAAACGCTGGAAGACCTGCTGCTCAAAGTGATTGAACGGGAAATGATCTCTGACGTTCCACTGGGAGCTTTCCTTTCCGGGGGAGTGGATTCTTCACTCATCGTTGCCCTGATGCAGCAATGCGCGCTGGCTCCGGTCAAGACATTCACCATCGGATTTGAGGATGAAGCTTATAACGAAGCCGAAGATGCCAAAGCTGTAGCCAAACATATCGGCACCGAGCATACGGAATTATACGTGACTCCTAAGGATGCTCTCAATGTCATTCCGCAAATCCCGCAGATATGGGACCAACCTTTTTCCGATTCATCTCAGATCCCCACACACCTTGTCTCGCGCATGACCCGTGAGCATGTCACCGTGGCTTTATCCGGTGACGGCGGGGATGAGCTTTTCGCAGGCTACAACCGGCATGTAAAAGGCTGCTCCCTGTGGCGCAGGCTGGAAAACAT
This sequence comes from Maridesulfovibrio sp., assembly GCF_963678865.1. Lineage (NCBI taxonomy): Bacteria > Pseudomonadati > Thermodesulfobacteriota > Desulfovibrionia > Desulfovibrionales > Desulfovibrionaceae > Maridesulfovibrio > Maridesulfovibrio sp. Next base: position 2,843,366 of record NZ_OY787459.1, on the reverse strand, counting down.
TCCCGTACCCCTGCGTAAAACAGCTGCGAGAATGATTGCCAACATTTCTCCGCAAAGCTGGGACAAAGTCTTCAAAATGTATGGGCCTTTACTGCCCCCCAGTCTGCAGATGCGTTTACCGGGCCAGAAGCTGCATAAGCTGGCAGATGTGATGGGTGCAGAGTCTGCAGCAGACTATTATCGGGACCTGACTTCGATCTGGCTCAATCCCGAGGCAGTGGTTCGCGGAGCCAATGAATTCAGGGGACCGTTCCAGCACGCCAACCGCCAGCCGCCGCAGGACAACCTGACCATGTGGATGCAGTTCATGGACGCGGCCAACTATATGCCGGACGATATTCTGGCCAAAGTTGACCGGGCAGCCATGGGAATCAGCCTTGAGACCCGCGCCCCGTTTCTGGATCATGAAATTGTGGAATTTTCCCAACGGTTGCCTATGCACCTGCGCATGGCTAACGGTAAGGGCAAAAAGATTTTACGGGAAATTCTGTACAAATACGTACCTCAGGAAATGATAGAACGTCCCAAAATGGGCTTCGGCGTCCCCATCGACAGCTGGCTGCGCGGTCCACTACGCGAATGGGCCGAAGAACTCCTCGCCTCGGACCGTCTGGACCGCGAAGGATATTTCAATACCGGCCAAGTGCGCCTCGCTTGGAACGAGCACCTGACCGGTATTAAAGATAACCAGTACAAAATCTGGAATGTGTTGATGTTTCAGGGATGGTGTGAAAGGTGGGAGATTTGAGATAGTTTAGACTTGCTTAGTCAAAACTACTAAGAATTCCTTTAAGCACTTCACAAACCCTTTCCTGATCTTCATCAGCAAGAGTTGGGAACATAGGCAGGGAGAATATTTCTTTTGCAGCCAGTTCCGTATGCGGAAGGTCGCCCTCTTTACCTCCGAACCGGGCATATCCATCCATGGTATGGATAGGCCATGGGTAGCTGATATTTACAAAAATATCGTTCTCTTTCAGTTTTTCCATAATCTGGTCGCGCTTAGGATGACGGACGACATACAAGTAATACGCGTGGGAATTATTCTCGGCAGCAACCGGCAATGTCAGTCCGGAATCGGCAAGCAGGCTGTCGTATTTGGAAGCAATCTCTTTTCTCCTGCTCACGTAATCATCCAGATGGGCAAGCTTACCAAGTAGAATCGCAGCATGAATTTCATCCAGCCGTGAATTGTAACCATGCTCCTTTGCGTAATAGGTGGATTCCATGCCGTAAAAGCGAAGTTTTTTCATTTTATCACGAACAGACTCACTGGAAGTTAATACCATCCCCCCGTCTCCGTAGGTACCGAGGATCTTAGTAGGATAGAATGAAAAAGAGGATGCATCGGACATAGAGCCGGCCTTCCGTCCTTTGAACTCTGCCCCATGAGCCTGCGCACAGTCCTCAAGTACCTTGAGGCCATACTTGTCTGCAACCTCATTGACAGCGTCCATATCGACACATTGCCCATAGAGATGCACAGGAAGAATGCACTTGGTTTTATTGCTGACAGCAGCTTCCAACTGATCAGTATCCATAAGATAAGTCTGAGGATCAATGTCCACAAAACGAGGAATTGCTCCGGCAGAGACAATGGCAGAGACAGTGGGCACAGCTGTGTTGGAGACAGTAATGACTTCATCACCTTCACCTATGCCGAGCGCCCGTAAAGCCAGGACCAGAGAGTTGGTGCCGTTATCAACGCCTATCCCAAACTCTGTGCCGCAATATGCTGCAAATTTTTCTTCAAATTCGGAAACATTCGGCCCGAGGATTAGTTTGCCGGACTCAAGGACATTGGTTATGGCCGCAAAAATTTCATCCTTTTCAATCTCATATTCTTTGAGATAACCCCATACATAAATTGACATAACCAACCTGCACCAGAAAATAGTAAAAGATTTAAATATATTAACTATTGATATATTTTATAAACTCATCATATTCACGAATATAATCATCTGAATCATATGCCATTGATGCACAAACAAGCAATACGCTATCTTTACTGTGCTTATATTGTATTCCCCAGCATTTAGGCGGAATATACAACCCTTTTTGCGAAGTATTCAACACAAATTCTTCACGTACGAATCCATTATCACAGACAACATTCAATGAGCCGGCAATTGCAATTAGAAACTGCTTACACTCAATATGTGCATGCTCGCCTCTAACCATCTCAGTATCAATATTATATGTATAAAACACCCGTTGAACAGAAAAGGGTAAGAATTGTTCAAACTCTAAAACAGAAAGATCGCCACGCATATCTGAAAAGGTCGGTATTGAATAAACGATAGCGCCGGTTTTAGATATATATGGCTTTTTGTCCCCGTAAACAGAGAGGGGTTTTTGATCGTTGGCTACATCAGTATCAACATAATCAATTATTTTTGCTGGATTACCAGCAACGATAGAATTATGCGGAACATCCCGTGTAACAACTGATCCGGGCTTAATTATTGAATTAGCATCTATTTTAACCGGATAAATAGTAGAGTTAGCACCAACTATAACGTCACGCCCCACCTTGGCACACCCTGCTTCCCGGCTTGAGGCTAAACGGTCCGAAATAAATACCGTTCCAGATTCGACACAGGTTCCACTTTCAATAATAGTATCTTTACAGATACATACGTTTGATTTGATTGTTACAGAGTTTTTAATATGGACGTTGTCATCAATGACAACATTAGACTGAATAAGACAATTATCACCTATAGTAACGTTATCACCGATTGTTGAATGGTGTTGTATATAAGATTTATTTCCTATTGAAAAAGGACTTCCATAGACACTATCATCTGCACAAAAAATATCTGTCATAATTTGCTCTTTAACTTTGAAGCTAGACCTTGACCTGAAAATAACCTATATAGCACTTAAATTTTTCAAGAGGGCAGGAGGCCCAAAACAAGAATGAAAATAAGTATTATTATACCTGTTTATAACTCAGAAAACACAATTAAGCAACTTGTTGAGACTCTGATAAAGGTACTCCCCCAACCGCTGGAAATAGTACTCGCTAATGACGGGAGTAAAGATTCAAGCGACTGCGTCTGCTGTGACATACAAAAGCAACACCCCGATATTGTAACATATCTTGAGCTGTCAAAAAACTACGGGGAGCACAACGCCGTTATGGCCGCCTTAAGTCATTCTACCGGCGATTATGCCGTTATCATGGACGACGACTTTCAAAACCCGCCGGAAGAAGTGTTGAGTCTTCTGGATTACGCGCAAAAAAATGATTGCGATGTTGTCTACGCCTCATACCCTGAAAAAAAACATAACTGGTTCAGAAACATGGGGAGTGCACTTAACGGTCTCATGGCGACCGTGCTGCTGAATAAACCCAAGGACCTATACCTGTGCAGCTTTAAATGCCTGAACCGCTTTTTAATAAACGAAATCACAAAATATGACGGCCCCTACCCATATATTGACGGGCTGATTTTCAGGGTGACAGATAGATATGGTGTAGTTGAGGTTGAACACAGTGCCCGGCAAGAAGGTGAGTCAGGCTACACTTTAGCAAAACTGCTTCGTCTCTGGATGAACATGTTCGTCAACTTCTCTTTGCTGCCGTTACGCTTTGCCACTATGCTTGGGTTTGGAATCAGCGGATTCGCACTGCTGTACACCATTTTCATTACCATAAATAAATTTTTCAACTCCAACATCCCGGCAGGCTGGCCCACAACAGTGATACTTATAGCCTTTTTCTCTGGTGCACAGTTGATCATGCTGGGTTTGGTTGGAGAATACGTAGGAAGAATTTTTCTGAGCCAGAATAAAACGCCACAGTTTTGTGTAAGGCGAAAACATAAGAAGTAATTTTTATTTCGGGAGTACTCCACTTGGACCACAAAACTAAAATCAGCCTGTTTCAATACTATTCATGGGCGTACCACCTCGTTTATCTTTTACTTGAAATAATGCCACCATTTATACGAAACGCTGCATACAAAATTTTATTGAAAAACAAAGGAAAAAGAACGCTTATAGATTATCAGGTATACATACGCTACCCCCACAAAGTCCATGTCGGCTCAGATGTTGAGCTGAATAGGGGATGTAATTTTTTTCCAGGATTAATCGCCGAGAATTCAGAAATTATTATTAAAAATAATGTTCTCGTCAGCCCTAATGTTTGCTTTTATTCTACGGGGCATGACTACACTTCATCCCAAAAGCCGGATATAGGCTACCGTATTGTTGTTCACGACAATTGCTGGATCGGAGCAAATTCGATAATTCTTCCTGGCGTGGAGATAGGAGAAGGAAGTGTAATTGGAGCAGGATCAGTAGTAACAAAAGACATCGCACCTAACTGTATTGCTTTTGGAAATCCTGCAACTATATATAAAAAAAGATAAAAGCTTTCGATACACTAAGGTAGCTTTTAACCAAGATTAATATGCACTATTTCATGTAAACGCATTGAAATATTCTTCAAATAACACCACTGTTTTAATTCAAAAACACAAAGCAAAGGATTCAATATGTACATTGAACACATTAAATTACTATGTTGCCCTGAATGCAAAAACAAACTTGAGCACATAAATTTTGAGTCCTCATCTTCTGCAAAAGAAATCCACGATGGAGTTCTATACTGCAAGGCATGTAATGAATGGTACCCAATCGAGCATGGAGTTGCAGACCTGCTTACAGGGCCGCTGGCTTACCAAAGCAAATTGGACTCCTTTTGGGAAAAACATAAAGACAGGCTTAAATCTGTTAATCTTCAGCAAAGAAAACAGTCAGAATCAAATAATACAGGAAATGAGCTTGAACTTGAGCAACAACGACACTCAGACTGGTTCGCAGACAACGAAGAGCAGACCTATACCGAATTTTCCGAACAAACAACTTGGACATGCGCAGATGAAATTGTGCTGGAAGAATGGAAAGATGAAATTTCCGATAATACAAATATATTAGAAATTGGCTGTGCTCAGGGACGCTTCACAAAGTACTTCTATTCACAGCCATCAAAAATAATCGGTTTTGATCTTTCAACAAAACTTCTGCAAACAGCAAACGCTACGTATCAACAGCTTAAACTTGAAGGAAAAGTTAAGGCTGAAGTTTCTTTTATGGCTGCCAACGCTCTTGCCATTCCTGTCCAAACTGAAAGCTTTGACCTAGCTTTATGCTATGGAGTTCTACATCATGTTCCGAGCCCTGAAGATGTATGTTCAGAAATTTCAAGAGCGCTTAAAAAAGGCGGCGTATTTCTCGGCAGTGAGAACAATAAAACAATCTTCAGGTTTGTTTTTGACTTGATGATGCTCCTCTTTCCGCTTTGGAAAGAAGAAGCTGGACCGGAAGCACTCATATCAAAATCCAACATCAAAAAATGGCTTACTAAAAACAGCCTAAGTGTAAAATCGTATACATATTTTTACTTCCCTCCACATTTAATCAATATGATGGGACACAAAAAAGCTCTACAACTATTGAAAGCAACTGATTTTGTAGCTAGTAAAATTCCATTCATAAAAGACAACGGCGGATTAATCAGATTTAAGGGCGTAAAGGACTAAACTCATTCCATAAAAGACATCCGCAGGAACGCAGCAATAGAAACAATAAAAAAGATCATTAAGATGTTATTTGTTGTTATATAAACCTGTCTTTCTGGATAGAAAGAACTTAACTTCAAAAATATGTTCAGGCATACCCAGCTTGAGGTATATACCCTAGAAATGAGACGAGCCCTGCTATTAAATAAATCTCTGCGAACATCACAAAACGGATGTAAAGCGCAAGCAATCAAAAGAAAATATAAGGGCCTTCAAGATAATAACGCAACACCTCACCCTGCCGAAAATTAAAGTAATCTCCCAAAGGGACAAGTTTATAATTATTGGCTGGTTTCAATCGCTCAAGAAAGCATGTTTTAGTTTTGGGAGGCACATCGCCTCCCCTTAATATATACACGTTTTCATCTGGACGTTTCTTTTCAGAAGAAAATGAATAACAATCAAAATCAATCAGCTTTGTAGTGGACCATAACGATCCAAAAGCCTTAGCATTCACAGCAGCAAGAAGTCCGGGAGCTGCAGGATAAACATAAAGACTGTCTTGGGATCTGTTAAATTCAACTTTGTCCAAAGCATTAGAGATACGGTCTATCATTTCAGCTCGATCTGAATCAATATTAACATTTTTTAAAAATTGACTCGATTTAGAGACCGAATTCTGTGCCCCCAGAGGGGGGCATCTATAATAGTGGGCAAGGACATTATTATATTGATGGGAAAGTCCTAGTACAACAAAAGCCAGCAAGGGGAACGCAAAGACTTTAATTTCACACTCACTATGGGATAACCGTAAAAGATAAAACACGACAGGAAGTGCAGCGACAAGCCCTGCTACGCTATGCATATGCCAATTAAGGTTAGCTGCTGTTCCCGCATAGGCGGCAAGAGCAGCAAAAAAGATCACAAGAAAAAAAAGAACATCTTTTCTTTGATTATAAGTTAGTCTCTTGGTGATACCACTCCCAAAAAGCAAAACAGCCAACCCCAAAGAAACCATATAAGTTATCATCTTTGCCTTCGGAGTATCAATTGTAGAAGGCAGAAGTTTACTTATAGGAAGGCCTAAAACATCAAAGTGGTAAAAAGCAGTGGGTAAAGGTCTTATATGACCGAAAGTAAATACCAGCAATGCTGCAAAAAGAAGAGAAAAAAACAATTTCCCAAAAACAGTTCCCCGCTTTAACAATCTAAACAAAAAGAACCACAACACCAAATAGCAGCCAGCATAAAGAGTAAAAAGAAATATATCACGTATATGTCTCGCTAATAATTTTGGTAAAGAGTAAACATCCCCTCCCCCCAATGAGCCATAAATTTCTGCAACACGAGCAGCATCGTCACCCAAAACTAAAATGAAAAGCCCAGCTCCGATCACAAGTCCTAAGTATGCTGACCACACAGAATCATTGAAAATTTTCATGCTCAAAAAATACCTGAAACATGGCAATAAAAAAAGTATTCCCAGAACGAATGCAAGGCCTGTAGCTGGTTTTGCCATGAGAGCAATAAGTATAGAAGCAGAAGAAAGAAGCGAGATAGCAAGGTTTTTAATTATGTTACCGCAGTCTGTAAGAACCAACAAAAACATACTGGCCCATAAAAAAGCCCCAAAGGCTGCATATGAGTCATATGACGGAGTAGTAAATACTGCAAAAATGAACTGAACAGCTGCGCTGCAAAAAAACAAATTCAAAAAGAATGACAGCTTATCTTTGTGTGATGAAATGTTGTAGTAAACATAAACTGTAAAAGTAAATACAAAGCACTCCAAAAAGACCATTACAAAATAAAGCAATCGATAAACCAGCAAAGAATGCCCAAAAAGCTCTCCCCAGGCATGAGTAATATAATGAAACTGCTGAGGCCAGATGGCTTGTTCACCGAACAGTGACAAGTAAGCAGCCAGCCCTTCATCAGAGATGTCAAAATAATTGCCGAAAGAGACGAGAATTACAGCAGTCGAGACAACTAAAAAACATGCTGAAAAAATTAACGGTATATTCTTTCTATTCATTGGGAAACTCATTAATTATGGGCGATTTATCTATATCTGCTAATTACAAAGCAGCCCTGAAATAACCTGTACGAAATATACACTTACATTTTTTTTGTCTAGCGCTGGACCTAAAAGAAGCCGTGACGCCTCCGGTTAGGATTGACACCCTTCCAAAACCACAAGTAATGTCCTCCTCTGCTGGAGGAAAAATGAAAATAGCAATTATAGGCGGATACGGCCCGTCACTGATTAACTTTCGCGGCCCCATGCTGCGCGCCATGAAAGATGCGGGACATGACATCTACGGAATCGCTCCTTTAGACTCTTCCGACGTACCGCAAAAGCTGGCACACTGGGGCATCAAATTTATTGAAGCCCCCATCCAGCGCAAAGGAATGAACCCGGCAAAAGATTTGGCTGCCCTTTTCGCACTGGTAAAAATCTTAAAACAGGTTCAACCTGACGCAGTTCTTTCATATACTATAAAACCAGTTATCTACGGCTCCATTGCAGCAAAACTGGCTGGAGTGAAGGGTATTTATTCCATGATTACCGGGCTGGGCTATGCCTTCGGGCAGACTACCGGCAAACGCGGCCTTCTCTTCAAGCTGGTTAAAAATATGTACCGAGCAGGGCTGACCTGCAATAAAACAGTCCTATTCCAAAACCCGGATGACTGTGATCTGTTCAAAGAACTGGGTATCATCCCCAAGAACAAGTCCACAGTGATCACCAACGGTTCAGGCGTAGATCTTAGTCATTACGCCTCTTCACCTGTCCCGCAGACCAATCCTGTTTTCCTGTGTATATCCAGACTGCTTAAAGAAAAAGGTGTACGTGAGTTCGCTGAAGCCTCTATGCAACTCAAAAGAAAATACCCGCAGGCAGAATTCAGACTGGTCGGCCCCCACGACAACGGCCCTGATTCAATCCGTGACGATCTGACCAAAACTTGGCAGAATAACGGAGTTGAATGTATCGGTCCGGTTGACGATGTGCGCGGCGAATTGCAGAATTGCACGGTATACGTCCTGCCCTCATACCGCGAAGGAACCCCCCGCTCCGTGCTGGAGGCCATGGCTACCGGAAGACCGATAGTAACGACAGACACCACAGGTTGCCGCGAAACTGTCATTGAAGGACAGAACGGTTTCATGGTTCCGGTAAAAGATACATCAGCACTGGAACAAGCCATGGAAAAATTCATTATCCAGCCGGAGCTCTTGCAGCCCATGGGTGATGCCTCTCTGGCATATGCTGCTGAAAAATTCGATGTTAACAAGGTCAATGCGACCATACTAAAAGCCATGGGATTATAATTGATGACTGTTAAAAGATGCTTTGACCTTGTTCTTTCCATCAGCGCGCTGATCCTTTTCTTTCCGGTACTGCTGGCTGTCGCTTTTGCCATCCATAAAAACATGGGCGGCGGCATCTTTTTTATCCAACGCAGACCGGGACTCCACGGCAAGCCTTTCAATATCATCAAATTCAAAACCATGTCCGATGCCAAGGACGAATACGGCAACCTGCTCCCTGATTCCGAGCGGCTCAGCAGATTTGGTAAGATCCTGCGCTCCACCTCGCTGGACGAACTTCCGGAACTGATCAACGTTATTTTCGGGGATATGTCTTTGGTCGGCCCGCGACCTTTGCTCATGCAATACCTTGAACGCTACTCCCCGGAACAGGGACGCCGTCACGAGGTTCTGCCCGGCATCACCGGATGGGCACAGGTCAATGGACGTAACGCCATTTCTTGGGAAGATAAATTCAAACTAGATGTCTGGTACGTGGACAACCATAACCTGCTGCTGGATATTAAAATTTTATACCTGACCGTGGCCCGTGTGTTTAAACGGGAAGGAATCGCCCAACCGGGGCAGGCCACTGCGCAGGAATTCATGGGCAGCGAAAAAGACTAAACCCCTGCCGGAATCCCTTACCCTTAAAAGAAAGGATTCATAATCCCGAGATTTAATCGCGGGTTTCATCATTATTTGTTTACGAACGAGACGGGATTAACAAATGCAAAAAATTATTATTATAGGTGCAGGCGGACACGGCCAGGTTGTGGCCGATGCCATACTGCAGATGACAAACGCAACACCGGTCGCTTTTCTGGATGAAAACCCTGTCCTCATAGGCACAGAAATCATGGGTCTTCCTGTTCCCGGAGGCAACGCTTCGCTTAATGATCTTGAACATGATGGAGTTGTCGTGGCCATCGGCAACAACAACCTGCGCAAAAGAATTTTCAATGAATTGACCAAGGCCGGGGAAAATCTGTTTTCAGTTATTCATCCCTCGGCGGTGATTGCCCCCACTGTAAAAATAGGTGCCGGATGTATGATTCTGGCCGGAGCGGTTATCAATACCGGAGCCGAAATCAAAGACAACACCATCATCAACACCAATTCCACGATTGAACATCACAACAAGATCGGCCCGCACGCCCATGTGGCTCCCGGATCTGTTCTCGGAGGCGAAGTTCTGGTTGCCGAGGAAGCCATGGTCGGTATCGGAGCCACAGTATTGCCACGAACCAGCATTGGCAAAGGGGCCATTCTTGGAGGCGGTTCCACGGCGACCAAAGACATAGCGGACGGGATTACCGCGGTAGGAATTCCCGCCCGGGCAAAAGCATGACAGTTTTCATTAATATTTAAGCAATTATTACAATCAATTTTAATTAGTTACGCCCCAACTGTACTAAAGCTTGAAAATATAATATCAGACCCATGGTTGCTTATTTTTTACCTCAAAAGGAAACAACACAAGTGTCCGCAAGCAAAAACGAACGCATTTATCTTTCTCCTCCCCATATGGGAGGCTCTGAGCAGGAATATGTCCGGCAGGCTTTTGAAAGCAATTTCATTGCCCCGCTCGGCCCCATGGTCAACGGATTTGAACAGGATTTTTCTAAACTGACCGGATTAGCTCATTGTGCGGCCCTTTCCAGCGGTACAGCGGCTTTACACCTTGCCATGCGTCTTGTGGGCGTTCAACCTGGAGACGTGGTTATAGCCTCTTCGCTGACCTTTATCGGTAGTGTAAGCCCGGTTACTTTTCTGGGGGCTGAACCTGTTTTTATCGACAGCGACTACAAATCATGGAACATGAACCCGGATCTGCTGGCCGAAGCGGTGGATTACTATATTTCCAAAGGACGCAAACCCAAGGCGGTTATTCCCACCGACCTTTACGGTCAGTGCTCCGATTATGACCGCATACTTGAAATCATTGAACCGCACGGTATTCCGCTGATTGTGGATGCCGCCGAGTCTGTGGGAGCCACATACAAAGGCAGGCACGCGGGAAAAGGTGCACTTATGGCCGCCTACTCCTTTAACGGCAATAAAATCATCACCACGTCAGGGGGCGGACTTCTGGCTTCGGATGACGAAGAACTTATCAGCCGGGCGCGTTGGCTTTCCCAGCAGGCCAAAGAACCTGAACCATACTACGAGCATAAAGAAATCGGTTACAACTACCGCATGTCCAATCTGGTAGCCGCAGTGGGACGCGGACAGGTGGAAGTCATTTCCGACCGGGTAGAACGCAAAAGAGAAATTTTTGATTACTACAGGCAAGAGCTGGGCAACTGCCCCGGCATTTCATTCATGCCTGAAGCTGAATACGGCAGGTGCAACCGCTGGCTTTCGGTAATGCTGGTTGATGAAGAGGAGTTCGGCGCTTCTCCTGATGAAATCAGGATTGAACTTGAAAAAGAAAATATTGAATCACGCCCGGTTTGGAAGCCCATGCACAAGCAACCTGTTTTCGAAAAAAATACTGTTTTCGGCGGTAAAGTCAGCGAAGACCTTTTTAAACGCGGTCTCTGCCTGCCCTCCGGCACAGCTATGAAAGCAGACGATATGAAAAGAATTGTTGACCTGATTAAAAGCTGCGGAAGATAAATTATGATCCATAACCTGCGAAATTTAAATTTTTACCTGATGGTCCTGCTGGACCTGATTATTTTTGTAGCCGCTTTTTACGCAGCCTACCTATTCCGTTTTGACTTCAGCCTGCCCGGATATGCGCAGACACAATGTCTGGAGCTGCTCAAATACACTGTGATTATCAAATTCTCAGTGTTTTTAGGGCTGGGCTTATACCGGGGTATGTGGCGCTACACCAGCCTGCGCGACCTCTGGCACATACTTGAGGCCACCTTTCTGCAGTCACTGATTCTGGTTACCGTTGTCCTTTATAAATTCGGCTTCGGCGGATTTTCTCGCGGAGTTTTCATTATCGACTGGATGCTGACCGTATTCATGTGCGGCGGAATGAGGGTTATTATCCGTTCATTTTATGCATACAAGGACGGTAATTCCATCCAGTTTTCACCGGACGCCTGCCCTGTTGACGGCAACAATGTGCTAATCATCGGCGCCGGACGGGCAGGGGAAAAGGTTATCCGCGAAATTATGAGCAGCGGGCAGCTAAAATACCGTCCCATAGGTTTGCTGGATAACGACAAGAACAAACGAGGCAGGACCATCCACGGAGTCCCCGTTCTCGGCCCTCTGTCCGATCTGCAGGAACTGGTGGAAAACAAATGCGTCAATGAAATCCTCATTGCCGTTGCGGAAGCCTCCGGTGAACAGATGCGCGAAATAATCAACGCCTGCAAAGAAACCGGTCTACCCTACAAAATCCTTCCCGGCATGGATGAAATCATAAACGGCAAAGTCGGCATCAAAGCCCTGCGGGATGTCAGCTATCAGGATTTGCTGGGCCGCGCTCCGGTGCAGTTGGATACAACTTCCATCAGCGAATATCTTTCCGGCAAGATTGTACTTGTAACAGGCTGTGGGGGGTCCATAGGCTCGGAATTAGTACGTCAGGTAATCCGTTTCAACCCGGAAAAAATCATCCTTGTGGATTCCAGTGAAGCCAACCTTTACGGCATCCAGATGGAACTGCATCATGAACTTAAATTTCATAATTATGTAACAGTACTCGGGTCTGTTCAGGATGAACAGCTCATGGATGAAACTTTCGGTAAATATACACCGCATACCGTATTCCATGCCGCTGCCTACAAACATGTTCCTATGATGGAACGCAACCCGTGGCAGGCGATTCACAACAACATCTGCGGCACCAGAAATGTGATGACCGTAGCGGACAAACACGGAGTAGCCCGTTTTGTCATCGTTTCCACAGACAAAGCAGTACGCCCCACCAACATCATGGGTGCTTCCAAACGGGTAACAGAGCTGCTTATGCGCTTGTTTCATGACTCCAAAACAACTTTCATGGCCGTTCGTTTCGGTAATGTCGTCGGATCATCAGGATCTGTCGTTCCGCTGTTTCGCAGGCAAATTGAGAAAGGCGGCCCGGTTACAGTTACCCACAAAGACGTGACCCGTTACTTCATGTCCATCTCCGAAGCAGCTCAGCTGATCCTTCAGGCCGGAGTTATGGCTGAAGGGGGTGAAATTTTCATCCTTGAAATGGGTGAACCTGTCAAAATAGCCGACATGGCCCATGACCTGATTAGACTCTCCGGTAAAGAACCGGGCAAAGATATTGAAATCGTCTACACCGGACTTCGAGAAGGAGAAAAACTTTACGAAGAATTAATCACCGAAGGTGAAGGCATTGTCCGTACAGAGCATGACAAAATTATGGTTCTCAAAGGTTTTGAAAATGATCATGAAGCATACTGTGCCAAATTCAATAGCCAGTTACAGGATATGAAGGCTGCTGCGGATAAATTCCATGCTGATGGAGTCAGGAACATGCTGCATGAGGTTATACCTGAGTTTGATGAGGAAGGGTAACAGGTAAAAAAACATGCTTTTCAATTCACATATTTTTATTCTTTTCTTTCTGCCGCTTGTCTTCACTGTCTACTTTCTACTCAGGAAATTCAAACAGCATGAAGCAGGTAAGCTATTTCTGGTGCTCGCTTCTTTTACCTTTTATGGCTGGTGGAAGACCGAATATCTCTATCTGCTCAGTGGAACCATCCTGTTCAATTTCTGCATGTCCGAGGCTCTTTACCGCAAGAAAAGCAAACAGATCCTGACCATAGCCGTAGCTGCCAACCTCGCAGTGCTCGGCTATTTCAAATACAAGAACTTTTTCTTCAACAACATTGCCGAATTGACAGGGATGCCGACCATCACCGAAAAAATCATTATCCCTCTCGGAGTCAGCTTCTATACTTTTCAGCAGATTTCATTTCTGGTCGACACTTACCGGGGCAAAGCCGCCCGTTGCAACCTGCTGGATTACAGTCTTTTCGTCTCGTTCTTTCCGCAACTTGTGGCCGGTCCGATCAGCTACCAACAGGAAATCACCCCGCAATTCAATGCCGAAGATGCAGGGAGGATTAATTTTCAAAACATCGGGCAGGGATTCTTCCTGTTCAGCATGGGGTTGTTCAAAAAAATCGTCATTGCCGACTCACTTGCACCCTATGTTAATAGCGGGTTTGACAAGGCCCTGGCCCTGCCTTTCTGGGACTCATGGGCGGTCAGCCTTGCCTACACCTGCCAGCTGTATTTTGATTTCAGCGGTTACACGGATATGGCGCTGGGGCTGGGCCTTCTATTCAACGTCAAATTGCCCAACAACTTCAATTCCCCGTACCAATCGCTTAATATTCAGGACTTCTGGCGGCGCTGGCACATCACTCTCGGACGCTTTGTACGCGATTATATCTATTTTCCACTTGGCGGAAGTCGCAAAGGAGCCTACCGCACCCTTGAAAACCTGCTGATTTCCTTCCTGCTCATCGGTTTTTGGCATGGCGCAGGCTGGAATTTCATAATCTGGGGAGGTCTGCACGGCACAGCCATGATCATCCACCGTATCTGGCAGAACACCGGCAACAAACTTCCGGCCTATGCAGGATGGCTGCTGACTTTTCTCTACGTAAACGCCTGCTGGGTATTATTCAGAGCTGAAACAACATTTGATGCCATAAAAATCTATAAGGGCATGCTGGGTATGGTTAACATCGGATTCTCCACCGCCCTCACCTTTCAGGACGAATTCATGCTGCTGGGAGTATGCATCGCGCTGATTGCTTTTACTGCCCGATTTAAAAACTCCGTAACCACAGCAGAAAACATGAAATTCACTTTTAAAGAATCTGCTATGGCCATCAGCATGTTTATGGTTGCATTCGTGCTTCTCTACACCAATCAAACCTTTCTTTATTTTGATTTCTAATTATGACAATACGTAGATGGACCATATTGACAATTTCTACCCTTGCGGCGCTGATCATCGCTCTTATCTTGACGGTCAACATCATTATTGATCCATACGGCGAATTCCGGCTGATTGAAGGGAATTACAATAAGCTTAAGTTTAAAAATTTAAAAAGCAGCGCGCTCAAAGTCGCATCAAAACTATACGACGGGCAGTATACCCTTGTCTTCGGAAGCAGCAGGACCATGCTGGTTTCAGAAGAAATTCTGGGCGAACCTGTGCTCAATTTCAGCACCTCAATTTATGTCAACCCCGGCGACATTCTGGCCTTGTTGAAAACTTTGGACGAGAAGCAGATCAAAAATATCAAACAGATATACTACCTGATTGATATAAACAGTTTTCACTACGAAAGCTCCGCGCCTGAGCTGGCCAGCAAAGCAGCTCTTTTCATGGAAAGCTTCCGCAATATAGGCCCCGATAAGATTGAAGATGCCTGGAAATGCGTGAAAAATAATGTCGGACCTGAGTCAGAACACCCGAACTTTATCGATGAGTTCGGTGTCTTACACAAAAAAGACGAATCGTATAAAGATAACGTTGTGGTCTTTAACAGTCATTTTGTATCTCAGTATTATTTGGATAAACTTGCTGAGATTAATTCATTTTGCATAAAGAATAGAGTTAAGATCACGTATTTTACTGTACCTTGGTGCCAAAATCTTAATACCGGGCAACAGGCAAAACTGAACGCAATACTAAATTCAGCCATTTCATCATGTTCCAGCTACTATGATCTTTACGGGAATACTGATTTTACCGGTCATAAGAACCTGTTTTCAGATCCAACACATCTTACGTCAACAGGTCTGAAAAAACTTTTCAACAAAAGGTACTGGACTCAAGACAAAATCAAATATACGCGAGCCACCCCTACGACCCACCCCAATTTCAAAGAAATGAAAAAGGATGATTTTTTTACTTATATTACAAAGCACCCGCAGTTAGTCGATACTGGGTTCATAGACGAAATACATAAGTTAGGGCGTGATGATTTAGTCTTATACCTCTATGACAAGGGGATTGCGGTGGAAGCTATGGTTGGGAAAAGTTTTTTCCTTGATAAACCATCTTTGTTAAAAATGATTCTTTCTTCTGGAAGGAACTTCAATAAAAACAAGCAGGCAAACAATGTAAATCTGCATTATGCCATTATGTCCGGTATTACCGACGGAGTAAAAAATGCCATCCTGCTCGGTGCAGATGTTAATAATCAGATTGCCGGCACAACTCCGTTAATTGTTGCCCTCAAATCGACAAAAGGCACTGAGATGTTATCTTTGCTGTTAAAAAGCGGTGCAGACATAAATTATATAAACAAATATGAGTCCGGCAGGCAGGACTTTAAGCAATCAGTTTTCACCTTTGCACTGGCTAAAAACAACCAAAAACAATTGGATTTTCTACTTTCATATGCCCCGGACAGCCCATTGGCAGAGCATGCACGACTGGTTTTAGAATTAAGAAAGAACCCTGGTAATGCGACTGCATATAATAAGTATTTAGTGCTTCAAAATAAATACTACGGAAACTGATCTTCACACAAATAGTTCTTATATTCTTTAAAAGACTCAGGCTAAGAGCATTTTTGTAGACATGGCTACTGATTACAATATTTATTCTTTATTAATTGTACAGTCTTCTGGAGTTCTTCTTTTTCTTCATTATCAAAAATTAATTCCGCATAAGTGTTTCTTTTTTTGCCATAAAAAGAGAGATATTTACTATTAAACATCTCATCCCGCTCTAAGAACTCTTTTGCGATGCGACATTCTTCTTTATGATAATCTTCACTACTTTTTTTAATAATCGAATCGGGTAACGATTCAACGATTGACTGATTTTCTTTACTATCAAGCATAAGTTCTTTGGTCTTTATAAATCCATCAAAACTTCTAGCTGGAAGAAAGCTGTTCATATAATTTATTTTTTCAATTTGAATTCTATTTGGAGTAATGTTTACATTTTGTAAGTTAAATTCATCGTTTAATTCTATTCCGAAGATAGAGAAAAAATCATCCAACAAGTCGTTGTTTTTCCATTGTTCTTTTTCAAATGGCCTTAGAATTATATTCTCTTTACCAAAAGTTTCGGAAAGACGCTGAAATGTATTAAAATTATCTTTATGAGCATAGTTTGCTAAGAAATCAACGAGACTGACTTCGCTAATATTTTTTTGCTTATGGCTGTCCAAGTCCACTAACACCATGCTTCCGTCTTTTTGATAATAAACCTGCCTGTTTGATTTCACCGTTTGAGCCCAAATTTCAGCTATATATTCTACTGAGCGGCGATAATAAATAATGATTTTGACGTCGAATTTTTTAAAAAATCTAAATTTCTTAAAAGCAGTGCAAAAATCATTGTAATGCTCGAATAAATTCTCTTCAGAAAAGAGTAAAGTATGACAATCATTTTTAGCAAATTGGTCTAAGGCTTTTCTTAATATAGATGTTCTCTTAAGTAACAACAGATTATTGTATACAAAATTTTTTTTATAGTCGTTTTTAAAATATAAACCGTTAACGTAACCGGTGCTGTAATTTGTACCTATTAAAGGGTAAAATAAACCATTTTTTAAGAACAATTGATTGTTCTTCGTTAGTGCATTCTGGATTGAAGAAGTACCAGTTTTTGGCATTCCAATATGTATATATATTTTTTTCATTAAATAGTCCTGTAAAGTACAATTTTATGCTGTCAGTTATACATAGTACTGTGAAATCGCCACGACATTTAAAATGACATATAAGTTTCTACCAATATCAGGAACCCAAAACGCTATCTTTTATGTCTTCATATCTATGAAAATAAAATCTTTCATGTTTCATCATATGTTTAGCAAGCCTTTCACCTGATTCAATTTTATCACGTGTTACTGCCGGAGTATACTCAACTTTAAAATCAACACTGCATCTTAAAGCGGCTAGTATTATCTGACGTATTTGATCGATGGACAAATCCGGTTCTTCAAGGCGCGAGTAAACCTCAGCAGGACTGTCAATATTCGGAATAAAATCAGGATGTGAATACCACGCATGCCCAAGAGAAAAAGACTTCACGCCATACATCATTGCCTCTAGACCTACAGAACCATTGATAGTCAATACGGCCATAGCGTTCTTGATCAGATCCTTACCAGGATAGTTGATCGGAGACATATGAACATTAGGCAAACGCAACAATCTTTCATAGTAATCTTTACCCCTCCAACCAAAACCGAAAGGATGGTCCTTAATCACTATATTCATGTCCGAAGGAGCATGGACGGCCAATTCTTCAACAATCTTCCATTGGTCTACATATTCCTGAGCGGCAGAAGTCGTTACAGATTCAGGCTGATGCGAAAAGAAGAAGAGTATGTATTTACCTTGAGCACTTAAATCAAAATTCTTTGTCTTCTTAATTAAATACGCACGATTTTTAATTCTCTGATAAGCATATGGCAGATATTTAAGATTTTTGATGAAACTAACCACTTCATACCTATTGAAGTACGAAGTCGGCCTAACTTTCATATAGTCCATTGTAGGCTTTTCTTTAGCAAAACTATTGAGCAACTCATCAATAAACTCTTTTTCTTCTTCGTTTGGCTGAGAACGATGGGTCAGTTCATACAAGAAATGAGGATTGGTCAAACGCTGCGTTGTACCATTTAACAGTCTGTTATTAAATATGCCCGGTATAGTAAAAGTATGGTAAAAACCAAATCCCATTTTTTTTGAAAAAGCCTCCAAAACAAATGAGTATATGTGGTCAATCGTGTCATGGAAGGCAAATACAATATTATATTTTTCGAATATCTTTTTAAAATACAGATAAGAAGAATAAAATCTTCGATTGATTTCATCACGAGAAATCCAATAAATATCGTACCGAAGGTTTGCCTCTTGAGCTAACCGTCCGTAATACAGATAATTCGAATAAGAGTATATGGAATTTAAATTCAACTCATCTTCTACTTTAAGAACTTCGCTGCCATCCACACTATCAACTAAATCATAATAATCTGACTCAAGTCTTATGTGCTTTCCTGAATACGCCGGACTATTAGCATCGACAACCAGAACCTCATACTTTTCGCTAAAACCATTAATAAGTCCTTGGATATAGGCAGCAAAAAGAGGACCCCTTCCTATAAGTAAAACAGCATCTTTTTTATTCTGTGGCATAATCATTAATCGCGTTGTCGTAATCTTGTTTTTGACCGATATCGATCCAATAACCGTCAAGAGGAAAAGTAGTAACATGCAGGTTATTTTTGCATGCGTCCGATATGGCCGTAGTCATATCATAAAAAGTATCCTCAGGAATTAAAGAAATAATTTCAGGGGAAAGAGCATAAATTCCAGCACTAATCTGAAAATCAAGTGATGGTTTTTCTTTAAAATCAACCACCCTGCCTTCCTGCTGTTCAATGATTCCGTATTGCAATTGATAGTTGAATTCTCTTGAACACACAGTAAGGGCAGCATTCGTGGCAACATGATGCCTCAAAAGATCACCAAAATTAAGGCTCGTTAGAATATCTCCGTTCATTACCAGAAAAGGTGCGTCCATTTCTCTGGTAATCAACCCAAGTGACCCGGCAGTACCAAGACGTTTGGTTTCTTCCAAATACTCAATTTCAACGCCAAAATCAGAACCATCTTTAAAATAATCTTTAATTATTTCAGACTTATAATTAACGCTGATCATCAAGTTGGTAAACCCGTTTCTGAAAAGAGCCTCAACTATATACTCCAGAACCGGTTTTTTACCTATTGGCAACATAGGCTTTGGAGTTGTCTTCGTCAGATCCCCCAGCCTCGTTCCCAATCCTCCAGCCATAATAACAGCTGCATTTGGCTTAGCGTTAAAATCGATATCGTCAAGAGTAATTACATCAACCAGCCTGTTATTTTTATCCACAACAGGGGCTTGACGCCGCTTAATGCTCCGCAAAGTCTGAAAAGCTTTTTTTTGAGAAATGCCTTCCGGAAGAGAATATGGTTTGCGGTTAATTATTGACTCAAGGTCCCTTTTGCCATCAAGAACAGCGCGTCTGATATCACCATCAGTAATAATTCCAACTAAACGATCCTCGACATCAACAACAGGAGCAAAGCCGTAACCATAGACATCGACAGCCTTTAGAGCATCCTCAAATGAAGTATCTTTTGTGAGTATAAGTTTAAAAAGCATGCTTTCCCGCCCAAAAATTAGCAGCCCTGCTAAAGCAGAGCTGCAAAATCATTATTTAGTTATCTTACACGCTTTAATTTTAGGAGCCGGTTCAGCCGCCTCTTTAAGAGCTTCTTCGTGCCAAACAGCTTTCTTCAGCGCCCATTTTCCATCTTTCTTATCCCATATATGCGGAGAACGCCAACTATCAACTACTTTCCAAAAAAACTCATCATTGATATCACAGTAGTTCAAAAAGGTTTGATAGTTATCCCATGGAAACTCACCATCAAAACGCTTAACGAGACCGGCTGCCTCTTCACGGGTGATATGTCCATCACGTACTTCGTGCGCAGAATCAGATGTTGCGCGACCGATACCGAATTTTATGTACATCAAATAGTAATGAAAACCGTCCAGCCTGTCGTCAATGGAAGCATACTTGGAGTAAGTTCCTTCACTACGTTTGTAATAAGGAATAAATCCGGTATTTTCAGCGCAGTAATAGTAATTAACCTGCGGAATCCATTTAGTAAAATACCCCATGTAATGGATTTGCACTCCAACCTTATCAATATCCTTTTGAGTAGGACGGCGATAAATCTGTAAGTCGGACTCTTTTAATCCATATTTCTTAAGGACATCAATTGTGAATCCGTGCCAGTTCATCAACTCGATATCTTTAATAGGGACATCAGGATGATAGGCATGCTTCATTGAACCGCCGTACTCAACTTCAGAGTTCTCCCCGTACATGATTAATGGTATTTTCCGCTCAACAGCAGTCCTTAGCGGCATGTTGTATTGACCGTAGTTAAATGGCATAAAGGGATCGCCTTGGAGTTCGAAGGATAGCTTTGTTAAAAGCTTATGCGTAATTCCGCTAGGCTTAGCCATGACATTATCAAGCCCACCATCAACAATGTGATTTTCATAGTTGCGCATGCCGTCATCAGTCCAAAGAGCCGGAGCCCACGTGACAGTCAACGGATGCATACCATACTCTTCTTTCAATTTGTGGGCTACAAAGCCGCTGTCTTTGCCGCCGCTTGACGGAACCACAACATCATAACTGCCATCTTTGGAACGATGTTTATCGCAAAGCGCACGCAACTCTTTGTCGCGTTCATCCCAATCCACCACAAAATTTTTATACTCAGCGAAGCGGCAGGCTGAACATATCCCTTCATCATCGAAAGTGATGCGAGGACGCTGGTTGGACATTGTGCAACGCTTACAAAATTTTATTTCGTCAGGAAGATTAAATCTTTTCTTAGTTTCACGGTTTTGCATGTCCGTATCCTCTAGAGATTATAAAAGTTGACCAGAAGGCGTATACCTTGTGAACGGCTTTTTTCAGGATGAAATTGAAGGCCATAAATATTATCCTGAGCAATTGCAGAAATAAACTTCTGTCCACCGTAAGTGGATGTAGCGATGGCTGCGTTATCATTCCTAAATTCATAAGTATGCATGAAGTAAAATTCATGGTTAGGGCCAATACCCTCAAACAAGGGATTAGCCTGTCCGATGAAATTCAGGTTTCGCCAACCAAGATGAGGCAATTCCTGGTTACAGTTCATTTTTTTTACTTCGCCGGGAATAACCCCAAGTCCCTTGGACTTGCCGTCTTCATATCCAAAATCGGCCAATATCTGCATGCCAAGGCAAATACCTAGTGTATGCTTATTCTTAACTTCCACTGCAAGCGGTTCAAGAAGCTCACGCTCTTTTAAATCCAAAATAGCATTATTAAAATTACCAACCCCCGGGAGAATGATTTTATCCACCTTTTTCAAGTCTTCCGGAGTTTCAACAACCAAAAAACTGGCCGTGATAAAATTTAATGCTTTAAGTATATTAAAGATATTGCAACAGGACCCGATATTTACGACACCAATTGTCTGCTTCATCTGATTACCCTCTTACCTGCTTCAAAACATCTTTAACTTCACCGACAGTCACGATGTCATCATGAAGCACGGACGCAAGCGCTACAGCTGAAGGAGTCGCTTCCACGGCCATTTTCGTAATATGGTCTATTGAACCAGCACCGCTTCCCGCTATAATTGGGATTGAGGTCGCTTCATTCACTTTTTTTATCAATGAAACATCAAACCCTTTTTTAGCACCATCATGGTCCACAGAACTAAGCAGAATCTCTCCTGCTCCCCTTTTCTCAACTTCACAAGCCCAGTCGATAACATTCTTACCTGAAGGGGTTCTCCCGCAATCGGCATAACACTCCCACCATGAGTTACGCCACTTAGCATCAATCTGTACAGTGACAGCTTGACTACCAAATAACGAAGCAGCCTTATCGATTATGGAGGGGGTTTCCATCAGTGCGTAGGTGTTAATGACGATCTTGTCGGCTCCGCTGTCAAAGAGAGCTTTCATATCATCAATAGACCTGATCCCTCCGCCAACAGCAAACGGAATCAGGATGCAGGAAGCTATCTTCATTATCGGATCAAACTTGATTTCTCGGTGGCAAAGGCTTGAATATATATCAATATAACAAAGCTCATCTGCACCGGCGGAACTATATTTCAATGCCAGGTCTTCGGGCATGCCAACTTTACGCAGCCCTTCAAAATAGACAGGTTTTGCTATATAAGGAGGCTTGGCATCCAGTCTTGCTATGACTCTTGTGTTCACTTTTAACTCCTGGGATCCTTATAAAAATTATATTTCGTAAGGATTTTAGTTTATGCCTATATTTAATCTCTTTGTTTGTTAAGAAAAACTGAACGAATTGTCAACAAAATCATTTAGGGATAAACCTATTCACGATTTACTGGTGATCCATCCCATACAAACAGAACTACAACCTGCAGAGGGTGACTAAAATGAAATTTGATATTAAGCAACCTCCACGAAAATTTACACCGATGCAAGGCATAGAGCTGTCTGATTGCGGAAGCATAGAATTGGCAGTAGACGAGCAGGTTACCTTTATTGATGAAAACAACTACAGTTCCGATTACACAAAAAAAGAATGGGGCTATTACCTCGCTAATTCTCTTAATTACAGACTGACTGAGCAGGGTTTTAAAACTGGCGTTTTTATTAGCAAAAAACAAAACCCGCCATCAATCTACGTATGTACCGTTAATACTGATGAGATAGAAAAATTTAATAATTACCTCAAACAGGTGGACGGCCAACTGATTATTTGGCTGGATGAATTTGATAAAAATAACTACCCGTATGCGGAGCAGAACCTAGCAGAATAATCACTCAAAATCAGTCCACTCGAGTTCATCACCATCTGCAAGATCACGGGAAGCAACGCGGCCCACAGCGTAATCCAACTCCTCAGGGCCAATTCCTGTGCCGGGACGGAGGAAATCAAAATCTTCAACCTTGAAGGTTTCACCTTTTTTCACAGCACGGGTGGTCACCAGGCGACGGCGGAATTTCTTACGCTTTTCCATCTCAGCTTCACTTACAGTGCGTACTGTTGAGCCGAGAGCTTTCCAGACATTCATGCCCTGCCTGCAGATAACTTCCAGTTCGGCAGGATCAGCGGAAATCCAGTGATCCCAGCCTTCCATATCCTTGTCTGTGGTGAAATGCTTTTCAACCATGCAAGCCCCAATAGCCACGGAAGCAAGAGGAATGGAAGATCCGATGGTATGGTCGCTGAACCCGACGGGAAGATCAAAAGCCTGTTGCAGGGTTTTAATGTTATTCAAATGGATATCTTCATATTCCGGAGGATAAATTGAAATACAATGAAAAAGCAGGATAGGCCCGGAACCGGCCTCTCTCAATGTCCGCACCGCGGTCTCAATTTCGCCCATACTTGCCATGCCGGTGGAAAGCAGTACCTGACATCCCTTGCTGCCGATATATTTAAGCAGCGGCAAATGTGTCACATCCATGGAAGCAAGCTTGATGTAATCTATGCCCATATCCAAAAGCATATCCACTTCTTCGGGAGAAAAAGCGGAAGACATGAAATCCACGCCTTTTTCTTTGCAGTAGGCAAGAATCTCAAGGTGCTGTTCATGAGTGAACTCATATTTTTCCACCATTTCCTTTAGAGTGCCGAAATGGCGGTGGGTATCGGAATAAGTTGTATTGCGTTCATATTCGGCCTTGGAAATAAGGGTTTTCTTGCTCCAAGACTGGAATTTAACCGCATCTGCACCGCACTCTATTGCAGAATCAATCATTTTTTTACACAGTTCCATGTCACCATTATGATTGGAACCGATTTCTGCGATAAAGTAAGGAGGTTCACCGGGACCTACCAATCTACCGTTTATATTTAATTTTTCCATATTTCCTCCAATTGGGGATGGGCCAGCCATGACCACCAGATATGTTCTTCTTCAAGTTTGTTCAGTGAAATCAAATAAGTATTCAACTTAGCTTCGTCTTTCATGGAATCAATAAAAATGTCCAGTCTTGTGTCAGCTCCCCTGAATAATTCCATTTTATCCGGATAATCAGCGAGCACATGATCAGACAATAATGAATAATGCAATTTCAGCAACCTGAATCCATTTATTATCTGTTTTTCCGTAAAAGGAGCCAGAACACGCGCAGTATTGCTTCCATGCTGTCTATAGCTCATCATGGGAGCAGAATCCCTGTAAATTTCAGCACCGAGAAACCACGCCTTAGTCGCCATGAACCAATCCATCATCACACATTCGCATGGCACGGGCAGTACTCTGCGCAGAAGCTCACAGCGGTAAGCTGTATTGGAAAGCCCAAAAACATTCGCAAACGGTAACAACTCTTCAAGTGTAGCATTCTCTTTAAGAGGAAAAAGCTGCCCTGCAGCACTTCCGTCCTCATTGATGATCTCCAATGCACATGCCGTCAGGTCGCAATGCTGTAACTGCTTCTTAGCCCTTTCAACCCGCTGCGGGAAAAGAACATCATCGCTGTCAGTAAAAACCACCTGATCATATTCGTTGATGATCAATTCAATAGGTTTAGTACGCACTTCCACCGGAGTTGCCCCAGCATCAGCAGACACAAACCGGGCTTCAAATTCCTGCCCCACATGTTCGAAGACCTGCTCCGGGGTAAAAGCATCAAGGCCGATAACAATATCAAAATCATTATCGGTCTGAGCTGCAACGGAATCGAACCACGGCTTCAGGTATAACTCTTCGCCCGGATAAATAGTCGTGTACAGGGCTGTGTTGCTCAAGAAGACTCTCCTGCAAGTCTTCTGGACATTAAAAACTCGGCCATGGCCCAGTCATTCTCGTCATCAATGTCCACGGCATTAACCCAATTAATTTCACAACCTATTTTTTCATCAGTGTGAAAAGTTCCTTCAGCCCGAAGAACTTCACTTTTGGCCCACCAGATAGCTCCCGTAGGACAAAAGAGGTCAGCAAGATCCTGACTGCGCGCAGTGAGCTTTTCCTTGAAAACCGGCCTGAGCGGTTGCCCTTCATCCATTTCCATAGCCCACCATGGATTAAGCCAGCCATACCGGGTAACGCTTATCTGGGCCCCGGCTCCGTGCTGTGTAAAATGCTCATAGCTGGCGGAAATGTCACCTGCATCGCGCATAGGACAGTTGGCCATCAACTGGCAGACATAACCATAGCGGCTACCCTCAGGGTCAACCCTGTTTAATGCATCCAGTGTTGCTGCTGAGACCGGGGTAATGTCATCAGCAATGCCTGCTTCCCGTATGAAAGGAACTTCCGCACCCAACTTTTGAGAGACCTCCGCGATCTCAGGACAATCAGTTGAGACAACCACACGCTCAAACAAACCGCACTCAAGAGCAGCCTGAATAGTATACCCGATCATAGGCACACCCAGCAGCGGCTTAATATTCTTTTTGGGAAGACGTTTGGAGCCACCGCGAGCAGGAATTACCGCTATAGCTTTGTCCATCAACTAAACCCCTACTATCCCCGCTCCACTAGGAATGTTGATCACTCTCTTTTCAAGAGATTCGGCAACACTCATGTCGGTACGCGGACAATTTTCAAACATGGGTAAACGATGCATGGCAGTCCACAGGGGACGGGTCATGTAGGCAGCACCGTTGGTAGCTTCCAGAATGGAATCACGGTCACCCTCGAAACCTTTTTCAAGAACGAGAGTGCAGAACCAATAGTTACTGCTGCATTCTTGCGGTTCAGTCAGGAAACGAACACCTTCGACATCTTTGAATGCCGTAGCGTATTTTTCAGCAAGTTTTCGTTTGCTGGCCAGAATCTCGTCAAGCTTTTCCATCTGAGCACAACCGAGCGCAGCATTGATGTTGGGCATACGGTAGTTATAACCGACCATATCGTGGAAATATTCCCATTTGTGCGGGCTTTTGGCTGTTGTGGTCAGATGCTTGCAAAGATCAGCCATTTCAGCATCATCAGTAAGGATGGCTCCACCGCCCCCGGTGGTTATGGTCTTGTTGCCATTAAAGCTGAGCGAAGCGATCTTACCAAACCTGCCGCAATGCTTGCCCTTGTAAAAGGAGCCGATTGCTTCCGCAGCATCTTCGACCATGGGAATGGAAAATTTTTCGCAGACAGCAAGCAATCCGTCCACATCAAGAGGAATGCCGAAAACATGCATAGGAACCAGAGCGGAAATTCTGCGCCCGGTCTCCTTGTTGAAGCACTCGCCATTACGGACTTCGGCAACTTCACTCAAGTGGGCATCCAGTTTTTGCGCATCAAGACCGAGAGTTTTTTCTTCCGAATCAGCGATATGAGGCACCGCGCCAATGTAAGCTACAGCGTTGGCAGTGGCTACAAAAGTCAGACCGGGAATAATAACTTCATCACCAGCCTTAACTCCGGCCAGCATAAGAGCCATGTGCAGGGCAGCGGTTCCGTTAGTCACTGCAATAGCGCGTTTCGCTCCGGTGTAATCAGCAAGCATTTCCTCGAACCGGTCCACGAATTTCCCTACAGAAGAGACAAAAGTGGTGTCGATACACTCTTTGGTGTAAGCCAGTTCGTTTCCGGGAAATACCGGCTCATGCAGGGGGAGGAATCCTCCGCCCTGCGGGAGCACGGTTTTCATCGCTTCAAGAATATTATCTGCGAGGTTCATTTAATCTCTCTTGTGAGGGATGTTGTAGTACTGCTGGCTTTCGGGATCACTAATGATACCGAGTTCAACAATCTCCTTGATTTCACGCATGCCTTCAGGAACGGTCTTGGTAATTTTGAAACCGAGCTGTTCTTTAATTTTGGTGTGATCTGCACGGTAATCGCGGGGATCTTCGTCTTTTTTAACGTATTTGATGTCCGCATTGGGAAAGAGCTTGGTCAGTTCGTCAGCGAGCATCTTCTTGGTGTAATTCTCAGCAGTGTCGCCAACGTTGAATACATCGTAAGCAACCTTTTCTTTGGGTGCTTCGAGTACGGTCATCATAGCATTGGTAAAGTCTGCAACGTGGCAGTAAGGACGCCAGAACTGTTCTCCGAAAATAACCAGCTCTTTTTCAAGGGCAAGGTCTTTGGTGAATTCGTTTACGGTCAGGTCGAAACGCATGCGATGGGACATACCGTAAACAGTGGAAAAACGCAGGGAAGTGGGACAAAGAGCATCGGTCTTTTCCATTTCCTCGAGGAAGTATTTTTCAAATTTAACTTTCAACTCTGCGTACAGGGAAACCGGAGCCAGAGGGGTTGTTTCCACAACAAAACCTTCGGGATCAGGCATTTTACCGTAGTTGGAGCAGGTGGAAGCAAAGATAAAACGCTCAATACCGAGTTCTTTGCATTTGTCCACCAGATATACGGAAGCTCCCCAGTTGGTGCGCTTTGCTTCATCAGAATACAGTTTACAAGCAGGGTCGCCAACGATCGCAGCAAGGTGGATTACACCGTGCAGGTCGCTTTCTTCCATGATTTTATCCATGGCGGCAGCATCGGCTACATCCACTTTGTGAAAGGTAAAATTGGGGTGCTCATAAATATCAATTATGGATTCACCACCGAATTTCAAAGTATCCACACAAACTACGCCATATCCATCATCCAGCAGGCGACGCAGCAGAATGGATCCGACATATCCGGCTCCGCCGGTAACGAGAATGTTTTTCATTATTGATTCCCCTTGTATCTTTTTTGTTTATTTGATTGACCTAACAATCAGATTGAACGGTTTTATCTTCAACAAGGCAGATGCCTCTATCTTCAATTTTATAAACTTTGTCACACTGCTCAATGGTTGATAGGCGGTGTGCGATAATAATAAGTGTTTTGCCTTCACTTACCTTAAAAATATTATCCATGATCTTCTGCTCTGTACGGCTGTCGAGAGCTGATGTAGCCTCATCCAGAACTAACAGGTCAGGGTCACCATATATTGCTCTCGCAATAGCTATTCGCTGTTTCTGCCCTCCGGAGAGCTGGGAACCGTCTTCACCTACCAGAGTATGAATTCCTTCATTCTGTTCCAGAAAAGATGTCAATTCAGCTTTATGAAGCGCTTCCTTCACCTGTTGCTCATTATATTGTCGTCCGAAGACAACATTTTCTGCAACAGTTGAATCAAAAAGATAGATGGACTGCGGAATGTATCCTATTTTTTCCCGCCATGAGAGCATATTTTTTTCGCTCAAAAGCTCATCATCCACATGAATATGCCCGGAAAAAGAAGTGTACATCCCGATTATTATGTCCGCAAGCGTACTCTTGCCTGCTCCGCTTTCTCCTATCAGCGCTATCTTTTCGCCTTTTTTGATATTCAACGAAATATTCTCAAGTACGGGATCTTCAGTATAGCCAAAACTCATTTTTTCAATATTGATCTGCCTTGTAAATTCAAGAGGCTCATTACCCAGATTATGAGTTGCAATATTCAGATCTTCATGGAGTAACTCAATACTCTTGGTGTAGTAGAGCATGTTATTGTAGCTGCTCAAAATACGGTTTACAGACGGCAGCAAACGATACATGGCTAAGGCGAACAGCGAAACAACAGGAATAATGCTGGCAATACTTTCCCCATGCATTAATGCGAAGATCAAAGCTGATATAAGCAATGAAAATCCGATGCTTTCAAGCGATAAGCGGGGAATAGTATTGTAAGTTTTGTTCATCACCATGGCATTAACATAGCCCTGACCGGATTTATTCAATGCTTTGATGGCGGTTTCTTCCCCGGCAAGCAGTTTGATAAATTTCAGGTTGCTCAAAGTTTCATTAATTGTCCGGTAATAGATTTCCTGAAAATGATTGCGCTTGGGCCCTTCCTTCCTGATCAACCCGGAAACAACCTTAACTAACAGAAAAACCATAGAGCCAAGAAAACCGGTAAGCGCCAATGTAACCTTCCAGTTAACAACCAGCAGTGCGGCATAAATAAAAGATGAGACAAACAGTTCAGAAATCAACAGCAATAGGGAATAAAAGAAAAGAGCCGCATTATCTGTTTCAGTAATCAGCTTTTTTGCAAGGTCAGAGCTATTCCTAGTAGTCATATCCTGATACTTGATATGAACATAATTGGAAAATATTTTAATAGCTAACGAAAGGAATATCCCTTGTGAATACCTCTGGATAAAATACATGTAACAAAGATTTATAAAACCTCTGGAAATATAAAACCCGACCAGCACAAAACCGAAGGTAATGACAAAAGACTGCGTGTCAGTAAAACCCAAAAGGGTGTATACAAAATGATAATACTTATTGTCTGTTGCAAGCGAAAAATCACTGGCGACAGAAATAAACGGCAGTATGGCCGAAATGCCCACTGTCTCAATTCCTGAAATAACGATGGACAAAACGACCAACGCGATCATACTTTTTTTCTGGACCGGGTTCAGCAGCCCTTTGATCTTTTTGATCATAATAACCACGTCGTCCTCTTAATCCTCGATCTCGTAGTCATTCATATACCAATCCACGGTCTTTTTCAGACCTTCTTCAAGCGGCACCTCAGGCTCATAGCCCAGCACTTTCCATGATTTGGAAATGTCGGAAAGGCGGTCTTTTACCGCATCCCAATTGCGTCTTTCCTTGAAGACTATTTCGGATGAAGATCCGGTGTATTCGATAATCATTTTGGCAAGATCGATGATCTGGGTCGGCTTTCCTGTGCCGCCGTTGAAAATATCACCATCCGTAACATCGGAAAGAGCGGCAAGGGTCAGCAGTTGGGCGGTGTTGCCTACGAAAGTGAAATCACGGGTTTCAGTGCCGTCCCCGGTAATGAAGAGGGGTTCGCCCTTGATGGCCCGGACAATGAAATTGGGGATAACGTTACGGTATGCCCCATGCGGCTCATATGGTCCGTAGGTGTTGAAAACCCTGATGGATACAGCCGGAATCTGAAACATGGAGGCATAGTATTTTACGTACAACTCAGCTGTGTACTTGTTGATGGCATAAGGGGTTTCATGTGGATAGATATAGTCTGCCTCATTCATGATAGCGGCATTGCCGTAGACACATGAAGATGAGGTGTAGACAAATTTCTTCAGTCGCTTGTTTTCCTTGCAGATCTCCAGCAGGTTCATGGTGCCTATGATATTGGCCTGCACATCCTTAAAGGGATGGTCCACTGAGTTCTGATTGGCGAAATGGGCCGCCAGATGGAAAACATAATCAGGCTTAAATGCTTCCATTTTCTCGCGATAGGTCTCAATCTGTCCGATGTCAGCCTTTACAAATGAAACCCGCCCGTCCTCCGGCAGGTAATTTTTATACCCGGAAGAAAGGTCATCAAGCACCATCACCGCGCCGACTCCGGCCGCAAGCATTCTTTCAATCAAGTTCAGTCCGATGGCTCCTGCGCCGCCGGTAACAAGCACTTTGGCATTATTCATCAAAAAGGGCCTCACGTATATTTTCGTAGCTGTTATTCATATTGTAAAAGTCTTTACCTTCTTCACGCAGTTCGGCGGGATTAGTTGAATCCAGTCTGCGAACAAGGGCGGCAATGGATGGAACATCAGCACTGTCGGCAATCAGCAATTCTTTCTGGATATCACGCACAATCTGGGTGGTCGTGGAAGACAACGGGCTAAGAGCCACCACAGGCTTGCCCGCCCCGATGTAGTCGGCGAGCTTGGAAGGAAAAAATGGTGAATCTTTCAACGGAGCGTCTATGACCAGCAGAATATCTGCATCAGAAAGAACTTTGATTGAATCCAGATAAGGAACCGGGTCAAAAAACCTGATCAGCTCAGGGCATTTGGATTCAGCAAGCTGCCTTTCTTCCTCTTTCATGCGTCCGTAAAAATGAAATTCAAGATTTTGCGGCTGTACTTTGTGAACCGCTTCAATGAGCGGTGCAGCCGAACGCAGACCGTATATGTTGCCAGTGTGGGCAATAATTTTTTTCTGCGGTTCGTTTTTCCTGCGGGTGTATAGGTCAGGATCAAAGACATGTGGCAGGACTTTTATTTTAGCGCTGTCAGCTGCAAGTCCTTTCACAAACAGGTCCTTGGTTTTTTCCGAGGTCACTGTGATGGTATCTGCCCTTGAAATTACAGCTTTTTCATATAACTTGTTGATCTTGCGTTGAAAACCTGTACGGTACGAAAGGTACGGGTTCAGAGTCCAGGGATCGGAAAAATGCGCTGTCCAATGCAGATTACGGTCAGTTTCCTTTACGGCCAATCCTGCAAGATGGTTCACCAGCGGGGTGGAATGACTGTAAAGGGCATCAATCTGGAATTCCTTAATCAATTTAACTGCCGCATCAGCTGCCGGGAATTTCCACCAGAATTTGCGGTCGGTAATTTCCAGTCCGCCACAAAGATAATGCAGCCATTTTTCACCGGGTAGCCTGTTTACGCGGTGAATAGTCAGATTCTCATGATCACGGCTAAGCTGCCGGTCCAGAAATTCAAAATCAGGATTCTCACAACAGGTCAAAACATGGACCCGGTGTCCGTTACGGGCCAAAGTAAGCGCACGGCGTTGCACCTGAATTGATTCAGGTGAAAGGATCGGCGGGAAATCGTATGTTATGAAGAGGATCGATTTTTTCATATTCCCGTCAGCTCCTTGTGAATATCAGCGTAAACCTGTTCTGCGTAAGACGGTTCCCAATGTTTCTGAGCATATTTAAATGCCCTTGTGCCGTACTCAGCCCGATTTTCCAAGTCCATAAAAAACTCAATCCCTGAACGGTACCCTGCCGGGGAATCCTCCACCATCTTGGCAATGTTATTTTCAAATTCAGGGACAGGACTCCCCGTACGTGAATTGAAAAGAATGGGCAAACCGCACAAAGAAGCCTCCAGTACGGTCTTCGGTATTTCGCTATACTGGGAATGCCCGGCAAACATGTCATATTCATGCATGGTCCGGCAGAGTTCATCGTTAGGCATGGCCGGAATAAAGTGAACCTGCCCGGCAACTTTAAGCTCGCTTGCAAGTTCTGCAAGCTCCTGTTCCTTGGAGCCGCTTCCGACCACTGTTAACTCCGCATCTAAATCCTGCAGGGCACGAATAATGTTCTCAGGGTTTTTGGCCGGTATGACCCGTCCAACGTAGAGAATTTTCAGTGGACCGGAAGAACAATACTCTTCTTTTCGCACAAGATTGCCCGGATTAATCACGTTGTAGGCAACAAAAGGTTCACTTGCCCCGTTGCGTTGCGCATAATCCAGAATAGAACCATATACACAGCTCACTTTGTCCGCTCTTTTCAAGGTGTATTTTTCAATACTCTTGGAAAAGGCGTAAAAAATCTTTGTTTTGAAATCCACTTCCGGAGTAGCACGGGTCTGATCGGGCTGAGTGTGCAGGGACACAAAAAGCGGTATTCCCAGCTCTTCTTTAATTCTTGCTCCTACATAGCCGTTAATAAAATTGCCGTAACAGCGGACCATCTCGGGCTTGATCTCTTCGGCCAGAGCAATTGCCTGATTTGCCCAGCTCCGCAGGAGAAACGGACGCCAGAGTGTTTTGGCCAGCAGCCCCATGCCGGAGGGCAGGTTATGCAGGGTCAATTTCGCGTCACCCACGGTTCGTTGCAAAAACTGATGATCCGGGCTGTCATCATTGGTCATCAGGATATGGACGTCACTGAAGACCCCGCCGGGATTATAATAGCGGTCAATCAGCTCGCCTTTCCCAATAATATGGGAAAGGCGGTCTGTTATGATGACAAGGAGAGTTTTTCCCATTTAGCTATGCATTCCTAATGATGTCAGCTATGAATTCCTGCTGTTCTTTTTCAAGATAGGGATGCATGGGGATGGCAAAAATACGGCTGGCAGCATCTTCACTTACCGGACAATCTCCCATTTTGTATCCGAGATCCTTGAAGGCAGTCTGCAGATGCAGGGGAATGGGGTAATATATGGGTGAAGGTATGCCCTTTTCCTGAAGCGCGGCCTGAATACGAGCTCTGTGGTCGCCGTCTTTTGCCAGTGGGCAGTACTGAGCCCATACGGAGCGGTATCCTTCGGGAACAAAGGGGGCAGTAAGCCCTTCAACGTCAGCAAGAAGTTCGGCATAGGTGGCTGCAACTTTGTCGCGTAGGTCAACTTCTTCAGGGAAGATTTCGAATTTTGCCAGCAGAATTGCGGCCTGCAGGGAATCCATACGTCCGGTTATGCCAAGACGAACATTGTCATATCTGTCCGGTCCCATGCCGTGGATACGGTGGGAGCGCAAGCGTTCAATCAGATTATCATCGTCAGTAAAGCACATGCCGCCGTCACCGTAACAGCCAAGGGGTTTTGCCGGAAAAAATGAGGTGCAGGTGATGTCACCAAGTGAACATGCACGTTTACCTTTGTATTCGCCGCCGAAACTCTGGGCTGCATCTTCGATAAGAAACAGGTCATGCTTATCTGCCACAGCCTTGATCGATTCATAGTCAGCAGGCTGTCCGAAAAGATCAACGGAGATGATGCCTCGAGGGGTCAACCCGTCAACTTTAGGCAGAGGACAGCCGTTATCAGAGCCTTTGAGTGCTTCAATGGTTTTGTCTAGTTTTTCCGGATCAATGTTGAAGGTCACCGGGTCAATATCCACGAAGACAGGGGTTGCCCCGGTAAGGGCGATTGTTTCTGCTGTGGCAAAGAAGGTAAACGGGGTGGTAAAAACAGCATCACCGGGTTTTACATCCAGGGACATGAGCGCCAGAGTCAGGGCATCAGTACCGGAAGCACAGCCGAGGGCATGTTTGGTTCCGCAATATTCAGCCAATTTTTCTTCAATGGCCGGAATTTCCGGGCCCATGATGTAAGCACCATGATCCAGAACGGTATCCATGTTGTCACGAATTTGCTTTTCAACGCGGGAAAACTGTTTTTTTAAGTCAATAAAAGGAATATTCATGGATTAAATCTCCATCTAAAACGTAGTTATATGTTTTTAGACAACCTTCCAATTGGGTCGCCTTAAATAAATATCACTTGTGTCATCAAATTCTTGAGTATTAAGAACCATGATTCGTATTTTGCGTTTGATTGCTTCTTCTGCTTTTGAGCAAAGATCGCCGATACGGTCGAAATTGGTATCATCACCAATAATTAGCACGTCAATGATTCCAGAGTCGATTCCTTTGGCATAGTCGTCGAGAATATAAACCGACTCTACATCTCCGATAGTAGAAAGGATGTATTCAAGAATCTGGTCAATTCCAATATATTTGCGGACGATAGAACTGATTTCAGGAAAGAATGGGTGAGAAGAGTTGGCGTTGTAATAGATGTAACGCCCCTCTTTTTTCTTGTTTAGATATCCAGCCTCGCTCAAACCATCTAGTTCTTCTTTCATGGCATTGGGTGAGACATCAAATTCAGCTGCTAATTCCCTGAGATACGAAGAAACATCAGGGTTTAGAAACAGCTTGAGCAGCAGCTTGATTCGGGTTTTAGATGTAAATAGTTCTTTGAGCATGATGTGAGTTTGTTAGGTTATTCTGAACAAACTGTCAAACCATATCCCTGCATACATTTAACGGGATATGTGATTCATATGAATTAAGACAACAACTAAACAACACAGAAAAAGACCGCCCCTATCTAAGAGAGCAATTTAGCTGCAATTTTAGCCAATTTATCTTTTTTGGGTATCAAATCAAATTTCGCCATGGGGTATTCCAAATATGATCCTCCCCATTTCTTTTTAAAAAACAGTATACTGGCATCTTTTGACTTTTCTTCCGGAGAGGGATTGACCCCGGCAAGATCATAATATTTGGCACCCAGTCTTTTGGATTCGGTTATGAGTGTCCAGTGAAGGATATCTTGAGCCGGATATTTCTTTTGCACGGAAAAACCCAAAATACCGGATGAAATTTCTCTTGAGACTCCATTATGCACGATCAGACCTATGCATCCCAGAGGAGTGTCATCAGCGTATGCCACATAATAGTGATATCCTTCTTTAGAGTCGCTCCATAAGGCCTCATGTGCAGGATAAGCAACAAAACCTTGTTCTTTTTTTGCTGCTTGCAGGGTGGGAATAAAAATATTGGCAAATTCTTCATATGTTTCCATTCGCCGCACACTGACGCCCATTTTTCCTGCTTTGCGTACCCTATTACGCGCTCTTGATGATATTTTCTTAAAAATCAATTCCTCATCAGGAGCTAAATCCACAAGAAAAGTTCCCCACTTCTTCGTTACAAAACCATTGTCCATCAGGACTTCAGTCTTATCGAAGCGGGGCAGTTTATGCATGTAACAAGGAATATACTGTATATTTGTCGCTATGTTCCGATATGCTATTTTTTTAATCAACTTCAAAAAAGCTGTATAAACAGATGAATCAGCTTCCACTTTGCAAATCGGCCCGAACAGGCACTCTATGTACGGCAAAACTACTTTTTTCTTACCTGTAAATAGGTTGTAGTAATACCTTTTCATTATCAAACCTTGAGCATGCAAAAAACCATTTTTATAAATACGAACGTAATATGGCTTAGCCTCTTCAGTTTCCTTCAGCATTTTGGCCCAAGAAGAAGATTGATAATATGATGAGTGAGCAACGGTGCTTCTATTCCAAGAATCCCAATCAAAGGGGGCTTCATTTGTACATTCAATTTTTATACTCATCATTATTCCTTACACGTATTCAATATAGTTATTATTTAAATATTTGTCTTATATTCACAACAAAAATGCATCGATAAATAAATTACTGACAAAAACACTAAAATATCAAATCTCTATAGAGCAAAGTCTTAATGTTATGTTGATTAATACTATCTAACACCCTTTCAAGTTTGTTATTCACCACGATGTCATAGGGATCAAAATAGTGAGTAAGAAAAAGATTATGCTCTTTGACAACCTCAATGGTTGCATCAAACTCTTCAACAAAAAGGTTATCATCGCCAAGAAATGGATTATTTTTGCGGAGCATATTCCATGAATCAAAAATCGCAAGTGGAAAGTGCAGGCTGCAGCCAGTGGGGATCTCAATTATTCCGTGAGAATGCACTGAGGGCGCACCAAAGCCCTTGTAAGCGCAAGCTGCTGTTGAACTGCTGTATTTGTACCCCAGCTCGGACAGGATCGGGTAGACACTTTCAGTGTGGAGATTTCCATAATGAGGAGTCCTGAAACCAATACAATCTATCCCAAGTATTTTTTGGAAAACCTCATGGGCCTTTTCTATTTCAGATTTTTGTTCTGCATACGATAACTTATTAAAATAACGATCAGGAGCCCAGTGCGGGTTGTCGGGGTGCGTATATGTATGATTTATTATCTCATGCCCTTCATCCACTGCCCGCTTATGAATATCTGGATATTTCTCAACGAATTTACCTATTACAGCAAACCCGGCCTTGATGTCATTTTCTTTCAGCATATCCAACAGATATGGAAAAGCCTCAATATCCTTTTCAAAATCAAAATCAAAGGTCAGTGCATATGTTGCATTAGCGCAAGGATTTACCTGTTGGCTCATAAACCGGACAAAATATTGTTCCGGACAAGTAGCATGGATAATTTTACGCAAAAAATAAGCAGCATACCTATTCTTCACAGGACCGTGAAATGGAACCCATCTCATCATTTTGAAATCCATTTGTTTACATTACTAGTGATCATTGAGTTTGCTTGCCTGAAGAAACTCATTTTTTAGTTGCTCAAAACTAAACTGTCAAATCAAGAGGACAGGCATTAGCATCTTCTCTTGATTTGACAGTTCTTTTTCAAGCGAAACCGCTTACCTAAAAGACGGTCATAAGATCAAATTGGGATAGGTTATCTGTGGTCTATTTTTTTGCATCCACAATTGTACTTGCTATCAACAATCCGAAGAGCCAGATTTAGAGCTTCAAGTCCATCTTCGCCTGTGACGAGCGGAGTCAAATCATTCTCACAACAATTGAGAAAAGATTCTATTTCAACACGAAGAGGCTCTCTCTTTTCAACCCTGAACCGGGTAAAATCACCTTCTGCAACACCAAACTTGGCTTTAAACCAGTCACTCTGATTTTCATTCTGCTCAGCTGCGTAGTTTGAGTTAAAGGTCAAGTTCTGATTGAGATAATCTACAGTGAACATGCCATTCTCACCGGTGACAGAAATTTCACGAATTTTGGTTGGTGTTATCCAGTTAACATCCAGAATGCCGAGAATTTCATTTTCAAAACGCAACAAACCGAAAACAATATCCTCATTGTCAGTATTCATTACTTTTGAAATTTCAGCTGTCATTGAATGAACTTCAGACTGGGCAATGTAACGCATCATATCAAGTTCATGAGTGGCGAGGTCGCTTGCTACCCCGACATCAGTAATACGTCCGGGATAGGGAGACTGGCGTCTGGAGTGAATGGTAAAAATGCGTCCCAGCTGACCATCGGCAAGTCTTTCTTTCAGCTGAGTCACGGCAGGGTTAAAACGCTCGATATGACCGACTTTGAGGACACGCCCTACTTCCTTTGCCTTGACAATCATTTCCCTTGCCTGTTCTACAGTCTTGGCAATGGGCTTTTCAACCATGACATGTATTCCCGCATCAAGGCAATCCATGGTAGCCTGGTGATGAAGGGAAGTCGGCAGTGCGATTGTCACTGCATCAGGTTTTTCTTTATCAATCATTTCCCGGTAGTCAGAATAACCGCGACCACCATAGAGTCCGCAAAGCCGTTCAGTCTGAGCTTCATTCTGGTCAACAACACCGACCAGCTCAGAATTCACTATGTCAGAATAAAGCCTAACGTGGTGCTGGCCCATAGCACCGGTACCAATTACTGCTGTTTTCATTTTATATTCCTTATTTATATAACAAAATTATCTTTAAAGTGCCTTAACTAATCTGTCTCGCATAACAAATTTTAGTATCTTATATGCCCAAGCTTCTAATAAACTTAAGCTGTAAAGGCAACAATAGCCTTTTTGTCTAAAAGACATATCCAAAACACTACTTGCTATTTGTTTTTATAGCTCTTTGCAAAGGATTCCCAAAACTGTCTACCCATTTTTCTCCCAAAAGCTTTGCACCAAGCGAATTTAGATGATTACTATCAGCATATAATGGAATACCTGCAATAACCGGAGAGAATTGCCCATCTTTAACATAATTCTGCAGTATATCTTTGGGATCGATAACAATCACAGGCGGAAACTCCGACTTTATCC
Organism: Maridesulfovibrio sp.; assembly: GCF_963678865.1. Taxonomy (NCBI): domain Bacteria; kingdom Pseudomonadati; phylum Thermodesulfobacteriota; class Desulfovibrionia; order Desulfovibrionales; family Desulfovibrionaceae; genus Maridesulfovibrio; species Maridesulfovibrio sp. The sequence goes on along the minus strand of NZ_OY787459.1, from coordinate 2,804,893 downwards.
TGTCAATCGCGGAATCTTCATATTTATGACGGTTAATTATGTTTACCCAAGGATAGGTTGTCTTAAGATGAGAATTAAATAATAAATTTTTCATATAATTTTTAGACAGGTTTGTCTTAAGATAGGGAACATCTTTAAATATGATAGGTACTACGCCATTATCAACAAGAAATTTAACTGTATCATATAAGCCGAGATAAAAACTTTTCTTATTATCATCCAATATGTCCAAACCCTGCACAACTTTATCATGCACCATATGTTCAGGATGATCAGTGTTTGAATAGATTCTAGATGAATAAAATGCAGCAATAAAGACATATTTAATTTTTTTATCAATGATTAATTGGCGCCAATAATTGTTCATTTCACGTTTATCTTTGCGCAGAACTTGATTACCATAAACATCAGGAACATAATAATCTACATTAAGTAAAAATGGAGTACTATCTCTTGAAATTTGCAATCCTTTGATTCCAAATGGCTGGCATAACAACTCAACAAATGGACGTATTGCTGTGGAATGAGAATCGCCTACAAGTAGTGCGCTGATAGCCTCAGGACGATCATACCCCCAAATTGTATTCTTATTTTCTTTATGCTCATCAGTTGGCGAGCTCTTACCAAGTTGCGCTTCCAGATATGAATTTTCAATCATTGAATAGGACTGAACAGCTTTTCGGGTTGTTCCGGCGTACCTGTTGAGAAAACCGTCCTCCAAAGAGGCTTCCATATATAAAAAACTTAAACCAATAGGCAGAATCACGAAACCTAGAAGTGCCTTTCTAAATGATATCTTTGCTTTTCTGAATGGTTTTTCCACACAATAATATGAAATGATGGATAGGACAAAACTCAGTAATAACGCGGGGTAACGATATTTATCAACAGAATGTCCCGAAAAAGCCAGCAATGAAAAAATAGGCCAATGCCAAAGATACAGCGAATAAGAAATTTTACCTATTCCGACAAAGACGCGCGAAGATAAAATCCCCGAAACTAGAGAGCGATCTCTCCGAAAGGGAAGTATCAGCAACAAAGTTCCAAGACAGGGAACCAATGCATTCAAGCCCGGATAGGCAAGCCCACCTTTATAAGCGAACGCTGCATATAAAAGTAAAGATATGCCTATAACATGACAAATATTAACAAAATGTTTTTCTAGTATTTTATCCAGTGCAATAGGTTTACGGAAAAGAAGTGCAGCCATCGCCCCCATAAACATTTCATAAAATCGAGCCGGGATCATGTAAAAAGCAAATTCAGGGTATTTAACCAAATATTGCGAAAGAATAAGGAGAAAAACAAAGACTGAGAACAGAATTTTGGTGTGGAATCGTTTGGGAATAAAAGTGTAGGCTAAAAGAAGTAATGTAGGCCAAATAGCATAAAATTGTTCTTCAACAGACAACGACCAAGTATGGGTTAATGGAAATTCCTTTGAGTACCCTCTCCAATATCCACCGAAATATCGCCATAAAAAAAAATTAGAACAATATGAGAGTGTTGCAAACTGAGCTTTAGCATAATTTATCAACTCGTATGGCATAAGCATCTTATGTGCGAAATACGAAGTGCTAGAAAGCACAATAAGCAAAGCCGGAAGCAAGCGCTTGATCCTGCGCAGATAAAATTTTCTAAAACTGAATATCCCACGGTCAATTTCGTTAACCATTATCGAAGTAATCAAGTACCCCGAAATAACAAAAAAGACATCTACACCGATAAATCCACCTTTAAACAAAGCGAATTGCGCATGAGATAAAACAACAAGCAACACTGCAACAGCGCGCAAACCGTCGATATCTTTACGGTATGGAATAACACTCATATCAAACTTTCTTAACTCACAGACAAAAACTGAATCAATATTATACTAAAAAAGAGAGCCGACCCTAAGGCCGGCCCTCTATATTTATCTACGTGGATTTAATCCAGTAGGCTGGTGCTTACTTGAAGCGGCTACGTACGATAGCAACCATGGGAGCAAGCATCAGGAGCAGCCATTCCAGACCGAAGCCAGCTGCGGGGTTGAATACACAACCGGAGGAGCTGGAGCTGGATGTGCCGCCAAGTCCGAGGATAACCGGGTCAGAAATCTGAACCGGAACAGTGCTACCCTTGTTTTCAGTATTGTTGGTGTCGTAAGAACCGTTGTTCTTTACAACCCAGTTTACATAGTAGGTCTGATCTGCAGAGAGTTCGGAATTAGAACCCAAGTTGGTGTTACCGTCAGCAGAGGAAATCCACCAGATACCATCAGTGGTAGTTGAAGGAGTTTCAGAGTAGGCAAGACGGTGAGAAGTAGCACCATCAGTCATGAGCTTGTAAAGATTAAGTCCGGAAACTCTACCAGCAACACCAGTCATCTGGAAAGAAGCAGTGTAGTAGAATTCCTGACCGGGACCCATCTTACCCTGAGAGGTAAGCTGGTAACCTTTAACGTCAGTCAAAGGTACGAAGTCAGAAGGAATACCGGTCCATTCAGCACGAAGAGCAGCCTTGGTGTAACCGGTGGAGTTGGTGCGGAGAGTACCTACAGCGCCAGTGAAGTCAGCCAGGGATGCGTTGATCTGGTAAGCGGAACCAGCATTGGTGATTACAGAGGTAGTAGCGGAAGTGGGGATCAGGAAAGCAAGAGTGCGGTAAGCAACAGTGCTCTGACGAGTCTGAGCATTAGCAACGGTAGTACCGGTCATGTGGCTTTCGAAGATACCTACAGCAAAGGTATCATCAGCAGATCTTTTACCGTAGAAGTAACCAACTTTATCACCAGCGGTGTCATAGAAGGTAGCGTTGGTCTGAGCGATTTTAAACTGAGAAGTAGAAGCTACATTGATGGTGTAACCGTCAATGTTTGCTTTACAACTATCAATGTTCTGGAAGTTTGCACCGGCAGCTGCAGGAGCTTTAACAAACCAGTTATGAGAAGCACCGGTGAGTTCCATGTTATTATCAACTCTGAACTGCATCAGACCAGCAGTAGCGTTACCAGCTTCCTGATTAGCTTTACCGGAACCGGTGAACACAGTGGTGAAACCTTTGTTCCTGAGGTAGTCATTGGAAAGGTTGCTTCCGCTCTTGATCATGACAGCGAAGCACTTCTGGTTGGCAGCAGTAACAAAACCGGAAACCATGTTCTGGTCTGCGTTGATGGTAGCGTTCTGGAAGAGGTAGAAAGTGCTAGCAGTCTTGGATGCAGCGGTTTTACCAGCTTTTCTTGCTATCTGGAGGTTACCGCCAGCAGCATTTTTATAAGTAGTAGCGTTGAAGTATGCCCAAGTGGACTCATCAACATTATCAGTGGAGTTCAGGATGTAGTATCTAGCCTGAGCGTTACCGGTAGTAGAAGTGGTGCTGTAGTCGGAGTTGATCTTAACCTGACCAAAGATAACTACAGGATCGTTCTGAGCAACACCATATGCATAGTAATCCCAGGTAGCACCATCAGCGATAGCGAGGTCACCGGAAGTATTCAGGAAAGTACCGTTCTGGTAAACCATGCTCATGGAGAGACCGGAACCAGTGGTAGATGCGTTCTGGAGGGCAGTAGCACTATGCGCGGTCATGTTGTTGGTTGCGTTAGTGATACCAACCATCATCTGGTAACCGGACACAGGCACAAAGTATGTGGTTGCGTTCAAGGTGGAGTTAACAGGAGCGAGGGTGGCAAGGCCGCCAATCTTCTGACCTGCTGTAGCACCAGCGGTAACATCAAAAGTCAGGAAAGGTCCTTTAGCGTTGGTAGCAATGGTAGCGTTACCGAGGGAGCCTGTAAAAGTCGTGGAACCGTTGGCGAAAACTACTGTACCGTTAAAAAAAGCCTTTCTGCTAGGAACATCCCAGGATGCGTTAACATGAAAGAGGTCTTTTTTGTAGTAGGTAGGGCTGGTTTCAGATTTGAACATAACCATTCTGCCCCAAGATTTAGCAGAAGCGGCTGTACGCAGGCCTGTAGCGTTAACGCCGAAACCCGTATAGAACATCTGGGTACCATTGAAGTTGTTACCATAGACAGCATTGCCCATGGAACCGTTGTAGTACGCAGGGAACTCAGCGGTCAGCGCGAAAGCACTGGAAGCGCAGAGTACGAGCAGTACTGTAAAAATACCGATAAGTTTTTTCATAGTGAAAAAATCTCCATGTTTTGCTTGTGAGCACACCGAAAACCCCATGCCTACGGTACGCAGCACAACTTTATGAATCCTCAATACAAGATATTATCAAGAAAAACAAGCCAAAATCTTTCATTAAATTACTTCATAAATCCTGACCAAGGGAAAACCTTCATAAACCAACTTGAACTTCCCTTTAATTTCAGGACTGGACGGGTTCATCAGCAACAGCCTGAACAGAAGACTGTTCCTAGCCATATCATTAACTAAATAGCCTTGCCCGACATATTTATTATAGACCAAAAATGGAGCTTCAGATTCAGGATAAACTCTACTTTCGCCCATTCCCAAATATGCTACATCGAACCCAGAAATCGGGAGAGACGCACCGTCACCAAAGACAAGACGTCCTGCATCTTTATCAAGGCTGAATGCTGTGTTGACAGTACTAATATTCGGATGAACCCCCTGTCCGGTCAGCAAATCGCAGGACCCGTAATACAATATCCAATATGCGAGACGCACATCCGACCAAGTGGTGACTATGTATTGCTTGGGAGTATCCTTGAATCCGTAATCCTTAAAACCAAAACTGCGGACTAGTCCGACAACGTCCTCAGCTGGCATTTTGCTCCATGTAGTTGATGGCCCACCTTTTTTTGAAGCCGCATACTTAATAAACTGATTAGCCTGCATAAAAGAAGGAGTCGTATAAGCAAAAGCAAGAGGAAAAAGGGTCGTACCGCCATGGTTGCTGCCGTCAGCAAAAGAATTTTGACCAGTAAAATACATGGTTGCATAACCCCAGTCCCACCATGTCCAGAAGGTACTGTTTTGAGGTGTAATACCGGACATTGCCTTCAAAGCCTTAGCATGTTCCTGGTAAATTATTGGAGTAGGCATTGCCTGACTATATCCAGGGAGAATGCTGACCATCAAATAAATAATCAAAACAGCTGATGCACCTGCTGAACAAAAAACTTTCTGCTTACCAAGCGTGACAAATTTAAAAATCAGCCAGTACAAAAAGTAACAACCTCCAAGACCGACAGCTATACCGCCGAACATGGCAAATCTGCCGCCAAGCTTGACCGCTGCAATAGTCATAACCGCAAAAGGCAATAAAAGCAGGACTTGAGGACGGCGAGCCAACAAGAACAGAAAGCCGAACAACCCGAAACAGGAGAGATACATATTGCCGGTCAGGTCATTCAATAAAGCAGCAAATTGAATATTCTGAGCTTCGATAACACTCTGTCCGATACTGGGATAATGAAGCTGGGCCACACTTTCCTGTGCAGCATCTGAAATAGGCTTCAAGTATGACTGCATTTTAGAAAATAAATTAATCAGCAATACCCCTGCATCGCTCAAAACCAACGCAACCAAAACAATAAAGAGATAAAAATACACATTCTTAAAAACGTGATATTTTTGAATATCAATTTTGATCAGTGCGGCAATAAACAGAATTGAAAGGGCCCCGCCAATCCAACCGAACAAAGCGGGCAGGACAAATAAAGTGATTCCTCGCAATAAAATAGGACGATTCTCTTTGCTACCACAAATAAAAACAAGGAATGTAGCAGCAAAAATAGTATATAAGCCGAATGAAAAAACATCTGTGTGCCACAACTTTCCAAAGCTGACAAAAAAACCACCTATAACAGGGAGAAAATATTCGAACATCGTGGGTTGAAAGGATTGAATCTTTACATCATCAGGTAGCCATCTATTTCTGATCCCCCGATTCAGCCAGAAAATCATTAAGAAAGAAATGATCAGAGGGAAAAGAAGGGTAACAACATCAGTATCGTAATAGCTTAATCTAGTCCTGTAATAAAACATTGGGATAGAGGTGGCAAATACTCCGGCACAAAATCCAAGCCAGGGGCCACCAAGAAGCATCCCCCATGCAAATGCGGCAACAGCGGTAAATCCAGCAAAAACAACAGGCAACCAAAAAGCGATATTACCGTAAGGTGCCCCGGTGACACTTCCCAGAACCCTGACCAATCCGGCCATGGGATTATCTACCGCACGCCCTACACCTTTAGCTCCAGCCAACCATGCGTATGCATCATGAGTTCCCAAAATATACTCACCGTCAACCATAAATGCCGGATTATCCCATTTCGGTAACTCCATCGCCCGCAATCCAAATGCAAACGCGAAGCAAAGAAGCGCAAATAAAACTAAAATCTTCCAGTCGGAAAACCATTTGGAATTATGGGATTCATCACGAGTATTCATATCGATACACCTATGAGTATTTATTGAGGAATTGCAGAAGCTAAAGTTTGGTAACGCGGACAACTTCTTCAAGGGTGGTAACCCCTTCTTTGACCAGCCGCACACCGTGATCAATCATTGTTTCACGGCCCATTTTTTTTGCGTAAGACTTAATCTGGTCAGAAGAAGCCATTTCCATAATCAGGCCACGCATATCTTCGGTGACCGGAATAAGCTCATAAACACCCCTACGTCCGCTGAATCCGGTGAAGTTGCAATGCTCGCAACCGGCTCCGGCAATCTGAGTTGCAGGCAGACCTGCTGTTTCTTCAAAGAGTTTGTGAGTATTCTCTGACACATCCACAGTTCTGGAGCAGTGCTTACAGTTAACGCGCACCAGCCGTTGGCCGAGCACTAAAGAAAGTGATGAGGCCAGCAAAAACGGTTCAATGCCCATATCAAGCATTCTAGTCACTGCGGTAGCGGCATCATTGGTATGCAAAGTGGATAGAACAAGGTGACCGGTAAGCGAAGCCTGAACAGCGGTACTGGCTGTTTCCTGATCTCGAATCTCACCGACAAGGATAATATCCGGGTCCTGCCTGAGAAATGAACGAATGGTAGTGGCAAAAGTCATCCCCGCAGCCTTGTTGACCTGCACCTGGTTTATCCCGGATAACTGGTATTCCACCGGATCTTCAACGGTAACGATATTTTTATCGTCGCGGGGAAGTTCGCTCAGACCGGCATAAAGACTGGTGGTCTTACCGGATCCTGTCGGGCCGGTGACAAGCACGATACCGTGGGGCTGTGCAAGGACCTTCCTGAAGAGTTCAAGGTCCGGACCTTTCAGGCCCAGATCTTCAAGATTAAGAATATTCTTGGAGCGGTCCAGAACACGCAGAACTGCTTTCTCGCCGCTCATGGTGGGAATAGTGGAAACACGGACATCAACTTCTTTTTGCCCTAGTTTAAGGAAAATTCGACCATCCTGCGGCTTACGGCTCTCGGCAACGTCCATTTCACCCATAACTTTAATACGGGCAATAACTGTAGACTGGAGTCCTTTGTCCAGACGCTTGACCGCTTTCAGCACCCCATCCTGTCGGTAACGAACCACAAAACCGTTACCTTGACCTTCGAAGTGAATATCACTGGCTCCGGTGGAAATAGCCTGATGCAAAGTTTTATTGACGAGCCGGACAATGGGGGCATCATCATGCGACCAGCCCAGCAGATCCTGACCATCTTCTCCTTCTCCGTCACCAGAATCAGATTCAATGGCACTTTCTTCTTCCCAAATGGTAAGTGCCTGCTCAAGCAAAGGAAAGAACTCTTCTTCTGCAACAATTTCAGAAACAACATTTTTACCCATTTTCCAAGCCAAAAAATCCGCCATAGGTAAAGAAGATTCATTTTGCAAAAGAAACTTAATCTCCTTATCCCGCACCTCAACAGGAATAAATTCATTCCGCTGTGGAAAGGTCAGAAACAGGTCTACAATCTCACGCGGGACCATATTCAAATCATAAGAAGTACTCAATTTACAGCCCTGCTAACCATCAGAAGATTTGCTGACATTGTCTATATCTGATTGGTCTGAATCGTTTTTATATGTATTGAATTCTTTATCAATAAAAGTCTCAAACCGTTTACGCTGCTTGCGGTACTTATCCATTTTAGCCTTGCTGATAGCCTCAAGCTGTTCAGTTGTCCTGATTATGCGGGCAGAAAGAAAAACCATCAGGGTCTGCTTATTCCCACTGTTTCCGGTAGTCTTGAAGAGCCAACCCAATAACGGCAAATCGGAAAGATACGGCACGCCGGAATCGGTCCGGGTCTGGTCCGATTTTATCAAACCGCCGATAACCATGGTGGAACCATCAGCGAGCAGAACAGTTGTATCTGTCACACGGTCATTGGTGATGGGCAGTTCCGTAACAGTGCTGGAAGAAGAAATTGTATTATAAGTCTGGTAAACATTAAGCTTGATCAAGCCGTCTTCACGGTTGATGCGTGGGGTGATCTTCAGTTTGATACCGACATCCTTGTAAGAATAGGTAGAAACAACAGAATCGCCGGAGGTTGAGCTTTCACCTGTTTTGTAGGGTCTGTTCTCACCCACAAATATTTCCGCTTCAGCATTGTCAAGGGTCATGATCTGAGGAGCGGAAATCAGGTTAAAATCAGTGGCTGATTTGGTAAAATCCACTAATGCCCCGATTGTCGGGAAAGACTTACCTGCGTAAGAAATAGTGTCCCCTAGCACCCCCATGGAGTAACCTCCTGGAGAATTGGTTGCGGGGTTTGATGCGTAGGAAGTAAGCGTACTGCCTGTTGTTTTCTTGTAGCCCAGAGTCGCTACGCTGCCACCCATATCAATTCCGCCCTGCCATTCAATACCAAAAGACTTGGCATTAGTAAGGGTGGTCTCGAGGACAAGGGCTTCGATATAAACCTGATCCTGAGCCTGATCCAGTTGGTCCACAAACTTGTCAATCTGGGGCATCTGATCGGCACTGGCCATTACAATCAAAGTATTCGTAGTTTCATCAGCTGAAACCTGGACATCGGAAGAACCGGAAGTTCCTGACGTAATAGATTTTGCAGCACTGGAAGATGCAGTAGAACTTGAAGCACCTGATTTTGTTCCGCTTCCTCCTTCGGCGGAACTACTGGAAGAAGGTATTCCTCCACCGGTCACAAGACTTTTCAATACATCACCGGCAACAACCGCTTCAATATTGTGCAATTTGTAAATTTTCATTTTGGAATATGAATCACTGGAACGGTCTAGCTTTGAAATAAGACTTTTGATCGTTTGAATCTGACCGGCACTTCCAGAAACCAACAAGCTGTTGGCCCAGTCAAGGGATTCGATTACCGGAGGAGTTCCTGATTTTCCGGATGAAGATAATTTTTTATAAAATGATGTCAGTTTATTCGCGACAACTTTGGAACTCGTCTTTTCCAATTCAATAAGTGTGGACTCCTGCTTGTCGCCTGCCCGCTTGAGGATTCCCAACAACGTTTTCATTTTATTAACGTTGTCCTGCAAATCCATGACCATTACCGCATCAGCCATAGGAACAGGAGTAACTTTCCCTATACGAGACTTTATCTGGGTCAGGACAGCCTGAACTTTTGCAGGATCCATCTTCCCCTCAAGCTGGAACACAGAAGTAATCATCTCCTCTCCGTTCCCTTTCGACGGGGCAGCCTTGACTACCGGAGAAAGTGTTTGGGCCTCCCTGATAGGAAGGATATATGTAACATTATCTTTTGTTACAGCATTAAAACCGGAACCGTTGAGCACTTGTTGAAATACTGCCATGAGTTCCGGTTCAGTGAGGGATTGCCCTGCATAAATACTTACATATGTTCCGGGAAGGGATTCTTTATTGAAGACAATATTGCGTCCGGTGTAGCGGCCGACAAATTTCACAAACTCGGAAAGCAGAATACTCTCAAGATTAGCGTGGACACCATCCCCGCCTTCTGGCTGAGCCACGGCCACAGTAACAGTCATGGCCATAACCAGAACCAGACTTACAACCAATCTACAAAAATTATTAAGCATATTACGCGCCATAATCTCCACCGGAATTCCCGGCAAATCTTTTTTATCTGCATGGAGTCGTCGACAATCCCGTCGACAATCTTAAATTATACACTCATTGAGTTGCATCCCTGCAAACATCCTATACTTGTGAACCCCAGTCAAGCTTTCCGCAATCAGGGTTTGTTTACATAAACTGATAAAACAAAAATGCGTTGTAGGCAAAGTGGATAAGGGTCACTGAAACCAGACTGCGGTATCTTTGCCAGATATATCCGAAAGCAAGCGAAGGGACGAAAGTAAGTAACGCCCAGTGGGCTGGCTGATGGACCAAATGCACGCAGGCAAATGTCAAAGAAGCCAAAAAATTAGCCAGACTGAGTGGCCCTAATTTCCACTGGTATTTAAAAAGACGGTCAATCCCCTCCTGCAGGAGAAACCTAAAAAAGAACTCCTCAAACAACGCTTTGAGAAAAAGAACACCCAACGAAAGCTTAAGGTCAGGTTCCGGCACATAAAGCCCGACAAAACCGAAAGAAAAAAACAAATAAAAAATGGGATCAGTCAGGCTGATTGCCCCCCATTTGAACTGACACCAAATCCCTTTCAAGATTCGGTTTACGATAAAATCATAAACCATATGCTTCTATTTCTACCTAATTATTATATTATTCAAGCACTTGAAAAGGACAAAACCTAATACCCCGCTCAAGAGCCTCCCTCTTGTAGCAGGTTTACACTCTGTCTAAAACCCTTAAAAGCACATCTTCCGGCATAACTTTGGTCAGACATGCCAGATCGCCACGTTCACAGCTTTCATTGCCGCAAGGCTCACAATCTATCCCGGCAACAACGTCCTCGTGTTCGGGAGAAGGAAACCCCCAACCTCCAGAGGACCCCGGCATGACAATACTCTGTGTTCCCACCGCTACGGCAAAATGTCTGGGAGCGGAGCAATTGCCGATATGCAGATCCGCCCGCTCAATCAATGCAGCCATAACCCGCAATGACCCCGGCTGATCAACCATCACACACTTATCGGCAACTCCCGACTCTTTCATTACCTTAGAGGCAACATCCTTTTCTCCGGGTCCGTAAAGAAGAAAAAATTTATACTGCGGACGTTTCTCAGAAATAAGACGAATCAGTTTACCGTAATACTCTTCCGGCCATTTACGGGTGTGTCTTCTATGTGAAGCATCAATAGTAATCAACGGCTCGTCAGCGCCTACTCCCAATGATTTTAAGCAGGCCTCGGCCTCAGCCCGTTCCTGATCGGATACATATATTTTCGGTCTTTCCTGATTCCAATCTATGCCTAGGGGCTTGAGCACTCCGGCTTTATACATTGCGGCATAGCCACCCGGAATATACTCAGGCCAGTTGGTATAGAGCCAACGGTTATACCATGGCGGCCTATCCGCAAGCTTAACCGGAGCATCACTGAAAAGTACCACCCAGCGACACCGTGGCAGTTGCTGAAAATCGACAACAAGGTCATACCCGGACCGTCCAATTTTCCAGTAAAAAGCCAGGGCCTTGAACGGATTGCGCAATCCCTTTTTATTTATCGCCCATACGCGGCTAACCGCAGGATTATTATCAAAAACCTGTGTGCATTTTTCCTCAGTAAGGACATGAATCTCAGCATCAGGGAATTTTTTATGCAGCAGGGAAACAGAAGGAGTAACGAGCACTACATCTCCAATCTGACGCAACTGGCATACTAGAATCTTTTTCGGATCTATGGATGAAATATCTTTCACTTTAGCAGACTCACAAGTCTTGTTTTAAACACAAACGATTGTCGGGAAGGACGGAATTAAGCACAACCGTCAGGCAAAGTCCAGATGAAGTAAAACGGGAATAACGCTTCATACATAACAATAATCGTCCGCAAGTAAACCAGCAGCCAAGCACGGTCAAGCTCGAATAATTCCAGATGCAACTCTGTCCTAACACGGCTAAAATCAACTTTTAACTAAAACAACTTTGACAAAAAGCGCACAGATCAATTAATTTGAAAAGAAGTATAGAATCACAATCACCACTAAAAAGCGGGAGTACTCATGAAAAAACTGACCGTCTGCTTACTTGCCCTGAGTTTAATGATTTTAAGCAGTCCACGTACCGGTCTTTCAGCAGACAAAATGAAAGATACAACCCTGCAGCTTAGTTATACCCCCATTGACATTGATCTCCCCACCTGCCCGGTCAGAATTGCGGTGGTAAAATTCACTGAAAGCAAACCCATCAAAAAATTAGGCCAAAGCAAGCTTTTCAATTACCTCCCGTCGATGGATATCGGAACATGGATGGGAAAAGCTGTCTACGCCCAGCTTCGAGCTAATGGATTTGATGTAGAATATTTCGATACAATGGATGCTGCTGGTGACAAGTTCATTATTACCGGAATCGCCAACAAGGTATACATCAACCGCCCCGGCCAATTGGAAATGGAGTACAAAGTCAGGATTGACGGCATGGTCACAAAAAACAATAAACTCCTTTTCGCCCAGAACTATACTTCCAAACAAAAAAAAGAAATGACCAACACCGGGGACAACGCAGGTAAACTAATGGCCGGCCTGCATGATATTTTCAGTATATTCCTTCCCCAAGCCGTTAAAACAATAAACGACTACAATTAACGACTGTATAACTACCGTCTTGCCCTCCGTCCGGTGTGCTTCGGTTACGCCGGACATTTTATATACACCAAAGAAGGTATATTCTTTGCTTTTATTTGCTTGCCTGCCTCCAGAATAACAGCTATTAGAACCATCCTCGGGTTATCACACTTCCAATTTTCCATGCATATTAACGGCCTTCTCCAGAAGGTGGAATAAGCAATACATTGCAAGAACAATGAATAACTTTATCAATAATATAGAATACTACCTTCCAGAACATACCATTGACTGTCACGAATTGGACAAAACCAAACCTCACTGGCACGTCCGCAATTCACTCCCCAAAACCGGGGTTCGCTACCTGCATCATTCAGCTCAAGACGAAACAACTCTGCAAATGGCCTATAAGGCCGCGTCAAAAGCCCTGGCAGGACTCTCTGAAAAAGAACTGCCCGACACCCTGATTGTCTGCACGCAGACTCCGGATTTTCTGCTTCCTCATGTTTCCGCCTGCCTCCAGCATGAGTTGGGCCTTCCGCCATCTACCAAATGTTTTGATGTCAGCCTCGGCTGCAGCGGTTATTGTTATGGTTTATCAATCGCATACGGATATATGGCTGCCGGGATTTCAGAAAGGGTCTTGTTTGTTACGGTGGACAACTACTCAAAAACTATTGATCCGGAAAATAAAACGTCATTTCTAATCTTTTCCGACGGATCTGCCGCCACTATTCTTGATAAGCCGAAGGTGGCCCCATCATTTCTATTCGGTACCGACGGCAGTCGCTGCCAAGCTATACGCTGCCTGAACTCCGGGATCAGCGTTGTTACCGGTGCAGAGAAGGATGCTCCCATAGCAAAGCCGGACCTTCAAATGGACGGATTCAATGTTTACCAGTTCACCCTAAAGACTATCCCTGCTGAAATCAGAAAACTTGCAGAGAAGGCCGGAACGGGTATGGACGATATTGACCTTTTTGTGTTCCATCAGGCCAGCAACAAGGTTCTTGAATCCCTTGCCTCCAAACTTAACATCCCGGATGAAAAAATGATCCTCGACCTCTACGAGGTGGGTAACACAACTTCATCCTCCATCCCTATCGCTCTCAAAAGGGCTGAACAAAAAGGTATGCTTAATCGCGGAGATAGAATCATGCTCTTCGGTTTCGGTATCGGATTAAGCTGGTCTGGAACAGTCCTGAAATATTAAACAAAAACCTCCCCGGAAAATGATTTTTCGGGGAGGTTTTTACTTTTTATAATATTAAGCAGAGCCAGTTAAGATGTTACTTTTGCCAAAATAAACTCCTCCACCCTTGCCACAGATTCCTCAAGGGACTCCTTATCTGTTTCCACAATCAGGTCCGGGTTTTCTGGAATTTCATATGGGGCTGAAATACCGGTATAATTCTTTATTTTCCCCTCTCGTGCCAGTTTGTAATACCCTTTCTCATCCCTCTCCTCACAAACTTCAAGAGAGCAGGACACGAATACTTCATAAAAATCAGCTTCACCTACAATCTCGCGGGCCATCTGCCGGTATTTCTCCAGCGGAGAGATAAACGCACACATGCAGACTGTCCCATTCTCGATGAACAATCTGCAGACCTCCGCAATACGCCTGATGTTCTCTGTGCGGGCAGCCGGAGAGAAGCTCAAATCACCGCATAAACCATGACGGACATTATCTCCGTCAAAAACATAAGCTCTCATGGAACGGTCAAACAACCTTTTCTCCACTCCATGGGCAATGGTGGACTTTCCTGATCCGGACAATCCTGTGAACCAGAAAACGGCTGCCCTGTGGGCATTAAGGCTTTCCCTGTCCCCGCGCGAAACTTCTCCACGAAACATCTGGATATTCTTTCGGCTGCACATAATTATCAATCCCCAGATTTATGCAGGTAAACTTCCTGCTGCGGGAAAGGTATGACTATGCCTTCAGCATTAAAACGCTTGTAAATATCACGGCTGAGTTCATGGATCAGCCTGCCACGGTCATGAGGCCGTGCAGCCCAGCAAAGCAATTCAAACTCAAGTGCAAAATCACCGAATTCTCGGAATCTGACCCGTGGAGCCGGCTCAGCGATGGCAAGGGAATTGTTCTGGGCCAGTTCCATAAGCACCTCTTCCACCTGATCAACATCTGAGCCATAAGCAACCCCGATCTTGATGCGCACCCTGAAAGACGGATACGGCCTGCTCTGATTGACCACTTTACCATTGGTAATCACCGAGTTAGGAATTGTTATCATGATGTCGTCACGGGTTTGGATTCTGGTACTGCGCATCCCCACAGCCTTAACCTCGCCGCGGTCTCCGTTATCAAGCACTATGTAATCCCCGGCCCTGAACGGACGGTCCATGAAGATGGATACCCCGCCGAAAAAGTTGGCCAGCGTTTCACGGGCAGCCAAAGCAACAGCCACACCCGCAATACCTGCTGAAGCAAAAATAGCTGTGACCGGAATTCCGAAATAACTGCCTACATTGTAGAACAATACAAACACAAGCCCGAAAGAAACAAGTCTGCAGATAAGCTTGATAACATCCGCATCAAGGGCTTCCTCCTTGATTTTTGATGTCACCAATATGCCGCGCATGACAACATCTCCACCAATAAGGATCGCTATGCCTCCGTAAACGGCAAAAATAAACTCCAGCATCATGGTTACAAAGGAAAGCACATCCCCGGTGATATTGATCTGATTATCGACCAAATACTCCAGAAAAACGCATACCAGCATCGCGTAAATAGGGAAAAGCAACCTTTCCAGTCCCCAGTGCCATCCATGAACTTTTGCTTTTAAAGTTCGATGCCAAAGCCAGAAAAGCCACAGGCTAGAGCTTCCCAATAGAAAAAATAAAAACAGTGCCATCCATTGCCATACAGCCTGTCCCATGTAGCCGAGCTTCATCCAGTCTGGAAGTTTTTTTAAAAACCCGTCTGGAATCATCCAGCCTGAAGAATATATATACTGCTCGTAAAAACCTGTATAATCAGGACCTTTATCACTGCGATAAGGCAAATGATTCACCTCATCATAATATTCAGCCAATCGCCGCACGGTTTCAGGGGTAAACAGGTATGAGCCCATGCGCGGGCCATCAGGGCAGCGACCAATAGTTATTTCAGTATGGGGAATTCTCCAGAGCAGGATGTTATTCGCTTTTGCCTCATGCTTGTCCGGGATATCAGTAAGCTCCGGCAACTCAATACGATCCATAATTTCACGCAGACGCAATACGGATTCGATGCTAACATCCTTGAGCAGGGTGGGAGGAACCTGACTGAAATCAAAACAACGTTCCGCACGCTCCATAAACTCTCGGGCCAAATAAAGGTCTTCCTCTGCAGCAGTCGCCGCCGCATAAAGTTCATCGGTATAATGAATAAAACTGGAAAAAGTCGCCCGGGGACTGGAGGTATCCGGCGGTTCCAGAGGAAAAATATTTGAAGCAAAAACAGGCTGCCCCAGCAGGACCAAAAGTATCAAAATGGAAAATAAGCAACGCAGGCTGAATTTCATAAATATCCCCTTTCTCAATTTCTGGCACACCCTAACATGATTAAGTATAGGTTTTCCATTGTTTTAAACCACGAAAAAAACCGCCCCTGAAAATTCAGGGGCGGCAGAATCAAGCTTTCAAGTCTAATCGGCTGTTTTCAATTTCAGCCAATATTTTTCATATACCGGTGTGGCCTTGCCCAGCCCGACTTCAAATTCCCCACGGGCAAGAATCTCGTCCGGGGGGTATGATATAGGATTATTACGTACTGCCTCGGGCAGAAGCTTTACGGCCTCGGCATTTGGTGAGGAATATCCCATTTCCTCCGCAATCCTGGCGGAAATATCAGGACGAAGTACAAAGTTGATGAACTTGTATGCCTCTTCAATGTTATTGGCCCCGCGCGGAATGGCGAGGTGATCCATCCACAGACTGTAACCTTCCTGCGGGTAAACATACTTGATAGCAGGATTCTCCTGACTGGCTACAAAGGCTTCGCCGTTCCAGAGCTGCCCGACCATGGCCTCATTGCTAAGCAAAGCCTGCTTTGGGGAATCGGAATCAAAAAGCTTTACCGAGGGTAACAATTTCTTCAGGAATTCATAGGCCTTCTTTATATGTTCCGGATCCTGATCATTGACCGAATAGCCATTAACCTTGAGAGCAATGGCAAAAACGCCGCGCAGGTCATTCAGCAGCAGGATGCGTCCTTTAAGTTCCGGCCTAAGCAGATCCTTAATGGATTTGACATTCTCCAAGGGAACAAAATCAGTATTTACAGCAATCCCCGAAGATCCCCAGAAATAGGGCACACTGTACTTGTTGCCCTTATCAAAATCCAAGTTCACAAAACGCTTATCCAGATTTTTGAAATTGGGAATCTTTGATTTATCTATGGGCAGCAACAGACCTTCGGCACTCATGCGGACAACAAAATCAGTGGAAGGAACAACGATATCATAATCATGATCCTTGACCATCTTGATCTTTGTATACATGGCCTCGTTGCTGTCATAGGTAACTTCCTTGACTTTGATCCCGGTCTCTTTGGTAAACTGTTCCAGAACTTCACGGGGCATATACTCTGACCAGTTATAAAGAATCAGGTCCCCGGCGGTAGCAGTGGAAGAAATTGCAAGCATCAGTAATGCAAAAATCAACTTTTTCATTTTTTCTCCTTAATCAGCAGCTGCGAAAGAGTTACCAACACAAGGGTAACCGCAATCATGACTGCGCATAAAGCGTTGACCTCCGGTTTAACGCCCAGCCGCACCATGGAATAGATACGCAGGGGCAGGATTTCGAAGGTCGGCCCGGTGGTAAAAAAGCTTACGATCACGTCATCCATGGACAAGGTGAAACTTAAAAGCCAGCCTGACAGAACCGACGGCCAGGCCAAGGGCACGATTATGTGTCGGAAGGTTTCATAATCCCCGGCCCCGAGATCCTTGGCTACCTCCAGCAAATGCGGATCCAATCCCTTCAAGCGGGCGGAAACCGTAATTACTACAAAGGGAACCGAAAAAGTCACATGAGCCAGAAGCAGGGTCCAGAATCCCAGAGGAATCGAGACCGCCACAAACAAAATCAGCAACGATATACCCATGACAATATCCGGGGCCATCATCACTACATACAGGGAGCCCTGCATAACTTTACGTCCATGAAACCTGTATTTGGTAATCAGGACGGCTGCCACGGTTCCCAGCAATGTTGCCACTGTTGCAGATACTGAAGCCAGAAGCAGGGAATTTACTGCGGTTTCAATCAGCCGGTCGTTCCCGGCCAACTTAAAATACCAGTCAAAAGTAAAACCCTTCCAGTTCATGGAATACTTGGAAGAATTGAAAGAATACGCCACCATTACCGCCAGCGGCAGATAGAGGAAAAGAAAAATCATCCCGGCATAAATGCGGTTCAAAAATTTCATGATTTCCTCCTGCTCACCTTACGGCGGCTGAATCTCTGCAGCCCGAACATGACTGCCATGAGCAGGATCATGAGCACACTGGCAGCGGCTCCTACCGGCCACTCCCGGCTGACCAGAAACTGATCCCGGATAAAGTTTCCGATAAGCGCCTGTTTTGATCCACCCATAATATCAGGGATATAAAACATACCTAATGCAGGAAGAAACACGAGCATGCATCCGGAAACAATACCCGGCATAGTCAGGGGCAGGGCGATCCTGAAAAAGCAGCTCATAGGACTTCCACCCAGATCACGACCAGCTTCCATAAGCCGAGTGTCAATCTTGATGATTGAAGAGTAGAGCGGCAGGACCATGAACGGCAGCAGTGTATAACTCAGCCCCAGCAGCACTGCTCCTGGCGTATAGAGCATCTGCAGCGGCATATCTATAATACCCAAGGTTTTAAGCAGCTTATTGATGAGCCCGTTGGCATTGATAATTGCAACCAGCGCATAAGTCCGTACCAGAGAGTTGGTCCAGAAGGGAACAATGACCAGCACTAGCAGCAAGGGACGCAGTTTTTTGGAAACCCGGGCCAGAAACCATGCAAACGGATAACCGGCAAATAGGCAGATAAGGGTGGTCATTGCCGCAAGCTTGAAGGAACGCTGAAAAATCTTGAGCACTGCCGGGTCCAGCAGTTCAAGATAATTTGAAAACGTAAAAGGAAGGGAAACGAACCTGTCCGTATCAACAGTCAGGAACGAAACACCCAGTACGAGAAGGTTGGGCAACAGCACCAGCAGAATCAGCCAGATCCATATGGTGCCGGAAGCAAAGAGCCTAGAGTCCTTTTTGTTCTTCATAAGGCAGCACCACCTCCCATCCTTCAATCCAGCTTACAGCCAGCTCGTCTCCGGGACGATAAGAAACGGATTCCGCATCTTCATTGAAAAACTCGGTAGCCAGCACGGTGTTGCCGTTTTCAAGTTCAACCACAACATCATAAGTTGTGCCCTTATAAACAGTTTCCAGCACACTGCCTTTGAATACCGGACACCCCTGCTCATATTCGTACTGAAGACAGTCGCTCAGTTGCAGGTCCTCAGGACGGAGCAGAACACGGACTTTATCCCCGGAGGCGAACTCTCGGCCTGCGCTCAGGAAGCAATTCATACCCCCCAGATCGGCCTCAATACGGAACCCGTCCCCGTTAGGGATGCATTTACGCACTACGGCATCAAAAAAATTGGTCTCGCCCACAAAACGGGCTACAAAAAGGTTCTCCGGCTCCTCATACACCTGACGGGGATTCCCGATCTGTTCTACCCGGCCATGATTCATGACGACAATTCTGTCTGCCATGGTAAAGGCTTCCTCCTGATCATGGGTGACCAGAACGAAGGTAATACCCAGCTCTCTTTGTAAGTGCTTGATATCCATCTGCATCTGCTTACGCAGGCGACGATCAAGCGCTGAAAAGGATTCGTCCAGCAGGAGGACCAACGGCTTGTTGACCAGTGCGCGAGCAATTGCAACCCGCTGCTGCTGACCGCCGGAAAGTTCCTGTGGCTTGCGGCCCCCGAAGCGCTCCATCTCCACAAGTTTGAGTGCGTCTTCGACCCTGCTGCGAATCTCTCCGGCCGGAACCTTCTGCATTTTCAGGCCGAAGGCAACATTGTCGAAAACGGTCATGTGCGGAAACAGAGCGTAACTCTGGAATACTGTATTTACAGCGCGCTTCTCGGGAGGCAGGTCATTCACAACCTCTCCACCGATCTTCACGCTACCGGAATCAGGCGTCTCAAAACCGCCGATAAGTCTCAGGATGGTAGTCTTTCCGCAACCGGAAGGACCAAGAATGGTCAGGAACTCCTTGTCCCTGATGGAAATATCCACGTTGTCGAGGGCAATGTCCCCGTCAAAGGACTTGCTTACCCCGCGCAACTCTACGAGAGTCTTCTGCTGTTCCATGACAGCCCCCATGCAAAAAAGACTGCGCGGGACAACAACATCCCGCAGCCGACAGGGAAAAACGAATCAGTTCCGCCTGCTTTCCCTGTAAATTTCGGCACAGCGACAAAAAAGCCGCGCCAAAAACCAACACCGGGCCATTAAAACAATGCCCGTAACAGTCCCGTTTCCTTGATTAGGAAACAGACACAAGGGACCGGCTGAATCAACTGAAACGGAAACAGCAGGTCCGTAACTCTGTAAATAGAATTATAAAAGATCAGTATAGTACCGGATCAGAAATTTACAAAGGAAAAACCTTCTAGCCACATGTCCGGACAATGGCAACAAAAAAAGCACCCTCCGGCAGCAAAGAGATTCCCCTAATTTAAATACTCCACCAGAATTTCCCAGATGCGTTCCGAGGCATGACCATCCCAGCCGTCAATTTTAGGAGCAGGGTTGCCTGTTTTTCCTAGGGCTTTTTCTGTCTCACGCAGGATATTTTCACCGGAAATTCCAGCCAGCACGTTGGTACCTTTTTCTATGGTCACCGGACGCTCAGTATTTTTACGCACAGTTACGCAGGGTACACCCAGCGCAGTTGTCTCTTCCTGCAACCCACCGCTATCGGTAATCACCACCTGCGCATCTTTCCACAGATACAAAGACTCCCGAAAAGACAGCGGTGGGAAGGTATGTACATTCTCAGAAAATGAAATACCGAATTGTGCCATCATCTTTTCAGTGCGGGGATGAATGGGAAAGAGCAAAGGCAGGTCTTCCGCAATCTTATTCAATGCCTCAACGATCCCTTCCAGAACCTCACGCTTGTCCACATTGGAAGGGCGATGCATAGTCATGAATCCGTAGCGCCCGATCTTCTCCTTAAGCTCACGGCTCTGGTAGCCTTCAACCACTTCAGGTCCGAGACGGCCAACATTATGGAAAAGATTGTCGATCATAACATTACCGACATGAAAAATATCATCCGAGTTCTTGCCTTCCCTAAGCAGGTTCTCGCGGCCATGTTCTTCAGTAGTGAAAAACAGATTGCTGATGGAATCCGTAACCATACGGTTGATTTCCTCCGGCATATCCATATCACCGCTGCGCAATCCGGCCTCAACATGGGCAACCGGGATATGCAGCTTACGCGCAGTAACCGAACAGGCCAGAGTGGAATTCACATCACCGACAACCACAACAAGGTCGGGATTCTCTTCCATGCACATTTTCTCAAAAGCGACCATGATCGCCCCGGTCTGTTCCGCATGGGTTCCGGTGGATTTGCCCATATTGAATTTGGGCTTGGGAATGTCCAGATCTTCAAAAAACACCTGAGACATCTGGCGGTCATAATGCTGTCCGGTATAAACCATCTGGCAATCAGCGCCCTCAACATCACGGGAAGCCCGAAATATAGGCGCAACTTTCATCAGATTGGGCCGTGCCCCTGCTACAAGAAATACTTTTTTCATGGAAGATGCCTCCGGCGGCTGGGGAAGAAAATTTTTACAAAAGTTATCCTTCCACAGACCCCATCCGTTCAAAAACTTTTAATAAGCTTCGCTCTGTTGAACGAAGACGTAATTTTTATTCAATAAAAACAAGTATAATTCCCCAAAGCGAACTCGTTCCAAAACTACTAAACGTTTTAGGAGAGTCCAGAGAAACCTTTTCCAAAAGAGTTCTCTGGTCCCCGAAGGGCCGCCGGAGACGAAATAAATTCATTCATAACAGCGCGTAGCGCAATCAAACTTACTCAGGGCCAAAAAGTTTGGCCTGCAGTTCATCCAAAGTTCTACAGGTTCCTGACTGATAAATCGGCCCGTAACCCAACCTTTTAGCCTGTTTGAGTCTGGTTTCACCGCCTGAAGCCGGCCGGATGCGACCATTCAAATCAACCTCGCCCCAGAACACTGCACCGGACTGAAGGGGACAGTCATAGAACGAGGACAGCACAGAGGCCACCACACCCAGATCAAGGCCGGGATCACGCATGGCCAAGCCGCCGCCGATCTTGGCATAAATATCGAGCTGACCCAAGTTTAAATTTAGCCGTTTTTCCAGCACGGCCAGAATGAGATTCAACCGGTTGGTATCAAAACCCAAAGCGGTGCGGCGTGGAATAGAGAGCACTGTCCGGCTGGCAAGGGCCTGCACTTCCACGGCAAATGGCTTATGACCATCCATAGCCATAACTACTGCCGCCCCGGAGCAGGAGTCATCCCGGTCACCTAGGAAAAGAGTTGAAGGGTCTTCAACAATCTCCATGCCTCCTTCACGCATGGAAAAAACCACAAGTTCGTCACTAGGGCCGAACCTGTTTTTAAGCACCCGCATGATGCGCATCATGTGTTTGCGATCCCCCTCAAGATAGAGAACCGTATCCACCATATGTTCCAGCAGCTTCGGACCTGCAATCTGCCCGTCTTTGGTAACGTGGCCGACTATGACCAGCGTGGTGCTGGTCTTTTTAGCCGCTTCCACCAGTTCTGATGAGACCGCCCGCACCTGACTTACGCTACCCGGAATACCTTCTGCCCGGGGTGAAGTCAGAGTCTGAACGGAGTCGATGATTATCAGGTCCGGCTTTTCCGGTGCTTCCAGAATGGAAAGAGCCTCTTCCGCATTGGTGGAAGCCACAGCCAGCAATCCCGATTGCAACACACCCAGACGATCAGCACGCCCCCTGATCTGGGCCAGAGATTCTTCGCCGGAAAAATACACCGCCTTATTGCCCATGCGGCACTGTTCCGCCGCAAGCTGCAGCAGCAGTGTGGATTTGCCGATTCCCGGCTCGCCGCCCACAAGCACAGCTCCGCCCGGAACAAAGCCTTTGCCCAGCACGGTATCCAACGGTTTGAAACCGGTGGAACGGGCCTCGGTATGCTCAACAGGTATATCTGAAAGCGGAACAGCCAAGGTATTGGCCGGAGCATGGCTCACCCCGCCTTTACGACGGACCACAACCTTCTCCTGCAAAGTATTCCATTCGCCGCAGCGAGGGCACTGACCCTGCCATTTCAGGGCCTGAGCACCGCAGTTTGTACAAACAAAAACGTCTTTAGTTTTCATGGGTGGGCCTCCGGCGGCCAGAGGGGGAAACTTTTGGGAAAAGTTTCCACCTCTGGACTCCCCCTTCCAAACTTTTTATCGGGCTTTGCCCTGTTTCCATAAAAGCATCTATCGATAAACGAAGTGCTTTTCCGGCAGACCGCCCTAAATTAAATACACATATAAAAAGGCGGGAGATTCAGCTTAAAGCCATATCTCCCGCCACAAATTACATTCTAAGCAGCACAATCTCACAAGCTATGCCCAAATAAAAACTATTAAAAGTTTTTGGGATTCTTAAACCCTTTTTACAAAAAGGGTTTAAGCCCCCGGAGGGACTCCCGGTAGGGCCGCCGGAGGCATGCCTTTATTTCTTAGGCGGATTCTTGGCGTCGACAACGTTTATGACATACTCTTTAACTGCTGGCGAGGGCTTGAAAAACACGACCATGAAGGGCGTATCCATACCCGGCTTGAGCAGTGTGTTGTTGGAGAGTATGCCGACCTTGGAGCCAAGTCCGGCCTCAATTTCCTCTTTGGACTGCACTTCCAGCTGGAACAGGGAAAGTGTATTTCCGCAAAGCAGACGCTTGGAATCAAGTACCTGTCCCTTGTCATCAAACAGCTGTGCTTCAACCTCTATCAGCTCCTTGGGCTGGCTGAAATTGTTGACTACCTTGCCTTCAATGATAAAAAGCTGCCCGGCCTTGTCATTATTGACATAGAACTGACGCAGATCTTTGAAGGAGAACTTGCTGAAACGCTTGGAAGGCGGCTCGTTCGAATCAGTTGTTCCGGCATCGTCGGAAGTGACGAAAGGAAGACTGAAAGGCAGGCTTTCCCAGACCTTGAGATACCAGGCTGCCCCGGCTCCGCCAGCAAAAAGGATCAATACGACCAAGGTGATGATCAACCCTTTCTTACCCTTTTTCTTACTTTTTTTAGAAGGAGACGCGCCGAGGTCATCATCAAGATCGAATCCGGAAACTTCGTTGTCATCAAGATCGAATCCGGCTATTTCGCCATCATCAAGAGAGAGTCCGTCGTCTTCATCGAAATCCTCTTCTTCGAAATTTTCGTCCTCTTCAAAATCTTCTTCGGCAAAATTTTCATCTTCAAAGGCACCGTCATCTTCTACAATCTCTTCGTCATCATCAAAAAGATTGTCCTCAGAAAAATCCGCGCCATCATCTTCGTCTCCGAAAAGATCGTCATCATCAAAGAGGTCTTCACTGACTTCTTCGGAAACGGGTGCAGCTGCTTCCAGCTCATCATCAGCACCGAATAGCTCATCATCTATATCAAAATCGTCTTCTTCGGCTTCGGCAGGCGTTTCATCAGCAGCAGGCTCTGCAAACAGGTCATCGTCATCGTCAAAGAGATCAGCACCGATTTCAGCATCTGCAGAATTGTCGTCAGAACCGAACAGATCATCTTCAAGATCGTCAGAATCAGCCGCGGCAGCTTCACCGGCATCATCAACACCAATATCACCGAACGGATCTTCACCAAGTTCACCGCCTAACTCATCCGCAGCCTCATCGAAAAGGTCGTCATCAAAGTCAGGATCCGACTCGGGTTCAGGCTCCGGTTCCGGTTCCGGTTTAGGTTCCGGTTTAGGCGCAGGCTTGGGCTCCGGCTTAGGTGCAGGTTTTGGCTGCTCCTCTTCAAGCATGGACTCAACTTCATCCTCCGGCTCAGGAGCTGGAGGGGTTACCTTAAAAATATTCCCGCATTTGGAGCATTTAACCTTTGCCCCGCCTGCCGGAATCTTACTTTCCGGTAAATTGAACTTGGTTCCGCAGTTTGAACACGTAATTATCATGGACCGATCTACCTGCCATTAAATTGGTTTAACCGACTAACTTTTATAACAATTCTATGAACAAAACGCCTTAAAATCAGGCTCTTTCCAGTTCATACACTGCACTTAAATACCTGTATTTTTCAGCATAGTCCATTCCGTATCCCACAAGAAAACCATGATCGAGAATAAAACCGGGAAATTCAACTTCCAGATCAATTTCACGACGTTCCCTTTTATCAATCAGAGCACAGGTTTTCACGCTCAGCGGGTTACGTTTTTCAAAAACATGCTTAAGAAACTCCACCGAATGGCCGGTATCGACAATATCTTCGATGATCAGCACGTGCTTATCGGCAATAGAAACTTCCAAATCTTTAGAAAAATTCATGTTTCCTGTGCGGCTGGTTCCGGCTCCGTAGCTGGAAAGACGGACGAAATCAATTTCAGGGTCAGATGAGAGCGCGCGGGTAATATCAGCAAAGAAAAGGTAGGCCCCCTTCAATACACATACGCAGACCAACGGTTCCTGACCGTAGGTTTCGGAAATTTCCTTGCCTAAAACTTTGATCCTATCAGCAATTATTTCTCTAGAAAAAACTTCTTTAAGGCTATGGCCCATGATAGTTTTCCTTTTATTTCAGTTTTATAGTCATTGGAATTTCATCACAATCCGGGAACTGGGGACAGTTGATGCAGTCAGCCCAGATCTTCTGGGGCAACACATGCTTATCTGTTTCCACAAAACCAAGTTTTGCAAAGAACTTCTCAATATTTGTCAAAACAAACACGTCGCAAACACCAAGTTCACGCGCTTCCTGAATGCAGGCTTCCACCATCTGTGCTCCCAGATTGGAACCGCGAGCTTCAGGCACAACAACCAAAGACCGGACTTCTGCCAGACAATCCCAGCTTATGGCAAGTGCACAGCAGCCGATAATGTCTCCGTCATCGCTCTCGGCAACAAAAAAATCGCGCAGATGACTGTAAATGGAATTTAAAGGGCGCGGCAAAACCATGGCGTCCTTTGTCCGATCTTTAATGATGGCATGGATTATCTTTGCATCAGCCATCAACGCTTTTCTAATTTTCACCATCCGCGCTTACCGATCCTTTAACATCTTCTTTATATATCTTTCAAACATAGCTCCGGGATAGCTGCCCTCTTTATCGAAGACCCGCTTCCCAGCTGTATCGTAAAGCATGGTTCTAGGGATGGACTGTATCCTGAAAGCGCCCCCCACATCGTCGGCAGCAAAATAGACAGGATAGTTGAATTCAATGTCACTATGCATGAAATCATTCACCAGATCGCTGCTTTCATCAACGGAAACACCGATCATCACCAGCTCATCATCAGAGAAATTCTTACGCAGTTCGATCAACTCCGGAATTTCCGCCCGACAGGGAGGACACCATGTTGCCCAGAAATTGACCAGTATGACTTTCCCTTTATTTTTGGCGATAATATCCTGAATCCCTTGAGCATTGATGGTATCAACACCTTCAGCGGTCTCAGCCTTCTTGCAGCCGACCGAAAGAACAAGCAGCAGCACTAGCAGGATACTCGTTTTCATATATACTTTCATTTTCCCTCCAACAGGGGGCTTATCTTCAAATGCGCAATAAACACGCATTAGCAGATTCCATAAAATAACTCAAAAACCCGCATTCATCCTTATTGCAGCAGGTTTTTGGCGACTTTTACCGCAGCAACGGCATCCGTGGACCAACCGTCCGCACCGATGGATTCGCAGAATCCCCCGGTGATAACTGCACCGCCGATCATGACCTTGATGTTCAGATTGCGTTCTTTAATCAAGTTGATGGTCTCTTCCATCTTGACCATGGTGGTGGTCATCAGTGCGGAAAGACCGACGATTTTTGCTCCATGCTCTTCAGCAGCATCAACAATGGTTGTTGCGGGAACGTCTTTCCCGAGGTCAACGACATTGTATCCGTGGTTCTTGAGCATCAGGCAGACAATGTTTTTGCCGATGTCATGAATATCGCCTTCCACAGTCGCCATGACTATGGTTACTTTTTCCTCGGCATCACCGGAAGCTTCGAGCAGGGGCTTGAGTTTTTCAAACCCTTTCTGCAGAGTTTCAGCGGACTGCAGAAGCTGGGGCAGGAAATATTCTTTGCGTTCGTACTTCTCACCAACTTCCATAATCGCCGGGATGAGTTCCTGATTAACCAGCTCAAAAGGCTCACGTCCGCCTTCAAGGTCACGTTCAACAAGGGCTACAATTGATCCCCGGTCACCCTTGACTACTGCATCAAAAAGATTTTCAGCCCCGGACTTATCGGCTTTCTTAGCGCCTCCTGCAGCCCCGAATTGACCGCCGTCACCGGAGGGAGTCCAATCAGCGTAACGCTCAATGTACTGCTCGGCTTGAGGATCACGGGCAAGCATGACTTCGTTGGCATAAAGCGCTTCACGCAGACGCACCGAGTTGGGGTTGGAAATAAACGCACACATGCCCTGTCCCTGACAAAGGGTCAGGAAGCTGGAGTTAAGCAGTTCGCGGGCCGGGAGACCGAAAGAAATATTGGAGAGCCCCAGCACGGTGGGCAGGTTCCATTCCTCGCGGCAATGCTTGATAAAATCAAGGCAATGGCGTGCGGCCATGGGCTTGGAGGAAACGGTTAGCGCCAGCGCGTCAACCATAATAAGTCTGCGCGGAATGCCAAGATCATCAGCCTGCTTAAGCAGTTCGGAGACAACCTCCACCTTTTCAGCGCAGGTGATGGGCAGCTTGCTGCCGACAATAGGCAACAGGATAAAAGGCGCACCGAATTTCCTGCACAAAGGTCCCAGACGTTCCATGCGTCCGGGTTCGCCACTGATGGAATTAACCAGCGGAGAACCGGGGTATTCCCAGAGGGCTGCTTCAACAGCATCCGCATTGGTGGAATCAATGGACAGCGGTGCTGAGTGCTGGGAGAAAATTTCCTTGACCAGCGCGGGCAGAATTTCAACCTCATCAACCATGGGAGCCCCCACGTTCACATCCAGAACAGGCGCGCCTACTGACAACTGCTCTTCAGCAAACTTCATGGCCTGAGTAAACTGCCCTTTCTGCAATTCTTCAATAAGTACCTTTTTTCCGGTGGGGTTGATGCGCTCGCCGATGATCACGCCGCGCTGCTCAAAACCGATCTTTACGGTCTGTGCGCGGGAAGTCAGCACCATCTGGCAATCATCCTGCGGTACAGGACGTTTCCACGAAGCATCGCCCACGGCCTGTCGCAGGGCGCGGATATGGTCCGGTCCGGTTCCGCAGCAACCACCAATAAATTTTGCACCTACATCTACAAATTTTACCGACTGCTCGGCAAAAAGTTCGGGCTGCAGACGGAAGACGGTGTTGCGGTTCTCATCCAGTTCGGGAAGTCCTGCATTGGCCTCCACCAGCAGGGGAGAGGAAAGTCGGGGCTGCATATTTTTCAGCACTTCCAGAATCTGTTCCGGCCCGGCTGAACAGTTGGTACCCATCAGTTCAACGCCCATATTCTGCATGGTATCAATAAATGTGGCCGGACTGGTTCCGGTCAGGCAGGCGTTCGGGGATTCAAAAGTCATGGACAAAGCCACGGGCAAAGAACAGACCTCACGGGCTGCAATGACCACAGCCCTTGCTTCGGCGAGGTCAAAGTGAGTTTCGCCTAGAATCAGATCAACTCCGCCTTCCACAAGGCCGCTGATCTGCTCTTTGTAAATTTCGACCATTTCCTTGAAGGTCATTTCACCGAGAGGCTGTACAAAATGTCCTGTGGGGCCTACACTACCGGCAACAAAAACATTGTCCCCGGCAACTGAGCGGGCCAGAAGAGCCATCTCACGGTTCAGGCCGGTGACGTCTACGTCTGCACCCAGCTTGGGCCTGCTGCCGCCGAAGGTGTTGGTGGTCAGCACATTGGCCCCGGCATCCACGTAATCTTTATGAACGGATTTAATTACATCGGGACTCTGCAAACCGAAAAGTTCCGGAGACATACCAGCAGGCAGCCCTCTGCTTTGCAAAAAGGTTCCGTATCCACCGTCGAAAAAATATATTTTCCCGTCACTGAGGGCTTTGCGAAAATCAGGCATGTCTAACGCTCCACTTTTTATTTAATTTTTAATTCAACCAAAAGGCTGATCATTAATTTTACTTTTTGATGAAATCTTATCCTGTGGAATAGCAGCGGACAAGATGTCCGGCATGATGGGCTGCAGATGGTGCTTTATCAGCTGTCTGGCGTAGAAAACGCTTCTACTTAAAAACATTGAAAAGGACAAATAAAAACTATACCCTTGTAAGTTACAGGTTAGACCTTTTGTTTACAATAAATTATTCAAATAAATTCAGTCGAACAGGATAATATAAACTGGCCAATGTCATCAAAAAAAGAGACGTTAGAACTTGAACCTGTTGAAAATGAAGAGGTAAAACTTCCCCCTAAGGATGACTTCCTGCCTACACCAAGGGCAAAAGGAGAAGTCGCAACCAAGGATCCCCTTCATTTATATCTGCAGGAAATCAGCCGCTTTCCGCTGCTGGAACCGGACGAAGAATTTCAGCTTGCCAAACGGGTTCAGGAAAACGGGGACCAGCAGGCTGCATTCAGGCTTGTATCCTCGCATTTGAGGCTGGTGGTCAAGATCGCTATGGATTTCCAGCGCCGCTGGATGCAGAATGTGCTCGATCTCATTCAGGAGGGCAACGTGGGTCTGATGAAGGCCGTGAATAAATTTGATCCCGACAAAGGCATCAAATTTTCTTACTATGCTGCCTTCTGGATCAAAGCCTACATCCTGAAATACATCATGGACAACTGGCGCATGGTCAAAATAGGAACCACCCAGACCCAGCGCAAACTTTTTTACAACCTCAACAAAGAAAGGCAGAGATTACAAGCCCTTGGCTTTGATCCGACGACTTCTGAGCTTTCGAAAAATCTGAACGTCAGCGAAGAGGAAATTACGGAAATGGACCAGCGTCTGGCCAAAAACGATCTTTCCCTGAACCTTAAGTTCGGTGAAGATTCCGAGGCCACACGCATGGATTTTCTGCCTGATCTCGGCCCCGGAGTTGAAGAAACCCTTGCCAACAAGGAGATTTCCACATTACTTCTTGACCAGCTCAGGGCAATTGTTCCAAATCTCAATGATAAGGAACAGGTAATCCTGAACGACCGCCTTTTGTCCGATTCTCCCAGAACACTCAGAGAAATCGGTGAAGAGTTCGGGGTAACAAGGGAAAGAGTTCGCCAGATTGAAGCAAGACTGCTGAAAAAATTGAGGGAACATCTGGCTGAATCAGTTAAAGACTTTTCACAGGACTGGATACCTGAAAATGAATAAGCTGCTTACCGACCTAAAAAGAGAAGCAAAGGCAATGGCCTCGGCCCTGCCAGTCCCGATCTTTTACCGGGACCTTGAAACACAGATAGAATTTGCACGGGACATGTTTTTCGACCACCCGTTGATTATCAGGTTGCAGGAAGATGTTCTTCCTTTTCTTTACGACGAATATGCCCACGGCATCTACCATTCTAAAAAGGTAGCCATAGAGGCCGGGGCAATCATCCTCAAGGAAGGCGAAGATATGGACGGCGACCGGGTCCGCGAGCTGGTTCTGCTGGCCCAGTTCTGCGGTCTTCTTCACGATTGCTGCCGTCTGGACGAAAACCATGCCCTGCGCGGCTCAGAAACCTCCAAGGTAATTCTGAGCAACTACCCGCTTTCCGAACGAAGCAAAGAACTTATCGCCGAATCCATCGCCCGGCACGAAGCATTCAAACCGGAACAGCCCATTGAAAATGATCCGGAGCTGAAACTGCTCAGCGGTGCACTTTACGATGCGGACAAATTCCGCTGGGGACCGGACAACTTTTCCACCACCCTCTGGGAGATTTGCGATTACGAAGACTGGACCGTTGAGGAAATTATCGAAAAATTCCCCAAAGGTCTTGAAGTTATCAAATCCATCGAATCCACCTTCAGGACCAATACCGGTAAAGAGTACGGCCCGGAAATGATCGCTCAGGGCATCAATATCGGTTCGGCAATCTACGAAAAGCTGGTTGAATTTTCAAAAGATCCCAAATACCTCCCGCAGGAAGAACCCGAAAGGCTTGTATGACACAACTTACCGGCTCCTCACGCTGCACGTTCAAAGTTTTTACTGTAACGACCCTGCTTGCCCTGCTGATACTGCAGGGCTGTGCAGGCAAAAAAACAGCACCCCCCATACAGTTGCCGCTCAGTCAGGAAGCACAGCTGACCTACGATTATCTGGTTTACATGGATTACCGCTCCAGACTGGGACAGGTTCTGAGCGGGGTTAGAACTCCCCAGAAAATAAATGAAGTCGCCCGTCTGCAAAAAGACGCCCTGACTGTGCTGAACCGGATAATCGCAGCCGAGCCGCAGGAAAAATTTTATCTCGATAAATTTGCCCTCTACTGGACTACGCAACAGGTTGACGAAGCACGGGCAACCCTCAAGGAAGCACTTGAGAAGTATCCGAACAACCGGGACCTGAACATAAGTCTTGCCAACACATATCTGGTAGAAAACCGTAATGATGCCGCCGAGGGCGTGCTTAAAGAATATCTGCACAAAAATCCTGACGACATCGTAGCGACAGGGCATCTGGCCCGCATCTACCTTGAGCAGAAGAAATTTGCCCAGGCACTGGATATCCTCAAGGTAATCCCCCTTGATATACGCACCGCGCAGATCCATTACCTGCACGCCAAAGCCAGTGCAGGGTTGGGATTGACCCGGCAGGCCATCAAAAGCCTGAACAGGGCTGTAAAAGATAAGCCTGATTTTCTTGAGGCATGGGGCGAACTCGCCTACATGTATGAAATAGAAAAAGATTACGACTCTGCGGAAAAGATCTACACCAGGATGCTCGAATTCCCGGATGTCTCCAATCACATCCGGCTGAGGCTCATGGAACTCTGCCTCAAGCTCAACAACCCGGAACGGGCCCTGAAACTGGCTATTGAGGGCCGGCAATCAAAGGCCTTTCTGCTGGAAGCGGCCCAGCTTTTCATCAGCGGCAAGTTCTACGGACAGGCCTCAATACTGCTGGACCTTTTCGCTCAGCAGAAGACCATTCCGGATTCATATTATTTCTTTAAGGCATCTATAGCTTACGAAGGGGAAGATGATCCCCGGAAGGCCTTGGGGTATCTCCAGAAAATTACCCCGCAAAGTGAACATTATGACCGCAGCCTGCAGTTCCGCGCCCACCTGTTGATGGATCTGAAGCGGGACAGGGAAGCCCTTGAGGTCATCCACACCGGGCAGGAAAAATTTCCGGAAGAAGTTAATTTTTATCTGCTCGAATCCGGGCTGCACGCTCAAGAAGGAGACACTGTCTCTGCCAAGAACGCGCTGCTGCGCGGCAACAGCAATGTTCCCAACCACCCGCAGATACTTTTCCAGCTCGGCGCAATGGAAGAACAGGAGGGCAATCTGGACCAGACCCTGAAATATATGGAACAGATCATCTCCAGATTCCCGGACCATGCGGACGCGCTGAACTTTGTCGGCTACATCCTCGCCGACCGCAACGAACAGCTTGACCGGGCCATGGTTTTGATCAGCAGGGCCAACAGGCTGGAACCGGACAACGGCTACATTCTCGACTCTCTGGCCTGGGTCAATTACCGGCTCGGCAATTTCGAGGAAGCATGGAAACTTATAAGGCGAGCAGTTTCTCTTAGAAGCAAACAGCCCGAGCTTTGGGATCACTACGGAGACATAGCTGCCGCTATGGGCAAAAAAAAATCAGCAGCCAAAGCATACCGCAAAGCCCTGAAGCTGAAGCCCAAAAATGCTGAAGAGATCAGCAGTAAGCTGAAAAAATTATGATTTTCAGGTTCCGTCACA
This sequence comes from Maridesulfovibrio sp., assembly GCF_963678865.1. Taxonomy (NCBI): domain Bacteria; kingdom Pseudomonadati; phylum Thermodesulfobacteriota; class Desulfovibrionia; order Desulfovibrionales; family Desulfovibrionaceae; genus Maridesulfovibrio; species Maridesulfovibrio sp. The sequence continues at coordinate 2,772,218 of NZ_OY787459.1, read as the reverse complement.
CTGCATTACTGCTGGTGTTACTTCTCACTTTCAGCGGATGCGCGGCCCGAACGGGTGAGGTGTATGCGCCGGAAAAGACCTATTCAGCATTCCGAAGTATATACGGAAACTGCAACGCAACCGGAATCCGGGCCAAGGCCAGCCTTTACTATACCGCACAAGGCAACGGCCACCGTACCACCATGACTCTCTGGGGTGAATATGCATCTCCCCTGCGGCTGGATGTACGGGCCGGAATCGGGGCCTACATAGCCCATATTCATGAGGATGAAAGCGGGCTGACTGCTTTCTATCCAGACCAGAAAACAGCCTATACTCATTCTTCTCCGGTCCGTGCGGTCCAGATTCTGGGGCTGCCCTTTCCCTTCTCGCTGAAAGACCTTGCAGGACTCATCTCGGGCTGTTATCCAAACCTGATACCAGAATCATACGATACCGCAGTTCCTGAAAACGGGAATCTGCGTTTTACCTTTGATAAAGGTCCGGTCAGTGCAATTACTCTGACCGGTCAGGGCCTCCCGGTGGAAATATCGGGACGGGGCGAAATTCCATGGCGTATGGAAATGTCTTCCTATGAAAAAGACATTTCATCAGGCAAACCGCTGCCGGATAAAATCGCCGTGTACACAGAACAGGGAGATAAGGCCCTGCTGCGTATAAAATCCAGGACCTTCACTGCAAAGCCATGGCAGGCGGAAGCGCTTGAACTCAAGCTGCCCGAAGGCTCCGAGGAAATCCGTCTTGACCGCAACGGGTACGTGAAAATTGATTAAAATATTTTAGCTTTTCATATGGAGGGAAGTATGAGCGGGCAGGATTTTAATTCTAATGAAGAAAAGAGTGGACTTCTTGATAACTTTAAACTAGGTCTCGATGTCTGGCTGGCGGAGATGAAAGGAATCCTTTCCAGACTTCTGGGAAACTTCGAAGTCTGCCAGTTGGAAAAGCGTCTTGAAAAAGAATACGCACTTCTTGGAAAACTCACCATCGGTGATGTTGACGGAAACGCGGAACTGTGTAAAAAGCAGATCGAATTTTTCAAAGATGAAATCAGCAGGCTCCGCAAAGAGCAGGCTGCCAAGCGCGATGTAAAATATCGCGATAATGAACGCAAAATGGATATCTAACCGTTAACGGTTTCATATAGAGTGGTGGGGTTCCCGAGTGGCCAAAGGGAACAGACTGTAAATCTGTCGGCAACGCCTTCGGAGGTTCGAATCCTCCCCCCACCACCACATTAAACCGCAAGGTTAATCCATAAAACAAAAAAGTACAGGGTGTTACAAACAGAGTTGAGCACGGCCTGATAAACATAGTTCTGCGGGAAAGTTCTCGACAGAACTGTTTTTTTGTTGTGCCTACGGCTGCTTTTTGCACATCCTGCGCGGGAGATCTGGAGATGGCCGGTAAAGTTGTAATCGGTTCGGACCACGGGGGCTTCACCCTCAAAGCATTTGCCATTAAACTGCTCAGTGACATGGGCTACGATGTAATTGATGCCGGACCTGAAGAAGCTGTCAGCTGTGACTATCCTGTTTACGCCGAAAAAGTTGCCGAGATAGTTACCGGGGAAGAAATTCCCGGAATCCTGATTTGCGGAACCGGACTGGGTATGTCCATGGCCGCTAACAAAATCAAAGGTATCCGCGCCGCAATGTGTACCAACGAGTACATGGCTAAGATGGCCCGTGCACACAACAACGCAAATATTCTCTGCTTAGGTGAAAGGGTCATCGGCCCCGGTCTGGCCGAAGAAATAATCCGCGCCTTCATGACTTCAGAATTTGAAGGTGATCGGCACCTGCGCAGAATTAATCTTTTCGATAAATAGTAGAAATCCCGTCAGCATAATTGCAGGCGGGATTCTTTAATTTTCAATTTCTAACATCAGTCAGTATTCTCCAGGGAAGTGGGGCGCTTATCCGTCATACTTGAATGCTGCACAAAATATCATTTTTTAATAGGGGACTCAAAAATGAGTAACAACCAGTTGGACCAGAAAGCGGTCAACGTTGTCAAAGGCTTGATCATGGACTCCATCCGCAAGGCCAATTCCGGCCATCCCGGCGGCTCCATGTCTTCCGCAGACTTTGCCTACGTCCTTTACAAGGACTTCCTTAAATTCGATCCCAGCAATCCCGAGTGGGCCGACCGTGACCGTTTCGTCATGGCTGCAGGTCACGAATCCCCGCTGCTCTACTCCATCCTGCATCTCTGCGGATTCCTGACCATCGAAGACCTCAAGCAGTTCCGCCAGCTGGATTCCATCACCCCCGGCCATCCCGAACACGACATGACCCCCGGCGTTGAAGCTACTTCCGGCCCTCTGGGGCAGGGTTTCTGTGTCGGTGTAGGTATGGCTACCGCCGAGGCTTTCCTCAATGCCAACACTAACGACGATGTTGTAGACCACCACACCTACGTTCTCTCCTCCGACGGTGACTTTCAGGAGCCCGTAGCACTTGGTGCTGCAACCCTCGCCGGACTCTGGGGACTGGGTAAACTCATCGTTTACTACGATTCCAACGACATTCAGCTCGCAGGTCCCACCAGCAAGTGTGACTGCACCGACTTCAAAAAAGTTTTCGAAGCCATGTGCTGGCACGTTGTGGAAATCGACGGTCACGATCACGAGGCCATCCGCGAAGCAGTGAAAGCAGGTCAGGCTGAGACTTCCAAGCCGACCATCATCATCGGTAAAACCGTTATGGCAAAAGGAGCCGCTACCTGTGAAGGCAGCCACTCCACCCACGGTTCCCCACTTTCCCATGAAGAAATCGAAGCTACCAAGAAATGCTTCGGCCTTCCTGAAAAAGAAACTTTCTACGTACCCGAAGATGTTGTTGAACATTTTCAGGCCCGTTTCCCCGATCTCAAGGCTCTGGCAGCCCAGTGGAAAGAAAAATCCGACGCAGCACTCGCTACCGATGAAAAAATCTCCGCTTTCTGGGCTCAGGCCAACACTCCCCGCAGCGAGATCAAGCTTGAACTGCCTGAATTCGAAGCAGGACAGTCCATTGCAACCCGTAAGGTATGGGGCGCATGCCTCGATGCCATCACCGACGCTCTGCCCACTCTCGTGGGTGGTTCCGCTGACCTCGATCCCTCCAACCAGACTGCGAACTTCCGCAAAAAGGTCGGAGACTTCGCCATTGACGGCAAGACTGCACGTAACCTCGCTTTCGGTGTCCGTGAGTTCCCCATGTCCGTTATCCTTAACGGTATGGCTCTGCACGGCGGCGTAATCCCCTTCGGTGCAACCTTCCTGACTTTCTCCGACTACTGCAGAAACGGTATGCGCATGTCCGCGCTGCAGCACCTGCCGGTTATCTACATCTACACCCACGATTCTTTTTACGTAGGTGAAGACGGCCCCACCCACCAGCCCATTGAGCACGTAGCGTCCCTGCGCCTCATTCCGAACATGCTGGTGCTTCGTCCCGCAGATGCACGCGAAACCGCAGCCTGCCTCGAAATCGCCATGGCACAGGACAAACGTCCTTCCGCCCTCATGCTCACCCGTCAGGGACTTCCCGTCCTCGGTAAGGATGAGTTCCCGCAGGTAGAAGAAGGCGTTAAACGCGGCGGTTACATTGTAAAAGACTGCGAAGGCACCCCGGACATGATCGCCATTGCCGCCGGTTCCGAAGTATCCATGGCTATTGAAGCAGCTTCCATGATTGAAGGCAAAAAGATCCGCGTGGTCTCCATGCCCTCCGTGGAAATCTTCGAAGAGCAGGATCAGGAATACAAGGATTCCGTACTCGATCCCAACGTACGCACCCGCATCGCAGCAGAAGCAGGCCGTCCCGAAGGCTGGTACAAATACGTCGGTATTGACGGCGCAGTACTCGGTATAGACCACTTCGGCGCATCCGCACCTGCTGCACAGCTCGCAGAGAAATACGGCTTCACCGCCGCTAACTTCGCAGAGCTGATGAAGAAGCAGTTCTAATACTGATTCAAATATAAAGTTAAAAAGCCCGCCGGACTTAGTCCGGCGGGCTTTTTTGATCCCAAAATTATAGGGACTAACTACCCCACCAAAGCATCCGCCACAGCAACACAAACCGCCAGAGCAGCGTGGTCGCTTTGACCGGAAAAATCCTTGCCGTCTTTCTTAAGAGTAGCGCGCCAGTCGGTTTCGGTCATACTGCCCCGGCTTAGGTCTTCCAGCTTAAATACCCAGCCCTCTTCTTCCATCTTCTCGGTAATTTTCAACGCATCGTGAATATCTTCCATGGCCCGTTCAGGCATGGCGTCACCGAGCTTTTCCTTGAGTAGTTCTTCCAGACTTTCATATGTATATTCAGCCATTTTATTTCCTCCAAATGGTACGGTTATTCAAGAGACTTAATGAAGCACTGAATTAACACCCGTGTCAATTTGCAAACGTTACTCTTTTTCAAAACATGCATTGCAGTACGCATTCATTTTTCTTATTATAAAAATAAAGACATTCTCCAAGGAAAGATCTATGCTGGAAAATATCATTCTCATTTTCGGGTTATCAGTTGCCGGACTAACGGTCGGATATTTAACCGGGGCATCAGGCTCACCGGTTGTGAGCATTGTACTGCCTTTACTTTTTGGGTTGGCAGCTACGGGACTGGCTCTTTTCCAACCAGCTAAACAACTCTCCAACATTCCTAAAGAAAAAATCAATGACCATGAATGGATAAAATCATTTATGGAGGGAGTACAATCCGGACAGAAAAAAACTAAACAACTGATAGGACTGTCCCTGATATTTTTTTCGATATTCTACCTGTCTGGAACTGTCATAGGTGCAAAAGCAAGAATAGAACACTGGATCGTAAAACCTAAAATTAAAACTATGCCTTGGACAAAAGAAACACGCCCGAAAACTATTGACGAGGCCTTGACACTAATCATGGTTACAGAGCAACTTGCCAACTTAGGGTACACCGACTATGCAGCTGAACTGACTCACATAAGAGCAGGTGAAATAGGGATAAACTTAACGAATGGTGAAACAGATCGTGCCAATCAGACAAAGACTACTCAACAGTCAGACGTGAAAAAGATACTCGCACTGCTTGAACAACTCCAAGATAACCAAAGAGAATTAATCTTAAAAAGCAACGTCGATCCATTGCAGATATTGATGAATACGGGCCTGAAAAAAAAGGTTGAAGAACTGACTAAATTTCAGCCCCAAGAGTAAATCCAAATAACCCCGCCAGACCAAACGCCCCGGCGGGGTTAACTTCAAAATACTTATTTGCAATTAAAGCTAATTATCCATCGCCTCATTCGCTTTCTTTTTCAGATCATCAAATGTGCTCTTGGCATCATCACCCATCTGATCCATTTGATCCTTAGCCTGATCCATTGCCTCATCAATCTGCTTTCCGGCTTTTTCAGCAGGACCTTCTTCACTGCAAGCGGAAACGGCTCCTAGAAGAGCAACCAGACACAAAATATAAGCCAACTTTTTAAACCAATTCATAAGAACCTCACTAAATTTAATAAGGATCGCAAAGGGAATTATCCCCTTTGACCGCCGAAGGCGAAATCCGTTTATCAAAATCTAAACCAGCCTCACAGAGCCGCCGGAGGCCTACATAGCACAACTATTGAAGTCCCAACTCAACACGCGGTCCGGTCCCTTTTCCGGTGGCTGATACTCCTTTAAGGAAAACCCGCTCCGGTGCAATTCCGGACTGCTGAACCAAGAGGGTCCGCACTCTCTCAGCTCTGCGCCGGGCCAGTTCAGCCAATTGCGTATCTGTAATCTTGATATGATCGCGCAAGGCTTTTTCCATATCCGGAACTGGCTGTGCCACCACAATGCCGAGGAAGTTTTTCGGCCTTTCAAAGGTTGCTGCCTTATAGGCAGCTTCCAGATATTCTGGATATTCTTCTTCGCTCACTACTACTTCGTCAACAGACTTAGGCGCATTTTCATCACCTTCAAGCTCAAGAAACTTAGGCATGGCAACCTGCCTGCGGAACGTAGCCTTTTCCATGGCCGGGATATCCTCTGGTGCTGTAAATCCGCTGACCTCCAGCTTGAGTCCCGGACGGTCAATCATGGCCTTGGCTACAGATTCGACCTTGGACAACTCGCCTTCCTTGAATCCATCCTTGCCGGGTTCAAAAGCCATCACATCCATATCCTCACCGCCGCCGACAAGTGCTCCGATCAAAGCAAAAGGAGACGTAACAGCCTTGACCAGCAGGTTGACAATTGCCCGACCAATAACCTTGCCCAGTCTGAACTGAGGATCGGAAAGATCGCCCTCTACCGGGATATCAAGCCGGATATTGCCGCTGCTGTCCCTGAGCAGAGCCAGCCCGAGGCCGATGGGAATATTAGGCGCATCGGGATTGTTAATTTTATTGCCCACATCAAACTTGTAAATATCAAATACATTGTCTACGGCAATAAACTTTCCGCGCAGCTTTATCCCCACATCGGAACTGAGCATCCCGGTGCTGACCGGGTAAGCTATGAATTTCTCGGTATAAGGCGAAAGCTGGGTCATATCCAGATTGGCAAGTGAAATTTTGATATCCGTATCAGCTCCTTCGGGAGTAGGTTGCAGAAAACCTTCAGCCACCAATGGAGATTGCTGATCAAGAGTAGCGTTGAATGAAAGATCTGTGCGCTCTCCATTAGGAAGCTCAAGGCCGCGTACCGCAGAACGCATCTTACTGATGTCCAGCTCAAATGCCGGGGAGACGGCGTAATCCTTAAAGGTCACTGTGCCGTTGCTCATGAAAATCTTATTTACGGTAACAAAATTAGCCTTCTTTTCATCGGCAGTCGGTCCCTTGAGCTCGGAAACTCCGTCAGCCGGGGCAGTGCCTCCCGCCTGCGCTGTTTCCGCTTTCTCAGCGACCTGCTCGGCCTGTGCATCAACAGCAGCATCATCCACAGGTTCAGCCCTTTTTCCGGTCAACATACGGGAAATGTTGAAAGTTCCGTCCTGCTCTCGTTCTACATTAACTTTTGGAGCCAGCACAGCAATGGAACCGACATTGACTTTAAGAGGTGCGGACAAAAAATCAATTTCACGTACGGCAAGATCTTCAAGATGGAAAAACTGCTTGTTACCCTTATTATCCCGGATAAGCACATCCTTGAGCTGAACTTTACCTGTGTACCCGGCAACAGGCTCTTCTGCCGCCGAAAAATTCCATTTACCGCGCACGTCTATATGTCCGCGGGCAATATTCATTTGCATCTGCGGAGGCAGGTAACCGTTAAAATCGCGTAAACGCAATTTATGAACCTGCACGCTGCCCTTTCCTTTGAGTGATTCCGGCCCGGCCTGCCCGTTTATTTTGATGGACCCACGCTTGTTGATCAGTGCTGAAATATCCAGACTGAGCGGATTTTTTTCCGGGTAGGTCAACCCGTTCACCCCGATTTCAATATCACTGATACTGGTAACCGTCTTTTGAGTGGCTGCCAGATCAATGAACTCAAAACTTGAATTATTAAGGTTGAATTTATTCAGTGCCACCTGCCACGGCTTCTCTTCCGAATCAACGGATTCGGCAGAGTCGGATGGTTCGGCAGGCTGCTTGGCCGGAACACCTAGACCTTCAGAACTGGTCTTCCGCTGGTGCATTTCAATCTGCTTAAGCAGGTCGATGCCATTTTTATCACGCATGATCCGGATCAGAAGTTTGTTTAGATCAATGGAATCTATGACAACGGACTTCTTGTTAACATCCACCGTGCCGTTACTTATGGCGAATCCGCCAAGGCCGATCAATGTTTTGCCGCCCCCCTTGGGCTGCAGCTCAAGTCCATCCACATTGACCCTGATTTTTTCCAGCCGCACGGTTCCGTTCCGGGCACCGAAACTGAAAGAACTGCCCAGCCCGACCTTGCCTTTGGCAACATCAAGGGGCAGAGTATCATCCAGATAAACATGATAGTCGGGTACATCAAGATCTTCTACGACTGCAGAGCCGTTAACGGACAAGGGAACAACGGTCATACCGCCCTGTCCGCTGACTATCTCGGTTGCATTGGAACCAATCCTGAAATCCCATGTCCCTGCCGCATTCTCGGCGGTGCTTACATTTCCGGCATGGACCATAATCGGTCCGACTTTCTTGTTGAAACCTTTTCCAAAAGCGTTGTCTGTGAAATCCACCAGACCGCCTTCAAGCTTGAAGTCCTTAACCAATGCGGCAAGAGCAGGTCCGCTTTCTGCCTCGGTTCCATTCTCGGCTTTTCGAGACTTTTCACCTGCTTCTATGGACGGAGCGAGATAATCCAGAAGATCCGGACTACCATCCTCCTTAAGGCCGATTTTTAAATAAGGGTCATTCAGCCTGACGGAAGAAATCTGTAGTATTCGTTGCAGGAGACTCACCTCATCCACATCAACGATTAAATCGCTGAATTTGAGAAGCGACGGGCCTTTTCTGGCTGCAAGGTCGAATTTTGAAATACTGGCTTTGCCGCTTATAAGCACTCTTGGCAGCAGGGATTCTCCGCGCTCAAAAGAAAGAATCAGGTCGGTACTCAGGCTTCCGCTCTTGAGCTCGGTAGTTTCATAAATGGGCAGGTAAGGCCAGTATTCAGCCAATTGAGCATTTTTAAGGGAAAAATCAAATTCTGTTTTCAGACTCTGGTTAAAAGGCAGGGTATGTCCCTTCATGGAAAAGGGGGTACCGTTTATAATCATATCAAGGCTGGGCTGGACCTGTTTCTCATTGTCACGGAACAGAGATGAAGTAAAAGGTACGAACAGGTCGATGCTGGAAACCACGTGGCGTACATCACGTACCTTATCATAGACCTTACAGGTTCCGTTGCTGACAACCAGATCGCGGACAATGAAGGGAAACATCTTTTTTTCCTCTTCGGTCTTCTCTTCCGGCTGCTCTTCAACATTCCCGTCGGGAATAAGATCGGAAATACTGCTCCCGCCCCGGAAAACGGAGAGATCAACCTGAGGATCAACTATTTTTATCTGGTCAAGAATCAGGGAAAGCCTGAAAATGGAAAAAGAATCTAGATTGAGATCAAACAGCTTAAAGGCGAAAAGATTCCCCTCGCCTTCCTTTTTACCTATTTTAAATCCTTCTAAGGAAAGGTTCAGGGTGTAGGGATTAAAAGCCACCCGCTCTAACTGTACCGGCCTGTGCAGCACATCCGGAAGCTTGGCCAGCGCAACTTTCCTAAGAGTAAATGGGATAAGCAAAAAACCAACGAGAGTATAGAATATCAGTAGCCCGGCAATGACAACCCCGGCCTTGCCCGGACGGTTCAGTCCATTCCACTGTTCACATATTTTCTTGAGCATGGGATTTATCATACCTCCGCTTATAATCGGTATTCCCAACTAATACATTATAATCCACTGAAAAGACAGTTCCATATCAATTGCAACAGCAATCATGATGTTGAACAAATGATTGACGGCTGATACGTTAAGCCCGGAAAGGGAGGGAAATATTACGAATGAAAGCGGAAACATCAATTACCAAAAGGGCTGAGCAGAATCATCCATGCTTTTCTGTGGTGCGGATACTGCTTCTGTGGCTGTGCTTTTTTGTTATTTCCCTTCCCGCCACGGTGCAGGCCAGCACCTTGCATCTCAAAAATATGGTGCTGGACAATCAGGCCGGTTCCATCATGGCCCGATTCGGCATAGAACTCACTGCCGACACGCAGGTGGAAGATGCCCTGCACGACGGCATGAAACTTAAACTTGTCTGCAAAGCATTACTCTACGAGCACAAAGATATCTGGCTGGATTCCGAAGTGGCCGGAAAGACATACACCAACAAACTTTACTTCGACTCCTTATCCAACCAGTTTGTACTGGAAAAACCGGGCAGTAAAAAAATATACAGAAACAAAAGCCTAAGCATACTGCTGCGGGAGGAATGGCAAAACATCGTCCTGGATCTGGGACCATGGTCCACCCTGCAGCGGAAAGAACGTTATAAGCTGCAGCTCAAGGTCCGCCTCGACCGCACCGAAGTTCCGGCATGGCTCAAAAACACCCTGTTTTTCTGGTCTTGGGATATAATTCCCGCCGCAACATACCAACTGGATTTTACCTACTGATTTCAGAGCCGCCATGAACGAGCAAAACATCAAAATCAGCGTACCGGACACGAAAGAACGCAAACGCAGGCAGCGTGAATACTACCTTGCCTTCTTCTGCCTGCTGGTCTTTGTGGGCCTTGGGTTTGTTCAGCTCAAATATATCGGGCTCAATTCATACCTTTTCGTGGGCTTGTTTAACCTGAACTTTATCCTGCTGCTCATTGTCCTCTTTATTGTGGTCCGCAACGGCGTAAAGCTGCTCCTAGAACGGAGACGGAGGGTACTCGGCTCCAAACTGCGAACGCGCATGGTTCTTTCCTTCATGTCCCTTTCCCTTGTGCCGACCCTGCTCATGTTCTTCATGGCCATGCAGTTTGTACAGATTTCAGTGGACTACTGGTTTAAAAATCAGGTGGAAGAATCCATGGTCCAATCTCTTGAGCTGGGAAGGGCTTTCTATGCCTCGGCTCAGGAAGGGCTTGAACGGCGTGGCAATAATATCCTCGGCACCATCAAGGAAAGCCGCTACGCATGGGGCGGTAAATCCATGAAAAAATTTCTCGGCAAAAAACTGGGGGAATACGATCTCGGCCTGCTGGGGGTTGTCCGCCCGGACCGCGCTAAAATCAACTGGTATTCACAGGGGTCGTGGGATAAGGCATGGTCGGAAATCAATGCCAAAGTTGACTGGGATGACATGATAAAAAATCCCCGTTTCTGGTCCACCATCCACCCCATGCCCGGCAATGATATGGTCATCGGTATCCTGCCTGTTGACGAAGGCAAAACCGGATTCCTGATCATCGGGGAGAATATAGGACAGGGACTGCTCTACAAGCTGGACCGGGTTGTACGGGGTCTTGATGAATACAAACAGCTCAAGACCCTAAAATATCCGCTAAAAATGAGCCTTTACCTGACTCTGGGGGTTACCACCCTGTTGATCATTCTGGGCTCAATCTGGTTCGGATTCCGTCTTTCCAAGGAGCTTTCAGCTCCCATTCAGGCCTTGGCTGCGGGTTCGCAACGCATTGCCCGCGGCGATCTCAGCGTCCGCCTTGAGGACCGTTCTGACGATGAACTGGGCTTCATGGTCCAATCCTTCAACCGCATGGCCGAAGACCTTGAGGACAGCCAGAAAAGCCTGAAAACAGCCAACGAACGACTGGCCCAGCAGAATCAGGAACTTGAACGCAGGGGCCGCTACATGGAAGCGGTACTCAACAACATTACTGCCGGTGTCATTTCCCTCAATGAAGAAGGCAAGATCAGCACTGTCAACTCGGCCATTGAGGAAATGCTGGGTATTGAAGCCCGCTTTGTTCACGGCAAAGATCCGCTGGCCCTGCTGCCTGAAGGAGATCTGGCCTCACTCATTGCCGAAGCACGTTCTCACATGGCCACCAGCCCTTTCTCCCAATGGCAGAGACAGCTTTCCCTTACTGTGGATGGCCGGCACAGAAAATTTCTGGTCAACGTGGTTGCCCTGAAGTCAGGAGAATCCAGCACCGGTATCGTGGCTGTGTTCGAGGATATTACCGAGCTTGAAAAAATGCAGCGTATCGCAGCATGGCGTGAAGTTGCCCGGCGTATCGCCCACGAGATAAAAAACCCGCTCACACCCATCAAACTCTCTGCCCAGCGGTTGCAGCGCAAATTCGGTCCGGAAATCGAAAACAATGTATTCCGGGAATCCACGGACCTGATTATTTCACAGGTGGAACACCTGCAACAGATGGTGCAGGAGTTCTCCGCCTACGCCAAGCTGCCTGAAGTGCGCCTTGTGCCGGACAATATAACTCCTCTGCTGGAAGAAGTGGTCAGCCTTTACCGCAACAGCCACAGCAATATTGACTGGTCTCTGGCCTTTAAAGAAGAACTGCCGCCGCTTGAACTGGACCGCGAAGCCATGCGCCGGACCCTGATCAATCTACTGACCAACGCTGCGGAAGCCCTTGACGGCTGCGAAAACCCGGCGGTAACCATCACCGCCATGCATGATGCAACGCTGGGCTGGTTGCGCATTGAAGTTCAGGACAACGGTCCCGGACTTTCCGCAGATGAACGCTCCCGCATGTTCGAACCGTATTTTTCCAGCAAAAAAAGCGGTACCGGATTGGGATTGACCATTGTAAAGTCCATTGTCACCGACCACAGGGGCTTTATCCGGGTAAAACCGGCCGAACCGCACGGGACAATATTTGTACTGGAACTGCCTACCTGATATATTAGTCGTTATGCTTGCCTGATTCTTATAATATCGCTTAGTATAATAACTATAGCCGCATCAGCAATTTTATTTTTTTCTGACCAGCAACAAACGGACTCAAAATGATTTCCTATTCTAAAAAAAAAGCAGGTAGTAAATTCCCACCCCAAATCATGGTTGTGGAGGACGAAGCCATTGTATCGCTGGATATACAGGGCCGGCTCAAAGCTCTAGGCTATCAAGTCGCCGGAGTGGCCTCCTCAGGAGATCAGGCCATACAATTGTCAAATGAAAAGCTCCCCGACCTGATCCTTATGGATATAATGCTCGAAGGAGAAATGGACGGTATAGATACGGCCTCGATGATAAAAAAGACACAAGACATCCCCATTATCTATCTGACCGCTTACGCCGACAACGACACCTTGAGCCGGGCCAAGATAACCGAACCCTTCGGCTACATCATCAAGCCTTTTGAAGACCGGGAGCTGAGCCTGACCATTGAAATGGCTCTTTACAAACATCACACGGAAAGTGCGCTCAAAGAAAGTCTCAGGCATATGAACCGGATTTTTGATGAAACAGTGGCCTCTCTGACTGTCATGTCTGAAAAAAGGGATCCATACACCTCGGGCCACCAGCAGAGGGTGGCGGAACTGGCCTGCCGGATTGCCGTAAAAATGAAACTGTCCACCAAGGAAATCAACAGCATCAGGATCGCAGGTATTCTGCATGATGTGGGGAAAATATCCATTCCGGCAGAAATCCTCTCCAAGCCTACCCGGCTGACCGACCTTGAAATGAACCTGATGAAGACACACAGTGAGGCCGGCTATGAAATCCTGAAAGGTATCTCCTTTCCATGGCCCGTAGCCCAGATTGTCCTGCAGCACCATGAACGAATGGACGGCACAGGATACCCCAACAGACTGGGCGGGGAGAGCATTCTGCAGGAAGCCCGGATCATTGCCGTGGCCGACGTAGTGGAAGCCATGAGTTCCCACCGCCCCTACCGTGCGGCCCTCGGCCTGCCCAGAGCGATGGCTGAAATTGCGCGCGGGAGAGGAACATCATATGATCCGGATGTGGTGGATGCATGCACACATCTGATTGAAGAAGATAATTTTTCTTTTGATAAATAAACGGAACAATAAATGAGTAAAAGCATACTGATTGTGGATGACGAGGACGGAATCAGGTATTCCCTGCGCGGAATTCTTGAAGACGAAGGCTTTGACGTCAGCGAGGCTGAAAGCGGAGAGGCGGCCCTACGCCACCTTGCCGACGAACAGCCGGATCTTGTCTTTCTGGACATCTGGCTTCCGGGCATGGACGGCCTTGCAGTCCTTGAACAGGTCAAAAAGGAATGGGACTGGCTTCCGGTAGTCATGATTTCAGGCCACGGCAACATTGAAACCGCTGTCTCAGCCATTAAAAAAGGTGCTTTTGACTTTATTGAAAAACCCCTTTCCCTTGAAAAAGTGGTCATCACAGCTGAAAAAGCTGTGGAATTCTCCCGGCTGCAATCGGAAAACAAAGCCCTGCGGACTCGCATTGCTGCTGAACAGCCTGCCAAGTTGACCGGAAGTTCCCAATCCATCGAGTCCATGCGCGAAGTCATCGGACAAGTTGCTCCTACAGATGCATGGGTACTTATCACCGGGGAAAACGGGACCGGCAAGGAAATAGTGGCCCGCTCCATTCATTCACAAAGCCAGCGCTCGGATAAGCCCCTTGTAGCAGTCAACTGTGCGGCCATTCCCGAAGAACTTATCGAATCGGAACTGTTCGGGCATGAAAAAGGAGCATTCACCGGAGCTGAAAAAGCTCAGGAAGGCAAATTCGAACTGGCTGATAACGGCACCCTCTTTCTTGATGAAATCGGGGACATGAGCTTGAAGACACAGGCCAAAATCCTGCGGATATTGCAGGAGCAGCGATTTGAAAGAGTCGGCGGCAGGAAGACCATCAACGTCGACGTCCGCGTTATCGCCGCCACCAATAAAGACCTTTTTCAGGAAATTAAAAACGGAAATTTTCGGGAAGACCTTTACTACAGGCTGAAAGTCTTTCCGCTGGAAGTACCGCCTCTGCGTGACCGAGCAGGGGACATTCCCATGCTCATCGGAGAATTCATCACCCGGCTGACCCGTCAGCACGGATTCAAAGCACTGACTTTTACTGATCAGGCCTTGAATATCCTGACCGGATACTCCTGGCCCGGAAATGTCCGGGAGCTAAAAAATTTCGTGGAAAGAATGCTGATTATGTTCGGCGGCAAAGAAGTAGGACCGGAGAATCTGCCCCCTGAAATAGCCAACGGTCCGCGCAATGAAAATGCAGGACAGGAGCAGTTACCCCTGCCTGAAGGAGAAATAGATTTCAAAAAAGCGCGCGCTGATTTCGAAGCCCAATTCCTTGAAACAAAACTACGTGAATATAAAGGGAACGTCTCAAAACTGGCCGAAGCTGTCGGGCTGGAACGCAGTTCACTGTACCGCAAGCTCAAAACATATGAAATTCAGGTAGACTGATTTTAGCCTTTTTCATTGACCGTGACATGGCCGCGCCACCAAAAAACGGTATTATCTTGAATTAGCAGACTTTCATGTTCGGAACTATGGGCCGAGCCAATGCACCGCCCCGGAATCAGTATCATATACGGCTCCCATCAGCCGGGCCTTTCCGGAGCGGACTTTTTCAAGGACAGGAGGGCACTGGCTTAAAATATCCCGCATTACCTGCCGCACATTTGTTTCCGCAACCTTGTCAACCAGCTCCCCTCCTTTGAGTGAAGGATAAAGCACCCGGGTCATCTTGATGGCTGGCTCAAGCTTACCCAGAAGTTGCAGCATGTGCCCCTTTAACTCCACCTTGTCGATAGCTGCCTTGATCAGGGTAGAGCGGGTATGCCCCATAACCACCAGCAGAGGAGTTTCAAGAGCCAGCATGGAATACTCCACTGAAGCCAGTGTATCCGACCCGGCAACATTCCCGGCAAGACGGATCGTAAAAAGATCACCGAGGCCGCGGTCGAAAATCAATACTGGATCCACCCGCGAATCAGAAGCTGTGACTAACGTGACAAACGGATTCTGCCCCTGCAGGGCCAATACTTTGCGTTGATGAGAGGTCTGGTTTGGATATACGCTGCTGCCTTTCACAAAACGAAGATTTCCTTCCATGAGCAGGCCCAGAGCCTGATCGGCGTCCATACTCTTTGCCGATCCGGTACCGGAGGTCCCATTATACGCCTCACAAACAGCTAACGTTGAATTCAGTAGAAATGCGACAGTAATAAATATGAACAGGTTCTTCAATGAAAGCTCCGCCGTTTACAGTTGGTTAGTTTCTATAGACGGACCATACATAGGGTAACCATATTTATGCAAGGGTAGGCTGGTAAATTACTTCATGGGCCATATAAAGTTATTCCACCGCGAACCGATCAGATATGCAAGACATCAATCGGGAGGGTGTCAGGAGCAACCCGCAATCGGGAAAAGTTCCTTCAAACCATGTCCGGTCATTTTCCATGATAAGTCCTTCGCAGGAAAGACTTATCCTGCAGAAAGGCCCGACATGGTTTTTATTTTTTGGAACCGTAAATAAAAAACAGCCCGCTCAAGCTGAACAGGGTCAGCCAGATACGGAACATCAGAAAAATTGAAGCCCCGGCTGTAACTATCTTACTGGAAGCCATGAAAAGAATACTTTCAAAAGCCACCTCATTGACCCCCAGTCCGGCAGCAGGAGCAGGAATTATCCCGGCAAGAAAAGCAAGCGGGGCTGAAAAAAAGATTTCATTAAAGTCAGGCAATTGCGGGATATTCTGAATCTGAGAAAACAGGTAAAGGGAAAAGACCATAGTCAGATGCTGGATCATGGTTAAAACAACAACCTTTAATACCGAAGATGCTGAATTGCGGTAAATCAGCATGGCGGAGAACACTTCCCCTATCTTTACACCCAGCTTTGAGCCTTTAAAAAACTTTTTGAATATAAATCCGTCTTCCATAAATTCAGGGGCAAGAAGCGGAGCGCAAAGAGATAATAAGGAGGCCCCAAAGAGCACGGGACAGACTTCACCAGAAAAAAAACCGCTGCCCACGGCCCAAAACATCCCTGTCAAAATAACTACGGGGAGCCCGGCCATAAATCCGAACCTACGCCCCCGGATTAAAGTCAGGAACCCAAGGACAACCCCCAGCCAAAGCAATGCGAATACTGCCAGAAGAGGCTTGGCAAGGTGCTGCAATTCAGGTGAGTGTTCCACCAACGGCCAGTTTAGAGCCATACCCAGGCCGCCGAGCAGAAACAATCCCATAACACCGATAATGCGGTCCAAAATGATGGCCGCACCGACTTTCGTTCCTTGCCCTGTAATCCGGGTAGTATAAAAATAACGGGCAACATCCCCGCTGGCCGAACCAAGCACACATTGGGTGAAAAAGTTTAAAATCGCTGAAATCTTAACCGAATCCCACATGGAAATAGTAAGGCCCGCCCCTTTTAAAAGCATAACATAGCGGGGAGCGAAAAGAAGCATTCCCACAATTATTAACAAACAGGCAGCAATCAGGGTCGGTATTTCAGCCGCTTCGACCATTAAATATTCCGGACGAATTCCCCCGGATTTAACGAGCCAGAAAAGAAGCCCTCCGGCAAAGAGGACTTTTAAGATGTTAAAGATCAGAGCACGATTCCGGCTTGTCTTTGTCTCAGGAAAATTCAATTTTACTCCGACTTATTTTCCGGCTTTGTGCAGTCCAGCCGCATTTCAACGAGATCTTCATCGTAATTTTCACTGATCTCAAATCCGAATTTACGAGAAAGGCCCTGCATGGCCTTGTTTTCAAAAAGAGTCTGTCCCACCAGCCAGTGGGTTCCCCGCTCCCTTGTATAACGGATAATCTTATGAAACAGCATTGACCCCAATCCGGTTCCTTTAAGGTCGGAACGGACTACGATGGCGAACTCCGCCTCGGAGTTATCCGGTTTGGTGGAGGTGCGCACCACGCCGAGGGTTTCCGGTTTTCCTCCCTCGCCCAGAGCCGTGGCAATAAAAGCCATTTCACGGTCATAGTTGATCTGGGTGAAACGGGACATATCTTTATGGTCGAAATCCCTGCGCACCACTCCGAAAAAACGCATACGCATGTCTTCATCGGAAACACGGTCCAGAAATTCATAATGAGCGGGTTCATCTTCCGGACGGATGGGACGCAGGGTAACCTGCCTGCTGTCCCGGAGAACCACGCATTCCTCCAGCTCACGAGGATAGGGCCGGATAGCCAGTTGCGGACAATCATCCCTGCACTCGGCCACCATAATTTTGGCGCCCAGGGCCAGCACCCCGGTTTCGTCACCGTAAAGAGGGTTGATATCCAGATGCACTATCTGGGGAATATCGATAAACAGCTGCGAGACCTGTATCAAGGTTAAGCAAAGATCGTCAATGTCCGCAGGGGGCTGGGTGGGGGTCCCGGAAAGCAGACGTGAAATACGGGTCCTGCTGATCAACTCCCGGGCAAGACTCATATTCAGGGGAACCATGGCTACGGCCTGATCACGGACTACCTCACGGGTCATTCCCCCGTGTCCGAAATGGATGATCGGACCGAAAGTGGAATCAGCGGATGCCGAAATAAAAAGCTCGTGCGCCCCCAGCCTGCGTCCCATTTTCTGCACAGTGAATCCTTCTATATATGCGTCTGGGCGCTGGCGGTTGACCCTGGTCAGCATGGTAGCCGCGGCTTCCCATACTTTTTCCGTACTTTCAAGGTCAAGGACAACCCCGCCCACATCGTAGGGCTGGTTTATCTGCGGGGAACGTATTTTAAGGGCAACCGGGCAACCTATTTCATCTGCGGCAATGACCGCTTCACGGGCGGAAATGGCCACCTTTGTTTCAACAACCGGAAGACCATAAGCAGCAAGCACCTTGCGCGCTTCGGGTTCATTCAATTCCTGTCGGCCTTCGGAAAAGGCCTTATGCACTATCTCACGGGCAGTGGTTGTGTCTGGAAAAAAGTCCGTGGGAAGAGAATCCGGCGTTTCGGTGAGCAATTCCTGGTTGCGCTGGTATTCGGCCATATACATGAATGCACGCACAGCCTGATCCGCGCTTTCATAGGTCGGAATCCCATGGAGGGAAAAAATTTTCCGCGACTTTCGGGACATACCTGAACCCAGCCATGCAGTAAGCACCATCCTCCGGACTCGTTTCAAACCCTTGGCAAGAATTTCAGCAACTTCGGCACTGGAAATCCCGGCAAATGGAACATGGACGACCAACACGGCATCCACTCCTTTATCCTTGATCAGCACCTTGAGGGCGTCAAGATAACTCTGGCCGGGAGTGTCGAACTTGATAGTCACCGGGTTACTCCCGCTCCACTGCCCTTCAAAAACCGCATCCAGTTTTTTCACGGTTTCATCGGATAGCTCAGCCAGTTGCCCGCCCCTGCGGATCAAACCGTCCGCAGCTGCCAGCCCGGCGCTGGTACCGTTGACAATGATAGCCAGCCTGTTGCCACGCACCGGCTGACGCAGGCTGGCCAAAGTCTGCGCCGCGTCAAACATGCCGTCAATAGTCTGCACCCGCAGCATCCCTGCCCGACGGAAAGCCACATCATAGACCTCATCCGCACGGGCGATCATGGCATTGTCCAGACGGGCCAGCTCCTGAGTCACGTGCTGCAGGGCCTGCCCCGGACGTATTGCCAGAACAGGTTTGTTGCGAGAAGCCGCACGGGCCGCAGACATAAAGTCACGGGCATCGTGAATGGACTCTATGTAAAGAAGGATAGACCGGGTCTGTGCGTCCGATCCCAGATAATCAAGAACATCACCGAAAGTAAGATCGATACGGCTGCCCAATGAAACAACGTGTGAAAAACCGATATCATTAGTTGCCGCCCAGTCCAGAACTGTGGGAATAAAACTATCCGACTGGGATACAAAAGCTATTTTCCCTGCCTTGGCAGGAAGCGGAGCAAGGCTGGCATTGAGATTAAGCGCAGGAACCATGAAACCGAGACTTTTAGGACCAAGTATACGCATTTGCGGAGAATTCGCCGCCAAAAGCAACTCCATCCGCAACCGGAGTCTCTCTTTCTCCGGGATAGCGCTGAACCCAGGACCGATCAGGGCACAGGCCTTAACCCCTTTTTTCCTGAGTTTTTCCAGCAGAGGCGGACACTCCTGAAGCGGAAGACAGATTACCGCAAGATCAGGCACCTTGGGCAGATTTTCCACATTCTTGTAAGTCAAAACTCCGGCAATAGCCTCTGCATCAGTGCAGACCGGCATAACCGGACCGAGAAACCCTCCACCCATCAGGTTACGCATGACAATATTCCCCGCATTGGCGGGGTCATTGGTTGCGCCGATAACGGCCACAGATCCGGGCTGAAAAAGATATTCCAGATTAATAACGCTCATGAAAGCCTCTTGTTAAGGTTCCGCTGCTTATCCGTGCACAGCCTTTTACATACCCGTTGATCTGCCTGCATATCAAGCATAAAGCTGAACGCAGCAAATGAAATTTACTGTTTCTATCACCGGCAGGTCCCTGTTATGCTGTTCAACCAGGCTGAAACAGCGTATATGATTGATTGAAGTGTACACAAACCAGCATAAAAATTTCATGAGCCGGAGCCGGAAATATGAGTGACAACACAATTGAAAACCTGATGAATGAAGCGCGGGAATATGATCCCCCGCAGGAAATGCTGGAACAGGCCAACCTGACAGCTGAAAAATACGAGCAGGCCTGTCGGGATGCAGAGCTGGACCCGGAAGGTTTCTGGGCTGAGCGGGCAAGAAAATTACTGGACTGGAAACGCGATTTCAGCACAACCCTTGAATCTGATTCTGAAAAACATGAATATAAATGGTTTGGCGGCGGCAGGCTGAACGCTTCTGAAAACTGTCTTGACCGCCATCTGAAAAACGGAAGGCGTAATAAAGCGGCTCTGATCTGGCAGGGAGAGCCGGAAGAAGATGTCCGAGTCTTCACCTATCATATGCTGCATCGCAAGGTTTGCAGATTCGCCAATGTGTTGAAAAAAATGGGTGTATCCAAAGGAGACCGGGTAGCCATCTACCTGCCCATGGTACCGGAACTGGCCATATCCATGCTGGCCTGTGCCCGCATCGGAGCAGTCCACTCAGTAATTTTTGCCGGTTTTTCCGCCGTCAGCCTACAAAACCGAATCATTGACTGTGACGCGAAGATTTTAATCGCCGCTGACGGAGTGCTGCGCGGAGGCAAGAAAATACTTCTGAAACGCAATGTGGATGAAGCTCTTTTTGAATGTCCGTCAGTGGAACAGGTCATCATGGTCAAACGTACCGGAGATGAAATCGACTTCATTGAAGGACGTGACACATGGTGGCATGAGGAGCTATCCGCTTCGGACATTGAAGATTTCTGCAAACCGGAATCCATGCGTTCCGACGATCCGCTGTTCATCCTGCACACCTCAGGCAGTACCGGAAAAGCCAAAGGCATAGAACATACAACCGGCGGATATATGACCATTGTCGCCCATACGGCCAAGTGGGTATTTGACCTCAAGGATGACGACGTTCACTGGTGTACCGCCGACATCGGCTGGATCACCGGACACAGCTACAGCGTTTACGGACCGTTGGCACTGGGAGCCACAACCCTGCTATTCGAAGGCGTACCCACCTACCCCCGTCCTGACCGGTACTGGGAAATCATCAACCGCTACGGGGTGAATATTTTTTACACTACCCCCACAGCTATCCGTGCGCTTATGCGCGAAGGATCGCAATGGACTGAAAAATACGATCTTTCCACCCTGCGCATCCTGGGGTCCGTGGGTGAACCCATAAATCCCGAAGTCTGGGTCTGGTTCTACGAACATGTCGGCAAAGGCAAACTCCCCGTGCTGGATACATGGTGGCAGACCGAAACCGGGGGCATCCTTATTTCTCCTCTGCCCTATGTGGGTAAACTGAAACCCGGTTCAACCGGCAAACCGCTTCCGGGAATCAAAACAAAAATCGTTAATAACGACGGCAGCAACGCCTCCACAAATGAAGGCGGACACCTGCTGATTACTGAACCATGGCCGGGCATGCTTTCCTCTATCCATAAAGACCGGGCACGATACAACCGGACTTATTTCGAGCGTTTCCCCGGAAGCTATGAAACCGGAGACGGCGCAAGAATCGATGAAGAAGGATTCCATTGGATAATGGGCCGCCTTGACGATGTCATCAATGTTTCAGGACACAGACTTGGTACAACAGAAATTGAGTCCGCACTCATAGCCCATCCTGATGTGACTGAAGCGGCTGTGGTGGGTATTCCGCATGAAATCAAGGGGCAGACAGTCTACGCCTATGTAACCCTGCGCTCAGGACTGGACCAGGATGAAGAAATGCGCATGGCCCTGCGGGATTGGGTCGGCAAAAAGATTGGCCCCATTGCCATACCCGAAACAATTCAGTTCTCCGAAGGACTGCCCAAAACCCGCTCCGGAAAAATTGTACGCCGTATCCTGCGCCGTATCGCCGCCGGAGAAGACGACCTAGGTGACACCGCAACCCTTTCCGATGCTTCGGTGATCAATGATCTGATCGAAGGTCAAAAAATTCTTTTCGAATAAAGCATACCTGCAGGTTGCCGAAGCTGCCGGACCGCCCGGTAAGCTCGGCAACCTGATTTACCCCGCCCGATTAGTGTGATATCCTTTTATAAATGGGAATCAGATTCTCAATAATCCGGTCGGGAGGATAAATGCTCAAATCCATGAAAGCGATTTTGCTTTTCTTTGCTGCCGGTCTTGTCATAGCGACCACCTCCGGGCTGGCTTACTTTGCCCAACGGACAGTAACAGAATCGGTCATGGAATCTGAATTCTCCCATGCACAAGCCATTGTGGATGCTGTATATCAAACCGTAAACAACGAATACCACAGCATTCTCTTTTCGGAACAATCCGCCATCTCCGCCCGCAAAAAACAACTGCGGAACCTTGTAGACATATCCATCAACCTGATCCGTTTGAATTACGACAGATACAGGCAAGGCACCCTGTCAGAAGCCGAAGCCAAAAGACTGAGCATTACACAGTTGAAGAGCATGCGTTACGATGACGGGACCGGGTATATCTGGATAAATGACGACACCATCCCCATACCCCGCATGATCATGCATCCGACCATACCGGAGCTGGACGGGACAATACTTGATGATCCCCGTTTCAAAGGAGTACGCAACAGTGGCGAAAACATTTTTGCCGCCTTCCGTGATGTCTGCATGCGCTCCGGTTCCGGCTTTGTCGAATACATGTGGCCCAAACCCATAAGACAGGGGCTGAGCAAGGAACAGCCAAAATTGTCTTACGTAAAGCTATTCAAGGAATGGGGATGGATTGTTGGTTCGGGCGTATACATTGATGACATTGAAAAAGAGGTAAATGTACGGCTTCAGGCTGTGCTCAAAGAGCTCAGAAATAATTTTGAAAAAATCAAGGTAGGCAAACACGGCTATATATTTATTTTTTCAGGCAGACCTGAAATGGTAATTCACCCGATATATGAAAATCTGCCCGTAGCTGAAATCATGAACCCGGAAACTGGAAAATCCATTTTCGAAGAACTCATGGAAACAGTCCATAACAAAGGAGTACGGGAGTACCTTTGGGATAAGCCCCCGCGCCACAAAGGAGATTTCACCTTCCGCAAAAGAGCTTACATCAAGTACTTTGAACCTTTGGACTGGTATATCTGCTCCTCCGCCTACATGGATGATCTGGAAGAACCGGGACTGATTCTCAGAAAAAGGATTATCATGCTTTCCATAGGGATACTGGCATTGGCGCTTGTATTAGCCACCATCCTTTCCGGCAAAGTGGCTCAGCCACTGATAAAACTGACCGCTGCAGCAAGAGCCATACGTGAAGGAGGCATTACAGCTTCGGAGATTCCCCAGGAAGGACCGACTGAAATCAAGGAATTAGGAACAGTTATCAGTCAGATGCTTGCTTCCATCAAATCTGCAATCCATGAAAAGGAAGAGCTGATGGAAGCCCTTGAAGAAGGTAATAAGCAGCTATCAGCCAGCAATTACCAACTGGAAATACAAATCAAGGAACATGCGCGGGTGGAACAGGAACTGATCAGGCTACGCAACCACCAGAAGAACATTATCGATTCCATGCCCTCCGCTCTTGTGGGGGTGGACAATGGCGGAGCAATCACCCTTTGGAACAAGGGTGCCGCAGCTCTAAGCGGATTGGAATTCGACTCCGTACAAGGCAAACAGCTTTCTTCAGTATTTCCCCAGCTGGATAAAGATATCACCAGGGTAAAACAGCAGATAATCAACGGTAAAACTGAACAAAAAGTACGTATTCCACGGGTCGTAAATGGAGAAACCAGATACGAAAACATCACCATCTACCCGCTTTTCAGCGACGGGTTCGATGGAGCGGTCATCCGGCTGGACGATGTAACCGACAATGTCCGGATTGAGGAAATGATGGTTCAGACGGAAAAAATGATGTCGGTAGGCGGACTGGCTGCGGGCATGGCCCACGAAATAAACAACCCCCTCGGCGGCATATTACAGGGAGCCCAGAATATGGAACGCAGACTGCTCCCCGGACTGGCCAAGAACGAACAGACGGCCCGGGAGCTGGGTATCTCTCTGGAAAGTATCAACAAATATATTGAAAAACGCGGAATACTTAAAATCATATCCGGTGTCCGTGAATCAGCATCCAGGGCAGCTGGAATAATAACCAACATGCTCAATTTCAGCCGTAAAACCGATGTTCACCGCACATCGTGCAAACTCGACGAACTGACGGACAGTGCTGTTGCCCTCGCTGCACAGGATTATGATCTCAATAAAAAATTTGATTTCAGACAAATTGAAATTATAAGGGATTATGAAAAAGATCTGCCCTATATAGTCTGCGCCCCCACGGAAATAGAACAGGTCCTGCTCAACCTGCTGGGCAACGCAGCTCACGCCATGCGCGATGGCAATACTGAAAATCCGAAAATTGAAATAAAAATCCTGCGGGACGAGGATTACGTTGTTGTGTCCGTTACTGACAACGGTCCGGGCATGGAAGAAAACGTGCGTAAAAGGGTCTTTGAACCATTCTTCACCACCAAACCCAAAGGGGTTGGTACCGGGCTGGGACTTTCGGTTTCCTACTTCATTATTACTGAAAACCACCACGGCAGTATCAGTATAGAATCAGCTCCGGGTAGCGGTTCAAAATTCATCTTTAAACTTCCCGTCGCATCCCCGCGCTGATTCAGGATCAAAATCAACAGTAACAGTGGTTCCCTCGTCTTCGCTCGATTCCATACGAATGGAGCCGCCATGGGCTCTGGCTATAAGACTGGCGGAATAGGTCCCCAGCCCTGTTCCCCCGGTTTTACCTGCCGTGGAATATTTATCAAAAAAATTGTTCCGTACGGAATCAGGGACCACGCCTAAATTATGAACCGCCAAGACCGGAAAGTCCCCGGAAAAAAGCCGCACTGTCACAGGAGTTCCTGCAGGGCAGGCCTCAAGACTGTTCTTAACCAGATTGGAGAGCATGGAAAAAAGCAGCAGTTCCTCACCCCGCACCAGAAATGAATCACCGTTTCCCGCCCTATTTCCGTCGATAAAAACCTGCAATTCGCTACTGCGGGCCTCAACCATATCCAACAGATCCAGTTCAATACGCTTTAGCAAAGGGAGGACATCTACATCCCCGGGTTGAAGCTCATAGGTTCCGCTCTCCATACGATAAATATCGTAGGACCTGTTAACCAGTCCCAGCATGCGGTATCCGGCATCCTGAATATTCTTGATCAGCTCTATCTTTTCCGGATCATCCTCATCTGCCAGCAGCAGATGTGGCAGGTTGATTACAGCATTGAGCGGGGTTTTCAAATCGTGACGGGTAATGCGCTCCACATCCGCACGCAGCAGTTCTCCACGCTGATGGTTGAGCACGTCAATGAGTGTGGACCCCAAAGAATTACAGAAATATTCAAGAAAATCCGTACCCATATCAGGATGAAAGCGCTCATCTGACGGGTCATGGATGGAAAAAAGCCCCATAAGCTGACCGGAGTTATATTTATCAGTCAAACCGAAAGAAAAACAGGAACCGCCCAACTCCGGGCCAACTTCCGGGTCACCGAAAAAAATATCCGGCCGCATCATCCGCGAAATCGGCCCTAGAAATACGCGATTGGGAGCATCATTCAAAGTTGCATCAATGTAACGCATGCAGCCTTTCAGGTAAAAAGTCGGCACATCCGGGCACGCTATGCCTTCGCACAGCTCTCGGTCCAGCACCACGGCAATCCGCCCCAGCTCCAGATCATCCGCAATTCCCTGCAGCATTTCCGGCAGATCAGCCATGGATTTAAAGTTGTTGACGTGGTGTAGCGCTTTGCAAAACTTACCGAAAAGCTGCAAATCCGAATTATAAATACTACAGGCTTCCCTGAGCTTACCCTCCAACAAAAAAATACGCTCGTCTTTCTCTTCAATATCACCGCGCCTGTCCAGCAGCTCATCTTCCTGTGAAAGATAGCCTTCACGGGCATAGGCATAATTTTCATACATACTCTGGGCAATAGAATCAGCATCCTCTGCACGGCCATCTTTAATAAGCTGCTTAAGCAGATCTAGCTGTTCGCCGAATTTTTTCAATGTTGGCAGATTATCCATCTAGCTTCCTGTGCTTATTTGAAAATTACGCCCGAAGCAGGGGCACCCAACTTTAAAGTTTATTTTTTATATCAATTCAATGCACAAAACGCCAGTAGTCCGGCCAACTCAGCCAACACCACCGCCGCGCCCAAAAAATCACCATTCGCCCCGCCGACCCTCTTGGCCAGCCGAAACAAAAACAAAACCCCTCCTGCGGTCAACAGCAACCCCAATCCCTGCACAGCCGGGCTGACTCCAAAAACTCCCACCAGCAAAGTAGTCACGAAAGCCACACCGATTGAAAAACCATCCGCGCCGACCATGGACAGGCTGCCCTGTCCCGGTCTTGCCAGCGGCCTGCCGACCATAGCCATGAGTGCATTACCCAGCCTGCCGAGCACAAATATCCAGACCACAGCCCCATAGACCCCGGCTTCATAAAGATAATAAAAACAGACCGCCTGCCCCAGTCCGGCCAAAACCAGAGCCAGCACTCCGAACACGCCGCTGCAACTGTCCTTGATAATCTTCCAGAACCGTTCCGGGTCAGGATAAGGGCCTGCTCCGTCGGCAATATCTGCAAAGCCGTCAAAGTGCAGCCCGCGGGTCAAATACACAGAGGCTGCTACAGTCAGCCAGCTCTGAATCCAGAATTTTCCGGCAAACAGTCCCAACCAGAATGGCAGCACTATAACCAGTCCCATTACCAGCCCACTTAAAGGCATCCACTTCACAGTTCGGCCGATGTCTTCAGCCTCTATCTCCATGACCGGACCGATACGGGTCATAAAGCCGAGTGTAATTAAAATATCACGAATTATATTCAAGTATGCCTCCGGCAATCAATTACATTACAACAGTATCAATAATTTTCTTTTTTTTCACAAGGCGGACCTGAGTCGGGTAACTCAGGTCCGGGCAGATGACTATCCTTGATTATGTAAAAGGGAAAAAGTTCATAATAAACAGGTTGTTATTAACTTTTTCCACATAACATTATTTAAGGAGATGTCACAATGCATACAGCGGTAAATTTTGAATTGAGGAAAAAGAGCAGCAAGGATTTAAGCGTCGGGCTGTGTTTGTACGGAGCGAACGAACCTCCTGAAACACAACTCGAAAACATGTGGGAAGTTGTGGACCGTTACACTGGCGCAAAACTTGTGAAGCCTAACCGCGATCTTTCTGGGTTTGAGGATGGGGACATTATGTATCCCTCCATGCGTAAACCTGAAGCGCAGGCCAGATGGGATAACATGGAGCTGAAATGGAAAGAGGATATGGAACGATACAAATGGATCAAACGTGCTGCCCATGCCCGGTTCATGCTTGAAAATCCCGAACACAGGCTAAGCCGGAGTTTGGCAAAAACAGATTACGGTAAAGAACTTATTTCCGAGTTTGGAGCGAGCAGACCGCAACTGCCACAGATCCATCCCCGGCATAATCAGCCCCAGACCGGAACAGACACAGACCTGCACGAGGAATTTGAATTTGAACAGGACAGATTGAATTCTGGTCCTGAAAATGCCATCCGCACAACTCCTTTTGTCATACACGGTTCAAGTAAAGCTTTTTCCGTATTGGCTACTTCAAAAAATGAAGATGGGCGGATTATTGAAAAACAGCTCACACTTACGCCTCTCAACCACCACCTGAAATATGAATACGACGCAGGCGGCAGACTGCACAAGGTTTGGAAAGGAAAACAACTGATCGAAGAATATCTATACGGGAAAGCAGGTGAACGCTACTTCGGTGCAACTCCCCAGACCGGGCAACGCCGTTTCAGCTATGGTCCGGGCCTACGTCCGCTTAAGGCAGGAGATGTAAAATATTCCTATGATGATCAGGGGCGTCTGATTATGAAGCAGGATAACTTGGATGTAACCAAATATGAGTATCACCAGTCCGGCCAGTTGCAACAGGTTGTTCTCCCCGATGGGCGCAGGATTTCCTACATTATTGATCCGAGCGGAAAGCGCATCGCAAGACAGGTTAACGGCAGTACCGTGGAAAGCTACGGCTGGTATGATTTCAACAGGCTGGCTGCTGTAGTTGACGGCGAGGGCCGGAATCGCAAAGAGTTCGCTTACAATAATGCCGGCGCCCCTATCACCATGCGTTTTAATGACGAAGACTACTATTTCGCTTCTGATCAGGCGGGGACCATCTATCTGGTTGTTGATGATAACGGAGACGAGGTTAAGCGGATTATCTGTGACTCATTCGGAAACACCATTGTCGATACCAATGATCGTATTTCCATCCCGCTTGGCTTTGCCGCCGGTCTCCAAGATCACGATACCGGCCTGATTCATTTCGGCCATCGTGAATACGACCCGTCAACCGGACGTTTTATCCAGCCTGATCCTAATGGTTTAGAAGGCGGAAATGTGGATGTATATGGATATTGCGACGATGATCCGGTTAATTTTACAGAATTCAATATATTCACCCAGCATAAAGAGTAATCCGTTACCGTACTGAGCATTACTTCCCAAAATCCGAAGCTCCCGGACTCCGGTCCGGGGGCTTATTCTATCTTCCAAACTATCAAAACTTCAAAGTCAAAACATCACCCGGTTCAAGTCCCAGCATTTCTGATGCTGCCCCACGATTCAGGGCCAATTCATAATACCCCTGACTTCCGGCTAGAAGTCCTGTTGCTCCGGCCTGCAACTCGGCATAGCAGCTGACCCGTTTTACACAAGCATCGTCGTTACCGGAAAGAAGATGCTCTTCGGGGATGGTCATACGCTCGGGCAGGGTCTGGGTATCGAGAATATTCAGCACGAGGTTGCCGAAACGGTCCTTGTGCAGGATGGTGGCTTCCACTCCATCCTCAAGCCAGACAGGCTTATTGATCCCGCTGCGTATGATTTCACGCAAAGGAAGTTTTGGGCCGAGAGATTCAAGAGATGTTCCACCAGCCAAGGATGCGGCAATGGGAGCAAAAATATCCCGGCCATGAAAAGTAGCCGAGCTATGAATTTTTGCTGCAGCCTCGCTCAGGTCGGTGACAATCATAGTACCGGAAAAACGGTCTTCAGCGAGTTCAAGAACCCCGTTATCAGGAGCGAGGACCACCTGCTTTCCGAACTCGGCAGCGATAATCCTCCGCCCACTTCCCACTCCGGGATCAATAACAGTGATAAAAACCGTATCTCCGGGGAAATGAGCCATAGCCGCTGCAAGGAAAAAAGCACCCTGCGAAACACAGAAAGGCTCCACTCCATGGCTGACATCAATTATAGGTGACTCAGGAGCATGCGTTGCCAGAACCCCTTTCATCTGGCCCACATAGGGATCATTAAGTCCAAAATCAGTTAAAAGTGCAATGGTTCTGCTCATTAATCCATCCTGCCGGAAATGTGGTTGCTGATAACGAAAAGCCTGCCTGTATTTCCCCTTTGTACAGAGCTATTTTTTGCTGTATTAAAAGATTTGGCAACAAAGACTTACATTTTTAAATCGCTTGTACATCCATCTACAGCTTATTAAGCCCTTATTGAACACTTGGAAGCTGTAAAGAAAGATGGTAAGCGATGCATGCCTATCACGCATTAAACAGCCGGGACGACCTTATATCCTTCCCGCAAGCTGTAATTCCATAAGGAGATTTCATCCACCATGAAAGCTAAACAACACCTTGAAAAGGTACTCGGTTCCATTCTCGAAGCCAAGGGCTGGGAATGGCCGGAGAAGGCCGTTATCGAGCCTCCCAAAGATAAAAAATTCGGAGACATGTCTGCAAATATCGCCATGATGCTATCCAAGCAGGCCAAAATGAATCCCCGCGCCATTGCTGAAACTATTCAGGAAGAGCTGGCCGGAGACCAATATATTGAAAAAGTTGATATTGCCGGTCCAGGTTTCCTCAACTTCACTTTTTCCAACTCATTCTGGCAGGATCTCATCCCCGGTGTGCTGAGCAAAGGCGCAGACTATGGCCGCAGCGAAATCGGCAAAGGGACCAGAATTCAGGTTGAGTACGTTTCCGCCAACCCTACCGGTCCGCTGCATATCGGTCACGGACGCGGTGCCGCCCTCGGCGATTGCCTTGTGCGCATCCTCGAATTCACCGGATATGATGTGGAAGCAGAATACTACGTCAACGATGCCGGCCGCCAGATGCTCATCCTCGGCAACTCCATATGGGTCCGCCTCCAGCAGTCTCAGGGCCGCGACATTGCCGACCCCGAAGATTTCTACAAAGGCGATTACATCAAGGATCTCGCTGCTGAAGTGCTGGAGCGCAATCCCGGTATCCTCGATATGAGTGAGGACGAAGCCATCGCCATCTGCCGCGAATACGGCAAGGATGAAATCCTTGAAGGCATCAAAAAAGACCTCGCCGCCTTTGATGTCCGCCATGATGTATGGTTCTCAGAAAAGAGCCTCGTAACCGCCAACAAGGTTGAAGAGACTTTCGCCGACCTCAAAGAACGCGGCATGGCTTACGAACAGGACGGCGCACTCTGGTTCAAGTCCACCGAACTTGGTGACGACAAGGACCGCGTACTGCGCAAGTCCAACGGAGACCTGACCTATTTCGCTTCCGACATAGCCTACCACGATGACAAGTACAAACGCGGCTTCGACATTGTTGTCGATATCTGGGGCGCAGACCACCACGGTTACATCCCCCGCATGCAGGCCGCAGTGGAAGCTCTCGGCAAAAAAGGACAGCTTGATGTAATCCTCGTACAGCTGGTTAACCTGCTGCGCGGTGGTGAACAGATTGCCATGTCCACCCGTGCCGGTAAATTTGAAACCCTCGAAGACGTGGTTAACGAAGTGGGCCGCGACGCATCCCGCTTCATGTTCCTTTCAAGAAAAAGCGACAGCCATCTTGACTTCGACCTTGAACTGGTCAAGCAGAAAACCATGGATAACCCGGTCTATTACGTACAGTACGCCCATGCGCGCATCTGCTCTGTATTGCGCAAGGCCGCTGATCAGGGAATCGCGATTCCCGCAGTTGACGCAGCTCCCCTTTCCGCACTGACTAATGCAGAAGAACTGGATCTCATGAAACTTATGGACCAGTTTGCGGACGTAGCTGAAAACGCAGGTAAAAACATGAGCCCGCACGTAATCAGCTACTACCTGCGTGATCTCGCCAGCGCACTGCACAGGTTCTATAGCATGCACCACATCCTTTCCGCAGAGGAAAATGTGATCGCCGCAAGGCTTGTGCTGCTGCAATCAGTTGCCCGCACCCTTGCCAACGGCCTGAATCTGCTTGGAGTTTCCGCCCCCGAACGCATGTAATAAACCTAACGGAGTTTCCACCATGGCTGCACCCAGAAAAAAGAAGACAACCGTCCCCGGTCAGGAAAAGAAATTCACCTTTACCTTCACCATGCCTGAGGTACTCGGGCTGTGTGCCGGTGCTGTTGCCGCCCTGTGCGCCTTCTTTGTACTGGGGATTCTGCTGGGCAGGGGTTACCAGCCTGAAAAGGATGTGCCCGAAATAGCCATGATGCTGCCCAGCCAGTCAGTCAATGCTTCCGGGGAAGTAAAAGGCGGAGTGCTCAAGCCAGAAGAACTGGACTACATTGACCAGCTCAAGAAAAAGCCCGAGCCAGCAGTAAAACCCGAAGAACCGGCAAAAGAAATCGCTTCCAGGGATGAACAAAAAGCTGCACCGGCAGAAAAGCCCGAACCTGCAAAACAGGAAAAAATCGAGGTAAAGGTTGCCGAAAAAACTGTTGAAACTCAACAGCCCGGCTCGGAACCGCCGGTGGAAATCGACAACCCCGCCGAAGTTGATATGCCCAAGTACAACTACATTTATCAGGCAGCATCCTTCGGTGATAACGCGAGAGCGCAAAGCTTTGCCGACAAACTCGTTGCCAACGGCCTTAACTCTTACGTTGAAGCAGGGAAAAGCGGAACCCGCACATGGTATCGGGTCTTTGTTCGCCATACCGGAACACCTGATTCCACCGATGCAATTAAAAAAGTGCTCACCAAGTACGGCATCAAAAAACCTCTCTTGAAGAGCAAGCAAGCTATCTAAAAAATACCCCCGGAAGTTTTAACTTCCGGGGGTTCTCTTTACAAACTGTTCAGATCATCCTCAGTCTGTCACTTTTTCCCGGTGACACAGCGGGAGCCGGTAATCATCTTGGGCGATAAAGTCTGGGACGTAAAAACGGCAACACCCCGCGCACCGTAACCGAACCAATCACTACCAGCCCTCCAATAATCGCCCATCTGCCGGGAATTTCGCCGTAGCCGACGGCGACCAGAATCGGATTGAAAATAGGCTCAAGGGTCATGATCAGGATGGCTTCCAGTGCCCCGAGACGCTTTATAGCCCATGTGTACAGGGCCAGAGATATACCCTGCTGAAAAATACCCAGATAGATTAGGCCTACCCAGCTTTCGGCTGAAGGAATACTGCTGAACATGAAAGGCAGTCCGCAGGTGGCGGTCAAAATATGCCCCATGATCACGGATTCTACCGGGGAAGAAGATTTCTGGGCTCGCATACACAGAGTGAAAACGGCATACGAAATCCCGGTGACAACAGCGATAATGTTGCCCCATAGTCCGCTGGGTGAAAGTTTATCGAGAAAAAACAGGACCATGCCACCTACGGTAATGGCTATAAAAAACCAGTCGCTGCGGCTGGTTTTCTCTTTTAGGAACCACGGAGCAAGCAAAGCCACATAGACCGGGGCAGTGTAAGCCAGCAAAATTGCGTTGGCTGAGGTGGTCAGCTTAGTAGCGGCAACGTTGGTGATCAGTAACCCGGCATAGCCAACAGCAGCGCCCAACTGAACAAGGGAGAATCCGAACTTCAAACGGCCTCTGAATAGAATACCCAGAGTCAAAGCGGCCAAGCCACTGCGAACCCCGGTAATGGCCATGGGGTTCCAGTCCACCAGCTTTATGGCCAGCCCCCCGGAACTCCATATCAGGGCTGTTGCGGCCATAAGAAGTATAGCCTTGGATTTTTCGTTCAAACAGAACCTCCGCTAAGTTTGCACGAAATTTATCCTTTTTGTTTTCATTTTGTCATCAACATAATGGCGTAAAAAAACGCATCAACTCCACTGTCTTTTAAACCGCGCCTGCCTGCACAAGGGGCAGGGTGAAAACAAAGGCAGTCCCCTGCCTGCGTCCTTCAGGAGGGCATTGTACGGATATTTTTCCGCCATGGTTGGAAACAATATGCCGGGAGATGGCAAGCCCGAGTCCGGTGGAGCCGAATTCATTACGGCGGAACTTTTCCACAGAGTAGAAACGCTCAAAAATACGGGACTGATCAGCGGTGGGAATACCCGGCCCTTCATCAATGACTGAAAGCTCCAGCCTGCCGCTATCAACCCGGTGTTCAACACTGACAGACTTTTCTTCCGGACCATATTTGATGGCATTTTCCAACAAGTTCCTGAACAGTTGCATGAGCTGTCCGGAATCAGCCTTGACGGTGAAAGACCCACGCTCAAAACTGCGGACCAGATCTACTTTTCGTCTATTGGCAAGTCCGGAACAGGCCTCCCATGCTTCCCGCAGGACATCGGCAGGATCAACCGGGGTCAACTTAACCTTTTCATGACCGCTTTCCAGCCTTGACAGGTTAAGCAGATCGTCCACGATCTTACACATGTGATTGGCATTCTTCTCAATGGTACCCAGAAAATTCCTCTGTAAGGATTCCGGCGGAGGAGGATCGGAGAGCAGGGTTTCAGCATAACCCTTAATGGATGTAAGCGGGGTACGTAATTCGTGGGATACGTTCGCCACAAAATCCTGACGCACAGTCTCCAGACGTTTTATCTCGCTGATGTCGTGAAAAACAGCAATAGCCCCCGGTCCCTGTCCCGGCTCGGAGGTATGCGGGGAACGGACAATATTCACATCGTAAACCCGTCCACTGTGCAAAACAACCTGCACAGCTCCGGATTCAGGTCCTTCCGGTGCTACAACCTCTTTGCATGCATCATAAAGGTCCGGGCTGGGGATTATTTCAAGGGGACTACGGTTTACCCCTTCCTGAATATCAGGAAAAATATCAACCAAAGCCCTATTCACACTCTGAATACGGCAATTGCCGTCCAGCACCATTACCCCGTCCCACATGCCGTTGAACACGGCCTGAATTTTATTCTTCTGTCCGGTAATAATGCTGACATGCTCATCTATGCGCTCAGCCATCCAGTTAATGGATTCGGCAAGGGGGATGAACTCCTTGTCTGGAAAAGTCCTGATCCTGCGTTTGTAATTACCCTGACCAACGGCCTCGGCAGTTCTGACCATGGATTCCACCGAAGCTGTGAGCTGCATGGTCACAAAACGGATCACCCCGTAGCAGACCAGCGCAACAATGGGTAAAGCCCAAAAGAACACCTCGAAAATCATACCCATTCTTTCTTCAGGACCGTACAGGGATTCTTTAATGACAAGATAACCGGACGGAGAATTTACACCGGCAGGGACCTCAACGGCCGCCAGCATGGATTCTTTTCCATCCAGAGGATCATTTACAACAAGGAAACCGGGATTTCCGTCCCTGGCATTCCTTATCTCGACATCATGCAGGGAAATACCCCCTCCAACAGCCCACGAAGGCTGTACAGAACTCTTCCCATCCATGGAGATGAAAGCAACTTCAGTACCCATCAGGTTGGAAATCGAATTAACCCTGTCCTGCACTCCTGCATGATCACTCTTTCTGTAAATACGCCCCGCAAGTTCAATTTTTTCATGCACCACATTGCGCGTATCCGCTGCCAGGTCGGCCCTTAGTAGATGATAGGCAAAACCCAGCGGCAGACTTACGCAGATTGCAGCAGTCAGGCATACTGCGGCAAAAAGTTTGCTTTTGATAGAAAATTTCAATTCATTATTCATAATAATTATTCTGCTCGGTGAATTACAAACATACGCTAAGAGCTTAACACAAGATCAGCCACCCAAGGTGACAATCAGGTTAGGATTACTTTAAAGGGCGCAACAAAGCCCCCGGAAAAACCGACAAGATAAAATCCCTGATTAAGCGAGAATTTAGACGGAATTATGAATTCTTGAAACGATAGCCGACGCCGCGCACGGTTTCGATGTAATCCGCATAAGGACCAAGCTTCTGGCGCAGCCTGCGGATATGGGTATCGACTGTTCTGGAATAACCCTCAAAATGGGTATCCCAGACCGTATCAAGAAGATGGTCGCGGGTACGGACCTTGCCTTCGTGCTGCAGCAACTCTGAAAATAACTTGAACTCGGTAGCGGTCAGAGCCACAAGCTCACCGTCACATTCAACAGAATGGGCTTCGAAGTCCACGGAGAGCCCTTCCCGGCTCCATTTTCCGGGGCGGCGCGGTTCGGGAACTTCAGTACTGCGGCGCAATACAGCTTTAACCCGCAGCACAAGTTCACGCGGGCTGAACGGTTTGACAATGTAGTCGTCAACGCCAAGCTCAAGCCCAACAACCCGGTCCACTTCCTCACCTTTAGCGGTAAGCATGACTACAGGGATATGCTGTGTGGCAACTTCCTGCTTCAGCCTGCGACAGACTTCCAGGCCGTCTATGCCGGGCAGCATAAGGTCCAGCAGAATCAGGTCTGGATGTTCATTTCTGGCCTGATCAAGGGCCTTATGACCGTCCATTGCGGTCACGACATCGTAACCGGAAGAGGTAAGATTATACTTCAACAGCTCAATGGTATCGTTATGGTCTTCTACGACCAGTATTTTATCAACTGACACAATATTCTCCTTTTGCTCGGGACATTACCTGTAACATTAGAACTAATTAAGACAGCGTTGTTACAACTATGTTAATTGTCGGATTCCGGGTCTTTTTCAGCCTTGGAAATTAAGAAATCATCTTCCACTGCCTGAAAGCCGTCCACTGCCCCGGTCAAAGTCTGTACAGTATAATTCAAACTTGCCACTGTCCTGTTGAATTCTTCCAGATACTCAGTAGTTCCGGCTGCGGATTCACTCAGGTCGCCCATGGCGTCACTGATCTGCTCCGCACTGTCGGACTGGTCTCCCATGGAACGGGAAACATCTATAAATCTTGGCTTGAGCACCCGGACCTGATCAATAATCAACCCCAGATCAGAACTCATCTGCTCCACTTCATCAACACTGGAACGCACTTCCTGATTAAAGGCTTCCATCTCCATGACACCGGAGCTGACCGCGGATTGCATGTCCCGGACCATAAGTTCAATGTCCTCTGCGGCAATCACCGTCTGGTCGGCCAGCCTGCGCATTTCGCGGGCTACCACGGAAAAACCCTGCCCGAACTGCCCGGCCTTTTCCGCCTCAATAGCCGCATTGAGTGAAAGCAGGTTGGTCTGGTCGGCAATTCTGGCAATGGTGGTAACAATGTGGTTGATCCTGCTGGCTTTCTCGTTGATAGCTCCCAGACGGGATGAAACATTGTCCGTGGAATTTACCAGCCTTATAAGGGATTGTTCACGACGTTCAATGTTATCCTGCAGAGCCTCAGCCATCTGTGCCGACTCACTCGCGGACTCGGCAACGTCTTCCATAACCTCCACCAGATTTTTGGAGGTCTTGCTGATCAGCCTGCTGGTGGCAGTGACTTCGTTGGTGGAAGCGGCCTGCCTGGTTACTGCGGCATCAATGTGCTCAGCAGTGGACCGGATCTTGTTTCCAGCCACGGAAACATTATCGCCGGAAGTGCGGACCTCTCCTATGAGTGCAGAAAGACCGGAAATCATGGTCTCAAAAGATGTTACCAGATTACCGATTTCATTACCGGGACGAACTATCCGGCTTG
Source organism: Maridesulfovibrio sp. (assembly GCF_963678865.1). Taxonomy (NCBI): domain Bacteria; kingdom Pseudomonadati; phylum Thermodesulfobacteriota; class Desulfovibrionia; order Desulfovibrionales; family Desulfovibrionaceae; genus Maridesulfovibrio; species Maridesulfovibrio sp. The sequence goes on along the minus strand of NZ_OY787459.1, from coordinate 2,735,472 downwards.
CAAAGAATTTTCCTTCAGCCTGATTCTTCATCTTGCGGATGGCAACGGTCCCGCTGTTCAGGTCCCCGGCGGCAACATGCTTGGCGATATTCGTTATCTGGGAAACCGGTCTGAAAATAAGGTTAAGCCCGAAAAGCAGAAAGCCGAGAGTAACCGCAATAAAAATAAAACCCATAAAAACAACCGCGCCCATAGCCTGATTGGCTGCTGCGTCCATCGCAGCAAGCGGAACAGCCGTGATCATGGCACACTCAATACGTCCCGGCTTGCGGTAATAGCCCATATCGTCCTTGACCGGATATCTGCTCTTCATGGATGGAGGAGCATCCTTGGGGTCGCCATGGCAGACCATACAGGGGGGCTTGTTGAATTCACCTTCAGCGACGATATAGGACTCAATACCGTTGATATTTCGGATTTCACCGATAAAAGGCTTTTTCCCGGCCTGAGCCATAGCATCCAATTCCTCAATTATGCTGGCTTCATCGCTGGTGGCAAGATTTTTGGAATTGCGCGGTTTACTGGAAGCGGTTTTAAAAGTCAGCTCATGCCTGTACTGGTCGGGAATACGACTGAACACGCCGTTGGCCGTAAAGGATGTGGACTGCAACTCGGGGACAAACATATTCTCCGGCAGCACCTCCGTGGCTTTTGGACGGATCACCGCCCCGGTATGCTTACGCACCGCCTTCATGGTGTGAAGCATTATTTCAGCCTTGGAACGGTACTGGGCCATCAGGGTCTCACGGGCATAGTCTGAAACCAGCCACATTATGGCCACGGTCAGGGCAATGCAAAAAACAACACACCCGGTTATGAACTGTTTGCGGATACTCATTCTCAGTCCTCTTTATTCCCGATTAATCGCAACGCGCCTCTACGCAAAAACAAATTCCACCATGGAAAAATCATCCTCATAAAGCTCAGCACCCTGCAATTCACGGGTATAATCAATAAGCATGTCAATGGGCTTACCCAGTTCGCCACCGGCCCCTTTCATGAATTTGGAAAACTCGTCAAACTCCCACATCTTGCCGTCAGACACCTTTTTCAGCTCATAAACCCCATCACTGTAGAGAAAAAAACGGGCGCCCGGATCAACGGTAACGCAATCGCTGGTGTAGGTCATATCCGGCATGCCGCCCACAATCATTCCCGGAGTACGCAACAGCTGCGCTTCACCGCCGGATATCAGCAAGGCCGGGGGATGTCCGCCGCTGGAAAATGTCAGTGTCCGGTCAGACTTGCGGTAAACCCCGTACCACATGGTAAAATAAAGGTTGTTCTGCTGGTCCATCTGGAAAGAATCATTCAGGGCTTCAAGAACCATATCCGGCTTGAGGAAATCAGTATCCGGCAGAGTCTGTGAACGGAGCACATTCATTGCTGAAACCGAAAGCAAAGCCGAACCTACCCCATGATCACACACGTCCAGAAGATACATGGCAAAATGATCATCATCCAGCCAATGGTAACCGAAGGAGTCACCTCCGAGGGAAGTGGAAGGGATGAACCGCCAGTCAGCCTGAATATCCCCTTCCTTGAGCGGATCGGGCAGCAGGGAGGTAACGTAATCTGCGGCAACCGCCAGTTCCTTGCGCATTTCATCCCTGCTTTTCCGCAATTGTTCGTAGGCCTCGTTCCTCTGCAAAAGGTTGATGTAACCCTTGGAATGATAACGGATACGGGCCAGCAGTTCGATACGGTCCGGCAGCTTGACCAGATAATCATTGGCCCCGAGGGCAAATGCTTCGGCCTTGGTGGTGGCTTCTTCCTTGGTAGAAAGCACAATCAGGGGGATATCCTTAAGCTTGGAATTGACCCTCATAAACTTGACCATGGTCATGCCGTCGATATCCGGCATGACGAGATCCTGCAGGATAACTGTGGGCTGCAACTCCTCAGCAGTGGGGATGGCTTTGGTCGGATCGCTCACAAAATGGAAATCTATATCGCCCTCGCCTTCCAGCATACGCCGCACGGCCTCGCCCACCATAGGCTGATCATCTATCAGCAGAACATTAATCTTATGTTCGGTGAGCAATTGCTCTTTGACTTCAGTCATCATCCTAACTCCTGAAACGTTTCTTAAAATGCCTTACCAGCAACCCGGCCATATTTCCAATAGCGCAGACCTCTCGGGCAGCTCCCATTTTCACTGCCGCGCCGGGCATCCCCCAAACCACACTGGATTCCTTATCCTGAGCCACGGTAAACCAGCCTGCATTCCTGAGACCAAGCATGCCCCTTGCTCCGTCCGCGCCCATTCCGGTCAACAATACCGCTGCCGAATTGGAAGGGAAACCCGCACAACACAGGCTGTCGAAAAGCACATCCACCGAGGGAACATAAAGATTATCCCCGGGGCCGAGGGTCAACTCCACCATACCGCCCTGAGCCAAACGCATATGCCGGTCTCCGGGGGAAATCACCGCTACGCCGGGCTGCATAAGATCACCGCTGCGTGCAAGGTTCACCTTTATCTTAACCTGACTGTCCAGCCACTGGGCCAGATTTTCTGAAAAATTACCGTCCACATGTTGAGCAATGGCGATGGCCGCCGGAAAATCAACAGGCAACGCTCCAAGCAATTCAGCCAGTGCTGACGGTCCTCCGGTGGAACTACCGATAGCGAGTAAAGGCGGGACCAGCCGTGCTTTAGGAGCAGACTTAAGGGGTTCACGGGCCATGCCGTGCCCCTGCAGCTTACCGATTACGGATATTTTTGAAAGCAGCTCACGCTCACCATTGATTTCCCCACTTGGAGAGGTACTCGGGGTGGTGACCACATCCAGCGCCCCTGCTCCCATGGCCTCGAAAATCTTGGTTGAATTAGCCTCAATACTGGCAGTTACAATCAGGACCGGGCAGGGACATTTCTTCATTATCATCTGCGTGGCTCCGGCCCCGTCCAAAACGGGCATAACCAGATCCATAAGCACAAGATCAGGCTTCTGGGCACAACATTTTTCGACTGCCCTTTCACCGTTATGGGCTATCCAGAGTACCTTGTGCCCGGCTGCAGTGACTACTTTCTTCAACACATCTACTGATGCAGCCTGATCATTTACAATACCTATTCTCATTTTCCGGCCCCGCCTATAAGGTCTTCAACCGCCGAAAGCAGGGTCTCGTCATGAAAACTGCTCTTGGTCAGATAATAATCAGCACCGGCTTCAAGGCCGCGGAGCTTATCCTCCTTGCGGTCCTTGTAGGAAACCATCATCACCGGGATGGATTTCAGATCCGGGTCATCCTTGATTTTACGAGTAAGTTCCAGACCGTTCATGCGCGGCATGTCCACATCAGTGACTACAAGGTCATAATTACCTGAAATAACTGCATTAAAGCCATCCTGACCATCCACAGCCGTATCAACATCATAGCCGTTGTTGGCCAGCAGCTTGCGCTCCACCTCACGCACAGTGAGGGAATCATCCACCACCAGAATCTTCTGCACCGGAACGATTTCTGCTGACTCAAGCCCGACCTTGCTCAGTCTGCCCCCGGAAAGAAGGTTGTCGATGGAACGCACCAGATCCTCGGCATCAAGGATAAGCACCGGAGAACCGTCGGGCATCATGGCCACTGAATTAACATCGGGAACGTTGCCAAGCCGATGGTCAAGCGGGCGGACTACAAGATCCTGCTCGCCGAGAAAATCATCCACCACCAGCCCGTAGCGGTTCATGCGGTCACTTATGACCACCACTTTCACCCCGTCCTGCTCCTTGGACGGAAAAGTCATCCCCAGAATCTGGGCTGCGGGAACAAGCCCCACGTTGGCCCCGTCAAGAGACACATACTGGCGGTCTTCGGCCAGCAGCAGCTGCTCGGGAAGCACACAGGCAATGCGGCTGATCCTGCTCAAGGGAATGGCATAAGGCTGACCCGCAATCTTCACCAGCAAAGTACGGATAACTGAAAGGGTCAACGGCAGCTGCATGGAAAAAGACATGCCCTGACCGGGCTCAGATTCTGCGCGCACAGTTCCGCCTACTTCCTGCACCATGGCATGGACCACATCCAGTCCGACCCCGCGACCGGAAATTTCCGTAACTTTTCCGGCAGTGGAAAAACCGGGCAGAAAAAGGAATTCCATCAACTCCGTACGGCTCATTTCCTCAGCCATACGCGCCGGGGCCAGCTTTCGTTCCACAACCTTGGCCCTGATTCTTTCCGGGTCCAACCCCTGACCGTCATCCCGTACTTCAATAAAAAGCATACCGGCCCTATGCCCGGCAATAAGCTTGACTGTCCCGGTAGAATTTTTTCCGGCGGCAACTCGATCATCAGGCATTTCAATACCGTGATCAACTGAGTTCCTGATCAGGTGGTTTAGCGGAGCCTCCAGTTTTTCCAGAATATCGCGGTCTACAGAAGTCGTTTCACCTTCGATAACAAAATCCACTTCCTTACCCAAAGAACGAGCCAGATCACGAACCAGACGGGGAAAACCGCGCCCACCGTCAGAGAAGGGACGCATCCGGCTGGCTATAACCTCATGGTAAAGCCTGCCCGAAACATTATCATTACGCCTGCGAAAGAGGTCGAACTCATTGATATGCTTGACAAGATGCACCTGACAATCATTCAGGGCATCCTTTATTTCATCAACCACATCTTCGGCTGTTTCGCCCTGGTTGACCCGTTCGCATGATTCCTCCAGAATCTTCATCAAATCACGCTGTCCGGCCTTGATCCGCAGCAAGGAAGAAGCGAACTCACCCAGTCTGCCGGATTCAACAAGGCTTTCACCGGCAAGAGCCATGAGTCTGTTCAAATTTCCGGCGGAAACACGGACGACTGAATCCTTGGGGGCACGGATTGCAGAACTCTCTTCCGCTGCCGTAACCTTTCCAGCTATGACACTTTGAACTGAATCATCCTGCACAGAATCAGGCTGCTCTTCAGAATCAACCCCCGAATCAGGATTCTCAATAGGCTCCATTGCGGCTTCAATAGCTGAAGCCGGAACTCCTCCGGGGCAGACATCTGCACAGACGGCGACCACAGCAGCCGCGTCTCCACGCAAGGCCTTTTCCATCTGGTCCATAAGCGGTTTGCGCTCGCTCAGGAAGCCCTGAATGGCATCCGTTTCAAGCCGGGAAACGTCACTATAGATATCTGTCGCCGCAAGGAGCATATCGATCTGCGCTCCATCAAGAACAGTCTCTCCTTTCTGGCAGGAAACCAAAAGGTCTTCCATAGCATGTGCCAGAGCCACGGCATCAGTCAGGCCTACAATTCGGGCTGCTCCTTTCATAGAATGGGCCGCACGCATAAGCGGCTCCACCTTATCCGGGGACTGATCCCTCTCCAGCTCCAGCAGTCCGGCATTCAAGGCCAGTGAATGGCTCTCGGCCTCCATGCGGAAAAGATCAAGCATGGAAAGATCGGCAAGAGGGATATCCTCTTTAGGCGGAGCTGCCGGAGCAGGTTCCGGCGCTGAAATATCGTTTTCGGGCTGTTCGGAAACGCCCTGTGTTTCTACAAGAGATTCTACCTCCGGCGTCTTAACAGACTCAGGCTCCTTATCCGCAAACACATCTCCTGAAAGTATTGCCCCTAAACGCCCCAGCAGAGATTTCAGTTCTTCAGTCCGTTCTTCCAGCCAGCCATCCATTCCCTCAACTTCCACTTCCCCGAGGGAATGCAGAAAACGAACACCGTCCAACAAGGCATCAATACCCTGCTGGTCGAGCAGAAGCCCTGAACCGGAACAATTGTCCAGCACAGCTTCTATCGACTCGGAAAGACTCACCGCCTCAACCAGCCCCACAATCTTGCCCGCACCTTTCAGGGCGTGAGTAGCATGGATAAGAGGCTGCACCTTTTCCAAAGAGACGTCTTCACCAAGTCCGGGGAGACCTTCTTCCAGCACCCGGGTATGGTTGCCCGCCTCCATGCGAAAAAGTTCCAGCATGGAAAGATCCGCCATATCTCGCGTCACCTTACTTTCTCCCTGTCCAGCTGTTGCTCATAATATCCGCCTTACTTGATGATACGGTTGAAGGCCTCAAAAAGAAGCTCATCTTCCAGCAATGAAATTCTTTTACCATCTATTTCAAACATGCCTCGGGTATATGCCGCCGGGGCCTTGGCTACCGTGGCCGGGGCATCCATGAGCGCATCAGGATGATAATGATGTACACCGAAGACTTCATCCACCGCAAAAATCCAGCGTCCGAAACCGCGATCAACACAGATGAACCTGCTGTAAACCCGGAACCCCTTTTCCTCCTCGGTCAGGTATTCAGCCTCAAGCCCCAGAAGATCGCGCACGGAAACAACCGGAATGATCTGACCCTGCAGACTGGTCAGGCCACGAAACATCCTGCTGTTGCGATGCGGAACAGGCCGCACGGTACGCTTCTCCAGAACCGAAACAAAAACATGGGAGGAAAGAGCCAACCATTCCCTTGAAATCCTGAACACAACCGCCCCGGAAGTCTCTGCCTTTTCCTCTTCTTTGGCAATGGACACGGACTTGGTATTTTCATCCAGATAACCTTCGGGAGGCTTGCGATCCAGCAGGGACAACCCGGCACTGGTAAAATGCGGGCAATAGTAGCAGTGGCTCCAGTTCTCGAGTTCGGCACAGGACCTGTCCCCGGCGTAACCGATTGTATTCCAGCAGGATTTAAGCATTATCCGGCCTCATTTCGTTTTTCAGCCCGGCGGGCCCTGTTGCGCATGATTTCTGCTTTGCGCACATCCCCCCTGTTTTCCAGCAACAGGGCAAGATGCACCAACGATTCCATATAGTCCGGCTCAAGATATAGGGCCTTGCCATAGTATTCCTCAGCCTTAGAAATATTTCCCCCGGACTCATGCAGCAGCCCGCAGAGATGAAAAAGCTCCGGGTCCGGACCGCCCTCACGCAACAGCCCGTCGCACATGCTTAAAGCTTCATCTGTCATGCCCCGATCAGCCAGTTTCTTTATTTCATCAACAGACGCAACAGACTGCTCCGGTTGTCCGGTAGGCTGGGTCTGCTTTCCGTTCTTTGCAACCGAACTCCTCTGCTCTTTACGGGGCATGACCATGGGCTTGAGCGGAGATGCGGCTTTAAGAGGCCTGTATGCCGCTGACTGAGGTTTTGGAACAGCGGAAAATTTTTGTGAGCAATCCTGTCTGGGGCAGACCGGAGGCTTGAGCAATGTGGCTACCTTGCGCTTGCCCTTGCGCAGGGCGAATGTTCCCTGCTTCCTGACCGGGGTGAACCAGTCATTGAAAATGGGCAGAATTTCTGCATGTCCCACAAAAAGCAATCCGTTATCCTTCAATTTATCATTCAACAACGACACCAGACATTTTCTTGAATCGTCATCCAGATAAATCAATAGATTACGGCAAAAAATAACATCGTATCTTCCCGGAGGCAGACACCCTTCGAGAATATTACCGGAATAAAAGCTGACCGCCTCCCGGACCGGCTCCGCCAATTGACGCCCCTGCGCGCATTTACGGAACCACCTCTCGGCATAGAAAGGAATATCGGTTCGAAAAGAATTATCAGAATAAACCCCGCCCCGGGCCTTGTGCAGAGCACGTTCACTTATATCCACACCGTCCACCTTGAATCCCTTAAGCCCTGCCCCCATAAGGGTCATGGCAATGGAATAAGATTCTTCCCCGGTGGAACATGGAGCGCTGAGCACACTGAATTCCCTGTCCTTTTTTCCCAGAGCTGTTTCAAAAAGCAGATCAAAGGGCTTGCTATCCCTAAAAAACCATGTTTCCGGGACTACAATTTCCTCAACCAGCTCGGCCAGCTCCAGATCATTTGAACGCAGCAGGGCAAGATAATGCGACTCGTCACACCCGGTCTCACGCATACGCGCTTTCAGGGCCAGCTTGATACCGGAACTGGCCAGCGACTCCGGTGCAAGCCCCATGGCCCGATTGAGAATCTTATGAAACGGTTCAAGATTCATCATTTACTCCTGAAATGCATCCGGCAGACCTTTTCCTTCCTTGGGGAAAAGAACCCTCCGCAACTCATCGGTCAACAGCTTCTGCGGTTTGAGCAACTGCAGCATACATCCGTTAACCCGAGCCACCCGCCCCAGCCACGGAGCGTCCGGTATTTCCAATCCGGGATCCTCAAAATCAGAATCAGCTACCTTCAAGGTTGCGGTAATATTCTCGGCCAGCAAACCTAAAAAATGCTCCTCCCGGTCCTCTCTGCCATCAAGGTCTGCTATATCCAGAATGACAATGCGGGTGGACATACGCGAAGCACAAGGAATATCCATAGCCAGCATGGATAAATCCACTACCGGGGTCACTTTACCACGGTAATTGAAAAGTCCTGTTACGTAATCCGGAGAACGGGGCAACTCCTTGCAGACCGCGGGAGGGACCACTTCGGCTACGGAACGGGCCTCCAGCCCGTAAACATATTCGCCTATTCTGAATGTGAGTACCAGCATGGTTATTCACTCACCTTGAAGCGGGAGACTTCGCTGCGTAATCCCTGCACAGCCTCGTTCAGCTGGGATGTTGCCCGGTTGAATTCGGAAAGGGCATCAGATGTATCCGATGCAGTCTCGGAAAGCTGAGCCATAGCTTCACTGATCTGCCCGGCACCTTCGGCCTGTGCGGTCATACCGTCGTTGACCTGTTCAATCCTTGGATTAAGCTCCCGGACCCCGGTCATAATACCGTCCAGTTTCTTGCCCAGCTTGCCTGCCTTGTCCACTCCGAAGCGGACATCCGAGGCAAATCTCTCCATTTCATCCACACCGGAATCAACGGAGCTGCGCATGTTGCTGATCATGTCCTCAATTTCAAGGGCAGCTACGGAAGTCTGGTCAGCAAGCCGTCTGATTTCGGCAGCGACAACCGAAAAGCCCTGTCCGAACTTTCCGGCCTTCTCAGCTTCAATGGCCGCGTTAAGGGAAAGCAGATTGGTGCGGTCCGCAACCTTGGTGATGGTATTGACGATGCCCTCAATGGCATTGGCCCGGTCATTGATTTCATCCAGCTTGCCGGTAATGGTGGCCGTAGCGGAGCTCAGGTCATCCATTATCCTGATCATGGTCTTCAGGCCGTCCTGCCCCTCAGAGGCAAGGTTGTCCATTTTGGATGCAGCATCATTCACGTGGTGCATGGCCCCGGCAAGTTCGCCTGAGTTGGCGGAAATCTCGGCACTGGTGGCACTTATCTGCGTGGTTGCCGCAGCCTGCTGGTTAACGGTCACCTCCAACTGGCGGGCCGAAGCAGCAATTTCCGTAGAAGAAGTGGTCACCTGAATCCCGGAACGCTGCACCTGCCCGATCAGGGAATAAAGGGTATCAACCATGCCTTTGATTGCAAGGTAGAGCTGACCGGTTTCATCGAGATTTTCCGGATTACCGACATGCTTGATGGCATTGCGGGCACTGGGACAGCTTTCATCCACTACGGCTATGGTTTCTCTGGCTCTATGGAGGTCACCGGAGGCAATCACCTTGACCAGCTCAACCATATGACTGACCGGATTGGCAATGAGGCCGCTGGCATAAAGGGAAACAGCGAGAGTAATTGCCAGCAGCACCAGACCGGTTATCAGCAGCCACTCCACTAGGTAATCCAGCACCCCGGTCAAACGATTCGAAATTCCCTGATATTCATCCAGATAAACTCCGGCCCCGATAACCCAACCCCAAGGTTTGAAATAGGTGTATACAGAAAGTTTATCCCGGCCCTCATCTTCTTGACCCACCTTCCAGACATAGGTTTTGCTGCTGAGTTTTCCTTCCCCTGCTTCAATAGCCTGCGAAATCACATCCTCCACAAAACCCTTTTGCCCCCCCACTGCATCCACAGAGGCTCCGTCATTTTTGACTGAATTGGATACAATGTAGCGCCCCCTGTCTTCCTCTTTGCTGCCGATTACCCAGATGTACCCGGTCTTGCCGATTGAGGTTTTGAGCATGGATTTCCTGAGGACTTCAATAATTTTACCATCCATATACACAGCTATCATCCCGGCCACATAGCCGTCCTGATCTCGCAGGGGCAAATAGATAGTATAACGAGTTCCGTCGTCCTGACTTTCATATTTTTCCACAGTCTGTCCGCCGAGCACATCATCGATGGCCGATTCCACCTGACCGTCTTCCCCCAGAGAATAAAAAATATCCCCCAATTCCCAGTTGTCTTCTCCTTCCCCTTCAGTAGTATCCACCACCAGCATATCACCTTCGGGATTGAGGCGCTGAAAAATAGTGCAATAGGCACCGGATATACGGGTTGCCTCCACCAGCATGGGCAACGGGTTGCCTTTGCGGTCGGCATATGTCAGGCTTTTGCCTCCTATGGTCATCACAGGGACCGTGATTTCGCCTTTATCCGCTGAACGAAGGTTGTCTACCTGCCAATCCGAAACGCTTTTCAGAACTTTTACTTTACCTTCATCATCCATCAGGGATTGCAAAGCCATAGCTGCCCTGCCTGTTTCAGCGACAAGCAGTTGATCAGCTGTACGGCACTCCTCATAAAGATCAGCCGTCATCTGGGAAACATGGGATTCAATAAGAGTACGAACCTCACCTTTCATGCAGTCATGCAAATGGTCTTCAAGTATATTAGTAATGATGAACATGACCACAATGGGAATAATTGCGGCTCCGCAGGCAATGGCAATTATCTTTCTTCTGAGGGAAAAACGCATCGGATACATCCCGGCACATCCACCTTCACAGGCAGATCCACCCTTTATTACAGATTAAATTGATACCATCTTATCAGGGAAGAGGGATTCTGACACCCACCCCTTCTCTTGTATTTATTTTATATGATTAAATCAATGACTGCAGGTAGTTTGAACCAGTTCAAAAAAATATTTATTTTATGTAAAGAGATTTGCTATCCCGTCCGATAGCTTAAGTATGAACCGGCGGACAAATTTATGCTCGGCCAATGCCCACTCACGGAGGAGTGTATGTATTATCACGGATTTGATAATAAAGCTGCGTCTGCAACAAAATACTGGACCAATAAGGACGACGAACTTGTTTCGGTATTATTCGCGAAAATAATTAATAAAACAGTTAATACGCAGCCTCCCAGCCCGGAACAGGATCATCTTGTAGACCAGATGGTCAACAACCTCTTTGACCTCTGTTTTTATATTAACAAAGATGTCCATGATTGCTGAGCCTTATTTTCAGGCCGCCAGCTGAGGAGCGCTGAATAAAAAATCCCCGGCAGTTTAAACTGCCGGGGATTTTTTATTGGATAGAGCTTTATGGAACTTCTGCTAGCTGACCTGTGCCAGGCGAGGTGCATTCTTAGCTTTCTCTTCTTCTGCTCTCTTACGCAGGTAGTGAACCATAGTAAGGATAGCGGTGATTGCTTCAAAACCTTCCTGCTCTACGGAATCAACCAGCTCTTCGGAAGGATCGGCCTGCAAGGCGCTTTTGAGAGCCTTGGAGTATCTGCCGAAACCGTCCATGAGATCAAGGGCCATGTAGTTGGCTTCATCGGGATCTTCGGGGTTGATATCCATCGGAACCAAGACATAGCCCATGATATTGGCCAGTCTGGTCAAAGGACGGATGCTGCCGGTAGCCTTCATGATGGGAATCAGTTCTTCAACGCCGACCTTGGCACCTTTGTCTTCGGGATTGATTTCACGAAGGAGGGTGGGGTAAGGCTTGCTGATTTCGTTTGCCACATCACGGGCAGGCTTATCGTTTTTAAGAACAACGTCCTGCAAGAGTTTAGTCAGTTCGTTATTTGCCATTTTTATCTCTCCCTTGGTTTATTGTTTTATGATTATAATCAATGTTAATTATAAGCCATTTTCGTGCCAGTTTATTATGTAATAACAGACATACATTTAGCTCTTTATTTTAAGTAGCTTAGCATAAACAATCAGATTTGCAATCGAACTGCTTTCTTGTCGAGCAATAATTTTTACTGAAATACAGGAATATCCGTTATCTGATAAATCACAACAGGCGCGGAAAGAAGGCTATACAAGGAATACTCCAGCCTTGCAAGCATTGATTTTATCTATATCGAATTTTATACATTCAAGGGAGGTTTTTTCAAGACACAAAAAAAGGATGCCGCCCTCAGGCAGCATCCTTAACCGGAATAATAACTGAAATTTACTCAATTCCCAGAGATTCAAGAAACACTTCCCCGGAAAAAGTGAGCTCAGCCCCACCCTGCAGAAAGACATTTCCATCTTCAATTATGACTTTTAAAATTTCACCGCCGGAAGTACGGATACGCACCGCGGCATCAGTAAGCCCTTGTGCATGAAGGGTAACCTGGACTGCACTGACCCCGGTTCCGCAGGCATAGGTTTCATCTTCCACACCACGCTCATAAGTACGGACGATAAGACTGTCATTATCATCGATCTGAACGAAGTTGACATTGGTACCAGCGGGAGCGAAAGCCTCGTGATAACGGAACGCCGCCCCGAGTTTTTTGATATCCACATCCTCGACATCTGCAACCTGCACAACAGCATGGGGGACTCCGGTATTGGCGAAATGGTATTCATACTCCTCGCCGTCGATTTCAAGAGTCTGATTTACAACCACCCCTTCAGGCGGAGTAAGCTGGACCTTTACTTCTTCCAGCTCAGGAAAAACCTGCACCTTGATAGGTCCGGCATCGGAACCGAATGTGTGCTGCTCGCCGCCGATGCCCAGTGCATGAGCCAGACGACCGGCGCAACGGGAAGCATTACCGCACATTTCCGCCCTTGATCCGTCGGAATTATAGAACTGCCATACAAAATCAAGATTGGAACCTTCCGGAGCGTTCTCAATAAAGAAAATGCCGTCAGCGTAGACGCCGAAAGCGCGCCGACAAAGCTTTTCAGCCCAGAGAGGCATCTTTTCCACCGGAACCCCGAGTTCACGGTTATCGATAATTACAAAATCATTGCCGCAACCCTGCATTTTATAAAAAGGAACTGATTTACCGAACATTTTACTCATTGGCAGCCTCATTAATATAATGGTCTAAAAATTAATGGCTTAGGACTCGGCAACACGGGAATGCAGCCGGCGGGCCATATACAGAAAAGGTGTATCCATAACAGCCACTATAACCTTGAACAGGTATGTGGTAAAAAGAATTTCAACCCAGACCTCAAAGGGGAAAAGCCCCCACAAGGCCACAAAACAAAATACGGATGAGTCAAGAAGCTGGCTAAGCATGGTGGATGCGTTATTTCGTAACCAGAGATGACGCTGGCCCATCTTATCTTTGAGCAGATGAAAAACATAAACATCATTCAACTGGGAAATAATATACGCGGCCATGCTTCCCAAGGCAATACGGGGCAGAAACCCGAAAATAGCTTCAAGATGGGGCTGGGCAAAGTCGTCAGCAGCCGGAACAAATTTAAGGGCCAACTGCATATAAACCACAGCCATGAGCAAAACCACAAATCCTAGATAAACTGCTTTCTTGGCTTCCTCTTTACCGTAAAATTCGCTGAGCATATCTGTGGAAAGAAAAACACTGGCATAAAGTATATTACCTAGAGTGGTGGTCATCCCGAACAATTCAATGGTCTTCAACACCTGAATATTACAGAGAATCAAATTGAAAACAATCAGCCCGAAAAGACCTGTTTTGCCAAAAAATCTATAGATAATAAGGACAAGACTCAGGTCCATGACCGCAAAGCCCAGCCATAACAATTCGTTCATAATCTATCTCCTGCACGGAAGTACCGTAAGTAAACACTACATTTTCCAAGGTCGCAACATAATAAATACGGACCTTCACGACCTTGGGATTTGTTATTTGGTTGATGAAATCAGGTGAGTTAAAAAACTTATTCAATGAAAATACGCGGAGCACCATGAACCCTTAATACGATAAAGTCCATGGGCAATAAAATTGCGTCATTGGCCGTCAGATCTGAGAATTTCGCTGCGGTAAATCTTTTTTAAACCTGATAAACTTTTCTTTAAGTCCTGATATGGATTATCTACTGCTTTTGGACAGAGCCAAGGCAAGAGCGGTGGTCAACTTGACCAATTCGTTGTTGTTACGGCGTACTGTGGCAGCCAGTCTTTTGCCGATGGTCATGAGTAATTTCCCGCCGATGGCCGGGTGTGTTCCCACAAATTCAAAAAACTTCATACGGTCAGTAACCAAAAACTCGGAGTCTTCCACCACAGTTACCGTGGCCGAGCGGTGGTCACGGTCAATAAGCGCAATTTCACCGAACATGGGATAGCTGCTGTCATCCAGATTGGCCAGTACCTTGCTGGTATTTTTGATTTCGCTGAGCGGCAGGGACATTCCTTTCATGAGCATAGCCTTGGTAATGCGCACCTTTCCGTTCACAAGAATGAACATTTCGTCCCCTTCTTCGCCTTCGGAAATAATATCCGTACCAGAACGTACCGCTATGCTTGCAAAGATGGGTCTGACCTGTTGCAACTCTTGCTCATCAAGATTCTGGAAAAGTGGAATGGAACTCCAGAAATCAGCCATTTTCCTGACCTCCGGGAGAGCTGATGACCAGCAGGGCATCGTATTCATCCATGGGTTCACTGTCCGGTGGATTCATCTGAACCTTCGGCCCCTGCATACCCAGAGAAGAATCCTGTCCGGAGGTTTTGAACAGTTCCATGATGAACTGGTCAAGTGCGGACCCTTCGTCCAGCACATCCTGCAGGGTCAAATTTTTACCCAGTTTACAGGCCGCCACCGGAAGATCGCCGCTGCAGTTTCTTATTCTGGAGCTCAGTTCTCCCCAGTTCATCTGGCGGTCTTCTGCAGTAAAGGGCCGGAAAATCAGCCGCCCGGAATCACCCAGTCCAAGCAGGTTCCTAAAAAAAGACCACATGGACGGACTGGCACCCATCATGCCCATCATGCGTCCTGATATTTCCCCGCGCACAAGAATTTCATTGGCCCCGGCCCGAAGCAGATGTTCCTTGTTTTCGTGAAGAGCAATTTCCGCATAAACCGGAACCTTTGGGGCCAGTGTGCGCAGTGCCAGCACAGCATAAATGGCCTGCTGGTCGGATTCTTTACTGTCCAGCCCGCTCTGGCAGAGCACGTAGACATTGCGGGCTACATCAGGATTGGCCCTTGAAATAACGTTTGCCTGACTGATGCTGCCGTGTACGAAATTAAGCTGATCCCCCATGTTCAACCTGAAGGCGATTTCATCGCGGACCTCGCTTTCAAGGTTGCTGACTATAACCAGATGCAGTTTTCTGGGGGCAGTCTGTTCATTGAGAGATTCAATCAGGCCAAAGGCATAGTCGTTCCAGCCCAATATGATTACATGGTCGCTGACTTTCACTGATAACAGCCCCTTACGTTTTTTGGCTTTTTGTTCCACCAGCATGGAAGCCATGTTACCGGTGAGTGAAGTTACCAACCCGATGCCGGAAATCATAACCAGCCCGCCTAAAATTCTGCCCGGCACTGTGATGGGGACCATATCTCCATATCCCACAGTGGTCAGTGTAACGATGGCCCACCAAAAAGCTTGGGACATCCGTGCTTCTTCACCGTCGCCCAATTCTATCCAGTAAAAACCGAGCGTGCTGAAAAGCAGAAGCAGGGCTGTGGCAATAACGAGTTTGCCGAATCCAGATTTAAGCCAGTTGATAAAATTCATGCATCTGCTTCCGGGGGCCTGTCGGGGGCCTTAAATCCCTTTTGATATGAAAGGATTTAAGAATCCCAAAATTTTATAGTTAGAAAAATAAATTACTTTTCTATACCCCGTAATCATGCTGCGGTTCAAGCAAAAGAAACCCCGGTCTCCACTGCTGCGGGAACCGGGGTTTTAAAAACCGGGTATGCTTGTATTTCTACAGGTAACCGAGCGCGGCTTTCATTTCGCCGGGAACCATTGCGTTCTCAGCGGGCTCGAGAGCTTTCCAGGAAGCACCGGCCTGTTTGCGGACATCCTTAACTTCGTCAAGGGTGAAGCCTGCGCGGGGAACTTCAAGAGACTGACCGGGATAAATCAGGTCAGGATTCTTGATCTGGTCCCTGTTAGCCTTGTAAATAAGGGGCCACATGAACGGATCATTATAAATCTGCTTGTACTCAGCGATCCACCAGAGGCATTCGCCTTTTGTTACTACGTGGGAAGTGGGAAGAGTCTTGTACTCACTTTCGTAGATTTCCATAGGGGTGGGAGGAACAACTTCAGCAGCGGGTTCTTCCTCAACAACTACAACCTCAGTTTCCTCGACAACTACAACATCTTCCTGCGGAACCTGCTTTTTGGCACATCCCCATGTAAACATCAGGCTGAATGCAATTGCGAGCCAGATCAGTTTCTTCATTTTTCAAGGCCTCCTGCGATTATTTAGAATTGTTCGCTTGCTTAGTCATCATACTTTAACTGTTTTTGTCCAATTATCAACAATTTCTTTTTCTTGCAACACCTTGAGGTTGTTCGGGTTTAATTTAAATGCCAGTCCGGTGGCTTCCACAGCTTTTTCCATCCACCCGCCCAGACGTAAACTCCGCGAAGCCAACACATAAAGCATTTCGGGCTCATCCTCGTATACTACATCAATAAGCATCTCATATTCCTCACGAAAAACCTCGTGAATCAGATGGCTCTGGGAAAACAGCAAGCGTCCCAGAAGTGGGTTACCCTTATGTTTTTTCAGATAAATTGGGAAAAGTTTTCGACATCTGGAAATGATAAATCTGATACGGCTTATTTCCCTTTCCATACTTTCTTCGGTCTGCTCCACCACCTGCACAAAGCCCTGCCCGATTACTGATTCGGGCAAAGCGGTATCCTTGCCGCGCAAAGAAGAAAATAGCGGAGCGTAGTTGAGGTTCTGGTAAGCATCCTCACGCAGTTTGAAAGCCTCGTGAAAAATATATCCCATACCCCAATCCAGAAAACGTCCTGAAAGAGGGTCGCTTTCTTCGTTCCGGAAAAGCAGATGGGCCGTATCCTTTAAGCGCCAAAGCAGCCCCTTATTCATCTTGGTGCCGATGAGGTCGTCAAGAGCTTCAAAACTGACGCTGCGCTCACGGTCAAAAGTTTCGAACTGCTCTTCCAGCGCATTTCCTGCCAGGCAGAAATCCCTGAAAGTATCCCGTACAAATTCAGGAAGTTTGCTCTTTATCCATGATTTGGACATATAAATATCCTGTCTGGTTTATTTTTTACACTCGGCAAGGCTGGCCAGCTTTGCCAGTTCAGCCAGTCTTTCATCAGCTTTGCGGTAAAGGGTTCCTTCGGGGAATTTTCCGTCTTCACCACGAACCCCGGCTTCAATTCCGGTAAGGATGTAGATAGCCTCTTCAATGGTTTTGACCGGATAAATATGGAATTCACCTTTTTCCACAGCCTGAACAACCTCGTCTCTCAACATAAGGTTTAGCACATTATCTGCCGGAATGAGAACACCCTGTTTTCCGTTGAAACCCCGGCGGCGACAGACTTCAAAGAAGCCTTCGATCTTACGGCTGACTCCGCCAACAGCCATGATGGTCCCGGACTGGCTGACAGCCCCGGTAAAAGCGTAATCAAATTTGATGGGTACCCCGGAGATGCCTGAAAGCAGGGCGGCCAGCTCGGCCCCGGAAGCTGAATCACCCTCAATTCCGGCATAACTCTGCTCAAAGCAGAGGCTGCCGGTAAGCACGATAGGCTTGTCCTGAGCAAAAAGCCCCACAAGGTAGCTTTTAATGATCATCATACCTTTAGTATGGATAGGGCCACCCATACGCGCTTCCCGCTCAAGGTCCAGAATTCCGCCGTGTCCCACTCCTATGGTGCACGAAATCTGGTGCGGCAGACCGAATTCATAATTACCGAACAGAGTGACTGAAAGACCGTTGGCCCGTCCGACACCCTCACCCGAGGTTTCCACCTTGATGACTTCTCGGTCATATTCATTCATATATTCATCTTCATAAAGATTGGAGCGGAAATCTTTCATGGTAATGGCCTCTGCCAGCGCGGGCAGGTCCACCATATCTTTGTTGTCCAGCCTTGCCAGTGCCGATGCTTCAACCATGATTTCCTTTAAAAGGGGGATGCGCAGAGACAATTTTTTCTGGTCTTCAGCCAGCCGACTGGAATAATCCACAATTCTGGCCAGAGATGAACGGTCAAAATGAAGCAGTTTTGAATCAGCAATAATTTTGCCCAGCACCCGGATGAAACGTTCGACATTGTCATCATTGCGTTCAGCGGTAAGCTGCATGTGGGCTTTGAGTTTAAAATATTTACCGAACCTTTCGTCGTTATAAAGCAGTATTTCGTAAGTTTCCTCAGAGCCGATCAGAATTACAGTCAGATCCAGCGGGATTGGTTCGGGTTCAATGGTTTTAGTGCGGACCTGTTCCCCATCACCGGGATCTTCAATCTTGGCCTGACCGGTCCGCAGGGCGCGCAGCAATCCTTCCCAAGACGACGGGGTACTCAAAATATCATCTGCATAAACAATGAGATAGCCATGGTTTGCCTTATGTATGGCTCCGGCGCGTATGAGCGTATAATCCGTGTACAGCGCTCCCATTTCAGATTCCCGTTCAATCGAACCGAGCAGGTTGAACATGGTCGGGTGATCGGCCATGACCACCGGAGCGCCTTTGGTCCTGCTGTTATCTACCAGCAGGTTGACTTCAAAACGTGTGAAAAGCTCTTCTACCGGAGATGCTTCCGGGAGCTGCAAACCCGGAATAAGAGACGGGGCCTGTGCCTCCTTGGGCATGAACAGGTCAATGTTATCGAGTAATTCTTCCTCCACTTCAATGAGGTAGCCATTTATCTGCTCAAACTCATCAAAATTTTCATGCAACGGGCTGAGCAGATCTTTGAGAAGTTCCTTGGCTGAATCCTGATGCAGTTGGCGTTCATCCTTACGAAAGCCTTCTTCAGTTTTACTGATCCGGCGCAGGATGGTGGTCACTTCTGCCAACAGGTCGTCTGCGGCATTGCGCAGGGTTTTGCGCACATCGGGGTCGAGACGTTCAAATTCATCGTCATTAAGGATGCGCCCTTCAACGAGCGGGATCAGAGTCAAACCCCCGTGATCATCAATTTCAAGGCTGAATCCGCGATCTTTGGCAATGCCTTCCATATTGGTGAAAAGGTCTTCCCGCTCATCCTGAAATGATCTCGAAATCTGTTCAAGGGCCTTTACATGCGGTTCCCGCTCAAACCAGGCAGGCAACTGTTCCCTGATCTGTGAAATTGTTTCGGACATGGAATTTTTGAATTCTTTGCCCCGTCCTGCAGGCAGGCTGACCGAAATGGGATGGTCCTGCCGAGAAAAATTATGCAGGTACAGCTGGTCCGGCGGTGTCTCCTGTTTGGCGGCCCGAAGCTCAAAATATTCACGGGCAAAATAGCTTCTGCCCAGATTGGGATCCCCTGACAGGTATAAATTATGGCAGGTCCCCTTGATGGCAAGGGCCATTCGGAAAGCCTGCAAAGCGCGGGGCTGGAATTGATCGTAATCGTATTTTGATTCCGGTATTTCCGCACTGGATTCATAATTTATATCAGAAGGCTCCTGTCTGGAGCTGAGCCTGTCCAAAGACAATTCATAAATGGTCATATTTTTGCGATCTTCCTGTAATAAATTCGGTATCCGGTCTGAGCTGTAAGACTTACTTGTATATGGAAAAAAAGTCACTCCGCAGGAGGAGTGAACATTTTCAACCGGAGTGGCTGATTGTGAAATTTTTTACAAATAAAAATATACAGCTATTTTAGTTTATTAATTGTAATTTTTTTTAAAAAAAAAGCTGAATGAATGTTCAAATTTCATTTTGCTGTTGCGCCCTCTGCTATTCAGGGATATGAATTTATGTGTTTTTTGTTGCGAGGTGGGTTCCTCTACTGATCTTTGGAATAAAATTTCAGTTAAATAGAGGTTCTGGATAAAGAATCCGTTGACTCTTATTTGATGATTGTGCTAGACGGGACTCACTTGTGAAGGTTTGCGCAAAGTCCGCTTTGCGCACCAAATTCCACCCCGGATAAAATAAAGGACCGGAAGCAACATGTTCTTTTTAAGAGGGAATAAAGAGACCTTCGATCTGCTCGGCAATGCCGCAACGATCGGAACTCATCTGGTTGTCTCCACCTTTGTCGGGTTGGGTATCGGGTGGTATCTCGATAAATGGTTGGGAACGAAGCCTTGGCTTCTAATTGTTTTCTTGTGTTTCGGAATCGCTGCCGGCTTCAAGAACGTATTCGATGAAGTTCAGCGCATTCAGAAAAAGGATCAGGGGAAAGGTCCTGGAACCAATGAAAATGAATCAGAAGATTGAATCATTCCTCCACAGGCGGGGCTTCACTCATCCGGACGTACGCAGCTTGGTGCGAAATCAATTGTATCTAGCTGTTGGAACATGTCTTATAGCAGCCGTAGTATCCATCGGGTTTGTCCACTGGGCACTGGGTCTGGCCGCAGGGACGGTTCTGGTAACGTTCAACTTCTGGTCGCTGGCCAAGTTCGGTCAGCATCTGGCTTACATGCGCAAGGGCGCGGTTGTGTCCTTGTTAATTCGCTTCTACGGTCGGCTCATTTTATCCGGGCTGATCATCTACGGGCTAATAGTCTGGGGACAGTGTTCAATTTACGCTCTTCTTGCAGGTCTTAGTACGGTAGTTGTGAATGCGATATTTTGGGGCGTAGCCGGGTTACGGCAAAAAGTGAAGGAGGCATAAGGATCATGGCTGGAGGTTTACCACATCCATTATTGATCATGACAGAGCTTAACAACGCTCTGGGAACTCACATCCCCAACCACGTGTGGTACACATGGTTCGGAATGGGTGTTCTTTTCGTACTGGGTTTTATTGTATCCAGAAGGCTTAGTCTGGTTCCCGGCGGGGTGCAGAACCTTGCCGAGATTATTATCGGGGGATTGGAAGATTTTGTCGTCTCAAACGTCGGTGAGGGCGGACGTCAGGTATTTCCTTTCATGTGTACTCTTTTTGTATACATCCTCGTACTGAACCTTATGGGTCTTGTTCCCGGATTTGACGCTCCTACTGCGAACGTCAATACTAACGCAGCAATGGCTGTATGTACTTTTCTTTACTACAACTACATCGGCATCAAACTTCATGGTGCCCACTACATCAAGCATTTCATGGGCCCCATTCCGGCTCTGTCTCCCTTGATGTTTATCATTGAAGTGGTTTCCCACATCTCGCGTCCGCTTTCGCTTACTCTGCGTCTGTTCGGTAACATCCGCGGTGAGGAAATCGTTCTCGTTCTTCTCTTCTTGCTTGCTCCTGTTGTTTCAACCCTGCCCATGTACTTCCTGTTCATGCTGGCAAAGGTTATCCAGGCTTTCATTTTCTTCATGCTGACCATGATTTACCTGAAAGGTTCTCTGGAAGAAGCTCACTAGGATCAAGTAAACTTAATTTTGGGGAAATGGTCTAACGACCTGTTAAATAAACTTATATTTTGGAGGATTTTACAATGCGTAAAGCTCTGCTTATCGTTCTGAACACCATGGCTCTGGTTCTCGCTGCTGGCGCAGCATTCGCTTCCGGCGTAGCTCCCGAAGTTGCTTCCGCTACTGCTACTGCTACCGCTATCGGTATGGCTATCGCTGCTGCTGGTTGTGGTATCGGTCAGGGCCTCGGTCTGAAAGCTGCTTGTGAAGGTACTGCACGTAACCCCGAAGCTGGTGGTAAAATCACCGTTACTCTGATTCTTGGTCTGGCATTCGTAGAATCCCTCGCCATTTACGCTCTCGTTGTTAACCTGATCCTGCTCTTCGCTAACCCCCTCATCGGTTAGTTTTAAGGATTTGGAAATATTTAAAGGAGGTCTTCGGGCCTCCTTTTTTTTCCACAAATTATTGTTAATTTTTTCACATGTTTGATGCCGGTATCGGGGTTTTACCGACATTATGGCTATAATACCCTGCATAAATTAATATTATGCGTCTGACGGGGTAGCCGAGAGCAAGGGTTTTAGTGTATATAAATAATTGACGGTGGCGGAAAAGGTTGCGTTCGACTCGGCTCTTAAGTAGGGAGTGAGCGAACTAATGAGGGAAGGTAGTGGGCTCCGGAACTCTAAACCTTAAACTACCAGCTGATTCTTTTCGTGCAAGTGCATTTGTCATGGAAAATAGGAAATAAAAGTGAAAACCCAGAATATCCCCAAAGCGACCATTAAAAGGCTTGCTGTATACATACAGGTTTTGACAGGACTCAAACGGGACGGTGTAGAGGTTATTTCCTCTGAAAAACTGGCCCGCGCCTGTTCGGTTAATCCTTCTCAGATTCGTAAGGATCTGGCATATTTCGGTGAATTCGGCGTGCGCGGCGTCGGCTACTACGTGCATGAACTGATCTCTTCAATCAAGCAATCCCTCGGCGTTGACCGGGTCTGGGGTTGCGCACTTGTAGGGGTCGGTAACCTCGGACGAGCTTTGTTGCGCCATAAGGAATTTGCTCTACGCGGATTTTCCATTCGCGCCGCATTTGATTGCGATCCCTATAAGATTGGAGAAGTCGTTTCCGGTCTTGAGGTTGTCTGTACCCGCCAGTTCAAGGCTCGGGTGGAAGAGCTTGGACTTGAAATCGGAATTATCACTACCCCGCCGGAAAGGGCGCAACGTGCGGCCAATTATCTGGTAGATGGCGGAATCAAAGGTATTGTAAACTTTGCACAGGCAAGGATTGACGTACCCAAAACCGTTCCGGTTGAGTACGTTGACTTCACACACCACTTTTATTCTGTAGCATTTAATATCAGTTCTATGGACTAGCTTATTAAATTGCTGCCGAAAAAATCCTCTGCGAAGGTCCGTCGCAGAGGATTTTTTTTGCCTAATCTATAGAGTATTGCTTCTTGATGTCGTGCTTTTTAAGCAGGGCATATAGCCTCGAAACTGAAATACCTGATATCTTTGCAGCCTCTGTCATATTGGCTTTGCTAATCAGAATGAGCCTTTCAAGATAAATTTTTTCAGCACTGATTACAGCTTCTTCCCTGTATTCTTTAAAAGACGGAAGCTTGTACGAATCCGGTATGCTGATTTCCGGAATTGTTGTTCCAACAGCAGCATCGTCTTGTATTTTGCGTGACTTATTACCTTTAATCAGGGTCAGAGTATTTCGCGAATCCTGCCGCGGAAGCACAGATGCCTGAGCAGCCGAGACACGAAGTCTGACCGGCAGATGAATAGGCAGGAACTCACCTGCTTCTGGATTGGCAGTAAAAACCTGCTCCAGCACATTAAACAATTCACGGACATTGCCCGGCCATGAGTAGGACTTAAGTGCATCGAGAAACTCATCGGCAATGGCTATAGGCGGAGCATTGAAATCTGCAGCAAGTTTATTCAGGTAGTACCGGGAAAGCCTGTGAATGTCTTCTCCGCGCTGTCTCAAAGGAGGCAGCTCAATGGTGAATGCTTGAAGCCTGTAAAGCAGATCCTGCCTGAAACGTCCGCTTTGAACCAATGCCTCAAGGTCCCTGTTTGTGGCCGCAACCAACCTGAAATCACTTCGGCGCTCTTCGTGCCCGCCTACAGGACGATAGGTCCTTTCCTGCAAGACTCGAAGAAAGGATTTCTGCATGGAAACCGGAAGCTCTCCTACTTCATCAAGGAAAAGGGTTCCGCCGTCAGCCTTGGCTATAAGCCCTTCATGACTTGTATCCGCACTGGTAAATGCCCCCCGTTCATGTCCAAAAAGTATTGATTCCACGAGAGTTTCAGGGATCGAAGCACAATCGACTATTATGAAAGGACCGTTTCGCCGCATGCTGTTGTCATGAACCGCCCGTGCAAAAAGCTCCTTGCCGGTCCCTGTTTCTCCCAGCAGGAGTACACCGACATGACTTTCCGCAGCTTTGGCAGCTTGCCCAAGGCAACGGACAATTGAGTCGGAACGTCCTACGATATTATGATGGCCGAGCTTTGGGCTGGAAGATTGTTTTTCGCTGCGGTACTGGAAGACCCTTTTCATGTGCAGCATATATTCTTCCTGACTGGCTGGTTTGGCAATATAATCCCATGCTCCGGAGTTTATCGCCAGCTCAGCCCCTTTGGAATCACCCTTTCCGGTAATGATAATTACCTCGGGCATATTGTTGAGCTGCTGAAGTTCCGGCAGAGCATCGAGCCCGTTTCCATCAGGCAGGATTACATCAAGAAAAACAACATCAAAGCGTTCCTCACGGGCAAGATCAAGCCCCTCTTTGAGGGTCAAGGCCTTTTCTCCGTTGTAATTGAGGGCTTCGGCAATAGCGATCAGCATCTCTCCGATAAAAGGATCGTCATCGATAATTAAGACATTTGCCATCAGCATTCCGGTTTGTTTATGTGCAGCAGAAGACCCATAGTCAGTGTGGTTAGCAAAATATGAGCATACGTTTTACCGCTAAGCAACTACTTTTGTGCTTTTAATTGACTATTATTGAATTTACGTTTAGTTGACACATCAACGGTTGACTAATCAACAAAGAATAGAGATTTGCAAGTGGTAAAAAAACACGTTTCTTTTGGTTTTATGAATGGACAGATGGGCAGGCTGCATAGAGTTATTCTGGCTGAAAAGCTGAAAACCATGGGCATTACCTACGCCCAAGTAGGATTCATGATGCAGGCCCTGCGCCATCCCGGAAAGTCTCAGGATGAAATTTCTCTTGTTTTGAGCGTTGACAAAGCAGCGACAGCAAGAGCCGTTGCCAAGCTAATCGAAGAAGGTTTTCTGTACCGCGAGGAAAACCCGGAAAACAGAAGGCAGAAACTTGTCTACCCCACAGAAAAGGCTAAAGCAATCGACGAGGAACTACATTTTGAACTGCGAAGCGCTAACGAAATTATGCTCTCCGGGCTGAGCAAAGACGAAGCAGATACGCTGATGAGATTAATGGCGCAGGTTATTGATACAAGCCGCGAGAAACTGGAAATGCCCAATGTCTGGGATATGTTGTAAAAGCGAAATAAAGATTTTTGGAGATATAAATGGATGATGCAAAGAAAAAAGCCGTAATATTCACGGTAGCCGTAACACAATTCACAATGCCGTTCATGTTTTCGGCTGTGGGTATCACCCTTCCGGTCATGGGCCGTGAATTCGGGGCCAGCGGTCTTGATCTAAGCCTTGTGGAATCAGTCTACATCGGCAGTGTTGCTGCACTGTTGCTGCCTCTTGGCAGGCTGGCGGATATGCACGGCCGGCAACCCATGTTCAGGTTAGGCATATTATTGTTTTCTATTTTTACCATGCTGATCGGATTTGCGCATAATATTGAAACCGTAATCGGCCTGCGGATGGTGCAAGGAATGGTGGGCGGCATGGGTATAGCCACAAACATGGCCCTGCTGACCAATTCCGTACCTGCTCATGAAAGGGGGAAAGCCATGGGCTGGGCCGTGGCAGCAGTATACCTGGGACTCTCAGCCGGACCTTACGTCGGAGGTCTGGTCACCTCTCATCTGGGATGGCGCAGTCTGTACTTTCTGGGCATGATTCCTTTGGGAATTTCATATTATGTGGCCCGCCGGAATCTGAACGGTAAGTTCCGCGCATCGGATGAAAAATTTGATTACCCCGGAAGCGCAGTCATTGCCCTTTCTGTGGCAGCCATTGTTTTCGGGGGCACCAGCCTCAGTGCCGGATGGTTCGGCCCGGTGGCCCTTATTACAGGACTGCTTGGGGTTGCCCTGTTCATCTACATGCAGGATAAGGCGGAATTCCCGCTGGTGGAATTGACCCTGTTCAAAGAACGTCGTGATTTTTCTGATGCCGCTTTGGTGCAGTTTATCAACTATGCCGGGACATTCGGTATTGTCTTTTTGTTCAGCCTGTATATGCAGTGTGTAAAAGGTTTTACCCCGCATGATGCCGGGCTGGTGCTCGTAATCCAACCTGTTGTTCAGGCTGTACTTTCACCTCTCTGCGGCAGGCTGGCTGATAAATTTTCCCCACGCTTGCTCGCCCTGCTGGGTATGCTGGCCTGTACTGTGGGTACAATCATGGGAGCCATGGTTACAGACCAGACCAGTCTTCATTATCTGTATGCCATGTTCGTGGTACTGGGGGTCGGCTTTGCCCTGTTCTCATCACCGAATATGATTATCCTCATGAGTAGCGTTCCGCCTTCCCGCTACGGTTTTGCCTCTGCAATATCCGGAGGATTGAGAACTCTCGGCATGGTATTCAGCATGGTCATCATCGCCATATTCATTTCAACGATTATGGGCAGTGCTCCGGTTTCACCGGAATCAGCAGCCGAATATCTCAACGTAATGCGCTTTTCGCTTGCAAGCCTTGCTGCTCTTTGCGGGATTGCAGTACTCATCTCCATCCGTTCCCTGCTGAAAAAACAGCGTGTTGCCAAGAATGGTCTTTGTGTGCAATCTGCCGGGAACAGCAAGGAGGGCTAATGGAAGACATAAAAATCAGTGCAGCGGATATTCTGGGTGCGGCAAGTAAGGCCGGGCGCAGGCTCAAGGATAATCCGGCTCAGGAAGAAGGGTTCAAAGCGGCTACAGATCAGGCAAGGGTTCTGGCCTATTACCTGACCATGCTGGTTAAATGGAACAAATCGATGAATCTGGTCGGCCCTCAGGGCTGGGAAGAAGTTTTCCATTCATTGATTATCGACAGCCTGCATCTGGCTGATTTTCTGGACTCTTTGAGCCTCCCGCCCAATCCTGTTTCCCTTGACCTCGGAGCCGGAGCCGGATTGCCCGGAATCCCCTTGCGCACCCTTTGGCAGGCCGGGAATTACCATCTGGTGGAGGCCCGCCAGAAACGTTCCATATTTATGCGTACAGCCCTGCGGGTAATGAAACTGCCGCGTACCAATGTATTTCAGGGACGGGCGGAAAAAATTCCGCAAACGAACCTTCCCGCAGACCTGATCCTCAGCAAGGCCTTCATGCCGTGGAAAGATCTTTTAGAGTTTGTAAAACCCATGCTGGCCCCGCAAGGCAGAGTTGTGATCCTGTCCAATGATCCTGCACCGTCAGAAGATGAATTAAAAATTCTGGGACATGCACTGGAAAATTCCATGGAGTATCAAGCCGGTGATAAAATTCATTATTTATGGTCCTTGCGGACTGTGTAGTATGTCGAAACAGTAAAATGACCTGAATCGGGAATTGCTCATCACCTTTCCGGCTTGATTCATCAAAAATTTAGTATGACTTCAAAATCTGAAACCGCAATGTCGTAAGATATTGCGGTTTTGTTGTTCATCTTAAAGTGAATTTCCGTTCTCCCCTTGTCATGGGTCCCTGCAACAGGCATTATCACTGTAATTATAAATCTGGAGCAAGGAGTGGGTCAGATGGGCAAGGGAATAAAGTATTGCGGTCTTTTTATGGCTGGTGTGCTCGCAGGTGTAATGGTCATGGTCAGCGGGACAGCCCCTGGTTATTGCGGTTTTCCGCAGGTTTGCATCTCCGCATACCAAAATAAGGATTCTGAAGAGCAGGTCGAACTGTACACCCGCTGTCTGCAGGAGGATCTTTCTGTCGCCAATCGAGCCATTGCATACAATAATCGAGGTCTGGCCCGCAAGGCACTGGGAGATCTCAGTGGTGCGGTTGCTGATTATGAGCAGGCCCTGAAAATCAGCCCCGATTACATATATGCTTATTACAACCGTGGTAATGTGCGCGAAGAGCTTGGAAATTTAGACGGAGCCATTGCCGACTATAATAAAGTGATTGCCATGAATCCAGATTATGCCAAGGCCTATGGAAACCGGGGACTGACCTATTATAAAAAAAAGGACTTTGAAACGGCAGTAAATGATTTCAACCGGGCTATCGCCATAGATAAAGATTTTGCAATCGCCTACAACAACCGGGGCTTGGTCCATGCCGACATGGAAGAATTCACAAAGGCCATAGCTGACTATAACCGTGCTTTGCAGATTAATCCTGATTATGCCATGGCCTATAATAACCGGGGCTTTGTTTCCTACAGAAAAGGCGAAACTACTGGAGCTATTACTGATTACAACAAAGCCATCTCCATTGATCCTGAATTTGCTATGGCTTATGTTAACCGAGGTCTGGCCCGCAAACTGAACGGGGATTTGACCGGAGCTGTGGCTGATTACAGCAAAGCCATTGAAATTAATCCATATGATGCTGAAGCTTATGGCAACCGGGCTGTTATCCGCAAAAAACAGGGCGACCTTGACGGGGCCATTGCCGATTACAGCAAGGTTATTGAAATCAACCCCGAATACGCCAAGGCTTTTCTCAATCGCGGCACTGTTAAATATGAAAAAGGTGATTTTGACGGAGCTATCGCCGACTACAAAATGGTTTTAGCACTTCATCCTGCCCATGCCTTGGCTTACAACAATCTGGCACTCGCTTATGATGAAAAAGGAATGGATGATGAAGCTCAGGAGTGCAGGATAAGGGTGCAGGAATTAACACTCGGTCAATAAATAAGCCCCAGGCACACCACTGCCGGGGCTCTTTTAAAACTAGTAAGACTATCTATTCCTCTTCCTGCCCCGCCCCTGAAAGTGCTTCCAGCAGTCCGCCCTTGAATATCAGTTTGGTGGCGTGCTCGTCGGCGATTTCCGCGACGTCCATGAGTTTTTCAAGGAATTCGAGAATTTCGAATCTTTTCTCTTCAGTTCCGTTATCGAATTCAAATTTCATATCACCGGAAGTCATGTATTCTTCCAGTCTTTCAAGGTAATCCATTTTAAGCATTATATTCTCCTCTTGCAGAAAATGATAATCCAAGTCGGCGAAGCCCAAATAAAAGTTTTTGGGATGCTTAAAGCCTTTTTACAAAAAGGGTTTAAGCCGCCGGAGGCGGAAATCTTTATATAAAAAGCACGCAGCGCATCAAACCTGTCTTTTGTCTTTAAACATGATGATAGGGCGAACCGCGCAATATGGAAGCTGCACGGTAGAGCTGTTCAAGAAGCATCGTCCGGGCCAGTTCATGGGGCAGGGTCATCTTGCTCAGCGAAAGCTTCACACGGGCCGCGTTTTTCACTTCATCAGCAAGACCGAAAGGTCCGCCGATGACAAAACAGGGAGTCAGATTCGGGTCCTCGGTCCAACGCTGCAACTGTTTGGAAAGCTCTACCGAAGTCATCTCCTTACCTTTTTCATCAAGACAGATGAGCATGTCCGAAGGCTGAATTTTGGCCATGATGGCCTTGCCTTCATGCTGCACCTTGTCCTGAGCCGGCAACTTGCCCGGAGCATCCTTGAGGATAGTCTCATCAAGCTTATGGAAGCGTCCCAGTTTTTTGGTGTAATGGGCACAGGCATCACGGAAGAACGGCTCTTTGATTTTGCCGACCCAGACGAATCGAATTTTACTCATGTTTTAAATTTGTTTAAGGGTTGCGTCCAGCTTGCCGTTTTCAACGGAGACAAGCACATACCCGCCGCCGGAAGCCATACCGGGATTGATAACACGGGATTTACCGATAACGTCTTCACCGCTTGATTCATGGATATGGCCGCAAAGGACAATAGCGGGTTGATATTTCTCAATAAAAGCCCGCACTGACTTGCTGCCTACATGGATTCCGTTGGAAATGACATCAAGCTTGGTATTAAAGGGTGAATCGTGAACCACCAGCAGTAGCTGCTCATATTCACCTAGACGGTCATGGGTTTCTTCGAGCAACTGTTCCATTTTTTCTTCTGTAATTTCACCGGGAGTGCCGAATGGAGTAGGGATGGAGCACCCCACGCCCATGACTTTTATTCCTTCAGCCAGATCGCGAAACTCACAATGCAGGTTGGCATTTCTTTCTTTGAGGAATGCCGTAACATTGGCCCGGTCCATGTTGCCCTGCTGCGCAAGTATGGTACTGTTTCTGCTGGAAATTGCATCCCAGACCTTCTCAATAGCCCCGGCCGGGGAATGATTGGTCAGGTCTCCGGTTACAATCACCCCGGAAGCATTTTCCAATTCAGGGATGAGGTTCACGAATTTAACGCTCTGGTGTATATCGCCGAAAGCGACCCATATTTTTGAGGATTCAGTCATACTGTCTCCGCAGGTATATTAGAGTTGGCATTGAATTATCCTGTTTTCAACAGATTTTTGAATATCATTATTGCCCTGAAAAACCAAACGCCCTCCATAGGGCATAAAAGGAAGATATTTTCGTTATTGTAGCACTTGGAGATTGATTTTTGTCACAGGGTTGTGCTTAATTTTCCCATCCCATAAGTAAAAGTTCGAAACAGGTGGCTGCCATGGATAAAGAAATACTCAGACGACAATTACTGGATAAGCGTTCCGTCATGCGCGGTCCGGATGTAGATTCCATGAGCCGCAGCATTGTGGAAACAATCATGTCTCTGGAGCAGTGGAGCCGGGCCGAAGAGGTTTTGCTTTACTGGCCTATCAGGAACGAGGTGGATGTGCGCCCCCTGTTGATGGACGCATGGGACAGCGGAAAGAAACTTTTCATGCCCTGTTGCCGCAGGAACGAACCCGGACAGATGGATTTCGGAGTCGTCCGTGCGGAGGCCGACCTTACCGCCGGTTCATTCGGCATCAAGGAACCATGCCGCACCCGCTGCGATTTTCCGGACGCGGTTTCTCCTGATCTGGTAATAGTTCCCGGTGTTGGATTTGACCGCAAGGGATTCCGAATCGGGTTTGGTGGCGGATACTATGACCGTTTTCTGGCCCGTCCGCAGAAGGACGGATTTCTTTCTGTGGGTGTCTGCTATGATTTTCAGCTGGTGGAAGGATTCCCTATAGAACCATGGGATAAAAACGTGCAGCTGGTCTGCACTGATAAGGAATTGATATGGCAAAAATAAATTTTATACCGTTTGTTTTTCCGGGTCTGGATAAAGTTTCAATCGCTTTCAGCACCAGAAACGGAGGCTGCTGCAAGGCACCATTTGACGGTGGCAATATTTCTTACGATGTAGGTGACGATCCCTATGATGTGCGGGCCAACCGCACCGAGTTGGCCGCAACTCTGGGTATATCGCATTGGCATGAGTGTATTCAGGTACATGGAGATGTGGTGCATTACGACCTTGAAGAAGGTTCCCCGGCTGATACTCCAATTATTGAAGGGGACGGTCTTGCCACAACTGCCGCAGGGCATGCTCTGGTAGTCAAAACCGCTGATTGCCAGCCGATCATGATAGCCCACAAGAATGGTGATTTTGTCGCCGGACTGCATAACGGATGGCGGGGCAATGCTATCAATTTTCCCGGCAAAGGTGTTGCCGATATCTGCGAACACTACAGCTGTGACCCCAAAGACCTTCTGGCCGTACGCGGTCCCAGCCTTAGTCCGGCAGTTGCCCAGTTCGTGAATTTTGAATCTGATTTCGGACCGGGCTTCGAGTCATATTTTGATAAAGAGTCCTGCACGGTTGATCTCTGGAAGCTGACTATTGACCAATTAGTGGAGGCCGGGCTTACCCGGCGCAACATTCATTCCCTTGATCTTTGTACTTTTTCCATGGCCCGGAGTTTCTTCTCCTATCGCAGGGAAAAGACCACCGGGCGTCAGTGTTCACTGATCTGGATCAGGTAGATTTGTTAATTAAAAATCGAAAGCCCCCGTAAAGCCATACTTTGCGGGGGCTTGTTTATTTTATATTCTGCTGAAATTATCCTTTTTCTGCTTTTTCGATGAGTTTGAAAACTCTTTCGGCCAGTTGGTTGATTTCAGCTTTGGAAATCTGATCGTCGGCACCTACGGATTCGCCTTTATGAAAGAGGGTGTCGGTGATGATGGATGAGCAAAGCAGTACCGGAATATGACGCAACTCCGGGTCATCCTTGATGCGCTTGGTCAGGTTATGACCATCCATGACCGGCATTTCAATATCTGTGACCATAATGTCGATATAGTCGTTGATAGTTTTACCTTCGTATTCTGCTTTGGCTTTCCACTGGGTAATTTTATCCCAGGCTGCTTTACCGTTGTGGGTTCTGGTTACCCGGAATCCGGCATCTTCAAGCATCTGCCCGATCATACGCCGGATCATGGTTGAGTCATCGGCAATAAGAGCCTTGAGCTGGCGTTTTTCAATTTTATCGACCAGAGAGGGCTCAGGCATGTCGGTAATATCCATGTCCGGGTTGAGGTCGGCAACGATTTTTTCAAGGTCCAGCAGGAAGACAATGCGCCCTTCAAGTTTGACCACCCCGGTGATGGAGTTCGCGGTCAGTGAAGAAACCTGCTTGCTCGGAGCTTCAACCTGCTCCCAACTGATGCGGTGAATTCTGGTTACGCCCGAAACAAGGAATGCTGTGGAAATTTTATTGAATTCTGTGACGATGACTTTGGGGGCTTCATCTTCAATTCTGTTTTTACCAACCCTGCGGCTGAGATCGATCAGGGGAATGATTTCCGACCTAAGGTCGAATGCTCCCAGGACGGCATCATTTGCCGCGTCAGGCATATCGGTCAACTCAGGCAGACGAATAATCTCAACGACCTTGGCAACGTTGATGCCGTAATAGCTGCGACGGGTTGAGCCTTCATGTACATTGTCAATCTCGTCAATGTAAAATTCAACTATTTCAAGTTCGTTAGTGCCTGATTCAAGTAGAATATTAGTTTGGGACATGGTCATCCTCCCCGGAAAAAAGAATGTATCGAGCAAGCATCATATAACTGAGCAGCCTTTGCTCATTATAATGTTAGCCTGAAATGCTTGTTAATGAAAGATTTTTCTCATCTTCATATTCTTGTTTATAAAAGTAGTTCCAGTTTAAACACGAAAAAAAGTCAACCCGGATAAGGTGAAATTTTCTGAAATATATAAAATAATAACACGATAAACCCTAATTACACCAGTGTGAAATAAATTTTCATGTAGTCATCCAGCATTCTTTCGCAGGAATATCTTTTTTTACCTTTCTGAAATCCCCTGCTGCCCATCTCGTGGGCAAGTCTGCTGTTTTTTAACAACATAGCTACCTTTTCGGTAAAAATCCCTTTCTCATAAGGGGGAACCAGAATTCCGTCCTCCCTGTCGGATATCTGTTCAATGACACCGCCTACGGCAAAACTGACTGCGGGCAGACTCTGGGCCATGGCCTCAAGAATTATCAATGGATGGTTGTCTCCAAGTGTGGGGTAGGCAAGCACATCTGCAGCAGCCATAAATTTATTCAGCATGAGGCTATCCACGTAAGGGATGCTGATAAAATCCCCATCCCGTGAATTTTCCTTTCCTCCGATAGCAAAACAAAGAGCAGCCGGTACGGATTCTTTAATTTCCGCCCAGTAATTTCTCCACTGCGGTCCTGACTTATAAGCAGCCTCCTCCCCTCCGTGAGCTACAAAAAGCATTACTTTTGAAGCCTTATGGATACCTAGTTCCTTCCTGATCTGATTTTTACTGGCTGGTTTATCCGGCCATGGTATTCCGTTTGGGATAATTTTGGGCTTTAAGCCGGGAAAAGTTTGGCGGACCAGTCTTCCCAGCCATCCGGAAGGGGAAACAAGTACGGCTTTTGAATCAACAATAGCCTCCAGACGCTCCCGGCGGGTTTTACCGGATTCGGGAAATTTTCGTGGGCAGTTAGAGCAACCGGAATCGAATTCAGGACAGCCCATGGGCGAGGCACAGCCTCCGGTAATCATCTGGGTATCATGCAGAGTGATGATTGTGGATGTACCGGGGGGAAGAGCGCGCAGAAAGCGTGCCGGATCAGCCGAGGAATGCAGGTGGACAATGCTTTTCGCAGAAATCCTGCGGGCGGCATCCTCCGGGGAGACAAGCTCATCACCGGGATTTTCCGAAGCTTCGAAAGAATGAACTGACTTACAGCCTGCCTCCAGAAGCCCCGTATGAAGCAACTGGGCTACTTTTGAAGCTCCGCCGCTTTTCCCCAGAGCGGTATGATGCACTACGCTCCTGCTCAGCATACCTTTTCCAGAATATCGTGCTTAAGGCACCAGAGGATGTGAAATTCGGCCTCCCGTTGATCCATATCACCGGCCATGGACGTCATTTTCTCGACCAGACTGGCTGCACTCAACGGTTTGCGGGCGAAGAATGCCATTTTACGAACAACATCCTCATTCAGGAATCTATCAACTCCATTATAGATGAGCGGGAATTCACGGCCCTGATAAATTGCCTGACCGGTATCACCGGTGACCAGCTTTGTCTGCGGGCTGAGTGTTTCAGTCGGGTAGTGGGAAAATGTTTCACCCAAACGAAGCTGTACGGGATGGAGCTGGTTACGCAGCTTATCAGCCTCCACCGGAACAGTATTAAGTTCTTCCCAGAGTCTGATGTGCTCTTCAATGACTTTGGACCAACTGAAATTATCACGGACCCGCTCGGCCCCAGCCATTCCCATGTCTTTACGCAATTGCGGGTCGTGTATCAGCTTTGCAAGTGCTGCGGCCAGTTTGGGAGTGTTCACAGCAGTCTGCTGGGCCATTAGCAGATGGTAGTGGTTATCAAAACATAGCGGGGCCATGAGATCCAGTTCCGGGGTGGCTTCCGGGCCGATGGTTTCAATAAGCAACCCGGTTTTCCCTTCAACCACCAGATCTTTATAACCATCGTAGTCGGAGGCAACGACCGGAAGTCCGGCTGCACCGGCTTCCAGCACGGTCAGGCCGAAAGTTTCCTGCGGGTTGTCGGAGATGGAAACAAAAATATCTGCTGCCCGGTAAAGGTCGGTTTTGCGTTCTTCTGAAGGACTGGCGATAATGGAAAGTTCCAGCCCCATGTTGTGTCCCAGTTGGGCAAGGGTGTTGGAAAAATCGTCTCCTTCATCCAGCCAGCCAGCCAGAATAACCCGCACCCTGTCACGGCTCAATCCGGCAATAAAAAGTTTTTGCATGGCCCGGAAAAGCGGCAGGATGTCCATCTTCGAATAATGGGCAATACGTCCGAAAACAAGAATATTGACCCGCTCATCGCCACTATCCATACCGAGATTTAGTTTGGCCTCTGCTTTGATATTTTCATCTGCAGGCCGGATATGACCGGGAGTGATCCCCAACGGAATTCGTCTCACCTGCGGTGAAGGGTGAGTTTCTTCGCTCAAACATAGTCCCTCACGCAGATGCTTGAAATATTTTTCAACAACCTGTTTCCCGGCTGTAGATGTAGTTACGATACAGTCCCTGCCGGTGGTTCCCGGCCATAAATAATTGAGGAAAAAGGAGCCGTAGTTGCTGTAACTCAAGGAATGGGTAGTGCCGGTGATTGGAAAAATGTTTTTGGCATAACGGTTCCGGACCCGGGCCAGATGGGGCGGAAAGTTGATGCAGTCGGACTGGTGAAAACAAAAATATTCCCGGCTTGCCAGTTCTGCAGGCAGATCCCGACGGTCCATGATTTTCACCCTACCCTGTTCAAACATAGCTGGGTAACTCTCACGAAAAAAGGAGCACAGCCCTTTTTTGGTACCTGCCCCGGAAAGAAAAAAGTGATACTCGTCAAAATGGTCACGACTGAGCAGCCCGTTCAGGAATCCCGCATTGGCAACCTTGCGGCCCAGAATAGCCCCGCTTTCATGGAATGGGTCCAGAGTTCCCCATATTCTTTGAGTTTTCATATGTTATTTCAAGCCACATTTGGCCCACTCTTGTCAAAGGTTTTATTTTCCCACCGAGGCTGCAGGGAGGCGTCGGATTTCCGGCAGTCTTTTCCTTATTTTATCCGCCAGATTGTATTTCCGGTTCTGCATCCGACGTATTGAAAATTTATAACTCGAATCCATATTAGAGATTAACCACTTGTAATAAAGCAATTTCTTTATTCATATATGTTCTGTGCATGGTTTGATGAACCAGATGTTATATCCTCTTTATGTTGAATGGTCCCTATTTTGCAAAATCATGATTGGAAAACTGTTTCCGACAGCTTAATCATGGCAATCAAGGAGACCAGACATGAAAAGAGGACACAGGCCTGAACTGCTTTGGGGGTTCGGTCTAAACAGCACCGAAGCCGGTAAAATCGAGGATTCACTCGGTCCCGGATTCTTTTTAAGAAATTTTTCTGAGCGTTCTCTGCCCGGAGAAAAAGAGCTGAGCAAGAATGAAAAGCCGGCCGCAACCTGGATCCCGCAAAGAGTCTGGGAAGAATTGCCGGAGGAAAAACGCTCTGCTTACCGAAATATCGAATCCACGCAACGCATCCTGATTCAGGATGATCAGAACAATGCCGATCTGGAACAGGTTCTGGAAGACGGTTTTCTTGCTGTAGTAAGTTCTCCCCTCACCAGCTCCAAGGTGCAGGATGCCTTGTTCAGGGCCAAGGAAATAGCCGGTCTTTACGGTGATCTTTACCGCATGACCGAAGAAATCATCCTTGAACGCGAACTGCTTTCACGTAAGACCGAGCAACTGCAGTTCCTGAATACCGTACTTTCCAATGCCACAGAGAGGCTGGAAGTTGCGGATATTCTGGGGCAGGCAGCTGAAGACCTGAAAATGCTGCTCCCGATTTACTCCGTACAGGGTGCCTTCTGGGATGTGCTGCCTACCGGAAAGCATATTGACGCCGATATTTTCATCAATCCCGGACAAGTTGAAAATGTTCAGGACGAATGGATTGCGCTGATGATCGAAAACATCGTCACGCTCAGCGGTATGGAAGTTTCAAGCTACAACATGGCCGAGACCATCCCCGCTGTGGACAACAGCATGGTCTACAGTCCCGAAGCCGGAAGAATTCTGGCCCTGCCCCTGGTTGCCCGAGGTGAAAAATTCGGTTGTCTGGTCATGCTTTGCGAACACAGCATCAGGCTGGCCAAGGATCAGGTTAACACCCTCAACGCAGCGGTGAACCACCTTTCTCTCGCCCTGAGCAACGCCATTATGTTCAACAAGATTAAAACCCGAGCCAATCGTGACGGCCTGACCAGAGTCTACAACCGCCGCAGCTTTGATGAAAGGCTGATTGAAGAATTCAAACGCCACCAACGGTTAAATACAGATCTTTCCCTGCTCATGGTCGATCTGGATTATTTCAAAGCCGTCAACGATACCTATGGCCATATGGCCGGGGACATGGTGCTGGAAAAAGTTGCCCGCATGTTTGAAAACACTTTCCGGTCTACGGACTTCATTGCCCGCTACGGCGGTGAGGAATTTGTCATTCTGCTCCCGCATACCAATGAACAACAGGCCCGGATGCTGGCCGAGCGGGTAAGGACCAAGATTGAATCCTCCACCATGACTTATCAGGATAAGAGTTTTCAAGTGACCGCCAGCATAGGTGTATCTTCCGTCTGCCCCGGCAGCCTTGAAAAGAATACTGAAATAGTGCGCAAGGCAGATGAAGCTCTTTACGATGCCAAGATGCAGGGGCGTAACAGGGTGGTAGTTTCACCCATGCGTCCCAAGCTGCGTATCATGTAAATAAAGTCGGTTTCCTCCGATATAAAGCTGTCAGAATAAATGAGCGGTCCCGGTCGTCGGGACCGCTTTTCTTGTTACGCCAGTAACAGACTCCCTGATTCCGGTCCTTTAAGGCAGAAGGCATGTTTAACAAGACTACTGGACTTTAATTCCTCCACCCACTATGGATGAATTACCGATTGCGTCCGCAGTGCTTCGGTAAATAATATTCCCCAGATGACGGAGGCTCAAATGTCCAGATATGTACTTCTGCTTGCAGCTGTGCTGCTGATTATTCCCGCAGGCTGTGCAAAAAAAAGAATTTATTCCACCCGGCCGGTTTCACAACATAAAATAAGAAAGCAGGATTCCCCGGACGTAGTTAAACCGGTTTTAAAAACCGACCCTTACACAGTGCACGGGCGGACCTATGTTCCACACCTCAGTGCCAAAGGTTATAAGGCTCAAGGACTGGCTTCCTGGTACGGTGACGACTTCCATGGCAAAACTACCGCCAATGGCGAAACATATAATATGTACTCCATGACCGCCGCCCACCGCACCCTGCCCATGGGTACAATGCTTGAAGTTACCGACCGCGCCAGCGGACGCAAAGTGATTGTCCGGGTAAATGACCGGGGCCCCTTTGCCGATCCTGACCTGCGGATCATTGACCTTTCATATGCCGCAGCATCCAAGCTGGGCATCGTCAATAAAGGGCTGACTCCTGTAGAACTGCGGACCATTGACGATGTGAATGTGGAACCTGTGGAATCAACAGAAATAGTTGCGGAAACCGCTGCCCCGGCAGAAGAGGCCGTGATGGAAGAAACTGTTCAGGCCGCACCTGAAGTTGAAAAAATCATCATCACCGAAGAAGCCACTGCCCAAGCGCACTACTACATTCAGGTGGGCGCATTCACTGACCGGAACCGCGCACAGTCTATATTGGAAACTCTGCGCAACAGCGGCTACAAAGAGTCCCGTTTAGTGGAAGTGGAAGTGAACGGTCAGAAATTCATGCGCGTACAGGCCGGTTATTTCTATAACATCCCCGCAGCTGAAGATGCCATGGCTTCCCTCGAGAACGATTACGGCAACGTGATTTTGGTTACTGAATAATTTGGATGCGCTGCTCCGCGCTATTTAATAGTCATCTTTTGCCTCCGGCGGCTTACCTCTTTGAAAGGGGCTTGTTCCACTGGCAAACTGTCACTGGATAAAAAAATCCGTCCTATCTGTTTCGATAGGACGGATTTTTTGTACACATCAAATTTGAAAAGAATTCGAAAACCGATAAATTGAGCAATAGTATAAAACAGGAGCCGGAATAATCCAGCTCCCCTGTTTCATTGCAAAATATCAAACCGGGAGGAATCCGGGCCGCAACATATGCGGCAACGACCTACCCGTTCAGTTCAGATCTGAACTTGCGGGAAAGCCTGAACACAACAACCTTGCGTGCGGGCAGGGTTATTGATTCATTGGTCTGGGGATTACGTCCCTTACGGGCATTTTTGTCGTAAGCTTCGAATTTTCCGAATCCGCTGATCAACATGGCATGATCTCTTTTCACAGCCTGCTTCATGATGTCGAGGATGGATTCAACCAATTCCTTGATTTCAGCTCTGTTCCGGTCTGTCTTTTCGTAGATGTAGTCAACAACGCTGGCTTTAGTAAGGGTGTTTCCGCTAGCCATTTCCTTTCCTCCGTTGTCCCCGGCCCTGCGGTCAGGGGCGGCGGTTTTAGTGTTATCCGCAGCAGGTTGAAATCCTGCGTACGACGATTCAGGTAAAAGGCGTTATCGTGCAAGAATAAATTACTGTAATTTATCCTGTTATCATCTTTTCTATCTTTTGGGCAAGGGCTGCAGCCTCATCCATGCTATCATATTCACTCTGACCCCAGTGGACAAAACCGTCCTCCTTGAATCGGGGAATAAGATGAAAATGGGCATGAAAAACAAGCTGTCCGGCTGCTTCATTATTGTTCATAATCAGATTCAGCCCGTCAGCCCCGGTAGCTTTTACAATAGCATCACCGGCCAATTGGGAGGCAGTGATAATCTCCTGCCCCAGTTCGGCAGGCAGATCCCAGATATTTTCGCAATGCTGCTTGGGAATGACAAGAGCATGGCCTTTATTAACAGGCCCGATGTCCAGAAAGCTGAGCACCTTGTCTGTTTCATAAATCTTGAAGCAGGGAATCTCCCCGGCAACGATCTTACAAAAAATACAATCCTGATTATTCATAATAAATACTGTTGTTCTTGAGTTGCATGTTGGAACAAATAATCTTAAACCGATCCTGAAAGCTTCAAGAGACAGTTATATTTAGATAAATAACCGACCACGTTTTTTTAATCAAGCTAATTTATTAAACAAAGGCATCATTTGCCTATTTTTTTCAACTCCGCGACTTCCAGATATGAAAACAGCAATCTTCAAACACCCTGAACCGGGACATCCAAAAACACGCATCTGGCCGGTGTTTATGCCTTTTTTGGGCTGTCCATCAAAATGCATCTATTGTGCGCAGGACAGGCAGACAGGAACAGGAGCTAAGACATTAAACGAAATATATCAAGGAATTAAACAAGAGATTCCTGCATTCTTCAATACAAAAGATCGTTCCCCGCTTGAACTGGCGTTCTTCGGCGGAACTTTTACGGCCCTCCCTTTTGAATGGCAGGAACGTTTCATCAAACTGGCTGCTGAATTTAAAGAAAGGGGCTTCCTGACCAAAGTTCGTTGTTCTACCCGTCCGGACTGTATTGACCAAAAACAAATCATGCAGCTTCATGCATCCGGTCTGGACATGATTGAGCTGGGTATTCAGAGCTTTTCAGCTGAAGTCCTACGCCGTTCAGGCCGCAATTACTCCCCGCAAACCGGGATTGAAGCCTGCAATATAGTACGTGAAAGCGGCATTTCGCTGGGTATTCAACTGCTGCCCGGCCTGCCGGGGGATGAACCTGGTAATTTTCAGAATGATGTCAGCCGGACCATTGAATTCAAGCCAGAAGCCGTACGCATCTACCCCTGCCTGACAGTAAAAGGAACCGGACTGGAAAAACTGTACCGGGCCGGAAAGTATACCCCATGGTCCCTTACCCGTACTGTAGAAGAACTGGCTCCAGCCCTGCTGCGTCTCTGGCGGAATATAATTCATGTCATCCGTATCGGTGTGGCGCATGAGGACGGATTTGAAAAGAATATTACAGCCGGACCGATGCATCCGGCACTTGGGCAAATGGTTCGATCAAAAGCCATGTATTTACATTTGCGCTCCCGCCTTGCCTTGGCTGACAAGGCCATACAATTTATTGTTCCGCAAAAATATTCCGGTGAGCTCTGGGGCCATAAATCATGCCTTAAACCACTTTACGCTGATCTTGGTATTACTCCTGACAATACTTCCTTTAAACCCGGCAACACCTTTCAGCTTCATTATAAATAATTTGAAATTATTGCTTTCAGTAATTATTACTGATAATTCTCAGCTTTATATTTTGGAAAAACCTTTTCCGAACCCTTAAAAT
Organism: Maridesulfovibrio sp.; assembly: GCF_963678865.1. Lineage (NCBI taxonomy): Bacteria > Pseudomonadati > Thermodesulfobacteriota > Desulfovibrionia > Desulfovibrionales > Desulfovibrionaceae > Maridesulfovibrio > Maridesulfovibrio sp. Next base: position 2,694,660 of record NZ_OY787459.1, on the reverse strand, counting down.
AAGTCATATTGAAATAAGCATTACTATCATTGCTGATAAGGAGAGAGACCATGAGCACACTTAGCGCTGAAGAAAAATACCGTAACTTCATACCCCAAGAAAGCCTCGAATACCTTGAAAAACTTTTTGCCGGATTTAAACGGACAGTGACCATAGAAGTATATACTGCTGAAGGTGAACACAGAGAATACAATGAATTCACCCTGAACATCTGCCGTGCTTTCAATGTGCTGAGTGATAAAATTGAGTTACGCGAATATGCTGCAGACAGTGAGATGGCAGAAAAGCGTAAGATCATAGCCACCCCCACCGTGCTCATTTCTCCTGACGAATACGATATCCGTTTCCTGGGTGCTCCGGCAGGCGAAGAAGGACGGGCATTGGTTGAAGCACTCAATCTGGCCTCCATGGGTATTGACGCAATTTCAGATTCCACAAAAAAAACACTTGAGCCGCTGAACGAAGAACGGCAGATAAAAATTTTTGCAAGCCCTACCTGTCCTTATTGCCCCGGGCAGGCCATCAACGCATTCAAGGCCGCTGTTGCCAGACCGGACAAGATTTCAGCTTGGAATATTTCCACCCTCGACAATGAAAATATGGCCCGTGAATATAATGTCGGCTCTGTGCCGCACACAAACATCAACGAGGAAGCCACCTTCACCGGACTGGAACCGGAAGAAAAATTCATGCTCCAACTGCTTTTCCTCAAGCCCATTGATGAAGTGATAAAAGAACAGCGCGCTGCAAAATCCCAAAAGGACAGTGAGTTACCATATGAAGATATCGACCTTGTAATCGTAGGTGGCGGACCAGCCGGAATGAGTGCCGGAATTTACGCCAAACGCAGCGGGCTGAGCTGTATCATTCTTGAAAAGCAGGGGATAGGCGGACAGGTTGCCCTGACTCCCAAGGTTGAAAACTACCCCGGTTTCACCAATATTCAAGGCTTTGAGCTGGTGGAAATACTCGGCTCCCATGCCCGAGAGTACACTGATATTCAGCAATTCTCCGAGGTCAAGGAGGTCAAATACGGTCCGCGCATCGAAATCACCACTGACGAAAAAAAATACCGGGCCAAGGGCATCCTCCTAGCCACGGGTGTTAATGTACGCATGCTCGGTGTTCCGGGTGAAGACAAATTCTACGGTCACGGAGTAAGTTATTGCGCGACCTGTGACGGAAACTTTTACAAGGGCGGCAAGGCCATTGTGGTCGGCGGGGGCAATACAGCGCTTACCGATGCCCTGCATCTGAATCACTTGGGAATTGAGACAACCATTGTCCATCGGCGAGACCAGTTCAGAGCCGAAAAAGTCCTTCAGGATTCCGTAGAGCGCGAAGGCATTGAAGTCATATGGGATTCTCAGCTTACCGAAGTCATCGGCGAAGATCAGGTGGAGTCAGCTCGTATTCTCAAAAAGGACGGCACTGAGCTCATCAAGGACACCGACGTGGTGTTTGTGGCCATCGGCCATACCGCCAATACCGAACTGGCTGAAAAGCTGGGCTGTGAACTGCGCGAAGACGGATTCATCAAGGTCGACCCCACCCAGCGCACCAGCGTGGAAAGGGTCTACGCTGCCGGAGACGTGACCGGAGGCGTACGCCAGATCATCACCGCTACCGGGCAGGGCGCAGCCGCAGCTCTGACCGCTTTCGATGATTTCACCAGACTTTTTTCTGGCAGCAAAATAGAGACTAAAAATATTTGGTAAATGCCTCCGGGGGCCCTGCCGGGGGCCTTAAACCCTTTGAAAAGGGTTTAAGAATCCCAAACTTTTTTAACAAGCTTCGCATATAGCTCGTTAGGACGTCATAGACAAAAACAATCCCGGAATATTTTAAAATATTCCGGGATATTAATTTCTAATTTGAGTGTCGGAAATTTTATTGAGGCATCAAATCCTGATTAGCCCCAAGAAAATTATTCACAGTTCTCCCAAGTCCTACCGGGTCCTGATACATAAGCCAGTGGGTTGCATTTTTATAGCGTACCAGCCAGCTTCCTTTCACCTGCTCCGTTATTTCAACGCCTAACCTTTCCGGCAGAATATCATCATCCAGCCCGGAAATAACCAGCACAGGTTTATCCAAGGAAGAAAGCCTTGAGCAACACCCCGGCCAGACTATCATGGCATCGGCCTGAGCCTGCACAATTGCCGGATCGGGCGCACTTGCTGGACGCGGAAGCTTCTCATAAGCCTGCGGGTATTTCTCAGTCCAACCATGCGGAAAGAAATGGGTCAGCAATTCCTTTACATCCATCTTTAGCAACCTGCGGGTAATTTCCGCCACAGGCTCTGCGGCACATGATGTTCCCAGCAGAACCAGCTTATCAACCTTTTCAGGATAATGCAGGGCCAGTTCCTGTGCGACAAGCCCGCCCATGGACCACCCTAATATATCAGCCTGCGGATAGCCCAGTACGCGCAGCAGTCCGGCACTGTCCGCCGCCATGCGGGTAACGGATATTTCCTCGGTTCCATTGGAGGAACCGCCCATGCCCCGGTTATCAAAAATAATTACCGTATGCTCTTTTGAAAGCTCGCGGACCAGCCCGGCATCCCAGATGTCCATTGTCCCGGCAAAGCCCATGACCATGAGCAGGGGCGAACCTTCGCCGAAGGTACGGTAAGCAAGCTGCACATCATCCACCTGCACCACGGATTTCGGTAGCGGGGTAAGATAATGTACTGAATCAGGGATATTGCTCTGTACACATCCGGCAAAGAAAACGAAGAACACAAAAGATAGAATCAGGCGACGCATGGGGGCTCCAGTATTTTAAGATTCCACGTCATGATACTCTTCATCATTGTTTTTGCAAGGCTGATCCCTGCCATTTTCCGCTGCCGGTTCATTTTCAACCGCAACATCTCCAGCTTCATCCACTGACTCTGGTTTATTCAGCTCATCCGCTGTTTGCCCGGATTCCATTACTGCTGAAGATTCGTGTTCAGAAACTTTCCGCTGCCCGGTTTCAATCTCTTTTACAGCCAGCCCATTGGCGAAATGGTCTGCTATTATCTCATTACACACCTTGATCACGCTGAAAGGTTCGCCCTTACCGATCAGTGCTGCCACCCGGTGAATGAAATCGCGGATTGCCGCAGCCTGATCACGCTGATCAGCAGAAACAGCTTCACTACGCGCACCTATCTCCCGCAAACCGTTTACCACAAGCCGGGATTCGGGATTATCCTTAAACATAAACAGGGCAGCCAACAGTGCGGCATCCACCTCGCCCAGCCCATCAAGAACGGCTCCGTATATCTGGTACTCCTCGCTGATTTCATCATCGATTACCCCTGCAACTACCTTGATCAGTGCTTCATCACTGCCTTTCACTCCCTTGCGGCTGAAAATTCCCAGCCACATGGAGCGCAACTCGGCCTTTAGACCGGAATCAAGGATATCTTCCACACTGAGCACACCATCTACAAACCTTTTGAACAATTCCCGGCAGATCAGATTCATGCGCTCTTCTTCGGCCTGCTCCTCCACCTTTCTGCGCAACTCACGATCAGCCCGGATCATTTCCGCAAGTTCACGGCGCATATCATCATCCTTCAAATCATGCAGCTCAGCTTCAAGCTGTTCATCTTCCATGTTTCGCAATAAATGAAATTCCTGCTTCATATGCTGGTTTCGGGCCTGAGGTTCAAACATTTCATGAAGGAATTCATAATGCTCTGCTCCCAACTGCTCTTTCCAGCTCTCGGTCATAATCAAAGCACTGACGGGATCTTTTTCGCCGATGGATTCCAGCGCCCCGGCATACATGGACTGCTTGGCAGTGATTAACCTTAGCTGAAGAAGTTCGGGATTACTGCCCCGGTAAAGCCGCAGAACTGCCCCTTCCAGCAACCGCTCACCATACGAAAGAGAAGCTGCATTCGGGCAGATATTCACTCCCTTGAGCACAGAGTCGATGGTTTTCGCAGCAGTGCTCTCTTTCCAGTTCTGGTATTCCTGACTCTGATGCCGGGCCACCGCATCCACCGCAGTCCTGCGCCTCGACTCAAGGATATCCATGAACCTGGTCCGGCATTCATCATCCGGCAATTCATCACGCAATCTGCCGCCCTCTTCCGTAAAATAATCATTAACTTTAAAAACCGCTGACTGTGCTTCCCCCGCACGCAGCAACATCAATCCGGACTCGGGGTCGAGCAGTATCTCCTGCAGCCCGCTCTCAAAACTGTTGTAGGCATCCAGCACCCTTAAATCACGCTCTTCCTCTTCCCTGTCCCGTGCACGCTGAACCAGTACCGGATCAACACCTTCCCGGGCAGCCAGTTTCTTCAGTTCAGGGCTCATGCCCGGCTCTTTTTCAGACCCGAGCAAGCCTTCATCACTTTGCCCCTTTAAGAAATTGCCAACTTTCGAATTTACTACCTTCACCCTTAAAGTCTCCTGTTAAATATTGATTTAATAAACAAATCTACAAACACAGGAGTCGAAAATAACAACAAGGGCGGACCTGAATCAGGTGATTCAGGTCCGCCCTTGAAAAATTATTGTCGCCGGTTGCCCTGCAGGGCTTATGTGCGTTCTATGTATTTGGTAGCGGTATTAGGGGAGCTATCAAGACCGAATGATCAAACGGTATCCCATTTCTTGGGCAATTTTCGACTTGTATGAAAAACACGCAGGATTTCCACCACATCGTCTTTTACACGGTAAGGTACGATGTATGGATACCTGTCAAGCACCAGTTCCCTAGTTCCGGTAACTCTACCGGGACGTCCTTTTTGTGGAAAATTACCAAGTAAATCTCCTTTTTCACGTATGTGGGAATATGTCTTAACGGCCAAATCCATATCTTCATTCGCCAAATATGATGCCTCCGCGTCAAGATCCCGTATTGCACCTCTTAGCCATTTAACGCGCATTTCTCATCCACTTGTCATCCATGACGGCAAGCTCTGATTCAGTAGCAAAATCACCTGCATCAGCTTCCTTTAAAGCTTTTTCAATTTCAGTTATCTGCCATGCTTCGCGGGCAACAAATTCTTCCATGGCCTGATTTACCAGATGAGATCTTGTTCTTTTTGTGGCATTCGCCAGCGCGTCTAATTTTACTATTAAATCCGGGCTTGTACGGATTGATATTTGTTTTGTAGCCATATTACCCTCCCTGTTGGGATACATTGTATCCCAACAGGGAGGATGACTCAAGACCGGATTATTTGTATTTATCCATCCAGCCCAAGGTCAGCGGCCATACAAGCAATACGTGTATTACAGCGGTAAATATCCGGCTGGGGAATATAATGAGAAGCCGTCCCGTGGGGTACGGAACGGCCTGTTTTGTTTAATGCTATAAGTAGTGTGTTAAGCGTGCAAAAATTTACGTACATATAGTGGCATAAAAAACAAAAAACGGGCGACCTGTCTGTGGTTAACAGGCCGCCCGTTTTTGGCAATCTTAAGAATCTCAGTATTCAATCCGGGTTCATCCACAACCCGGACGAACTTCGGGAAGTTCAAACCCTTTTCAGGAGAAAGGGTTTAAAACCGACAGCGGAAACTTCCCGAACCGCTGCCGGTAATTTAATGCGTAATCAGCTCAAGGCAGTATTAGATACCGCATTTAGCCATGTAGTCGATGAGGTCTGCCAGACGGCAGGAGTATCCCCATTCGTTGTCGTACCATGCGTAAACCTTAGCAAGGTTGCCGCCCTGTACAACGGTGAAGTCCGCTTCGACGATACCGGAATGGGGATCGGCGAGGAAGTCGGAGGAAACAAGGGGAGCTTCGGAGTAGCCCATGATGCCCTTGAGTTCGCCTTCTGCTGCGGCTTTCAGAGTAGCCTTGAGTTCTTCGGTGGTAGTGTCGGTTTTGAGCACTGCAACGAAGTCGACAAGGGATACAGTGGGTGTGGGAACACGCACGGAGTAACCTTCGAAACGGCCTGCCATTTCGGGGATTACGAGAGCAACAGCTTTAGCCGCACCGGTGGAGGTGGGGATCATGTTGCATGCTGCAGCGCGGGCACGACGCAGGTCCTTATGAGGCTGGTCGAGAATACGCTGGTCGTTGGTGTATGCGTGAACGGTGGTCATCACACCTTTCTCAATACCGAACTTCTCGTGCATGGTCTTAACGATTGGCGCGAGGCAGTTGGTGGTGCAGGAAGCATTGGAGATAATGGTGTGTTTTGCGGGATCGTAATCCTTATGGTTAACACCCATTACAACGGTGATGTCCTCTTCCTTGGCAGGAGCGGAAATAACAACTTTTTTAGCGCCGCCTTCAAGATGCTGGGCAGCGGTGGGTCCGGTTCTGAAAATACCGGTACACTCGATAACGATATCCACACCGCACTCACCCCAGGGAATCTGGCGGGGATCACGCTCTGCGAAGTTCTTGATCACGAAGTCGGAACCGACATACATGGTGGAGCCTTCCACTTTTACTTCTGCAGGGAATTTACCGTAGTTGGTGTCGCGTGCGAAAAGGGCAGCGTTGGTGTTGATGTCGAAGAGGTCGTTGACTGCAACAACCTCAACAGTGTCACGATGTCTTTCCCAGATAGTCTTCACAACCTGACGGCCGATACGGCCGAAACCGTTAATACCTACTCTTACTTTGCTCATATTAAAATTCCTTTATGCTCACGCGCCCTACAGATCGTCGACGCGGTAAATGTAATCGTTTGCCAATTCGCTTGCACGCTTCAGTGCGCTGTACATACGGGCATTTTCAAGAGCGAGACCGGAAAGGTCGGCAACGCACTTGAGGAAGTCCAGTTCTTCTTCGGAAAATTCACGGAGTTCGGCGGAGTATACACGCAGAACACCGATTACTTTTTGACCGCGGGCAGTAAGAGGAAGAACTACGAGGGAGCAGAGACCTTCCTGAGCTGCTTCTTCAGGATACTGGAAGCGGTCGTCTTTTCTTACATCTGCGATGGATACGATTTTACCTTTGAGAACTTCCTGATCCAAACGGCTTTTGGAAACCTCAACAGGACCTTTTTTTTCGTAGCGCTCACTCAGACCGTAAGATGCGTCTGCGAGCAGAGTTTCGCCCTTGCGATCAAGAAGTCTGATAAAACAACCTTTCAGTTCCATTTCAGTTGCCACTTTCTCGGCAATGCTGTGAAGAACTTTTTCCGGCTCCAGGCTGGAGTTGACAGCTCTGGTAATTTCAAAAATTGCTTTGTAGAGTCTGGTTACACCCATTTCTCATACCTGCCTTGTTTATGTTTAACCGAAAGGACCGCTTAAAGCGCGGACCTGCGTATCAAGTTCTTGGTTAATTGCTTTCTAACAGATTTGAAAACATATTGCATGTAAAAAATGACCACTTTCTTACATTTTTATGTTTTTTGTTGCTAAATGATTTTCGTTTATGAAAATTTTTTTCGTATTTGTTGCGAGCAAGCACCCGCCAATTATTCACAAAATAAATAAGAAAAAAACTATTGAAAAGCATTACAAATAAATGATTCTACATCAAGGACGAATAGAAAATTTATTCAATAAAAAAATATTCGGGTAGAACGGCTAAATGGAAAACAGAAAATTTCGTTTGTGAAATGGAAACGCATACCCGGAAAAGATACAGGGACAATAATATCAGAATATCACCTTACAGCAAGCCATAAAGTTACGAACGGGGTACAGGAAAAAGAAAAACGGGAAAATATTTATGAGGAAGTAGCCTTACGCAAAACTCCAAGAAAACGAGACCGCAACTTGTCACCCATCAAACTTTTCTTTACCGGGGAAAGTTTCAGGAATCCCCCCAGCAGGGAACGCATGAAATCTTCACTACGGCTGTTGGGGTTGTCGAAAATCAAATTCTGTAGGGTTCCGCGCTCAAGGGATTGTAAAATAACCCGCTCAAAACTGTCTTCAGGATGAATAACCCGTTGTTCGCGTTTATCCATCTGCATAGCCCCTGTAGGGCATTTAAGGGCACAAACCCCGCAGCCGAGACAAATTTCCTTGTTGATCTCAGCATAACGGCGCGGCTTATCCGATCCGGGAATATTTTCTTTTTTGATAGAGATGGCTTCAATGGGACAGGCCCGGGCGCATTTTCCGCAGCCGTTGCAGTCCGCAAGCTCAATTTCAGCAATGAAGGTGGAGGAAACAACGACTCCCGGATAGCCGGAATATTTGATGCCGTTCATCAGGTTGCAGCAGCAGCCACAGCAATGACACAGGAACCCGACATTCTCACGGACATTATCGCTGGTCAGAGTAAAGCCCAGTTCCCGAGAACGGGCCATGATATCATCCATTTCCGAACGGCATATCTCACGCGCAAAATTGTTGCGGATAAGGAAATCGGCGGCATCACCCATGGAAGTACAGGTTTCGAGGTCGATGCCGCATTTCTGTTCCCCGAGATGCATTTTCTCATGGCGGCAGGAACAAAGACCGACTGCAAAACGGTCCTGCTGAGCGATCAGTGCGGAAGCCTTTTCATAATCAAGCACCTCCACATGATCCACATTGCGGATGGTCCCTTCGTGTGGCAGGGCGCGCATAACTGAGACCTGTTCACCGTTTCCGAAATTGGCATCTAAGAAACTCTTATCCCCGAACATATAATTATGGAACAGCTCGGCCCATTTTGCAGAATCAAGCTCGCCCTTGGTGCGCATCATTGTGAATTCGAAAAAACCGATGACAAAGGGACTGATCATATAAAGATAGCGGTCCTGCTCCCAAAGGTCGCAAACCAACCCTTTATGGCACATGGATTCAAGCATGTTACGCAATGTGTGTTCGTCAATACCGGTTAACTTTGAAATACGTTCAAGAGAAGAGGGGCGGTAAGGCATACGAACAATCAACTCCGCTTCCGCAGGGGAATACAGTGCCGTGAGCATTTCACGCATGGAATCAGACCACGGCATGCGCACGGTGGTACCGTCTACTTTGTCACCCAACTGACGATAGATATCTTTTCCTATTATGTGTCCCATAAGTAAAGAAGTTACACAGGGACTGTGGATAATGGCAAGAGATTAAAATCTTCATCGTGAGGATTATCCTTTTTTGGGAACTCTCTTGACATTCCCAAAAAGGGAACTTAGTTTGTATTTGTGAACGTCATAGCAACAAAAACAATTAACGCTTATCGAGAGTGCTACCCAGAAGCAGATCAAGCTCTTCGCACATGGGTAGGTATCATGAGGAAGCATACCTTCAACCATTTTATGGAATTAAAGGATGTCTTTCGATCAGCAGACCTAATTGCAGATGGTATTATTGTTTTTAATATTAAAGGCAATAATTTCAGATTAATTGTCAATGTCGACTTCACACGACAGCAAGCCTACGTAAAATGGTTCGGCAGACACAAAGAATATGATAAAATTAACCCTTTGGAGGTGAAACATGAGTATCCGCCCTGTTAATACAGAAGGCGATTATGAATTCGCCCTCGAGCGTATAGAGACTCTTTGGGGAGCTGCGCCCGGCACCCCCGAAGGAAATGAACTAGATGTCCTACTGACTCTAGTCACTGTTTATGAAGAAAGAAACCATCCAGTACCGCCTCCTTCACCCATTGAAGCTATTAAATTTGTAATGGATGAACGAGGCCTCAAACAGGCAGACTTAATCCCATATATTGGGAGCAAATCAAAAGTCTCCGAAGTATTAAACGGAAAACGCAACTTAACACTTTCTATGATTAGAGCTCTGCACATTGGTTTATCAATTCCTGCAGAGATATTGATTCAAGAAGACGGAACATTCCCTGAAGATGGTCAAGATATAAACTGGAATCAATTTCCAGTGAACGAAATTGTATCCCGGGAATGGATCCTTGGCTTTGATCCCAAAACCCAGCAAGAAGAAATTATACGCGAGCTTGCAACTCAGGCAGGCAAAGAAAGCCTGTTCACTACGCAAAGTTGCTTTCGTCAAGGATCTCGTAGAAATGCTAAAGACGATCCATTTGCAATTCAGGCATGGGTTTTAAAAGTTTTAGCTGAATCAAAGCAAAAAAAACTCAACGGAAAGTATAACCAAAAAGAACTAGACATCTCTTTTTTGAGAAAAATTGCACATTTAAGCGTAACATCAAAGGGACCAATAGTTGTACAAGAATATTTGCTAAGCAAAGGAATCAAACTCGTCACTGTACCACATCTAAAAAAAACGTATGTTGATGCTGTCGTTTTATTCGATAACCAAGATACCCCTGTAATTGGGATGAGCATAAGATACGATAGAACAGATAACTTCTGGTTTACACTTATGCATGAATTATCTCATTTATGCCTTAATCACTTGTTAACTCAAGATGATTGCATAATTGATGATTTAGATGTCAATTCTGCTCTTAACGAAAAAGAAATAGAAGCAGACACACTTGCTCAAGAAGCACTAATACCGAATGAGCTTTGGATTAAATCTAAAGCAAAGCAAACATCAAAAATAGAAGATGTCATAAAATTATCAAGAGAAGCAGATATTAACCCTGCAATTGTCGCTGGACGCATAAGATATGAGAAAAACAACTATCGACTTCTTGCCAAACATGTAGGCCATAAAAACGTAAGAAAACTATTCTATTCTTAAGACCTTAAAAAGGCTCCTTCACGGCAATGAGGGAGCCTTTCTAAAGCGACCTATAAACTAGTCGGGGTCGCTGGCACAAAAGCTTCCCAAAAGCATCCCGGAAAGCCTGCCTGTAAACTAAGTCAGAGCTACCATGTGGCGGGGAAGTTGTGCAATAGGAATATCGGCTAGCCAGGAGCTTCCATGTCAAAAAAGACTGTAAAAATTGGAAGATGTGCCAAAACAGGAAAATTTATTCCTGTTAAAGTGGCAAAAAGACGTAAAGCAACTGCTGTCGTAGAAACAATAAAAAAATAATATATAGCAAGGGGAGACCGGGCTCCCTTTACCCTACCCCAAAACCTCTTTCAATATCTTCAACCCCTTCCTCAATTCCGCAATATCCTTCGGGCCGCTCAGAGAAAGCCTGATGTTGGACGGAACGACACCACCGCCCACGGCGAATTTTTCAGCTCCGAAAATATTCAGACCTGCCTCGCGCGCGCGGGATTCGACCATATAGCCTTTCCATGGTTCAGGCAGGGTAAGCCAAAGGAAAAAACCGCTTGGATTAACTCCCAGTCCCATATCACCCAAAAGATCCTTAACCGCTTCAAAACGATGAAATGCGGCCTGTCGTTTGAGCTTTACGGTTATATCCGCTGTTCCGTCCGTTATCCACTGGCAAAGCAGTTCTGCGTTAAGGGGCGGCGTCATCCACACGGAATTAAGAATGGCATGAGCCAAATGCTTGAACCTCTCACCCTGCGCAACCATGAAAGCAACCCGCAAACCAACAGCAATTGATTTAGAAACCCCGGCAATAAATACACTTCGTTCCGGAGCAAGCGATGCAACAGGGGGGAGATCACTTTCCACTGTAAGAGCATAGGCATCGTCTTCAATAATGGTCAGGTCATGGTTACAGGCGATCATGGCGATCTGTTCCCGCCGCTCAAAAGGCATGCAGATGGAAGTGGGGTTCTGCACGCCGGGCATTAATGAAACCCCAGCGATCCTTTCACGACGACAAATTCTGTCCAGCTGTTCCGGAATCATGCCCTGATCATCCATAGGAACAGGAACCAACCTGATACCGAGCATATTGGAAAGGGTTTTCATGCCCGGATAAATCAGAGCATCAGTGGCAATACGGTCACCGGACCTGAACAGGCTGCTCAGGCAACAGGTCAAAGCATGCTGCGCCCCGGAACAGACAAGAACGTTACCCGCAGATGTATTCAGACGATAGCGCTTTGCCCATTCTGCACCTACCTCACGGTGCTCCGGCAGTCCCTGTGGGTCAGTATAGCGCAAAAATGCATTCAAATTGCGGCGGCGGGTCAGCCGTTTCATACCTTCCTGAATGTCCGGGTCCAGATCATAAAAGGTGTTGACCATGCCCAGTTCGATCATTCCCGGTGCGTAAGGTTCAAAAGAAACCATTGATGGCGAGGTGATCGCATCGGAAGCAATGAAGGTCCCCCGCCCCACGGTACCGCAGACGAGCCCACGCTTTTCAGCCTCGGCGTAACCTCTGGTCACTGTGCTCACGTTCATCTTCAGATCATCAGCCAGATCACGGTGGGTGGGCAGCTTGTCTCCGGGATTAAGTTTCCCGGCATAAACATCACGCTCAATAGCATCGGCCAACAGCTTGAACTTGGGCCGTGTGGTTTCTTCCAATTCCGGTATCCATTTTGTCATGCAGACAATAATTCCTTTGACTGCACACAATGTCAAGCATATGAATACAATTACGCAACGAAAAGCACACAATCATCCCACTGCTTTACCAAATACATCCACTATTCTTTGTAGAACGTTGTCCGGACAACGTCCAAAACTCATTAAATAAACCCCAGCCAACCAGACAAAAACGCGAAGCGTTGTAAAAGGTTTAGGGATTCTTAAACCCTTTTTTACCGATACTAAAAGTATTACCCCAAAGAGGTAAGGCTTAGGAAGGGATGCAAGGAAAAGGGCTTAAGCTAACGGAGAAAAAATAATGCAAGAAAATTTCTGGGCTTTCCTTATATTTGTAATTGTCATGACCGGAACCCCCGGTCCGGGCAACATCGCATCCATGGCTCTTGGCCAGACTGTAGGCTTCAAACGCTCCATTCCATTTCTTTCCGGGGTAATTATCGGCGGAATGATTATGGATTTTCTGTCTGCAATGGGGCTGGCGAAACTATTTTTAGCCTACCCGCAGGTATCATCTGTGCTCAAAATCGGGGGATTGGTATATATCCTCTACCTTGCATGGAAAGTTTTGAATATGCAGGCAGAGTCTTCTGCAAAACCGAAAGCGTTTAAATTCGTTGAAGGGCTGGCCCTGCACCCGCTTAATCCTAAGCACTATGCCATGACTGTATCGGCTTTCGCTCAATTTGTAGATCCCGGCGCAAACAGGATCACGGAAATCATAATCTTTGTGGGCACCTTTACCTGCGGCGCTGCCCTGTTCCACTCCCTGTGGTGCTTTGCAGGCGAATCGTTTATAAAAATGCTGCGCTCACCGATAGTCCGCCATACGGTAAACATTTCCATGGTGGTACTCATGGTCGGAGCTACGGCTTACGCACTATATAAATAGAATATTGGAGAGCTAAGTCTCTTTGGAATACCTAATCGTTTAAGCTGCTTAATTATGAGGACAAACAACATGACAAAAAAAATCGGATGGATCGGAACAGGCGTAATGGGCAGTTCCATGTGCATGCACCTGCTCACGGCCGGCAATGAAGCATTTGTATACAACCGCACCAAATCCAAGGCAGATGAACTGGTAGCCGAAGGCGCGACATGGTGCGAATCCCCGGCGGAAGTTGCCAAACAAGCGGATATAATCTTTACCATTGTCGGTTATCCCGTTGATGTGGAACAGACCATTCTCGGCGAAAACGGAGTACTGGCAAATGTGGACGCAGGTAAAATAATTGTCGACATGACTACTTCCGAGCCAGCTTTGGCGGAACGCATTGCCGAAGAAGCCGCAGCCAAAGGGGTGGGCGCGCTTGATGCACCTGTTTCCGGCGGAGATCTCGGCGCACGTAACGCTACACTCGCCATCATGGTCGGCGGTGAGCAGAAAACTTTTGACGAAGTCAGCCCGCTCTTTGAAATAATAGGCAGTAATATCCAGCTCATGGGTAAAGCCGGTGCAGGTCAACACACAAAAATGTGCAACCAGATCCTCATTGCCGGCACCATGATCGGAGTAGTGGAATCCCTTCTCTATGCCTACAAAGCCGGCATGGATCTCAATGAAGTCATCGACGTAATCGGTTCGGGTGCTGCCGGGTCATGGTCCATCAACAACCTTGGACGGCGCATTGCGGATGATGATTTCAATCCCGGATTCTTTATCAAGCATTTTGTCAAAGACATGGGCATCGCCCTTGATGAGGCCAAAAGGATGAATCTATCCCTGCCCGGTCTGGCGCTGGTCAACCAGTTCTACATCTCAGCTATGGCTCTGGGGTATGAAGAACTAGGAACTCAAGCCTTGTATAAAGTCCTGGAAAAGATGAACGGGAAGTAACCAAATAAATCTAATAACCAGTAAAAATGGCTTCTGAACAGACAGGTTCAGGAGCCATTTCTACTTTTATGGACTTACAATAAAATAGTATCTATATTTTGAACAACTTATTCACGCTCAACAATTCGAGAAAACAATGGCTGAAATAACATCACTCACCCAATCCAGCATAGACAGACAGAACATCCTTAATAATCCGTTCGCCATTGAAAAATTACAGGAAACTATAGGACTAGTCGGCTTTCAATGGAAAGGATGCCCTGTATTTCTTAAACAGCAGGTGGCTGATTTTCTGGAAGTGGATGTTCGCACTATCGAAAGGTATCTTTCTACCCATGGAGAAGAACTCGAAAAGAATGGATATACACTCTTAAAAGGCAAAAGTTTAAAAGATTTCAAACACTTATCAAAGCTGGCCGACATAAATGTCGGTCAGTCAGCTCAATCACTTGGAATATTTAACTTTAAATCAGTGCTCAACCTGGCAATGCTGCTGACCGAAAGCGAAAAAGCAAAAATAATCAGAAGCAGAATATTAAGCATTGTCATTGACACAATAGCTCACAAATCAGGTGGACGAACGAAATATATCAACCAAAGAGATGAAGACTATCTTCCCGCAGCATTTCAGGAAGAAAACTACCGAAAGCAATTTACCGACGCAGTGGACAAATACATCCATGCTCCGAAATGGAAATACGGGAAGTATACGAATTTGGTTTACGAAAGCATTTTTAAAGAAAACGCTAAAGAATACAAAAAGATATTAAACTTGGCCGCCAAAGAAAAAGTTCGGGACACCTTGTATGCAGAAGTACTTGATCTTATAGCAAGCTTTGAGGCGGGACTTGCTGCGGAACTTGAAACAAAGGCAGGCGAACTTGGCCGCCCCCTCACAGCACAAGAGGCCAACACCACATTCATCCGTTTTGCAGAACAACCTCTATTCAAACCATTAATTATTAAAGCAAGAACAAAGATGGCCAGCAGAGATCTCTGCTTTAGAGACGCTTTACACTCTAAGCTCGAAGCTTACATTCAAAGCGTTCCTGAAAGTGACTTCGAACGTTTCCTTGGCGAAAAAAGCAAAGACCTCAAAGAACGTATTAACGAAAATATTGCTGTATTCAAAAGGCTCAAGGACAAATAGACATGAAAGTTCTATACCTTGACATAACGCATGCTATTGAAATCCATGATTATATAATTTCCGAATCCGGCGGGACTCATGGAGTACTCAATTCTGGAATCTTGGAAAGCGTACTTGAACACATCAAAAACGACTTATATTATCCTGAATTCTTAGATAAAATTACCCATCTTTGCTTCTCTATCAACAAAAACCATGCCTTCAATGATGGAAACAAAAGAACATCTATCGCTTTAAGCGCGTTCTTTATATCATTAAACGGCTATGACCATTGTATTTCCTTGTTTATTCAGGAAATGGAAAACTTTGTGGTATGGATTGCTGAAAATAAAATCAGCAAAGAATTACTACGAGAAATAATTGAAGATATAATTATGGGCGAATTCAGGGAAGAAACCCAGATAGCTGTCATAAACGCCATATCGGACCAGAGTTAATCAAATATTCATTTTAATTATTAAATAATTGTTGACTTCGTTTTACGATCTGCGTAAAAACGATTTCTCCGGCGCCGAGGTAGCTCAGTCGGTAGAGCAGGGGACTGAAAATCCCCGTGTCGGCAGTTCAATTCTGTCCCTCGGCACCACCTGCCTAGAATAGCCGTTACAACCAGTTGTAACGGCTTTTTCTTTTTCCGCTCATTTAAAAGCCCTATCTACGGGGCTACACCGTACAATCTGATTATTCAGGATAGTTCAAATTATCTTCAGCGATCCCATCAAGCACTTCTGCATAATATTTCGCAGCCTCTTCTTTTGCCAATGGCAAATCCATCAGGGCATAATTACCGCATTCCACTGCGGATGCACCGGGAACTTCACCCTCAAACTCAGCTGCAAACTTGAACAATTCCTTAATTAAGCCAAGCGCATCTTTTGAATCGTACCTGCCGTTGAGCAACAGATAAAATCCGGTCAGACAGCCCATGGGGCCGAAGTAAATAATGTTGTCTCCATACTCAGCATGATTACGCAGGAAGGTTGCCCCGATATGTTCCAGAGTATGCGCTGCGGCCGGGTCAAGAGCAGGCTCATTGTTGGGCTCTTTGACTCGCAGGTCGAAGGTGGTAATATTTTCGGAACCAATTTTATCACGGCGGGAAACATAAATCCCACGCTTAAGCCTAGTATGATCTATTTTAAAACTCTCAATTTTATTCATGTCCAATCTCTCAAAACAAAGCAATTAAGCCTATTAAAAAGTTATTAGGATTCATAAAGCCTTCTTTACAAAAAGGGTTTAAGCCGCATTTTCATCACAGCGAGAGCACATCATAACTCTTCCAACATCGACAAAACCATACGTACAGAGTTAGCAGCGGCCTGCTCCATGCTCTGCTCATATACTGCACTGCTGCCTTCCTCGTGCACTTTATCTGAGATGGAGCGGATCAGGATGAAAGGCACGTTGAACAGAAAACCGGTCTGAGCGATGGCAGCCCCTTCCATTTCAACTGCCATAACATCTGGAAATTTATTCTCAATCTGTGAAATTTGTTGCGGAGTATGAATGAAAGAGTCGCCGGAAAGCACAGGTCCCTGATGCACACTGATGCCACCCTCGTTGATCCATGCTTTCTGCGCCAGACCGAGCAATAATTTGTCCGCCTTATAAGCTGCAGGCATTTGTGGAATCTGTCCCATTTCGTAATCAAAGGCTGTGGCATCGGCATCGTAATGGCGAACTTCCGATGACACCACAATATCTCCGATATTTATATTGCCTGGAAAGGCTCCAGCCACCCCGGTATTGATCAGGTAGTCAGGCTTGAATTTATCCAGCAGCAGGGTGGTGCCGACTGCGGCATTAACCTTGCCGATTCCGCACAAAAAAAGAGCCACTTCTACACCGTTTATTTTTCCGGTGTGGTAGGTAAACTGCCCGAAACTTTCGGTGCTCGCCCCGTCCAGTTTATTGACCAGCAATACAAGCTCTTCTTCCATTGCCGCTATTATCCCTATCTTCAAAACATTTTCCTCTTATCTGTTTAGGCAGACCCAACTGCCCTTTAATGCTTGAAAGATAAACGCGACCTATGTAATTAGTAAAATTAATAGTTCTACCTTTTTTAATTAATTTTACTAACTAATAGGCTCAAAAAAATGCTTCCCGATCTGAACAGACTGAAAGTTTTTTTCCATATATTCAACGAGCAGAGTAGCACCGCAGCAGCCTTAAAGCTGCACATAACCCAGTCCGGGGTCAGCCAGCACTTAAAAAAACTGGAAGAAGAGTTGCAGACGCAACTATTTACAAGAGTAAATCGCAGACTCGTACCAACAGCAGCCGGAAAGAAACTTTATGGAATTGTGCAGGAATTCATGAATGAACTGGAGCAGGGAGTGCAGCATATAAACGATGGCCTGACTACTCCATCAGGGCTGCTGCGCATTGGGGCGCCTACTGAATTCGGGAAAATATACCTGCCACCGATATTCGGTTCATTCCGGCGTAAGTATCCGGCGGTGACAATGAAATTGGAGCTTGACGAACCCAAGATACTTTTCTCCAAAGTAGCAAATGGAGAATTGGATTTCGCTTATATCGACATCCTGCCATTCTTCATGGATACACCGGGAGGAACATCAACTTATTCCATTAAACCCGTTGTTCGTGAAGAATTCGTATTAGCCTGTTCAAATGAATATTACCGGGCTCGGGTAAATGAAATAAATTACGGCAGCCTGACACAACTGGACTTTATCGGTTACAAAGACGACATCGCTCTCTTCCGCAGCTGGTTCAAACTGCACTTCAACCGCGAACCGCAGCAACTTAACCTTAGCTTCATTGCCGACAGCTCCGAAGCCATTGTTTCAGCCATCAAGTCCGGGTTGGGAGCGGGGATTACCGTCAGCCACCTGATGAACAGGGAGATTGCCACCGGGGATATTATTGCCATCCGCCCTGATAGAACGAAATTGCAGAACACCATCGCCTGCGTACAATTCAAGGCAAAACAACCAAGTATCACTGAAACAGCCTTTCAGGAGCATTTCCGGCTGGAGCTGAGTAAGAATTATGCAAAGTTGCAGATAATTTAAAATGTAAGAAATACGCAAAACACGAAAAAGCCCTCATGATTTATCATGAGGGCTATTCTAGGCACTTAGTGGTGCCGAGGGACAGAATTGAACTGCCGACACGGGGATTTTCAGTCCCCTGCTCTACCGACTGAGCTACCTCGGCGCCGCTGAGGAGAGATTACTAACCAAACAGGAATCACTTGGCAAGTACTTTTTTAAATTTTACGCATTTTTTTTCAAACCCAGCTTTTCAAGAGCCGTATCCGAAACCAGTTCACAGATTCTACGCCCATACTCTTTTTTAAGTTTTTCCAGATATTCCGGGTCGGTTTTGCCCTTCCACGTTGTAATTTCACTATACCGTTTGGGTATGTCGATCTTATCCGGGTTGTATCCGGTATCAAAACGTATTTTCCAACGCATGGCCCGGACTCTTTCAGCAATAAGATTCATATTTTCAGCTATTTCTTCGTAACCGACAGACTTCAGGCATTCGGCAAGAACTTCATCCTTGTAGACTCCGCGTCCGAAAAGGCAGGAAACCATGGAAGTCAGGAAAGCCCGTCCTGTTTCGTCGCTGATCAGGAAATCACAGACTTCGCCGGCATCTTTGCTGTCATTTTTCTGGTCCCATGAATAGCCTCCCGAATCCAGATGTGAATGCCTGAATCCAAGACCTTCAGCCACATAAAAAGTTTCCCCGGTGGCATATCCGGCCATCTCTTGACCGAGCACACAGGCAAAATCAGCGCCTCCATACTTTGCAGCAGCCACAAGTGAACCTTTACCCAGCGCGGCATAGAATTCATTTTCAGCGCTGCTTAAATATTGCACAGCCTTTTTGTAGTTGCCGGCATCACCGAAAGCGAGAGGTACGATTGTCTCATCCTTACTGACCAAACCTTTTTCAAGAGCCTCTGTTGCCCACGCAAGAGCCACTCCGCCGGACATAACGTCGAGTCCGCCTTTCTCCACTTCATCCATAATACCAAGCACCTGAAAAGCATCAGTTACCCCGAGCATGGAACCGGTGGCAAAAATAGGCTCGTAATCATAGGCTACCTGACGGTAAAGGTACTGGTTATCCTCCATAAATTTCTCGCGCACAAAGCCGATATGGATGCAACCAACCGGACACCCGGCACAAGCGGCATTACGCAGCAGGGTATCGTCGGCAAATTTCTTCCCGGTAATTCCGATAATCTCTTTATCTTTGGTGGCCTGCAGATTACGCCAAGGCAGGGACTCCAGTTCGTTAAGAGCGTCAAGATTGGCAGCAGTACCAAGGTTATGATATTTGCTCATCATGTCGGTGGCGGTCACCTTTTCATAAACCTGCTGATAAATTTTCGCGTACTCCCTGCCTTCCGGCAAAGCGAATGAACCGTCACCCTGAATTACGATTCCCTTAAGATTTTTGGCTCCCATAACCGCACCGGCCCCCAGCCGCCCGAAATGGCGATAGGTATCCGCATTGATGCAGGCCATGGCTGAAAAATTCTCACCGGCAGGGCCTATGCGCAGGATAGACCTGTGCCCGGAACCTGAAAACATATTGCGCAATATCTTACCAGTGCTGAAAACATCCTTCCCGGCCAGAAACTGTACATCCTTGACTTCCAGATGCTTCATTCCGAGAGAAAGACAGGATAAACGCTCAGCCCGGCCACTGATCACCAGAGCGTCATAATCTGCAAAACGAATCGCCAAAGCCGAACGCCCACCGGCATGACTCTCGGCAAACTGGTTATGGTAAGGAGACTTGAAAGAGCAGACCGTCTTGCTCATCAACGGGAAAAGGCCGGTCAGAGGACCAATGGAAAATATCAGCGGCTGGTCCGGATCATCCCACGGGCGGTCCGCATACCCATATTTTTCAAAGAGTAAAGCACCAAGTCCGCTGCCCCCGACAAATTCATTGCGCCCTTCAACTTTGGTTACATTGCCTTTGCCGCTACTCAGATCAACAATCAGGACCCTGAAATAATCGCGTATCATTATGAGTCCCTCCCTCTATCCGAATCAACCAGCTCAAGGCATTCGTGCGGACAGAATTCAACACACCTGCCGCAATGGATGCATACGTACGGGCGGTCCTTCAAATCCAGATAAATGGCATCCACCGGGCAGGCTTCGGCACATTTACCGCAACGGATACATACATCCTTTTTATGAATAACCCCGCCACCATTCTTGCGACCTTTCATGGCTCCTGTAGGGCAGACCTCGGCACATGGTGCCGGAGAGCAGCCCAGACAAACCTTGGCGACAAAGCCGGTAGAAAGTCCGCCGGAAGAAGCTATCCTTATCCCTGCGGTATTCCATGAAAGCAACTTATGCACCAACCGAGCACAGGCAAATGAGCAGGAATGGCAACCTATACAACGCTCCATGCGTGAAGCAGTCAATATTTTCATATTTACCCCAAACACTATGATTTATTTAAACAAAGCACATCTTTTTATTCATCTACTTTGACAACAATTAAAATTTTAGCATAGAAACAATCAATTACAATTAAATATAAATAAAAAAACCACCTATCACTTTAAGCCACAAATGCTACAACGTAACTTTTTAAAAAAAAATACCTTCAACCAAATCATCTGGTTTAAATGAAAACTATTTTCAACAAATCCACCATTACGGATTGACAGAAGAAGTTCACTATTTATTATTTAAATATATACCATAGAAACAACTAAAAGCTCATGCCACTGCAAAGCCTAGGGGGAACTATGAGACTTACAGACTCCCAAATCCGGCAAATGGTCATGGACCTTTATCCGGAAATAGAAAGATTTAACATCGACATGTCCACCGAATTCAATGAGGACATGGATGCATGGACCATCACCATTGAAAACGGGTCCGACTCCCTGTCTACTCACATGGACTCTTCATACGTAAGCAGCTGTCTTGACGAACATAATTGTGTTTATTTCAACAACCAGATGATGAATGTAATCAACAATTACTGCATGGAAAGCGGAAGCTGCTCAATTTAAAACGCATAAAAAAAAGGACCAGCCTGTAAAGGCCGGTCCTTTTTTATTTCAAATTCACCTACAGTTTCAGCTATTTCAAAGCGTCAGCCTGCTCCAAATTACCGATGCCTTTTCCTTCGTATTCCTTACCCTTGAGGTTGGCAACGAGCAGCTTGGTCAGCACTCCCTTGGGCCCGAGTTCGAGAAACTTGCGCGCTCCTGCAGCATACTGGTTGGAAACAATCTCAATCCAACGCACGGATGAAGTCATCTGGGAACTCATAATCTTCTTGATCTCTTCTGGGTTGGATTCAGTACCGGCAGTCACGTTGAAGTAGACCGGGAATGCGGGTGTATTCCAATCCAGTTTGCCAAGGTAGGCTGCAAATTCATCAGCAGCTTCCTGAATGAGCGGGCTGTGAAATGCACCGCTTACAGGAAGAGGAATGGACCGGCCTTTCTTTTCCTTGATCACGGTTCCGGCAGCCTCGATTGCAGCCTTTTCACCGCTGATCACATACTGGGCCGGGGAATTGTAGTTGGCGACACGCAGTTCCTTCCCGGTCTCGGAAGCTCCGAATTCAACAGCTTCTTCAACTGCGGACTGATCAAGCTTGAGCACCGCGGCCATACCGTGATCTTCATTTGCAACCTGAGACATAAGCTTTCCGCGCAGGGAGACCGCTTTGATGGTGTCTTCTACAGAAAGAATTCCGGAAGCACCAAGAGATGCGAATTCTCCGAGACTATGCCCAGCTGTTGCTGCCGGCTTCAGACTTTCCTTAAGGTAGGACCAGATCGACAGGTTGACAACAGTAAGGCCGGGCTGCAGGGCATCGGTCTTGGCCATATCTGCGGCGTCGCCTTCCCAATAGATTTCACGCAGGGGCAGGCCGGATTCAGCCTCGGCAAACTTCCACATATCCATGGCGGCGGACCATTTTTCGGCAAGATCACGTCCCATGCCGGGTTCCTGTGACCCCTGACCGGGGAAAAGTATAGATAAATCAGACATATTAAATTCTCCTTAAATTAGTGCCGGGCCTCCGGCTATATATAATGAACACATATGAATACACTTTTACGCTAGAAAACTGTCTTTTAAAAACAGATTTGCCAGTGTTATTCAAGCTCATTTTTTAAATACATATAAGTATTTATATTTCAAAAGCGGGGAAGGAACAAAGCAAAGCAAAAAAGCAAAGCAGAAGGAGACCTAAGCTTCCAATACGTTGGAGACCTTGGACTCCAACTCTTCTTTATCTATAGGCTTGACGCAGTATTCATTGGCTCCGTGCTTTAAGGATTCACGGGCGGTTTCAAGGGTAGGGTAGCCGGTCAGCATGATGGCCTTCAGTTCAGGCAGGATTTTTTTCATCTCTTCCAGAACTTCCACCCCGGTCATTTTTTTAAGCTTGATGTCCAAAATGGCCAACTCAACACCGCTGCCGTCCAAAAATGCAAGGGCTTCCTCCTCCTCGGAAAAAACACTTACTTCATGCCCCTTGCGTTCCAGAATGCGCTTGAGGAGTATGCCTGCGTCCACAACATCATCAAGAACAAGAATATGTGCCATAATAACTCCTTAAAATTATCTGGAAAGCATAATATCAACATGGCCTTTAGTCGAGCACTCTGTTTCAGGTCATCTTTTGCTCTCATATTGACTCAACGTATTTCATCTCCAGTTTCCAGCAAAATCAATTTTTCTGAAATTTATCTCAATGTACATTTAATTTTCGGAACACGTAAAATATGTATGTAAAATTTCATTTTGCATACATATACATCACAGATATGCAAAATAACACTGCGACCACACAAGATTTACTATCGGCTCTGAAATCAAGTTTCCGAATTTGATGGACAATAATCAAAATGTATTCTATGCGGTATGCTCAATTATGCGTTTAGCGCATTTTACATATACTTTTTGCTGATTCCGCAAAATGGTTGCGGTTTCGGCTGGTTTTTTCTTAAGGAGTTCAAACAACATGCAAAAAAGAGAAACTTGGGGTTCCCGTTCCGGCTTTATTCTTGCCGCGGTAGGATCTGCAATCGGGTTGGGAAACATCTGGCGTTTTCCTTACATGGTTTATGAAAACGGCGGTGGTGCATTTCTCATCCCCTACTTTGTAGCAATGCTTGCTGCGGGTATCCCCTTCATGATTCTTGAATTCGGCCTCGGCCAGAGATTCAAGGGTTCAGCGCCAAAAATTTTCTCATCCATTTCCAAAAAATGGGAATGGCTCGGCTGGTGGCAGGTAGTGGTATCATTCATCATTGCCTCTTATTATGTAGTAGTTATCGCATGGGCGATGAACTACGTGGGCCTGGCCTTTACTCAAGGTTGGGGGGCAGCACCCAAGGACTTCTTCTTCGGAAGCTTTCTCGGCCTGACCGACTCCCCCATGAACATGGGTAACGTACAGGGATCCATCTTTCTGGCAACAGCTGCAGCCTGGGCATTTACCTTCATTGCCCTATTCACCGGAGTTAAAGCCGGTATCGAAAGGGTCAACAAAATCTTCATGCCCCTTCTTTTCCTGCTCGTGTTTATTTTCATCGGCAGGGGACTGATGCTTCCCGGCGCCATGGACGGAGTTAACTGGCTCTTCAAGCCCGACTTCTCCGCTATCATGAACGGCAAAGTCTGGGCCGACGCATTCGGCCAGATTTTCTTCAGCCTTTCCATCGGGTTCGGAATTATGCTCTCCTACTCCAGCTACCTGCCCAAAGAATCCGACATCAACAACAACGCCTGCATGACCGTATTCATTAACTGCGGATTCAGTATCATATCCGGTATCATGATCTTCAGCGTACTCGGCTACATGGCCCAGCAGCAGGGCGTACCCATCAGCGAAGTTGCAGGCGCAGGTGTTGGCCTTGCCTTCATTACCCTGCCCACCGCTATCAACCTTATGCCCGCACCTGTTTTCTTCGGTGTACTCTTCTTCTTGGCATTGGTTGTTGCCGGTCTCTCATCCATGATCTCTATCAACGAAGTTATTACTTCCGCTGTCATTGATAAATTCGGTGTCACCCGCAAAAAAGCTGTAGCAATCTGCTGCACCCTCGGCTTTCTGGTCAGCATCGTATTCACCACCGGCGGCGGTCTGCTGCTGCTCGATATCGTTGACCACTTTGTCAACAACTTCGGTATCCTCATCGGCGGTTTCATTGAAATCGTATTTATCGCCTGGTTCTGCAACCTCGATGAAATGCGTGTTCATGTTAACAAAACCTCTGAAATCACTGTCGGCTCCCTGTGGATGAACAGCCTGCGTTTCGTGGTTCCGGCCATGCTCGGTTTCATGATCGTTACCAACTTCATCGGTGATATCTCCAAAAACTACGGTGGATACTCCAACACTGCCATTATCGCATTCGGCTGGGCAATTATCGCCCTCTGCCTTGTTATCGGCTTTGCCTTGTCCAGTCAGGAACGGGCATTTGCAGGAGTCTCTTCCACAAATAAAAGCTTCCTTAAAAGGGGATAAACCATGACTACAAGCGCAATTATCATGATGCTCTTCGGCCTCTTTATTACCTGGGGTGGAGCAATCGCCTGTTTTCGTATCGCATTTAAAAATAAATAGCGGTTTACGAATAATATGAAATCAAAAAAAGGGTACGATCTTTAAGGATCGTACCCTTTTTTTAGGAAAAGGATGGCGGTACCGAACGGTTAGCGAGGGAGGAGAACGGCACCGCCAAGGGGTTGGACTGCAAAATAACCAAAAGTATTTCAGACCAAATCAGGGGTGTGATTATGGATAGAATATAACAATATAATATTAAATCAAGTACTATTTATAATTTATCTTATCACTTCAAATAAAAATTGATGCATGGCCTATCACCGTTGCTGCTGAACCAGTCAAAATGACACCCTTTTATTCAGACAAAAATATGATCTGATTTTTGGAACAACGTGTTATAGGAAGTCATTCATGAAATCTAATTTTTAACGGAGATAACTGAAATGGATGTATTCGAAGCGATCTATTCCCGCAGAAGCATTAGAAAATTTGAAGATAAACCCGTTTCCGAACAAGAGATCAAAGAACTCCTCGGTGCGGCCATGATGGCTCCCAGTGCAGGAAATGCCCAGCCTTGGCAGTTCATTGTTGTAGAGGATCGTGAAAAACTTGATGCAGTCCCGAATATCAACGAGTACGCTGCCATGGCTAAAACCGCTCCGCTGGGCATTCTGGTCTGCGGCGATCTAAGTCTTGAAAAATATGCCGGATACTGGGTTCAGGATTGTTCAGCTGCTATCCAGAATCTGTTGTTGGCAACCCATGCTAAAGGACTGGGAGCGGTCTGGACCGGAATCCATCCCATCGAGGAAAGAGTTGCGGGCTTCAAAAAACTGTTCAATCTGCCCGAGCAGGTCATTCCGCTAGGCTTCATAGTCATCGGCCATCCAAAACAGGAATCAAAGAAAAAAGACCGTTATAAAGAAGAAAGAGTTCACCGCAACAGCTGGTAGAACCAGTTTTTTTTTCTCTGAAAACCCCGGTGCCGGCGTACCGG
The DNA here is from genome assembly GCF_963678865.1 of Maridesulfovibrio sp. Lineage (NCBI taxonomy): Bacteria > Pseudomonadati > Thermodesulfobacteriota > Desulfovibrionia > Desulfovibrionales > Desulfovibrionaceae > Maridesulfovibrio > Maridesulfovibrio sp. Next base: position 2,668,872 of record NZ_OY787459.1, on the reverse strand, counting down.
GGTTTTTGTTAATTATAGAAATCAACACTCAACTGATTTTTTCACTCCATCCAGCCCAGCACAGTATCCCACATCTCTTCAGCAAGATTTTCATCAAACACATCATCTTCAGGATTTGCAAAGCCATGGTGGGCATTATCCAGCCGGATCAGATCATAATCAACGTCAGCTGAATGCATTTCACATTCGAACATCTGCAGATGCTCTTCAGGAACCACTGGGTCACTATTTACATGAATTGCAAGTAGTGGGCATTTAATCTCACCAGGAACAACCGGATGACTCGTATCCAGATAACCGTAAACCGACGCAGCACCTTTTAGCCCGAATCCGGTACGGGCCAGTTCTAATGCCGCTCCTCCGCCGAATGAAAACCCAAGGGCATAAATGCTGGACGGATCAACTTCAGGCTGATCAAGCAGAGCTGTAAGACAGGCTTTAGACCGTTCACGCATGAGCAGGCGATCATTGCGATAGATACGATGGATGACGCGCGCTTCATCTACAGATGATGGGCGGTTACGTACTCCGTAAAAATCGGCGGCGAGAACGGCATAGCCCTTTGCGGCAATACGCTTTGCATGGTTTACAGTAACATCATTCAGCCCTGTATATTCATGGAAAAGCAAAACAGCCGGAAACAAACCTACGCCTTCCGGTAGCAGCAGGATACTTCCAAGTTCAATCCCCATATGGAAATGATTGATTTTACGGCACTTCATCATCAGCTGTTAATCTTTGTCCCCGAAACTTGCTTTGAGCCTGACCATGGAACCGCAAAGCCCGCCCGTCTCCTCACAATCATAAGAAGCGACATCTTCTTTGGGCTCCACATGGATGGTCACGTGGCAATTCTTCAAATCAGACTTAATACAGTTTTCAATCTCCGTACATAAATGATGGGAATCGGTAATAGTAGAATCACCCGGCAAGAGCAGATGAAAATCAATAAAACGATGCGATCCGGCCTTGCGGGTCCGCAAGCCGTGGTAAAGAATATCCTCCCCTCCACAAGTGCGGATGGCGGTGTCAATAACCAGCAACTCTTCATGGGGCAGAGCATTATCCATAAGTCCTGAAAATGACTTTTTGATCAAAGAAAATCCGGTAAATACAATATTTCCGCCCATAATCATGGCAATTGCGGGGTCAATAAAAGCCCAAGACGGAGGGGTAAAAAGCATTACTCCCAGCCCGGCAACCAATCCTATGGAAGTCCATACATCAGTCAGGAGATGTTTTGCGTCTGCCTCAAGGGTAATTGAATCATGAACCGCAGCGCCTTTTAGCATAATCTTGGCAGTTGCAAAATTAACAACCGAGGAAAGCAGGGCTATTCCAAGGCCGGCACCAAGGTTCTGAGGAACTTCCGGACTCATGAATCTTTCCACTGAGGCATAAACAATACCCACTGCCGCAATAAGAATAAGCATGCCCTCCGCCCCGCTGGAAAAATACTCCGCCTTGCCGTGTCCGTAAGCGTGGTTGTCATCAGCAGGTTTGAGGGCCTTAGTAAGGGTTGCCAGGGCAAAGAGAGCAGCAGAAAGGTTGACCAGCGTTTCTAATGCATCAGAAAGCAACCCGACTGAATCAGTTAAGTACCATGCCCATGTTTTAAGGATCATAGTTATAACTGAAGCCGCAATTGAGTAGTAAATGTACTTCTGTGGTGATTCAGACATGTTTTTTCCCTGTTTTATCCTTCATATTCCATACTTTTTAAGCTTGATAGTCAACCATTCAAGTCAATCATAAATTTTACGTTTTAGTTAAAATTTACGCTAAATTTTAATAATTACGAAAAATAACTAAAATATTTTACGATATCATTCTATGTTAATCTAATGCACTGTTTGATTATTCATTCAATCTTACAATAGAAATCTTTTAACATACAATATTAACCCAATGTTATGCAACTATCTATGCTTGTGTTTTGCTTATTGTTTTTTTGCTGAACACGAAAAAAACACACACATAAATTAATCGATTACCTGTTTTAAACAAATTTGTTGACAATATTCACAACATCTACCTATGACGAAATCCGTCTAGCATAAATTTTTTTTAAAACACGGGGGATGAATATGACTCAAACTTCCAACATCTTTAAACGCATTGCATCCGGTAGTCTGGTGGTACAGATCATGATCGGTATTGCTGCAGGTATTGCTTTAGCAACTTTTGCTCCTGAAGCAGCAAAATCCATAAGCATTCTGGGAAGCCTTTTTGTTAAAGGTCTGAAAGCTGTTGCTCCCATTCTTGTTTTCGTGATTGTTGCGGCGTCCATTGCCAGCCAGAAAAAAGGCACGCACACCAACATGCGTTCCATTATTTTTCTTTATCTTATTGGCACCTTCATGGCCGCACTCGTTGCGGTAACCATGAGCTTCCTCATGCCCACCACACTTACCCTTGTTGCTACTGACACCAGTGCAACACCTCCCGGAGGCATTGCTGAAGTTCTGAATACCCTGCTTTTCAAGATAGTTGATAACCCGGTCAACGCCCTCTACACCGGTAACTTCATCGGTATCCTTGCCTGGGCTCTTGCTCTCGGCTTCTTTTTCCAGCATGCAAGCGATGCTACCAAACAGGTTCTGAACGATATTTCCGAAGGTGTATCAGGAGTTGTTAAGCTGGTTATCCGCTTTGCTCCCCTCGGTATTTTCGGTCTGGTATCCAACACCATCGCCACCACCGGTTTTTCCGCGCTGGCAGGCTACAGCCATCTGATCATGGTTCTGCTCATTTCCATGGGTACCATTGCCCTGATCATAAACCCGGCCATTGTCTTCATGAAGACCAAGCGCAACCCCTATCCGCTGGTTCTGACCTGCCTGCGTGAAAGCGGCATCACCGCATTCTTTACCCGCAGTTCAGCAGCAAACATCCCTGTAAACATGGAGCTGTGCAAAAAACTCGACCTGCACGAAGATACCTACTCCGTATCCATCCCTCTCGGAGCGACCGTAAACATGGGCGGCGCAGCAATCACCATCACCGTTATGACCCTTGCTGCAGTACATACCCTCGGTATTCAGGTTGATGTGGCAACTGCACTGCTGCTCAGCATCATCGCTTCCGTATCCGCATGCGGTGCTTCAGGTGTTGCCGGCGGTTCCCTGCTGCTGATCCCTCTCGCATGTTCCTTGTTCGGTGTTCCCAACGAAATCTCCATGCAGGTTGTTGCTGCAGGTTTCATCGTTGGTGTAATTCAGGACTCCGCTGAGACCGCACTCAACAGCTCCACCGACGTAATCTTCACCGCTGCCGCCGATATCGCAGCCAAGCGTGAAGAAGTTGCAGGTGAAACTGTAAAAGCATAAGACAATGCCTCCGGCGGCTTAACCCTTTTTGCAAAAGGGGTTAAGAATCCCAAAAACTTTTATTTGGGCTTCGCCAGCTTGCATATCAAAAGGACCGTGTGCTTTACGCACGGTCCTTTTTTTTATTGACGAATTTTGATTCCATGATGACTCTATTCACCTGAACCAAAAATAAACCTATTTTAACTAATAGGGATTCCAAAGGGGCTTAGCTCCTTAGGCCGCCGGAGGCGAAATCTTTTCATCAAAAAGCGCTATAGCGCATCAAGTCATAGCCCCAGGCAAGGCCGTCGGAGACATCAATTGCACGATCAAGACAGAATACAGGAATACATACACGCGTTACTAGCCTCGCCGACTATGGGTGATCAGGTGGTCCACCACCGGATTATGGACGGGACCGATCCTTCCTTCGCTGAACCGCGCCGCCCTTTCTCAACGTCGGTTAATTCCGTGCTCGGCTTCCGGGATATTGAACGACTCTATTCCCATCAGGCCGAAGCAACCGACTATGCCCGTGCCGGGCGCAATGTTGTGGTTGCCACTCCCACTGCCAGCGGAAAGACCCTGACCTACAACCTGCCCGTACTGGAACAATGTCTGCGCGATCCTGATTCACACGCCCTCTACCTTTTCCCGCTCAAGGCACTGGCGCAGGACCAGCTCAAAACTTTTAATGAGATGGCTGCCCTGCTACCTGAACATGCCCGCCCAGAAGCAGCAATTTATGATGGAGACACTTCACCATACAGACGCAAAAAAATACGAGACACCCCACCGTCAGTAATTCTGACCAACCCGGAAATGCTGCATCTTTCCATGCTGCCCTACCATGAAAAATGGGCGCCTTTTCTGGCCGGGCTGACCCACATCGTGGTCGATGAGGTCCACACCTACCGGGGAGTGATGGGCTCACATATGGCTATGGTTTTCCGCCGCCTGCTCAGAATCTGCAAATATTACGGAGCCAATCCTTCTTTTATCTTTTCATCAGCAACAGTGGGCAACCCTGCTGAACTCTGTCGTGATCTGACCGGACTTGAAGTTCATCCCATAACCGAAACCGGTGCGGCCTCCGGTAAGCGCAATTATATTTTCTTCAATCCGGTGGTTTCGCCCTACAGTGCAGCCATCCAGCTGCTCAAGGCCGGACTGGCAAGGGGATTACGGACCATTGTTTACACCCAGTCCCGCAAGATGACCGAACTTATCGCCATGTGGGTCAATGAGAAAGCAGGAGAATACAAGGACCGCATCAGTGCCTATAGAGCCGGATTCCTGCCCGAGGAACGACGCGATATCGAACAGAGAATGTCTTCCGGTGAACTGCTGGCGGTTATATCAACCAGTGCCCTTGAACTGGGTATCGACATAGGCGGACTAGATCTGTGCATCCTTGTAGGCTATCCCGGATCTGTCATGGCCACTTTGCAGCGCGGCGGGCGTGTAGGACGCAGCCAACGCGAATCTGCGGTTATCCTCATCGGGCAGGAAGACGCCCTTGACCAGTATTTCATGCGCCACCCGGAGGACTTCTTTTCCCGTCCGGCTGAAAACGCCGTCCTCAATCCTTACAATCCGGTAATCATGCAACGCCATCTGGTCTGCGCCGCAGCGGAACTGACTTTGCGCGATAATGACTACCTGCTCCATGATGATGAAATCAGGAAAAGGGTAACCGAACTGGAGAAGGAAGGCGTGCTGCTACGCAATAAACGTGGTGACGAAATCTATTCCACCCGTAAACGTCCGCATCGTGATGTTTCCCTGCGCGGGGCCGGGGCGACCATGCACATTGAAGACTCCGGCAATGGAGCAACCATCGGCACCATAGATGAAGTACGCGCCTACTCCGAAGCTCATGAGGGAGCGGTATACATCCATCGGGGTTCCACTTACGCCATCAAGGAGCTGGACCTCGGATCCAAAAAGATCAAAGCATCCAAGGAAAGGGTCGGCTACTACACCAAAGCCCGCAAAAATAAATCCACTGAAATTCTCGAGGTCTACAAGCAGAAAAAAGTTTTCGGCATTGTCATGCGCTTCGGCAGGCTTCGGGTTACCGAACAGGTTACCGGATATGAAAAACGGGCGGTAAAGGGCGGAAAACTGCTCGGTATCGTCCCTCTGGATATGCCTCCGGTTGTTTTTGAAACTCAAGGGCTATGGATGGAAATATCCCCGGAAATCAAACGCAGGGCTGAAGATGATTTCATCCATTTCATGGGCGGCATCCACGCTGTGGAGCATGCCGCTATCGGAATTACCCCCCTTCTGGTACTCACCGACCGCAACGATCTGGGCGGCATTTCAACCCCCATGCATGAACAGGTCGACGGCCCGGCGGTATTCATTTACGACGGCATCCCCGGCGGAGCAGGATTGACCATGCAGGCCTTTGAACAGGCCGAAGAACTCCTTGAACGGACCTTGCAGGTCATTGTAGACTGTGAATGTGAACTGGGCTGCCCCACCTGCGTGCATTCCCCGAAATGCGGTTCCGGTAACCGCCCCATCGATAAAGCGGCGGCCATCTATGTTCTGGAAAATATAGTCAACGGACAACCACCTGAAAAAATAGAGGATTTAGCAATGGTACTGGTCCCTTTCGGCGAAGAAGTTAAAAAAGAAGAAAGCTCCAAAGCCCCTAAAAGCTTCGGTGTACTTGATGTTGAAACCCGCCGCTCGGCTCAGGATGTGGGCGGCTGGAACAAAGCCGAGCGCATGGGCATTTCTATTGCCGTGCTTTACGATTCCACTGAAGACAAATTTTTTGAATACGAGGAAGACCAAATCCCCGAAATGATGGAACGGGTCCAGAAGCTGGACCTGATTATCGGCTTCAACATCGAACGCTTTGACTACAAAGTCCTCTCCGGCATCCACGCCTTCAACTACAAAGGACTGCCTACACTGGACCTGCTGCTCAAAGTATACGAACGGTTGGGTTACCGCCTGAAGCTGGACAACATAGCCCAGGCCACACTGGACGCTGCCAAGAGCGCGGACGGATTGCAGGCTCTTGCATGGTGGAAAGAAGGACGTCTGGACCTGATCACCGAATACTGCAAACAGGATGTGGCTGTTACCCGTGATGTCTACCTGTTTGGCAAAGAACACGGATACGTGCTATTTACTAATAAAGATAAGAAAAAAGTTAGACTTCCAGTAGACTGGTAGATTGGAGGTGCAAATGCAAAGAAAGTTGCAGCTTTGTTTTATGGCCCTGTTTTTATTCCTGCTTTCCGCATGCGGTCAGCAGGAGGCAACTTTCTACGAACTAAGCTTTGAGCAGGATAAGATTGTACTTATCGATACCAATAAGCCTTTCAGCGGAATTTACACCGAATATTACGACTTTGAGCAGCGCTTCCCCAAGAGCCGGATTATTATCAAGAACGGGATTATGGACGGAAGGTTCTACCACTACTACCCGGACGGCAAGCTGCGCGAAAAGGGCACTAACCGCAACGGCGAGTATTACGGATACCATTCCATTTTTTGGCCCAACGGCAAAATCAAGCAGAAGTTCTTCGTCAACCGTGACCGGGCCGGATACAATTACGAATACTTTGATGATGGTAACCTGCGTGAAATGCGCCATTACAACGCGCAGGCCCAGCTGGACGGCAAGTCCTTCACCTTCTACCGCAACGGCAAAGTCAAGGATGAAATGAACTACAGGAACGGCAAACGCGAAGGCTTATTCATCACCAAGGACAAGGCCGGATTTCTGGTCAATGTCTTTGAGTACCGTGACGATGTGCTGCAGGAACACGCGCGGGATAACGATCTTTCGGATCACTCCAAGTACTCGGCAATGACGACTATGTATTATAATTTTTAATGCCCCCGGCGGCTTAAGCCCTCTTAAAAAATGGTTTAAGAATCCTAAAAACATTTAATAAGCTTCGCATTCAGCTCTATAAACCGACTTTCAAAAACAAAAAGCGCACCATCTTTGCATATAGTGCGCTTTAATTTTTGGTAATCTTATTACTTCCCGCTAATCTTATACTTCTTCAATTTATACTGCAAAAGGCTCTTGGAGATACCCAACATTTCAGCGGCATCTACTTTGATGAAATTGCTGGCTACCAACGCCCGGCGCACCAGCGTGGCTTCAATCTTGTCCAGGGTATCGGCAAGATTAAGCTTTGAGGGCAGCAGGTCAACAGCACTTTTGAACTGTGCTTCCTCGTCCTTGATCTCGGCTGGCAGATCTTCAGTCTCGATGACAGTACCGGACGAAAGCACAACACAACGTTCCACAACATTCTGTAACTGACGGACGTTTCCTGGCCATTCATAGGCGGTCATATAATCCATTGCCGCCGGAGCAAAGCCGTCGAACTCCTTGTTGTTGTCGGCTGAGTAGGTGGCAAGGAAGTGATCCACCAGAAATGGAATGTCCTCACGCCGCTCCCGCAGGGGAGGCATTTCAATACTGACTACATTAAGGCGGTAATAGAGGTCTTCCCGAAATTCGCCTTTTTCCACAGCTTCCTTGAGATTCTTGTTTGTGGCTGCGACGATACGGATGTCCACCTTGATGGATTCCCCACCACCTACACGTTCAATGGTCTTTTCCTGTAACACGCGTAACAGCTTGACCTGCATGTCATGGGAAATTTCACCGATCTCATCGAGAAAAAGTGTTCCTTTATCCGCAGCTTCAAAACGTCCCCTTTTGCGGGCTACTGCTCCGGTAAATGAACCTTTCTCGTGCCCAAACAGCTCACTTTCCAGTACACCGGTGTTAAAAGCCATGCAGTTGACCGAGACAAAAGGTTTGTCACAACGCGGTGAAGCCTGATGGATAGCCTGCGCCACCAGTTCCTTACCTGTCCCTGATTCCCCGGTGACAAGCACTGTGGAACTGCCCGGAGCTGCTTTGCTGATCATATCAAAGACCTGCATCATGGGCTTGGAACGACCGATAATATTGCTTGGTGAATAGCGGTCTTTGATCTGCTCACGAAGCTGTCTGTTTTCCTGCTGCGCCTTGGCGAACTGAGCAGCCTTGGTCACCGAAAGAAGCAGCTCTTCGTTGGCAAATGGTTTGGTTATGTAATCAAAGGCACCTATTTTCATGGCTTCCACAGCGGATTCAATCGACCCGAAAGCGGTCATGATAATCACCGGGATGTGCGGAAAATTCTTTTTCACATGTTCAAGCACATCCTGCCCGGTAAGCTTTGGCATCTTCATGTCGGTAATGACCAGATCAACCTCTGATTCATCAAGGTAGGCCAAACCTGTTTCCGGGTCGGAAAGGGCGGTAATTGTATACCCTTCATCCGAAAGCAGGGCTTCCAGAATGAGCAGGTAGTTCTGTTCGTCGTCCAGTATGAGTATATTTGCAGGCATTTTCGTTTTTAGCAGTTTTTCTTTTCAGGTAAAAATATTTCCAGCCGAGCCCCGCCTTCGGGATTATTCCCGATACGAAGCTTTCCGTTATGGCTTTCCACAATATTAGTCACAATGGCAAGCCCCAAGCCGGTTCCGTTGTCCTTGGTGGTGAAGAAAGGATCCTTGACCTTTTCTATTATTTCAGGCGGGAAACCGCAGCCCGAGTCAGAAACTACCACATTGATTCCGCCTTCTGCTTCGACAATGGAGACAGCGATATGCCCGTCCTCCTCCACTGCCTGCATGGCGTTACCGATAAGATTGTAAAAAGCCCGGTAAAGCAGATCATCGTCAGCGCAAACTTTGTAACCGTGCATATAATCGCGTCGCAGCTCGATGTTGCTTTCCCGGCACTTGGATTCCAGAAACATATAGATTTTATCCAGCAGATCTGCCGGATCAAGCTCGTTCAGGGCAATCTTACGCGGTCTTGCATAATCAAGAAAATCACTGACCGTGCGGCTAAGGCGTTTGGTTTCTTCGTGTATTGCCCCCAGAATCTTCACATTTACCGGGTCGCTTTCCTTCATCCTCTTAAGCAGCAATTCAGAGCTGGAACGGATAATCCCCAGCGGATTACGGATTTCATGCGCCACACCGGAAACCATGCGCCCGATGCTGGCCAGCTTCTCACTCTGGTTCAATTCCTTTTCAAATTCCTGCCGCTCCTTCATACGCTGTTCATTAATAATATCGGCACGGCGGATGATGGCCATGATGGTGGCAAAAAGAATCAGAGCCGAAAAACTGGAAGTAAACAGAATCAGCCGCTCAAAATTAATTACTGACTGGTAGTCTTCAGTAATATCCTGAGTAATCTCCATCACGCCCATAATCACGTTTTCATCAATATTCAGGCTCTTTTCCGAACGCAACGGGTAAACAATCTTGAGCTGCATTGTTCCGGGACGCATATGAAAATCAAATATCAACGCCAGCGTGGATTTTTTGCTGATAAACTCATAGTGCGGCTTACCGCTATCCAGAACCTGCTTGATAAATTCACCGGCCAGATCCTCTGACCCGATCATTTCACTTTCAGTTGAATATGAAACCGTGAGTTCAGGATCGTAGATGCGCACTTCATTTACCTTGAAACTATGTACCGTGGAACGTATCACCTGATCGAGGCGGTCCATTTGTTCCTTGTTTTTAAGCCCGATACGGCCATAACCGATGATGGTGGGCAGAATAAAACGGCGGTAAATCTGATGGTTAAGGTTCTCAGCCTGCAACAGGGCAAATTCCTTCTGCTTTTCAAGAAGAGTCTCGTCCGCATGCTTGGCAAGAAAAACGGAAAGCCCCAGACTGCTGGCAATAATGACAATCAGCAAAGTCCATGAAAGAAGCTTGACCAGCTGGAATGATTTAACTTGTAAATCCTGATGTTGTGAATCCAAAAGAATGCCTCCGGCTTTTTTGCCTCCGGAGGCTCAAACCCTTTTGATCCGCTGTCCTGCGGATTTGCGTAAAAAGGGTTTAAGAATCCCAAAACCTTTTAGTAGGTAAAGTTGAGGCATAGCTTGCCTATTCGTGCCTCAAAGATAGCCGTGAGTAAAGAGAAAGGGCAACTTAGAATATATTCTAAATTGCCCCAAGTTATTCAATTAGAGAGCGCAGAGACCAATATCCGTTAGGCGAAAAGCTTTCTCCAAGTCCTACAGAGACATAGAGCGGAGCAGCTTAGCCATCCTGCCACCAGAGACGAAATGCGATCTACAAAAAGCGCGATAGCGTATCAAATCCCTAAAAGTCCTGTTCCAGACGCTTGGTACTCAGAAATGAATCAAGGCTGTCTTTTTCTTTTTGCAGGCCGTCGGCACCGAGGCGTGCTTTAGCTAATAGCTTACCCATCTCTACAGCAGGCTGGTCAATGGGATTAATCTCAATAAGCCAACCGGTAAAAATAGTCGCAGCCATGAGCAGCCCCATGAGCCGTCCGGCAGCTTCCTCGGAATCATCACCCATCTGCATTTCAACCAGCGGGACTTTGTTAGCTGCAAGGGCCATTTTGGTTCCAAGACCTTCAGCATGAATCAGTTCGCCAAAATGCTTGCCCTTGAGGTAGGCAAAGTTATCCGGGATATCATCTGGAAAGGCCATCCCATCCGGAAGGGAAGGACAGGTCAGGAACAGGCAGCCCTTGTTTCGCGGTCCGTCCAGAAACATCTGGTTCACGGAATGTTGATCCGTAGCCCCGACTGCCGGAAGCGGTTGACTGCCCTTGCCGTCCTTACCAAGGCTTTCGGCCCATAACTGGGCAAACCATTGCCCGAAGCAGGCCCATTGCGGGATGTAGGAAAAGAAAATCAGCTCGTTGTAACCTTCGGACATCAGGCCGGAAGCCCAGCAGGCCAGTTTAAATGCCGGATGATTACCCAAACTGCCGCCGTCAAGATCCGGTGAAGCAAGAGATGAAAGGACTGCAGATGCTCCTTCGACCAAGGACCGGTAATCAATACCCATAAACATGGCCGGCAGCAAACCTACTGCAGAAAGCACGGAATACCTTCCGCCCAGAAAATCCGGAACTTCAAGGGTTCGCACCGAAAATTCATCGGCCTGCTCACGCAGGAAGCCCTTTTCTTTATCAGTTACAAAAAGGAGATTACGGTTCCAGTTATCACCAAGATCCTGCTTAAGCTTGTCGCGGACAAGAAAATACTGGCTGATGGTTTCAATTGTTCCTCCGGATTTGGAAACAACAGCAACCAATGTTTTTTCAAGAGGAAGTTTTTTCAGGTAGGCGTCGAGTGTCTTGGAGCAGACATTATCAGCAATCCAGAGCCATGGGCCTTCATGCCCGGGCTGGTCCTGCTGAGGAAAAAATGCTTTCTGCAATGCTCTTGCACCGAGGGCGGAGCCTCCTATGCCGAGCAAAAGCATATGATCAAAACTTCTTACGTAATCTTCAAGACCGTCCAGATCATGAAGCAGAGAAGCCATGAAAGGCATGGAGCAAAAAGGCAATTTACCTTCAGCCACTTCTCCGCTGAATCTTGCGGCGATACTTGCTGCTGAATCACAATGTGATTCAGAGTCAAGCCGTTCGTACCAGCTGTCGGTCCAATCAAGAATGTTGGCAGCCATATTCGATCTCCTGGTATGGGTTGCAGCCTCTTCCGGCGAAAATTTCCGGAAGAGGCTGATTTTATCATAAATCAAATATGACTATGTTTACTTGCTTTTTATTTTCCCATCAACACTTTGCCGACTTTTTCCAGTGAATTTTTAAGAACTTCATCATCCACCGCGTAAGAGAAACGGATACAACGGTCATCACCGAAAGCGGAACCGGGCACAAGCGCAACTCCTGCTTCTTCCAGAATCTTGGTACACATGGAAGCTGAGTCCGGGGTTTCTTCAGTGAAAAAAGTATCCAGAACCGGGAAAAGGTAGAATGCACCGTCCGGTTTGGTGCAGATAACTCCGGGCCATGAAGTGATGATGTCATAAGCAAGGTCACGGCGGCGTTTGAATTTGACTGTCATTTCATCAATAAAATCCCACGGACCTTCGAAAGCGGCAAGTGCAGCCTTCTGGGCCATGGTGTTGACGTTTGATGTGGACTGTCCCTGAATCTTGATCATGGCTTTGACCAGATCAGCATGGGCAAGAGTAGTACCCACACGCCAGCCGGTCATGGCGAAGCTCTTGGAGAGTGCGCCGACAATGGCTACGTCTTCGGGGTTCTTTTCCCAGAAGTTAGAGAGAGTTGAGTACTCTGCAGGCTTGTAGACCAGACGGTCGTAAACCTCATCGGAGACGATAAAAATACCCTTGGACTTGGCCCAATTGGCAATCTCGTCCAACTGTGCCTGCGGATAATGTCCGCCGGTGGGGTTGGAAGGGGTATTCAGGATAAGTAATCTGGTTTTATCAGTACAGGCTGCCTCAAGATCCTTGATTTCAGCCAGAAAACCGGATTCGGCAGTTGTAGGTACGATTACCGGCTTACCTTCAGCCAGCTCAACCATTGCCGGGTAGCTGACCCAGTAAGGAGCAGGAATAAGCACTTCATCGCCCGGATCAATCAGGGCCATGAACAGGTTATAAAGGGAATGCTTACCACCGTTGCTGATAATGGTGTTTTCAGCTTCAGCCTTTGCGCCATAAAATTTTCCGTAATAATTGGCAACAGCCGTACGCAATTCCGGGAGACCCGGAACAGCGGTATAGCGGTGAAATCCGTCATCAACAGCTTTTTTCATGGCTTCACAGACGTGTTTCGGTGTGGGAGAATCAGGTTCGCCGACTGCGAGGCTTACGATCTCTTTACCTTGTGCGCGCAGTTCCTGTGCCTTAGCATTAACTGCCAAAGTTGCCGATGGCTTTGCCCTCATAAGTCTTTCAGAAATTTTCATATCTCTTTCCTGCTGCTTGAGTTATATGTTTATTCACGGCCATTGACGATAATTAAACATGCACCGTAAACAATTACCGTTTTTGCTTACGCTACCGGCTTTAAAGATGCGCCAGAAAAGCGCACAATAGTCAGGATTGTTGCTAAGGCCCATGCTCTACTCGGGAACTTAATTGAAAACATCAAAAACGTAAATCTCTCTGTGTATTATATCCCACTTTGCGAGTCAGTTAGAAAACCATTTACCCAAATCAATCCTAAAACTCGTCGCATAATAATGTTTTTTGCAAAACCGACCCACCCCTGCTACAAATCCAATCGAGGAGATTAATAATATGGTCTACAGATTTCTTGTCTTGACAATTCTGATGCTCAGTCTTGCTGCCTGCGCACCTGTAATAATGAACGGCGAAGTTACTTCAGATAACGGGGATAATCTCGGTCCGGTGGAAATGTCAGCCTTCAAGCAGCGCGGACTGAAAACATATACTGTTAAAGCCCAGCTTCCTGACGAAACAGTTTTCAGCGGTGAAATGAAATTCAATGAAAAATCTGTCACCCTGTTCAGCCATGACGGACTCAGCATGAACTGCGATTTTAAACTGAAGAATCCTGCTCAGGAATTTGAAGGTGGAGGAACAGGTACCTGTACCACTTCCGACGGGCAGAAATTGAAGGTTAAATTTTAGCACTTTTGTGGTGTATTAAATGATCCGGCTGAACCGGCTTTCATACAATTTCGGCTCCAACTGGGCACTGAAGGATATTTCCCTGCATATTCAAAAAGGGGAATTCATCTTCCTGACCGGACATTCCGGTGCCGGGAAGACGACTCTCATGCGTCTTCTGTATGGTGCTCTGCCCCTTAACCGCGGACAGGCAAGTGTTGCAGGATACGAACTGAACAACATCAAGCGCAAACAGATTCCCATGCTGCGCCGTGAACTTGGTGTTGTTTTTCAAGACTTCAAAATCCTTCACGAAAGATCCGTTTATGAAAACGTATCCTTGGCTTTGACTGTACGCAGCATGCCTAAGGCTGTTGTGGACAAACGGGTCCGGGCCATCATCCGTGCCCTTGGCCTTGAAAAAAAAAGTTATTCCAAATGCGGCAGCCTTTCCGGAGGCGAACAGCAGCGTGTAGCCATTGCCCGGGCCATGGTGGTCAATCCCAAATTAATCATAGCCGACGAACCAACCGGAAACCTCGACTTTGAACTGTCCCTGCATTTGATGGATGTCTTCAAACAATTCCATACCCACGGCACCACAGTTGTCATGGCTACCCACAGCCGTGAAATCCTGCGCTGCGTGCCTGATGCCAGAATCATCCACCTTGAAGACGGGCAACTAAGCGAACCTCCGGAATACCTGACCTCGGAGCTTTGCCCATGTTAGCACTTTTTTTCAGGCTCATCGGGCGCGGTATCCGTGACATGGGACTGCATCCATGGGCCAACATATTTACTTTTGTGGCAGTCACCATGGTTTCAATTATGGCCGGACTGTTCATGCTGACCATGCACAACGTCAATCAGGAACTGCTCAAAAGTAAAGGACAGGTTGAAATCCAGGTTTTCTGGAATTCAAATACTCCGGCTGAAGATTACAAAAAACAGTGGAACGACTTGAAAAAGATTGCCGGGCTTAAGGATATCCGGACATTCACTCCGGAGAATGCCCTTAAACAACTCTCAGAATCCCTCAGCGATACAGGTGATTTTGCATGGCTCGGTGAATCCAGCAATCCGCTGCCCCCAACTGCCTTGCTTTCCTTTTCTGTTGAACAGGGGATTGAAAATGAACGCTGGGCTGCAGATCTGTTGCACAACCTTAAAGCCCTTCCCTTTGTGGACAAGGTGCATTACAATCCCCTGCAGATTGACCTTGCAAGGGGCTGGATAAGCCTGACCGAATCCATAGTCTGGCCCATAATCGGCTTTCTTGGCCTGATAGTCGCTCTGGTTGTCGGAAACACCATGCGCCTCTCGCTTATGACCCGAAAAGACGAAATAGAAATCCTCTATCTCGTGGGTGCCAAGCAATGGTTTATCCGCCTTCCGCTCCTGACCGGAGGGGCACTGCTCGGATTGCTCGGAAGTTCTACTGCTATTGGTATCCTATACGCTGCCCAACAATTTTTCACAGATGCCCTGAACTTTCCGCCGCTATTCATGAAACTGACCTTTCTGCCTCCCGAACAATGCCTTATACTGGCAGGAACCGTCACCATAATCGGAATGCTGAGCAGCTTTGTGGCTGTTAAAAATTAGATCTGTTGCGCTTTCGCGCTTTTATATGATCGTATTTCGCCTCCGGCGGCCAAAGGGGATAATCCCCTTTGGAATCCTTAATTGTTTACTTTACTAAATTTTTTTCAAAAAAATCGTTGTTTGCTTAAAATTTCCAAAAGCACAAATTTAAAACCTTCAACCCCGAACCATAACTAAAAAGTTTTGGGATTATTAAACCCTTCCCAAAAGGGTTTAAGGCTCCCGGCAGGGCCGCCGGAGGCATACCAAATAGAGGAAACACCACTATGAGAAGTAAAAAAATGACAGGAGGGCTGGAAAAAGCCCCGCATCGTTCCCTGCTTTACGCACTGGGCATGTCCAAGGACGAAGTCAACCGTCCGCTGATCGGTATCTGTAATGCTGCCAACGAGATCATTCCCGGCCATGTGCACCTGAACACTATCACCCGTGCGGTTAAAGACGGCGTGCGTCTTGCCGGCGGTGTACCAATGGAATTTCCGGCCATCGGCGTCTGCGACGGTCTGGCCATGAACCATGCCGGTATGCGTTATTCCCTGCCCAGCCGTGAAATCATTGCCGACTCCATTGAGATTATGGCTACAGCGCATCCCTTTGACGCATTGGTACTCATTCCCAACTGTGACAAGATTGTTCCCGGCATGCTCATGGCTGCCCTGAGATTGAACATCCCGACCATCGTTATCAGCGGCGGGCCCATGCTCGCAGGCCGCAAAGACGGCAAAAAGGTCGACCTGATCACCGTATTCGAAGGTGTTGGACAGGTTAAGACCGGCAGTATGACCGAAGACGAACTTTCCGTTCTTGAACAGAGTGCCTGCCCAACCTGCGGTTCCTGTTCCGGCATGTTCACCGCAAACTCCATGAACTGCCTGTCCGAAACTATCGGTCTGGCTCTGCCCGGAAACGGCACAATCCCCGCTGTCATGGCTGAACGTACCCGTCTTGCCAAGGCAGCAGGAGCCCAGATCATGACCCTGCTTGAAAAGGATATCAAACCGCGCGACATCGTTACTGAGAAAAGCCTCAAGAACGCGGTAACCATGGACATGGCTCTCGGCTGCTCCACCAACACAGTGCTGCACCTGCCAGCCATCTTCAATGAAGCAGGACTCAAGCTGGACCTGACTGTTTTCGATGAAATCAGCCGCAATACCCCTAACCTGTGCAAACTTTCACCTGCCGGTCCAAACCATATTGAAGATTTGAACGCGGCTGGCGGCATTCAGGGCGTAATGGCTGAACTTTCCAAATCAGGTCGCATTGACCTTGATCCCATGACCGTTACCGGCAAAACAGTTGGTGAAAACCTCAAAGAACTTAATGCCGGAATCACTGACCACAACATTGTTCGCCCGATTGATGATCCCTATTCCAAAGAAGGCGGCATCGCTGTTCTGTTCGGTAATATTGCTGAAGACGGCTGCGTAGTTAAGCAGTCCGCTGTAGCACCTGAAATGATGAAACGCACCTGCAACGCCAAGGTTTTCAATTCCGAGGAAGAAGCTGTTGAAGCTATCCTCGGCAACAAAATCGTCAAAGGTGATGCCGTTGTAATTCTTTATGAAGGACCTAAGGGCGGACCCGGTATGCGCGAAATGCTGACCCCCACCTCCGCCATTGCTGGGATGGGATTGGGCGCTGATGTAGCTCTGATCACCGACGGAAGATTCTCCGGCGGTACCCGCGGCGCTGCAATAGGTCATGTTTCACCTGAAGCTGCTTCCGGCGGTGCCATCGGGCTTGTCCAGACCGGAGATATAATTGAAATTGATATCCCCGGACGTTCCATTAATGTGAAACTCGATGAAGCTGAACTCGAAAAACGCCGTGCTGAATTCAAACCCATTGAAAAGGAAATGCCTTCCGCATTCCTCAAGCGTTACAGCCAGAATGTAACTTCAGCATCAACCGGTGCTATCTATAAAAAGTAAGATATTAAATACCCGGAGGGGGAAGTCATTCTCTCTCCGGGCCACATAGAACTAACAATACTCTTTACGCTCTATCCGCAGGAGTAATCCGTGTCTGACATTTCATCACTCAGTGAACAGTACAAACTGGATTCCCTTGGCCTGCTTCCTGATTTCTGCCTGCAGGAAATTTTCAATCATGAAGTCAGTAATGCTACAGCGTCAAAAATTATTATTCTTCTTTCGGATGAAGTTAGGTCAAAAGTAATTGAAAATTTCAATATAATCCGTGCAGATAAAATAAAATTAATTATCGATAAGTTTGAAAACGGCCAACTAAAAATTTCCTATTCGCGGTTCGAAAAGACCTGCGAAAATCTAATGGACCGGGTTCAGGATCTTAAGGAAGCCGGGAAAATAAAAATTCCTGAAATAATCATTGATGAATCATTCCTAAATACTGCGCAAGAATTGAGTGACTTTTCCGACACCCTTCCCCGCTTCAATTTCTACCATAATGATATTCACGACCTGATCTCATGGTGGAATCTGGCTGCTAAAAATATCAAATCCATTTTCGGTAAAAGGTCTCAAGTTGAAAATATAATACTTGAAAGATTGGAGGACGATTTCAGTGCCAGAATATTTGCCCATTCAATTGATGATTTAAAATACACTGAATTTATTGATAAAACATATGAAATAAGGATTTCTACTCTGGATGAATACAGGCTGATCCTAAATCTCATTGAAACATTCCTTCTGCAATTAATTACCAGAGTTAGTAACCGTGATTTTGCCGCCGCGCTTGCGGAGCATTTTCAAGATGAAAAAATGCAGGACATGCTGCTTGAAAACGGCCCCCTACTGCTCCTTCCTGCAATAAAAGATCAACTCCCGGCAGAAGACATTGCCATGTCTCTTTTCAAACTCAAGCTGCTTCATGATGATCTTGGAATGCACGGGATAGAAAAGCTTGTCAGTCAATCAAACATACACTTTTTCACAAAAGGGCTATCGATAAGTTCTACTCAGATGAATCCTGAGTATGCTGGTCGTATTATTTCTGCACGCAAAAAAGCCGCGCTTGATGACTTCGCTATCAAGCAAAAAATGATCATCGATGCCGCCACCTGTATCCGGGAAAATACCAGCATTTTCGTCATGCTTGAATTGATGAGCAGCTACACAGTTTATGATTTTGAAGAATAAAAAAAGTAGGCTCCGAAGGGTACCTACTTTTTTAGTGCATAATCTGTTTTTTTCGACATCAGTTTCAGCCGGGCAATTGTTCAGTGGTGGTTTCTGTTTTGGGAGATTTACTGCGGAGTGATTTGGAATTGAGATTTAGCAGTTATTCGGAATTTCCGAATAACTGCTCTTAATGTTTACTGGATAAAAACAGGTCAAAATCTTTCCTTCAAATAATCCAGCTTATACCTAACCACGTTAGGATTTGGATAAGTATCTACAATTGTTTCCAGAAGATCAGCAGCACGCTTGTAATCGTGGCGATGTTCATAAATATCTGCGAGCACAAAGACCGCTTCGGCCTGTATTTCTTCAGGAACGCCGTCCATTTTAATCAATTTTTCGAGCTCTGATTCAGCCCGTTCCCAAGCTTGGATAAGGGTCAGGGTGTGGGCCATTTCAAATAGTGCCCGGGCTCTTGTTGCCTTATTCTCAGTGGTTTTGCTTATATCTGCATAAGTGTAAATTGCGAGATCATAATTTCTGAGTTTGCGGAATGTCTCAGCCAACATGGTTCGTGTTGAATCCAGCTGGTTCTGCGGCTGATCGGGAAATTCAAGACTCTTTTCAAGTGCCTCTACAGCGGTCTTATACTGTCCGCTGCGAATATACATTTCAGCCAGTTGGCACTTAAGTTTAGCCGCCAGTTCCGGGTTATGCCCGAACTCAAGATACATGGCTTCCAGAATCGCCGCTCCGCGGTCACTGTCATGGCGCACTTCAGCTGCAATTTTAACCAGATAATCCCAAGCCTCAAGGCGATATTCACCTTGCGGATTATCCTGCAGGTATCTTTCAAACCCTTTTTCGGAATCAGCATAAAACCCGCTGATGAAATTACCACGAGCCTTATCTATAACTTTTGATTTACTATTGTCAGGTTTATCGCACCCCTGCAGCATTAACAGCAGGGATGCGATAATTATGATCAAACATCTTTTCATGATGCGGATTCTTCACCTTCGGATTCGGAAGTGTCTTCCTGAACAAGGTCAAAACCTACAACCTGGTCGCCGTCATCCATGCGCACAAGCCTTACTCCCTGAGTAGCGCGTCCCACGAGGGAAACGTCTTTCACACCCATACGGATAATCTTGTTGGCGGAGGTAAGCAGCACAACTTCATCATCAGGGGAAACCATGATTGAACCGAGCACCTTGCCGGTCTTGGTGGTCACCCTCATGCTGATGATTCCTTTACCGCCGCGGGTCTGTAAACGGTGCTGCTCAATATCAGTCCGTTTACCGTATCCGCCCTCGGATACAGTCAGCAGTTGCACGCGCTCTTCTTCACCGGTCACAACTCCGGAAACAACCTCGTCTCCGGGACGCAGGGCGATTCCCTTAACACCGCTGGCCACGCGGCCCATAGATCTTGCATCCTGACAGCTGAAACGAATGGAAGTACCGTTTCTGGTGACCAGTACGGCCTGTGAATCGGCACTGACTTCTTTTACTGTGATCAGCTCATCACCGTCTTTCAAGGCCACAGCACGGATACCGGACTGGCGGCAGTTACGGTAGAGGGCGATGGAAGAACGTTTAACCATACCGCTCTTGGTTACGAACAGGAAGAAGCATTCCTCTTCAAATTCGCGCATGGTCATTGCGGTGGCAATGGTTTCGTCCTTTTCAAGGGGCAGCAGGTTGGCGATATGCGCGCCACGGGCGATGCGGCTTGCTTCAGGAACCTGATGAACCTTGATCTTGAACATCTTACCCTTGGAAGTGAAGAGCAGCAGGTATTGATGGTTTGAGGTGGTCAGGAAGGTGTGGATAAAATCCCCATCCTTGGTCTGAACACCTGCAATACCCTTACCGCCGCGTTTCTGCTTCTGGTAATTGGAAAGCGGAGTACGCTTGATGTAACCGCGTCTGGAAAGGGTGATAACAGCATCGTCATCAGGGATCAGATCTTCGATGTCGATATCATCGGGGTTTTGATCCATGAGCACGGTTTTACGCTCAGTGGCGTAATTGTCTTTGATCTCAACCAGCTCGTCACGGATAACACCTTTCAGAACTTCCTCGTTGGCAAGGATGGACTTGAAGTATTCAATCTTCTTGAGAATTTCAGCATACTCTTCAAGCAGCTTTTCATGCTCAAGGTTGGTCAGTCTCTGCAGGCGCATGTCAAGGATTGCCTGAGCCTGTACCTTGGAAAGCTCAAAACGGTCCATCAAAGCTATACGCGCGTCATCACCGTTTTTGGAAGCCCGGATAATCCTGACAACTTCATCGATGTTATCCAGTGCGATACGCAGACCTTCGAGAATGTGAGCACGCTTTTCGCATTTATCCAGATCGAAGCGGGTACGGCGGATGATGACTTCGCGGCGGTGCTCCAGAAATGCAACCAGAATCTGCTTCAGGTTCATGAGCTGCGGACGGTTGGCATTAACGGCCATCATGTTAATGCCGAAGCTCTGCTCCAGCTGTGTGAATTTATACAGTGAGTTGATGATGATGTCCGCGATAGCGCCCTTCTTCAGGTCAACAACAACGCGGATACCTTTTCGGTCGGATTCATCACGCAGGTCGGAAACACCTTCGATCTTACCTTCACCAACCAGCTGGGCAATTTTCTCAACCATGCTGGATTTGTTCAGTGCGTAGGGAATCTCGGTGATAACAATTGACTGGCGGCCGTTACTTTTCTCCTCAATGTTCACAACACCGCGAATTTTGATGGAGCCTCGACCGGTCAGATAAGCCTCACGAAGACCCTTACCTCCGAAACAAAGTGCTCCGGTAGGAAAGTCAGGACCTTTGATATAGTCCATTAAGTCTTCAATTTCACACTCGGGATTATCAAGCAGATGCATGGTACCATTGATCAGCTCACCGAGGTTGTGGGGCGGTATATTGGTGGCCATACCGACCGCAATACCGGAAGTACCGTTCAGCAGCAGGTTGGGCACCTTTGTGGGCAGGACTGACGGTTCCTGCAGGGAGTTATCGTAGTTGTCGCGGAAATCGACAGTCTTTTTCTCAAGGTCGGCCAGAAACTCGGAACTGAGTTTGGACATCCTTGCTTCGGTATAACGCATAGCCGCCGCAGCGTCGCCGTCAATGGAACCGAAGTTACCCTGACCGTCAACAAGCGGGTCGCGCATGGAGAATTCCTGCGCCATACGGACCAAAGCATCGTAAACAGCAGAGTCACCGTGGGGGTGATATTTACCGATTACGTCACCGACAACACGGGCAGATTTCTTGTAAGCCCTGTTGTAGGTGTTCCCAAGCTCATGCATGGCGTAAAGAATACGCCTGTGTACAGGCTTCAGCCCGTCCCTGACATCAGGGATCGCACGGCCTATAATTACGCTTAAGGAGTACTCCAGGTACGATTTCTTAAGCTCTTCTTCAATCGTAATTTGAGACATTATTTCTCCGAATTAAATATCAAGCTCTTGAACAGCCAGAGCGTTTTTCTCAATAAATTCGCGGCGCGGCTCAACGTTGTCCCCCATGAGATCTTCAAAGATATCGTTGGCGGCAGTGGCGTCTTCGATGGTTACCTGCAGCATGGTTCTCTTGTCGGGATCCATGGTGGTTTCCCAGAGCTGTTCGGGGTTCATTTCACCCAGACCTTTGTAGCGCTGGAGGTTGATGCCTTTATAGGCTTCTTCCAGCACGCCATCGAGCAGCTTGAAAAGACCGCTGATTTCAATCTCGTTTTCACCGCGAGTGATCTTGAAGTAAGTACCATCACATTCATCAACAATCTTGCGGTTACGGTCATATGTATTGCGGAACAGTTTGGAATTGAAGAACTCAACTGCCAGCCTGTTACGGTGGCCGTTTTCGTTTTCAAAAACGACATAAACACGGTCTTCACCTTCGGTCTCGGTTGCTTCACGCTCGATGATTACTTTGTAACCGGCCTCTTCCATCTTGGAGATAAAAGACTGCGGATCAACATCTGCGAACATTTCCGGAGTCATCTTTTCATCAAGGCTGACCAGATTTGCGAACAGGGAATCGGAAATACCCATGTTTGCCGCCTCACCTATTTTGTTTTTGATGAAACGGATGTCATCAAGCAGTTCGATCAGTGATTCCTGATGGTATTCCTTTCCGCATTCTGTTTTGATGGTGATATCCTTGGCCACCCTTTCGATGAGCAGAGAGTATAACTCGGAATCATCTTTGATGAACTTTTCGTACTTGCCTTTGGCAATACGGTACAACGGCGGCTGGGCAATGTAGAGATGGCCGCGTTCAATAAGTTCTTCGTACTGGCGGAAGAAAAAGGTCAGCAGCAAAGTTCGAATATGTGAACCGTCAACATCCGCGTCAGTCATGATAACGACCTTGTGGTAACGCAGCTTGTCGAAATCCTTCTCTCCCTCTTCCTGACCGATACCTATACCCATGGCAGTGATCAGAGCACGGATTTCCTTGTTGCCGAGCATCTTGTCAAAACGTGTTTTCTCAACGTTCAAAATCTTGCCGCGCAGGGGCAGGATAGCCTGATGCTTGGGGTTACGGCCCTGTTTTGCAGAACCGCCCGCAGAGTCACCCTCAACAATGAAGAGTTCACTTTCAGCCGGGTCCTTGGACTGGCAGTCAGCCAGTTTACCGGGCAGGGAGTGGTCGGAAAGAGCACCCTTGCGGCGAACAAGGTCACGGGCTTTACGCGCTGCATCCCTGGCGCGGGCCGCATCAACAACCTTTTCGACAATGGATTTGGCATCCTTGGGGTTTTCCTGAAAATAGGAAGAAAGCTTGTCGTAAACCATGCCGGACACAATACCGACCATTTCGGAGTTACCCAGCTTGGTTTTGGTCTGGCCTTCGAACTGCGGATCAGGAAGCTTGACGCTGATGACTGCGGTGAGTCCTTCACGGACATCGTCACCGGAAAGCTTGATCTTAAGCTTTTTGGGCAGATCCGAGTTCTGGATGTAGGTATTTATGGCACGGGTCAGTGCACCCTTGAACCCTGCCAGATGTGTTCCGCCTTCAACTGTGCGGATGTTGTTTGCAAAGGTATGGGTATTTTCCTTGAACGAGGTGTTGTACTGCACAGCCAGTTCAGTGATAACATTGTCTGTCTCGGTCTCGGCATAGATGATTTCACTGACAGGGGTCTGCCCTTTGTTCAAATCTTCGATAAAAGAAACAATGCCGCCGTCAGCCTTGAAGCTGGCACTCTCATTTGATCGTTCATCGACAAATTCTATTTCAAGGCCTTTATTCAGGTAGGCCAGTTCGCGGAAACGCTTCTTGAGGGTGTTGAAATCAAACTGGTTGGTTTCAAAAATTTCCTCATCAGGACGGAAACGGATGGTGGTACCGGTAGTCACTGCATCACCAATACACTCCAGAGGGCCCGTAGGAACCCCCCTCTCGTAACTTTGACGGTAAAGCTTACCCCCGCGTCGAACTGTAGCCTCAAGATGCTCAGAGAGGGCGTTTACGCAGGAAACACCAACCCCATGCAGTCCACCGGAAACTTTGTAAGCATCATTATCAAACTTACCACCAGCATGAAGCACGGTCATAACGATCTCAAGAGCCGGTTTTTTCTTTTTAGGATGGAGATCAACAGGGATACCGCGTCCGTTATCGGATACGGTAACGCTGTTATCCATGTGCAGGGTTACTTTGAATTTGGTGCAGTACCCACCCATGGCTTCGTCAATGGAGTTGTCGACCACCTCATAGACAAGATGGTGTAAACCCCTGATATCGGTGGAGCCGATGTACATGGCGGGTCTTTTTCTAACCGCGGCAAGGCCCTCAAGGACCGTAATTGATTCCGCGCTGTAATCTTGATTTGGAGCCATTAAACGTCTTCCTCGCTGTAGTAAGTCTCTTCCTGAACCTTCATCGGCATGACGATTACAAGATATTCGTTGTCATCTTCACCGGTCACGCCGCAGGGCGCTTCTGCCCCGGTCAGGGTGAAATTGATTTTGTCGGACTGGAAGTGTCCGAGGATCTCAATGAGATTCTTGGTAGGGAAGGCAATACGTTCCATTTCGCCGGAAAATTCAATTTCCATGGATTCTGTAGCGGTACCAACTTCCTGCCCCTGTGAAAAAAGAACCAGTTCACCGGGATTGAAGAGGAAGGAAGCACAGCGGTTTGAATCAGTGTTGAAAATGGAAATACGGTCCAGAGCCATGGAAAGCTCTGATTTTTCCACTTTCATGCGTGAAACATCGTCATCATTGAGCTTGGACAGAAAATTCTTGTAGTTAGGATACTGGTAGTAGCTCAGCGGCAGGCTGAATGTTTCTTTGCCGTCCGCGGTCTTGAAGAAAAGGCGCTTCTCACTGAGACTGAGTTCAATCTCATCTTCAGTGAGCCATTTTTTCAGTTCTGCCAGATATTTCTTCTGAATGAGAATGCCCTCTTCAGGAAGAATGGCGTGGATATCATCATTGATAAATTTGAGGCGCGCGAACTGATGTCCGTTCAGGCCGCAGACTTCCACAAACTGACCATTTTCATCAGCAGCCGGAACCATATTCATGCAGGCAATAGCTTCCATGCTGTCTTCATCACTGATGCAGAAAGCAATCCTTTCAATCATTTCCAGAAGGAAATCACCGGACCAGAATACAGCACCTTCAGCAGGAAAATCGGAGAATTTCTGAAACCAGGTAGGATCGTTCACCGGGAGTTTGTATTTTCTGGAACCCTGCTCCACCAGAATAGAGGAACCGTCAGCATCGTTCTTGATGGTCAGTTCACCGGAAGGGAGCTTGCGGACCAGATCATAGAAAGCACGTCCCTGTACTCCGGCAAGACCCTCTTCCAGAATTTCGGCAGGGTATGTGCCGCAGAATTCCAGATTGGAATCTGTGGACATGATGCGCAGGTTGCCCTGCTCACTTTTCAGCCAGATGGTGCGCAGATATGCGGCTCCTGTTTTGGCGGGAATGATGCTGGCAGACTTCTGTAACCCTTCGATCACTTCATCCCTATTTACCTTTAAATACATATATATTCTCCTTGTTTTTGTTATTAGGTCGGTTCTTATGTTTCTTTTTAAGGTAAACCATTAAAATAAAAGGTTTATTTTTAGACATTCAGTGTCGTATTTAAGTAACAAAGTGACACGGTTTTTGAACTTGTCTAGTTTGAGACACGCAAAAGACACTTATTCTTCAAGTCTATCAACAGTCTTTTCAAAACCTTATCATCACTTTGTAATTCTTGAATTTTTTTTACGGAATAAAGAACAGTGGAGTGGTCTTTTCCTCCAAAAGTCCGGCCAAGGGCGGGATAGGATATGCCTAAAAGTTCCCGGCAAAGGTACATGGCCACCTGTCGTGCATGGGCGGTCATTTTGTGCCTTTTACTCCCTGTAAGGTCGGAAGGTTTGAGGTTGAAGTGGGAGGCAACTGACTCGATCACGTATTCCGGAGTCAGAGTCTCGTCGGCCTTTTCTTCCGTGTTACTCAGGATGTGTTCAAAATCCCGGTCATCCATGTTCTTGCGTACAAGTTCACGGAATGCTGAAAGTTTGATGATGATGCCTTGCAGATACCTGAAATCCTGAAAGCGTTGGGAAAGGGTCAGGATCTGGTCTTTGCTCAAGGGCAGTTTCTTGAGTTTGCACTGCTTCTGCACATACTTTGCCCTGATCTCAAGATCCGGTCTTTTCAGGGTGACTATCAACCCCCATTCCAATCTTGATTTCAGGTTCTTATTCAAAAAGTCGTATGAAGCCAGCTTGTCCGAGCAGCTGAATACCATCTGTTTTCCATGTTCATAAAAGTTGTTGAAAATGGAGATAAGTTCCTGCTGCAGGTGTTCGTATTTTTTGATCTGCTTAAGGTCATCAAGAAAAAAATACTCGAAATCAAAGAAATAATTTCTTGCGCGAATAACATCACCGCCAAACCGGACAGAATAAATATTCTGCACGTCATCAACGTTGCCGAGAAATACTTTTTCCCTGTCCACCTTTTTACAGATTTCATTCGCAATTGCTTTTAAGAGGTGAGATTTACCTGAACCGCTCTTGCCGCAGATGACAAATGGGTTGAAGGAAACATTCTCGACACGTGTGACTTCCTTAGCCGAAGCCAGCGGGAAGTAGTTTTTCTTGCTGATCAGAAAGTTTTCAAAGGTAAAGTTGTGCCCGAATGGAAAGTCGATTTTCTTGATGCTTACCGGTTGTTCCTGAACCGTTGTCTGGTTTAAGCCGTTGTTGGAATAGGAAACTGAAAAACCGCTGCCAGAAACTGGCCCAGTTGTTCCTCAAAACGGTCCTGAATGCTCGATTTGAACCACTGTCCGAAAAAAGCGTGCGGAAATGTAACTACAACTTCTCCGTTTTCTTCGGAAATGTTGATATTTATCGGGTCAAACCAGCGCGTTAGCTCGGATTCTGAGCATGAATTTGAAAGGTGATTTCTCAGTGCTTCTTTCACGTGAATAATATATTTTTTTGGGGTGTTTTAAGTATTTGAAATAATGGTAAAATAAAACAAAACAAAACTGATTTTTTCCAACCCCCGCGACCTGTTCTTCCTATACATTATTATATAGCTTAAGCCAAGGCATATTCGTCCCTAAAACGCTTTTATCCCGCAGAATAATATCAACCTCATGAAAAAAATAAAATTGCAATCAAGGGCTATTTAAGCCACAATCTTTGCTCGTCTGGCTCTATACACAAAGAGACAGGGCGTCCCTGCCCAAAGCATTACTTTTGAATCGCGGAATAGTTGAGTCAGGCTAGCCCAAACATAATTTCAAACGGAGTCTTTCCAATGGCCACTACCTTTGAAGTCAACAAGACAATTAGTGAAATCAATGAACGAATCAGGAAAGGTAAGGCTGTAGTCGTCAATGCTGAGGAAATGGTCGAGATCGTCCGTTCCAAAGGCAAGGTTGAAGCAGCCAAAGAGATAGATGTTGTCACCACCGGGACTTTTTCTCCCATGTGCTCTTCCGGCATGTTTTTCAATATCGGTCAGGTGCCGCCGCTGATCAAGACTTCACAGGTCTGGTTGAACAATGTTCCGGCTTATGCCGGGGTGGCCGCTGTAGACTCTTTTATCGGTGTTACCGAGCCTGCTGCTGACGATCCCTTGAACAAGGTTCATCCCGGACGTTTTACCTACGGTGGCGGACATGTCATTGAAGACCTTATTGCCGGAAAAACAGTGCGTCTCAAAGCCAAAGCTTACGGCACAGATTGTTATCCCAGAAGGGAAATAGAAAAAGACGTTTCCCTTAAGGATCTCAAGGATGTAACCATCCTCAACCCGCGCAACTGTTACCAGAACTACAATGCCGCGGTAAATATGACCAGCAGGACTGTTTATACCTACATGGGACCGCTCAAGCCCAACCAGCGTAATGTGAACTTTGCCACTGCCGGGCAGCTTTCCCCTCTTTTCAACGATCCATACCTTAAGACAATCGGCTTGGGTACACGGATATTTCTTGCCGGGGCCACAGGGTACGTTATCGGAGCCGGAACCCAGCATGTAAAGAATCCGCAGCGTAACGAACGCGGTATTCCGCTAACACCGTCCGGAACACTCATGCTCAAGTCCAGCAATGTGACTAAGATGGATTCCCGTTATTTCCGTGGTCTGAGTTACCCCGGTTACGGTTGCACCGCATCTGTGGGCGTAGGTATACCCATTCCCATCCTTAACGAGGAAATGGCCTGGTTTACCGGTGTTTCTGATGCTGACATCCAGATGCCGGTCAAAGACTACGGCTACGACTACCCTAATGGTGTAGGAAACATCCTTGCCCACGTGACCCTTGAAGAACTCAAGTCCGGGTCCATCAACCTGAACGGTAAGGATATCCCCACCGTTCCACTGACCAGTCATTCCATTTCTCTTGAAATTGCGAATAAGCTTAAGGACTGGATCCAGAAGGGCGATTTCCTGCTCACCGAACCGGTCGAAGAAATCGAGTCTGAATAAGTTTTGCCTCCGTCGGCTGGGGAAGGGGAACTTTTCCAAAAAGTTCCCCTTCCCCAGACCTAATCCCTTCAAAACTTTTCAGTATGCTTCGCACTTAGCGCGAACAATATATTTTTTTATTAAAACCGCACTATCTTTGCTGATAGTGCGGTTTTAATTACTAGCAAAATTTAAAACTATCATAACGGCGAAGCCTTGATAAAAGTTTTTTGAAGAGTCCAGAGAAACTTTTTGAAAAAAGTTTCTCTGGTCCTGCTGAAAGCACCGCCGGAGGCATGTATATGAACACTAAAAGTTTAAAAGCTGATATTTTACTGTTAATTACTGCCGTCATCTGGGGTGCTGCATTTGTCGCCCAGCGGGTGGGCATGGATTACATGGGTCCGCTTACTTTCAATGCAGTCCGTTTTGCTCTGGGTGCTGCTGCATTATTACCGCTTATTAAGCGCATAGACGGCGCAAAGAAGAAAGACGGAACTTATCAGCAAGTTGATAAAAGTAGTTTTATTAAAGGAAGTCTGGTTGCCGGGGGAGCACTTTTTCTGGGAGCTACTTTTCAACAGTGGGGTCTTGTTTACACAACAGCAGGGAATGCTGGATTTATTACCGGCTTATATGTTGTTTTTGTTCCCATCATGGGCTTGTTCTTCAAGCAGAAAACAGGTCTGCCTACCTGGATCGGATCTGTACTGGCTGTAATCGGTATGTATCTGCTTTCTGTTAATGAAAGTTTTCATATTGAAATTGGTGACCTGCTTGTGCTTTGCTGTGCTGTTTTCTTTGCCGGGCATGTGGTTGTAATATCATTGCTGTCCAGCAAGGTAGATCCGGTCAAGTTTGCAGCCGGGCAGTTCGTAGCTTGTTCTGTTTTCAGTTTTGTGGGGGCATTTGCTCTGGAGACAGTGACTTTTTCAGGGATCTGGGCCGGGATTATTCCTATTCTTTACGGCGGTCTTATGTCTGTCGGGGTAGCCTATACTTTGCAGGTTGTGGCTCAGCAGGAAGCAAAACCCGCACACGCTGCAATCATACTCAGTCTTGAGTCTGTATTTGCAGCTCTTGCCGGATGGTTGCTGCTTGGCGAATTGCTGACAACTCAAGGATTGATCGGCTGTGGGCTGATGCTTTGCGGAATGCTGCTGTCGCAGATTAAGTCTTAATAAGTATGTGGGTGGTGATGTTTATAAACATCACCACCCACATACTTTATCAATCCCATTTTTTCTTTAATAAAAATTTATACGACCTTACTCCATGAACCATGTCGGCCAGAATTCTGGGCATTGATTTGAACATCATTTTGAAAGACATATGTTTTAGGAGCGGCTGGGAATAGAACAGGGTCCAGCGTAAGCGGTTGGAGTAGCGCAGTTCCGGGAAGACATATTTTTCCAGCCGTTCAATGTAGAATTTATCCGGAGTTGTGTTTTCTGTAATTGCTCTGGCAATGGATTCAGCTGCGTAGCGGCCGGTCTGGATAGCGTAAAAAATTCCTTCTCCAAAGAGCGGTTCAACCAGTCCGGCGGCATCTCCGGCAAGAATTGTGCGTCCGAAACATGGATTCTCCATGAAGTTGCCGTAGGGCAGGGGATACCCCTGCATGTGCATGGATTCGGGATCTGAAATGCCTTGGGAGCGCAAAAAATCCATGTAGGTTTTCTTAAAATCTTTGGTGCATCTTTTTAGTGCTCCGATTCCGGTGACAACCTTTCCTTTGGCAGGGAAAACCCAGATGTATCCGGCCCGCAGATGGCCTATGTATAGTTCCGGTTTGGTAACCTTGCGCGGGTAATCCTTTTTATCGAAAATAATTTCAATGGTTGAGGCCATATCATCGCGCCATTTCTTCCTATCATAAGGCAGGAAGCTCCTGATAGTGGAGTGAACCCCGTCGGCACCGAGCAGATATTTTCCTTTGAAAATTTTGTTTGAAGCGGTTTTAACTTCTGCTTCCTGATAATTGCATTTTTTGATTTCTTCGCCGGTGAAAATGTGTGCCCCGGCATTTGCGGCTTTTTGCAGAAGGAAGTAATCAAAATCTATCCGGTCCACAAAGCGGAAGGGGATTGATGATTCTGCATCGCGGATGTTGTAATCCCTGTAATTTATGGAATATTCTGGGGATTCAAAGTTGATGATGCCTTTTTCCTTGAGGAAATCGACATCACACCCGAATATTTTATTTAAGACTTCTGTGGCCTTGTAGGTTAAAAGACCACCGCAGAGTTTTTTTCTGGGAAATGCGGCTTTGTCGATCAGTGCTACCTTAAAACCTTTACCGGCAAGGATGGTGGCGGCTGTAGAACCGGTAGGACCTCCCCCTGCAATAATAACATCAAATTTACCGGACACATTAACTCCTGAAAAATTATTCACAACCGGAATATATGCTTGATTAAGTTGTGATTTTATATCGTCTGAAGAAGACTTGGGCAAGCAAGACCGTACAAAATTTGGCAGATTATGAAAAAAATTGAAGCAATAGTGTTTGATTTCGATGGAACTCTGGCTGAATTAACCATTGATTTCAATGAGATGAAAAAAAGATTGAAGGCTCTCGGAAGTGCTTTTCTGGATCCGTTGCCGGAAAAGGATGCTCCTGCTCTTGAATGGGTTGATTTTATTGCCGATTGCCTGGCGGAAGATGATCCCGAGCTTGGTAAGGAATTCCATACGCGCTGCCGTTTTCTGATTATTAGCATGGAAGTTGAAGCAGCACGAAACGGCAGACTCTTTCCTTTTACTTTTGATATTTTATCCGCTTTGCGTGATTCCGGCATAAAAACAGGAATCATAACCCGCAATACTGCTTCGGCTGTGAGGGAGCTTGTTCCGGAAATCAATAACCTCTCCGGTTGTTTTTTATCCCGCGAGGATGTTCAGAATGTAAAACCGCACCCGGAACATCTGTTCAAGGCTCTTGAAGTAATTGGAGTAGCCCCGGAAAATACACTCATGGTTGGTGACCATACCATGGATATTGAAACAGGAAAAAGAGCCGGGGCTATGACTGCCGGTGTAGCTACAGGCAGGATGTCTTTGGAAGGACTCAAACTGGCTGAGCCTGATTTTGTAGCTGCCGATTGTGCAGAATTAATGCAACTTCTTGAAAATAAAGGCTTAGTTACGAACAATTTGTAGTTGTAAATTGTTCAAAACTAAAGGGCGCAGTATCTTCAACGATACTGCGCCCTTTGTTTTTTGCACACTTATGAACACGAAATGTGTCTAAGTAGTACTATAAGACTTTAGTTCACCGGATGTATTAAATAGTAACCAGTTTGTAGTTCCGTGATCCCAGTCCTATCTCTTCTGCATACTTTAAACCGAAAGAGTCCGGTGTGTTAGGTGTGAGTGCTTTGAACTTGTCGTCACCCTGACTGAGACCGTCGGGAAGTCTGCTTGGATAGAGAGGCGGAGCCGCGTTTATCATATCCAGAGAGGCCTGATCCACTGCTACGGGATCGGATGAAATCATGACTCCGAGATCGGGACAGACGGGGGCATCGCTGTATCCGTGGCAATCACAATCAGGAGTAATATTCATCAGGAAGTTGATGTGCATGGCCGGTCGTTTGAGTTGATCCAGGATAGCTTTGTTGTACTCAATGAGTCGTTTGGTAAAAATATCCACATCGCTTTTCCAGTCTATAGAAATAGCACCGTATCGGCAGGACAGGAAACAGCGTCCGCATCCGGTGCATTCTCCGTTCATGATTATTTTACCGTCATCATCAATGTCGAGTGCCTTTGCTGCACATTCTGTTATGCAGACCCCGCATCCGGTGCATTTTTCAGGGTGCAGGTGCGGGCCGGTAGAAACGTGGATATGCATTTTACCTTTTTTGGAAGCACAGCCCATACCTATATTTTTAATGGCTCCTCCGAATCCGGCCAATCCGTGGCCTTTAACGTGGTTGAGTGTCACCATCATGTCTGTTTCCATAAACATACCGCCTACATGTGCTTCAGAAATATATTTTCCTTTGTAGGGGATGGTTGTTTCATATTCGCCGCGCAGACCGTCCGCAAACAGAACCGGAGCGCCAATCAGGTTGGGATCATATCCGTGCCGTGCAGCCAGCAGGCCGTGTGAAACAGATTCTCCACGGTCACCAACATAGAGGGTGCTGGTGTCAGTGAAGAATGGTTTTGCACCGGCTTTTTTGAGGAAATCGACGATGGGTCGCAGGTTGAGGGCATTTAGGTATCCGGTGTTTCCGCTTTCTCCGAAATGGACTTTCAAAGCGACAAGGTTCCCGGAATCAATAATAGCGTTCAGACCGGACTGCTTGAGCAGTTTTTTCATTTTCAAGGCATGCGGAGATTTACGCGATGTACGTAAATTCCAGAAATATACTTTTGACATTACACTTCCCCTTTTACTTCCGTATATATTGAGATCTTTCCTGACTTCTCTTTGCCGGGATAAGTTATAACCTGCTTTGAAGATTGTCTATTTTAAAAAACGCAGTTGCAGGCAAAATCATCAGCAATATACTGGGTAGCTTTCAGTGCATAGTTGATTTATATAACGAAGAGAATGGGATAGTGAATACGTGATAGTTGAATATTCAGGAGCTTGAAAATGCATTTACTGAAAAGGGTTCTGGTTACAGGGGGGGCAGGTTTTCTTGGTGCACACCTTTGTGAACGTCTGCTCGCCGAAGGTTGCGATGTTATCTGCGTAGATAATTTTTTCACCGGGGCTAAATCAAACGTAACCCATCTGTTGTGTAATCCGAATTTTGAAATAATCCGGCATGATGTAACATTTCCTCTTTATTTGGAAATTGATGAAATCTACAATTTGGCCTGCCCGGCATCGCCTATCCATTACCAGCATGACCCGGTGCAGACCACAAAGACTTCCGTACACGGGGCTATTAACATGCTCGGCCTGGCCAAACGTACCGGGGCTAAAATTTTTCAGGCTTCCACATCCGAAGTTTATGGTGATCCCGAAGTTCATCCACAGCCGGAAAGTTACGTAGGAAGCGTCAATCCTATAGGTCCCCGTTCATGTTATGATGAGGGCAAACGTTGTGCCGAAACTCTTTTTTTCGACTATCACCGACAGCATAAATTGAATATTAAAGTGGCCCGCATCTTTAATACCTACGGCCCGAAGATGCATCCTAATGACGGCCGTGTTGTTTCAAATTTTATTACTCAGGCGCTGCTTGATAAATCCATTACCATTTATGGAGACGGTTCTCAGACCCGTTCATTTTGTTATGTGGATGATATGATTGAAGGGTTTCTGAGTCTTATGAATTCACCGGATAATGTTACCGGACCGGTTAACCTTGGTAATCCGGTTGAGTTCTCAATTCGTGAGTTGGCGGAGAAAGTGATTGAGCAGACTGGTTCAAAGTCTGAAATAGTTTTCAAACCGTTACCCGGAGATGATCCTAAACAGCGTAAGCCAGATATTACGAGAGCAAGAGAATTAGGCTGGGAACCGAAAATTCAGCTTGAGAAAGGTTTGATCAGCACAATCGATTATTTCAAGACTCTTGATTTGAAGTCGATCTTTGGCGAATAATATTATCATCCCTGAGAATAAAAAAATCCCGGTCTGTTTTAGACCGGGATTTTTTCATTTTAAAGTACCGGGAGGTAGGTTGATATTTCGTATTCAGTTACCTGAGTACGGTAGTGATCCCATTCCTTGATTTTGTTCCTGTAGAGATTGCTGTGAATATGCTCGCCAAGACATTCCTTGACAACTTCACTGTTTTTCATGGCCACAGCAGCTTCGTAAAGGTTTCCGGGAAGGGCGGTGATGCCATGTTCGGAAAGGGTTGGTCCGTCCATGGCGAATATGTTTTCTTCTATGGGCGCGGGGAGTTCGTATGCTTCGTCAATTCCCTTGAGTCCGGCCTGCAGCATAACCGCAAAGCAGAGATAAGGGTTTGCAGCCGGATCCGGGCAGCGCAGCTCCATTCTGGTGGCGTTTTCCTTGCCCGGTTTGTACATGGGAACACGGACAAGTGTAGAACGGTTTTTCCGTGCCCATGATACGTATACCGGAGCCTCGTAACCGGGTACCAAACGCTTGTAGGAGTTGACCCACTGGTTGGTGACGCAGGTCATTTCAGGGGCGTGCTTGAGGATTCCGGCGATATAACTTTTACCTTCCGAGCTGAGATGGTACTCATCATTGGCATCGAAAAAAACGTTTCGACCGTTTTTAAACAATGACTGGTGAACGTGCATGCCGGAGCCGTTTTCACCGAAGATGGGTTTGGGCATGAAGGTGGCGTAGATACCGTGCTTGCGGGCTACTTCCTTGACAATAACCCTGTAAGTCATGGCGGTATCGGCCATGCGCATACCCTCGGCATAGCGCAGGTCGATTTCATGCTGGCTAGGGGCCACTTCGTGATGGCTGTATTCTACATCATAACCCATCTGCTCGAGGGAAAAGATGATGTCGCGGCGGACGTCGTTGCCGAGATCGAGCGGGGGAGCATCAAAGTAACCTCCACGGTCGATTATCTTGGTACTTTTCTCATCCTGAAAGAGGAAAAATTCAAGTTCAGGACCTACATAATAGGTGTAACCACGTTCGGCTGCTCTATCGAGAGTTTTCTTAAGAACCCAGCGGCTGTCACCTTCATATGGTGTGCCGTCCGGATTTTGGATATCACAGAACATGCGGGCTACAGGGCGTTCTGTCGGGCGCCATGAGCAAAGCTGGAAAGTGGTTGGGTCGGGAATGGCAATCATGTCCGATTCTTCGATTCTGGTGAAACCGAGAATGGAAGATCCGTCAAAGCCCATGCCTTCTTCAAAAGAAGCTTCAAGTTCTTTGGGGGTTATCTGGAAACTTTTCAGGGTTCCGAGAATGTCTACAAACCAGAATTGAACAAAACTGATATTGTAATCTCGAACGGCCTTCAAAACATCGTCAGCATTTTTGCAATTAAAAATTGGCGCAGCCACAGTTGTTTCCTCCTTAGATAAAGAAGTTGTCCGGCAGAGGATACGTTATCCCTTAATAGAACCGGCACAGTGTACATTCAAAAATCACGGACAGTGTCCACAAACGGTCTTAAAATCAAATGCTTGGTATAATTAGTTTATGTTGTGGTGAATTATTGAATATCATGGCGATAATACCTGAATATGGATTCTTTATGCAAACGGTATCCGCATAATTTTTTCATCAGCCTAATCGGAATCAATTAAGTCCCGCACTTCCCTGAAAAAGGAAAGAATCTCAGCATGGCTCTTGGATTCGGTGTTAATATCCAACCTCTTGAAAAAAGAAACAATATTTCCTTTAGGTGTGTGAGTCCTGCTGAAGAAAAGTTCGTAGAGAGGACCTTCTGGTGATTTAACGGCCAAAACCCAGTCCCGGCCCAGCTTGTGCCATATCTTGGAGGCATTTTTTTCTTTGTGGACGCTGACCAGATCAACAAGTTCCTGCAGGGTGAAGGGATGCCCTGGCTTACCCGGCATACCAAGAAATTCCCCGGTGTCAGACTGGATAACAACAGGAAGATCAAGAAAGTCGGACTCAGGTGAAATGGATGAACTGTCCGCATTGAAGGAATATGACTCTGCTTCACCATCGTCTTTCTTGATGGTTACAACTTTTTTGGCCGTAATCCTTTCCGGTTGTTGCAACCCGCCGGAGCTGGCAAGGATATTTTTAATTTCCTGCAGAAGTTCAGTTGTTCCGTACGTGCTTTCAGAGTGGGCTGCGACCAGTTCTTTTAATGATTTTTCCATACGCCCCAACCGCTGTTCTGCTTTGGCTTGAGCTGTGACAAGTGCTGCAAGTCCATTCATCATCTGCGCGGTTGTTTTAGCCAGCTTTTCAAATTCTTCGCTATTTACCTGAGAATCATTTTTGCTTTCCGATAACTGACTATTATCTTTAACTGACTCAAATTCTGTTAAAAGCTTGTCTCGTATCTGCCTTACCGATAGATTTTTATTGAAAAGATCGCGAATGCGCAGACTGAGTTTGTCAGCTCCTTTGCGGAAGCGCAGTGGCTTTCCGTGTCCGACAATAAAAAAGAATTCAGGAAATTTTTTGCGATAACTTTTAATAGTCGTGACCGATACTCCGGTTATGGATGATAGGTCTCGATGGGTGAATGATTCGGCAGTCATTTTTTGAAATCCTGTTTTTTATCTGTAAACCGGATTAGCGGACAGACATATTAAATTAATCGTCATAATATAATTTCAATATATTTAGTTATTAAAAAAGTAATTTAGTTATCGATAACTATAATCGTCAGCGAGGTCAACAGGCACAAAAAATAGAACGGCTGCCATCATGGTAAAAAGCAGCCGTTCTAAGCAACAGAGGTCACGAGATAACCTGTTACACAGTAATTGTTTGGTGGAGTAGCAATTGCTGTGTTTTAATATTGTACTATCAGATGGGATTGAATATCAATGCTAAAATTTAAATCAGAAATTAAAAATAAATAGATAAGTTTTAATGTATTCAAATATATATATTTTTTGTAGAAATATAACCGATAAGTTTCTTAAAAATAATCAATTTTGAAATCTGGTCAGCAGCGATATTAAAAAAAGGACCACCAGCGCAGCCAGAAGGATAGTATTGATATTGATGCCGCCTTTGGCTTTTTGACGTTTGCGGTATCCAAATATCAGGATCAGGATTGCTATAAAGAGAAGAAGTTTGAACATGAGGAAGATTTATTAAATCGTCTTTCAGAAAAAAGCAAAGTGGAAACAGCTTGTTTAGTGGAAGGAAGTGGAAATTAATAAAGTTGAATTTTTGAATATTTAGAGCAAAATAACTGTTTATTATGTGGATATTTAATCCGGAAAGGCCCTCTTTGTCTTGTAAAGGGGCCTTTCCGGTAGCCGGAGGCATAAATTAGATAACTTTATTCAGCGGATACTCGATGATTCCTTCCGCACCCATGTCAATGAGCTCGGGGATAAGTTCACGTACAACCAATTCCTCGACCATGATTTCAACAGATACCCATTCTGGATCAGAGAGATCTGAAACGGTGGGGGAATTCAGGCTGGGCATTACTTTCATTGCTTTTTCAAGAGCGGCTTTGGGCATGTTCATCTTCAGCCCGACCATTTTTTCAGCCCGCAGAGCACCTTGAAGGAGCAGGTTTATATTTTCGATTTTTTTCCGTTTCCAAGGATCATTCCATGCGTCCTTGTTGACGATAAAGACTGTGTTTGTAGACATGACTTCGTCAATTACGCGCAGGCCGTGGGCCTTGATGGTGGTCCCTGTTTCAGTTACTTCTACGATAGCGTCGCAAAGTCCTTCAACGACCTTTGCTTCGGTAGCACCCCATGAATAGAATACGTCCACTGGAATGTTTTTGGATTCAAAATATTCTTTTGTGGCGCCGAGCAGTTCGGTGGCAATTTTTTTGCCGGCCAGATCTTCAGGTTTTTTATAAGGGGAGTTTCCGGCAACTGCGAGGATCCAGCGTGCAGGGCGGTTGCTTACTTTGGAGTAAACGAGGCTTGATATTTCTAAAACATCCGATTTGTTTTCAAGAACCCAGTCTCTTCCGGCCAGTCCGCAGTCAAGGATGCCGTCTTCGATGTAACGGGAGATTTCCTGTACCCGGCACATGGAGATATTCAATTCATCATCGTTAACGTCGGGGAAATAGTTTCTGTGGTGCAGATTGATTTTCCAACCTGATTTCGCGAAAAGCTTGATTGTTGAATCCTGCAGGGAACCTTTTGGCAGACCTATTTTCAATTGTTTAGACATTATTTGTATACCTCCTTGGGGTCAAAAATCATGGGCGAGCATTCAATAACTTCGCCATCCTTGAGTTCACGGTAAAAACAGCTTCTGTATCCTTTGTGGCAGGCTGCTCCGCCTATCTGGTCGATGAGCAGAACAAGTGTGTCATCATCACAATCTATTTTGATAGATTTGATTTTCTGCACATGCCCGGAAGTCCCGCCTTTATGCCAGAGGGTGTTGCGGCTTCTGCTCCAGTAATGGGCATCACCGGTTTCAAGCGTCTTATTCCATGCTTCTTCATTCATGTAGGCCATCATCAGGATTTCGCCCGTTTCGGCATCCTGTGCGATGGCAGGTATCATACCACCCATCTTGTTAAAATCAGGCTTGATCATACAATCCTCTGTTTAGCGGGGCTTGGCAGCCTTAAGTAGTTATTAAAGAAAAGGGATAGTCATATCCGGCCAATTGCAATTATTTAAACTTCCAACAAAGTAAAAAAAAGCGCCGTCTGATGTCAGGCGGCGCTTTTAAGTATGTGTGAGGAAATTATCTGCGTGTTAATCGCTTTTTTCCTGGCACTCCCTGCATACGCCGAAAAGGTACATCTCATGATGGGTAAGTTCGAAACCGTATTTCTTGGCGAGTTCTTCCTGTAGATGTTCAATTTCGTTATCTACAGCTTCGATAGTCTTACCGCAACGCTCACAGACAAGATGGTCATGATGCTCATGACCGTACTTATGTTCATAGCGGATTACACCGTCGTTGAAATCGACGGATTTGGCAATGCCGGAATCAGCAAGAAGCTTGAGGGTTCGGTATACAGTTGCCTGCCCGATGGAAGAATCTTCCTTGCGGACAAGGTTGTACAGTTCTTCAGAAGAGATATGTCCTTCCTCAGCAAGGAACACTTCCAGAATTGTCCTGCGCTGGGGGGTCATTTTAAGTCTCTGCCGGGTCAGATATTCAGTAAATATATCCTGTGCTGATTTCATTAAACTGTATCCAAAAATTATTGATTACCTATTAGGAGTACA
Source organism: Maridesulfovibrio sp. (assembly GCF_963678865.1). Taxonomy (NCBI): domain Bacteria; kingdom Pseudomonadati; phylum Thermodesulfobacteriota; class Desulfovibrionia; order Desulfovibrionales; family Desulfovibrionaceae; genus Maridesulfovibrio; species Maridesulfovibrio sp. The sequence goes on along the minus strand of NZ_OY787459.1, from coordinate 2,629,648 downwards.
GTTTGCTTACATTGAATTGAATGTCAATGTCAAATCATCATTGCCCATATTTATGCATAGGAGTATGAGTATCGCAAAAAAGTTACAAAATTATGTCCTGAGTAAAATTTTGTCTTTTCAGGACATCTAAAAAGTCCCGCACCGGGAATTAATACTACTCAACAAAGGAGTTTTTCAAGATGGAACTGGATAAGTTTATTTCTGAGTGGACTGATGACCATGCCGGAGTTAAAGAGGTTTTTGTTGAATTCAAGCAACTTCTGGAATCACTCGATAATACTGAGATTGAGTTCCATGCCCGTCCCGGTGTTACTTATTCAATGCGCGGGGTTAAAAAGGGACAGGACAAATGGCCCCTTTTTACTATGGTGGATGTTATTGACGATGATCCTTCCAATCGCTGGCTTTCGGTCTGCTTTTTCGGGGATTGTATCAATGATCCTGACGAACTGGGTGATTTTGTACCCGGTGGTCTTCTCGGTCAGGACGGGCATTGCTTTGATGCCGATGATGCCGAATCCAAGGAATATATTGCTGCGAGGATAAAAGAAGCTCATTCAAATCAGTAATAAATAAATATTATGATTTTAAAGTCGGGGTCAGCACTGCTGAACTCCGACTTTTTTTGTTTAAAAAATAATATGCAGTTTGGTAATGCGGTTTTAAACGTTTTCCATAATAATACATTCTTGCTATGATTTTCTATAATATAAAGACAACGCCTACCATATGAACATGATACGGTCGCATAATATTTGAGGGAGTTTTCATGAGCAAGGAAACAGTTGTAACAAATAATAATCAGCCCAGAATTGATAGGATGCTGCAGCCGTTTTATGAATTTGTGAAGATTGAATCTTCTGGCGGTTTGATCCTGATAATAGCGACCGTCATAGCCCTGATCTGGGCAAACTCACCGTGGGGCCGTTTTTACGAAGCCTTCAAGAATATGCCTTTAACAGTCGGGGCCGGTGATTTTGTCTTATCAAAACCGACCATTCTCTGGATTAATGACGGATTGATGGCGGTTTTCTTTTTTCTGGTCGGCCTTGAAATCAAACGAGAGATTCTTGTCGGCGAGTTGAACTCCATCAGGCAGGCCTCTTTACCCATTTTTGCGGCAGTGGGAGGGATGGTCATTCCCGCCATTGTATACGCCTTTTTTAATGCCGGTACTCCTTCTGCTGACGGTTGGGGAATTCCCATGGCTACGGATATTGCTTTTTCTTTGGGGGTGCTTTCCATGCTTGGGGACCGGGTTCCCCTAAGTCTTAAGGTTTTTCTTACAGCTGTGGCCATTGTTGATGATATCGGTGCCATCCTTGTTATTGCTGTCTTTTATTCATCGGGAATTTCACTCTGGATTCTCGGTTTGGGCTTTCTGCTCTTTCTGTGCATGATCGTGCTGAACAGGCTGGGGGTACGTCATCCGCTGCCATATCTGTTTTTCGGCTGCCTGATGTGGCTGGCGTTCCTGAAAAGCGGAGTACATGCCACTGTTGCCGGTGTTCTTGCGGCTATGACTATTCCTGCTTCAACAAGGATCTGCTGCACAGATTTTCTGGTTCCCATGCGTAACCATCTTATGGAGTACGAGATGGGCGGTGATAAAAATAAAGTAACCCTTTCCAATAAACAGATGCTTTCCGCTCTGGGTAATATGAACCGTGATGTGCTTATGGCCAGCCCTCCTTTGAAGAGGATTGAGCATAACCTTCATTACTATGTCGCCTTCGGTATCATGCCTGTTTTTGCAATTGCCAATGCGGGTATAAATTTCAGTGCAGAAGGCGGTGGGCTGGATGTTTTTCATCCTGTCAGCTTCGGTATTTTTTTCGGTCTGATCGTAGGCAAGGTAGCGGGAATCTGCCTTGCAAGCTGGATTGCGGTTAAAAGCGGTATTGCCGAGATGCCACGGACTCTTGTGCCCGGACATTTTTTGGGAGCGTCTTTGTTGGCCGGTATCGGTTTTACCATGTCCATCTTTATCACCACCCTGGCCTGGGATGCAGCGTCGCCGTTTATTATTGATGCCAAGTTCAGTATTTTGTCCGCGTCTGTTGTTTCCGGGATTCTTGGATTTCTTGTGTTGAGAAGCTGTCCTCTTGCTCAGGGATGTGAAAAGTAGCCTTTTTGCTCATATGAAGTCATGCAAGAAACAAAATTCCGAATACTAAAATACGTATCATTAATTGTACTGATATTTCTGGCTATGGATGTTTTCATTCAATACCAGCTCTATCAACGCTACAGAAATGCTCAGATGCTCTCCGTCTACCACCAGACTGCGGTAATCAGGGCTCAGCTTGAAAAGGAAGTGAACAGCAATCTCTTGTTGATTAAAGGTTTGGCTGATTATGTTTCATATCGACCCGAACTGCGTAAAAGCGAATTGGATCGCTATTGTCAGGGCATCTTCTTTCGGTCGAGGCTGATCAAAAAAATTGAGGTGGCACCTGACTATGTAGTCGAATATGTATATCCGCTTGAAGGAAACGAGTCGGTATTGGGGCTTGATTACAGGCTGTCCCCAGCACAATGGGAGCAGGTAAAAAAGGTTCATGATTCCGGTCAATTGGTCGCGTCAGGGCCTCTGGATTTTGTGCAGGGTGGAAATGCTTTGATAGGCCGGGCTCCTGTGTATGTTCGATCCAACGAATATTTCTGGGGTATTGTTTCCGGGGTTATTGATGTTGATCTTCTCTTTGAGAAGGACGGCATCAATAAAATTTCAGATCTTGACGTTGCCATACGCGGTGTTGACGATAAAGGTTCTGGAGGTGCTGTTTTTTACGGCAATCCTGATATATTCGACCAGCATAATAAAGCTGTGACCATGCAGATAATTCTCTCTTCCGGTTCATGGCAGATTGCTGCAATTCCAAAGGGCGGTTGGGGTGTCATTCCTCCGGATTCATTTTTATTGCACGGAGTAATGTTGCTGCTTGTTATGATCATATCATTTTCCATTTATAAAGTGATCACCAAGAGCAATGAGGTGGAGATAGTTAAATCCAGCCTCAGTGAAGCCCAGTCGATTGCCCATCTCGGTAACTGGTCTATGGATCTTTCCAGTGGGAAAATATGGTGGTCCGATGAAACCTACAGGATTTTCGGGATTCATGATGATGAATACCAGCCTTCGGTAGAAGGTTTTTTCGAGCTGGTACATCCTTCTGACAGGAAGGAAATAAGAGATATATATTTGAAATCCATGAAAGCAGGCAGTGCTTATGCTCTGGATCACAGAATAATACGTCCTGACGGCATGGTTCGCTATGTATCAGAGCAGGGCAGATTTACCTATGATGATGAGGGAAACCCAATCCGTTCATACGGCACTGTTCATGATATAACTGAGCGTAAGTTGATGGAACAGGAACTTAGGGAAAGCAAGACCCGTTTTGACCACGTCACCAAAAAGCTTAGTAGAAAATTCATATTTTTTTCCCACACTGTTAATGGAGAATTTTTGCGTTTAAGTGAAGGGTTTTCGTATTTAGGGTATGGCAGTGCCGAATATGGGATAGGAAAGCGGTGGATAGATCTTTTTGATTTTAAACCGGAGTCTTTGTCCAATGCCATGGAGAAGAATCAACTGGTTATATCCGGAGAAGCAAACAGTGTAGAATATGAAATTGAGTTCACAACTCCGGACGGTGAAGAGCGTTGTATGTCTGTGTTCGGTTATATGGCTTATGATTTTGAGCTCAAGGAAAATATTTTTGAAGGCGTTGCCATTGATATTACAGAACGCAAAGAACGTGAGGATAGGCTTAAGATTTTGACCAGGGCAATTGAAAACGCTCCGGTTTCAGTGGTCATTACGGGCATGGATGGTGATATTTCTTATGTAAATCCGTATTTCTGTAAGGAAACCGGGTATGCCAAGGAAGAAGCTATCGGACAGAATCCACGGATCCTCGAGTCCGGTGAACATGATAGTGAATTTTACAAGGATATGTGGGGAACTATCTCCAATGGTGAAACATGGCGCGGAGAGATAATTAATAAAAAGAAAGATGGTTCTTTTTATTGGGAATCGGCTTCAATTTCACCTGTTTACAGTTCAAAAGGGGAAATTGTCAGTTATGTAGCCGTAAAAGAGGACATAAGCGACCAGAAAGAACTGGAGCGTCTCAAGGCAGACGTGGACCTGATTATGCGTCATGATCTTAAAACTCCGTTGAATGGAATTATCGGCCTGCCAGGCTTGTTGCTTATGGATGATAATTTAAGCGATCAACAGCGTGAGTTGCTTAAGACCATTGAAAATTCAGGTAAGAATATGCTCCACATGATTGATATGTCGCTGGATATGTTCAAGATGGAGACCGGTAAGTATGAATATTACCCCCTGCAGGTTGATGTAATGAATGTGGCAAGGCAGGTTGTGGACAACAGCAAGTCAAATCTTTCCGCCCGTAAGGTGAACGTTGATATTTTGGTTGATGGAAAGCATGATTTTGTGGAAAAATTATTTGTATGGGGTGAGGAAAGACTGATTTATTCTTTGTTGTCCGGTGTGTTAACGAACGCAATCGAGGCCTCTTCTTCCGGTGAGGATGTTTTAATTGAATTCAAACGGGAAGATGGGGTTTGCATTGAAATATGTAACAAAGGCGTTGTTCCGAAGTCGGTCAGGGATAGTTTTTTTCAAAAATATGTGACCTTCGGTAAAGATAGCGGAACAGGTCTGGGGACCTATTCCGCTAAGCTGATGGCTGATGCCATGTTTTATGGTCTTGAAATGCAGACTTCCGACGAGCTCAACGAAACAAAAATAATCATAACAATTCCCACGGAACGACCTGATAGAATGGATGATTTTAATGGCTAGCAGAAGTAAAATACTAGTTGTTGATGATGAACCGCACAATATAGTTCTGCTTGAAGGTATTTTGACTAAGCTGGGACATGATGTAGTGGGGGCTGAGAATGCAGTGGTTGCACTGGAGAAGCTGGACCGCACTTTTGATCTTGTCTTAAGCGATGTGATGATGCCGGTAATGGATGGTTTTGAATTTGTGGCAAAAATTCGGGAACATGCAGAAATATATGACATTCCGGTAATTATGGTCACGACCCTTTCACAGAAAGATGACCGCCTGAAGGCTGTGGAAGTAGGTGCAAACGATTTTATCACCAAACCTATTGATATTGTGGAGCTTAAGACTCGAACTGAATCAATGCTCAAGCAGAAGAGCCAGCAGGACGAAATCAAGTCATTTCAGGTCGATCTCAATGAGATGGTTGAAAGCAGAACCATGGAATTGCGCGAAGCGCTGGCCCGTCTTGACGATGCACATGTTGAAACCATTCACTATTTATGCGCAGCAGCTGAATACAAGGATGAGGATACCGCCGACCATTTGATCAGGATGGCTGAATACAGCAGGATTCTGGCCGAGAAGATCGGCCTTGATTCGAAAACTGTTCAATTGATTCATACCAGCAGTCCCATGCATGATATAGGGAAAATCGGCATCCCGGACAGTGTTCTGCTTAAACCTGGGAAATTAACCGCTGAGGAATGGGGTATTATGAAAAAACATGCTGTTCTCGGTGGGAATATTTTGTCAACAGGCAGCTCGGATTATATAAATATGGGAGCATCCATAGCTCTCAGCCACCACGAAAAGTGGGACGGTTCCGGTTATCCAAATGCTCTTGCTGGTGATGAAATTCCTTTACCCGGTAGGATTTGCGCCATTGCAGATGTTTTTGATGCCCTTACCAGCAAGCGGCCATACAAGGAACCTTTCAGTATAGAGAAGTCGCTCGAAATTATGAAAGAAGGAAGTGGTAATCATTTTGATCCTGAATTGATACGTGTTTTTTTTGAAAATCTTGATGAAATCATTAAGGTAAAAAAAACACGAAGCGAGTAAATTAATTATTTCCAGATTATAGCTACTTAAAATGATTTTGTTTGGGGTCGACTTAGTGCATTTGCAAAAAAATGCATGGTCGGCCTTTCTTTTTATCTATATTTAAGATTCACGTAACACCTGCGTGAAGAATATTTGTCAGTATTTGGTTATGCTGGTAATAAGCTGCGGCGGTGTTTCTGCAGCTCTTAATCGTTAGGGGGAAAAATGAAAAAATACAGTAGGATGTTTAAGTTTACAGGTATTCTCCTGCTGCTTATGCAAATATTTTGTTTCAGTTCTGGGGAAGCAGCAGCTTCAAATACAGGGACTTTTATAGCTGAACAGGCCTCACGGGTAATTTCTCTGACCGGGTTTACCCGTCCAAGGGTATCCATGACCCTCGTCAGTGAAGAGTCTGCAGTATGCACCGATGTTTATGCTGATGTTGGCGATATTATTGATCACAGTGGGCGTTTTGCTGAGCTTGATCCCACGTTTATAAAACTGGAAATAGCCCAGTTGCAGGCTGATTTAAAACGTCTGCGTTCCGATCTTACTTATTATGATAAGGAAGCCAAGCGCTACACCAAGCTGGTTAAGCGAAATACAGCGGCTCAATCAGAACTTGATTTGCATATTCGTAATTTTGAATCCGCTGAAGCTCTGCTGCATTCAACACAACTCAAACTGAATGTGGATCGTGAGCACCTGCGTCGTTATACCCTGCGCGGTCCGGATGGCTGGCGGGTCATCAGGCGTTACATAGAGCCGGGGGAATGGGTGAACATGGGTGAAAAAGTAGCGGAGCTGGGCAATTTTAAATCCTTGCTTATTCCCTATGCGCTAACCATCCCCGAATTGAAAAAAGTTCGTAAAGCAAAGGACAGCATTATTCTAAAATTGCCTGATCTAGGCATAGAAGTTCCCGCAAAACTTGAGCGTATATCCCCTGATTTTGATCCTGAAACCCGCAAGGTGGAAGTTGATTTTGAAATCAGTAAGGGCAAATTCGAATTCCGCGGCGGCCTGCGTACCGAGTTGAATATCCAAATGCCAGATCCCGGCGGGGCGGTTGTAGTCCCAAAATCAGCACTGCTTAAAGCCTATGACGATACTTTTCTCGTCCGTCCCGATGGAGTGCGGGTGAAAGTGCTTGTACTCGGCGAGACTGAAGATGGAAAAGCACGAGTCTCTTCAAGGGCAGTCAAAGCTGGTGAAGAATTTCTTCTTAAACCATAAGCCTCCGGTGTCCCTGCCGGGGGCTTTAAACACTTTTTCCAAAAGGGTTTAAGAATCCCAAAAAGTTATAATTATGCTTCGCATCTTTTATTAAAAAAATTGTCTAAAAGCGAAGCGGCGAAGCCTACTGAAAGGTTTTGAAGGGATGGGGTCTGGGGAAGGGAAACTTTTGCAAAAGTTTCCCTTCCCCAGCCGCCGGAGGCATCACATACTATGAAAAAATTATTGCGTTTTACTCTTAAGCAGACTGTCTTTATCAACATCATTTTCATATTGTTGATGATTGTTGGGGTCTTCAGCATGGTAGATCTGCCTGTTGAGCGTTATCCCAATGTTCACATGGGCAAAGTTGTTATCTCCGGTTTTTTGCCCGGCGCTTCACCGTCAGATGTGGAAGCACTGGTAACCAAGAAGATCGAAGACGCTCTGGATGACCTTGAAAATGTGGAATATATCCGTTCAAGGTCGTTTCGTGAGCGGACCAGCATTATGGTCAAATTCCTCGATGATACCGATTATGCCAAAGGCTATGACGAACTTCGATTCCGAGTTCTTTCCATCCAGAACGACCTGCCTCGGGAAATGGATCCGCCTACTTTTACGGAAATTAATGTAAATGAATGGCTTCCGGTAATCAGGGTTTGTCTTGCGGGCGACCGTGCCAACCGCGCTTTATCTATGATGGCGGATGAAATGAAAGTCCAGCTGCGCAAGATTACGGGCGTTAATGAAGTAGAGGTAGAAGGTGAGTATACCCGTGAATTCCATGTAAATCTCGATCCCCGTAAACTGGTTCGCTTTAAGCTTACCTTTGATGATGTGGCCCGCGCTTTAGCTGATGCCAATGTTTCCATTCCTGCAGGGGATTTTTCAGCAGCGAATGGTGAGTATGTGATCGTTGTGGATGAGCGCTTTCGTACCCGTGAGGAAATAGCTGAAACCATCGTTCGCATGGACGGCGACGGATCGTTTGTAACCGTAGGCGATGTGCTGAGTGACGCCCGTGTTTCCTACCGTGATCCTCAGGTGATCACTTCTATTAATGGACGAAACGCTGTTACGCTCAATGTTGTGAAATCATTGGACGGTAACGCGGTGACTATTGCTGAAGAGGTGGAGAGGATCGCTGATTCATTCAGGGGTACTTTTGAAAAGGAAGGTGTTGAAATTATACTGACCAGTGACCAGAGGCTGCACATTGAAGAGGCCATCAACACTTTGGGTATGAACCTGCTGGTGGGGATTGTGCTTGTTTTTGTGGTTATCTATCTGGTCATGGGGTTCAGGAATGCCATGCTGACCACCATAGGAGTACCTTTTGCCTTTCTGGTGACTATGGTCATCATGAAGCTGACCGGAAATTCCCTGAATCAGATTACGCTTTTCTCTTTTGTACTGGTCAGCGGGATTATTGTGGATGACGCCATTGTGGTGGTGGAAAATATTTTTCGTCATGTTCAGGAAGGCAAGCCTCTTGAGGAAGCTGTTGTAGACGGGACTGCAGAAGTTTTTATGCCTGTTGTTTCAGCCACGGCAACAACAGTGGCTGCTTTCCTGCCCATGTTGATCATGACCGGTTCAACCGGTGAATTCTTTGCCCAGATTCCCAAGGCGATTACCTTTGCGCTTGTCGCTTCACTTCTAGAGTGCCTGCTGATTCTTCCTTCCCATTTTCTGGATTGGCCCGGAGCCAAAGGACTTATGGAAGACAGGGAAAAGCATACCCGCGAACCTGCTTTCATGCGACCTTTACGGCGCTGGACTGATAGGCTGCTTTCCGTTGTGGTCCGGTTCAGGTTTATTTCATTGGCAGTTGTTTTAGGTGCTTTTGTTTCGGCCATTATTATTCTCGCAGTCTCTGTTTCCGGTAAGCTGCCTTTGATCAAAATAAAATTTTTTCCAGATGATTACTCCCTGTATTATATTGAACTGGAAGGACCGGTCGCGATTCCCATTGAACTTACTTCCGACAAGCTGAAGCGAATATCCGTGTTTGTTGAAAAGATGGGACCGGGCATGGCCAAGTCTGCAACCGCCTTTGCCGGATTTTACCTGAATGAAGATTATGAAATGGTCCATGGCTCCAACCTAGGTAATATTGTGGTGGAGCTTCCGTCCAAGGATAAGCAGGTTTTTGCTGATGCTCCGGAAAATGATCCGGGCGCACATTTGGAACATATGCGTAAGGAGTTGGAAAAATTTGCCGAACCGGGCTGGATTTTTCGGGTCCGGCCTGAAAAGGACGGTCCCCCTGCGGGCAAGGACTTGAACATCAGGGTACTGGGTGCTGATCACAATTCAGTAAAGGGGCTGACTGCGACGATCATGAAATTCATTAAGGATAATGATAAGCTGGGACCGCACTTGGTCAACCTTGCCACTGATGACGGTACGCCTAACCGCATTTTCAGGTTTAAGCCCATTAACGAAAGGGTCGCTGAGTACGGGCTGACCCCGAAGCAGGTCGCCAGTTTGTCCGGTTCGGTACTCGATGGCCGTTTTGTAGGTGAATTCCGTCTTTCAGATGAGGATGTTGATCTGCGCTTGAAGATAGACCCCCGTTACCTGAATACGCCGGAGGACGCCCTTTCTGTACCTGTGCTGGAGCACAATGAAAGTCCGGTGCGTATCGGTGACATCTGTGATGTGTCCATTTATATGGAACCGGGGCAGTTCAACCGTTTTATGAGCCAGCGGGCTGTGACCATCACAGCCAACATCAAACCCGGTTCACGGCTTTCATCGCCGCTTGCAGTGAACATGGTCCAGAAATTTTACGATTCTGTTCGTGATGAGTATCCGGGAGCAACGGTTAATTTTTCCGGTGAATATGAATCCACCCGCAAGTCATACACTTCGCTTATCTATGCGTTCATTACCGCTATCCTGATCATTTACATGATTCTGGCAACGCAGTTTCAATCTTATGTCCAGCCGGTGATTATTCTTTCCGCAGTGATATTTTCCCTGACCGGCGTGATTTTAGGGACTTTTTTTTCCCAGACAATTTTCACGGTAAACAGTTTTATCGCCACCGTGGGGGTAACAGGAGTTGTGGTTAACGATTCTCTTGTGCTGCTTGATTTTATGAACAAACTTTATAAGTCAGGCATGGACCGCAAGACCGCCATGCGAGAGGGGGTACGCATCCGTCTGCGGCCTATCCTTTTGACCACCCTGACTACCACCCTCGGGCTTTTGCCTATGGCCGTGGGGTTTCCTTCCTATTCCCTTGTATGGGGTGCCATGGCTTCAACATTTGTGACCGGACTTTGTACCGCCACCTTCCTGACCCTATTCATCATTCCCATTGAGTGGGATCTGTTGATGGGGTTTATGGAATGGCGGGAAAAGAGAAAAGGGTAGTTCAGGAACAGGGTGGCTCTATTGCTAGGGCCACCCTGTTCTTATCTATTTTCTTTTGTAGTTATTTTGGTGTTGTCGGATCATTCTGGAGAGTGCCTTTTCCTTTGCTTTTTTTGCATAACGCTTTTTATCGTCTATTTTGCTTTCAATAAAGGAAAGTTCAGCCCGCATATCAGTGTAGTTTTCGTAGCGTTCTGTCTCCAATGAACCGTCAATCAAGAGTTCCCGTACAGCACAGCCTGGTTCGTCCTGGTGGGTGCAATCCCTGAAACGGCATCGTTGCGCAGCTTCATGGATTTCACTGTAGGTATCATCCAGACTTTTTTGTCTTCCCCATAACTGGAGTTCTCGCATACCGGGGGTATCGATGACCATGGCCCCGTTTTTCAGGAAAAACAATTCCTTATGCGTGGTAGTATGTCTACCCCTGAGGTCGCTTTCGCGCAGGCCTGCTGTTTTTAGTTTGTCCATTCCCAGCAGGGAATTGATCAGCGATGATTTCCCTACCCCTGACTGACCGCTGAAAGCCATGGTTGAACCTTTTTCAAAGCTCATTGCAAAGTCGTTCAACCCTTCTTTGCTGGCGGCGCTGACCATGTGGATGGGAATATTTTCTGCAACACTCCCAGCCTGTAACATGGCGAGCTCCCGGTCTTCACAGAGATCAATTTTGTTCAGAACGAGTACCGGTTCGGCACCGCCTTCAACAGCCATGGCAATGTAGCGTTCAATGGAACGGAGGTTGAAGTTTCTGCCGCCGTCCAGTCCGCAGACTATGCACAGGTAATCAATATTTGCGGCAACTACCTGCTCCCGATTTTCGCTTCCGGGGCTTTTGCGGGAAAACACACTTGCCCGGTCCAGCACGTGCTCAATCTGGGCGTAATCAGCGCATTGCCGGAATATGACCCAGTCGCCTACGGTGGGATAATCAGAGCGGTTCAGGGCAGTGTAGTGAAAATGTCCTGAAACATCTCCATCAATGGTGCCTTGCGGTGTGTGTAAGGTGTACTGCCCCCGTACTTCCCGTGAAACCCGGCCTATATTAAATCCCTGCATTTTGTATGGCTGAAATTGTTCTTCAAAAAAAATATTCCAACCTAAGTCTTTTATATTCATCATATTTCACCGCCCATCTGCTGACGTTCAATTTTTTCCAGAGCTATATTCGCCGGAAATGGTAATTGGGTAATCAGGCGTGCAGCCAGCGTGAAGAGCACTACTTCATTATCGTCACTGGCTATACGGTTGGTACGGATAAAACCGCACTTGCGGCAGCGATGAATAACCGAACACTCTTTGTTTTCTTTTATCCACAAACCGATGGGTTCCATAACTCCGCGGCATCCTGAGCGGCGGTCTCCAATTTTCATGTCCAGATGCTTACTGAACAAACAATGCGGACAATGGTTTCTATTATGGGTTCCGCTTTCGAGTGACGGTACTGTAAGACCGCAATTTTCGCAGATGAACGGGTTGGAATCGATATGGACGGTTTTTTGTCGTCTGGACATGACTCTACTCCTGCAAACACATAAATGTATTTACCTATAGTGAGCTGTTTTTTTAGTATTTATTTGGTTGATTGTTTATGCAGAAGGTAATGGGATATCCTTGCTGTGCGTAAACACAAACCAAAAAAACAGCTAAAATCAGCTACAGTTGAATTAAACCGGGTAATAACAGTTAGGTGCCGGGATGCCCCTGTCCTGCTGGAGTGGAATGACAAAAAGACGGGTAGTATTAAGCGTGGTGCTTAAAATAGAAATAGTTTCTATGTTTTAAATGTCCTTAAAGTGCACTCCTAGAACAGGAACACCCTTTTCACATGGCTAAACATAAAATCTCCTTTAAAAATTTATAACTCCGGTCATTTTTCACTTTTCAATTAATTTGTCAATAACAAACTTAATGTGTTCGGTAATAGGTTTAAGGTTTTTAAAATTAAAGAAGCTTTGTGGATGTATTTTTAATTTTTACAATATCAAACGTCATTTTTTTGCAAAAATGGTAAAAAAATCTGGACAGAATAGCCTTATCCGCGCAAATAAATCTGTTTGTGCCTGATCATGATTATAGACTGCGCTTGTTATATGTATCTCCAGCAGGGGGCGTGCAAGTTTGTATTTCATGATCTTATTTAATGCGGAAGGTTTGCTTTCCTGTTTTCCAGTTACTGGACTGCTATTTGTATAATGGGAAGGCCGTTTGGAAGATGTACAAAGGGGTGTTTGTTTAAAATGGATAATTTACAAAAAAAATACGGTTTCTGGACTGCAACCGCGATGGTTGTCGGGATTGTAATCGGCTCAGGGGTTTTCTTTAAAGCCGACGATGTGCTCAAGGCTGCCGGAGGTGATCTGCCCACCGCCTTGATTGCCTGGCTGATAGGCGGTTCAATTATGGTTGTTACCGCGTATGTTTTTTCAAAAATCGCGACCCGTATCGAAAAGGTCAACGGTCTGGTGGATTATTTTGAAGAAGCTTACGGCGAAAAAGCCGGCTACATGGTCGGCTGGTTCATGACTTTCATTTATTATCCGACTCTTGTTGCGGTTCTTGCCTGGGTTTCCGCCAACTACACTGTAGGTCTCGTGGGTATGAAGGATTTGCTCTGGCCGCTTTCCTTTGTTTACCTGACTGTTTTTTTTCTGCTCAACTATTATTCGCCGGTTCTGGCCGGTAAATGGCAGGTTTCCTCCACAGTAATAAAGCTTATCCCGCTCGGCCTTGTTGCTGTTGTCGGCGGTATTGCCGGTCTTACCAGCGGTCAGACCATGCAGAATTTCATGCAGACTGCAAGTGAGATTTCCGGAAGCGGAGGAGGCCTTGCTGTGGCAACCCTTTCCACCGCTTTTGCTTACGAAGGCTGGATTATTGCCACCGTTATCAATGCTGAACTTCGAGATGCCAAGAAAACCCTGCCTCGAGCACTGGTTGTCGGTACCATTGCGGTTATGACCATCTATATGCTCTATTATCTCGGTATTTCGGGTGTTCTGACCAATGATCAGGTTCTTGCTGAAGGCGATGCCGCACCTGTCCGGGTAATCGAAATGATTTTCGGCAACGTGGGCGGCACCCTGCTGACCGTGTTTGTTATCATTTCCTGCCTCGGTACACTGAACGGTCTGATCATGGGGTCCGCACGCGGCATGTTCTCTATTGCTTCCCGTAACCTGGGTCCAAGAGCCGACCTTTTTAAAAAGGTTAATCCGGTTACCAACAGCACCAGTCATTCCGCTATTCTCGGCTACTTTATGTCCTGTTTCTGGCTGGTTGTCTGGTATGGTAACTTCCACGGCTGGTGGGGTCAGTTTATGGATGTTTCCGAACTTCCTATTGCATTTCTTTATGTTATCTATATTTCGATCTACATCTGGGTAATGAAGACATTTACCGATCTCGGCCCTTTGAGCCGCTTCCTGTGTCCATTGCTTGCAGGATGCGGATCGGTCTACATCATCTGGGGCGCGATCCAGAAGGATATGTTCATCCACTTCCTGATTATCTTCCTGATTTTTCAGGCAGCAGGAGCCATGCTGATGAACAGCTCCAAAAAATAATGACAAAAGCCCGCACTATGCGGGCTTTTGTTATTGATGCCTCCGGCGGATGGGGAAGGGGAGAAACCCTTTTCCAAAAAGACGTTTTAGTTCTGCTTTGCTTTTTTAAATTTAAAGCTTGAATAAAATTTTAAATTATACCTAAATTTTTAAAATAACAGCGGCGAAGCCTTTTAAAAAAGTTTGGGATCCTTAAACCCTTTTCAAAGTATTTAAGGTCCCCGGCAGGGCGCCCCGCGAGGTAGTCGGAGGCATAAACATGGCTACACTTGACGAAAAGCTGGCTGAGCTTAATAAGAGGTATGCTGCCGCATTGGGTGGGCGTGTTGCTGAGTTGGAAGGTTATCTGGCAGCTTATGAGAACAACGGTTCGCAAAGTGATCTGGAGATGCTTTACAAGAATGCCCACGCTGTAGCGGGCTCGGCCCGGACTTTCGGGTTGCCGGAAGTTACGGACAAGGCCAAGGAGCTGGAACTGGCTGCTCGCGACGGTAATGACATAAAAATTTTATATGATAAATTATCAGCGTTGAAGAAGTGTATTTCTTCCTGATTTTTTGGTTGGTTAAAAATAATTTTTAATAAACGGAAATACCGTTCGGAGAACTTGAATACTCTCTGATGGGCGGATTTTATAGTTGCATAGTGTCAACTTGATGGTTATAGGCTGCAAACTATGAGCAAAGATTTGATTGTTGTTGAGTCCCCGGCAAAGGTGAAGACTATCAGTAAGTTCCTTGGTAAGAATTATCAGGTGGCCGCTTCCGTAGGTCACGTGCGTGACTTGCCAAAGAACAAGCTTGGAGTCGACGAAGATGGTGATTTCACCCCCCAGTATCAGGTCATTCCCGGTAAAGAGGATGTGGTCAATAAGTTGAAGAAGGCTGCGGCAAAAGCCGATCATGTCTTCCTGGCACCTGACCCCGACCGTGAAGGGGAGGCCATCGGCTGGCATGTGGCGGCTATTATCAAAGAAGTGAATGATAACGTCAGCCGTATCCAGTTCAACGAAATTACTGCAAGGGCCGTTAAAGAAGCCCTCGAACACCCCAAGCCCCTTAATGAACAGCTCTTTGATTCACAGCAGGCCCGCCGTATTCTGGACCGTCTGGTGGGTTACAAAATTTCTCCCATACTTTGGAAAAAAGTAAAAAGGGGCATTTCCGCAGGGCGCGTACAATCCGTTGCGCTCAAGCTTGTAGTGGAGCGTGAAAAAGCGCGGCGGGCTTTTATCCCCGAAGAGTACTGGCTTTTTAAGGCCTATGTTGAAGGAAAGAATCCTCCTCCCTTTGTAGCTGATCTTTGGAAAGTCGACGGTAAGAAGGCTGAGATCGGTTCCGCTGATGAAGCCGAGGCTCTTCAGAACAATGTCAAAGGCGTGCCTTTTGAGATTACAGATCTTACTGAAAAGGAACGCAAACGTAATCCGCTGCCGCCTTACATTACTTCCACTTTGCAGCAGGATGCCAACCGCAGACTCGGTTATTCCGCCAAGCGGACCATGACTCTTGCCCAGCGCCTCTATGAAGGTGTCGAGCTTGGTGACAAAGGGACTACGGCACTGATTACCTATATGCGTACCGATTCCGTGCGTATTGCCAATGAAGCCCGTGATGCTGCAAAAGAAGTCATTCTTGAAAAATACGGGAAGGAATTCTACCCGGCCAAACCTATGGTCTACAAATCCAAGGGCGGTGCTCAGGATGCTCACGAAGCTATCCGTCCGGTTGACGCTTCAATTATGCCTGAAGACGTTAAACAGTTCCTTCCTGCTGACCAGTTTAAAGTCTATAAGCTGATCTGGAACCGCTTTATCGCATCTCAAATGGCTCCGGCCCGTTTCTGGGATACCGTGGTTACCATTCAGGCCAAGAATACCATTTGGCGTTCCAAGGGTGAGCGTCTGCTCTTCCCCGGTTTTATGCGTGTAACCGGAAAGACAGGCGATGAAAAACTCATTGAGCTGCCTAAACTTGAAAAGGGTGAAGTGCTCAAGGTCGACAAGATCGACAGCGAACAGAAATTTACCCAGCCGCCTGCCCGCTATTCGGAAGCTTCGCTTGTGCGCGAGTTGGAAGAAAAGGGTATTGGGCGTCCTTCAACCTACGCATCCATTATTTCTACTATTCAGGATCGCGGATACGTGAATCTTGAAGAAAAGAAATTCGTCCCCACTGAACTTGGTTTTGTGGTCAGCGATCAACTTTCAGAGCATTTCAAGGAGCTTATGGATGTAGGCTTCACCGCTGCCATGGAAAAGCAGCTTGATGATGTTGCTGAAGGCAAGATCGAGTGGACCTCGCTGATGAAGAATTTTGTGGACGGTTTCTATCCCACTCTTGAAATCGCTGCCAAAGAAATGAAGCGCGGCGGTGAGGATACCGGGATTACCTGTGATAAGTGCGGTTCGCCCATGGTCATCAAGTTCGGACGGACCGGGGAGTTTCTGGGCTGTTCCAACTACCCCGACTGTAAAAATATTGTAAACTTCACTCGGGATGATAAAGGCAAGATCGTTGTTCTTGAGGAAGAGCCTCCGGAAGAGACCGGGGTTACCTGCGAAAAATGCGGAAGCGCCATGGCTGTCAAGCGTTCCAGTCGCGGTGAATTCCTCGGTTGTACAGGCTACCCGGATTGTCGCAACATCAAGA
Organism: Maridesulfovibrio sp.; assembly: GCF_963678865.1. Taxonomy (NCBI): domain Bacteria; kingdom Pseudomonadati; phylum Thermodesulfobacteriota; class Desulfovibrionia; order Desulfovibrionales; family Desulfovibrionaceae; genus Maridesulfovibrio; species Maridesulfovibrio sp. The sequence goes on along the minus strand of NZ_OY787459.1, from coordinate 2,612,953 downwards.
ATTTCGAGCGCGATGATGACGGTAAAATCAAGGTTGTTGATACACCTTCTGCGCAAATTGTCGGCAAATGTCCCGATTGCGAGGACGGTGACCTGATCATCAAGCATGCCCGTACCGGAAGCCGCTTTATTGCCTGCTCCAACTACCCGGACTGCAAGCACGCCAAACCCTTTTCTACCGGAGTCAAATGCCCCCGGGAAGGCTGCAAAGGTGAATTGGTGGAAAAAAGCTCTCGTCGCGGAAAACTTTTTTATTCCTGCGACCAGTATCCTGATTGTGATTACGCGGTCTGGTATCCGCCCATCGAGGGACCATGTCCCAAGTGTGGACATCCCGTACTGGTCAAAAAAACTACCCGCGCCAAGGGCGAACATATCGCCTGTCCGGAGAAAGGCTGTGGTTATGTTCAGGGTGAAGAAGAGTAGTTTTTGATACTTTTCTGCTAACTGCCCGGTTTCACGTGAAACTAGAAAAAGTCTATACATTTTCTAGTTGAGTAATAGATCAAAAAGACCTTTCCAAGGTTTAATTGGAAAGGTCTTTTAACGTTCAACAGGCCCTTTTCAGGGAGCTGTTTTTTTGGAATTGGCCTAGTAACCGATTTTCGTGTATTTTGCTCTCGGCGGTTGACGGATGAATGTTCGAAAGCCGTAGCGACAGCTTACTAAAAGGTTTAAACCGCCATAGGCCTGAATGGCACATTTTAAAGAGGTAAAAAAATGTCTGAATATAAATTTGGCTGGGTGGCGCTGATCGGCCCTCCCAATGCCGGTAAATCCACGCTCATGAACCACTATCTTGGTCAGAAGGTAGCTATTGTTTCACCTAAACCCCAGACCACCCGTAACCGGATCAGTGGTATATTAAGCGATGAAAATTCGCAGGTTGTTTTTCTGGATACTCCGGGTATCCACCGCATGCGCGGTAAAATGAACCGTTTCCTGCTTGATTCTGCATGGGAAGCTCTGGGTAACGCCGATGCCATCGTGGTCCTTTTTGATGCGGCACTCTATGCGGCCAAGCCTCACCTGATGGAAAAAGATCTGGCCCCGGTGGTCAAGCCTGTAAACCAGTCCCGTAAAAAACTGTTTGTGGCAGTGAATAAAGTGGATAAGGTCAAAGACAAGGCCAAGCTGCTCCCGGTTATGGAAAAGGCACAGGAAATGTGGCCTGAAGCTGAATTCATTCCTGTTTCTGCTTTAAAGGGTGAAGGTGCGGACGTACTGCTGGAAAAGATCATTGAGACTCTGCCCGAAGGGCCGCCCATGTTTCCGGAAGATCAGGTTTCCACCGTTCCCATGCGTTTTATGGCTGCAGAAACCGTGCGCGAAAAGCTTTTCATGAGCCTGCAGCAGGAATTGCCTTATTCCACTGCGGTGGAGATCGAATTCTGGACCGAAGAAACGGAGCGCAATCTTGTTAATATCGGGGCCATTATTTACACCACCAAGAAAAACCATAAAGGCATGATCATCGGTAAGGGTGGGCAGAATTTGAAAAAAATCGGTTCTCAGGCCAGACGTGAGCTGGAAGAAATGCTCGAGATGAAGGTAATGCTTGAGCTCTGGGTTAAAGTCCGTGAAGGTTGGACCGAGGATGTGGGATTTCTGCGTTCTCTTGGACTCGGCGAATAGTTATTTCTGTGAAATCTTGTTCTTTTATTTTCTTTTTATTAAAGAAATTTATATAAACAACCGAATTTTATTTTATGGAGCTGCATGAAAGGGCAGTCAGAAGATGAGTAACAGGGAAAAAGAACTTATTGAAAATATTTCAGAGGTTAAGGAAGAAGTGGCTCAGGCCTGCCTGCGGTCCGGGCGTAAGCTTGGGGAAGTGGCAGTAATGGCGGTCTCCAAGCTTCATGCAGCTTCTGATATTGAGATTTTGTACAAGGCAGGCCATCGTTGCTTTGGTGAATCCTATGTTCAGGAAGCTTTGGCTAAACAGGAAGAGCTGGCCGGGCTGGATATAGACTGGCATTTTATCGGCGGTCTGCAGTCGAAAAAAGCTAAGCTGGTGGCTGGAAATTTCTGCGCAATCCACAGTGTTGATTCTTCCAAGCTGGCCGGGTTGCTGAACAAGAAGGCTGAAGATCTGGAAGTAGTCCAGAACATCCTCATTCAGGTCAATACTGCCGGTGAGGAGCAGAAGAGCGGGGTCAGCGAGGAAGCTCTTCCGGCTCTGGTTGAAGAGATTTTGGGATATGAAAATCTCAAGTTGACCGGGCTGATGTGCCTGCCGCCGTTCTTCGGTGATCCGGAAGGCGCAAGACCTTACTTCGCAAGGCTGCGTATGCTTTCCGAAGGCATGGAAAAGCTTTTCGGGATCAAGCTTCCGGAACTCTCTATGGGTATGACCGGTGATTTCCGGGTGGCTATTGAGGAAGGATCGACCATGATCAGGGTTGGTACGAAAATTTTCGGCACCAGACCGGGTTATTAAAATTTAAACACCCCACAGGCGGATTTAATGGATCTGGGTACAGTAATAGGAATAGTTCTTTCGTTCGGACTTGTTCTTGCGGCTATTCTGGTCGGAAGTCCGCTTGGGATTTTTATTTCCGTTCCGTCCGTACTGATCGTTATCGGCGGAACCATCGGGGCTTCGCTGGTCAACTATCCCATGGGCCATGTACTCGGTGTTGTCGGGATTATTAAAAAGACCTTTTTTTCCAATCTTGAATCCCCGGCGGAGATCATCGATAAGTTCATGGATTTCGCCAACCGTGCCCGCCGCGAAGGTATCCTTTCCCTTGAGCCGGCCCTGAAATCAATTGAAGACGACTTCCTGCGTAAAGGCTTACAACTGACTGTTGACGGCCTTGAGCCGCAGGTAATTCAGGAAATTCTGGAAACCGAAATCCAGTACCTTGAGAACAGGCATGAGACCGGGGCTGAAATCCTGAAGGTTTTTGCCGACTTTGCCCCGGCTATGGGCATGATCGGTACTGTTATCGGACTGGTGCAGATGCTTCAGACCATGAGTGATCCCAGTACCATCGGCCCGGCTATGGCGGTTGCCCTGCTGACCACCCTCTATGGTGCTATTTTTGCGAACCTCGTTTTTACGCCCATGTCGGGAAAACTGAAAACCCGCAGCAAGGAAGAAATTCTGCTGCGGGAAATGGTCATGGAAGGCATTATTTCCATTTCCAAAGGTGAAAACCCCAAGATTATTGAGGAGAAGCTGAACAGCTTTTTGCCTCCGAAAATACGTAAGATCACTGATTAAAGGTCGTTGAAAACGGGGGATGAATGGGTAGGAAGAAGAAGCCGCCAGAAGCTGAAGGCCAACCGTTATGGTTGATTACATTCAGTGATTTGATGACCCTTATGCTCACCTTTTTTGTTTTGCTGGTGAGCATGTCGGTTGTTGACGAGCGTCGCAAGCTGGTGGTTCTCGGTTCCATTATCGGTACTTTCGGTTTTGGATCCAAGGGGTATGACGTTCTTTCCGACGGTCCATCGGGAAAGACTGTTCAGATCGGTCCCATGGAACTGCAGGATGATCTTGAGCCCATCAAGCCGTTGCTCTGGGAATTCGCGGAAGAGGACTTACGTTTTGAATCCAACAGATTTGTACAGATTCTTTCCGTGGGTGCCGATGTCCTTTTTACCCCTGACAGCACCAACATATCCATAAAGGGAGCGCGTATTCTCGATACTGTGCTGCCGGTGCTTAGACGGGTCAAGCATCCTGTTCTGGTGGCCGGACATACTTCCATCCTGCGTGATGAACTGGGTGAGGATTACCGGGTGGAAGACCGGGACCTGACTCCTGATATTTCCTGGAAGCTGTCTTTGGACAGGTCGCTTGCTGTGTACAGTTACCTGATCAGCAACGGCATGAATCCCGATATGCTCAAGCTAGAGGCATTCGGTAAATTCAGGCCCCGGCATCCTAATTCCACACCTGAAGGACGCAGGATGAACCGCAGGGTGGATCTTGTTCTTGATACCCGCAGCGCTGCTGTTTCCAAGGAAATCAAGGAATATCAGCCTCCCCGCAAGGAAAATGATAAATTCAAGTATGATGATTTTGTTTTCCCTATCGGGGATGCCGAAAAACCGCCCAAGCGGCAGTGATGGTTATTTATGGGGCGCGATAAAGTAAAAAAGCCGCCGGATCCGGGCGGAGGCTGGCTGGTCACTTTTTCTGATCTGGTGACCCTGCTTTTGACTTTTTTTGTGCTCTTGCTAAGTATGGCGTCAATGGACCAGAGTTTTATTACCAGGGTAACCATTATGCCTGCGGAATTGGGATTCCTTGATAAACGCGGGTCCGGAAGGGTTACTGCCAAGGTCAAACTGGTCAGTGAGTTCCTTGAAAGGCCTTGGGAAGTGTTGGAAAAGCAGAACCGTATCAAGGACCTGCTTTTCCCGGACGATGTCCTCCCCCCGGATATGGACCGGGCCACACTTGATGAAAACTTGAAAGTTCTGGCCAAACCGGAGGGGGTTGCCCTTGTACTTACGGACAAGCTATTGTTTCCTATGGGTCGGTCGGAACTTGACGAGAGGGCAAAAATCCTGCTTTACCAGTTCGTTCCGGTGCTTGATTATCTTGGTGCTGCGGATGTAAACATTGCCGGCTATACTGATGATGTGGGCGGCATGAGCCGGTCTAATTTTCAGCTGTCCGGTGAGCGGGCAATGTCCGTGCTGACATATTTTGTGGAACAGGGCATAAAGAATAATCGCCTTACTGTTTCCGCCTGCGGGCCTACTTTTCCCATGTTCAGCAATACAACACCGGAAGGGCGCGCTCAGAACAGGCGGGTTGAAATTTTGATTAAGACTACTCCACCTATGGGTGGGTATTAAGCTAAAAAGGATGTGTCATGGCCGAAGACAGTGGTCAGGAACCGAAAAAAAAGGGCGGAGCTATAAAGTGGATAATTCTTATCCTGCTTCTGGGCGCACTCGGTGGTGGCGGATTTTTCGCTTACCAGAAATTTTTTGCTGCCCAGCCTGATGACGCCGTTGAAGAACCGAAGGAAGAACAGGCTGCCGAGGGCGAAGATCCAGGTACTCTGCCCGGTGACGGTTTTACAGTTACCCTGCCCACTTTTGTGGTCAACCTTGCCGATCCTCTAGGGCGCAGGTATCTTAAGCTTGGAATAGACGTCGAGGTTGTCAGTGAAGAAACTGTGGCCGAGCTTTCCAAGAAAGAACCTATGGTTAAAGATACGCTTATCCTGCTGCTTTCCAGCAAGACATATCAGGATCTTTCCACAATGGAGAGCAAGATTCTCCTTAAAAAGGAAATTGTGGATCGCTTGAATCAGATTCTGGGTGGGTCAAAGGTTTTACAAGTATATTTTACGGATATGGTTATCCAGTAGCATGCTTTTTGCTTGACCACTTGAGGGTGTGTCGAATTAATGTCACCGAAATTGTTTAAGGATGCCCAATTAAAATCCGGAGGTAGGCTGTAATGATGTCAGATGATCTTGATCAGGATAAACTCGCACAGGAATGGGCGGATGCCCTTACCGGCGATTCCGATGGCGGTGATCCTTTGGGCGGTGACCCCGGTGACGGCAATGACGAAGCGTTGGCCGATGAATGGGCCGCTGCACTGGCTGAACAGGACGATGTAGGCGCTACTGATGACGATGCCCTTGCCGATGAGTGGGCTGCTGCTCTTGGTGAACAGGGAGATGAAGGCGGCGGTCTCGATCTCGGTGGTGGCGGAGGTGGCGGCGACGAAGCGTTGGCCGATGAATGGGCTGCTGCACTGGCTGAGGATACCGGGGATGATATCCGTAAAGAGAAGGAACAGGAATTTCTGCGTACTCAGACCCGTGATGCCGATTTCAAGGATATGACCAATGAAGCCAAGAATCCGCGTCATGACGGCTCTCGACGTGATCTTGATTTTATTCTTGATATTCCGCTGGATGTTTCCGCTGAATTGGGGCGGGCCAGAATGCTTATCAATGAGCTTTTGCAGTTGGGGACAGGTTCGGTGGTTGAGCTGACCAAGCTGGCCGGTGAGCCTCTTGAGATTTACGTTAACGGCAAGCTGGTTGCCCGTGGCGAAGCTGTTGTCATCAACGAAAAATTCGGCATCAGGCTGACTGACATCATCAGTCCCATTGAACGGGTGAAGCATCTTGCCTAACGCAACTGCCACCGCGCTCATGGTCCCGGAATCCGGGGTGGGCTCTGTTCTCAAAATGTCCGCAGCCCTTTTTTTTATTCTGGGCATGCTTTTGCTGGCTTATTATTTCATGCGCCGGCTTAATATCGGCGGGGCTTTCCCCGGTGCAAGAAAGGGGACGCTTGAGATAGTGGAACGCCTTCCGCTCAGTCCGCGTCAGAATATTACAGTTGTCAGGTATCGAAATAAAGAATTGGTGGTCGGGGTTACCCACGATAAAATTACACTGCTTCACGCAGGGGATGAAGGATATGCAAAGACTGATTCCGACTTTGCCGGATACCTTGATAAAGAAAATTCCGGCACTTCTGACTCTTAGCGCAATCCTTCTGCTGGTCATTCCGGCAGCGGCCTTTGCACAGGAGACGATTCCGACCCTTAGCCTCAACCTTGCCGCAGGTCAGGAAGAGCCGGAACAGGTAGCCAAGCTGCTGGAAATTCTTTTCCTGTTGACCATCCTGGGCATGGCGCCGTCCATTCTGCTGACCATGACCTCCTTTACGCGGATTATCATTGTTTTTCATTTCCTGCGTCAGGCCATGGGTACGCAGCAAATGCCACCCAACCAGATTCTGGCTTCACTTGCTATTTTCATGACTGTGGTCATCATGATGCCTACCGGCAAAGCTATCAACGATACAGCCCTGCAGCCCTATCTTAACGAAGAAATAGGTTTTACAGAGGCTATCGACCGGGCGCAGGTTCCTATCAGGACTTTTTTATTCAAGCACACCCGCGAGAAAGATCTTTCTATTTTTTATGCCATAACCGGGGAGAATCGGCCTGAATCCAAAGAGAATGTGAATACTATGCTCCTCATTGCCGCATATACGATCAGTGAACTTAAGACCGGTTTTACCATCGGCTTTCTGATCTATGTGCCGTTTTTGATTCTTGACATGGTTATAGCCAGTATTCTGCTGGCCATGGGTATGATGATGCTGCCTCCGGCAATGGTTTCGTTGCCCTTCAAGATTTTACTGTTCATCATGGTTGATGGCTGGTCGCTATTAACGGGCTCTATCGTCAACACGTTTCAGTGAATTATGCCTCCGGCGATTTTGCCGGGGGCTTGCTTTGATACGTTGCATGCTTTTGTAGTGGAATTTAAATTTAACAGGGCAAAGCCGAATAAAAGTATTTTGGGAAAAGGTTTGTCCAAAGCTGAAAACCATTTCTCTCAAAAAAGGTTTTCCCCTTTAGCCGCCGGAGGCAAAAATGACCCCGGAATTTGTTATTGGATTTGCAAAGCAGTCTATTGAACTGGCTTTAACCCTGGCACTACCAATGCTGGCGGTTGGTCTGGTGGTGGGTATTTTCGTGTCTGTCATTCAGGCCGCTACCCAGATTCAGGAGATGACCCTGACCTTTGTGCCTAAGATTGTGTCCATGTTTCTGGCCCTGCTTTTTGCCTTTCCGTGGATAATGGACAAGATGATTGATTTTACACGCAATATTTTTCTTAATCTGCCCAACTACATAAAATAGAAAAGTTCTGTAATTTTTTTAAAAAAAGCCCCCTGAAGATATTCAATGCTTCAGGGGGCTAATTTTTAAGTTGTGTTTTTCAGGTGTTGATTCAGCTTACCCGTCTGGAAAATTCGCTGATCAGCATCGCCCCGGCCTGAGCAACGTTCAGGGAATCGAATTCGCGACGGAAGGGGATATGAATCAGTTTCTGGCAACGTTTTTCCACGTTGAACCGGATACCTTTTTCCTCGTTGCCCAGCACAAGGATCGCCGGGAGATTTATTTCAGCAGTGTAGGCCGAGGTAGAATCAACATCCAATCCGGCGCCATAGATATTGATGCCCATATCAATAGCTTTATCGAGGGCCTGGGAAATATTGTTTACCCTCGCCACGGCAAGCTTGTTCAGCGCTCCGGCACTGGCCTTTACCGCTGCAGGACCGAGAAAGGCACCACCGTGTTTAGCTGTTACGATTCCCGCTCCACCCAGTGCATATAAAGAACGGGAAAGAACTCCGACATTGCCGGGATCCTGTACCTGATCAAGCACGATCAGCAACGGCAAGGGTGATTCAGAGAGATTTTCCAGTATTTCATCATAATCTGCAAAGGATAGCGCGGCTACCCTGGCGATTATCCCCTGATGATTACCTGGAAAAATTCTTCCAAGTTCGGTTTTGTCGGCGATTTTGTATTTGATGCCGTGTTTTTTACACCTTTGAATGGTGCGTTCGAAATTCTTGTCCTGACGCCCTTTTTGCAGGTATAGCAGGTCAATCCTTTCGGGAGAGTCTAAAAGCAGCTCCTGAACCGGTTTACGGCCGGCTATGACCGTGGTGTCGTTGTCTTTGTCATTTTTTTTCATGGAAAATTTACCTTATCATTAAAATTCAAAAAAATGCATGAGCATTTTTTGATAATATCCTTTCCCGAAATCACGTTAAAAATGAATAGGCATATAGACCGGTGATTGGTCAATTAATATACTTTGTTACGATGAATCCGGTTCTCATTTTCTTGTCGCTCGATTGATGCCGCCGCTCTTTGTCAAGGGCGCAATCCCTTGCGGCAGAACGGTCCCGGCAACCTATACCTTTCGTTTTACTATTGCAAACACTCGCAGTTTAGTATAGCTCTACATATGTTTGCACTACTCAATTTTTTGCGCTGAAAAAGCCTTATTTATTAATCTCTTGGGGTTTAAGATTGGCGCCTAACCTAGCTTTTTTTATAGTTTTTCTAGATAAAATATGGATAAAATTAATAATTATTACGTCCACTGTGACAAGGGGTCGAAGATGCTGAAATCGTTTCGGTTAATCGCTCTTCTTGCTTTGTTTGCTCTTTTTGCCGGGTGTACTGCCAAGACTGCTCCGGTTAATGAAGACGGGCTTGACGCGAAAGTCGGAGCTGTCCTTGAAAGTGAAGTTGCCGCTGATGGCGAAGTCGCTGAATCAGGTATTGAACCTCTTGATCCCGAACTGGAAGCCGCTCCGCAGGATGCCGAGCAGCTTACTCCTGAAGAAGAAGAGGTTTTGCTCTCCAGCAACGGTATTCTTTTTAACCTTGATGAGCATGAGACCAAAGAAGTACAGCAGTACTTCGGTTTTTTTACGCATAAAGCCCGTAAAACCTTTGACCGTTGGCTGAAGCGTTCAGAACCCTTCCTGCCTTATGTGCGTCAGGTGCTTTCAGAGAATAATATGCCGCAGGACCTTGCCATGCTTCCTTTTGCAGAGAGCGGGTACAATGCCTGGGCCTATTCTCGCGCCGGGGCTGCCGGAATGTGGCAGTTCATGCCGTTTACAGGCCGCAAGTTCGGCCTGCGCGTGGACTGGTGGGTTGATGAACGCCGCGATCCCTATAAGTCTACAAAAGCCGCAGTTAAGTACCTTAACGTACTGCATGAAATGTTCGGTGACTGGTATCTGGCCCTTGCGGCTTATAACGCCGGTGAAGGCAAGATCGGGCGTGCTTTGAAAAAGACAGGTTCCAAAGACTTTTTCGACCTGACCAAGAATAACCACAAGCTCAGCAGAAGAGCCAGATTACGCACTGAAACTAAGAACTACGTTCCCAAATTCATTGCCATTTCCAAAATTTTTAAAAACCTTGATGAGCTTGGATTTACAAATATCAACTGGGAGAATGGAATCCAGTTTGAGACGGTAAAAGTCCCTGGTGGAACAGACCTGCTGGCACTTGCTAAAGCCTGCGGCATGAAATGGAGTGAATTCCATAAGCTGAATCCTCATTTTCGCAGACAGGTCAGCCCGCCAAACGCCGTAATTAACGCTTATTTGCCTGAACGGGTTATGGCTGATGCTGCAGATTATCTTGAATCTCCAAACTCACGCCCCTTTGCCGGGTATAAACGTTACAAAATCCGCAATGGCGATTCATGGTACCGCATAGCTCGACGTTACGGTGTTCCAGTTGCTGTTCTCAAGTCAGTCAACAACCACAAGTCAAATCTGATCAGGCCCGGTCATTACATTATGATTCCGGGTAAGGGCTCTTCCAAGTCTCTTTATGCTTCCGGTACCAGCAAGACCCGTCGCACTGCACAGAGTCGTGCCAACTACCGTGTCCGTAAGGGTGATACCCTCTGGTCCATTGCCAGCCGCTATCAGGTAAGCGTTAAAACGCTTAAAAGGTCTAACGGTCTTTATTCATCCAGACTCAGGATAGGCCAGAAATTGTTCATCCCCGATAATAATGCCCGCAGTTCCGCCCGTTCAGTTGCCAAGGCTGAGAACGTCAAGCAGCAGATGGTCAAATACTGTGTACGCCGGGGTGATAACCTTTGGAAAATTGCCCGCCGTTTCGGGGTTAAGGTTTCTGCTCTTATGGAATGGAACCGCTTGAATTCAAAATCTATTCTCCGTCCTGGAGATCGGATTAAAGTCTATGTTCAGTAGATATCGCTTGTTATAATAAAAATAAAGGCGGTTGTCAGAGGGCAGCCGCCTTTTTATTTAAAGACTTTCTTGGTAAGAAGGCACTCCACGCAGTGAGTAATTCATCTCTCACTCTCTAAACTATACGTAAAAACAAGGTATTGCCCAGATGGCTATTCAAAGTACCAACCCCATGACCGGGCTGGTTGAAAAAAATTTTGATGAGTTTATATCCGCGCAGACTTACTCTGCAATTTCCGCTGTACAAAAATCTTTCAGTACATGGAAGCTCAGTTCCATGGAACAACGTTCAGATTGTTTGAGAAATCTTGCTGCACTTCTACGTGAGCGTGCGGACCATTTTGCCGGGCTTATGGCCGCAGAAATGGGTAAACCCCTCAAGTCCGGCAGGGCTGAGGTACTAAAGTCCGCAACGGTTTGTGATTTCTACGCTGACAATGGCGCAGCCATGCTGGAGCCGGAACCAAAGACCGTGGACGGTATGCAGTGTTATGTCGAGTATGCTCCCATGGGTACCGTGCTGGCTGTTATGCCTTGGAATTACCCTGTCTGGCAGGTTTTGCGTATTGCTGTGCCCACTCTTATGGCCGGGAATACTGTACTGTTAAAGCATGCTTCTAACGTACCTCAGTGCGCGTTGGCGCTTGAAGAAGTATTTCGCGATTCAATTTTTCCTGCCAACGTGTTTCGAACTCTGCTCATCGGTGCTGCACAGGTGGAGCATGTTCTTGATGATGATTCCGTGGTGGGCGTCTGCCTGACAGGAAGTGAAGCTGCAGGCCGTATGGTTGCAGCTGCAGCCGGGGCCAGGCTCAAGAAAAGTGTTATGGAACTTGGCGGAAGCGATGCTTTCGTTGTCCTTGCTGATGCTGATCTTGCCAAGGCTGCTGCCATCGGTACTGAGTCTCGCTGCTCCAACGCCGGGCAGGCCTGTATTGCTGCCAAAAGATTCATAGTCCACAGTGATGTTTACGATGAATTTATCGTTAAACTCCAAGAGTGCATGGAAGCAGTTCCCTTGGGAGATCCTATGGATGAAGAAACGGTCATGGGACCCATGGCTTCGTTCCCGTTCCGTGAGGATCTGCAAGCTCAGGTAGATGCTTGTATAAAAGCAGGTGGGCATATTGTAACCGGAGGAGTAATTCCAGAAGGCGAGGGCGCTTTTTATCCCCCGACCATCATCACCGGTGTACTTTTTGAAAGCAAAGCAGGACGTGAGGAATTCTTTGGACCGGTGGCTCTTGTTTTCAAGGCAGAGAGTGAAGAACAGGCCATGGAGATGGCAAATGACAGTAGTTTCGGCCTAGGTGGTTCCGTCTGGACCAGTGATGAGGAAAAGGGCCTACGTCTTGCCCGTCGGATCGAAGCCGGTCTGGTCTATGTAAATGGACGTGTCAGCAGCCGCCCGCCGCTTCCCTTCGGGGGGGTCAAGAATTCCGGTTACGGGCGTGAGTTATCCACTTATGGAATTCGCGAGTTTGTGAACGTGAAGTCTGTTTGTATTGGATAATACTTTTCTGTTCTACCTTATCTTCTGATTGTCATTTTATGCTGATTGATCCGCATACTCTAGGGTTAATAATTCAACCCGGTGGCCCTTTTTGTTCCCCATCAAACTTGTATGAGGTGATTACCTCTGTTTCCGAGAGGACATTGAGAAACTGGTTCAACGGCAAAACTATGCCTAGGCCTGCACGCATTGACTCGGTAATGGGCGAACTGTCGTCGGCATTTGAGATGGATAAGGAGACTGCCCTTGATTTATTTGAGTCTATAAAAGACAGGCCGTGGGCAAATGTAGTCACCCCATTTAAGCTTGGGTATGGGGTAAATTATCCTTACGATTATGACTATTTTGCCGAAATGATATGCAGTGTTGAAGACGTTTGTTATCAGGCTGCCGAAGCCAGAGAGCGTGGCAAAAAAGACTGGATGAATTGTTTGCGTGAGTCAGATCTTCCTGATGATTTCTTTGGGGAATACTATCGTCCGGCGTGGGAAAGAATTGGAAACAAGCCGATATTTAAAAATAAAAAATTGCTCCTGCACCCAAATTCTGCTGCCCTTTTCCTATCCTTGTCACTCTTTTTGCTCTCTGCTTTTGATGTTGCATGGGGTTACGGTAATGCAAGAGTTCGTGGCTACCCAATATATATGCCTCTTCTTGGCGGACGGTCAGTTTTGTGGTTCCATAATTTTCTTCCTGATTATTCCGGGGGAAAAGTCGATTTGCCCATGAAGCGATACATCAGATTTATAATGCGTTGTCTCAAAGTTACCAGTATTAGAGAATTATCTAGTATCTTACCTTCCCTAACGAAATTACAGTGCGAAAAAGATATTTCAAGTCAAAAAAGACAGATTTTTGCTTGGATGAAAGGCGATCCGTTCCCTTCTTGGGAGACAATTATCATGATTAGGGATACTTTTTTTTGTAAAGACGATAGGTTGCTTATTGATTATGGGGTCACACGTTTTTTGCACACCTGCTTTGACAGTATTAGAAAAATGGATGTGCCTAGTTTATTTGAGAATGATGCCGAGCTTGTCACTGTTTTTCAAAGTCAATATTCAAAGTGGCAGAATTATCACGAGCTTAATTATGTGAAGTGGTTTGGTGACAAGGTTCGCAATCGGCCTTGTCACCAAAACTGAATTTATTTTTCTTTTTTCTGTTTTCTCTCTGGTTGCATCTGTTTGCCACGGTTACCGTGAACTTGGGAATACTGGCGGTTTGTTCCCTTTGTCCCTTTGTTAGGGTTAGGCATGTTTGCTTCATTATCTACCGGTTTAATTTTTTTTTTAGTTCTCTTTGCCATGACTGTCTCCTTTTTCGCCTTCGGCATAATTGCTCCGGCGTGTTGAGGAGATAGTTCCACAAAAGTTTTTTTTAGGGGAGTGACTGTAAACGGAAATTTTGTCTTTAGATTACAAATTCTGCAGCAGCAATTCTCGTGCTTTCTTCTCATCCAGCTTAACACCGGTCCACAAACGGAACTGCTCCAATCCTTGATGGACAAACATTTCTATTCCGTGAATTACGGTACATCCTTTTGCCTTGGCTTCCTTAATGAAAACAGTCTCCATAGGATTGTAGACCAGATCAAAGACAATGGTGTTTTCGTCCTGATTATCCATGATCATGGGGTTGATCTCTTCAAATTTTCCGGACATGCCCAGCGCAGTTGAATTCACGATAAGATCGAAGTGCTGATCACCGCGAGCTTCCCAATCAATAGCTGATATTTTGAATTCAGCGGCTAGGTCATCTGCTTTGGATTTGGTGCGGTTGGTAATAAATATTTCTTTGATGCCCAATGATTTTAACCCTGTGATCGCAGCGCGAGCAGCTCCGCCTGCCCCGATCAAAAGGGCTTTTTGAACCTGATCAGAATATGGGCGGAGCGGTTCGGATACTCCTGCAGCATCAGTGTTGTCGCCCACTATTTTATCACCCTCCCAATAGAGGGTGTTTACCGCTCCAACTGATTTTGCGCGTTCGGTTAGTTGATCAATGTAGTCCATTACGGAAATTTTGTGAGGAATGGTAATACTTGCCCCTGAAATCGGCAGATTTCTGAAAGTCTGCATAAAACTTTCAACCTTCTCAGGTTCAGTGGGCCAAGCCATGTAGACTGCAGGGATTTTGTGTTCCGCAAAGCCCCAATTGTGCAAAAGGGGACTCATGGTATGTCCAAGTGGGTGTCCGATTATTCCGAAAAGCTTTTCAGGCTTGAATACTTCCATATTTCGCTCCTGAAGACGTTTGTGGTCTTTTGTAAAGAATAGGTCGTTTTTTTGAAATAAAATGCTTAAAATTAATGATAAAATTTTAAGAAATATTTAAAGGCAGGATTTTTGTGTTTGAATAGTTAGAATTATAAATAAGCTTTGATTGAATCAAGCACATTTTGCCGTTCAACTCGGCGTAGCCTTAATAAATGTTTTTGAAGAGTCCAGATAAACTTTTTCCAAAAAGTTACTTGGTACCGCCGTCCCCGCCGCCGGAGGCAAAATATCTTAAATAAATAGTGCGAAGCGTATCAAAAATAAATGCCCCCTGCGAATATTTGCAGGGGGCATTTAGAGTGTGCTTACTTAAATAGCAGCAGCGCCTTCTTTGAGTGCTTCTGCGTTTTTGGGGATGAGATGGTGGTAGTGAGCGGAGATCACGTTTTCGAGGGAGTCGATGACTGCCTGCAGGTCCATGATCCCGGTTGCTTTGATGAAAGCACCGAGTGCAACCATGTTTGCCATGCGGGTATTGCCGAGCTTGTCGGCAATATCATTGCAGGGCACCATGTAAGATTTGATGCGTTTGGTGTCCACCAGTTCTTCATCAATGAGTGATGAGTTGACGATCTGGATACCATCATCCATGAGCATTGGTTGGAATTTATCCAGTGAAGGACGGTTCATGATAATCAGGCTGTGCGGACTGCGGATGATTGGTGAACCGATTTCATCCTCGGAGAGAACTACGGTGCAGTTGGCGGTACCGCCGCGCATTTCAGGCCCGTATACCGGAATGTAGGTTACATTGAGTCCGGCATTCATGCCTGAGTATGCCAGCAGGTTACCGATGAGCATAACGCCCTGTCCGCCGAATCCGGCAATGATGCTGTCGAGGTATTTGCTCATCTTAGTCCTCCGCGGTTACATCTTTATATACACCCAGAGGGAAGTAAGGGATCATTTCATTTTCGATCCTTTCATTCGCCTGAATGGGAGTCATTCTCCAGTTGGTGGGACAGGTTGCAAGCAGCTCGATAAAACCGAAGCCGAGTCCCTGCTGCTGCACTTCAAAAGCTTTTTTCATTGCTTTCTTGGCGTTGCGAATGTTCTTCACATTGTTCAGAGCTACGCGTGCGGCATATGCGGTACCACCAAGAGAGGCAATGATTTCAGCCATCTTGATGGGCATACCTTCCTTGTCCGGATTACGCCCGGCAGGAGAGGTTGTAGTTTTCTGGCCTTCCATGGTGGTGGGGGCCATCTGTCCGCCTGTCATACCGTAAACAGTGTTGTTTACGAAGATAATGGAGACTTTTTCACCGCGGTTTGCGCAGTGCATAATTTCAGCCATACCGATTGATGCAAGGTCGCCGTCACCCTGATAGGAGAGTACAAACTTGTCACCGCGGGCTCTTTTGACTCCTGTGGCAACTGCCGGGGCGCGGCCGTGAGGCGCTTCCACGCTGTCCACGTTCAGGTAGTTGTAGAGGAATACGGAACAGCCAATTGAGGTGACCAGAAGTGTGTTTTCGGTCAAGCCCATTTCGGAGAGCAGTTCACCAGCAAGTCTGTGGGCGATACCGTGCTGGCAGCCGGGACAGTAGTGGGTGGGAACGTCTACAATAGCGTCGGCCTTGTCAAAGGCCAGAATTTCTTGTTCGCTCATATCTATTTCCCTCCAAGGCTTTTGAGGATGGGTTCCTCGAAATCGTCGGGGGTGGGCAGGTTTCCGGGCATGAAGCCGAAGAAATCACTGTCGGTAATGGTACGGATGGAAAGACGTACGTCTTCAACCATCTGACCGAGGTTATGTTCAATGGTCAGGAATTTCTTACCCTGCTTGGCAAGCTTATTCAGCTCTTCTGAAGGGAAAGGGTAGAGGGTGATGGGACGGAACAGTCCGACCTTGTGACCCTGTGCACGCAATTTGCGGACGGTGCTTTTTACGATACGTCCGATGGAACCGTAGGCAACTACGATGAGTTCTGCATCTTCTGTTTCGAAAAGTTCCTGCTTGGTGAACTTGGCCATGTCGTTATATTTGGCCTGCAGAGACAGGTTGTGTTCTGCGAGGGAACCTTCGGTGAGGAAAAGTGACTTGATGATGCGGTGATCACGGCCTTTGGCTCCTTCAATGCGCCACTCGGCTCCTTCCTCAGCTGATTTGGATTCCGGGGTCCAGGTTATGACCGGTTCTTTCATCTGTCCGACGATGGCATCACCGAGAATCATGACCGGGTTACGGTACTTGAACGCGAGGTCGAATGCCTCGATGACAAGATCATAGCATTCCTGACAGGTTCCGGGAGCAAGAACGAGGGTGCGGTAGTCACCGTGTCCGCCGCCTTTTGTGGCCTGAAAATAGTCGCCCTGACTGGGACCGATGTCGCCGAGTCCCGGTCCGCCACGGTTCATGTTGACGATGACTGCGGGGAGCTGGCTGCCTGCAAGGTAGGATATTGCTTCCTGTTTTAGGGAAATGCCGGGACTGGAAGAAGAGGTCATGCAGCGGGTGCCTGTAGCAGCTGCACCTATGAGCATGTTTGCTGCGGCAACTTCACTTTCGGCCTGAACGAATTCACCGCCGACTTTGGGCAGTTCTGCGGACATGTATTCCGGAATATCGTTCTGGGGTGTGATGGGGTAGCCAAAGTAGCACTTGAGTCCGGCTGCAATAGCGCCTCGGGAGATAGCCTCGTTGCCTTTGATGAAAAGCTTTTCGCCGTTCTTAGCCATACTATTCTCCTTTGGCCTTTTTGGTTCTGTATACCCGGATAGCGATATCCGGACAGATCAGCGCACAGGAAGTACATCCGGTACACTTTTCCATATCCTCAGCCGCGACTTCAGCAACTTTGTAACCGTGCTGGTTGAATCGGTCGGATTGCCTTATGATTTGCTTTGGACAGACGGTTGTACAGAGCAGACAGCCCTTGCACCGTTCATCCAAAAATTCTACTCGTGACATCCTAAACTCCTGTTACCGTGGACAGAAAAGCCCGTTATATCAACGGGCTGGGACCATTAGAGTCTTTATTATCTCGAAAACGACACACCCTTCAGATGTGTATGCTGTAAAACAACGTATAATTATTTGCGTTGAGGTGCAAATTTTTCCGTCAAAACTACGTCCAAATGTAATTTGTAACTTATTTTATATACATTGAATCCCCGTAGGAAAAGAACCTGAACTCATTTTTAACCGCTTCAGAGTAGGCCTTTAAAACATTTTCCCTACCGGCGAGAGCGGAAATCATAATGACAAGAGACGATTCCGGCAAATGGAAATTGGTAATCATGCGATCAACCACTTTGAATTCAAAGCCGGGATAGATAAAGATATTGGTCTCGCCCTTGAATTCGCAGATTTCTCCGGCTTGCTGAAAAGCACCTTCAAGAGTGCGTGCGGAGGTGGTCCCCACGGCAATAACCGGGCGTCCTTCCTGTTTGGCTTTGATTACTGCGGCAGCGGTTTCTTTAGGGATTTCAATGTATTCACTGTGCATTTCATGATCACGTATATCTTCAGCCCGGACAGGGCTGAACGTTCCGTAGCCAACGTATAAAGTAACTTCAGCCCGTTTAATATTTTGGGCTTTCAGTTTTTCATTGATTTCCTCGGAGAAATGCAGTCCGGCAGTAGGAGCAGCCACTGATCCGGCTTTTTCATCGCAGGCATAAAGTGTCTGGTAACGTTCATTGTCAGTTTCATCTGCAGCACGTCTGATATAGGGGGGCAGTGGAATCTTACCGCATTCCTCAAATATTTTTTTAAGATCACCCGTCCACTGCAGCTCAACTTCGGAAAGTCCGAATTTACCTTTGCCCAGTACGTTAAGCTTCAGCCCGCCATCAAAGAAAATTTCGTCACCGGGCTTGGGACCCTTTGAGGCCCGGAGAAGTCCGCGGGCCTGGGCTTTGAAACCACCGGGTACCTCTTCGGCTTTTATTAAAGGTAGGGGGGTCAGCAGCAGAAATTCCACCCGTCCACCGGTAGGTTTTTTGCCGAATATACGTGCCGGGACGACTTTAGAATTGTTAGCCACCAGCAGGGCGCCTTCCGGGAGCAGATCCACAATGTCGGTGAAATTTTTTATTTCGGTTTCACCGCTTTTCTGATCAAGGACCATCAGCTTAGAACCGTGGCGCATTACTGCGGGGCATTGTGCTATCTGCTGTTCAGGTAGTTCAAAGTCGTAGCTTTTAAGGAAAAAGTCTTCTGTGTTTATGTTCATTTTTTCGGTTTTCATTATTGATGATAATCTGGTAAGAATCTTTACAGCAGACACCTTCAAGGTCTATGAATGCTGTGTTTGTTCTTTGATTGTCCGGTCAAACAAGCCTGTTTGATTGTCACGTTGATCACCAAATCCGGATTTGATTATGAAATGGTTGTCAGTAGCTGAAATATCCAAGATTACGATGATCCCTGCTCCCACTGCGAGGCGCTATGCTTCGCTGTTCAAGGATTTTCTTTCAAGTAAAAAAATGGGCCGGGTTACCAAGTACCCCGAATCCGCTGTAGAAATCTTCAAGCGTATCGTCACCTTATATAATGAAGGGATGGTCACCACGGAAATTGAGCAGCAGCTCCGATCCGAATTTCCCCGCACTATTGAGATCAGCCCCTCTGAGCGCGGCGTACCGGCCCAACCGGCCATGAATATTCAGGCTGAGTTGAGCGGAGCTTTTGCCGATATGATGGACAAGATGAGCAAGTCACTTGAAGTGATTGCCGATCAGAAGTCAATCATTGAAGAGCAGCGTGAAGATATTTACAAGCTCAAAAAAGCTTTTGTTCTTCTTGCCCGCAGTCAAAAAAAAATCAAGGCTTTGCCGCAGCTGGATATCAAATCCATCACTGAAGAATATGGTGAACGCACCAATGCCCTGGAGCAGAAAGACATAGAGCTTGAGGAAGCGACTACTGAATTAGCTCAGGAAAACACTAACTTGAAGCATAAGCTTGAGATTATGGAAGCTGAGCTTATTCGTTTACGTAAAGACCGTCGTGAAATGGAAAATTATTTTACGGATAAGATTAAACGTCTGAACGGTTGATTTTACTTTTAGTTGAATTGATTTTTTGCCCTCATGGCTGTAGAAAAAGTCTAGATGATGCGGGGGGGCTGCTGTTGTTGATTGTACCTGCGTCTGATTTGAGTGACAAATCAAGTCCAGCCCGGCTGGTCTGTATTTCAATATGCGTCGGCATAAAATCGGAGGAATAGATATGCGTACTTATTTTAAAATGTTTCTTGTTTCCATGATCTTTGTGGGCCTTACCGGTTGTCTGGCCGTAACTAACAAATCTTCTGAAGAACCGGTCGTAGCCACATCTGGCGCCACCGAAAGTTATGAGGAATTTGTTCCTTACACTGAATTTGACGACATTGCCGTTCCCAATGAACTGAGCCGCGAACCTGATCAGTCTTTTGTTGCCGACCGCAAAAATTTTAAATATGGCAAGATTGTTCTTAAGGGCCGCGTTGAAAACCAGTCCCTCATTGATTTCTTCAAGAACCAGATGGCTAAAGACAACTGGAATCTTGAAAGTGCACTTACCTCGACTTTTTCCCAGCTGACTTTTGTAAAACCTTACAAAAGTTGTACCATAAGGATCATGGACGGTTCTTATAATACTGAAGTTGAGATCTATGCAGTAGAACTTAAAGCTGATGCCGTACCCAGTTCCGGTGGGCTTCAGGAAAACAATATACAATAATGAACGAACATCTGAATTTTGACTGTTTTTTAGGGAAACGCATCCATCTCGGTGTCAGCGGGTCCATCGCGGCTTACAAGTCATTGGACTTACTGCGTATGTTTCGAAAGGCCGGGATTGAAGTAAGTGTTACACTTACTTCCGGTGCGCAGGAATTTATCAGGGGCCTCAGTTATGAGGCCCTTGGTGCTTTCAAGGTCTGGGAAAAAATGTTTCCTACATTAGACGATACCTTTGGTCATCTTGAGCCGGGACAGGCCGCAGATGCCCTGCTTGTTGCCCCGGCAACGGCTTCGGTTCTTGCCCGTATGGCTCACGGACTTGCTGATGACATGCTTTCCTGTCAGGCCTTGGCTTTCAAAGGTCCGAAATTGGTGGCCCCGGCCATGAATCCTGCCATGTGGGATGCTCCGGCAACTCGGGAGAATTGCCGCATACTAGCGGAAAGAGGCGTTGAATTCATCGGGCCTGATTGCGGCGATGTCGCCTGTGGTGATCATGGTCGGGGACGTCTTGCTACCCTTGAATCCATTTATGCCCAATGTTTACGTGCTGTTTCTCCGAATGACATGAGCGGTAAGCACGTGTTGATCACTCTGGGGCCTACCCGTGAAAAATGGGATGCGGTCCGCTTCTGGTCCAATCCTTCTTCCGGTCTGATGGGAGCCTGTATTGCCATGGCTGCTTGGCTGCGCGGTGCCAAGGTCACTGTTGTCTCCGGGCCGGTTAAGTGGTGGTTTCCTGCTGATATTAATGTGATCAAAGTTGAATCTGCTCAGCAGATGTTTGATGCCGCCACAGAGGTTTGGCCCTCTTGTACCACCGGGTGTTTTACCGCTGCGGTTGCTGACTTCAAGCCGATCCCCCATGGTGAAAGTAAATTTAAAAAGGCAGGAAGTGATGCACTGCGGGTTGAGTTTGAAACCAACCCGGACATTCTTAAGACCATCGGTTCCATGAAAAAGGATGGACAGCAGCTGATCGGGTTTGCTGCAGAGACTTCCAATATTGAGGAAGCAGCCAGGGGTAAGCTTGAACGCAAGAATCTTGACCTGATTTGTGCTAATCCTATCAATAAGCCCGGTGCAGGATTTGAGTCTTGCACCAATTCTGTTTATGTACTGGACAGGGCAGGGCGGTCTGAGGAATGGCCTGATCTACCTAAAACTGAAATAGCGTGGCGTATATGGGATCTCCTTCTGCAGAATTAAACGTACTTGAAAGTGCCAGGCCGTGGTATCAGAACGGCTTGCAGTATGTTTTCAAAGATGCACTGCCCGGTATCGAGGAACTCGAAAAACCGGCTCGGCAGCGTATGGGTGCTCCAGCGCAAAGCAGGCAGCAGGTACAGCGCAATCCGCAACAAGCAGCGCAGCAACCATCTCCTGCACAACATTCTGCTGTGGTCAGGAAAACCCAATCAGCTCCCCCGCAGAATCAGCAGCGGCCTTCTTTTGACCGTACCCCTCCGGCAAAGCCGTCGCGTATCCCTGATACGCGTAAATCACCGATCCAGCCCAAGGTTAATTTCCCTGATCCTGAGTCTTGGCCTGCTCCATGGTCCACTCTTGCGGGCCGCATCAGCCCTCGGGTTCAGATTTTTTGGACTTATGCACAATTGGGTCAGGATCTTTCCGGTCAGGCAGATGCAGAGCGGCGTAAGCTCTTTCAGTCCCTGATCAGTTATATGGGCCTGCCTAAAGGAGCGATTTCATTTTGGCCCTGCACCTCTTGGAATGGCAGCGATTTCGAAAACAAATCCGAAATTTTCTGGAAAGGTGTAGAGTCCTACGGAGTCAAGTTCATAGCCAGTTTCGGAGATCAGACCCGCTCTATAATTGCCCCTGATGCTCCAGCGTCTTCAGCATCAGTTCATATCAACGGGGTGCAGATGCTTATGCTTCAGGACCCTGACTTTCTGAAGACCCTTCCTCCTGACGAGCAGCAACTTCTTTGTATCTCGTTATTGCGCTTGCCGCTTTTCTGATGTTTCCAAATATGTTTTTTTAACCCCGTCTTTTTTCAAGGCGGGGTTTTCTTTTTATTCAGTTTATTTATCTCTGCTGATTTGGCATTATTATTCACAAGTCCTTTTTATAAGGAGGGTGCTGTGCGATATTGTAAGAAATGTTCAGGTCTCATTTATTGTTTGATCATCACTACAATGCTTTTTCTCAGCAGCTCTGCTGCACCTGCTTCAGCTGGAGAAGTCAGTGTATTATTGCTTGAAATTGAGGGAGGGATAAGCCCTGCTCAGGTTCATCTGCTTGAGGATGCTCTTGAGCAAGCAGGTGATGACGATCATGATCTTTTGCTGCTTAAGCTTGATACTCCCGGAGGTCTTGGTACTTCCATGCGTGAGATGGTCAAACTTATCATGAACAGTGATATTCCCGTTTGCGTATGGGTCGGTCCCGAGGGTGCGCATGCGGCCTCTGCCGGGACATTTATTACTGCGTCAGCTCAGGTTGCGGCTATGGCGCCCGGAACATCTATCGGTGCGGCCAGCCCGGTTTCATCTTCTGGTGATGATCTTCCCGAAACCATGAGCCGGAAAGTGACTGGAGATATGGTCAGCCTGATCAAAGGTATCGCCCGCAAGAGGGGACGAAACGTAGAGTGGTACGTCAAATCTGTTCAGGATGGAATCAGTGTGGACGCTCAAGATGCGGTGACTCTGAATATTGTGGATTTTTTGGCCTTGTCTGTGGAGGATTTTCTGGAGCAACTTGGCGCTAGAGGCTTTCTTGTAGCAGGTAATAAAGTTAAATTTTTGAAGGATGAAGTTTTAACCGTCAAATATGAGCCCGGTCTAAGATACCTTGTTCTTTCATGGTTACTTGATCCTCAGATAGCGTATTTTTTTATTCTGGGTGGGATGTTGGGCTTGTTTTTTGAATTATCCCATCCCGGAACGATTTTGCCAGGAGTGCTGGGTGCTTTTTGTCTTGTGACCGGTTTGTATGCCATGTCCGTTTTACCAACCAATGCTGCCGGTTTGCTTTTACTTCTGCTTGGTGCAGTGCTTTTTGTTCTTGAAATTTTTATCGTCAGTTACGGCTTGCTCAGTCTTGGGGCGGTGATCAGTCTGTTTATCGGATCATTGGTCCTTTTTCGTGAAGGTTCACCGGGTCTCCCCTTGGGTACAATTTTAGGCACGGTACTGACATTCGCAGCATTTGCCGGAATCATAGTATATCTTGTGGCCAAGTCTCAGATTTCCAAGTCCGGCGTGGGGTTGCAGGGCATGGTTGGTCTTGATGGTGAGGTGATTGAACTTAGAGGTGAGCGTATGAAGGTTCGCGTGCGCGGAGAAATCTGGAATGCTGAAGCAGATGATAAAATTTTTTATGAACCCGGAACTGCGATCAAGGTTATCGATTCCCGTGGTCTAACCCTGATTGTCTTAAAAAAGATATGATCACTTTAATCTTTGGGAGGTTGGTATGACTTTTCTTATTCCTGTAATTCTGTTCGTTGTTTTCTTTTTGATCACTGCCCTGAAAGTTCTGAATGAGTATGAGCGCGGAGTGATTTTCAGGTTGGGCCGGGTGATAAAAGCTAAAGGTCCCGGACTCATAATACTGATTCCTATTGTTGACCGTATGACCCGTGTATCGCTGAGGATCATGACTCTTGATGTTCCCAATCAGGATGTTATCACGCGTGATAACGTAAGTATCAAGGTTAACGCAGTTGTTTATTTCCGGGTTACGGATCCGATCAAGGCTATTCTCGAGGTTGAGGATTTTATGTTTGCCACTTCTCAGCTTGCACAAACCACCCTCCGTAGCGTATGTGGAGGCGTCGAGCTTGATGAGATACTTGCCCAGCGCGAAAAAGTGAATAGCGAAATTCAGGAAATTCTGGATATGCACACTGATCCGTGGGGGATCAAGGTCAGCACAGTCGAGCTTAAATATATTGACCTGCCGCAGGAAATGCAGCGGGCCATGGCCAAGCAGGCTGAGGCCGAGCGCGAACGTCGGGCTAAAGTGATCAATGCTCAGGGTGAATTTCAGGCCGCAGACAAGCTGTCAGAAGCTGCTGAAATTATATCCGCTCATCCTGAAGCTTTGCAGTTGCGATACTTGCAGACTTTGCGCGAGATGTCTGCTGAAGGAAAATCTTCTACCATAATCCCTCTTCCTCTAGATTTAGTGAATATGCTGGCTCCGTTTTCCGGCAGGGGAGGGGCAATAAATAAAAAAGACCAAGAGAGCAAATAATAATGAAAGTCCTAGTTACTGGAGCTGCCGGGTTCATCGGTTTCCATCTTTCCAAACGTCTTCTTTCTGAGGGTCACGAAGTTGTTGGCCTTGATATTCTTAATGATTACTACGACGTAAACGTCAAAAAAAATCGCCTCAAGCAGATTGAGGATAACGAAAAGTTCACTTTTGCTTATATGGATATGGCTGACCGTGAAGCCATGGAAAAGCTTTTTGCTGAAGAAAAGTTCACTCACGTAGTCAACCTCGCTGCTCAGGCCGGTGTCCGTTATTCCTTGATCAATCCTCAGGCCTACATTGATTCCAATGTGGTCGGTTTCATGAACATTCTCGAGGGATGTCGTCATAACGGAGTAGAGCATCTTGTTTATGCTTCTTCCAGTTCTGTATATGGCCTTAACACCAACATGCCTTTCAGTGTTCACGATAACGTTGATCATCCTATAAGCATGTATGCTGCTACCAAAAAGTCTAATGAACTTATGGCACATTCTTACAGCCATCTGTTCAATATTCCCACCACCGGGCTGCGTTTCTTTACTGTATACGGTCCTTGGGGCAGACCTGATATGGCTCTTTTCCTTTTCACTAAAGCCATCTTTGAAGACAAGCCCATCAATGTTTTCAACCACGGCAAGATGCTTCGTGATTTTACCTTTATTGATGACATCGTTGAAGGTGTGGTAAGGGTTATGAAGAACACTGCTGCCCCTAATACTGATTGGTCCGGAGATACTCCCGATCCGGGAACAAGCCCCGCTCCTTTCCGTATTTATAACATAGGTAACAACCAGCCCACCGAACTGATGCGCTATATCGAAGTTCTTGAAGATTGCATCGGTAAGAAGGCCGAGAAGAACATGATGCCGTTGCAGGCGGGTGATGTTCCTTCAACCTATGCTAATGTGGATGATCTTGTCCGGGATGTTAATTTCAAGCCCGAAACCACAGTAGAAGAAGGCATCGCCAAATTTGTTGAGTGGTATAGAAATTACTACAACGTATAGTTAGTAGTTCTGAATGCTTTTTTAAAAGACCGCTTTCTTAGCGGTCTTTTTTTTTGTTCATTAATAATTTGCTGTTTTTTTAGTCTACTGAAATATTTTATTTATTTGTTTTTTTATTGTGTTTTGACAGTTGTATTCCGCTTTTAACTATTCATTTTGTGCGTCACTTTTCTTGATTTAAAACTTTTTTCAGACTAGCTTTGGCTCTGTTGTTTTTGTGTCAACTCGATTGATATGTTTCACGTGAAACATGAAGATTGAAATCTCATGAACAAGGTGGTTTCAAGTGGCAAAAAGAATTGTAGTAGCCAACCAGAAGGGTGGAGTAGGGAAAACAACTACCTCCATCAATCTTTCAGCTTCCCTGGCAGTAATGGAAAAAAAGGTTCTGCTTGTTGACTGCGACCCGCAGGGAAACGGTTCAAGCGGACTTGGATTTTATCCCGGTGATTCCAGAGAAAATATTTACTCTGTGTTGTTTGAGCCGGAAAGATCCCGGGAAGCAATATATCAAACAGACATTCCCTATCTTTCGCTTATGCCGGCCAGCCAGGATTTGGTGGGTGCAGAGATTGAGCTTATTGATAAGATGGGAAGGGAATATTATATTAAAGATCTAGTGGAAACAGTTGATGATGAGTTCGATTATATTATTTTTGACTGTCCTCCGTCACTTGGTCTGCTGACTGTAAACGCTCTTTGTGCAGCGAAAGAACTGCTGGTTCCGCTCCAGACAGAATACTATGCTCTTGAGGGAGTGGCTCAGTTGCTGATGACTTACGAACTGGTCAAGAAAAGGCTGAATCCTGAGCTTACGGTCTTGGGTGTAGTTCTGACCATGTACGATAAACGCAATAGACTTGCCCGACAGGTAAAAAATGAAGTGCGTAAGGCTTTTCCGGACAGTCTGTTCGAGACTATTGTTCCGCGAAATGTACGTCTTTCCGAGGCTCCAAGTTTTGGTAAGCCTGCGATCTCCTATGATGCTAAATCCAATGGCGCTCTGGCTTATTTGAGTCTGGCTCAGGAAGTGGTCAAGCGGCATAAAGCAGAGCAGGAAGGATAATAAAAAAGCCGACAGAGATGTCGGCTTTCAGTGTGGAAATCAGGAGAGGGGAATTAATAACGAGCTTCTAAGTTCGTATTCTTTTCCTCAATGTAGGGAGTACACTCAACTTTAATTTTGTCTTTGAAATGTTTTTTTACAATGCGTGCATTGCACTGGGTACATTTAAATGAGACCAGGCCCCCAAGGTTGCAGGACATAAGCCTGAATTTGCGGGGATCATCTTTTTCCCAATCTTCGGTCCTGCTTCCGCAAAGCTCGCAATGTACATCAGTATCTACCGGGTAGGAGAAGTCCCAATACTCTTTTAGAGTTTCCCACTCTCCAATAGGCTCAGGACGTTCCTGAGGAGCTTCTTTAGGAAGCAAATCCTTGATCATGGGTTTTACTTTTGCCCAAAGGTCAGCAGTAAGCAGGGCACCAATCAGGTTGCCGTTTTTGTCGAAAAGTTCTGTAAGATTATCATCGTGTTTAGACATGTAGCCTCCGACGTTATTGTTATTGATGAACTCGGGATACAATAATCACGGTTTCGATCAAGTCAAAGGAAATATTGTCAGAACCGTTTTTGCGGTTCTGTAAAAATAAGGAGAAAATCCATGGCAGGTGTCACTGGCGGTTTAGGAAGGGGACTTGATGCCCTTCTGGGAGGCGGCAAAGGTGTAGATGAAAAGTCGGTTTCTGAGGCTTCAATTGATGCCCGTCAAATCGATATTGATATGGTTGTTGCCAACCCTAATCAGCCGCGCAAGGAATTTTCTCCCGAGGCTTTAAAAGACCTTTCCGAGTCCATTCGCGCCAAGGGTGTGCTGCAGCCTATTTTGGTACGTCCTGTTCCGGGGCGTAGAGATCGTTTTGAGCTTGTTGCAGGTGAGCGGCGTTTACGTGCATCCAAGCTGGCCGGGCTTGGAGAAATACCTGCTTTGGTCCGGGAAATGACCGATCTTGAAAGCATGGCCATTGCTTTGATCGAGAACCTGCAGCGAGAAGATTTGAACCCCATTGAAGAAGCCAAGGGGTATCAGGAATTGATCACCAAGTTCGGACTCAGTCAGGAGCAGTTGGCCGGTCAGGTTGGCAAAAGCAGATCTGCGTTATCAAATTCCATGCGTTTGTTGACTCTTTCCGAACCCGTGCAGGACGCCATTGGTAACGGTAAGATTTCAGCCGGTCATGGACGCGCTCTTATGGCTGTTTCTGATGATGGGGCTCGCGATGAGTTGTTTGACAGGTTGATGAGCAGCGGCATGTCGGTGCGTCAGTGTGAAGGCGCAGCTACATATTTTAAAGAGCATGGCGAACTGCCGGAAGGGGATGTTGTTGCCAAACCCAAAACCTCCGGAAAAAAGAAAAAAGAACCTAAAAAAGTTGATGAAAATCTTGAGCGCATAAAAGGACGTTTGGAATCAGCTTTGGAAACCAGGGTCAGTTTCAGCGGTTCCCAGAGTAAGGGCAAGTTGACCATCTCCTATGCAAACCCGGAAGAGCTTGAGCGTCTGGTGGCGATACTTGAACTGCGTTCATAATTGATTGCAGATCATTGTAACTCAGGGCTATAGTATGTCTTTGTATACCTATCCAGCTTGGATACGCTCATGATAAGGGATAAGTTTAATGGATAATAAGATTTTAAATGTTCTTCCAAAACTTAAAGACCGTAAGGTGCTGATCATCGGCGATGTGATGCTTGATCATTATGTGATCGGTTTGGTTGAACGAATTTCTCCTGAAGCACCGGTCCCTGTTGTGCAGGTTACCGAGGAAAAATATCTGCTCGGCGGAGCCGGAAACGTCGCCCGCAATATTTCCGCTCTGGGTGGAGAACCTCACTTGACAGGATTTGTGGGGCATGACGGCGAAGGGCAGGTTTTTGAAAAACTTTGTATCGAATCGGGGATTCCCTGTTCCCTTTATGAATCAGATGACCGTCCGACTACCAAGAAAACAAGGGTCATGGCTCATAATCAGCAGATGGTTCGCGTTGACAGGGAAAAGACTGTTGATTTTGCTGATTCCCTCATGGATCAATTGTTTGCCTTCTTGGAGAGAGAGATCTGCGATTATAATGTTGTGATTCTCTCCGACTATGGAAAAGGATTGTTATCGCAATCTTTTTTTGAGCGGTTCTGGAAATTGCTGGAAAAAAAGAAGCATAAGCCTCATATTCTGGTTGACCCCAAAACTGTTAATTACGACCGCTATAAATCGGTATCCATGCTCACTCCGAATGCAAAGGAAGCAGGGGAGGGAGCCAATATGCAGGTCAAGACCAGAGAAGATGTTCTTGAAGCAGGACGCAGGTTGTTTGATCGCATTGATCCCACCCATCTGTTGATCACCCTTGGTGGTGAAGGTATGGCTCTTTTTGAATCAAGGGATGTGGTCAAGCATGTGCCTACTTTTGCGCGCAAGGTTTTCGATGTAACCGGAGCAGGTGATACAGTTATCGCCGCTCTGGGGCTGGGCCTTGCTGCCGGACTGGATCCGCTTACTTCAGCGGTTCTTGCAAACTACGCAGCCGGGATTGTCGTCGGTCAGGTGGGCGCTGCCACAGCTTCAGTTGAAGAACTTGCCGAAGCGGTGCGTAACTGGCCCAAGCCGGAAGTGAATGTCTGGAGCGAATAATATTTGAATAATTCCTAAATATATTCAAATAGAGTACACTGTCTCGTCAGAATATATTTGTACAGCTGTTGAATCGGGGGGGATTTTGAATAATCAGGCTAACAGGTTGAAGAAATTGATTCAGGCCAATCAGGTTTTGGCTAATATTGAATCCTTGGTTGATCTGCTGCCCCAGCTTTTGAGGTTGGCGCAGGATGTGACCGGGGCTGAGGCTTCCTCGATTCTGCTTTACAACAAAGAAAAGAATGTTCTCAATTTTGCATGGGCCATGAATGACGTGCTTGGTGAAAAGGCCATGAAAAATTTGAAAACCGGATTTGAATTGCCCATGGGGAAGGGCATTGCCGGATGGGTGGCGGAGCATCGCGAAGCCCTGAACGTCGTCGACGCCCAGAATGATGACCGCTTTTCTAAAGAAGCGGATAAAAAAACCGGTTTTAAGACCAGATGCATCCTGTGCACCCCGATTATCCATCAGGATGAACTGCTGGGCGTAGTGCAGGTTCTTAACTCGGAAGATAAAGAGTGCTTCGGGCGGGAAGACGAGGAACTTCTCGAAAGCTTCGGTCATCTGGCCGGTGTTGCACTGGTCCGCTCAGAACTGATGCTGCAGCGTCTTAACCAGCAGAGGTTTGAAACCCAGCTGGAAGCAGCCTCTCGTATCCAGAAGCAGTTTAATCCCCGCCAGCCAAAACTGGAAGGCGGCAATTTGATATGGGGCAGTTCAGTACCGGCTCAGTTTGTTGGCGGTGATCTTTACGATTTTATACCTAATTCTGACGGAAGTTGGTATATTTATGTCGCAGACGTTTCCGGTAAAGGCTTGCCCGCAGCGCTGATCATGTCCGCTTTGTGGACCAGAATCAGGTCTGAGGCCTTGAATGAAAGAATTCCCGGTGAGATGCTAAAGGCTGTTAATGCCGGGGCATTTGAATTCATGAACGGTGAAGTTTTTGCTACCATGGCTCTACTGCGTTATTCCCCTGAGAGCGGCAGATGCGAATATGCTATGGCCGGACATCCGCCGCCTTTGCTGGTCTCAGAAGGGAAGGCCGACCCAATTGAGAAAACCTTCGGGTTGCCGCTGGGCATCCTTGAGGATGGGGATTTCGGGACCAGTGAGATTCTGCTTGAAAAGGGGCAGTCTCTGGTCATAATTTCAGATGGTGTTGATGAAGCAAGAGATGTAGAAGGTGAGTTTTTCGGGGAAGAGCGTATGGAAGAGGTCCTCAGGAAGGGCGGCGTTCCGCACGCCGGACAGTTTTTGCTTAAGGCTGTTGCTGATTGGAGAGGGGAGACCCCTCCAAATGATGATACGACCGTGGTTGAAATATATAGGGCCTGAGACCGGGCTGTGCAGGTGTTTTTTTAAGGAGATATTTTATGAGTGCAGGCTGGAAAATCGAATCCCTGGTAGACGAGGGCCTGATCAAGATCAGCGGTGAAGTTGATTTTACCGGGACACCCGAACTCAGGGATAAAATGCATAACTTTGTAAAGCAGACTTCCGGCGAAGTTCTGGTGGATCTTTCCGAGCTGGATTATCTGGACAGCTCAGGTCTTGCTTCATTGATTGAATTGCGCAGGATACTGGTTAAGGACAACCGGACAGTGAAGATCATTGCGGTCACGGATCAGGTGGACAGATTATTAAATCTAACGCAGGTCAAGCCTTTGTTCGGTCTAGTCTAAATCTGGTTTCGGGACGGGCTGTAAAGGGAGTTGTCGGGAATGAATGGATTGCAGGTTCTCACATGGATGGTTTCCAGACTTCTTGGCTGCCTCCGTTTTAAGCCCGGAAAGAAAAAATCATTTTACCGCAAAAGACTCCTGCGTGACCTCGCAGCAGTCGGTGCGGACTCCATTCCCATTGTCAGTGTTATCTCCGCTTGTACGGGGATCATCCTTGCTCTGCAGTCTGCGCAACAGCTGGAAAAAGTCGGGGCCATCAGTTACGTCGCAAATCTGGTAGGGGTAACCATTATTCGTGAGCTGGGCCCGTTACTCACCGCCATTATCGTTACCGGGCGTTCTGGAGCAGCTTTTACCGCTGAAATTGCAACCATGCAGATCTCCGAGGAGATTGACGCCCTCGAAGTTATGGGCATAGAGCCGGTTCGGTTTCTTGTCGTTCCCAAGATGATCGCCATGTTGATCATGGTCCCCTGCCTTACAGTCTGGGCCGATTTTGTGGGCATCTTTTCCGGTGGGGCCTTTTCCGCCATTGCCCTCGGAATCAACAAAGTCACCTATTTCAATAATTCCGTTGAATTTCTTAAACTTCACGACGTACTTGCCGGTCTGGTCAAGGCCGGAGGCTTTGCCGTGGCGATCACCATAATCGGTTGCTGGCAGGGATTTCTTGCCCGTGAAGGAGCTGCCGATGTAGGCCGCAAGACAACCAATTCTGTCGTTATTTCTATATTTATGATAATATTGCTGGACTTGTTTTTTACGGCACTAAATTTCCTATTCCGGTAGAAGATCATGAAATTATCAAGGATTGCACAGGACATTACGCTTAAGAATTTGAGCCTCGGTTATCCGGGCAAAGTTCTTATGAAGGATCTTAATGCCGTGCTTCCTGCAGGTAAGATCAGCGTCATTCTGGGCGGTTCCGGGTGCGGTAAATCTACACTTTTGCGTCATATCCTTGGGCTGAATACTCCTGTTTCCGGTGAAATTTTTTTGGGAGACACCAATCTGACTGCTCTGGACAGCGGTGATGAATACAAGCAGATCAGGACCCGCATGGGAGTCCTTTTTCAGGATGGAGCCATGCTCGGTTCGTTGACTCTGGGTGAAAATGTGGCTTTGCCCATGCAGGAGCACACCGAGTTGCCGGACTCGATAATTGAGGAAGTCGTCCTGATGAAGCTGCGCATGGTCGGGCTGGGTGATTATATGCATTACTTTCCCAACCAGCTTTCAGGGGGCATGCGAAAACGGGCCGGGCTGGCAAGGGCGATGGTCATGGACCCTACAACCCTGCTTTGCGATGAGCCCTCCTCCGGTCTGGACCCTATCACCGCTGCAGATCTTGACCAGCTGATCCTTAAACTTAAAGAAACTTTTAATGTTACTACAGTGGTAGTTACCCATGACCTCGACAGCCTGTTTAATATTGCCGACCATGTTGTGGTTCTGCACAAAGGCTGTTGCCTTTATCAGGGCGATATTGCGGGGCTGCAGCAGTCCGAAGATGAATATATAATCGACTTTCTGGAGCGCAGGCCAACGGAGATTGACCCCGGTATGGCACGGGCAGTGAAATTCCGAAGCCGGTTCTGATTACGGGAGATATGTGATGGTACTCAATTCGCGCAGTTCTGCTGCCGATATTATCAAGGCCGCAGTGGCCGCCCTTGCAGGGCTGACCGTGCTCGGGCTGTTTATTGTCTTTCTTGGCGGTCATGATTTTTTTTCAGATTACTCGCAGTACAAAATCCTTTTTCGCAATGTTAAGGATTTGACTCCCGGACGTCCGGTTAAATATGCGGGCTTAAGCGTGGGCAAGGTGGATTCCATTACTGTGGATACTGATAACCCCGGCCGTATTTCCGTGGTCATTAATGTGGACCGCGATTTTCCCCTGTACAGAGGCACAGTGGCCATGGTCACCCAGAAAGGTCTGGTTGGTGACAACTATATTCTTTTGGAGTTGCGTGGCGATGCCGGAAATAAATTATCAGATGGTGATTCCATACCCTCGGCAGTGATTATGAGTATGAACGAAGTCGCTGCAGAAATGGGTAAATCCGTAGCCGCATTGACTCCACAGCTGGAAAGGGCCGTAAATGCCTTTGAGATGCTTTTTTCGACTGAGAATATGTCAAATATCGGAAAAAGTTTGAAAATGGCTCCTGAGGTGCTTGCGGAAACCAATGCTACTCTGGTCTCTTTTCGTGATGAATGGAAAAATCTGGCGCGTTCCGGTGCAGGGGCCATGAACAACGGTTCGAAAAATATAACCGCTCTCACTGCTGAGCTGACTGATACCCTCCAGAAGGTCGAAACAGCTATCGCAACATTGCAGGGAGACATGAGTGCTACATTGGGCGATGTAGGGTCAGATGTCTCCCGGGCGGTGGACGGCATAGAAGGATTGACCGTCGACCTGCGCCGCAATGTGGAATACGATCAGGAAGAGCTGGAAATAATACTGGTGAATATCAATCGTCTTTCCCGCGAAATGAACCGTCTGGCCCGGTCTTTGCGCGAACGTCCATGGCAGGTTTTGAATCCTCCGCAGGGAGCTGAAAATGATCAATAGATTTTTGTCCGTAACAATTTTGCTTCTGGCATTATCGTCTGCCGGGTGCATCGGCGGTAAATCCGTGCAGTCTTCCTATTTACGGGTGGGAAATAATGAATACGCAAGCAGATGTGAAAAGGTGAATCCGGACATGCCACGCATCGCTTTGAAAAGATTTACCTGCCTGCCCGCCCTAGACCGCGAAATGGTGATAATCGCCAAAGGACCGGTCATGAAATCTGATTACCGTTGGAGCTGGGAAGGAACTCCTGCTGAAATTATGGATCTTATTGCTGCACCGGCCCTGAACTGTATGAACAGTTATGAGGTGGTTGCTCCTTACCGTCCCGGCATTGAAAAAGAGATGGTTCTTTCAGGAGTGATAACCTCGTTTGAACTTCAGCGCAGGGGAGGGGATGCATTTAAAGTCGCGGTACAGTATTCCCTCTGGGACAGCAGCGGAAAGGAATTGCTGGCCCGGAAAATGATCGAAGCGCAGGCCCCGGTCAAGTCCTTGCAAGGTGAATCTATTGCTGATGCCGCACAGCTGGCTGTGGATGGATTGATGAAGCGGACGATTGCCTGGATAGACGGGTTGGGTGGTGAACTCTCTCGTGATGCGGGGCGCTGATGTATTTTATTACGGCCATAGCCGAGTCCAGAATCAAGGAATCTGAGCGAAAAGGCGAATTTGATAATCTTCCCGGCAAGGGTAAACCCCTTGATCTGGAAGATGACAGCATGATCCCTCCTGAGCTGCGCATGGCATACAAAGCCTTGAAGAACGGCGGTTACCTTCCGCCGGAAGTGCAACTGAGGAAAGATATTCATTCTGCTCTTGATTTGCTTGAATATATGGATGATGAAAAGGAGCGCTACACGCAGATGCAGAAGGTGAATCTGCTTTTCGAGCGTATTAAAAATATGCGCGGTAAGGAAATCGCCATAGGCGAAGAAGATGAATATTACAAAAGCATAGTCGAGCGCATCACCTTGCAGAGCAGGAAAATCAAGGAAAACAAGGGATGATTTCTAAAAAAATCAAGGCCGGGGCATCAGCTCTGGCTTTACTGTTTGTGACAGCCGCACTGCCCGTCCATGCAAACGCGGCCTCCAAGGAAATAGTCGGGCAGGCTTATATTGATGTACCCTCTCAGCTGGAAAAGGGAACCACCAAATCTCTGAAAAGTTATGTATCGCGCCTGTTGGACAAGAAGTATGTAAGTGCAGGCAAATTATATGAGCCTCCGTTTTCCGGCCTTGAGGACAAACTTTATGTTTCAGTGCAAAGAGAAAAGGCCCTGCCGATTATAGCAGGAGGAGTCTCCTCTTATTCAGGAAATGAGGAAGGTCTCGCCGCCGCTCTTTATGATGGCACGGTCAGGGTCTGGAGCAAATACAAATGCCGTAAGCTCAGCCTGCCCGGTGGTGGCGGTGCCGTGCAGACCGCTTATGGTCCCGATAGCCCGACTCTGGCGGCGGCAGGAAGTGAAGGTGACCGGATTTATGTTTTCAACTTAGAGCAGTGTGCAAGGATTCCGGGGGAACTTCCCGTGGAGCACGGCCCGGTTCAGATGATGGCTCTTTCCCGGACCGGGGACTGGCTCAGCGTTATTGACAGCTTTAACTCCCTGCTTTGCGGACCTGTTTCCGGTCCCCTTCAGGAAGTTTCCATTCTTGAGGGAACTCCTCTTTACCTCGGTTACACACCGGGGCAGGGGGTTCTGGTGGCGGTCGAGGCTTCTGGCAGGATTATCAAGCAGGGGATGATGAATAATACCCGCATGGGCTCAGATGAAGTTCCCGGAGGTCCTTTCGTGGATGCCAGAATGGCGGGGTACGTGGTCTGCCTGACTCTTGATAATGGCCGCGAGGTCTACTGGGATCTGCGTAAAAGGGCCATAGTGAAGAAATCCGAAGCCCTTGAGCAGGAACCGGCATGGATATACAAACATAACGGAGGACTTGTATACTCCACAGGCGTGGACCGCTGGAAAATAACTGAGCATCTGGGCATGCCTATGTTTATTGTTTCTTATTCTGCCACTGAAAAGTTGTTCAGGATTCGTGACCTGGACCGTAAAACTCGTTACTATAGTGTATTGGACGGTAAAGAAATTGCCGGATCGGAAGCAGATGACTGGAAATTTATTTCAGCACGCAAAGGTGTTTACAAGGTTGGGAAAAAATTATTTCGTCTCTATGATCTTGTTTGCCAGAGAGGGACAATGCGTCTTTACGGCAGGCATATTAAGGATAAGGGGTTTTATCTCTGGTGGGAGGAGACAGGAACTCCGAACCGCTTGAATCCCCATCCCATGGAATTGCCCATACGTGAATCCGTTCTGGCGGACAGCCCGGCTCTCTGGGTGCCGCTGGTTGAAGGCGAAGTAAGATAACAGCTATTTACTACTGGTTGGACCGGTCGGTCCGCAGGAGGTTTGAGATGGTTAAAAAAGCGAATAAAACAGAGCAGATTAATACTGAAATTCCGGTTCTTGGTAAGGCTAAAATTCCTTCTCCGCTTAAACGCTGTGTCTTCATTGAGGATAAAGAGAGAACTCTGGTCAATCTTGCTGAAGAAGAAATGGATTCTTCTGCTGCTAACGATGTTTATCAGGAGTTTGAAAAGGCCGGACCACGGGCTTTTACATATTTTGATCCTTCAAAAACCAAATGCGCGGTGGTCACCTGCGGCGGGCTTTGCCCCGGCCTGAACGATGTTATCCGTTCCATTGTTCTGGAGGCTCACTATCTTTACAAGGTCCCCTCCGTGCTGGGCATCAAGTTCGGGCTGCAGGGGTTTATTCCCAAGTATGGGCATGATGTTGTGGAACTTACAGCCGAGAAGGTCGCAAATATCCATCAGTTCGGCGGAACCATCCTCGGTTCATCACGCGGACCGCAGGACCCGGAAGAGGTTGTGGATGCCCTTGAGCGTATGAATATCTCCGTACTGTTCATGATCGGGGGGGACGGTACCATGCGCGCGGCTCAGAAGATTGTGGAAGAAGTTGAAAAACGCAGGATCAGGATTTCTATCATAGGGGTTCCGAAAACCATTGATAACGACATCAGCTTCGTTACCAAGTCTTTCGGCTTCGATACTGCAGTAGACAAGGCCACCGAAGCGATCATGTCCGCGCATGTTGAGTCTGTGGGCGTGGTCAACGGCATCGGGCTGGTCAAGCTCATGGGCCGTGAATCAGGCTTCATTGCTGCTCAGGCTACTTTGGCACTCAAGGAGGTAAATTTCGTGCTTGTACCCGAACACCCCTTTGAATTTGACGGGGAGTACGGTTTACTGCGTTCCCTTGAAAAGCGTCTGGATGAACGCCAGCACGCGGTGATTGTCTGCGCCGAGGGTGCCGGGCAGGAACAATGCGAATACACCGGGGAAAAGGACGCTTCAGGCAACCCGGTACTCTGCGATGTCTGCACCCTGATCATCCGCCGCATCAAAGAATATTTCAAGGACGTGGGTAAGGATATCACACTAAAGTTCATCGACCCCAGCTATATTATCCGCTCAGTTCCTGCCAATGCCAATGATTGCGTATACTGCGGTTTCCTCGGCCAGCATGCGGTACACGCGGCCATGGCCGGAAAGACCGGGATGGTGGTCAGCCGTCTGCAAGCCCGCTACGTGCATCTGCCGCTTGATCTGGTGACCATTAAACGCAAGAAGCTGAATATCAAGTCCGACTACTGGCGCGCAGTCCTCGAATCTACCGGTCAGGGCCATCTGCGCAATGACATGGAAAAAGGTATTTGCGAAATGTAGGTATGTGTTAATTCGGTTAAAGTTAAACCGGGCTGTCGAGTTCATCGGCGGCCCGGTTTATTTTTTGTTGCGGACGTTTATTTCAATCCCGCCTTATGCAGGGGAATATGTTCCCTGACCCAGCGGATAAAATTATGCAGTGATTTGTCCTCTTCGATCTTATTTAGAGCTAAAGCTACATATGAAATGGGTGTTTCCACAAAACCGTAGGGTGCTACGAGCAGCCCTCGTTCGAGATCATCGGTAACCAGTGGTTCAGGTCCCATGGCCATGCCCAGTCCGGCTACGGCGGCCTGCAGGCTGAAATAGAAGTGGTCGTAGAATTGTTCCGATCCGGTCCTGATTGATCTGCCTGAGTATTGTTTCCAATCAGCCCATGCTTCTATGCGGGTGCGGGTATGAAGTATCTTTAGTTCCTTATTCATGTTTTTTTCCCAGTACGAAGGACTGCAAACCGGACCGATGTGCTCAATACCAAGTTCCATGGAATGGTAGCCTGCGGGCCATGAAAAATCGGAACGGCGGATAGCCAGATGAACTCCTTCCGAAGAAAGGTCAATAGGCCCTCCTCCGGTGGATATATGGATTTCAGTCTCAGGAAATTCTTCATGAAATTGTTCCAGCCGGACCATCAGCCAGCGCATACTCAGCGAAGGTTCGCAAGATACTGAAATACGTTTGGAATTGTCCGCAACACGCATCTGTTCGCTCACGGTTTCAAGCTCGCGAAGCAGTTTATCCACATGCTGATACAGGAATTTACCCTTGGAAGTCAGAAAGATGGACCTGTTTCGTCTGTGAAATAATCGCAACCCGAAGAAATCCTCAAGCTGTTTCACCGCCTTGCTAACGGCCCCGTGGGTCAGGTGCAGGTCGGCTGCTGCTTTGGTGAAGCTCATATGCTTCGCTGCAGCACGAAAACTGATCAGCGGCCCTAGTGGTGGAAGCTTATCCATCTTCATTCCTGTGAATTTTATTCATAATTGAATTGAAAAATATTCGTTATTTATTTCATAGAAATTGTTTTACCACAATATCTGAACTGATTAAGGAAGGAAATTCATATGAATAATTTTATCGATTCAAATTTAATGTTGGTGGCAGTGGTTACTGTTCTGGCTGTAATCAGCCCCGGTCCGGATTTTGCGGTTATCGTCCGCAACGGGTTGCGTTACGGTCGTAAACTGGGATTGGCAACTGCCGCCGGTATCGGTTGCGGGGTAATTGTGCATACCACCTACATCCTGCTGGGTCTGGGGTATGTGGTAAATACATTCAGCTGGGTGCTGGAATTTATCCGCTATACCGGGGCGGCGTATTTGATCTGGCTGGGAATCTCTTCCTTCAGGTCTTCGGTGGGAGCGGAAGAGCAGTGTGCTGAAGGAGAGAGGGGGGTAGTTGTTTCCCCCGGCGCGGCATTTAGAAACGGTTTCATGTGTAATATTCTGAATCCGAAAACAGTTTGTTTCTTCATGGCCCTGTTTACACAGGTTGTCAGACCGGAAACTTCTATGTCCGTTCAGGTCGGCATCGGTCTTTTTATTGCCATGACCCACCTGCTCTGGTTTTCATTTGTTGTTTTTGTGCTTACTGCACCCGGTGCATTGCAGGTCTTCAATCGCTGTAAACAATGGATTGAAAAAGGGGTCGGGGTTTGCATGCTCGGTCTTGGAGTCAGTATAGCCTTGGACAGTTGATATTTCCCGTATGTTGCTAGACGCGTCTTTCACCAAATGGTGCGAGACAAAAAAATCCCCGGATCAATATTGCTGATCCGGGGATTTTCCTGTTTTGTAAGTAGCTTAATTAAGCGTGCTTAGCCTGTGCAATAACATATTCGATGGCTTCGTCCATGTTGGTGACGTCGCCTGCGATCTGTGCTTTGAGCAGGGATTCGCGGATTATACCTACGCCGGGACCGGGGTTGAGGCCGGTATGCTGCATGATCTCGTTACCGTTGAGGAACGGATCAAGTGCTTCTTCGGGAATATCGGCACGCTCAAGCATTTTGATGTTGTGGTTGAATTCCTTGTAAGTGGTATCGCGGGCTTTGATGTCTGCGCGAACCATCTCGATGAGGCGGGGATATTCATCCAGAGCCTTGAATTTGCGGATACCCTTATCGGTGAGCATGAAGTGGAAACGCATATGGTTGCGTACCAGATCACAGATCAGGTCCACATCTTCCTGCGGGAAGTTGAGGCGGGTCAGGATTTTTCTGGTAACTTTCGCACCCACGCGGTGGTGCTGCAGGAACTGCCAATTCCCATCCACTTCTTCTGCAGTGTAGAGCTTACCGACGTCATGGAACATACAGGCTACCACGCCGAACCAGTCGTAAGGCAGTTCTTCGGGGTAGAGACGCATGACATCAAGAGTGTGGGTAAAAACGTCTTCGGTTTCACCGGTCTTGCTGTTTTTTACCTGAGTGAGGCGTGAAAGAGCGGCAAGTTCGGGAATCAGGCCGTGCAGGAGCATGGTTTCGAAAAGCAGGGAAACGAAAACGTACATGTTTTCAGCTTCCACCTTACGCCATTCGTCCATGATTTCAGGCACAGGCACGTAATCGAGAATACGCTTGCAGGAGCGGATAATCGCGATTTTGGTATTTGTTTCAATGGGCAGGTTGTAGTTGGCTGCGAAACGCAGAGCCCTGATGCCCATAAGATAGTTGCTTTTGAGAGCCTGATCCGGAATACCCAGCAAGCGGACTTCTCCGCTGGAAAGTTCGGCAAATCCTTCGTACTGGTCCTGTGCCTTGGGGATGTAAGGACAGGCCAGAGACATGGGAATCTGGTGTTTTTTCTCCAGAGCCTTGAGCAGTCTGGGGGTCATCCGCGAGACGCTTTCTTCAGGATGTGCGGAATTGCTGGTCTCGGAAGGATAGAAATAAAATGTGTTTCCACCCTCTTTCAATATAGCGGTAACGTCATTCTGTCCGGCAGGCTGGACGTTGGGGAACAGCTTGGCCAGCCTTTTAAAATCAAGCTCGGTGGAAATATCCAGTTCAACTTCATCGCCTTTATCGTCAATGGTCAGCTTCTGAAGTCTTTCGTTAATAATGTAAGCATCATAGCCGTTACGCATGATGGTTTTACAAATTCCTACCGCGTCCTTGAAAGGTTCGCTCATTAAAATCTCCTTATCAAAAATAAACAGCCTGTCATCAATGCAACAGATGTAGATCAACTATATAAAATTATTAGTTTTTACCTTTGCGCAACAGGCTTATGCACAGCCTGTTAAACAGGTCATACTATTTTTTTGCCACTAAGGAAATGGCTTATGACCCGTCCTTTCATGGTTTGTCCGCGAAAAGGAGTGTTTTTCCCTTTGGAGAGCATGCTGGCGGAATTCAACACCCATTCTTCACTGGGATCAAAGAGGAAGAAGTCGGCAGGATCACCGGCTTTAAAGCTGTTCAGTGGCAGATTGAAAGTCTCGCAGGGAGCTGTTGTCCACATGCGGATGAAGTCATCAAAGGTAATCTTGCCGTCAGCTACCAGCGTCCAGGTCAGGGAGAGGGCAGAATCAAGGCCGGAGATGCCGCAGGGAGCGTACATGAATTCCACTTCTTTTTCATGAGCCGCATGGGGCGCATGGTCGGTGGCGAACATATCAATGGTGCCGTCCTTGATGCCTGCCAGCAGGGCCTGCACGTCATCTGCTGTACGCAGGGGCGGGTTGACCTTGGTGTCCGAGCTGTATCCGTTTAGTGCTTCTTCGGTGAGCAGCAGGTAGTGCGGGCATGTCTCAGCGGTGACTTTCACCCCGCGTTTCTTGGCCCATGCGATAAGGTCAACAGACTTGCGGCAGGAGATATGGGCCAGATGGATGTGCATATCCAGATATTCAGCCATGAGCAGGTCGCGGGCAACCTGTGCGGCCTCGGCTACATCCGGCTGTGCAGCCAGCCCCAGTACGGAGGAAACCTCTCCTTCGTTTACCCCGGCTGCAGGTGCAAGGTAGGGGTCTTCACAATGGTCGATGATGGGTCTGCCGGTATCGGAACCGTATTCCATGGCCCGGCGGAAAAGTTCGCTGTCCTTGACCGGAAGACCGTCATTGGAAAATGCGGCACAGCCGGCTTCAGCCATTTCATGCATGGGGGCCAGTTCTTCGCCTTTAAGTCCTTTGGTCAGGGCGCCGATGGGAAATAGTCTCGGCCCGCCTTCAGGAAAGGCAGCCTTGGCCTTACGCAGCATGTCGTCAGTTACAACCGCATTGTCGTTGACCGGATCGGTATTAGCCATGCACATGATGTTGGAAAATCCGCCATGTACGGCCGCTTTCAGGCCGGATGCAATGTCTTCTTTGTATTCAAAGCCCGGTTCGCGCAGGTGGGTGTGCACATCGGTCATGGAAGGCATGAGCAGCAGACCCTTTGCAGCTACTATTTCAGCTCCCTCGTACATGGTGTCTGAGGAAGGTTTTACTTCCAAAATTTTACCGTCAGCAACAAGAAGATCAACTTCTTCGCCTTTCCAGACAGCCTTGCGGATAACCAGTTCTGGGTGGGACATTTTGTAGTCTCCTAAAAAAACAGAAATTTATGTATTCAAAGCGGCGAAGCCCTACTAAAAAAGTTTGGGATTCTTAAACCCTTTCCAAAGGGTTTAAGCCGCCGGAGGCATCTTATTTCTTTCGTGTCAGATATAAATAAAGCAAAGCCATACGCGTTGCTACGCCGGATGCAACCTGATCAAGCACAAGGCTTGCTTCACAGTCGGCAAGTTCGGAGTTGATCTCCACCCCGCGGTTCATGGGACCGGGGTGCAGGATTTTTACATCAGGTTTGGCAAGTTCAATCTGCTTGTGACCGAGGCCGAAGTAGTTGGAGTACTCACGCAGGTCGGGTAAAAGACCGTCCTGCTGCCGTTCCAGCTGCAGCCGTAAACACATTACAGCATCAACTCCTTTGCAGGCCTCGTTGATATCGGTGTAGACTTCAGCGTCCCACTTTCTGATATGAGGCGGCAGCAGGGTGCGTGGGCCGCAGAAACGGACCTTGGCGCCCATAAGGTTGAGCAGGATCAGGTTGGAGCGGGCTACACGGCTGTGGGCTATGTCCCCGAGGATGAGTACTGTTTTACCTGCAAGGGACCCCCATTCCTGATAGAGGGTGAAGCCGTCCAGCAGGGCCTGAGTCGGATGTGCGTGGCGCCCGTCCCCGGCATTGATTATGCTGCAATCGAGCCTTTCGGCCAGAAACTGAGCTGCGCCGCTGGCCCAGTGGCGCAGGACTATGCCGTCCGGATTCATGGCCTGCAGGGTCAGGGCAGTATCTTTAAGGGTCTCTCCCTTGGTCAGGCTGCTGGAGCTTTTGGCAAGGGAGAAGGTATCGCAGGAAAGACGCTTCCCCGCCATATCAAAGGAAGTTTTGGTCCGGGTGCTTGGTTCGGCAAAAAAAAGGACCACGCTATGGCCTTTCAGAGTAGGTACCTTTTTTACCGGACGGGAGTTGATTTCCTGAAAGTAAGTGGCAGTTTCGAAAACATGCTGCACTTCCTTTTTGCTGAGCTGGGTAACATCCAGCAAATCTTTATGTCGCCATTCCATAAGATTACCTCTTAAGTTGTGGTGCGAAAACGTATTAAAATAAAAGATCTTCAAGATGGGCGGGAACTGTTGCGTAAACAGCCCTTTTTCCCTTTTCCAGAGATCCGTATGAAGCATCAATTTTCAGGGCCTTGGCGCTGTTGCCGGTCACAAGTGCAAGCGCTTCAGCCGGGGACATGGAAATATTAATGTTTTCCAGCAGGTACTCCAGCTCGTTCCACATGGATAAATCATGGTTGGAGGCTATGCTGTCCGTACCCAGACAAGTGTTTATACCAGATTTCAGAATCATTTCCCACGGGGCACGGCCTTCGCCGATATATGTATTGGAGCGCGGGCAAAGGCAGACATTTACCTTGCGCTCGGCAAGGGTGCTGATGTCCCCCTCATTTACCCGGACACAATGGACCGCAAGGGTTGATTCATCAAGCAGACCTAGTTGATCAGCGTATTCCACGGGGCGAAGTCCCTTTCTGCCGCAGTCGGCAAGCAGTCCGGCCCCTTTGAGCATTTCGGCAAATTCTCCGGTTCCCTGAGCCACGATTTCATCTTCTTCTGCGTTTTCTGCAAGATGGATGGGATAGGGCAGCCCTGCCGCATCGTTTGCTATTTTTACTGCCTGCAGCAGTTCCGAGCCGGTGGAGTAAAGGGAATGCCCTGATCCGGCAGCCCGTCCGTATGTGAATTCTTTTTGCGGAAAGAATTTGGCCCCTTCCTTGGGCTGTTGAGTACCGATTGCTTCACAGCAGGCGTAAAAGCCCATACCCAGCTTATCCATAATGGATGCGACTTGAGCACAGTTGCGTGTGGAGATGTCCACGCAGAAAGCAGTGCCGTTGTCACGCATTTGTTGAACTGCTTCGCTGACCGCTTCCGAGTCCAGATCGTAAAGAGGATTGGATAGCAGGGATTTGATCCAGTTGGTGAACCCTTTTCTCTGCACTGTCCTGCCTTTCAGGTGGGAAAGCTCAAGATGGACATGGGCATTGATCAGACCTGGAACGATTGTGACTTCACCGAGATCTTGCACATCTCCGGAAAAAGTATTTTTCAGCACGGACCATGTTCCCGTTTCAAGGATACAATTACCGTCGTGAATGAGGGCAAAATCCTCAATAACCGGATTTTCCCCGCTGGTCATTGTTACGGCTCGCGCCGCTCTTATGCATTTGTTCATGGGCAAAAAAATGCCGGACCATCAAGGTCCGGCTGGAATAAATATTATTTAGCTTCGGGGTCTTCAAAGAAGACGTAACAGGTAGAGTAGTCGCTGAATTCAAAGTAGACCTTATTTTCATTGGGGTCTGCCTTGCCGTTCAGGTTGGCATCAAGAGTACCGTATCCGAATCGGTAGGGGCGCTGTACGCGCTCCTTGGTGCCGGAAGCAGTAGAAAGCTTATCGATTTTAACAAAACGTTTGATAAGCTTGCCGCCGGAATAAATCTCAAGCACCCCGTTAACCCCGGTCCAGTTCTGGATGGAACGGCCTATGCGGTTCTGGGTTTCCTGAGTGCATGCGCTGATAACAGCGAGGGAAAAAAGCAGGATGAGTGTAAGGATCAGGCTGTTTTTTTTCATATGTCCTCCGGTCTGGGGTTGCTGTCATCAGGTCAAACGGGCAGTTCATACATTTTTTTTTACGGAAAGAAAAGCAGTGATGCTATGATCATTCCGCAGCCGGAAGCCAGAGATAATGAAATCCGGCCTTAGGAGGCATTAGGTTTCCGGCATCAATATTGATCAGTGCAGGGCTGAATGTCTGTGATGAGGCGGAGTTGTAAATTGTGTCATTGGGATAATTCTTGCGTTTGTAGGTGATCACCTGAGAATTTTCCGCGATCCCGGCCAGCTCACATGCTTTTTTTACTGCATCAGGCAGGTAACCAAGACTGTCCACCAGTCCGGCTTTTTTTGCGCCTTCGGCACTGAACACCTGAGCCGTGAAGATTGTTTTCAGCTTATCTTCGGAAATTGAACGGTGTTTTTTGACCAGCCCTTGAAAGCGGTCTGCGTAATTTTTGATGATGTCAGCAATGATTTTTTGTTGTTCCGGGGTGTCCGGTTTGAAAGGAAAGCCCATGTCCTTGTTGCGGCCCGACTTGGAAACTTCCACGGAGACGCCGATTTTGTCCATGAGCCCGTCAATTTTGGGCCGGATGAAAATAACCCCTATGGACCCGGTAAGGGTGGTCGGGTGGGCCATGATATGGTCTGCTGGCAGACTTACGTAATAGCCTCCGGAAGCAGCTACATCCATCATATTTACTACAACCTTGGCCCCGGTCTTCTCTTTGAAGCGGAGGATTTCGTTGTAGAGGATATCGCTGGCGGTAACACCTCCGCCGGGGGAATTCACTTTAAGCA
Organism: Maridesulfovibrio sp.; assembly: GCF_963678865.1. Classification (NCBI taxonomy): domain Bacteria; kingdom Pseudomonadati; phylum Thermodesulfobacteriota; class Desulfovibrionia; order Desulfovibrionales; family Desulfovibrionaceae; genus Maridesulfovibrio; species Maridesulfovibrio sp. The sequence continues at coordinate 2,568,042 of NZ_OY787459.1, read as the reverse complement.
CCAAAGCTTTAATGTCATCGTCTTCAGCCGCAAGTTTCAGGCGGGAGGATACTTCCTGTACAAGGCTGGGAGCACTTCCCAATAATCCCCGTTTACCTTCATCGGAAATGGTTCCGTCAATGGAAACAACCAGAACCTTATCGTTTCCTTCACCCTGAAGTTTTTTTTCAATAAGTGGGTCGGTGCCGTCAGGAAATAAATTTAACCGTGGCTGGCAGCCGCAAAGGGCTATTGATACGAGTATGAATACGGTCAGCAATATTTTTTTCATGAGATACTCCTTGTCTGTGGAAAGTAGCAGATAGGGGTGGTTAAATAAAGGGTGCTTGCGTATTCATTCTCCTACCTCTCATACAGTGCCAGCTTAATCCCGAACGCAATAAATACCGAGCCAAGTGCGCGGTCCAGCCATCTTTGCAGTTTCTGACTTTTACGAAGTCTCCCGGTGATGCGGTCGCCGGCATAGATGAGCGGTGGCTCAACAAATGCGGCGGTTACAATGATCAGCGTGCCGTGGAGCATGAGCTGGGCCCAGACCGGACCTGCCCCTTGCACAACAAATTGAGGCAGGAAGGCGATGAAAAATGTTGCGACCTTAGGGTTGAGCAGGTGGATGAACATACCCTGCTTGAAGATGGAGGTTGAATTCAACTGATTTGAGTTTTTGTTTATATTCAAGATGCTCCCCTTGGATCTGAAGGCGCCGATGGCCAGCCAGAAAAGATATGCAACGCCTACCCATTTCACAATACCGAAGGCAGTGGCCGATGCAGCCACAATGGCGGCAAGTCCGAGGGCGGTCAGTATTACATAGAGGAAAGCTCCGGACCAGATTCCGAACATGGCGGCAAATCCGGCCTTTCTACCTCCGGTAATGGTATGGCTGAGTATGTAAGCCATGTCCGGTCCCGGTGCGATGTTGAGCAGCAAGGCGGCTAAAAAGAAGGTTGTCCAGTGGGCAAGATCGTATTCAAACATGATTGAACCTCGTTGAGTTAAAATGCGGAAAGACACGGCACAAGTTGTGACGTGCAGCAATAATCAAGGTTCTGTTTTGGCGCGGGAAACAGGACTGCCGTTTCAGGTGAAAAGGCGGGAAGGTCGGTTAAGTATATTTCAACCGTTATGAAAAGCAACCCCGGAAAGGGATTCTCATTTGGATAACCCCGGTCCGCTCGCAATGGACTACAAGGGACCGGGGTTTAATATGTTTCAGCTCAACTCTAGCAGAGCGGCATAAATTTTAAATCTTGGGATTATGTCTTCGAAATAAACCTATATTTATTTGAAAGCATAATCATTTTAATGAGCTTGAAGACTCTCCCTAGCGAGACATGCGTGCAAGCTGTCTGCGGTATTCGGGGGAGATTTCAAGACGCTCGATGTGGCGCAGGTCCACAAGAGAGCTTCTCATCTTTGCACGGTTGGTTTCGCGGATTGCAGCCACGGTCCAGACAGGAAGCCAGAGGCCGAGGGATGCGATGGTCAGCACTGCGTGCATGCTGTGGTTTACTTCGCCGCCGTTACGTGCTGTGCGGGTGGCTGCCCAAGCCTTGATGGTTCCGATTGCGTACATATTATATTCCTCCAAAAAAAATTGGTTTAATTTGCGTTGTTCACAATTCCCACCTATGCCCGAGCCCAATGCAAGTCAACAGCTGGCAATGTAAAATTAAAAAATACATGGCAAATAATATTCATAGTTATCTTTTGGGTTATTTCCTTTTAATTTCATATGTTTGTATGAAAAGATGTGTGCATGAATTGTTTTAATGTCAGTATTCAGACAGCATTGATTTTGAAATCAATACGTAGGTGAAAAATTTCCCAAGCATGTCTTGTGGGTACACGCTTTTACAATATTGGGACAATGATTGAATCTCTATATAGTTGGTATATAAAAGATAATTTTTTATAAAATGTAAAAGATGTCAAATTTGTAAAAAAAGATAAGGGCAGGGATAGGGTCGGGACAAGTGAGAATCTATTGTCCTGCACTGTGTGTCGTGAAGTAGAGATGTATACTTTAATGCAGTGCCTATGTGTTATTGATGTTGTACTGGTGTGTACAACATTAAAAAATATAAAATTGCATTAGACATGCATGAAAGATGCTTGTGTTAGAACTTCGGATGGTTTTAGGCGAATCAAATTCATGGTTTTGAAAAAACAAGCGATTTTTTGGAATGTAAAACGTCTGCGTTTAGAATAATATTCGGATAATTCAGGTCTAATAAGTGTGGTCCAACGGATAATGGGCGCAGAAAAGTTTTTCCGTCGCCTATCTCTTAAACAGATTTTCTACTCCGGCAATTTTGGGCAGGCTGGTAATCCGTGTATCAATTTCAAAGCGGGGCGAGAAAGGAACATTACGTTTAAGTGCGGTTTTCCAGTTGTTTTCTTCTTTTGCAAGCCTGATATTGTCGGCGCCGATGGGGTCGAAGTTCAGGGCCACGGCATTCTGCGGGGAATTGAGCATATCCACCACAAGGCGATATGAATAGTCGATGATTGAGCGCAGGTATGCCTGACGAAAAGCCGGGACTACTTTTTTGGATATATTCAGGGATTTGCTGACCGCTTTGTATTCCAGCAATCCGATGCTTTGATGCAGGACCTTTTTTTTGAACAGGAAGCTGTATTTCTTGGCATCCATATGTTTGCGCAGGCTGAAGTCCGCATCCTGATTTGCCTTGCGGAAAAGCCGGGCTGCTTCCTGCGCGGACCAGTCTACCTGATCATCAGCCAGCATTTCTATGTATACGTGGCTCAGCCTGCCCCCGGAGCGGGCCTGCTGCATGAGGTTGGGTACATAATAGTTGTGGGCTATGATGTCTGCCGCCAGATGGGATAGATAGCCTAGGGAGTACGCTTCCATGTGTTCATCATTAGACTCATCAAGCAGATTGAAGCCGGTCTGCCAGTTGTGGCTGTGCAGCCGTTTGGCCTTGCTGCCTTTGCCGATGAATATATCCGCACTTAGACAACCGTAGAGGAATATGGCTGAGTTGGAGAGCAGAAGTTTGGCTACGCTGTTGGAAAGTAGCACCGTGTTTGAAAGTACAGCATTTCCGATAGCCATATGCACTCCCGGTCCCCATGCGAAGCAGCTTGCAGCAAAGCCTAAGACCAGCAGCGCGGAAAAAAATAAAACCAGTATTAATTTACCCATATCAATAAGATAAGATTCTCCCTGCGTGAGGTCAATTCATTAAGTTTAAAGCAGGGGAGCCACCAGCCTTGCCACTCCTTCCACTGTATCACGGATCATTCCAACTTGAGGTGTTCCCTCGCTGCTTTCGTTTATCAGCCCCTGAACCCAGTCGCTGACCGGCTTAACATCCGCTTCAGAGTAGGTGAACATGACAATCTCGTAATTCAGGAACAGACTGCGCATATCCATGTTTGCAGAGCCAACAACCGCCAGCCGGTCATCAACAACAATAACCTTGGCGTGTACCATGTGCGGGTATTTGACTACCCGTCCGCCGCACTGCTCCAGTTCGCGCAGGTGGGTTCCCCGCGCAAGGTCGGCCAATGCGTGGTTGGATTTGGCCGGGACCACCACCCGTAGGTCAACTCCTCGTAGAGCGGCCAGACGCAGGGCCTGTGCCAGGGCTTCGTCCGGCACATAGTAGGGGGTGACGATCCAAAGTCTTTTTTCAGCCGTAAAAGCAGCGGTAAGCAGGGCATCATGCACCGGGTCGCGGGGGACGTCAGGACCGGATGGCACAACCTGCATGACTCCCTTTCCGCTTATGTCGGAACCTTTGGTGCACGGAGGAATTATGTTTACTTTTTCACCGTAGGCAAAAAGCCAGTCCGATTGGAAAACTTCAATGTAATGGCGCACCGCAGGACCTCTCAAGACAAAGGAAAGGTCCGTCCAGCGGTCCGGGCATGGCTCGGGTCCGATATATTCGTTGGCAATGTTGGTTCCCCCGGCCAGCACACAGGTCTGGTCGGCAATGGCGATCTTGCGGTGGTTGCGTAAATTGCTGTTACCATGAAAAGGGGCGCGGAACAGGGGCATGAAGTAGGCGACCTTACCGCCGTTAGCGATAAGTTCTTTCAGGAATCGCCGAGACGTAAACATGGAGCCGATGTCATCCAGAAGAAGACGAACGGTTACTCCGGAAGCAGCCTTTCGGGCCAGCCTTCTCACAATATCTTTACCCACTTCATCCCGCGAAAGAATGAAGGTGGTGATCAGGATCTGATGTTCGGCATTCTCAATGAGCTTAACCAGCTCATTATAAATATCGATACCTGTGGGGCAGAGACGGACTTCGTTGCCGCTGGTTGCACCAGGGATATCGTATTCGCGGAGCATGGTGTCAATGGGATCGGCTTCGGTTAGAGGGATTGTTTCCTGTACTTCAAGGTGGATGTCCGCTTTGGTGTGGGCATCACGTTTGAGTTTTCGACCCCCGAACATGAGATAGAAGGGGACTCCCACATAGGGCACAAAAAATATTGCCAGCAGCCATGCAAAAGCTGCTGATGATGTGCGCTGTTTGCGCAGGATGGACATGACCAGTATGGCAGCCAGTAAAAAACCGCCTACAACCGCGAGGTGTCCGAATAAGAGGTTCCATTCCATATCAATTCCTGTGAATTCTTGTCTGGTGATGTTTTGATCGCGTTGATCCGAGCTTAACAGTAATTGCCTTTCTGTGTAACTATTTAATAGCTGGTGGAAATTACCCTTTCGGCTGGCCGGAGGCAACAAAAGTGGTGCCTGTAAGGACCAGATTGTGCTATAGTTTAAGATAAATCTCAGGTGTATTGTTCTTTATAGTGATCTAATATATGTTAACAACTGAAAGCAGTTGATTTCCAATACCGCATAACCAGTTGATTTGCTGAATACTCTTTGCGTCCGAACCGGAGCATCCGCATGTGAGTTTACTTATCTCGCCTTGAAAAGGGCAATATCGAGGGAGTTATTTAATGGGGTCCAGCAGTCCTAACATCAAGTCTTTTTACAAAGGGCAGGAAATTTTCAAGGAAGGACAGGAGAGTTCCGTTGCCTATATGATTAAAAAAGGCGCGGTAAATATCTACAAGGTCCAGAATAATGAAAAGATTATTCTGGCCCGCCTTGGCGAGGGTGAAATTTTTGGTGAAATGGGCATCATTTCCAAAGGAACCCGTTCGGCCAATGCCGAAGCAGCCGAGTACTGTGACCTCGTTATTCTCACCGATCAGATTATCCTTAAGTTGCTGGACCAGTGTCCCCGGACCATTCAGTACATGACCCGCCTTCTGGTCAAGCGTCTGGCCCGGACCGGTGAAATGATTTCCACCAAAGGGCATCGCAGCAATTTTACCAGTATCTGCAATATCCTCGACCTTGCCTACCGTACCCACCTCAGCATGGACCGGGAGCAGGCCCGTAAGGAACGTAATCATGATCTGGGACTTGATTACACCAAGCTCTGCAAGACCATCCGCAGTATTATTCTCGTTTCCCAGAGTGATATTGACGCGGTTATCAATAAACTTAAGAGCCTGAAAATCATTGATGCCATTGATTTGCGTACAGGCAAGGCCTTTCCTGACCGATTCATACAGATTTCTGATCCGGATAACTTCCTTGAGGTTGCCAACAACCTGTACAAGGAGCTGCAGCAGAACGCATATACCCCCACATCTGAGTTGCAGATAGTGGATATTTATGAAATTTCCGAAATGCTGGAGAGCGATCCCAAGATTATCTACAAAAAAATAGCACAGGAAGATTTTCCAGAAACCATGTTCCTGTTCGATCGTAACAAGGTCAGTGACTGGGCTTCTGAAAAAGAGCCGGACTATTTCAGCAAGGTCAAGAAAAAGAAGAAGTCCATCGATGATCTGGAGGATATCGAAGATATCGTCTATGTTGATAATGCTACTCTCAAGGAGGTTTTTAACCGTCTGGGCTACCACAAGCTCGGTGTCCTGATGAGTATTGCAGAGGATGATGCGCGTAAAAAGATTCTGGCAAACCTCGCCAAGAAGATTGCCAAAATCGTTCAGGATGAAGTGCGCGATAATGTGGACGAGACCGAGGCTGAAGATGTGCTCACTGAACTTTTTGAAATGGTCCGGGAGATTAAAGGGGGGGATAAAAAGTGAATATAGCCACCATAATCGGTATATTCTGCGGTATCGCCATCCTGATGGTTGCCACCTATACCTCTACTGATTCGGTGGGGGTGTTCATCAACCTGCCCGGTATAGCCATTGTCGGAGGCGGGACCATTGCTTCCACCTTCATCTGTTATCCATTGCGTGAAGTAATGCGGGTGCTGGGTGTGTTCATGATGGCCATGGGGGCTGATGAACTGCCTCTTGAGAACTACATCAATGTTATCGTCAACCTCTCTAAAGACGTATCCGCAAAGGGCGAAGAACATCTTGAGGGAAGTCTGAAAAATATTGAGAACGATTTTCTGCGCGAAGGGTTGCAGATGCTTGTGGATGGTTATTCCAAGGAAGAGATCAAGGAAATTCTTGATAACCGCATCCAGCAGTATCATGAGCAGGAGTACAGTGCTGCCGGGATTTACCGGACCATGTCCACACTATCTCCGGCCTTCGGTATTATCGGGACCCTGATCGGTCTCATTGCCATGATGCAGGGGATGGGCAGTGATATTGCCGCTATCGGCCCGGCTATGGCAACAGCATTGACTACAACCCTCTACGGTGCTCTTTTCGCCAACATGCTGTTTATGCCCATCGCGATCAAGGTGGAGAAACGAATTGACGAGATTACCTTGCTCATGCGGGTTATCCGCGACGGTATTCTGTTCATCAAGGATAAAACCCCGTCCGCAATTGTCATGGATAAGCTCAAGGGCTACCTGCCTCCGCGCAAATGGGCCACAGTCAAGGCCAAGAAGTAGTGTGTCCCTCTTAATATGAATATATATTTCAGGGAAAACAGACGAAAATTATTTTATAAATGTATATGGGCGAGTTTAGTTAGCGCAACATTAGGCGGATAGAACTATGTCGGATGATTTCAGCCTGAAAAAGCCAGCACAGGGCGGAGAAGAGGGCGGATGGGCCCTGACTCTTGCGGATATGATGACTCTGCTGCTCTGCTTTTTTGTGCTTTTGCTGGCCATTGCCGATGTAGACCAGAAAAAGTACGAGGATGTTTCAGATTCCCTGGCTTCTGCCATGGGGGTTCCCGTGCCTCCGAAAGGGGAGTCAGATACATTTGAAGGAGCATCCGTTGCCCGCCGGGTTATCAGTGAGAAGCAGCGCAATATTTTTGAAATGCAATTGGAAATGGCTCGTCTGGTTGGGCGTGAATCAGATGCCCTGAAGATCAAGATGCGGCCCGATTCCGTAGCCATTGTGCTCAAGGGCGGGTTCTTTTTTCCCAGCGGTCAGGCCGACCTGACCCCCGGTGCCCGAAGAGTGTTGGCCAAGATCGCTCCTACACTCGCCAAGTCTCCTTATGACGTTGTTGTTGAAGGGCACTCGGACAACATTCCCATGAAATCAAGGCAGTTCCCGTCCAACTGGGAGCTTTCTTCAGCAAGGGCCAGCGCCGTCGCCCGCTATTTGCTTGATGCCGGGTTCAGCAAGTCCAGAATCAAGGTGCTGGGCATGGCCGATACAGCACCTGCCTATCCGAACGAGGATGAGAACGGCAGGGCCATTCCGGAAAACCAGAAGCGCAACCGCCGCGTGGTCCTGTTGGTTTACCCGGCTAAAAAGAAGTAGGTTCTTGGGGGCTAATCCCCAAGTAAAGGCTTTAACAGCAGTAGTTCCCGGTGAAAAGGCCATTTCTGAGAAGATCAATAGTCGGTTTCAGAAGTATCGGTTGACTGAGAGAGGGGGCTGTAAGCCATTAGTCTGTTTTAAAGAAAACGGGTCAGTTGAAAAATCAACTGACCCGTTAATTATTGCAAGTATTGGGGATTGTTAAACCCTTTTGCAAAAGGCTTTAAGCCTTCGGAGATCCGCCGGAGACATCTTTATTTTTTCTCAATAATTTCTCGAATCTGATACGTCTTGGTTCCCATAACCGCGTCATAGGTATTAGCCAGCGATTCAAGAATGAAACCCGTAGACATGAAGCCCAGCGAGCTTAGGTAGAGCAGGATGCAGCCCAGGAATGGCGGACGGGTTCCCATGTGGACCCCGAAGAAAACTTTTTGATAGAGCAGCCAGACCATGATCAACGAGGCGATCATGAACATGACCAGACTGATACGCCCGAACAGATAAATGGGACGTTGCTTGAATGAGGACTGGAACCAGAGCATTACGATGTCAAACAGGACATCGATGGACCGTGACAGGCCGTAGTGGCTTTCCCCTGCAAAGCGCGGGGGCGCTGATATGGGTACCTCTGAAGTTGAACCGCCCATGCCGTAAACAAGAGCGGGGATCAATCTGTGCTGGCCTTCACGCAGGGTCATGGAGCGGGCCAGTTTGCCTTTAAGTACAGAAAGACCACCCATATCCTTTACCTGACAGCCGCTTGTTGCACGCATCAGATAGTTGGCGATCTTGCTGGGCAGCTTGCGTTTGATCATGGATTCACCGCGGTTGGTGCGGCAGCCGGAAACAAGGTCGTAGCCCTTGCGGATCTCTTCAATCAAAGAAGGAACTTCTTCCGGCTTGTGTTGCAGGTCTCCATCCATGATAACAACGTAGCATCCTTTGCTTTCCTGAATTCCTGCGTAGATTGCGGTACATTGTCCACGGTTGCGGGCCAGCATTACTCCCTTGAGGTTGGGGTCATTTGCTGCGAGCTCACGGATGATGGATTCCGTGCTGTCGGTGGAGCCGTCATTGACCAGCAGAATTTCATAGGTGGTGTTCATTCCCTGCAAGGCTGCGGTAATGCGTTTATGAAATTCACGAACGCAGCCTTCCTCATTGTGCATGGGCGTAACAATGCTGACTTCTATATCTCTTGTACATTCATCGGCTTTTTGCATTATTTAATTTCTCCGCTACGGGGATCGATCTGTCCGTAGTTTACCGGGATTGCTCCCAGTTCTTTGAATATTTGCAGCCATTCCTTGTGCAGTAAGGATTCCGACTCTTCTTTCCACTGAGATGCAACCCGCATGGGACCGAATTCGGACGGCAGCGGACCGTCTCCCTCTTGAGGAAGACCGGGGTGGCATACTATTTCTACTATTTCAGGTCGATAAGTCTCGACATATTTTTTAAAAAGATGCGGGTCAAGATTTTCTTTCTGGTCTCCAATACCCCAGACGCAATCAGCCGTGCGCGGCTTTTTGTCGGGAAAGCTTGCCCCTAGGCAAAGCTGTAAAAAACGTGTGCGCAGCATGGCCTTGTCCAAACGGTTCAAGGGGGTGTGTTCAAATGGACGGCGTATCCATTTGATACCGTATTTGCAGGCTATTCTTCCGGCCAGATTGTATAAACCGGGCCACGCATGAATATGTTTTTCACTGTCAAAATGGGTCAGGCGGACCTTGTGGTCGAGCAGGTACTCCACTTGGGCGGACCATTCTTTTTCTACCTCGGAAAGCTTGATCTTTCCGGACACGTAGCGCAACAGCAAGGATGTATAGTTGCCGAAAAGCAGTCCGTCATCATCCACAAGGCTGGGGATATGGTCCGGGTTGGAAATGGGTTTGCCGCGCAGCAGATTCAGGTGCGCTCCAAGCCCCAAGCCTTCATATTTATCCTGCAGTAGCAAGGATTCAGATAAATCAGGCCCGTTAGCAAGGGTGGTAGACGAGGTTACAACCCCGGCTTCGGCAAGCCGATCAACAGCCCGACGAACAGCCGGATGCAGCCCGAGATCATCCACATTGATTACAACTAGCATCATACCTCCGGTTTCAGACCCGGCAGTTTAAATGCATGTGGCATGAAGGTAAAGCAAAATGGTGTGGAATGGGGTTGAATCAGCTGAAACCGCTGATTTTGGCTTGGGAGCGGATCAGGTTGATGGCGATTTCGCCGATGGCAGGGCGATAGGTCCCGGCCCTGATCTGGTCGCGGAGTTTGGTAATCTTTTCATGCCGATCTGCAGAATTTTCTTCATTGAATGAAGAATCCTGCTTTTCGGGCGAAAATATGCAGGACAGCAAGATGCTGTCTGTATCAGTCTTGTCGAAAGACATCTCCCCTCCCGGAGTTTTTTCAACTGTACTGTTTATGTTTTTTGTGTGTGGTTAATAATCCTATCGTCCATCTTCCCAAGATATTTAGTGCTGAATTCATAAATTGGTGTTTTTTACAATGGTCTGTAAAAATGAACTTTTTTTGTAAACAGCAAGGATGCCTTGCTGCAAAGTTGCCGGAAGTTATGAATTAATTTAGTGTCCCTGAACTTGATAAAATCTTGAGTTTAAAACGATCTTATCTTAGTCACTTTTAACAAACCATCCAAAATGAATGCAGATATATTCGGGTATTTAGCTGCCGGGGCAGCTCTCGGTCTTGGCGCGGGAATGACTCCCGGACCATTGCTGACTCTTGTTCTCAGCCAGACCATGGCTCATGGGAGCAGGGAAGGGGTAAAAGTTGCTTTTGCTCCTTTGTTGACTGACCTGCCTATCCTTTGTGTTTCCCTGCTGGCGATGTCGTGGATAAACACTCATCCTCTGTTTATGGGGGTGATTTCATTTGCCGGAGCGCTTGTTGTCACTCTTTTCGGTATAGATTGTTTTAAGGCAAGAGCGATACTCCTGCCGGGAGTCGAGGTTAAGCCCGGATCATTGAAGAAAGGTATCTTGACCAATTATATGAACCCACATGTGTACATCTTTTGGGCAACTGTGGGTGCTCCGACGGTCATTGGGGCCAGTGAATACGGAATTGCAGGACCGATTTTGTTTCTGGGAGGTTTTTACGGATGCATAATCGGGGCGAAGATTGCAATTGCCTGTCTTGTTGGAAGGTTCAAATCTTTGCTTTCCAGCAGAGCTTACCTGATAGTCATGCGCTTTCTTGGATTGGCTCTTTTTGTTTTTGCTGCATTCCTTATCCGGGACGGATATAATTTTTTTATTTCCTGATTATCCGCTACATTAGAAAAGTGGCGAAACCGAAAGACTTTAGGTTTCGCCGCTTTTTTTAGAATTCAAGTACGATTTCCCTTTCTGTGAGGCCTTAGCCTGATAAAAGGGTCTAATCTTTCTTACAGAACATCCACCAGATCCAGATCAAGCCCGGATTCTTCCATGGCTTTCCTGCTGCCCAGTACAACTATGTCGCCGTGTTCAGCCACAGACCTTGCAGCAGCTCCGAAATTGCGGAAATCCTGTTCACTGCAACCGAGTACCTGTTCACGGATAGACTGCCTGAAGGCTGCGTCTTCTCCACTCAAGTGGCGGACCATGGAGGTGTAGCCTTTGGCGTCAGGAAGCATGTAGTTGTCAATTTCCCCGATTCCTCCGAGAATGGCTTTTTCCAGCTCATCACTGTTAACTTTGAGCGAGTCCAGATACTCGGCAACACCATCGTAAGTATCGAGTGTGCGGGTCAGGTTGGGGTCGCGGTAGGAAACGAAACTCAAACTGCCGGCAGCACGGTCAAACATGGAGAAGGAGCCGTAAGCTCCGCCCTGCACGCGCACTTTATCCCAAAGATATCCGGTACGCAGATATCGGCTGATGACGTGCGCTGCACCGGAATATTCATAGCCGTGTTCGTACACATCGGCACCCTTGGCAACGTAATTGACCTGTGCTGGAATGCACAGCCCTTCGGCCTTGGAAAAAGCACTGCGTTTGCGCTGAACCAAATTTCTGCTTCCGACAGGAAGTGTCCCGATCATATCGCTGATGGAATTTTCAACAGCTCCAAAGTTCTTGGAGTCAAGAGTCACGTTGGTCAGCAGGTTGGCCTGATTTAAGATGGTAGAGCGGATTTCTTCAAGATCTGCAACAACGGAATCAAAGTCATCATCTACTCGTTTGGCCAGATCGCGCAGAAATTCAAGGCCGGAGATTCCGTTCATGAGTTCATTGATGTACCCGGCTTCGTTGAAACGTGCTTTCATGCGTGTGGCTGCCATGATGTGACCGGAAGGAACCAGACCCTGCTCCTTGCGGGCTTTGGTTTCCAATACCAGTTGGCGGATGCGTTCCTTATTGTCCAGAGAAGCTTCCCGCAGTATTTCGCTCATGATCGAAAGCAGGTCTGCGCTGCGCTCGGCTGTGGCTTTGCCGCGCAGAACGAAGCGGGAGTATGTTTCGTCCTGGGCATGTTTGGAGTTGGCTATGGTGGATACATATAGTCCGCCTGTTTTGGCGGCCATACGTCTGCTCATGGTCACGAAATCAGTTGATTTGGTCCCGGTCTGGGCCAGAGCCTTGCCGAACAGAGGCAGATAGGGGATCAGCCTGTCTTCCAGACCTGCAAAGTCGAAGGCTAGATCAAGATAGATGATTCCATTGGTATCCAGATCGTGAAAGAGACGTTCGCCTTTTTCTTCGCAGACTATTTCCTTGCCTTCTTTATCTAGGTCGGAAACCTTGAGGCGTGGGATGGTAGCCAGAGCTTCGGGATCATCGTGGGCTTCCTGCTCTTTCTGAAGTTCTGCGGCTTTGGCAACAACAGCTTTGTAATCAGCCTCATCCATTTCCTTGCGGGCGGCAGCCAGTTTGGCTTTTTCCCTTTCTTCCCGCTCAGGACCAACTTTGCTGTCCGGTAACAGCAGCACCGAGGAGCGGTAGTTGTTGTTCAGGAAAATTTCTTCAATGAGTGGTTCGAAAATCCTTTCACCCTTTTTAATACGGGCCTTGAGTTCTGCCAGAGGTTGTTCATAACGAACGTACTCAAGAGGGTGCTCATCATAGAGCCATGAGGTCATGGCGGTGATCATTACTGAAAGACCGCGCGGATACGAGCCGGTGTTGTTTTCCCGCAGAGAGAATTCAATCGTGTTCAGGGCTGCGTCAATATCCTCACGGGCAATTGATTCAGCGACAAGCTCTTTGAGAGTCGAAAAGATCAGCTCCTCGACCTTGGGTGCATCTTCGGCATTTATGCCTTTCAGTCCGGTGGAAAAGTAGAGCTGGCGCAGTTCATTTTCCAGTCCGACTCCGGCCATGTCTTCACCGAGCCCGGAATCATTAAGGGCTTTGCGCAGGGGAGAGGAGGGCAGTCCGATGAGAATCTGCTCCAACACGCTCAGTTCAAGATCAGCCATAGATTCGCGGCTGTGGCTGATGCCGAAGTTAAGCGTGAACATGGCTTTCTGGTTGCCGTCGTCGGATGCCGCGTATTTTTTTTCCACTGTGACGGGTTTTTCAAAAGGAGCCTGCATTCCGATTTCTGATTTGGGGTCGATCTTTTCAAACTGGGAAAAATATTCGTCCAGCATGACCAGACGATGTTCAGGATCATCATCTCCGTAAAAAAAGGCGTAGGCGTTGGAGGGATGGTAGTACTTGGCATGGAATGCCATGAATTCGTCAAAGGTCAACTCGGGTATAACCTCCGGGTCACCTCCAGAATCCAATCCGTAGGTGATATCCGGGAACAAGGAATGCTGGGTGGCTTCGTAAAGCAGGCTGTCTGGCGAGGAATAAGCCCCTTTCATCTCATTGAACACAACGCCTTTGTAGCTCAGGGAACCGTCTTCTTCAGGGACGTAGTGCCAGCCTTCCTGCATAAGGGTGTTGGGGGTCAGGTTGGGGAAGAAAACTGCATCAAGGTATACTCCCACAAGGTTTCGGAAGTCCTGTTCATTCGGGCTTGCTACCGGGTAGACTGTTTTGTCCGGGTAGGTCATGGCATTGAGGAAGGTCTGCAGTGAGCATTTCAGAAGCTCAACAAATGGTTCCTTGACGGGATATTTTTTTGACCCGCAAAGAACAGAATGTTCGAGAATATGAGGCAGACCTGTGCTGTTCTCAGGAGGGGTACGAAAACTGATTCCGAAAGTTTTGTTTTCATCATTATTAATTACGGACAGAACCCGTCCGCCGGTTTTTTCATGTTCGTAGATTACGGCCTCGCCGTTGAGCTCACTAAGGTATTCGCGCGATATTTCTTTGAAGCCATGTTCGTTGGTCATTTAGATCTCCATATGTTTGATTATGGCCGAAAATTACCTAAAAGTTATTCTATTTGCAAATACAATGAATAAAACATAGGTTTTCTCTAATATATTCTCGCGATTTAAGATGTTTATGAAATAAATAGTAAAAATTACGATTATTGTTGACTAAGAAAAAAGAATTTAATACTCTGCTTTCAACAGATGAGAAAAAAATGTTATTAAAATATTGATTCTGAATTTAACAGACAGGAGATAAGAAAATGAGTTGCACTGAAGTTTACGAAGAAGTCCTTTCCACTGCATCAATAGGTGAAAATGTTCCTGATTTTGTAATGGAAGCATATGACCCGGAAGATTGCGGTTTTACCGAAGTCAATTTCGAGGAAATCCGTAAATCTGGAAAATGGCTGGTCCTGTTTTTCTACCCGGCAGACTTCACTTTTGTCTGCCCTACTGAGCTTGCCGACCTCGCAGACAAACATGCTGAGCTGGAAAAACTCGGTTGTGAGGTGGTTTCGGTCTCAACTGATACCAAGTTCACACATTTGGCTTGGAAGAATGATGAAAGACTGCTCCAGAATGTGAAGTTCAAAATGGCGGCAGACCCCACCGGGGAAGTTTCCGATTTCTTCGGAGTATATGACCACAACACAGGTCTGGCCCTGAGGGGAACATTCGTCATCAACCCTGAAGGCACACTGGTTTCTTCGGAAATCAATTTCTACAACGTAGGCCGAAATGCCAATGAACTGCTCCGTAAGATCGAAGCCAACGTATACCTCAAGGATCATCCGGAAGAAGCCTGCCCTGCAAAGTGGACTCCCGGTGAGAAGACCCTTACCCCCAGCGAAAAGCTGGTCGGGAAGGTTTATGAAGAACTTAATGGCGAGTAATCTCTTAGAATAAGTTAACCAATTACAGTCTACCTTGGTTAACATTGAATAAACACTATACCTCCTCTCCTCCAAACCATAACAGCAGGCCCGGAATTCCCCATGTTCCGGGCCTATTTGTTTTTTGCTTTACCGGATTACTCTTGCCGTTTATCCTAAATGCTGGATGGATAATTCAGGTAAAAATTGAGGTAGAGTATGGTCTGGGACGGTTTTGACGCGGAAAAATATGACACATGGTTCAAGACTCCTGCGGGGCAGTTTGCCCTTGAGCAGGAAGTCGGGCTTATGGATCACCTGATTTCCGGCTGGCCGCGGCGCAAAAGAAAGTTGTTGGAAATCGGCTGCGGAACCGGGCTTTTTCTCGATCACTTTTACCGTTGCGGTTTTGATATCAGTGGAGTGGACCACTCTCCGGTTATGCTGGAGGCGGCCAACAAACGGCTTGGCAGCCGCGCCTCCCTGTATCTTTGTAATGGGGAACACCTTCCTTTTGCGGATAATGAGTTTGATTTCACTGTACTCTGGACTGTGCTGGAATTCTGTTCCGAACCTGAGGAGATGCTGCTTGAGGCGGCCAGAGTCTCTGCCGGGGGAATTCTGATCGGTTTTTTGAACCGCCATTCGATTTATTTTTTTACCCACGGCAGGATGTGGCCCTGGGCTTCCTCTTCAACCCTGCGGCAGGCGCATTGGTTCTCTCCCTCGGAAATGCGAAGGGCTGTAAAGAAAACATGCGGATACAGCCCGGCAATGACACGTTCGGTGCTGCCCGGACCTATGTGGAGCTGGAAGAACAGAACCCCGCTCAAGCAGCTCAATGGAATAATTTATCCTCCTTATTTCGGGGCATTTACCGGGTGTCGGGTTGATTTTCGCAACCGTAGGCCCATGAATCCGCTGCACGCATGGAAACATATGCCCTCAGCCGTCACATCCACAAAACGGAAAGCCCTGAAACCGGAATGTTTCCGGGATTCAAAATAAATCTGCCAAGGAGATTCAGATGAAAAAACTGGTTCCGCTGCTTGTCTTTTGTATTCTTTTTGTTGCTTCCGGTTGTGCAAATAAAGCTCAATCCGGTGCCGGGATCGGTGCTCTTGCCGGGGCGACCATCGGTGCACTGACATTTAAGAATAAGGCTTCGGGTGCAGCCATCGGTGCCGGAATCGGCGCCCTTATGGGTTATGTGGTCGGTAATGAATGGGACAAGAATGATGAAAAGCAGGTCTCAAAAACTTTGGAAGATAACCATTCTGGTCAAACTTCTGCGTGGACCAACCCTGATACCGGTAAGTCTTACAGTGCTACACCTTCTCCGGCTTATGTCAATCAGGGCAAGGTCTGCCGCGATGTTACCATTACTGAAGACGGCGGAGAACAGATCTTGGCCAAGGCCTGCCGTGGAGATGACGGGGTCTGGAGATTGAAAGAGTAGTTTTTTTGTCTGTGATCAATCAAAATAGCGCGAAACCGCATGGTTTCGCGCTATTTTTGCGTGGGCTATGAAAGTGAGTGCTGATTATAATAGATAGAATAGGTTGCACTCGTCTTAAATGGCAGCTAAAGGAAGTGCTTGCTCCTATCTGTTGGAAAGAAGACCACTACCTGGGGAAGTGGAAGAATGGCAGCGGTCTTCTTTTCAGCGGAATCCCGCCAACTACTTAACGATCAGCAATTGGACGTCGCAGACGTTAGTGTTGGTGGGGCCTGTTTTAAACAAGGCTCCTACCGTTTGAAGGAAGTGGTAGGAGTCGTTGTTTTTTAAATATTCGGCAATGGAGAGTCCCATTTCGCGGGATTTTTCCAGAACCGTTGAGTCGGCAAAACCTCCGGCCGCGTCTGTGGGGCCGTCGTTGCCGTCAGTCGATGCGGCCAGAAAGTGGATGGCTTTGCCGTTTTGTTCATCCTGTCCCAGACGCATGAGAAATTGCAGGGCCATTTCCTGATTACGGCCGCCCTTGCCGTTCCCTTTCAAAGTAACAACTGTTTCGCCGCCTACTATTATGCAGGCCGGTTTTTTTTCCAGCAGTTCCCATTCCCGTTCATCTTGAGCCACAGCCCAGAGCATGTCGGCAGCATCGGCGGCTTCTCCCTGCAGGCGGGAGGTCAGCATTCGCACATTGTACCCCAGTTCTGCAGCCTTGTCGCGAGCACCAAGCAGGGCAATGCGGTTGGTGCCGATGAGAATGTTATCGGCACGGATTTCACTGAACTCGTCTTTAGACAAGGTTTCCAGCAATTTGCCTGTGTTGCCCAGCTCAAGAGCCTGCACAACATTAGCCGGTATTTTTTCGCGCAATCCATAATTTTCAATGATGGACATGGCATCGCAATACGTAGTGCGGTCATAGCTGGTCAGTCCGGAAGCGATGGTGTCGAGGTTGTCTCCAACAACGTCTGAAAGAATGAAGTTCAGACTGCGTGCCGGACGCAGGCAGCGCAGCAGGCGTCCGCCTTTGAGGGATGAAAGATGTTTGCGGATGCAGTTGATCTCGCTGATATCGGCACCACAGGCCAGAAGGGCCTTGGTGGTGTTTTGTTTGTCCTCAAGGGTTACTTCAATTTTTTTCCCGTCCACCTCTGCATGCATGGGGCTGGAGAGCAGGGCTGATCCGCCACCGGAAACAAGATTGATAACCAGAGTTTTGTCGGTGGTGGAGCAGGCCAGTTCTTCAATCTCTCTGGCCGCACGCACGCTGTTGTCGTCCGGTACAGGGTGAGCAGCTTCAATGGTCCGGATGAATTTGAGATTTTCAGTATGTCCGTATTTTACGGATATCAGCCCGGAGTCGATGCGCGCTCCTAAAATTTTTTCAACGGCAAGGGCCATTTTGGCAGTGGCCTTGCCTGCACCGATGACCACGATGCGTTCGAATTCCTGAAGATCAACAACAATATCACCTTCGTCCATGGCGACAGTCAGGATTTCGCCTTCCAGGGTAACCCTGTTGGTGATGATTTTATATGGGTCAACGCGGTCCAGTGCTTCGGCGAATATCTGCCGGAGATGTTCCTGTTCGCTGGTCATCATATCGTGTTCCTCAGGTTCGTTTTGCAAGGGAGGCAATGCGTGTCCCCGCCATATACAACCCTGCCGCATGCATGGTTGCAACACCTTCCGGCAGAGAATGCCCGCTAAGCGCGCATTGCCTATTTATTCAAACCGGCATCGCCCAGAGCTTTCAGGGCCTCTCGTAAATGGGAGGTCATGAGCTGTGCGGCTAGTTCGCCGTCTTTGTTTCTGATCGCGGCCAGAATCTCTTCGTGTTCTTTGAGGCTCTTATTCGGCTGCCCCGGCATCTTCAGGGGAGCTTTCCAGCCTTCGATCATTGATTTGTAAAGTGCATCCATAATGGACGCGAGAACCTTGTTGCCCGTGGCTTTACCGATAAGGCGGTGGAATTCCGCATCAACCATAATGGCTCGGGGCAGGTCCTCTTCTTCAACGGTTTTCCTGAATTCCTCGTGGGTCTTTAAAAGTTCCTCAAGGTCTTCTTTGGAAATCCGTTCCGAGGCCATGCGTGCCGTGCTGGGTTCCAACAGGGACCGCACTTCAAAAAAATGGCGTAACGCCTCGTAATTGTCAGTAAGCCAAGTGGAAAGGGGGCTGAAAATATCCCCTTCGTAACTTTTTACAAAAGCACCGATACCCGGCTGTGTCTCAATAAATCCCTTTATCTCCAGAATACGCAATGCTTCACGGATGGACCCGCGGCCCACCTGTAATTCCTTCATGAGCTGGCGCTCGGAAGGAAGAGGTTCGCCTTCTGCAAAAGTCTTGTTCTGGATCAGTTCTTCCAATTGCTTGGCAGCTGTTTCCGAAACTCTGACTTTCTTGATAGGTTTAAACATTTTTGCGCACATATAATAATTTTAGCCTGTTATGTATTGTTAGGCCGGGATTCTTTCTTTATGGTCCGACATCTTAATGTCTACTGGTCCTACCAGTATACCTGAGGCAAAAAATAGTCAAGCGGAGGGTGTACTCACCATAAGAAGATAAGGTACTGTGTCTAAATGGTTCCTTTGAGACGTATCTTATGATATATACTAGATAATAGAGTGTGACATGCGTCGACTCTGCGTGATTTTTTGAGGGAGAAAATGAGGAGATAGGGATATGAGTTGGAAAGATCTAAGGCTGGCCTATAAATTTGCAATAGGTTTTGGGTCCATTTTGTTATTATTGGTTTCGCTGGGAATGTGGTCTATTTCCGGGATCGGGAACATAGTCGGTAATGCGGGAGAAGTCATCGCGGGTAACAAACTCCGTGGCGATTTTGTCCAGAAGATTGTCGATCATCTTAATTGGACTAATGAAATCAACAAACTGCTTACAGATAAAAATGTACATGAAATCAACGTGCAGGTTGATCCCCATAAGTGTGGATTTGGTAAATGGTATTACAGCGATGAGCGAAAAAAAGCGGAAGAACTTGTGCCTGAAATCAAACCTCTGCTGGCTGAAGTAGAGGAGTATCACAATAAGTTGCACCAGTCGGCTATTGAAATTGAGGATAAATACGAGGAAGTTGATCCAGGAATGGGCAGTTTTTTGCGGGAAAAGAAGCTGGATCACCTAAACTGGATGATCGCCGTACTCAAGCAGCTCATGGATCCTGAAATAAGACAACTCAGTTGTCAGGCAGACCCTCATAAGTGTGGTCTTGGCAAGTGGCTGTATTCAGCGGAAGTTAAGGAAATGGGCCGTCGGTATCCCGAATTTGGAGCACTTCTGGATAAGGTTTATGGTCCGCATGCTAAACTCCATGAAACAGTTCAGGATTTGAACGGATATATGGCTCGTGAAGATCGCATCGGGGCGCAAAAATATTTTTCAGAAAATGTTGAAAGGTATGCCAATGAAACATTGGGCAGGATTGACGCACTGATTCAATGGCATGAAAAGGAAGTAGAACTTTTTGCCGAAGCCTCGAATGTTTATGCCACTGTGACTGTTCCCGCACTTAAAACTGTGCAGAGTCTTCTGACAGAAGTGCGGCAGACCGTGGCTGCGAACATCATGACTGATCAGGAAATGCTTAGAGAGGCAGCACATACCAGACAGGTGGTAGCAATTGTAAGTATAGTTGCCGTGGTTCTCGGAATTATTATGGCCTGGATTATCGGCAATGGAATTCTGGGGCCTTTGAACAAAGGTCTCGAGTTTGTGGCTGAGGTCAGCAAAGGCGATCTTTCTGCTGAAGTTAACCTGAAGCGTAAGGACGAACTCGGTAAACTGGCGGATGGAATGCGTAATATGGTTCGCCGGTTGCGTAGCGTCGTAGGTGATGTGAATAATGCCTCAGACAGTGTTGCCAGCGGCAGTGAAGAGCTTTCCGCATCCGCAGAAAGTCTTTCTCAGGGAGCTACCGAGCAGGCGGCCTCCATTGAAGAGGTTTCCTCCTCGATGGAAGAGATGGCTGCCAACATCAAGCAGAATGCCGAAAATGCCGTTCAGACCGAGGGAGTGGCAGAAAAATCGCAGCTTCAGGCTTCACAGAGTGCCGATGCCGTGGGTGAAGCCGTGCAGGCCATGAAGAGTATTGCTGAGAAAATTATGATAATTGAAGAGATAGCCCGCCAGACAAATCTTCTGGCACTTAATGCAGCCATTGAAGCAGCAAGGGCAGGGGAGCACGGCAAGGGGTTCGCAGTTGTAGCCGCCGAGGTCCGCAAGCTTGCCGAACGTAGCGGAATTGCTGCTGCCGAAATCAGTGAGCTTTCCTCTTCATCTGTTGTTGTTGCTGAAAAGGCGGGGGATATGCTTAAGGAACTGGTACCCAGCATCAGCAAGACCGCTGAGCTGGTGCAGGAAATTGCAGCAGCCAGCAATGAGCAGAACAGCGGGGTCATCCAGATTAACAAAGCTATCCAGCAGCTTGATTCTGTCATCCAGCAGAATGCTTCCGCTTCTGAGGAGATGGCTTCCACTTCCGAAGAACTTTCCCGTCAGGGCCAGCTTTTGCAACAGGCCATGACTTTTTTTAAGCTGAGCGGGAGCGGACCAGCACGCATGCTGCCTGCAGGAAGTTTTTCCCCTGAAGATGACGGTTTCGACAGGTTTTAATACTAATCGTAATTAAATAAAAAGGCGCATCCTTTCGGGTGCGCCTTTTTTTATTTTCTTGTGGCTTTGATTATGATGTCCTTCCCGCAGAGTACGGGGGTGGATAGCAGTACATCCCGCACAAATGCGTTTGCTTTGCGCTGTGCCTGGGTTGCTTTTTCATAACCTTCGCGATTTTTTTTATGCAGAAGGATGAAGAATGTTGTTGCAAGCCAGATGAGCGGCTTGAAAATAAGCCAGGCCTTGTCGCTTTTCTTGATTTCTGAAGAGGTTACTTCTTCTATGTTGAATCCGGTCTTGCGTAGAAAGTAGTCCATTTCGGGGTAACCTATCAGATTAATATGTTCCTCTCCCATGGGCAGTTCCAGATTGATAGGGGAAGGCATGCCCCGGTAGAATCCGGTCAAGAAGTGATAAAAGCGAGAACGCAGGCAAAGCCGGTTTGGAAAAGTGAGGATCAAGGTTCCGCCCGGAGCAAGGAGTTTGTGGAACATTCTTAAGGTGTGCGGGACACTTTCAATGTGTTCGATTACTTCCCTGCTGATGATGGCATCAAAAGGGGCGTTTTCTATTTCATAATCTGCGGCGTTAAGGTCAAGTTTTATTTCATGCAGGCCGTCTACACCTGTCTGGGCAAAATTCGTGATTGTTACGTCGTGCCCGGTGGCCTGAAGTTCCAGTGCAAGGATTCCTTCGCCCGCGCTTGTTTCAAGAATTTTAGAAGGTGTTTTTGCGGGAAGCATCTTTTTAATTACACCGTCTTTGGCAATGTCCCTGATGTGTTTCAGTATTTTTTTGCCTGCAATTTCAATTGTTACGCGGTTGCTTTTGCCCATCAGATGCTCCTTAAAGTGTTCTTGATATTCCTGAAAACGAGTAAACGTAATTTGATAGATATTAAGTCTGTTAGTGTCAAGAACAGGGGCAGAACGAAAAAAGGCACTTCATAATGAAATGAAGTGCCTTTTTCTTTGAAAATGGTGGGTCGTGCTGGGCTCGAACCAGCGACTCTCTGCTTAAAAGGCAGATACTCTACCGACTGAGTTAACGACCCATATATTTTGAAGCTTGTCTATCATGATTAGCTGTTGTCTTGAAGCTTGTCAAGTAATTTCTAGCAGAAAGATAGACCGCCATTTTGAAAAAGAACTCCCGATAAATGCGGGATGTTGTTCCGGAGTTTTTGCTGGTGGGTCGTGCTGGGTTCGAACCAGCGACTCTCTGCTTAAAAGGCAGATACTCTACCGACTGAGTTAACGACCCTCCGTGTGAACGAAGAAGCTTTTATCCAGACAGCATGAACCTGTCAACAAAAAAAATGAAAAAGTTTATTTTTTCTTTGTTTGAAGTTAGAATTTTAACCGCACAATATACCTCGGCGTCAGGGGATATTGATGTTGTATGTAATTAAAAAACTGAAATAATTAGATAAAAGTTAAAAAAGTTGACAAATGAGTTTTGTTTTCATATGTTAGCTACGCTAAGTGGAGTGCCGACACTCATTTGGCAATAAACTATGGAGGAATTCAATAAATGACTCGTAAAGACCGTACCGAAGGCATATATAGCCGCCGTGAAGTCCTTGATGAAAGCGAAAGACGCCAATATTGCGCCCTGCAGCTCAAGGAACTGCTTACCTATGCCTACCGCTATTCAGAAGACGTAAAAAAACGTTTCGACAGAGCTCAGTTTCAGGTCGATAAGTTTAAAGAGCTTTCCGATCTTAAGCATATACCTATTTTAAAAAAGAAAGAACTGATCTTCCTGCAGTCCATGGGACCACGTCTGGGCGGATTGCTGACCAAGGATCTTGGTGAACTGCGTCGCATCTTCCTTTCTCCCGGTCCGATCTTTGATCCCGAAGACCGCGCCGAGGATTACTGGGGCTGGACCGAAGGTTTCTACGCGGCCGGTTTCCGTTCCGGGGACGTGGCCCAGATTACTTTCAACTATCATCTGGCTCCCGCCGGACTCATGTTCGAAGAACCGCTGCGTAACCTGAACTGTGCTGTTGTTCCTGCCGGCCCAGGATCTACAAACAGCCAGCTTGAAATCATGCAGAAGCTGCGTGTTACCGGTTATGTCGGTACCCCCAGCTACCTCATGCACCTTGCTCAGAAAGCGGAAGAAGCGGGCCTGAACCTTCGTAAGGATCTTTATCTGGAAGTTGCATTTGTCACCGGAGAAAAATTTTCCGAAAAAATGCGTTCCGATCTGGAGAAAAAATTCGACCTGATCATGCGTCAGGGTTACGGAACCGCAGATGTGGGTTGCATCGGTTATGAGTGCTACCATAAAAACGGTCTGCACATCACCAACCGTGCTTTTGTTGAAATCTGTCATCCAGACACCGGTATTCCGCTCAAGGACGGTGAAGTCGGTGAAATCGTTATTACCGCCTTCAACAAAACTTACCCGCTGATCAGACTCGCCACCGGTGACCTGAGCTACATTGACCGCACTCCCTGTGCCTGCGGACGTTCCACCCCGCGTCTCGGCAATATTGTCGGCCGTGTGGATACCACCGCACGCATCAAGGGTATGTTCGTCTACCCCCATCAGGTTGAGCAGGTCATGGCCCACTTTGAAGAAGTCAAACGTTGGCAGATCGAAGTTACCAACCCCGGCGGCATTGATGAGATGATCCTCAATATCGAGGTTTCCAACTTCAAGCGTGAGGATGAACTGCTGCATACCTTCCGTGAGAAGATCAAGCTGCGCCCCATCCTCAAGGTTCTGACTCCCGGCTCACTGCCCCCGCAGATCAGACCCATTGAAGATAAGCGTAACTGGGACTAATCCCGGTATGCATCATAGTTCCATCGACAAGTGCGCGAGGACCGTTCTGGTCCTTTGCGCACTTTTTTTTATTCTCGGCGGTTGTGTGAAGAAAAGTGTACCGACGGAAATGGCTGTGTCCTTTCTGCCCTGTTCCGGAGATTACCTTGACCCGGTGGGTGATCCCCTGCCGTTTGACAAGCTCATGGATGAGGCTTCAGGGGCCGATTATGTGCTTATCGGGGAAGGGCATACCAGTATCTGCGACCATAAGGCCCAGTTCGAGATTATCGAAGGGCTGACCCGGGGGCATGCTAAGGTTGCCATCGGTCTTGAAATGGTCACTGCGCAGAAGCAGGATATTCTCAACCGTTTCAATCTCGGACAGATTCCGGTTTCGGAACTAGCCAAAGATTTGGATTGGGAGAATGGCTGGCGGTATGACTTCAACATGTTCAAGCCTATTTTTGAGCTGGCGGAAAAACGCAGACTGACCGTTGCCGGATTGAATTTTCCTTTCAGTCTGGTCAAAGAGGTCCGTGAAAACGGGCTTGAAGGACTTTCCCCTGAAGACCGGGCCATGCTGCCGGAAAAAGTAATTCCTCCAGCGCCTGAACAGGAGGAAGGACTGAAAGAAGTCCTTGCCATGCATCAGGGGCGTGACGCTACCGATCCCAAGCAGGTTGAGCGTTTTTTTCTGGTCCAGTCCCTTTGGGATACCGGAATGGCGGAAAAGGCCGTGGAGTTGCGCCAAAGTTCAGGCCATCCGGTGGTTATTCTTGCCGGTGGCGGGCATGTGGAGCACGGCTGGGGAATTCCACGCAGGTTGAAAGTGCTTGACCCGCAGGCCAAAGTCATGACCATCATGCCTTGGCGAGGCGAGGAGTTTTATCCCACTGCGGCGGATTCTTTTTTCTATTGTCCGCCTTCTTACGAAAGCCGCATGGGCATGACTATTGAAATGCGTCAGGGCCGGGCGGTGATCACCGCTGTGAAGCGGGACCGCAAGGGGTACCAGAAAGGGCTGAGGCCCGGCGACATTATTGTCAGGGCACAGGGAATTCCCGTACACAGCCTTGCAGCCATGCATATGGCCGGATCAAAAGCCCACAAGGAAAGTAAGCCGCTGATTTTCACGATTGACCGTGGTGGCGAATTTTTTGATCTTGATATGGGTAAGCTGACCCGCATGAAAAAAGATAAATAAGATTTTTCAGGAAGTATAAAATGCCAGAATTGCCGGAAGTAGAAGTAATATCCCGTGGTCTTGCCAAATCCCTTGAAGGCGAGATAATTGAGTCCGTAAAAATTCTTAACCACAGTTCCGTAAAGATGCCGTGGTATCTTTTTTCTTCCCGCGTTGCCGGGAAGAAGATCACCCGTATCCATCGTCGGGCAAAGCTGCTTATCATGGATCTGGGCGAGGACCTGCATGTTACTTTTCATCTTAAGATGACTGGCCGTGTTCTGGCTCATGAAGGACCTACAACGCCTCAACCCCATACCCGTATTGTCTTCGGGCTTACCAATGGCGGTTCCATTGAATTTCACGATACCCGAAAGTTCGGTGAAGTACGTGCTTTGAACAATGATGAGTTGCAGGAATGGAGTTTTTACAAAAATCTTGGTCCCGAACCGCTTGAGGTCTCAGCTGAAGAACTTGCGGAACGCGTCAGCGGGCGTAAGGCTCAGATCAAGGGCTTGCTTCTTAATCAGTCTGTTGTAGCCGGAGTAGGCAACATTTATGCGGATGAATCCCTGTTCCGTTCAGGCATTCATCCCAAGGCCAAGGCATCCGACCTCTCTAACGAATCTCTGGTCAGATTGTTCACTGAATTGCAGGCCGTGCTTAAGCAGGCCATTCAGGAGAACGGCAGCTCTATCCGCGATTACGTAGATGCGGGCGGCGATGCCGGGGGATTCCAGAACAGCTTCAAGGTCTACGGCAAGAAAGGTGAAGCCTGCCCCGATTGCGGCAAAACCTTCGAAGGTGGAACTGTCGCAGGGCGTTCGTCTACTTTTTGTTCGAATTGTCAGAAGATGCAGGATTAGTTTGCGCTGTTTTTGCATATTTATTTTGAATCATGATTATTAAAAGTTTTTGGGATTCTTAAACCCTTTTTACAAAAAGGGTTTAAGCCCTCGGAGAGCCGCCGGAGGCATTCCAATAAATGACTGCTGAATCCAGTAAAATAGTCCGTAACGCCTCGGTAGTCGCCGGGGCGACTCTGCTTTCCAGGATCCTTGGTTTTGTCAGGGACCTTATTGTTGCGTTCGCACTTGGCGCAGGCTTGCCTGCGGATGCATTTTTTGTGGCCTTTCGTATTCCCAATCTGTTGCGCCGTTTGTTCGGGGAAGGCTCCCTGACAATGGCCTTTGTGCCTGTTTTCAGTAGGGTGCATAAGGAGCAGGGCGAAGGCGCGGCCTTTGAGATGGCCCGCTCAGCCATGCTTTGGTTGCTGCTCATTCTCGGCGTTCTGACTGTGCTGGCAATCGTGGGGGCTAAATATCTGGTCCTGCTCATTGCTCCGGGCTTTGGTGATAACGCTGAGTTGATGTCTCTTACAGTTAATCTGCTAAGAATCTGTTTCCCTTATGTTATTTTTATTTGCGGTGTTGCGCTTTGCATGGGCATCCTGAACAGTACGGGTCATTTTCTGGCTCCGGCTCTGGCCCCGTGTATGCTCAACATTGCTTTAATCGGATCGGCATTGATCGGCTATTTTACAGGGAACAGTGTGGCCTTGTTTATGGCTTGGGGAGTGTTGATCGGCGGACTGCTGCAATGGTTGCTGCAGCAGCCCTATCTAAAGCGTCTCGGGCTGCATTGGCGCGGCAAAGCGGAACTTGATAACCCCGGTGTGAGACGTATGGGTAAGCTTATGCTGCCCACGGTGCTGGGGGCAGCCGTTTACCAGATCAACGTGGTGCTTGGTACCTTGCTGGCTTCATTTCTCCCTGTGGGATCTGTGTCTTATCTTTATTATGCCGACCGTCTGGTGCAGTTCCCGCTGGGTGTGTTCGGGATTGCCGTCGGCACTGCCGCCCTGCCCAGTCTGGCAAAGCTTTACGTTGAAGGGCGGCATGACGATTTTGCCAAGACCCTCAAGCAGAGTGTGGGCCTGATCCTGTTTATTTCACTGCCGGCCATGGCCGGACTGGTTTCTCTTGCCGAGCCGCTTATCGGGCTGCTTTTTGAGCGTGGGGCCTTTGATGCGCAGGCCGTATCGGCAACAGCACAGGCACTTATGGCTTATGGAATAGGTTTGCCGTTCATTGCCATGTCCCGTCCTTTGGTTTCTGCTTTTTATGCGCAGGAGGATACCCGGACTCCAGTCAAGGTTGCCATTCTTTGTTTGTTCATTAACGTGGGGGCAGGGTATCTGCTCATGCAGCATATCGCGCATGTGGGATTGGCTTTGGCGGTATCACTTTCGTCCATGCTGAATTGTCTGTTGCTTTCTGTTATCATGGGCCGCAGGACAGGGCTGTTTCCGTTACCCTTTGCAAGTGTGGCAAAGAGCCTTTTCCTAAGTGCGTTGATCGGCGCGGGGGCATGGTTTTCCGCTCGTTATGATATTTTGTGGTTCGCACTTATCCCTGTATGGATGGCGGTCTACGGCTTCGGTTCGCTCCTTTTGAAGTCGGATGATGCCCGTATGTTAGTGAATGCCTTACGTCGCAGGCGGAGCTAGGTAGGCCTCCGGCGATTCTCCTAGGGACCTTTCAGGGGGACCAAAGGAACAAGTCCTTTTGGAATCCCGATTATTTTTTTGGTCTTCGACGCAAAAAAAGAGATTACTATGTTTGAAGAGCAGAAAAGCCACTTCCCCTGTGGGTTAGTTCAACCTGAGTCCGGTTTCAGATTTTCTACAGACTCTTTGCTGATCAGCAGCTTTGCCTCTGTGTCCAGGAATGCCCGAATCCTCGACCTCGGCACCGGGAGCGGGGTGATTCCGCTGGGCATAATGCTGCGTCACCCGGATAAAGGGGTGAGCATTACCGGGCTGGAAATTAATCCGGAGATGGTTGCTGCCGCAGAAGAGAATGTGCAGCGTCTGGGCTTTACCGAGGAGATAGGTATTGTGCAGGGCAATGTATGCATTCCGGATTTCGCTCCTGCCGGGAGTTATGATCTGGTGGTTTCCAATCCGCCCTACCGTACTGAAGGCAGGGGCAAAGCCTGTCCTGATGCATCACGCAACAAGGCCCGTTTCGAGGTTGATTGCGGTCTTGATGCATTTGTCGCTACGGCCTCGCGCATGGTCCGTAACCGGGGCCGGGTCTGCTTCGTCTTCCTTGCCGAACGGCTGACCGAGCTGGTAACTTCCTTCACCCGCCACAAGCTGGAACCCAAGCGTATGAAATTTATTCACGGGCGCATTGATGCACCATCCAAAGTTGTGATGCTCGAGGCGGTAAAAGGCGGCAAGCCGGGGCTGATTATGGAAGCCCCTGTTATTCTGTTTGCGGATGATAATTCCCTGACGTCTACCGCGATTGAATATTGTCCATTTATTGCAAAGTAGAAGATCGACAGGTAAGGAATTATCAGAACAAATTTCAAAGGCTGCTCTTAGTTGGCAGAGCGAAGCCTATTAAAAGGTTTTGAAAGGGGGAGTCCAGAGGGGGAAAACTTTTTTGCAAAAGTTTTCCCCCTCTGATCGCCGAAGGCATCCATGATCAAAAAAATTCTACTAAAAAACTTCTTAGCCCATGCAGAAACCGAGATTGAACTCGGTCCGGGCATGACCGTGCTGACCGGTCCCAACAACAGCGGCAAATCATCCGTTGTTGAGGCTCTGCGCTGCATTGCTACCAACCCGCTGCCCAAACATTTTATTCGTCACGGAGCTAAAAAGGCCCGCGTTGAGTTGGAGATGGACGACGGGGTGCGCGTTGCATGGATTCGTAAAAAGGCTACCGCTTGGTACGAAGTTCTGCGCCCCGGGGAAGAGGAATGGGAAGTCTACGCCAAATTCGGGCGCAATACCCCGGAAGATATTTTGAACATTCTGCGTCTTAATCAGGTCCCCTTGGAAGGCGGTAAATCGCTGGATGTACACATCGGTAACCAGCGTAATCCTATTTTTCTGCTGGATCAGCCTTCGTCTGTTGCGGCCCAGTTCTTTGCTTCGTCTTCGGAGGCTTCTCATCTGCTGGCCATGCAGACCGAACTTAAAAACAGGGTCCGCGCAGCCAAACGGGAGAAGAAATTCCAGCAGCAGAAGATGGATGAAATCCGGGTAGAACTGGATGAATTGCAGACCCTGCCGGATGTGAATCTGGAGCTGGAAACAGCCCGCGACCTTAAAGAGCGGGTGGATGCACTGGAGAAGGAAATTCCGGCAGTGGAAACATTTCTGCAGCGTAAGGTAGAGCTGGAAAGTAACATGGCCGGACTGAGCGCACAGGAAAAGAAACTTTCCCCTTTACGGGATGTGCCGGACCTTTTCCCCTCCGGCCCTTTGGAGCGGGTGGTCACAGGCATGCAGACCCTGCGTGCCCATGGGCAGCACCTGAAAGCAAGGTCAGAATCTCTTGAAGGTTTGCAATCCCCGCCGGATCTGTTTCCGGTACAGGGGCTGGAAGTTGATCTTGCGCGCTATAATCAGCTTTCTTTTGCAGAAGAGAAGCTAAAGGTGCGGCGTAAGGCATTGGAACCGCTTATGTATGCGCCGGAACTCGAAGATGTATCGGCACTTTCCGCAACCATCCACAATCTGAACCGTAACCGTGATTTTAGAGATAATATTTCAAGGCGTACAGATGTTTTGGGTGCTTTGGTTGATCCTCCGGAACTTCATGATTTTGCGCAGCTTATGCAGGTTATGAACAATTTGTCTTCTTTTCGGAAAGCGCAGGCTGAAGCACATAAAAATCTGCTGCAGCTGAAGAAGGATGAGGCGGAGCTTAAGCAACGTATTGAAAAACGTCTGGCAGAGATTGGCCATTGCCCGCTTTGCGGCGGTGATCTTGATGCGGAAAGGCTGGTCGGGGAGGAAAGCCATGACTCTTGAGCGAGTAGAAGCTGAAGGTCTTTTCCTAATCGGGGATCCGCATATCGCGTCCACCCCTCCGGGGCAGCGTCTTGGTGATTTTGCCGCCGATATACTTGATAAGCTGGAAGCCTGCTTCAAGCAGGCGGAAATGCTGGGTCTGGTCCCTCTCATACTTGGTGATCTTTTCCACTGGCCGCGCGATAACGGCAACTCGTTGCTTGTGGATATGATCGGGCTGTTCGGGCAGTATAAACCCTTCGTGCTGGTGGGGAATCATGACAAGTATCAGGCCCGTTTCACCCCGGATGTGTCCATGGCCGTGCTCAATGCCGCAGGTGTAATCCGTTTGCTCAGTGAGCAGGGACCTGCCTTTGAATTGCAGACCCAGCAGGGTCTTGTGCTGGTAGGTGCTTCACCTGATTCCACACCCATCCCCAAGAGTTATGAGCGGGAGGACGGGAAGTATCTGAAAGTGATCTGGGTTACCCATCACAATATTTCTTTTCCTGAATGTGAAAAAAAGCAGCACGTCATCAAGGAAAAACCGGGAATCGACTGGATTATAAACGGGCATATCCACCGTCCGCGTGAATCCATAACCAAAGGCATGACAATCTGGGCCAATCCCGGCAATATTGCCCGGTTGGTTTTTTCCCGTCTGGCCCTTGAACGAAAACCGCAGGCTGCAATATGGACCCCGGATTGCGTGGATCTGAAAAAATGGGAAGTTCCACATCGCGATTTTTATGAGGTTTTCCCGGATCAGGAATTTCCGCCGGAAGCAGAAGACGCAGCTGTTGCTGAATCTAAATTTTTACAAGGCCTTGAGCGTCTGGCATGGAAGAGAACCCATGAGGGCGAGGGGCTTAAACAGTTTTTGACAGATAATATCGACCCGGAAGAGCCGGAAAGTAAGCTCATTTGGGAATTATATACGGAGGTTACCGATGGCAATGGGTAATGGAATGAATAATGGCGTACAGCTTGCGAACGGTTTGGAGCAGGAACTGAATCTGCTTAAAGAGCAGCACAAATGGTTGCATGACAAGAAAATACGTACTGAGCAGGAGCTTGCCAGTACCACCCGTCAGCTCGAAGCCCTCGAAGAGGAAGCCAAGGCCCAGTACGGCACCAGTGATCCGCAGGAACTGGCTAAGCTGCTTGAAGAAAAAAAAGCTGAAAACGCAAGGCTGGTCACCGAATACCGCAAGCATATCATGTCCATCAAAGAAGGTCTGGATAATCTGGAAGGCAGTAACTAACGCCTTCGGCTGTCCTTCGGAGGCCTATATGGAACAGTCTGAAATTACACTTGAATCTCTAGAACGCCGTGCAGACCGTTTGAGTGCCAAGGCTTCATCACGTCTGGACGACTGGCTGTCCTTGCGTGAGGAGGGCCGTAAGATTGATGAATTTCTGGAGATTGCTCCGGGAGCTGCAGATCGTCTGGAAGAACTTTCCACGGCTTTGTTCGGAGAGCTGCTGAGCGAACTTGAAACTAACCTGACCCACGCCATTCGTGAAATTCTGGGGCAGGATCGTGAAGTAAAAGCTGTCGCCTCTATCCGTGATAAGAAATTACAGGTGGATTTCCAGATCCTGAATCAGGGTGGCGAAGAGGATATCATGGTCGGGCAGGGCGGTTCAGTCTGCAACATTCTGTCCGTGGGGCTGCGGCTGATTGCTTTGTCCAGACTTAATCCTGAGTCTCATAGGCCTTTTCTGGTATTGGATGAACAGGACTGCTGGCTGCGGCCCGACCTTGTGCCCCGTTTTATGGAGTTGATCGGGACCATTGCAGAGCGGCTGGGCTTTCAGGTGCTGGTTATCAGCCATCATCCTCTGGATTTATTTTCGGAAAGTGCAGATGCTATTCTGGCCTTACGCCCACAGAAGGGAGACGGACCGGCAGTGGAACAGGTAAAGTAAGGGCTTGAAATTAAAGGCAGGTCTTTTACTGGTTGTTTGCCGGCTTTTGCTGTATCCTGCCCTCAGTAAAACAAGATCTTTAGCGGAGTTTATATAAATGGCAGAGCAAAGTCTGAAACGCATTCTGGATATCCCCCTTGAAGTCAAGGTTGAGATGGGCCGGACCAAGCTTCTGGTCAATGAAATTATCCAGTTCGGTCAGGGAACTGTTATCGAGTTGCATAAGTTGGCCGGGGAACCGCTGGATATGTATGTGGAAGGGCGGTTGGTTGCACGGGGAGAACTCGTTGTCATCAATGAAAATTTTGGATTCAGGGTTACCGAGATTATCAAACCCGAGGACAGGATCAAGAAGCTGGGCCTGTAACGAAGGCCTGCCGGAATCCATAAAAAAGGTCCTGAATTATTCCGCCCCCTTTTAACGGGGGCTTTGTTTTTAGCGGCATCTGCCGTAATGCGGGCTGTTGTTTTCTCATGCCGTCTCAGATATGAGTTTCCCCGCAAGGAGGTCACATTAAGTGTCATCGTTAAATGATTCGTTTAAAAGCAAGCCCGTGATCTGGGCTGTAGCCATAATTTGTATCAGCAGTTTTGCCCGTCTGTGGTTTCTCGGAACCGGCCAGCTTAATCTTGTGCAGGATGAAGCCCAATACTGGGATTGGACCAGGCACATGCAGCTTACCTATTATTCCAAGGGACCGCTCATTGCATGGATTATCGGGTTGTGGACTTCAGTATTCGGTAATACTGAGTTCGGGGTTCGTTTTGGCTCGGTTGTCGGTTCGTTCCTGACCCAGAGTGTGCTCTTTTGGGGCATGGCACGTATGTGGAAACGGCCTGTTGCAGCTATATGGACTCTGATCATATACAACTCCATGCCTGTTTATCTGGCTCTCGGCATTCTGATGACTACGGATAATCCGTTCATCCTTTGTTGGAGCTGTGCTTTATTTTCGTTGTATAAGGCTTCGCTGCCGCATCCCCCTGGATTGGAGCGTGATTCCAATGAATCCCGGACTAAGCCTTTTCTGGCAATAAGTATCTTTTTCGGGGTAGGTATTCTGGCCAAATACACCATGCTCGGCTTTGCCGGACTTTCGGTCATGTACGGGCTTTTGGTTATGCGTAAGGAAAGGCTGCCGCGCGGATTCTGGCGCAAGCTGATTCTTTCGCTGGCGGGAGGTATCGCACTTGGGTTCCTGCCGACCTTTATATGGAACATGCAAAATGGTTTTGTGGGCTACAAACACGTTCTGTATTTGATCGGGGCTTCCGGAGCTAAGGCGCATCAATTGCTGCGGTTTGACCGCTTTCTCCCGTTTCTCGGCGAGCAGATCGGCATGGCGACCCCGTGGTGGCTGGCTTTTATGTTTATAGGCGGATTCGCAGCCTTGTTTTTTCTTCTTAAAAGAAAGGGCCGCAATTTGATGCAGCTCAGCTATCGTCAGAGTGCTCTGCTTTCAGTGTTTTTCATCCCGGTCTGGTTTTTCTTTTTTCTCTGGAGTTTTCATGCTCAGGTACTCGGCAACTGGGCGGTGATTTCCTATGTCAGCGGGGTGATGATTGCCGGGTTCGCTTTTGAATCTTTCTGGGGCCGCAGAGGGCGTTTACGTTCCCTGTGGCTGACTTTGAGCATAGTGATTTTTGCGGTTCTTCATTTCCAGAATCTTGTTCCCCTGCCGGATCATCTTAATCCCACCCACCGGCTAAAAGGCTGGACTGATCTTGGGCAGCAGGTCGTAGAGCTGGAAAAGAGCCAGTTCAAGGACCCGTCCAAAGTTTTTGTCATGAGTGATGAATATGATATGACAGCAGCCTTGGCTTTTTATGTACCAGGCCAGCCGCGTACCTATTGCGCGTGGACCAGCAGGCGCATGAATCAGTATGATCTCTGGCCCGGACCGGAAGATAAAATCGGCTGGGACAGCATCTTCGTGATTAAAAAATTTCAAGCCAATCCGAGTGAGGAATTGAAGAAGATGTTCAAACGGGTCAGCTCACCTATCCATATTCAGACTACTTTCCGGGGTAAGCCTTCCCGAAAATTCACGGTCTATCTCTGCTACGATTATAACGGCTACTGGCCGCATGATCCCCGTCTGAGATTTTAGATTAAGCCGGATTTACCGGTCAGGATCAAACGCATCAGAGCGTTTTCTCAAGTCCCTTCTGCTTCTGCCGGAGGGACTTTTTTTTATGTTTTTAAAGAAAAATGAAAAAAAATTTCGGGAATAGTTTGCGGATAATAATCAACTGAAAGTCAGTTTTGATTATTTCTTTTGTAATTTCAAAGTATTTAGTGCTTGTTGGAGTATTGTTGCAGAAAAGAAGAGATAAGAGTGCATTTCTTTGACATTTTTTGACAAATAGTGTCATAAGGGGTACATCGTAGTGTAATTTTGAAAAATCAGGATAAGTCTTTGACACCCTCGCCTACGCTATACACGGTACGTGAGATTGCCGACATTTTGAGAATCCATCCACGGACGGCCTACAGGCTTGTTCAGGAGGGTAAGATTCGGGGCATAAAGGTCGGTAGTCAGTGGCGTGTGCCGGAAAGTTCCCTGCTGGAATACATTGAGTACGGTTTGCAGGCGGCTCCTAAAAAGGAGAAAAAGGACGGCAAGGACGGCCCTGAACAACTGAAACTGCCCATTTGACAAACAGCGGTGGACAAGGATCATGAAAAAGTCAGCTGCCCTGAAACGGGTGACTCTGGAAAATGATTTCGGCGGCCAGATTTCCTTTATCGGAAAGCTTGAAAATGAATCCCTCAATTATAATGAGGACAGCGGGGAGCTGGTATCTGAAAAAATTTTCAGTACCGAGAAGGGGCGTACAGGCTATTCCATTGCAACCAGAAACGGTCAGGAGCGCGACAGAAGAGCATATCTGATGGAAGATCAGGGTGAGACATGCATAGTCTCCAACGGTTCAATCCTGTTGGGACTGGACACGGACGTTATGCTTACATTCTGCGCACAGGCTTTGGCAGAACTGGCTGAAAGTAAATCTGAAGACGAACTTGAATTTGTAAAAAAACAGCTGCACGTGGTTAACGGTTAGTCCGTTTCCCGCTGCATTCGATTAGCAAGCGTGAAAAAAATCCCCGGAGTGGTTCCACTCCGGGGATTTTTTCGTATCAGACTAATTCATCCTGATAAGGATTAAAATAGACTAAAATTATTGAGTTTTTAGTTCTTCTTCAATTCTTTGATAAAGGCGTCGGCTTCATCGATGGAACGCTGCATTTCCTTGATCAGCCTGCCGATGTCACCTTCAAGCGAGTTCAGTTCGGATTTGAGGGAAGAAATGGCCTGTGCGTTCAGGTTGTGCTTCAGGTACAGAACCTGATCCCGGAATACATTGAGTACGGGATCGATTTTTTTCTCCGCCTTGCGCATTGCCGAGAGTAACCGTTTGAAATTACTTTTGGTTTTGGAAAGTTTAATCCGGCTCTCGTTGCGAAGCTTTCTGCTTGTATACTGGTCAAGTTCAGCATTCCACTCGTCAAAAAGGTCTTCACCGACCTGCTGCACGGCATCAATTCTTTTGCGGACTTCTGCTGCTGCAGCTTCGCTGTTTTCGTACTCATCATTGAGCCGTTCATAAGTCTCCTGAAGGTCGCCACCGTGAAATCCGGTCAGGGCGCTGAATTTATCGAGTGCGCTTTTAAACTGTTCACTGGCTTCTTCCTGAGATTCACGGGCTTTTTCCACATTGGAAACAAGAAGGTCACGTTTATGGTAACCGAAGCTTTCCATTGTTTTGTAATAAGCGGACTGACATCCGGCAAGCCCCAGCGCCATGATTATGATGAGGGAAGTGGCTATCTTGTTCATCAGGTGCATGTAAATTACCCCTTACTGTTTAAGCTCTTCAGCCTTGATAATCGTGATGGGCTTAACAGGAACGTCGTCGTAACGGCCTTTGCGGAAGGTTACAGTCTTTGCAATTTTATCGACAACTTTTTTACCGCCGATAACTTTACCGAATACGGCATAGCCCCACCCAGAGCCTGATTCAGACTTGAAGTTGAGGAATGCGTTGTCATTAACATTGATAAAGAACTGGTCGGTTGCGGAATGTGGATCATTGGTCCGGGCCATGGCA
Source organism: Maridesulfovibrio sp. (assembly GCF_963678865.1). Classification (NCBI taxonomy): domain Bacteria; kingdom Pseudomonadati; phylum Thermodesulfobacteriota; class Desulfovibrionia; order Desulfovibrionales; family Desulfovibrionaceae; genus Maridesulfovibrio; species Maridesulfovibrio sp. The sequence continues at coordinate 2,532,249 of NZ_OY787459.1, read as the reverse complement.
ACGGTGTATTTGTCGTTGTACAGGCCGTTGCGGGCTTCGTTTTCAATTGCTGCATGAGTGGGGCGTTGTTTCATATTTTTATCGAAGTTACCGCCCTGAATCATGAAGCCGTCAATTACGCGGTGAAAAATGGTTCCACTGTAGTGTCCTTCGTTAACGTAACGCAGAAAGTTGGCTACGGTGACCGGAGCTTTGTCCTTGTTCAGTTCGAGCACTATGTTGCCCATGCTGGTCTGCAGTTTTACAAAAACCGTGTGGTCTGCCGCGTTTGCGGTTCCGGCCATGAGGGCAACGCAGAAAAGAGCACTTACCAGTAATATCTTGAAGAGTTTCATGTTTTGTTTTCCTCCTTGGAAGGGTTTATTGCGGTTTACCAGAAACACCCCTCACGGGCAAACCAAAGCCGCTGCGAAATCGTAATTATGTTTAACTATGCAGGAAAATGAAATGCGCTTGAACTGATTACATATGAAGGATAATAGATTTTAAAAAAGGAGCGGATATGTCTATTCTGAAGTGGGATGAGCGTTATTCTGTAGGTGTTAATATTATCGACAAAGAGCATCGGCAATTGATTGATATGATTAACAAGGCTTATGATTCAGTGAAAGATATGGAAGAGGATAAGGTTCTTAGAGAGCTGGTGAAGGATATGTTTGACTATGCCATAAGCCATTTTTCCACAGAAGAAAAATTGATGGAGAAGTACGGATTCCCCGCTGCTGAGGAGCATAATAAGATGCATCATGTTTTTTCTATGAAGGCTGAAACACTGGGGCTGCTGGTAAAAAACGAAACTCAGGTTGAGCCGGTCAAGGTATTTAAATTCCTGGCCGATTGGTTGAGAGATCATATTTTAAAGACGGACAAGGTTTTGGGCAAATTTTTAAATGAACAAGGTGTGTACTGATTTTACAGATTGTTCAGATGGTTTACGCAAGAAACAGCAAAAGGCTCCCTGTGGTAGAGGGAGCCTTTTTTCGAGGGGTGTGAAGGAGTGGTGTTTTTTATTCGTTAGTAATTTGTATTTTTCGGGGTTGGACTTCCGGCATTTTGGGCAGGAAGAGTTCCAGTACTCCGTTTTTCAGGTTTGCCTTGATGTTTTCCCGGTCCACGACATCGGCAATGGTGAACCTGCGGGTATATTCACCTTCGCAGAATTCCTGATCAATGAATTTTTCGTCTTCGCCGAGAGTTGCGGCAGCTTTGCCGGCAATTATCAGATTATTTTCATCGAGGTCGATAGCAAGAGCCTCTTTGCTTACTCCGGGAAGGTCCACGTACATGTAAAAGCCCTGCTCGCTCTCTACAATATCGGTTGCGGGGCTGAATTTTTCAATTTTCTTTTCATTATTCATGTTAGTCCCCCTTTATTCGATAGCAATGTCAACCTTTCTGGGTACGGATGATTCCGTTTTCGGAAGAATGATATTCAGTATTCCGTCTTTTACTGATGCTGAAACATTATCTACATCAACAGTAGTGTTGATGGAAATGATTCTTTGAAATACTCCTGAAGGTCTTTCCTGTCTGAAGTATCTGCCTTCTGGAAGTTTGCGTTCTCCCTTTAGTACAAGATTTTTTGCAGTAATGGTGATTTCCATATCTTCAATGGAAACACCAGGTACTTCCGCACGAATATATATGTTGTTGCTGCTCTCACTGATGTTCAGTGGAGGATATGACGCTTTTCTCCTGTTGTGATGGTGTGGATTAAAGACGTCATTGAATATTTTATCAAACTCATACGGAAAGTTATAGAATGAACCAAAGTCGATAACCATAAATAACCTCCTGTTCTGTTCGTCTGAATTACAAATATACATTCAGTTTCAGTTGTCAACATTGTAAATTTGATATTTTACATAAAAAGTTTTTCTTTACGCTTAACCTGCTGATATAAATAAAAATCCCCCGTGCGGAAATCGTACGGGGGATTTTTGTGTGTTCAGGGCGCAAAGCCCCTGAAAATTAGGACATGATTTCGAGCAGTTCAATCTCAAAGACCATGGTCTGTCCGGCGAGGGGATGGTTGCCATCGAGGATAACGGTTTCATCGGATACGGATTTGATGGTTACATTGGTAACACCCTGATCGGTGTTGACCTGGAGCATCATGCCCACTTCGGGGTTGATTTCAGGCGGAATCTGGTTGCGGTCCACTTCGAAGGTATGTTCTTCGTGATACGGGCCGTAGCCTTCTTCAGGGCTGATGGTGGCTTTTACCTTTTCACCGACCGCGAGGCCTTTGACAGCATCTTCAAAACCCTTGATCAGCATGCCCTGACCGAGAACAATCTCAAGAGGTTCGCCTCTTTTGTAAGAGGAGTCGAATTCTGTTCCGTCTTCAAGGGAACCGGCATAGTGGACGCGGATTTTGTCGCCGTCTTTGGCTTGGGACATGGAATCTCCTTGTTGTTCGCGGGGAGCCTGCATGGCTGATTCCCGCATTGTTTGTGTTATTGATTATTTGTTTTCCCACTTGTCAGCGGGAACAGCTTCGTCAACAAGCATGATCGGGATTTCATCTTTTACGGGATAGACTACTTTGCAGCTTTCGCATTCAAGTCCTTTTTCACCGGAAAGAAGTTTCAGTTCGCCCTTGCATTTGGGGCAGACGAGTATGTCGACCAGTTCTTTATTAAGAGTCATAAAGGTACTCCTTGCATATTGTTTGCTCGCTACCCTATAACTATAGAAAACAAATTCCTCAACCCCGCATTTCTCAGTGCTGCTATCGGAGATCGTTATGTCTGCCATTGACCTGCATACTCATTCCACCGCTTCGGATGGAACTTTCACCCCCGCGGAACTGGTCCGGGCCGCCAAGAAGGCCGGACTTACAGCCATTGCCCTTACGGATCATGATACCATGGAAGGTTTGCCTGAAGCCCTTGAGACCGGGGTTAAAGCCGGGGTGGAGGTCATACCCGGTTGTGAGTTGAGTGTAGAGAGCAGGGTTGGGGTGCTGCATATTGTCGGCCTCTGGGTGGATCCTTATTCGGAACGGCTGAAGCGTGTTTTTGAGCAGGTACGTAACAGACGGGTTGAGCGTAATGAAATTGTAGTCTCTAATCTCCAGAAACTGGGCTTTGACATAACCATGGAAGAAGTGCAGGGTCAGGCCGCCGGGACCATCGGCAGGCCGCATATGGCTCGGGTCATGCTCCAGAAGGGGTATGTTAAGAGTTTTGACGAGGCTTTCGACGGCTATCTGGGCAAGAAGGGTAAAGCATACAGCCCCAAGGATAATATTTCCGCTGAATATGCCTTTGATTTGTTGCATTCAACCGAAGCCACCCCGATTCTTGCGCATCCGTTTCTGCTCAGTTCAGACGAAGATGTGCTGGAGCAGGAAGTGGCCAGGTTAAAAGAAATGGGGTTGCATGGGATTGAAGTCTATTACAGTTCCCATACCAATAATATGACTGATCGCATCAAGCGTCTGGCCCGTAAATACGAATTGCTGCCCAGCGGCGGTTCTGATTTTCACGGTTATGTGAAGCCGGATATCCAACTTGGAAAGGGGACCGGAAACCTTTTTGTCCATCATAGTGTGCTTGACGGGATTAAGTCCTTCAGACAGTCCAGAGGACTTAAAATTTAATAACCATTTTTCGAATTTACCAAGATGACCTACACAGAAGATACACCTGATAATCCGGGGATTACCCGGCCCATTCTCAATGATATGCCGGAGCTGCTTTGCCCAGCCGGGAATATGGAAAAACTGGAAACCGCAGTCACCTATGGTGCTGATGCGGTCTATCTCGGAGCAGGTGACCTGAACCTGCGTTCCGCCGGGGCCGGATTCAACTGGGAAGATCTCCCTGCAGCCTTTGAACTTTGTCGTGCTAATAATGTTCAGGCTTATTTTTGCGTCAATGCCTATCCCAAGGAAAAAGATCTCTCCAAAGTTCGGGCTGATCTCGCGAAATTGAAAGAATGCCCGCCGGATGGGCTGATTATTGCTGATCCCGGCGTACTCATGCTCGCAGCGGAAATTTTACCGGATATTCCGGTCCATATCAGCACACAAGCTAATACCGGAAACAGCGAGGCGGCCAGGTTCTGGCAGAAATTCGGTGCTTCAAGGGTCAATCTCGCGCGTGAGCTTTCCGCAGCAGATGTTGCAGATATTGCCGGAAAGTGTCCGGGTATTGAGCTGGAAATGTTTGTCCATGGAGCAATGTGCATGGCTATTTCCGGGCGTTGTTTTCTCAGTGCGTGGCTCAATGACCGTTCCGCAAACATGGGCCGCTGTACCCACCCCTGCCGTTTTGAATACAAGGCAACCGGTCTGCGTGTTGAAGAAAAGACCCGCCCCGGTCAGGATGTCTGGGAAGCGGTGGAGCATGACGGGTATACAGAATTTTTTGCAGCCGAGGATCTTTGTCTGGTTCATCATGTTCGGATGCTGGCCAAGCTGGGCATTGCTTCCCTGAAGATTGAGGGGCGGACCAAAAGTTCATCTTATCTGGCGCAGGTTGTTGATGTCTACCGCACGGTAATTGATAAGGCCAAGGAGGGCGGTCCGCTTCCCGGCATAGCTTTGGCCGAGCTTACCAATGCCGCCACACGGCCTCTGACCACAGCTTTTTTCAAGAAAAGCGGTCCCAGCACCATTGCCATGCCTCCATCCAAGGAAGAACGCAGGCCTGTCGTAGCCCGTGTTCTGGAACAGCGAGATGACGGCAGCTGGCTGCTTTCTGTGAAAGCCCGTTGGGAAAATGATTGTGATATGCATGTCCTTGTTCCCGGATTGGAGCGTCCCTTTATTAAAGCCGGTGACTATTCTTTTGAAGCTACTAATGGCGAACCTCGTGATGTGGTCCATTCCGGCACACAGGCTGTTCTACGTTGCGATAATCCTGCCATTGCTCCGGGATTGTTTTTTCGTAAATTATGATTTTTTGCCTCTACAGGCATAGGTATGAATATAATTCTGCTACAAAAATGTATGGGACCTGCTTTTTAAGGCTATGATGATTGACCCCAGACATTTGTTTATATAATCATATAAGTAGGAAAATGGATAAGTTTAGTATCAAGCGGAATTGAACTGCATTCTTCAGCTGATCATATCATAGAAACATTATAGGCCGACGGCCTCAAGGAGGTTCCCTATGCTAGTTAAAAACTGGATGTCCAAGGACGTAATCACCCTGACCCATGACCGTTCCATGATGAAAGCAGCCAAATTGTTGAAAGACAGTAATATCAGCAGGTTGCCTATTGTTGACGACGACGGAATTCTGGTTGGTATAATTTCGGACAGAGACATCAAGGAAGCATCACCCTCCAAAGCCACTACCCTTGATATGCATGAGCTGTACTATCTGCTCTCGGAAATCAAGGTTAAGGACATAATGTCCCGTAAGGTGCTCACTGTTTCTGCTGAAGATACTGTGGAAAAGGCCGCGGTTATTATGGAAGAAAACAAAATCGGGGGTATCCCGGTTGTTGACGCCGCAGGAAAGTGCGTAGGCATCATTACCAATACTGATGTTTTCAAGGTCCTGATCAGCATCACCGGTGTTATGGACGGCGGAGTTCAGGTCGGTCTTGCTCTTTCCAATGAGCCGGGATCACTGAACGGTGTACTTGACTATCTCAAGGAGAACGGTGGCCGGGTCATGTCCATCCTGACTTCCTACGAGCCGGAGCAGGAAAATATGCGCCATGTGTTTATCCGTATCCATGACATGGACAAGGCTACCCTGAACAAGATCAAGGAAGGTCTTGCCGAAAAGTTCAACCTGCTTTACTGGGTCCGCGATTCGGTTCACGGGCTGACTTCATAGATTATCTGAAATATTTGCTTGCTGCCCCCGGTGCGTATGTGCCGGGCTGCATTTAAAAATAATAAAAACCCCCGCTCCTAAGAACGGGGGTTTTGTTTTTTCAGGACTTATCGAAGCCTGCGTTTAACCGCAGCACTTCTTGTATTTCTTGCCGCTGCCGCAGGGGCAGGGTTCGTTGCGTCCTACTTTCTTGTCTTTCTTGATCGGCTGCGGAGGTACGATGTCGCCATCAATGTAGAGCCAGCGTCCGTTTCTTTTTTCGAAACTGCTGTCTTCGTGATGGGTGTGGATCGCTCCCTGCTGCCTGAATTTGGCGATGAATTCCACCTTTCCGGTTTCATCATCTTCAAGGCCCTTGGAGGTAGAAACAATTTCAAGGCCGAGCCATGTGGATGTTTCCGCCCAGTTCTTGACCTGATGTTCGTCGTAATCATGCTTGCTTTCCGGGGCGAGGGTGTCGCCGAGGTAGTCGATCTGCTTTACAACAAACGCACTGTAGCGGGAACGCATGAGTGCTTCGGCAGTAGGTGCAGGCTCTTTTCCTGTGATGTATGGTTCGCAGCAGCTTTCGTAAGCAATGCCGGAACCGCAGGGACATTCATTCATGTTTCTATCTCCAAATATTTATTTGCGGCCTTGGGACTATCTTAATGGTTGCCGCAGGATTCGTGGTCGTCGCAGACGGTTGCGGAGTCGGTCAGATTTCCTGCCACCCACTGGGTAACCGCTTCTTTGAGTTCGCCACCACAACCGCGGATAACCTGAATGCCGCTGTTCTGCAAGAGATTGACTGCTCCCTGACCCATGTTACCGGCCAGCAATACGGACACACCCTTTTCAGCGAGAGTGGGCACGATGTTGGATTTGCATCCGCATCCGGGGGGAGGGGTTAGTTTTTCTTCGTCGATGATATTTTTGGATTCATCCAGAGTAAAGATGGTAAAAGCTTCACAATGTCCGAAATGACCGTCAACCATACCATCTCTGGAGGGAAGTGCAATTTTCATAATAAATTCTCCTTGAAAAAAAGTAAGAACGATGCAAGACCCAAAGCATCGAACTTAAAGACTGCGTACGCCATTTACGCATACAAAAGACAGAATATCCAGCCGATAGCTATGATAAGTATCACTTCCGTATTGTCCATACCCGATAATGAAATTAGTTTTCTGACCAGCCGCAGTTCCGGCCCCGGCGGTCAGCATGTGAATAAGACTTCATCCAGAGTGACTCTTGTATTCTGTGTACAGGATTCACCCAGCCTGAGCGATTACCAGAAGCAACTGATCAGCACCAGGCTTGCAAAACGAATCAACTCCAACGGGGAACTGCAGCTTTCCAGCGAAGAACATCGCAGTCAGTTTCGCAACAAGGAGGAGGTTGTTTCCCGTTTTGCAAAATTGCTCGCCGATGCTTTGAAACCGGTACGTAAAAGGAAGAAAACAAAAGTCCCATACGCTACAAAGCGTAAGCGGCTTGATAGCAAGAAGAAAAGGTCTGAGGTTAAGAAAGGGCGTTCAAAACCGGATTATTAAGCTGGCAGCCTTTCGGAAGTCCTTGCCCCAAGGCTGGGGACAAGTTATTTAAAAGTATCCCCGAAACATTGAACGGAGGCTGCCATGAAAAGAATTGTTATCCTGATTATATTTATTTTTACCTGTATCCCTTTTGCGTATGCCGGCCAGGACGGTTTTGCCGCTAATTCTGACGAGATTCTACGCATGATTACCAATCCGGGAGGCCGGGCCTTTCTGAAGATTGAGTTCAAAGTCAATTCTTCCAAGATCAGTAAAACAGCTTATCCTGTGGTGGATTCACTTGGTACAGCACTTACCTCCGGTCCCGGATCGACCATGCAGGTCAGGCTGGTGGGGCATACTGATTCCGCAGGGAAGAGCGAATACAACCGTTCCCTGAGCCTCAAGCGCGCTGAAGCTGTTAAAAATTATCTCGCAGTTCATTTCAATATTGATCCAGCCCGCATAGAAGTGCAGGGCATGGGCGAAGACCAGCCCATTGCCTCCAATGAAACCGCACAGGGCCGCGCCAGAAACCGCAGGGTTGAAGTCATCAATATCAGCAAAAAAGCTGATGTCCCCAAGGATTATCAGGAGCTGGACACCAAGAACATCTGGTAGAGACGTTTGTTTTCCGCAAAAAGAATCGATGGATTGACGCCGGTTAATCAATGGATAACCGCGCGTAACAAATTAATATGCATTCTTCGTCCCGGTCCGGACAAAGTTAAATTTTTTGTTCAACTCTTTCGAAGCAGGTTAAACACAAAGTGCGTCCCGCAAATTGCCGGGACCGTGACTCCATGTGGGCTTCTCCGCATTCTTCGCAGACCAGCGATTGCAGTATTGCTGCCGGGCGGGGCATGCGAATCTGTGGCTCTTGTTTGATAAAAATTTCTGCAAGGTCGGCTTCGTAGTATTGTCTTTCGCATTCCGTGCGGACCTGCGTGCATTTTTCCTGTTCTTCGGCAGAGGGTGCTTCTATAGCCATGAGTCTGCTCATTTCCTTACGCAATTCGGAAATAAAGTCAGGATTAAGCAAGGCCCGGAAGCCTTTACCGTCTTTCCTGCGATAGAAGGTGAAAGCCATCTTGCCGTGGTCTTTGAAGATGAGATTGCCTTTACCCACCGTGCATCCGGTCAGTGCCTGAATGGCATCCACTCCGCACATGTCGGTTTCGCATATGGCAACTATGGATGACTCATCATGATGTCCCAGTTCGCGCAGACAGAGCTCTGCCGCCCGGACTCCAATAGCGAGGCCGGGGCACTGGTGGCCGTGAAATCCAATGGTATTTTTTATCAGGTCTTCTGAAAAGTATGTATTCATAATATGTCTCCGGAGGCAATCTTACTGCCTCATCTCATGGGTATGTCTATGAGAGTGTTCAGGTTCGTAATCAAGAGCTTCGAGGTCTTCCACCGGATGGATGACCGGGCAGCCCTTGCGGATTTCGATTTCCACTTCCACACCGTAAACCTGTTTGATGATTTCCGGGCTGACGCAATCTTTGCCCCCGTACCCACAGACTGTGCCGTTTTTTAGGAAAATGAACTTGTCCGCATAGCGCAGGGCCGTGTTCAAATCATGCATGGTCATGATGGCCGAGACTTTGTGTCCTTTAACTACCGCCCGGACGGTGCGCAGGATTTCCAACTGGTTCTTGAGATCAAGGGAACTGGTAGGTTCGTCAAGCAGCAGCACATCCGGTTCCTGCACCAGAGCACGGGCAATGCTGACTTTTTGCAGTTCTCCGCCGCTGAGCAGATCTATGTAACGCAAGGAAAGATGGTTCAGGGAGAGTCGTTTGAGCGCTGCATCCACAATGCGGATGTCATGGTCGCGGACCCGCCATTTAATATGCGGCTTGCGGCCCATGAGCACGGCGTCAAACACAGTCAGCCGGGCCGGTTCCACCCGTTGCGGGACATAACCGATCAGGCGGGCGATGTCGTCTGATGCCAGCTTGAAAACGTCCTTCTCCTTAACCAGTACCGATCCTTTTCCGGGCCTGTGGATGGCATTCATACATTTGAGCAGGGTTGTTTTACCGGCGCCGTTGGGGCCCAGAATAGCCAGCAGCTCGCTCTGTTCTACATGAAAATCGACGCCTTCAAGTACCGGCGTGCCGTTGTAACTGAAATTAATGCCGTTTACCTTGATGTTCATTTGTTTCCCCTGATGATCAGCCAGATGAATGCCGGAGCGCCGAGAAAGGCGGTCAGGACTGATACCGGGAGCACGTTGGGGGCCAGCATGAGTCGTGCAGCAGTGTCCGCTGCCAGCAGCAGAACAGCGCCTAAGATGCAGGAGGCCGGAAGCAGAAAACGGTAGTCGTCCCCGATTATACGCCGAACCATGTGCGGGCAGACCAGTCCCACGAATCCGATAATGCCCAGAAAAGAAACAATGACCGCAGTGATCAGCGATGCGATCAGCATCCCGGTCAAGCGGACCTGTTCCACTTTTACACCCAGTCCTTTGGCTGTTTCATCTCCAGCTTCAATTGCATTGAAATTCCATCGGTTGGCCGTGAACCAGATGTAGGCGATGACGGTTACCGTGCTGATTATTCCCAGTTCAGTCCATGTGGCTCGGGCCACATCCCCGAAGGTCCAGAAGACCATGGCCGCCAACTGTACGTCATCAGCAAAATACTGCAGAAACATGGTCCCGGCAGTGAAAAGAGCGCCGAGGGCAACTCCGGTCAGGACCATTACTTCAGGTGTGGTCCTTCGTGTCCGGGAAATGGCGATGATGGCAAAGGTCGCAATGAGGCTGAACCCGAAAGCAACCATGGTAGTCAGGTAAGGGGAGTTGATGGTTACGGCGCCGATATTGGAGCTGGACATGGTGCCGAGGTCCAGCAGCATGACCGAGACCGCAGCACCGAAAGCGGCGGCATGGGATATGCCCAGCGTGAACGGCGAGCCCAGAGGGTTACGCAGGATTGCCTGCATGACTGCCCCGGACACGGATAGTCCTGCTCCTGCAGCAAGGGCGGTCAGGGCCTGCGGAAGCCTGATGTTCCAGATTATCAGGTCGAATCTTTTGGAAACCGTATTTCCGAGCAGGGTCAGCAGGGCTTCCGGGGCGGAGATGGATACCGGTCCCATGCCGATGGAGATGATCAGCATGGTTCCGGCCAGTAGCAGCCCGGCCGCTATGAAGACTGTTTTCTGCCTGATATGGCGCGAATATTCTGCAGGTATCTGCCCGTCATCAAAATGCATGGCCTAATTCAGCTCCAGTTTTTCAAAACCCTTTACGCTGAAGGCTTGGGTCATGGTATCAAGTACAGGTGTGCCGACCATGAATGAATAAATGGCCTCAGCTTTTGCTGTTGGGTCAATATCCTTGAACTTTTCAGGATAGAGGACCTTGCCTGCGTAATAGGCGTCGGCAATTATGGAGCCGTAGTTTCGGGAATACCAGTTGTAGGGCAGTACGGTGTACACCTTTCCGGAGGCAACTGCGTCGAGGGACTGATAGGCCGGATCGGTCTTGATTTCATAAATGGCCCCGGCATTTTCACCCATCTGAGAGGTCGAGATATCCACAAAGATGATTTCAGGGTTCCATGCTACAATCTGCTCTTTGGATACATTGGCGTGCTGCAGGGGTTTGCCTTTTTCTTCCGGCGGACAGGCTACGTTAATGGCATTTATAAACCGGAAGGGCGGATAGGCCGGCTCTGTTGATTGAAATCCGTGGGGACCTTTTTGTGCAATGCCACCTACGTAGCAGGTTTTACGTTTGTCTTTGGGAATAGTTGCGGTTCGATTTTTCAGGTCGGTAATGTGGCCTTCAATGAAGTCGCATAAAGCCTTGGCTCGTTCCTGTTTTCCGATGACTTCCGCCATGAGTTGCAGTGATTTGTAGATGGTATCCCGTTTGGCTGCGAGACTTGCATAGGAAAGGCAGACTACCGGAATCCCGGTCTTGGCCTGAAGTTCGTCCGGGTCGTAGCCCATATCTTTGTATGTTTTGAAGATTACCTGCGGCTGCGGCTCAAGCCCGAGTATCAGTTCCGGGTTGTCGTGTCCCCGGAATTCGCCGATGAGCGGCATATCTTTGAACTGAGGATTGGCGATGGCGTAGGGGCGGGCATCGAATCTGGTTTTGCGGTGCTCGATGGAATCTACGCCGACAATCATGTTCTGCCCCTGAAGATAGGTCAGGTATCTGAGGCAGCCCGGACCGGAACAGATCACCCGCTCCACTTTTTCGGGAATTTCCACCTTGCGGCCTGCCATATCGGTGATGGTTCTGTTTTCTCCAAATGCAGGTAAGGCGATACACATGGATATGAGCAGCGACAGTATAGCGGAAAAGAGTTTGTTCATTGCTACCTCAGTTTTTATTTATCGTTAACAGTTGAGGGTGATATAGTTTTTATCAATACTCTTTTGGGGTATACGAAAGAAAAAATCGTGTCAATGAGCGCCAAAATAAAGCCCGCCTGAAAATTAATCAGGCGGGCTTTATTTTTATGATTGTGTCTCAGGCTGATTTGCTGACCAGATAGGTAGTGCAGACCACACGCAGCAGGGAAGCAAAATTCGAGATTTCACCATTCAAGCTGTAAGCCTCGCTGTGAAGTGTGGAAATGAATTTGCCTGTGCTTGTTTTTTCTTCAGCTGCCAGTTCGTCAAGGATATTCCAGAAACGCTGCTCCAGACGAATGCTGGTAACAGAACCGCTGATCCTGATGGAACGTGTTATCTGCTCGTACTCCGGCGGCGGGGTGGAAGCGTAAATTTCACACATGGGATTTCCTCGCATGCTTGTCTCCCGCCTGCCATTACGGTCCGGTTAATCCTGATTAGCCGATCCGGTCTACCAGCAGGCGCAACCATTTGGGATGGGCCGGCCATGCGGGAGCTGTTATGAGATTGCCATCGCTAATGGCATCATCAAGTTCGATTTCAACATATTCCCCTCCGGCCAGTTTTACTTCCGGGGCGCAGGCCGGATAGGCAGAAACTTTTTTACCTTCAAGAGCTCCTGCAGCTGCAAGGAGTTGCGGTCCGTGGCAGATGGCGGCAATGGGGCGGTCGGAAAATTCACGGACAATATCAAGCACTTTTTCGTTCAGGCGCAGGTATTCTGGTGCTCTGCCTCCGGGAACCACCAGCGCAGCATAATCCCCTGTTTTTACGCTGTCAAAGTCGGCATTGAGAGTAAAGTTGTGTCCGGGCCGTTCCAGATAGGTCTGCTGGGATTCAAAATCATGAACGGCAGTGGCTACCTGCTCTCCTGCTTTTTTGTCCGGGCAGATTGCTTCCACCTCAAATCCCATGGCCTGAAGAGCCTGAAAAGGAACCATAACTTCATAGTCTTCCACAAAGTCGCCGACAATCATCAGAATTTTTTTAGCCATTGTCTATCTCCTTTTGAATAGTTGATTTAAGAAGGTTAGCAAAAAATATTATCCGGGTGGTAACATTCATCTACTACAGATTAAGGGGAATGGGTATCTCTTCCCGGTAATTCTAAAGCCTGCAGTTCTGCTGTTTTGTCCCGAAAATTGACCGGTTACGTAATGTTAATCTTTATAAGTATTGGAATGATAATTGCTTTACATTCCTTGATGTATTTAATTCGGGCAATTTTTTCCATTCTTCTAGTGCGACAAAAACAGGAGTATGATGATGGCTGTTTCAGGGATTAACGGATCTGAAAATACACAAGCACAAGCATATGCACATGCAGAATTTTCTCCTGACGAATCAACGATATTGGCAAAACAACAGGAATCTGATTTTGTAGATTCATTAATGATATCAAAGGATAAGGATGGCGATGGCATCCTTGATCTTGATGAATCCGGCCTGCGTAAAAAAGAGTTTGCCAAGTATGATATTGATGCAAACGGCAAGATTACAGTTGCGGAAGTTCAGGCTCAACTTGATCGGCTGCAGCAACAGAAAAGTGCAATTGGCAAACTTGATGTGGAGATGCAGCAGGCGGAAGATTTTTCCGCTAAGGGTGTGCAGCCGTCCGCCCAAAAAATGGTCAGTTTTGAAGACAGCGGATTGGATAAAGAAACATTCGACATGCTTGATTCAGACGGGGACGGTAAAGTTTCCCAAACTGATATTAATGCCGCAAGGACTGAAGAGGAAAAGGGGCAGGAAGGGAGCAGCGATTTTTCTGAAGCCCTGTCCGAGTTTGAAAAGAGTTTTTTCAGTAATAAAAAGGATGATGAAGAGGAAGAAGATTTAAATAAGGACGGGTTTATTTCAGATGATGAACGTGAGCAGACCGCAAAAGTTACCGGTATTAAGGCCGAAAAAACTGAAGAGTCTGCCAATGACGGGCAGAAGCAGGGGCTTTCTGCAAAGCACATTGCCGGAGTCCGGGCGTATCAGAATCAGGCTGCAGATTTTTTTGCAGGCGTAGCGCAGTCCACAATGAGTTTTGAATACTGAGATTAAAATTTCTTTGTAATATAAAGCCCCCTGAAGCAATGCTTCAGGGGGCTTCTCAATTCTGTACGCTTACAGGAATTATTCAGCAGGTGCGGTGAATACGCGGGTACTCAGTTCCTTATCAAGGATGAACATGCCGTTGCCTTCGCCGTTGAGCAGGCGGAGCTTGTTCAGAACTGCATTCACGTTGTCTTCTTCTTCGACCTGCTCGGAGACAAACCACTGCAGGAAGATATTGGTGGCGTGGTCCTTTTCCTGAATTGCGAGGTCTACGAGGTTGTTGATCAGGGAAGTGACATGCTTCTCGTGCTCAAGAACTGCTTCAATGCAGGCCAGCGGTGAATCCCATTCGGTTTTGGGAGCTTCGATGGCGGTTAGCAGTACACGACCTCCACGTTCATTGATGTAATCGTAGAACTTCATGGCGTGGAACTGTTCTTCCTGAGCCTGTACCCGCATCCAGGTGGCAAAGCCGTCCAGTCCGATTTCGCTGAAGTAGGCGGACATGGCGAGGTAAAGGTAGGCAGAGTACATTTCAGCATTGAGATGTTCATTCAGAGCTTTTTCAATAACCTTGTTAGACATTGTTGATATTCTCCGTAATTGGATTCAGTTTATTAATATCCCAGATCTTCATCGGTTATCTTGGTTGCAAACATCTTATGCATCCAGAACTGGTACCCGATGACGATGGGGACCATGATCAGTGCAACCGTCAGCATGATCTTGAGAGTCAGCTGGCTAGAGGCAGCATTGTGGATGGTGACGGAGTATGCCGGGTTGATGCTGGAGGGCAGCAGAGCCGGGAACAGTCCGATCACGCCGAACAGGGTAGTGGAAACTATGAGTACTGCAGAGCAGGTCCATGCTTTCCACCATCTGCCCGCTGCAATGAGGGTACGGACCTTGACGATTGCAAAGACCGGAACCAGTACGATCAGCAACAGGGCCGGGTAGGTCAGATAGTTGCTGAGTAGCTTGGTATATACCCCGGTAAGGGCCAGAAAGGCAATATAAACTGTAGCCATTATCGGCCAAAGGGTGGATGCAAGATTAGCGGCTCGCTGGTTGAGTTCTCCTTCTTCTGTGCGTGCTGCCAGCCAGAGCAGTCCGTGCTGTGCAAACAGGAGCACGAAAAGAATACCGCCGCCGAGTCCGTAAGGATTGAGCAGGGTGAACAGGTTGCCCTGGAATACACCTTCTCCGTCAATGGGGATACCCATGAAAATGTTAGCAAATGCAACACCAAGCAGCAGGGCCGGCAGAAAACTGCCCAGAACCATACATGCATCCCAGAACTTGCGTCCGCGGTCACTTTCCATGAGTCCACGGAATTCAAAGGCTACTCCGCGGATAATCAAGGCGATGAGCAGCAGCATGAGTGCGGTGTAAAGCCCGCTGAACATGACAGCATATGCCTTGGGAAATGCCGCAAAGGTTACTCCGCCTGCTGTGATCAGCCAGACTTCGTTGCCGTCCCAGAAAGGACCCATGGAGTTATAAATAATTTTACGGTCTTTTTCGGTTTTCGCTACAAAGGGCATCATTGCCCCGAGGCCAAGATCATACCCGTCGAGCATGAAGTATACGGCCCAGAGCACTCCCCAGAGTAAGAACCAGATTGATTCAAGCATGATAATCTCCTTGTCTTACAGGCTCTATTAGGCCTTTTCAGGTTGAGGACCCCTGCGGGCGAACTTGGCCAGCAGGAATATTTCAGCGGCACCCAGCAGGGTGTACAGAGTAGTCAGAGCAATGAGGGAGAACGCAACCTGCCCTGTGGCAATAGGCGACACAGCGTCGGAGGTCTTCATCATGCCGTATACAATCCATGGCTGGCGCCCGACCTCGGCAACGGCCCATCCGGCCCACATGGCAATGTAGGGCAGGGGGATCGCGCAGAGCATGATCCGCAGGTAGAGCTTGTTTTCAGTCAGCTTTTTGCGGTTTCTCCAGCCCCAGATGCAGAGGATCGGGAGAAGGGTACCCAGGCCGACCATGATTCTGAAGGCCATAAAGGTGACTGTTACTGGTGGGCGGTCTTCCTTGGGCCATTCCTTGAGACCCTTAACCGGGGCGTCAAAGCTGTTGAAGGCAAGGAAACTCAGGCCGCCGGGAATACCTAGTAATTCAACAGTGTTGGTTTCATTTTTTTCATCCGGCATAGAGAGCAGATACATGGGCGCACCATGAGGAGCGGTATCCCAGAGAGCTTCCATGGCAGCAAGCTTTTCGGGCTGGTGTACAGCTACTTCCTGAGCATGGTTATGTCCCTGCGCTGCAACCAGTACAGAGAAAATGAAAGCGGTGATCATGCCCATCTTGAAAGACTTGGTAAAAAATTCAACCTCGTTTTTCTTGAGTAGATGATAGGCACTGATGCCCATGATGAAGAATCCGGCTACCACAAAAGCGCCGAATCCGTTGTGGAAGAATTGTCCCCATGCAAAGGGGTTGCTGATTACTTCGCTGAAGTTTTCAAGTTCCGCACGGCCGTTTCGCATAACGTAACCCACAGGATTCTGCATCCAGCCGTTGGCGAGGATGATCCATACTGCGGAAATGTTGGATGCGATAGCAACAATCCAGATGGACAGTGCATGCATTGCGGGTGAAAGTTTTTTCCAACCGAAAATCCATGCGGCCAGAAAAGTAGATTCCATAAAGAAGGCCACAGTGGCTTCAACAGCCAGCAGTGAACCGAAGATGTCCCCTACGTATTCGGAATAGCGGGACCAGTTGGTGCCGAATTGGAATTCAAGGGTGATTCCGGTTACGACCCCGAGAACAAAGTTAATGACGAAAAGCTTTCCCCAGAATTTGGTCATGCGCAGGTAAATATCTTTTCGGGTGCGCACGTACATGGTTTCCATAACGGCAACCAGTATGGAAAGCCCCAGTGTGAGCGGTACGAAAATGAAGTGGAACATTGTTGCCATGGCAAATTGCAGCCTTGACAGCATTAGAACATCCATCATCCCTCTCCTTGTTCAAGTTGTTGATTTAATGCCCTGAAATTTTATCCAGAGCTTCCTGAGCCAGCTTCCCAACCGTTACAGACTGCAATGAAGAGTCTTTGTAAATATCTATAACAGTATCATTATCTGTCAAAGCTTCAAGCTTTTTAACTGATTCCAGCGCCTTCAAGCCTCCAAGTGCCCAGCAGGCAGTGCCTTGTATCACCGGGTCGGGGTAGGATAGAAAACGGATCATATCATCCTTAGCCTGTGCCGCTATTTGCGGACGGGCCTGCGCCATGCGGGCAACTCCCCAGACCGCTCCCCTGAGCAGGGTGGGGAATTCAAGGTAATTTTCAGGTCCGGATTCGTCTTCATGGCTGTAGCTGATCAGGATTTTTCCGTATTCGGCAGCCATGAGATCGTTCACTGCAACGATTTCGCCCATAGATTCAGGGACACCCCATGCACAGCTTCCGGATTCTTCATTGAGCATCCACATGATTCTGCGCATGACGATGCGGGCTTTTGCTGCATCCTCTTCCACAAGACGGGAAATGACCTTGCCGAAGCAGGTGACCCCGTGCCAGCGGACAATTACCGTGGTAGCACAAAGGGATGCGAATAGCGGGGCAATAAGGTTTTGCATGGTGTATTGCTCCATCAATTCTTCGAATTTATTTTCCCAGCCTTCGTCAGCAAGAATATTCATGACTTCTTTTTTTAATCTGCGTCCGAGTGCCATATGCTACCTCCGCACCAAATAATACATGCTAAAAAAAACTATTATTGATATTTTTGTAACAGCCTTCTATTTTTGTGCTTTCAGCTTTAAGTAGCACAAAAAAGCTGGCGTTGTGAACTAATTTTTAAAAGCTGCTCCCCAGCCCGGAACAGGGCCGGGGAGCAGTAAATTATTTACCGGTTTTTTCCTTGATGGCAGCTGCGATGGAGACGCCAAGCTGGAAGCACTCTTTAAGAGTGTCGTGATCAGGACGGTTTTTAGCTTTGATTTTGGGCTCAATGATATCACAACCCATTTTTTCAAGCCATTCGGTGAGGATATTGACACATTCACCTGACCAGCCGAAGGATCCTACTGCGGCACCGATTTTGTTCTGGGGACGAAGCCCTTTAACGTAGGTCAGTGCGTCGGCCATGCCGGGCAGAATACCGTTGTTATGGGTAGGCGAACCGATGACAATAGCGGCGGAGTCGAAAACTTCGCTCATGATGTCGCTGTGGTGGTTGGCTTTGACGGACATAACCTTGACGGAAATGCCTTCGGAAACAAGGCCGGAAGCAACAGCGTTGATCATGCGTTCAGTGGAACTCCACATGGTGTCGTAAAACAGGGTTGCCTTGTTTTTGGGTTCCTGTTTTGCGTATTCCATGTATTTTTCAAGGGCGAATGCACAGTCATCACCACGGAACATGAGGCCGTGGTCCGGGCAGATCATGTCCACATCAAGGTTCAGGCCTGCGAGTGTTTCGAGGGTCTTGATAACCTTGGAGGAGTACGGGGTGATGATGTTGGCGTAATACTGCTGCATATAGTCATCGACCATTTCTTTACTCATTTCATCAACCCAGCGCTCACTTGCGGCGATGTTCTGGCCGAAACCATCACTGGTGAAGAGCATTTTTTCTTCAGGCACATAAGTAAACATGTTGTCGGGCCAGTGCAGCATGCGTGTTTCGTAGAAACGCAGGGTGCGTTTACCGATGGAGACTTCTTCACCGGGCTTTACTACGTGTATAGGCCAGTCTTTGCTCTCAAAAAATGTGGCGATGTTTTTGCCGCCCATGACAGAAACAAAAATCTTTTCGGGTTTGCAGAGTTCAACCATCTTCTCAAGGCAGCCTGCGTGGTCAGGTTCAAGGTGGTTGACCACGATATAATCAATTTCTTCAGGCTTGGTCAGATGGGAAAGGGAGCAGAGGAACTGGCTTTCGCAGCTTTTGGAAACAGTATCCACCAGAACTTTCTTCTCGTCTTCAATATAAAAAGCATTGTAGGTGGTGCCGTTGGCGGAGCGGGCATAGCCGTGGAAGTTACGGCAGTTCCAGTCTACTACTCCGATCCAATGTACACCTTCTTTAATTTCAACAGGTCTCACTTGTATATTCCTAATAAATATTCAGTTGTGGTTAAGGAGCAGAAAGCCGGGACCAATCGGCCCGGCTTTCTGTGTTCATTTTCTACATCCGGGGAGTTCCGGATTATTCTTTAATCTTCAGGTTCGAAATCGTCTTTGCCTGCGCCGCAGACCGGACATTCCCAATCATCGGGGATGTCTTCAAACTTGGTTCCGGGGGCGATGCCGCCATCCGGATCACCTTCAGCGGGATCATAAACCCAACCACAAATAGTGCATACGTATTTCATTTTTGTTCTCCGTAGTAAATTGATTATCCAAGGGGCTTGAACGCTTTTTTGCTTGCGCCGCAGACCGGGCATTTCCAGTCTTCAGGCAGATCGGTAAAGGCAGTTCCTTTGGATATTTTGCCTTTACGATCCCCTTTGTCGGGGTTGTAAATGTATCCACAGTTACTCATCTGACATTGGTACATATCTTTCGGTTCAGCCATTGTTTTGTCCTGATATTATGCTTTCCAGAGGCCGTGCAGGTTACAGTATGCGCGGGCAACAACGGGTTCATTGCTGTCTTTGCAGCAACAGAACTTTGCTTCCGGTGCTTCGCCGGGCTTGAGCTGCTTGATCATGCGTGCATTGCCGCAGGAAAGTTCAATCCATTCGATCCAGTGTTTTTCTTCCATGGGGTGAGCAACCTCACCAACCTTAACAATAAATCCGTCTTCAACTTTTTCAATAACGGGAACGTGCTTTTCTTTGGCAGCATCAACGGTATTTTCAGTCATGAGGACCATGTCTGATCCACAGCAAGCAAGGTTGCCTGGACCGGCATGGAGAACCATAGTGATATTACCGCAGCTTTCACACTTATAAACTTCGTATAGTTCAGCCATTCTAATTCTCCACTGGGTTAAGGTTATCGATTACCAATTCTCACAGACGACCTGAAAATGTGCCTGAGGGTGGTCACATGCAGGACATTTATGTGGTGCGGAATCACCCTCGTGGATGTATCCACAGTTCTGGCATTGCCAGATGATCGCGTTGTCTTTTTTGAAGACCTTGCCGTCTTCGATATTCTTGGCCAGGGCGAGGTATCTTTTTTCGTGAAATTCTTCGGCTACAGCGATTGCACGGAAAATAGCGGCAATAGCAGTAAAGCCTTCTTCTTCAGCAACCTTGGCGAAGTCGGGATACATCTCTTCCCATTCATGCCTTTCGCCGCCTGCTGCTTCTTTGAGGTTTTCAACGGTGGAACCGATTACCCCTGCGGGGAAGGCTGCAGTTACTTCCACTTCGCCACCTTCAAGGAGTTTGAACAG
Source organism: Maridesulfovibrio sp. (assembly GCF_963678865.1). NCBI lineage: Bacteria > Pseudomonadati > Thermodesulfobacteriota > Desulfovibrionia > Desulfovibrionales > Desulfovibrionaceae > Maridesulfovibrio > Maridesulfovibrio sp. The sequence goes on along the minus strand of NZ_OY787459.1, from coordinate 2,512,116 downwards.
GCGCTTGGCGTGTTCTTTTTCCTGATTTGCGGTTTCTTCGAAGACTTTGGAAATCTGCACGTAACCTTCTTTTTTGGCCTTGGAGGCAAAGTAGGTGTAACGGTTACGGGCCTGAGATTCTCCTGCAAATGCTGTCAGAATATTTGTTTCAGTTTTGGAACCTTTGAGTTGGGACATCGTCTCTCCTTATCACGCTGTCTTGTTCAGCAAATGGTGTAATCTTAATTGTTATTGCATTATTTATCAGTAAATGGCGTCGCTGTCAGGTTTTTTAGACAAAAAAATAACATCTTCACAAATAAGTACAGATATTAAATGAAGATGTTATTTAAAAAAAATTATTGTATTTTGTTCCTACACTCCGGGCATAAGCCAAAAAATTCGATGGAACATCCCTTAACATCGTATCCCCTTGCCGCAATTTCGTCGATTTCAGGGACGATTACTTCGTTCATCACGTCATCCACCCTACCGCATTGTAAACATCTTATATGCGGGTGCGGTTCGGCATTACCATCAAATCTGTTTTTGCCGCTTGTTTCAATCTTGAGGATGACTCCGTGGTCTGCCATTAACTCCAGATTGCGGTAAACAGTACCCAGGCTGATGTTAGGGAGTCTCTTGCGCACTCTTTCGTACAGTTCGTCCGCTGTGGGATGACAGGTCAATCCTTTGAGTTCCTCAAGTATAAGTTCTCTTTGCTTCGATCTTCTTTGTCCTATTTTCATATGCACCTCGTGAGCATAAAATAGTAATAGTTCTTGTTTGTGTCAATAGTTTTACTTGAAGCAAAGTAATTTTATTTACGGAAATATCACACTTGACGAGTATGATAAAGCAGGAATGTTGTGCCGGAAGACTTGCGGTCGGGCAGAATTCAAGCTATCGCTTTAATAATTGGATTAATTCTAGTTCCCGGAGTTTCCGTGCCCAGCCTTAAGACATTAATTCTCCATCCGGACGCCGAGGTCCGTGCCGCCATCCGCGAATCTCTTCGCGGGGTAAAACTGGTGCGCGTCTTGGGGGAGACGGTCAGTGCTGATGAAGCATTGGAGTTGCATAAGGCTGTGGGGTACGGGATTATTTTTTTGGGTTTTGATTTTGATGAAGGCCTCAGCGGGGTTGAGCTTGCACAGGCCCTTGGTGCCAGCAAGCATAAGCCGGGACTGATATTCGTTGCCGGCGACGAGACTCAGGCTTATCAAGCCTTTGAGCTGGGTGCGGTTGATTATCTTATCTGGCCGCCTGATGCTGAGCGTATGCAGAAGACTCTTGAACGCATTGCCCGTTTCAAAAGTCATTTTCGCGAAATTCCCGAACCCTCGGATTGGAAGGATTCAGGCTCCGGGGTTGAGACCGGCGAGGAAACCCTGCAGCTTTCCCTCGGAGAGGATGAGCAGGACAAATTTTTATCCGCATTAAAGAATGCATGGGATTTTTCCCAGACCCGCCAGCCGGAGATAGAAAAACTTCCGGTTAACCAGGACGGGCGCATGATGCTGATACCCTATACCCAAATCATTTTTGTGGAAGCGTATGAGGATTATTCCTATGTGCATACCGCCAATCAGAAATTTCTTACCTCTCATCGCCTGAAAAATCTTGAAGAACGTCTGGGACCGCACCGTTTTTTTCGGGTGCATCGCAAATATTTGGTAAATCTGGAAATGGTCACGGAGATAGCATCTTTGCCGGGCAGTAACTTTATGCTTCGTACTGCCGGACGGACAAGGATTGAACTGCCTATCAGCCGTAGGCGGATCAGCAAACTCAAGCAGATTCTGGGGATGTGATCATGGCTGTACCGTTTACCGATATACATCTGCCGTTTGTCGAATATGGGCTGCGCAAGACTGTGCAGAGGCCTAATCTATATAATGAAAGTATCCGGCGGTTCCGCGAGGCTTTGGATTTGATGCGCTTCGCGCTTTTGTCGATTTTATTTCGCCTCCGGAGGTCAAAGGGTATAATTCCCTTTGGAATCCTTAAGGGGGTAAGGTCTCGGGCGATGCTGAAAAGTGAAAGATATTTTGTCGAACTGATTAACAAACTAAAACTATTAAAAAGTTTTGGGATTCTTAAGCCTTTTTTAAAGGGTTTAAGGCCCCCGGCAGGGCGCCCCGGCAGGGCCGCCGGAGGCGTACATGGATAATAAAGATACACTGGACAGCCTGTTGCATGAAGAGAGGGTCTTCCGTCCCCTGCCCCAGATGCTCATTGAGGCGGGTGTTAATCCGCAGGATCTGCGTGCTGCGCGGGAACTGGCGGACGTTGATCTCTGTTCCTATTGGGAAGAAGCCGCCGAAGAACTGGACTGGTTTAAAAAATGGGAAAAAGTTTGCGATATTTCCGACGCCCCTGATTACCACTGGTTCAGCGGTGCGCGTTGCAACATCGTCTACAACGCCCTTGACCGCCACATTGAGACCGTCAACAAGAACCGTCTTGCCCTGATATGGGAGGGGGAGCCGGGCGATTCCCGCCAGTATACATATTATGAACTGTACAGGGCGGTTAATCGGTTTGCCAACGGTCTGAAAGGACTGGGGGTCGGAAAAGGGGACCGGGTTGTTCTTTATATGCCCCAACTGCCGGAGACAGTTATTGCCATGCTGGCTTGTGCCCGTATCGGGGCAGTGCATTCACTTGTTTTTTCGGGTTTTTCCGCCCGTCTGTTGCGTGATCGGGTCCGCGAAATCAATCCCCGTGTGGTGGTCACCGCGGACGGCTTTTACCGCAACGGGCAGGTAATACGTCTTAAGGAAGAGGTTGACCGTGCCTTGCTGGATGAACCTGCAGAAGCGTTGGAGGCCGTTGTGGTTGTGCACCGGGCCAACGTGGAAGTTAATATGGATTCCGCTCGGGACTATTGGTACGCGGATATTGTCCGGCATGAACGTTCCCATGCTCCTGCTGAGATCATGGCTGCGGATGATCCCCTGTTTATCCTGCATACCTCCGGGACTACTGGGCAGCCCAAGGGACTTGTCCATTCCCATGGTGGGTATATGGTCGGGGTTCATAGAACCTTCAAATGGGTGTTTGATCTAAGACCTACTGACATTTTCTGGTGTTCAGCTGATCCGGGCTGGATTACCGGGCACAGCTATCTTGTCTACGGCCCGTTGCTGGCCGGGACCACCACGGTCATGTATGAAGGGCATTCTCTTTATCCTCAGGCTGACCGTCTCTGGAATATTATTTCCAAGTACGGGGTCACAATTTTTTATACTTCACCAACTCAGATAAGGACCCTCATGCGTTTCGGGCACCGTTACCCGGAACAGCACGACTTGTCGTCCCTGCGTATCCTCGGTGCTGTGGGTGAACCGTTCAACCCTGAAGCATGGCTCTGGATGTACGAAAACATCGGCAAGGGCCAGTGTCCGGTGCTGGATACATGGTGGCAGACTGAAACCGGAATGATCATGATCAGCCCCATGCCCGTGTCTGTGCTTAAGCCCGGTTCGGTGACCCGGCCCCTGCCCGGCATTGATGCCGAGGTGGTGGACGCCGATGGCAATCCAGTCCCTGAAGGCAAGGGCGGATATCTTGTCATAAGAAAGCCGTGGCCAGCCATGTTCAGTGATGTGCTCGGGGACCGTGAAGAGGTCATGGACAATTATTGGAAACGCATACCGGGGATGTTTTATGCCGGGGATGTGGCTCGCAAGGATGAGGACGGCTATTTCTGGATTCAGGGTCGCGCTGATGATGTTCTTATCATTTCTGGGCACCGCATCGGCACTGCCGAAGTTGAGTGTGCACTGACCCGTCACCCGCAGGTAGCAGAAGCGGTTGTGGTCGGGGTTGCGGATAAGATTAAAGGGCAGGTCGCCAAAGGTTACGTGACCTTGAATCATGGTGTGGTGGAATCCGATGACCTGCATCACGAATTGAAGGAGCACATCCGTCGTGAACTCGGGCCGATTGTAATAGTGCGCAGTATTGAGTTCCGGGATGAACTGCCCAAAACGTCCAGTGGTAAGATTAAGCGGAGTGAGTTGGGGTAGCTGATTTTTAAAATTTACAATTAAAAATGCCCTGCAATATTATATTGCAGGGCATTTTTAATTGTATGTATTGCGGCTTAATCTGGGCTATCTGGCGATCATTGCCCGCAGCATGTCAGCGCAGGTTTCAGCCTGATGCGCCATTTCGTTGAGGCAGTCTACGAAGTGCATGAGCTGGTAGATGTCTTTGAAGTCCATGTCGGAATTGTAGATTTTTTTGGCCAGTTCCCTGCGCATTTCCATTGAACGTGCGTAGTGCTTGCGTACTTTACGGAACTTGTTCTTGGTGCCTTCACGGTCAATGGATTTACCCTCGTTGAGGGCAATTGTTGCCTTGAGTGCGGGGCCGAGGCTGGTCGTGGTGTCATTTACCTCGGAAAGCAGCAGGATCAGGTCTTTCTGGTATTCAGAAGGGATTGATACCTTGCGCATGGCCAGCCAGTGCAGGGCTTCCTGGGCATTGTCCAGAATGTTGTCCTGACTACGGGTGTAGTTGAAGAAAAGTACTTTATCCACAGCCATGAACATGGAATGAGGCAGGTGGTTGCGGATGGAGCGTTTGATTTTGTCTGCCTGGCCTTCAACAGTATCAATCTGTTCAATAAGTTCGCTGAATTCCCGGCAGGTGTCGTTTCCGGCAACATAGCATTCAACGGAATCATTGATGATATGAATGCACTCGGCGATTTTGTCGTAGTGCTTGACCAGCCCGTCCATGGGGTTCTTGTTAACGATAAGACCTAAGAAAGGAAGACGAAAGTGCATAATGTTCTCCTTGTTTTATCTAAATGAAAGCCCATTTGAGCAGGCTGAAGATTGTTATACTTGTGATCGCTGCAATTGGGACGGTAAGTACCCAGTAAAGCACGATCCTTCCGAGAATTTTAAAGTTGACTGCTGAAAACCCCCTTGCGAGACCTACACCGACAACCGCGCCTACTGCGGCGTGGGTGGAGGAAACAGGCAGACCGAGGTTGGACGCAGTGAGTACGGTCGATGCGGCACCAAAGTCAACTGCAAATCCGCGGGTGTTGGTCAATACGGTGATTTTTTCACCCACAGTGCCCATCACTTTATGGCCCATAAGAGCAATACCTACGGCAATGCCCAGACCGCCCATGATCAGCAGCCCTATAGGTACATCGGCTTTTGCCAGCAGTACGTGTTCCTTGGAGATAAGGTAGATGGCTGCAACCGGGCCGATGGCATTGGCTACGTCGTTGGCTCCCTGTGAAAGGGCCACATAACAGGAAGTTCCGACCTGAAGTTTGCGGAATGTGTTCTCCACTGCTTCCGCTCCTTCTTCCGGGTCTCCGACAAGCTTGTTTACAGCTAGGCGTCCGGCAAACCAGACCAGAGCGGCAATACCGAACCCGAGGGCCAGAGATCCCAAAAAGGGGAGCTTCAAACTTTTACCTACCGGAGTTTTGTATAAAAAGGAAAGGGAAATCAGCAGGACTGTCAACCCCATCCAGATGGGAGCCCACTTCTTTGCCTGCTGGATGAAGTCTTTTTTGAAAAGGATTGTTTTCCTGATGTGAGTGAAGATGGCATAGGCAATGGTTGCGGCGAAGAATGGTGAAATGATCCAGGACATGACAATCCCGACCATCTTAAACCAGTTGACCACGTCCGGTCCGCCTGCAACGAGTCCGAATCCGAGGATTGCGCCTACAATGGAGTGGGTTGATGATACAGGCAAAGCCGTGAATGTTGATACGAGTACCCATAATCCTGCTGCCAGCAGGGCCGAGAACATACCGATCATAATAATTTTCGGATCGGAAATTGCCGCCGGGTTGATAATCCCTTTACTGACTGTTGCGGTTACCTGGGAGCCGAGGAAAACAGCTCCGGCAAAGTTAAGAGTCCCTGCAATCAGTACTGCCTGCCGGATGGTGATGGCTTTGGCTCCTACAGCCGAGGCCATGGAGTTGGCCACGTCGTTTGCGCCTAGGTTGAAAGCCATCATGAACCCTGCAAACAGGGACATGTAAAAAAACAGATCGTAAATATCCATTAGATATAATCCCCTTGTTGTGAATCCTGTTCGGATTCAGAAGCTTGTTCAGCTGTTACCGGAAGTTTCACACAAAATGAAGATCCGGTACCTGTTGCTGCGTCAACCGGGCTTTCCACCCAGATGTCGCCGTTAAAGTTTCGTGCAAGACTGCGGCACAGTGCCAGTCCCAGTCCGGAACTACCGTGCCCCACAGCATTTTCATCCAGTTTGAAAAATCTTTCGAAAATACGTTCTTTGTCCGCAGCGGCAATGCCCGGACCCTGATCCACAACTTTGATAACCGCATAACCGGCATCTATTTCAGCCTGAATATTTACCTTGGTATCACCGGGAGCGTACTTGATTGCATTCTCGATCAGGTTGTCGAAAATCTGGACCAGACCTTCATTTGTTCCGGTCACATTGACCTGCGGTATCTGGCCGTGGCTTATGGTTATGTTTTTGTTTTCAGCAAGGGAACGCAGGTTGGTCATACTCAGCCCGATGCATTTTTGAAGGTCAGTCGGTCTGGTGCGCAGTTTTTTTCCTGAGTACTCGCTGCGGGCCAGAGCAAACATTCCGGTGATGACCTTGGACATGTGATTGGCATTATCGAGAATGGTCCCGAGGAATCCGACCAGAACTTTCCGGTCCTGCGGAGGGTTGTCGATCAGGGTTTCAGAGTAGCCTTTGATGCTGGTCAGCGGGGTACGCAGTTGGTGGGAAGCATTGGATACAAAGTCGCGGAGAACCTTTTCCACCCGCCTTACTTCACTGATATCGTGAAAAACAAGGATCAGCTTACGGCGGGCTTTGTAATCCTTGTATGAACAAATGGTTATGTTCATGGAACGTCCGTCCGCAAGATCAACAATCAGTGAGCCCGAATCTTTTTCGCTGTCGTGTTTGATAATTTTGTCCACCGAGTCCTGAATTTCATGTCTGGTCAGAACTTCAAGGGGAACCCTGCCGATAAAATTTTGCGTGTCGGGAATCAGCTCGGTCATGGATTTATTGACCGACTCGATTTTTCCCTGCGGGTCGAGGACCATGATTCCTTCGGTCATGTTCTCAAACATGGCATCAAGCTGGTTGCGCTGGTCTTCGATTATACGTATATGGCCTTGTATTTTCTTAGCCATGGAGTTGATGGATTCGGCCATTAATTTGTATTCGCCGCCGGGGATTACCCGGATGCGTTTGCCGTAATCTCCCTCCCCGATGGCTTGTGCGGTGGCAGATACTTCCTTGACAGCAGAGGTCGTTCTTTTGCCAACAAAAATGAGCAGAATTGCCGATCCTATAGCCAGAAGGGCAAGCATAACTGTGAAATGCAGCATGATTTTGTCCAGCCTTTCGCCTATGACCGAGTAGGGCATAGCCAGACGCAGGAATTCCCCCTGTGTATCCATGACCTGCGCGACGTAGATCATGCGGGTCTGCAGGGTCTTACTGTAGCGGATATTTTTACCCGTTCCGGCGGCTTCTGCAGCGATTACTTCAGGACGGTTGGAGTGATCATCCAGTTGAGAAAGTCTTTCGGCAGCTACTCCTGAATCAGCGAGAACCTTGCCGTTCTTGATATATGTTATGCGGATATCGAGATGAGAGCCTAGCTCTTTGATTTCATTCTGGAATTGGGGTGTGCCGGGTCTGACCGGACTGTGGCTTATTTCCCAGCGGACATAATTCAAGAGTCGGGAAGTGTTTTGCCTGCCGGAAGCTGTAAGTTCTTCCGACACCGTTCCATAGTAAAACCAGAAGGTCAGCAGCAGGGTGCAGAGCAGAATAGCCCAGCCCCATAGCAGAATCTTCATATGTAATGATGTTTTTGGCAAAAAAAATTCCTCCCTGAGGATTGTCCTGAACAGAAGCAGAATCTTTCTGAATGTCACAGGGGAGTAACAAGCATGTTAACATGGATAGGTCAAGTTTTGTTACAAAAGTGATTTGTCGTTTAGGCTATTGAAAATAAAGATAATATTGTTTTTGATTTCTTTCGTGTGGGAAATATTATTGTTACGATACTGTGACAATCTGCTCTAATCGCTATGGAAACGTGTGATGGAAAGAATTATTGCCCCGGTTAATTTTAAGCCTGTCGGGATGTTGAATGGCGTTCGGTTTTAGTTTATTAGTCCCCTCAGGAAAATCGAACTGATTACTGAACAAAGGCTGAATAACAATGTCTGAAAAAATAGAAAAAGCGATTCAGGAGCTGGTCCTGAACGGTCCGGTGTCATTGGAAGAACTGGCTGAAATGTTGGGTAAGTCACCAAAAACACTGGTTCGAGAGGTTAATCCAGAGGACAAGAAGGCCAAGCTTGGCGCGGAAACCCTTGTTGAGATCATGCGTATCACAGGCGGGGTTGAACCTTTGAAGTTGATGGCTGAAGAATTGGATTTTACAATCGAATCCATTGATTAGGGCTGTTTAACGGTTTCGTTGCGCAGTGACGGTAACAACCAGATATTACTGTTTAAATTGAATTCAATCCACAGCCCTCTGTAGTTGTCATAACCGCTTGAAATACCTTTCTCCTCATCCAGAAAAAAAGTTTTTATTCTTTTCCTGGGCTCATTTGTTGCGGAGTCTGTTCCGTTTTGCACGTCGGGTATGGTGAATTTTGCAAGAACACCAGTTTTTGAAAGTTCGTCCAAAGCCGGGTTCAGTTCATCGCCGGAATGGGAAGATATCGCCTTTCCCAAATATACAGCCTCAGGTATTTCCGGGGATCTGTCCAAAGCTTCATCGTAAAGGTCATCTGCTTCACCGGTCAGACCGAGAGCCAGAGTTACGCAGGCCAGATTGTTAAACAGTCTTCCGTTTCCGGTCTCATTAGAGTCAAGAGCAAGGGAATACAGGGAGCGTGCCCGTTCAAGGGTTTCCGTTGAATTTGTGTATATCCCGGCAACAGCCAGTGCATCTGCCTTCAGCATCACAGCTTTTTCCTTGTTGACGGCACCTGAGAAACTTGACCTTCCGGCTTGTTCCAACACTTCAGCAATTTTCGGAGACGGCGCAATGGCCATTTCGCGGATAAGCAGGTTGAGTTGGAGAAATCTGGGCTCAGACCCGGCCTTCACTGAAAGGGGGCGGTTGAGCAGCTTTTCGGCTTCATTCTTGTCGCTGGCACTGGTGGAGAAATAGAGGCTGGCGGACAGTATTTCCGGTTGTTCTCCCATCTCCTTTTCCAGTTCTTGAGTTTGCCTGAACATGTTTTCAAAAGCTTCGTCGGTGGTCATGGCCGGGTAGGACAGCCATTCTCCGAGAACATTAATCCCGGCTTTGATAAGTTTAGCCTGCGGACGGTTGTATTTTTCATATCCTTCTGCATATTCCGCGGCTTTTGGCAGAAGGAACCTTGTTGCAGAAGCTTCTTCGGAATTTCGTCCGTCTATTTTAATGGTGGGCAGGGCTTCGGCAATGATCCGTTCAAGTCTGTAAGCGAGGGCCAGTTCATAAAAAAAACGGTCTTTGTGATGCAGCCGTGCTGCCCGCTCCAGATATGGTCTCACCGAGAGCAGGTTACCTGTCCTTTGGAATGCAAGGCGAGCGAAGCCGGTGAATGGTCTTGCGTCGTCAGGCTCTACGCCGTGCAGTCTGTGGAAAAGGGGTTCTGCCAGATCAGGTCTGTCCAGAAGGATAAGCGCGTTTCCTTTTTCAAGCTGCAGTTCGAAATTGTCATTCTCGGTAATCGACAGGGCTTTCTCGCATAGTGCGGCCAGCCTTGGCAGGGACTTGATCTGTTCACGCAATTCGTCATTCAGATCAGGGTCTGCCAGCAGCGGTTTAAGCTGCGACGTAGCTGCTCCTCCGGCTTCCCGGTCAAGGTTGCTGTATTGCGCTTTTGCTGCGGTCAGTAGCATTTCAGGCGATACCGGCAGGGATGAAACGGAAAGGGCTCCACTCAGCAGGGGGGCTGCGCGGGCAATATTTTCGTTTTTCAGAGCCTGTTCTCCAAGAGAAAACAGAACCCACGGGACAACCGGGGAGTGGATGCGGTCATGAAAAATTCTGGATGATAGAATCTGCTGTGCTTCTTGTGCTGCACTGTATGCCTGAGTAAAAAATTCAATACGCTGAAGGTCTTTTTTAAGAATTTTCGGGTCGGTTTTATGTCGGCTTATGTCCTGTTGCAGTTTTTCAGTGATGTCCCGAATTGTTTTGGAATCCAGCATGGAGCACATTTTCATCAGGATGATGCACATATCCCGGCATGAGGAGTCATAGGTTGATATATTGTTCCTGATTGCAGCGGCAATTGCGACCAGATCTTCAATATCTTCTGCGCCGAAGTCCTGGGCGCTGTGTCCCAGACGGGTGAGAATACTTTCGGCCCGGTAGGCCAGATACCCGGAGCAGGTTCCGTTGCCCATGTTGGAAAAATCAGCATCGGCGGAAATTGGAAATTCGGGCAGAGTTGTTTCCGGCGGTCCCAGAATATTGTCCAGCAGGGCTTTGCCCGGACCGGGAATGGAGCCCGGAATAATGCTGCTTCTTTCGGTGACTGATATTTTAACCTTGCGTCCTTGCGGGCCGGGGGTGAGATAAATACGGGACTTTTCAAATAGTCCGCAGTTTTCAAGTATGATCCGTCCGGCAATTATTTTCTGCGGGGTGGCTTTTTCTCCGGGCAGAATCTGGGCCAGTGCCATTACTGCATTGGGTGTCAGCCGGGAGTCTCCGTTTACCTCAATGGATGCAACAGACTGGTTTGAAATGAGTTTTATCACAGAATCGGCCAGTCTGGCTGCAGCCGGTTCGGAAGTGCTTCCGCCTACCTGCTTCCCTTTGATGAAGACATCCGGCTCCAGATGAAAATTATCAGTCAGCAGAGCAGAAAAGGAGGTCCCGTGCTCATCTGTCAGCATTAAACCGGAAAGGGCGTATCTTGATTTAGGTGATTCGGCTGTTCCGTTGGTGCAGTTCATTCCGGATTCGGTTATTTTACGGAGTACAAAGGACCTGAATTCCGGTGCTGGCTGTCCCGAAGGGGTTAAAAAATTACCGATTGATATGAGGGTGGGAGATGCGTTGGCTGCTGGCGGCAGCAGAAAAACGGCAATTGCGAGAAAAAGAAGTTTTATGAGTATTGGAGAACGCATCGAAGCCTCTTTGTAAACAGGATAGGTTATGGCTTAATAAGTATCCTATTGTGGTCATTTAATCCAGTCCCGTATGTTTCGACTTGCCGCAAGAACTCTGGTACTGGTACCTCACTTAGTGAATACAAACCTATTGTAAATATATGCTCAGGATTTTGGATCAAGCGATGGATAGTAAAAACGAATCATATCTGGATGGATTTTGCCGTAAGAATTGGGCTTTGTTGCTCGGTCTGCTGCTTTTGTTTTCAGCTGTCGTCTCTTTTTATGGGATATGGCTGAATTATTTTTATGATATTGATGAACCAAAGTATGCCCGTGCTGTTTATGAAATGATTCATAGCGGCAACCTGCTGGCACCCATGTTCGACGGAATGCCCCGTATGGAAAAACCGCCGTTGGTTTACTGGATCATGTATCCTTTCGCATGGCTGGCTTCCCTCGGCGATTTCAGCGGTAATGTCCTTACCCTGTTCCGGCTGCCCACCGTAATCTGTTCTATGCTTATGGTACTGGGCACAGCTCTGACCGGGCGCAAGCTTTTCGGTCCTGCAACCGGATTGCTGGCCGGTATGATTCTGCAGAGTTCCGTGCTCTTCAAGTTTATGGCAGTAATGATGAAGGTGGATGTGGTCTTTGCCTGCTGCGTAACCTGGGCAACTTATTTTTATCTCCTGCGTTACCTTGGGAGCAAGAGCCCACGTGTAGCTGTGGGAGGGGCAGTCTTGACCGCGCTGGGAGTACTGGCAAAAGGGCCTTTCGCTTTTCTGCCCATGGCCGGCTATGCCTTGGCCGTAGGCATACGCCATAATGTCAAAAGGAAACAAGAAGCTGGTCAACCAGTCTCTTTTTTGTCCGCGTTTAATGCCGGCGGGCTGGTGGCAGCCAAGTGGGCTGACCGTAATATCCTGCTGCTTTGGTTTGTTGCGGGGTGTGCTCCTTTTTTTCTATGGCTTTACGGAGCATGGCTTACTTCCGGTTTTGATTACACTCAGGGATTGCTGGGACAGTTCTTCCTTAATACCGCCTCCACAAGTACCAAGGTGGCGGCAAAGCTGGGCAGGCTTGATCCCTATCTGGACACCCTGACCGTCATATTTTTCCCCTGGGGCGGATATGTGTTCGGTGCCATTTATGGCATCTACCGTTCCGTACGGGAAAAGTTCAATGAAAAATATGTGTTCATGGCCTGTGTTTTTCTTGTCTACCTGCTGGTTTTCACCTTGCTTTTCAAGCTCAAATCCAACCGTTATATGCTCCCTGTCCTGCCGCTGCTTGCCATTATAGTTTGTGACTGGCTTGTCAATGCCAAGCGGGACAAGATATACCGCACCCTCTTTGAAATGGGTTTTGTCTGGATTTTGTCCATGGCGGCTATGCTTGGTTACCGTTCGTTCAAATCCATGAGTGTTTCGGTCAACCTTGCGGATTGTGTTCCCGTGGGCCAGTATATGGAATTCATGTTTCCGTTTTTCATTGCCTTCGGTGCTTTTTTTCTGGTCATGCTCATTGTGAGCGTTAAGCAGTCAGAGCGTCCGGCCCTGCATATTGTGGTTGGTTCATTGGCAATTACGGCGGTAATGCCTTTTTACTACAACGCACTGCCTTCTTACACTTCACTGACTGAAAACCGTCCCCAACCCATACTGGGGCAGGCTTTGACTGACCGTTTAGCTGAATTTTCAGACGGGGAAACCCTTGTACTGCACCGTCCGTTTTTTATTAAGACTTTTCCGGATGTGGTTTTTTATCTGAAAAAACTTGCTAAGGAAGGCAACAGCATGTACTCGCTCGGCTCCACAGCACGTCCTGGGGACCTGTTGCAGGCTTTGGCTACCCCGCAGATCGCCGCTGAACTTTTCAAAAAGGAACATCCGGAGGATACGGAAAAATATCCGCTTTACCGGTATTTGAAGAATACGGAATTCAAAAATGCGGTGTTGCTGCTTTCTACTATAGATTTTTATAAACTGAAGCCTTTCATGGATTCTCTGCCCCCCAAGGTCAGGGATTCGTTGGAGGTTGCTGAAATGGAATTGCTGACAGTTAAGTGGGTTAATACCAATATTTATGTTGTCCGTTTTAACCCGGATAAAATGAAATAATGCCACACAAAGATACAATGATAGACATACTTGATTTGGAATACGGCGAGTTGGAACAATTCGTCGCAAAGGAGTTGAAGGCTCCCCGTTTTCGAGCTGCCCAGATCTGGCAGTGGCTCTGGCAGAAAGGGGTTGAGGATTTTGATTCCATGACCAACCTTGCCAAAAAGCTGCGTGAAGACCTGAAAAGTAAAGCGGTCATAAACCACCCTCAGGTGGATGTGGTTCAGACCAGCAAGGACGGCACCATCAAGCTGCTTCTGCGTTTAAGTGACGGAGCCCTTGTGGAGACGGTGCTTATCCCTATGGAAGGGCGCTACACCCAGTGTCTTTCCACACAGGTTGGGTGTGCCATGGCTTGCACCTTCTGCAACACCGGGTTGATGGGATTTGAACGCAATATGTCCATGTCCGAAATGCTTGGACAGGTTCTGGCCGGGCGCAAATATTTGCGTGAGAACAATCTTGATCCGCTCAAAAATTTAGTCTTTATGGGGATGGGAGAGCCTCTGCTCAACCTTGAAAACCTTATCCGTACTCTGCGTAATCTCAACAACCCGGACGGACTTTCCTTTGTTCCCCGGCGCATAACGGTTTCTTCGGTTGGTTTCGTCAAACAGCTTGAAGAACTGGGCAGGACAGGGCTGACCCTTCCGGCCATTTCCCTGCATGCTCCCACTCAGGAGCTGCGCGAAAAGATAATGCCCAAGGCAGCCAAAACCCATATCGAAGACCTTTTGGCCGCCATGGACCGTTTCCCGCTCAAGCCGCGTGAAAAGGTTACCTACGAATATCTTCTTCTTGGCGGAGTCAATGATTCCATCGAGCATGCCAAGCAGTTGGTCAAACTGCTCGGGCATCGCCGCTGCAAGGTCAACCTTATTGCCTACAACCCAGGTGACGAGCCGCTCTACAAGGCTCCTACAAGGGAAAAAGTGCTCGCCTTTGAAAAATACCTCTGGGATAAAAAGATAACTGCAACCATCCGCAGATCCATGGGACAGGATATCAAGGCCGCCTGCGGGCAGTTAAAGGCAGATCAGATAAAATAATTGATGTGCTAAGCGCTCTTATTAAAGATTTTGCCCCGGCGGTTTAAACCCTTTGAAAAGGGTTTAAGCATCCCAAACTTTTTTAGTTTGGCTTCGCCTCTTTGAGTTCACCAATGTGCAAAAAAAAGACCGTAATATCTCATGAGATTTTACGGTCTTTTTACAGGTGCACTTTTTAAAATTGCTTGCCTGCAGATTTGTTAAGGGGATGAGATCCGGGGAGAGCATTAAAGTTCAGATACAAACATAATCTCAGCCTGATCCTGTCGCAGGTGCAGGCGCAAGCCTTCTTTGGTCATAATGATTATTCTGGCTTCGGTGGTCATGCCGATGGACCGTGCCGGCTCCACTGTTTCAAGTGTAACTGTGGCGCCGGGCCTGATGCCGATGGAAGCTATTGATTGGGCAGCCCTCGGGCCGCCGAGGATGTTTTTTACCTCAAAGGGACGGCCTTTACCGCAAGTCGCCAGTTGGCAGGGGGTTTTATCGCACTCCCCCCAGAGTTTTGCGGCCATTCCTTCGGTCAGGCTGGTCCTTTTGCCGTCGACCACGGTCTTGTATTCCATGGGGGGCAGGCAGCGGATCAGTTCAATGTCATCGCCTTCGGATATTCCGAGAATTTTGAGGCTTTTTTCAAGGTATGACCCCGCGGTCAGTCCTTCAATGTGTCCTTTTTCGCCGGGATTCATTTCAAAAACCGGGGTTTTGTGACCGTCATCGTGATGGACGATTATTTTCGAAGCCATCCCCGCGGCCAGTAGGACTTCGCCTTGCGGTCCTTTGATGCGGACCGGGTGCTGGACCGAGTCCTCGGACATAATTTCCAGTTCTGAACCTATGTGCAGTCCCATGCGTTCAAATCTTGTTTTGAGCGAATCGCTGCTGATTCCCCTTAGTATCAGGGGTTTTTCTTGTGGTGCTTTATCAAGTGTCAGGGACATTAGTTGATCTCCTTTGCTGACTCTGGATCTTTTGGCCCTGCGGAAGAGGTTTTCATGGCCGCATAGCCGAGTATGCCTACGGTGCTGAGGTTATGAGTCATGGCGGCGGCGAGGGTCGATATTTTGCCCATCCCGGCCAACAGCAGGGTGGCAGAGTTGATGACCACTGCGGACCATAGGCAGTTGCTCAAGGTCTCGCGGTTGGTAATCGCGATGCGGTGGGCTTCCACAAGGGTTCTCATGTCTTCATTAAGCATGACCACCTGAGCTGATTCGCGGGCAAGGTCTGCTCCTGAGGGCATGCAGATGCCCACATCTGCGCAGACAAGGGCCGGGGTGTCGTTGACCCCGTCTCCGGCAAAGGCCACTCTGGACCCGCCTTCCTTGAGCTCTTTGACGATATTCGCTTTGTCTTCGGGCTTGAGTTCCCAGTGTACTGCGTCCACAGGAGGCAGTTGGGCAGCAAGGGCCAATGCCGTGGAGCGGTGGTCCCCGGTCAGTATCTCAATTCGTTTGATCCCGGAGGCTTTGAATGCTTCGAGGGCCTCAAGGGCTTCGGGACGCAGTTCATCGCGCATGGCAATAACGCCGATCAGTTCTTCACCCATGGCTACAAAGAGAAGATTCTTTCCAGCATTGCGCAACTGGCGGGCTTTTTTTTCTATATAGGAGCAGTCAACATGTTCGTCTTCTTCAACAAAATGCTGGCTGCCTACAAGAACACGTTTACCATCCACATAAGCGGAAACACCGTGGGCTACGATGAAGTCGACTCCGCTTACGGCCGGCAGGGCTATTCCTCGGTTCTTTGCTTCGTTTACCACCGCTTTTGCAACCGGGTGTCCGTAATGTTCTTCAGCTCCGGCGGCAATGGAAAGCAATTCCTTCTCTTCATAAAGGGGCATGGGGACAATGTCGGTGACAATGAGTTTTCCCTTGGTCAGGGTTCCGGTTTTGTCAAAGACAATGGTGTCTATTGCCGCGAGGTTGTCAAGGGCCTGTCCGCCCTTCAGCAGAACACCGCACTGGCTGGCAGTGTACATGGAAGTACGGGTGGCAACCGGGGTGGAGAGTTTTATGGCGCAGGAGTAGTCTACAGTCAGGACCGATGCAGCGCGGGCGGCATCCCCGGTCAATGCGTATACACCTAGTCCGGCCCCGAAAGTCAGGGGGACCAGTTTGTCGGCCAGCTCGGCTGATTTGATCTGGCTTTTTGACTGTGAACGCAGGGAGTTTTCCAGATAGCGGTTGATGCGGGCCATGCCTGTTTCAGCTCCGACCTTATCAGCCCTGATTTTCAGGGTACCTTCTTCAACCACTGCGCCGGATAGAGTGGAATCTCCTGTTTGGAGGTGGACGGGAAAGGATTCACCGGTAATGGAGCTCTGGTTGACTGAACCGTCGCCTTCAACAATGGTCCCTTCAATGGGAATGAGTTCCCCGGCACCGCAGACAACAATGTCACCTACTTGCAGATCGTTGAAGTCTATTTCTATTTCACGGCCGTCTTTTTCTATCCATATTTTTCCTACCTGAGGTTTGAGCAGGGTCTTGAGCAAGCCGGTTGATTTCTGTTCAGATTGATCCTCAAGGTATTCGCCGAGGCTGAGCAGGGCGCCCACGGAGTTGGAGGTGAAGTAATCTCCGCGTAAGAGGGAGAGTGCTTTGACTGTTCCATCCAGCACTTCGATTTTGACCCCGCGGGAGAAAAGGGTTTCAAGCCCGTTCACTATACCGGGAATTCCCAGTATCCAGCTTGTTGCCGCTTGCACAGGCAGGGGCAGGAAAGGGGTTGCAGCAGCCGCAGCCGTACGCGCTCCCACTTCAAGCAGGTCTACTCCGTGTTCTTTTTCAGCGCCTTTAAGGAAAGCTTCCTTGGGAATAAAGTCCAGTGCGGCCAGAATGGAAGAACGAACTTCGCGGGTTCCATCATACTCCACGGCAACGGAAAAGGCCGGGCCGTTGATACGGACCGATTTTACTCCCGGCAGGGATTCCACACCGGCCTGCAGATAGTTGAGGTCCAGATCCGGAGCAAGCAGAATCAGCGACTTAAGCCTGATCCGTTTAGGCAGTTCATGGACAATTTCAAAACGTTTTTTTCTGTTCGGAGTTCCGATCATCTGGCGATCCTCTGCGGTCTTTTGGAAACCGCCCAATGCAAAGCTGTGAATCCGACAAAAGCAAAAGAGGCCCAGAGGTGCAGCGGTTTCGCCCCTTTGAACTTAAGCACACCGGAAGCAACTGAGGCTCCAAGCGTGGCAACCATTCCCACCTTGGCAGCTGTCTTGGTTTTACTGGGAGTGAGGGGACAGTCCTTGCACTGACGGAATGGCTTTTGGTCTTTGCTTTTAATCAAAGCATTTTTTTCAGGTAAAGCGTTCATCGTAATAACCCTCAGGGAATTAAATGCAATTTGATGTGCTTCGCGTTTTTTGATCAATATTTCTAAGGCCGCTTAAAGGCGCTAGTTGCGAAGCATATTAAATATTTTGAAGGGTTGGGGGCTGGGGAAGGGGAACTTTTTCAAAAATTTCCCTTCCCCAAATGCCGGAGGCAAACCTATGAAGACTGCGCTTCGGCTTTGATGTCCTGAATTTTTTCTTTTGCTTCTTCGATGCCGCCCTGAACAGCGGACCATGATTTGACTACCCCGGAAACAACAGCTTTCTGGACTTTGGGATTGGAAGCGACCAGTGCCACACCTGCGCCGACAAGAAATCCTTTCAGGTAGCGGGAATCAGTAAAATTGACCCAGCTTTTTACTGATGTTTCCTTCTGTGCAGGTTCCACCTGCTGCAAGGAATCAACCCGCTGTTGCTCGGTAAGCTGCGGGTCCTGATAATTGTATACGTAGTCGTTGTTGTAATCCTGACTCATTCTTTACTCCTTTTCTGCTGATTCTTTAGCTGTCTGTGCGGCCATGTATTCTTGTTCGGCCTTGAGATCTTCCATACGTTCCTTTTCTTCTGCGGACATTTCTTCCTTGCCGCCGGAAGTGAAGATGGACCTTACGGTCTTGCTGGTGCAGGCAAAAGTTATGCCCGCCCCCACAAGCAGGCCTTTCCAGAACCCGTCGTCAATGCCGTTGAAAAAACTGAGAAAACTTGCAGGATCTGCTTTGCCTTCCGCAGTGTCTTTAACAAGGTCTACAAAATGTTTAATTTGTTCTTCGGATGTGTTGGGTGCCACTGCCGGGGCCTGCTGCACAGGTTGTTGTGCCGGCTGTTGAGGTACTTGTTGCAACGGCTGCTGGTAGGTTTGTCCGTATACGGTTTGTCCATACACAGGCTGTCCGTAATAGACTGGTTGCCCGTATACCTGCTGTTGCGGAACCTGCTGCATAGGCTGCTGGTATGCCGGTTGTTGCATTGGCTGTTGCGGGACCTGCTGCATAGGTTGCTGATATGCCGGTTGTTGCATTGGCTGTTGCGGAACCTGCTGCATAGGTTGCTGGTAAACCGGCTGCTGTACCGGTTGTTGTGGCATCTGCTGTATGGGTTGCTGTCCGCCAACGTCAGCAGCTTGCACGTACCCGGAAACCGGAGCTCCCTGATAAGGGTCACCGGGGGTGGTGTATGAAAAATGAGGCTGCCCCTGATCCGGCCCCATCACCGGCTGGGAAGTATTGGGCTGCTGCGGTGCAGTGTGTTCTGCTTCGGAATGACTTGTTTCAGTGCTCATGTCTGGCTCCTGTAATTGTGTTTCAGGGGGTTGGTTATGAAGCGTTTTTCATCAGTCTTCCGTAGAGGTCGCTGATGATCTGTGCTTTTTTTTCTTTGTCCGTCCCCTGAATTAGTTCTTCTATTAATTCAGGGCGGATATCATCGGGGTCGTACTCAATTACCACTGACCTGGCGGACATGTTTACTCTGGCATCCTTGATAGCGTCGGGCATTTCGGAGTGTTCCTTCATGGCCGCAAGTGCTGCCGGTCTGGTTAAAATGAGCGGGCTGAATTTTACCCTGATCCGGCCCGGTATGTGGTGGGCCACGTCAAGGTACTTTTCCAGCTCAACAATTTTGTGGAAGTTCATGGATTTTGCCTTTTTCGATTTTGATTGATTCGGGGGAATGCAGGAGCAGCCTTGAAGAGTTGGCTATTACTCCCATAGTATGAAGAATGTGCAGGAGTCCGGCCATTACCGGGGAAAGGTACCCGGTGGCACCCATAATTACTCCCGCTATATTTGATCCTGTCGCCAGCCAGAAGTTCTGATAGGCGATTCTTGTAGTGTCCTGACTAAGTTGCTGTACATACATCAGCCCTTTGAGGTCATCATCCACAAGAGCAATGTCCGCAGCCTCCACTGCAACTTCAGCGCCGCCGGTTCCCATGGCTACGCCGACATCGGCCTGAGCAAGAGCCAGAGCATCGTTAATGCCATCACCAATCATCATGACTTTGCCCCCTTCTGACTGAAGGTTACGGACAAGTGTGGCTTTTTCTTCGGGCATGGCCGATGCGTGAATTTCCGGGATACCGAGGGTCTGCGCAAGGTTGTTGGCTGTTGCGGGTTCATCACCGGTAACGAGGACGGTGCGAGTCACTCCGCCTGCTTCAAGGGAAGCAAGGGTGATTGCAGATTCCTGGCGGATGGTATTGGCAAAAGCCAGCAAGCCTATTGGCTCTTTGTCTTTGACCACGTACAGTACGGTAAGCCCCTTGCGTTTAAGGCTAGAAACCTGCCTGCTCAAGTTGCCGATGCGCACATCGAATTGCTCGGTAAGCTTTTTGTTTCCGACCAGAATTTCAGTGGAATGGTTCTCATTTTCAGTGAGTTCGGCGCGCATGCCTTTGCCTAAGAAATATTCACAGACATTGTGGGGCAGGGGAGCCAGTTTTCGGGTTTCTGCTTCATGCTTGATGGCTTGCGCCAGCGGGTGATGGTTGTGGGTTTCAACGGAAAGGGCATAAGTCAACAGCTCTTCTTCCGTTATCTCACCGGCAACGTGTAAATGCTCAAGGCTGGGTTCACTACCGGTCAGGGTTCCGGTTTTGTCAAAGCAGGCGACATCACAGCGGCCTACTTCTTCAAGATATCTGCCTCCTTTGATCAGGATATTGTTTTTTGCTGCGGTGCTTATGGCCGCACTGATAGGCGTGGAAGCGGAAAGGACCGTAGCGCAAGGGCAGGCCATGACCAGAAGCACGGTGAATGCCCGCCACGGGTCAAGAGTCAGGGCTAATGTTCCTACGGTGCAGACAAAGCCTATTTTGACCAGTCTGACAGAAAGTTTGTCAGCTGTGGTTTCAATGTCGGTCTTATTTTCAAGAGAGTCCTCTACTTTGTGAAGGATACGGGCCAGATAGGTTTTATCCCCCACTTCCTCGGCCTTGACGTATATAACTCCTTCGCGGACGAATGTTCCGGCAAATACCTGATCATCCTGCTGCTTGTGAATAAAGTCCGCTCGCCCGGTGATTGGTGCTTCGTTGATCAGCCCCTGTCCATCCACAATGGAGCCGTCTACGCAGATTTTTTCACCGGTGTGCAGGACTACCACGTCACCTTTCTGCAGGTCACTTATTTCGGTTTCCACCTCAACCCCGTCCTTAAGTACAAAGGTGTGGTGAGTTGTATTATCGAGAATGCTGGAAATCGCACGGCGGGAGCGTTCGGTGATCCATGCTGTCAGCAGTTCCGCTCCCGCATTAATCCATAGGATTTCAAAGGCGGTCATGGCTTCCCCGGCAATTACAGCAGCTACAATACCTCCGGCGAGGATGCCCTCAAGTCCGAATTTTTTTTCACGCAGCTTGCTTACGGCCTCTTTGACCAGTGGGGCTGCCGCAAGCACTGTCAAGAAACCCAACGGGCTGAACAGGGTCTGGGCAACTGTGATTCCCAGCAGGGATTCGCTGATCAACACAGCCCCGCCCACTGCCGACACAAATGAAAAGTATCGCAGGGCCGACTTCACCTGCGGACATCCGCATTCATTTTTTTGTTTGATAGGACATATTTCAGCCGTATTTATGGCTACCAGTTCCCTGACTGTCTCGAAGATCATTTCAGGTGTAATATCATGCGGATTGTAGCGGATAACCAATGTTGCGCACTTGTGGTTTGTCCGTGTCCGGCTGACTCCGTTAACCCGCTGCATGCTGCGTTCAATAGTGCTGCAAAGGAGTTTGTCTCGTTTTAGCTTCGGTACACGGACCCGCAGCCTACCCGGTATGGAGTGTTTGATACTTGCGTATTTTTTTTCTGTTTTCACGTGAAGGTCCTGTTTTTACTTATTTCTATAATCTGGACATCCGGTGAAATTGAAACTGAATTTCAATCCACAGAAAGTGGAAATACAAATGTGCAATCTGTTTGTCAACGTAAATTTCAATTTGTCCCGATATCTTCTGTTGCTCACAGGGCCTGCATTTGTCCAGAAATACAGGCCCGGTGAGCTCCATCTACAAATAATTGCGGCTATGAGGCTATTTTGAGCTTGTTGCTGCTTTTGTTGTCAAGCGGAGTGGGAACCGCCTTGTCCCAGAGTATTTTTGCCCCGGTGGCAACTACAGTGAAGCCGAGCAGTCCAGCCAACCCGCCAAGTCCAAGGACTCCTGTTGCTGCGATGCCCGCTGCGGTGGCAAGTCCGGTGCCTGCAGATTCTTTGGCTACGGTTTTTACGGCCTCGTAACTGGTTATCCGGCCTTCATTTACGGCTATGGTTGATCGGACTGCCGCAACAGTTCCGCCTACCAGCGCTCCGGTAGCAGCTGCTGAAGCGGTCACAACCGGAAGAATTCGGGTTGTTGTAGGTGTGGTCATGTGTTCCTCCTGAGTTTAAACGGGATCCGTCTTTTAGTTTGTGTTTTATTGTTAAGATAATTGCCGGGGATTTTAATTTTTTGAAAGCAATACGATTGAGTTTCAATTGCAGATTATTTTTGGTGTAAGTGAGCACTTAGTGCTTGACAATCATTATCACTTGAGAATAGTCGTCAGTTTCATTATCACAAAATCCACAACGGAGGAAAGGATGTCAAGTCCGCAAACAACATTTCTTGAATTTCTGAATAAGAACAATATGGCCGCCACTGAACAGCGCCGCATTGTCCTTGAAGTTTTTCTCGGAACCAAGGGGCATCACTCTTGTGAAGAACTGTATGTTCATGTCAGCAAGCGAGATCCTTCAATCAGCCCGGCTACAGTCTACCGGACCATCAAGCTTTTGGCAGAGAGCGGGATCGCAGAGTCGCTTGATTTCGGTGATGGAGTGACGCGTTTTGAATGCCGCCACAACAGAGATCACCATGATCATCTTGTCTGCATTCGCTGCAATCGCAGGATTGAGGTCATGGAAGATCGTATTGAATATCTGCAGGAAAAGCTGGCCAGCAAATACGGATTTTCAGTCAAGAGGCATAAAATGGTGCTTTATGGTATTTGCCCGGATTGCCGCAAACAATAGTTTGCATAAGCAATTCGTTTTCAATTGCAGGGTTTGGTTCTGTGTTGTCATAGATGTATTTTGTGTCTAAAACGGCTGCGTGAAAGAGCAGTAGGAGGAATTGAGCATGAGTTTGAATCTGGGAAGAGTGTTGCTGGTTTCCGCAGCAGCAACAGTCGCAGGGGCGGCTGTATACGCGGTGTATAAAGCTGGCGGGGTAAGGCCTGCCGTGACCAAAGTGGTTAAAGGCGGGGTAAAAGCCGGAAGCTGGGCAACAAAGCAGTACTCCGCTGCAAAAGACGAAGTCGGACGCCTTGTTGATGAGGCAAAGGCCGATATGGCAGGTTAAGGGGCTATAGTTGCCGGGAAATTTCTCTGTGCCGGGCGGGGCTGATAACTTTGTTCCGTCCGGTATTTTTTGCGAAATATAAAGCTCTGTCTGCAGTAGCGATTAAAGCATCGGCTTCTGCTTCAGGGTCATCCGCCTGACGGCAGAGTTTGGAAATTCCGATACTAAGACTTGCTCTGCCGATCTTCATTTCCGCGAATTTGGCCCGGATTCGCTCAGCAATCTGTTCGCAGCGGGTTGAGTCCACGCCGACAAGTATCGCCCCGAATTCGTCACCGCCGAAGCGGAATGGAAAGTCTGTGCCGTTACGCACGGAGGAGGTTATAATCTGGCCTAGATTAGCCAGCAGCCTGTCTCCTTCCTGATGACCGAAACGGTCATTCACTTCTTTGAAATGATCGCAGTCAATGAGCATCAGGTGGAGTTGTGTTTTGCAGGAAATACAGCGGGAGCATGTTTCCACAAGTTTTAGTTCAAAAAAACGTTTATTGAACAGCCCGGTAAGATGGTCGGTGTAGGAGAGCAGGTTGAGCCTTTCCTTATCCCTGCGGGTCTTGACCAGTGACTGGGTTAATTTTTGTTCCCGTTTGGAAACCGAATGGGCAAGCCAGTTTAAATTATGCTGCAAGCGGGTCAGTTCGTCTGTTGCTACTGCGCTCTTGTGGGGTAAAAGCTCTAGGCGCTGGTCAAGTTTACCTTGTTTTAGTCTGACGCAAAAACTATTCATTTTGCGCAGTTCCCGGTTGACCAGAAAATTTTCAAGCCATCTGGCCATGGGCATGCATAAGGCAATACACAGACTGAAGTGCAGGCAGAGAAGCATGGCCAGATCGGATTGATCTGTAAATTCGGCAGCGATCAGTATGGTTCCGGCGGGTAAAACTAAAAGCAGCAGAATTGTAGCTACTGAGCGCGTGGCAAGTCTGCTTGTTCCTAGTTGTCTGTTAATGATTAAGGGTAATATTTTAAAACCACTTTTCATATAGTTGATCAATGTAGCCTCCCCGGTATGGATTGATATCGTATCTTCTGCTGTCTGCTGAAACTGTTTCTGCCGGCTCATGGAAAAGGGCAGTATTCTTTTTACCTCAGACTTCTTTCGCTTAATGAAAACGAAAGTCAATATCAAGTAAAAAGTTCTTTGAGAATACTAACACAGCATGAATTTCTATTTCGCTCGTGTACTGGAAAGGTATAGATTATTGAAAATAAATTAAAGACGGCACGTCTTCTAAGGTCATCTATTTATTGTAGTTGAAAGGAATTATTATTTCTTGTTGACAACAAAATGTTAGCTATATAGTAATTGATTCCGAATCTCATTTTCATAATCGTTTAGAAAAAAAAGAGGCAGCTAGCAATGTTCAACAAATTTGATTTCTTTAACCGCGAGGTTTTTTCCGGAAGGAGAAAGGGACGTGGTTCTGGCGGAAGAAAGCAAGGCAGGGCCTGCCCCATGCGGGGAAAGAGTCTGCTCGATATTCCCGTGGGTGGGGTAGGCGTAATTCGCAGACACTTTTCGGAAGGAGCTGTCAGGCAGAGACTGCTTGATCTGGGATTCGTTCCCGGTAGAAAAATTGAAGTGATTCGGGTCGCCACACTTGGCTGCCCTATTGAATTAAGGGTAGCCGGTTACTGCGTGACCCTGCGGCGGACCGAGGCTTACCAGATTGAGGTGGAAGATGAGCGCTGATGATAAACGTATGATGAAAGATAATTTTCTCATCGCACTTGCGGGGCAACAGAATGCCGGTAAATCTACAACATACAACATGCTTACCGGGGCCAACCAGCATGTCGCTAACTACCCCGGAGTAACAGTTGATAAAAAGGTCGGCAGTTACCGTGAGGGCAAAGTCCGTTATGAAGTTGTGGACCTGCCCGGAACTTACAGTCTGACATCCTTTTCCCTTGAGGAGAGGGTTTCCCGTGAATTCCTGCTTGAAGAAAAGCCGGATGTAGTGGTCAATGTTATGGACGCGACATGTCTGCGTCGCAGCCTGTATTTTACCTTTCAGGTTCTGGAGATGAATTTTCCGGTTACCGTAGCCTTGAACATGATGGATGTTGCTGAAAGTCAGGGCATATCTGTTGATTTGAAAGAATTGACTTCCCGGCTCGGAGTGGATGTTGTTGCTACCGTAGGGCGCAAAGGCAAAGGTAAGCAGGCTCTAAAGGCAGCTATCCGCAAGTCTGTAAAACAGGATTCTTATTCCCGTCCGGTGGCCATCGATTATAATGATCTGGAAGTTCATATCCAGGCTCTTGAAGATATGTTGGCAGGGGATGCAAGCCTTGGAGTTCTTTATCCCTTGCGCTGGCTGGCAATTAAGTTGCTGGAAAATGACACTGAAGCCAGACGGATTGTTGAATCCAAACATGCTGAAGGTAAGTTGATTGTTGAAGATGCTCTGAGCCGCAGGCTTGATTTTGAAAACGAATCCGGTGTGGACACCGGCGATTATATCGTGACCTGCCGAGACCGGTTGGCCGGTGAAATTGTGGAAGCCTGCGTCAGCAAAGAAGATGACAGCAGGCAACCTGTATCGGAAAGGATTGATCGCTGGGTTCTCAACCGGGCATTGGCTCCTTTCTTTCTGCTGGCAACAGTTTATATCATATATGAACTTTCCATAGTTCAGGGTTATGAACTGACCAAATATACGTGGCCCATCCTTGCCAAGTTCAGGGATATTGTGGCCAATTTTCTACCTTCTGCAGGGTTGATAGAGGATTCACTGCTTCGCTCCATGGCTTTATGGATGGTGGACAGTGCAAACACTTTGCTGAACTATGTTCCTATTTTCTTCATTCTTTTTGCCTTAATAGCCATTCTTGAGGATTCAGGATACATGGCCAGAATAGCCTTTATTCTGGATCGCATATTCCACAGCTTCGGCTTGCACGGGCAATCGACTCTGCCGTTTATTCTGGGTGGAGTTTTTGCCGGGGGCTGCGCTGTGCCGGGAATCATGTCGACCAAAGGTATCCCCGATGAAAGGTCAAGGCTGGCAACAATCCTGACCGTGCCGTTTATGAATTGCCTGGCCAAGATTCCGCTCTACACCCTGCTGGTGAATATTTATTTTGCGGAGCACAAGTCCTGGGCGATGTTCTTTATCTCGACCATTACCATCATTATGGCCCTGATTATTGCCAAGCTGTTAACCTCCACCGTTCTCAAGGGGCGTGAAACAGCACCGTTTATCATGGAAATGCCCAACTACCACGCGCCTACTTTTTTTGGTGTGGTCCAGCGTTCCCTTGAAAGAACCTGGGAATACATCAAAAAGGTCGGATCGATTGTTGTCGCGGTTTCATTATGCGTTTTCTCCCTGCTCCAGTTTCCCGGACTGAGCAATGAGCGTATGGATTATTATAAAGATGAGATGACCAAAGCCGTGGCAGTATATGATGCAAAGATTGCCGCTAATCCCTATGCCGGAATTGCTTCCGGAGAGAATATGCTTCCCCTGCTCAATATGTACGATGACTACAAGCGCGCCCGCATGAATTCTTCAGGAAAAGAGGGGGCAGCACGGGTGGACAGTTCCTTCAAGGAAGCTAACCCGGATATGTTTGTGCTGCTTAAGCCCCGTGGTGATAAAGAAGCCAAATCGGTAAATAGTGCTCTGCGCAAACTCTCGTCCAAAAGGAAATCCCTGCGTCGCAAAATCAAGGAAGAAAAGATCAAAACATCCTTCTTCGGTATGATCGGGCGTACACTTGAGCCGGTAACCCGGTACGCAGGTTTTGACTGGAAAGTTAATATCGCCCTGATCAGTTCTTTTGCCGCCCGTGAATCATCCGTGGCAACCATGGGTGTGCTCTATCAGCAGGGGGCAGATGACAACCAGACCCTTGAACAAAGAATGGATAATGAAAGCAAACATAATGGAATGAATTCACTCCATGCCCTTGCGGTAATTCTGTTCTTTGCCCTTTATCCTCCATGTCTTGCGGCTACCATTATGGTCAAAGTGCAGACCGGATCATGGAAATGGATGCTTTTTGCCATCTTTTTTCCCACAGCAGTTGGTTTCGGTGTGGCCTCCACGGTATTCACCCTGGGGAATGCCATTGGTGCAAGCGGCATAACCATGATGAAAGGATTTTATTTAGTGGCTTTTGGCGTTGCCTTGTTCATAGCTCTTGTCCATAAATTTTCTTCGGATAAGGTTGCAGCGTCATACATATATCAACCTGAATAACTAATTAATATTTAAGGAGAAAGATATGAAAAGCAAATTTGCAAAACTAGTCGTGGCTGGTGGGCTGATTGCTCTATCCGCTACTTCCGCTCTGGCCCATTCCCCTCTTTGCAGTTGTTTTGATAACGGTGATGGTACCGTGCTCTGCGAGGGAGGATTCTCTGACGGTTCTTCTGCTTCTGGTGTAAAGATGTACGTCCGTGATGATTCCGGTACCGTTGTCCTTAAGGGAGCAATGAATGAGAATAGCGAATTTGAGTTCAAAAAGCCCGCAGGCCATTACTCTGTGACTTTTGATGGTGGTGAAGGTCATTCCATCGAAATCGATGGCTCTGATATAGTTGAATAATCAGCAGTAGTATAAACCTTTTCTTTAATTGAAAAGAAGAGTCAAAATCATAATCAGGAGAAGTGATATGAAGATGAAAATTATTTTTCTTAACTTGTTGTTAGTGGTAGCCATGGCAGTTCCTGCTTCAGCCCATTTCCAGATGGTTTACACCCCGGAAATTGCAAAGAGTAAAGGGGCAGAAACCCAGTTTAAACTGGTTTTTACCCATCCATTTGAAGCAGGTCACACCATGAAAATGGGCATGCCGGAAGAATTTTACATGCTGCACCAGAAAGGTGAAGAGGGCAAAACCAAAAAATATGACCTCAAAAAGCTGCTTAAGCCCATTACCTGGACCAGCCTGACCAATTCCGGCGAAGCTTATGAAGCAACCTTGCCTAAGAAAATTGTACGTTCCATGGGCGACTACACTCTGGTGCTTGTTCCCGCTCCTTACTATGAGGGTGAAGAAGACATTTATATTCAGCAGATTACCAAGACTTACATGAATGTCGGTGGTCTGCCCGGCAACTGGGCTGCTCCCGCAGGCTTGAAAACCGAATGGGTTCCCCTTGTGAAGCCCTATGCCATGTGGACCGGCATGACCTTCAAGGCTCAACTCCTTGCCAACGGCAAGCCCATTCCCAATGCTGATGTTGAAGTGGAATACATGAATCATGAGCCGGACATGAAAAACAATTCGTTCAAAAAAGAAGAAAAGGCCCACGCTCCCCATGATGCCTTCGTAACCATGGGTGTTAAAACCGATGATCAGGGTTATATCACATTCGCTGTTCCCAAAGCCGGATGGTGGGGTTTCTGCGCACTGGGTTCCGGCCCTGACAAAGAGTACAAAGGTAAAGAACTCTCTCAGGATGCTGTAATCTGGATCAAAGCCGTGGACATGTAGTCCGGATTTTTGGATAGAGTATGGAAAAGGCCCCGCAGAAGCGATTCTGCGGGGCCTGCTTTTTAACTGGCAACGCGCTCTTGATAAGAAGATTTTGTCCTCTAAGAGCCGTTTGAGGCTATATCTAATCTGTATCCCGGTCCCGCAGACCTATAAGATAGAGAATTGAATCCAGCCCGAAATGGGAAATGGACTGGCGGGCATCCTGTTTGACTTTGGGCTTGGCGTGGAAGGCTATTCCCAGACCGGCGATGGAGAGCATGGGCAGGTCGTTGGCGCCGTCGCCGACCGCAATGGATTGCTGCAGGCTGATCTGTTCTTTCTCCGCTATTTTGCGCAGCAGCTCCGCTTTTTTGGCACCGTCCACAATATCACCGATAACCCCGCCGGTCAGTTTGCCGTCTTTTATTTCAAGGCGGTTGGCGTAGACGTAATCCACACCAAGTTTCTCCTGCAGTTTTTCGCCGAAGTAGGTGAATCCACCGGAAATAATGGCTGTCTTGTAGCCGAACTTCTTCAGGTTGGTTATGAGTCGCTCGGCACCTTCGGTAATGGGTAATTTCCGGGCGATTCCTTCCATCACTGATTCGTCGAGCCCTTTAAGGGTCGCCAGCCGCTGGCGCAGGCTTTCCTTGAAATCGATCTCCCCACGCATGGCAGACTCGGTAATTCTGCTTACTGTATCACCTGAACCGGCAGCTTTGGCCAGTTCGTCAATGACTTCGGTCTGAATGAGGGTGGAGTCCATGTCAAAGGCCACCAGCCTTCTGTTTCTGCGGAAAACGTTGTCTTCCTGCAGGGCAATATCCACTTGGTCCTGCGCGGCCATTTCCAGAAAATTGGAGCGCATGCGGTCCAGATCTTCGGGTACTCCGCGAATGGAGAATTCTACACAGGCATGTCGCGGTGCAGGTTCTCCGTTCATGGGGATGCGACCGGAAAGACGGTGGATCATATCTATATTCAATCCATTGTCTGCAATGATCTGCGTAATGCGTGAAATATGTGATCCGGTAATTTTATCACCCACCAGAGTGACAATGTGTCTGGGTTTACCTTGAGCGTTGACCCAGTCCATATATTGGTCTGCCTCAATGGGTTTGAACTTGACGGTGACACCCAGCTCGTACCCTTTGAACATGATGTCCTTGAGCACAGGAGCGGACTCAGCTTCGCGCGGGATTCTGATCAGTATCCCCAGCACAAGCTGATTGTGGATTACAGACTGGCCGATGTCCAGAATATCAATTCCGTAACCCGCCAGAACCCCGGTAAGGGAGGATGTAAGGCCGGGTTTGTCCTCGCCGGATATTTGAATGAGTATTATTTCGGGCATGGTAATTTCCCTGAAGTAGTTTTGATGGCGGACTGTCGCATAAAATGAACCCGCAGTAAACATGACTAAAAGGGCAAAAAAATATCTTCATGCTTGCTCCTTTTCACTGGGGGCCGTATGATAGGTGAAAGTCCCTTTCTATATTGAACACCGGATAGATGCCATGAGTAGTGAAAAGAAAAGCGCAGATGTGTCTTCGTACGAGCCGGAAGGCCCGCTGGGAGAAGGTTTCCACCTTTCTGCCGCACCAGGGCCTGAAAAAATGCTTAATATCCAGCGGCGTATCCATGAAAAAATGGAAGATTATAAAGATTACAGTTTTTCCGCAACGGAAAAGCGGGCGCTGATGATTTTCTTTGATCTTGCACAGGAGTTTGATTCTCTTGAAGATTTTTTTGCAGTCTGTACAGCCGTACCCAGATCGCTTTTTGATTTGGACTGCAGGCTTTATCTTGCGATGGGTCCGGATGATTTTATCACTGTAGGACGTACGGAAAACCGTGCTCCGGTATGCAGCTCAGTACCCCTTGAAAAGGTGCTTAATGCCGGGCATCTCTTTATTCCTATCCGGGGAAATATTGAACTGGTTGACCAGCTTCCTTTTAAGCCTGCCGGAGATGTCATCGGCTGTTTTGAATTTTACAAGCTTGAGAAGCTTTCCGATCACCAGTCGCTGTTTTTTGAGAAATTCGTCAACCGGGTCGGTTTTCAGCTGCACAGCAAACTCCTGCGCCGCAAGGGCCAGGAACATCTGGATTTTGTCCGCAATCTGGTAAAGGATGTCGGGCATAACGTCATTGTCCCCAATATGTATTTCAAATTGTTTTATAATCGGCTGCGTGACCGGATTGAAAATATCCGGCAACTGCGTAGTGAGGTTTACAGGAAGTCAGTAGACGAAGTCAGTCACGACCTTGACCTTTTGTATAACGGTCTGGTTCTCCAGTTTAATGAAATTCACAGGCATTATGAGCAGACCAGCCTGTTTCTTGAAACCTTGTTGCGCAGGCAGCATTTTGAAGAAGGGCGTTATATAGTTGAAAAGCGGCCCTGCAATCTGCTTAAGAAAATTATTGAACCGCAACTGGAACGCTACCGCTCAAGGTTCGAAGACCGAGGTATCCGGCTGGATATAAGTATGGGGGGAGTGCCGGACCGTGAGGTGCGCATTGTTGCCGATGTAGGCTTGATTTCGCAGGTTTATGCCAATCTTTTTTCCAACGCAGTGAAATATACCCGTGAAGAAAGCATGTGCGACGGACGTCGGGATAAGTTTGCAGCTTACGGCTGGGAGGTTGTGGAGAATTATTTCAGAAATGGCTGGAACGGGCTTAAGCTGAATGTTTTTACCACCGGCCCTCATCTATCCGAAGAGGATCGGGATAAACTTTTTCAGCCCGGCTTCCGCAGTGACAATGTGGGTAATGAATACGGTTCCGGGCATGGGTTGTTTTTTGTCCGGCAGGTTGTGGAGCTGCACGGGGGAGAAGTGGGTTACGAACCGCAGGACGGTGGGAACAATTTTTATTTTATCCTCCCTCTGGGCGAGGGCTGATATCTGTGTTGTCTATTTATAATTGCGACTGTGTCTTTAAAGGTGTTCTCCGCAACATAATAGGTCTTACGTATACTGCTTTGCTATATTTTGTTTGCTATAAAATGTGTGAGTTAATATAAATTGCAATTGTACTATCTCTTCTGCAGGTATGATTGATTTATCTTTATGGTTTTACATTCTCTGTAGCCTGTAGTAGCAGGCGTTATTTTAAAGTTTTGCTAGTTTATAAATTTCGTGATAGCAGAGTGTAAAATTGGTATTAGAATAGCCGATTGAGTGCAAAAAAAACGATCTGTTTTATAAGGGTTATTTTACTTCGTATGATTATTAGATGTTTTTATTTTGTTTGCATAGGAGGTAGGCGTGTCAAAGTGGTTTGATGAAAGCTTGGAGAGAATCAAGAAGGCTACCGGAACAAGAACTCAGGTTCAGCTTGCCGAAATTTTGAATATTCGACAGTCAAGTATTTCTGACGCGAAGCGCAGAAGCTCTATACCAGCGGAATGGTTTATAAAATTATACAGGACTCATGGCCTGAACCCGGAATGGCTTTCCGACGGAATCGAACCCGTTTATCTTAAGCCGGGCAAGGGAAAAATAGCCGCTGACCAGATCTTGAGCGAGACAACCGCCCAGTATGGACAAGTGCAGTCCCGGGGCAGAATCGTGCCGGTTTCATCCATGGCTGGCGAGGACGCAGGGGCCGATATCTGGAAGCCTCAGCAGGTTTCAGAACTTAATATCCCTGAAACCTACTACCGCTCATCCTTGGTAGTCCTCAGGGCTGAAGGTTCTTCTATGGAGCCCTCGGTGCGCCGGGATGCGTTCGTAGGTGTTGATGACTCCCAGAAAAGGCTTATGGCTGGCGATATTTACGCTATCCATGTCCCGCATCAGGGGGTTGTTATCCGCAGGGTTTTCTTTGATCCCGAGAACTCCAGATTCATTCTCCGTCCCGATGATTCACAGCATCCTGAACAGTATATCCCGGTCGAAAACCATGAGAAACACGTGGTCGGACGGGTTGTCTGGGTCATGCAGGAATTGTAGTCAGACGGTTTAAAAATCATCTTCTGCGGCGTAGCTGCAAAAAAGACAGAAACTTGCGCATCTATACACGCTTTGTTTCTGTTTTTTTTTGCGACTTGTATCTGGCGCTTTATCAGCAGCATGGCAGAAGGGTGAGGTTGGAGAACGACATTTGTTAAACAATGATACATTTTTCACTAGACTTGATTTAGTTTTCTACTGCCCATATCAATATGCTGTACCCAAAATTCTTCCTAAATCAGTCTACATATAATCTGTGAGGAAAAAATGAAGAAAATAACAGCCCCGGACATCACCGCCCTTAAGGGACAGCGTAAAATTTCCATGGTAACCGCTTACGATTATCCTTCCGGGCAGATTGTGGATGCTGCGGAAGTGGATATGATCTTGGTAGGGGATTCATTGGGCATGGTCGTGCTTGGTTATGAAGATACCCTTTCCGTTACCATGGACGATATGCTGCATCATGCGGCTGCTGTTTCGCGCGGGGCAAAAAGAGCGCTCATTGTCGGCGACCTTCCGTTCATGTCCTACCAGCCTTCTGTGCAGGCGGCAGTGGAGAATGCAGGTAAATTTTTAAGCCGGACCGGTGCGCGGGCGGTTAAGCTTGAAGGTGGCTTTCCTTTTCTGGAGCATGTACGGGCTATTGTAGATTCCGGTGTCCCGGTACAGGGTCATATAGGGTTGACTCCGCAACACGTAGCCCGCTTTGGTGGATTCAAGGCACAGGGCAAGAATGCCCGTTCTGCAGCTGCCCTTGTGGATGAAGCGTTGGCTCTTGAGGCTGCAGGGTGTTTTTCCATTGTTCTGGAAGCGGTTCCACATGAGGTCGCTCAGGAAGTTACCCGCCGGGTTTCGGTTCCCACCATAGGTATCGGAGCCGGTCCTGATACGGATGGGCAGGTGCTGGTATACCACGACATTCTCGGACTTTTTGACCGTTTTGTACCTAAGTTTGTAAAAAAATTCGCTCAGTTGCGTGGTGAGAGCATTGAAGCGGTCAAACGATACATAACTGAAGTCGATAACGGGTCTTTCCCGGCTGAAGATAATTTCAGCCGTATGGATGCGGAAGAGCTTAAGCAGTTTAAATCCTTGCTGCAGGGAAAAGTGTAGTCACGGGCGTGGTTTTTTCTGGCCCATAAAGCTATTCAAGTATACTTTTATTGCATAACCAACCAATTCTGGAGGAAGCGATGGCTGTTTCTATTTTTGATCTCGGACTATCCGTTGAAGCGAATTCTCTCTTTCTGCTGATCGAAGGTATGCAGGGTAGCAAGATTGATCCTGAAAAAAATTGTAAGGCTGCTGCTACCGATATCACCTACGCGGCCTGTCTGGCAAAATGGAGCGGCGAGGAAAATGATTTTCTGGTCGCCATGAAGGAACTCATAGATGCCGGAGTCCTTGCCGAGGAAGATTCCGTATTCAGAATTCTAGCTGTTGATAATTGGAAGAAAAAGTAGGTTAAATTGTCTTTAGATCTTCTCTGGAGTGGATTGGGCTGGCCCCTGATCCGGCTTTTGCTGTTCATCAGTCTTGGGCTGCTGGTAGGTAACGTTGTTGAAGGATTGCGCTGGACACGCGCTATGGGACGGATTGCCACCCCCATGATCAGGGCCGGCCGGCTCAAGGATATAAGCGGGGCCAGTTTTGCTCTGGCCTTTTTTTCGGGGGTTGCTGCCAACTCCATGCTTTCCGAGGCTTACGAAAAGGGTGAAATTAATGACCGGGAACTGGTTATTTCCAACCTTTTCAACAGTCTGCCTACCTATTTTCTGCATATGCCCACGGTCTTTTTTATTGCCGCTCCGTTCATCGGCAATGTGGCTTTTATTTATGTGGGATTGACTTTGATTGCAGCGATTATACGTACCGGAGCCATTGTGCTCTGGGGGCGTTTTTCCCTTCCTGCCGATGCCGGCTGCGGAGATGTTGCTGAGCGGTTAAAGGGTCATGAAGCTAAGTCTTTCCGTGATGTTTTGGATAAAGCCCTGAAGCGTCTCAAGCGCAGGCTCCCAAAGGTTATTTACCTGACTATTCCTATATACACGGCTTTTTTCTTTCTCCGGCATTACGGCGTGTTCACATCTTTTGAAGCATATCTCAGCGAACATCTGGGCTTTCTTGCGTGGTTGGATCCGCATGTCTTCGGGATCATAGCTTTCAGCCTTGCCGCTGAATTTACCGCCGGACTCGCAGCCGCAGGTTCGCTGCTCGGTTCCGGAGCCATCGATCCCCGGGGAATCGTGCTGGCACTGGTTATCGGCAATCTGCTGTCAACTCCGGTGCGCGCCCTGCGCCATCAGCTCCCATACTATGCCGGAATTTTCAGGGGCAGGATGGCTCTGAAACTTATCGTCTACAATCAGTGCTTGCGTGCGGCCAGCCTTGTGTTGGTGGGGGCGGTTTATTTTGTGCTGACCATGTAATCTGCTATTCATCCTGCGCTTCTGCATAGTATGAAGTCCGGTTACGTCCCTGTTGCTTACTTTTGTAGAGGGCTTTATCCGCAAGCTGGACCAATTGTTGCGGAGAAGTATCTGCATCCGGTGTGATTGCCGCCACCCCTATGCTGGCAGTGACAATGCCTTTGTCTGTTGTGTGGGGGACATGTTTTTTTTCTATGTGCATGCGGATGTTTTCGGCAATGGCAATTCCTCCGGGTAAATCAGTAGAGGGCAGGATGAGTGCGAATTCTTCTCCTCCGTATCGGGCGCAGATGTCGGAACTGCGTCCTGCTCCGGTGCGGATGCTTTGGGCGATACTCTGCAGACAGGTATCGCCGCTTTGGTGTCCGTAGGTATCGTTGTAAGATTTGAAATGGTCTACATCAATCATCATCAGGCAGATCTGCTCCTTGCTGCGCTGCATTCTTTTCCATTCCCGCTCAAGGGACAGATCAAAGTATCTTCTGTTGTATAATCCAGTGAGTTCATCCATCTGGGATAATAGTTTCAGTTTGCGGTTTGCGTTCTTAAGTTCTTTAGTCCTTTCAGTTACGATTTCCTCCAGTCCTTCTTTGAGTTTTTGTTCTGCTTCAAGAGCACGGTTCTGGGCTAATTCCTTGTCCCGGTTAAGTTCATTAATGCGGTCGGCAAGGGCCAGACTCAGCAGGATGATTTCAAATACCGATGCAATTCGCCATGCATAACGGCTTATAAATGTACTGGGGATGATGTTCAGGTACATATCCATAAAGATGACGGCTGCTCCGAGCAGAACAAGCAGCCATGCAGCAAGAAAGTATCTGGCGCGCATGAAACCTCGTTTTAAAAATAAAGCTGCACAGAATAATACAGATGGAATTGAAACAACCCAGACCAGTCGTACCGGTGTTTTGTATTCGGCAAGAGGAAGAATGCAGATCATTATGATGTTGATAAGGCTCCATGCGGCTATGAACATAAACCACAGGTGAAGCCTCGGAGCATTCCGCCGGCAGTTGAAAAACCAGCTGGTAAAAAGGACCATGGTCAGCCATGTCCCTGCATTGGCAACTCGAGCACCGGTCAACTGGTCAAAGGTTTGCAGCGACAAACCGGACATATGCCATAATCCGTCAATAAATATCCATAGGGAACAGAAAATGAGTGCGTAAAGAACGTATAGCAGGCGACTGAAATCCTTTAGCGAGCTGAAAAGAAAAATGTTGTAGGCGATAGCCACAATGAATGCCGCGTAAAACATGCCCAGAAGCAGGTATTCCACAGGCAGTCCGGCCAGAAAATGATCCCGGTCAAGGATCGTCAATGATGTTTCAAGGATGGCATTGGTTTTGAGGCGCAGGTATAAGGTTTCGGTGCCCTGCGGCCCCAGTTGAAAACTAAAGCAGGGTTTTCTATGAAAAAAATCCCTTTCCTCAATAGGGTACATGTCTCCGGTTGTTTTACGGGAGTATCCTCCTGTACTGTTCGGGATGAATAATGTTGCAGAATTAATGGTCGAGGTGCCAAGTTCGAGTACAAGATCCCTTACAGAGTTTTCAGGATTGTGGAGGGTGAATTTTACCCAACATGCACTGTCGGTTACCCCGACATTCAAAGTCCTGCCTGCAGAAGGCTTGTACTCTGAGTCTGTTTCTGCTGAGAGAATTTGTTCCAAAGACATTTGTCCGGAATTATCAATTAAATATGAAAAATGATTTTCCAGAGGGTAAGACTTGTCATTGCCGATAAGGTTCAGGGGCGTATCCGCGAAAACTGAACTTGGTGCGGCAATGGAAAATATTAATATCAGAATAAAAATAACTGTTTTGCGTGCAGTCATAGGGAGTCTCGATAGCAAGAGTGCTGATTGATTGTATATGTAAGTGCTGTTTAGTCAAAGAAAATAAGCAATAAGTGTTTACAGATTGTCAGTATAAAAAAACGGTGAAGCAGCAGGAAAGCCGCTTCACCGTTATCTATTGGGTCATTTTACTTGAATTTACTGCTTGAAAGTACATTCTGAATTGCTGCAGGAAATGGTTCCGAGGGTTTTTCCGGCAGAATTTTTGAGAACGCATTTTTTGTATGCATATCCGCTTGCAGCGTAGTAGTCGGTGAGCAACCTGAAGAGCTTGCGGTTTGCGGAAACAGATTTACCGTCTAGGGCTTCATTGGTGATTGTTGCGTAAAGGGTGTTGCCCCGGTTGCTGCTCTTGCTGATTAATTTTTCTCCAGAAACAGTTCTCAAGTTGAGCAAGCGCTGCAGGCCCTGTTCTTTGGCTTCGTAGGCGGCCAGTTTATTAGTGTACAGAGCGGAGTGGGGAGCCAGTTTATTCAGTGCCTTGTAGCCGTTGATGTTCAGCTGTAATTGGTATCCGGGCAGGGATTGAACATGGCGCATGAGCAGCTCTTCTTCATTGGAGTTCAGGATTTTCTGATATTCAGCCGGACAACTTGTCTGCCTGTTGTCCAGATCTGCAGAATAAGCGATGACGCACATTTTTTTGTCCGGGCGCGGGCTTTCCTGGGCTACTTTATCTATGAAGGCCTCAGCCGTTTTGAGCGGGCTGTCTTTATCAACCACAAAGAGATAGAAATCTCTTTTTATTTTTAAATCACTGATTGTCTTATCGCCGGGAAACTGTTTAAGGCAACGGGAAATGAATTCAGATCTGGTTTTAACCAGCTCAGCCCTTTGGGTATAATGTTCTACACGGGCTTTGTAGTAGTTGTTTTTCGGGTCCAGTTCGGAAAGCTTTTCATATCCTTTCAGGTTCTCTTCAACCTGAACCGGACTGAGTTTGTAAACGTAATCATAAAGCAGCCTGGCCACATCCTTAATGGGCATGGATGCTGAAGAAGCGCTTTTTACCTGTTCAAAGTCACTGTTCATGATTGCTACGGCAGTGTCTGAGAAATTACATCCGCCTGAGTTGTTTATCCGCAGCTTGTTGATCTGCGAAACCGCACTGACGGTTTGTTTTTTACTCCCCTCTTTGAGGATGGCAAGAAAGCCGTTATCGCTTGCGATTACGGTATCTACACCGGAAATATTTTCGAGTTCGGCTTTAAAGATATCAGAGCAGTTCCCCTGTGCAAAAGCGGGAAGTGTTGAAAATATGAAAATGAGCAGTGAGGTGAGAATAAATCTGGCTTTCATGGCGGTCCTGATCCTTTCCGGTAGCAGATGTTTACCTGCGATAAAACAGTTAGAGTACTCCGAGTTCCTGAAATTTGAGATAAATTTCACGGCTTACCCAGGCGTCGGTGGCAGCGTAGGTGATCTGTTGCGGAGTCAGTTCCTTGCGCCCCCAGTTTGAGCACTGCACGCCCTTGGAGATTCGGAATCCGAGCAGGTTGGCGGCCAGATTGCGCAGTCCGTTGGTCTGCATTTCAAGTGATCTAGCAAGATCCCCAAGGTCTACGAATCCTTTGCCGTCAAAGGGAGAAACATCGCGTAGCTCTTTGACATCATTGATAACCGCCACCCCGGTTTTGATTATATCGGCAGAGGACAGAAGTTCCTTAATATGGTCTGAAAGGGAAATATGATTGAGATGCAGAAGGTAGACACAATCGTCGGTCGCCAACTGGATCAGTGAAGGGGGGTAGGATACCCCTTTACGGAAGACAGGGCGGGTTTCAGTATCGAAGCCGAGCAGTCGGCAACGGCTTAATTCCTCGATGGCAAACGGAACGTCATCTTCCCGGTCAATGAGCTTGATCGGTCCTTCATATTGGCGAAGGGGCAGCTCGTTGATTTCGTCTTTTGTAAACTTTTTCTTATATTGTTCAGGTATTTGCATAAAATAATAAGCCCGGTAGTAATTAACTCCCCTGCTAGGGGAAACAAAGAATTCCTACCGGCCCGTGATGCTTCAGGTGGTCAGCTCCCTGAAAAATCACGGGCGGGCAGGACGAATGGTATCCCTTTTGGATATTAGCCAAACAGCCCTTCGTCAACCCCCAGACCGTTTATAAGCTCCATCTGCTGTGTAAGATGAATTGCCTGCTCTATGAGAAGCCTCCGGCAGGATCGCCGAAGGATTCTCATGTTCCAGCAGCACGAAATACATCAAATTATTGATGTTCGCGGGTTTTGTTAAAAGTAATTTTAGGCCATTCCTCTTCCGCCTGCTGCAAACGCCACTGGCTGGGGGCGAGGAAGGTCAGGTTGTCGTCTCCGTCGAGAGCCACAAAACGGGGATAGCGTTTCTTGATCCCGTCAATTTCTTTCTGATCATCGCTACAGATCCAGCGGGCGGTGTGGTATTCAACTGGTTCGTAGAGGGCGGAAACACTGTATTCGTCCTTTAGGCGGGACATGATTACATCAAACTGAAGCAGACCTACGGCTCCGAGAATTTTATCATTGTTGCCAAGAGGTTTGAATAGCTGTACGGCACCTTCTTCGGCCAGTTGGTGCAGACCTTTGTCGAGCTGTTTGCTTTTAAGAGGATCTTTCAGGATTACCCGGCGGAAATGTTCAGGGGCAAAGTTGGGGATTCCGGTGAATTTCAACTCTTCCTTGGATGAGGTGAAGGTGTCGCCGATCTTGATGGTCCCGTGGTTGTGGACCCCGATGATGTCACCGGGATAGGCTTCTTCGACCCCGGTGCGGTCCTGAGCCATGAAGATGGTGGCGTTGGCTATCTGTACTTCTTTTCCGATACGGTGGTGGTGGACCTTCATGCCGCGTTTGAATTTACCGGAACAGATACGCATGAAAGCAATGCGGTCCCGGTGTGCCGGGTCCATGTTGGCCTGAATTTTAAAGGCCACAGCGGAAAAGTCGGATTCAAAGGGCGAGACTTCGCGGGTTGTGGTCGCCCGTCCTTTGGGGTGCGGGGCAAGTTCAACGAAGGAATCCAGCATTTCCTGCACCCCGAAGTTGTTAATGGCACTGCCAAAGAAAACAGGGGTCTGCTTGCCCGCCAGATAGCGTTCCTTGTCAAATGGATATCCTGCGCCATCGAGCAGTTCCAGTTCTTCGCGCAACTGTTCGGCCTGATCACCGAGAAGTTCATCGAGACGGGGGTCGGAAAGGTCTTTGATCACTTCTCCCTTCTGGATGCCCCCGCCGTGGATGGCGGAGAAAAGGTGTAGTTCGCCTTTATGGATGTTGTATGTGCCTTTGAAGTCTGAACCCATTCCGATAGGCCAGCTCAGGGGGGCGCATTCAATCTGCAGAGTGTCTTCAATGTCCTGCAGCAGGTCGAAGGGGTCTATTCCCTCGCGGTCCATCTTGTTGATGAAAGTGATGATCGGAGTGTCGCGCATGCGGCAGACTTCCATCAGTTTTTTGGTCTGGACTTCTACCCCCTTGGCGCAGTCGATGACCATGAGCGCGGAGTCCACGGCGGTAAGCACGCGATAGGTGTCTTCGGAAAAATCCTGGTGACCGGGGGTGTCCAGCAGGTTTACCTCATAGTCTTTGTAGTTGAATTTCATGACTGAGGTGGTAACGGAAATTCCGCGCTCCTGTTCCATGGCCATCCAGTCGGATGTAGCATGGCGGGCGGCTTTTCTTGATTTTACGGTCCCGGCCATCTGGATTGCTCCACCATAGAGGAGGAGCTTTTCGGTCAGGGTGGTCTTACCTGCATCCGGGTGGCTGATAATGCCGAAGGTCCTGCGGCGTTCGACTTCTTTCTTGATTTTGGGGTCTACATTCTGGGACATGATATATTTCCTGCGTATGGCTTATTTTGATAGTGGTGCTGAACTCTGCTAAAGGATTTTTGTCCATTAGTTATAGATGCGTTCATGCAAGTGCTGGATTGTCCGTATCAGGATTAGCACAAAGGTCAAGTAATACATTCATGGTTCCGATTCCAATTAAGTGGTAATGAACTTAAAAAAACGTTATATTTGAATTTCCCCAGCAGTATAAAACAAGGCAGGTATGGACAATGATCAAAAAAGCCAGTTTGCGTTTGTTGCAGCGCCCGGCAATGGAAGAGACTGTTTTAGCGGAAAAAATATACCGCAGGACTTCTCTCAGTGAAGACCTTGCTCTGGCCGGAGATCCGGCGGTGGAGCTGGATGGGCCTTTGCTGCTGAATATTATGGTCAAGTTTTTCCATGCCTACGTTTATCCCGGATCCCATGAGCAGGTTTTGGAACTTAAAGATATTTCCCTGCTTTTCGACCGTTTTGTGCATCGCAGGCTGGGAAGTGATGTGCTGGAGAACTGCCTTGAATTGCGCAAGCAGCTTTTGTCTTACGGGTTCGCATTATGCATGCTGGCCGATCTTCCTAAAAGTGTGCATATTTTCAAGGCCATTGCCGATGCTGAACCGCAATTGGGCGGAGATCCTTTTACCGGTCTGGACATAGGCTCAGGAACCGGGATTCTGATGCTGGCCATGGAAGTTCAGGCCAGACGTAACGGCTTTGAAAGCTCTTCTCTGGTGGGCATTGAACGCAATCAGATTGTTGCCGAGCGGACGAATGATGTGCTGGGAAACATGGGGTTGGGTAATGTAATTGTGGCCGACGCCAAAAAGATTGAAAGCTATGGTTTTCTGGAAGGGCGCAAGCTGCATTACATCTGCAATGAAACCCTCCCGAGTTCAGGCCGCAGCC
The DNA here is from genome assembly GCF_963678865.1 of Maridesulfovibrio sp. Taxonomy (NCBI): domain Bacteria; kingdom Pseudomonadati; phylum Thermodesulfobacteriota; class Desulfovibrionia; order Desulfovibrionales; family Desulfovibrionaceae; genus Maridesulfovibrio; species Maridesulfovibrio sp. The sequence goes on along the minus strand of NZ_OY787459.1, from coordinate 2,470,738 downwards.
TGTGGAAGGAAGATTTTATTTTTATCAGTAAGACCCTTTTCGACGGTCTGGGAAAACATACCGCTGAAGCTGTTTTCTTTCCCGAGGCTGTGCTGGTGGGGAGAAATTCCGAGGAGATGCTGACCGTGCTGGACAGATCTTCAGGTTTTCAGCTCGAAAACGAAAAATATCCCCTGCGGCTTATGAAACCTTTTGCCATCAGCCTTTCCGGTGAAATGACCGGACTTGAAGAAGTCGGTAAGGAGTATGAGGATTACATTCCTGCCAGTTGGAGGAACGTTCTGACCCGGCGCTGGTAGATAGAAGTCTAGTTGACCCGTCCCAGATACTCCTCCAGAGTTTGAAGGAGTTTTTTCTTTTTGACCGGTTTGGACATGTGGGCGGTACAGCCTGATTCCAGTGCCTTTTGTTCATCGTCCTGGAAGGCATTGGCGGTCAGGGCCAAGATCGGGGTCGGGGACAGATCATTTTCTTTTTCATATTCCCTGATGGCTTTTGTTGCTTCGTAACCATCCATTATCGGCATCTGAATATCCATGAGAACTATGCCGAATTTTTTTTCCCTGAACTTTTCAAAACCTTCCTGCCCGTTCTCGGCATATGTTATCCGGTATGGTGTTTCTTTGAGGAAAAGATCTATAACCATACGGTTGTCCTCGGAGTCCTCAACCAGAAGGATATTCATCTCTTCGCCTGAATCATGGTGTTGAACATTGGTTGATTCCTGCATTTCAGACAGCTCTACGTCCAGCGTTTGATCGTTTTCCTCATTCAATGCAGGGCCTGAAGTTCTGGTAAAGGTATAGCGGATGTCCTCGACAATTGCCTGCGGGTGGACCGGGCGATGCACATAGGAGGCGCCCAGCTGTTTGGCCCGTGCCGTTGCCCGAGGCTGGGGCTTTGCTTCCATGATCATAATCAGTTTCCAGTCCGTGCAGGGGCCGTGCTTTAATTTTTTCAGTATGTCAAAACGATCCTCTTCTCCGCATGGCTGTCCAACAAGAAGAATGCTGTTCTTATAGGATGAGAGTGCAATCTCAGCTGCATATGCGGACGATTCCCCTAGATTGTCGGCAGCATATACTTTTGCACCAAGATCGGTCAGGCTGTGACCCAGATAATCCCGGCATATGCTCTCTTTATCCACAAGGAGTATTGCACAGTCTTCCAGAGGAGGAGCTATCTCCGGCTGGATGGGAAATTCCGCACTGATTGTGAAAGCGAATGAAGCTCCTTCCCCTTCAATACTTGAGACGAAAATTCCGCCCTGCATGCTTTCCACCATGCGGCTGCATATGGAGAGGCCAAGGCCGGTTCCGCCATAGTTGCGGGTAGTGGATGAATCCGCTTGAGAAAAGGTCTCGAAAATAGAATTCATTTTTTCAACTGGAATACCCACCCCCGTATCAATGACGATGAAGCGAAGGTAGCCGGCTTCAGTCAGGTCGGCTTCATAAGTAATCGTCCCTTTGTCCGTGAATTTAAGTGAGTTTCCGATCAGATTGACAATCACCTGTCGCAATCTGGTCGGGTCTCCGGTTATGATCCGGGGGACAACCGGTGCGATGTGCCAGCAGAGATTGATTCCCCTGACCTGGGCTCTGAGAGCGAAGATGGAACCGATTTCTTCAAATAATTCTTCAAGGTTGAAGTCTATTTCTTCAAGATCAATCTGCCCGGCCTCGATTTTTGAAAGATCGAGAATATCATTGATGAGCAGGAGCAGGTTTTCTCCTGCGTTTTTGAAAATTTTTACGTAGCTGCGCTGAATCTTGCTCAACCGGGATTCCCAGAGCAGATCAGCCATTCCCAGAATGGCATTCATGGGTGTTCTGATTTCGTGGGACATGCTGGCCAGAAAGTCGCTTTTGGCCTTGTTGGCCGCATCCGCAGCCACCTTGGCTTTTTCAAACTCCTGAGCTTTTCTTTTTTCGGTAATGTCTTCAAGCACCCCTTCGAGGCAGTCCTGCTTGTTTCCGTCTTTCTCAAGGGAAACAGTCATGTTCACCCAGATGGGGGTTCCGTCTTGACGTCTCATATTCATTTCCCGGTCACGAACAATACCACCTTCCAGCAGTTCTTTGATCATGGCTTTATGCTCTTCCGGCTTTACGTAAAGGCTTCTGAGCTGAGTTTTCCTGATTTCATTCCAGCCCTTGTAGCCGAACATTTCTGCCAGAGCCCGGTTGGCTTTCAGCAGTATGCCGTCAGTATTTACCTCTGATCTGAAAACACCGACATTGATGCTTTCAAGGAGGGTGCGGTACTGGGTTTCCGAATCTCGCAGGTCGGAATAGAGCCGGGCGTTCTGGATGGAAATTGCCGCCTGTGAGCAGAGCAGGTTCAGCACTTCAAGGCGGTCGTCGGTAAAGACTCCCGGACTGAGGTTATTCTCAAGGTAGAGAACCCCGCGCATGATCTGCTGGTTGATAACCGGCATGGCCAGTATGGATTTCGGTTTGGTCCTGATGATGTAGCTGTCAATTGAGAATGCCCCTTGGGTTCCGGCATCTCGCAGAACAATGTTATCTTTGGAACGTAGCACGTAGTTGACGATGCTCCGGCAGTAAAGCTCCTGATTCGGGTCCGGATTGGGCTGGGTGGTTACGCCGTGCTCGGAAACAAAGGCATGGGCGGTGAGTTCAAGGGCGTTCTTGTTGTTCAGGAGCAGGGTGGCCTTTTGCGCTCCGGCATTTTCAATGACTATGCGCATGAGCTTGTCCAGCAGCCGGTCAAGAACGATTTCCCCTGAGATAGCCTGTGAAGCTCTGACAACTGCGGAAATATCAAGGGAGCTGGCTGCCTTGTCCCCGGTATGGAAGTAAGAGTTGAAGGGATTTTGGGAGTCTTCGCTCAGTTGTGGATATTCGTTGAGCATTCGTTGAACTTTTGCAGAAGCACCCCATTCCCGGTAATAGCGGCATGCTTCTGAAAAAAGTGCCGTGGCCGAATAGGTTCCACCTATGGCGGAATGGAATTTTCCGGCCAGTTCACAGGCCAGTCCGCCGAAGTTATTGTATCCAGATTTGGAGCATGTTTTGATGGCTTCTTCATACAGGGCCATCGCGTTGCTGTTGTCTTTGTTCAGTCTTGCGTATTCAGCAGTGGCAATCAGGTAGAGGTGGCGGAAGTTTTCAGGACAGCTCTTTTCCCATTTCTTAAGACGCGCGAGAGAGTGGTTGATGCGATTGAGATAAATCTTCTGCGTTTTGGTGTCGGCTGATTCGTAGAGGGCAGCCATGTTTACGATGCAGAAGAAATGGAAAACAGCAACTGAATACATGCCGAAAAGGGCTTCTTCCACTTTCTCGTAAAGGGGATTTATCTGTTCCAAAGCTTTGGCGTGATAGCCGAAGAACGAGAGTGAAATCATTTTCGATATGGCGGTCCAGTTCTCCAGCACTTCCGATCCGCTGCTTTTGGCGGCACTGATGAGTTTGCTTTCCTGAAAATTGTCATCATCAAGGTAACCCGGTGTGTATGTCTTGCCTTGCATGCTTTTACACATCTGCAAGGGGAGGTTGATTGTCCCGGAACTCAGGGAGTTCTTGTTTTTACGGATGAAATTTAAATACCGGTCAGCAAGGCTGTATACTTCGGAAAGGGCTTGGCCCTGCATGAATGTCAGGTGTACCGCGAAGTATCCGGCATAGCGGGCAAAGGTGTTGTCTCCATGCATGAGTCCACTGTGGAAGGCTTTGTCCAGAGTTTTGATGTTCTCCTGCAGAGGAATATGCCAGTGGTCGTGCATGCCCCCGCGGAGCATGTTGATTTTGGTTTCCAGTCCGGTGGTGCCGAATTTTTTATTCAGATCCACAGCCAGTTTCGTAAATTCCTTTGATTTTTTGAATGAAAACTCCCTGGAAGCCAGAAACATGGCATAAAACATATAGCTGAACGGCGAAAAAGGGGCATTGCCGTGTCTGATCGAAAGGCGGATCATCAGGAGGATAATATAAAAAACAAGACTTTTATTGTACATGTAAGCCGGAGTAATGGTGCTCATTAAAAGCTTCATGGTTTCCAGATGATATTCGGAATCCATGTCCGGCAGATTGTATAACTGGGCAGTGCTTTTGGTGCCGATGGACATCCGTGTTTTCAACAGTTCGGCACCCAGAGCCAGTTTGCCCGGGCTTTCGGGAATCATAACATTGTACGCCCGCAGGGTTTCCAGACCGATTTTTACCGCTTCGTGGTACCTGCTCTGGTCGGAATAAAGCTGTATTCTGGAGAGCTGTGCTTTGGTGATGTCCCGGCGGTCCTGCGAGTGTTCAATAATTTTATCGAACACTTTTTCAGATTGTTTGATTGTCCCGTTCAGGAACTCACATTCATACCAATTAAGGTACAGGTCGAAATTTATCCTGTAGTCGGAGGTCCATCCTTCCTCGCCCAGCAGGCGTGCCGCCTTTGACAGGTATCCGGCAGCCAGTTCAAAAGCGGAACTTCTTTTTGCCTTGCGTCCTGCATTTATGAATATTGTGGCTATCCCATGCTTATCCTGCGACTCGTTGAGAGCGCTGATGCATAGGCTGTATTGGGTGGCAAGCTCAAAGGTCGCATCTTCCAATTCCGTTTTAGAAAAGACTTTGCGCATGGCTTGCCCGATATCGATATGCAGATTGTTTTTTTCAGAAGCGTTAAGCATCGAGTAAGCAGCTTTTTGTACCCGGTCATGCATGAAAGAGAATGTTTGCGGACCTGCGAGAGGGTTGAATTCAGAGTTCAAGGCTGAAGCCCCGGCATCAGCGACAACCAGCCCTTCCTGTTGCGCCAGCCCCAGATAGTCCATGATAATCTGGTCAGGGAGTTCAACAATCTCCATGAGGATGCGCAGATCGAATTTGCACCCGATCCCTGACGCAGCCTTGAGAATCTCCTGCCCTTCAGGAGGTTGGGTCAGAATTTTATCCGCCATGAGCTCAACCAGATTGCCGTCCATGGAGAGGTTGCGGATGGCATTGATATCCCATTCCCAGCGGGTTTTATTGTTGTTGAAGTTTATAAGACCGGCCCGGTACATGTTGAGCAGGTATTCGCGGACGAACAGAGGATTGCCGCCTGTCCGGCTGTAAACCATCCGGGCCAGTTCTTCCGTTCGCTTTCGGTCGGTTCGCAGGGTGCTGCTGATCAGGCCGTGAACATGGCTAAGCCTAAGCCTGTTCAAGGTTATTGTTCGCACCTTGGGGCTGAGTTCCACAATATCGTTTATGCGTTCCTGAATGCCGTCTTCCATTGGCTGGTTGGTCCTGTAGGCACATATGAGCATCAGGTGGGAAGTCTCCTGATCTTCAAGAAGACGTTTCAGGAGTTGCAGAGTCGATATATCCGCCCATTGCAGGTCATCCAGAAACAGGACCAGAGGCTTGTCGATGCTGGGGAAGACTTTGATAAAATTTTTGAAAGCAAGATTGAATCTGTTGCGGGATTCGGTGGAACCCAGCTCTGCAGGGGGCTGTTGCTGCCCGATGAGCAGCTCCAGTTCCGGGAGAACTTCGCTTATCAGGCTGGCGTTTTGCTCCAGAACGCTGGTAATCCGTGTTTTCCAGGCATTGATTACCGGTGTCGGGCTGGCAAGTCTTTTGTGCAGCAGTTCTTTAAAGGCTTGGATCAGTGCACTGTAGGGACGGTTCCGTCTGAACTGGTCGAATTTTCCGGATATAAATTCCCCGTTTTCCCTGAAAACATTTTTTCTGAATGATTGTACCAGCGATGTTTTGCCGTTTCCTGTTTCCCCACGGATAAAGACAATTTCACAACTGCCCAGTATTACTTTGCTGAAAGCATCCTTGAGTTCCACCAGTTCCTTTTGGCGTCCGAACTGCTTTTGCGAGAGAGTGAATATATCTGAGATATCCTGATGGCCGGGCGTGAAGTTGTCTGCCATGCTCTCAGAACTGATAATCCGTAGACATGATTTCAGATCCTGCTTGATACCGTGGGCGGACTGGTAGCGGTCGCCGGGATTTTTGGAGAGCAGTTTCATAATCACTGCAGAAAGAGATGGTGGAATTTCCGGGTTGATACTTTGCGGATCGGGCGGTTCTTTGGCCAGATGGCAGTGAATTAACTCCAGGTCATACTCTGCGGTGAAAGGCTTGCGTCCGGTGAAAAATTCAAACAGGGTCACTCCCAGCGAGTAGAAATCTGAGCGTCTGTCCAGTTCGGTGCTGACTCTGCCGCTTTGTTCCGGTGAGATATAAGCGATATTGTCGCTGGAAATAAGTTCAGACGAGGAAAGTGTAAATGATTCTGAAATTCTGGAGCTGTTCTGCAGATTGGTCAGCAGGGCTTCCTTGTAGTCCGGGGTAATGGCTATGCTGTCCGGCCGGATATTGCGGTGCAGGAATCCTTTTGTGTGGATATGATTGATGGAGCTGACAATCTTCAGCGCTATCTGAATTTTCTGGCTGAGATTTGCAGTGGAAGCGGGAATCATGGAGTTAAGCAGATTATAGCCTTTGTCCTCCATGATCAGGGCCAGAGAATTGTCGGTACGGTGCAGGGTAACGGCCTGTATTATCCCATTGCTGCCGATTTCCTGAGCAGTGGCATATTCGTTTTTCAGTCCGTTCAGCAGGCGGGGAGAAGGAAGTTTTGTGTTTGGGTATTTTATAAGAACAGGAAAATCGTCATAATCCCTGACAGCCCTGCATAATGTCATGTCATTCCCTTTGTAGAGGGGGGAAACATTTTCATATCCGGCAAGGTTGATCATTATTCGAATCTCTCCCGTCTCGGCCTGTGCGATTTAAGAATGTCGCGGTTGCAGCTGTTTTTACGTCAGTCTCTGGGGATCGTCTGGATATCCTGTTTCAGCTCCATGAAAAAAAGGAGGCTGATTTCTTTTATAGCACTATTGATAGGTTCTGTCATCGCCGGATTTAAAAGGTATGGGCAGGATGTTCCTGTTAGATCAGGGAGAGATGAGCCGAGAGCATGATCAGGCCGAATCCGGTCACCACAACTGCTCCAAGCAGAGAGATTACAGAGTAAACTATTCTGACGCTTCGGGCGAAGCTGCTGCGGTCCATAACATTACGTGCTTTTGCGGCAATAAGGGCAAAACCGGAGGTTGTTACGGCCATGCCCGTCGCCATAAAAAACATGGCTATGAGTCCGGCCGGGAGTATTCCGGTGGAAAGAGTGTAAACCAGTATGATGGCCGCTCCCGGGCAGGGGATAATCCCGGTTACAAAGGCGACTGTGGCTATTTCTTTGAGGGACCCCTGACCTTCGGCTTCGCATTTGTCCCGTTCATTTTTATTGAAAGAGCGTAAAGCCTCAAGCAGTAGCCAGAGACCGATCAGTGCCACCAGCCCGTAGCTTGCTGTCTGGAGGTGGCGGTTGAAGGTTTCAAAACCGGCCATGCCGTTTTTCAGGAATAAATAGGCAAGGCAGACAGCCAGAGTTGCTGAACCGACATGTACAATGGTTATAACCCACGACATGAAAGCTGCGGCGAACATGGAGCCCCCCCTTGATATGAAATAGGCGCAGACTACAGATTTGCCGTGTCCCGGCCCCACTGCATGGACGATTCCGTACATGAATGCAAAAATGAGGAACATCCAGAGCGACTTTCCGTAGGGATCGTTTTTTATGTCTCGGGCAAAACCGGTCAGTCTGGTCCGTATTTCTTTCTGCATCATGGTAATTTTGAACATGACCTTGGCGTAGGCCCCGCCGGTCCAGTCTTTTGGTGCCACTTTTGACGCCGGAGCTTTAGTTCCGAAAGGGGAGGAGGCTGAGCCTTGACTGATTTTATGTTGATTGGTTTCCTGCTTTTGCGGAGCCAGAAAGGGATTGTTCTGCTGCGCTTTTGCCGTGGATGCGGCGAATGCGAAAGTAAGAGTCAATATCAAGATAGTCAGGATGTATGTATTTTTCATAATTATCATTACTTGGGCTGGAAGGTCAGTACGGCGGCTTCAGGAACTATCTGGTCGAAGAAATAAGCCATTTCCGCAACCGGCTTCAAAGTGAGGCTGGTCTGAAATTGTCCGTTAGTTCCCAGCAGTTTGTTTTGGGGGTCCATCTGTACTGATGTGTAGAAGCTCTCATCAAAAATGGCGACCATAACCACGTGCTTGTCGCTGTCGGTAATATTCAGGGGTACGAAAAAATCATAAACAAGAGTGCCGTCTTCAACAGTGGGCTTGAATTCAACGGCTTCAATAGGGCTTTGCTCTTTGCCATCCACAAGGATGCGTGTGAAGTAGTTAAAGTTCTTGAGGTTGACAAAAGCCCCCTGCTCAAGGGCGGAAGCCTCGTCCGGGGTGAGTTTGTTATCGTGGTTCTTGTCGAAGTCTCCGAGGATCATAGTCGCGAACATTTCGTCGAACCACCACTTTTGACGTACACCGGCAAGGCCTTTGTCGTTGAATTCAAAGGTCAGGGAACAGTCCACAAATACGTGCGGATGGGCGGACGCTTTTACGGGGGCAAACAGGCATGAGAGCAGGGCGCACGCTAGAATAAAAGAATAGAAAACAGCCGTGCGTTTTCCTGAATTATTGTCGAAAAGAATTTGCATGCAGGCAAGATGGAGGATGATATAAAAACTGTCAAGCAGGGAACAAAAAAGCCGCACAGCCAGAGGATGTGCGGCAACAATTTTTTAAAAGCGGAATGTTTAGTCTCGGGACCGTATGCTGCGGACCACGAAGTCGGTGGTCTCTTCGTAGAGGTTGGGCAGGTCGTAAGGGGAGAGAAATCTGGTCCTGACTGTACCTACTATGTTGGAGTAGACAATTGTGGTGGTATCGTCGACAGAAAGACCGCGGATGGAACCGTCCTCAATGCCGCGTTCGACCGATTCGCGGATGACATTTAAAAGCTGCTGGAATTTCACAGCAATGCGGGTCCGGTCCAACTCAATCTGAACGTCGGAAAACGGGGAGCAGCGCAGCAGCACCGGAAAGGTATTGCGGTGTTGCAGGGTATAGCTCAGATAGCTGCGCATGAAGGTCTGAATACCTTCCAGTCCACTCTCCGCCTTGCGGGTTTCCGCGCTCAGATATTCTGTGAGGTCCTCAACAATTGCCACCCCGGCAGTGATGAACAGCTCCTCTTTTGACCCGAAATAATGAGAGACAAGTCCGAATGCCACGCCCGCCCGTTCAGAGATCATTTTCACAGTGGTTCCGGCATAGCCGTAACGCCCGAAAATTTCTTGAGCCGCATACAGAATTGCGTCTTTTTTGTTTTTACCTTTCATGGCCCCTCGCTGGCACGTTAAAGGTTTACGATCAGGCTCACTCTCGGAATGGACCGGAAAAAGTCTGCCGTTATATGTTTGCTCGCTTGCGCTTTTATAGGCCGGATTGATTGTGCGGTCAAATAGGGTAGTGCTTTTTTGGGATAACCTGCATGATGAATCAGGGTATAATGACGTTAAATTGCATTAACAGGACACATTAAGCCTTGCCGGAACTATTCTGTTTTTGTGAACTCCTTTACTTGCCCACAAAAAACACTCCTGATAATCTCCATTCACCACTAAAAAGGAGCCAGTATGGACCCATCTACTCTGAATATTATTCTGACCGTGATCATTATTCTCGGCGCAACAGTGCTGCCCTTCGTGCTGGGGACCAGGCTGCGTCGTTCAAAGCCGGGCGTTCTCTGGATCGGATTGCTGCTTTGTTTTATTTTCGGGCCAGCTGGACAGGTCTATGTAGCGGGCTGGATTCCCTGGTTCCTGATTGTGCTCGGGGTCAGTCTCGGAGCGCAGCAGGTCTTGTCCGCACAGCTCGCCATGCTGGTCATGGTTGTTTTTTCGCCGCTGGTTATGTTTTTCAGAATGCGTAAGTAACGGATTTAATCCACGGGCTCCTGCTTTAAACAGAGCAGCCCTCTCAACATATTCTGCATGCTCGCTTCCATGCGGTCCCAGCCGATCTCGTCCTGCAGGCTGACTCCTCCGTAATGTTTGGTATTCAGCGAGCGAATGGATAGGTATGAAATTGCCCCGCCGAGAATTGCAACAGCTGCGGCCAGATCCACGTCATCGGGTACATCCGGGGTCATGTGTTCGAAGAATTCCAGTGCGGTTCGCACCCTTACATCTTCCAGTAGGTCAGAGAGCGGTGTGCGTTCCAGCATTTCCCAAGCCAGCAGACGTAAGGTGTCCGGTCTGGTTTCAAGGGTTCTGCGCAGGGCGGTGAAAAAAGCCGCGACCTGTTTTTCCGGCTCTATTTCAGGGAATTCTTCAGGGGCATTGGACAGCAGTTCTTCGGTGGTCGGCCAGTAGATTCCGGATACAGCCAATTCACTCATCAGTTTTTCCAGACCGTTAAAGTAGCTGTAAAGGGTCTTGCGGGTTACCCCGGCCTTGAGTGTAATTTCATCCACATCAAGATTATTGAATCCTTTTTTGGCTGCACATCTGTAGGCAGCATGCAGGATTTTTCTGCGTGTTGCAGTCAGGGTATTGATGGGCACTACTTTTAAAGTCATATTGGCGGCCTTTTGTTGAAAGATTTTGTTTGTATTTATAATTATACCATATTTTAGACTGTAACTCTCTGCTGATTTTAGTCAAGGAGTCCGGGATCGTAGAGTGTTGCTTTTGTTTTTTCCTATTTTAGCACATAATGCTGAAACTCAAACTTGTAACAAACTTACGGAGAGAATGAATGGGTTCGAGAATTCTTGTAATTAATCCCGGATCAACATCAACCAAAGTGGCGATATTCAACGAAGAGAAGCTGTGCTTTGATGCTGAAGTAAGCCATCCCCGTGAAAGAATAGATAGATTTTCCTCTGTAATGGAGCAGAAAGAGTTTCGCAGTGCAGCTGTTATGGAGCTTATTAAAGATAAGATTGAGGAAGGAACACCTGATATGGTAGTTGGCCGCGGAGGTTTGCTTAAGCCCATCTCCGGCGGTCCGTATTCAATCAACGATGAAATGATTTCAGATCTTGAGAACGCACGTTACGGTGCCCACCCCTGTAATCTCGGAGCCATACTCGCCCGTGAATTTGCGGAATACTGGAGTGTGCCGTCCATGATCATGGACCCGGTAGTTACAGATGAAATGGATCCTGTGGCCAAGGTTACCGGGTTGCCGGAGATTAAGAGGCGCAGTGTTTTCCATGCCTTGAGCCAGCGGGGAGTTGCCCGCAGTGTTGCCGCTGAAATGGGGCTGGAGTACGAACGGGCAAAATTCATTGTCAGCCATATGGGTGGCGGTGTTTCCATTGGAGCCCACAGGTACGGCAAGGTTGTTGATGTCATCAATGCCCTTGACGGGGAGGGGCCGTTCAGCCCCGAGCGGTCCGGTTCATTGCCTATCCTGCCGGTTCTCAATCTTGTGGAGTCCGGTCAGTATACTTTTGATGAAATGCGTAAGGTGATCACTTCCCGGTCCGGGGTTCTGGGATTGCTTGGAACCAACGATATGCGTGAAGCCCAGGCCCGCATGGAAGAAGGGGATGAGGATGCCCGTCTTGTACTGGAGGCGCTGGTTTACAATTCCTGTAAGCATATTTGCTCCTTTATCCCGGCATTGATGAAGGATGATCCAGAGAAGCGTCCTGTAGATGCCATTATCCTTACCGGCGGTGTTGCGCGCAGTGAATTGCTGGTTAAGGCGGTGGAGGATGTGCTCGGATTTATTGCCCCGGTAAAAGTAGTCACCGGCCTCGAAGAAATGGAAGTGATGGGCCGGGGTGGATTGGCTGTATTGCGCGGAGAGATGCAACCGCAGCAATACCATAGTTAAGACGTTGGCGTAGGTGCTGGATTGGTTGCTCTCGGCGAGCTGAATTTTTTTGTTCTGCAGATTTATGCAACTGGGTTTAAGTTCCGCAGACTTTTAATATAATTTTGTTGTTTTTGTTGATAACAAGTGGGGAGAACTCAGTTCTCCCCACTTGCCATTTAAGGATTGCAACCTAATATCTACTGTAAAGGTATAAAATACTTGCTAAGCAAAGGTCTTGAGCGTAAAATAATTCATACCAAAATGGTATAGAATTAGAACTTAATACGAGACTGATCGTTTCCCTTCCGAAGTTTAGCGGAAGAGGATATAATCAGAATAATCTAATAAACATGAATCAAGCTATCCGAAAACGGATGATATGCGGAGGAAAATATGTGGGAATATACAAGTAAGGTTCAAGAGCATTTTCTCAACCCCAAGAATGTCGGGGTGATTGAAGACGCAGATGCCATCGGTGAAGTAGGTTCACTCTCCTGTGGTGATGCACTTAGGCTGTTTCTAAAAATTGATGATCAGGAACGTATTGTAGATGCCAAGTTTCAAACTTTCGGCTGTGCCAGTGCCATCGCCTCCAGTTCCGTACTTACTGAGTTGATCAAGGGGATGACCCTTGATGAAGCTTCAAAAGTGACCAACAAGGAGATTGCCGAGGCTCTTGGGGGATTGCCCAAGGAGAAGATGCACTGTTCCGTAATGGGGCAGGAAGCTCTTGAAGATGCTATCCGTAAGTACCGGGGGCTTGAAGCTGCTCCGGCACCTGAAGGTGAAATTGTCTGTAAGTGCTTTGGCGTTACTGACGTCCAGATCATACGTGCTGTAAAGGAAAACAAGCTTACCACCCTTGAAGAGGTGACCAACTTCACCAAGGCCGGTGGCGGTTGCGAGGAATGTCACGGACGCATCGAGGAAATCCTCAATGAAGTTCTTACCGGTGAGTCCTCAAAGCCTGTTCCGGAACCGGAAAAGCCTGCCAAGCTGACTAATATCAAGCGGTTCCAGCTGGTAACCAAGGTTATTGACGAGGAAATCCGTCCGGCTCTGAACAAGGATGGCGGAGATATTGAGCTCATCGACATCGATGGACATGAAGTTATCGTCTCCCTGCGCGGAGCCTGTGTCGGCTGTCCTTCCAGCGGACGGACCCTCAAGGACTTTGTAGAGCGCCGTTTAAGGGAAACCGTGGAACCTGAAATAAACGTGCAGGAGGGCTAGTCATGACAGCATATCTCGATAACAACGCCACGACCATGGTCGCTCCTGAAGTGCGTGAAGCAATTCTGCCCCTGCTTGCAGAGGAATATGGAAACCCCTCATCCATGCACCGTCTCGGTGGTCAGTCCGGCATGCTTATGGAGCAGGCCCGTCAGAAAGTTGCTGCCGGATTGAATTGTGATCCTGCTGAGATCATTTTTACCTCCTGTGGAACCGAGGGCGACAACACCGCAATATTCTCCGCCCTTGAAGCACAGCCGGATAAGAAGCATCTCATAACCACTCGTGTGGAGCATCCTGCGGTTCTCAATGTCGCTAAACATTATGAACGCAAGGGCTATGATGTTACTTTTTTGAGCGTGGATTCCAAGGGCAGGTTCGACATGGACCAGTACCGGACTGCTTTTCGTCCTGATACCGCTCTTGTATCGGTCATGTATGCCAACAACGAATCCGGGGTGATTTCTCCTGTTCAGGAAATGGCCGAAATAGCCAAGGAGCGCGGTGTGCTCTTTCATACAGATGCCGTGCAGGCCGTGGGTAAAGTCGCTATCGATCTTCAGAAACTGCCTGTTGATTATCTTGTTCTCTCCGGGCACAAGATTCATGCCCCCAAGGGAATCGGCGCCCTGTTCGTGCGCAAGAACGCTCCCTTCCGACCTTTCATGCTCGGCGGGCATCAGGAACATGGCAGGCGCGGCGGAACAGAAAACCTGCCCGGTATTGTCGGACTAGGTGTTGCCATGGAACTGGCCGCAAAAAATATCGAGGATGAAAATACCCGTGTGAAGGCCATGCGTGACCGTCTCGAAAAGGGACTTATGGATGCTATCCCCGAGGCCATCATTAACGGCGATCAGGAAATGAGGCTGCCCAATACACTGTCCATCGCTTTCAAGTATATCGAAGGCGAGGCCATGCTGCTCATGCTTGACCAGTTCGGGATTGCCGCCAGTTCCGGTTCGGCCTGTACTTCCGGTTCGCTGGAGCCGTCTCATGTGCTTCGTGCCATGGGCGTGCCGTTCACATTTGCCCACGGTTCGCTTCGTTTTTCCTTGTCCACCTACAACACCGACGAGGATATTGATCTGGTGCTCAAGGAGCTGCCGCCCATTATCAGCAGGCTGCGTGAGATGTCTCCCTTCAGGCGCGGCGACGAAGGCTTGGATTGGGTAGAAGATCACGACCATTAAATTTAAAGGGCGAAATTTTATTTGCAGTAAAATTTCGTCCAAATTTTGCTTTTTGCGTTGAAATCAGGCAGGGATTTAGAAAACAAGTGAGTTGAACATGAAGATCCATGAATCCATGATCACACTGGTTGGAAATACTCCGCTGGTGAAGTTGAATAAAGTGACTGAAGGTTGTGTCGGGCAGGTAGTAGCCAAACTGGAATTTTTTAACCCGTGCTCATCGGTTAAAGACCGCATAGGCGTTTCCATGATCGAGGAAGCGGAGAAGCGAGGGGAGCTAAAGCCGGGAGCCACTGTTGTTGAACCGACCAGCGGCAATACCGGAATCGGGTTGGCTTTTGTCTGCGCTGTGAAAGGTTATAAGCTGGTCCTGACCATGCCGGAATCAATGAGTCAGGAGCGCAAGGACCTGCTCAAGGGGTTCGGTGCGGAGCTGGTGCTTACCCCGGCAGCTCAGGGCATGACCGGGGCGGTGAACAAGGCCAAAGAGATTGCGGAGAGTGATCCGGATGCCTTTCTGCCTTTGCAATTCGACAACCCGGACAATCCTCTGGCCCATCGCAATACAACCGTCAATGAAATATGGGATGATACTGACGGACAAGTGGATATTTTCGTGGCCGGAGTCGGTACCGGGGGAACCCTTACCGGAGTCGGTGCCGAACTGAAGAAACGCAACCCGGCGGTCAGGATTGTTGCGGTTGAGCCTGAAAAATCCCCGGTTCTCTCTGGAGGTTCCGGCGGTCCGCATGGCATTCAGGGCATCGGGGCCGGATTTGTGCCTGAGGTCCTACAGACCGGGCTTATCGACGAGATTGTCAAAGTTGCGGATGAAGATGCCATTGCCATGTCGCGCAGGCTTATACAGGAAGAAGGTATTTTGTGCGGTATATCAGCCGGGGCAGCGGCCCATGCGGCTGTGGAGATCGCAAAGAAAGAAGAAAACAAGGACAAGCTTGTGGTGTTTATTGTTCCCGATACCGGGGAGCGTTATCTGAGCACCGCTTTGTTCAAGGACTGAGGTTTAGAAAATGGTTAGTAAGATCGGCGGCTCTGTGCTGACGAAGGTTGTGGACGCCCTGTGCGATGAAGATTCATATCAGACTGTGTATCACATGCCTGAACATGATCGTCCCATGCCTTCAGTAGATGCGCTGGGCGAATTTGTGGAAAGGCTGCGGGCTGTTCTTTTTCCCGGTTATTTCGGTGATTCCGAAATCCGGCCCGAGACCATGCGCTACCACATCGGGGGAAACCTTGATGCGGCTTACAGGATTCTGGAAGAGCAGATTCTGCGCGGACACTGTTTTTTCTGCAAGGCCGATGAATTCAATTGTATGGACTGCGAGTCCGATGCCCGGCGCATTGCCTCGCAGTTCATGGAAAAGCTGCCGGAAATTCGCCGTCTGCTGGCAACGGATGTGCAGGCCGCCTACGTGGGTGATCCTGCTTCCAAAAGCCCGGGCGAAACCATTTTCTGCTATCCCAGCATCATAGCCATGACCCATCACCGGATTGCCCACGAACTTTACAAGCTGAACGTGGATCTCATCCCGCGCATCATCGGCGAGATGGCCCATTCCAAGACAGGAATTGATATCCATCCCGGTGCGCAGGTGGGCGAGCACTTTTTTATCGACCACGGTACCGGTACTGTCATAGGCGAAACCTGCATCATCGGTCGTAACGTGCGCCTCTATCAGGGCGTGACCCTCGGGGCCAAGAGTTTTCCGCAGGACGATTCAGGTAATCTGATCAAGGGTATAGCCCGTCATCCCATCGTGGAAGATGATGTAATTGTTTACTCCGGGGCCACCATCCTCGGGCGGGTAACCATCGGTAAGGGTTCGGTCATCGGCGGCAACGTCTGGGTGACCCGTTCTGTTGATGCCGGAGAGCGGTTGTTGCAGCGGTAGGCTTGTGTGATTTACAAATATAAAAGGGAGAATCGTTCATTCGATTCTCCCTTTTTTTGATATGTGTTTCTTAATTCAACAACATATCCATAACTTGTTCATCTTTGTTTTTCTTGGGCTTCGGCCTGGGGGCCGGAGCAGGAGGAGGTGTCTGTTGCTGCTGGCTTGCGGAAGACTGGATTGAGCTTTGTGATGAGGAAGATCCCTTGCCGGCAAAGTAGAAATCACCCACCATTGAAGAGGATTCCCATGGGACCTGTTTTTTTTCGGTGTCTTTCATCACTCCGCGGCGGACCTGTTTGAAGAATTTTTCAATGGTCATGCCTTTGTTGTTCATATTATTTATCATGTGGGTCACGTAAGGACTGTTGCGTCCTTTTCCGTCATAGGCCACGCGCCCCGGTGAAGTTGCAAAGGCTATGAAAGAACCGGTGGGTGCATCCATCTGTGCCAGACCGTTGCGCCCGGACCGGAAGCTGCGTTTGAAGGGGTTATTGCGGCAGGCGTCAAGGATCACCACGTTCATGCGGTTTCCGGCATCTTCCATCTTGGCCAGCACTTTCCCGGCATCAATCGCCTCGTAAGGAACATCGGACTGGCCCTGAACATTCATGCCCAGCGGACAGAGATAGTTGATGCCGTCCACCTGCAGGCCGTGTCCTGAGAAATAAAACAGTCCTACATCATAATTCTTGAGTCTGCTGCCGAATTTATCGATTGCCCGGCCAATGGTGGACCGGTCGGCATCTTTAACAACCATAACGTCAAAGCCTACTTTACTGAGGGCCTTATCCATGGCCGTCACATCGTTGACCGGATTCTTCAGGGGGCCGTTTTTATAGGCTGAGTTGCCGATTAGCAGTGCCAGTCGTTTCTGGGCCAGACAGTCGTTTGCGCCAAGGGTCATGATTGCCATAGCTGTAAGCAGAAAAGAGCAGAACAGCCTGAGCGAGAACGTCATATTCATTATGAACCCCCTTCATAGAATCAGGAAAAATATAAAGTTGCTACAACTGTTATACCATAACTTGATGGAAAGAAAAGAAGAAGGCACCTCCGAAGAAAAGTGACATGAAGAATATCCAGATGGGTTGCAGGAAGAAGCAGATCAGACCTACAATTTTAACCCAGCCGTGGACTCCTCCGGTATCGCGCATGATTACGGATGCTCCTCCCACCGGAGCAGTGGATTTGATGGCTCCGATTTTGGCGGTGCTGTCGCGGTAGTAGAAAAAATATGCGCTCATGCCGTATCCGATCTGGGCGATAAAGTTTCCGAAGGGCAGAAAGCCTATCAAAAAGGTGACTGCGGCCCAGAAGTACATTTTGCGGTACAGGAACCACCAGAACCCGAACAGGAAGGCGGGCCAATGCCAGGTTACGGTAAAACCGTCATGCAGCTGCTGGAATTTGGCAAAGTTGAAAAGGTATTTGCCTGCATTGGGGCCTATGTATTCTTCGTAATCTTGTGAAGTGATCATTTCCATAATGTTTAATCTCCTGGGTCCTTAATGCCGCAGCTTTGTTGAATTGGCAATAAGGTCAGCATGAATGCTTGTGTTACTGTCGCTCTTTTTGACATTTATATAATAATGGACTAACGAAATTTGGTTCCACGCTCCCTACCGGGGGCGGACTAAAAATATCAGCACTTCCCGGAAATTCGCAAAGAGAAGAAATATGGCAAAAATACAGAAAATAAAAGGTGTTGCAGACCTCTTTCCAGAAGATAGCGCAAGGTATGCGTTCATGGAGAAGACCGCAAGAGATGTTTTTTCTTCATATGGATATGGGGAATTGAGAGTCCCCATTCTGGAAAAAACGGAACTTTTCTGTCGTTCCATCGGTGAGGAAACCGATGTGGTGCAGAAAGAAATGTATACCTTCCCCGATCGCAAGGGCCGTTCCCTGACCATGCGTCCAGAGGCTACCGCCGGCATTGTCCGTGCTTATGTTGAAAACAAGATTTTTCAGCCCGGCAAGGTTAGCAAATATTTCACTTTCGGTCCTATGTTTCGGTATGAAAGGCCGCAAGCAGGACGCATGCGCCAGTTTCATCAGATCGATTCGGAAATTTTCGGAGCAGCTGAACCTCAGGCTGATGCCGAAGTTCTGCTTATGCTTTCTTCTTTTTTAAGTAAGATCGGTTTGGAAAAACTTTCTTTCGAGTTGAATTCTCTTGGTTGCCCTGAATGCCGTCCCAAGTATAATCAGGCCTTGAAGGATTTCTTGAGTTCTCTTGACCGGGAACAGCTCTGTGAAGACTGCCAGCGTCGCATGGATACCAACCCCCTGCGGGTACTTGACTGCAAAAGCAGGAATTGCAAAGCCCTTACCGAGAAAGCTCCAACACTGCCGGATCATCTTTGCGGTGAATGCCGGGAGCACTTCGATACCGTAATTGCCCTGATTGACGAGGCCGGACTCAAGTACACCCTCAATCCCCGTCTTGTACGCGGATTGGACTACTACCAGAGGACAGCCTTTGAAGTCACCTCAGGGGATATCGGGGCCCAGACAGCTGTCGCCGGAGGGGGACGTTATGATGGACTGGTGGAATCCCTCGGCGGACCCAAGAAGGTTCCGGCAATCGGTTTTGCCTGCGGTATGGAACGTCTGGCCATGTTGCTGCAAGGTGAGTTCGAGCCTGCCACTGATTTTTATGTAGCCCTTGTGGACGAAAGAGCTGCCAGAGAGGCTCTCATCTTCGGTGAAAAGCTGCGCCGCTCCGGTCTTAAAGGCGAGGTCGGCTTCACAGCCAAAAGCATGAAAGCCCAACTCAGGTATGCTAACAAAATTAACGCGCAGAAGTGTTTTATCTTCGGTGCGGATGAATATGAAAACGGAACGGTCACCATTAAAGAAATGACCGATGGCGGGGAACAGGCAACTGTGGTCCGTGACGAATATTTTAAGTAGAAAATTTCAAATAATATCGGGAGAGACTAAAATGTCTGAACAGATTGAAGAACGCGATTACGACGAATACCGGGTGATTGAACCCCTTGGCGATTGGAAACGTACCCACAGCTGCAACCAGATTACCGCAGCCAACATGGGTGAAAAGGTTCTGATTATGGGCTGGGTCCAGTTCCGCCGCGACCACGGCGGTCTGATCTTTATCGACCTGCGTGACCGTGAAGGTCTTACACAGGTTGTTTTCAGCCCGGAACACAATTTCGAGGCCCATGAACGCGCTCATGCCATCCGCTCTGAATATGTGGTAGCAATTAAAGGTGAAGTTCGTGAACGTCCTGACGGTATGCGCAACCCCAACCTGACCACCGGTGATATCGAAATCGTTGTTGACGAGTGGAAGCTGCTCAACACTTCCGAAACTCCCCCGTTTGCCATTGAAGACCGCAGCGATGCTTCCGAAATGCTGCGTTTGAAATACCGTTTTCTGGATCTGCGCCGCCCCGTGCTTGCCAAGAACTTCATCCTGCGCAACAAGGCAGCCCAGTCCGTACGCCGTTATCTCGACAACCTCGGTTTCCTTGAAATCGAAACCCCGGTGCTGACCAAGTCCACCCCGGAAGGAGCGCGTGACTTTCTCGTACCCAGCCGTATGAATAACGGCGATTTCTACGCCCTGCCGCAGTCTCCGCAGCTCTTCAAGCAGATGCTTATGGTTTCCGGCATGGACCGTTACTTCCAGATCGTAAAATGTTTCCGTGACGAAGACCTCCGTGCCGACCGTCAGCCCGAGTTTACTCAGATCGATATCGAAATGAGCTTCGTCAACGAAGAGCAGGTCATGGGCATGGCTGAAGAAATGGTTCGCACTGTCTTCAAAGAGACTATCGAAACCGAACTGCCCGCAGCTTTTCCCCGCATGACCTACGCTGATGCCATGCGCGATTACGGTTGCGATAAGCCGGACGTTCGTTTCGAGCTCAAGCTTCAGGAAGCCACCGATATCTTCAAAGGTTCCGACTTCAAGGTCTTCGCCAGCTCCGAGCTGATTAAGATTCTGCGCGTACCGGGCGGTGCCGAGCTTTCCCGTAAGGAAATCGACGAATACACCAAGTTCGTTGAAATCTACGGTTCCAAGGGCCTTGCATGGATCAAGGTTAAGGAAGACGGCGAATGGCAGTCTCCCATTGTAAAATTCTTCTCCGAAGAAGAATGCACCAAGCTGCGTGAACTCACCAACTGCCAGCCCGGTGATATCCTTTTCTTCCAGGCCGGAGCAGCGGACATTGTTAACGCCGCTCTCGCCGCTCTGCGTATCAAGATGGGTGAACGCTTCGAACTCATCGATGAGTCCGCATTCGCTCCCCTCTGGGTTACCGATTTTCCGCTTCTTGAGTACAACCCTGACGAAAAACGCTACGTTGCCCGTCACCATCCCTTTACCTCTCCGCAGGAAGGGCAGATTGACGAGCTTGGCGAGAAGCCTGCCGAGGCCCTTGCCCGTGCATACGACCTCGTCATGAACGGCTACGAAGTTGGTGGCGGTTCCATCCGTATCCACACTCCGGAAATGCAGCAGAAAATGTTCGCCGCTCTGGGTATTAACGAAGAAGAAGCCCGTGCCAAGTTCGGCTTCCTTATGGATGCGCTCCAGTTCGGTGCACCGCCGCACGGTGGTATTGCTTTTGGTCTGGACAGACTTATAATGATTCTGTGCGGTGCAAAATCCATCAGGGATGTTATCGCCTTCCCCAAAACTCAGAAGGCCACCTGCCTGATGACCGAAGCACCCGCAGGCGTATCCGCTACCCAGCTCCGTGAGCTCGGTATCCGCCTTAGAGAAAAGAAAGAAGCATAAGAATGCCTCCGGCGGCCCTCCGGGGGCCAAAGAACCCTTTTGCAAAAGGGTTCTCTGGACTCTCCCAAAACCTTTTAATAGTTTTGGTCTAGGGCTGCCTTGGGGATTCCTGCTTGTTTGATATACAAAGAACTATTTTACGCTAACGATGGCGAAGCCCTAATAAAAAGTTTTTTTGGAGAGTCCAGAGAACCTTTTCTTCCCAAGAAAAGGTTCTCTGGTCCCCGAAGGGACCCCCGGAAGGGCCGCCGGAGGCTATTAATATGAAATTAGATATTTTAGCTTATCCTGAAGCTTCTTTGGCAGAAGTCTGCACAAGAGTTGAAGAAGTAACTCCTGAGTTGAAGGAACAGATCGATAACATGATCGAGACCATGTACGAGGACGACGGCGTAGGCCTTGCCGCCCCGCAGGTCGGACTCCAGAAACGTCTGATCGTTATTGATCCTTCCGGTCCCAAAGAGCGCACTGACCTGCAGGTTATCATCAACCCTGAAATCGTTGAAAAGAGCAGCCAGAAGGTGGATTCCGAGGAAGCCTGCCTTTCCTGTCCCGGCTTTAAATGCGTGATCAAACGCCACGAGACTGTGACGGTCACCGGTACCGACCTTGACGGCAATGACCTCCGCATTGAAGCGGATGATTTTCTGGCCATTGTTCTGCAGCATGAAATTGATCATCTTGATGGAACTCTCATTGTCGACCGTGTAGGCCGCCTGAAACGTGCAATGTACGACAAGAAGGTAAAAAAATGGCTGAAAAGCGCTGGCGAATAGTTTTCATGGGAACACCGGACTTTGCGTCCACCATTCTCGAATATCTCGTGGAATGGGACGGATGTGAAGTCATCGCAGCTTATACTCAGCCTGACCGCCCCTGCGGTCGCGGTCACAAGGTGCGTTGTTCCGCTGTTAAAAATGTTGCCGTTAAGCATGATATTCCAGTCTACCAGCCCTTGAATTTCAAGGACGAAAAGGACGTTGAAGCACTGCGTGCTCTGGAACCTGATTTTCTGGTGGTTGCAGCCTACGGGCTGATTCTGCCCCAGTCCGTTCTGGATATCCCGGCGGTCATGCCCATCAACGTGCACGCTTCCCTATTGCCCAAGTATCGCGGTGCCGCTCCTATTCACAGATCGGTTACCAACGGAGATCACGCCACCGGAATTACTATCATGAAGATGGAGGCGGGCCTTGATACCGGTCCTATTCTGGTACAGCAGGCCCTTGGGATTGCATGGGATGATTTTACCGGAAAAGTGCATGACGAACTCGCCGACATGGGCGGCCCGCTGGTTATGGAAACCCTGCTGCGCTACAGGGATGGTCGGCTGACCGTCATGGAGCAGGATGATTCCATCGCCACCTATGCCGAGAAACTCAGCAAGGAAGAAGGGCTGATTGATTGGAATCTTCCGGTCAAGGAAGTGCATAATAAGATAAGGGGCATGTATCCATGGCCCGGAGCTTATTACTTCTGGACTCCCGAAGGCAAGGAACCTATCCGCCTCGTGCTTTCACCCGGCAAGCCCGGTGATGATGAAGTTGGTGATCATGCACCCGGAACCATTGTCGGAGAATTTGACGGCATGCTCGGCATTGCCTGTCAGGATAAGATTTACCTCGCATCCAAGGTCAAGCCGGCCGGCAAAAAAGAAATGGACGGCAAGGCCTTCATGTGCGGCTATATGAATAAGTGCTAGGAAAGCCTGCGGCGACCCTGCCGGAGGCGAAATTTATTCGTCAAAATCGCGAAGCGCTTCAACTATGAGTTTTAATAAATGAGTGTAGAAAAAGATAACAAAAAGCGGCTTTTTATCGGCCTGATCACCGGAACCTGTATGCTGCTCTGCCTGTTTCTGGGCCTGCTCTGGTATGTGCCTTATGCCGGACTGGATTCATTCGGCTCTTGGGCTTCCTGGGGTTGGGGACTGTTCATTTTCGCGCTCATCGTGCTGGTCGGTTGGGGCTATGTTGGGCTGCTCACCAATGTGGTGTTTCATCGTACATTTCCTTTTTCCCAGAAAGCGCGTGGATTAAGTGTTAAGCTTTTTCTCCCTCTGATGACTATTCTGGGCCGTATTTTCGGGCTTTCCAAGAGTAAGATCCGTGGGTCTTTCATCAAGGTTAATAACGAATTGGTCCTTTCCGAGGTGGGGCGGTTTGATCCTGAAAAGATTATGATCCTGACCCCGCACTGTTTACAGGCCAGCCGTTGTGATATGCGCCTGACCTATGACATTGATAACTGCAAGCGCTGCGGCTTGTGCTCCATTAAGGGGCTGCTTGATCTGCGTGATAAATACGGGGTGCATTTTTATGTCGCCACCGGCGGGACAATTGCCCGTAGGCTGGTGGTGCAGAACCGTCCGCGCATGATCATAGCAATTGCTTGCGAACGCGATCTTGCCAGTGGTATTCAGGATACCTATCCGCTTCCGGTCTACGGTGTGCTCAACGAGCGCCCTAACGGACCATGCCTTGATACACAGGTCGCGCTCATCGATGTGGAGAATGCTTTGCGTCGCTTTTTAAAGGAAGACAAGCTTCCTGCCGATGCGGACAAGAATGTGGCACTTACCCCTCTTACCGGGCTTTAAGCCGGGAATCCGTAAATGAAGAAAACGAATGCCTTGCCCGGCCCAAGGGGTGTTGCCTTCGAGTGTGTGACTCGTGCTCTGGACGGCGGGGCGGATGCACAGGCCGTTCTTGATAATGCTCTGACATCGGCAAATCTTGACGGACGTGACCGAGGGTTTGTTACGGAAATCCTTTATGGCTACCTGCGCATGCGTTTGAGGCTGCAGGCTGTGCTGAATTGCTTTCTTTCCCGGCCCGACGGTTTGCCTCAGCCCATAATAAGGGTATTGGGTCTGGCCGCTTATGAACTTCTTCATATGGATGTTCCAGCTTATGCTTCCGTGGATTGGGGGGTGGATTCTGCTAAGCGTCTTTCCCATGGCAAGCTCGGCGGTCTGGCAAATGCTGTGCTGCGTAAAGTGGCCCGGCTGGCTGAAGATGGGGCTGATGATGAATTTTTCCGCCGCAATACTGATTCCGATATCGAATTTCTTTCCGCTTACTATTCATGCCCGGAGTGGATTGTTGAGCTCTGGATGAAAAGCTATGGGCGTGATCGGGCTGAGCAATATCTTGAAGCGCAGATATGCCCTCCTGCTGCCGGATTTGTTCTTAATACAGCTGACAAAAAAGCTAAGGCTGCAGCTATCCAACTTCTGGAAGAGGAAGATTACATTGCCTCTGACGGGCAGGCTTTTGCTTTTTATTCAGGCTACTGGCCTGAAGCTTTCAACGGTTTGAAAGAGTCTGTGACCCGCCAGAGTTATGCTGCCCGCGAGGCCCTTGCTGTGTTGGAACCTTCCGAATGGCCTACCCCGGTCTGGGACGGATGTTCCGGGCGTGGCGGCAAGTCAAGATTTTTGCATTCAAAGGACGTTTCACCGATTATAGCCAGCGATCCCCATGCCAGAAGATTGGCCGCTTTGAAACGTGAAGTACCTTCTGTATCCGCTTTTCGTGCTTCGGCGATTAATCCGCCGCTGGCTAAGGAATCTATCGGTACGGCGCTGCTTGATGTTCCCTGTTCCGGGCTGGGAGTCCTTTCACGCAGGCCGGATACCAAGTTCAAGCGTACCCCGGAAGATGTGGATTCATTGGTCCGCCTACAGTCGCGTATTCTGGACAACAGTTGGGAAACCGTGCGCAGGGGAGGGCGGCTGGCTTACATCACCTGCACACTCAATCCAGAAGAGAATGAGCTCCAGATTAAATCCTTCCTCAAGCGGCACAACGACGCTGTTTCTTTGAAAGAATGGACTACACCGCCGGATTCGGAACTACACGAATTTTTCTATTCGGCTTTGATTGAGAAAAAGTAGAGATAAAAGCCCCTTTCGACCTAATGTCGGAAGGGGATTTTTATTGTTTATGTGCAGGATAGCCTAAGCCTGATCGGGATGATTCTTCTTTATAAATTCAAGGAATTTCAAAGCTTCTGTATGGCTTGAGTTTAATTCAAGGGCCTTCTTCAGGTGGGTGGAGCATTTGTCGAGCACACCTTTTTCGAAATATGCCCGGGCGATATTGTAGTGCAGGTTCTCATCATTGGAAGTAATTTCCAGCGCCCGGTCATAGTAATCTATTGCCTGATCCTGCATGCCTGTCTTGCGCAGGTTGATACCGAATTCATTGAACAGATGTTTGTGCTCGGTTTGAAAGGCGGCATCAAGTTTGACCAGCCTGTTGAAGATGTCGTTGGCCTTGTTGGATTCCCCGCGTTCCATGTAGGTCAGCCCAAGGCCGAAGTTGGCTTTTACGTTGTCTTCATCCACACCCAGCGCATTCTGGAATTCAAATTCTGCACTGTAGGTGGCCCCGGCTTGCCTTGCTTTTTCTCCACGCGCAATAGTGGAGTTCAGTTCCTGCATTTTCGGATAGACCGTGGAGACGTAGAATTCAGGCTCAGGTGAATACTTGGATAGGAACTCTTCCATAGGAACGACTGTTTTGGGGCCGGCTGGCACATAGCTGGTATTGAGGGCTTGAACCTCTACATTTTCCGGGTTGAGCTCTTCAGCCATCCAGTACATTTTGCTGATAGTCCGGCGCACAGTAGTGCCAGTCCCGATTTTTTGCACATTTTGACTGGAGAAGACACCCTTAATTGTCTGTCTGCCTGTATTTTGATCTGCCGTGGCCATTAGACCTTCCTTTTGATTTCCTGAAATTTATGCGCACTATAGATAATATTTACAAAAAATTCCACTAGCAAGATATTGCATCTGCGCTCAATACAATTAAAGGAATTAATTGTGAATAAAAACCATTAATGCTTAATTTTGTTCTTCATTTTTTTTAAAGGACGATTTAGTCTGGCCTCCGTTTTAATCATTGTTAAAAATGAGTGCATTGGGGTTGATTGAGATGACAAAAGTTGGACATTAATGTAAGTACTCATTTTTAACTTTTTTTTATGGTTTTATCAAAATGCCGTGTGAGCGGGTTCAGAAAAGTAGAGGGAATTATGAGCAAAGCAAAAGTAGGGTACCGTATTAAGACATTCAGGGAAAAACAGGGGCTCAGCCTTGAGGATTTTTCCGACCGTACAGGCCTGGGAGTCGATTTTCTTGAAGCTGTGGAAGAAAAAGAGAATTATCCTTCCCTTGGACCTCTACTTAAGATTGCCAGAGCTCTTGGCGTAAGACTCGGTACTTTTCTGGACGATCAGGTCAGCAAGGATCCTCTGATAGTTAAGCTTGGAGAACGTAAAGAGGAATTCTCCATGCATTCTGATGTGGAAAAAACAGCGTCCATGAAATATTTTTCTCTTGCCAAGGGTAAGAGTGACCGTCACATGGAACCGTTTTTTATTGAAATCCAGCCTGAGGAAGACGAACCCAAGCTTACCTCTCACGAGGGTGAAGAGTTTATCATCGTGGTTTCCGGTAAGCTCAAAGTTGTTTACGGCAGGGAAGAGAGCGTGCTGGAAGCCGGTGACAGCGTATATTTCAATTCCGTGGTCCCGCACTACGTGGCAGCCGACGGCAGCGAAAAGTGCGACATTTACGCAGTCCTTTATTTTCCGGAATAAGAGAGGGGTTTATGGAAAAATCACATCTCAGGGAAATAACACTTGGAGCACTGCTGGACGAAACTATTGAGAAATGTCCGGATCAGGAAGCTGTTGTCTATGTTGATCGCGATTTCCGCCTGACCTACCGTGAATTCGGTGAGTTGGTGGACGATCTGGCCATGGGGCTTATGGCTCTCGGAATTAAAAAGGGCGAGAAGGTTGCGGTCTGGGCCACTAACGTACCTTACTGGGTGGCGCTGCAGTTCGCAACAGCCAAGATCGGGGCCATACTGCTGACGGTTAACACTTTTTACCGGAACACCGAACTGGAATACCTGCTCAAACAGTCCGAGTGTGAAAACCTTGTTATCATAGACGGTTTCAGGGAGATTGACTACCTCCAGACCGTGTACGACCTGATTCCGGAACTAAAGACTCAGGAGCGCGGTTACCTCAAAAGTGATAAATTTCCTGATCTCAAGAGGGTGTTCTTTCTTGGTCAGGAAAAACACCGCGGCATGTATTCCATGGCTGAGGTTATCAACCTTTCCGCAGTGACTACAGAGGAAGATTACGCGGAGCGTCAGGATTCCCTTGATCCTCATGATGTGGTCAACATGCAGTACACCTCAGGAACCACCGGGTTCCCCAAAGGCGTACAACTGACCCATTACAACATAGGCAACAACGGGTTCTGGATTGGTGAGAACCAAGGGTTCAAGCCCGGTGACCGCCTCTGTCTGCCTGTACCCCTGTTTCACTGTTTCGGTTGCGTACTCGGCGTGCTGGCAGCTGTTAATCACGGTACCACCATGGTCATCCTTGAGGGATTCGACCCGCTGCTGGTCATGGCTTCCGTGGATCAGGAGAAGTGCACCGCCCTTTACGGCGTGCCGACTATGTTTATCGCTATTCTTGAACACAAGTTATTTGCGAAATTTAACTATTCTTCTTTGCGTACCGGTATCATGGCCGGGTCTCCCTGTCCTATCGAGGTCATGAAAAAGGTTATGGACAAGATGAACATGACTGACATAACCATTTGTTACGGATTGACCGAGGCTTCACCGGTTATGACCCAAACCCGCATCGAAGACAGCGTCCAGCGCCGTACTGAAACAGTGGGCCGGGCCATGCCTGAAATTGAGGTCGCCATTATCAATCCGGAAACAGGCAAGATGTGCGCTAACGGTGAAACCGGTGAAATCTGTTGCCGCGGTTATAACGTCATGAAGGGATATTACAACAATCCCGAGGCTACCAGCTCTGCCATCGATATGGACGGCTGGCTCCATTCAGGAGATCTCGGAACTATGGATGATGAAGGGTACGTTGACGTAACCGGACGCCTTAAGGACATGATCATCCGTGGCGGGGAAAATATATATCCCCGTGAAATTGAGGAGTTCCTCTATACCATGGATGGGATTCTTGATGTACAGGTGGCCGGGGTGCCCAGTAAGAAGTACGGGGAGCAGGTCGGGGCCTTTATCATTCTCAAGGATGATGTGGAAATGGATCAGCAGGATGTCATTGACTACTGCCGCGGTCAAATTTCCCGCTATAAGATCCCCAAGTACATTACCTTCATTGACGCTTATCCCATGACCGCAAGCGGCAAGATTCAGAAATACAAACTCAGGGACATGGCTGCAGAGCTTTACCCTGATGCATAAAAAGCAAAGGGGCTTTGCTCCGGCAAGGTCCCTTTTTTAATAGGTAAATTTATCGCCAAAAGCGGCAAAGCCGAAATAAAATGTTTTGGGATTCTTAAACCGTTTTGCAAAATGGTTTAAGCCGCCGGAGGCAAATGGAGGCAAAATGAGTAACGAACAGGCTTATAAGGATATTGCTCCTAGGCTGGCGGGCCTGCGTGATGCAATGGACATGAGCGTTGAGGATCTGGCTGAGAAAGTCGGGGTTACCCCGGAGCGTGCCAAGCAGTACGAATCCGGTACCGTGGAAATCCCGGTCAGCTATCTGATGGATGTGGCTCACCTTTGCGGAGTCAGCCTTACTGTGCTGATTTCCGGCAGCGAAGCCCATCTGACTAACTACGCGCTGGTACGCAACGGCAAAGGGCTGAATGTAGATCGTCGAAAGGACTACGACTACAAGAACCTTGCTTCTACTTTCGTAGGCCGCCGTATGGAGCCTTTCATGGTCGAAGTTCCGGCTAAAGAGGTTGCGGACATGAATTTTACCACCCACCGCGGGCAGGAGTTCATTTACGTGCTGGAAGGTCGTCTTGAACTCAGGCTCGACGATTCCGTACTGGAGCTTGGAGAAGGCGATTCCCTGTATTTTGATTCGAATACTCCTCACGCCCTGAGAGGGCTTGACGGCAAATCTGCACGCATGCTGGATGTAATTCTATAGCAGGTCGCCAAATGACGCACATATGTGCTCCAGCGGCCTGCGGTAAAAAACAAGTTTTTTACTCACAAGGATTTTACATCAAACACCAGCAAGAGGATGCAAGCCATCCTATCGTGGAGAAATAAAAAAATGGAAAAGCAGAAATACGGCTCTTACGAAGAGTTCTGTGCCGAATACAAGGTTGAGGTTCCTGATAATTACAACTTTGCTTTTGATTGTGTGGACGCAATAGCTGCAGACGATCCCAGTCGTCCGGCAATGATTCATATCGGTCCCGACGGCACTCGTACTGAAAAAGATTTTGACTTTTTTTCCAGGAAGTCAGCACGTCTTGCCAATGCACTGAGTAAGGCAGGAGTGGAAAAGGGCGACCGGATAATGATTATCCTCTACCGCCGTATTGACTGGTGGGTGTCCATGCTGGCTTGCCACAAAATCGGTGCCGTACCCGTTCCTTCCCCGAACCTGCTTACCGTGAAGGACATTGAATTCCGGGTGAATTTTGCCAAGATCAAAGGTATCATCGCCGAAGATTCCGTGGCTGACCGTGCTGATGAAGCACAGAAGAAATGCCCCTCTCTAAAGGTTATGGTTCAGGCCGGTGATGGCGATCTGCATGACGGCTGGCTTGATTTCGAAACCGTCTGTGATGAAGCTTCAGATTCTTTTCCCCGCCCGGCAGATTGCGCAGGCGGTGATGATCCCCTGCTCATCTTTTTCTCTTCCGGTACCACCGGACAGCCGAAGATGGTCGAGCATACCCATAATTACCCATTGGGCCACTATGTGACAGGTGCCCACTGGCATGATCTTGAACCCGGAAATATTCACCTTACCCTCGCCGATACCGGTTGGGGAAAGGCTGTCTGGGGCAAGTATTACGGCCAGTGGATGGCCGGGGCAGTAGTTTTTGTCTGGGATTTCCGCGGCAAGTTCGAACCTTCGGAGTTGCTTCGTGTCCTTGCTGAAAACAAGGTTACCAGCTTCTGCGCACCGCCTACGGTTTACCGTTTCATGATCCGCGAAGACCTTACCAAATATGACCTTTCCGCACTTACTCACTGCACTACCGCAGGTGAGCTGCTTAACGCTTCAGTGTTTGAGGCATGGAAGGAAGCCACTGGGCTGCCTTTATATGAAGGTTATGGGCAGACCGAATCAGTGCTCCAGATTGCAACCTTCCCGAACATGACTCCTAAGCCGGGCTCCATCGGCAAGCCTTGTCCGGGTTGGGATATCACCCTCATTGATACTGAAGGCAATGTCTGCGCTCCCGGTGAGGAAGGGCAGATCTGCGTTAAACTCGATCCCCGTCCTGTAGGCTTGTTCACCGGATACCTTGACGAACCGCAGAAGACTGCAAATGTCATGGTTGACGGTTATTATCAGACCGGTGACAAGGCATGGATGGACGAAGACGGTTACTATTGGTTTCTTGGCCGTACCGATGACCTGATCAAGAGTTCCGGGTACCGCATCGGACCCTTCGAAGTCGAATCCGCACTGATCACCCATGATGCCATCGTTGAAGCCGCTGTGACCGGTGTTCCCTGCGATGTTCGCGGTCAGGCTGTAAAAGCCACTGTTGTTCTTGCTTCCGGCTACGAAGCCAGCGATGAGTTGACCAAGGAGCTGCAGAACCACGTCAAGAAAGTCACCGCGCCCTATAAGTATCCGCGTGTTATCGATTACGTAAGTGAGCTGCCCAAGACCATCAGCGGCAAGATCAAACGTGCAGAGATCCGCGCCAAGGATGAGGCTGACGCAAAGGCATAAAGGCATGCCTCCGGCGGCTTAAACTCTTTTGGGAAAAGGGTTTAAGATTCCCATAACTTTTTAGTAGGGTTTCGCCGCGTAGATTATAGATATGTCTGGCTTAGGGACCGCAATATCTTTCGAGATATTGCGGTCTTTTTTATTTGACCTGTCTACAGCTTCATAGTTCATGTTAGGTTCATCGCATAGCTATGCATGGAGTCTAACATGGTTAAAACATCATCAGGAATTACTGTGGGGCGACTGGCTAAGAAGTACGGCCTTTCGCGCAGCACGTTGCTTTATTATGATTCAATCGGGCTTCTTTCCCCATCGGCTCATATGAAGGGTGAGTACCGTTCGTATGGAGTGGAAGATGAAAAGCGTCTGGCCCAGATCTGCCATTATCGTAAGGCCGGCATACCGCTCAAGGAGATCAAGGTGATACTTGATTCCCCGGCAAGCGGGATCTCCGGGGTACTGGAAGCGCGGTTAAAGGAGCTTAACGAGGAGATTTCTTCGTTGCATGCGCAGCGGGAGTTCATTTCCGGTATCCTGAAAAGTTCTCCGCATGTGCAATCCTCAAAAATGGATAAGGCCGCATGGACTGAGGTGCTACGGTCTTCCGGGTTCAGCGAGAAAGACATGCAGGACTGGCACAAGGCCTTTGAACGTACTCATCCGGATCAGCATCAGCAGTTTCTGGAGTATCTGCACATTCCTGACGATGAAATACGTCTGATCCGCAAATGGTCTGCAGGACCGCAACGGATCATCAAAGTGAAGCAAATAAGTGAGAAATATATGGAATTATTCTTAAATTTTTTCGACACATTGGCAAAGCTGGGGCCCGGAAGCCCGGAGACAACAAAGAAAGCCCTGAGCATGGTTCGTGGTTTACCGGAAAAGTCCAAGGTTCTTAACGTCGGTTGTGGAACCGGTATTGAGACACTCGCCTTGTGTGAAGGGACCGACATGGAATTAACCGCCCTCGACAACCGCCCGGCTGTGTTGGATGTGTTAAAGACCGAGGCAGGCAAGGCAGGCTTTACAGATCGCATCTCAATCGTTCTCGGTGATATGAACGAGATGGATTATGATGCCGAATCATTTGACATGATCTGGTGCGAAGGGGCCATCTTCATCACAGGATTCGAGAACGGCGTTTCCAAGTGGCAGAAGTTTCTCAAGCCGAATGGTTACATCTGTTTGAGTGAACTGGCATGGCTCAGTGATGAACGTCCCGAGGAAGCGGTGCAGTTTTTCCAGAATATCTATTCTGAGATGAAGTCCGTACGTGGCAATATCGAGATCATGGAAAGGCATGGTTATGAAGTAACCGGATATTTCATAGAGCCTGAATCCGACTGGTGGGATACGTATTACGCAGAAGTACAGCGCAACCTGCCCGGATATACCGATGCCAATAAGGACAATTCCGAGATGAATGCTCTGGCTGAAAACATTAAGCGCGAGATGGAAATTATGCGCAAGTATGGACATGCGGTTGGGTATGTCTTTTACGTGGCGCGTAAAAAATAAGTCATCGGTATATATCTGCAGATTAATATAAAATCGTAACCATGCAGGCCACATGGTTGCAAATCAAGAGCAGGAGTTCAAAATGAACAAGGAGAAATGGACAGAAATATTCCGCGAGGCCGGATTCAATGACGAAGACATGCATAACTGGCATAAGGCTTTTGAAAAGCTGTACCCGGAAAAGCATCAGGCCTTTCTGGAGCACATTCAGGTGGATAAGCAGGAAATTAAAAAGATCAGGGAATGGTCGAGATAGTTCGGCTATTACATGAGTGTAATTAAGCCCCGTACTCGTGTGAGTGCGGGGCATTATGTTAGGTTGGAATAAGGCTTGATGTTTTCTCTGGATAAGAGGAAAAAAGAATATGCAATTGTACGCAATACGGTTTGTAGTTGCGGGGTGGAGCTTAAAACTTCGGAGTTAAAAAATGAGAACACTCGGAAACATCCTGTGGTATTTCCCTTTCTTCGGATTCGTAAACGCGATCATGTTCTTTCTGCTAGGCTCATTGCTGGTTCTGACCGTAGTCGCCTCTCCGCTCGGTCTGGGGCTGATTCAGTACAGTAAGTTCCTGTTCGCGCCCTTCAGTTGGTCTATGGTCTCCAAAGAGGACCTCAATGTGGAATCCAATCCCGCTTGGGAAGCTTATTCCATAATCATCATGATCCTCTGGATTCCTTTCGGGGTCATTTTCGCGCTGATTACCATCTGTCAGATAGTAGGTTTGGCAATATCAATTGTGGGTATCCCGGTAGCTTTGGTGCTGGCAAAGTCCCTGCGGACCATCTTCAATCCCGTAGGCATGGTCTGCGTACCCGCAGTTGTTGCGAATGAAGTGCAGCGGCGCAAGGATGAGGATGCTATTGATAAGCATATCCGCTAGTTGTTGAAATTTTGTTGGATATTTGAAAGCCCCGTGCTCGTTTGAGTGCGGGGCTTTTGTTGTTTGATAGCGGATTGACCTTCATAGGCTAAGCAAATACTTTGTGTTAAAGGAGTTTCTATGCCTACTGATTATCTTAAGCCCGACCCCCTGAGCGCATTGCTGCGCGAAATTGATGAGCGCAAAGCACAGCTTGATGCATGCCGTGATTCAGTCAGTTCTCAGATCGTAGACGCCCTGAATATAGAATACACCTATGACAGCAACCGTATTGAAGGGAATACCCTGACCCTGCGCGAGACCGATCTGGTTATCAATAAGGGGCTGACCATCGGCGGCAAATCCATGCAGGAGCATCTTGAAGCGGTTAACCATTACGAAGCCATTCAATATATCCGCGAACTATCCGCGGATGCCGCAAATTTTTCCGAGAAGGTAATCAAGGACATCCATGCTATAATTTTACAAGGCATAGACCGTGAAAATGCAGGCAAGTACCGCAGTGTCCCGGTGGCTATTTCCGGCAGTCGTCATATTCCCCCGCAACCGTGGCAGGTTCCCGTGCTCATGGAACAGCTTGTTGCATGGTATGAGGAAAACGAGCCTGTCCTGCATCCCGTAGTGCTTGCTGCGGAAGTACATGAGCGTATCGCTACCATCCATCCTTTCATAGACGGCAACGGGCGAACTGCACGCTTGGTCATGAACTTGATTCTGATACAGCGTGGTTACTTGGTGGTTAACATCGCAGGGGATACAGATAGTCGTCTGGCTTATTATGGAGCATTGGAGAAGTGCAATCTTGAGGACGAGAAGATTGAATTTATTGAGTTGATCGCCGGGTATGTTTTGAAGAGTTTGTGTGGGGTTTTGGAGCGGGTGAAATAAATATTTATTAGATTTTTCATTGGATATTGGAAAAGCCCCGTGCTCGGTTGAGTGCGGGGTTTTTTGTTTAGCGTAGGTTGAAACATCAAAATAATACCCTCGCTTATTTTTGTGATATGCGTGAGAGTTTAGTTAGTAGTTTTAAATGGTATGAGTCTTTTTTCTAAAACAATTTAAGCATGGAGGCATATATATGTCTAAAGTGGAGAATCAGAAGTATTTTGTCGTGGAACCTGATGGTTTTGATGGTGATAATTTTGAAAACTATCATGTAGTGGAATGCATAAAGAAGGGTGAAGAGTGTGAAACGCCAAAGAAAAAGTCTTTGTGTGGTGAAAAACGAGATGATTGCCTCTCTATATTCTATTATGATGATGTTGTCGGTGAAAATAAATTACGCACTAAGCTGGCTAAGATGCAAAATGACGGTAAGAAAATTTGTGGCAAATGTGTAGCAAGCCTTTATGCCGATAAAAAATAAGTTGCAGTGTCAAAACAAAAAAGCCGGGCCTCCTCACGAGACCCGGCTTTCATCTTCAAAACCTTAACTGTCCACAACAGAACTTATTCAGCCTTTTCCTCGTCAGAAGATTCAACAGGCTTAACTTCTTCGGTTCCAGCTTCTTCAACATCCTTCTTGGCATGAATCATGTCCTTGCGGTCTACATGATACTTATCAGCAGCGGGTTTGCCGCGATTCTCACGCTTATGGGCCGCTCACCCGGAATAAGATTGAAACTCCCCATGCTTTTAGCTATATTTAATCAGTAAGAAGGAGCCATATATGATTGATCTTACCACCATAACTGATCAGGCCCTACAGCTGGCACCGGTGCAGAGAGCCGAACTGATTGAGTCTTTGCTGGCAAGCTTTGATTCAAGACGTAAGTCCATTGACAGCAAATGGGCCAATGAAGCCGAAAGCCGGATAGACGCTTTTGAGCAGGGTAAAATTGATTCAGTTTCTGCAGATGATGTTTTTGACTGCATTGGGCGGCAGGAATAATGATCAGGTTTCTTTCCTGTGCGCAGCAGGAATTAAACGAAGCAGTCTCTTGGTATAATGAACAGAGTCCCGGGTTAGGTTTTGATTTTGCGGCTGAAGTAAAACGCGCACTTTCCCGCATGGAAGAACACCCTGAAGCTTGGTCTTTGATCTAGAGAAGAACACGGCGGATACGTATTTCACGATTCCCCTACGCTGTAATTTATCAAGTTCGGCAGGATTGTCTGCTGGTTGTAGCAATTATGCACATGAGCAGAAATCCTATGCACTGGAAAAATCGCATTTAAGCATACCTAAAAAAGCCGGGCCTCCTACGGAGACCCGGCTTTTCACTTAATATCTTCAACTATCCACAACAGAACTTATTCAGCCTTTTCCTCGTCAGAAGATTCAGCTGGTTTAGCTTCTTCGGTTCCAGCTTCTTCAACATCCTTTTTGGCGTGAATCATGTCCTTGCGGTCTACATGATACTTATCAGCAGCTGGTTTGCCGCGATTCTCACGCTTTTTCTTGGGCGGTTCCACGCTCATTTCGCAGCCGGCCATGTTGCGGGCAAAGACGAGGTATCCGGTGTGGGCTACCATGCGGTCTTCGGGGCGCAGGCGTTCGGCCACGGGTTTGTAGTGGCGGATCAGGATTTCGCAGACTTCCTGTTCTTCGAAGGGCATATCTTCCATAGCCTTGAGCAGGTCGCTGACCTGATTGGTAGTCGGCAGCAGGAAGCCGCACATTGCACCGGGGATTACTGCTTTGGGAATGTGGTGCAGGTAATCCCATGGGTTCGGTACGTCGAGGAAGAGGGCGTCACAATCGCTGGCG
Source organism: Maridesulfovibrio sp. (assembly GCF_963678865.1). Taxonomy (NCBI): domain Bacteria; kingdom Pseudomonadati; phylum Thermodesulfobacteriota; class Desulfovibrionia; order Desulfovibrionales; family Desulfovibrionaceae; genus Maridesulfovibrio; species Maridesulfovibrio sp. The sequence goes on along the minus strand of NZ_OY787459.1, from coordinate 2,435,043 downwards.
AGGAAGCCGTCTTCAATGTTCAGGTTGAACTGTTCAACGCGGTGTTCAAGTCCGGCCCATTCGAGATTTTTGCGGACCAGCTTATAAAATTCGGGGCGTTTTTCGTGGGTGTAGACCTTACCGGTATCACCTACGTAGTAGGCGAGGGCGGTGGTCAGGCCTCCTGAGCCGGAGCCGGATTCCACTACGCGAGTTCCGGGACCGATACCCAGCTTGAGCAGCAGGTAGCTGATCTCTTTGGGGTACATGATCTGGGTCTGGCGTTTGAGGCCTTTGATGATATCGTAGATAGTGGGTTTAAGGATTTGGTATTTGTGGCCCAGATGGGTTTCCACAACCTTTCCGTACCCGGCGGCGAGGATGTTGTCGGTATACATCATGCCGTCATGTGTATGTATTTCTTCCCCGGCGTTGAGGGTGCGCAGATAGCGCTTGCCTTTGGGGTTTACGAGCAAAATTAGTTGTCCTGCGTCAAGCATGAGACTTCCTCCTGAATTGATCTACGGCCCGATTACGGATGAAACCGTATAAAGTCAAGGTTACAGATAATGTATCATCTGTATGATACATATAGCTCTTGAGTTTTTTGACATTTAAGAATAAGTGTTTAACTATCGCATTGAATGAAATTTATCTTCGCGCAGCTATTTTTACACATCTCCTGCAAAAATCACAGTTGGAATCACGAAAGGGCCATTCTTTTGTTTGCCCCATATCTCGCCAATAGGGATTCCAAAGGGGGCTTAGCTCCTTTGGCCGCCGGAGGCGAAATCAGATTATCAATAGCGCGAAGCGCATCAAATTTAATTATTTTTTTTGCTTCTTGATGAGGCCGTTATGGGTTATAGATATGTCTTCGGACCGGTTTTTTCCGGTAGGATAGGGCGTTCACTGGGGCTGGACCTTCTTGGTCGCAGGATTTGCTCCATGGATTGTGTGTACTGCGAAGTAGGCAAAACCGACCTGCTTTCCAGTGAGCGTGATGTTTATGTACCAGCGGCTGACATTCTTGAGGAATTGGAGAAATGGAAGCAGGAGGGGCATCAGCCGCCCGAGGTTATAACGCTGGGTGGGCTGGGAGAGCCGACCCTCAATGCAGAGATGCCGGAAATAATTCGCGGCATAAAAAAACTTTTCCCGTCCATGCCAGTGGCCGTGCTGACAAACGCGACCACCATGACGGACCCCGAAGTGAGAAAGGAACTGCTGGAAGCTGATGTGGTGCTTCCATCCATGGATTCCCTTGTTGCTTCGGAATTCAGGGCCATAAACAGGCCGTGCAAAGGGACTGACCCCACGGCAATTGCCAAAGCCCTGATCGAATTCCGCAAGGAGTTCAACGGTAAGATTTTTCTGGAAGTGCTCCTTTCACGGGGATACAACGATTCGGATGAGAACCTTTCTCTTATGAAAGATTTTTGTGCCGAGCTTGCCCCGGACCGCATTGATGTGGTCACACTTTCGCGTCCCGGTACTCTGGATAAGGCCGGTCCGGTTAATTCCGAGACCCTAGGCCGCTGGAAAAAGGTTCTTGATGCCGCGCCCTGCAAAGACAGGGATTGCGGACCTGAGACCGGCGCAAAGAAAAGGAGCGGTGTGGAGACTCTGGCCCATGTGCAGGGCGAAGACTCCCACGCATTTGACCGGATTCAGGCTTCTATCATGCGCAGGCCGCAAACAGCGCAACAGCTTTCCGGAGCCCTTGAGATTCCCTTGGATAAGGTGAATCAGGTGCTCGTGGAACTGGAAAAAAGCGGCAGACTGCACGTCAGGCAGACAGGAAATGACATCTATTACGATTGCAGGCTTGACGGAGAATCATGACATAAGCTTCTGGGTCCGGGGAAAATTTAATAACTTTTCTTTGGATTGAAAATGACAGGTAAAAAACAGAAGAAAAAAGAGAAAATGTTTATCAGCGTGCTCCCCGGCGAACAGGTGGAAGTAGCGCTGACTCAGGAAGGTCAGGTTATTGAGTATTACGTTGAAATGCTCCATCAGGCCAAGACCAAAGGTAACATTTACAAAGGTTACATTCACAACATAGATGCCGCGTTGCAGGCTGCTTTCATCAACTACGGGGCTGAACGTAACGGTTTCTTGCAGGTTGATGAGGTGCATCCTGAATACTATCAGGGCGTCTACAAGCTCAAGAAAGGACACCGCTATCCTCTGCTCCAGAAGGTGCTTAAGCCGGGACAGGAGATTTTTACGCAGGTGGTAAAGGAACCCACCGGCAAGAAGGGCGCGTTCCTTTCTTCGTATCTTTCTATTCCGGGCCGTTATTTCGTGCTCACTCCCGGACGGGAGCAGATCGGTATTTCCCGTAAGATTGAAGACGAAAAGGAACGCGAAAGACTTAAGGAACTCATCGAAGAGGTCAATCCCGGAGTCGGGGTGGGCGTTATCGTGCGTACCGCCAGCAAGGGCCAGAGCAAATCCGCCCTTCGTCGCGATTTTAAATTCCTGACCCGTCTTTGGAATGACATTCGCGAAAAGGGGCAGGACGCAAAGCCTCCGTCTCTCGTTTATGAGGAAATGGGTCTGGCTGCTCGTGCCGTGCGTGATTATTTGTCTTCCGATGTTGTTGAAATCTGGGTTGATGATCAGGAAACTCTGGAGCAGGTCAAGAAACTGGCAACTCTGTCTTTTCCCCGCCGTTCAAATCTGGTCAAGCTGCATTCCGATACCGACAAATCCCTTTGGGAGCGGTTTAATCTGGTCAGGCAGATTGAGCAGATTTATGGACGCGAGGTAAATCTGCCCTCCGGCGGACGCCTTGTCTTCGATCAGACCGAGGCCCTGACCGCAATCGACATTAACTCCGGTAAGATCGGCGGCGAACGCAATTTCAAGGAAATGGCGTTGAAGACCAACAAAGAAAGTGCTGAAATGATTGCCCGCCAACTCAAGCTGCGCGACCTCGGCGGTCAGGTGGTTATCGATTTCATTGAGATGAAAGATCCCAAGCATTGCCGCGAAGTGGAAAAGACCATGCGGGCCGCGCTTAAGGGTGACCGTGCTCGTACCGATGTGGGCCGAATCTCCCGTTTCGGGCTCATGGAGCTGGTCCGTCAGCGTCTGGGATCATCTGCGATTGCCGTTTCCACCGAGGCATGCCCCTGCTGTGACGGCACAGGCATCCGCCGCAATATGGAATGGCAGGCTATGCAGGCCCTTAAAGATATTTACCGCATGCTGCGTAAGCCCACCGCAGAGTCTCCACTGGTTTACGAGGCGGAAGAGGAACTGTCTCTTTACCTGCTTAATCACAAGCGCGATGCAATCATCGAGTACGAAAAGATGTTCGATACCAAGATTAATATCGAAATCCAGTGGAATGAATAATTAATAAATCAGAGGGGGAGTGTTCAACGCTCCCTCTCTGATAACTAAGAATATGTCTTCTAAAAGAATACTCCTCCACGCCTGTTGCGGTCCTTGTTCCATCACCACTATCGATGCATTGCGTGATCAGGGCTTTGAAGTTGCCGCATTTTTTTACAATCCTAACATTCATCCCCTGCAGGAATACCTGCGCCGCCGGGACGGTTTTCTTGAAGTCTGCGAAAAGATGAATGTAAAGGTCATCGGCAGGCTTGATGAATACGATTCCAAAAAATGGTTCCGCAATGCGGCTTTCCGTGAAGCCAACCGCTGCTTTCATTGCTACGCTGATCGTTTGGAGCGGACCCTTTCCCTTGCCAAACGTGGCGGTTTCGACTTTTATACCACTACGTTGCTTTACAGCAAATTCCAGCAGCATGAACGCATTGCCGAGCTTGGAAAAGATATGGCCGGGAAAAGCAAGTGTGAATTTTACTACTACGATTTTCGCGAAGGTTGGAAAGAAGGGATTGAACGGTCCAAGGAAATGGGCATCTACCGCCAGCAGTATTGCGGTTGCCTGTTCAGCGAAAATGAGCGTTATGAAAAGGAGCTGATCAACTCTTAGCTTGTTTTAATGTCTCTCTGTGGTTATTCTGTTCTAAGGTGTCAGAATCGAAAGCAGTGTGGCTGCTTTTTTATATATTTTGATAGCAACAGGATGAGGTTGACATGGAAAAGCATCTTCTGGTTTGTGTTCGTACGGATTACACAGCTTCATATGCGGTCAGGTTTATAAAAGATTTTTTTCACTCACCATGTGATGTGCATATCACTCTCTTTAATGTAGCGCCTCCTAAGAACTCCTGGAGCAAAGGAGCACTGACAAAGGGACGGCAATTGTTGGAAGAGACCCGGCAATGGTTCATCAACCACAGCTTTTGCGAAGAAAGCAAGATTGACATAAAGAGTATGCATTCCCGTGGGAACACGGCCCGAGAGATAGTGCAGGAAGGGCACAAGGGCATGTATGATGCAGTCATTCTAGGTCGGCAGGCCCAGTCCGTGGTTGAGGAGTTCTTCGATTACAGCGTCGGTTCCAAGGTTCTCTGGGAGGAAATTGATTTTCCCCTCTGGTTCTGTAAATGCCCGGTGGAGAGTCCCCGTAAGGATGTGCTGCTTTGTGTTGACGAGGATGCCCCTTCGCAGAGAATTGCGGATCATGTGGGGTTTATGCTCGGGGATAACCCCAACCATGACATCACAATGCTCCATGTGCATAACTCCAAAGAGAAGGGTGCGACAACTTCGGAAGATATTTTTGAGATCACCCGCGGACACCTTGAAGGAAACGGCGTCGCTTCAGAACGCATTAATGAACTGGTTGTTGACGGGGATGATGTGGTCAAGGCCGTATTAGAGCAGGTAGCCAGTAAGCCTTATGCCGCTGTTGCCGCCGGACGGGGCATTCATGACAAGACCGCAATTGAAAAGCTTTTTCCCCGCTCGATTAGCGTGAAGTTGCTGCAGCAACTGGAAGGGGCTGCTTTGTGGGTTAGTCAGTAAACTTGTTTAGATCTGTTAAGGTTTTTATATATGGGAATGCCCCCGGCTTTTTTTAATGCTCCGCTGCTGCGTGGAGACGGCAGTGAGTCCAGAAACCTTCTGGTCTACATTCATGTGCCTTTCTGTAAACGCAAATGCAACTATTGCGCTTTTCACTCCCAGCCTTTTGAGCAGGTCAGTTTTGCATGGTACATGAAGACCCTGTTGGCCGAGATTGAACTCTGGGGCAAGAGATTAAAGAGTCCGCGTATCGGCACGGTATATTTCGGTGGGGGAACCCCCAGCCTGATTTCTCCTTTTCAGCTTGAGCTGATCATGGACGCGCTGCGCAAACACTTTACTTTTACCAAGGGGATGGAAATAACCCTTGAGGCCAACCCCGATTCCGCAAATGATATTTCATATTTCAAAGCCCTCTACGATATGGGTATCAATAGGCTCAGCCTCGGTTTTCAGTCTCTTGATGACCGTAACCTTGAAATTCTTGGACGTCCGCATTCCGCAAGGCAGGCAACGGAAGCCTATTATCTGGCCCGTAAAGCCGGGTTCGGCAATATCAGCATTGACCTGATCTGGGGGCTGCCGCGCCAGAAAGTCAAGGATTGGAACAATGAATTAAAAGCTGTGGTCCATCTTAAACCGGAGCATATGTCCTGTTACGGGCTGTCTATTGAGCCGGGGACTGTTTTCGGGCAACGGGCTGAAGATCTTGATATGGAACTGCCCCCTGAAGGGGAACAGGCCCGTATGTTTATTTACGGGGCTGAATATCTGGAATCCATGGGTTACATCCAGTATGAGATTTCGAACTTTGCGCGTATGGGTTTTATGTCCCGTCACAATCAGGGATATTGGGACCGCATGGATTATCTTGGACTGGGCCCGTCAGCAGTCTCCACAATCGGCAACCGCAGATTTACCAATCCTCGCTACATGGATGAATATGATGCTGCTGTCAGGGGTGGCTTTGTCGGGGATGATTTTGAGGAACTCACCGATGAAATCAAGGCTCAGGAACTTATCATGCTCTGCCTGAGGACAACAAAAGGCCTAAAGCTATCCGATTATACGGAACTTACCGGACGCGACCTGACCAAGGAAAAAGGGTCAATCATCAAGGCCCTGCATCAGAACGGACTTATCCGTATGAGTGCAGGCTATCTGCGCCTGACCAAGAACGGCATGCTGGTTTCAAATTCTATTTTGGAGTCCCTTGCGTTCAGTTAGGGAAGCAGATTTGATGCGCTATCGCGCTTTTGATTAAGAATGCCTCCGGCACCCCTCCGGAGTCCAAAGAAACTTTTGAGAAAAGAGTCTCTGGACTCTTCAAAACTTTTTAATAAGGTTTTTCCGCGTTGGTTGATAAATCGTCAGTTATTTAAGATTCCCGTCGCAAAATTCCAGTGCCGCCAGCACGGCTTTATCCATGTCGTAGTACTTGTAGCGGCCCAGCCTGCCGAGAAAATGCACTTTATCAAGTCCTGACGCTTCCTCTAAATATAACTCCAGACGGTTGCGGTCTGCGTCCGTGTTTACCGGGTAGTACGGTTCATCTCCCTGCTTCCATTTCATGGAAAATTCGCGGGCTGTGACCGTTCGCTTGCTTTTGTTTTCGTGTTCCGGGTGCAGGTGCCTATATTCATGAATGCGGGTGTAGGGAACGTCTATATCGGCGTAATTCATGACAGAGGTCCCTTGATAGTCGGGAACGTCTTCCACCCGGTATTCAAAGCGCAGGGAACGCCATGTGAGTTCCCCGTGGCAGTAGTTGAAGTATTTGTCTATCGGTCCGCTGTAGTAGATTCTGCAGTCCTGCGGCAGTTCGTTTTTCAATTCAAAGAAATCAGAGTTCAGCCGTGTTTCTATGAGTTCATGGTCCAGCATGCGTTCGAACATTTTGGTATATCCGTTCCACGGCAGCCCCTGATAGCGGTCGGTGAAGTAGTCGCATTCATAGGTATGCCGGAAGGGCAGCCTTGTGATGATGGATGCATCCAGCTCTTTGGGATCACATTCCCACTGTTTTAGGGTGTAGCCTTTTACGAATGCTTCATACAATTCACGCCCGATGAGGCTGATGGCTTTTTCTTCAAGGTTTTGAGGATTGATAATGTTTTCCTGTGCGCTCTTGCTGGCGATGAAGTCGCCCACCTCGTGTGGCTTCAGGCTGATCCCGAAAAAGGAATTGATGGTCTGCAAATTGACCGGCATATGGAAGGTCCGGCCTTTATAGGTGGTCACTACCTTGTGGCGATAGCTGTTGAATTCTGTGAAGCGGTTCAGGAAATCCCAGACGCGCCGCTCTTTGGTATGGAAAATATGGGTGCCGTAGCTGTGGATTTCTATTCCTGTCTCTTCATCAATCTGGCTGTGACAGTTGCCCCCGATGTGGTTGCGTTTGTCGATGACAAGGACTTTCTCGCCCATGTTATCAGCAATGTGTCTGGCAACAGTACAACCGGTAATTCCGGCACCTACTATGATATGTTTATACTCCATGATGTCTCCGGCTGCTGGGGAACTTATCAATAAGCTTCACAGTGTGGTTTTCTAAATCCGAAAAAAATAAAGCCCGTAATATCTTGAGATACTACGGGCTTATTCTAATCATGTCGAGTTTGCCAAGCTGAACGGCGAAGCCCTACTAAAAAAGTTTGGGATTTTTAAACCCTTTCAAAGGGTTTAAGCCGCCGGAGGCAAAATCTTTTCATCCAAACACGCGAAGCGCAGTGAGGATTTATTTCATATACTTCAAGAACGGGTTGTCCTGCGAGAGGATCAGCTTCGTTTTTCCAGCTCTGAATCCTTTCTCGTAGGCTTCGAGAGATTTCTGGAATTCATAGAAACGCGGGTCTTTACCAAAGCTTTCGGCATAGGTTTTGGTCGCGATTGCATCACCTTCACCTCGTAGGATGTCGGACTTGAGGTTCGCATCAGCAAACAGGATGGTTCTTTCCTTGTCGGCCTGTGCAGTGATGCGGGCCGCTGCTTCGCTACCCTGTGAGCGATATTGTTTGGCCATACGTTCACGTTCTGCGCGCATGCGTCCGTAAATAGCACGGGCGTTTTCAGGCGGCAGATCCGTACGCTTGATGCGAACATCAAGGACTTCAATACCGTAAGGCTTAAGTAGGGCATTGGAGGTCTGGGTGACTTCTTCCATTATGGAAGTACGGTCACTGGAGATGATTTCGATCAAAGTATAGCGACCGAGGGCAACACGGAGTTCCGCGTAGATAATATCATCCAGCCGGGCCTGGGCACGGGGGATGGAGCGCACGGTGCGGTAGAACTGCAAGGGATCGCTTATGCGCCACTTGGAGTAGTTGTCCACAACCATGTTCTTTTTATCTTTGGTCAGGATTTCAGCCGGACGGGCATCATATTCCAGAAGGCGTGAATCAAAGTAGATCACGTTCTGGACAAAGGGCAGCTTGAAATGCAGCCCCGGTCCCATGGGTCCAGATTTGGGCTTACCAAGCTGGAGCACAATGGCTTTCTCGGTCTGCTTAACAATATATGCACTCTGTGCAATCCCCAGTACGGCAACAATAATTAGTATTGCCAGGGGAGCGGAACCTTTTTTGAGTAAACTCATATTCTTATCCCCTATTTTTTGCCGGTGTTGATGGGAAGTCCCTTTCCGTCCAGAGAAAGGAAAGGAAGTGTTTTTTGGGCCGCATCGTTGGAAAGAATCACTTTTTCTATGCTCGGATAGGAAAGGATGTTTTGCATGGTTTCAAGGTACATACGTTTAACCGTGATGTCTTTGGCCTTTTTGTATTCCTTGTACACAGCCATGAAACGCTTGGCCTGACCTTCCGCAAGGCGGATTTTAGATTCCTTGTAGGCTTCCGCTTTGTTAACCATAACCGCTGCTTGACCTCTTGCCTTGGGCAGGATGTCGTTGCGGTATGCTTCCGCTTCGTTGATGTAACGGCTTTTGTCCTCACGGGCCGATGCAACGTCCTTAAAGGCGTCCACAACTTCGTTCGGCGGATGCACGTTCTGCAACTGTACTGCCAGTACATTCACTCCGAGTTGGTAGCGGTCCACAATGCTTTGCAGCAGGCCACGTGTTTCAGTCTGAATTTGGAGCTTACCGGTAGTCAGGGCCAGTTCGATCTTGGTTTTACCGATAATTTCACGCATGGCTGCTTCGGCAGCATCCTGAATGGTTTTCGGTTGGTTGCTGACTTCGAAAAGATAGTTCACCGGATCTTTGATCTGGTATTGTACGATGAACTGAACATCGACAATGTTCTCGTCACCGGTCAGCATGAGGGATTCCTCGGGTACATTGCGCGACTGTCCTTGGGTGAAGGAGCGCGAAGAACCATAGGAACGGAAACCCACTTCCACACGTCTGATTTGTGTGACTTTAGGCTTCATGACCGATTCAATGGGAATCGGCAGGTGGTAATGCGGTCCGGGTGAGGTGGTATCCACGTATTTACCGAACCTTGTTACCACACCGACTTCATCCGGTTCAACAATATACACCCCGGAAAGAAACCAGAGCAGGATGATGCCGATGATGATAAATTTCCCGCCCGGCACGCCGGTTCCGCGGAGTTTTTTGATCGTGGAGTTGATATCATCCACATTAGGCGGTTTAGGAGTTCCTCCTCCGCCTTTATTCCTCTGCCGTTGTTCAGATAATTTGTCCCAGTCCCAGTTCATGTAAATTTGATAGGTGAGATGGACCGACATATCAAGGAAAATCGGATACGCTGGCCTGCATGTTAATGAAATAATAACTTCCGTGCGTGTGTTCAGCAATCAGGGGGAGTTATCGGTTTCCTGTGACGCATTAACAAATATGCACAGATTATATCAATTTTTCCTAAAGATAAAACCTTAAAAGCAGTTGCTTAAAAAAAGAATACTTTTTGGCCCTTGGTTTTGACACATGTTAAATTACCTTTTATCTGCAGTTTTGATCTAATTAACCTTGCCGGAGAATAAGATGAAGGAAATCAGGAAAGAGATATTCAGGGCTTATGATATCCGTGGAATTGTGAATCAGGACTTTGATGAAGAATGGGTGGAGCGTTTGGGACGGGCCTGCGGTACATGGTTCCGCTCCCGGGGATGGGACCGGGCCGTGGTCGGTCATGACTGCCGGCACAGTTCCCCGGCCTACCAGCAGGCCATGGGACGTGGGCTCAATGCCTCCGGCGTTGATGTCCTATTTTTGAATCTGGTACCTTCCCCTGTTTTTTATTTTGCAGCGAAGAAATTGGATTACAAGGCGGGGGTTATGATCACTGCAAGCCATAATCCTCCAGAATTCAACGGCTTCAAGGTCTGGGGGAATGAGACAACAATACATACCGATGACATTCAGGAAATATACAAGATCATGGAGTCGGGCAGTTTTGTTGATGGAAACGGCATGGTCTCTTATCATGATATTGTCCCGTTTTATCTTGAAGATCTGCTTTCCGGCATTAAGCTCAAGCGCCCGGTGAAAGTTGTGCTTGATGGAGGAAACGGAGCCGGGGGCCATATTGCTCTCGAGCTGCTGCGCCGCGCCGGTGCTGACGTTATTCCCCAGTACTGCGAACCGGACGGAGATTTCCCCAACCATCATCCGGACCCGGTGGTTGCGGAATACATGGGTGATCTTTTCAAGGCGGTTGTCGAGCACGGTGCGGAAGTGGGGATCGGCCTTGACGGTGATGCCGACCGTATCGGTGCAGTGGATGAGAAGGGCAATCTTGTACCCGGAGACAGGCTTCTGGCAGTCTATGCCCGTGAAATGCTGGAACGCAAACCCGGTGAGACAGTTGTGGCCGATGTTAAATGCAGCCATCTTTTCTTCAATGATGTTGCCGAACACGGCGGCAAGCCGCTCATGGCCCGTACGGGACACTCGGTAATGAAAGCCAAGATGATTGAGACCGGGGCCGGACTGGGCGGTGAGATGAGCGGGCATATTTTCTTTGCCGACCGGTTTTACGGTTTTGATGACGGCCTTTATTCCGCTTTGCGCTTGCTGGAGATTCTTTCCAACGCAGATATTCCGCTTTCAGGAATGTGGGATGAATGGCCGCAAACTTATTTTACTCCGGAACTGCGTGTTGAATATCCCGAGGAAATCAAGTTCAAGCTGGTTGAAAGGGCAGCAGAGGAGCTTGCCAGAGATTATGAGGTTATAGACACAGATGGGGTGCGCGTTGTTTTTGAAGGCGGCTGGGCGCTTGTGCGGGCTTCAAACACACAGGCTGCATTGACTCTGCGCTTTGAAGCCTCTTCAGAGGAACAGCTTTCGGAAATCAAAGAGGCCGTGGAATCCCTGCTGCAGAGGCTGGCAAAGGAGCTTGGGGCTTAGCTGTCTTTTTTATACAAGAGTAAATACTTGATACCACCAGTACTTGAAGGTAATGCTTTTATACTGTTTTAATATATTTAGCTGAACAAGGTATGACCCATGGCATTGTTTATTAAACCTCACGGTAAGACCGGCACGGAAAAATTTTTGAGAATAATCGGGATGGCCATAATCCTGGGTTTGGTTGTGTACGCCTTCTGGATTAACAACCAGTCCACGCTGGAAAAAATTCAGGCCCGGAACGCTCTATGGGATCAGACCAAAGTTTTGAGCAAATCCGAGCGGGATTTTACTCAGGGTTTTATCCGGAGCATGCGTAATGAGTTCGGGGTCAAGGTGCGTATCCAGATTATTCTCGATCCGATCACAGAGCAGGAAGTTGATCCCAAGGAACTCTTGATTGTGATTTCTCCGCCCACTCAGACTGTGGGCATGTATTTTCCCGGCCTTGTTCGTCATGCCCTGGGTAAAAAATTTATTTCCGAGCTTGAAAACAAACATTTTACCAACCATTTTTCTGATGATGAGTGGCCTGCTTCACTCATGACCTGTCTATCCATGATCTGGGAACGGCTGGTGAATGTTGATTCCAATCAGTCCGTTCCGAAAGTAAGCACAGATGGAAATGACGGTTTGCCCGACCCTGAATCTTCAGTTCACAAGGAATAACGCATTTAATGTCTAAAAAGAAACTTACAATTTATACCGATGGTTCCTGCCTCGGTAATCCCGGTAAGGGTGGCTACGGAGCTGTGCTCCTTTTTAACGAACATCGCAAGGAACTTTCACAGGGCTACAAAAAGACCACCAACAACCGTATGGAGATGAGGGCGGTTATCGCGGCTTTGACTGAACTAAAGGAACCTTGCGAAGTCACCCTCTATACAGATTCACAGTATGTGAAGAATGCCTTCACCAAGAAGTGGATTGATAACTGGCAGAAAAACGGCTGGAAGACCGCAGCCAAGAAGCCGGTCAAGAACAAGGACCTCTGGTTGCAGTTCATTCCTCTTTTGGAAACCCATGACGTGACCTTTCGCTGGGTTAAAGGCCATGCCGGGGACCCGGAAAATGAGCGTTGTGACGATCTGGCCCGCACCGCTGCATCATCCGGTGATCTGATTGAAGACGAGGGAGCTTAGTAATTTAAAAGGGGGTGGAAGTTTTTACTTCCACCCCCTTTTAAATTATTTAATCACACTTGATATATCGTTGTAGATAGTTGTCTTTTTAACAAAGCGTGGTTTGGCAGACATGCTGGTATCCACTTTGGATGCGTCCACAAAGTCTATGCCCGGCATATCCGAGTTGTTGACAACATCCCCGAGCCTGACTCCGGCCCGTTTTTTGTGGGCGAGGGTCAGTTGTTCATCATCATCAGATATATAGACTGTGATCAGCGCACCGGTATTGTGCAGCCGGGGCAGTATGGTTTCTGCAAACGTGCTGCGGTTGATGTCCGGGGCGATGAGGATCAGTTCCCTTATGCGCGCCATGTCTTCCGGGGCGAGTTGCACTTCCGTCAATGCCTTGCAGAGCGGCAGGCAGCCCATGCTGTGCCCTATGAGATAGATGTTTTCCGCATCCAGTTTTTCCGTGACGGTTTTGATGAATTCGGTCAGTTTCGGGACAGAGGACATCGCATTCTGTTCGTCCTGTCTGTAGTCGCTTTGCGCCGGCCAGCTGAAAAATAGAGGTGCGCCCTGATATTGCATTTGGTAGCTCATGCGGGCAGTGCTTTGGGCAGCTTCTCCAAACGAAACGTTAAAACCGTGTACGAATACCAGCGCGGAGTTGTCAGGATTATTTGCAATCCGCTTGGAGAGGATGGTCTCAAACGAACGAGAGGGCAGCGGGCGTACGTCTTTCAGCGTGTAGCTTCCTGCAGGGCTCAACCCATAAGAAGTCATGGTGAACCGTGATTTTTTCAGGTTTTTAATTTTTTTATCGTAAGGAACTGCTACGGTGCAGGCTCCCCAACTCAGGTCGCCGTTCTCATTGCTGAAAAACTTATCCGGAACCGTGCTGCCTCCAGGCCGGCGGTCGGTTCCGTAGAATAGCTCGATTTCTTGAAAAGGATTTTCAGTAGTAAGGGCCCTGGTAAGGTCATCTCCCCACTTATTGATGGTTTCAGTGCTGTTTTTTGAACATCCCGAAGCTATTAGCAGAGAGACAAAAGTCAGAATAATTGCCGCGTTTTTTGCAGGAGAATATCTATTCATACCGGAGTGCCTTCCTTAATCGTGCGTATTAAAATTATATTTTTTGTATAATTCTTATAGCACAACGGCTGGAAGCCGCAACCGGTCTGAAAATAGAACTCGTATTTAATAGTCTGCAAGCCAGTTACTGGGGATAGACCAGCACCCGGATTGAGCCGAATCAACCAGTGCATCTAGAAGACGGGCTACTCCGTATTCATCGCAGGCGGGGATGTGCAAGTCTGCTGCAGGCAAAGCTTCGGGAGCGGCATTTGCGACTACAGCACTCAAGCCCACATGCCCGAACATGGTCAAGTCATTCTCGCTGTCTCCGATGGCAATGGAGTTGAGGTCTGACCAGCCTGCTTCCTTCATTATCTGCATCATGGCGGAATGCTTGCCGTGTCCCGCAGGGCCTATTTCCAGAAAGTCTTCGGCTGTACGCACGCAGCTCATGCCGTATTCATGGGCCAGATTGCGTACAAGTTCACATTGTTCAATCTGGTCACGGTGTGAAAAGGTCAGGATTTTAATGGCGCTTTTGTCTTCCGGGGTAGGTCCTGATTTCGGCAGGATTTCACCGACCATGGCAAAGTCATTAATTTCTTTGGGAGTCAAATCGGAACGGGTCCATATTCCGTCGCTCACGTAAGTGGCATAGTTGACACCTGCACTGATAAGAGCGTCTTCGATTGCTTTGAAAGGTTCTACTGTATCCCCGAAAACCTCCAGCCTGCCGTTGCGGACAATCACCGAACCGTTGACTCCGGCATGGGCGGTATGTTCTCCGACACTGCTGATCAGGTGTGGTACGCTGATCATATGTTTTCCGGTGATGAGCGAAAAATGTCCGCCTGCTGTGGTGTAGCGGTTAATGGCATTTAAGGATCTGCGGTCAATGCGTTCGCCGGGTTTGATCAGGGTGTTGTCGATATCGCAGAAAATCCAGGGCAGACTTTTACCCTGCGCGCAGGAGATTGTTCTGGTGTAGTCCTGCTGGTTCTGACGGGCGTAGGGCAGAGTTTTACGCGCTATGGAAGGAGGTACGGAATCCATGCCGAATCTATTTTCAAGTTCAGCAATGCGCTGGCCGAAGGAATAGGATTCTCCAACGGGGGAGGTCCTGAAATCACAATAGGCCACAGCTTTGTGAATGGGGCTGTCGTAATCTGGACCGGGGAAATTATCGTATATTGCCTTTATTTCCGGTAAGCTTTCGATTTCCACCGGGGTGCTGGAATGCCAGAGAACTGCTCGTATCAAATCTTCCGGAGCATTGCAGTGGGCAAGGTATGCGGCACCGTCAAGGGGATGAAAACCGGTGTTTTTCAGTTTCTCGGAGTAACCGACGTCATGAAACAGGGCTGCAGTAATTATTTTTTCCGCTGTCCTGGCATCGTAGTCCATTTGGTCGGCCAGTCTGCGGGCGGTTTTGCAGGCCTGCCGCATGTGGGCCAGTCTGGTTGAGTCTGCCGGGAAGAAGGAAGCCGCCAGTTCATCGGTTAGTTTGTTCGAAACCGGACCGAGCGGTTCAGGAAATATTTTTTTCAGAATAGAAGATATGTTCACGGAAAGCTCCATTTGCTCCCGGCGGCCCTCTGGACTCTTCAAAACTTTTTGTTAGGGCTTCGCCGTTGCTGGCGCGGATTAATAAAATTAATATAAATAAAAGATTTTGGGATTCTTAAACCCTTTTGCAAAAGGGTTTAAGGCCCCCGGCATGGTCGCCGAAGGCTTCTTAATTCGTAATTCTTGAGGCTGTAAAGTCAAGCGGCATTTGGGCCCCCAGAAAAAGCAGGCCGCTCGGGATTACTCCCAAGCGGCCTGAAATATTCGAGATTGAGTTTTCGAAACTAATTAATTTTTTTTTCGGTTTCGAACACTAGTTTTTCAAACACTCCGTCAATATCAAGATTTGTAGTGTCTACAAGAATGGAATCTTCTGCGGGTTTCAGTGGTGCAACCTTGCGGTTGCGGTCCTGATCATCCCTTGCGCGGATCTGTTCTACCAACTCTTCCATATCTGCTGGCTTGCCCATTTCCTGAAGCTGCATGAAACGTCTTTGGGCCCGTTCTTCAAGATCGGCATCAAGGAAAAATTTGCAGGGGGCCTGTGGAAATATAACCGTACCCATGTCCCGGCCTTCGGCAATAAGTGATGTTGTTTCACCGATGCTGCGCTGAGCTATTTTTTGATATTCGCGAACCGCAGGTATTTTAGCAACATTGGAAGCCCACATGCCGACGGTTTCAGTGCGGATTTCGTCAGTCAGCGGAGAGTTGTTCAGGCTGAGGATAGAGTTGCTGCCGCTACCGGAAAGGCTGAACTCCAGTCCCTTGAGAGCTTCATCAAGCTTGTCTTCGTCCCAGTCCCAAGAGCCTTCACCAAGCTGCCATGCCGTGCCCCGGAACATGGCCCCGGTATCGAGATAGGCAATCTTGAAATGGTCTGCCAGACGTTTGGCAAGAGTGGATTTACCCACCCCTGCCGGACCGTCTAAAGTTATGATGAAAGGTGTGTCCATTAAAGGACCTCCTTCAGGGTTTTTAAAAATATTTTATTTTCGTGGTCAGTGCCCACGTTGACCCGGATGTATTCACCGAGTCCGAAGCTCTTCAGGGGGCGGACAATAATGCCCCGCTTCAGCAGTTCTTCAAATACCTGCAGGGCATCGCGGGTTGGCTTGAACATAATGAAGTTGGCTTGGGAATCAAGTACTTCGCAGCCCATATTACGGATTTCATCAGTAAAAAGTTCACGTCCGCGCAGTACCACGTCTATGGTGGTGTTGAAAAAGGCTTCATCTTCAAGAACAGCAATAGCCGCTTCTTCTGCCAGCAGGTTTACGGTAAAAGGCGCACGGGCGCTTTTAATGTATTCGGCCAGTTGAGGGCTCATGATGCCGTAGCCTATGCGCAGTCCGGCCAGTCCGTAGGCTTTGGAGAAGGTCCGGGTCAGTACTATATTGGGAAATTCATTCAGCAGGCCGCGCATATCGTATTTTTCCGCAGGGTGGGCAAATTCAATATAGGCCTCGTCAATCACGAGTAAAGTCTGCTCCGGAATGGACGCTGCCATTTCACGTACCTCATCAACAGTAACCGCCAGTCCGGTCGGGTTGTCAGGAGAGGTCAGGAAAACCAGAGCAGTTTTTTCTGTCACAGCATCAGCCAGAGCTTTCAAGGGCTGTTTATGACCATCTGCGCGGGGAATCTGGCGGAAGTTAACGGCACAGAGGTGAGACATGAGCCGGTACATGCTGAAGCAGGATTCGTAGGTCATTACTTCATCCTGCCCGGGATTGGCTTTTATGCGTACCAGCAGGTCAAGAATTTCATCCGATCCGTTACCGCTGATGATCTGCTCCACAGGAACCCCTGTGCGCCGGGCAATGGCTGCATTCAAGCGCGGATTGCCGTTATGCGGGTAGCGGAAAACGGAAGGCGCGTGGCGGTTGATAGCTTTCAGGGCCATTGGCGATGCCCCGAGAGGGTTTTCGTTGCTGGCGAGTTTAATTACAGTATCGAGACCGTATTTTTCTTTGATTTCCTCGATGGTCAGGCCCGGTGCGTAGGGCTGTGAATCCATCATATCAGAGCGGACTTTGATGGCGGACATGCTGGAATCCTTATGGGTGTTGGTGCGCTGTGCGCTTTTGATGATCTGATTTCGCCTCCGGCGACCAAAGGATCAACGAACCTTTGGAATCCCGATTGATTGAAAAGTGTAGGTAGGCCATGAAAATCGCCTATTCCGGCAGGCTGGAGAATCAATTAAATTCAACCGGGAAAGTACGGATTTATTAGTTGGGAAAGAAAGATTTGTCAAAATTTGAGTTGTACGGATCTAAATAAATTCATTACCCATTACTTTGCATAAACAGAATAACTATCTTGAATGGGAAAATCCGCTCGGTATATGGCGAAACCCAAACAAAATGATAACGTTAATATAAAAGTCAGCCCCCCATCCATTACTGGACGGGGGGCTCTTGAGGTTAGTGAGTCTTGATCATCAGACCGGGGTGCAGGTCTTCCGATCAGTTATGAGGTTAATTCCTAGGAGGGTCTTATAGTCAAAACCGGGCTCTTGGCGGACTTAACCACCTTTTCTGCAACCGAGCCGAACAGGATGCGGTCAATGCCGGCACGTCCATGAGTTCCCATTATGATCATGTCCGCGTTTTCGCTTTCGGCAATAGCGAGAATTTCTTCAGCCGCATATCCGGTAACAACCTTGCCGTTTGCGGTTACATCCGTGAAGTTTTCAGCAATGAAAGTCTCCATGGTGCTGTCCGCGCCGGTAACGATTTCCCCGACAAAGTTTTCAATGGAACTGGGCGGTACATGAAAGCCAACATACTGGTCCAACGAAGGGGCCACGTAGAGGCACATGATTTCAGCTCCCAGTGTCTTTGCAAGGGTGCTGGCATATTCAGCTACTACGGGGCTGTGATCCGAAAAATCCACTGCACAGAGTATCTTCTTGATTTCAGCCATTTCCAAACCTCCATAATTCATGTGTTGTGCATGGAAAAGAAAGTGCATTCAAAAATATCTTACTTAAATATTATCCGATTAAGGCCGACATGGACAAGCTTTTTCTTATACTTTATCCTTAAGGAGGAAAAAATGTCTCTTTCCATTTTAAAAATGAACGTATGGGGCATTATTTTCCGAGTACTTAAGATTTATAAAGTAAGTTAAATCAGTCTACTAGGTGAATGTCTAGACTTTGGCAAGGTCGTTGCATAGTCTGGAGTGAAACCAAAGGCTGAGGAGTAATACTATGAAGATAAGTCCTGAACAGATTGAAGCCTTAAAGCTGCAACAGCAGCAGGAAAACAAGGCAAAGAAGGTTGACGGGGCAGCTTTCGGCGAATTCCTTAACCAGGAAGTGAAGCAGGGTGCAGCGCAGCAGAGCAGCGCGGTTTCCGCTCCGCCGATGCCGGGTCTTCAGGCCATGAATCCCCTGTTGCAGGTGCAACAGGCTACTCAGGTTCAGCAGACCGCGCAGGTCAGCGAAGATGAGTTTGTCGGCAAGGTGGAAGACCTTTTCGGAAAGCTTGAAAATTATGCCCAGCAGCTCGGCTCCTCTGATGAGGACGGACTGAAGCAGGCCTATTCGACTCTTGAAGGCATTCAAGGTGGAGTTGAGTCCCTCAAGAAGGATTGGCCCGGTGTAAAAAACGAGAATCCGGATCTCGGTTCCATCGTATCCGAACTTGAAACCGTGGCTGTGACTGAACAGATCAAATTTAACCGGGGAGACTACGTATAGTCGCTCATACTTAGTCTTCCCGCGTAAGATTATTTCTTACGCGAGAAAGCCGCACATATGTAAAAATGTGCGGCTTTTTTTTGTTTTCTTACCCTTCCTGCATATGCCGGAAGTATAAATAAGAAGCCCCCTGCTCCTATAAGAAGCAGGGGGCTTTGCAGTCTTCGAACTGATTCCGATTAATCTTCGGTGGTCAGCTGTCCGAGTTCGCGCTTGACGTCTGTGGCAATCTTGTAAAGGAAAGTCAGAGTCAGTGCGCCGAGTGCGTAAACCATCATGGAAACCATAAGCTCTTTACCGGTGGGCCAGTAAACAGTGATTTCGTTGAAGGGGTTCGGTGTGAAACCACCGATCAGCAGGCCGAGACCCTTATCAATCCAGGTTGCGATAACGAGGATAGCGAGGGACCAGGGCAGCAGCTTCTGGTTGTAACGCAGTTTGGGCGGAATGAGCAGCGCAAGGCTGATAATAGCGAATGCTGCTGCAGTCCACATCCAGGGTACCAGTTCGTGGTGGCCGTGGCTGCCTGCGAAAAGGTATGCGATGGAGTGGATGTGTCCGGGCATATTTGAGTAGAATGCGGTGAAGATTTCAAGCAGGAAGAAGAAAACGTTCACGCACATTGCATAAGTGATAATAGTTGTGAGAGTCCCGATTGCGCCTTTACCCGGCTCGTATTTGGTGATCTTGCGAACAACGAAAACGACGAGCAGCAGAATAGCAGGTCCGGAGCAGAACGCAGATGCCAGGAAGCGGGCAGCCAGAATGGCGGTAAGCCAGTAGTGGCGGCCGGGCAGACCGGCATACAGGAACGCGGTAACAGTGTGGATGGAGAATGCCCAGATAATGGAGGTGTAGACCAGAGGTTTAACCCATTTAGGATGGGAAACGCGCTGGCGGTCACACTCAAGGCAGGTCCAGCCGATTACAACGTTCAGGATCAGGTATCCGTTCAGAACAATCATATCCCAGAAGAGAATGGAGTTCGGAGTCGGATGGAAGATGATGTTAAGCATGCGCTGGGGCTGTCCAATGTCGACGATGATGAAACCGAGACACATGACAACGGCAGCGATGGCCATGAATTCACCCATGATAACCATGCCTTTGAACTTCTTGTAGTGATGGAAGTAGTAAGGCAGTACGATCATGACACCGGATGCGGCGAGACCGACAAGATAGGTGAACTGAGCAATATAGAAACCCCAGGAAACATCACGGTTAAGGCCGGTGATGGTCATCCCTTCCTGAAGCTGTCCAACGTAGGTGCAGAAACCGGCAACGATAATGAGCAGCAGGAAACCAATCCAGGCCCAGTATTTCGGTCCGCCTCTAAAAGCTTTTTCGAGCATATCAGGCTTCCCCCCTAGATGATGTAGTAAACGCCGGGCTCAGTGCCTGCGGTTGGTTTTCTACGGATGGTGAAGTTCTCACGCAGGGCCTTTCTGACATTGGAATCAGGATCCTGCAGATCGCCGAAGATGATCGCGCCTTCGGATTTTTCCACACAGGCAGGCAGTTCGCCTACAGCGAGACGTTCAACACAGAAGTTGCATTTTTCAACAACACCGCGCATGCGGGTGGGGAACTTCATGTTGATCTTGTCCATATCCAGATGGGTTCTGGGGTCCATGAAGTTGAAGCTTCTGGAACCGTAAGGACAAGCTGCCATGCAGTAGCGGCAGCCGATGCAGCGGTGGTAGTCCATCGCTACAATTCCGTCAGGGCGTACAAAAGTAGCCTTGGTGGGGCAGACGCGTACACAGGAAGGGCTTTCACAGTGGTTGCAGAGCAGGGGGAACCTGCGCTTTTCCTGAGCTTCGGAGGGGAAGTTGTTCTCCTGTTCAGGAAAAACTTCACCGTAAGAACCGGTCCACATCCATTTGACGTCCTGATCGGAATCGATGGTGGGCACGTTATGGATGTGGTGGCAGGTTTCAGCCAGAGCTTCAATTGCTTCTTCGGTATTCAGTTTGCGGGTGTCAATGACCATGGCCCAGCGCTTGGCATGGAGGGCATTGGAGTTCACTTCCGCATGGGCTCCACCGCCGGGGCCACCGGATGCCAGGGCAGCGGTGGGAGCGATGCAGAGTCCGGCAGCGGAAAGTCCTGCAAACTTAAGGAAGTTTCTTCTACTCTGTTTCATTACTTAGCCTCCTTGGGAGGAACGTGGCAATCCCAGCAGTAGGGAGTTACACTAGCATCAACGTGACACTTGTCGCAGAACTGTTCCTTGCTGGTATGGCACTGCATACAGGTGTTCTGAAGGCTGATGGTGTATTTATCGCCTTTGGCACTGATGTAGGTCCTTTTGCCTTCGCGAAGAGCCATATCTCTCCATTCGTTAAGAAGCTTCATGTGGTTCTCACGCATATTCTGAGTGGGAGCGACACAGATTTTAGCATCCTTAGGCAGCTCTACCTTGGGTTCTTCATAGCTTCCGCCGATGTTGAACCAGAAGGGCATGGACACCAGACCAAGGAAAATGACCAGTCCGGTTATAATTTTTCCACCGTAGTGCATGATCTAACCCTCCTTCCCGGGCAGAGGATTGAAGCGAAGGTCTGTTTCCCTTTCTTTTTCACCGTCAAGGATGAGGGCGTTACCAACGAGTTCGTGAACACCGCAGACGTCTACGCCTGGTGCCCAGTAGTTGGCCAGAGGGGGAAGGGTCGCACGGTCGATAGCGCAGATGCAGGAGAGCATGTTTACATCATACTGTTCCTGAACGGCTTTCAGTGCGTTACCGCGAGGCAGACCGCCGCGCATACGGATTTCCATGATTTCGTCAGTGTTAAGCCCGGAACCGCCGGCGCAGCAGAAAGTTTGCTCGCGGATGGTCTGTTCGGGCATTTCAAAGAAGTTTTTAACAACGTTCTTGATGACGTAACGGGGCTCGTCCATGAGGCCCATGGCACGGGCGGGGTTACAGGAATCGTGGAAGGTCGCTCGGATATGGTCGTTTCTGCTGGGATCAAGCTTCAGTTTGTTGTGCTTCATCAGGTCAGCAGTAAACTCGGTGATGTGGACCATCTTGGTCTGGCGTGAGTTTTCAAACACGGTACCGGTGATGGGGTTCACGGGAACTTCAAGGTTGTTCGCCGGACCGTTCATGGTATCCATGTACTGGTTGATAACACGCCACATGT
Organism: Maridesulfovibrio sp.; assembly: GCF_963678865.1. NCBI lineage: Bacteria > Pseudomonadati > Thermodesulfobacteriota > Desulfovibrionia > Desulfovibrionales > Desulfovibrionaceae > Maridesulfovibrio > Maridesulfovibrio sp. The sequence goes on along the minus strand of NZ_OY787459.1, from coordinate 2,413,182 downwards.
GTCCGCACTCACCGCCGAGAATCCATTTGCAACCGAGGCGGTCGGCTTCGGCGTACATCTTGGCGTTCAGTTTCTTCATCATATCAGCAGAGGTGAAGAGACCGAAGTTACCACCTTCAGATGCGTAGGTGGACAGGGTGTAGTCAAGACCGATGTGATCGAACAGCATCAGGTAACCCATGAAGGTGTAGATGCCGGGATCAGCGAATACGTCACCGGAAGGAGTGATGAAGATAACTTCATGTCCCTTTTCGTTCAGGGGAACGTTCAGACGTTTTCCGGTGATTTCTTCAATATCGTCAACCATGAAGTCAACGATGTCTTTGAATGCGTGAGGCTGGATACCGAGATGGTTACCGGTACGGTTACAGTTGGAAACCGGCTCGAGAATCCAGTTGATGTTCACACCGCAGAGGTGCAGCAGTTCACGTGCCATCATGGTGATTTCCGCTGTGTCGATGCCGTAGGGGCAGAACAGGGAACAACGGCGGCACTCTGTGCACTGGTAGAAGTAAATGAACCATTCTTTAAGAACATCTTCGGTCATGACTCTGGACCCGGTCAGGGTAGAGAGAATCTTACCGGCCATGGTGAAGTCCTTGCGGTAGATGGAACGCATGAGTTCCGCACGCAGGACGGGCATGTTCTTGGGATCACCGGAACCGATGAAGAAGTGACACTTGTCTGCACAAGCGCCACAGCGAACACAGATGTCCATGAATACTTTGAGTGAACGATATTTACCGAGTCTTTCCTTGAAACCTTCGTGGACGATGTCCTGCCAGTTTTCAGGGAGCTTCCAGTCCACGTCTTCCGGAGACCACGCACGGGGGTTGGGGAAGCCGAGGTACTCGAGTTTTTCCGCTTTTGCGGGATAACACCAGTTGCCCGGAGAAGTATCTACCGGGGTGTCCATCCACCCAGTGGACGGCGGTGTGTAATTAATGCTTTTAAAAAGCTCATCAGCTTTTGGGAGGTCAGCCATGTCAACTCCTCATCAAAAGATATTTAAGGTCTGTCCGGCATAGGTCTTATAAGACGCTCTATGCCTTTTTTTCCACCGGGAGACCCGCTTCAATCATTGCTTCCCTGAACTCATCTTCATAAGCCTCATAACTGTGGGGCTTGATGTTGGGATCGTTCCAGGGGTTCTCGTGATGGTTGATACGGGTATCGTTGGGCATGTTCCTTGTGGGAGACAGGAATACGCCGCCCGCGTGCATCAGTTTACTGAACGGGAAGTAGACCAGCAGCGCACACACGAGGAAGAGGTGGATAAAAAATACCACGCTGATTCCTGCGGGAATGACGGGGCTGAAGGTTACAAGACCCATGGTCAGCTTCTTGATGGCAAGAATGTCCACGTGCGCAAAGTAGCGCATGTAGATGCCGGAAAGGGCAATGCCGATGATGAGAAGCAGCGGGAAGTAATCGGTTACCAGAGAAATGTAACGAAGTTTGGGGTCCTTGAGTCTGCGGCCGAGCAGGAAGCCGAGGCCGACAAGAATCAGGAGGTCAGACATGTACAGTCTGGGAACACCGATCTGCAAGATACCGTCAACAAATTCCACGAAACCGATGCAAGCAGGCACGGGTTCGAAGAAGAGTCTCATGTGCCTGATCACGATGAGCAGGAATGAGTAGTGGAAGAGCAGGGAGAAAAGCCACAGCCATTTGGATGAGGCGTAACTTACTCTTCCGTCCCTGAGTTCAACTTTGGTGTTCCTGAAGAGGGAACGAAAGCAACAGACCTCAAGGATCATGCGGATAAAAGTTTGACCCGGAGTCACGGGGTTGTCAAAGCGGTCATGCTGGATAAAATCCAGAGACTTTTGCTGTCCGCCCGTGGTCGGGATACGGAAAGGAACCGGGCTTTTGGCCCAGCCAATGATCCGGCGGGCAAAGCCTACCAGAAATACGGCAACCGCTACATACGGTAACAGCGTGCCGAACAGTCCTGCCATGTGCGCGGACCCCACTCCGAAGAGTGCGATAAGCACCAGGGCAAAAACTAAAACGAGTGAGTACAAAGCGTTCATCTACCTTCACCTCGCTTATAACGTTTGGCTTCCGGGGGAAGCCGGCCACTACACCTGTCCGGCCCCTCTGGCCGAAGCGTCCTCGATTTTGTTGACCCGCCGAAGGAGCATGTGATGTGATCTCTTGATTTCATCAATTCTCATTTGCGCAATCAAATCCCTATTCTTGGTATAGATGTCGAACGCGATAAGTCCCAGATTATCAATCCGGGCCTCAAACGCGAGCAACTCATCAAGTTTACCTTCACTTTTCAGTTCCTCCATGAACTCGTCTCTCAGGAGTTTCTTGAAAAGAAAGACAAAACTTAAAGCTTTGGATGGTGCAAAGTCCTGAACAGTCCTGATTTTAATCAGTTCATCAAGGGACTTGGCAAGATCGTCGGCACTTTTCCATTCAAGGATCAGGTCAATAAGTTCGCCCGCGACCTTCTTGATGGTAACTCCGACAGGGTTGGTAAACCGATCCTTGTTTGATCTCCATACATCCTGGGTCTCTTTAGGATATGAAGAAAGAATCAGGTCGTACCATTTTTCTGTCAGGTCTTCTTTTCTTTCCGACAATTTTTGTACAAGACTCATTTTTGTATTACCTGTATTGTAAACAATAAAAGATTTCAGGCCACTGCATCAATTTTTTGCAGGGTCCGGAAATTGAGATAGGCTTTTATAAAAAAGCCTGAAATGTGAATTCTGTCACACTGTGACTAACAGGACGATATTCCAGATACCTAGTGATTCGTCAAGGGGTTTTGCTCTTAGTTCAGCTATCAGATAGCGTGAAAATCATTGTCAAACCGGGTTTCAGGCAAGCATACTGGAACTCGCTTCCGGGCAGTGTTGTTGTCATCCGGTTTCATTGCATGGCAGGCAACTCGTCTTGATCCTTGATCTTATTGTAAATTGGAAAGATCTAAATCCAGTTTCTGCATTGTTTAGATCACACTCATTAAGGAATGTAAAATGTCAGAACCGTTAATTTTTTACCCTGAGGGTTGCCGTCGGGCAATTTTTATCCGTCGGTATAAACGTTTTACTGTGGAAGCCATGCTTGATGGTGAAATAGTCGGTGTTCATACCAATAATACCGGATCCATGATTGGGCTGTTGCGTGAGGGACAGGAAATTTTTATTTCCCCGGCCCTGAATCCCGAGCGTAAACTCAAATGGACTCTTGAGGCGGTTTTGCCTTTCGGACAAATGATAGGGGTCAACACCGCTGTGCCCAACAAAATGCTGCAATTTGCATTTGAAGCCGGAATGCTGCCGGAAGCAACCGGGTATACAACTCTCAAACGCGAAGCCAAGGTAGGTAACAGCCGTCTGGATGGTTTGTTCAGTGACGATTCAGGTGAGCTTCCCATGCTTTGGGTGGAGTGCAAGAATGTAACTCTTGTAGAGGATGATGTGGCTTGTTTTCCCGATGCCCAGACTGAACGCGGGCGTAAGCACCTTACGGAATTGATGGATCTTGCAGCCAAAGGAGACAGGGTGGCTCTGTTCTTTTTTGTTCAGCGTAATGATGGAAATTGTTTCGGTCCTGCAGATTTTATTGACCCTGAGTATGCGGAGTTGTTTTACAAAGCTCTTGATGCAGGTGTCGAATGCTGGGCTTACGAGGCGGTGCTGAGTGAGATTGGGATTGGTATCGGAAGAAAGTTGCCGCTTGCAGCTTGTCGATAAGTTCTGTGTGTAACACAGGCTTGAGGGGTGAGCTTAAATTAATTTTTCTTTTTTCTTACCCCTTGTTTCAAAATGAGTTCAGGCTTTGGTAAGAAGCTCATGGCATCCCGGCAAAAGTGGAAAGGCCCTTCATGCGAACATTCGCATGAAGGGCCTTTCCGGCCTTGACGGTGTTGAAAAGCGCGGCGCCCGGCCCGGATCGGGTTTATCCTTGCCGGGCGCCTTAGGAGCAGGATGCCGAAATTTTTAGCCGGGAGGGTGGAGCTCCCGGCCAGAAACCAGACTCGGAGTAGCTTGCAATCTGCTGGTAGATGCAATCCAGTGCAAATTCGGCTGACTTCGGACGTAATTCGCACTGTTCGAGCTGTGTATGATGAGATTTATTCCCTGCTTTTATTCTGTGCTGCGGATGCGGTTTCCCGAATCCTCTCTTCTTTGCGCACAGACCTGCGCTCTATTGCTTCCCGGTTGCGCCTGTGGTCGACTCCTGTTTCAAGAATCAGCGGCGGTACCGGAGAAGGTTTTCCATTTTCGCCCATGGCCACAAATGTGAGATATGCCGAGTTTGTGTGCCTTATCTCACCGGTTAAAAGATTTTCAGCTTCAACCCGGACCCCGATTTCCATGGATGTTCTGCCGACCATGTTTACGTTGGCGTGCAGGTTGATCAGTTCCCCCACATAAGCAGGTCTCAGAAAATTCATACGGTCAATGGATGCTGTTACTACCGGCTTTCGCGCATGGCGCATGGCGCAGGTGGCAGCGACCAGATCCAGTTGTTTCAGCAGGACTCCGCCGTGAAGGTTCCCGGCTGGGTTCGTATCCTGCGGTAGAACCCGGTAAGTCATCAAGGTCCTGCTGTCGCTGATCTTTTTTGGTTTCATAGTACAACCCTGATCCTGAGTTTGTGCTTTGATGTCGTTTTGTAATACGTTTTGTATATCTTATGTATTACTTAGTAAGCTCTATTTGAGTTTACCATATTCGACTCTGGCTTCCCATATCATTTTGGCGATTCTCTTTCCCAAATCCAGTTGCCTCGTCTTGATCAGGGCTTCCGCCGCGTCACGGTTGCCTTCCTGCTTCAACAATGTGGCAGATTCCAGATCTCTGAGATAATTCTCAAATTCACGGATCAGTTTGGAAAGATTAAGGGTTTCCAACTCTAGCGGAACCCTCACGGATTTTACTTTTCTGCTCATTGTGTCTGCTTAACCTGCTTCGTTTGGATTATTCTTCTCCCTATATGAGACAAATGTCAATACATTTGTAATACGAAATGAAACTTTATTTATTACTTAGTTATTACAAAAAATGACTAAGTATGAAGTTTTTATATATATCAAAAGTAATTAATAAAGAATCAATTAAGAATACAAATGTATTACAAAGTGATGTAAAAAAGTATATATATTGTAATCAAGATTAGATAGTCGTGATCAAGACGGGTATTTTATTCGAACCTGAAGGATTGAATTTCGGGTTTGGTTGCTGCGATAAATGTTGGGAAAAGGAAAAGAGCGCTGGCGGGAGAATAAAGCAAGGGGCAGAAAAGACCGCAGATAATGATGGCGATCATGAGCCCGGACATCATGTTTGATGGATAGCGTCTGTATAAGCTTATGCAGGCAGCGGCAACAAAACAGGGACCCGCCAGTCCCCATGCAGTCAGCAGGTGAAGCCAGAAGGGCAGAATATGGAAAAGGTAGATTCCTGAACCGGTCCAGACATGCTGTTGTCCGTGCCAGATGGTCCATAAATAGGCTGGAACGTTAAGCGGCAGGGGAATCGTCAAGGAAAAACCGCTGAATAGAAGTTCGGGTTTATGGGCGAAAAGCTCAAGGATATTCAACCACAGCCAGTACGCAGGGAGATTCTGTCTGTTTATGAAGGTCATGTCCTGCATTTGCAGTGAGAGGTAATTAAAGAAGAACAGACAGAGCACCAGCAGGAACTTTTTAACTATTCCCTTGGAGTCGAAGATGAGCAGGATAAGAACGGCTCCTAAAATAGCATCACGGCCCAAAGAACAGAAAATGCCGGCCAGAATGATCAGGCAGTTGATTCTGTTCTCCTCAGGGTTGTGCAGAGTTGCGCATAGTCCGGCCAGTAATATGGGGCCGTTGATAGCCTGCATGCCGAAAAGATTCGGCGCACCTGGTTGGTGAAGCAGGAAAAAAAGGCAGCAGAATTCAATGCAGATCAGTCCGGCCAGCCAGCTTGCCCAAAATGAAATTTGTTTTGGGGTCGGGGGAGGGAATATGCTCAACCAGAGCGCACTGATCAGCAGGAACAGCAGTGGTCTGGATTCCATGAGCAGCGGCAGGTGCTCCAGCAAAGGGCTGGCCAGCGGTGCAAAATTGTTAAATGAAATCCAGGTGATAAGCAGTGCCGGGATTCCTGCTTTAAGCCATAGCGGCGCATTGTTGTGCTTTTTTCCGCGCAGCATTTCCATTAGCAGGCCAAGTACAGCCATTCCGGTTGCAATAATTTCCGCCAGATTGGCAGGTGCATTGTATCCGCTCAGGCTGAAGGCTGCGAGGGTAAGGGGCAGTCCCAGACTGAACAGGGCAAGCGGAAATTCCGAGGCTGTGAAGGCATTGTTGGCTGAACTCATTGGCAAATGTGTTACATGGATATGTGCAGGATTAGAAGACCCGGGTAAAAAAAAGTTTCTAGCGGACGGAAAATCTCAATATCAGCCGATTTAAATAATTAAAAGGAAAGGCCACCGGCTTCGGGATTCTCTTTCTTTTGACCAGCAGCAGGTCAAGAACATGGGCGGTCGGGTGCTCGTGGCCCAGAAAATTAACACATCCGGCACAATAGCTGACCATTGGAACCCCGACTCTTTTGGCTTCGGTGATTCGTTTACGGGACCAGTTTTTGGCGTAAATTTTGTTGTAAAACTGGGTGGCCCCGCCTTCTCCGCAGCAGAGGGTTTTGGTGCGGTTGTGTTTCATTTCCACTACCTGTACCCCGACAGCTTTAAGCAGGACACGTACGTCCTCGTGCATTTCTGTTTCATAGCGGGTAACACAGGGGTCGTGAATTGTTACTTCTGTGATTTTCGGCCTTACCGGGGCAAAACGGGCAGTTTTCAGTTTTTGGTAAATGGAAACAATTTCCAATTTGGTATTGAATTCTTTGAATGTCATATGACAGTTGGGGCAGGCTGTAATAATTTTTTTTATGCCCATGCGTTCCATGCGATGCAGCAGCGAGGAAAGGTTTTCCTCATGTCGGCTTTTCAAGCCGAGCATCTTTGAAGGCTTGGAGCAGCAGTTGAGCATCAGCCCTGTCCTTGGGTCCTGATGTTTCAGTATTTTGTAGGTGGTTCGAGTTGCATCCGGGAACATGGCCGGAAGGGTGCATCCCGGAAAGAAAACAGCATTGCAGCTCTCCGGTATGAACTCTCCTTTGAACGGGAAGCGCCGGCCCAGCTTTTCGTACTTAAGTAAAGGAGTGTGCTGTTTAAGCTTGAAGAGTCCGTTGGCCTGCGCGTGATTGCGCAATTCCTTGAACATGCGTTCCGGTTCGACTTCCACCGGACAGACTGCCGAACAGAGCCCACATGTTGAGCATTCGTAGGAGCGGACTGACAGGGAGTCAATTTCCTTATCCGATGACAGTCCTTTCAAGGCGATGGATACCGGGGATCCGCTTTCAGCCAGAAAGCGGCACAAAGACATGCATTTACCGCAGTCGATGCATTCGTCAGCTGTGTTCTGCAGTTCGTCCCGCAGTGATTTTGATACAGGCATAGGCGCAATTGTTGCCGTCCCGGCCTGATGTCGTTGCAAATCAGTCAGTGCTACAGCAACTGGCAGCCCCAAATTTTTACCCGTTTATTGACGTATTCGGTGCATTTCCCCTTAATGCGAACCTTTACGCCCGGCTTGAGGTTGCTGACAACCGGAATCTGGTCTTCGGTAAAATGACAGATCACTTCGGCGGTAAAGTTGGAAATCCCTTTGAGTCCCACATGAAGATCACCGAAGCCTTTAGTATAAACATCTACTATTTCGCCGGAAACTTCAATTACTTCATTGAGATATTTCCCGCTGGCCACGGTGTTGTTCTCAACAAAATCAATATAGAGTTTGTACGATCCCACATGCAGTTTGGATTGGGTCAGTTTTACTTCATTCCCAATGCGAGCATGCCATGCTCCCAGAGTTTCTTTCTGGTGCGGAGGCACGTTCTGGTGGGCCGTGGGGCCGAGTTTGACAGTTTTCTGCAGGTCGACCCGGTTGTTCAGACTTCCTGCTGAATCGTATATGTCGGCAATTACTTTTCCATCATTTGAAATATAGATTTTAGACCTGACTCTTCCCATAGGGTCCACAAGATGAAATTCTTCTGCCTTGACGATGTTGGGCATCCGTCTCCTCCTTGAACAGCGTGAATGAAGTTATGTAACAATAAATGATTAAACGGTTCATTGCTTGAAAAAGCAAGAAATATTGTCAGTAATTTTTCGCTGGTGTACGATAAGTGTTTGTGATTTTCCAAAAAGTTGATAAGAGTCTTCACTTGACTTGGGTGGATAAAAGCTTTAACAGACAACCCCTTTCTTTACGCAATCAGCATCAATCACGAAAAGGTGGAGCTTTTGAGATTAATGCGCGTAAAAATGCTTAGCCGGCGGAGTAAGAGAATTGTTCGACAGCCTATCAGACAGACTATCCGAAGCCTTTAAGAATTTCAAAGGGCAGGGACGCTTGGATGAGAAAAACATCCAGGCCGGACTGCGCGAAGTGCGCCTTGCCCTTCTCGAAGCGGACGTAAACTACAAGGTCGTTAAAGATTTTGTGGAAAAGGTAAAGGAGCGTGCTCTCGGGCAGGAGGTCCAGAAATCGCTTTCTCCCGGACAGCAGGTAATCAAAGTCGTTAACGACGAGCTTACCGAGCTGCTCGGCGGCGAACAGGAAGGACTTCAGCTCTCCAAGGGCAAGCTTTCCAAGATAATGATGGTCGGCCTTCAGGGGTCCGGTAAGACCACTTCTTCCGCCAAGATTGCCTTGTATCTGCGGCGCAAGAAGTTCAAGCCTTACCTTGTTCCTGCCGACGTCTACCGTCCTGCTGCGATTGACCAGCTTCATGTGCTGGCCAAACAGCTGGATATGCCGGCCTATCCGTCTACTACGGATATGAACCCCGTGGATATCTGCCGTGACGCTATGGTCAAGGCGGAAGAGGCCGGATGCGATGTCCTGCTTTTCGATACAGCCGGACGCTTGCATATCGATGAACCCCTGATGGATGAGCTCGCCTCCATCAAGGAAAAATGTACCCCGGACGAAATCCTTTTCGTGGCCGACGCAATGACAGGGCAGGACGCTGTCAATGTGGCTTCCACATTTGATGACAAACTTGATGTTACCGGTGTAGTCCTTACCAAAATGGATGGTGATGCCCGAGGCGGTGCGGCGCTCTCCATCAAATCAGTTACCGGTAAGTCAGTTAAGTTTGTCGGTGTGGGTGAAAAGCTTTCCGAGCTTGAACTCTTTTATCCGGACAGGGCCGCTTCAAGAATTCTCGGCATGGGGGATGTTCTTTCCCTGATCGAGAAAGCCCAGTCTGTGATGGATGAAGGAGAAGCTGAAAAGCTGACCGAGAAATTCCGCAAGGCCGAATTCGACCTTGAGGACTTCCGCACCCAGATGCGCAGAATGAAGAAGATCGGTTCCATGGGGTCGATCATGAAAATGATCCCCGGACTCGGCGGGCTGACCAAACAGCTCGGCGATATGGAGATCCCGGACAAGGAACTGAACAGGATAGAAGCCATCATCTCGTCCATGACCATGGAGGAACGCAGGCGGCCCAAGCTTATAAATCCCAGCCGTAGGCAGAGGATTGCGAAAGGTTCCGGTGTTAAGCTCGAAGAGGTCAACCAGATGCTCAAAAATTTTGAGCAGATGAGCAAGATGATGAAGAAAATGATGGGCGGCAAAGGCGGAAAGGGCAAAATGCCCAAGATGCCGAACCTGCCCGGAATGCCCGGACTTGGCGGCGGAGCCGGAGTGCCTGGAATGCCCGGTATGGAAGGGTTGGAAGGTATGGAAGGAATGGGCGGTATGCCTCAGCCTTCCAAAACCAAGAGCAAAAAGACCCTTCAGGCCCGCAAGAAGAAAAAGCTTAATAAGCAGGCCCGCAAGAAAAAGAAGAAATAGTTTTTTGTGGGCATTTGCTTGCAATTTATTAACGAACCACTTAATTTAAGATTATATGGGGGAAAGTAGACAATGGCTATTAAACTTAGACTGACCCGTATGGGCTCCAAAAAACGCCCTTTTTACCGTATTGTAGCAATCAACAGCGAAACCAGACGTGACGGTCGTCCTCTGGACTTCTGCGGTTATTACAACCCGATGGTTGAGCCTGTTGAAGTGAAAATTGACAAGGAAAAAGTAGAGAAGTGGCTTGAGAGGGGCGCTGAACCTAGCGATACAGTTAAATCTCTTCTCAAAGCAAATTCTTAGGGTTCGTAACTCACCAGGTTCGAATTCTTCTTCACTACTCACGGTACACACTCGAAATCAGAAGCGGAGGTTGTTGGCATGTTGAAGGATTTAGTAGAGTACATCGCGAAATCGCTTGTTGACAATCCGGAAGAAGTAGTTGTCACCGAGATCGAAGGGGAGCAGACTTCCGTAATCGAACTCAAGGTCGCTAAAGAAGACCTGGGTAAGGTTATCGGTAAGCAGGGACGCACCGCGCGTGCCATGAGAACCTTGCTCGGTGCAGCATCAACCAAGGTGAGAAAGCGCTCTGTTCTGGAAATTCTGGAATAGAAGCCGACGAACCTGACCATTACCAGCAGGCTGCTATGGAAATGCTTGTAGTTGCCGAGGTGGTCAAACCACATGGTCTCAGAGGGGAAGTCTGCATTGAATCCCATGCGGACTCCCCTTTTCTCTTCGACGAGGTCCCTTGCCTCTATCTGGCTAAGAAAGGGCAGAAACCCCGTCGTTTTGTTGTGCGCTCTTCGCGAAAGCATAAAGGGCGCATGCTGCTGACCTTCAAAGGTATCGATGGCCGTGATCAGGCGGAAACCCTGCGCGGTATGGAAGTCCTTGTTCGTGAGGCTGATCTCCCCGAATCCGGGGAAGATGAAGTCTACATGTACGAACTTGAAGGGATGAGCGTCGAACTTGAAGACGGGACTGTGGTTGGAACCATTTCGAGCTTTATCCTTGCCCCCGGGCAGGAAACATGGGTGATTACTTCTTCAGAAGGAAAAGAAATTCTTTTTCCTGCTGTTGAAGAATTTGTGTTGTCTGTTGATCTGGACACTGAGAAAGTGGTTGTTGATCCTCCAGAAGGGTTGCTTGATATCTATCTCAGTGAAAAGAAAGATAGCGGAAAGAAATAGGTCAGAGTGCCTTTTTAAATTCCAAGGCTGGACATAGTGAAATTTAATCTGGTTACACTCTTTCCTGAATTTTTTGATTCCCCGCTGTCGCACGGACTCATGGGTAAGGGCGTTGAAAAGGGCATTGTCTCTTTTAATAAGGTCGATCCCCGCGAGTTTGCGACAGACCGCCATAAATCAGTTGATGACCGTCCCTACGGCGGCGGGCCGGGTATGGTCATGTTTATTGACCCGATTGCCAGGGCTCTTGACTCCGTAGGCATAAAGCCGGTCAGAGAACAAGTTCTCCCCAAGGGTAAAAGGCTGCTTATGCTTTCGCCCAAGGGACGGCCGCTGACACAGAAGCTGGCGGTGGAGCTTTCCAAAGAAGAGGAGTTGACCCTCGTCTGCGGAAGGTATGAGGGTATCGACGCCCGTTTTGAAGATATTTTTCCCGTTGAAACGGTCTCCGTAGGGGATTTTGTACTCAACGGAGGTGAAGCCGGGGCCATGTGCCTTATAGAAGCTGTAGCCCGTCTGCTGCCGGATTTTATGGGGCATTCCGAATCAGGTACGGAAGAAAGCTTTTCTTCAGGTCTGCTGGAGTATCCGCACTACACCCGTCCTCCGGAATTCGGCGGATTGAAAGTGCCGGAAGTACTATCCTCAGGCAACCATGCTTTGATTGAAGAATGGAGAAGAAAAGAGTCTCTGGATGTAACCTTGGAAGCGCGTCCGGAGCTTTTGTCTGAAGCAGAAGGCTTAAAAAAAGATGATGTGCGTTATTTGCGCACAATTCCCCGGAAACGTTTGGGAAAAAATCTTTATATGGCTCTTGTGCACTATCCGGTGCTAAATAAATTTGGAGAAAAAGCCGCTGTTTCTTTGACAAACCTCGATATTCACGATATGTCCCGCGTTTCCCGCTCTTACTCAATTAGCGGATTTTTTGCGGTGACTCCAATCGAGGATCAGAAGAAACTGGCCGAGAGGATAATTTCTCACTGGACCTCGGGACCGGGCAGCAAGTTCAACCCGGATCGAGCCGCAGCTTTTTCCAAAGTAGGAGTTAAGGATTCCCTTCAAGATGTGGTGGAGCATATCGAGTCGGGAACGGGTAAAAAACCGATACTGGTGACCACCAGCGCACGGGGAGCGGGTAGCATAACCATGAACAGGGTTCGTGAAATGCTGCAGGATAATCCCGTCCTGCTTGTCTTCGGTACCGGGCACGGGTTGGCTCCCGAAATTCTGGACATGGCTGAGGGCAGCTTACGGCCCATAAGATTCATGGACGGATACAACCATCTATCAGTAAGAAGTGCGGTGGCGATCACGGTCGACAGGCTGCTTAAAGATGCCTGGTAGATCCGCCTTCGGGTGCCGCAAAGAAATTTATATAAGGAGTAGCGAAATGAGCAACGTAATTGCAAACATCGAACGCGAACACATGCGTATTGATATGCCCGCTTTCAAAGCAGGCGACACTGTAAAGGTTCACCTGCGTATTATCGAAGGTGAAAAGGAACGTATCCAGGTTTTCCAGGGTGCTGTTCTGCGTTACCGTAAAGGTACCACCAATTCCACCTTCACCGTCCGCAAAATTTCTGACGGTATCGGCGTTGAGCGTGTTTTCCCCGTACACTCCCCCTACATCGAGCGTGTAGAGGTAGTTGCTGAAGGTAAAGTACGCCGTAGCCGTATCTACTACCTGCGTGGCCTTAAAGGTAAGGCTGCACGCATCAAGTCCAAACAGGCTTGGTAGGCCACGGAGCTTCATGCTTCGCGGTTATGCCCGTAAGGACGAACAGTCCGCAACGGGTGCGCAATATTGTGTTGAAAACCGTCATTCCCGGACTGAACCAGTTCGGGTATGGCGGTTTTTTACTTTTTGATGCCTTCGGCGACCCTGCCGGGGGCCTTAAACCCTTTTTGAAAAAAGGGGTTAAGAATCCCAAAAAACTTTATTAAGGCTCCGCCAAGTTGTAAGCCGAAGATAGCCTTTTCGCGCTATATGCGAAGCAGGCAAAAAGGTTTTGAAAGGATGGGGTCTGGGGAAGGGAAACTTTTGCAAAAGTTTCCCTTCCCCAGCCGCCGGAGGCTATACATGTCTGAGAATTTATTGCCCGGAATGGGAACTGAGAATCTTATTACTGCCGGTATTGATGAAGCAGGGCGTGGCTGTTTGGCCGGTCCTGTTGTTGCCGGGGCGGTGATTCTGCCCGAAGAATATGACCTTCCGGGCCTGACTGACTCGAAAAAGCTTGATGAAGCTGCGCGGGACAGGCTGGCGGTGGAGATTAAAGAGCAGGCAGTCTGTTGGTCTTTGGGTATCAGCAGGGCGCAGGTTGTGGATCAGATCAATATTCTGCAGGCTACTTTTCGGGCTATGGGCCGTTCTGTGCTTCATTTGAAGGTAAGACCCCAGTTTCTTATGGTAGACGGCAACAAGACAATTCCTGTGCAGTATCTGGATGGTATACCCGGATGCAGGCAGGAAGCTGTGGTCAAAGGTGATTTAAAGATCCCGGCTATTTCTGCCGCCTCCATTCTGGCCAAGACTTTCAGGGATAAGCTCATGGTGCAGTTGTCCGGGCGTTATCCGGATTATGGTTTTGAAATCCATAAGGGATATGGAACCAAGATCCACCTGGAAGCTCTGAAAGAGCATGGTCCCTGCATGGTTCATCGCATGACTTTCAAGGGTGTCCTGCCTGAAAAGAAAAAAGCCAAGCAGGAGCGCATGTGTCTGCCCGGCATTTAGATTTTGGCATGGCTGGGGAAGATTACGCGGCCCGTTTTCTGGAAAATCGAGGTTACACTTTGCGGCAGCGCAATTGGCGTTGGAAGCAGTGGGAACTGGATATTATTTGCGAAAAGGGCAATGAATTAGTTTTTGTAGAAGTAAAGACCAGAACCGGATGCAGTACGCAGTCCGGCATAGAGGCGGTGACTCCGGCCAAGCGCAAGAAGCTGGTCAAGGCCGCGACCCGCTACCTTTCGGCATTTGATCTCTGGGAGAGTCCTTGTCGATTTGATCTGGTTATTGTGAATGATGACGGAACCGGCTTTAGGGCGGAACACATAGAAAATGCATTCGACCTCGACTTTATGGGTGGTGGCAACACCGCTTGGCAACCTTGGTGATATTACTGAACGTGCTAAACATGTTCTGGCCTCTGCCGACCTCATTTTTGCGGAGGATACCCGCCGTACAGGCAAGCTTCTGCAGGCATTGGACATCAGCGGAAAGAGCATGGTCAGCCTGCATGAGCACAATGAGGAAAAGCGGATCAGGAAAGTTCTGGCCCATTTTGATGAAGGTAATGACGCGGCACTCGTTTCCGATGCCGGAACTCCGCTTATGAGTGATCCCGGTTACCGGGTGGTCAGGGCCTGCCGCGAACATGGTGTGCGTGTGGTACCTGTTCCCGGTCCCAGTGCTCCGGTTACGGCTCTTTCGGGCTGCGGACTGCCGCCGTATCCGTTTACCTTTCTCGGCTTTCTGCCGCGTAAAGAAGGGCAGATGCGCAGGCTGTTTGAAGTTCACGGGGAAACAGGGGCGACAATCGTATTTTTCGAGCGTAAATCCCGGTTGCGGGAAACCATGCATCTGGCCTATGAATCACTCGGAAACCGTGAATTTTCTATTTGCCGTGAATTGACCAAGGATTACGAAGAATTTATCAACGGTAATCTTGAGGAATGGTCAGATATTTCTGAAGAACTGCGCGGCGAGATAACTGTGGTCATCGGTCCCCCGGTAAATGAAGGCCCGGCTTCCGAAGAAGAGATCTTTGAAATGATTGATGTGGAAATGGAATCCGGTGATAAACCTAAAATTATAGCCAGACGTATCGCGGAAAAGGTGGAAGGCTGGACAGCCAAAGCAGTCTATGAAAAGGTAACCGAAAGAAAAAGAGCTTAGGCCTCCGGCGGCGAAATCATTTAAATAAATGCGCGGAGCGCATCGAATATAATGGAAAAGTCAGCAGAAAAAAAGAAATTAGGTCTGGCATTTGTCAGATGCTTTCTGCGTTCGTATTTTGTAGGGGCGGGGTTCAATACCCGCGGCTTGCAGAATATCGGTTTTTCATTTGCCATGCAGCCCGGTCTGGAAGCCATTTATTCGGATCATGCGGAGCTTGTGAAGGCCCGCAAGCGTTATGTGAAGCATTACAATTCGCATCCTTTCTGGGCTCCGTTGCTGGTGGCAGTTTTCCTGTCTGTGGAAGTACAGATAAGGGACGGCCGTTTTCCGGTGCAGTTGCTGGATAAATTGAAGAATACCACCAGCTATACCCTTTCGGCCATCGGCGATTCCGTCTTTGCGGGAAGCGGGCTGATCTTTTGGGCGCTGGCTACCGTGAATCTATTGCTGGCTGGTCATCATACGCAGGCTATGCTACTCGGTGTAGTATTGTTCAGCGTGTTGCAAATTTTTAAAGGATTCACATTCTGGTCAGGGATTAATAAGGGACTTGGATTTTTGGATGAATTGAAAAGGTGGGATCTGATCAACTGGGGAGAACGGCTTAAGTTTGCCAATGCTTTCCTTGTGTTGTTGATCTGGTTCCAGCTCTGGCCCCGTCCGTTGAACGGTCTTGAGTGGTACTGCGGAACAGGTGCGCTCGGAGTGCTCGGATGGATGGTGGCTACTGGAAAAATTGCCCGTGAGATTGTGGCTGTTTTTGTTGTGGTCATCGGAGTGTTGACAATATACATGCTGTGATTTTTTCTTTTGAAGAAATAAGATATAAGGATTAATAACAAATGACTGAAGAGAGTGTGCTGCGCGAAGAACCCCCGGTTGGCGGGGAGGCTGTGGTCCGGACAGTGGTTGTATCCAACCAGCTTGGTCTGCATGCCCGCCCGGCCGCAAAACTCGCACAGGAAGCCCAGAATTTTACAGCGGACATTATGGTTGTCTGCGAATCGCAGGAAGTCGACGCCAAGAGCATTCTTGATGTGCTTACGCTGGCGGCAGCGCAGGGCAGCGTCCTTGAGCTGCGGGCTGACGGACCAGATGCCGTTGCAGCCCTTGATTGTCTGGAAGAACATTTTAAAAACAGATTCGGCGAGGAAAAATAAGTGGCCAGAGCGGTCGTCAACGGAATTTCCGTCTCAACTGGTATAGCCATAGGCAAGGCCTTTTTTCTTAATCGCAGTATTTCTTCACGGCTGCCGCGGCAGACTGTACCCATGCACATGGTGGATGGAGAGAAAGAGCGAATGAAAAAGGGATTCACCGATGCTGTGGAAGAGCTTTCTGCTGTGCGGACAAAAGTTCCTGCGGAGCTGAAAGAGCACCAGCTGATCATCGATTCCCACCTGATGATGCTCAAAGACCCCAAGCTGCAGTCCTCGGCCCTGAAATACATTGATGAACTGAAAATAAATGCCGAATGGGCGCTTGATAAAGCTGTCAATGATCTTGAAAAGGCCTTTGGCGCTCTTGAGGATATCTATATTCGTGAGCGCATGCAGGACGTGCGTCAGGTTGCTCTGCGGGTGCAGGCCAAGCTTATCGGCGGGGAAGCCAATTTACGCCCGGTAGAAGGGCGCGTGGTGCTTATGGCCCATGACCTTACCCCTGCGGATACCATTGAGCTGGAAGTGAACAAGCTCATGGCTTTTGTAACCACCCTCGGCGGTAAGACTTCCCATACAGGTATTCTGGCCCGGACGTTGAATATCCCCGCTCTCGTAGGGGCGGCAGAGCTGGAGAATTCAGTTGTGGACGGCGATCTGGTCATCATCGACGGGTTGGCCGGTAAAGTGCTGGTTGATCCTTCTGATGAAGAACTGGAGCATTACTATACCCTTGAAACCCAATTCGATGACTATCAGCGGACCATCATCCGCGGCTGTCAGCTTCCGGCTGAGACCGAGGATGGCTACCGCGTGGAAGTCCATGCCAACATTGAGCTTTTCGAAGAGGTCGCGGCGGTTATTGATAACGGGGGCGAGGCCATAGGTCTTTTCAGAACCGAGTATGCCTACCTGAGCCGTACCGATCTGCCTACCGAGGATGAACTGGCTGAAAAATATTCAGAACTGGCTGCTATCATGTCTCCGCGCAAGGTTACCTTACGGACCCTTGATCTCGGTTCGGATAAGTTTATGTCCCAGTTCGGAGCCCTCGACGAAGCCAACCCGGCTCTCGGTCTGCGGGCCATGCGATTTTGTCTCAAGCATCAAGAGCTGTTCAAGACCCAGCTCCGGGCCATGCTCCGGGCCAGTGTTCACGGCAATGTTTCCATGATGTTTCCCATGATCTGCGGACTGAAAGAGGTTTTGCAGGCCAAGAGCGCTCTTGCCCGCGCACAACAGGAGCTGCGTGAAGAGGGTATCCCTTTTGATGAAGATATGCCCATCGGGGTTATGATCGAGCTGCCCGCTGCAGTCATGATTGCCGAAATTCTGGCTCAGGAAGTAGATTTTTTCAGCATCGGAACCAATGACCTGATCCAGTACAGTCTCGGTATTGACCGTACCAACCCGCATGTGTCCTATCTTTACCAGCCGTTGCATCCTGCGGTTGTGCGGTCCATCAAATACGTGGTCGATGCCGGACACAGGGCCGGTATCGGGGTCAGTCTCTGCGGGGAGGTTGCGTCCGATCCCTATTGCGTGCCAATTCTCATGGGAATGCAGATTGACAGCCTGAGCCTTACTCCGCAGGCTATCCCCGGGATAAAGCGTATTATCAGGCAGCTGAATATGCAGGAATGTAAACAATTGTTGAAGGATGTGCTCGGTTGCCGCACCGTCTCTAGAATCAACCGTCTTGTTACGGAAAGTATTTATAAGAAATATCCGGAAGAATTGACCTTTTTTGCGTCTCTTCTGGATAACGAAGATATCGCAGGTTAATCCAGAATCATGGCTAAAAAGAAAAAGAAGAAGAGCCCTTCCTCCATTGCGCTCAATAAACAGGCCCGCCGTAATTACGAATTCGTGGAAACCTTTGAAGCCGGATTGGTGCTCAAGGGAACCGAGGTCAAATCCCTGCGTCAGGGGTTGGTCAGTTTCATGGACGGCTACATTAATTTTAAAGAAGGCGAGGCATGGCTGGTTGGGATCCACATTGCTCCCTATGACCATGCGGGTTATACCCAGCATGAGCCGGACCGTCCGCGTAAGCTGCTGCTGCATGCCGGTGAAATTGAAAAGCTGCAGACAAGGGTGGAGCAGAAAGGGTTGACCGTTGTTCCGGTCAGATTGTACTTCTCAAGAGGTAAGATCAAGCTTGAGATTGCCCTTGCCAAAGGCCGCAATGTCCATAACCGCAAGGAAGAACTCAAGCGCAGGGATATTGAAAGAGATACGGCCCGCCAGCTGGCTGATTATTAGCCTGCGGCGAGCCGTAAATTTCTCATCCACCCCTTGCCGGTGGGTGGAGAAAGCATGATAAGGGTATAGTAACCTTAATGAATCAAGGCTTGTTTACTGGAGACCGGAAACAAGCATGGTGAAAACCATTGCTGCACCGACCCAGAAAATTGTTTTAACCGTTCCGGTTACGGGGTCGATTCTTCTTTCGTGACCAGTTTCGCTGTCTTCAGGGGTGAAAATCTCTGTGACGAATGCGCTGATGCTGCTCATGGAGGTCCTCCTGTATGCGTGATTAGGATTAAAAAAATCACGTAGCCGATGAGCTCTTATTGCCTGTTTTCATGCTTTTAATCCAATGGGAATAATCGAAGGGTGCCTTTAATATTTCTGATACCCCGCAAAATATAGGTCCGTCACCTGCCAACGGTTTAAAATAATGGAATTATACCAGATAAAGACATTCGTGGTGGTAGCCGAGGAAGGCAATATTACCCGTGCAGCCAAACATCTGCATGCCAGCCAGTCCACCATAAGCCTGCATATCAAATCACTTGAGGAAGAATTTGATGTGCGTTTGTTTTTGCGTACTCCCAAGGGTATGCAGCCGACTCCTGAAGGCAAGCAGTTACTTGAAAAAGCCCGTGACATCCTTGATTCCGTGGAAAAGTTTGAGTACGAGGCCCGAACCATGAAGGGAGAACTCTCCGGGGTGGCCCGTGTGGGCTTGCAGACTTCGCCTGTCTATCTGCGCACCCCGCAGCTAATTAAGCTGATAAAAGAAAAATTTCCGGCTCTTTCCCTGCATCTGGTGCAGATGCCTACGTGGACAATCCGCAGTGATATTGCTGCACGGAAGCTTGACGGCGGTTTTTTTTATTCTAATTCCCCTCCTGAAGATGTCGACGGTATTCTGCTTGAAAAGACCATCCTGCATGTGGTCGGTCCGGCCTCATGGGAGGAGCGCATGGCGAGTGCCAACTGGGAGGATCTTGCCAGACTGGATTGGATCTGGACCCCCGAGGAGTGCTCTTTCAACGTCAAGCTCGAAGAAACCTTTTCCGCCCGTGATCTCAAAGTCTCCAAGGCCATGATCGCAGACAGCGAGGATACCCATAACGCGTTGGTTAAATCCGGCAACGGTATTACCGTCATGCGCGGGGATGAGGCCGCTGAAGGTGTTGAAAAAGGTGAATTTTATATCTGGCCCGGCGGGCATATCGAAGTCGGTCTTTATTTTGGATTTCCGCGCAAAAAGGAAAATGATCCCGTGGTTCGGGCTTTACTTGATTGCGTTGAAAAGGTTTGGGAAAAGGCATAGGTTTATGCCTCACCCCCTCTCATTCAAATACGTTTTAGTTATGCTTCGCGTGTAAACTATCTAAGTTCTCTTTAGGTATAAAGACGACGAAGCCCTACTAAAAGTTTTTGAAGAGTCCAGAGAAATTTTTTCCAAAAAGTTTCTTTGGCCCCCGGCGGGGAAATCATTTAATTCATCAAAGCGCGATAGCGCACCAAATGCCTTTAACGTCCTGCGAGGCCTCCAGAAGCCGTACATATGCAAAATTATCCAGAACAATTATCCCGCGCCCATAAGAAATTCCTGAGAAATCTTTTCCCCGGCAGGGAATCGAGCTTTGACGCCGGCACCTTGCTGGCCTGCGGCGTGGACGCCAGCCAGAAGCATGCAAAGCCGTTGGCTCTGGTGCGTCCGCAGGAGACAGCACAGGTTGCAGAGTTGTTGAAGTGGGCGCAGAGTGAGCGCGTCCCCGTTTATCCCCGTGCACGGGCTACAAATAAGGTTGGCAACTGTGTTCCGGTACGTCACGGGGTTGTGGTTTCCATGCTTGAGATGGACAGCATTTTTGATATTGACGGGCGAGATTTCGTCGCAGTGACCCAGCCCGGAGTGATTACTTCTGACCTGCAGAAGGCTGTGGAAGGACAGGGGCTGTTTTATCCGCCCGACCCGGCGAGCATGAAAATTTCCACCATCGGCGGCAATATCGCTACTTGTGCCGGTGGTATGCGGGCCGTGAAATACGGGGTGACCCGCGATTATGTATTGGGGCTGGAAGTAGTACTTCCCGGAGGAGAAATCATCCGCACCGGGGGGAGAACCCAGAAAAATGTTGTCGGACTGGACCTGACCCGGCTTATGGTCGGATCTGCCGGAACATTGGGGTTAATAACCGAAGCGACACTGAAGCTGTTGCCGTTGCCGGAAACTTCGGCTTCTGTGCTGGTGGGGTTTACGGATCTTTCCGGATGTTTAAGCGGAGCTGAGGCTGTGTTCGGCTGCGGAATTCTGCCTACGGCAATGGAGCTGATGGATCACAATACAATTAAAGCTCTGGAAATGCATTTCGAAGTGCCTTGGCCTGACGGGACAGGTGGTCTGCTGCTGCTTAAAATCGACGGCTCGGCGGAGTCCGTCAATACCGACCTTGGGCGTATTGAGGAAGCGTTGCGGACTGTTGCGGTTACCTTTGTGGAAAAGGGCAGCGGTGAAGATCAGGAACGGCTCTGGGAGTTGCGCAGGGTTATCAGCCCTGCGGCATTCAATCTGGGTCCCGACAAACAGGGAGAAGATGTGGCTGTGCCGCGCGGACGAGTGGCCGAGGCCATCAAAGGTTACCACGCAATTGGAGAGCAGCTTGGGGTTGTTGTGCTTTGTTTCGGTCATCTGGGAGACGGTAATATTCATGTCAGCACCATGTATGATAAATCAGAACCCGGTATGCAGCAGAATGCACTCAAGGCCAAGCAGCAGATTTTCAGCCTGACTCTTGAACTGGGCGGCACACTTTCCGGAGAGCATGGCATAGGTTTAACCAAGGCCAAATATATAGGCATGCAGCTTAATAAAACCCAGCAGAGACTCATGGCCGGTATAAAAAGAACCTTTGATCCCCTGAATATTATGAATCCCGGGAAGGTGGTCTGATGGCTGCTCCGAAAAGTTGTGTGCAGTGCGGAAAATGTCTGGAAGTTTGCCCTTTATTCAAGGTGACAGGGCGGGAAGAGCTGACCCCGAGGGCAAAATTTTTTCTTGAATCCCTCCGTTCTGGTGAAGATCCGGGTGAGGGATTGAGTGAGAAGGATTTCAAATCGTTGGCTTCGCTCTGCCTTTCCTGCGGGCGTTGCGCTAAAAATTGCCCTCAAAGCATGTCCGGTCCGGATATGGTTTCTGATTTACGGGCCAAGTCAAAGGGTTTTATCCAGACTTGCTGGGATTTGTGGCTGATTAGTCCCGGTCTGCTCTGGCCTATGGCTGCAGCGGCTTCCAAACTTTCCCCTGAGGTTTTACCGGAACCTTTCGGGTCGGCCCGTAAACGCATGCAGGCTCTTTTTGCCAAAAGTCCTGAACCATGGGTGGAGCTTAGTCTGCAAGCCAAATTTGAAAAGCGTAGGGTCATGCTTTTCAAAGGTTGCGTGGGCCGTTTTGCCCGTACCGACTGGACTGCAAAAGCTGAACGGATCATGGATGGAATGGGGCTGATTAGGGCAGAAGGCGGGGAGTTCGGCTGTTGCGGTTCTTCACACGGCAGCGCCGGATTGCTGGGCAGGCAAATTGAAGCCAGAGCAAAAAATATTAAGGTTTGGAAAGATTCAGGATACCCCTTGCTGGTCACTTTTTGCGCTACCTGTTTAAAAGGGTTGAAAGAATACACTCTTGATGATTTTGCCGGTGACGAGGAGTTGCTTGCCAAATGGAATGAGGCTCTGACGCCTCTCTCCTCCCTGTTGTTGGATGCTGAACCAAAGATTCTAGATAATGCCCCTGTGCAGGTTGCTTACCATCAGCCCTGCCATGCTCCCCGGAATGATACAGACCTTAAATTGCTTGCCTTGATAGCCGGAGAGCGGCTGCGTCAGGTTCAGAATGACCTCTGTTGCGGATTTGGCGGGATTATGCAGTTGGGAGCACCGGAGCTTTCAAAAGAGGTTGGCCTGCATAGTCTCGAGCATCTTACAAAGGGTATGAAACCGGGCGGACAGATTGTGAGCGGTTGCTCTGCCTGCGTGATTCAACTTGTCACTCTTGTAAAAGATGATTATTTTGCCTCCCATTGGCTTGATATTTTGAAATAAAGCCTTATTAGATAACATCCGTTTATTTTTATTGATGATAATTCGCGGGAAATTCCGCGCAGGAGAAAGGAATTTAGATGTTTAATTTGATTTTTTCCAAGCTGTTCGGTTCACGAAATGATAGATTTATTAAAAAGCTGAAGCCGCAGATTGATCAGATAGCAGCCCTTGAACCGGAAATGGAGAAGCTTACAGATGAGCAGTTTCCGCAAAAGATTGCTGAATATAAAGAGCAGGTAGCCGCAGGAACTTCTCTTGATGATCTTCTGATCGAAGTTTTCGCCCTCGTGCGCGAGGCCGGTAAACGGTCCCTTGAAATGCGTCACTACGATGTGCAGATGGTCGGCGGAATGGTTTTGCATAGCGGTCGTATTGCTGAAATGAAGACCGGTGAAGGTAAAACTCTTGTGGCAACCCTTCCGGCGGTCCTTAACGCGATATCCGGTAAAGGCGTACACCTGATCACCGTAAACGATTATCTTGCTAAACGTGATGCTGAGTGGATGGGTAAACTCTATAACTTTCTCGGTCTGTCCGTAGGTGTTATCGTTCACGGGCTGACTGATGAAGAACGCCAGCAGGCTTACGGTTGCGATATCACCTACGGTACCAACAACGAGTTCGGTTTTGACTACCTGCGCGACAACATGAAGTTTTACAAGGAGCAGTTGGTCCAGCGCGAACTGAACTTCTGTATTGTCGATGAAGTTGACTCCATCCTCATTGATGAAGCCCGTACCCCGCTGATTATTTCCGGTGCTTCCGATGATGCCACTTCCATGTATGGCCGGGTCGATTCCATGATTCCCCTGCTGAAGCGGGATGAAGATTTCGAGGTTGACGAAAAGGGCCGGTCCATCACCATGACTGATGACGGGGTTATGAAATGTGAACAGATTCTGGGTATCGATAACCTTTACGACTCCCAGCATATTTCTTTTCAGCACCACATCATGCAGGGCATCAAGGCCCATCATTTGTTCTCCCGTGATGTAGACTACATTGTCAAAGACGGGCAGGTGGTTATTGTTGACGAATTTACCGGACGCCTCATGCCCGGCAGACGCTTTTCGGACGGCCTGCATCAGGCTCTTGAAGCTAAAGAGGGCGTTAAAGTTGAATCGGAGAACCAGACTCTGGCCTCCATTACTTTTCAGAACTATTTCCGCATGTACAACAAACTTGCCGGTATGACCGGTACTGCGGACACCGAGTCTGTTGAATTCGCACAGATTTATGATCTGGAAGTAATCGTCATCCCCACCAACACTGCAATGATCCGTAAAGATTACCCTGACTCCATCTACAAGACTCAGCGTGAGAAATACAACGCCATTGCTGATGATATCGCCGCCAAGTACAAGAAGGGCCAGCCCGTACTGGTAGGTACTGTTTCCATTGAAAAATCGGAACTGGTTTCAAGCCTGCTTAAGAAACGCAAGATTCCCCATAACGTGCTCAACGCAAAGCATCATGAACAGGAAGCTGAAATCGTTGCCGAAGCCGGGCATAAGGGTCACGTAACCATCGCTACCAACATGGCCGGTCGTGGTACCGACATCAAGCTTGGGGAAGGCGTTCTTGAGATTGGCGGTCTGCATATTATCGGCACCGAGCGTCATGAATCACGCCGTATCGATAACCAGTTGCGTGGTCGTTCCGGTCGTCAGGGAGACCCCGGTTCCACCCGTTTCTACCTTGCCCTTGATGATGACCTCATGCGTCTGTTCGGTTCTGACCGCATAGCCGGAATCATGGACAAGCTGGGTATGGAAGAAGGGGAGCCCATTGAAAACGGCATGGTTACCAAGGCCATTGAGAATTCCCAGAAAAAGGTTGAAGGGCATAACTTTGAAATTCGTAAACAGCTTCTGGAATATGACAACGTCATGAACCAGCAGCGCGAGGTTATCTACACCCTGCGCCGTGAAGTCATGAATTCCGAAGACATGTCTGAGATGACAGCCGAGTTTGTTGAAGAGCTTTTTGAAGATGCTTTTTACCCGGTTGAAGAAGCCAAGGGCAAACCCCTTGATGAAGAAACCGAGGAAATGGTTCGCGTCCGTCTTGATGAACTCTGCGGTTTAAGCCGTAACGAGGAATTCAAGGAAAAGCTGCCTACCCGCGAACAGGCTGAAAAATGGGTTTCTGATACTCTAGGTGTGCTTGAGGAAAGTGCCGGTGAACATTACCATGAGATTCAGCGTTACTTCCTGCTGGAAGCACTTGACCGCAACTGGAAAGAGCATCTGCTCAATATGGACCACCTGCGTGAAGGTATTGGGTTGCGCGGTTACGGTCAAAAAGACCCCAAGCACGAATACAAGCGTGAAGGTTTCGAGCTTTTCCGTGATATGCTGGGCCGCATCAAGGAAAATACTATCCGTGCCCTCTGCCACCTGCGCATTGAAACCGAGGTCCGTGAGGATGAATTTCAGCACAAGGAAAGCAAATCCGATCTTGAGTATTCAGATTCCGAAAATACCGAAACCAAGAAAAAGCCCAAGCGCCGCAATGAACCTAAAGTGGGCCGAAACGACCCCTGTCCCTGCGGAAGCGGCAAGAAGTATAAGAAGTGCTGTGGTAAGTAAAACTGACAGTTTTCTGCAATAAATAAAGCCTCCCGGTACAAGATGTATCGGGAGGCTTTTGTTTTTAGTCATCGCCGTATTGGCTTTCAAGACTGCTGTGGACTGTAAAAACTTCGGTTAAAACTTTTCAAAATCACCATCTGAGAAATCACTACCCATATCCAGAGCAAGACCGGACGAGGATTCGGGGGCAGCTTGCGGAGACGGATGCTCCTGTCTGGGAGCTGGCGGTGTGGCAGGAAGAGCACGGGGTGAGTGTCCATGACCGGACTGATTGACCCGGAAGAATCCCATGGTCTGTTGCAGTTCTTCGGCCTGACTGGACAACTCTTCAGATGTGGAAGCCATCTCCTCGGAAGCAGATGCGTTCTGCTGGGTAACCTGATCAAGTTGCTGTACCGCTTTATTGATCTGCTCAGCCCCGGTCAGCTGTTCACTGCTGCCGGCGGTAATTTCCTGAACCAGTTCTGCGGTACGTTTGATGTCAGGGACAAGCTGAACCAGCATTTCGCCGGCTTTTTCAGCCACATCAACAGTTCCGGACGAAAGGTCCCCGATTTCACGGGCCGCTTCACCGCTGCGTTCGGCAAGCTTTCTGACTTCTGCGGCAACAACAGCAAAACCTTTGCCGTGTTCCCCAGCCCTTGCAGCTTCGATGGCGGCGTTTAGGGCCAGCAAGTTGGTCTGGCGGGCAATTTCCTCAATGATGGAAATCTTTTCCGCAATATTCTTCATGGCATCCACAGCCTGAGTTACAGCTTTTCCGCTTTCTTCGGCTTGTTGTGCAGACTGGACCGCAATACTCTCGGTCTGCTGGGCATTTTCCGCATTCTGCCGGATGTTGGCGGTCATTTGTTCAATTGAGGAAGAAACTTCTTCTACATTGGCGGCCTGCTCTGTGGATGACTGAGAGAGGGATTCTGCTGTGGCAGAAAGTTCTTCACTGCCTGAGGCAACGTTCTCTGTTGCGCTGCCTACTTCGGCAACAACTACGGAAAGACGGTTTACCATGTTGTTCAAGGCAGCAGCGAGGACACCAACTTCGTCTTTTTGATCAATATCCAGTGTGCGGGTAAAATCGCCCTGAGCCATACGCTGGGCAAAGCGAACACCCAGCTGGATAGGTCCGGTAATCGCCTTGGTCAGTATGAAAGCAGTCAGCAGACCTATTACGAGGGCTATGATTGCACCGCCGAAAAGCAGGGTGGTGGAAGTTTCAATCTGGGTTAGCATTTTACCTTTCTGGTCTGCTCGGGCGGCACGACACTGAGCGTCAGCACCCCGTGCAGATTCGACCATGGTTTTTTCTGCTTCCACCTGCCGGGCCATGAGTCCGGTATAGTTTTGAAAATTTTCGTAGTAGTTGGCAATACTTTTACGAACACCTTCAACCTGATTGACATTGGCCGGGTTGCTGAATCTTTGTTTCAGGTCTTGAACGAGTTCATCAATACGGCTGATGTCTGTTTTGACCATTTCCATATATTTGGGATCAGATGAGATTATGTATTCTTTTTCGTTCATGCGAATGCTGATGAACCATTTGATGGCCCGGTTGGCATCATCCGCTTTGGTCAATTTGTCTTCAATGTTTTTCTGGCCGTTCTTGTAAACTGTGCCTAATGACTGGAATTCCGCCCTGCTGATTCCGTTCATTATATTTGTATTGGTATTGTTTAATATGGATTCCAGCTGCTTTTTTTGTTCAGAGCGGACTTTTTCCAGCTCTGCAAGAGCTGAGCGCGCATCTGTACGCATCAGCTCCATGGTTTTATCTCTTTTTTTGACCAGATCAATATAGTCGGCAAAGGCCATGTTGTATTTGTCTATAGCGGCGCTGAGTCCGGCCATCTGATCATGGTTGATTTTTTGTGAGAATTTGGCATCCGTGGCAGTTATCTGTGCCTTGAGAGTATTGATCAGCTCAGCGTGTTTTTTTAGGTAGTCACTTTCTGCCCGCAGCATGTAGTTTTTTTCACTCATGCGTGTCTCAAGGATAGTTCGGACCATCCGGTTTACGTCATCGGCTTTATCCACCCGGTTCTCGATTACACTCATGCCGTTGTATCCGACATAGGCCATGGCGGCACTCAGGAAAATCATAAGAGCGAAACTCAGCCCCAGCTTCATTGCCAGTTTCATGTTCTTAAACATCAGTTTCTCCTAAAAGTACATGTCATTGTTATGTGCCGAATAAAAAAAATATTATAATTTTATAACATGATTCAAAAAGAGAACAAAAGCGAAAAATAAAAAAAGATTAATTGCTTGTTCGAATTGAGACTGTATTGTTAATTTAGAAAAAGGAGAACTTTTGTATTGATTGAATAATCGATGAGGTGTAGAGAGCTGCTTCAATTTTAAATACACGGCATTAACGCCTTACCCAAATTAATAAAATTTTAAAAGTGAGTGGAAGTCATGCTCGCATTATTCTTTCAAACCTATTTGAAACTGTTTTTTGTCCTGACCCCTTTTTTCGCTATTTCAGCGTTTATTTCACTGACTCAGGACATGACGCCCATAGAGCGTAAAAAAACGGCTGTTAAGGTCACTGTGGCGGTGATAATCAGCTCTGTGATCCTTTATCTGTACGGCAGGTATATCTTCGATCTATTCGGTATTACCCTGGATGCTTTCAGAATCGGAGCCGGTGCGGTACTTTTCCTCTCGGCCCTGAATATGGTCAACGGCGGAGGGAAGAAGTTTGATGCCGGTAATGAAGATGATGATATTGCTGTCGTCCCGTTGGCCATACCGATTGTTGTCGGTCCGGGAACTATCGGCGCATTGCTGGTTATGGGCTCCTCTGTTCAAGGCTATAAGGATATGGCCCTGGCCTGTGCCGCCCTTGTTGCCGCTGTATTAACAGTAGGAATTCTGTTATTCATATCCTCAAGCCTGAAACGTCTTTTGGGAAGGCGTGGCCTGAACATAATGAGCCGTTTGACCGGGCTTTTTGTCGCGTCGATTGCTGCCCAGATATTTTTTACCGGGGTGCGGAATTTCATGCTCAATTAGTTGTTACTGAAAGGAGGATTCACCGATGGCTGGAACGAAAACATTGACAGATAGATTTCTCATTGCACTTTTCAAGCGCGGAAAAGCCGAATATCTCCCACCTTCTTATCTGAAAGCAGAAGGCGGTAAGGTTCTCGCTCCCGGCGAAAGTGATAAGCTTTCGGGCTTGCTTGACGATATGTTGGGTAAAGGAATTCTTGAAGAGAAGGATGGCGAATATAAGTTAGTTGCCGATCCTTATTCTTAACTTATTCGGTATTATTTTTTACGAAAAGGCCGTAATATCCTGCAGGATATTACGGCCTTTTCGTTGTAGTAATGATAGGTATGAGGCTGAAAAAAGAGTTCAAGCCTGCAGGGGGAAATTAATCCACAGGCACGAACGAACACTCCATGTTCTGCTCATCGTCAATTTCCACGATAGCCACGCAGGGCGGGCGTTCATCACGCGGTGAAGTCAGGCTGCCGGGATTAAGCATCTGTACTCCGTTGACAATTGACCAGTCCTGAATGTGAGTGTGTCCGTAGCAGACCAGATCAAAGTCCGGCCCGAAGGAATCGGCAACATTGCGGGAAACCTGCGAACGTGATCCCCAGCCGTGGGCAAAGCCGATACGCAAGCCGTGAAAATTTATCGAGTCCTGAGGTCTCAGATAATCGGAAAGAACCCATTCGTCACAATTTCCTAATGCAGCATGGAAATTGTGGTGCTGGCAGAAAAATTGCCACATGGAAAAGGTGGTCATATCACCGCAATGCAGGAGCAGATCTGCCTCGGCGAGGTAGGTATTAAAAACCTCCGTAAGCCGGTTATTCGGCTCACGGAGGTGTGTATCAGAGATAACAGCGATTTTCTTCACGATATTTACTTCTGCGGCACCGCATCAGGGTCGGTGGTCATTTGGGGCTCAGGTCCTTCAGGGCTTATTTTGGAGTCCCGAACCTGCTTTGCGCGGTAACTCAGATAAGCGTCTCTGAGGGCGAGGTATGGATCAATGGAGCCTTCTTTAAGGGATTCATATTCTCCGATGTGGAAAGAAAGTTTGTTGATCTGGTTGTATGTTCCGGCGGAAACGGAGTAGTACCAGGGAATGCCGAACCACCAGAATGGGTTGAGCACGAAGGTATCGATACCTACACCTGCAGCATCGCGTATCGTAGATGGGCCGAGGAAAGGCAGCACAAAGTATGGGCCGTTGGGTATTCCCCAGACACCGAAAGTCTGGCCCATGTCTTCTTCACCCATATAAAGGGGCATGGTGGACTGGGCATCACCAACAACGTTTCCGAGGCCGCCCATCCCAAAAATGGAGTTAGCCACGAATTTGGAAGTCTCAGCCCCGGCTGTATAGAATTTACCCTGCAGCAGGCAACTGGTGAGTCGCACCGGGTAGAGCATGTTCTGGAAAAAGTTGTTGGTCCATGTCCTCGGTCTGAGGGGAACCAGCCACATGTAGCCCTGAGTAACGGGTTTCATTATGTTAAAGTACAGGTAATCATTGAACTTAAACATCGCACGGTTGTAACCCTGCCACGGATCAGAAGCATAGGCTGCTTTGTGGTCTTCGGAATCTCCCCACATATCATCGCTGAATTCGTCGTCAGCAAAACTCTCGGGATTATTATTGACAGCACCGATCACAGCGGAGCCTACCTGAGCGACCATTGCCGGTTTTGTGTTTTCTTCCGATCTTACCTTTGAAGGAAAGGTCAGCAGGAGAACTGCAAAAACCAGAAAGGCAAGGACGGTTGTGGAGTAGTTCCTTGTCATGTTTTATTCCGTTAGTTACTGCCGCTTTCTAAAGCAGCTTTAGGGTTGTTTTTCAGGTCCGCGCATTTCTTTTCCAAACGTTCAAAAAGCTCTTTTTTGCTTGCGGCAAAAGTTTTGTCATTTGTGGTGTCAAGAATACCGGCAAACTGGGTGCGGTAGTTCTTGACCAGACTGACGCCCTCAATCTTTACATCGTAAACATCCCATTCTCCATCTGTGAGTCGCATACGGTAATAAACAGGAATATCCTGTTTGCCGGTCAGCAAGCGGGTATCTACTTGGGCGTATTTTCCCTTAATTATTGTCTCGTTGTCAAATGCGACTTTTTCTCCGGAATATTCCTCAATGCGAGCGAGGTAGGTCTGCTCCAGCAGGTCGGTAAAAAGAGCGATGAATCTTTCCCGTTCTTCAGGGGTGAATTCCAGCCATGGTCGGCCTACAGAGCGTTTGGAAAGCTCTTCAAAATTAAAAAAATCCTTTATAGTTTCACGGATTTTAGCTTTTTTCTCATCGTTAAACTCAGGATTGCCTTTATACTGAGGATCGTTGAGAATTTCGATGACTCCCTGAATACCGGCTCTGAGGCGGACCATAGGGGAGTTTTCTGCTGCAGCACAGACTCCGGCAAAACTGCACAGGAGCAAGATTGTGGTAATTATGGATATTGTTCTTTTCATATTTTTTGAATCGATTATTTATTGGGTTGATTGTTAGACTTTGCCAAAAACATACTTACTGATCAAGTCTTCAATATCAATTGCTGATTCGGTTTCAATTATGGTTCCGCCCGGCTCAATCGGGTCGCCGACGCCACCGGGGGTAATTTTAATATATTTATCCCCGATAAGTCCGCTGGTCTTGACCGAGGCAATGGCATCGTCGGTAAGTTCAATGCGTTTTTCAATGCTTAAAGTCAATACAGCCTTTTGCTTTTCAAGGTCCAGATCAATATTATTTACGTATCCGATGGGAACTCCCATCATCTCTACCGGAGAGTTGACCCGTAATCCCGTAATATCATTGAAGCTGGCTTGAACATGGTAATGATCGTCGGCAAACATATGTACATCACCAAGCTTTACGCTCATGTAGACAATACAGAGCAGACCGAGAAAAACAAAAATGCCGACCGCTGTTTCTTTGGGATATTTTTTCATGCCGAAGTCCATATGCCTTTAATTGCTGTTCATATCGCCAATGTATTTGGCGCAATTCATTTTCATAACTGTAGGATCAAGCGGGGCCATTGTAAGGCGAGGGGTTTCCCGTTTTTCACCTTCACGATCCAGAAATTGACGCAAATAGCTGTCTTCAGTTGTCAGAAGCTCTTCTTTCAGCCCCTTGAAGAGAGTTTTCCCTTCACCAAGAACGACCACGTAGTCGGCAATGGTTTTCATGCTGGCCAGATCATGGCTGACTACTACGATAGTCATGTCAAATCTGTCCTTCAGTTCCATCAGCAGTCCGTCAAGCTCGGCTGAGTTGATGGGGTCGAGTCCGGAAGTAGGTTCATCGCAGAAAAGGATATCCGGGTCCATGACCATAGCCCGGGCCAGTCCGGCCCTTTTGCGCATGCCTCCTGAAAGTTCATTGGGGTAGTAGTCCATGAATTTTTCCAGTCCGACAAGACTGAGCTTGGCTTTAACTACCTCGTAGATCTCCGGCTGCTTGAGCCTGGTGTGTTCGCGCAGGGGCAGGGCAACGTTGTCGAATAGGTTCAAAGCACCGAGCAGAGCACCGTCCTGAAATAGGACGCCGATACGTTGTTTCAGGCATCGAAAGGCTTTGCGCTTGAGTTCGTAAATATTGTGTCTTCCCAGATAAACAGCACCGCCCATCGGGGTGTTCAGTTTGAGAATATTCTTGAGCAGGGTAGACTTTCCGCAACCGGAGCGACCGAGAATAACGGAAATCCCACCGCCGGGCAGGACCGCGTTAATGTCGGAAACAACAGGGGAGCCATCGTAACCGATTGTCAGGTTTTCAATTTTAATGTCCGGTGCTTTGGAATTCATCTCGTCCCTCTAAAAAAGTAAGGAAGTCATTACGTAGTCGGCCACAAGAACCAGCACGCAGGACATTACTACTGCAGTTGTTGTTGCCTGACTTACGCCTTCCGGACCTTTGCCGTCCTTGCGGTGGTGGGTGAAGTATCCCTGAAAGCAGCATACGGTGCAGACTAGCACGGCAAAGACAAGGGACTTACTGAAACCGGCTGAAATGTCTTCCCATGAAAGGGAAGTGTAAACCCGATGGAAATACACTCCGGAGTTCCCGCCAAGCAGGGCTACCCCGGTAAGGTAACCGCCTGCTATACCGATCAGGTCGAACAGCGCTGTAAGTATCGGGAAAGAAATCAGTGAAGCGACTATCTTGGGGCTGACCAGATAGTTGACTGGATTGATATCCATGAGCTCAAGGGCATCAATTTGCTCCGAAATACGCATTACCCCGATTTCAGCTGTCATGGATGATCCGGCCCGCCCGGTGAGCATGATGGCTGTAAGCACCGGCCCGAGTTCACGGACCAGCGAAAGAGCTACCGCTGCACCGAGAAAACCGTCAGAACCGAATTTGGCAAGGGCATATTGGGTTTGGAGGCCGACAACCATTCCGGTAAAAAGGCCTATCAGGAATATTACGGTAAGTGACTTAACACCGATGAAATATAGTTCCTTGACCGTTTTTTTTAGGATTCCCAGTGAACTGAAAATATGCAGCAGTCCGTCCAACAGGAAAATGAACATGGCTCCGGCTTCTGCAAGGATGTTCATGCTGCACTTGCCCAGAAGGTGGAAGGGCAGGAGTATTTTCTTTTCAGTTTCAGCTTGGGACATGATTATGTGGATATAAAGTTTGATTAATGTTGATTGACGTTCAGCCTAAACCGTCCCCTTAGCATAATGATCTGCTAAATAAAAGGGCGAAAAGGCAGTGAAAGGTGTATTTTCAGCTTTCCAGGTAATCTTACCATGAAGTATGATCAGTCTTCATCATCAAGACCGTTTTTATTCTCCCACCAACTTGGGGGAGGGCCGAGATACCACCAGTCTTTATGGTCAGTTTCGGCGATTTTATCTGCAAGTTGCTGTCCTTCTTCCGTGCGCAGCCTTTTTAAGGCTGATTCAAGCCATTGGCCTGCGTAACGGTTGCCCATGTCCAGCTCTTCTTTAAGGTTAAGAATGAAGTCGAGCTGGTCAGCATCCTGTGCCAGTTTTGATTCAATGGTTTCACATTCTTCAAGCTCTTCCCAGTGAGGGAAAATCTTATCTTCGAGTCCGGTCCCTGCCAGAGTGTGGCGCAGGGATCGATCCCGGTAGCTACGGTTGTAGATACGGTTTACGTAGTTGAAGTCACCTGTCCGGGCTTCGTGCAGGTCATGGAACAGGCACATGAATACTGTGCGTGCCATATCCGCTCCGGCCATATCTGCCAGCACGTAACCCAGTACCGCTACCCGGTAGGAGTGGTCCGCCACGGATTCTGAACCGGTTCCGAGAAACTGGTAGCCCGTACGCGGAGTTTTACGCAGCATGCCGACTTCAAATAAGAAGTCGGCAAGTCTGGTCATCTTGTCCCGGTTTTTCATGTTTTTCATCATATAAATATCTGATTATTTAGTGAGCGTATAAGTTTTAAGACCTGTAGTCCGCATTGATATTGATATATTCACGGGTCAGGTCGGAAGCCTGAAGCATGGACGACCCATCTCCGTCTGCCAGGGATATGTTCACTTTTATATCCTGCTTGCGCATGATCGGTTCAAGTAAAGCGTCCATATCTCCCTCTACCGGTTTGCCGTTTTCAAAGACCACAATTTTACCAAAGCTCAAAGTCAGCATTTCAGGATTGAACTCGGCACCGCTCCGGCCTGCGGCAGCAACAATACGGCCCCAGTTGGGATCTTCACCAAAAAGCGCGGTCTTGACCAGCGGCGAATTACCCACAGCACGGACAATCAATTCCGCGTCAGCATCGGATGCGGCCCCAGTCACGCTGATATGCATAACTTTGGTACCGCCTTCGGCATCCTGCACAATCATGTAGGAAAGCTGTTGGCAGATGTCCAGAAGCAAGGCTTCGATGGCCGATCTTTTAGCATCGGTATCGGCTTTTACTTCCGCAGCACCGTTGGCAAACGCCATGACTGTGTCATTGGTGCTTGTGTCTCCGTCTACAGTAATGCAGTTAAAGCTCCTGTCGATACATCTGCGCAGAGCGTCCTTCCACCACAGGGGGTCAACTTCAGCATCGCAGGTTATAAAGCCGAGCATGGTAGCCATGTCCGGGGAGATCATTCCTGCTCCTTTGCACATACCGAGCATGCGCACTGGTTTGCCGTCGCATTCTATTTCTCCCCAGGCCAGTTTGGGGAATTTGTCTGTGGTCATGATGGCTTTAGCCGCCCTGACAGGGTCATTATCGGTAAGTGCTTTTTTTAGTTTAGGTGCAGCTTCGCGCCATTTGTCCATGTTGAAGCGCGGACCGATAACTCCGGTTGAGGCAGGAAGCAGATCCCGGTCACTTATCCCAAGGTATTTGCCTGCAAGCACCAGACTTTCACGGCAATCGTCTATTCCTTCGGCGCCGGTACAGGCGTTGGCTAGCCCGGCATTAATGATTGCTCCGCGTACAACCTGTGATTCAGCCAGAATTTCTTTGCCCACAGTAACCGGGGCAGCCTGAAATTTGTTTTTGGTAAAAACTGCAGCTGCAATTGCCGGGACGTCACTTATGATCAAGGCCAGATCATTACGGCCTTTATATTTGAAGCCAGCTTCAAGAGCTGCGAATTTATATCCTTTGGGAGTAGTAAGCATTGTATTTCTCCTCTTGTATTTCCTGCCTTCTATGGCATGGACAGGAATGTTATTCTGTTACTCTGTAGGTAAAAACTCTGCAAGATAAAATAGGCGTTTAAAACAAAAGTTATCTGGATGAGGATAAAAAAAGGGCCTGCTCCTTTAAGAGCAGACCCTTTGATATAATTTATTGAGAGTCGGCTAGTTCAGGAGGTCTTTGCGGACGTACTCCACCTGGGCCTTGGATCGCAGGTCAGTCAAGAATGCGCTGAACACTTCATTCGCACGCTGCTGGAAGATTGCGTTCATGAACGCATCTTTTTGTGTTTTCCAGGTTTCTTCTTTGGGCGGAATACGTTCGTCAAGGCGGGCCACGATGAATCCGCCGGGGAGTTCAAAAGGTTCAGAGAGCCACTGATCTTTCTGGGCGGCAAACGCAGCCTGAGCAAGTTTAGGATTCATTCCCAGTCCGGGAACAAAGCCGTCACGTCCGAAAGGTTCGGATGTTTTAAGATCCTTTTTGATCGCTTTCAGTTCCTCGGCGGCAGATTTCTCGTTAGTCAGCTGTCCCAGAACGGACATGGCCTTAACTTTAGCAAACTGTATAGCCCGCTGCTGGATAAGGAAGCTTTCGATGTCCTGTTTCTGGTCCTTGAGAGGACTCAGAGTCGGAGGAATATCTTCTTCTTTTTCAACAAGGATATAACCACCGTCAATGGCAATCGGCATATCTGTGGAGCTGCCTTTAGGCAGGCCGATGATGGTCTGCGCTGCACTTTCAGTCATACCGAAAGCTCTGGAGAGATTCTGCACAGTCGCCTTTTCGCTTTTCTTGAAAGCAATCTCCAATTCCTCGGAAACTTTGTCCAGCTTCATGCCGGAGGCCAGCAGGTCAATAGCGTGGTCAAGTTTATCAGTGATAGAATCAGCTGCTTTTTCCTGAGCAATAATGGTAGTAATTTCGTCTTTTACCTGATCAAGCTCTTTCTGGCCTGCCTTGCGGATGTCTTCCACCTTGATGAGGTGCCATCCGAAACGGGTGCGGACCGGGTTGCTCACATCACCTTTTTTGAGTGCAAAAGCGGCTTCTTCAAAAGGCTTAACCATGGCACCGCGTCCGAACCAGCCCAGTTCCCCTCCTTTGGAGTTGCTGGGGCCTTCAGAGTATTTTTCAGCCAGTTTGCCGAAATCCTGACCGGATTTGGCTTTGGCGAGGATTTTCTTGATTTTCTTTTCAGCTGCGGCGACATCTTTATCTGAGCCGTGTTCATCAACTGCAATCAGGATGTGTCTGGCTTTGATCTGGTCTTCCTGCTGGAAAGAGTCTTTATGAGCTTCGTAATATGCTTTGATTTCTTCGGGAGTAACGCTCTCGTTTATGGAAAGTTCCTCAGGAGTGAAAGCAATGTATTTTACTACGGAGCGGGCTGGGATTGTAAATTTATCCGGGTTTGCTTTGTAGAAATCTTCAATTTCCTTGTCACTGATCTTTATATCTTTGGCAAAATCAATGCTGGGAATATTGTAGTAGTCGATTTGTACTTTTTCAGATGCGGTGTCAAAAAGATTGCGTGCGTCAGCTTCAGTGGGTTTGACCGGCATGGTCACATATTCCTGAAGTTTGCTGATCAGGGCACTATTGCGCATATTGTCTTCAAAAGTGGCAGCAGACATGGACCTGCTTTTCAGAAAAGACTGATAGAGATTCATATCAAACTTGCCGTCTTTATCGCTGAATGCGGGAATCAGGCTGATGCTGTATGAAAGTTCGTTGTTAGAAACAGAGAGACCGAGTTTTTGGGCTTCTGCTTCAAGAAGCTTCTGGCTGACCATCTGCTCAAGTACATATTTTTTGAATTCAGGTGACTGGAGCTGATCGGAATCAAGATCTGGATTCTGGGCTCGTAAAGCTTCAGCGTTATCACGGTATGCCTGCATGAATTCTTGAGTGGGAATCGGCTGGTCGTTAACATAAGCGATTACCGGATCGGTGTTGCCGTTGAATCCGCCGGCGCCGAAGGCAAAAATAAAAACTGCGATAATGATACCGAACGCGATTTTGATGCCCCAGCTCTGGGCATTTTGGCGCAGAATGTCCATCATGGCTTCTTCAGTCTCCGTTTGCAGCAGTTGCTGCGTTCAAGTGTTTTTCTATTATTTCGGCAGGGCATCCGCTGAAGCGGATGCCCTGCCAAACTCATTTACAATTGTTTACCGACGTAATTCAGCAGGCCGCCGGCTTTGATAATTTCTAATTCTTTTTCTGAGAGGTCGTTTTTAACCTTGATATCAGCGCCGTCCGCCTTGGCAACGGTTTCTCCGCCGGCAGTGATGCTGGTGGTATCGATGGTCAATTTACTTCCCTCAGACAGTTTGTCGTAATCACTCTTTTCAGAGAGTACAAGGGGGAGAATGCCAAAATTGATAAGATTTGCCCTGTGAATGCGGGCAAGTGACTTGGTAATTACGGCAACAACACCCAGATGGCGGGGGCCGAGAGCAGCATGTTCGCGGCTGGATCCTTGTCCATAGTTTTCTCCGCCGAGGATAATTCCGTTTTCTGAGGCTTTCATACGTCCCACGAATCCTTCATCTACCCGGCTGAAGATATACTCACTGATGGCCGGGATGTTGGAACGCAGAGCGGTGATTTGTGCACCTGCAGGAAGGATGTGGTCGGTGGTGATGTCGTCTCCGACTTTGAGTCTGACTTCAGATGAAATTTCATCCGGCAGGGCGGAGAAAGTTTCAAGGGGAACAATATTAGGTCCGCGCACGATTTCAACTTCAGCACCGTTTTCCGGAGGAAAGATGAAAAGATGGCGGATGGATGGAACGTTCTCCGGGAATTCAATTTTTTCCGGTGGGGTGCCCCATGTGGCAGGATCTGTGAATTCACCGGCAAGAGCCAGTTTGGCGGCAGTCTGAGGGCTCGCAAGGTATACCTGCGCATCCTGAGTTCCGCTGCGGCCTTCAAAGTTACGGTTGAAGGTTCGCACGCTTACCCCGGCGGAAGTCGGAGAGCCGCCCATGCCGATGCAGGGACCGCAGGTACATTCCAGAAGTCTTGCTCCGGAATCAAGGAAGTTCGCGATCAGTCCGTCGGAAGCGAGCATCTTGAGAACCTGTTTGGAGCCGGGGGAGATCATAAGGTCCACGCCTTCAGGCAACTGCTGATCCTGAAGAATCAGTGCGGTTGTTTTCAGGTCGGAATAGGAAGAGTTGGTACAGGAGCCTATTGCGGACTGGTTGACTTTAAGGCCGGCAAGGGATTTTACAGTCACTACCCGGTCCGGCATATGCGGCTGAGCCACAAGCGGTTCCAGTTCGGAAAGATTAATCTCAACCACTTCGGCGTAAGTTGCATCTGCATCGGCAATGAGTTCGGACCAGTCTTCCTCGCGACCCATAACTTTAAGGAAAGCCTTGGTGTTCTCATCGCTGGGAAAGATGGATGTGGTCGCGCCCAGTTCGGCACCCATGTTAGTGATAACCGCGCGTTCGGGAACTGTCAGAGACTTAACTCCTTCACCGGCAAATTCAAAAACTTTGCCCACTCCGCCTTTGACTGTCTTGAGTTCAAGCAGCTTAAGGATGATGTCCTTGGCGGAAGCCCAACCGGTAAGTTTACCGGTTAATTCAACCTTGACCACCTGAGGCATGGGGATAGAGTAAGGCTGCCCGGCCATGGCCAAAGCAACAGAAAGTCCGCCCGCACCCATTGCCAGCATGCCGAGACCGCCTGCAGTGGGAGTGTGGCTGTCAGAACCGATCAGGGTTTTGCCCGGTTTGGCAAAGTTTTCCAGATGCAGCTGGTGACAGATACCGGTTCCAGCAGGGGAAAAAACAACACCGTGCTTAGCTGCGACTGTGCGCAGATACTGATGGTCGTCAGGGTTGCGGAAGCCCATTTGCAGAGTGTTGTGATCCACGTAACTAACGGAAAGTTCGGTTTGAACTTTGTCAATTCCCATGGCTTCAAATTGCAGATAAGCCATCGTACCGGTGGCATCCTGAGTAAGAGTTTGATCTATGCGAAGCCCGACTTCAGTACCCGGTTCCATCTCTCCATTTAAAAGATGAGCGGATATGATCTTTTCAGTAATATTTAAACCCATGATACCTCCGATGTGATTACGCTGTGTAAGCTGATTTGAAACTAAGTGTCCTGTTGTACGGCGCTCCCCGCGTACATCATAAAGTGCCCGCAAAAGCTATTATGAAGGCGGGGGCTGTTATCCTTCCATTCCGAGGCGCATTCGGTTGATTTTTCGTTGACGAATGTCAATCTCTGCTTCCAGACGAAGTTTATTCTGCTGGGATTCGAAGATTTCTTTGGCAAAATAGATTCCTTCAGAAGGGTTTTCACTTGCCAGCAGCTTTTTGGTGAGCTGCCGGCAGGTTTCCAATTCCTTCTTGAAGTTCTCGATTTCAACTTCGATCTCAGGGATGCTAATTGATTTTAATTCTTCTTCGGGTTTTTGATTCATCTTTTTTCTTTACCTCAGGGTCTTTAAGTCCGTTGATTTCCGGCAGGCTGTTGTAGAGGGTCCAGTAACGAGGCCAGAGATCTGTCAGGTCGCCGGGGTTTTCGATGGAAATACCGGGGCGCATCCAGGCCAGAAGACCGAGTGCAATACCGAAGAAGGGAGTTGGGGCAGACCATGCTTCGTCCCATTTGAGTCGTCCGGGGAGAACTGTCAACTCTTCATCACCGCGTTCGTATTTGATACCAAGGCGTTCGAGGAGTTCAATACCCTGTTCGAACATCACCGCATCAGAGATATTGCTGACAGTACATTCGGAGCGAGAGTTGACCGCAAGGGCCAGACCGATGGGGAAGAGGTCGGCAGCTTTTCCGAAATCAAAGGAAGGAGCATCTGCGGTTTCACCCTTAGTCGCAGTAATGCTTCCTTTGGAAATATTTATTTCAAGGCCGCCGGCTTTGAGAGTTTGAAGTGCGTCTTCGGCAACAGCAGATTTAGGCCAGAAGCCGTTGATTGTGACCTGACCGCCGCTGAAAGCGGGGATGGCCAGCAGGGCGGAGCAGAGTTCCGGCTCTAATGCGATAGCCGGCTCTTCAGGGACAGAAATATCCTTTGTTGCCGGAACAACGCATTCTGTTTCAGTGAGTTTGGCTTTTACTCCGCATTTATTAAGCACAGCAACAACTTCCTGCAGCAGGTCGAGTCCATGCCATTCTTCGTTGAACTTAAAGGTCAATCCCTGTGGATAGGTCCACGCAGCCAAAGCAAGCGCGGCCACAAATTCAGCAGGAATATCCTCGGAGATCTCGATGGAAGAGGCCATCCGGCCACCGCATTCAAGGCGAGCAGGCAGTCCATGGCTTTGCAGGTCCAATGTGTTCAGCCTTGCTCCAAGAGGAGAAAGAATTTCAGCCAGAGGTCTGGAATCAAATTGTTTCAAGATAGGTCCGCCGGCAATTTTGAATTTACCGACAGTCTTGAGACCGAAGGCGATGGACAGAAACATGGTCATCGCATTGTCTCCGGCAAAAATGAGTTTTTCCTCAAATTCAATGCCGTCCCCTGAACGGGATTCGACCATTTCACCGTCCCACGAAATGTGTGCGCCGGCCTGATTAAGAGCCTTGATCAGTTCTGTGATTTCGTCGTTGACGCAAAGGGGAGCCATTTTAGATTCCGCTCCGGCAGCAGCGCTGAGTGCGATCCAAAGCTTGGATTGCAGCAGAGAACCGGGACCGTCAAAGGTGACGTCGACCGGCTTATGGGGCGGGGAAAGGATATATGTGGAAAGCTTACGATGCTCAGGTTTCGCAACAGCCGCATAAGCAAGGTTATTGAGTTGCTCAAAAACTCGACGAGCGGTTTTTACATCGAATTTTTTATTACCGGCTTCTGCTGTCCATGTTTCGAAGATGCGCCTTTCCATATCCGGATCACCAAGCGGTAGACCTTTTTGCTTACGCTTGGAAGCAGCTTTACCCATAAGGTAATTTCTGCGGGATACGAGTGAAAGAAGTCTTACGTCCAGCTCTTTGATTTCATCTAAAAGAGACTGTCTACGCGGTGCAGCACCGCCGGAACGATCAAATTTTTTATATTCGGGCATTATTTTATTTCCTGAAATGTGATATAGGGAAGTCCACCTTAATAGCGCGATTTGGTTTAATGAGCAAGCCCTGTGGCATTGCTTGAAAAATGCCCGTTATTTTAAATACTTTTATGTGATGCTCTTTTGCGTTTTTGATTAAAATATTTTGTTTTAAGCATCCAAAAATCTTTTTGGAAAAAGACCCCGGAAACAACAAAAAAGGGAGAGGCGAAAACCGCCTCCCCCCTGAATAACCAAGTAGTGATACTACTTAAATTACATTGCGTCGCCGGAAGCTGCGCCCTGCATTTTGACTTCAACCTTTTCGGTGAGGCCTTCGTAGTATTCACGGAGCTGTACGAGAACTTCGTCACGACCGAAGTGATCTACGATTTCAGCGCCTTCGGAGAGAGCTTTACGCAGTTTGGTACCGGAAAGGATTACGCGCTCTTCTTTGTTGTGGGGGCAGGTTCTCAGGGAAGCCATGCCGTCACATTTGTAGCAGTAGAAGGTCCAGTCAATCTTCATGGGTTCGCAAAGAAGTGCTTTGCCGGGTTCGGGGCAAGCTTCGGTTGCGTAAGGAATTTTGTCGAAGATTTCCTGAGCTTCGAACAGACCGTAGAAATCACCAACACCAGCGTGGTCACGACCGATCAGCATGCGGTTAACACCGTAGTTCTGACGGAAGGTAGCGTGGAGGAGGCCTTCACGGGGACCTGCGTAACGCATATCGAGGGGGTAACCAGCCTGGATAACGTTTTCTTTAACGAAGTAGTGCTCAACGAGAGTGTCGATAGCTTTAACACGAACTTCAGCAGGAATGTCACCGGGCTTGAGGTTACCGATCAGGGAGTGGATCAGACAACCGTCACAGACTTCGATGGAAATTTTTGCCAGGAACTCGTGGGAGCGGTGCATGGGGTTACGGAGCTGGAGAGCGGAAACAGTGGACCAGCCTTTTTCGTCGAACATTGCACGGGTTTCTGCGGGACGCAGGTAAACGCCTTTGTACTGTTCGGGGTATTCACCTTCGGAGAGAACTTTAACGGGGCCGGCGAGGTTGTATTTTTTCTGAGCCATAACCATCTGTACGCCGGGGTGATCTTCAAGAGCAGTTTTCCAGAAGATATCGTCAGCAGATTCTTCGCCTTCACCTTTGAAGACCTGGTAGCATTCCCATTTTTTGTCTTCTTCGGTCATTTCGTATTTTTCGGTGATCTGCATGGTAGCATATACTTCACCGTTGTTTACGAGAGCGATTTCGTCACCGACTTTAACGTCTTCGTTATCGGTGTCGAGGGTAACCGGTACGGGCCAGAAGGTGCCGTCGGTCATCAGGAATTTTTCACAAACGCCTTTCCAGTCTTCTTTACCCATGAAGCCGTTCAGGGGAGAGAAACCACCACATCCCATCATGATGAGGTCACCCTTTGCGCGGGCGGAAATTTCGATCTGTTTCAGACCTTCTGCTTTTTTCTGTTCAGCAGCGAGTTCTGCTCCTTCGAGCAGGCAGCATACAAGACCTTTACCGCCGTGAGGGGCTACGAGCTTAGACATGTTTACGTCTCCTTGTAGTAATTATTTTTTCAACACCTTGGCCCTTCCGCAAGACCTCCGGATAAAAATCTTCGGCCTCCGGGTATTCTGTGGAGGCTGCACTTCTAAGGTGAAGCGGGTCTGCGGAACGAAAATTCGTAAAAACCAATATCATGGAGTGTTCTTTCAGGATAGTCCAAAAAGTCAATTTCTCCATAAAGCTTAAAAGGCGTTATGAATGGTTTGTGAAAGAAATGTCAAGGGCAAAATTGAAAAGAAGTGAAAATTTTCACTTGAAGATCCTGCTGACAGGAGAAGTTGTTGGAATAAATCTTAATATTATACTGTTATTTCAGTATCTTATGTTAGGCTTCTGAATAATAAGAGGTCTGTTTGTTGGCGTATACTGATATGTAGTAGCCTATGGTTTTAGATTTTTGAGGTAGATCTTAGCATTTAGTTGAAAAAGATAAGGTATGATCAGATAATGTCATATTATATGTAGATATGATATGAAGTTTGTCTAGAAAAAATCAGGTGAAAGTCTATGTTCTTGCCTTGTAAAATCGGTTTGTTAGATCAGTTGTGAAGAAAATCCCACAATCTGAAAAAAAGGCTTGCAATTAAAGGCTAGATTGAACTAAATACCAACCCATGATGGAACACATTATTGTTTTGCCGCAAAATTTCGAACCTCATTTTAAGTGTTCGGTGTCATTGGCGGCAGTGTTTCAGAGCCATTTATGCAACGGATTTGAAAATAGCTTGTTCTAAATTTCACTTTCGTCTTGACACCTAATGAGGGGCTTGATAGTTACTATTTTCACGAGCCTTGAACATTAGGCAAGATTTATAAATGGTTATAGGATGTCGGTGATTGATAACATTAAACCCTTTTAGGAGGACTAGGTATGCCGACCTTTGTCAATCCGGAAAAGTGTGATGGCTGTAAAGGTGGAGAAAAGACCGCCTGCATGTACATCTGCCCTAACGATCTTATGATCCTGGATCCCGAAGAAATGCGGGCTTACAACCAGGAACCCGAAGGATGCTGGGAGTGCTACTCCTGCGTTAAAATTTGTCCCCAGGGCGCTATCGAAGCTCGTCCCTATGGTGACTTCGCACCCATGGGTGGTACTTCCATCCCCATGCGTTCTGCTGAAGACATCATGTGGACCGTTAAATTCCGTAACGGTAACGTAAAACGCTTCAAGTTCCCCATCCGCACTACCCCTGAAGGTTCTATCAAGCCTTATGAAGGTAAACCCGAAGCTGGTGATCTTGACACCGAACTTCTCTTCACTGAAACCGAACTGGCTAAGCCCAAAGAAGTTCTCGGACAGAAGTTTGACGTTGCTGAAGCTGACAAGACCACAGCTTGGAAGGATCTGGATTAATCACTGCTAAGCTTTATGTCTTAGGTGTATTAATTCACGTAATCTTAAAACCTAATTAAGGAGGAAACATGCCTCTTCTCCCTAGTAAAGAAGCTTCTAAAGGTGTTGCTCTCGCAGAACCTGAGCTTATAGAAAAAGACGTTGATATTCTTCTCGTCGGTGGTGGTATGGGTAACTGCGGTGTTGCTTATGAAGCAATGCGCTGGATCGAAAAAGCCGGTGGCGACATCTCCATCATGCTCCTCGATAAAGCTGCTATGGAACGTTCCGGTGCTGTTGCACAGGGTCTTTCCGCTATCAACACCTACCTTGGCGAAAACGACGCTGATGACTACGTACGCATGGTTCGTACTGACCTCATGGGCCTCGTTCGCGAAGACCTTATTTTTGACCTCGGCCGTCACGTTGATGACTCCGTTCACCTTTTTGAAGAGTGGGGCCTTCCCTGCTGGATCAAAAAAGACGGTAAGAACCTCGACGGTGCAGCTGCTAAAGCAGCTGGTCTCTCCCTGCGTAACGGCGACGCTTGCGTTCGTTCCGGTCGCTGGCAGATGATGATCAACGGTGAGTCCTACAAGTGCATCG
Organism: Maridesulfovibrio sp.; assembly: GCF_963678865.1. Taxonomy (NCBI): domain Bacteria; kingdom Pseudomonadati; phylum Thermodesulfobacteriota; class Desulfovibrionia; order Desulfovibrionales; family Desulfovibrionaceae; genus Maridesulfovibrio; species Maridesulfovibrio sp. The sequence goes on along the minus strand of NZ_OY787459.1, from coordinate 2,368,895 downwards.
TTGCTGAAGCAGCCAAAATGGCTCTCGGCGAAGATAACTACATGGAACGCGTTTTCATCGTTAAAATGCTCCTCGACGCTAATGAGCCTAACCGCATCGCTGGTGCTGTAGGTTTCTCCACTCGTGAAAACAAAGTATACGTTTTCAAATGCAACGCTGCTGTTGTTGCATGTGGTGGTGCAGTAAACGTTTACCGTCCTCGCTCCACTGGTGAAGGTATGGGTCGTGCATGGTACCCCGTATGGAACGCAGGTTCCACCTACACCATGTGTGCTCAGGTTGGCGCTGAAATGACCATGATGGAAAACCGCTTCGTACCCGCTCGTTTTAAAGACGGTTACGGTCCGGTTGGTGCATGGTTCCTGCTCTTCAAAGCTAAAGCAACCAACTACAAAGGCGAAGACTACTGCGAAACCAACCGCGCTATGCTCAAGCCTTACGAAGATCGCGGCTACGCTAAAGGTCACGTAATCCCGACCTGTCTGCGTAACCACATGATGCTCCGTGAAATGCGTGAAGGCCGCGGCCCCATCTACATGGACACCGCTACCGCACTGCAGAACACTTTCGCAGAACTGACCCCCGCAGAACAGAAACACCTCGAGTCTGAAGCTTGGGAAGACTTTCTTGATATGTGTGTTGGTCAGGCTAACCTCTGGGCTTGTCAGAACATCGAACCTGAAAACTCCGGTTCCGAAATCATGCCCACCGAACCTTACCTCCTCGGCTCCCACTCCGGTTGCTGCGGTATCTGGACTTCCGGTCCTGATGAAGACTGGGTTCCCGAAGATTACAAAGTTAAAGCTGACAACGGTAAAGTCTACAACCGTATGACCACCGTTAACGGTCTGTTCACCTGCGCTGATGGTGTTGGTGCTTCCGGTCACAAGTTCTCTTCCGGTTCTCACGCTGAAGGTCGTATCGTTGGTAAGCAGATGGTACGCTGGGTTGTTGACCACAAGGACTTCAAACCCACTCTGAACGAAAAAGCTGCTGATCTCGCTAAAGAAATCTACCAGCCTTGGTACACCTACGAAGCCGGTAAAGGCATCTCTACCGACCCCGTAGTTAACCCCAACTACATCACTCCCAAAAACTTCATGATGCGCCTTGTTAAGGCAACTGATGAATACGGTGGTGGTGTTGGTACCATGTACGTTACCTCCAAATCCCTGCTGCACACCGGTTTCCATCTTCTCGAAATGCTCGAAGAAGACTCCAAGAAACTGGCTGCTCGTGACCTCCACGAACTCATGCGTTGTTGGGAACAGTTCCACAGACTGTGGACTGTACGCCTGCACATGCAGCACATTGAATTCCGTGAAGAGTCCCGTTACCCCGGTTTCTACTACCGTGGTGACTTCATGGGTCTCGATGATTCCAAGTGGAAATGCTTCGTTAACTCCAAGTACGATGTTGAAAAAGGTGAAACTACCATTTTCAAAAAAGCATACCACCAGATCATCCCCCTCTAAGCCGGGAATGATATTCGCGGCTGCGGGCCTTACGGCCCGCAGCCGTTCTTTTACGGCTTGCACTGAAATGGTCTGAATCCGTATTGCGACCTAAGGTCGGTGTCCGGGTTTGGGCCATTTTATGGCTAAGGGCCTCAAAGAGTTCAGGAGGATAGAGAATGTCAAATAGCATACTTGTCGTAGGCGGCGGGTTCAGTGGTATCACTGCTGCACTCGAAGCCGCTGAAGTAGGCCATGAAGTCTTCATCGTGGAGAAGGCGCCGTATCTGGGTGGCCGGGTGATGCAGCTGAATAAATATTTTCCGAAGCTGTGTCCTCCTTCCTGCGGACTGGAGATTCAGTTTCAGAGAATCAAAAACAATAAGAACGTTAAGTTCTTTACCTTGGCTGAAGTGGAATCCATTAGCGGTTCCAAAGGCAACTACGAAGTCAAGGTTCGCATCAAACCCAGATATGTGGGTCCTGGCAGTGTAGAACTCTCAGATGTCATCGAGAAACTCTCCAATGACATTACTGACGAATTTGAGTTCAAGCTCTGTGACCGCAAAGCTCTTTACATGGATGTACCTTTTGCATTCCCCGCTAGGTACGTTCTTGAAAAAGAAAATTGCACTGATGAAGACCTCAAACTCCTCGCAGGTGTCGATGTTATCGACCTTAAAGAAGAGGAAAAGGTCATCACACTTAATGTAGGTTCCATCGTTTACGCTACCGGCTGGAAGCCTTATGATGTTACCAAACTTTCCAACCTCGGTGCAGGTACCGTTAAGAACTGTATTTCCAACATGGCTATGGAAAGACTTGCAGCTCCCAGCGGACCTACCTGTGGTAAGATTGTGCGCCCCTCCGACGGCGCGCAGCCTAAAAATATCGCATTCGTACAGTGTGCGGGTTCCCGCGATGAAAACCACCTCAACTTTTGTTCCTACATCTGCTGCATGGCTTCTCTGAAGCAGGCTGCATATGTTCGCGAACAGTATCCCGATGCAAAGGTCACCATTTATTACATCGACCTGCGTACCCCGGGACGTTACGACAAGTTTGCAAAACGTATTCTTTCCGATGACAAAATCAACGCCGTTAAAGGTAAAGTTGCAGAAGTTATTGAAGAATCCGGTTCCGGCAACGTTCTTGTCACAGTTGAGGATGCAGAAACCGGTATCAAGTCTCAGAACGAGCATGATCTTTTAGTTCTGGCTACCGGTATGCAGCCCAGCCTGGCAGGTACTCCGGTTCCTTCCGGCGTACAGGTTGATGATCAGGGCTTTATTGTCGGCGGTGAGGAACAAGGCATTTTCGCTGCCGGGTGTGCAAAGCAGCCTCTGGATGTCATGAAGACAGCCCAGTCCGGTACTGCTGCCGCTCTCAAAGCGATCCAAACGGTGATAGGGAGGTAAGTCGACATGCCCGAAAAAATCGGAGTTTATTTCGACCAAGCGAGCGTATCTCCTTACCTGAACGCTGAAGATATGGCTGAACTCGTCGGTCGCGTTTACGCGAACGAATGTCCGGTCGTAAAGGTGCACCCGCGTCTTAACAGCGAGGAAGGAAGAAAGCTCATTCAGGATGATATCGACGCTGGCAACGTTGACGCAGTATGTATCTGCGGCACTAGCCCTCGTGTTGACTGGGATATTTTCGACTTTGACAATGTCGCTGTCGAACGAGTCAACCTGCGTGAACAGTGCATCAAGGTTTTCAGGAATCCCGACGGTACCATGCCCGATCCGAACGGCGAAGTTCCTGAGCTCCTCAAAATAATGGCAAACGAATACGTCAAAATGGGTGTTACCAAGCTGCTCAAAACCAAAGAGCAGGAATCTCAGGCTTTCGACGCCAACAAGGTTGTCATGGTCATGGGTGGTGGTTTCACCGGTCTCACCGCAGCTCTTTATGCTGCCAAGACCAACCACGACGTAATTCTGGTAGAAAAGGAAGCCAACCTTGGTGGTAAGGCTGCCGGAATGTACAAAACATTCCCCCTTTCCTATCCTTATACCGAAGCACATGAAACCGGAATTGATTCTCTGATAGCTGAAGTTCAGTCCAACTCCAGAATCAAAGTGCTGACCTCCGCACAGCTTAAGGCTCTCGAAGGTGCACCCGGCAAATACACTGCTAAAGTGCAGGTCGGCGGCAACGTTGAAGAGATGGCTGTCGGTGCTTGTGTTCTGGCCACCGGTTGGGTTCCCCAGGATACAAAATACGTAGAGCCTATGGGCTACGGTTCTTCCAAGGTTGTAACTGCTGCTGAATTTGAAGCTCTGGTCAAGCAAGGCAAAATGACTGCTAAGTCTGTTGCTTTCGTACTTGATACTCGCCTCAGTGAAGAAAAGTTTGCCGCTGAAGAAGATGCTTACGCGAATCGCTCTGAAGAGCAGATTGCAGCTGACGATGCTGCAGCAGCAGAAGCTGCTGAGGGAGAAGAGGAAGATAAATTTGTCTATGAAGACATGGAATCTTACAAGCATCTTCCCTACAGCTCTGAGCTTAACAGTCTTGTAGCTCTCAAGCAGGCCAACTACGTACGTGAAAAGAATGAAGACGCTATAGCCTACATCATCTACAATCACATGATGGTGCCCGGTGTTAACGAGCGTTACTATCGTGCAGCACAGGATAACCCCGGCGTAATGCTGACCAAGGGTACCGTTACTTCCATCAAGGAAGAGGGTGCCGGTATGGTCGTTTGCGCCAGCAATACCCTGCTGGGCGAAAATATTGAAATCGAAGCTGAGCTGGTCGTTGTTCCCACCGGTATGGTTCCCACCACCGCGCACGATCCGACCATCAACCTCGTATACAGACAGGGTCCCGCATTCCCCGATCTTAAGCAGTTCGACGGATATGCAGACTCCAACTACATCTGCTTCCCTTACGAAACACGCCGTACCGGTATTTACGCCGCAGGTTGTGTGCGTCAGCCCATGTCCATGGGACTTGCCCGTGAGGATGCAGCAGGTGCTGTCCTGAAAGCGATCCAGTGTATTAACTCCTCCAACCACGGCGTAGCTGTACATCCCCGCTCCGGTGACACCACCTATCCTGTTTTCAACTTCATGCGTTGTACCCAGTGTAAACGTTGTACCGAGGAATGTCCCTTCGGCGCACTCGATGATGATGAAAAAGGAACACCAATGCCGAATCCGTCCCGTTGCCGCCGTTGCGGTACCTGTATGGGTGCCTGCCCTGAGCGCGTAATCGGATTCGACAACTACAATATTGACATGATCGGTTCCATGATCAAGCAGGTTAACGTACCTGATGATATGGAAGTCGGCGGTCCCCGTTTTATCGTACTTGCTTGTGAAAACGATGCCTACCCGGCACTCGATATGGCAGCTATGCGCGGTAAAGGCTGGTCCCCCTATGTTCGTGTCGTTCCCGTCCGCTGTCTCGGCTCTGTAAACACCATCTGGATTGCAGATGCAATGTCCAAGGGTATTGATGGAGTTCTGTTGCTTGGTTGTAAGTACGGCGAAGACTACCAGTGCCACTTTGTGAAGGGCTCTGAGCTTTGTAACCGCCGTATGGAAAACGTCGCTGATTCTCTGAAAAGACTTGGCGTTGAACCCGAGCGTGTTGTACAGGCTGAACTTGCCATCGATGAATACGACAAAGTTCCCGACATGATCGATAACTTTGTTAATGAGATGATCAAGATCGGTCCTAACCCGTTCAAGGGCTACTAGGAGGTAGACGCGATATGGAAAAAGATATTCGCATTAAACCGGATCTGGAGTTCATCAAGGAACTGCAGGAAGTCGGTGGCGAAAGCCTGAAGAAGTGCTACCAGTGCGCAACCTGCTCTGTAGCCTGTCCCCTGTCGCCTGCCGATAATCCTTACCCTCGTAAGGAAATGGTCTGGGCTCAGTGGGGCCTTAAAGATAAACTCGTTAACGACATCGATATCTGGCTGTGTCACAACTGCGGTACCTGTTCTGACCTGTGTCCCCGTGGCGCACGTCCTGCAGATCTGCTCGCAGGGCTTCGTAACATGGCCTATCAGAAGATGGTAACCCCTTCCATTATCGGTAAATGGATGGCTTCCCCCAAGCACCTGCCCAAGCTTATGGCTATTCCGGCAGCGATCTACATGATCATTTGGTTTATCATGGCGGGAGTCCGCGGTTCCTTCTTCCCTCTTAAAGATGGTGAAATCGTCTATGGATACCTGTTTCCCGGCGACTTTACTATTGACCCGATCTTCATGATTGCCTTCGGTTTTATGGTTTGGACCTTCTATAAAGGAGTAAAGAACCTGATCGAATCATTCAAAGATCAACCGAAGGTCTTTGCTGTAGGTGACAAATCTGAAAAGCCCAGCATGCTGGAGTGCTTCATTGACGTTTGTAAAAACGAACTGCTGACTCACTCCAAATGGAAAGAATGCGGTGAAACCGATGAAGCTGACGAACAGAAGTTCAACGGTCACCGTTTCATCATGCTCGCATTCGTCTGCCTGATGGTCGTAACCGGTGTGGTTGCTGTAACCCACTGGGGTGGAAAGATTATTCCTTTCCTCGGTCATATAGGCCATACTCCCATGCCGCTGTGGCACCCGATCAAGATTCTGGCCAACGTTGGCGCTGTACTGCTGGTTTATTCACTGGTGATGCTCACTAAGCGTCGTCTGAATCAGGACCAGAGCGTACATGGTTCCAGCTACTATGACTGGTATCTGCTCGGCCTGATCTGGACTATCGCCGTAACCGGCGTCATGTGTGAACTTCTGCGTCTCCTCGGTGTAGCAGTTCTCGCATACCCCATGTACTACGTGCACCTGATCGCCGTATTCATGATGTTTGTCTATCTGCCGTGGTCCAAACTTGGACACCTGGTCTACAGGACTGCAGCTTTAACTTATGCAAGATACATTGGCCGTCTGCCCATGCCGGTCCGTGAAGAAAAGACTTTTACTCTGTAATAGAGCAAGGAGGAACTAAACCATGTCTGAAGCACGCAAAACTTTCCCCATGAGCACTTTTGTGTCCTACATCAAGGGTGGCGAAAGCAACAACTCTGTACAGGAACTTCTGGGATACATGACCCAGAAAGACATCGATGCTGAATTCGAACCTTTTGCAGCAGCTCTTGCAAAAGCATGGATCTACGAACAGCATCCTGAACTGGCTAAAATGAAAACCGGTCAGGTTACCGGCCTTGGCGACAACGTTTCCGTTGGCGCACTTCCCGGCGACGTTATGACTCAGGTTGATGCTATCTTCGGAAAGCTCGCTGAATACCGTTCCACTATCTCTGAGCAGGCTGCTAAAGTTCAGGATCTGGAAACCAAACTTGCTGCTGCTGAAGGCAAACTCGGTGAAACCGAAAAAGCCATGGCTGAATACAAAGGCAAGTGTGAAGCTTTTGAAGCTGCTGGTAAGGACGAAGGCGATAAAGTCCTCGTTACTTCTCAGGAAAAAGTTGAAGAGTACATCGGTAAAGTTGATGAACTCCTCAAAATGATCGAAGACGTTAAAAAGCACGGTGTTGTAACCGTAGCTGCCGGTGCTGTAGCTGAAGGTGCAGCTCCTGCTGGTGATTCCGCTGGTGCTCCCGAAACCGGTGGTGCACCTGCTGAAGACTTCGGCTTCGGTTCCGATCCTTTCGGTGATGATAGCTGGTAGGCCGATCTAGCCATCCCGCTTCATTTTATTGAAGTTAGTGAGACCCTGTCCGCATTGCGGACAGGGTCTCTTTTTTTTGGGCGACATAATGGAGAATAAAATTTTTTACTTAAAATTTACATAAGTGAGAAGTGAGTTGCTTTTGTAAAAAATCGTTTATAATGCAAAAATAATTAAACTAAGAATTTAATTCATTATATTTGCAAATAGTGAGAAATAACTGCGCTTAAAAAAGAATGGTCAGTTCTAATATTAGAAATTAGCCAAATATGAAAAATGCTGCTAGATATATGGACAATTTTGTAAGTAAAAAAAGACTTTTATTACGTGCTATTGTCTGTATGATCAAATGTGAATCAACAACTATAGATACTAATGTTAGATAAAATGACTAGAAAGCAGAATATAGTAAAACATCGTTTCTACTGTTCTATGATCAAACTGTCAGCTGTATTGCTGTTGTTTGTGCAGAAAAGTTGATCATGCAATCAGGTTTAGTAGTTAGTTCGCGGTAAAGCGTTGCTGCTACGAATAATAATTCTTTAGATTAGGATAGTAAGAAATAAAAAACGTCTTCTGTCTTGATCTCAAGAAGAATAATGTGTATAGGTATGTCCAATATGGCAGAACTTCATTTACACGATGTGAGCGTCCGCTTCGGTGGACTGCAGGCTCTGGCAGAGGTTAACTTCTCTCTCATGCCGGGAGAGATTGTGGGACTTATCGGACCTAACGGCGCTGGCAAAACCACAGTCTTTAACGTGATAACCGGAGTCTATTCAGCATCCGGTGGTCACGTTGAATACGACGGTGAAAACCTTACCGGCTTAAAGCCGTATCAGGTGCTCCATAAAGGTATTGCCAGAACTTTTCAGAATATTCGTCTCTTTCAGAATATGACCGCACTTGAAAATGTAATGGTTGCTCAACACTCCCGCTCATCATGCGGAGTCTTCGGCGCTATTTTTCGCACTCCGGCCCAGAAAAAGGAGGAGGCGCGTATCAAGAAAAAGGCAATGGAGGAGCTTCGGTTCGCAGAGCTAGACGAATATGCTGACGAGGTTGCGTCCAGTCTTCCTTACGGTCATCAGCGGCGGCTTGAAATAGCAAGGGCTTTGGCTTCCGAACCGAGCACAATTCTGCTTGACGAGCCAGCCGCAGGTCTGAATCCGGCTGAGAGCGGGGAGTTGATGGATACGATCCGCAAAATCTCTGAAAGGGGTATCAATGTGCTTATGGTGGAGCATGACATGAAAGTTGTCATGGGTATCTGCCAGCGCTTGGTTGTTCTTGATCACGGAGTAATGATTGCAAAGGGTAACCCTGAAGAAATTCAGAAAAATCCTGCTGTAATTGAGGCATATCTGGGTAACTAACCTTATTCACTTTAGGGAGGCTCGTTCTATGAAACGTTCTATCATGACAGCTCTGCTTGTCTCAGCAATTCTTATGCTGAGTGCAGGCATGGTGTTCGCAAAAACACTCAAAGTCGGAACTATGGGACCGCTGACAGGTCCATATGCTGCTGACGGTAATGACATCAAGAATGGTGTTCTTACCGCGGTAGAAGTTGTTAAGGCAAACGGAGGAATCCCCGGCTTTGATGAAATCGTGGTCCTGCCGCAGGATACCGCATGTGAACCCCGTCAGGCTGTTGCTACCGCAAACAAGCTCATTAACGAAGAAGCTAACGCGGTGGTAGGCTCTTACTGCTCCAGTGCAACTCTTCCTGCTTCCGAAGTACTTGATGAAGAATCAATCATCATGATTACCCCGGCCTCCACAAACGAAAAAGTAACCTCCCGTGGCCTGCCTTACATGTTCCGCATGTGCGGTCGTGATGATGATCAGGGTTCCATAGCTCTGAAATTCATGCAGGAGCAGCTCGGAGCCAAGTCCGTATACATTGTAGATGATAAGACCGCATATTCCCAGGGTCTTGCTGACGGTGTTGAAAAGATGTGTAAGGCTGCCGGCATCAAGGTTCTCGGCCACGAGCACGTCAATCAGGGCGACAAAGACTTTTCTGCTATCCTGACCAAGGTCAAGAACAGCAACCCTGATGTTTACTACATGTCCATGCAGAACTCTGCCACCGGCGCATTGATGCTGATTCAGGCCAAGCGCATGGGAATCAAGGCTGCCCGTCTGGCTCAGGATGCAGTTTATCATCCGCAGCTGATTGAAATTGCTAAAGACGCAGCTAATGGTGTTTATCTTACTTTCGGTTTTATTGATGACAATGCCCCCGCATATAAGGAATTTTACGCACAGTATCAGCCCAAGTACGGTGAGCCAGGTGCATACTCCGGTTATGCATACGACTCTGCCATGGCTTATTTCAAGGCCCTCAAGGATGCAGGATCCACAGATCCTGAGAAAGTCAAAGCCGAACTCATGAAGCTTGATTACGATGGCGCAACCAAGCACATCAAGTTCAAGCCTAATGGAGATTCCGGCTCCAACTACATTATCCGTAAGGTTGATAACGGTAAGTTCATCAACTACTGGAATCCCGTTACCGGCAAGCTTTACTAGAAGTTTATCAAATGTCGGCCCCTGCCCCTTGCGGGCGGGGGCCATTACGTACAGCCCCTGGATCTCCATGGAATATTTTTTTCAGCAACTCATCAACGGTATAACCCTCGGCAGTGTCTATGCATTGATCGCGTTGGGGTATACTATGGTGTACGGCATCATTCAGCTTATTAACTTCGCCCATGGTGAGTTTTTTGCTGCTGGCGGTTATGTCGGTGTAATTTTTATGAGCTATCTGCTTTCGCAGGGTGCTCCGGCCTGGGTCTGCCTGTCCGGTTCGCTTCTTCTCGCGATGGCATACTGCGCCATGCTGGCCATGGCGGTCGAAAAGGTTGCCTACAAGCCTTTGCGTAGCTCTTCACGGCTTTCGGTGCTCCTTTCCGCGCTGGGCATGTCCATTTTTCTTCAGAATGGACTGATGCTTACGCAGGGTGTGTATGACCGAGCTTATCCCACCGAATTGACACAGGGCGGATTCGAGTTCGGAACAGTCATGCTTTCCTACATGCAGCTGTTTATCGTAAGTTTAACCGCGTTTTTGCTGGTGGCTCTCAATTTTCTGGTCTTCAAGACCCGTATAGGCAAGGCCATGCGTTCCACTGCACAGGACAAGATCATGTCCGCGCTTGTAGGCATCAATTCCAACCGTATCATCAGCCTGACCTTTGCAATTGGTGCCGGGCTTGCAGCCGCAGCCGGGATCATGGTCGGTCTCTATTACGGCTCTGTGCGTTATGACATGGGGTTTGTGCCGGGGATCAAGGCTTTTGCTGCTGCTGTTCTGGGCGGAATCGGGAACATCACCGGAGCAATGATCGGCGGCTTCATAATCGGCATGGTCGAAATTTTCGCTGCAGGTTATATTTCAGGTGAATACAAGGATGTGTTCGCATTCCTAATCCTTATCGGAGTGCTTTATTTCAGACCTTCAGGAATCATGGGAGAGAACGTTGACGATACCAGAGTTTAAAAAACACTGGACTTCTTTAGGCGTTGGGATGATCTGGCTGTTCGTCCTGCTCTGGCCTCTGCTCGGAGTAAAGCCTGAAGGATTGGAAGTGGCGACAACATTTTCGGTATGGTGGAAGATTGCTGTCGGCTGTTCATTTGTTCTGGTTATTTATCAGTTAAACAGCATAGGGGCTTTTAATTTTCTCACTAAGCCTGCCGGCGCTGCAGTGGGGGGAGTTAAAAAAGCGACTTCGACCCTGCCTTTTGCGGTCTGGGCCTTTGTTCTGCTTGCATTCGCAGTGGCTTATCCGCATCTTTTCGGGCGTTATGCACAGGACGTGGCCATCAACTGCATGATTTATATCTGCCTTGGGCTCGGTTTAAATATTGTTGTCGGCCTCGCAGGAATGCTCGACCTTGGCTATATCGCTTTTTACGGGTTGGGTGCATACACTTATGCCTTGCTTTCCATCACCTACAAACTGGCCTTCTGGATTTGTCTGCCTTTGAGTGCGGCTGTTGCCGGACTGGGCGCTTGTCTTATCGGTTACTGTTCCATGCGTATGCGTGGCGATTACCTCGCCATTGTCACCCTCGGTTTTGCAGAGATCGTGCGCATGGTTTTAAATAACTGGATGAGCCTGACCAACGGTCCCAACGGGATTACCGGAATCAAGGCTCCGGGAATTTACTGGCCTGACTTTTCTAATGGATTCACGCTTGAACACATTTGGCTCAAGAAACTTTCCCTGACCTACTACGTTATCCTTGCGCTGGTCGTCTTCACTATTATTGCGGTTTATCGTTTGAATCACTCCCGCATAGGGCGGGCCTGGGAAGCCATTCGCGAGGATGAGACCGCTGCAGAGGTTATGGGAATTCCGACTTTTTATATGAAGCTGCTGGCTTATTGCTCCGGTGCCTGTTTCGGAGGACTGGCCGGAGCCTTCTACGCTGCGCGTATGCGTTTTGTCAGCCCGGAATCTTTTACCTTTCTTGAATCGGCAATGGTTCTTTCCATGGTTGTTCTCGGTGGTATGGGGTCTATCCCCGGAGTGATTCTCGGCGCCTTGGCCCTGATCGCCCTGCCTGAGATTTTCAGGGATTTCGAGCTTTACCGCATGCTGGTTTTCGGTGGCGTCATGACCCTGATGATGCTTTTCAGGCCGCAGGGATTGCTGCCTCCTAAACGTAGAATGAAGGCGGATAAGGATTAAGCCATGACAGAACCTATTTTAGAACTTCGTGATGTCCATGCCGGATATGGCAGCATTAAGGCCCTTAAAGGGATAAGCATCAAAGCGATGGAAGGGGAAATTGTTTCGATTATCGGCGCTAACGGTGCCGGTAAATCAACAACCCTGATGACCATCTGCAATATCGTAAAGGCAACTGCCGGAGAAATTTATTACAAGGGGCAGTGTATCAATAAAGTTGCATCCGATAATCTGCCATCGATGGGATTGTGTCAGGTTCCGGAAGGGCGTCGTATTTTTCCCCGGTTAACCATTGAGGAAAATCTCGATATGGGAGCTTTTTTTCGCAATGATAATGAAATCGGTGATGATATGGAGCGGGTATTTTCCATGTTCCCAATCCTGCGAGAAAGACGCAGGCAGGCCGGAGGAACTCTTTCCGGTGGGGAGCAGCAGATGCTGGCTATAGGCCGTGCGCTTATGAGTCGCCCGAAAGTACTGCTTTTGGATGAGCCTTCACTTGGACTTGCGCCGCTTATCGTTAAGCAGATATTTGATATTATCAATGAGATCAATAGGCTTGGCACGACGATTATTTTGGTTGAGCAGAACGCCAAAGTAGCATTGAGTATGGCCCATCGTGGATATGTTCTTGAAACCGGGAATGTGGTCATGGAAGATGATGCTAAAAAGCTTCTGGACAATCCGGATATTCAAAAGGCCTATCTGGGCGAATAAATAGAGAACATAAACTGTCATCATGGTCCCTTGAAATTTTATTTCAGGGGACTTTTCTTTGAGTTGAGAATGTCTTCCCAAAAAAGTGTGCATCTCCTGATCAGGGTATATTGCTCATGTATGACTGAAAACCATCTCAAGAAGGTTGTGCCGTAGTATATTTTGATAGGAAAAGCTTGCCTAGAATATACTCTTTGTGATTGAGTTGTATGCAAAATAAAGGCAGTAGTTATTTCCAAATTCCTGGAGGCAGATTATGGCTGGAAAAGTAGTAATTGATCAGGACGAGTGTATTGGCTGTGAAACTTGTGTAGAACTTTGCCCTGAAGTTTTTGCCCTTGATTCGGAAGGGGAAAAGGCGGAAGTGATCAAAGAAGATGCAGTCGATCTTGATTGTGTGGAAGAGGCAATTGATTCCTGCCCGGTGGAGTGTATCACAATTGAGTAAATGGGATTTGATGTATTTGTTTTCATTAAAGGCACCTTCGGGTGCCTTTTTCTTTGCCTAATACTTAAATGGAAATGACCTACATAGAAAAGGAAATCGTGGACATAAAATATTAAATATGTGTATTATCTATTAGGTGGTGTTTTAGGCTTAAATTTTATTGACTTTTGCAGGGAGTTCTTTCGTGAAGATCAGGACAAGAATGATACTGGCCATAGTCTTTCCAATGATCATATCTGTGGGCGTAGTCATGTTGACTGTTTCCATGCAGTTCGATTCAACAGCGGAGGATTCATACCGCAAAACAGCCAGACAAGAATTGAGGCTGGTTAATAATTATATCGGCGAGATACTGAACAAAGCTAAAAATGTAAGTAGGTTCATAGCTGGTTTGGATGAAACAAAAAAAGCAATGGGCAAGTGGACAAAATATTTCGAGCTTGCTGGTCCCAGTAAGCCTGCCATGCACGCCACAGACTCATCTGAAATAGCTGTAAATCGCCTTGCTAATGACCTGATGAAGACAAATCCGTCCTTTGCTTATGTGTATCTTGGTTTTGAAGACGGCGGCTATACTCAGGACGGTTCGGAGACCATAAATAATACGTATGATCCTCGTAAGCGTCCTTGGTATAAAGAAGGTAAAAATTCAGATAAAGAATCTACTATTCTTTCCGCGTATATCACTACTGAGGGGTTTCCCAACATTGGTATGGTGACCAAAATCAAGGATATGAGTGGAAACTTTATAGGTGTCTCAGCTGTGGATATTTCTTTGGGGGACCTTACAGAGATAATTAATGAACTCAAGATAGGTGAGACTGGTTTTGTTGTTCTTGTGCAGGGAGACGGAACTGTCCTGGCCGATCCCAAAACCCCTGCAAATAATTTTAAGAAAATTGATGAACTGGACAATGCCGCTCTTAGTGAAGCTTATTATTCCAAGGAAACATGGATCGATTCGACTGAATTTGCCGGCGAGAAATTTTCTGCTGAAATTTATCGTTCCAAGGAAACAGGCTGGACACTGATCGCCTTCATTCCACACGCTGAGATATATGCCGCTTCAAAGGAAGCAAATGTGACTATGCTGGGCATTGGTGCGGTTGCGGCTCTGGTCTTCGGTGCTCTCGGAACAATTATGGTTAATTCAAGTCTTGTCCGGCCTATTTATGCAATGGGTGAATTCGCAAGACAGATTGCTGCAGGGCATTATGAGGCTGAGCCGGAAGAAGCCTCTTACCGGGCAGAGTTGCGAGAACTTCTCGATAACTTGCGCTCTATGACCAGCGAGTTGGTTAAGACTATCTCATTGGCGGAAGACAAGACTCGTGAAGCTGAAGAAAAAACAGAGCAGGCTGAAGAGGCACTCGGCAAGGCTGAAGAGGCAACCCGTAGAGCTGAGTCCGCAAAGCGTGAAGGAATGATGCAGGCGGCCGGACAGCTGGAAGAGATAGTGGAACGTATTTCATCTTCTTCCACCCAGCTCTCCGCCAATGTTGAAGAATCAAGGCGCGGCTCGGAAATGCAGCGGGAAAGGGCAGCCGAAAATGCCACGGCCATGGAGGAAATGAATGCCACAGTACTTGAAGTAGCCTCCAATGCCTCAAAAAGTTCGGAAGAAGCTGAGCGGGCCAGACTCGAAGCTGAACGCGGTTCCGAGATCGTGGATAAGGTTGTGATTGCTGTCGGTAATCTTAAGAGTGAATCTGAAAAGCTCGGTAGTGAAATGGGACAGCTGGGAGAAAAGGCTGAGTCTATCAGCAGCGTTATTAGCGTAATTACCGATATCGCAGATCAGACCAATCTGCTGGCCCTTAACGCGGCAATTGAAGCGGCTCGTGCAGGAGAAGCAGGGCGCGGTTTTGCTGTGGTTGCAGACGAGGTTCGCAAACTGGCGGAGAAGACAGTGAGCGCAACTTCTGAGGTCGGTGAAGCAATAAGTTCCATTCAGCAGTCTTCAAGGAATTCAATCAATACCATGAACGATACTACGGAGATGGTTGACTCAACCACCTCTCTCGTCAATGATGCCGGGGAAGCTCTGACATCTATCCTTGAAATTATTGAGCTGGTTGCTGAGCAGGTCCGTTCTATTGCTACTGCGGCAGAAGAGCAGAGTGCTGCTTCAGAGGAAATCAATATGTCCACTTCAGAAATCAACCGTATTGCAGATGAAAACTTTAATGCCATGGAACAATCGGCAGAAGCGATGGCGAATCTTGCGGAGCTTTCCAATATGCTTAATAATTTGATTGATGATTTGAAGAATTCATAACAAAAAATAAACCGTATATAATGACCGGGGTGACATGTTCATCCCGGTCATTCTTAATTTTGACGGTCAGTGGACAGTTCGACTTTGATTTGCTTATGCGTAACTGAATTCGTTATACGTAGTCTTCCTGAATGATGAATGAACTCATGATAGGTATTTATTTTGCTTGCTGTGAATAATAGGTGAATTACACGCCTAACGCTGCAGTCGTTTTGGTTAGTGCTATTATATCGGGCTTGCCAAGACGCGGAATAGTGCATAAATATTAAGTACAAAAAAGGATAAAACCCGCCGCTCTCAGGCGGGAAGGTGAACCGAATATATGAAAATGTTTATGAGTTCGAATTCTTTTCGGACGTTATTCTGTGCAATTGCCCTGATTATGGTTTCCATGCTTTCCCTAACGCTTATGGCAGGGGAGGGTGAGTGCGCTACTTTTGGTGAAAAGCAGAAAGACAAGAAAATAACACTCCCCAAGCAGGTAAGTGCTGGGCTAGACTACTTATTTGCTTTTTTGGCCGGTAAGGAGGCCACGCTTGATGCTTCAAAAATCAAAGGCTTGATCAAGTATGTGGATGATTCCCCGGCAACAAACGAAATTATAAATCTGCCCAAGCGAGAATCCGCCAATGGTGCGGCCATGCGTATGCAGGTTGATGCCGGTTTGAAAAGGATTCTTGAGTATACTTATAATCCTGATATTCCTAACTATGCTATTTATCCCTCTGTAATCAGGGTTAGCGGCTGGCATGCAGACAGTCCGTTTTATGCTGAAAAGGTCCAGCCGTGGAAATATCTTGATGACTGTGACACCCCCAGAGTCTGGCGTGGTGAGGAGTTTGAAGTCAATACCCCGGATTCCTTCGGCGGCGGTTATTATCGGTATGACTTGAACCGACTGCTGGTGTTGCTCAAGTTTGAGGGCCGTGATGTTTTTCTTTCCGTATCCAAGCAGATGGATAAATCCAGCGTGGGCATGAAAGGGTTGGTGGTGGACGACAACCAGTGGAATTATTTTTACAGTGGCATCCCCGGCCTGACTTCCGGTGGCATGGGCTGGATGGATACTTTTATGTATGATTCCATGTCTGTGAACCTTTACATTCAGGACAAAAATAAACCCGGACAGACCGTGAGCTACCTGTTCAAGTGGCTGCGGGCCGGATGGGCCGGGCTGAATGTGGTCCGCCCGAAACATATTTTTGAAGGCAGCCAGCGTTTCGGGCGTGCTTTTTCTGCCCTGATGGAATCCAGCGACCTGCCCTCACCCGATGCGTTTGCCAAGAAGGTCCGTGAAATCGAAGCGCTGTCCGATCAGGATATTGACCACTATATTACCGAGTACTCAAAACAGGTCGAACACATTGCTGCAGAACATCCTGTCCTGTCCGACAAATTCCCCGAGGTATATGAAAACGGCAAATATGCCGATAAATTTACCCGTGAGGAACGCATCGGTGTTCTGGTTAAAGAATATGTAAAGCAGGCCATGGGCAAGCAGTGTCTGATTTACGAGAAAGTTGTATCCAATTAGCAGCGAGGTATTCATGCTCCATTCTGAAAGCGAGGCCAAATTCAAATATTGTCCTTATCTGATGACCAGTGATGACAAAATGAAATTCTGCCAGGGGACAATGTGTATGATGTGGCGTTTTGCTGACGCTGAAAAAGGTTATTGCGGACTGGCCGGAAAACCCGAAGAAAAGAAATAGTTTTTTACTGTAATCATTTCAAAATATGCCCAAGCCTTTTGTATTCAAGCTTGAAAAGGTTCTGGAGTTCAGGGAACAAGCGGAAGAGCAGGCCAGACTTGCTCTAGCTGAAGCCCTGCGTCTGCATCAGGAGGCGAAGAAAAAGCTCTGGGCCGTGGAAGAATTGATCGTTGCCCACCGGAAGAAAAGATACGAAAATCTATCAGCTAACGATATGTGGTTATGGCAGCAGTATGATGTCGCTCTAAAAGAGGATTTGCAAGCTGCCCAAAACCGTTTGAAGCAGTTGGCCCTTAATTTGCAAAAATGTCGTGCAGAAGCTGTAAATAAGTCAAAAGACCGTAAACTGCTCGAAAAGCTAAAAGAGAATCAGGCGAAGAAATATCATGAAGAAGAAAGTCTCAAAGAACAAAAAGAGTTCGACGAAATGGCAACTATTCGCTTCAAACCTGAAAATTTCTAAGATACTTTTTTGCCTGATTTTTCTGGCTCTTTTCAAGCTTTCCCTGATCGGTTCATTGGGCTTTGATCTTACTGAGCATCATGATGAAGTGAAAGAGGTTGTGGAGGCCGTGGTGAAAAGCAGCAATGTTGTCCGCAATGCTGTCACTCCGCCTGATGCTGTTGCCGCTGAGGCCGAAGCCAAGGACAAAGCCAAACCAGCCCCCAAAGCATCCAAACCCTCCACCATGCCTGAAGCGGACTGGAAAGCTCTTAAGGCCAAGGAAGATGAGCTGGCCCGTAAAGAACGCTCTCTGCGTACCCTTGAGCAGAATCTGGATAAGAAGCTGGCCGATCTGAATGATCTTGAAAAACGGTTAAAGAAGATGCTCGCCGATGCTGATGTGCTCAAAGATAAGAAGATCAAGCATCTTGTGGGTGTTTACACCGCCATGAAAGCCAAGCAGGCCGCACAGGTCATTGAATCTCTTGACACCGACCTCGCCGTCAAGATTTTGTCAGGAATGCGCGGCCGCAACGCCGGTGCCATCCTCGGTTTCGTGACGCCTAAGAAAGCAGCCAAGCTTTCCGAAGAACTCACCAAGCTTCAGACTCCTCTGGAACAATAAGAAAAGTCTTTTTCCGTCGGCCATCACCTAATTCTTATAATGCAAAGAATCAAACTTGTCCTTGCCTATGACGGCACTGATTTTTGCGGCTGGCAGCTGCAGCCTGAGCTGCGCACAGTGCAGGGTGTCTTAGAACAGGCCATAATCAGAATTACCGGGACTCCGGTGCGGGTTCACGGCTCCGGGCGTACGGATAGCGGAGTACATGCTTTCGGGCAGGTGGTCCATTTTGATGTGGAGGAGGACAGGGCTGCTGTCCCATGGCAAAGAGCACTTAATTCTCTGCTTCCGGACGATGTGACAGTACTCAACGCCGAACTTGTCCCGTCTGATTTTCATTCCCGTTTTAATGCTGTCCGCAAGACCTATACGTACACCCTGTGGCTGGATAACAGTTTTTTTCTGCCTTGGCGCAGGCATTATGTCTGGAAATGCGGTCCTCTTGATCTTTCCGCTCTTGATCGCGGCATGCAATTTTTTTTGGGTGAACATGATTTTGCCTCCTTCCAGAATACCGGTACTCCGGTGAGCTCTACTGTGCGCACAATCCATGAATTCAGACGTTATCCCGGTCAGATCGGGCAGGAAATGATTCTGGAGGTCTGTGGTTCTGGTTTCCTGAAGCAGATGGTCCGCAATATGGTCGGCTGTCTTGTGAATATCGGGCGGGGTAAAGCCGAACCCGAAACTGTCCGATCATTATTACAGATGAAGGACAGAACTGCGGCTCCGGCCACGGCTCCTGCACAAGGGTTGTGTATGGCCGGAGTTTACTATGGAGAATCAGGTTGTGGCGGAACTGACATTGGACGGAACCAACCTCAAGGTAGCGGAATCGACGGAGAAGCCTGATTCCCTGCAAAGAGTTTTTCCCGGATCTTATTGGGAAGAACGGTTCAGCCGCGCCGCCTTAAAGAATAAATATGAACTCACAGCACCTTCTGCGGCCATGGAGGTGCAGTCCAAGGTCAAATCCTTAAGCGAAACCCTTGCCTCCTTCCGCTGGCCGGATCAGGGCTTCGGCCTGAGCAGTTCCCGGTTGGTCGTCAACGATCCTTTTCTTGATAATAAAATTTCCGCCTCCCTGACCAACAAGGATAATTTTCAACGTTATTACCGTTACTATTCGCGCGGTTTCAGCGGTGAAGCTGAGACTTCTCTTGATGCCGGAACTTACAAATTCGACATGACACTGGGATCTTCCTCCAGACATCTTGAGGTTGATGTCAGCGAAGGTATGACCAATGACGAATTGCTGGAAGCCGTGCGAGATGCGGTCAACGACAGCTCATTTCCTGTGCAGGCCCGCATTTTCAAACAGAATGCGGTGGGTTCCAATCCTGATGACTTGCTGGGCATAGGCTCGGCCCTAGCATTTTCCGTAAACACGGCCTACGTGGTCACGGAAGAAAATCGCGGTGACAGCACGCAGGATCTTGAATCAGCCAATAAGCTTTCATTTTCTGACAGCAGCGGCCATCTCATCTCCAACCTGAAGCTATACGCAACCGGGAAGCCCATCGGTCCGGCAGAAGAGGGGCTCTACAACCTTTCCGGTGCTTTCGCCGGAGGCCCGTCCCAATTTTTGAGTAAGTCCTTTGATGCCAATGCTACAACCTCCATTGCCGCCGGAGATTATTCCATTGACTACAATATCGGGGCGGAGTCCGGATCTATTGATTTCTATGTGGAAGCAGGTGATGACTGGGATACTGTGCTGACCCGCATTGCCAATTCCGCCGCTTCAACTTCGGATAAGATCAATGCCGAGGTTGTCGATGCCAGACTGGTTTCTCCTGTCTACACCGGTGATGATTATTATCTCATTGACGGCAAGGCTGTAAGTATCACTGCGGTCAATCCCAAGATCGGGGAACGGCTGGAGCTGGAACCCGGTTCCGGGCTTGAAGTGCTGGGATTGAATGCTACCGCCCATCCCGGTGCGGACGCGCAGATGACTATTAACGGCTATAGAGAGGTTCGCGCACCCGGTGAATTTGCTCTTGATCATGGCCGGGTTACGGTGGAGTTGGATGGTAATTTCGGTGAGAGCCTTCCCCTGCGGGTGGTGGATGCGGTTACTGAAATGGAGAAAAACGTCGGGCTGGTTACTGACGGATATAATGACCTCCGAAAAGCCATTCTGCCTGCTGCAGATCTTTTTCGTGAGGGCTTTGCAGACCTTTGGCGTGATCCTGTCAGTGATAATGAGACTGATCTGGAATGGATGGGCCTCAAGGAAGCGGAGGAGGATAAGCTGCTCTGGTTTGACTCCGATGCGTTTTATGATGCTTTGCTGGCTGATCCGGCGAAAGTACGTGAGCTGCTGGAAGATGAGGATGACGGCCTTTTTACCCGCTGGCAGGACGTTAATGATAAGGTAATTGAAAACACGGTCAGTTCTTATCTGATCCCGGAAACATCTTTACCCGGACCGTGGTTGCCTGAACCCTCCCCGCGTACCGAACTTGAGCTGGAGGTGAAGCGGGAACTTGTGGATACTTTTGAAGACAGTTTTGATTTCGATTTTGATGACCCTGCGGATGATAACGGGCGGCTGGTTTCCACAAAGGGTTGATTATAATTTGGTCGCAATGATGGTACGTTCATCTGCATCAAAGCGGAATTTCATGCGCGCTGTGGGTTTGCTTATCTGTACTGTTTTCCCACCGATCTTAATTTCCACACCGGGATGGATTTTGCGGTGGACCCGGATGGAGAGTCGCTCAAGGGATTTGTAATAGTCGTTAAGCTCTTTTGAAAGCTGTTTGCGGATTTCCTTGAGTTTGATTTTGATGCGGCCGCGGAGCATGAGAATTTGTTTCATCTGCTCCAGTTTGGCAGGCGGAGTGCCTTTTATGATCGATTCATCATCCCCCTGTCCGATAGCGGAATTTATTTTCAGCAGTCTTGCTCTCAGGGCATCCCTTTCTTGGCTCAGCTTAGTATTCGGCTTTTGTTTTGCCGTGATTCCCACTACGGTCTTAACCCCAATTTCTGATCCGATTTCGTTGGCTTCTATACTTACTTCAGAAGTTACGACCCCGCCTTGAATGATTCCCTTGCCGCCAAGAGCACTGACCGGGCCTTTGCAGCGGATGAGGCAGTTGCTTATTTCATGTTTTATAATGATTTCATCGCCGCATTCAATATGGGCATTGGAGGCGAATTGGGCGGTTATGATTCCGGCGGCTTTTACGACCCCCTTTCCGGCCATGACCAGTCCGCCTTTAACTTCCACATCTCCCCCGGCTGTAACCTTGGAGCCTTCAATTGAATCGGCAACTACAACGTGTGCGGGGGCTTCCACTGTGAAACCTTCCCTGATGGAACCGTTGACATGAACCGAGCCTTTTTCAAGTTTGATATTGCCGGTGGAGTAGTCAACGTCGCCCTTTGTCTCCAGAACATCCTTGACCGCAAGAGTGTTGTCCTGAAAATGGACTATTCCGGTGGATGTGGCCTTGTAGGTTATGCCGTCCGGCATGGGAGCCACATGAGCTCCGGTTTTAATTTCAAGGGGATTACCTCCGGGAGGAGGGGTAAGCCTGCCGTATACGTCTTCACCTGATTTGCCTTCCACCGGAGGATGAATTTTTCCGATGACATCCCCGGGGCCGACCATAGGGTGAACTCCGCGGTCCTTGAAGTCTACACGGTCATCTTCGCCGGTTGTCCCGATTGAGGTGGCTGCTTTATCTTCGCGTGCATACTCGAAATATCCGTCCTGCCCTGGTATCGGTTCCGTTCCGGTTACAATGACAGCTTCCTGCACTTCTCCGGTTTCACGGGCTTTTTTTATAGCTGTCTGGCCTACTACATGTTGTAAAGGCCGTGTGATGCCCATCCCTTCCAGAACCTTTTCCATAGCACCCAGATCGTAGCGCATGCTGAAGCAGTCGTATGGGTAGAGTCTGGTTTTTACCGACATCATGTCTGAGGAAATTATTATTAGCGGTTCTATTGAGACCTGATGGTCGGTGATTCTTACCAGCCCGTAGGTTTTAGCAGTCAGTTTTCCGGTTTCCGCGTCAAGAGAGCAGTTGCTGTCGGGAGCAAGGTCCAGCGGTGTTGGGGTATGGGTATCTTCAGCCGGGATTTCTTCCCCATACAGATTTTTGCCGGGTGATGCCGGAACAGCTTCGCTGAGCCTCCCGAATTCCATGCCCGGCAGAACAGGAAAGTTCAGGTCTGCGTCGGTGATGATCTGGCCGTCTACAGCATTTTGAGGGTAAAGAGCCCTTACAAGAGCAACATTGATAATGCTTTTGCCTTCCGCGGATCTTTTCAGGGCGAACATGGCACCGTCATGGTCAAGCTCTCCCCTGATACCGGACCGCTCCAGTTCTGCCTTCATAAGTTCAAGAGAGAGGGTGGAACCGTTTCCTTCCGCCGGGGTGTAGGCGGATATGAAAGCGGCCATTTTATCATGGGTCAGTTTGAATTCAAGCGTGGCGTTACGATCTTCAGGAGCAGTCCTTTTCTCCATGTTCCGGAGCTTTGTCTTCTGTGATGAATTGTCTTGTTCCGTCATTGATCACACTGCCCGAAGATGTCTTGAGTTGCAGGTTGTGTTTACAGAAAGTCTAGACTTTTGGGTTGCTTTTTACCTTATAGTATCTTTTAAATTTGTTCAAACAAAGCTTGCAAATAGTAACTCGTTTGTTTTGTTAATCAACTTTATGCATTACCCAGACAAGCTCTTCCAGTATATAAAGCAATTTTGCGTAAATTCCTCCGGCTCCGGGAGGCGGTCCGAAAAGACCGTTTCGCTGTTCCTGCAATGCTTTAGGGAATATTGTGTCCGGATCAAGAGTGCGCATAGTCATGGCAAAACGCTCAGCAAGCAGATACCCGGTAACTCCTTCCTCAAATACAGTCATGTATTTCATGAATTCATCTTTGCATGCGTTCCATGCTTCAATAGAAGCTGCATTTGGTTTGTGGGCCGTTACTTTGCAGATAAGTGCATAGAGGCTGTTTAAAGCGGCTCCGGGAATTCCCCGTCTCCAGCCCAGCAGCCATGGGTTGCGCCAGAAAAGAAGGAAGTGTCCCTGTCCTGTGGCGATTATTTTTTCAAGAGACCTGCGTACGGAAATAAGATCAGGGTCTTCCCATTCCAGTGGGGTGTCGGCCAGTTCCCAAGCCGGAAGGGTCGGGCGGTTTTGCGTATCCTGTTTCAGCATGCGGTCAAGGAGGTGTGACAACCATAGATTGGCCTGTGCTGATGCCGGGGTTTCCAGATGCGGATAACTGAGTATGAAGGTCCCTTTTCCGCTTTGACCGCTGATAACTGCCGGGCGGTCATGCAGGAATTCAGGAAACAGTGAGATTCCGTACATGTTGCGCCAGTCATTAAGAGTTCCCTCAGGCAGAGAAGAAACACACAGGTCGGCCACCCAGAAGTCATTACCCGGTTCACGGTAGCGGCCCAGCACAGAGGTGGAATCACATTTGTTTGGTGAGAACTGGCCCGGCCACCAGACCGGAATCAGGGCATTTTTCCCAAGGCTTTCAGGAACCAGCGGGCTAGATTGATCAAGTTGAACTTTTATATGCCCACTTAAGAAATGATGCAGTCTGTTTTCAAATCCCTTGCGATGCCAGCAGCTTAGGTTGAGTCCTCCTGCGCCGGAAAGCCCCAGTCCGGCTCCACCGCAGAAACCGAGATATTTGCCGCCTTCTCCAACATATTTCTGGATTTCAAGAATTCCCGGTCCGCCCAGCTTCATTGCCTTGCCTTTGGCCCAGCCTCCGGGAACGATAAGTGCCGCCGGAGGCTTGCCTGAAAGCATGCCTTGCGCTATTTGATGCCCACGCACCAATTCGTGGTCGATATTCCATGCTTCAAGGGCCCTTTTGACCAGCAGCCCCCAGATATGGGAGTCGTCCCATAATATATAGATACTTGACATGTTCGTGTCTCTTTATAAGTGTGTGTAGCGCAAGTTGACGAGGCGAGTGTTTTGTTTTGACCGCTGATCCTGTAAATACACGTAAAATCAGGGCAGGCAAAGCACATCTTTTTTAAAAAATATTATAATGAAACCAACTTAGCAATTCTCTACGCAACGGGAAGCCGGAAAAAGGCGACCCGCTACGTATTTTTTTGTTTAAGAATTTATATTTGAACAGGAGTCCTTACATGGCGGAATCAAACCTCCCCAAAGGTTATGAACCTTGGGATGTAGAAAAAAAGTGGCTTGACCACTGGGAAGAAAACAAAACTTTCACCCCCGATCCCGAAGCAGACGGCGATCCTTACTCCATCGTGATTCCGCCGCCAAACGTCACCGGTGTGCTGCACATGGGTCATGCCCTGAACATTACCCTGCAGGACATTCTCTGCCGTTACCAGCGCCAGCAGGGCAAAAACGTTCTCTGGGTTCCCGGAACTGACCATGCAGGTATCGCCACCCAGAACGTTGTTGAGCGTCAGCTCAAGACCGAAGGCAAGACCCGTGACGATCTCGGACGTGAAAAATTCATCGAGCGCGTCTGGGAATGGAAAGAAGAAAAAGGCGGCCACATCCTCAAGCAGATCCGCCGTATGGGTGCATCCGTTGACTGGGACCGCGAATGCTTCACCTTTGACGAGCAGCGCGCCAAGGCCGTACGCAAGGTTTTTGTCCAGCTCTACGAAGAAGGTCTTATCTACAAAGGCAATTACATCATCAACTGGTGTAACCGCTGTCACACTGCTCTTGCTGATGACGAGGTAGAACATTCCCCCAAGCCGGGGCATTTCTACAACATCAAGTATAAACTTTCCGACGGTTCCGGCGAACTTATCATCGCCACCACCCGTCCCGAAACCATGCTCGGCGATACCGCCATCTGCGTGAACCCCGAAGATGACCGCTTCAAGCACCTCATCGGCAAGACCGCTATCCTGCCCATCGTGGGCCGCGAACTGCCCATCATAGGTGATTCCTACGTTGACATGGAATTCGGTACCGGTGCTCTGAAAGTTACCCCCGCTCATGACATGAACGACTGGGAACTGGGCCGTAAGCACAACCTTGAAGTTATTTCCGTGTTCGATGAAGACGGCAACATCAATGAGAACGCACCTGAAAAATATCAGGGCATGTTCAAAGATGACCTGCGTAAGGTAATCGTTGAGGACCTCAAGGCCGAAGGCTGCCTTATTGCCATCGACGACCACGAGCATTCCGTGGGTGAATGCTACCGCTGCAAGTCCATCATTGAACCTCATGTTTCCGAACAGTGGTTCGTGGCAATGAAGCCGCTGGCTGAAAAGGCCCGCGCCGCTGTCCCTTCCGAGACTCAGATTTTCCCTTCCAACTGGGAAAAGGTCTATTACGAGTGGCTGGACAACATCCGTGACTGGTGTATCTCCCGTCAGATCTGGTGGGGACACCGCATTCCGGCATGGACCTGTGAAGAGTGCGGTGAGCTTATTGTTGCCAATGAAGACCCCACCAAATGCACCAAGTGCGGTTCTTCCAAACTCACTCAGGAAGAAGACGTACTTGATACCTGGTTCTCTTCCGCTCTCTGGCCTTTCTCCACACTGGGATGGCCTGACGAGACCCCGGAACTGGCCAAGTATTATCCCACATCCGTGCTGATTACCGGATTCGACATTCTCTTTTTCTGGGTCGCACGCATGATGATGATGGGCATTCATTTTCAGAATCAGATTCCTTTTCACCATGTTTACATCCATGCCCTTGTGCGTGATGAGCACGGCAAGAAAATGTCCAAATCCACCGGAAACGTCATTGATCCGCTGGAAATGTCCGACAAGTACGGTACTGACGCCCTGCGTTTTACCCTGACTTCTTTTGCCGCCATGGGCCGCGATATCAAGCTTTCCGAGCAGCGTATTGAAGGCTACCGCCACTTTGTCAACAAAATCTGGAACTCCGCACGTTTCGCGCTGATGAACCTCGACGGCAAGAAGCCTGAAGCAGCTCTCGAAGATGCATCCGGCCTCGCTAACGAGTGGATTCTGCATCGCCTCGAAGAGGTGAAGGACACCATGAGTGAAGCTGTGGAAGCCTACCGCTTCAACGAAGTGGCCCAGACCATGTACAAGTTCATCTGGAACGAGTTCTGTGACTGGTATCTTGAAATGATCAAGCCGGATCTTTACAGTGATGACGAGTCCCGTAAGGGTGCAACATTGAAGGTGCTCTGGACCGTTCTCTCAGAAACCATGGTCCTGCTGCATCCGGTAATGCCTTTCGTTACCCAGGAAGTCTGGTCCGTGCTGCCCGGCATTGAAAACAACGATATTGCCACCGAAGCCTTCCCCGAAAAGCGCGACAACTGCCGCAATGCAGCAGCCGTCGAGCAGATGGAGCTTTTTCAGGGCATCGTTTCCGCTGTGCGTAACATCCGTACCGAGTTGCTCATTGCTCCCTCCAAGAAGTTGGAACTCATCGTGCGCACTGCCAACGATGAAACAACAGCACTGATCAACGACAACGCCGATCTTATCAAGGCCCTTGCCCGCCTGGAGAGCGTAACCGCAGGTCCCGATGCAAAGGGCCCCAGCGCATCCGGCACGGCAGTTGTTCAGGGTAATGAGCTTTTCGTACCGCTGGCAGGCGCAGTCGACTTCGAGTCCGAGCTTGCCCGTCTGGATAAGGAATTCGCCAAGCTGGACAAAGATCTCGTAGTGATAGAAAAGAAACTCTCCAACAAAGGTTTTGTCAGCAACGCTCCCGCAGAAGTTGTTGAAAAGGAAAAAGCCAAGCTGGAAGAGATCAACGACAAGAAAGCAAAGCTGACCGAGCTGAAAGACAGATTAGTCAGTGTAATGGAATAGATTATTCAGGGGAGGCCTTCGGCGACACCTCTGTTATCACGTATCCGTAAAACTCGAAGCAGATGCTTCTCGTTAACGGCTACGAGTCCTGCCGGGGGCCTTAAACCCTTTTGTAAAAGGGTTTAAGAATCCCAAAACTTTTTATTAGGGCTTCGCCGAATAGTTTTGTTATTCGACATGGATAATATGAACGTGTCTAGCTAACGTAGCGACAGCCTATTAAGAGTTTTTGAAGAGTCCAGAGAAACTTTTTTCAAAAAGTTTCTCTGGCCGCCGGAGGCGAAATCAATTTGTCAAAAGCGTGAAACGCATCAAAAATGCTTTTAACTAGAGAGGGTGGATATATGGGTTTGGTTTATCTGATTGGTGCGGGGCCCGGTGATCCCGGTCTGCTGACTGTTAAAGCTAAAGAAGTGCTGGAAACCGCAGATGTGCTCATCTACGACTATCTGGCAAACATCGAATTTCTGAACTACTGCAAAGCTGATTGCGAAATCCTTTACGTAGGTAAAAAAGGCGGCGACCATACCCTGCCGCAGGATAAGATCAATGAACTCATCATTGAGAAAGCGCAGGAAGGAAAAGTCATTGCCCGTCTCAAAGGCGGCGATCCTTACGTTTTCGGTCGCGGCGGCGAAGAAGCCGAAGAACTGGTTGAAGCCGGAATCGACTTTGAAGTTATCCCCGGCATCACCGCAGGCGTTGCCGCTCCTGCTTACGCAGGTATCCCGGTAACCCATCGCGATTTTACCACTTCCGTATGTTTTATCACCGGACACGAAGATCCTACCAAGGAAAAGACCGGTCATAACTGGGAAGTTTACGCTAAATCCACTAGCACTCTCGTTTTTTACATGGGCGTTAAAAACCTGCCCATGATCGCGGAAAACCTGATCAAGAATGGTCGCGATCCTGAAACACCGGTAGCCCTCGTGCGCTGGGGAACCCGCTGCAACCAGCAGTCTTTTGTCTCCACCCTTGAAAACGTTGCCGAGGAAGCAAAAGAGCGCAAGTTCAAGGCTCCCTCCATCATCGTTGTAGGCGGCGTCTGCTCCCTGCATGACAAGCTGGCTTGGTTTGAGAAAAAACCTCTGCTCGGCAAGGGTGTTGTAGTTACCCGTGCCCGTGAACAGTCCAGCGGCCTTGTTTCCACCCTCGGCAAGCTCGGTGCCTGTGTGTTCGAATTCCCGACCATCAACATCGAGCCGGTAGCCGATTATACTGACGTGCAGGCCGATATCAAAGGGCTTTTCAACTGGGATTGGCTGATCTTCACTTCTGTAAACGGTGTAAAACATTTCTTCAATCAGATGGACGAAGCCGGTCTCGATGCCCGAGCCTTTGCTGGACTCGAAATCGCTGCCATCGGCCCCGCAACTGCTGACGCGCTGATAGAAAGAGGCATCCGTCCTGATTTCGTACCTGAGAAATACGTAGCAGAAGGCGTGGTTGCCGGGCTGCTTGAAAAAGGCATCAAGGGTAAGAATGTGCTTATTCCGCGTGCCAAGGTTGCCCGCGAAGTGCTGCCCGAAGAGTTGCGTAAGGCCGGAGCCGAGGTCAAGATCCTGCCTGTCTATGAGACCGGACTTTCCGAGAACGATCCCGGTCCCATTGCCGAGGCCCTCGAAGCTGGAAAGATCGATTATCTGACTTTCACCAGCTCCAGCACTGTTGAAAATTTCTTCAACCTGATTGAGCCGGAAGTTTTTCACAAATATAAAGACAGTGTGAAAATCGCCTGTATCGGGCCCATTACCGCCAAGACCCTTGAAGGGTTCGGTTATGAGCCGGATATTCAGCCCGATGATTACACCATCCCCGCACTGGTCGACATTCTGGTGCAGGAAGTTTCTGAATAGCGACTTGAAAGGAGGACCTACGCGGCCCTCCTTTTTTGTATGCCTCCGGCGGCCCTGCCGGGAGCCTCAAACCCTTTTGGGAAAAGGGTTTAAGAATCCCAAAACTTTTTATTAGGGCTTCGCCGAGAAGTTTAGAGTTATAACCGAATATTATGACGTTCTTTGCTAACGTAGTGACAGCTTATTAAAAAGTTTTTTGGAGAGTCCAGAGAACCTTTTTTTCCCAAAAAAAGGTTCTCCGGCCCCCGGAGGGAATCTTGAGTCTTCCTATTGCTGTTCTTATTTCTGGCGGCGGATCAAATTTACAATCCATTATTGAAAAAATGGAAGACAACATCCTTGATGTAGCCATCAAAGTTGTTCTTTCCAATAAAGCAGATGCTTACGGTTTGAAACGTGCTGCAGCTTACGGCATCACCACTGCGGTTTTGAACCACAAGGATTTCGGTTCCCGCGAAGAATTTGATACTGAGATGGTGCGTATACTCAAGGATGCCGGAGTCGAGGCTGTGGTTATGGCCGGATTCATGCGTATTATTACTCCCGTATTTCTGAATGCATTCCCCGGCAGGATAATCAACATACATCCCGCTCTCCTGCCCAGTTTTCCCGGCGTGGACGGGCAGGGAGATGCCGCTAAGTACGGTGTACGTTTAGCCGGATGTACCGTTCATTTTGTGGATGAGAAAATGGATCATGGGGCAGTTATCATTCAGGCTGCAGTTCCTGCTTATCCCGGCGAAGATAAAGATGAATTGCGTGAGCGTATTCTCAAGCAGGAGCATCGTGTTCTGCCCCAAGCTACCCAATGGCTGGCAAAAGGGCGGCTGTCTGTTGAGGGCCGTTTTGTGAAGCTTGCCGAAGCTGACGTAGAACTTGCTGAGCGGGACGGGCTGAGTCTGGTCAATCCGCCTTTGGAGAAGGGATTTTAGGACGTCTCTGGCGGGCCTGCTCTGAGTCTATTTTCTTAAGGCATAAGCAAAAAAGATCGTGTCTAACTGGGAGAAATAAGAACCCTTTTTAAAAAAAGGGCTCTTTGAACTTTTATGAAAATGTTATTTAGTCTTTTTGTGCAGCTTGTCAGAGTCTGCAGTTTTTAACCCATCACCGCCAGCAGCAGTTCCATAAATTCCAATTCCATCTCCAGCATCTCATGATCCTTCTTACGCAGCCATTCGGAGAGCCACGCAAAACGTAATGAGGGGATGTAGGCGGGCAGTGATTCGTAGCTGTCGTCGCTTATGTCGGTGTTGTCGTAGAGACCGTCCATGAAGGCCGGGATAAGTCCTTCGCCCAGAGCTCCGGGGTTTTCAAAGGCCACGCAGCCTATCATGTTGGCTACATCATAGATTTCCGGGCGCATTCCGGAAAATTCCCAGTCTATTATTGCGCCGATTTTCTTGCCTTTCCAGAGTACATTTAATGGATGGAAATCCCCATGGCAGAACGCTTTGGGCAGTTGCGGGAATTTTCCCATCTTGGGGAAAAGTCGAGCGCAGATCGGTTCCAGCCGTTCATAGACCTGCGGTTCACGCTCCTTAATGGTCTCGGCAAGTTCTTGAGCATAATTTATCAGTGCAAAGGATTGATCCTGCCCTTGCATCTCTTTGCCTTTGCTGTGCTCACGCAATTGGGCAATAAATATTGCCAGCTCAGTTCCCCGCTCAGCATCAAATACAAATTCCGGTCTAGGAAGTTCGTCGGATTCGTAAAATGGCGATAGCTGCCACGGGAAGCCCATCACATCAGAAATGAAATTGCCGTCCGTGTCCTTCTGGTAAGGCAGCAGCCAGTCCATGCCCGACTCCTGCAATGTCAGCAGGTTCTCGGCAATATTGGTCCGTGTTTCTATCTGTGAACCGGCGATGCGTTCCATGAGCCAGAGTCTGTTCTCAGTATCTTCAATCACCGAACGTGAAACAGCCCGTTCCGGGCTGCCGGGAATATTCTTGTCGTTATGACGTTCGAGGGTTGTAAGACCCCAAGGGGATAAAGCATCAATCATGTGTGTGCCTCCGGCGGCTCTCCGAGGGCCAAATAAACTTCTTGAGCAAAGTTTCTCTGGACTCTTCAAAACTTTTAATTGTTGTGGGTTGTGGCTGATTACACCATTAGCGGTATTAATTGTTAAGCAACTCCGCGAAGCGTAATAAAAGGTTTTGAAAGGGACGGGGTCTGGGGAAGGCCCTTAAAATACTTCAGCTTCGAACCAGAAAATATTGGTTGCCGGGTCTTTCCATGCATCAGGCTCCATACCCGCTTTGTTGCAGGTCTGGGCGAGGAATTGCTTGCGGTCCCATTTCCAATCAACTGCGACCTGAGGAAGCAGCAAGCCGGACTGCATGCCGCGTTGCATAATCAAGCCATGCCGTCCGATGACAATTTGTTCAACGTCCTTGCAGACGTCAATGGGACTGAGGATGGAAATTTCTATTTCGATATCTTCGAATTCAGCTTCCTTGAGCGGTGGGAAGCGTGGATCATCAAAGGCTGCGGCACGGGCCATTTTCCAGATGGTTTTGTAGAGAGGGCCGCTGCCCTGAACGTTGCCGATACAACCACGCAGGTGTCCGTTTTTAGTCAGGGTTACAAAAGCTCCGTATTCTTCGCGCATATGCTCGGTTACAGGGTCGGGAGTGGGTTCCTCCTGCCTGTTAAGCCTGCAGAGAATGCTCTTGCGGACCAGATTTTTGAGGTAGTCTTTTTCTTCCTGAGAAAGAGAGAAGCTGAAATTTTCTGACATGTTCTACTCCGGGCTTAGCGCTCGTTGGCTTCTTTAAGTTTTTTTATAATATAATCGTAACCTTCGGGCCGATGCGGGATTTTGCAGTCCGTGCAGTCTTTCACGCCTTTTGCAGTCTTTTTGTAGCGCCCTCCGCAGTTCTCCATCAGGTAGAGGGGGCAGAAGCAGAACAGGCAGTTGAAGTCTGCTTCATTGCTTGTCTCATGGCAGGGAAAATAGCGGCACTCGATATTTTTGAAAAAACGATGGCTGTTTTCCATTTGTATCCTTTGTTGGGTCTGCAATTTTTAAAACGAAGCGGCGAAGCCTTACTAAAAAAGTTTGGGATTCTAAAACCATTATTAAAAGGTTTTAGCCGCCGGAAGCAAAATCTTTTAATCAATAAGTGCGAAGCGCATCATTTATTTATTGAATTCGTTAACTTTGATGATGACCAGTGTGATGTCGTCCTCCTGCTCCATACCGTTCTGAAATTTATAGACAGCGGCAATTATCTCCTGCTGTATCTCAGCGGCGGACCTGTGGGCGTTGGCAAAAATGAGCTGATCCAGACGTTCTCGGCCGAACATTTCATCCTCGGTGTTGCGGGCTTCCCATATTCCGTCTGTGCCGATGAAAATGATCTCACCTTCATGCAATTCAATATTGAATTCTTCGTACTGGCTTTCATCAAAAATTCCCAGCGCCAGCATGGGGGAGCCCATGAGGTCCCGTTTTTCTCCACTTGACGGAGCGTAGATTGTGGCCGGGTCATGTCCGGCACGGACGTAGGTGGCTGTGGAGTTGTCCGGGGATATTTCAATGCAGAACAGGGTCATGAATCGTCCGGTCTCTCCGATATCGGAGCAGAGCAGTTTATTAACCTCTTCGATACGTATGTATAGTGGCTCCACGTGCCCTGAGGCATGTTTCAGGTGTGCACGTCCGGTGGTCATGAGCAGAGCGGCTGAAACCCCGTGCCCGGTTACATCGCCGAGCAGTATTCCGGTTCCCCCGGTCTGGGGCGGGGTGTAATAATCAAAGTAGTCGCCTCCGGTTTCGTCGCAGGAAATACTGATTCCGGATATATCCAGTCCGTTGATATGAGGGGATTCCATGGGCAGCAGGCTGGTATGGACTTCCTGTGCCAGTTCAAGGGATTTGCTGAGCCGCAGATGGTCCTGCAGCTTGGGAATCATATGATTGAATGCGTTGGCAAGGGTTTCGCGTTCATCCCCGGTTTTTACATCAACATGTATGGACAAGTCTCCCTCGGAGATCTTTTCGGCGGCATCAGTCATAACCAGCAATGGCTTGATGATCTTGCGGCTGCCGAAAAAAGCCACCAGCGCAACAGTAATCAGAGTGAAAAAAGAGGCCGTACCGACTGCAATGTAGAGATTTGTGCTTAAGCTTAGAGCCTGTTGCGCTGCCCTGTCCGGCACGCGGGTGATGACCCTTTCCGGGGTTATCAGCACATAGCTGCCGTCACCGCGAAAGGGTGCAAATGACCATACGGAATTGACCCCGTTGTAAGGCATCCGCATTACCCCGGATTTACCTCTGCTGATGGAATCAATCATTTTGTCCATGGATTCTTTATCTGCAGACTGCAAATAGCGGGCGGAGTTAGGCAGGTCGGTCCTCCATGAAATGTTCGTTTCCTTGTGCCCTGCCTCAGCCCAGATACTCAACGCCACTCCGTCGTCGGTATTGACCGGGCCGACCACAAAGGCCTGTATGGCACTGGACCATTGTGATGAGAGGTCCTCCTTGCGAAGCAATTCAATCAGCTGAATGTCAATGGCAACTACACCGAGAGTATTTCCCGCCCGGTCACGGATGGGTTTGGATATTGTATAGACCTGTTGCCCGGTGCTGGCGTCAACGAACTTATCCCAAACTATGGAACCTTTCCTGATCGCTTCGGTAAACCATGATCTTTTGCGGGGATCATAGTTGGCCGGATAGTTTCCGTGTCCAGGGTAGGCCATGTGCAACCCGGAATTAAGGGTTATGTATATGCGATGCAGCGCGGTTCCGGCTTCATTGAAAAAGGATTTGAAATCAGGTTTGAGCAGTGACAGCCGGGCCAGATCGGGATTTTTTTTCAGGTATTCTTTCCCTTTGGGGCAAAAGAAAACCGGTTCTTCCAGACTGATTGAAGATGGTTTTTGCTGCCCTTTTTCATTAAGCACGAAATACTGCGGAGAAGGACCGAAATCTGCGGGTTGTCTGCCTTTGGTGTTGAAATCTTCATCAAAATAGGCTTCGGAAGAACCCTCTGCCGGATCATTGAGTACATCCTCGGCTTCAGCTCCGATGGCTTTAAGGGCGAATTCCAGCGAAACAGCCTGCTGTTGTACCAGCTTGGCTGAATCCTTTGCTGACTGGTGCATCTCGTCTGTCAGTATTTTTATCATATCCGCACGCAGGTTGCGGGATTGGACCTGTCCCAGATCCTGAATTCCCTGACGGCTGATGACTGAAACCACCAGCAGGGGAATTAGGCTGAATGTCAGCAACAGAAGAAATAGTTTTATGCGCATGCTCATGTCGGGTTAGGAGTAGTTCATGTTTACGGACCAATAATTAAAAAAGGAAAATATGTCGCTTGGTCTGATATGTTATGGTATACTGTAAGCGACTTCCGCAATTATTACCGCTTGTTTTGCTTTTTATTGTAGCTGCTTTATTGCCGGACGGCAATGAAGGATTGGAAATTGCAACAGAACTTGCAGAAGAGTGGATGTGCCGGAAATCCGGCATTTATGAACATGGTTCGAGAGTCTCTCGGGGGTGGCATATGAATACTGCGTTGCTGGAAGAATTGCTCAGGAAGAAGGCTCTGCGGCTGCAGCGGCAGGGGCTGACTGTAGACGAAGCCTTAAACCGCGCCGGGGATGAGATATTTAATTGCATGTCTGTCAGTGGCGGACATGGATCGCGTTTTTGCCTGCGTATGGTTCTAAACGGTGCCAAGAGGCGGGTCAGTCCGGAAATTTGTTCCTGCCCTGTTTCGGAGGGGGACAAAAGATATATGACTAGCCGATGTATAATTTTTTAAGTGTGATAGGGTAAACCATAATCGGTATGTTTACGGCACCTGATATAATGGTTATGGAATGGGGCATGTTTTCTGAAATTGATCCCTATATCTATGTCGCCACCATTACCGCACTAGCCACAATCATCTATATCTGGATAAGTTACCGCGTAACCAGTTTCAGGAAAAGCCGGGTTGATCGCATTGAAAAGTTGATCAAGAAGGATCCTGAGACCACTGCGGCTATTCCTACTGATGTCCTTACCGCCAAGGAAGAGCGTCAGGAACGGCGTGAGATGGTCAAGGGCGTCAAGACCCGCTTTACTGTCATCCGCCGTACACTTATTCTTTTCATTGTGCTGGTCTGGGCTCTGGCAATGATCCTGCCTTTTATGGGCAGGCTCCCCAGTACCATGATTTCCATCATCGTGGCAGTGTCTACAGCCGTGGTCGGTATAGCCGCCCGCCCAGTGGTGGAAAACATGATCTCAGGCATTGTGATTTCTTTTTCCAAGCAGTTGCGGGTTGGAGATACCCTTGTGGTTGACGGGCAGTACGGCACTGTCGAGGATATTTCCATCACCCATACAAAGATCAAGACATGGGACTGGAAGAGGTATGTCATCCCCAACAGCCGCATGTTGAATAAAGAGTTTGTCAATCTGACCCTTAATGACAGCCTGCAATGGGCATACATCGAGTTTTCGGTATCATATGAAACAGATATAGATATGGTCAGGGAAATAGCCATGGAAGTGGCAGCTCAAAGCGAACACCATAATGAACAGGAAGTTCCGCAATTCTGGATACGCAGTATGGATAAAGAGAGAGTTGTATGTTGGATCGCCGCCTGGGCGGATTCTCCTGCGGAGGCATGGAATCTTAAAAGCGATGTTTCCATGAGGCTGATCAGGGCTTTCCGTGAAAAGGAGATCGCAACACATCTGACGTATGTGAATCTTTCACAGGAGCATGAGTAATATCTAAGGCGTTTTCCGTCTTGTTCTGCCTTGATTATTGCGCAAGATCTGCAGGAGCTTTGGCATCACCGTATACAGCTCTGTTCCGTCCTCTGTCTTTTGCAGCGTGTAATGCCCGGTCAGCCCGTTCAGTCATACTTTCCCGGCTGTCTTCATCGCTAAAAGAGCCGATTCCTATCGAACAGGTCACAGTCCCTACCTGTGTAAAGTAGTGACCGGCAATTAGTTTGCGTATCTTCTCGGCCAGCATCATTGCATTTTCGTTTTCAATTTCAGGTGCAATTATAAGGAATTCCTCTCCGCTCCACCGGCCTATGGTATCTGTCTTTCGAAGGTTGTTTTTCAACAGCTGTGCGGTCTCCTGAAGAACCATGTCTCCAATTTCATTTCCAAAGTTGTCATTAATACTTTTAAACCTGTCCAGATCAAGCAGCAGAATGGAAAAAGAATTGCCGTGGCGCAGTGCCTTGTTGATTTCGTAGTTGAAAACCTCGTCAAGTTTGAGCCTGTTTGCTAATCCGGTAAGTTTGTCCGTGGTGGAAAGACCTTCCAGTTCATTGATACGGCTCTCGTAGCCGGAGATAACTTTTGATGTCTTCCGATCAATAAAGATGACGACCAATGCGGACAGGATAATACCTAAAAGTGAAATGGAGGCGGTTGTTTTTAATTGCGAACGGTAGGTATCCGTTATTAGCAGGTCTTCGTCTTTTATTATCTTATCCACACGGTCAAAGTGGATCGTAGTGGCTACTATCTTGTTGTGGGCATCATTCAATTCAACCGTTTCGCGCAGGAATTTTTGTTTTTCCGCAGCCAGTTTTTCTGAAAGCTGAGTGCTTTTATCGGTGAGTTCTCTGGATAGATTTTGCGTGTAAATAACGGAAAGAACGAGCAGCAGGACGGCGATACCTGCCAGGGCTGCAAAATAAAAAAGTCTCCGTGTGAAACTATTTTTGAATTTAAGCCTGCTTTCGGGTGACTTTTTTTCAGATGCCATGGAAAACCTGCACTAAATGTTGTCGGTGAATTTTAGTTTGTCCGGTTCGAATCAAATGTTGCGTATGATGTAAAAAATAGCAATTGAATTTACCACCTACGAGAATACGGGTTTCATGAAGCTCCGTTCAAAGCTGATAATGCAGCGGGTCCTGTGGGCATAGTCAAAGGCCTCTTGGCATTCGGGATCAGTTTTAATTTTTTCCCGGTATTCTTCATATTCTGCAAGGCTGGGAAAGCTGAAAAGGGCTACTCCCTTGTTGTTGGCTCCTTCATGGGGCAGGAAATAGCCGTGATGGGTTCCACCGAATTTATTGACCAGAGGAATCCACATCTTTCCATAGGTTTCAAATTCTTTTACCTTGTATGGATCAATGGTGTAAACGAGATAACAGGTGATCATGTGTAACCTCCATATGGATTTAAAGTGATTCTTAGCAGGTCATAAATTGAATCCAGAGCTTTCTACTTCTGGGACCGTCAAATTCACAGAAAAAAATTCGTTGCCATGTACCGAGCATTATCTCGCCGTCTTCAACGATAAGCATCTGGTCCGGACCGAACATGCTGGTCTTGATATGGGCATCGGAGTTGCCTTCCATGTGCCGGTAGTCACCCCGGAGGGGGACCAGCTTACGCATGTTCACGGTGATGTCGCGAACCACGTCAGGATCAGCCCCTTCATTTACGGTGATTGCACCGGTAGTGTGTGGGCAGTAGATCAGCAGTGCTCCGGACTGCCAGCCGTTGTCCTTGATCATCTGACTGACTGATCCGGTAATGTCTATCATTTCTTCCCGGCTATCGGTCCTGACCTGAAGAGTCTCCATGGTGAATTTCTCCTGAATTTAATTATTTTCTCTGAACATGTGGCTGAACCCGGCATCGTAAAGCAGGGATTCACTGTCTTTGTCCCTACCGGGCAGGATCAGGAAAATGGTCTGTCGTGTAAAATTGTTCTGTTCTGCGGTTTCCGCCAGATTCTCAAGGGTGGTCGGCACGGATTTTTCTTCCGGCCAGCCGATACGGTAGCCGAGGATGACCGGGGTGGAAGGCTCCATGCCTCCGGCAAGGAGTTGTTCCTGAATGCCCATGGGATTGCCTGCCGAAAGATATATAGCCATGGCTGAGTTGTGGGCGGCCAGCTTTTGCAGGGATTCTGATTCCGGCACCGGGGTCCGGCCGGCCATGCGGGTCAGGATCAGGGTCTGGGTTCCTCCGGGTACGGTGAAGGAAGCCCCTGAAGCTGCCGCTGCCGCACAGGCCGAGGTTACGCCGGGGATCACTTCATATTCAATCCCGGCTGCTCTCAGTAAGCGGGCCTGCTCCTGTACCGCCCCGTAAAGTGCCGGATCACCGGTATGCACGCGGGCCACAATTTCTCCTTTGGCTGCATGCTCCTGCATGATGCGGTCTGTTTCTTCAAGGGACATGGAAGCTGAGTTTTCTATGCGGGCATCTTTACGCGCTTCGGCGATTACGGCTTCAGGAACCAGTGATCCGGCATAGAGCACCAGCCCGGCCTCACGGATTATGCGCTGGCCTTTGACGGTGATCAGTTCCGGGTCGCCCGGTCCGGCGCCGATGAAATATACTTTGCCCATTTAATGTCCTTCGGGCTTGTCTGCCCAGAGTATGGTTACCGGGTTGTGAGCCTTGTAGCGGATGTCCCCGGCCAGTTGATCTGAAGTTGCGGCCTGAATCTGCATGGATTGCCAGCTCCAGTTCAGTTCGTCAAATAGATCACGGGTGCGCTGAATGCTACCCATGAGTATGGCGTGCACTACTATCCTGCCTCCCGGTTTAAGCCGTTTTGCGGCCTCCCGGATAACGCTGTCATCACGCCCGATGCCTCCTCCCATGAAGATGCGTTCCGGGTCGGGAAGTTTAGCCAGAGCCTGAGGCATTTCACCGCAGAGCGGTTCAACGGACCATGCCCTCAGATTGCGGATGTTCTCTTTGATCATTTCGACCCGTTGCGGCTTTTTTTCCACAGCGTAGAAATGAGAATCGGGACTGATGAACGAGCCCTCGATGGCAACCGAACCGCAGCCCGCGCCGAGATCCCAGACCACCTGTTGCCCTCTGAGGTCGAGCAGTGCGATTCCTGCTGAACGTACCGGTAGTTTGGTGATGAGTCCCTTTTCCCTGATAAATTCGTCATCGCTGCGTCCGAATAGCGGGGTACTGCATTCTTTGTTGTCTGCAGTCAGGATGACGATATTCAGATCGGGACAGGTGAAATTGAGAAAAGATTCCGGCCTGCCTTGGGCAACAACTTCTTCCGGGGTTTCCAGTTGGGAGAGTATTGCCATGGAATAGTTGTCCACACCCTTGTTTACCAGTTGTCTGGCGATGACTTGCGGGGTGTTTGTTGCGTCCGTGTAGACGGCACAGTCCATTTTGCGCTGCATGGCCCCGAAAAGGGGCGTATAGTCATTTCTTCCGTGAAGAGAGACCATTTTAAAATCCACCCAGCTGCGGCCCAGCCGCGCTGCACCTACCTGAATGCTTGAAACTGCCGGGATGACAACTACATTTTTTTTCCCCAGCAGGGGAGTCAGGGATGCGGCGATGCCGAACAGGAGAGGGTCTCCATCTGCCAGCAAAACTACTTTTCTGCCTTCCGCCAGCTCTTTTTCAAGAGTACTGGCATATTTCTCCATTGGAGAAGTAAAGGGGATTATTTTACCTTTGAAATTGGAAAAAGATTTCAGCAATCGTTTCCCGCCGCTTAAAACATCCGCTTTGGCAATATGTTTAGCAGCCTCGCGCGAAGGTTCCAGTGTGCCAGGATGCAGTCCGGTTATATGCAGGGGATGTATCATGTCCTGTTTCATACAATGTATTGACTGGATATTAAAGGAAGATTTTTAATCTGTGTTTTTTTTTAATATTAGTTACCAAAAAAATAAGAATCTGCTATTATGAAATTGGCTCCATCCATGCTTTTAGCGGAGGTGATGAAATATGAAAAAGCTGATAGCAATTGCTCTTTTGATAGGTTCATTGCTTACTGCTTTCTATGGCTTTTCCCTCTCCGCTCCCATGTTGGCAGGAAAAACCATGTCCGATGTAAATGACATTATGGGTACTGTGCATATTGAGTACGAGGTAAACAATTACACTGCCGGTACGGATAATCGTTGTACACCGTTTTATGTGGTAGCCCTGCTGGCCGGGGCCGTAGGAATTTATGTTCTCTACACTCTCGAGGATCACGATGAAGAGGATTTTTTCTGATTGCCGGGGTTGTAGATCATATTACCGTCAAAATCAAAGAGGAAGTATTCTACAGCTACCTCCGAGTTCCCGCTGAATGCGCAGGCATTGGCGCATGCTTTACGGACCAGCATGCGGATAAAAGCCTGATGAAATTCTTCGGGGACCATTTCATATACATGCCGGGCCGTTATCGCGGCCCGGATTTTTTTTGCCGTTTCTTCAGCCATACCCAACTCCGCAGACCAGTCTGCCAGCAGGTCAAAATCAATGGCCCAATCCTTGGCGTGTGTATATGGAAAACCCATGGCGTGTTTTACCAGTTTGCCGATGAAAATGGACCAGCGTACTTTGCGTATTTTTTTCATGCCGGCCTGCTGCATGGAAAATTTAAAAAAGTCAGCAACCTGTATCAGGCTGATCTGAACGGTATCGGGAAATTGTTCCTGAAAAAAACGCTCGCTGCGTCGTCCGGTGGTGAATGTTATTTTTTCTATCCCGCTTGCGCGGGCTACATTCAAGGCTTGGGCTATTGAAGCCTTCCACGAAGCATGGCTGAAAGGACGCACGATTCCCTGCGTGCCCAGTATGGAAATACCGCCAAGGATACCCAGCCGGGAGTTCATGGTTTCTTTGGCTATTATTTCACCCTGCGGAACTTCAATGGTGATTTTGATCAACCCGCAGAATTCCGGTGCGGTTCTGCTTATTTCTGCAAGAGCTCCTGAGATTATCTGTTTGCGGGGAACAGGATTGATTGCCGCTTCACCTACAGGGACGGGCAGGCCCGGCAGGGTTACCCGGCCTACACCCTTGCCGCCTGAGATTTCAATCCGCAGAGAATCTGCTGCACTGATTTCTACAAGCGCTTGGATTTCATGGCCGTGGGTGGCGTCCGGGTCGTCACCGCCGTCTTTGATGACCGCGCCGCATGCTCTGCCTGGACCGATCTTTTCCACATGCGCTACAGGAATCTTCAAAGTCCCTTTGACCGGAAGAGGTATTTCGATCTGCTCCGGTGGTTCTCCGCCCAGTAAAATCCTGATGGCGGCCATAGCAGCAGCTGTGGCGGAGGAGCCGGTGGTATAGCCTTCACGGAGTCGCTTACTCATCTTCCAGCAGCCTTCCCCGGGTCAGGATGTTTTTACCGAACTTTGAACGGACCTGATCCACAGCTTTGTCCAATTGGTCCAATTTTTTATTTTTGTTGGGTTTTTCAGGGTCTTCAAGCAGGGAAAGCTGCCTGTTGCGCCCTTCGAAATTGGAAATGCCGACACCTATCAGGCGGACCGGTCCCAGAGGGCGCTCTGCATCAAGCAGCGCACATACGGTCTTATAAATTGTTCCGGCATGAGAAGTTCGTGAATCAAGGGTCCGGCTGCGGGTTATCTGGCGGAAGTCAGGAAATTTGATTTTCAGGGTGACTGTCCTGCCTTTGACTTCATGGCTTCTTATGTCTGCGGCTATGCGTTCAGACTGCTTTAGCAGCAGTGTTTTCAGGGTATGAATATCTGAAACATCTGCGCCGAAAGTATTTTCCGCGCTGGATGATTTCATGGGTGCCCGTCCTGTAACAGGCGTGGGATCAATTCCCGCACCCTTGTCGTAGAGGACCAGCCCACGTTCGCCGAATCTTTCTTTCCAGAATTCAGGTGGATAGCGCCGCAAATCAGCAGCATAGGTGATGCCGAAGGAGCGTAAGCGGGGCAGGGCTTTCTTGCCGACGCCGGGTATCTTTTCCACAGGAAGTTTTTTCAGGAAGTCCTGCACTTGATTGGCCTTGATGATGGATATTCCATCCGGCTTGTTCAGGTCCGAGGCAATTTTGGCTAGAAATTTTACCGGAGCAATGCCCACCGATGCGGTAAGCCCGGTAGCTTTTCGGATGTCGGATTTGATGGATCTGGCAATCTGCAGCGGGGGGCCGAAAAGTTTTTCCGTTCCGGTTATGTCGATGTATGCTTCATCAATTGAAGCCTGTTCAACCACCGGGGTGTAATTGCCCAGCACTTCCATAACCTTGTGTGAAATTTCTTTGTATCTGTGTCTGCTGCCGGAAACCACCTGCAATTCAGGACAGAGCTTCAGTGCCTGCCTCACTGGCATGGCTGAACGGACACCGAATTTACGGGCTTCGTAAGAGGCCGCACTCAGCACGGAACGTTCATGAAGGGAGCCTACTCCGACAGGCTTGCCGCGTAGTTCCGGATTATCCAGCTGCTCAACGGACGCGAAAAAAGCGTCCATATCTATATGCATAATATACTTCTGCATGGGTAACCTTCAAAAGCAGTCGGCAGTCAGTTTAAATTTCTTCCGTACGGGAAGATTCTGCACAGGCATTCACAAAATTTTTAGCAACTTGCGGATTGCTGGCAAAGTGCAGATGGATGTAGCTGCCCAGTGTATTCTCATTGGCTATGAAACCTTCACTGGCGGAGATATTGTTTTTGCAGGTTACCCGATATGATTTTTGCTGAATCTTTTCCATTTCTTCCAGGGCGGAGTAGTGGAATTCATGTCCCCGGATGATTGTCCCTTCCGGGCCGAGGATTGTTGATTGGGAAAGTTCCACTTCACGGTATCCGAGGGACTGAAAGCGGGATTGCATGGAGCAGCGTACGGGAAAAATTCCGCACATGGGGAAAACCCGGTCATCTTTGCTGATTGATTCCATGAGGTACATAAAACCTCCACACTCAGCGTATACCGGATGCCCGGCTGCGGAGAAGTCAGCTATCGCCCGGCGGAGCTTAGTATTCTGAGCCAGATCAAAGGCCGCCAGTTCTGGGTATCCGCCGCCGAAGTAGAGACCGGAAATATTTTCAGGCAGATCTTTGTCTTCAATTGGTGAAAAGGGGACCAGCTCCGCTCCGGCTTCGCGCAGCAGACGCAGATTTTCTTCGTAGTAAAAGGAGAAAGCGTCGTCTTGAGCCACTCCGATTCTTGTGCGTGGAATCATTGGAACTTCGTCAAAACGGGGCTGTACCGGGATATCCGGCAGAGCCTCAATGATTTGTTCCAGATCAAGGTTTTCTTCTACCCAGTCGGCAAGGTTTTTATATTTTGAGTCGAGATCTTCAAGGTGCTCCGGGGTTACAAGCCCCAGATGGCGTGAGGGAGTGGCTATTTCCTGCCGCCGGGGCAGGCAACCGAGAAGCGGAACATCAGTCAATGAAATTGCTTCTTCCAGAATCAGGGCATGGTTGCTGCTGCCAACTCGGTTGAAAATAACTCCGGCTACAGGGGTCTCGGGATCGAAATTACAAAATCCCTGTACCAAAGCGGCAGCTGAACGGGCCATGGACCCGGCATCAACAACCAGAATTACAGGCAGGTTCAGCTCTTTGGAAAGATGGGCTGTGGAGCCTGTCTCATCAAGGGCGGAATAGCCGTCATAAAGACCCATGACTCCTTCCACGATGCATGCGTCGGCATCTTGGGCATAGCGGGAAAAAATGTCACGCAGGGTCTTGCCGGAGAGCATCCAGCCGTCAAGGTTGTGGCATGCCCTACCCGCAGCGCGGGTGTGATGCCCCGGATCAATGAAATCCGGACCAGTCTTGAAAGGCTGAACCCTTATGCCGCGACTGG
Source organism: Maridesulfovibrio sp. (assembly GCF_963678865.1). Lineage (NCBI taxonomy): Bacteria > Pseudomonadati > Thermodesulfobacteriota > Desulfovibrionia > Desulfovibrionales > Desulfovibrionaceae > Maridesulfovibrio > Maridesulfovibrio sp. Next base: position 2,325,637 of record NZ_OY787459.1, on the reverse strand, counting down.
AGAGCGCAGCCATAAGTCCCAGTGTAACCGAGGTCTTACCGCAGCCGCTGTGCGTTCCTGCTACAATGAAGCCTTTGATGGAGTTCATTGGAACTCTATAATGCTTTTTTTCTGATCAGCCCAGCTTATTTTTATCCAGATAAGCGACAAATTTTTTAGCTTCAGCGAAATCAGGGTTTATTTCCAAACACTTGGCAAGATGTTCACGTGCTTTATCGTATTGTTTATCTTCAAAATAAGCCCGAGCAAGGTTGTAGCGCAGGTGTTCGTCTTCGGGGCTGAGGGCAATAGCTTTGGAGTAGTATTCAACCGCCTGCGGAATCATTTTTGATTTGCGCAGGCTGATGCCGAAATCATTGAACATGTGTTTGTGCTCAGGAGCAAAGGGTGCATCCATGGAAACAAGGCGGGCAAAAATATCATTGGCCCGCTCGGTTTCACCCCGCTGCATGAGGCAGAGCCCTACGCCGAAGTTGCCGCGTACGTTCATTTCATCGATTTTAAGGGAGTTGTTGTATTCCATCTCGGCACTGAAGGAATTCCCCTGCTGACGAAGGCGGTCTGCGCGGGCGAGGGTTTTCTGCAGTTCCTTCATATTGGGCAGGACCTGCTGGTGATACATCTCCGGCTCAGGGGTGTATGACTCCAGAAGTTCATCGCGGGTGATACCTTCCGGGTCCCCGGTAGGAACAAAATTGCTGTTCAGGGGACGGACTTGAAAAAGGTCTTCAGCCATCTGTTCTACAAAATAGTAGCCGATCTGGGCTACGCGGCGGGTGGTGGTTCCGGTTCCGACCTTGGCGACTCTTTGGCGCGAGAAAACTCCGCTTAGATCTTGAATGGTATTGTTTTCAGTCATATACAGGCTCCGCAGGTCTTGAATTAGTCTTTACTGTAGCGTGCTTTCATGGAATTGAGAAGGGGCTGCGGTTATGATCTTGTTATTTTTTGCCAGCCTGACCGGCTATCCATTTGATCTGGCGGCAGATTCCCATCAGCAGGTTGAATTCGTTGCGTTTGATGTCGATTCTGGACATGAATCTCCGGACCGGCATCATCCAGTAATCGGGATTGTCCGCTTTAAGGAAGTCTATTGCGAGCAGGGTTTCCTGAAGGTTTGAGGCCAGAATTTCCTGTTCTTCAAATGAGGTGGAGCGCTCTTCAGGAGGACCTGCAGGGGTAAAAGGTTTGTCCAGCGCGTTTTTAAAGCATTCATACAAGATGATAAGTACCGCTTGAGAGAGATTCAGTGAGCTGTTTTCATGGCTGGTGGGGATGTTGATCAATCTGGAGCAAAGTTGTGTCTCGTCGTTGGTCAGGCCCCGGTCTTCAGGACCGAAAACCACAGCCACTTTTTCCCCGGCCCGGAGTTGCTCCACGATGTGCGGAGCTGCTGTGGAAGGAGTCATCACTCCCTTGCGCCACCCTCCAGTGCGGGCGGTGGTCCCGTAGACCCTTGTCTGCCCTTTCAGGGCTTCGGAGAGGTCTTCGGAAATAGCGGCTTTTTGCACGATATCGCGGGCTTTGACTGTAGCCAGCGGCATGGCCTTGTCCATGTTCCATGATGCGGGGCGCACAAGTGTCAGGTTGTTGCAGCCCATATTAGTCATGGCGCGAGCCGATGACCCGACGTTTTCAGGGTATTTTGTACCGAAAAGTACTATGCTCAGATTGTCCAGCATGTTAGCTCCGGAAAAGTTATTTCGCCTGTCGCAGCGGGTAATTTCTCACGCGGAACAGACGAATTGATTTCATAGAGCCATCTTTACGTGATGTCCAGTTCCAGGTTTACCGGGAAATCTTTTTTTGCAAATGCAGCATGGGAAGGGTAGATGAATAATATGAACCAGACTGAAATTTCGGAAAAAATAAAGGCCATTGCCGAGTCTGCCGGACTCAATGAAGAAGAGGTGCAGGCATTTTTAAGCGGTAACGGGGATATTCCTGATGCGTTGCAGGAGGTTTTGGACCGGCTGGGAGATGATGTCTCCCGCCAATGTTTAGAAGAATAGTGGCATTTCCATAAAAGAGACTCCCGGCTTCGCCTACGGGGATAGTAGTGAAACCGGGAGGGTGAAGTCTAGTTGGCTAAGCATGGCCAACCTTCGGGATAATGGCGGGTGTTTATTTCGCCTTGGAGGAGGGGATGATCGCTCCGTCGGCGCCAACTTCACCAAGCAATTCAAATTCCGGGAAAAGGCTGGGGTCAAAGGTGTATGAGTAGTAATCCTTGAATTTTATAAGATAAGTCTTCCACCCGTATTGTCGCCGCATGCGGGCTGCTTCTCTGACTACATCTGACATTTTATACTCCGCTTGAGTTTGTTCTTTAAAAAATTGTGGTGTCTGAAATCAGCAGTCCAGTTCAGGTCGAGAGTTCCGGCAAGCCTTTTCAGGGGCAGGGAAAGGCGGATTCTCGGCTTCGATTTCTTTTCTTTCGCTTGATCCGCTGAAACCTTTGAATGCTTTTCTCAGAAATTGTTTTTTGTTTAACGAAGAAATACTGGCTGTCTGGGTCATGGTAAATCTCCTGTTTTGATTTGTTTGCCTGAAAACAGTCATAATGAATATGAGAATCGTTTTCAAGTAAAAAGTATTCATTTCCAAAAAAAAGATGGCAGAATGATTTTCCGGCAGCTCTGACATTGCAGAGAGTTCTTCCTACAGTGGCAAGAAAAAAAGGCTGAAACCCGCGCAGTTATCTCCACACGTTGTTCCAGCCTTTTCTTATTGCTTTGTATGCTGGTTTTGATTTTACCAGCAAGTTTTTAATTTTACTGCAATCAGTTGCTAAACGCCTTGAGTTCCTCAATGAGATTCTGAAGTTCACCGGAGAGTCTTGCAAGGTCGGCAACAGCGGTCATGGACTGCTGCATAGCTTCGGCAGTTTCCATGGCTATGCGGTTAACCTCTTCGGTTCCGCGGTTGATCTGTTCACTGGCAGCGGACTGCTCCTCACTGGCTGTGGCAATTGCCCGGACCTGATCTGCAGTGGAGTCCACGTTTTCAACAATGGTTTCAAGGCTTTCACCGGCTTGGCCGGCATATTCGGTGCTCTTGGCAACCATGTTGGCAGCATTGTTCATCTCGTCAATATTTCTTTTGGTCTCTGCTTGAATAGCATGAACAGCCTGTTCAACTTCATGAGTGGCCTGCATGGTTTTTTCAGCCAGCTTGCGTACTTCATCTGCTACAACAGCAAAGCCGCGTCCAGCTTCACCTGCGCGGGCCGCTTCAATGGCGGCGTTAAGTGCCAGCAGGTTGGTCTGGTCGGCAATATCGGTGATTACTGTGATGACTTGTGAAATGCCTTCCGCCTGTGTACCCAGTTCGTTCAGGCCGCTGACCATTTTAGAGGAGGCTTTGCTTACTGAGTCGATGGAAGATACTACATCTGCAACGATTCTACCGCCGTTTTCAGCGTTTCTTTTGGCGTCCATGGCGCTTTCCGCAGCCTGAGATGCATTCTGCGCCACTTCAAGAACCGAGGCATTCATTTCTTCCATGGCTGTTGCAGATTCGGAAGTGCGTTCACGCTGGATTTCAGATCCGCGAGCGGATTCCTCAATCTGGGAGGAAAGCTCCTCGGAAGCGGAAGTGACCTGCTCCACAATGCCTTCCAGTTGCCTTGCAGCCTGCAGCATGCCTTCTGCTTTGGCCCGTTCGGCTTCTTCTTTGGCCTGCCTTGCTTCTTCGAGGGCCGTATTGGCGGCCTCGGTCTGCTTCTCGGCTTCCTTGGATTTCTCTTCAGCAGTGGAGATGAATTTGACCAGACTTTCCACCATGGAGTTCAGGGCCTCATGCAAAGTCTTCAGTTCTCCGCCGAAAAGGTTGGAATCGAGTTTGTTATCAAAATTACCTTGAGCAATTTCCTGCGCATCGCTAACCAGCAGGCCGATTGGTTTGGATATGCTGCGGGCAATAAACAGTACAGCACAGACAACCAGTATGATAGCCAGCACGGAAATTGTCAGGATTAGTTTCAGGAAACTGTTGGCTTCAGCGTAGATTTTGTCAGTCGGGATGGCCAGTCCGAAGGACCATGGCGTGGATGTGCCGGAAATCATAATCGGTTCAAATACATAAAAGTATTCTTTGCCGTTTTTGGGGGAGGTGATTGTTGCGTGGTAGGGCTTGCCGTTCTCAATGGCATCCATAATCGCCGAACGGTCTTTTTCAGGGAAGGCTTCCCCTATATTTTGGGTTACAAGATCTTTATTGGGGTGGGCAACGCAGTATCCTTTATTGGAAGTAATAAATGCGTAACCAGTTTCCATGGGATGGATGTCCGCGATCATTTTTTCAAAGGCCCCGAGGACAAAGTCGATTCCGACAACACCGATGAATTTCCCGTTTTTGAGAATAGGCACACTGACTGTAGCCATTACATCGGGAACTATCGTGGTGGTATAGGGCTCGGTCAGAACCGCTTTTTGGGTGTCGCGCGGTATCATGTACCATGAGCGGGTATTGTTGGGGTCGTTCCTGTGCATTTCAGTAATTTTCCAGGCACCGCCTTCATACCAGCCGTACTGTCCGTATTCCCCTTTGGGGCCGTATTTATCATTGCCCATGAACTCTGCGTCACGGCCGTCAAGCTCATTTGCTTCAATAACAATCTGGGTTCCGAAGAACATGGGATCCACTTCGGTAATCTTTTTGATGAATTCATCAACCATATCCCGGTGGATAGTCTCCTTGTACTCGGTCATGCTGAGAATTGTGGCCGCTCCCACCCAAGAGGCATCAAGGGCTTTTTCAATAATCCCTTTCACCTCGTTGACGTATCTCCCGGCCATCTCGCCGGCCAGTCCTTTAGCCTGCATAATGGATGATTCTCGGGTTTTACTCACAGTTATCCCGGTAAAGGTGATAAAAATGATAATCATCAGCACACTGATGCTGAGAGCGATTTTAGTGCCTATGCGCATGTTTTTGAACATGTGTCCTCCCTCGTATTGTTATGACTGGCGTGCATTTTTGTACTGATTATAATATCGTCTTAATTAATGATTACTTAGTATTGTTTTTAATAATACCATAACTTTTTTAAGGAATCTATCAAATCGTGTGCATGCTGGTGGTATGTAAATATCTTGCAAAAAAAACGGCAATCCTGTTACAGGACTGCCGTTTCTCTCTTCATGGGCGGAGCGGGGCACAGTTGCCGGAATGGATTTTCAGGAAAAATCCAGTTCGATCCCGATGGGGCAGTGGTCCGAGCCCATAATGTCGGATTCTATCCACGCATCTTTTACATTTTTCTTCAGTTCTTCGGAAACAAAGAAATAGTCAATGCGCCACCCGGCGTTGTTTTTGCGGGCATTGAAGCGGTAGCTCCACCACGAATACTTGCCCGGACTGTCATCAAACATGCGGAAGGTATCCACGTAGCCGTGTTCTATGAATTTATCGATCCATGCCCGTTCAACCGGCAGAAAGCCGGACCTTTCGGAGTTGGCCTTGGGGTTTTTGAGATCTATTTCCTTGTGTGCGGTATTGAAGTCGCCGCCGACCACAATGGGCTTTTTTTTGCGCAGTTCTTCAGCATATTCAAGGAAGCTGTCGTAGAATCCCATTTTATACTCAAGGCGCTCTTCGCTCATCTGTCCGTTAGGATAGTAGATGTTGAACAGGTAAAAATGTTCGTACTCCATGAGCACAACCCGTCCTTCTCCCTGAAATTTTCCGTCGGCAAGTCCATATGAATGAGACAGCACAGGCTGACGGGTGAAGCAGGCTGTGCCGGAGTATCCTTTTTTGACTTTGGACCAGTTCCAGAAGGATTCATAGCCGTCAAAATCACGGTTTTCTTCGGGAATCTGGTCTGGATGGGCTTTGGTTTCCTGAACCATGACCACATCGGCATTGCTCTGTGCAAACCATTCGTTAAAATTCTTTTTTATTACAGCGCGGAATCCGTTAACGTTCCAGGAATAAATTTTCATGTTCAATCCTTATTTTAGACATTCAAAGCAGACCTGCCCGAAAGTGATATCAGTGAAAGAAACAGTTTTCCAGCCCGCCTGCAGGGCCATGGATTTCAGTTCACCCACATTGTAGTCATTAAAGAATCCCGCAGCCCTGCGTTTGTTCCTGTCCGCTCCCGGCTGCAACGGATGGTAGGTAAAGATGAGCCTGTCTGCGTGTTTACAGGCCCAGTCAAAGAGGAGCTGCGGTTCGTGGATGAATTCAAGCAGAAAGAGTGCGCAGACCACATCATACTTGCTTTGCGGGTATTGTTGCTGGTTAAGGTCTGCAATGATTGTATTTCTGTTGCGGGCCACAATGTCGAGCGGGGTATAGGTACAACTTGCCGGGATGTAATCACGCAGGAGCATCATTCCGGCTCCCACATCCAGCACATTGCTATTTTCGGGGACCAGTTGTCCTGCCATTCCAGCCCGCAGATCCGGTTCGTTGCCGAGCATATTCCAGCTGGACCAGCGTCCGCAGTCGGTTTTCTTTTCTTTGATCAGCTCTTTTGTGAACCCGATCATGAAATTTTCCGAAACCGGTGGCCGCATACTTGAGGACATCACCGCATGGGCTGACCAAGGTTGTTCGTATACCTGAAGTGGAGAGAAGGACCTGTCTATGCTGATAATGTTGCATAGCTCATGGCTGGGAGAATATGGAATCAGCGGTCCGCCCATGTCTTCGTGGGGGAAGCGGTAGGAATCGTAACCCAAATCTCGCAGCAACCTCATGATGGCGGTAAATTCCTGAATGCCCTGCCGGGAATTATGGAAATGTCCTTTTTCCCAGATAATGGCAGCCACCCGGCTGGATTTCAGCAGTTCGAGTGCGCCTGAAAGGGTAGCCAGTTCATGGCCTTCAGTATCAATTTTAAGAAAAATTCTTTCTCCTGAATCCATGAATCCGGCTTGAATTACGATATTGTCCACGGTCTCCAGTCGCACCGTAAGTGTCTTGCCCTGATTGCGGTTGCCCGGTTGAGGGACAAGACTGTGCCCCATGGAGGAATTCTGGATCAACTCGCTCTTTCCGCTTTTGGAGGATGCAGCGCATGCGGCGATTCTGACGTTTTCAAGGCACTCATTGAACTCACACCAGAGATGGAGCCTTTTCAGGTTAGCCGGATGCGGTTCAATGGCGAGCACGTTTATTTGGCCCGGAAATTTTTTGGCAGCGGTCAGTGTGTAAAGGCCGAAATGGGCACCGACATCAATGAACAGGTCTCCCGGTTGCAGGTGGGCGTGCAGAAAAGCCCGTGAAGCGTATTCAAACCCTCCGCAACGGGTCTCCCTGAAATGAAGGGATGCTGTGCCGGGGTCCCGCATTTCAGCATTTGCCAACAGCATTTCAAATTCAGGTTTACCTGTATCATCTTTAATGACACTGGGAACAATGCTCCACGCATTAATGTCTTTGCTTATCTGATTCAGTATGTCCTGTCTGTTCACTGGTCTTCCGTGATGTTCTATTGGGGTGGGTATACGCAACATTACCTGAAAGACTTCTGAAAAAGAAGGGTAAAAAAAGTCAGTGCAGAGCGGAGCAATACTGCTGATACGTCACTTTCTGTGGAGTAAAGTGAATTGTAGGCAGGGTTATTTTATCACTTGCAGAGAAGCAAAAAAGACAGAAACCCACGTATGCTGTATACGCTTTGTTCCTGTCTTTTTCTTGCGCCTTGTAGCCGGAACTGTCTGACAGGCTTCCGGACAGGCGTTGGAAAAAAACGGGCACCCCCCGTTAACGAATGACTAGTCTTCTTTGCTGCCTGCTTTGATGAAAGCAATAGCAGTGATAGTCATTGCAAGACCGAAGAAAAACCAGAAAAAGCTCATTTCCATCTCCTCCATTTAGTGCTTATTGAACTGGATTCCTTGCTGATAACAAAAAAAAATAATCTTGAACAGTAAATTAGGGAGGATGAAACAGGTTTTGTCCGGAAGTATGGTGTGTTGTATTTAGAAGAAACTATGGTCAGGGCTGCATAGCCTATACGGAAAGGTTGAGCACTGAACCGGTCGGCGGTGCTGCTACATAGCTTCCGGATTGTAGCTTATCCATGATTTCACCGGCAGCGAGGGGACCGGCGAAGTCTGTGATGCCGGGATTGTTTTTTTCCGCTTCAGTCAGGCCTTTTTTTAAACCTTTTTTTAGGGAGTCAAGGCTCTTGCCTTCGTCTTCAAGAACTTCTTCGATCAGGCTTTTGATGTTCTCGGCGGTCTCTTCTCCGAATTGTTGACTGACCTGTGCAAAGGTGTTCTGCAGGGTCAGTTGTGCTCCGTTTCCGACTTCTCCGCCGGGGCTGACAGCAAAGAAATGTTCCTGCAGCCCGTTTTCAAAGTAATCGTTGATGGCGTTGTTCAGGTTGGAATTGAAGTGGTCCATGACCTGATCCCCGGCTGTAAATCCGAAGTTGCGGTCTATGAACTGGATGGATTTCAGCAGCCCGTTGCTCAGGGAGTCCTCGGTGATCTGATCACCTGAGTTTGCAATGACAATGCCTTTGAATGCTGTGGCTGCTTCATGGCCGAATTTGCTTTCAATGAAGTCGGCTGCTCCGGCGAGTGCTCCGGCCAGATCAGAAGGGTCCTTGGGATTATTGGATTCTCCCTCGGAACCCTTCTGAGTTTTGCCTGTTTGGTCGGGAGATACGGTTTTTTGAGCGATCAGTTCCGCAAATTGGTCAGCTGTATTTACGGGCGAGGCCGGAGTGTTCAGGCGCGTCGCTCTAACGCCGGAAGTCCGGCTCCCGCCCAAAAGCGGAGAACCTTTTTCCAGTAAAGCCGGAGCTCCGTAATTACTTTTTAATGCTGATGCGTTTATTTGCATAACCGTATTCCTTCCATATGGATCATATCGGAGTTTCTAAAGATATGTTTAGAGTGGTTATGAAAAAAAGGGATAAAGCGCTAAGTTTGGTTGACGGTTAGCAGCCCTGCCCGTATCTTTGCTGCCATGAATATTGAAACCATTAAAGAATTCATTCAGTCGCGAAAAATTTTACTTGGATGCTTAGCCGGAGGAATCCTGCTTGTTGCCGCAGGGTATGGAATTTTAATTTTGCAGCAGTCCATTGCCGAGGAAAAGGCCCGTGTGGTCGAACAGCACAGGGTCGAGCAGGAACGCATCGTCAAGGAAAAGCAGGATGCGCAAAGGGCCAAGGTTATTGAGTCCATGAAGCGTCTTATAGAAACCGGGAATGCAGAAACCGCCCTGACTGTTGCCGAGCAGAACAAGGGACTCATGAACAATGAGTTACGGGCCATGATTCATCTGGCCACGGAAAAGGATCTGTTGGACCGTATTGAGCGGACTTCCAAATGGAATTATGCTGATCTGGCCAAATATTACGGGGAGCTTGCCGGTCTTGATCCTGAGAACAGTAAGTACCGCAAGGAATTGAAAGGGTATGACAAAAAATTACGCAAAAGGCTGGAGCGCAAGCTGTACGCTCAGGCACAGGCTCTTCCGGTGCGTGATTTCAAGGCCAATATGGATATCTATGAAGAACTGATGCAGCTGAATCCCGGGGAGAAACTTTATAAAAGTAAATATGATCGGTACCGGGACAAATATGAAGCATTTATGAAAGAATTAGAGAAGTTCGGGCCCAAGCCCATGCTTTCTGCCGACAAGAAGTTTTATCCTGAAGTTAAGAAATATTTGAAGCAGAATTCCATGTATCCTGAAACATTGGAAATGGATTCAGCCACGGATTGTTACTACACCGATTCCGGCTGGCTGGTCGGCTGTACCTACAGTGAGAAGAATGAACTCGGAACCAGATTCAGTGAGTTCCTCTGGTTTACCATTACCAATTCCACTGTGCAGAAGGTCGAAGCAGGTGGAGCTTATACTGTAAATTAATTATTGAATTTATATAAATCAAAAACTCCGCCTGGATATCCGGGCGGAGTTTTTTGTTGCCCTGAGGCCGGCTGTTTTCAAAAGATTTTAATCTTCCAGATCTTTAATCCAGCCTTCAAGGGCATCAATGATCTTGCGCGCCTGATCAGGGCTGGAAATATTGAATTTGGATTGCGGGCGGTATTCGCCTTTCATTTTGCGGAAACGGCGGATGGTGTACATGTCCTTGCCGTATTCGCCGCTTTTGCGGTCCAGCTGCTTGTAGCGGAACATGATGGTGGTCCATGCGCCTTTGGTCAGTACCTCTTTGTCCAGTTCTTTGACGATAACCTGTCCGTCTTCTTCATAATGTATAGTCAAATCTTCGATTGTTGAACTCATGGTATCTCCTTGAAGGGTTGATATAATACCGAAATCTGCCGTAAATGGCGTAAGTTGTCAAAGGCCTACTGGAAATTCAGATATTCCGTAAAATCAGCATGCAGCATCTTCTTTAATTCATCGAGATTATCCGCATCCACCTCGGCAAAGATAAATGCAAAAACAGGGTGCTCTTTATAATCAATTTTTCGTAATTCAAGAGGGGTGGAAAAGTTTGCTCTAAAACCTTCGTAATCCACTGATGTGATTTCGGAACGGTCCACAGTGGAATCAATATCTCCAATAACCATGGCGAAAATTTTGCCTTCGCAACAGCCGGAAATCTTAGCCCAATCCGGATTCAAACCTTCCATAAAATATTTATAGGGGTTGATACCGTAAGCGTAGTGGGCAAGATCTGTTACACACCAGCCCGCGAAACGCATGGGGTTGACCTCAATGACACCAAGGTTGCCGTACCCATCCGTGCGTACTTCGATATGAATGGGGAAGTTTTTCAGATCTGCCCGGTTGCCTATTTTCCGCAGCAGTTTCAGGAATTCATCATGATGTTCGTTGATGATATTTGTGGAAGTGATGTAGCAGCGGTCGCTGACGTCATCGCTCGAAGCGAAAAGGTGTCCTAATATGTTGATGATTACCGGATTGCCGTCTCTGTCATAGTATGCATCAACAGCAAATTCTTCACCTTCAATACATTCTTCGATAATGAATTTGTCCAGTTCCAGCACCTTGGCAGGGTACATAGTCTTTATCTGTTCCACTTCATTTTTGATAGCTTCAACAGCTATCTGCCAGCCTTCAACAGATTCAACCATATGCACGCCAAGACTGAAAAAACCGACACAAGGTTTGATGACGCAGGGAATGGGCAGTTCGTCTGCGTTAACATGATCTAAATCTTCGAAGTCGACAGTGCGGTAGAAAAAATCAGGATACATGTCCCGGACCAGATCCCTGAAAGCACCTTTGTCTTTGAAAAGTCTGATTTTGTGGGGCAGGTCGCCGCTGTTCAGGTTATTGTCTATCCAGTCAATTGCGTTTTCCGAGTTGGAGTAGACCGGCTGGGCGCGGTCATCGTTGTAGGCGGCAACGAATTCTTTTTCCTTGCTGAGGATAATATTTTCGTTCTGCAAGGCTTCATTGGCGATTTTATTATCAAGTACCGGTCTGCCGAGTTCGGCAAGAGTTTTTTTGAGCAGGGCAGATACATATGGTTTTTCGAGGATGAACATTGTGCTTTCCTTGTAAGAGATAATTTTTGAAAGAAGTAATAAAGATATTATCTATCAAGCACAATAGCCAGCCATGAACGGCATGAATATATACAGAAAGCAAAAAAGGAGAGATATCAGAATTTTAGAAGAGAGGAGGAGTGCAGGCCCGTTTGCATATGTTTCCAAGGTGCCGGGGTGAACAGCCTGTGAAGGCCGTATTTGATTGAAACAATTTTATGCATTGGTCCGTATGCTGTAAATTGTGGGCGTTAACTGCAAACGGGCCTGCGTGGGGTAAATTTCTGAGGGGGGAGTATGTTTCCCCCCTCCGTAAATACATTGTCCATTCGGTTTATCTAGTTTGCAGCTCCACCTGCGCGCCTATAACCGAATCTCTGCAGGCAAAACGGATCAGACCTTTGCCAATCCATGACCTCTGTTATGCAAAATGATCCGTATGCCCGTGACAAAAGTATCTTGTACATCCGGCCTGCGGTTTGCAGATCCTCAGGCCGGATGGAACTTATTATTTACATGGCAGCCTTGTAGATTGCGGCAACTGCATCGTCAGTCATGACTCTGGGGTTGGTGAGACCACATGCGTCTTTCTGAGCGTTGGCAGTCATGGTCGGGATGTCTTTTTCATCGACCTTCTTGCCGTATCTTTCGCCGAGGGCTTTCAGGCCTGCGGGGATACCAACATCAGAGGAGAGCTGGCGGATAGCATCAAGAGCTGCATCAGCAGCAACGCGCGGAGCCAGACCTTCGGTGTTCACGCCGAGCCATTCAGCCATTTCAGCGAAACGTTCTACGTTGGCGATCAGGTTGTGCTGTTCAACGTAAGGCAGCAGGATGGCGTTACACTCGCCGTGAGGCAGGTCATAGAAACCGCCGAGCTGGTGAGCCATAGCGTGTACATGACCCAGGGAAGCGTTGTTGAAAGCCATACCGCCGAGATACTGGGCGTAGCACATGCCTTCGCGAGCTTCGATGTCCTGACCGTTAGCAACTGCGCGGCGCAGGTACTTGTTGATCAGGCGGATGGATTTTTCAGCACAAGCATCAGTGATGGGGGTAGCAATGGTGGAAACCCATGCTTCAACGGAGTGAGTCAGAGCGTCCATACCGGTTGCTGCAGTCAGGGACGGCGGCATGCCCATCATGAGCAGGGGATCATCAAGTGCGATACCGGGGGTTACACGCCAGTCAACGATAGCCATTTTAACCTTACGGGAGGTATCGGTGATGATGCAGAAACGGGTCATTTCAGAAGCAGTACCTGCGGTGGTGTTAACTGCTACATAAGGGGGCATGGGTTTAGTGGATTTGTCCACGCCTTCGAAGTCATGAATGCTTCCGCCATTGGAAACAACGAGGCCGACGCCTTTACCGCAGTCATGAGAGCTACCACCGCCGAGAGTGATCAGGGAGTCGCAGCCGTTGTCCTGATAAGCTTTTACGCCATCAGCAACGTTTTTGTCTGTGGGGTTGGGAATGGTTTCGTCATAGACTACGCAGTCCATACCTTCTGCTTTCAGAATGTCCACAATCTGCTGGGTGATGCCAACGCCGGTGATACCCTTGTCTGTTACGAGCAGGGGTTTCTTACCGCCGAGAGCCTTAATGCGTGCGGGGATTTCTTTGTGTGCGCCAATACCGATAAGGGTTACACTGGGGATAAAAAAACCGTTTACTTGTTCACGTACTGCCATTTGAGACCATCCTTTAGCTTAATAGGTTTTTAGAAGGTTGGGCCTAGTCTTGTACTTATTAACGCTTTCTATAAGGCAAGAGATGTGCCAAAGTGAAAAGTTATTAAATACAGCGACTTAAACGTTTTGGGCTTTTGCTGTAGTGATTCTTTTCTAATTCTTGATCTGTGTTATTCTCCTTTTTTTTAATGTGAAAAATGTAACAATATTGACAAAAGTGTTACATGACAGGGGCTGAAGTATGGGTGTGTCAATATGAACCAGCTCTACACTCCAGTGTGTCAGAAGGATCATGTGTTTCAGTGAGCATATATATACATGAAAAAAAGGCCGGGATGAATAATTTTACAGATATTTTTGATCTTTTTTATATTGATTGTGTAATCAAAATCTTTTCTTTGTATCTTTGTACGTAGTGTGTTATAGTAATAAATTTATTTTTTACATTGATTGTAAATAAAAAAAGCCGTTCCGGCAATCCGGAACGGCTAGACTACTGATAAAGCACCATTTGAGGCCTCTATGCGCAAAAATACTGAAGCTCACGCCTGTCTACATACGCGTCGTTTTTGTTTTAATTAAATCAGGCAACTTCAAGACAAACAGCCAATCCTTAATTTGTCAGCAAGCCAGTTTTTTGTTGTAGCGTGAAATTACAATTTTCAGTTTGTTTTAACGCCCTGATAATTTGTCCGAGATCCGGCCTTTTATTAATATTGTGTATATCAATATAACGGAGCACCCCATCTTTATCGATGACGAGAATTGCCCGCTCACTGATTCCTTCCGGTCTCAGAATTCCGAATGCTGCAGCTGTGGCTCCATGAGGGTAGAAGTCGGAAAGAACAGGAAACCAGACTCCTCCATCACCCATCTGGCTGGTCCATGCATGCAGAGAGGGAATGTTATCTGTAGTAATTCCGAGGATTATCGCATCATACTTTTCAAAAAGTTCACGGGCAATATTGTAGCCCGGCCATTGGTCGGAGCAGATGGGGGTGAATGCTGCCGGTACAAATGAAATGATAACGTTTTTTTTGCCCCGGTATTCAGAGAGGGAGACTTTTTTGCCGGAAATTGACGGCAGTGTAAAATCAGGCGCTTTATCTCCTACTTTTACTTTAAGCACGCTGTTGACCGGTTTCATTTGTTTTGATTCGTATATCTGTTCCTTGGCCACCTTTGCCTGAACATTAGCGCAGGTCAGCAGTAGAAGAGCTGCTGTGCAGAGAATCGTTTTTTTCATCTCTATTTTCCTAAAGCTTGTCTTTGATTGCTTTCATGAATTTTTCAGCAGAGTCAAAGGGACCTGCATGGGAGAGAATCACCTTGAATCCTTTGCCGTCTCTTTGGAGCATGAAAAAGTGCGGAGTGCCGGGTTCGCCGAATTTAGAATGCAGATCCAGATCAGAATCCGTGAACAACGGGAATTCCACCGAATATTTCTTCCTGTAAAAGTCAACCTCAAACTCTGAGTTTCCGGCACCGATACCGATGAATTTTATTTCAGCACATTCTTTGGCTTTGTTGAGCATGTTGCAGAATGAGTTTACCGCCGGTGCCTCTTTCTGGCAGTGCGGGCAGTACATGCTGTATACCTCTATAATAATATAGTCGGCATCTATCTCCAGAAGATCCCATGGCCCGGTGCCGGTCAGACCCAGATATTCCTGTTGGGCAGCAGATAATTTACCCTCAAGTTTAATCGTCGGGAATCGCGTGCCGGATTGTAGGGGGTCAGCATAAGCGGCTGAACTTATAAACAATGAAATTGCTATTAATAATAAACATATTTTACGCATTGAATCCTCCTTTGGGAGTTTATGTAAAGCATATCCTGCCTAAACCGGGGAGGAAGTCCAGTCATAGCATAGCTGGGGCTGGTTTGGCACTGGATTAGTATGGAATTTGGATTAAAAAAGCCGCCCCATGTTCCCACAGGGCGGCTTTCAGTGTTCTGGTTTAATTATCTCTACAAATTATACTTATCAATTTTGCGGTAAAGGGTCTTGCGGCCGATGCCCAGAGCCTGTGCCGCTTTCTGGCGATTGCCGTTGAAGAAGTCGAGGGCCTTGATTATGTGCTCGCGCTCCATGCGTTCCAAGGAAAGGATTCCGGCTTCGCCTTCGCGTTCCGGCTGGTCGGCGATTTCCTTGGGCAGGCAGGAGCAGGTGATGGTGTTGTTGTCAGCCAGAATGATGCTGCGTTCCAGTACGTTGCGTAGTTCGCGGACGTTACCCGGCCAGTGGTAGGAAAGCATGCACTGCATGGCTCTTTCACTGATGGTGTATTCGCCCTGTCCCATCTGGAAGCCGAGCTTGTTGATGAAAAAGTCTATGAGCAACGGGACATCTTCGCGGCGGTCTTTAAGTTCCGGAAGGCTGATGTTGAAAACGTTGATGCGGTGGAAAAGTGCTTCGTGAAATCTGCCTTCCTCCACTTCCTTGGCAAGGTTACGGTTGGTGGCGAAAAGGAAACGGATATCCACGGTGCGTTCATCCTTTTCCCCAACCCGGCGGAAGGTATGCGATTCCAGAACACGCAGCAGTGAGGCCTGCACTTCCATGGGCAGTTCCCCGATTTCATCAAGGAAGAGGGTGCCGGTATGGGCGAAGGTCATCAAGCCGTCGCAGTTTTCAGTGGCCCCGGTAAAGGAGCCTTTGGTGTGTCCGAAAAGTTCGCTGCGCGAAAGTTCCTTTTGCAGGGTGGCGCAGTTCTTTACAATCATAGGTTTGCCTGCACGTAGGCTGGCGCAGTGGATGGAGTGGGCTACCACGTCTTTACCAGCCCCGGATTCCCCGGTGATCAGCACCGGTACATTGGTGGGGGCAACTTTATTGATCAAATGCTTGATCTGTTTGATTGGCGTAGAACTGCCGATGAGCTGTGAACTGGACGTGTCGCTCTGATGGGAATGGCGGTAACTGCGGTTCTCACGGGTCAGGCAGACTCGTTGCCATGCGCGGTCCACCACAAGTTCCACCCGGTCGAGGCGGAAAGGTTTGGTTATGTAATCATAGGCCCCGATGCGGATGGCTTCCACGGCGTTATCGATATTTCCGTGCCCGGTGATCAGGATGACTTCTACATCCGGTTCCATGTCTTTAAATTCGGTGAGCAGCTCAAGGCCGTCCCCGTCCGGTAAGCGGATGTCGGAGATAATAACTTCGTAACGTTCCTTGCGGACCATTTCCCTTGCAGTCTTGGCGCAGTTAGCGGTCTGCACAATGCGTTCAGGGCTGGCAAGTTCTTTGCTGAGCAGTTTCAGGATGGATTCTTCATCATCCACCACAAGCACTTTGTATGATTCTGACATTTCCTAATCTCGCTGCAGGGGGAAAAGTACTGTAAATGTGGACCCTTTGCCCACTTCACTGTCCACTATGATTTCACCGCTGTGTTCTCTTACAATGTTAAAACAGGTCGAAAGACCGATGCCAATCCCTTTACCGATCTGCTTGGTGGTGAAGAACGGTTCAAAGAGCATTCCCTTGTTTTCTTCGGGAATACCGCACCCGGAGTCGCTGACTCTCACTCCTATGTGGTTGTTTTCAATAAAGGTTTCAATGCTGATTTTACCGTTGTGTTCAATGGCGTCCACAGCGTTGGTCAGCAGGTTAAGGATGACCTGTTTGAGCTGGGCCTCGTTGCCGAGAACCGGTTGCATGGGGGAAGTCAGCTTTACCTCCAGCTCAACATTCTGGTAGCGGCGGAATTGGTGGTCCAGCAGGCGCAGGGTATCCTCAGCTACCTGATTTATATCCACGGGTATAAATTCCGAAGCAACCGGGCGGCTGAATGAGAGCAGGGTCTTTACAATGTCCTGACAACGCAGGCATTCTTTAAGAATGGTATTGGTGTAATCGTAAAGGTCTTCGGCCAGTTCATCGGGAATTTTGTCATCGAGCCGGGTCAGCCTGCGCTGAATCCCTTCGGCAAATCCGGCCACTGCGGCCATGGGATTGTTTATCTCGTGCGCAACCCCGGCAGCCAGCACCCCGATTGTTGCCATTTTCTCGGCCTGGTAGAATTTGGCCTGATATTCCTTTTCCATGGTCACATCCCTTTTGAAGATCAGGATGCGGTCTTCTTCGGTTCCGGGGGTCTTTAACGGCGAAGCGACCATGTCGAATTGCATGTTTTTGCCGTCAATATGGAAAATAGCCGTATCTTTGCAGACCGTATTGGTTGAAAGGGACTTAAAGGCCGGACATTCAGTGCAGGCATGTTTGGTTTCCCGGAACAGGGCATAACATTTTTTGCCGATGGGATTGATGCCGGGAAAAAGCTGTTCAAAAACCCGGTTTACGGAAATGATTTCAAGATCCTCTGAGAGGACCATCATTACATCTGTGATGCCGTCGAGAATAGCCGCGATTTCACAGCGCTGGTCTTCTGATTCGCGGTTGATTTCAGTCAGCTCCTTGATATTTTGCTGGAGTTCCTGAAAGAAGTTCAGTTTGTGGTGCTCAATACCGATCAGATCGTGCAGTGTTGCTCTGTTTCCCATTACCATGACTCCCCGCAGATTTTGAGCAGATCATCGCAGTCTGCATTTCGCGGATTGGTTACTGTGCAGGCATCTCTGGTCGCGAGGCGGCAGATTGCTTCCATCTGGTCGTTGTCCGGTACAATGTCCCGGAGACGCATGGGGATTTCCAGTTCTTCGAACATTGCCTGCAGGATTTCACTCAGGTCCCGTTTTTTCTGTTTCACCGGAGCCGGACAGCTGTTGTTGATAGTCCGGGCAATGGTTTCCATTTTTCTTTCCGAGCAATATTTATTGAATCTGACAACCGCAGGCAGCAGGATGGGCAGGGTCAATCCGTGGGTTACATCGTATCTCCCTCCGAGGGAATGCGCCAGTGAGTGGCCTACTCCCAGACCTGCGTTACTAAAGGACATGCCCGCTGCAGTGCTGGCAATAGAGAGATTTTTCAAGGCTTCAGGATCTTTGGAATTTGCTGCGGTCTTAATGTTGCCTGCAATTAGCCTGATTGCTGTCAAAGCCTGAGATTCTGTGAAGGGCGAAGCCAGACGGGAGACGTATGACTCAATGGCATGGGCCAATGCATCCACAGCCGAGGCGAGAATCAGTCCTCGAGGTTTGGTAATCAGCAGGTCCGGGTCGATGATAGAAATATTGGGTACCAGAGAGCGGCTGATGATGGCCATTTTTATCTTGCGTTGTTTATCGGTAATAATGGCGTACTGGGAGACATCCGAACCGCTTCCGGCAGTGGTGGGAATCAGGATCATTGGCGGCAGCGGGCGGCTGATGCGGTTGGCTCCCTCGTAGTCATGGATTTCCCCGCCGTTGCTGACGATAGTGGCGATGCCTTTGGAAGCGTCAATGGGACTTCCTCCGCCGAGTCCGATGATGACATCAGCTTTGTTGTCCCGGTAAAGCTTAGCTCCCTGCTGGATCTGGTCTGCCCGCGGATTGGAGGTGAGACCATCGAAATATATGCAATCAAGATTCGCGGCGTTAAGAAGGTTGATAATAATTTTTACCCACCCGGATGACTCCAGCCCTTTGTCACTGACCAGCAGGACACGTTTTGCGCCTAGCCTTTGGGCGCATGATGCCAGATATGTGATACTTCCGTTACCGAAAATTACTTCCGGAATGGCGAATTTGGTTACCTGCATATAGCTCCCTTGCTTTAATTATGCCTATATTTGTATAATTATTACATTTTTATTGTCTGTCCGTATGGAGAATAAGTCAAGGGCAAGGGTATCAATCATAATCTGGCATCAATTGTGTCAGGTGTGAGCCTAGCCCCTGATTCGGCGGTAGGTTATACGCTTTGAGGAAATATTTATCTCCTTTTTTATCAATGACAGTGGCATGGCAATAGTCCGGTTTAATCCTGAAAATATTTATCAGTGGAAAACCCAGTATTATATGCAGCACTGTCCTGATCACTCCGGCATGAGTAACGGCTATTATCGGCCCCTCACCATAATTAAGTTGTTCGAGAAAAGAACCGACCCGTTCTTTGAGGTCTGTGAAATTTTCTCCTCCGGGGGAGCGGAAGCCGGCAATATCCTCGCCACGCCTTTTGTAATCCTGCGGGTACAGTCTTTTAATCTCGGTGAAATCAAGCCCGTCCCATTCTCCGAGGTTGATTTCTTTAATCTCCGGAGCACTGATTAAACCTGTCCCACATTGTTGTTCAATCAATGATGCAGTTTGCATCGTTCTGGACAGGGGACTGCAATAGATACGCCGGGGTTGGAAGGAGTCCAAAGATTCAGCAAGTTGCGCGGCCTGTTCAAGTCCGTTTCGGGAAAGAGGCAGGTCAATCTGACCCACTGCGCGTCCTTTGGCGTCCTTTATTTCCCCATGACGGATGAAGACGATCATAGAATAGCCTTTGCCGCCAGCGGAGCCAACCGTTCCGGGACGTTGATCCCCGCTTCCTGTTCATAGCGCAGGAGCAGGTCTTTGGCTCTTTCCAGTCTGCCGGTGATGGCGGTTACGGCTTCTGGATCGTCTTTCCAGCGTTCCAGTGTTTTTCCATAGCGCTGGTCGAGAGATACCGGATTTGTTCCTTGAAAAAGTTTATCCGCCAGAAAAACAATTTCCCGTTCGGTGAGCGGTGAGTCCGGTTTAATATCCGTATCCCGGTGGGCGGCTACAATGTCGGCAATGCCGGAAAATCCGTAACCTGCGAGAATAGCCGCGCCTGCAGCTTCATGGTTGCGCTTGAGCTTGGCTACGTCATGCATCAGGGCAGCGCATTTTACTATGTTCAGGTCCAGCGGTTTATTATGGTTCCGGGCCTTGTTCAGGGCTTCGGCCATCAGACATGCTGCTTCAGCCACTGTTTTACAATGTTCTCGGGTCTGCAGCGGAGTGTCGGCAAGTTCCCATAGGGCTTCGCACTCTTCAGGCAGCGGCACCCGTCGGCGGGAAATCTGTCGGGCCTTTTCGTAATCTTCAGGCGTGTCCAGATCGTGCAGGATGCCAATGTCCGGCATGTTCAAATCCCGTGCGTTACTGTCATGCCGTTCAAGGACTGTTCGCAGACCTCCTTTGCCGTCATGAGCGATGATTTCAGGGATCAATTTTGTGTTGATCAGCGGCGGGTGTCCCCTTTCCCCGCGAAAACAGGGGTAGATAATGTCAGTAGGCGCAGAGGAATAATCAAAGGTCAAAGCCCGAATGGTTGAAGAACGGACCAGAGGAATATCCACCGGTAGGATGAGGAAAGCTTCTGCGTCATCAGGCAGTTCTTGAACCCCTTTTTTAACAGAGGAGAACATTCCCTGTTCATAATCAGGATTGAAAATTTCGTGCATGCCGAGGACCTTTGCTTCCGCACCTACCTTATCAGCCTTATGTCCGGTGACCACATATATATCAGCAGCCCCCCCATTGACCAGTGAACGGATGCAGCGGGAAAGCACGGTACAGCCGTTCAGCGGCAGCAGGGCTTTCAGTTTTCCCATGCGCGACGAAAATCCAGCCGCCAAAATCAGTCCATAAATTTTCATGTTCAACCCCCCGAGCGTTTCTGAATCAGCTCTCCTACAATTGATACGGCTATTTCTTCAGGCGTCTGGGCTCCTATGGAAAGCCCTATGGGACAATGACAACGGTCAATTTCCTGCTGCGCGACTCCCTCTTCGCGCAGGGCATCATATATGGCGTTCCGCTTTTTGGAACTGCCTATCATGCCCACGTAACGGGCCGGGGTGGCAAGAGCCTGTCCCAGCACTGTCTTGTCGTGCAGGTGTCCCCTGGTGACAATGATAATGTATGAATTATCGTTCAATTCCAGCCCTGCAAAGCAATCGCTGAAATCCGGCAGCACATGGATTTCAGCAGCCTGCGGGAATCTTGTCTCGTTGGCGAAGTCGGCTCGGTCATCAATAATTACGGTGCGGAAATTAACTGATGAAGCCAGAGCTGCTGTGGGCCGGGAAACATGTCCGGCTCCGAAAATGTATAAGTCCGGCTGGGGGATAAAGGCTTCAGTCGTCAGCAGGATTTCATCAATTTTCTTTATTACCGGAGAACCTGATTTAAGTGCAGTTTCGAGAAGTGCGGTTGCTTCTTTTTCTTCTGCAAACTGAAGTGCAGGCAACTGGCAACAGGGACGCACGGCCTGTCTTTCTCTAATGAAACCTTCTTCGGAAACAGTGAACAGAACAGCGTGCTTACCAGTGCGCAACGCTTCATTGACAGCATTAAAAGCTGCGCTGGTCCGTTCATCGGCAGGCAGGTGTTCAAGCATTACTTCCACGTGTCCGCCGCAGATCATATCCGCATTGGCGGCCAGTTCATTGGAAAGGTCGAATTCACGGAATACTACAGTGTTTGCGGGTTCATCGAATATTTGGGCTGCTTCTTTCTGGACCAGAGCTTCAACCAGTCCGCCGCCGATGGTTCCGTCAATGGAGCCGTCGCGTTTGATGATCATTTTGCTGCCGGAAGAACGGGGGGTTGAACCGGAGCTTTTTATGATTGAGGCCAGAATGAGGTCGTTGCCGGACTCAAGCTGTGAACAGAGATTGGAAATAAGTTTTTTCATATAATACCGGCCTGCCGTGATTTGATTGTTATGGAACGTTTTCCGAAACCGGAATGAATGGTTCCGTCCTGATTAGCAAGTCTGACTGATAATTTCAAATTATGATTGTCGCAGGCTTGTCTGATTTTCGGATAGTCCTGCAGATGTTTTTTGACTTCCGGTCCGGGTTTGGCTCCGGGCAGTACGTCCAGTTTGAAAAACAGGGCCAGTTCTTCAGGGATGTACTCCACCGTAAAGTCTAAAACGTCTTTATGGGAAAGAATGGAATTATTCAGTTCGCCCAGATCAAGACGGCTGCCTCCGGGTAAAAGAACTCCGTCGCCGAGTCTTCCTTCAACCGCACCCAGCCTGCGCAGGGGCAGGCCGCAGGAGCATTCGCCGTGCATGATGCAGCCTACATCCCCGGTGCGATATCGGATCAGGGGCATGGCCCGGCGTGAAAGGGTGCTGATCACTATTTCGCCTTTGTGCCCGTCAGGGACTTGTCTGCCTGTGGCCGGATTGATTATTTCTATATAAAAATCCGGTTCTCGCAGGTGCATACCCGATCCGGACCGGCAGTCCACACCGCCTCCGAGACAGGTTTCTGTCATGCCCCAGTGGGTAAATACTTCGCAGCCGAAAACCCGTGAAATTGTCTGCATGCAGGCATGGGGCAGCACGTCCCAGCAGAGCAGCACCGAGCGCACGTGGTTGATGACGATTCCTTTGCTCTCCAGCATCCGGGCCAAAGCGTGAATCTGGATGGCCGGACCTAGAATGCAGCGGGCATGGGTGTCGAGCAGTAGATTAAGCAGGGTGCTGATATAGGAAGGATTGACCGGAAGTACGGTTTCTCCCCCTAACCGTGAAATGGATTCCGCGAAAAGAGAGCCTACTCCGCCGGGGCGTGAGTCGGGCAGGATAGCCAGAATTGTTTCCCCTTCTCTTAACATAGGGGCCATCCCGTAGTGGAAAAATTCAATGGTTCTTTCAAGGTCTCCAGCGGTGAAGAAAAGGCGTTTGGGCGGACCGCTTGATCCGGAGCTGGCAAGGGTTACGGCCCGTGCAATTTCATCCTGTGAAACGCAGAGGAAGTTTTCGGGACCGTTGCGCAGGTCTTCAGCAGTAGTGAAGGGAATGTGTTCAAGGTCCGTGGGGCTGTGCACTGCTCCGGTTTGTACTCCGGCCAGCCTTTCATGGTAGAATGGACAGTTTCTGACAGCTTGAAATAATGTCTGCCGCAAGCGCTCAAACTGCCATTTCTGAAGTTCGCGCACAGAGACAGGATGCAGATCGGGAGCACGGCCCATACGCAAATTGAGCCATTTACCCAGTGGGCGGTCAGTCATCAATCATCCTCCTGTATAAGGTGGAGCCGTCCATGGCTGTTAAATTATAGGCACAAAAAGGAATCAGCCTGCCGTCAGGGGCAGCTACATGGATACAACAGCCTTTTAAGCGGTCAAGGTCAAGGGTCCATGCGTCCTGAAAAGCCATGCCCGAAAGGGCTAGTATGTGGGTCTTGGCCCGGTGCAGGAAACGGTCAAGGTCGTCCATAGGTTTGTCACAAGCACATTTTCCCTTTGGGGCGGCCCATTGACGGCGGACAAAAGATTTGGATTTGTCTGCTCCTTCGGAAGCAGGTTTTGGCGTGCAGCAGCTTTCTGTTTTAGCAGAAAGTTTTTTCAGGCTGCCGTCTTCCATGATCAGGTAATTAGCATGAAACGAGCACAATGAATGCTCACACCCAGGAGGCATGAAGTCTTCCCGGTGAACCAGTTGCTCACTTTGTTCCTCCAGTGCAGTCATGATTTCCGGAAGGGTGATGCGCATGTCATCTGAAGGCGGGGAGGGGTAGCGCCCAAAGTAACTGACCGGCTGAAAATGTACCCCGCGTACTCCGGGAGCGTATGAAACAGCCAGTTTTAAAATTTCCCCGATGTCGTCATCGTTCACACCGGGAACAACTGTAGGCACCAGCACTACCCCGATCCCTGCCGCAGTGAGGTTTTCAATTGCTTTGATTTTTTCTTCAAGAAGTTTTCGACCGCGAATGGTCCTGTAAATATCGTCACGGGTGCCGTCAAATTGGAGGAATGCGGAATCCACTCCTCCCGCTGCCCAGCGTTTGGCAAGGCCGTGTTCGCGGGCCACACGTACCCCGTTGGTATTGACCTGTACGAAAGGAAAACCTATCGCCTTAGCCAATTCGGCAATGCGCGGTAGGTCATCGCGAATCGCAGGTTCTCCTCCTGAAATCTGCAGATTGCACGGTCCGGCGGTGTTGCGGATTTTCTCAAGTAGTTTTTCCAGCTCAGGAATGCTGGGGTCCGCCGGGACTTTCTTCCCTGCCGAGGCAAAGCAGACCTTACAGTTCAAATCACAGCGCCAGGTTATCTCTACCAGTGTGGTGCAGGTGTGCTGGTTGTGTTCCGGGCAAAGTCCGCAATCAAAGGGGCAACCTTTGCTCCCGGCAGTATCCATTACCGGGGGAGTAGAAGGTATTTTGGGTCTTGACCAACCGGAAAGAGCAGGTTCACCGCGCCAGAAGGGAGTGCTGAACCTACCATGTTCAGGGCATTCTTTTACAATGCGGCTTTCTCCGTTTTCAGTGACCCTGCGGGCCGGTATTTTTTGCAGACAGACTGGGCAAAGGGATTCGGTCTCAACAACATCAAAGCTAATATCCATCTGCTCCGTCCCTTCCCTCTGCCGGATCAAAGCCGTTTTCCATTAAAATATTTAACAGTTGCGTGTACGCCTCAACAAGCAAAACCCCACAGCGGTCGGCTCTTGGAGAACCACATTCATCATCCAGAATATCGCTGCAGCTTATGCCGCCGAATTCAGAAACGGTTCTTTCTTTGAACCATTCCCGGAAGTCTTCCACTAATAAAGGATAGTTGTCTGCTGCGGATTCAGTGTCGGTACCTTTACCTGCGTAAAGGCCCAGTGCGCAAAGGCCGCCGCTTAAAATTCCGCAGGTTCCGGCACAGTCACCCATGCCCATGCACAATCCCTGTGCTGCACGCACAAGAGCTGGGTTTTCCTGTTGCAGGTTGTCAAGGCAAAGAATGATTATGATCTGGGCGCAGCAATAACCCGCGCCGTTTAATTGCATTATTCTAAGGTCTGTCTCTGTCATGTGTGCCTCCGGCGGCCCAGCCGGGGGCCTTAAATCCTTTTTATTGCGCCTTTTTCTTTTAGGCACCGGTCAAATCCGTTTTCCTGCGGATTTGTGTAAAAAGGGTTTAAGAATCCCAAAAACTTTTAATAGGGCTTCGCCATGTGGTTGCTTAAAAATATTGAGTTAAAAATTATGTCTGTCCGTTTATGGGGAATGTTTTGATGTATCTGTTTCAGCTTATGCATGAACACCTGCGGCAAAGCCCTAATGAAAGTTTTAGGAGAGTCCAGAGAACCCTTTTCCAAAAGGGTTCTTTGGCCGCCGGAGGCAGGTTCTTTTTATAGAAGCGCAAAGCGCATCAAAATTCAGCAATCATTAGCATATAGCCCGGTCGTTCACAGCAACTCTGCCCGGCTGCAGGATTCTTTTCACCTGCAAATACCAGTTTGGCAGCCAGTTCCACCAGCAGCCGGGAATAATCTTCAATTGCAGTTATATGCATGCCGTACTGTTTTAAAAGTTGTTCAATTCTTCCTAGATAGAGTGGAGAACTGGCGCAGGAATTGTCGAGGCATTGAATCTGTCCGCTACCACGCCGGTATAAGTCGCTGATAATCAGTTTGCCGTTTTTGGTAAGCACCCGTTTGAACTCTGAAATGGTCCGCTCCTGATCAGGTATGAGCGAAAGTACACATTCACAAAATACGGCCTCAAAGCTGGAGTCTGCGAAGGGCAGGCAAGCCCCGTCAGCACGGGTGAGCGGCAGCCCCGCCGGGGCTTCTGAAAGCTGGCGAGGCGAATAATCCATGCCGCAGGCTTTAAAACCGTGCCGGGTACGAAGGTAGGAGACAGTTGCCCCCAGTCCGCAGCCTACGTCCAGAACCCGTGCTTCTGCGCTCAGTCCGGTCAGGGATACAGCCCGGTCCGTTAGGGTGAAACCTCCGGGACGCAGTGTTTCTCCTGCTGCATCGCGCAGTATGGGCTTTTCCCAGAGCGGGGTTCCGGTCATTATTTATCCTCCAGCATCCGTTCCACTTCAGCCATTTTGCCCAGTGCCAGTTCTTCGGGAATGAGAACAAAACCGCAATCCGGGCAGGTTGGGAGCTCCACATTGAACCTGCTGTCAAGATACTCCAGTTCAACCGGAGAGGGTTTCAGGGCTTTACCGCAGCTTGCGCAGAGCCACGAAGAAAAATCCTCATCCAGAACTTTCAGGGAACCGCTCATGATATCTCTCCAAGTGTTGCGTTTTCCAAAAACATTATCCCAGCACCCTCATGCGGTGGGACCAGACCCGGTGGACCAGATAAGTTCCGCCGTCCATTTCATATTCCACCCAGTAAGTGACTGTTACCGGGCGGAACTGTACCAAATTGTGCCCGGTCTCAGAGTTTACCAGAACTTGTGTTGAATCCCGCTTTGCGTGCAGGGTTTTCTGCACATCAGATAAAAGGATACGCCGTTCTTCCATCATGGATAGAGCTTCTTCAGTGAATTCTACGGCTACGGATTCATAGTCGTTGCGCGGTTCCGGCTGTTCGTCCCATACTTTCCGGAGCAGTGATTCTTTTAAGCGAACCCTGTTTTCCCGTCTGGCGGAATAGCCCGGTGCAATGCGTCCGGCCGGGTCATCGTTATCATCCGGGAAGATGATATCAAGAATATGTCGACAGCGTTTCCCGGCTTTGGCGAGCATATCCCGGCACATGGCGCAGTAGGTAACGCCGTCATGATCAAGATTTCCGGCTCTTCGTTCAGCAGCCTTGCGGGAAAGAGGTTCGTTGGCATTTGCCAGCAGGCCGCCGAATCCACAGCATTCAGTGAGAGTCCCGGAAAGTTCAGGCTCGTCAAAAGTTACATCCAGACCGTTGAGGAGCATGCGCACGTCGCTCATCAATTCCTGATTGTTGCGAGCGGAACACGGATCCTGCAAGGAAAGCAGCTTAGTCTCAGGATGCTGATCAAGCTGTTTCACTGAGGTGTTTAAAATTGTCCACAGGGAAACGACATCCGCTTCCGGCAATCCTTTGTGCAGGCTTTCTATACATGACGGGCATGCGGCAATGATTTGCGGTCGGCCAAGTAATTCCCAGTCATTTCGTAAGGACATCATTTTTTGTTCGAACATTTCTTTTCGGCCTGCCCAGTCAGCCGGGGCTCCACAACAGCGCAGCATAAGCCCGGTTCCGCCATCAAGTTCGGAACAGAGATGGGCGTATGTCCGTTCAATTGCTCCGGGATCGGATGCGCTCAATTGGCAGCCGGGGAAAAATGCCTGTTTGCTTTTCTCTGTGCCCGGTTGGTGTTTGACCAACGCACAGGATGAGGAGTCAGCAAAGTCCATATCCCTGAATGCGAATTCATGGGCCGAAGGAGGCATGTGCCCCTTCTCCACCAAACCCTGCCGGGCTTCGAGACAGAGATCCTGCATGGGAAAATCTTCAGGGCATAATTTTTCGCACAGCCCGCAAAGCATACAGGAATTGATCATGGTGTTGGCCATGCGGGTGCCCATGACGATGGAGGCGTTATTGTAAATCTGCCTTGCGTATGCCTTGGGATAGCTTTTGAATTCTTTTAGAAATGCACAATTATTCACGCATTCCATACATTCGCAGAGCAGACAGCGGGAAGCCTCTTCTCGGGCCAGTTCCTCGGAGTAACCTTCGGCAGGAACGGTCACCGGACTGAGTTCTTCTACTTTGCTTATGTTGGTGAACAGTCTTGTCTCAAACGGGGCGTCGCGGTCCCGTCCGGCTGTGAGTGATGCGTTCTGGAGTTTGCGTTCAATGGAAAGCGCCCCTTTACGTCCAAGAGCAATGATTTGGACTGTGGATTTAGCATTGGTTTTAGAGGCTGCAAATAGAAATTCTTTTTCCGATTCCAGCGTGGCTTTGTCCAGCTGTTTCAATCCCAGCGCATCAGAATCGCAGACCCATGGATCAGCAAAAACAGCATCAAAATTATCAAGTGCTGCAAGCACTGTCTCCGCGTCAAGAGGACTTTCTTCAACAAAGGAAACGTTCATTTTCCCAAGCTGGTCCAGTTCTTTTTCAAAAATTTTTTCGTTGATGCGTTCTGCAGGAAGCTCTGAATATCCTTCAAATTTACTTTTACAGAAAAGTTTTACCGCGAATCCTTTTTTGCCGAGGTCCCATGCTGCGGTAAGTCCGGAAAGGTGGGCTCCAAAAACAGCTATGGTTTTACCGCGTGGCGGCAAAGCCCGAATAATAGGAGAGCGTTTGGCGTTTTCAGCGGCAAACCGCTCCAGGGCAGCAAGCTCTATCCCGCCACCCTTCTGGGCGCGCAGACAGTCGTTTTGACAGTCTCCGTCGCAGATGCGGGCAGTTATTGCAGGAAACGGCATGGTTTTGCATAGTATTGCCCAAGCTTTATCAATCTGACCTGCTGCCAGCAGACGGCAAAATTCCCGCCCATCCACATGAAGCGGACAGCGGGCTTTACACTTTGGCGGCTCTTCCTGAGTACACCGCGCTTCCCAATCACGAAGATTTTTTTGATCCATATTTTGATGCCTCCGGCGTCCAAAGATGTTTTAGTTTTGCTTAGCGCTCTTGGAAATTCAGATGGGGCAGCTATTAAAATTTGTAATTTAAGTAAAACAAATCAAGACAGTTTGTCCATGCAACATGTCTTATTCCTGATTAAAGTCTTATTCACCTCCGGAGGGCCGCCGGAGGCAAAAGAAATCCGAAGCCAGGTGCACGCACCTGACTTCGGATATATTTTTATCAATTAGCCTTTCATGGCAGCGAGAACCTTCTCGGGACGAGCCGGGAGATGGGTTACGCGTGCGCCGCAGGCATTGTAGATAGCGTTGATAATGGCGGAGTGCGGGGTGGTCAGCGGAAGCTCACCAACACCGGATGCGCCGTGTGCGCCTTCGGGACGTTCGGTCTCAACATAGACCAGTTCCATATCGTCGGGGATCTGCTTGATGTAGGGGAAGCCTGCACCGACCATGGTGGAGTGCTTCTTGATGTCTTCGTAGTCCTCGGTGAGGGCCAGACCGACACCCTGAGCCAGACCGCCGTACATCTGGCCGTCAACAACGAGTTTGTTGTTGATCTTACCGATGTCGCCGATAAGTTTCATTTTTTCAACATTTACTTTACCGGTGGCGATTTCAACTTCTACACCGGCCATGAACAGACCGTACATGTAACATGCGAAGGGGGAACCCTGACCGTTTTCATCACAATCGGTAGCAGGTGCGGTCCATTTGCCGCTGTAATGTACATCTTTACCTGCTGCGATCATTTCATCGTAGGTCATGTAGGAGTTGTCTGCTTTGCGCATGGCGTCAAGCAGGTTGCGGCAGGTTGCGATGATGGCGTTACCGACAACAACCTGTGAGCGGCTACCGCCGGCGGGACCGCCGTTGGGGCAGGTGCGGGTATCGTTCATGACCAGATGGATTTGGTCGGGAGAGAGACCAAGGGGACGCAGGGCTTCGTGGGCAGTACCAAGAACACCCATGTCAGCACCCTGACCATGATCATGCCAGCATGCATACATGGTTACGGAACCGTCTTTGTTCAGATCAATTTCGGCTTCTGCGGTGTCCGGTCCGTCAAGGCCTGAACCGTAGATACCTACAGCAATACCTACGCCGCGTTTGAAACCTTCAGCAGCGTCTTCTGCAGCCCATTTTTTCATCTCTTCGTACTTGGGACGACCGGTAGCGAAAAGTTCTTCCATGCAGTATACTTCAGGCTTACAACCGGTGGGGGTAGTGTCGCCAAGGCTTTCGCGGTAGACGTTCTTTTCGCGCAGATCAAAGGGGTCCATACCGATTTTTTCAGCCAGTTCGTCCATGATGACTTCAAAGCCGAATTCTGTTTCAGGAGCACCGTATCCGCGGAAAGCAGAACCCCAAGCGTGGTTGGTGCAGACGGTTTTACCGAGGCCGCGAATATTGGGCAGTTTGTAACCGGCACCGATGAACTGGGCACCGCGCAGGGTCAGCAGGTCACCGAATTCGGAGTAGGGACCGTGGTCGCAGATCCAGTCGGTTTCCATACCAAGCAGTTCGCCGTCTTTGGTTGCTGCAAGGCGGATGTCGGTAAAGAAGGGAGAACGTTTACCGGTGTACTGCTGCTGCTGTTCCCATGTGTAGTTCAGGAATACAGGTTTTCCGGTTGCTAGGCAGGCTGCGCCGACCAGTGCTTCCATGGTGGGAGAGAATTTGTAACCGAAGGTACCACCGGTGTAGTTCTGAACCATGATCAGGTTTTCCAGCTCAATGCCGAGACCGGGAGCGATCATTGCAGCGTGCAGGTGCAGGCCGATGGATTTGGAGTGGATGTTGAGCTTGCCGTCATCATCGATGAAAGCGAAACCTACATCCGGCTCGATGGGCATATGCGGCTGGCGCTGTACATAGTAGGAACCTTCGAGAACAACGTCTGCCTTTTCCATGATCGGAGCGGTTTCTTCGCCTTTAACGATCTTCTGTTCAAAGTATACGTTGGGGGTGCCGGGATGGATTTCAATGGCATCTTCTGCCATGGCGGAAGGAGCGTCCATGTATTCGGGCAGCTGTTCCAGCTCAACTTTAACCTTGGCTGCTGCGGCTTTCGCGATTTTTTCGGTAGTAGCGCAGACAATGGCAATAGCGTCACCGTACTGGAAGATCTTTTCATCAGCGAGGATGGGGCGGTCCCAGCCGTCACCTTTGTTGGTGGGGAAGGTAATCAGACCGGTGATGCGGTTTTTACCTTTGATGTCTTTGTAGGTAACGACTTTTTCAACGCCTTCCATTGCTTCGGCTTCGGAAGTGTCAATGGAAATAACGTTGGCGTGTGATACTTCTGCCTGTACCAGTGCGCATTTGAGAGAACCTTCGGGCATTTTCAGGCCGAGGTCTGCACCGTATTCGAGAGTACCGGTAACTTTGGCAACTGCGGTGGGACGGGGGTATTTGGTACCCCAGATGCGCTGGTCTTCGGGCATCTTAAAGATCAGATCTTCTTCACTCATGTCGCCACGCATAACTGCGGCTGCGTCCTGAACTGCGTCAACCAGCGGTTTGTAACCGGTGCAGCGGCAGGCGTTGCGATTCTTCTGAAACCAATCGCGGATGTCTTCGCGGCTCGGTTTAGGATTGGCAAGGAGCAGGGCGTAGGTGGAAACAACAAAACCAGGGGTACAGAATCCGCACTGTGCGCCGCCGTGGGCAATCCATGCGAGCTGAATGGGGTGCAGGTTATTGGGAGTACCGATACCTTCGGTGGTAATGATTTCTGTGAAATCTTCAACGCGCTTCATGGAAAGCTTGCAGGTACGTTTGAGCTTGCCGTCGATGATGACGGAGCAGCTACCGCATTGTGCGGTTCCGCAACCGATCTTAACACTGAGCAGACCGAGTTTTTCACGCAGAACACTGGCGAGGGTATCATCATTTTCGCAGATGATGAACTTCTCAATACCGTTAACTTTTAAAGTCCGTTTGAGCATGGGGAGAACCTCCTTGAATTACTGCTGTTTATTAGCAGGCGTCCGGAAAGGACGTCGAACTATCCTCTATTTACCGAAAGAACACAGCGGGTAGCGGCAAGTGTCGCAACCGGCGCAGAAACCACCGTGGCCCAATTCGGCGATTTCCTTGCGGGTGGGGCGTTCACCGGCCACAATCCGCGGAACTATAAGGTCAAAAATACTGGCCCGGTAGTACATCACACATCCCGGAAGACCCACGATGGGGACACCGTTCAGGTAACCGAGCATGAACATTACGCCGGGAAAGGTCGGAGAGCCGTAGGTGACAATTTCGGCACCTGTGGCCCGGATGGAAGCCGGGGTCTGGTCGTCAGGGTCGACGCTCATGCCTCCGGTGAGCACCACCATTTGTGCTCCGTCATCGATTGCTTTCAGAATCGCGGTGCTGGTCATATCGGGGTCATCGCTGACAAAAGTCTGGCCGATGACTTCCGAGTTGAGTCTGGAAAATTTTTTACGGATAACCGGACCGAATTTATCCTTAATCCGTCCGTGATAAACTTCGCTTCCGGTGGTGATCAGGCCCACTTTTAGATTGCGGAAGGGCTTTACGCTGACGATGGGACCGCATTCCCGGCAGATTTCTTCAACCTGCTCGATTTTGCTTTCATCTATTACCAGCGGCACAACTCTGGTTCCTGCGACTTCACGCTCTTCAGTGATCTGAATGCCGTTATGCAGGGTAGCCAGCACAACCTCATCAATACAGTTGATGCGGTTCAGGGCTTCCACATTGATGCAGAGCAAGCCCGGCGAGGCAACCATGTTGATGCGGCCTTCGGAGATGTCGGTCAGGGTTATTCCCGGACCTGCAGCAGCCCTGGCAATCCGTCTTGCGGCGTCGTTTTCATGCAGCTGGCCCTCTTCAAGGGTCAGGATGTAAACGTGTTCCTTGCCGATTTCCAAGAGTACCGGAATATCTTCCGGGGTAATAATGTGCCCTTTTTTAAAGGCTGGCCCTTTGTACTCGCCGGGAACGATACGGGTCATGTCGTGACAGAGGACATTGCCGATGGAGTCCTGAACAGGAACAGTTTTCATCATGAGTTAAGGCTCCGGGGTGAAATAGGTTTTTAATGATTCAGTGTCCTTAAAGCTTTTCTGGTATATCAAAAAAGACATAATTTTAGATACTGGGTTAGTTGAGAAACAATATGAGAGCAACTGATGAGTTTGTGTTTTATATGTCCAAGTGGGAACAATAAGTCAAGGAACACCAAAATATTGGTAATTTGAAATAGTTCTGTTTTGGACAAGCTCCAGCAGCCCTTTATGTATACGGTTGCGACAGAACAAGCTATCAGTTGACACAAATCTACAGCAAAATTAGGTCCAAAATGACATAATCAATAAAATCAAGTATTTGAAGAAATGATGATTTTTAAGACTGGATCAATATTTTTTAATATATTTTTACAGAGTTTTGTTTGTCTGCTATAATTTTGAATTTAATGTGTGTAAGTACGCATAAAAAGCTGATTGCATGGACTGTGTGTCATTTTGAAACAGCTGTCACATAATAATGTGTCAGAAGCTGACGGTGCGGAATGGGGCGGGGTGTGAGCGGTAGAACATTGTTTTTAAGGATTACAAGCTATGTGTACAAATCGGAACCTGCCGGAGCCTGAGTATAATCAGAGGTGGGCCTGACTCCGGCAGAGTTCCTTCTTCGGGGCTATGAACTTTGGCAGCAGAATCGTTGCCAGCCCATCATTTCTGCGGCGGCGGAGACAGTGGTGCCGAAAAAGATGGTCGGTTTATCCTCGCGCAGAAAATTGCCCAGCGTATCGTTAACTATGGTTGAGCCGGTGACAACCAGCAGGTTGACATCATCAAGCACTTCGGATGTGCTGTCCGGTCCTTCCACGGTAATACCGCATTTTTCGCTGCCGATATTGTCAGGGTCAAGGTCAACAATGCGCATTTCAAAGCGTGTGGAAAGGGCTTTGATCATGGCCGGTTGATAACCGATAAGTCCCAGTTTGGGCTTGCCGTATTTTTCTTCAATATAATCCCCAAGCTGAGGTGCGCACAGGGCCGGCCCTTCGTCTTTACAGTGAATGGTCCGTTCAGCCTTGCCGAGGCTGCATTGAACTGCATTCAGTGCGGAAACGAAAATCGCTCTCCGGAAATTATTACTGAGGTCCATTTCCGCTATTTCGCGCAAGGTATTGCTGAAATTGCCGTAACGGTCAGTGAAAGCCTGTCCTTTGCATCCACGGAATTGTGCTTCCATGAGTTTTTCTTTGCCCCTCAGTAAGGGAAAATCGTCACCCTCAGGATTGCCGATGGCTTCCTCTGTAGTCAGGGTACGGGCTTTGACTTCAATGTTTTCATCAAGAATGCCTGCGGCTTTCCAAGCCTCATAAGCCCGTGACTGTACTTCTTTTAATACGGATGTGTTCATTGTTATTCCTTCTATTCTGCGTCCGAGAATTTTTTCAGGGCGGTAAACATGGTTATTGATGCGATGCCGATGATGGATGAGAGGACCGCTGCCCGCTCGAATTCGCCGTTAAAAACGGCGTTGTAGATTTCAAGGGAAAGGGTGTTGGTGCGGCCGATGACATTTCCACCCAGCATGAGTGTCATGCCAACTTCACCGATGGATCGGGCCAGAGCAAGTAGTGTCCCCGCTATAATAGCGCGTCGCGCGCATGGTAGCAGGACTTTGAGGAAAATTGTTGTTTCAGATTTACCAAGAACGGCAGCCACCTCATGCAGTTTAGCGGCTTCGGCGGATTTGAGGGCCGCTTGAACCGGCTTGACCAGCAGCGGCAGTCCGGCAATGAAGGCGGCTACCACCAGACCTGGAAAACAGAAGATTATGCTGTCCCCGAAGAGGTCTGCCGCCGGGCCGCGTCTGCCGAGCAGGAAAAGAAGTACAAATCCGGTGGCTACCGGCGGAAAAACCAGCGGCAGAGTTACAGCAGTATCCACGAAATTATGGAACATTCCCTTGGAGCGGGAAAGCCAGAAAGCCAGCGGTACTCCAGCGGTAAGCTGCAACACTCCCGCTACTGCCATGACCTTGGCGGACAAGGCCAGCGGGGTGAGTGTTGAGCTGTCGGATAGGATTGCCGCAATGTCCATGATCAGTCCTGCATGCCATGTGCTGCAACAATCTTACGGGCTGTGTCTGATTTGATAAATTCCATAAATTGTTTGCATTCATCAGCATGGCTGGAACTGTTCATCTGTTCTACAACGATGGTTATAGGCGAGTATGCCGACTCGTCCACGATTTCAAAGCCGCCGATTGAGTTTTTAATTTTACGGGCATGGGTAAGGTTGATGAACGCATAATCCACTTCTCCTGCAACCACATATGAGGCGGACTGCGGAACAGTAGCGACCATAAGCAGTTTGGATTCAACCTTATCAAAAATCTTTTTGTTATGCAGGAATTGCATGGCCGCTTTGCCGTAAATAGCCCGTTTGGTATCCGGTAGGGCAATGCGGGATACGTCCGCAGAAAGGAGGTCTTTGATTCCGGTGAAGCTTTTGCCTTTGGGGTAGGCTATAACCAGCCGTCCACGGCCAACCTTCTGAGTTGCGCAACTGTCCAGTCCGGCTTTGTCCAGAAAGGATTTGTCACCGAGGACAAGGTCAACGGAACCGCTGTTTTTGGCCTGAGCAGTAACTCGGGCCATGTTGCCGTAGACCAGTTCCACTTCATTTCCGGTTTGGGCTTTATATGCTGTGGTCATTTTATCAACCAGCGAACGGTATCCGGCCCCGGAGGCAATGACAATTTTGGCCTCTGCTGCGACCGGAATACAGAGCATGGCCAGCAAGATCAGGGTGAGTATTTTTTTCATTACATGTTTCCTACGAGTTCAAGGTGAGGGTATGCTTTGGGTTCATGACAGAATCGTTTGCGTTGCCTTTCCAGCCACTGCGGTGATTCATGACCGTTTTCCAGCACAAAGATCGAGTCTGCCAGATAGTAGGCTTCCTCCAAATCATGGGTTACGTGAATAATGGGGATATTCAATTCCCTTTTCAGTTCACGCAGTTCTTTGCGCAACCCTTCGCGGGTGGCAATATCAAGTGCTGAGAATGGCTCATCAAGCAGGAGCAGTACGGGTTCGCGGGCAAGGGCCTGGCAGAATGCCGCACGTTGACGCTCCCCGCCGGAAATGCTGGACGGTCTGCTTTCCGCAATGTGGGATATGCCGAATTTTTTCAGCAGTCCCGGAACACATTCCTTGTCCACTGCGGCAAAGGCGACATTTTTACGTACGTTCAAATGCGGGAAGAGGGTGTATTCCTGAAAAACAAGGCCCAAACCTCGTTTTTGCGGTGTTGCGAAGTTCTTTGTCGCAGTATCCACCCAGATTTTACCATCAAGGGATATGGCTCCGGAGTCTGGTTTTTCCAATCCCGCAATGATGCGCACGAGCGTGCTTTTTCCGGCCCCGGACGGGCCTACTATTGCTGTCAGGGTGCCGGGGTCACAATGCAGGGCCACATCCAGCGCGAAGTTGGGCAACTGTTTGCGGATATTTATTTTGAGGGTCATGCTCTCCTCCGGCTGATTTTATTTAGGCGGTTGATGGCTAAGAGGGCCAGAAAGCTGACCGGAATAATTGCCAGAGACATGTACAGGGCGTCGCTGTACCGCATAGCTTCCACTGCTTCATAAATGGCTATGGAGGCGACTTTGGTGGAACCGGGAATTGAACCGCCGACCATGAGGATAACTCCGAATTCGCCAAGACTGTGAGCAAAAACCAGCATGGCAGAGGCCGCCAGTCCGGGTAGACTGTTGGGCAGAACCACCCGGAAAAAAGTGGCTGAGGAGGAAAGACCCAGCACAGCCGCGTTTTCCAGCAGTCGGATATCCAGTTTCTCGAAAGCCGCACGCATGGGTTGTACTGCAAAAGGAAGGTTGTAAATCAGTGATGCCAGTAGTATGCCGGAAAAACTGAAAACCATGCGTTCCCCTGTCATGTCCCTCCATAGCCCTCCCAGCGGTCCTTGAGGTCCCATGACTATAAGCAGCCCGAACCCAAGAACCGTGGGAGGAAGCACCATGGGGAGAGAAACAACAGCATCAACCATGCTCTTGCCCCTGAAATTAAGGAAGGCAAGAATATAGGCAATGGGTGCAGCGACCACCGGAATGAACAGGGTGGTCGCTACAGCCAGTTTTGCCGAGATATAAAGCGGGTAGAAATCCATTAGTCGTATCCGTATTTTTTCTTGATGGCGGTAGCTTCAGGTCCGGATAGGAATTTTACAAATTTCATTGCGTTTTCTTTATGTTCCGAAGATTTAAGGATACAGGCAGCCTGAATTACCGCAGGAGCTTCCTTGACAACTACGAAACTGCCTTTTTTACCAGTAGCGGTAAACATGGATGAATATGCACAGAATCCGGCATCAGCTGCACCTGTGGAGGCAAACTGGAAGGTTTGAGCTATTGACTGGGCATAAACAAGTTCCGGTTTGACGAAATCCCAGAGTTTTGCCTGCTGCAGCGCCAGCATGGCTGCTGTGCCGTAAGGGGCGGTTTCAGTATTGGCAATGGCGATCTTTTTGAACTTGCCGTCCATGATGCTTTTTTGCCAGCTTTTTTCGATTTTATTCTTGTCTTTGGACCAGAGAACGACTTTACCTTTAGCGTAGACAAAAGGTGTTTCTGCAAGACCGTCATTAAATAATTTTTTGGGACGGCGTTCATCCGCAGCAAGAAATACATCAAAGGGAGCGCCGTTGACTATCTGAGCGTATAATTTACCGGTTGAGGTGTATGTTGCCTCAACTTCAAGCCCGCTGGCTTTTTTAAATGCGGGGATGATTTCTTTCATGGCGGGCATGAAATTAGCCGCCTGTGCGACCATAAGGTCGGCGGCGCTTGCAGAAAGGGGCAGAGCCAGCAGCAGACTGAGCAGTGCGGGCAGGACGAGTACGTTTATCCGTTTCATGTTTGATTCTCCATTTTCAAATTGAGGTATTCCTGAATTGGCTTTATCAGAGTCTTATGCTTATGCAGGGAGTGGATAAATTTTCAAACCGGTCACGTATTTTTTTAAAAACGTGACTGTTCGAAGGGTTTTTTAAGTGATGAGTAAAGATAATATAAGTCATGGTTCTAAGGGGGGCGAAACAAAGCTCGCACCTTCGGAAGTCTTTGATGTTCCTGATAATGTACTCCATCTTGATGCACGGGAGATGACTCTGCTTGAGTTGGGTTTTCGTAGTTGGAAAGGGAGGGCTGTGCGTGCTGATTACGTCCGCTCACGCTCAAGGGTCTTCTGTCTTTTTTTGGTGCTTAGACATGCCGGGGCCAAACTGGGAGAGGTCCTCGGGCTTGATGAACGCAGGCATATCGATCTCACAAAGGCAGTTATCCTGCTGGGGCGCGAAGGACAGCAGCGGGAAGTTCCTTTACCGCAATCTGTCTGCCGGGAGCTTAAAGGATTGATTGACGGTCCCATGGGGGTTGGTCTTGAAGGCACGCTTTTTCATCTTGACCCAGGATATGTGCGTAGAATCTTTTACGAACGGGCCGAAGAGTGCGGACTGGACCGTAAAAAAGGGGCTCCCTCTGTCCTGCGCCGTTCAAGGGCCGTGGAAATGTTGCGCAACGGGGTTCCCCTTGGCGTCGTGCGTAGGGTTTTAGGCCAAGCTTCCACAGATCTTTCGGCGGTCTATCAGAAATGGTCATCTGGAGATGTGAAGAATATTGTCCGGCGTATGGCTCTTGAGGAAAATGCGCTTAAATCCAGTGCACGAAATACTTTTATCGGACATATCCGGTCAATTAACAGGGATGGGGTTTTGGCTGACGTGGAATTCAAAACAGCCGAAGGTTTTATTATCAGTTCGGTTATTACCCTTGAAAGTCTCTATAAACTAGGGCTTGAGCCGGGGGTTTCCGTTTCGGCCACAGTAAAAGCTCCTTTGGTGGCTGTGCGTCCCCGGAAGGGCAATTACATGAGTGCACGTAACCGGGTTCCGGCCATAGTAACATCTATTAAGCAGACCGAAGTGCTGGCTGAAGTTTCAGGGGAATCCGCCGGAGGAACGCAGATGTGCGCTCTGGTTACGGCATGGTCTATTGAGGAAGAAAGCTTGTTTGAGGGAGCTGAGGTTGAATTTGGTTTCAAGGCTTTATCTGTAGTTTTACACGCGGTTTGATTTCTTTTTGTACTTATCATTCTTTATTCTCATTCTTTAGTATATAATAAGCGCATCTCGTCATCAAAAAATTTTGACGATTTTTTCTAATGTAAACGGCAGGTGGTGCGTGTGCGTTATTTTTTTACTTTATTTCTTTTTATTACGGTTTGCGGTTCTTTTGTTAATTTACCAGCGGTAGCCTATTGCGCGGATGGGACAGAATCTACAGATAGAATGGACGTCGTCTTTATCAATCCCGGTAACTCTGATCCTACTAGTCCTACAGGAGGCTTTTGGCTGGAAGTGAGCTCTTTCATGCAGGCCGCAGCAGAAGATCTTGGTATTGATCTCGAAATTATTTACGCCGAGCGCAATCATTTGGTGATGGTTAAAGAGGCTGATGAGGTTCTCGCCCGTAAAGACCTTCCAGATTACCTGATTGTGGTTAATGAAAAGCTTGCGGCTCGGAAAATTATTGCCAAAGCTGACGAAAAAGGGGTTAAGGTATTCAACCTCCTGTTGAATTTTTATGGTAAGCAGGCCGAAGAACTGGGTACTCCCCGTGAAAAATTTAAAAATTGGATCGGGGGGCTGGTTCCGGATAACCGCTGGGCCGGGTATCATCTGGCAAAAGCATTGATAAAAAAGGCAAAAGAACAGGGGATTGCTGAAAAAGATGTCAGGCTTCTGCCTATTGCCGGGGATTATGCAACTCAAGCTACCGTACTCAGGGACGAAGGGCTGGCTTATGCGCGTGCAGATTACTTTAATGCAGAGTTTTTTCGTGAGATTCACTGTCTGTGGCGCAGGGATATGGCTTTTGAACTGGTAACAAAATTTATAAATCGCGATCCGGATGTGAATGTGGTCTGGGCGGCCAATGATCCCATGGCCCTTGGGGCGATAATGGGGATTGAGAAAAGTGGACTCGTACCAGGTAAGGATGTTCTTGTAGGCGGAATAAATTGGGATGAGCCCGCACTTGAGGCTATTAAAAACGGTTCGCTGGCCCTTTCTATCGGTGGACATTTCATGACCGGAGGCTGGGGGCTGGTCATGCTCTACGATTATCACCATGGTTATGATTTTATTGAGAAAGATGGCCCGATAATCAGGAAACGTATTTTTAGCGTGATTGACGATAAGAATGTGGATCTGTTTTTGAGAAAATTTGGTTCCCGAGATTGGGGGAAAATTGATTTCAGACGTTTTTCCAAGGCTTGCAATAATTCCGTGCGTGATTACGATTTTTCTGTTCGGGCGTTGCTTGATAGTTAATTCGGAGTTATAAAAAACCGGAGTGTTGTTGTAGGGAATAATGTATTATGCTACTTAAGGTATAACGGAAAATTAAATTAACGGAGTTAAATCATGAACGAAAGAACAGGAATAATTACCTTTCAGGGTAATCCTTTGACTTTAGTCGGCAATGAAATCAAGGTCGGAGACAAAGCTCCTGAATTCAGTGCCACAGACAACGAATTAGGCCCTAAGGCTTTGGCTGATTTTGGTGGTAAGGTTCTTATCCTTAGCGCAGTTCCCTCTCTTGATACTCCGGTTTGCGACATGGAAACACGCAGGTTCAATAACGAAGCCGCAAGTCTCGGCGAGGATATTAAAATCCTGACTCTGTCCATGGATCTTCCTTTTGCTCAAGCACGTTGGTGCGGTGCGGCTGGAGTTGAAGCAGTGCAGACTCTTTCTGACTATAAGGATTCTTCTTTTGGCGAGGCTTACGGTGTGCTGATTAAGGAACTGCGTCTCTTAAGTCGTGCTGTTTTTGTCGTTGATAAGTCCGGTATCGTGCAGTATGTGCAGTATGTGAATGAAATTACTGAAGAACCTGATTATGATGCAGCTCTCGCTGCTGCGAAAAAGCTGGTTTAATACCCCAATTCAATAAAGTTTGAAAGACTCCAGCCGCCCGGCAGGAGTCTTTTTTGAATTTTAGACTTGACCACAAAATATGTGCTAAGATAAAGAAACTCCTTACCAAAAGCCAACGTAGCTCAGTCGGTAGAGCAGCTGATTCGTAACCAGCAGGCCGTCGGTTCAATTCCGATCGTTGGCTCCATAATAAAATCAAGGGCTTACACTTAATGTGTAAGCCCTTTTGTTTTGCCTAAAATATGAGTTGTCCCCGTTTTTGTCCCCTTTTTTGTTGTAGGTTTCGTATTTGTCGATTAATAATGCGTTTATTGCTAACGCAAATTTAAAATACAAAGAAAACATCAACACTCTTTAAGTAGTGTGGGGATAGAATGGATTCTTATTTCGACATAGACCGACACCAAATGCCTGTTCATAAAGTGAAGCCTAATGAAATAGAAAAGTTTAGGTACTTCCGGGAGTTTTTAAAGCGCAGCGAGCGATATAAAAAACTATGTGATCTTGTAAACGAAACAAAGCGCACTGCTCCATTTGAAAATGAACTTATCCGGTCATGGTGTTGCTATGGTAACGACTTGGGAAAACCTTATAGAGATTGGGTCTGGGAAAATATTTCTGAGGAAGTCCGTGAACAGCCATACAACCAAGAAATGTCTATCGATGAGGCTTTGGAGACAGTTTATGGTCTGTTTCAGGATGTTTTTAATGATCCATTTGAAGACGTGATTCACCGAGTTAAGTTGTTCTATGAATTCTATGAAATTCGTGGAGTATACGGTGTCAGGGAATCGGTTATGGATTTGATTGGCACTGCCCAGCGTCATAATGGGAAACAAGGGCAGCTGGTGGATACATGGGAAGTACAGTCTAACATTTCAAGATATTTGGATGCAACACAAGAGGGTGATGGTTATTGCTGGAACCCTTTACAAACCGCTTTCATAATAAATCCACATGTGTCTAAGGAAGTTATTTTAAAAGATTTCAAACATGTTTTGGACCGTGTGCATGTTGGCCCTGAAGGAAGGGCATCCCAAGGGACAAAGCCTTTTTTTACTACTGGACAGATTCAGCTGAAATTTTATCAGAAATGTCTTGATGCATATGACGCACTTGCTTCTGCCGAAAATAAGGATAAAGCCGTTGAGAAGATGATGGAAACGAATAAAGAAAATGATGGGAAATATGATTCCCATGTTAGGACTTTTAATAAGCTTATTAGAGCAGCAGAGCGTTTTATTGAGGACGCTGAAAGTGGTGTGTTTCCTAAGTCGTTATCAGAATCCAAGAAACCGCGATTCCGTAAGAAATCTGCTCGTAAGCAATCAGAGTATTCAAAAATTGAGCATATAGTGAAAAGAAAGTGGGCAGAGAAAATGTTGTCTCGCATGGGGCCACCCAAAGAAATATTAGATGCACATAACTCGGAATTTAAAAATTAAAATTTTCCATTCCGTGATTCCAATCCTGTTTTTTGCCATACGGTTTCAAACACCCACAGTTTCCCCACGGAAACACAGGGAAAAGCAAAAGGAAATCGTATGGCAAAAGTGCAAACTTCCCTTATCGATCTGGCAGATAAACTGCCCCCTATCATCAGCCGTAGCCACGTTGAAAAGTTCCTTGGCGGGGTAATTTCCTCCAAAAGCCTTGCGAATCTCGACAGCCTTGGTGAAGGCCCTCCCAGAATCAAAGTCAGCGGTAGAGTTGCTTACCGAACTGAAGAACTGCTTACGTGGTTAAGTGCAAGAAGCTTTGCCATTGAAAAGGGGAATGCCCATGCCCCAAGGTAAGCTTAAAATTGTTGCTGCAAATGCCCCCACTGATGCCCCTTCAAATGTCAATGCATCTGCAATTGCCGCCGCAAATCGCGGTGCAATTGACGGGGCAAATAAAGCCTCACTGAAATCTGTTTTTACCAGCCTTACCAAGAATATGAATGTGGTTCTTTCGTTTCTGATCAAGGAATACGGGGTTGGTTCCTGCTTCAAAATAAGGTGCATTGATATACATTACGCAACAGGTGTTAGCGTTGATACTGTGCAGAGAATATTAACAAAATTTGCGTATGAAGGTTTTCTGACAAAAAGAAAAATTCGGGACGGACGCTTTCAAGGGCTTGAGGTTAACCTGAAGCCAATTTGTAATCACTATCAGAATTTTATCCTAAATGAGGCGTCAGTTGCACCTGCATCCGTTATGGGGCTTCAAACTAGTATAGTTAGTAGTAATATTAAATCTACTTACTCTAACGAGGCTTTGAAAATTCTTGCGGTGACTGATGAAGAAATAAGTAGCAAATATCCCGCCCTCGCAGGGGTAGGATTTGGTGCTGACCAACTACGTCAAATTGTCCAGAAAAGAGACAAGTCAGGCGAGCATCTTAACATGGTGCTGACGTCTTTAGAGTATGCGAATTATGGAATTAAAAACGGTGGATTCAAAGATAGTAAGGAGCAGCCTGTTGAAAAACTCCTTGGTTATATCTTTAAAGCTCTTTTAATCGGCGGGAAACTAAACAAGCCGGACGGTTTTAAAACGGCTGAAGAGCAAGCAGCTGATGAAGCTGAAGAACAATTGAGAGCCGTTAAGAAGGCCAAGAAACGGGAAGTGGATGCCTTGCATGAAGTCTGGCTGCTTGAGCTCTCTGATGAGGAGAGAGAAAGAATACTTATGCTCCACAGTAACGGATTGGATGAGCAACGAAGCTTACGTCTTTATTGGGATAAGAATATCTACGGGCAGAAAGGGGGCAGCAATGCCAGAGCGTAAAAGCATCACCCTCTTCGTGGATCTGCCGGAACATCTACGCGACAAAGATATGATCGCGGAGTCCGGCGGGGCAATGTGGTACCTTTTTCAAGCACAGAATTATCCAGAGATTCCAGAGTATCGGGATAAAGATTTGAAGACCACACGCATTAAGCTCAGTCCGGCAACACAAAAATACTATGAACTTATGCGCCCAGACTTTGAGAGTGAGCGGCATTTATTCATTACCGCCTATACTATCCTTTCGAAGATGCACAAAGAGGCGTGGAGAATTGATATCGATAAATATTATCGTTGGGATAGGTGCTATTCGTCGGAAGATACGCCCTAGATGGTAGCTGAAAAGGAGTGTTTGGTACCTCAAAGCTCCTTTTTACTCTTTCACGAGCATGTTCGCTTAAAAAGTAGCCCCTACGATGTTTGACGGTTTCACTACGGTTGAAAGCAGGGTCGCTACAGGAAAAAAGATAGCCCCCACATGAAAAATT
Organism: Maridesulfovibrio sp.; assembly: GCF_963678865.1. Classification (NCBI taxonomy): domain Bacteria; kingdom Pseudomonadati; phylum Thermodesulfobacteriota; class Desulfovibrionia; order Desulfovibrionales; family Desulfovibrionaceae; genus Maridesulfovibrio; species Maridesulfovibrio sp. Next base: position 2,282,023 of record NZ_OY787459.1, on the reverse strand, counting down.
AGCATCCCCACATCAAAAAAAGGGACCCCCACGTTTTTCGGGTTTTCGATTATTTGTTTGTGTAAATGTTATTATTCTAAGTGGTTGTGCTCTCGGTTCGAGCTGCTTAGTGAAAACTAACCGAATTTGGCCCGTATGAACAGGTTAAATCGCACATATTATGGCGTTTAAGTGTCATGGCAGGATACGCATTTTGTATGACAAAATGCCTCGGCGTGGCCTCGTCCTGCTCTTGCTGGCGCAATAGATGGGTTTCACCCCCCTGAGGGGCCCCCGCTTCCGCCTTCCCTAAAGGGTCCCGGCGGGAAAGGCACAACCATACGTTACACTTTCGCTGAAAACGTAACTTATGGAGTTTTGAGGTACCCAAAAAAAATTGAGTTTTGAGGTACCAAATCTCGTGCCGAGATCATGCCTTTGGAAAATGCAGATTATGCCACGCAAGGCAACGCCCCAAATATGAGCGCAACAGAAATACAGGAGGAGTTATGGCTCTTTCATCACTGTGTGCTCTTTCATTCGAAGAGCTCCTTATAAAGTTTTCAAATAGAACTACTGAGTTTGTCAGGATCATTCATGCCCTTTGTCAGAGTCGGCTTGGGCAGTCCTTGCAGTATAAAGAACTCATAGAATACGCAGAAATAGACGAACAGTTGAGGCAGATCAGAAGGAAACGCAGGAAGATTATAAGGGAAGAAAAAGAACTCGATAGGGAACTGGCAAAGCGGCACGGAAAAGATGGTGTTGCAAAATTGAATGCGCTGGCAAGGCATCTTGTTAGCAGAAGCGATTGTGAATTGGCGGGACCACACTTAGACGAAGCTGTTGCAGCAATGAAAGCATTGTCCATGGATATTGTCAGCAGAAGAAGTGTGTAAATTTGCCGGAAGAGCTCCGGCCTTCAGAAACTCCCTTACAGGAGGCGTTTATGATTTCTCTCGATATATATGCAGTTACTACTAAAAAAATTGTGGCTGTTTGTACTGCTTTTTTCATTGCCCTGGCTTTCTCCTCAATGAAAGCGGAAGCCATGACGGTCAGTGATCCCGGCTCATATGGTTATTTTGTGCAACAGCTTTCAGAAGCAAAGCTCCAGTTAGCAGCAGCAAAAGAGCAAATTGCTAACCAGATGCAAGAAATTAAAGTTCTAAATGATACGTACAAAATGGCAACAGAGCAGCTTAAAGAACTCAATGATATTAAAGATCAGGTCAAAGGCTATTACGATCAAGGAAAGGCCTTTGTGGGTAAAATCAAGGACATTAAAAGTCAGATAGAAGCCGTTCCTTCAAGCGTTGTCGGCAGGGGTAAGGAAATTATGAGTTTGATTGATGGAATTGGAGATTTCACTGAAGCAGCAGATATGCTGGATGGAATTTTCGGAGATCCACGGTCACCAGATTATAATCCTTGGCAAACGCTGGCCCCAAAGTACCAGCTCCGGCAACAAGGATTGAAGGATACAATTGAAAAATCTGAAAATCTGCTTGCTGGAATGAAGGATAGATTCGCAGCCTTAGAGGATCTGACCAATAAAATTGATGCCACAGAAAACATCAAAGAGGCTCAGGATCTTACAAATGTCTTTCTGGCTCAGATAATCAGCATTCTCTCCGAGCAGCTGGCCTTATCTGCACAGATTGGCGAGGCTCAGGCCCTTATGAATTTCAGTGGCGTTAAAGATGATGAGCTGAGAAGAATACAGGCCGAGAAAGCTGAAAAGAAAGCCAAATATGAAAGAGCAAAGGCCAAATATCTTGCTCCTTATGAACAAATGCAAAGCCAAGGCATAGATTTAGAAAATCCTTCAACTGATACTTTGCTTCAAATTATCGACATGAACGGAGGCAAATAATGGAACTGACTCCACTTGCAACAAAAGTTTTAACATTAACTCTTTCGTCATTGAAGCATTACATGATTGAAATGCATTCAATGATGCAGGAATTTTCAGGTGCGGCTACAGTCTTAACAGCTCTATACATAATTTATATCTGCGCTCAAGCAATGTTCGGCAAAGTGTCTGGGGACAGATTGAAAGAGCTTGCTTGGTCAATGCTGATATTGGTTGGTATTGTCTCGTGTTGTTTTAATGGGTCTTTTTATATTCAAGAAATTGTGTTTCCATATATTAAATGGATAATTAATACCTCTAGCTGGTTTGCATCAAAAGGTAAGGTTACTAATTTTATTGGCATATTTGACCATTTAGATAATGGCTTCGCCCTTGTATACAACCAGTTGATGAACCAAGTTCCAGATGGGAACTTAATGGTAAATGCAGGTGAATATATCAGAGCATGGGTTGCAATTGGAACATTCAGTATAAGCTACGGATTAATGTATATATGTTTTTTAGTACTCATCATAATGTCATTGTTTGTTGTACATGTAATGTTTGTGGTAGGCGTTGTGTGCATTTTTCTTTCTGCTTTCAAAGAAACTAGGCATATATTCTGGTCTTGGGCAAAAGCTATTGCAAACTACTCCATGATGATGGTTTTTGCGGCAATTGTTATGAGTGTTGCATATCAAGGGGTTGAATCATCCTTAAACCTTTATGCTCATGTTCTCGTGGAACAAGGAGTATTTAACGCAGAGTTCGCCGCTTTGATTGTCTGGTCTCTCGTTTGTTTTGGAATTTTATTAAAGGTTCCTGACATGTCCTCCGCTTTAACTGGAGGTATGGCCACAGCATCCACAGGAGTGGCTGCTGTAGCCTCTCTGGCCGGAGCTGCTGCGTTTTCATCTTTTGCTCATCGTGGTGGGGCTGCTTCTGGTTCAAGTTCTCTAGGTGCGGTGGGTTCTAAGGTCAAAGGCTCTTTTGATAGCGCGATGAACTCCAAATGGTTGAGAAAGGCAGGAGAGTTGCAGTAATGAAAGACAAAAGAGAAATATTCAGATTAGACGAAGAGTTGGCCACTTGCTTGGAAGAAAGGGCCAATGAGAAAGGAAAAAATAAATCCGCTTTGATCCGGGACTTGGTACAGTCTGGTCTGTACGATTTTGATGAAACTGGAATTGAAGTTCTTCAGCAGATACATAAGACGCTCGTAGATCTTAAAATCGGCTTCAGCCAAATCGGGGGCAACCTGAACCAAATTGCTTACCACCTAAACTCTGAAGGAAAGCTTGTCCCCGTGGAGCTGCAAGAAAACCACAAGGAGCTTCAGAAGCTTTTCGCTGAAACGGTGGGTAGCGTAGATGAAGCATTCAGAGAGATCCGAAAACTAATATGAATCGTGGCTGATTCCAATGCGGTTTATCATTGCCGGCTTACCTGAGAACTCCTTTCAGGTGAGCCGGCTTTTTTATGGCAACACTGAATAGATATAATCAATATTGGACAGCGATACTTAAAATCAGTTAGTGCAACTCCTATGAATACCATAGCCCACGTACTACTTCCGATAAATGTTATTGCCTTACTGGAAACACCTGATTCAATCAGACAAGAAATGAGAAATTTTTATTGCGCCAACGCTGCATGGCTTCCCTCTGGATTACATCATGAATTCGCCGCACTCTTCTTGATGATTCTCGGTGCAGTACTTCCAGATATCATAGACAGAACATTCTCAGGTCATAAACGTGCTACACATTTACAGCATAGAATTGACGCTGGAGAATGGCTTTCAAGCGATGAATTCAATGAAATGCTGGCAGCTAAAAAATCATGGTGGCAAGTACATAGAACCATAAGTCACTGGTGGCCTATCCCGATCATTCTTTATATCGCAGGACTCCAGCCCGTAGCCATAGGATGGGCTAGCCATCTCCTTTTAGATGCCATGACCCCGATGGGAATCCCTGCGCGGAAACCTTTTCCTGCAGACGAAACAGGTTATATGCGGATTCCATTTTTAGTTAATCAGAAATGGGTTGAAGGAGCGTTAACGCTGGTGCTGGTCGTCGGCACTATTGCGTGGTTTGTGTTCTGAAGTACGACTCATCGACTACCAAATTCACGTCTGAATTAAAATTGAAAATAGCTCCATTCTAAGAGCTGGAATTCAGAAATGATTTTTATAAATGGTATTGAAAATATTGATCTTTTCTCTTTTGGTTTGTGGAGAGTCTTTCCGAAAGTCTGTTGATGAGCAAAATTTAAAACTACCAAATTCACGTCAAAAACATCCAAAAATACGTCTGAGTTAAAATTAAATTCTGCTTATGTTTGTAGCTGAGTTTTGAATAATAATTCAGGTAAAAAACATTGAAAACATTGATCTTTTTCTTTTGCTGAGTAGGGGTTATTTGCGGTTTTTCAAAGACGAGCAAGGCCAATAGCAGCAAAAACTACGTCTAAATCGAATGGGAATGATTATCATGCCGGACTATCGCTGGTCATACTATTTAACGGCTCCATGGGAACTGCTTGATGAATGGTATCGCGCAGTAAAATTTGGAATACGCAATTTATATCAATGGTTTCCCGTAATATGGTCTGACCGTCATTATACGTCTGATGGGCTGTTCAAGGTCATGCAGCGCAAACTTGTGCTTATGCAGCGCGAGCTGGAGAGCAATCCTTACTATGTGGGAGCTGACCGGGATCTGCATACCATGCATGTCTGCGAAATGATCTTAGATCGTTACTTCGCTCATAATTATGCTGATAAGTGCCGTGAGCAGCATAGAGAGAAATGGGGAGAGATGCGCAGTTTCTTTGAACCTTCATACGACAATTCGACCGGGGATGTTGAGCCAGATGCTTGTCGCTGGTTCACAGATTGGCCCAGAGCTACCAACCTGAAATTGGAAAAGGAAGCTAAGAAAGAGCTGCGTAGATGTCTTGAGCAGGAACGAAAGCTTGCAGATCAGGATATTCAGTATCTGTTTAAGTTGCTGAGTAAGCATTATCGTAGCTGGGATTAAGAGCTGGTGAGGGCGCGATTATTTAGACTTGCCAGCTTGATGAATATAGCAACTGTTTTGTTGATGGGGTATAAGATTAGATGTAAGGGTTCCGACTTGATAGCTGCTACGTTCCTGCCCTCGTTCTCTTGCGGACATAAGCAACAAAGAAATGTTTCTGTACCTTATCTAATTGCCTACACATTTGACTCTGATTCTTCCTAAGAATAGATTTAGTTTAATTGAGAAATCGAATAAGCTAACAGTTCCATTTGACATTCTGAAGCTAGAGAGCATTCAATGACTCAAACAAATTATATTATTTTTTGGGGATATTTGGTCTTAACACTACTTTTTAGTCTACTCATAAATGTTTCGTCTCTTTATGCAGAGCCCTCTGAAAGTGGAATGGTTGAGACCGAACAGGGGGATGCTATAGCACAGAACAATCTCGGCTCAATGTACGCAGAGGGAAAAGGTGTTCCGCAGGATGATGTCGAGGCCGTCGCTTGCTACCGGAAAGCGGCGGAACAAGGTAATGTTGCTGCACAGGTCAATCTAGGGTTAATGTACGCAGAGGGAAAAGGTGTTCCGCAGAATGATGTCGAGGCCGTCGCTTGGTACCGGAAAGCGGCGGGACAAGGGAATGCCAATGCACAGGCTAATCTCGGCTGGATGTACCAATACGGAAAAGGTGTTCCGCAGGATGATGTCGAGGCCGTCGCTTGCTACCGGAAGGCAGCCGAACAAGGTAATGCTGGTGCACAGAATAACCTCGGCAGGATGTACGAAGAGGGAAAAGGTGTTCCGCAGGATGATGTCGAGGCCGTTGCTTGGTACCGGAAAGCGGCGGAACAAGGGAATGCTGTTGCACAGGTCAATCTCGGCTGGATGTACGCAGAGGGAAAAGGTGTTCCGCAGGATGATGTCGAGGCCGTCTTTTGGTTCCGGAAGGCGGCGGAACAAGGGAGTGCTGCTGCACAGGCCAATCTCGGGGTAATGTACGGAGGCGGAAAAGGTGTTCCGCAGGATGATGTCGAGGCCGTCGCTTGGTACCGGAAGGCGGCGGAACAAGGGAATGCCAATGCACAGAATAATTTAGGCTCAATGTACGCAGAGGGAAAAGGTGTTCCGCAGGATGATGTCGAGGCCGTCGCTTGGTACCGGAAGGCGGCGGAGCAAGGTAATGCTGCTGCACAGGTCAATCTAGGGTTAATGTACGCAGAGGGAAAAGGTGTTCCGCAGGATGATGTCGAGGCCGTCGCTTGGTACCGGAAGGCGGCGGAGCAAGGTAATGCTGCTGCACAGGTCAAACTCGGCTGGATGTACGTAGAGGGAAAAGGTGTTCCGCAGGATGATGTCGAGGCCGTCTTTTGGTTCCGGAAGGCGGCGGAACAAGGGAATGCCAATGCACAGAATAATTTAGGCTCAATGTACGCAGAGGGAAAAGGTGTTCCGCAGGATGATGTCGAGGCCGTCTTTTGGTACCGGAAGGCGGCGGAGCAAGGTAATGCTGCTGCACAGGTCAATCTAGGGTTAATGTACGCAGAGGGAAAAGGTGTTCCGCAGGATGATGTCGAGGTCGTCGCTTGGTACCGGAAGGCGGCGGAGCAAGGTAATGCTGCTGCACAGGTCAATCTAGGGTTAATGTACGCAGAGGGAAAAGGTGTTCCGCAGGATGATGTCGAGGCCGTCGCTTGGTACCGGAAGGCGGCGGAACAAGGGAGTGCCGCTGCACAGAACAACCTCGGCGTAATGTTCCTGCATGGAAAAGGTGTTCCTAAGGATTTTGTAAAGGCGGCATCATTCTTCAAACAGGCCTGCAACCGCGGATTTCCTGATGCAATGTTTAATTTGGGTCTTTGCTATTTGACAGGTAGTCGTCAGCAAGTGGATATTGTTATGGCATATTTCTATATGTATAAAGCAAAAAAAAACGGAATTAACGACAAAAGTCTTTTGTCTACAATGCAACTATTGGAGGGGATACTGCTTCCAGATCATATCGAAAAAGCGCAAAAAATGACAATGCCTCCTTTAGATAAATAAACAAAGAGTGTTATGTGTCATGTCCTTATGTTTTCCGTTAAATACGCTAAGGATAGATATATCTTAATAGGGGAATATGGTTTTAGTATAATTGAGTTGTTATTAAAGATGTAAATGTGATCCCCCTTTGTTCTTTTATTTGCAGTCAGTGGCACGATAGTCCTCTGGAACGATAAATTTATTTATAACCTAAAACATGTTGTTTTAGATTATAAAATTAGAAAAAAAGTTGACATGTTTGTATTATTACTCCCAGAATGCCTATAGCTGTGATGATATGGCTAGTTATAGTTTTTGTGAGACTTTGTTCTTTTGGGAAGTTTTTTTCCAAGTATTGTTGGATAAAAACAAGTTCATCATTATTGTATGTAGTGTGTAATTCAGCAATTATTTCTCTTTCATTTATTGATTGCGAAGTGGGTGTTCTTGATAAACTTAGTATTATTTGAATGTAAGGCAACCGATTATGTATATTTGCAATTCCAAGCCAGATAAACATCAGCGATACAATGATGTGAGGTATTATTGTTGTTTTATCTATGTGGAAGTATATTTCTGAGTAGATAAGTAACATCGACCCAATAGCCATCAAGATGAGACTTGCTGTGCATAATTTTTCAAGAATTACTTTTATATTTTCGGAGCAGTTGCTCTTGGCAATTCTTATAGATATAATAAAGGTAAGCAGGCCTGTATAAGTTGGTACCGAGTAAAGAACCTCAAAGTGGCTCAACAGATTTGAAAAATTATTTTCTATTGCAATGAAGCATATTCCGTTTATAACAATTACAGCAAGGTCGATTATCGCAATGTTAATTGTCGAACGAATGAGTTTCCCCATCTTTTCCTGTGTCGTTGATAGTCCAATCGAGATCAGCTTGGCGGCAATGCAAAGTTCTAGTAGAGCAGACAAGACTTCTGTGATTGAGAGGATGATGAATATTATCCCATTTAACTTGTAATTCTCGAGTGTGTAATATTTGAATACGTACAGAGATAAGTTTAAATTTCCATTTATAACTGTTTTAATACGAGAAAAAGATATGAAAAAGAGACACAATCCAAGTGTTGAGAGGAACATTCCTCTTATATGATTTCTGTGCGCCAACTAATATCAGGTGCAATAGACTTTGCAAGGGTATGATTTATTCCTTCTATCTTAGTAAGGTCTTTGAGGCCGAGTAAAGGACCATTGCATTTCCTGTACGCAATAATCTTTTCAGCTAATTTTGGTCCGATGCCTTTTAACTGTTGGAGTGTTTTGGCATTAGCCGTATTGATACGTACGGATTTAAATTGCTTATTCATTTGGTTCTAGAATCGTTAAACCTTTTTTTGATGCCAACCTCGGCCAGATTACCATTCTTAGGTCATGAGACTTGAAGGATACACAGCCTTTCCCAATTTTTGCATCGGGGTTGTTATCGCCCCAAATCCATATGGACCCGTTCGTTGCAATATGCCCAGAGCTACACAGTTACGTAACCATGCTCCTCATGTACTTTAAGTACATAATGCTGCAATGTGGTATCATTGGATAGCGTTTTTATAATGATCTTTATAATTATGAAAAACAAGGTGCAAGTCTTTTTTAGGAAGGATTAGGAATTTGTTGATACCTAACAAATAACTATCCGTTTAAGCCTATTCTCCCACACCCCCATAACCTCCAACTTTTCAGCCAGATGTGAAGACTTGTCATAGTGCTTTTCACCGACTTCCTGCTTTCCGTGGTTGAAATGGATGTTGAGCAGGTAGCTTGGTACTTGCTGGTCGGCGAGCATGGTTCTGACTGTGCGGCGCAGGTCGCGCGGTGTCCAATGCTTCATGTCTACGCGCTTGCAGAATCTGGTCACTGCACGGCCTAAGCTGGGGATCTCGCGTGGATCACTGGGGCGGCCTGCGTTGGGGAAGAGATGCAGATATTTTGATTTTCTGGACATGACTATTTCTTTTGCCCTTTCTGTGAGCGGTACAACGTGTTCACGACCATTCTTGACCCTTTCGGCGGGGATAACCCAAAGGTTCTCCTCAAGATCAAATTCAGTTCTCTTGCACTCCAGAATTTCAAGCACGCGCTGACCGCCAGTAGCGATAATTAACTTGATTGCTGGCTGGTTGCACTCGTGCCAGACGATTTTCAGCTCTTCAGATGTAAGAACTCGTTCACCGACCTTTTCAGCCTTTGAATCTTTGGGAATGGCGGCAACGGGGTTGTTGCTGATGTCGAAAGTGATTTCCTGTGCAGCGCGGGTGTAGTCGTGTTCGCGCACAATTCCATAGCTGAAAGCACTGTGCAGGTAGCCCCGGAGGTGTGAGGCCATGGACGGGCCGCGCTTATATGTTTCCTTCAAAAGGGCTTGTATATGCTTCGGTGTAATGCGCTTGGCTTTTACGTCCCGGCCTATGAAGTTTACCGCGGCATACTTGCCAGTGAGCAGGGCGCGTTGAACCTCTTTCCATGATTTTTTACCCTTGCCCTTGAGATCGGCAACGTAAGCGTTGAAAAGTTGGTCTATGGAGCCTTTGAGGGATTCTTCAAGCTCGGCTTGGATCTGGGCTTCTTTTTCATGTCTGAGGCGAAAATTGGTTTCCCCGGCACGGGCTTTTGCTTTCAGCTCCTTGGCTTTTTCAATGGCCATCTTTTCAGATATACCATTTGAGGCCCAGCCGTAGCCCTCTTCAACACGCTTGCCGTTCACCTGAAAACGAATGGCGTAATATCTGTCAGCCATGATTCCATGCTTGCGGGTTTCGTGTGTGCGGTAGCGTACACCGCAGTTTTTGCCGAACTCATCCTTTACGCTGATCCACTTTGCCATTTTCACTTCCTTTAAATGGGGACTGTCCCCGTTTTCTGTCCCCACTTTGGTCGGGACGGGTGGGGATAGTAAATGTGCTTTAGGGAAGTCTATAGCAGGATTAGTTCTTTTAAACAAATGGATTAATGGAAGTGTTGGGAAGCTGTGGGAAAAATGTCGGTAAAGATTCGTAACCAGCAGGCCGTCGGTTCAATTCCGATCGTTGGCTCCATAATAAAATCAAGGGTTTACACTTAATGTGTAAGCCCTTTTGTTTTATCTAAAATATGGTTCCTTATTCAGGGGCTTGACGCACTAAAATCATCCTCAGTAGAAAATCTGAAGTAATTAAATCACGATTGAAAAGTTATCCGAAACGTCGTGCCCGCGCCCAAGGTGCTCACCACTTCAATATGCGCCCTATGAGCTTTTATGATTGTTTGGCAAAGATAAAGGCCCAGACCATACCCCCCTGTGTCACGGGTTCGGGATTCATCAACTCTATAGAAAGGATCGAAAAGGTGACTGATCGATTCTTCCGGAATGCCTATGCCGTGGTCTGTGATGATAATGCTGACCTCATAGTTTCGCACTTGTAGCGAGACTTCGACAGGAGGACCGTCCGGTGCGGAATACTTGATTGCGTTATCCAGCAACATGTTCAAGGCCATCGTTATTTTTTGGGGATCGACCATTGCCATAACTGGATCTTGAGTAATATCTAACACAATCCCGGGGGGCTGGGCTTGATAACTACTCGCAACATAGGCAACGAGTTGGGCCATATCCACCGATTGTGCCTGAATACCATCGGCTCCATGGTGCATTTTTGCAGTTTCCAGCAGCGAGGTGATCATGGTTTCCATTTGCCCTACATCCTGCTTGATAGCCGAGGTGTCGATCTCTGTGTCCAGCATTTCAAGTCTTAGCTTGAGGCGGGTGAGCGGAGTTCGTAATTCATGGCTGACTCCAAGCACCAAATCCCGTTGTCCCGTCACAAGGGTTTCCAGTCGAATCGCCATTTGGTTAAAGGTTTCGCAAAGTTCTCTTAGTTGGCCGGAACCTCTCATCTGCACACGTGTATCAAGCCTGCCATCCCGGACAGACTCAGCCCCTTCAGTCAACCACTCAATGGGACGAAGAAGGAGCCGCAGGACAAGGTAGATGACCAGCATGATCAGGCAAGAGCCCACGAGGGAATAAATCCCGAATTGACGCAACGCAGACCGTTCGGCTTCTGTGGAAAACAGATCAAAAGTCAAGAGCTCACCAGAGGCGAGCGGAACACGCAGTCTATAATTTTCATGAAGATTGAGTATTTCAATTCCTTCTTGGGAGAAGCGTGGAGCAAGGAATCTTTCTGGAAATTTCTCTTCCGTTTCACCAACAATCCATGAATTTTTTCCCGTATAGGTGATGCGCATAGGCCGTTGGCGAGCTAGAGCCTCCGCCTTACTCCTGTCCGGCGGGGAGCCGACTCGGCCGGCAAGGTAACGCGCATACTGCAGTAAACTCTGGTTTAACGTGGTGTCATGTTCACGTTTCTGGGTGGAGTATAGATGCATAGTGACGGCATTAATGGCCACAACCCCCATGACGAGCACCAAGGCCAATTTAGTGAACAGGGATTGCCTGATTTTTCTACAAACTCTAGCCATCTTCATTTCCTTGTCCAATAAAGACATAGCCGGTTCCCCAGATTGTTTTGATGTATCTGGGATACTTGGGATCGTCGCCTAACTTCTGGCGGATGCGACTCATGGTGATATCTATGGAGCGGTTGAATGATTCACTGTCCAGTCCTCGCAGCTCTTGCATAAGATCGTCCCTGCTGAATGTTTTTCCGGGGTTGCGAGCCAAAACGGCAAGGGCGTTGAATTCATTGGTGGTCAGGCCAATGTCTTCCTCATTGAGCAGCGCGGCACGGACATCGAAGTCGATACGAAGTGAACCGAACTCTCCTTTTCCTATTTCGGACATCGTATTATGCTGGCTGCGACGCAGGATGGATTGGATGCGGGCGACTAGTTCACGAGGTTCAAACGGCTTGGGCAAGTAGTCATCAGCCCCGATTTCAAGTCCGGCCACCCGGTCCATTACGTCACCGCGAGCGGTCAGCATGATGATCGGGATCTGTGAGTCCTGCCTAACACGGCGACAGACCTCGAAGCCGTTTATTCCGGGGAGCATAACATCCAGAATGAGCAGGTCGGGAGAAAGGGATTTTAAGGCTTCCAAACCTGCTTCGGGCGTTCCTTCGGAATGGACTGTATAACCGAATCCGGCAAGATATTCTTTAAGAAGTTGCTGTAGATCGGCGTCGTCCTCGATGACTAAAATGTTATTTGCCATTATATCCTCGCATGATGTGAAAATGAGCTGCCTCTTATGCCGAGGCAACTCGCACAATAGCCTGTTAGCGGCCGCCATGCCATCCCTTCTTTCCATGATCAAGAATGAGTTGGGCTAAAGCTCCTTTTTGTTTATCCGTCAGCTTTGCATGAAAAGCGATAGAGTCATTCTTAATATACTCAACAAAAGCAGTGTTGACTTCATCGCCGTCGAAGGGGCCTTTCATCTACTCTGATAATCAGCATCTTTTTCATATGGTTCTCCTTATTGGTTGCGAAGTATGCTTTTGAATATCGCAGGCAGTGAGCAAAGGCCTTTCTAACCTGAAACTAATTGTATCCAATTGTATCCGGCCGCCGGAAACAACTTGTTACATCTCGTTGCAACTCAGAGAGGACTTTCGTCTCGGCTTGCGTAGTCTGATTCTAACGCCGCTCAGGAATGCGGCTGTCACTTATAAGGAGATCGTGATGCAAAAAGAAAACATCAGACCCAAAATGTCGTGTGATACCTGCAAACTTAGAAAGAGAGCGGAGCTGTCGCCTTCGTCGTTCCTCGGCCATCTTTGGATTTGGCACACCTCTGTCTGCCCCGGCTGGAAGAAATATGTGAAGACTATTCACGCTCATGGAGAGAACCCTCCTGCTGTGGGGCATCTTCGCGGAGTTTGGAGTAAGTAATGGGTGTTTTTGTTGGCACGGCTTTTTTGACAGGACTTTTAGGCAAGGCTGCACACAGCCTGTGGTCACGAAAAAAAGCCGTAGCCGGAAAAGAAGTCAAGAATTACGGAGCAGTGAAAAGATTAACAGGGCGTCGTAGTCGATCAACAAAGGAGAATTAGCAATGTCAGCACTTTTGTCTCTCCATATTATCATTTGCTCTCTGGGATATTTTCTTTTTGGAATAACTTCCGTGAGCGCCTATGCCTATCTGAAGAGCGAAAGAGCGATTAAGACCAAGTCGTATAGATTGGGTGAGGGATTTCGCTGGAGTCTCCATGATCTGGACCGTAGCCTTTTTGTCTCCCTGACCCTCGGTTTTGTATCGATGGGCCTTGGGCTGCTCATGGGCATAGCTCTTCAGCATTCGAAATATGGAATGGTTGATCTGACTTCGCCGCGGATATTCTTTCCAGCCATTATTTGGCTTTTCTACCTACTCATATTGTTCTTCAGGCTCACCATGGGCCTGCGCGGTAAGATCCCTTCATATATGGCGGTCTATGGTTTTCATGCAGTGATAATGTCCTTTGTTCTGGAGCTATATCTGGCAGCAACCTAAGAAACCACTTGCACTTACATGGTCGATACTACGCAAATCTTATCAGTATAAATTTTAGAAAGTTCACCAATATTAAAAGGAGAAAATAATGAAATCAATTGATCAATCCGTTCTGGAAGCCTTTGACACCATGTGGGGGCTGTACCCCGAACCCGTTATGCTCGTCCATGCCTGCCGCGACATTCTGGCTGTAAACCAGCGGGCGGAAGAGTTAGGTATCACCACAGGCATTAAGTGCCATTCCCTATACCCGAGCGAGCGCGTCTGTCCCGGTTGTCTGGCCAATAAGATGCTCAAATCCGGTAAGGCTACGCGCAAAGGTTCCTTGAGTAAGCAGACCGGAAGATATCTGGACGGCTACTGGATTCCGGTCAAAGGCGTGGAAAAGGTGTACGTTCATTTCGGTAACGATATTACTGAATTTGTCAGACCGGAACTGCTGGCCGAGTAATGAAAATTTAGGTTCATGGAAGCGATCACTTTGAGTTAGGACGGTAGAGATCGCTTCCTCCATTATTTCAACCGTTATTTTCCAAACATTTTATTTGTAACCAGCAGGCCGTCGGTTCAATTGCAGGCTATTGGTTTAACCGGACAGTAATGTTTCAGCATGCTGAATATTGCTTGAACTATAAAACTATCTCCGAACGTCGAGAATTTTAGCTATAAAATGAATTCCATGATAGCGGACCACGGCATTGGTTAAGCTCGTTTTTCTTCAATAAAGGCATTCCTTTATGTTTAGTATTATAGTATGAAATTAACGATTTTCATTGTTTCAAGCTTCCATGATTATACGACATTAATACGCTTTTGTTAAAAAATCAGAGAAGCAAATTTTTCCTACAGGGAAGCAACACACGTGAAAAATATTATAACTATTTTAGTAATCGCCATAGGGACCTTCCTGGTCAATCTTGATGCCAGCATTGTTAACATTGCACTTCCCACGCTTTGCACGGATTTCACGGTAGATATCCAAGATGTATCTTGGGTGGTCCTGATTTATTTATGCGCAGTTGGAGGCTTGCTCCTCTTTTCCGGAAAATTGGGAGATGTACTGGGCTCGAAACGGATATTCATCGCCGGGTTTCTGGTCTTTGCGCTGGGGTCCCTTTTCTGCGGCATGGCCGAGCATATTTATACAATGTATCTGGGCCGGCTTGTTCAGGGCATCGGGGCGGCATGCATTATGGCAAATTTCGGAGCAATCCTTTTGCAGAACCTGCCTGCGGAATATTCAGGCCGGGCATTTGGATTGAATACGGTCCTTGGCGGAATCGGATACGCCATGGGTGCCCCCCTGGGCGGCTGGCTGATACATTCCGTGGGCTGGCGCTGGATTTTTCTAATCAATATCCCGGTGGGAGCCCTGGCCATAACGGCTGCGCTCGTCTGCCTGAAAAAAGATCAGCCCCGGGAGTCGAGGCTGGAGCATTTCGACCTGCAAGGACTCTTATTCAGCCTGACCTCCATCACCTTTTTTTTGCTGATTCTGACCCGCGCTTTCGGCGAAGATGTATTTTCAACCCCTTATTTCGGGGCCGCAGCCTTTGTCCTGGTCTGCACCCTGGCCTTCATCCGGCGAGAATTCAAAACCGAGCATCCCATTCTTGAAATCCCCATATTTTTAAAAACAGGGATCGCCGCCACCATTATCGCCAACATGGCCCTGGTAATTGTTCTGGCCGGTTTGAATTTTCTTTTTCCATTCTACTTCATGGAAGTCCTGAACATGAATGTGGCCCGCACCGGTCTTTTTCTCATGTGCTTTCCAGCAGTTTCCGTTGTGATGAGCCCCCTGGCCGGCTACCTCTCGGATAAAATAGGTGCCAAAAAAATCGTTATCCTGGCCACCGCCGTGGGAGTTTTGTCCACTGCGGGCTTTTATTCTTTTGGTCCCCATGTTTCAACTATGGGCATTCTCTTTATCTTCGTCTGCTTCGGAATCGCCCTAGCCTCATTTTTCACTTCAAACATCACCTTATTCATGAGCAATGCCCCGGCGGACAAAGCCGGGATGTTTACGGCTGTGGCTTCCTCCGGAACTACTGTAGGCTCTGCTCTGGGCGTAAGCATATTTACCAATTTTCTGGAAACCGGAACTGGAGAGGTTCTTTCAAACCGGGCCTCACAAATAGATGCCGGTTTTCACTATGCTGTAATTCTTGCCACCGTCTTTGCCCTTGTCGCTCTCGGGGCATCCATGCTGTCGAAACCTGGTCAACCTGTACTTTCTGAAGGGGAATAAGACGATGAAAAATAGAACTGAACAGAAATTATATGAACTTTCCCATCCTCAAAAAAGGGTCTGGTACGGGGAAAAGACCTATCCCGGCGTGGGAGCCGCAAACCTGGTCTTTCTGGTGAAGTTTGATTTTGAGGTTGACTTCACTATACTGGAAAAAGCGATAAACGCGGTTCTTAAGGCCCATGTGGGTGTAAGAATGCGCATCACTGAAATTCCCGAAGAGGATTCCGTAAAACCATACCAATACGTTACCCCCTACACGGACCGGGAATTTGAAATCCATAATTTCCACGTTCCGGGCGGTTCCGAAAAGCTAAAAAACTGGGCCGCAGAAAAGACCGCCGAACCTTTCCCGTTTCTGGATACAGAATTCATCTATTTTGCCTTGCTCAATTATGACGACGGCAAAAAAGGCTATTACATCAAGCTGCACCACATTATCTCCGACGGCGGTACCTTTCTGCTCTTGTTCAGGGATATTAAAAATACCTATTTGCGCCTGCAGGAAGGAAAGGAGCCTGATTTTTCAACCATCAATTCCTACCTGGATTTTTTAAGCTACGAAAAAGAATATCTGAATTCCGACAGATTCAACGAAGATAAAAAATTTTGGGAAGAACAAATGCTGCCCATGCCGGAAGAAATATCCCTTTCCGGCACACGGGTTAAGGAAGATTTACTGGATGCGGGCCAAGCCACTTTAGCATTTGCAAGCGGGCTGCGCACGGAAATGCACGCCTGGGCAAAAGAAAACAAGACCTCCCTCTTCAAGATCGTTTATAGCGCAATAGCTGTTTATATAAGCCGCATTACCGGGACAGACGACTTTGTGCTGCCTACCTTCAACCACAACCGCTCCATAAAAGAACAATATGAAATGGCGGGAATGTTCATCAGCACCATTCCCGTAAGGATTCAGCTGGACGGTGAGGATTCTTTCAGCTCTTTGGTCAAAAGAAACGGGGAGCATTTGAACTACCTGATCAAGGAAAGGCAAAAATATCCCTTTGATGAGCTGGGTCTGCTTTTAAGGGAAAAATCCGGGATTGATCCATCCTTTTTCATGAATGTATCAGTTATCGGCCACCAGGACGTCATCCTTGAAGGCATGAGTGTGGAACACCTCCAGCCGCCCTATGAAGCGGGCGGGCTATCCATCCACGTGAACCCGGAAAACAAGGATATAACCGGAATTCTGGAACTTGAGTTCGACTATAAAAAGAATCTTTATTCGCACGAAGACATCGAGACCATTTTCAACGGTCTCTGCAACATCATCGCCGCAGGGATACGCCGGTCCGAGGGTAAAATCAAAGACCTGCCCATTCTTGCCCCCGCCCAGATCAAGCAATTGATACATGGTGTTAATGATACTGAAAAAAATTACGACCTTGAAACCACTCTGGTTCACTTGTTCGAAAGGCAGGTAAAACTCCACGGGGACTCCTGCGCCCTAGTCCTGGAAGACCGGAAACTGACCTATGCCGAACTGTCTCGCAAGGCCGATTCCCTTGCCTTCAAACTGCGTGAAGCCGGAGTCGGCCCGGAAATAATCGTCGGGCTCATTGCCGGCAGAACAGTAGAAAGCATAATTGCGATTCTGGCCATATTGAAGGCCGGAGGGGCCTACCTGCCCATTGATCCCAAATCCCCGTCCGAACGCATCCTCTACATCCTCAAGGATTCGGGGGCCGGGATACTGCTCGGCTGCGGGAATGATGTTCCAGAATCATACACGGGAACTTACTTCGAACTCACAAATGATTCTCTGTTCAGTCCGGTGAAAGGAAGTCTGCCCATAAGCACAAATCCCCGCAGTGCCGCATACATAATCTATACCTCAGGTTCAACCGGACGGCCCAAAGGGGTTGTCATCGAGCAGCGCAGTGTTGTGAACCTGGTCAACTGGCACAGCCGGGCCTACGGGATAAAACCGGGGACGAAAACCGCAGAGTATGCTTCCTTCAGCTTTGATGCCTCGGTATCCCAGATATTTTCACCGCTGCTGACCGGGGCGGAGCTGCATCTCATTGCGGATGAAATCAGGCTCGATCCGGTCAGGATAAATGAATACCTGGAACAGAACCGGATTATGTACATAGACCTGCCCACACCCATGTGTGAGCAATTTCTTGAAATGTGCGACAATAATTCCCTGGAAGTAATGACCACCGGCGGGGAAAAATTAAAGAAATACAATCTGCCCAAATTCAAGTTGGTTGATGAATACGGTCCCACTGAAAACACGGTTGCTTCCACACATATCCATCTGGATAGGCAGTGGCTTAAATCGCCCATCGGCAAGCCTGTCCCCAACACCCGGGCATATATTCTAGACCGTTACCAAAATCCCCAGCCCATGGGCGTGCCCGGAGAACTCCACCTGGCCGGAGCCGGGCTGGCCAGGGGCTACCTGAACCAGCCGGAGCTCAGCGCTGAAAAATTTGTGGACGACCCATTTTTCCCGGAACAGAAAATGTACCGCACCGGAGACCTTGCAAGGTGGCTGCCGGACGGCAACATAGACTTTCTGGGCCGCCTGGATTTCCAGGTCAAAATCAGGGGATACCGTATCGAGCTGGAAGAGATTGAAGCGCGTATAGTCAAATTGGACTATGTGAGCAACGCGGTGGTGGATGTGCGGGAAGACGGCACAGGCTCTTCTTTCCTCTGCGCCTGGGTCGAGACCTCAAAAGACAATTCCCTCGCCGCCATACAGGCAAGCTTGAAAGAGGAAATGCCGGATTACATGGTTCCCTCTTCCATTACCCCGGTGGAAATTTTGCCTCTCAACAGCTCCGGAAAAGTGGACCGCCGGGCATTGCCGGAGCCGAATCTCGACTCCCAAAGTCAAGCAGAGTTTGTCCTCCCCGAAACTGATACTGAGAAAAAACTTTCCCTTATCTGGGCCCAATTACTGGACATCACAAAAATCGGTGCGGATGATAGCTTCATAAGCCTTGGCGGGCATTCCCTCAAGGCCCTGACCATGCAGTACCGGATACAAAAAGAATTCAAGGTAAATATTCCCGTCTCGGAAATCTTCAAACTGCAAACCTTGAGGAAAATAGCCGAGGCCATTGAAGCATTGGATGGAAGCGGCGAGGTCGGCATAACCAAAGTTCCCGTACGCAGCTCCTACCCGGTGACTTCCGCCCAGAAGAGGCTCTATCTGATCAATCAGATGGGGAATGTAAAAACCGCCTACAACATTTCCCTGGTCATGAGGATACAGGGGCCGTTGGATCATGAAAGACTTGGTGCTTCCATTGACGAACTGGTTTCGCGCCATGATATCCTGCGCACTGCTTTCAGCCTGGAGGAAGGCGTGCCGGTTCTCAAGGTTTACCAGGAGATTACTCCCAAAAGATTTCTGGCAAAGGTTTCCCCCGGTGAGGTACAATCGCAGATCAGGGACTTCGTAAAACCGTTTGACCTTGAAAACGCCCCCCTATTCCGTACTGCGCTATTCCAAGAATCTTCGGACAGCCATGTTTTCGTCTTTGATGTCCACCACATCATCATGGATGGCCTTTCTGTTTCAATCCTCATGAAAGAACTCTGGGAAATTTACGCCGGCAATGAACTCCCGGCCATCGAATACAGCTATAAGGATTTTGCCGTCTGGCAGCAGGAAACAAATGCCGGCGGAAGATTGCCGAGGCAGGAGAAATACTGGCTTGACGCATACAAAGGCTTTGAACAAAGCATGGAATTTGAAACCGACCATGCCCGGAAAGCCGCCATGGATTACAGGGGAGACCGCCTGATTTTCGAGATTCCCGCAGAAATTAAGCAGGGGCTTGAAAAAGTTGCAGAAAAATCCGGGGTGACCCTGTTTAGCGCCATGCTCGCCGCTTACGGAATCTTTTTAATGCGCCACACTTCCTGCACCGACCTTGTGGTGGGAATTCCTTCTTCAGGCCGCACCGTGCCTGAAGTGGAAAATATGCTCGGCATGTTCGTGGGGACTTTGCCGCTCAGGCTGTTACCTGAAAAAAACATATCCCTTGAAGACTATTTGTCCGCCGTAAACCAAACCCTCATGGGCGCATTGGATAACCAGGAATATCCTCTTGAAGACCTTATTGAGCAGCTCGGGGTAAAAAGGGAACCCGGCAGGATGCCTTTAATCGACGCTCTTTTTACCTTACGGGACATGCCCGCAGCTATGGACTGCGGAGAACTCACGGTTACCCCCGAAAACTACAACCCGAAGATTTCAAAATTTGACCAGACCTTTGAAGCCATCGTTCATCACGAAGGCATCCAGCTGATCATAGAATACAAAAAAGCCTTGTTTGAAAAGGACAGTGTGCAACTTTGGGGTGAGCAATACATCCAGCTTTTACGGCAGCTATGCGAGCACCCCGAAAAAGCCGTGGGTGAATACGATATAATTTTACCCCGGGAGCGCAAGTTTTTACTGCAGGAATTTAACGAGACCGCAATTTCCAACCCGGATTTGACTGTAATCGAATGCTTCATTCAGCAGGCAAAACGGGTACCAGACGCTGTTGCTATCAAACAGGACGAGCGAACCATCAGCTACCGAGAGTTGGATGAACAGACCAACCGGTTGGCCAATAAACTCATTGCCCAAGGCGTAAAGCCCGGCCAGGTTGTCGGTATTGTCGGTTCCGCATCCGTTGAATTTATTATAGGCATTCTGGGAGCACTGAAAGCCGGGGCGGCCTACGTCCCCGTTGATGTGGGCTATCCTGCCGAGAGAATAAATTTCATGATGCAGGAAGCGAATGTCAACATTGTCCTGACCACGGCAGGAAATGACCAGACCCGGAAGCTGGCCCCCTCTCTCAACTGCATGTCCCTTGAAGATGAAAAAACTTATGCGGAGAATGCAGGCCGGCCGGATGTGGCTTACTCGCCTTCCAACCCTATTTACATCATCTACACCTCCGGTTCCACGGGTAAACCCAAAGGGGTTATGGTTCCCCATAAAGGGGTTTTCAACTACCTGATGTGGGTAAAAAGAAGTTTGCTGCAAAATCAGGTCTATGACGTTCCCCTTTATTCTTCGCTTTCATTCGACCTTGTGGTCACATCAATTTTTATCCCGCTTATGACCGGGGCCCGCATGGTCATTTATTCAGGCGAGGACAAAAGCGGCCTGGTGGAAAAAATTGTCCGCGACAATGAAGTGGATATCCTGAAAATGACTCCCAGCCATCTGGCACTTCTTGAAATGGTTGATTGCCAGAGCACCCGTGTTAAAAAATTAATTGTCGGGGGAGAAAACTTAAGCACAGATCTCTGCCTACGTATTCTTGCCAAATATCCGCAAGGTCTTTCAATAATAAATGAATACGGACCAACCGAAGCGTCCGTGGCCTGCGCCTGGCATTCCTTTAATCCCGCAATGGACAGGGGCGGCTCCGTTCCCATAGGGGTTCCTGCGGGAAACGCCCGTCTTTATATCCTTGACGAAGAGCTCCGGCTTGTGCCCCGCGGCGCTGTGGGCGAATTGTATATTGCCGGCGACGGATTGGCTGATTGTTATGTGAACCGGCAGGATCTTACCGATCAGGCCTTTTTGCCCGATCCTTTTGCCGAAGGACAAAGAATGTACAGAACCGGGGATCTTGTGCGCTTGTCTGTGCAGGGCCGCATTGTTTACCTGGGCCGCAAGGACCACCAGGTAAAAATCAGGGGCTACCGGATCGAAACCTCTGAGATAGAAAATGTGCTGAGCAAATATCCCTCCATAAAGGACAGTTTCGTTCTGGCCGTTGCCGGCGAAAATTCGGAAGATTCTTTCCTGTGCGGATATTATACCGGATCCGGGGAAGTGGATGTTTCTGAATTGAAGAACCATCTGTTGCAGGAACTGCCGGGCTATATGGTCCCGGCACACTTGATCTACATGGACCAGATTCCGGTCACGCCCAACGGCAAGGTCGACCGCCGGGCGCTGCCCATGCCTGATTGCGAAGAGTGCGAAATCAAGCAGATTATCGAACCCCAGAATGAGGTGGAAGAAATAGTCCTCAAGGCTTTCCGCTCCATTCTCAGAAAAAGCAACATCGGCATGACCGATAACTTTTTCGATATGGGCGGTAACTCGCTTAAAGCCGTCACCCTTACCTACGAGCTGAAAAAGCATGTGGAAACCGGGGTTAACGATGTTTTCAAATATCAAACTCCGCAAAGACTGGCCCGCAATGTCAGACCCCTGGAAAACAACCTGGTCAATAAATTGATGGAGGTCAAAGAACGGTTCGAAAACGGCCCGGTTCCGAATTTAAGTGATTCCTTTACAAAGCAGGAAACTGATTACGCAAAACAATACGCAGCATACGCGGACCTGGATGTTTCTGAACAGAAACCATACGAATCCGTACTCTTAACCGGTGTTACCGGGTTTCTGGGAATTTTCCTTTTAAAAGGTTTACTGGAAAAAACTGATTCAAATATCCAGCTGATAATCCGGGGCAAAAATATTGAAGAGGCCGGGAAACGTCTTGATGCCAAATGGAAATATTATTTTAAAGAAGCCCTGCCGGAGACATGCCGGAAAAGAATCAAAATCCATGTGGGCGACCTGGCCGGAGAAAAACTGGGCTTACCTCTTGCCGACTGGCAAAAACTATCGGAGGAAGTCGACTGCATTATCAATGCTGCGGCCCTGGTGAAACATTACGGGCATTACGAAGAATTCGTCTCGGCAAATGTGGACTCTACCTCTAATCTGATTGATTTAGCCCTTCAAGGCCGCAAAAAGGTATTGCATCAGATTTCAACCACATCGGTGGGATTGGGTAATATCGAAGGGCGGGATTCCCTGCTCTTTACCGAATTTGAGCTCGATGCTGGACAGCAGACAGATAACTTCTACCTGCGCACAAAGCTTGAAGCGGAAAAACAGATTATCGCAGCAGAGAAGCAGGGACTTACCGCCAATATTTATAGGGTTTCCAACATTGTTTTTGATTCAATAAACGGCTGTTTCCAGGAAAATATTGAAGATAACGGTTTTTTTAGACAGGTAAAATCATACATTGCCGTGGGCGCTGTGCCCGAAGGCATTGATATGTGTGATTTTTCCTTTGTTGACCGGGTGGCGGATTCAATCCTGACCCTTTTTGACCGCCCGGCGCTGTTTAATGAAATTTACCATATTCAAAATGAAACCAAGCAAAGTCTCGGCAGTTTCCTGGAAGCTCCCGGGCTGAATCTGGCGATCAGGAAAATGCGTATTCCGCAATTTGTTGATCTGCTCATGGAAAAGTTGAATTACGATGAATACCGTGAGGACATTGAGTCTCTGCTGCTGCATCTGGGCTGGCTGGAAAAAGAGAATGTACGTACCGCAACCATGGTCAGCGCAGACAAGACCTTACTGGTCTTGAAAAAACTCGGTTTTGAATGGGACAGGGCCAAGCCTGAAACCGCCCGGAATTTTGTTCTGGAAGCTTTGAAAAAACGCATGGAATTTTTGAAAAGCATCAGGGCCTTTACCGGACTGCCCGCCCAGGCTGTTGAAGGCATGGCTCTTAAATCCAGGTATGAAGTGTTTGCTGAAGGCGGGCTGATCCAGCAGGAAGGGGACGCGGCAGCCAATCTGTTCTTTATTGTGAAAGGCTTTGTCGAGATAAGCAAACGCTCTCATTCAGGATGGTCAGGAACCATAAAAATAGCCCATGCCGGGGACTTTGTCGCTGTTCAAAACTTTGTAGAGGAAAATGAAGCAGGCAACACCTTGGAAGCCATTATGGGGGACGCCCATGTGGTTATCCTTGACCGCAAAGCCATATTTAGCCAATTGACCCAAACACCGGAACTTGCAGTAAAAATTATGCAGATTATGGCCCAGCAACACAGGGATCTGGAAAAATTGCTGGTCTATTCCAGCTAGTTGTTCACGGGAATATTTTTGCAGGGCTGCTCTTTGCGGGCAGCCCTGCAAAAATACCGTCCCGCTATTTAATTTTCATTATGATAGAGAACGGCCCCGGAAATTATATAGCCGCCGGCAAGCTCATACCTTCCGCGTATTTTTGAACATATTTCAGCTGTGGATAAAGACTTCCCCATAACCTCAACCCGGAAAGACCCCTTATCAACGTCCAGACTAATTTCGGCCTGATTATAGTCTATAAATTCCTTGGTGGACGGAAATTGGCATTTGAAAGCGGCCTCTTTGACGCTGAAAATTATTTTTGCCAATTTGCAGCGTTCATTGGGGGGATATGCTTTCAGCCGGGCCAGCTCATTAGTGGAGCAAACGAGCCCGGAAAGTTTCCAATCAAGAGGCGAATCAATCTCCAGATCAAGGCCGATTCCTTTTAGCTCGCGGGCACAGGCCACAGCGGCGGCACAATACCCTTTAGTATGTGATATGGAACCGACCACATTTTCCGGCCAGAGCGGGGAACGATCTTTGTTTTGCAGAATCTGTCCTTGCAGCACACCGAGTTTTTTTAAAGCTTGATGGGCACAAATCCGTCCTCCACAAAATTCAGCCTTTCGCTCGTCTATCGCTCCTGCGACTATTGCCCATTCTTGTTCATACATATTAGCTATATGGGGAGTTGTTTCTGCTGTTGCTACAACATCTGGAAATAATGATCCTGAAATTAATTTTTTACAGATTCCCTGATAAGATGGATTCATAATGAAAGACCCCGTAATCGTGTCCGCAAGCCCTTCCTTGAGTCAAGCGCTATAAAAAACAATTTACTTCTAATCTATTCGCTGTCTTTATTGGTAATTAAGTACTTTTCGCATAATGTCGTGTCCATAATTTTGTAGCAGGATCATGACCGAATCTGACGGTGGCGTGGTCTGAAAAAGAACTGGATTTAAATTTAGAAATAATATTTCAGATAAAGTCCACCGTAGTCTCCTAGTGAGCCAAACTCACTGCGTGGAATATTTGGAGTTGCAGGGGACGGCTCTGCGCCGGTGGTCATAGCCCAGAATAATTGAACATCAATGTCGTCCGTTACGGAGATATCAAGCAGAGGCCTCGCAAAAACAGAACCGTCAAGAATATTCCAGAATGATAGCACCTTAAGTTCAACTAGCGGAGTGAAGGCATAAGAAGGGCCGAAAAGAAGGTAATGCTGGCCGTAAAATGCGTTTAAGCCATCATTGTTTGCTGCGGAGTTTTTAACTTCCAGATATTTGGCCGGATCGTTTTCTCCAGCACCGTTATATAAATACTCCACAATAAAATTGATACCATTTTCAAAACGATACCAGGCTTCAATTCCACCGACGACAAAGAAAGAGTGGATATCACCACCTTCCTGATTTACGTCTTTGCCAACATAAAATACGACTTCGCTTTTTAAGCCCAGCTCACCGATATCTGTCGCAAGTCCTCCCCCGAGCATGGGCCGTTCACGCAGAACCCCAGTAACGCCCAATATATCAAAGCCATTTATGTTTTGTGAAAAATTGACAAGATAACTGTTGTTTTCAACGCCATCACCCAGAATAACACTACCGCCTAACTGGCCCCCTAGATCAAAATAGTGGGTGGCGCGTACGGCATCGACGCCGGGGCGGGTATCCGTATCAAGTGCTTCGGGGGAGAAGGGTTCCACAACATCAAGAGGTGAAAACAATGACATCCGTCCATATCCGATAGCCTGTCTTCCGACAGTCAGCTCTCCATTATCAAAGTTCTTTCTGATAAGAAGCCTGTCAATGTCCAGCGTATCTTTGGAATACTTATCGGTAAAAATTGTCGATTCGAGTTTAACAATGCGGTTTACCGATTCATGGGTGAAAGGATCAAATCCAGATAGAGGATTTTCGGAATATATTAAATTGTTCTCGGCAGACACTTCAAAGTCAAAGTCACTGACTTCGCCTGTAAGATCGACACGTTGCTGGTTGGAAGTAGTAAAACCGGAAGGGATTCCCGCCAAAGGAGAGGGTTGCATGATGATATTGAGGGATTTCACATAGCCGCTCACTTCGATATTATTAAATAATTCTTCGCAAGAACCGTCTACGGGCACCAAAATAGACAATAGATAAAAAAAGACAATCCATGATTTTATCCGGTAGTGGGGCTTTGTTAACGATCGGAAATCAATCATGAGAGTCACTGCTCTTAAGTCGTCCATCCTGCAAAAGAATAGTACGCTTTGAGTAATCCATAACCATTGGGTCATGTGAGCTGGCGACGATAGAAATTCCTTTTTGGTTGTTCAGGTCAAGCAACAATTCAAGCAGGTCGGAACTGGTTTTTGAGTCAAGACTGGCAGTTGGTTCGTCGGCAAGAATCAATGTCGGCTTAGGAGCCAAAGCCCGTGCGATAGCGACTCTTTGTTGTTGCCCCCCTGATAACTCTTTAGGCATTCTGTTCTGCAAACCGTCTAATCCCAGCTCATGAAACACAGAATCCACAATTGCCCGCCGTTCCTTCTTAGGGACTTTTTGCAACAATAAAACATACTCGGCATTTTCGGCAGCAGTCAGGACAGGGATCAGGTTATGATCCTGAAATATAAAACCAATAGATTTTAAACGAAATCTTGCAAGATCCTTAGGTCTGGCTTGATCAATGCTGTATCCGTCCACGTTGATAGTTCCATGTGTTGGCTGATCAAGTCCTCCCATCAAATTCAATAATGTTGTCTTGCCGCTACCTGATGGACCCGCGAGAACAGTAAATTCTGCTTTTTTAATCTCAAGGTCCAGATTGGAAATCGCATAGACCCGCTGTTCACCAAGCATATATGTTTTTGATAAATTTTTAATTTCTATCAGGCTCACTGCAGATTCCTTTATTAGATATTTACCATCGCGACGATACACATGTTATACATGCCTAAGTGCTTTTACAGGTGATATATTTGAAGCTTTGACTGCGGGATAGACTGAAGCCAGCAGACACAACATAAGCAGATATAATGCGAATTTGCACATCCATGAGACATCCCATTGGGCGTACAGGAGTGCAGAAAAGAGTACTCCGCCGAATTCTAGATTAGCCGGAATGAATAAGCGGAGGTCAAAACCGTAATGTACCAGATAAACGGTAGCGATTGAGGTTAGCGCAGACCCCAGAATTACAGCCGCAATTCCCAAAAGCAATGCCTCGGCCATAATCATGGTTCTGAGCTGCCCCGGAGACGTTCCAATTGCTTTCAGGACCCCAAATTCATAAATGCGCTCCATAACACCCATAAGAAGTGTATTCATAACTCCAATGGTCATGATCATCAAAACAATCATGGAAAGAAACTTCATGCTTACATAATCCCAACGTATGGCATTATAGAGATTGGGCATTGCTTTTACCCATGAGCAGGTCATCAATCCGTTCCTGTCATGTAGTAAATCTTTTATGACCGGAAAAACTTTATCTACAAATCCGTTATCTTCAAGCACTACAGCCAATTCATGGGTAGCCCCCGGAACTGAGTACATAGTTGCAGCCTTCTCGTTGCTGATCATGACCAATGAACTATCCACTTCCCTGATACCGGTAGCCAAAACACCTTTAACCCTGAATAGCTCGCTGACTAGTTCTCCCTTGCATGTTTGAGTGGTGACAACGAATTTCTGTCCCGGCTTGATCTGCAGCTCATTCATGAGAACCTTCCCCACAAGGGCATCTCCCTTACGCCACGGTTTCGCAAAAAGATCTTTGGGTACTTCCTTTAAAAAAGGGTTTATTGCTTTTTCTTTTGGTATATCCACCCCTGCAATCCGAATATTTCTGCTTTCCCTGCTGGACTGGGCCAGCCCGGAAAGCTCAACCCTAGGAAGTACTGATTGAACTCCTGTGACGGCTGAAACTTTTTTAGCAAGGTCTCCGGGAATAAAAAAAATATTACTATCTTTAGTTTCGAGATAATTATTTCGGCATATTACTATATGCCCGCTTCCTGAGCGGACTCCGGTCTCTACCATGTAGGAGTATACTCCCTTGGTAAAGTTATGGAATGTCTGAACCAGAGTAAGACTCAAGCTTAATCCGATAAGAGTGAGGAGAAGACGTCTTTTATGACGAAAAAGATTTCGCCATGCCAGTTGGAATGAATTCAAGCTAATCTCCTCGTATCACCTGAACAGGATTTAATTTTGCAGCTCTGTTCGCGGGGAGAAAACCTGCTGCAATACACACGAAAAGTAAAAAGAGTGCAGCCGAAATCTGATAAAAAAAGTCAATCGAAGCATGAATTCTTGGTAGAATGGTACCTCCGGCATAAGTTATCGGTTCAACACTACCGCTTAAATCGATACCTACTTTCTGCAGATAAATGTTTATACCGAGTCCCAGCCCGACACCGAGAGTCACAGCAATTACCCCCATGAAGAATGTCTCCAGCAAAACCAGAAGTCTGATCTGCCAAGGCCGTGTTCCCAAAGCCATCAAGATGCCGAATTCATATGAACGTTCCATGACCGACATGTAGAAAGTGTTGAAAATACCAAGCCCGGTAGCCAGATAAAAAATTGTCATGACAATGATATTGGTAACATAGCTGATAGCAATGGCATCCCTGATTTCAGGAAGGAAAGAACTCCAGTCCAGCACTTCAAATCTATTGCCGAACAGATTCTGGAGCTTTGCCGCAATCAGCTTGGCCTGCATGGGGTTCTGTACGCTTACGGCCAGAGAATGAACTGTATCAGGTAGAACCAGAGTTTCCTGCAACCAATCAAGGTTAAGGAGGATTAATTCATTGTCATTTCGAAAATTACCTGTTCTGAAAATACCTTTTACAACCAGAATCCCATTGCCGACTGAACCATCACTGGCACCGGAAACAAAAGCCAAATCATCTCCGGGGCTCACTCCAAGCTTCCTGGCCAAACCTTCTCCGAGAAGAACTCCGTCAGGATCATTCCCAAGCTGTTTGCCCGCGACAAGACTGTCCTGCAGGACAGTTACATTTTTTTCCATCTCAGGACGAATGCCCAATGCTTCAACAGGTAAAGAATTATCCTTACGGCAGAGAAGCCCGAAACCGCGCAACCTTGGAGAATAGCCTTTAACAAAATCCAGCCCTGCAAGAATTTTCAGTTGTTCCGGTTCTAACTGAAAATTTGTAAATATACTTCGGCTTTTCTGATAGCCGTTGCCGGAAATGACGATATGGCCATAATACTGGTCTGTTGCTGAAGCGAGCATATCATGCATCTTACCGGCCGAGACCCCGATTGCCAAAAGCAGCATGGCGGAAGAAAGCACCATTGCCGAGATGGTCAAGAAGGAGCGGCGTTTATTGCGCATGATATTGCGCAGGGCAAGAGACACGAGCAGCATCTATAACCTCTTATTCCCGGTTTCTGCCAAGATGGCTTTTATATGTGCGCATCTTTTTTAATTTACACAGTGAGAAGAAATCTTCCTGTATCGAAATATCGAAATCAATCATGGTATAAGTAAGTACAGTTTGCTCACCGGGCTTGTCTTCCGGTTGGACGGTCATTCGCAAAGGGAGGATATGCCCATCCATCACCTGAACATCATCAAACGAAATAGTTCGTACCTTAAGCATCTCTTCATCAAAATATTCTATAACCAGCGGAACATAATCCTTTTTTAAAATTGTATATATAATTTTGCCCCAGACCACCGGAGCATCCGGTTTGGGTATACATTTAATCCGCCATAGTTTCGGTGTTTCTTCGATGAGGCTTAAATTATAGTCCAAGTCAACATGATTAGCTTTGACGAGATCATCATTTGAAATATGACTTCCCATCCACGGTGCTCCCATCATGGAAGGCGGTATTTTTATCACCCGGTCAATGCGCGGCAGATAATTCCAGACCTCTTTATTCGCTTTGAGAGTCGCTATTCCTTTTTCTTTTTTGGGTTTGAGAATTTTAGTCAGGCTGAAACTACGTCCAAGGGACCAGCCCTTAATTGCGATTGTCCGGTCCCAGTTACCGGTTTTTATCTTCATAATTGCTTCCACATAAGACGAGTCGCCGTTGTATTGCTCTTCCACATTACGAATCACCGTCTGCAAATCAAGAGCAAAAGCAGATTTAGGAAACGCGCTGAATAGCGCAACAAACAAAAATATGGCGAGTAGTAACTTATCGATTTTTTCCATGTTTTTCATGTACCTCAAAAGCAAAACGGTCTAACAATTCAGGGTTTAAGGATTCGCCGTTCACGGCTAAAGCAAGGCATATCAATCCAGTATCTTCATTTACATGCTGAAACTGTGATTCAACAATTTTATTCGGCATGCATTCATGTGGTCCAACAGTCACCGCACCAATAATTTTATCGTGACAGAACTCATGAAGCGGGCCGCCAAGACTCAAAACAGCCTCACCTATAAGCGCCGGATTGATGTAAGGAGTTGCAGCCTTAACAAGCTCCTCCACAGGGGATACAGGCCCCCATCCCAGCTTTGACCCTACGGCTTTATGCAATTTTTCAATAATTTGTCGTTGAACTGTATGAGTTATAAAGGAACCTAGTCTACTATCGCCGGGTAACGGACGTTTTTGACTGCATCTATCCCTCTCATTGAGGGTACAGTAAACAAGCCACTCGGAAAAAGGAGCAAGCACACAACGCAGACCGCGTTCTTCCAACTTTAAAACAAGGTCGTTGTTTGCAAAGGTGTCTAGGCGGACGTATATCTCACCTACCACCGCGACAGTCGGAATATCTTTTCCAAAATCTTTGAGCTTTGAAAATTCCTCCCCGGCACGAGTCAGCAGCTCTTTAAGCCCGAAGCATCCCGACCAGACCTGCCTGAAAGCATTAAAGGTTCCGACACTTCCAAGGCGTACCATCATCTCTTTTAACTCGGCAATGTATCTGTCATATATCTTTTGAGTCTCACCGGGAATTTTTTCTACCGGACGAACATCATGAAGGGCTGCCTGCAGCATGTCCGTTGCAATAAAGCAGGCTAGTGCGCGCAGTTGGAAATCTACAGGGACCTCTGCAAAATAGTCCTCGTCCGATGGAGATATGATACGAACTTTTTCTGAAAGTCCTATTCGCTCAAAAATAATATTCTGGAGAATATTATACATACCAAAACGACAGGGACCGTTGGCCCCCGGCAGGAGAAAAGCAAAACGCTCGTCAGTATCTTTAGCCTGCAGCACTCTGGTAAGGAAACTTCCCAGTGTTATGGCCATCGGGATGCACTCCTTGCCGGAGGTATATTTACGGGCTAATTGCAAATCCTCTTTTGTCCCGAGGGCTAAGGCTTCCGCCCGCACTCCTTCCGCATTAAGGAGAGCGGCGATTGTTTCTGCACATGGTCCCATTCTCGGTATCATAAGAGTTTCACCTGTACTGCGGACGTTGAGTATAGGATCTCCTGCAACCCGAGTGTCTCTAAAATCGTTTAATCCCTGATTCGTAGCTCGAGCAGACTTCTTAATGTAGGAAGAAACGCAGTAAAGAAAGGCTTCAATACGGGTCTTTGTTCCGGCATCGCCGGAATGTCCATCTGTCTCAATTATGGTGAACGGCTTGTTTTCCATTATGTATGAGAAGAAATGCAGGGTAAAACTGTCAGGACCACATGAGTAGTTTGAGCAGTAAACAGCATGTTGGCCCGGGCTTCTGCGAATCTGGTGGGCAGCGCGTAAGCAACTTTGGGATGAACTCCAGTAAACTTCTGAAAATACGGGTATTTCTTTGCTAATGGGATAACAATCCAAAGGAATTGCCAATGCTCCCTGCTCCCGAAGCAGGTTTGGCACATTGGCATTAAGGATATCGTTATGAATTGTATAGCTACGCCCGATAACAATAACAGCCTTCAAATCATGCCGTTTTGCAAATTCCAAAGCGTTACGACCTAAATTGCGGCAGGACTCTTCAAAGGATAATTGAGCCCGGCATCCCGCATCAAAAGCGCCCTGATATTCAGTTTCGCCTAGCTGACCGGCAAGCCTTTTTACTGATTCAATGAACCTTTCAGATTGAAAATTTTCTATCCCGATATCAATACACGGATCTAAAATTTTCATCTTTTGCGAAAATTTATTTGAATAGACAAGATCCGGGCTGGCTTGGATTATTGGACAATTGCAGGCATGAAGTTCCGTTCCATGCCGAGGATTTTCCCGAAGTCTGGGGGCAAAAAAGAAGTCTTCGGTCCCTGTATTAATAATTTTTGAGACTATTCCCTGATAAATTTGCATTGGTGCACAGAAAGGAACATTACTATTTTCAATACCCAGCTTAAGTGAAGCTATTCCTTCTTCAGAATAAACTTTTACATTGAATCCAAGTTCACTGAAGAAATGACAGAAAAAAGGGAGCCAGCTCTTTAAACCGAATTCCTCAACCAGAGCAACTGTAGGGCGCTCAGGTTGCTGCGGGAGTGAAGAAATTATCGAAGATACCAGTCTGCGCCTTTCTAGAAAAGGATCGGGCGTGAGGTCTGGAAGCTTCTTCTTTTTAGTTCCCTTTTCGTATAGCGAACAATTACCTCCCCATAGAAATACTTTTTCCTCGTTTTGAACAACAGTTTTAATCCGGTCAATTCGGCATTTATTGCCGCTCCCACCGCAGCCCTGATTTGATTTACAGTTGAATGTATCCTTAGTCAGAATTTCAGCACCAAGAAAAGTGCTCATATCAAGATCATAACCTGAGCTATTTTCCTGTCTGCCTGCAATTAATGCTATCCCCAGCGCACCGATTGTTCCCGGATTAGGGGGAACAATAATATTTCGAGAGGTTCTGTTCGCAATGGCTGCCGGCAGGGAGTCAGATTTAAAAGGCATTCCCTGACAGAATATTTTCTTACCGACGGAGCGGGGCCCTTTGACCCTGTTTAGATAGTTCAGGGCAATGGAATCATACAGACCTGCTATGATTGAAGGCTGGGGCACTTTTTCAGCAATTGCATCAGCAATGACCTCGGCCATGAAGACAGAACAATGTTGCCCGAGGGAAACCCCGTATTCGGCTTCCATGGCAATTTTATCCATTTCGGTAACATTGCTGATTCCATCGAATCTGCCGCCCTGTTCAGCTATGAAAGATCCCGTCCCGGCACTGCAGGCTTCATTCATTGCCGCATCAATTATGTGACCGTCTTCAAGTCTGGAATATTTTGCATCCTGACCGCCTATTTCAAAAATTGTGTCGACTTCAGAATCAAAATAAAGAGCCCCTTCAGCATGAGCGGCAATTTCATTCATGATGACGACCGGCTCATTCCCGTAACAACTTCCCATCAACGAGCCGACAAGATCCCTGCCGGACCCGGTAACGCCGACAGCACAAACTTTATGCTTACTGCCTGTCTCCTCTAAAAAAAGGCTTACAAGTTTCTGAGCTGCGGTAATGGGATCGCCCTGAGTATTTATATATTTTTCCCATACAGGCTCAAACGTATTGCTGTTTACCGCAAGGGCCTTGGAGCCGGTTGAGCCTATATCGAAACCTAAAACAACGTCACACAAAGGATCGTCTTTTATCCATGTTTCATCTGAAATACGTTTAACCTTCTCAAAAGATTTACTCAGCGGTACAACCTTTTCAAAGGTCCCTTTACTTTCATTTCGAAATAGCTGCTCAAGTTTTGGAGCTTTAGGTTTTTGCTCAAAGGCAACAAGGGCAGCTCCCACGGCTTCGGAAAAATGAGTGGAATATTTATTATTCTCGAGAAGTGACAGATGGCGGGAATTGGAGAAAGAGGTAAAATTACGCCGGATACGGGCAGACTGGGTAACTCCGCCTGTAAGAATGATTTTATCGGGAGAACTTTCGGGCTTGAGCAGGGATTGTACATTCGTACAGACAGCATCAAACAGACCTGCAAGAATGTTTTCAATGTTTTCACCCTTGTTTGCCAGATGAGTCATATCCGTTTTTAAAATTACAGGGCAGCGTCCTGAAAATACCAATGGTTCTTCTACGCTCACGCACTTTTGGCTCGCTTCGGATATATTTAACCCGAATCGTTCAACAAGCTGACAAAGAAAATTACCTGTCCCCTGCGAACATCTGGAATTTTCTCGGTAAAGATCCTGACCATCGCTACGCAATTCCAGCACAGAAAACCCCTGACTTCCTATGGATATTACGCTGCATGGGGAAGCGTTTGGGTGGGTAAAGCGAATACCGCGTGCCAGTGCTGCTTTTACAGGCACTCGCAAGCATGTGAGTCCTCGGCTATATCTGCCAGTAGCTGCTATTGGGTATGAAGGTGTCCAGCCGGATTTTTGCAGAAGCACACGTAAAACATTGAATGGATCTTTATCGTGCGCTTTTCGATATGTTTTTTGTATATGTGGCTCGCCATTGCTTTCAGACAAAACAGTAACTTTTATTGTTTCAGCCCCAAGATCAACTCCCCAAAATAATTTGGATTCTATTGCCACGCATATCCTCGCATCAAAAAAAAAGTAATTAACACTAGATGCAGGCATCTAGCATTTTCATGTAGTCTGTTCTGCAAAGTCATTGTGACTTAGCCTTTTGCAAGAGTTTAAATGAATGCTTGGTTTTCTGTAGCATGTATACGTATCTAATGGAATATTTGGATAAACAAAGATTTTTGTGGTTTCTTTTCGCACAAGAAAACACAGCTTTACACCAAATAATTCATGTCGTTTGAAAAGCGTTGAAATAGCGGGAAGCAGCGTTGCAATGCTCGCCAAAAATAAAGTAAAAAATCAGGTTATAGGGTAATCCCCCCGATAATTAATTGTTCTGAAAAGTAGAATTTTATCGTAAAGAAAACCTAGGATATTCAGATGAAAAAGTCACGCTACAGTGACAGTCAAATTTTGAGTATTTTGAAGACGGCCGAGAATGGTGTTCCCGTTGCCTAACTTTGCCGTGAACACGGAATGAGCCGTGCCACGTTTTATAAGTGGCGTTCCAAGTATGGCGGTATGGACGCACCCCTGATGGCCCGAATGAAAGAGCTGGAACGCGAGAATCGCCAGTTAAAGAAAATGTACGCCGAAGAACGATTGAAAGCGGAAATCGTCAAGGAAGCACTTGAAAAAAATGGTAAGCCATCTTGTCGGTGCAAGATGGCAAAGGCAGCCGTGAAGGAGAAAAAGACCAATATCCGTCAGGCGTGCGAAGCTTTCAGCTTCAGCCAAACTTGTTACAGTTACGAACCGAAGCTGTCCGCAGAAAATGAGCTTATTGCCGATTGGCTGAGCCATACATCTTTGAAAGCATCCAAGAGCTGCAAGAGTCCGCAACCAAATGGCTCTGGGCATATAACAATGACCGCCCCAATATGGGTATTGGCGGCATCACCCCGATGCAAAAACTAAGAATGGCTGCATAGCCTCTACAAATTAAGCTTGACGCAATTCTTCTATCAATCTCTGTAGCTCTCCTGCTTGCCTTGCCAAATCAGTGATTGCTTCTGTTGCTTGACTCATTGTAACACTTGTTTCAGATGAAATTTGATTTATTTGTTCAGTATGCCTTGATATTTCTTCAGCAGTGGAAGCTTGTTCTTCAGAAGCGGTAGCAATGGCACTCACCTGATCTGATGTTCCCTCAGCAAGCCTTAGTATTCCTTCAAGAGCGACTCCTGATTTTTGAGCAAGGTCAGTACTCTTATTCACAACTTCAACAACCATCTCCATATTTTCTATACTATTCTTAGTTCCGCCTTGAATTGCGGAGATAGATTGCCCTACCTCGGTAGTCGCCTGCATAGTTTTTTCTGCCAACTTACGAACTTCATCAGCTACAACAGCAAACCCACGACCGGCTTCTCCTGCTCGAGCAGCTTCAATAGCAGCGTTCAAAGCAAGTAAATTAGTTTGATCTGCAATATCTGTAATAACATCCATGATTTGACCTATGCCTTGCGCTTGGTCTCCTAACTCATTAACATTTTGCTGCATCCCTTCCACACGTCTACTAATTTCTGCAATAGATTTAACAACATTCTCAACTACGTCAGAACCTTCTTCTGCATTGGAACGTGTGATGTCAGCATTGGATGCGGCATCACCGGCATTACGAGCAACTTCAAGTACAGTGGTGTTCATTTCTTCCATTGCTGTTGCTGTCTCAGCTGCAAGTTCTCGCTGAGTCTCTGCACCCTGACTAGCTCCTTCAACTTGGCTAGAAAGTTGTTCAGAAGCAGAAGTAATGTTTTCGACAATAGCCCCTAATTTATCAGCAGCCATGAGCATACCATCCTTCAATGCCTGCTCTGCTTTACGTTTCATCTCGTTTGCTTCAGTAATATCCTGAACAATCTCAATATGACCTACGTGCTGTCCTTCCTTATCAGTCAAATATGCAGTATCAACTTTAAAATCCATATTAAGTCCAGGTTGAGTAAAAAAAGATGTTTCCTCTCCTCGTCTCAAGCATTCAATTCCACAGCGCTCTGTGTTGCAAATATCTGCTCCCCAGTTATTGCATTGTTTTCCAACAACCTCTTCTCGAGTAGAAGACGTTACATCTGCTGCTGCTTTATTTATAAATGTCCAATTCATATCCATGTCAGTAACCGAGATAGGCCACGGGATTGCATCAAGTAGACTTTCGTACCAATAAATCTTGTCCGTTACCTTATCCAAAATCAGATTCAAATTAGCCCCTAGATCACCAATCCCACCACAAGAATCAACATCAAGACGGGCCTCAAAATCACCCCCCTTAACGAGTTTCACAACCTCTTCAATTTCAGCCAACGGACGAATTAGCATCTTAATCTGCAAAAAATAGAAAAGCAGGGACATAACAATTGAGCCGAGAACAACAGCCCAAATCATTTTTGTATCACCTGAATTACCTAGTAGCCCAAGTGCGACAAAAAGAATTATAGTTACAATAGTTAAAACCAAAAATTTAATTCTTAAACTTAGTTTGCCAGAAGACCTCATTACCGTTCCCCCCATAGTTGCAATAACAGTTATAGCAACAAGTTAAGCCCACACACTTGCAACTTAAATTAGCTATTAAAGATTACCATATTTAATTATACCCCGACAACCTTACATTATAGACTTCTAAACTTTTAGACTTTTATTTACTAATTACTCAATTCAAACAAAAAATCTTATGATTAATTTTTGCCTGCAATGACAAAGTTTAACTTTAATCATAACAAATTATCGTTACAAAAGATAATATAATATTCTTTAAACTTAACTTTTCCCTTTATTGACAAAAATACATGTCAGCGTGAATATCAATAAATGATCGCAAGAATGTCTCTCATTATATTGATTGTTTGCAGCGCAACTCTGGGAGCCCTTGGCTGTATGGCTGCCGCGGCACGATCGTTTGAACTGAATGCAGATGAAATCCGTTATATCAAGGAACATCCGGTCGTTACTCTGGGTGTGGATGAATCCTTTGACCCGTTTGTACATCGCAACGAAGACGGTTCCTACAGCGGTATTGATGTTGATATTACCGACCTTATTTTTCAAAAGACCGGGTTGAAGTTCAAGTTTGAACTCGGGAAGTGGACCGAACTTCTAAAGCGTGCTGAAAAAAGAGAAATTGACGGAATGGCGTCTACTATTTCACATCCCAGCAGGGCGCGTTATTTCAACTTTTCAGTCCCTTACTGCCAGTATTCCAGCGTCGTGCTTGTCAAGAAAAACAACCCTGAGAAGATACACTGCCTGAAAGACCTTGAGGGGAAACGGGCTACGGTCATGACCGGCAATATCAATATGCTCAATCAGGTCAAAAGGCTTGGGGTGGACGTCAAAATCATTTGGGAATCGGATACTTATGAGCTGGTCAAGAGTGTTGCCTCCGGACGAAGTGATTTCATTATTGCCGGAGAACCAGCTTTTTACATCGTCGCAAAGCTCGGCATGGCCGATTTCATTGAAAGTTCCTTTCCTACCGGGGAAACCACATCTCTTTGCTATAGTCTGCGAAATGATCAGCCGGAACTTGTTTCCATTTTCAATAAGGTTCTCAGAAGTATCCCTCAGGAACAGATTGTCGGGATCAGAGCCAGATGGCTGCAGGGGGGGGCCTGGAACCCGGTGGACCTGAAAGGACGTATAAAAATTTCAGATCGGGAAAGGGATTTTTTGAGCATCCGTAATAACCTCGGAGTCGGTCTCAAGGAAGGACTGCCCCCTTTCTGCTTTTTTGCTCCCAATGGCCGGCTAAAAGGGATGGTCGCCGACTTCATGCAACTGGCGGACGACAGCCTTGGATCGGGAATCAAAATGCTTCCGGTCGAGTCGGCCGATCCGGTACGGGATCTGCTGGAGAATAAGTGCGACCTCGTCATGATGTGCGAGTTGAAGGAACCGCCGGAACCCGGTGTTACCTACACAACCCCGTATGTATCTTTCCCATATGTGGTCGTGGCAAGGATGGACAAACTATTTCAGGATGAATTTCAACCGGAAGCAGGTCAGATGTTCCTCAGTGTCAAGGGCAGTGGGATTCTCACAGAAATGGAAAAAGCATATCCCGGAATCAAGGTGCGTGAAGTTGAATCCGTCAAGTCCGGCTTGAAACAGGTCAGGGACGGTTTTTATGCCGGACTTATTGCCACCTCACCCATTGCCGCCCATGAAGTTCAGACCAATTTCTTGACCGAACTTAAGATTATCGGACATACAAGAATCAAGGCTTCTTATGCGGTGGCAACCAGGACTTCCTCCGTAGAGTTGAACCATATTTTCCAGAAGATTGTAGGCTCAATGAGCAGTGCAGAAGTACGAGGCGTTGTAAACAAATGGATGGCGGTGAAGTATGAGCGCGGTGTGGATTACGCGCTTATCTGGAAGATCGTTCTCGGGGCAGTTGTGCTGTTGGCCGGAATTCTCTACTGGAACCGCGTATTGAGGCAGGCCAAGCTCCGGGCAGAGGAGGCTCTCGAAGCGGAACGTGCGGCCATCAAGGCAAACCTTAATTTTATTGATATGATTTCACATGAGTACCGCTCGCCACTTGCAGTGATATCATCTAATCTTGATCTGCTTGAATTCAAGACCAGCCGTGAAGACAAAAAAGATGTCAGCAAAGAATTGGGGCGTATGCGTAATTCCACGCGTAAACTTGTGCATATTTTTGAAAAATCATTGGCCAAAATCCGTCTTGATAATGCGGGGATGCAGCCGGAAAAACAGCAGGTCGATATTGTTCATCTGGTCAGTTCGGCTGTAAGGGATATCCGTAATGCCCACCCTGATCATACCGTTAATTTTCAGCAGACAGGTGATATCCCTGTTGTTGTCGGTGATCCTGATCTGCTCAATATCGCAGTCATCAATATTCTCGATAATGCCTGTAAATATTCAGAGGCGGATAGTGCGGTGACTGTAAATATTTCTGCGCAGAGTCGACGGATCGTTGTAGAGGTGAGCGATTATGGGATGGGCATTCGGGCCGAGGATCTGGAACGTATTTTTGAAAAATATTTCCGTTCCCAGAATGTAGGCCGCAAGCTCGGCGTCGGGATAGGGCTTTATCTGGTGAAAAAGATAATTGCTTTGCATGAAGGGGAAATACGGGTAACCTCACGGTTTGGAGAGGGGGCTGTTTTTGTTATGGAATTGCCTGTGTTCGAGATGAAGTAGGAGATGATTGCCATGCCCAAGGGCCGCATTCTTATAGCGGAAGATGACGTTGAGCAGCTTGAGACCCTTTTGGAATATTTTACGCTTAATGATTTTGAGGCGCATGGAGCGGGGTCGGCCCTAGAGTTTTTTGAGGCCTTGATCGGTAGCGAGTATGATGTGTCTGTCGTGGACATAGGTTTGCCGGACAAGTCCGGTTTCGAGGTAGTGGAAACCCTGCGCCAGCGAACGAACATGGGCATAATAGTTCTTACTGCACGAGATTCCATCAGTGACAAGATGCGCGGCTATGAGTGCGGTGCGGACCATTATTTCACCAAACCGTTGGATTGCCGGGAGTTGGTTGCTGCTGTAGGCAGTCTTGTCGAGAGGCTGGGCAATAGGCCGGAAGTTCCGGATGAGGGGCCCTCCTCAAATCAATCGGGCCAGTGGAGGCTGAACACCCTGCTTTGGGTTCTGACTCCTCCGGTGGGCAATGAGGCCAAGCTGAC
Organism: Maridesulfovibrio sp.; assembly: GCF_963678865.1. Lineage (NCBI taxonomy): Bacteria > Pseudomonadati > Thermodesulfobacteriota > Desulfovibrionia > Desulfovibrionales > Desulfovibrionaceae > Maridesulfovibrio > Maridesulfovibrio sp. The sequence continues at coordinate 2,242,460 of NZ_OY787459.1, read as the reverse complement.
TGAGAAGGAAATGAGCTTCCTGCGTATTCTGATCTCCGAAAACGGTTCCCCCGTGGCGAAGGAAACACTCATGGCCGATCTTGATTATGCGGGGGATGATTTTTACGGTGCAGGAGCCCTGGCAGTTATGGTGACCCGGCTTCGCAAGAAGATTCGTGAGCAGACCGGGCTTGAACCTCCCATCAAAACTATCCGTTCTCAAGGGTATAGTTTTTCAGCTCCGGCCGGTCTTGACTGATTTTTGTATTATTTTTCCCGCAAGTGGACGGGGAGGGTGCAGTCTTTCCCTCTAGGCCCAATTGCTGGAGCACGCTCAGGATGCGGACGGTATTTTCGTTTGCGGTGTTCATGGCAGTTTTATCAGGCCGCGCATGCCGCTTCGCAGGGCTCCATCATTTTTGATTTCGGCAAAGACTTCGAAGGAACGGCTGGAGGGGTCCACTTCCGCACCGATGTGGGAAATTTCCCCTTCATAATTCTTACCGGTTTCTTGAATATTTATTGTTACTTTGTTGTTTATTTTCACGTTGCCGTACATGGAGGACGGGAGCAGGAATTTTGCCAGCAGCACGGAATCATCAACAATTTCCATGAGCGGGGTGCCGATTTTTACCCATTCATGCTCATTGACCAGCAGTTTGGCCACCCTGCCGGTAAAAGGTGCCCTGACTGCGCAACGGGCCAGCTTCTGACGGGCTATAGCCAGATCAACTTCTGCAACCACCTGTTTGGAACGGGATTCTTCAAGCTCAAGAATGGATACTGATTTGGTCTTGAACAGGTCTTCCATTATTTTGAGTCCCTTGCGTGCCTCTGCCAGCAGGGTCTTGGTCCTACGTACGCCGAGACCTGCGGGAACAGCATCAAGACGGACCAGCATTGCCCCTTTCTTGAAGCTCTGCCCGAATTCTTTACCGATGGCCGCGACCCGTGAATCAATTTCAGCGGAAAGCATGGATTCGTGACGTGGAGCCAGAACAACCGGAACCCCCTCCTCAAGATCCGTCTGGGCCATGGAGGATGAGGCTGACAGCAAAATGCAGACCGCCATAACAACGGTCTGCATCATCTTTATGTGTATATGCGTTGTTGATTTAATCATTGCAGGGCAACTTCCAGATCATTTGCGGTGGAAACTATTTTTTTACCTCCGGCATCCCAGTCCCGGCCCATGCTGTTCAGTATGCGCTGGCGCGCTGTAAGCAACCGGGCTGCTGCGGTCAACCGGGCGTGATGCGCTACAATGTAAAGCTGGTCGGCATTAAGCAGGGTACTTTCCTTGAGCCTTCCGGTTTCCACCTGCTGGTGGACTTCAACAGCCAGATCCTTGCGCAGTTTCTCCAGCTCCAGAGCCTGTTCAACCTGACGCATGTAGTTTTCGTATTCAATTACCGCCAGCCGGAGCTGGGTGAGCACGGCCATCGCCATGTTCATGCGTCTCTTGCGTACAAGGCGTTCACGGGCCGCTGCGGTTTGCTGTTCGGCGTATGCTTCCGGGATTGAAAGCATGTCCCAGGAAAGCTTGAGGCCGGAAACAAACCAGTCGTGGCGGGTCAGGAACTTGTTGGCATCATGCTGGTAGCGGACAAAGGGGGTCAGGTCCGGGAACATGCTCATGATGGCGATTTCCGCATCTTTGGATGTGATCTGTTCTTCGATGTCCAACTCAAAAAGTTCCGGGCGGCTGAGCATGGCTTCCCTGCCCATGTCTTCACCAGACATGATCAATTGTCCGGGGAGGGATGCAAAATCAATATCGACCAGCTCAAAGGGAGTGGTCGGGGCCACCCCCAGCAACCGGGCCAGTTCCGTCTTGGAAGCCTTATATTCGTCGGAATAGCGGGTTAACCGGATAAGAAGTTCGGCAATATCAATACTGCTCTGCAATCCGTCGATTTTGGGAATGTGTCCTTTTTCCATCTGGGTATCAATGATTTCCTGACGTTGCAGGGCGTAGCCGATCACCTTTTCGGCCTGCTTGGCAGCGTCCTTGGCCACAGCTGCCCGCAGGTAGGCTCCGGTCACCTCGAAAGCAAGGTTCTGCTTGATCCGCCTGAGCTGCAATGCCCTGATCCTGACCCGGTCACCGGACTGTTTCCAGCGGTTGACGTTGATTGCAAGATCCAGAAGATCCCAGGACAGTTCCACGCTTTCGGTAGCTGTCTCGAGCTCGGATGATATGGACGGGGCCAAGGATTCCGCCCCGGTGGTATAGTTGACCGATTTGCTGGGAACGTGCCTTGACTTCCAGCTGCGCTCTACATTGGCGATCAGGGCAGGCAGCATTTTCATCATGGCCGCCGTGGACATCTCGCGCTGCACCTCTTCCTCTGTTTTGGAAACTGCGGCATTGAGGTTGTGGGTCAAGGCGTAGGCAATAGCTTCATCCAATGTGATTGTGCCACTGATCTGCGGTACGGAAACAGTTCCATTTCCTGATTTGACAATGATTTCGTTTTCATTGGCTTTGGAAAACTGGATGTCTTTCCCGGCATTGAGTGCCCGCAGGCTTTCAGGACTCTTCTTTGCGGCGCAGCCACTCAGTATGAATGGGGCAACCGCAAAAAAAGCTGTAATTACAAACTTAACAATAAAACGAGAACGCATACTCACTCCTTAAGATACACCTTCAACGTGAAATACAGACGCAGGTCTAGTTGGTCATAGCCTGTCTTACATTATTGAGTTTTGCCAGCAGTTCGCTTACATCCTCACCTTTGCTGGCGCATTTCTCACAGATTTCAGTCAATTCGTCGGCCATGTCCGAAATTTCGTTCATGGCTTCGGGCTCATTGACCTGACCTGTTTTGGCAAGTTCTGAAAGCTGGTTGACGGCTTTTTCCAGTGACGTCACGGAAAAATCAGCCTGTTGTGAATTGAAACGCAGTCCCTCCACAGCAACAGACATGCTCTGGATATCGGCTTGAATGTTTTGCTGTCCGGTCAATCCGGGTGTCTGGCCTTCCTGCTCAAAACCGGTTCCTTCGGTTCGGGGTGCAGCATTCTCAGCAGAGGAAGAAGCTTCTGCTGTTGCCGTACCCAGTCCGGTATTAACGCTCAAGGGATCGGCCTGTCCTCCGAAACCGCCTCCCATTGTAGAAGGTGCCATCTGCAGGGCGCGCACCACATGGCTCAGGTCCGTGTCAGTGCTGACCGGGCCGCTGTAGGGATCGATCAAGTCTCCCCCGTCGCCCAGCGCGTTGAGGACCTGCGCAAGGTCGACGTAGGCCTCTCCGGGACCGTCGAATTCCCCTGCTGCAGAAGCAAATTCCCCGGTATTCGTATTAAACTCTGACTCAGGGGGATTGGCACCGGTCGGGCCGTTATCTCCACTGGGAGAATCGGGCTTGATCTGCTGCTCAGCTTTGCCCTGATCAGTGATTGGGGGATTTGTTTCATTTCCAGAAGTATTGGTTGCAGAATTGTCCGGGTTGGTTGGCGTCGGGGCCGGAATGCAATCCAGAATAATGGTTCCGGTTTTGGCGGCAACTCCGTTTTCTCCTCCATCAGCAATATTTATCTCGATGGTGGTATCGGATTTGTTGGTGGATACCGGAGTAAAAGATACAGCTGCAAGGGCAGCATTTACCTCGGCCACGGTTCCGGTGATTGTCCACACGCCGGTTCCGGTTGTGTACGTGGCTCCGTCATTGGCCGTAAGCGCGCCGGTTGAGGTGTCGGCCAGAGTCAGGGTTGCGGTGATCTGTTCGTCCGTGTCCAGGTCCGCGACTTCTATGTCGTCCAGAGCAACCGAGGTGTCGCCTTCGTTATATGTTTTGGTCTGGGTCGTGTTGGTGACTGTGGGAGCGTCATTTGAGCCGGTAACGTTCAGGGTTATGGTGCCGGTCTTGGCGGTTGCGCCGTCTTCCAGACCATCCTTGATGTTTACGGAAATAGTAGTGTTTGTGTCATTGTCGGTTGCCGGAGTAAAAGATACTGCTGCAAGTGCCGCGTTAACTTCGGCCACGGTTCCGGTTATTGTCCATACTCCCGTCTCCGCAGTGTAGTTTTCCCCATTGCCGGATGTGGCGGTGAGGGATCCGGTTGAGGTGTCGGCCAGAGTCAGAGTTGCGGTGATCTGTTCGCCCGTGTCCGGGTCTGTGACCTCTATATTGTCCAGAGCAACCGAGGCGTCGCCTTCGTTATAGGTTTTGGTCTGGGTCGTGTTTGTGGCTGTGGGGGCGTCATTGGAGCTGGTGACGTTCAGGGTTATGGTGCCGGTCTTGGCGGCGGATTCTCCATCCGTAATATTTATGGAGATGGTGGTATCGGAATCGTTGTCGGCAACCGGATTGAACGCCACGTTTGCCAGTGCCGTGTTCACGTTGGCCACGGTTCCGGTTATTGTCCACACGCCGGTTCCGGCTGTGTACGTGGCACCGTCATTGGCCGTGAGCGCGCCGGTTGATGTGTCGGCCAGAGTCAGGGTTGCGGTTATCTGTTCGCCCGTGTCCGGGTCCGCGACTTGTATGTCATCCAAGGCAACCGAGGTGTCTCCTTCGTTATAGGTTTTGGTCTGGGTCGTGTTGGTGACTGTTGGGGCGTCATTGGAGCCGGTAACGTTCAGGGTTATGGTGCCGGTCTTGGCGGTTGCGCCGTCTTCCAGACCATCCTTGATGTTTACGGAAATAGTTGTGTTTGTGTCATTGTCGGTTGCCGGAGTAAAAGATACAGCTGCAAGGGCAGCATTTACCTCGGCCACGGTTCCGGTTATTGTCCATACGCCGGTTCCGGCTGTGTACGTGGCACCGTTATTGGCCGTGAGCGCGCCGGTTGAGGTGTCGGCCAGAGTCAGAGTTGCGGTGATCTGTTCGCCCGTGTCCGGGTCCGCGACTTCTATGTCGTCCAGAGCAACCGAGGTGTCGCCTTCGTTATAGGTTTTGGTCTGGGTCGTGTTGGTGGCTGTGGGGGCGTCATTGGAGCTGGTGACGTTCAGGTTGATGGTGCCGGTCAGTGCGGCGGATTCTCCATCCGTAATATTTATGGAGATGGTGGTATCGGAATCGTTGTCGGCAACCGGGTTGAACGCCACGTTTGCCAGTGCCGTGTTCACCTCGGCCACGGTTCCGGTTATTGTCCATACTCCGGTTCCGGCGGTGTAAGAGGCTCCGTCATTGGCCGTAAGCGCGCCGGTTGAGGTGTCGGCCAGAGTCATAGTTGCGGTGATCTGTTCGCCCGTGTCCGGGTCCGCGACTTCTATGTCGCCCAGAGCAACCGATGCATCTCCTTCATTGTAACCGTGTGTCTGGTTCAGATTGCCGGGGGTCGTGGTTGTAACAGCGTCATTGTCCGGGGTAATGGTCAGGTTGAAGGTTGTGGGGCCGGATGATGCTCCTAAGGAGTCGGCTACGGTGAAGGCGAAGCTGTCCGAGCCTTCGGCGTTTGCGGCGGGCGTGAAGCTCAGCCTGTTGTTTGCGATATCAGCTTGGGTGAAGGTGCTGTTCTGGCCGATATCCGCGCCGTTCAGTTTCAGCGTTCCCTTGTCTGGAGCGTCGGTGATGGTATAGGTTACTTCGCTTGCCCCATGCTCGGTATCGGTGGTAGCAAGCATGGACGCAGTTATGGTTGTGGAGGAAGCGTCTTCCTGCACAGTCAACCCTGTATTCGTTCCGGTGCTCGGGGCCGTGTTGGTGATGACGTCAATAGTCCGGGAATGAGAGAGGTTCAATTCCTGTTCGCCCGGCATGCCGCCGTATTCGACAATATACTGTTTGGACTGACTTCCCGGGACATCGTACCACCCGCGAGTGAAACCTGGATCGGCGCAAACAAATACGGTGTGATTCTCCGGACCCATATGGTTCGGTTCGTCACCGACCCAGTTGGCATACATGCCCCCGAACGAAACTCCCCCGAGACTGGGGGCCCCACCGGACCAGAACTGTTCTCCCTTTTCCGGACCAGAAAACCAGTAGAAATTTCCTTCTGATGCACCAACTCCCTGATTAGGATCATCGGTAGCGGAGATCCATGCCATGCCTTCAAACATACTGCCCAGCAGGTTGTTTTCTGCTACAGAGGTGACGGTGGCAAGATAGCCCTGCAATCCAAAGTAGTTCCGGCTTTCTGCATCGCTGAGTGCATCGGCAACTGTGGCGGTGGACGTTACCAGTTCATAGTAATGTGTCTTGCCGTTGACTTCCATCGAGATCATATTGCCTAACGTAAATGTGGCCGCCCGGTTGGTGGCGAGGTCGTTTGATGAAGTTGAAAAAACGACAGTGCGGAGCAGTTCCTGCCAGTTTTCGGCAGTAGCAGTCCCGGACAGAGTCAGTACACCCGTAGTCGTGTTAAAATTTCCTGCAATCCCATGCATGGAGGTAAATGAGAGGGAGTCGCCGGCCTTATAGTTGTTGAGTGCAACTGTAGCGTTAGTGATGTTGCCGCTTCCGTTAATGGTCAAACCGGGATCCACAGCCGTGGCTTGACCCTTGAATGCCGTGAGAGTCGTGTCTGTTCCGCTCATGGCCGGTGTATCTAAGGTCCCGTCATAATCCGCAACAACGATTTCATCCGTTTCCACGGAACCGGACTTGACTTCCAATTCCCAATCGCCGCCAAGGTTTTCAGCTCCGGTGGGGTCGTCCGAGGCTGATACGTCCGCGCCGGTCAATGCCGCTATGCGGCCCAGAAACTCGTCAGCCTCGGTCGAGTCAGCCACGTTGCAGCCGTAAAGCAGAATATCGGCATCCGCGCTGAAAGCGTCCTGCCATGAAAGCAGTTCATTTGCGTGATCTCCGAGATTGCCTGATGCGATGACCTCCCCGCCCAGTGTGATCTGATTGGATTCACCATGAGAAATGATGTGCAGGGCGTCGATATCGGTCATGTCGGCAAGCAGATCGCTAACTCTGGAGAGGCCCTGACCGGATTCAAGAACAATAACAGTCATATCGTCGGACACGGAATTGAGAATGGCCTGTTTGTCTTCTACTGCGGAATCAATGACAACTACTTCCAAACGCGGAGCACCCTGCGTCTCGGTTTCGGTCTGAGACACTGAGGCTTCAACGGGATTCGCATCCTGAGCTCCAGCGTGTATATATTCGGCGTGGTCCGGAATCTCGTTCGTTTCCTGTGTCTCGATTATTTGCTCGGCCACGGTATCCACTGCCGCGCCGTCCAGAACGATTCTTTCTTCCAGCAACATGATGTCTAGTGTCATGGGGCCTCCCGCACATAGGTGATCGCTTACGTTAAGACGAGCCGGTCACCGGCATCGTTTTAACGTGTTGGAGGTAAAAGAAAGGCACATCAAAAATGCCGACTTTGATTTCATTATAACCGGTTAAAGAACGGGGAACCACTTACATTTTATTACAGATACATGCAGAGAATGATAATTTGTTAGGGGGCCGCCTGTCCGGTATAGGGGGCATGTCGGATCTTGATTCTTGTATCTGGCGGTTTTTCAATGTGAAAATCATCCAAAATATAAGGTTGAAATAAAAGTCTTGTTTTTGTTCCTTAAGCAATGCGGCGACGGTATATTACAGTTTATTACAAATATTACATCTGAAACAGGGAAGGACTCCGTGTGTGGCGGGTAAGACCGGACAAGCTTGATCAATACGAACTGTTTGTGAAAAGAATATACGTGTTTTTTTCTGATCGCTAAAAAGACCCGGTACAGCACACTGGAGAGTGCTGTACCGGGCTTGTTGAAACTGAAACTCAGAAGAATTCTAATTCAAAGGGGGGTGGAGGGATTCGCCATTCTTAGAAAGGAAGGTCTAACCAGGCATAACCCATTTTTATCTATCTCAGGACAAGTAGGGAAGACAACGTGTTGTTGACCAAGGTTGCAACTTTATCTCGGGGAAAGAGACGTTGAAGCGTAGACTTGGGGCTGAGCCATACAGCCATCAGATTTTTCTGAGTTCCAGAAGATATGAAAGATTCAAGTGATTTTTCGTCAACCACTTTCACCAGAGCGCAAATATTACGTTTAAGGTAGTAGTCCAAAACTTCGCCCATCTGTTGCTCAACTTCATGCTTGAGCTGGGAGTGTTTAAGAATGCCGACAATTTCAAGCTCAGCATCATAAAATGTGACTAACTGGCTGATCATTTCAAGGGATTCCTGTGTGACATGAGCGTGGTCCAGGCAACATACTATTTTTGTAATGGGATGTTCGTCCTTGATTATCAGTACAGGGCAGTTTGCCCGGTCTGCCACTTTGCCGGGCGCATGGGCATCATTTTCCCAGGCAGAACCGCTGCGGCTGCAGCCCATGATGATCAGGTCGCTGTCATTGTTTTTAGCTTCTTCGAGTATAGCCTTTACGGGGGAGGCATTCCGCAGATGCAATTGCAGCTTTTTGCGTCCCGCATGATCTTCCCCAGCCAGTCGATTGCCTTGCTCTGACATCAGGAACTGTTCATCCCCTGCAACGTAAAGTTCGGAGTTTGAACCGAGTAGAGCCAGCAGGTCTTTGCAGTAGTTGTGCAGCATACGCACTTTGGGATTGGAATCGGTAAAATTGGGTTCTATTCCCGGCAGCAGTCCTTTTTGGTCAATGCCCAGCAGGGCCAGATCCGGCCATGTATTTCGGGCCAGCCGGGCGGCATGGCGGATGGCGTACATGCTGTAAGTGTTTTCATCTACAGGAATAAGTATTTTCATTATGACCTCCCGGCAGAGTATGTCCAACACAGAAAAAGGGGACTGGATACACGGGCCAGAACCTCGATAAGAGGTGATTTACGGGTGGAATTACGATCCACGGCAGAAACGATCATGCCATAATCATGGAGTGAAGGAGCCGCTTTTTCAGGAGCAGTCAACAAGGTAAATGCCCTTTGCGGAGTCTGTCCATGTCCGGCAAGTATTGTTTTAGCGCTTTTAATGATGTCCTCCGGCTGTTTTTCCTGACTGAAGTCATCCAGACTGTAGACACAGAGGTCAAAATCTATCTGTTTGTCAGGCAGTAATCCGCAGAATTGATCAATCATGGATTGTAAGTCTGTTCTGGAATCAACAACGATAGCCACCCGGTCAGATTTGATAAGGTTTTTTACAACAAGAACCGGGCAAGGCATCTTCCTGTATAATTTGGAGCGCAGTTTCTTGCGGAATTCACCGGTATTGAAATTTGAGATTTCACCTTCGATGAACAGATTATATCCACCCAACCGGAGTTCGCGTAAAAGTATATCTGCCCTGTCTCCCACTTCCACAATGGGCTGGGGCATGATGAAGCAGTCCAGTTCCTCGTTTTGAAGAATCTGGCGGACTTGTTCCATACCGGCCTGCTTAAGGCCTGATTCCCATGATTTGCGAATCCAGCCGGTTTCAGACGAGTGCGACTTATGATCCGGTTCCTCAATATGTATGGGTTGTAGACCGACTCCGATGATATCCGATTTTTGGCAGGCATATCGCAGGGCAATATTGGATGCCAGAGTCATTTCCACCGGAATTAACGCTTTATTCATAAACATACCTCGCATACACGGCTAAATCTGGTTAAGCCTGTTTTGACAGTTTGGCTTTCTTTATTTTTTCGTCAGCCAACCTGATTACTTCCTGAATCTCTCCAAGTTTGAAGGGTTTGGCGAGAAAATCGAAAATTCCTTTGCGTATGGATTCCTTTGCTGTTTCCATGGTCGCAAATCCGGTGATGATTATCACCTCGGTGTCGGGAGAGAGGCTTTTTACTTCAGTCATAAACTGCATCCCGTCCACTCCATCCATCTTGAGGTCAGTGACCACAATATCGAAATTACGTTGGTGGATTCTTTCCAGAGCTTTGCTGCTGTCTATGAAGCTTTCCACCTCATAGCCCTTTTTTTCCAGAGCAGGATGGAGCCTTTTACTGACGATCGGTTCGTCATCAAGAATCAGAATACTTGTTTTTGAGGTGTTCATTCTGTCACCCTCCGATTGTTGTTTGAATGCGATTTTTTATTAGTTCATCAAAATCGTTTGCATAACTTTCGATACTGGAGTCATTGATCATGGAAACATCCAGCTGTCTGCTGTATGCAACCAGTATCCCCATGACCATCATACGATACATAATGTCATCAGCACTGATTTTTTTGGCTCGTGCGATGACAAGATCATCCCTGACGGTAATTGAGAAATCCAGACGGGCAAGAACTTCGCTCAGGAATCTGGCTCTCCGTGAACGCCTTTCAGCATCGGTTACACCTCCTGCAAAGCGGAAGTATACGTAGTTGTCTGCCGGATTCTCACTTACGTAACAGTTTATGATAGTGAAGTGATAACCAAGATGCAGACTTATGTGGGAGTAATTGTCTGAAATAACAGCCAGATTACGCCCGATGTTTGTGGAGTCCGCATGCTGTGGTGAAACTGTCCGGGTCATGCTGGACATAAAACTTGAAAAGTCAACAGGAACAGGGGACGACTGCCATACTCCGGCCATAGTGACCCCCTCGATAAAAGCTGTCATTGGAGCTGACGCGACCTGATCCTGTTCTATTGTTTTTCTGTTGAACCGGCCTGAGTCCATTTCGGACTCGATGTTTTTTAATCCGCCCCCGATATCAATAATTGTCAAATCCAGAGGGACAGGTAATTTCAGCCGTCCATTGGGTGAAGATGAGTCAAGCGAAGTTCCGATATTGATTTCAATCAGTTCTTCTACAGCTTTCTCATGAACGAAACGGGTGATGTCATGGAATGTTTCGCATCCCGCAGGATTAAAATTGCTGTCTGCAGGATCGAATAAATTGAGCGGTTCCACCTGCCTGAGAATCCTTCTGAGTAAACGATATTCGTAGGTTTCATCGATGCTTTCACTCTTGGCCTGATAAAGATGTAATTCATGGAGAATCCCGGCATAAACGGTTTTCTGCTCCGCATCCATGGTTATAATCTGGCCTTCGGATAGAATTTTTGTCGCATTTTCAGTGTTAAGAAGCGCAGGGACGCGATATTCGCGGGCAATAGTTGCCAGATGCCCGAGAGGGGAACCCACGTCTGTTATCAAGCCTCCCGCACGGGGAAGAATGGCGGCATACGAAGGCGACGAGTGGTGGACAACCAGAATGGCCCCATTGGGAAAGTCGTTTAAACATGAATCATTACGCGCTATAAATACTTTTCCCGAAGCAATTCCCTGCTGAGCTACATCCCCTTTTCCGGAAATGATTTTTTCCCGGTTGTTCAGTTCTTCGATTAGTGACGCACAAGGCTCATCAACCGGTGACTGTATCCGCAGGGGGCGGCTTTGCAGGATTATGAGTTCTCCGTCTTGGTCAAAGGCGAACTCAATATCCTGCGGTTTTTTAAAATATTGTTCCAGACGCAGGGCGGTCTTAACCAGTATTTTTATTTCTTCTGAGCTGAGACTGGACCGGGTCTGAAGGTGTTCGGGGACTGTCTCCTCAACTGTACCCGGACCAGCGGGATTTATCCGCAGCGCCTTTTCTTTGCGCTGGATGGACACAGCCAGCTGTTCATACGGCTTTTCTCTGGAGACGGAGAACTGGTCCGTTGCCGATTCCCCGGCAACAATGGCTGATCCGAGTCCCCAGGCTGAACTTATAATGACAGTGTTGTCCCGGGGGGCGGTCGGTGAAAGAGTATAAACAACCCCGCTGCATTTGGCATCGACCATTGTCTGAAAGGATACGGCCATCAGAGTTTCTCTGGTCCTGTAATTCAGCCTGCGGCGGTATCTTATGGCAGCGGGTGAATATATGGCGGCCAGTACAGTCCGGTATGCCTCATGCAGTCTGTCGGGCCGGACATTGATCAGGCTTTCATAGATTCCCGCAAAAGAATTATTTCCGTCTTCCCCCCACGCACTGCTGCGTACAGCAAGACCTAAACCTTTTTCCGAGTTGAGGGAAAGTTGATCCCTGACTTCGTTTAGGGTCTTGCGCACTTCGGGTGGAATTGTACCGGAAAGGATTAATTCGGAAATCTCCGCTGAGGCCTGATCAAGCGGTTTATCTCCATCCATGCATTCGTGTTTGATGGCGGAAATAATTTTGTTGAAGCCGTTGGACTCCATATATTCTTTACACGCTCTGGTGGTGATGGAAATTCCTGCCGGAGTTTTGATTTCCAGCAAATTGGATATGCGGGCCAGATTATAACTTTTAGCTCCGACCAGATCATAGTCCTTTGGTGTTGTTTCACTGAACGCAATCATCAACCTGTCTGGAAGAGCCGGTTGCCCTGCGAGCTCGTGCTGGATGTTCTTGGAAATCTCTCCTAGGGAACTGTATAATTCAATATACTTGCCTGGGGTCATGGAATCCAGTGCGCCGATAAGTCTGCGTACAAGATCTTCCATATCCTGAGTCGCCATGCGCAGATACTGGGTGTCAAAAATATAATCACCACCGAGTTTGCTGTGCATTGATGCTATGCCGGTCAGAATACGGTTGTTTAATTCCAATACGGAATTAAAATTTCTAAAGAGGTCGGCAAAAGAGCGAGGCCTTCTCTTGTGCCTTCCTTTCAGGAGTTTCTGTATGAAATTAAACAACCGATTCATAATTTTAACCTTTGGTCCTAATGGACTCCGCCTTTATCTTGAAAGAGCACGGTCATTAACAGACCGGCCAGAATTGCGATAATAACCGCAGAGACTCCATAAGCAATCTCATGTCCGAAGGCGATCGAGGCAAGAATTTCAGGGAATCCGTCCAGTTCGGCAGTTATTGTTGTTGAGGACCTGCCGAGAACCTTATCGCCCTGTACAGCTGCCAGTTCAACGGTATAGGCACCTTTTTTCAGCGAAGAGGGCAGCTTGATTGTTGCGGTAAAATTCCGCAAACCATTGCCGGCATCACTGTAGGTTACAACATTTTCCTGCACTTCATACAGTCCTTCCTGACTGACGAGTTTGATGTATTCATCAAACAGGAGCTGATCAGTATTTCCTTTTACTGAATTAAAACCAAGATTGAGCTGTTTCCATGCGCCCCCGCCGGAAGCGTATGTTTTGGCATCGGTGCCGATAAGGAACAGGTCCGGAATATCATGAAGTTCCACGGACCCTAGATTCATCCATAAGAATCCGAGAGCCTTACCTTTCTTTTTAAAATGGGTGTCCTTATGTTCACCCATAATTCTAACTACTGCTTCGCTCCCCGCAGGTACAGTACCACTTGCAGTGAGGGTAGTCCCATCATAAGTTGTTCCGATAGCAATGTGATCGGGACTTGTGTGCAATGTTACTTTTTCGGATGCAAGGGCTGCTCCACATGAAATGAGCATTGAAACCAGTGCGCCAATAAATATTATATTAAATTTATTCATCTTTTAATGTCCTCCTGCGTAAGCCAGCAGCACATCAGGAGTGAGCAACAGGCTGAGAAGCATTTTGACCATTACAACCAGAACGAGGGTTGCCAGCAGGATTTTAAGCTGCTCACCTTTAAGTTTTCTGCTTATTCTGGTTCCGAATTGAGCACCGATTGTTGATCCTACCAGCAACAGCAATGCCAGCACAAAGTCGACAGTATGGTTGGTATATGATTGCAGAATGGTAACGTTGATGCAGGTAAAGAGAATCTGGAAGAGGCTGGTTCCTACAACAACATGCATTGGCATACGCAGCAGGTAGACCATGATCGGAACCATGATAAATCCTCCTCCGACACCCATGATTGCAGCCAGAACACCGACGAGAGCTCCGAGTACCAGCGGCATGAGCAGGGAAAGGCGGACTCCTGATTTTTCGAAATCGGTCTGGAAGGGGAGGCTTTCAAGCATCTTGGCGTAGCGGGATTTCTTTTTGGGAGCTTCCTGAGTTTCTGTTTTATCTTTTTTGCGCAGGCTCTGGAGGCTTTCAATGAACATGTATGATCCAACTCCGCCCAGCATCAGCACGTAAGTTACATTGATCAGAAAGTCGGCGTTACCCATGGCCCGTAGTACCTTAATGGCCTGAACACCCATGAATCCGCCGAGAACACCGCCGATAAGAAGAAGGATTCCCATTTTGAAATCGACATTTCCAAGGCGGTAATGAGCAAGACAGCCGGAGGTTGAAGCTCCGACAATCTGGTTTGAATCAGATGCAGCCGCAACAGTCGGTGGAATACCGAACATGATCAGCAGAGGAGTCATCAGGAATCCTCCCCCAACACCGAAGATCCCCGAAAGCAGGCCAACCAGGCCGCCCAACATGAAGATGACGACTACGTTAACGCTGTTTCCGGCAATGGGTAAATACATATGCCACATTAAAGAACTCCTTGTTTGTTTAGTTGCAATTGACCCGTAAGTCCGGACTGTCAGTCCAACCGTTCCTCCGAGTCTTTTCTCATTCTATTTTTCCGCAACCGTCAGCAGGCAGTTGCGATTAAATGTCATCGTTGGTCGTATGCGGAAACTTTTTGAACCACTTCGATGTGGCAATCCGTTTTGTTGCCTATTCTTTCCAGCAATTCGATAAATTTTGTGTCCTGCCTGTTTCCGCTGGTTTCCGGTTGCCCGATAAAAAGGGTGGTAATTTTATTTTCAATAATGAATTGAGTAACCTCGTCTTCAAAACTGCCCTTGGTAGAGTAAAAATTTATATGCGACCTTTCCGAGTGATCCTCTGCAAGGAGTGATTCCAGCCTTTTTTCAGGCAATCCGATCCATTCCCCGTCGCTGCCTGTACTGCCCCGGAATTCTTCATCGTCAACCATGAGTATTGAAACATTCATATATATTCTTTTACTCAAACCGATGGCGTAGTATGCGAGCCAGAAACTTGATTCAGATGTATCTACAGCGATAAGTACGTTATTCATATTTTTTACCTTTACTGCTGTAGAGCAAGGCCAGTGCCAAGATGAGGTTGTGATAATGTTCACACAATGTGTTTTATTTGCAGTGTTTACGGATTAAGCAAAAGGCTGGATGGGCAGAAAAAGACTGGCTGGTGTTTCATTATGAAATAGTAGTTTTCTGAAGGAATGAAGTAAGATTGATATGCTTCTGAAACTCGGATTAACGGCTTATAGCCAGCAGTTATCTGCATTTCAAAAATAACATCAACTATGGGCAGGATTTAAAAAAAAGGTCTTTGTTTCACAATGAAACAAAATAGCTTGGGTTATATGTGGGCTAAAATTAATTTTGGAGTAATTACGTTTCAGATTGGAACAGCAATAAAAAACGGCACATCCTTCAAATACAGAAGGCTGTGCCGGAAAGTGATTTTTTTAACAATCTGATCTGCACTGTCGGAGGCCTTGGCGCAGGCGTAATTACAGCTTATTAGGGAGTTTCTTCGTCTTTCATGTCATCGAGATGGTACTTTTTCATACGGCGCCAGAGAGTTGTCCGCGGAAGTCCCAAAATATGGCTGCTCAGGTGTTTATTGTGTCCTGTGGCCTCAAGCACATGCTTGATGTGTCGTCGTTCAACTTCTTCTAATGACAGAAGGCCGGTAGCCCCGAATGCGTTGAAGGCCAGATTCAGCAGATCCGGAGGAAGTTCCCTGATTCCGAGGGTTTCTCCTTCAGCCAGAGCTACGGCCCTTTGAATGATGTTCTCCAATTCCCGGACGTTTCCCGGATAGTTGTAATGGGTGAGAACTTCCAGTGCCTGCGGCGATATACCGCTGACCGATTTTCCGAATCTGGCATTGAAGGTTTTGAGAAAATAGTTTGAAAGCAAAGGAATATCGTCCCTGCGTTCAGTCAAAGGGGGCAGGTAGATTCTCACAACATTTAAACGGTAAAACAAATCTTCGCGGAATTCTCCAAGCTCCATCGCCTTGTGCAGGTCGCGGTTGGTTGCAGCAATAATACGTATATCCAGTGAGACCGGTTTGGTCCCACCCACGCGCATGATATGCCGTTCCTGAATTACGCGAAGCAGTTTGACCTGCATATTGACAGGCATTTCGCCGATTTCATCAAGAAAAACAGTCCCGCCGTCAGCTGACTCAAGAAGGCCTATTTTGGTGGCGGTTGCACCGGTAAATGCCCCTTTCTCATGTCCGAAAAGTTCACTTGAAATCAGCTCTTCCGTAAATCCGCCGCAGTTGAATGAAACAAATGTTTTGCTGCGTCTCGGACTCAAATCGTGGATGGCCCGAGCAGCCCTTTCTTTGCCTGTTCCCGTATCGGCCTGCAGGAGCACATTGCAGTTGACCTTCGCAACCTTACGGATCATTGCAAATAGTTCCTGCATGACCTTGCTGTTGCCGATAAAATTATCAAACGCTTTTACCTCTCCGAGGCTTTCCTTGAGGCGGCGGTTCTCATCCTTGAGTTGTAATTTTTCCATAGCTTCCTGCGCTATGGCTTTAACTTCCTGTATGCGAAAGGGCTTGACGATATAGTTTACGGCACCTTTGCCGGTGGCTTCCACTGCGGACGGGATGGAACCATGGCCGGTGATTATGACAGCATCAACATCTTCAAACCCTTTTTTCACAAAGTTGAGTATGGTCATCCCGTCCATGTCCGGTAATTTAAGGTCTATAAATACCAGTTGGAACGGTTTTTCGGTCATTCTATTAAGGAAGGGATGTCCAAGCTCGAATGTTTCGGTTTCAAATCCCTGTTTATTTAAAGCTCTGGCAACGAGTTTGGCTGTATGACCTTCGTCATCTATCACTGCCGCCCGAAATCTGCTCATTATGATTCCCCACTTCCTTATATTCTGGCAGGTAAATTGAAAAAGTTGTTCCTTCCCCGAGTTCGCTCTGTACTTCTATGTATCCCTCATGCTTCTTAATAATCCCGTAAATGATTGACAAGCCCAACCCCGTTCCCTTTCCGACAGGTTTGGTGGTGAAAAACGGGTCGAATATACGTTCAATAGTTTCTGCGGTCATTCCGCAACCTCTATCAGCGACTTTAAACAGGACATACCCATCGGGTGTATCCTTGGCTGAAATTATTAGAGATCCGCCTTCTTCCATTGCATGATCGGCGTTGATAATCAGATTGATGAATACCTGTTGCAAGGAATTCAAGTCACCTTTGATGTCTGGCAGGCCCTCAGGAATATCGGTTCGCAAGGTTATTTTATCAAGCTTGAGCTGGTTTGCAACAAGTCCGCTGGTTTCCCGGATCAGTCTGTCGGGGCTGACTCTGGACATCAGGTGTTCACCTTCTCTTGAAAAATCCAGCAGGTTTTTCACCACAAGGCTCGCCCGGCCTATCTCCCCGATAATGTCGTTAAGCATTTCCCTGGCCTCGTCCTTCTCCATATCATCAAATTCCTCAAGCATGGTATCTGCCGTCAGCGATACGTTGTTGAGAGGGTTATTCAATTCATGGGCTATTCCGGAGGCGAGCGTTCCGATGGAGATAAGCTTTCTGGATTCAATCAACTGCTGCTGCCGGGATTCAATTTCTTTAGCCATGTTGGTGAAGGCAGAGCGCATAAGCAGGGAGATTTCATCATCACTTCTTATCTGATTAATGGTATCGTAATCCCCTCTGGCGACGCCTTCGGCTGCTTGCTGCACATAACGAAGCCGCCCGAACACTTTTTTGGTCTGCCAATAGAAAAGGACAGTAATAAGTACTGCCAATGAAATCATTACTGCGATCGGTATATACTGTATTCGAATCAAGGCATTATGAATACGCTGTTTTTTCAGAGTAAGAAGGTTTTGCGCCTTTTGCACCATGCTGCTGCCGAGATTACGGGTCTTGGCCGGATCTTCGGGGGCCCCTTCCGTAAGAAGGCGCAACTGCTGCTTGTAGTTGTTCATGTTATTCATGAAGGCGTCATATTCATGCTGCCCTGCAACTTCTATAATATTGCTTTTCAGGCGGTCAGCATCTTTTTCGGCTTTGTCCAGATAGATGACGACTTCCTTGAGACTTCCCGGTTCAGGGTAAAACATGAAGTTTTTTTCATAACGGCGTATTTCGAGGATATCCGAAAGCAGTTCATGGAAATTATCCATAACAATCAGTCTGTCCCGCAAGGTTACAACGTTCCACCAGAACATCCCCGTGTTCAGTGCCATAAAGCTTAGATAAGCTATAAAAAATATTATTATTTTAATCCGAATCCCTTTCATCGTACTACCTTATGCTTTTTAAGTTGCTGTATTTTTTAACAGGTTGATTAAAAGCAATATGCATGCCGTACTATAGGTCTGCGCAAACACAATTATAGAATCTTTTAAGCTAGCTCCGAAGTGTTGCTAAGTCCACCAACTCTTGTCGCATGGCATGTTGTTTGTTTCTGGATGCAATCGTCCCCGACGAAAAAAATATTCCTCCTGATACTCAGTAAGCGGCAGGTCAACGGTTCAATTTCGAGGGGTTCATAAAAAAGCAAAACTCTGATTGCTGCGGTTGGGTTTTGCGGTACGTATCAATGTATATTCTGTTTTGTGAAATGTTGTTTCTGTTGTTAACAAAAATGTTGAATGCCGAGTCTTGTCGATGTTAGCTTTTTAAGAAAAGTTATTTGTTCTACCTCGATATGTTGATTTTTTATGTGTATGGCAATGCGTCACGTTTCTTGCATTCAATGCCGTATGTTTTGATGGATGCAAAAGAAAAAGATGTGAATTGTATATGTTTCGCAGGGCCGTATTGTTTATTATAAA
Organism: Maridesulfovibrio sp.; assembly: GCF_963678865.1. Lineage (NCBI taxonomy): Bacteria > Pseudomonadati > Thermodesulfobacteriota > Desulfovibrionia > Desulfovibrionales > Desulfovibrionaceae > Maridesulfovibrio > Maridesulfovibrio sp. The sequence continues at coordinate 2,223,952 of NZ_OY787459.1, read as the reverse complement.
ATATAGCTGAGTGTGTTTATGCAACATGAATTGATCCAACACATATTGAATTGTGTCAGTTACGCAGTCGTGGTTGTTGATACTAAATGTACAGTCATCAATATGAATAACGTCGCGCTGGACTTTTTGGAGCGTCGGGACCGGGTGACTGCTGTGGGTATTGCAGCAGAGCAGATCCTGCCAATCGCTACTCCCTATATAAAAAAGGGTCTGGCCTCGGATGAGTTTAAAAAAGGAACCGGGCGTATTGTAAAACGCGGTACTGAATTGTTTTTTGAAATCACCCCGCTCATTATTGAAGGAAACCTTGAAGGTGCGGTGGTCAGCCTGCAGAAGCCGTCCCGGTTTGAAGAACTCGCTGTTGAGCTGAGTTCATTTCAGGATATGGCTAATACCTTGCAGGCCATTTTTGATTCCTCAAGCGATGGCATCTGGGTAACAAACGGGGAGGGGGTTGTTACCCAGATTAACCGTGCTTCAGAGGATTTGAACGGAGTCAAGACTACAGGGATTGTCGGCAAAAGCATTGACGAAGTAGTTGAGACCGGACTTGTTGATGTGTCTGTTTCCAAGGAAGTGCTGGAGAAAAAAAGACAGATCAGCATGTTGCAAAATATTACCAAGACGGGAAGGCAGCTGCTGTGTACCGGAACACCGGTATTTGATAACGGTGGCAGACTTTCCATGGTTGTTGTCAATGAGCGGGACGTGACGGAGCTTCTCGATCTGCGGGAGCACCTGAGAGCCGCCCGTGAAATTACTGAAAAGGCGCGTAAGGAAATTACCAATCTGAACATGCTGGAGTTGGAGCAGGGGGCTTTCATTGCAGAAAGCAAATCAATAAACCGGCTGCTGGCAAGTGCTCTCAAGCTGGCCCAGCTGGAGGTTTCCGGCATATTGCTCCTTGGCGAATCGGGAACCGGAAAATCCATGCTTGCAAAACTTTTGCATCAGCACAGTCCGCGCGCGTCCGGGCCGTTTTTAGCCATCAACTGTGCCGCCGTTCCCGAGCAGCTCTTTGAGGCGGAACTTTTCGGTTATGAAAAAGGTGCCTTTACCGGTGCCCGTGAGAGCGGCAAGGCAGGATTGCTGGCGTTGGCTGACGGCGGAACTTTTTTTCTTGATGAGGTTGGTGAAATGCCTTCTTCTATTCAGGCTAAGCTTCTAAAATGTATTGATGAAAAGGAATTTACCCCTCTGGGTGGCTCCACGCCCAAAAAAATTAACTGCGTCATCATCGCAGCCACTAATAAGGACCTTGAAAAACAGGTCAGTAAGCGGTTGTTCCGCAAAGACCTCTTTTACCGCCTTAATGTTTTTACCCTGACCATTCCCCCACTGCGCGAAAGAGTGGAAGATATCTTTGCTCTGGCAACGTCCTTTCTGAATAAATACAACGAGCGATACGGAAAATTCAAGGTTCTTTCCCCTAAGAGTCTGAGAATGCTCCAGAATTATTCGTTTCCCGGAAATATCAGAGAGCTCGACAGCCTTATCAAAAAAGGCGTGGCTGTGGCCGAAGAAGATGTGCTGGATGTCTATTTTGAACAGAGCCTGCTTGGAGCAGCTGAGGCCGAAACAGTATCCACCAAAGGGCTTTCCATGCAGGAAGCTCTGGATATGGTTGAGCGGGAGATGCTGAACGAAGCACGCAGAGCCTGCAAGACGACAAGGGAGATGGCCAGCTATCTAAAAATCAGCCAGCCCTCAGTGGTTCGTAAACTCAAAAAATATGGATTGGGGGCTTCATAGAAAGTCTGCTGATTCACTTTTGAATCAACTCAGAAGGTTTGCTGCCGTTATTGTTGATAATCTGTTTGTCCTTATTTCTCTTAACTTTAGTTTTTTGCATTTTAGTAAAAAGTCAGTGAGTTTTCTCTTTATGATTCAAAATTGAATCAAAAAGAGAAGAAAAAGGAGTGAAAATAGCTGTTTTGATTCATATATGAATCAAAAACTAAGATGAAATTGTGGCAGATCTTTGTAACATGCTGTTTTTTGCGTTTATTTTATGTGGCATGATATGTGCTTCTTTGTAGCAAACACAAAAAAGGACGGAATACACATGAGTAACTCAGACAAACTGCTTGAAAGAAGAAACAAGGCAGTGGCTGCAGGTGTAGGTAACTTGGGGCCTGTCTTTGCAGAATGCGCCGGAAATTCTACAATTACTGACGTTGACGGTCAGGAATACATAGACTTTGTTGGTGGTATCGGTGTTAACAACGTTGGTCACTGTAATGAAAAAGTTGTTGCAGCAATAAAGGAACAGGCTGAAAAGCTTATCCATTCATGCTTCCACATCGCCATGTACGAACCTTACATTGCTTTGGCCGAGAAGCTGATTGAAATTGCTCCCGGAGATTTTGAGAAAAAGGCTGTTTTACTTAACAGCGGAGCTGAAGCCGTTGAAAACGCGGTCAAAATAGCGCGTCTGGCAAGCGGCAAGAGCGGAATTGTCGTTTACGAGGGCGGATTTCATGGTCGGACCCTGCTGACCATGAGTATGACCAGCAAGGTTAAGCCTTATAAGTACAGGTTCGGGCCATATGCTCCTGAAATCTACAGAATTCCATATCCTTATTGTTACCGGTGCCCTTACGGTAAAGAATATCCTTCCTGCGACATATATTGTGCCGAGCAGTTCAAGAACTGGTTCATCGGCAATGCCGCTCCTGAGAATCTGGCCGCTCTTGTGGCCGAACCCATCGCCGGAGAAGGCGGTTTCCTTGTTCCGCCTCCGGAATACTTCCCCAGAATTAAGAGTATCTGCGCTGAAAACGGCATTTATTTCGTTGCTGATGAAATCCAGTCCGGCGGTGGCCGTACCGGCAAGATGTGCGCCATGGAACATTGGGGTGTGGAACCGGACCTGATGACCATGGCCAAGAGTATCGGCGGCGGTATGCCCATTTCCGCCGTGGTCGGCAAAAAGGAAATAATGGATGCGGTTCATCCCGGAGGACTGGGCGGAACCTACGGCGGTAACCCGGTTTCCTGTGCGGCGGCTCTTGCTGCTCTTGATTCCCTTGAAACTGGAATTCTGGAGCAGGGTGCTGCTTTGGGTGAAAAGCTTAAGGAAATATTTCTGGGCTGGAAGGGAAAGTACTCCATCATCGGTGAAGTCCGGGGTCTTGGTGCCATGATTGCCATCGAACTGGTTTCGGACAGAGAGAAGAAGACTCCCGATGCAGCTGTAACAAAAAAGATTGTCAGCGAAGTCCTGAAGAAGAAGCTTCTGCTGCTAGCCTGCGGAAACTACGGCAATGTACTCCGGGTTCTGGTTCCTCTTTCCGTGGACGAAGAAACACTCGGCAAGGGATTGGCTATTCTGGAAGAGGCTATCGCAGCAAACAGCTAAAGAAGGTTTAGAAGCTCCGGCAGGGCCGCCGGAGCAGCACAGATAAGCTCTATTGTTCATATAAACCGTAAACCGGACGAGGAGAAAAATGAAAATTTTTAAGTCAGTTGTCAGCGCAGGGTTGTTTTGCGCTCTGGTATTGGGTTTCAGTTCATTCGCTATCGCGGCGGATACGGTTAAAGTGGGTAACATTCTGCCTCTTTCCGGCCCTTCAGCCGCAGTGGGGCAGCAGGGTAAGCAGGCTAGGGAAATGGCGGTTGAAGAGATTAACGCCGCCGGCGGTATCAAGGCTCTTGGCGGCGCTAAACTGGAGATGTTGTACGCCGATTCCAAAAGTGATCCCAACGTAGGTGTTACCGAGGCCGAGCGTTTCATCAATACTGAAAAGGTCAACGTCCTTACCGGTTGCTGGAACTCAGGTGTAACCTATCCCGCAACTGCTGTTGCCGAGCGTTACGGCATTCCCTTTATTGTGCCTGTCTCAGTCAGGGACACAATCACCGAGCGCGGTTTTAAAAATGTTTTCCGCGTGGCAGCCAAGGACTCCTGGTGGGCTCGTGACCAGTTTGCTTTCCTCAAGGATATGTCCAAGGAATTCAATACAGAACTTAAAACCATCGCTATGGTTTATGAAAACGGTGACTGGGGTACCGGTCTTGCCGCACAGTGGAAAAAGCTCATTGGCAACAGCGGTTACAAAATCGTTCTTGATGAGCCTTATCCCTCCAGCGCAACAGACCTGACCCCGGTAGTAAACAAGATCCGCCGTGCCAGACCTGATGTGTTGCTGCTTGTTTCCAATGCTGCCGATGCGATTCTGCTGACCAACACTATGGCCGATTACCGCGTCCGTCCCAAAGTCATCCTCGGCACCGGCGGCGGTCATGCTGACCCTACTTTCTTAAGCGGTACCAAGGATAATGCCCGTTATATCTTCGATATCGTTGAGTGGGAAACCGACGTCAACAAGCCCGGCGTTAAGGAAACCAATGAAAAATATAAAGCAAAGTACGGCACCAACCTTACCGGTGAAGCCGTAGATGCCTATGTATCAGTTTACGTTTTGGCTGACGCTCTGGAAAGAGCGGGTTCTGCTGATCCTGATAAACTGCGTGCCGCATTGGCCGCAACCGACCTGAAAACCGGCCCCGCAGCCATTGTTTCCTACGAGGCTATTGAATTCGACGAAACCGGACAGAACAAGCATGCTTCCCCGGTTATCGTGCAGGTAAACGACATCGGCAAAGGGCTTGAGCGTATTACCATCTGGCCCAAGTCTGCCCGCCGTGCGGGGTACACCCCTGTCTTCCCCATTCCCAAAAAGTAAAACAGACAGCGGGGCGGGCTTCCGGTCCGCCCCGCAATTGAAAACAGTCATTCCACTCAAATAATCAATCCACTGGCGGTTTTTATGGATTTTGCATTTATTTTACAGGATGTTATCAGCGGGATTCTCATGGGCTCAATCTACGGCCTGATCGCGCTGGGGCTGACTCTGGTTTTCGGGGTTCTCAAAGTCATCAACTTCGCCCACGGTTCCTTTCTCATGGTAGGTATGTACGTATCCTACTGGGCCGTAGCCCTGACCGGACTGCATCCCTATCTGGCCCTGTGCATAGTTGTTCCGGTAATGTTTTTCTTCGGCTATTACCTGCAGAATTTTCTTATCAAGCCTATTTTTGTGGCCGAGAAGGATGTGCGTGAACCGACCACGGTCATTATCGTAACCACCGGGGTCTGGTACATGCTGGATAACCTGACCCTGCTCTTTTTCGGACCGGATTACAGGGCCCTGACTCCCAATCCCCTGAAAGGCCGGATGCTTGAATTCGGGGAGGTCTTCATCTCCGTACCCAAACTGTGCGGGTTCCTTATCTCAATCGGCACAGCCGTAGCTCTGTATATTTTTCTGCAGAAGACCCGCACCGGCAGGGCGATCAGGGCTACCAGTCTTGACCGTGATGCCGCTTCTCTAATGGGCATCAACCAGTGGAAGATTTTCAACGTTGCTTTCGGTATCGGCACTGCCATCGCGGGGATTTCCGGGGTTGTACTAACTCCTTTTTACAACGTTTATCCCACCGTGGGCGTGCCCTTCGATGTAAAGTCATTCGTAATCGTTGTGCTGGGCGGACTCGGCTCCATTCCCGGCGCCATCATCGGAGGAATCATCATCGGGCTCATCGAATCAATCGGTCCTATGTTCATGACCTCAACATGGACCGAGGCTATTGTCTACATGCTCTTTTTGTTGGTGCTCTTTGTGAAACCTTCCGGCCTGTTCGGCCAGAAATACGATTGGTAGGAACAAGTTATGACTGAGAATACGATTAAGAAATATTGTCTGGCTGGTGTGGTGCTTTTTGCCTTTGCTATGCCGCTTTTTGTCCACAGTCCGACTTATCTGCATATCTCGATTATGCTGCTTCTGTTTGCTTACATGACCACCACGTGGAATCTGGTGGGCGGATTTGCAGGAGTCCTGCCGCTCGGGCATTCTGTTTTTGTGGGTATCGGAGCATATACCTCCACTATCCTCTGGTTGCAGTACTCCATCTCGCCTTGGCTCGGCATGATTGTCGGCGGGGTGATTTCAGGCATAATCGGTTTTCTTATCGGTAAGCCTACCCTGAAAATGCGCGGTGCCTATTTCGCGCTTTCGACGATGGCTTTTGTGGAAGGACTCCGGGTAGTGGTTGAAAACCTCAGTTATATAGGTCCTTTTCATCTTAACGGTCCACGGGGATTGAATATCCCGCCCCTGCCCGGCGGGGAAAGCAGTTTTTCGGCTTTCCAGTTTGCCTCCAAAGAGCCCTATTACTATATCATTTTGAGTATGCTTATCGGCGTGCTTGCACTGACTTGGTACATCTCCCGTTCCAAGATCGGCTACTACCTAACCGCAGGCGGCGAAGAGCCTGAAGCGGCTGAAGCTCTGGGCATCAATGTTTCCAGATATAAAGTCAGGGCCATGGTCATGAGCGCCTTTCTCACCTCTCTGGCCGGAACTTTTCTGGCTCAGCTGACCCTGTTTATCTATCCCAAGTCGGTGCTGACTCTGGACTTGTCTTTCGAGCTGGCTTTCATTGCCCTTATCGGCGGACGCGGTTCACTCGCCGGGCCGGTCATCGGCGCGCTTTTACTGCGACCGGTCAGTGAATTCAGCCGTATTTATCTCAGCGATTCCCTGCCCGGCATGCATCTGATTCTTTTCGGGGCCATTCTTGTCGTAGTGATGCTGCTTCAGCCCAGCGGACTGACCGCGCCGCTTAGCGCAAAATTCAACGCTCTGGTCAAAAAAATTGCATCCGACGGAGACAGCACAAGCAGGGAGGTTCGTGATGAGTATGCTTAGATTCGAAGAAGTTACCATGCAGTTTGGCGGCTTGACCGCAGTTAATGCCCTTGACCTTGAGGTGGGCAAAGGACAGATTCTGGGGCTCATCGGGCCTAACGGTGCAGGGAAATCCACTGTGTTTAACTGCGCCGCCGGGGTCTACAAACCCACAATGGGTAAAATCTATTTTGACGGAGAGGACATCACCGGAGCCAGGCCTTGGGATCTCTGCCGCAAGGGGTTGGCCCGTACTTTCCAGATCGTCAAGCCTTTCGCCACCAAATCCGTGCTTTACAATACCACCGTGGCCGCTTTTGCCACCACCAACAGTCATGAAGAGGCCGAATCCATTGCACTTGATGTTCTCAAGGAGATGCATCTTGACCACCGCAAGGATGATCTGCCGGGAGCCCTGACCATCGCCGACCGCAAACGTCTTGAAATCGCCAAGGCAATGGCCACCAGACCCAAGCTGCTGCTGTTGGACGAGGTGATGGCCGGACTGCGGCCGACTGAAGTGGATGAGATTATTGATGTCTTCAAAGGTATCCGCGAGAGCGGGGTGACCATATTTGTGATTGAACACATCATGCGGGCTATAATGGCTCTTTCGGATGAATTGGTAGTCATCCATTTCGGAACAAAGATTTCTGAAGGAAAACCGGATGACGTGGCTCAGGATGAAGATGTTATCAAGGCATATCTCGGAGGTGACTATGTCGCTTCTTAAAATAGATAATCTTGACGTCAGCTACGGTGATGTTCAGGTTATTTTTGACCTTTCTCTGCATGTAAAAGAGGGGGAGGTCGTCTCAATCATCGGCGGCAACGGGGCTGGTAAATCAACTCTGTTGCGGACAATTTCAGGGCTGCTTGCCCCGTCCGAGGGGCAGATCAATTTTGATTCCGCTGATATTCAGGGCTGTGCTCCTGAAAATATCGTGGATACCGGGTTGATCCATGTGCCTGAAGGCCGAAAGCTTTTTTCTCTGATGTCCGTCTACGATAACCTGATTGTAGGGGCCTATTGTGAAAGGGCCAAGGACCACATTGAAGAGTCTCTTCAGACTGTCTACGAAATGTTTCCGCGCCTTGAAGAGCGCAAGGACCAGTTGGCTATGACTCTTTCAGGAGGGGAACAGCAGATGGTTGCCATCGGACGTGGCATTATGGCCCGACCCAGATTGATGATGCTTGATGAACCGTCACTAGGTCTCGCACCGATTCTGATCAAGGAGATTTTTGCCAATGTGCGCGAGATTGCTGATCAGGGAACCACTGTTTTACTGGTGGAGCAGGACGTGCAGCATTCTCTTTCCCTTTCTGACCGGGGCTACGTATTGGAACATGGCCGGGTGGCAATGGAAGGAAGTGCGCAAGACCTGCTCGATAATCCGCACATCAAGACGGCCTATCTGGGTATTTAAATGTTTTGAAGATAACGTCTTGCAATAATGGCTTCTGCTTTCTCAGGCTTTTTTGCAAAAGAATATAAGTTTAAGAAGGACCGCCTGATGCCTTCTATGATAAAAATATCCTTGTAATCGGATAAAAGGAGTTCTTATGAGTATTCAAAGTTTTAATCCGGCTACAGAAGAAGTTGTGGCTTCCTTTGAACCATATTCCGAAGAGATGGTTCAGTCTATTTTGGACAATGTTGCAGTTGAGTGGTTGGGCTGGAAAGAACGCAGTTTCGCAGAGCGTAGAGCTTTATTGAAAAAGGCTGCGGATCTATTGCGTGAACGCAGCGGAGAGTTGGCTGAAATCATGGCTGTAGAGATGGGCAAGCCGGTGAAGCAGGGTGAAGGCGAGGCGGTGAAGTGCGGTCTTGTCTGCGATTTTTATGCTGATAATGGTGAGGAAATGTTGGCTCCTACTCCTGTAGAGGGTGCCGGGCGCAAGGCATATATAACTTACCAGCCCTTGGGGACCGTTCTGACTGTCATGCCTTGGAATTTTCCTTTCTGGCAGGTTTTTAGAATTGCCGCTCCTTCGCTTATGGCCGGTAACGCAGTGGTTCTCAAGCACGCTTCCAATGTTCCGCAATGTGCGTTGGCGATTGAGAAGATTTTCAGGGACGCGGGTTTTCCTGAAAATATTTTCAGGTCCTTGTTAATCGATGCACGTCAGGTAGAATCTGTTCTGGATCACGGTTCTGTCTTTGCGGTAAGTCTGACCGGAAGCGAATTTGCAGGCCAGAAGGTTGCTTCCGCTGCCGGTGCCAGACTCAAGAAATCCGTAATGGAACTGGGCGGCAGTGACCCTTTTATTGTACTTAATGATGCCGATCTTGATGAAGCAATCAAAATCGCGACTGTCTCCAGATGCGGTAATGCCGGACAGACCTGCATTGCGGCTAAACGCTTCATTGTTATGGATGGTGTTTATGATGAATTTGTTTCCCGTTTTGCTGAAAGTATGGATGCATTGAAGATCGGAGATCCTCTGGATCGGGAAACGGATATGGGGCCCATGTCTTCCGGTAAATTACGGCAGGAGCTTCAGGATCAGGTGGACCGCTGTATAAAGGCCGGAGGCCATGTTGTGCGCGGGGGCAGCATCCCTGATGGTGCCGGATTCTATTATCCGCCCACTCTGATAACTGACGTTCCCGCAGATGCAGATGTTTGTCAGGAGGAGCTGTTCGGCCCGGTCGCCGTGGTTTTCCGTGCGGCATCAGTAGATGAGGCTGTTGATATTGCTAACAGCACTCCCTTTGGCCTGGGTGGTTCCATCTGGTCAAAGGATGAAGATCTGGCCGAAAAGGTGGCGGCCCGCATCAGGACCGGTTGTGTTTTTATCAATAGCCTCGTGCGCAGTGATGTGAATCTTCCTTTTGGCGGTATAGGTATTTCCGGTTTCGGCCGCGAACTTGGAACTTATGGTATTCGTGAATTTGTAAATGTTAAGCCTGTTTGTATCGGTTGATCAGGGAGTTTGGAAAGGGCTCCTGACCGTTTGATCCATGTAAAAAGTAAAGCCCCGCAACGTGCTCAGTACGTTGCGGGGCTTTTTGTCTTGGCCCGAGAAAGGTTAGCTTATGCGGATAGTTTGCGTTTAAGCTGATGTTTGTCTCACAATAAGGATCCAATTCGCGCAGCGGCTTCAAGTACTGCCGGTGCGAGTTCCTTCTCAGCCCGTTCTTCTGTCCATTCGGAAATTCTGGCGGAAATATAGACCGCGGCGCGTGGCGTTCCGTCCCTGTCCAAGATCGGAGCCGAGACCGCTATTTCGCCGATCAGCTGTTCCTGCATGGAGATGCAGAATCCTTTTTTCCGCACAAGCTCTATCTCTTTCATTATCTCATCAATATCCGTTATTGTATAAGGGGTTATGGATGGGCGTTCCGAACGCTGCAGGATTTCTAGAATTTCAGAATCGTCAAGACAGGACAAAAATGCCCTGCCTCCGCAAAAGGCGGGAACTCTTCGGCCCGGAAGGGTCCCTTCAAGCAGCAGGAGCCTTTGCGGCAGCCGGATCAGGTAAATAATGGAAGTGTCGTACAGTGTTCCCAGATAGGCGGAGTTGCCGGTCAACTCACGGGCTTCCAGCAGAAACGGAGTGGCGACTTCCACCAGCCGTTCGCTGCGTAGAAAATTGTAGCCAAGGCTCATGGTCTTAGGGCTTAGGCTGATCAGTTTTGTTTTGCTGTCCTTTATTATGTATCCCAGTTCTTCCCATGTATGCAGAAACCTCTGCACCGCACTTTTGTTCAGCCCGGTAATTTTGACCATCTCGGTTAAACTCAAACGGCGGTGTCCTTCATCAAATGCCTCAAGAATGCGCATCCCCTTTTCCAGAGATGCAACAAACAATGGATTTGCCTTCTTGGTATTGCTTTTATTAGTCATATGCTGGAATCCTAGCTTGTCTTGTTGATTTGATCCACCATCTTTTATGGGGCTGATCTGCAATATTATTCAATGTGCTGGATGTATTGTGGTCGGTTTAGTGTTTTTTGTCATTTTTGCAAAATGTTAGGTTTAACGTATTGCCTGAGCGATGTTTGTTTGCTTTTTTTGCAAAACAGCTTGACGCCGTGGTCAGAAATAATTAAATTGTAATCAAATACTAAGTATCGTATTACAATACTTAGAGTCGTAAATGCGAAATTATGGGCAACTGTCTTGTTGCCTAAACCTCAACCCCCCCAAAGAGGATCCCATGAAACGCACCACATTATTCGGATTGATTCTGAGCCTTGTACTCATCATTCCCGGCAGCGCACTTGCCGCTAAATCTATCAAAATGAGTTACAACGGACCGCCTAACGAAAAGGATAATGCTGTCCATTACTTTGCAGCAAAATTCAAGGGGCTGGTGGAAGAGGCCACCGGTGGTGAAGTTGAAATCAAGCTTTACCCCAACAGCCAGCTCGGTAATGAAGAGCAGCGCATGGAGCAGGTCATGAGCAGTCCTATCATTAACGTTGCTTCCTATGGCGGCCTTCAGATTGTTTTCCCTGAAATGTTCGCCACCAACATTCCTTTTCTCTTCGACAGCTACAAAGCAGCACACAACTTTTTCGATGGTAGCGAATTTATGGACAAGGCGCGTGCTGAAATGAAAGGCCGCACCGGCATTGAATTGCTTGAAGTAGTGGAAGAAGGCGGTTTTCTCGCATTCACCTGTGATAAACCCGTTCACTCTCCTAAAGATTTCAAAGGTCTGAAATTCAGAGCCATGGATGCCAGTCAGGTTGCCATGTATGAAGCATTCGGAGCATCAGGCACCCCGATTCCCTGGACCGAAGTGTATCTGGCACTTAAAACCGGCGTTGCTGACGGTCAGATGAACCCCCCGACCTACATTATTATGGGCAGCCTTTATGAAGTGCAGAAGCACCTGACTCTCGCAAACGTCCAGTATTCCGACCAGTTCCTGCTCATAAACGGCGAACTTCTCGCATCCCTTACCCCCGCGCAGCAGAAAGCCATCAAAGAAAGTGCTCATAAAGCAAACGTAGCAACACGCGAATTTGTGGAATCTTTGGTGGATGAGAGGGTTAAATTCCTCGAAAGCAACGGTATGACCAGCTACACCCCCACCGCTGAAGAATCCGCTGAATTCAAAAAACTGGGCAGCCCCTCCTATATTAAGTGGCTGCAGGAAAAAGTGGACCAGACATGGATTGACCTTGCTATGAAAAATGCCCGCAAAGCAAATGCAGAGGGAGCAAAATAGCAATGAAACCTGTCGCAAACTTTTGCAAAAAAAGTTCTGACATTCTGGAGCGCCTCTGTCTTTTAGGGGCGGGGGCGCTCCTGGTTATAAACCTTCTGGATGTCATGCTGGGTGTGTTCGGACGGTTTTACCGGCCACCCATGTGGACCACGGATCTGGCCAAAATAACTCTCGTCTGGATGGTCATGCTGGCTGCCGCCCCTGCTCTCAAACAGGGGGAGCATATGGCGATCCGTATCATTGTGGACCGCCTCCCCAAAACACCGCAGATGGTTGTGGCTGTCCTGCGTAAGGTCGTCTTTGCCGGAATCCTGATTTTCATGGTCGTCTGCGGGTATAATTATGCTTACAAACTGAGATTGTTTAACATCATGACACTGGGCATAAAGAAAAGCATTCCGCTCATGTCTATTCCTGTGGGCATGGGGTTGATGTTTATTCAGTATACTCTTCAGCAGTTCATTCCGGCCGGGGATATCAACAAAGAGGAAGAAGACTCATGAGCCTTATTCTGATGCTTGTTTTTTTCACCATGCTTGTCTGCGGGCTGCCGCTTTTTGCTTCCATGCTGGCCACTGCCCTGAGCGGATTTGTCTATATCGGCGATTTTTCCCAGTTGCGAATCATGGTCCAGCAGTTCTATGGCGGCATGGAACCCTTTTCCCTGCTGGCTATTCCTTATTTTATTCTGGTCGGGGAGCTCATGGGCTCTGCGGGACTTACCGAACGACTGTTGCGTTTTGCTGAAGCGCTGGTCGGTCATCTTAAAGGCGGTCTCGGTTACGTCACAGTCGTAGCCAGTATAATTTTTGCCGGAGTGAACGGATCAGCAGCAGCAGATGCCTCTGCGGTCGGTTCCATTATGATTCCGGCTATGAAAAAAGGCGGCTACCCGGCATCATACGCCGCAGGGCTTACCGCCGGAAGTTCTCTCATCGGCCCGATCATTCCGCCCAGTATCTTTATGATCCTCTTCGGAGCCATGACTAAAACCAATGTCGGCGCTCTGTTCATTGCGGGGGTCATGCCGGGGCTGCTGCTAGGCCTGGCCTTCATGCTCATGCACCGCATCAGCGCCGCAAAGCTTGATCTACCCATTGTAAACACTGAATTCTCTGTATCAAAGCTGTTGTCGGCCACCGGTGGTGCCATTACTTCTTTGATCGCTCCGGGCATTATCATCGGCGGTATCCTCTTTGGGTTCATGACGCCCACGGAGTCCGGTGCTGTAGCCAGCCTGTACGTACTTATCGTAGGTTTTATATGGACCCGCCAGCTCAGTTGGAAAGCGGTCTGCAAGGCTCTGGGAAATACCGTCCGTTTGACCAGTGTCATCTTTGTTGTCATCGGCGCTGCGACCATTGTCGGCTGGATTCTTTCTTCTGAACAGGTTCCCCAGAAACTGGCCCCGCTGGTGCTGGAATACGCCAAAACCCCTTCCATGGTTCTACTTTTTATGAGTCTGATCATTTTCGTGGTCGGCATGTTCATGGAAGAGATCGCCGCCTTGGTGTTGCTTACTCCGGTTTTTGCCCCCCTCGCCGTGGTCGCGGGCATTGATCCGCTTCATTTCGGCATTGTCATGACCCTGAATATCACCATTGCTTTGATTACTCCGCCCATGGGTGCATGTGTATACATTGTTTCCTCCATCGGCTCTGTTCCGCTGGAAAAAATGTTCAAACACATCTGGCCCTTTGTTCTGGTCGCAATCGGATGTCAGCTCATGCTGATTTTTATTCCCGGTATATCACTTTGGCTGCCGAGACTGTTGGGGTATTAAGTTGTGAGACCGGTCATTGTAAGTAAACTCACATTTCAGGATACGGTATTGAAATGAACACAGCACAGCTAACCGACCAGCCGCCCATTCCGCAGGAAGAAGCACTGGACTGGACGGCGGTATTCAAAATGGAAATAAGGGAGAACGAGGAAAAGTTAGTTCCCCTCTCTCTGGCCGAACCGAGGATTCTGGTCCGTTCGGCATACTATTCTGCCGGTATAGAACGGGCCCTGCCTGATTGCTACGCAAGAGATGAGATCAGGCGGAGATTGCTTAAGGTTGATTCTTTCCTGCCCGAAGGATTACGGCTGGTAATTTTGGATTGCTGGCGAAGTAAGGAAACCCAGATAGCCCTTTTTGAGTCCTGCCGCGCAGCGCTCGAAAAAGTACATCCTCAGGTGGACAGTGATGGGATCAGGGTTATGACCGAAGAGTTCGTGGCCCCGCCGAGCTTGAATCCAGAGCGTCCTTCTCCTCACTCCACAGGGGGAGCCGTGGATTTAACCATCGCCACATTGGACGGAGTGCCTCTGCCTATGGGGGCGCCCTTTGATTACCCCGGTCCGGTCTCTAATACCCGTTTTTACGAGGAGCGGGTGGAGCAGGGGCTGGAGCTTTCCGCTGATGAAAAGGAAGCCCTCTACAATAGAAGACTGCTTTACGATGTCATGATCAGGGCAGGGTTTGTAAATTACCACGGCGAATGGTGGCACTTTGAGTACGGAACCCAACGCTGGGCAGCACTGAGAAAGAAAGAACATGCTATTTACGGTCCCAGAATTCTGACTCTGAATACTTTTGAGGCGTTAATGCCCAATTCATCAAATCAGCACATCACATCTCTGGTAAGTGCCGGGGGCTAAATCATGGTCTGAGTGTGTTACTGCCGGTTAGGTGGAGCATTTCTCGCATGGCTGGATTTGTTTTCGGTCATTGTCTCCAAATAAAAACAAGGGCTTATACTTGACGTATAAGCCCTTTTGTTTTGTTGAAAACATGCATTGCCAATGGTGCAAAAAAAAGATTTTGGTGACACTTGGATAAAATGACAGGTTGCGTACGTATATGCGTAGCTTACCTGTCATTTGTAAGTTGGCCTGCCTATAGCAAGTCAGAAAATTTGCGTAAGTGTAGAGCTGTTTTTATTAAATACCACTTGAACAACCGAAGACTCGCGGTGGTGGGAAATAGCCGGAATCCAGCATAGTCAAGGATATGCTTAGATCCCGGCTACTTTCTTTTTTCATATTTCCTTTGATGTCTTACGGAAATGCATCCATAGACTGTCTTTGAAAGATAATAAAAAAGTGTAAGAAGCTTTTTTACCAAACAAATGCATCTCGATGTCTGATCACGTTGTTACGCGAAAACATCTGTATTATTTTGAACTGATCCCCATCTGACTAGTTTGTATGATTAATACTTGTCAGTACGGGATACAGATATATAGATATTTTCTATGAAAAAGCCTTTACTTGCCTCCAATATTCATATGATTGCTTGATAAGCATCCCCACGATGCTTTCAAGAAAGACACCACCCAATACAGGATAGAGTCAAAATAGCAAATAATGAGCCAAAAAGTAATACTTATTTATATCGGTGGGTTGTCTTTTTTGACTTGTTTTCCATGTGGTTCATGATTGGACCACTGAGTTAAAG
The DNA here is from genome assembly GCF_963678865.1 of Maridesulfovibrio sp. Classification (NCBI taxonomy): domain Bacteria; kingdom Pseudomonadati; phylum Thermodesulfobacteriota; class Desulfovibrionia; order Desulfovibrionales; family Desulfovibrionaceae; genus Maridesulfovibrio; species Maridesulfovibrio sp. The sequence continues at coordinate 2,208,625 of NZ_OY787459.1, read as the reverse complement.
TTGTTTGTGATTAATTGGACAATTAAGCGTGCCGAGAATTTATCATCTCTTTATTTCAATGTGTTATGAGCTTAGGAAGTCTTTTTGACACACTTTTGAGATTAAATCGTCATAATGACCCTTATGTTTGTGTTGATTAAAATCGAATTGATTTGCATAAAGGAGTTACTACTTGTGTTGGAGGCATAAAAGGTTTGTTTTACAGCATTTTATGGTCGTGTTTGCCGGCGCTTGATGGCAAATGTTTAAACTTTTTTTATTTTTTTAATGTGTTGCATTAAATAGAACCACTGGTAAGAAAAGAGACCATTCTGCAGCAATGTCGATCTCAAAGTTTATAAGACCATGTAAGAATCCGATTACGAAGGCTGCATGGCGAGAAACATCTTTATGAATTTCATCAGTAGGTTATTGAGCGAATCCATTGAAACAAGGCAGGGGACTGTTCTGGCGGTCCTTGCTACGGTCTTTTTTTCAACTTGTGGAGTCGGGGCATACACATTTTCTTTGTCCCTGAGCGCAGATTCCATCGGAATGTCTGCTTCATGGCTCGGGCTTGCTTTTTCAGGATATTTTTTGGCCCGTCTTGTCCTTGCGCCACTGGCAGGATGCAGTGCTGATTATTTCGGCCCAATCCCCTTATTGCGCTGGGCTTGCGGAATCGGGACTGTTGTTCCATGTCTTTATCTTTTTTTCCCGGTAGTTGAGTCTCTGGGAATAATTCAGATATGTCTGGGGTTCTGCGCCGGAATAGTGAAGCCTGTGAGCATGTCCCTGCTTGGTCAATGCGCAGCGCAAAAGAAGAGGGGGCGTCTTTTTGCCTTATATAATACCTGTCTGTATTGTGCATTTGTCATTGGGCCGATTGTCGGCGGAGCAGGAATAGGTCTCCAAGGGAAGATGGGCTCTCTGACCTTGATCTGGCCCGCTTTGGGGCTGGGTGTTTCTTTTGTGGCGCTTTTAATGAGCAAGGCAGACAACTCTCTTACATCGTCTGAAAAACAAAAGGAAAAAGAAGGCTTGCCGTGGCGCAATGCCGGTTTTCTCTCCCTTCTTCTGGCTGTGTTGGGTCGAACAGCAGGAGCCTCGGTTGTCATAACTTTTCTGCCCCGGTTGATCAGTGAATATTTTGGCTTGAGCGGTTTTTTTGCCGGGTTTCTCTTCGCTATCCCCAATCTGATTATCATTCTGGCTATGCCTGTTACCGGACGTTGGGCTGATACGCGTGATCGTTTCGGTTTGACTTTTCTAGGCATGGGGTTCTGTGCCGCCTGTCTTTTTGGTCTGGGTCAGCCGGTTCCTCTGTGGCTTTTTTGTCTGCTTGTAGCGGGAATGGGACTTGGGTCAGCTTTGTCACTTCCTGCTTCCATGTCATTGGCCGCAGACATGGGAGGGGCAAAAGGTCAGGTTATGGGGTTTTTTCTGGGAGTATCAAATCTCGGCTTTGTTCTGGGGCCGGGCATTGCCGGGTTTGCCGCCGAGGCAGGCGGAATGGCAGATGCTTTTGAACTCACTGCACTGTTTGGAGGACTCTGTCTGCTGCCTACGTTAATTTTTATGAGCAAAAGACTTTATGCCGAATGATTTTAGCATTTTGAGATTATTTTCGTCTATGTAAGCAGTAAATTTTACTAACAGGTTGACCTTCCTCTTTTCTTTAGATATCCAATAAGTCCAATACAAATACTTCGTGCGTATTTCCCCACATATTCCGAGAAATCTACTCGGAACGCATCGAAGCTTTATTTAGTCCCACACCACCCAATCTAGGAGACGTCTTGGCGCATGCGCTGAGACGGGTTGTACTGTTGCACCCGATTTTAAGTCCGTTAACCCTTTAGGGACAAGGTGTATTCTCCATGATAAAACTCAAAAAAGGACTCGATATTCCTATCTCGGGCGAGCCCGCACTGGATATTTTTGAAGAAAAATCTCCCGGTACCGTGGCTGTCCTCGGTGGCGACTATGTCGGAATGAAACCGAGCATGGCCGTTGCTGAGGGAGATACGGTCAAGCTGGGACAGCCCCTCTTCGAGGATAAAAAGATCGACGGCGTCGTCTTTACCGCTCCGGGAGCCGGAAAGGTCCTTGCTGTTAACAGAGGTGAGCGCAGAGCTTTACAGTCTGTAGTCATCGAACTTGATGAAGCTGCCGGTGAAGTGGAGTTCCCGGCATATGATTCAGACAAGCTGCTTGGTCTAGACCGGGAAAAGGTTGTCGATAATCTAGTTAAATCAGGTATGTGGACCGCGTTTCGTACGCGTCCGTTCAGCAAGACTCCGGCCCCGGGATCCGAACCGCGTTCAATCTTTGTCACAGCAATGGATACCAACCCGTTGGCCTTGGACCCTTCTTCCATTATTTGGAAAGAATCCGAGGCATGGTTGGATGGTTTACGCATTCTTACCTGTCTGAAGGATGCAGTTAATGTCTGTGTCGCTGAAGAAATTGTGCTTCCTATGATTCAGGAAGTGAAAATGCATATGTTTTCGGGTCCGCACCCAGCCGGTCTGCCCGGAACCCATATCCATTTCGTAGATCCGGTAGGTCCTGCCAAGATGGTCTGGCATATCGGCTATCAGGATGTCATTGCCATAGGTAAGCTCTTTACCACAGGCAGACTTGCTACTGAACGGTATGTTGCTCTCGGCGGGCCGATGGTCAATCGTCCACGCATCATCAAGACCCGCATCGGCGCAAATCTTGATGAAATGCTGGCCGGAGAACTCAAGAGCGGGGCTGTCCGGGCTATTTCCGGTTCGGTCCTGACGGGAACAAAGGCGGAAGGGCCGCTGGCTTTTCTGGGACGTTTCCATAATCAGGTCTGTGCCCTTGGCGAAGGCGGGGATAGCGAGCTTTTAGGCTGGCTGGCTCCGGGCCGCGATAAATTCTCTGTCAAATCAGTATTTGCCTCTGCTTTCAGCAAAAAGAAAAAGCGTTTTGATATGAACACGCTTTTAGGAGGCAGCCATCGCGCTATTTTCCCCACCGGGGCTTATGAGCAGGTTATGCCGCTTGATATTCTGCCGACCTATCTGGTCCGGGCTCTGGCGGTGATGGATACTGATGAAGCGCAGGCCCTCGGATGCCTGGAACTGGATGAGGAAGATCTCGCCCTGTTGTCCTTCGTTGATTGCGGCAAGAATGATTTCGGGCTCATGTTGCGCGAAGTCCTCACTCAAATTGAGAAGGAAGGGTAAGGCATATGAGAAAACTGCTTGATAAAATGCATAGTGCCGTCACCGGAGATGGGAAATACAAAAAGTATTACCCGGTCTACGAGATGGTGGACACTTTTTTATATTCGCCGACCGAAACCAGTTCGGGATCGCCCCATGTGCATGATGCCATTGATCTGAAAAGGGTCATGATTACGGTGGTTTTTGCTCTGATTCCCTGTTTTTACATGGCAATGTGGAACACAGGATATCAGGCCAACTCCGCTCTGGCATCCATGGGACTTGAGGTCGGTACCGGCTGGCGCTGGAGCGTAATGGCCGGGCTCGGACTGAGTGCAAACCCCGCAAGTTTCGGGGCCAACATTATGTTGGGCGCACTTTACTTCTTTCCCATTTACATCGTCTGCAACATTGCAGGTGGTTTCTGGGAAACCCTGTTCGCTGTTATCCGCAAACATGAAATCAACGAAGGGTTTCTGGTTACCGGTTCGCTTATCCCGCTGATCGTTCCTCCGCATATTCCGCTCTGGCAGGTGGCTTTGGCTACCAGCTTCGGCGTGGTTATCGGTAAGGAAATATTCGGTGGAACAGGTAAGAACATACTCAACCCTGCGCTTTTGGCCCGTGCCTTCCTTTTCTTCGCTTATCCGGCACATATCTCAGGCAACAGTGTCTGGGTCCCGGTAGACGGCTTTTCCGGCGCAACTCCGCTGGCTCTGGCTGCTGAAGGCGGAATCAAGGCGGTAATGGCCAAATATTCATGGTGGGATTGTTTCATCGGTACCATTCCGGGATCTCTGGGTGAAACATCAACTCTGGCCTGCCTTATCGGGGGTGCCGTGTTGGTCATCACCGGCATAGCTTCATGGCGGATTATGGTTTCCCTGCTGGCCGGTGCCTTTTCCGTGGCCATTATTTTCAATGCTGTCAGCAGCGGCACCAATCCCATGATGACTGTCAGCCCGCTTTGGCATCTGGTAATGGGAGGACTGGCTTTCGGTATGGTCTACATGGCCACCGACCCGGTATCTTCGTCCATGACTCACAAAGGCCAGTTATATTACGGTGCTCTTATCGGGATCATGATTGTCCTGATACGTACGGTCAACCCGGCCTATCCTGAAGGAGTCATGCTGGCGATTCTGTTCGGTAACGTGTGTGCCCCATTCATCGACAGCCTTGTGATGCGGGCCAACATCAAGCGAAGGACGGTGCGCAGTGTCTAACGATTCCACAAAAAAAGTATTTACTGTGGCGTTTTCCCTGTGCCTGGTCTGCTCGCTGCTTGTTTCTGCTGCAGCTGTAGGCCTCAAATCCATTCAGGAAGAGAACAAGGTTCTCGAGCGCAAGGAAAACATACTCAAGGCCGCAGGCATCTATGATGAAGATGTTCCTGTGGATGAACTTTATAAACAGATAGAAGCCAAGGTCGTCGATCTGGCTACCGGTGAATATGTGGATATGGACGCTGCCGGGTATGACCAGCGCAAAGCGGCCAAGGATCCTGCATCCAGTATAGCCATTCCTTCCGCAGACGATCTGGCGGGAATCGGGCGTCATGCAAAATACGCCAGCGTCTACCTGCTCAAAGATGGAGACAGTTTGAAGCGTGTTGTGCTGCCCATTCACGGGAAAGGCTTATGGTCAACCATGTACGGGTTCATCGCTCTTGATCCGGATTTGAACACGGTCAAGAATTTTGGATTCTATGAGCATGCTGAAACTCCCGGTCTTGGCGGGGAAGTAGACAATTCGGACTGGAAGGCCCTGTGGGTGGACAAGAAAGTCTACGATTCAAAGGGTGAACCGGTCATCGATGTAATCAAGGGTTCGGTTAGCGCTGAAGACCCGCAGGCTGCCTACAAGGTAGACGGTCTGGCCGGGGCAACCCTTACTTCCCGCGGCGTTAGCAATCTGGTGCGTTACTGGCTTGGACAGGGCGGATTCGAACCCTACCTCAAGCGACTTGCAACCGAGGGAGGTGAACATAATGGCTAAGTTCAAAGAAGTAATGCTCAAGCCGCTTCTGGAGGATAACCCCATTGCAGTACAGATTCTGGGAATCTGTTCCGCTCTGGCAGTAACCACCAAGCTGGAAACCGCTTTTGTAATGAGTCTCGCCGTAATGTTCGTTACTGCGGCCTCAAACGCTTCGGTAAGTTCCATCCGGCAGCATATCCCTTCAAGTATCCGTATCATTGTCATGATGACCATCATCGCGACGCTGGTTATTATTGTTGATCAGTTCTTGAAAGCATTCGCTTACGGGATCAGCAAACAGCTCTCGGTCTTCGTTGGGCTGATCATAACCAACTGCATAGTCATGGGGCGTGCTGAGGCATTTGCCATGCAGAACTCCCCAAAGCTGAGTCTTGCCGACGGTATCGGTAACGGTCTGGGCTATGGACTGGTGCTCCTCACTGTAGCCTTCCTGCGCGAATTCTTCGGTTCAGGAAAGATTTTCGGTTTAAGCATTCTCAAGCTTACTTCCGAAGGTGGGTGGTATGAACCCAACGGACTTATGCTCCTTCCGCCCAGCGCATTCTTTATCATCGGGCTGCTCATCTGGTCGGTCAACGTCTACGAAAAGCGTAAGAACAAACGCTAGCCAAGGAGTGAAGAGTGGAACATCTGCTTAATATATTCGTAAAATCGATTTTTATCGAAAACATGGCTTTGGCCTTCTTTCTTGGGATGTGTACCTATCTGGCCGTATCCAAGAAAGTTACTACCGCTCTTGGTCTTGGTGTGGCTGTCGTAGTAGTCATGACCATTACCGTCCCGGTTAACAATCTGCTCTACAACTACTTCCTGCGTGAAGGTGCTTTGTCATGGGCCGGATTCGGAGAGACTGACCTTACTTTTGTAGGTCTTATTTCCTACATCGGCGTTATCGCGGCGATTGTCCAGATTCTGGAAATGACCCTCGATAAATATGTGCCGTCACTATACAACGCGCTGGGTATTTTCCTGCCGCTGATCACGGTTAACTGCGCCATCCTCGGGGCCTCTCTGTTTATGGTGGAACGTGATTACAACTTTGCGGAATCCTTGACTTTCGGTTTCGGTTCCGGTGTGGGTTGGGCTCTGGCTATCGTTCTTCTGGCCGGAATCCGCGAGAAGATGAAATACTCGGATGTGCCGGAAGGACTGCAGGGACTTGGGATCACCTTTATTGTGGTCGGACTGATGTCCTTTGGATTCCTGTCCTTTTCCGGAATTCAGATGTAGTGGGGCCGGACGTTTCAAGCGTCCGCTGATATACGAACCGTTAAACTATGGGGAAAAACCATGGTTGAAATAATTCTCGGTGTTGTGATGTTTACCGGCGTGGTTCTTGCGCTGTGCGTGTTCATCCTTCTAGCCCGTGCCAAGCTTGTCCCGAGCGGCGAGGTGAACATAGAAATCAACGGTGATCCGGAAAAGACAATTGAAGTTCGTCCCGGAACCAAGCTGCTCGGTGCGCTGGCAGAAAAGGAAATCTATGTTCCTTCGGCCTGCGGTGGAGGTGGCTCCTGCGGGCAGTGCAAATGTAAGGTTTTTGAAGGTGGCGGAGATATCCTGCCCACGGAAACCTCCCATGTAAGCAAACGCGAGGCCCGTGAAGGCGTTCGCCTTGCCTGTCAGGTCAATGTCAAACAGGATATGAAGATTGAGGTCCCGGCTGAAATCTTTGATATCAAAAAGTGGGAATGCACCGTTAAATCCAATATTCCGCGTGCTACCTTCATTAAGGAACTCACCCTTGAACTTCCTGAAGGTGAAAATGTGGACTTCCGTGCCGGCGGATACATTCAGATCGAAGCCCCGGCTCATACCGTCAAATACAAGGATTTTGAAGTTGGCGATAAATTCAGGGAAGACTGGGATAAATTTGATCTCTGGAGATATGTCTCTGTGGTCAAAGAACCTATTGTCCGGGCCTATTCCATGGCCAACTACCCTGAGGAAGAGGGCATAATCATGCTTAACGTGCGTGTCTGCCCGCCGCCTCCGTTCGCTCCTGATGCCCCCCCCGGGCAGATGTCTTCGTTCATCTACAGCCTTAAGCCCGGAGACAAGGTGACCATTTCCGGACCTTACGGTGAGTTCTTTGCCCGTGATACCGATGCCGAGATGGTTTTCATCGGTGGCGGTGCGGGTATGGCTCCCATGCGTTCGCACATCTTCGACCAGCTCAAGCGCCTCAGCACAACGCGTAAGGTCAGCTACTGGTACGGAGCACGCAGCCTGCGGGAGATGTTCTATGTGGAAGAATTCGACAAGCTGGCTGAGGAATGCCCGAACTTCAGTTGGCATGTAGCACTGTCCGATCCTCTTCCCGAGGATAATTGGACAGGTTATACCGGATTTATTCATAATGTCCTGTATGAAAACTATATCAAGGATCACCCCGCCCCTGAGGATTGTGAATTCTACATGTGTGGACCGCCGATGATGGCTTCTGCAGTAGAAAATATGCTTATGGACCAAGGCGTGGAGAAAGAGAATATAATGTATGACAACTTTGGCGGATAAGCCTGTTGCATCAGTTTATCGATAGGATGTCCCTTGCCGGAGGTTAATCTTCCGGCAAGGGACATTTAGAAAAAAGTAAGGATGACGGTATGAAGTGGTTTTCAGGAACGTTGACTAAAGTAACCGGATTTTTTGTCCTGTTGCTTATCTTGGCTCTTATGCTTGTCGGGTGCGGGAATTCCTCTGATCCCGTCCGGCTTCAGGGCAGGGCCATTGGTACTACGTATTCCATTGTTGCTTACGGTCTGCCGGAGAAGCTTTCTCCTGAAGATTTGCGTAAGGGAGTAGAACAGGTTGTGGCTGAAGTAAATTCAGTTATGTCCCTGTTCAAGCCGGATTCCGAACTGTCCCGCTTTAATGCTTATCGTAAAGATGACTGGTTTTCGGTATCCAAAGAACTGGCCGGTGTGGTGCAAACGGCTAAAGCCGTTAACCAGATTACCGGTGGTGCTTTTGATATTACCGTCGCACCTTTGGTCAACCTATGGGGATTCGGTCCCGATAAAAGACCCGAAATTATTCCGTCTGAGGATGAAATCAAAGCGGCAATGGCAAATGTCGGATCTGATCTGATTGAAGTCCGTTTTAATCCTCCTGCTCTTAAAAAACTCACTCCGACCTTGACCCTTGACCTGGCAGCTATTGCCAAAGGTTATTGCGTGGATGCAGTCAGCTCATGGCTTAAAGTCAGCGGTATCTCCAGTTTTATGGTTGAGATCGGTGGAGAGATAAGGACCGGAGGTGAAAAGCCGGGGAATCAGCCGTGGCGTATTGCAGTTGAGAAACCAGTGAGCATGGAGCGTTCCGTACAGGCCCTAATCAGTCTTTCGGGTAAAGCCATGGCGACATCAGGCGATTACCGCAACTATTACGAGGTAGACGGTAAAAGATATTCACATATAATTGATCCCAGCACCGGACGTCCGATTAAGCACACACTCGTATCGGTAAGTGTCGTGGATGAAACTTGCTCCAGAGCCGATGCATTTGCCACCGGTCTAACCGTGCTTGGCCCGGAAAGAGGAATTGCATTGGCTAAGGAATGCAACCTGTCCGCTTTTTTCATTGTGAAAACCCCGGATGGATTATCTGAAATTGCCACTGGCGATTTCCCTCAACACGAAAAAATGAATTGAGGAGATATTTCATGGAAACTATTTTGATGGCAGCCGCTGTTTTTGGTCTTGTGTTTTTGGCGTTGGCTATCGGAGTTATTTTTAAACGAAACTGCATCCGTGGTTCCTGTCAGGGCTCCGTTCAAGCCGGAGACGGTTCAGGTTGCAGGTGCGGGAAATATGATTTCGATAAGAAGCTTATAGATAAAAAACATTCGTCACTTAAACCGCTGTAACAGCGATCAGGAGAATTGATATGACGCCAAATGTCCAGACCGCAAAAGATGTGATTGAACAGACCAAGGCTTTTCACAAGAGGCTTGGTTCCTTCTATAAGGAACTTTCTGATAAGGTTGAAAAGGAACGGGTTAAGCTTTTATTGGACTACATGAGTCGTCACCATGACCACCTTGTGGCTATTATGGATGAGTATGAAGATTCTCTTTCCGAGCACATCTTGAATACATGGTTTATGTATGTGCATAAGGAATGTGACCTCTCTCCGTTTTTCAGTGCAGAATTAGGCCCGGAGATGACGACTCAAGAGGTAATGAAAGTTGCCATTGATTTGGATAAGTGCCTGCTGGAAACCTATGAAGCCATGATCCAGAATGATATTCCTGACGATGTAAGTGAAGCGTTTCAGGGACTTCTCGATATGGAGAAGCGTGAAAATATCAGATTAGCTAAGAGTGCTTTGAGATTAGAAACATTGTAAAATTTGTTTTTCCTCCAAAGAATTAGCAAGCGGCTGGCCGGGAGTCCAATTTCGATCCTTACCGCCTGAATATAAATAAAAAGTCTCACAATGTGGTGTCACATTGTGAGACTTTTTATTTGGAGAAAATATGGATTGTGATGCTGCTCTCAATCGGGAGAAAAATAATCCCCGGTTCCGGGGTGATTCCATCGGCAGCTATACTTATGATGAATTTATTTAAGCTGCGTGTATCCGGGGCAACCCCGACAAGCTGAAAGATCGGCCCGAAATAGAATCGTTGTCTCCATAAAAAGAAATGTGGTTGCAGAATACATCTTTTAGTATTCTGCAACCACACCTTATTAAGCTGTTCTGCTTGCGTTTTTGTTTATCTTATGGCGTTTCAGGGCCGAACTTCTGGCATTGAGCTTCATGCTGCATACATTGTTCATAAGTCTGGAGAGGAAGGCCATCGCTGACGGCGGTGGGATCATTTTTGGCTTTGTAAGGTTTGCAGTAGTTGAGTTTCGCGGAAACAACTGCGTTGTCGGGACCGAACTTTTTGACCTCTTCCTGCTGGCAAGTGTAGTAGTAATTACTTTTCATGCAGTCGAGTAGGGTATTAAAGTATCCCAGTTCGTTTTTTTGTGCAGAAGGAACGCACTTTTTGCCGTTGAATGTCCATGCCTGCTGTCTATAAGGCTTTTGACCTTGGGGACCTGGGCAGAGTGTCAAATGTATTGGTGCGCCGGCCTTCTTGCAGAGCAGGGTGGATGCATCGTCGTTGAATTGCCATGCATATCCGTCTACTCCGATAGCCTTTAGATATTTTACATAATTAGTGTACGGTATACCCTTTCCTGCGATCAGGTTTGCCGTATTATAAGTGTTGATTACGCCATCGGGACCTATTGCGCATTGCGGACCTCCACACCCCGGTCCTGTGCATGTTGAAGGATCTCCCGAATCCTGACCGGCGGGGATGCCGTTGCATGCATACCAGTCTGCAATACTGAGTTCATTCAATTCCACCGGATCCTTGCCGAGAGCTACGGTTTGTGTGTTCTTCGGGTTCTGCCCTCCGGCATTGAGCCATTGCGCCGGGGTTATACAGGCTGCCCGGCCTTTTACTGTAGCGTTATTGCTTATGTTTAGTTTGATACCATGGTTCAGTTGAGAGCTCTCGTAGTGTATTACATTTTTACCTTTTGCTGATATTGTTGTGCTGTTCTCCGTGGGGCAGTCGAATAAATCGGTAACTCCGTTAATTTCTGAGACGTTGCACTTATAGTCTGTGCTGTTTTGTACTGTGGCATTCATGGGAACACTGAATCCGTTTACCATACTTATGTCATAGTAATCCGCGCCACCCATGCAGTATTGTAAGTTGGAAGATGGGTTTATAGTACATTTTGTTTTTCTGTCTTCATCAGTCGTGTATGTGCAGCCTGCTGAGTATTCAAGTATAGTACCCACTCCAGTGCTTGCTGTTCCCGGAACTGCGCCGATTGTACAGTTGCCGGGCCAGCCGATTCCGGTGGGATCCTGCTGACAGTTAAGCAGGACTCCGATATTGCCCGAGGCTATGCCTCCTTCCGGAACAGGGATGTTCATACTTTGCCCCGAAGGAAGTTTTTTACGGAACATGAGTGCTGAACTCAGGTCATTGGGGTTGGCATACATATCTTCCATCCCGGCCTTGTTAGCGGCCATCTTCCAAAGTTTCAGATTAGGTTGTTGATATGAGTTATCGGCAGTTGGAGGAGTTATTACAATATAAGCATCATCCGCGCAGTTATTGGTGATGGTGATACGGTCATCGTCCCACTCCGTGTTGGAAGTGTTGTCGCTGCAGACAAGTGGAGGCGGTGGCGGAGGTGTAAAGTGGTTCTGCTGGCAGCCCGGAGTCAAGTTCGGTCCGCCCGGCTGATTGGAAGTGGGTAGCGGAGGCATGAGATGCCCGGCATCGCAATCAGCATTTGTAGATGTTTTGTTGCAGCCCTTGGCGTATTCCCATGTTCCATTGCTTATATTGATATATGTATTCAGTGTCTGTTTAATGCAGGTGTTTTCCAGCTCTACTTTCCAAGTGCCCGGCTTCACGTAATAAGTTGTTGCCGGGGAATCAACATCCTGACTTTTATCTGAAAAAGATTTGCTGATTGAAGTTCCGTTTACATATGAATAAGTAACTGTGTTGGTCGCTTCTGTCCCGTTAGTCATTTTGCAGGCAGCAAAGGCCAGAACAACGGGGACGTAGTTTTTTTTAGGTGACATTGAGTAATACGGATTGCTGCCCGCCCATGCTGAACTAGCAAAGCAAGTGATCACTATCAAGAAAAAGGCTGATAGTCTCTTGGCTGTTTTAATGCCGGGTGTCTTCATGTTCCCCCCCCCTGTTTTGAGGATTGTGCAGTAAAGGTTATTGCTACCATAAGACATTACCGCATGGTTTGTGTCAAGGTGGATCATTCTTTTTTGTTGTTCTTTGATTGTTGTAAGGTCGAAGCAATGCGGCAACTGTGGAAAGTACTTTAGAAAATTCGGATGTATGTAGACAAAAAATGTTTAAACTTTTATAAGTGAGAATAGGAGTATAAAAAGGAGGACGGCTGTGAAATATGGATGCGGACTAAACTTTTATTTTCTCAAGTCTGTTTTAGGCTTAGTTTTGCTTACACTTTTTATGTTGTGTACGATTTCTGAGCCATGCCCGGCTCAATCCGCAGAACACCCCTCCGGTAATGGCGAAACTATAGACAAGCTGCTTTCTCCATTGCAGACCCTGCATGACGATCTTTCCAGAATTGAGGCAAAGCTGGATACCTTTGCCAATGCCAAGTGGGAATATAAAATCCTTGTTCCCAATGTGTTGGGACATTCCAAATTTGATCCTTATGAACCAAACCTCGGCCCATTGGGAGAAGAAGGCTGGGAGCTTGTGACCTATTCACCGGATGTAGGCTATATCCTTAAGCGCAGGGTCATGCCTAAACCTTAGTTGCCGGAGTGAATATGGATTGTCAGTCATCAATAGTCCAAATACATGACCATGGGCAAAACGGGTTCACATTGCTGGAACTCATTGTTGTGATGGTCATCATGTCTATTGTCATGGCTGTGCTTCTGCCTCGTTTAAGCGGTCAACTTATGGGTAGCAGTTTGCAGGCGGCTGTTTCCGATTTGAGCAGCATTGCTGTCTCGGCCCGTTTTAGGGCAGCGGATACAGGCAAGGATCATGTGCTGGTCATCAACACCAAAAGCAGGGATTTGAAGCTCCTGAATGGAAAAAGGAGCAATGTTTTAAGTCGTATATCGCTGCCGGAGAAGGTTGCTGTGGCAAACATGGAGCTTCAGGGTAAGCCTGTCTCAGGTCATGAGTTGCAGATTGTTTTTTTCCCGCGTGGAACAGCCACCCCCGCCAGATTGAAGCTGATTTCCGGGAAGCAGGAAAGCCTGCATGTATTTGTCGCCGGTGCGAATGGGGGGGTGTATGTGCGTTAAATCCCCCTGTTCCGGATTTTCGCTTATGGAAGTCATGGTAGCCATGGCTATTTTGTCCATCGGTCTGGTTTCTGTTGCAGGTGTGTACTCACAGGCAGCATCCTCACTCTCAGAGGTGGAGGGGTATGAACGGGCCGGAATGGAGGCGGAGATGCGGCTGGCTGCTTTTTTGAACGCAGGTGACATCAAGCCGGGTACAACTTCCGGTCGTTGTGAAACCCTGTCCGGTGGCAGGTGGAAAATAGTCAGCAGAAACGAGGCTGATTTTCCCGGTGTCAGCCGGGTCACGGTCACGGTGTTGTTTTTTACTGAGGGCAGGGAGCATGAGTTTGTTCTGGATACAGCTCAGGTTGACGGGAACCTGCCCCTGCAGAGCAAAACCCAGACAAAGGATGCCAAGAAATGAAATCTGTTTTACTGCCAGAAGTGATCTTTCCACGTATTCTTTTGTTCTTCCTGCTGGGCATCATTATGGCCGGGTGCCAGCTTAATGCTGATCCCATTGATGTCGGTTATCAGGATCTGCCCCGGCCTCTGCTCGGACTGAAGTTGAAGGTCGTCCGGAAAGAAATGCACGTCATTGAGGATGAAATGCAGGATAAAACAAATGATGATCAGAAGCGGGCTCTGCTGGTTATGGATTGTAAAAAAGGCAGTCCGGCCCGGAAAGCAGGGGTTCAGCCCGGTGATGTCCTTCTGGAAATAGATGGCATCTCGGTGCAGGGAATGCGCGATTCAACATTTATAATGCAACGTAAACATCCGGGCAATAATGTTGCCCTGACCCTTTATAGGAACGGCAAGATCATCAAACTGGGAATTTATCTGCCTGCTGACGTACCGGTCACAAAGGCGGTCAACTCACCTCTCGGGGGGGCTTCATGATGCAAAAGGGAAAAGGCGGTTTTACACTTATTGAAATGCTGGTGGTCATCGTGATTATCGGCGTGCTGGCGGCAATTGTCGCTCCAAGGTTTTTCGGCAAGACCGATGAAGCAAAGGTCGCAGCTGCCAAGGCGCAGATTGAGGATTTTTCAATGGCCCTGCAAAGCTACCAGTTGGATACAGGGGATTTCCCTTCCACCCAGCAGGGGCTTGAGGCCTTGGTGAAAAAGCCTTCCACCGCTCCTGTGCCTGAGAATTGGCATGGTCCGTATATGAGTAAGAATGTCATTCCTAAGGATCCGTGGAATCATCCTTATGTATACACATCACCCGGCAAGCACAGCCCGGATTTTGACCTGCTCAGCTACGGCAAGGATGGCAAGGCCGGAGGAACCGGTGAGAACGCGGACATCACCAACTACTGATGCTGCGGGATTTACGCTTCTTGAGCTGCTGGTGGCAATTACAATAGGCTCGGTAGTGCTGACTGCGGTTTATTCGATTTTCGTCACAGCTACCAAGGTTGAGCGAAAAGCGCAGGCTGTTCTTTCCCCAATGCGGTCTGCTGCATATGCCTTCAGCATGCTTGGCAGAGATGTTCGCAATCTGGACCCTTTGTGCCGGAACTCGGATATTTCCTGTCATACCAACAGCTGCCGGTTTCCCATTGTGGATGAAAAGGGGAAGCGGGTCTGGGTGCTCTATATCCTCAAAGAAAATATCCTCTGGCGTGAACAGCGAAAGGATAAAAACGGAAAACCTGAAAAAGGGAAGCCGTTCTCAAAGATGGAGCTTTGCTCCGGGGTGGTGGAAACCCGTTTCAGTCTGACCGCAAGGGGGCATGGCGGAGGAGTTACCGGGGAACTGAATACAGCTACCAAATCAGGACCGGGGATGATCGGTCTGGTTCTTGATTTCAAGGAAGGCGTTTCGCGAAGGGATATTTATCGTTCGCAGATTTTATTGGAAGTAACACCGCAGCAGAAGGCAAGTTGAACGTATGTGCAAGGATGCAGCCGGAAAGATACAGCTATCGGGACAACGTGGTTTTGCTTTGGTGATCACGCTGTGGGTCATGGCTGTTCTTGGGGTTATGGCTGCTTCGTTTTTCTATGAAACCCTATGTGAAATAAAGGTGGAAAGCTGGAGCCGTCAGGACAGGAGAGCATATAATCTGGCACGCGGGGGAATCCACAGGGCGGCTGGTATTATCAGGGAACACGCCCGTGATCCTGTGCACAGCGTTACTGATAAATGGTTTTCCGGGGATTCATTCTATAAGGATATGAAGTTCGGCCCTGGCTATTATTCTATTGTCCGGCCCGGCATCGAAGACAATGCAGAAAATTCGGCTGGCGTGAAATCAAAGAAAAGCGGGAAGGATGAGGTTAATTACGGTCTTGTAGATGAGGAGTCGCGGCTGAATATAAATGTCGCCACCATGGATCAGCTGCAGGGCTTTCCCGATGTATCCAATGTGCTGGCCGCTAACATCATTCTTTACCGGACCAAGAAACATAGTAAAAGTTCCAGTAAAGCACCCCAGTCAGTTGCCATGGCTAAAGGGCTTGTTGACGGTCCGATCCGCAATATTGACGAGCTGCTACAGGTGAAGGGTATGACGCGTGAGATTCTGTACGGAGAACCGGGCGGGGAGGGCGGCATAGCTCCCCATCTGACCTGTTTCTCCTCGGGAAAGGTGAATATCAATACTGCGGGCAAGGAAGTTCTCCATGCCGTGGGCTTCTCAACTCAGCAGGTTCAGGCTCTTCTGGCATACCGTCTTTCCGGGTGGAAAGGATTCGCAACGGTCGATGCCGCACTCAGTGTTTTGGGCGCTGCTTCGCAGAAGTCAAATATTGCAGCTTTGCTGGGTGTTCAGTCCAAAAATTTCAGCATGACATGTCTGGCCGGGTTTTCACCGGGAAAACCTGTTGAACGTATCAGGGCAAGAGTCAGTGTGGGCAAAGATCAATTACGTTTTACCCGCTGGGAGTCCGAATCCCTGCCGAGAATTTGAACGGAGTTGTCTTATGAATTTAAAGAAGTTGCTCCACTCCATGCTACTGCCCGGTTCTTTTAAAACAAAAGTTCCGGTTGCTTTGGTTTTTGATGTGCATGGACAATGTGCAGCTTCTTATGAATTTTCCAGCGAGAATAAGATTTGGCGGCCTTTTACTGATCAACCGGAGGTAAATCAGCTCCGGCCCTGTATTCTTGTACTCCCCGCAGCCATGGTTGCCTTTTGCCGTACGCAAACCCCGGATAAAGAACAGAAGGAAGCATCGGCAGCTTTGGACATGGAAGCCGGGCAGCGTATGTTTCGTTCCCCTGAAACCGGAGGGAGGGAAGCCCGGTTTTATGACGTAGATGCCGGGGTGAGCGGAACCCTTGGCTGGATTTCCAACGAGTATCTTCATGGATGCTTGGAAACAGCGAAAGAAATGGGTTTTCAGGCTACATCCATTGTGCAGCCGGAACTTGATTTGAAACATTCGGGTCCTACTCTGCTGGTCTCGTGTGAAAAAGGTGAAACGCGTCTTTGCTGTATCCACAAGAATGTCCCATTGAGCTGGCAGGTGTTGCCGGAAAGGGGCCCCTCATTGGAGAGTGCGTTGGCTGTGGTTCTTGCCGAGCTTGAAGCTGAGCAGAAAACTTACCCGGAAAAGGCCGTACTCTGGATTCCTCCCGGAAACAGCGTGGATTCGGAAGGATTCAGCAAGGCAATCCTGAGTCTGCTGCCTGATATCCCGCTGGAAATTATACTCTCCTATGAAGAGCTTTTGGGAACTCTGCGCATGAGTCGTAGCAAAGGCTCCTTTCATGAAAGTCTTGAAGAGTGGGGACGTATTCCTCTTACCCCCAAGGATTACGTCAGGCCGGGACTGGCTTTTGCCGGAGCTGTTGCCTGTTGCCTGCTGCTGTTTTTTTCCGTGATCCATTTGAATCATCAGGATTCCGGGGTTCTCAAAGAAGAGGCGCACAAGATTTTATTTCTGGCAAAACGTACGGATCTTGTGACCATGGAGATTCGGGAATATGTCCGCCGCAACAGGGCTATTCTCAAATACACGGTGAAAAAGCCCTTCGTCTCCCATGTATTTCGAGATCTTGGGGATGCGGTCCCGTCTCAGGTGAAGCTCAATACCATGCGCCTTGGACAGTCTGGCAGGATTACCCTGCAGGGCGAGGCCAAAAGCGAAATAAGCCTCATGTCATTGTTGGAGAATTTGAGCAGTACCGAGATTTTCAGCAATGCGGTACTTTCTTCCATGAGCAAGCTGGAGCATGGGCAGGGTTTTCGTTTTGTAGTGGAGCTTGATTTCCCGGCATGGCAACAGTTTTTCAAACCCGAAATTAAGCAGGGGGAAACGCAATGAATGCTTTGATTTCCTCCTGGAAGAAACTTGCTCCGCAGGATAGACGCGCTCTCGGTATCTGTATTGTTTTTCTTCTGTCTGTTGCATTGTACATGGGTGTTCTGGCTCCACTGGTGGATATGTATGAAGCTACGGTACAGGAACAGGCCGGCTTAAAGAAAGAAATTCAGTTCAATACGCCCAAGGCCATGGTCCTGCCGGACCGGGAAGCCAAGCTGCGTCAGGTTAAAGATGAGTATGAGTCGCTGAAGCGTCAACTGGACCTGATAGACCGCAGGGACTGGGCTGCTTCTGATATATATAATGAAATCAGGGATTATGCGTCTATTACCGGAGTCGTCATCAAAGAAATCCGTCCCCTGACTCAAAAAAAAGACGGGTTTCTGCAAAGCCAGCCCATGGATGTGACTTTCAGCGGAACTTTCGCTGCCATTGAGAAATTTATTTATTATCTGGAAACTTCGCCTCAGGTTTTTGTTATTTCAGAAATTACGCTGACCGGGAAGAACGGTTCCATGCAGGGCGGGGTGGTGGTCAGCAAGTATTCCATACCTTCCAGAGTTGACTCCAGAATGCCGGAACATACAGTCAGGCTTGTGCTTGCAGTCCCGCCCTGGATCGGTTTCGCACCTTTTGAAATTGCCCGCCACAAAGGTTGGCTGCATGCGAACGGTACGCGTATTGAGTGCTATTTTTCCGAGCATGAAAAAACCAACTTTGAGAAATTGTATGCCGGAGAGATCGACGGCACCGCTACCCACGCTCTGGAGCTTATCCAGCTGCTTACGAAAGGTGTTGACCTGCGGATAGTGGCACCCCTTGCGCGGTTCCGGTCAGGGGATACCTTGATGGTAGCGGGCAGTTCGCCGGTTAAGTCAGTGAATGATCTGCGCGGGAAAACTGTTTTTCTGGAAACCGGCGGGGCTGCACATTATTTCCTGTATGAAGTGCTCAAAAAGAACGGCATGTCTCTTTCAGATGTTACGCTGAGCAATATGTCACGTGAAATGGTGTCCCAAAGCCTGCGAGCCGGACTGATTGAAGCGGGGGTAACCTTTGAGCCTTATGTCGATCGATTACAGAGAGAACGAATCGCCAGACCGATAGCCGGGCCGGAAGATGTGGATAACTGGGCGTTGCAGTTTCTGGTTATGCGTGAAGATGCCTTGTCCGGCAACGGGCAGGCGGTTGAAGCCCTTATCGCCGGTTTTGTCCGCGCGGTTTCTTGGTGGCAAAAGAATCCTGACGAGGCAATGCAATTTTTGGTTGCAGATAATCCGCAAGGGGTCTCAACCCGGACCATTGAGGATGTCATGAAAAGTGTCCGTTTTCTGCCCCCTGCCGAGGCAAAGGTATATTTCTGCTCTGTGCCGGAATCCCAAAACCATATGGATGAGTATTTCAAAAAATACGAGTCCTTTTTCAAACAGGAACTCGGATATGATGTGGTTGTGCCCAAGGCTGACATTATAGACTGGCGATACGCACGCAAGGTCTACAATTGTACCGCTCACGCAAATACCACACATGTAAATTCTGCCCATGCAAACGCAACGCACATGAACTCTACCCACGGGGCGGGAGGATAAGTCATGGGCATGGAAAAATATTTACATAAAAGTGCGGCAGACAGCTTTTTCAGGATCGCACTCATTGTAGCAGCCCTGACTCTGGTCGGTGCGGTGCTCATTCTTTCCCTTCCCGCGCCACACCCTAAGGCGGTGAATTATGTAGACGCTGTCCGTGAGCATCCCCCGGCTGATCCGTTGGCTTATCCCCATTATTCTTTTTACAGCACCAAACGGCATCATATTTTTCAATTTGGACAGCTTCATCTGGTGCATAGGTCCTACAGAAAGGAGGCTGCGGCCCCGCCTCCTGCTCTTCCGCCCGGACCGGATCTTTCCAATCTCATTTTGAAGGCAACCATGCCGAGTGCCGGCAAGTCCTATGCAATCATAACCGGAATCAATGGGAGTGGAAGTACTCTGGTCACCCTTGGGCAGACTGTCAGGAATAGCATACTTGTGGAAATCGCATCCAATTATGTGGTTCTGACCAGAAATGACCAGAACGCCACATTGACTATGAACAGCGCATGGGACGCACAGGCCGAAAGCCTGCTGAGCGAGTCCGGCATTGCTGAAAAAAAGGGCGTCTCCTATGCGTTTTCGGCGCCTTCGGATGTCTTGGACAAAGCAGGCAGCGTAACGGTCGGTGGCTTGGGAGTGAATTTGATCCCCCTCTCTGACTTGGAACGGAAGGATTTGGGTCTTTCTTCAGCCAGCGGTCTTAAAGTGGCCCGAGTCGTGCGCAAGAATACCGGTTTGCGGCAGGGAGATTTGCTTTTGGCTGTATCCGGAAGACCTGTAAGTTCAATCGCTCAGGTCAGTACGGTTTTGAAAAACAAGGTTGGCAAAGACGTGTTTCTTACAATCATTCGTAAAGGAAAACCCATGAATGTGGACATAAAGCTTCCTTGATTTTGAGGAAGGGGAAATCCGAATGGACCATATTCAGGAAAAGATTACATAGAGAGTAGTTATGATGAAACCCGCACACTGCATACGATTTTTTGCCGCTCTGATAATGATATGCGCTTTTTCCTTGTCTGTTTCCGGGATGACGGGAGGATTGGCCCATGCCGCTCCTGCCGCAAAAAATAAGATTGAGATCAATTTCAGGCAGACGGACATCATGGCCGTGCTGGAATTCTATTCGCATCTCATGGGCAAAACATTCATCCCCAATCATCAGCTTACGGGACCGGTGACGGTTATATCCCCGAAACCGGTTACAAAACTTGAGGCCCTGCGTCTGTTGTATTCTGTTCTGGATATGAAAGGCTATACCCTTGTGCAGCAGGGGGGATATTACAAGGTGGTCTCCAAAAGCGAGGCTGTGCATGAAGGCTTGAACGTGGATTCCATAACAATCGGCGGCGACCAGATGGTTACGGAAGTCCTTATGCTGGAGTATCTGCAGGCAGCTGATGTGATTGCTGATTTTAAGCAGATTTTATCACCTGAGGGGTCAATCTTTTCCGGTAAATCGAATAATTATATTGTTTTTACAGATACAGCAGCCAATGTGCAGAAGCTTAAGATGCTGATCAGGCAAATTGATAAACCCGGCTCGCTTCCTATTTCCAAGACCTATTCGTTGCAATATGTTGAGGCTAAAACCGTGGCCCCCATGCTGACCAAATTGTACACCCAGCAGGCCGCCAAGAGCGGAAAGGGTGTTGTCGAGATTCTGGCCATGGATGAGACAAATTCCCTGATCGTGCTGGCCCCGGAAAGTGTTCATAAGGATATCGCTAAAATAGTTGGGGATCTTGATGTTCGGACCATGCAGGTTTCCATCAAAGCTTATCTTGTAGAGGTCTCTCTGACTGATGATACCAAGCTAGGCATTGAGTGGATGTTCAATGTCAATTCACAAGGGACATCCGCCGGTGGCTCTCTGGATTTCGGGAGGGCTTTTAGCTCTGCCATGCTTGGCGGTACGCAGGAAGCACTTAATTTTTCCATCGTCAATGGTGATAGTTTTCAAGCGATGATGAACTTTTTTGCCTCGAATGAGAACGCCCGTGTTGTCTCCGCACCTCATATCGTGGCCCTTGATAACCAGAAGGCAAGTATTTCCGTCGGTACGGAAATTCCTATTCTCAAATTGACCCAGACTTCAATGACTTCACAGCAGAATGTGATCAAGACCTATGATCACCGCAAATTCGGCATGCAGCTGGATATAACACCCACAATTGCCGAGAACCGTGATGTCACTCTCAAGATTGACCAGACTTTGTCCAGTCTGGTCACTGACGATACCGACCCGGACCAGTGGAAGTCTACTGACCGTGCGGCCTCCACAACAGTGCTGGTCAAAGATGCTCAGACTCTGGTCATCGGTGGGTTGATGAGTGCGGATGGCGACCTGACCAAGAAAGGGGCCCCTTATCTGAAAGATATGCCTATACTCGGCCCCCTGTTTGGTGCTCAGGAAGATAAAATAGAAAAGTCTGAACTTCTGCTTTTCCTGACTCCCTACGTCATCGCCACGCCGGACGAGGCCGATGCCATGAGCGGACTGCGTACTTCCCAGAGTCCTATGGCTGTGGATGAATTCGGTCTTGTCTTCGACCTCTAGCCCTGGAAAGTGTTATGCAGGAAAATGAAATAAACCTTCTTCCGGCTACCCCCCACGACCTGTCTTCTCCGGACAGGATCAGGGCATGGTGGCAGCGTGTTCGGCAGGCAGGGGAGTCCGAGCAGGACGCGTTGATGAGCACGGCGGAATTCCTCGGCATGGAATGGATGGAACTGGATAAGACCTATCTTGCCGAGCCGGGGCTGGTACAGCTTGTGCCGGAGGGATTTGCCAAGAATCATCTGCTGCTGCCTTTGGCAAAGGAAGAAGACGGGAAGGTCAGGGTTGCCGTGGCAACTCCTTTTGTGGGTACAGCCGTATCCGATATGGAGCAGGCCCTTGAGATGAAGGTGCATATGGTCTTTGCCCCGGCGGATAATCTGGTGGATGCTTTGGAGCGGGCATACTCCGGCGAAGGTATGGAAGGGGTCTTCACCAGTCTGGATGATGACCTTGATTCCTTGGATGATGTTGAAGACCTGCGAGATATGGCTCAGGCCGCGCCTGTGATCCGGCTGGTCAACAATACCTTCCGCGATGCCATTGCACAGGGCGCATCGGACATACATATTTCCCCTTATGAAGACGGTCTGGAAATCCGTTTCCGGGTGGATGGCATTCTGCATGTGGTCAATACTGTACAGAGAAAATATCAGGCCGCAATTATCTCCCGCATCAAGATTATGTCGAATCTGGACATTGCCGAGCGCCGCATCCCGCAGGACGGGCGAATCCGTCTAA
Source organism: Maridesulfovibrio sp. (assembly GCF_963678865.1). Lineage (NCBI taxonomy): Bacteria > Pseudomonadati > Thermodesulfobacteriota > Desulfovibrionia > Desulfovibrionales > Desulfovibrionaceae > Maridesulfovibrio > Maridesulfovibrio sp. The sequence continues at coordinate 2,186,451 of NZ_OY787459.1, read as the reverse complement.
AAATGGAGCAGTCTGATTATGATATCCGCGTGGCCTCCACTCCCACCGTCTTCGGTGAAGGCGTGGTCATGCGTATTTTGGATAAGTCTTCCATTAAAGTTGATATCGCTGATGTCGGTTTTGAACCGGAAATGCTCGAAATATGGAAGTCCCTCGTCCACAGGCCCCACGGGGCCATACTGGTGACCGGTCCGACCGGGTCCGGGAAAACTACCACTCTTTATGCCTCGTTGAATTATATCAAATCCCCGGAACTCAAGATTATCACCACTGAAGACCCGGTTGAATACCAGTTGCGCGGCATTGACCAGATTCAGGTCAATGCCAAAGTGGGGCTGACTTTTGCCGCAGCGTTGAGGAGCATCCTGCGTCAGGACCCGGATATCATTATGGTCGGGGAAATACGTGACCTTGAAACTGCAGAAATTGCGGTCCAATCGTCTTTGACAGGGCATCTTGTGCTTTCCACCCTGCATACCAATGACGCCCCTACAGCAGTTACCCGTCTTGTTGAGATGGGTATTGCCCCCTACCTTGTCGCTCCGACACTTGCCGGGGCCATGGCCCAGCGGCTTTTGCGCAGGCTGTGTTCCAACTGCAAAAAGCAGGGTGCGGATGGGAAATGGCAGGCTGTGGGCTGTGATCTCTGCGATGGTTCCGGGTATAAAGGCAGATTGGGAATTTTTGAGATTCTGGTCAATTCCCCGGCCATTCAGACCCTTATCCAGAACGAAGCCAGTGCCGCTGAAATCGGGGCTCAGGCCCGGAAGGAAGGTATGCGCAACCTGCTTCAGGACGGTCTTGCCAAGGCCGCAAAAGGGCTGACAACGGAAGAGGAAGTTTATCGCATGGCTCAGGATAATTAAGAAAATCGGCAGTTGGAGCATACATGGCAACGTTTACTTATACAGCGATCAAAGAAGGTAAACAGCTTTCCGGTGAACTGGAAGCTGTAGACGCCTCTGCTGTGCAGCGTGAACTTGCCGGGCAGGGCGCGAAAGTGCTTCGTGTGGAACTCAAGGACAGCTCGCCGGGAGAAGTGCAGCGTGCAAGTTCCGGAAGTCAGTCAATTTTCGGCGGCAGGATCAGCTATAAGCAGGTTACTTCTTTTACCCGTCAGTTTGCCTCCTTGCTGGGGTCCAGCCTTCCGCTTGTCCGGGCCTTATCCTTTTTGCAGGACCAGAACGCGGGCACCATGCTTGGTGATGTCATCAGGACTATAAATTCCCGCGTCCGCGAAGGTATGCCCTTGTCGCGGGCTTTATCCGAATTCCCTAAATATTTTGATACCCTTTACATTTCTCTGGTGGCGGCCGGAGAAGCCGGGGGTATGCTGGATCAGGCCATGGACAGACTGGCCTTTATGCGTGAAGCGCAGGAGGATTTACGCTCCAAAGTTACCGGGGCCATGATCTATCCGGTGATTATGCTTGTAGCCATGGTCGGGGCGATAATTACCATGATGCTGCTCGTGGTTCCCCGGTTCGCCCAGATGTTTTCCAGTATGGGACAGAAACTGCCTGTTGCAACCCGTATACTCATTAGTATTTCGGATGTTCTGCAACAGACATGGTGGCTGCTGCCCCTGACTCTGGCAATCGTCATTCCTGCCTGGAAAAAGATAGGTTCCACCACAGCCGGACGAATGCGTATTGACACAGGTAAGTTGCGTTTTCCGGCTTTGGGCCCTCTTGTCATTCAGGTCAGTATGGCCCGCTGGTGCCGTACTCTGGGGACATTGATCGGCTCCGGGGTTCCGCTTTTGTCCGCACTTCAGTCCAGTGCCGGGGTGACCGGGAACGTAGCTGTTTCAAAAGTTGTGGAAAAGGCGACAGCCGAGGTCCGGGAGGGCAGCAAGCTGGCGACCCCGCTCAAGGAGAGCGGTGTTATTCCGGCATACGTTACAGAAATGATTTCCATGGGCGAGGAGTCCGGGTCACTGGATACCATGCTGGGAAAAATTGCGGAACACTACGAACGCGAAGTGGACCAACTGGTCAAAAACCTAACCTCAATGCTTGAACCGGTCATGATTCTGGTCATGGGAGCAGTGGTCGGGTTTATTGTTATGGCAATCCTGCTGCCGGTATTTCAGATGCAGCTTATGGCTGGATGATCTATGAAAACTGTAATAGCCAGTAGGATGGAATGATTGGTGTAAGGAAAGTTAAGTTCATCGTTTTTGCTTTCATACTCGTTTTTGCTATACAGTTCCGTGTAGTTCCGTTGTTCTTTTAAGGTATACCTTTGAGTAATAAAGCTGTCTTGATTGCTAAATTGTTAAAGAGGATTCTATGCTGAAACGAATTATGTTGATTTTATCTGTTATTGTCTTGTTGTCCGGGTGTGCGAACAAGCAGAAGTTCAAGGATCAACTCAGGGAAGCCATACGCGAAGATCCGCAGATTGTACTCGATGCCTTGAATGAAAACAGTGTAGCCATGCTGGATATTCTCGACAAGGGTATAAAAGAGCGGGAAAAAGAGCAGCGCTTGAGCAAGTTTGAAGCGGAAATGCAAAATCCCCTGCAGCCCAAAATTACGGCTGGAAGAGTAATGCTCGGTAATGTTGATGCGCCTGTAACCATAGTTGAATATTCTGATTTTCTTTGCCCCTATTGCAGTAAGGGGGCAGGCGTAGTCAGCAAACTGGCAATTGAGCAGCCGGAAAAATACAGGATTATCTTCAAACATCTTCCTTTACATAAAAAATCCCGAGAACTTGCAATATTTTTTGAGGCCCTAGCCCGGTTGGATATGCAAAAGGCTTACAGATTTCATAATCTGGCCTTTGAGCGTCAGAGAGCTCTTTATGAGGATAAATCTGGGGTTGTGCTGAATAGCATTCTGGAAGAAATTAATATTGACCGTGCTCAACTACAAAAAAGTGTCAATTCTGCTCAAGTGCGTGAATATTTAATGGATGACTCACAAGAAGCCGGAAAATTTAAAATAAAGGGCACCCCTACATTTCTTGTTAATGGTGTGGCTATAAATGGCTACGTTCCTGCCGAGAGATTTGAAGAAACCGTGGACCTTATTCTGGAAAAAACAAACACAAGTGCAGCCGACGCTCAAGAAGGTGAAATTTGTGAAGATTGTTTGAATCAGAAGTAACGGGAAGTGCTGACGGCAGACGCCCGGCTTGGGCAAAACTATTTCAACTCTGTTACGCCTTAACGCTTCTTTTGTTATTATTCCTGTCTGCTTTAGTATAGCGAGGACTCGCTGTTAATTTAAAATTAATGTCGCTTTAACTGCAAGTTCAGTTGATATGAAGACGTCAATGTTATAGAAAGTACAGTCCTTTTGCCGGTTGGAATTGTATTCCCACCGGCAAAAGGACGTTCACTCTACCTGTCAGCCCGTTTGAGATACGGGTAAAAAGCTCATCCAACCTTGCCTTTCGAGTTTCTCGTGTTCCAGTTGTTCTCAAAGATGGGAATGCGGTTTTTTGCTACCCGCCTCTGCATGTCTTTTTGATTAAACGGATACAAATTTTTCTCGAGCGACACAAAGTGACCGGCGGTCATTTTTTTGTGGGTACGTTTGCAGGGCTCAAGACCGAGCAGGTTTGTGGGATGATTTTTGGGTGCCGATGTAAAATCTGTGAAATTTATTTCTGATTAACTTTTAACCACTTATGAGTATGAACAAATTAATTCCCGCCTATCTCGCAATTGCGTTTGTATGGTTCAGCTCCCATTTTGGTGGAGGATTTGCTTCCGGACGCCAGATTGTTGCTTTTTACCTGAACCACCAGTGGACCTCTCTGTTTATGCCTGCAGTATCAATGCTGATTATGGCTCTGAGTCTTTATTTTTCCATGCTGATTGCCGCCAAATATGAAGTGTATGATTACAGCCGCTGGTCTAAAAAATTATACGGTTCAGCATCCACTGTCATGGCCCCCTTGTTTGAAATTCTTTTCAACAGCCTGCTGGTTCTGGTTACGGCAGTGGCTTTCGCAACCGGGGGTTCGACAATAGCCAAGGCATTCGGTACTTCCTACATGCTGAACACAGTAGCTATTGCTGCGATTATCTTTGTGCTGACCATCTATGGTGCCGACCTTGTCCGCAAATCGGCAACTGTGGTTTCGATCATCCTGATTTCCTGCATTTTTATTATATATGTACCCAATATTGTGTATTATTTTCCGAAAATTCTGGCCAATTTTGCGGCTATTAAAAATGGTGAAATAGCTACAGGAAGCCCGAATACCCTGATGGATTCCCTGTGGTGGGCATTCAAGTATGGAGCTTTGCAGTGTTGTGCCATCGGGGCTTACATTGTTCACGTTCAGGCCTGCCCGGACAAAGCCAGTCTGAAGAAAGCGACAATAGTCGGATTCTTCATCAATACCTGTATCATGTACCTGACTTATTTTGGTATTCTTGCATTTGTTGATCAGGGTGTACTGAAGGAAGCAGTCCCTTCCCTTTTTGTCGTTATGCATGGTGTCGGCGGTAGCTGGATGACCGTGCTTATTTCCCTGTGTATTGTAATCGGGGCAGTTTCAACTGGTGTTGCGCTGGTGTACGGCACTACAAACCGTCTGGTGAATTATTTCGGTCGCAATATGACAGAGGAACAGAAAGAAAATAAACGTAAATTCCATTCCGTAATTGCTTCCGCTTTTCTTATCATCGCCTGCTGGGTTGTTGCACAGATGGGCCTTATTCCCCTGATCGGAAAAGGTTATGGAAATATCGGTTGGGTTTCTCTGCTGATTCTTACTCTGCCCGTTCTTCTGCGCGGATTCGGTTTATGGCGTTTTTCTGAAGATGTAGCTGAAAAAGTTACTACGGAGTAAAGCTATGAACAAAATTATTCCCGGCTATTTAGCTATTGCGCTGGTTTGGTTCAGTTCCCACTTCGGAGGCGGGTTTGCTTCCGGGCGCCAAATAGTGGCGTTCTATGCAAATCATCATTGGACATCCATATTCATGCCTGCCGTCTCGATGTTGATTATGGGCTGCTGCATGTATTTTTCAATGGTTATTGCAGCCAGGTTCAATACTTACGATTATAGTAACTGGTCTAAAAAAATGTATGGCGGAATCGGTTTTTTTGCTGTTCCGCTTTATGAAATTCTGGTCAATGCCATTCTTTTGCTTGCCACTTCGGTTGCTTTTGCCACCGGCGGAACCATCCTGACCAAACTTTTCGGTTCTTCCTACATGGTTAACACCTTTTGTATTGCAGCTATCATTTTTGTGTTTACCATTTATGGTTCCGAGTTGGTCCGTAAATCAGCTGTGGTCGTTTCTGTCATGTTGATTGCCAGCATGTTTGTGATTTATCTGCCCAATATAATCGAGTATTTCCCTAAAATCATCGAGAACATTGAAGCTATCAAGACCGGGAAGATTGCTGTCAGCGGCCCGGACACCTTCTGGGATGCGTTATGGTGGGGCGTAAAATACGGGACTCTGCATTGCGCCGCTATCGGTGCTTATATCGTTCATGCACAGGTTTGTCCGAATAAAACCTGCCTGCGCAAGGCCATTGTGATCGGTATTTTTATTAACTCCCTGATTATGTATCTGGCTTATTTCGGAATTATGGCTTTTGTTGATCAGGGAGTGCTCAAGGAAGCTGTTCCTGCTCTGTTCGTAGTAATGAACGGGGTTGGCGGACCGTGGATGACGACCCTGATCTCCCTCTGCATTGTTGTCGGTGCTGTTTCCACCGGGGTGGCCCTTGTGTTCGGAACGACCAACCGTCTTGTTACTCTGCTCGGGCGTAATCTCGATGAAGAAGAAAAATCCCGTAAGCAGAGGGTCCATGCCATGGGTTCCTCAATCGTGCTAGTTGCAATCTGCTGGATGGTAGCTCAATTCGGTCTTATACCGCTGATCGGAAAAGGGTACGGTTCAATGGGCTGGGTTACTTTATTGTTGATCACAATCCCTACTGTGTTGCGCGGTGTCGGATTGTGGCGTTTTTCTGAGGATGTAACAGACAAGGAGTTCTGTGTTGACAAAGCTAGTTAATGATATGCGGCGTGTGCTTCCCGCCGCTCAGATTTATGATCATCCAGCTCTTGTTTCCACTTATGCCGTGGATGCAAGTTATTTTGAACCCAAGGCCAAACTTGTTGTGGATGTCCGTAGCATTGATGAAGTCCTTGGTGTGCTCAGGGTATGTTCTGAAAACAACATGGGTGTGACTTTTCGTGGTGCCGGAACAGCGGTAAGCGGTCAGGCCTGTGGTGAGGGCGTTCTTGTCCGGTTGATGGGTCCTGAATGGAAGCGGCTCGAAGTTCTTGATGGCGGAAAGCTGTTTTGGTCCGGAAGCAGTGTGATCGGTGTGGAAGTCAACATGGCCCTTGGTCCATATCAGCGCAAGATGGCTGCAGACCCGGCCTCCATAACCTCTGCGACAATGGGTGGCATTATTGCCGATAACTCTGCGGGTATGTGCTGCATGGTTGAAGAGAACAGCTACCATGCTGTCAAGGGAATGCGCCTTGTGCTTGCAGACGGTACTTATCTGGACACTACTGACAAGAATAGTGTTTCTGCATTCCGCGAATCGCATGCCGGACTGCTTGATGAGCTTCGCGTCCTGCGTGAAAAGGTTATTGCCGATAGGGATGTGGTGGAGCGTATCAGGCGTAAGTATTCCATCAAGAATACCATCGGTTACACTGTGAATTCTTTTGTCGATCATGAAGATCCGGTTGAAATTCTGATGCACCTGATGGTCGGATCGGAAGGAACGCTGGGGTTTATTCACGAAGTTCTCATGGAAACCATTCCCACTCCCCCTAAGCGTGCTGTCGGGCTGATGTTTTTCCCTTCGCTGAATGTTGCTACAGATATCGTCATCGCCATGAAGGATAGCTGTAAAATTGATGCAGCAGAAGTCTTGGATTTTAATTCCCTCACCGCCATGCAGAATCTCAAAGGCATTCCTGATGTGATGAAGAATCTGCAGGATGGTGCATGTGCCATGCTCATTGAAACCAAGGGTTGGGATGCCGAAGGAGTTCAAAAGAATGTTGATGAAATTCTGGAAGTAATGAGCCGTTTTCCAGCTCTTTCCGATCAGAGTTTTACAACTGACGAAAACGAGTGCGAGAAATTGTGGAACATTCGGCGTGCTCTTTTCCCGGCTATCGCCAACTTTCGTGAGCCTGATGAATATGTGCTTACCGAAGACATTAATATTCCGGTTGCCCGCCTTGCTGAGGGGTGTGAAGCTTTTCAGGAATTGTTTGAGCGTTACGGATACGCTGCCGGAATTATGGGGCATGCTTTTCATGGCAACCTGCATTTTTCCATTCCGGTTAAAATTGCTGATGCCGGGGAAGTGGATAAGCTGCACCATTTTATGATTGATTTGGTGGATCTAATTACCGAGAAATTTGACGGTTCCCTGAAGGCAGAGCACGGAACAGGCCGGGCCATGGCTCCTTTTGTGCGCAAAGAGTGGGGTGACTTTCTGTATGAAGTGATGTGCCGGGTGAAGCAACTTTTTGATCCCCGGAATATCCTTAATCCCGGCGTATTGATAAGCGAGGATGCTTCGGCTCATATTGACGGACTCAAGAGTCCGGTAGCTACCCATCCTGATGTTGATCTTTGCGTGGAATGCGGGTTTTGTGAACAGATTTGTCCTTCCCGCAACATAGGTCTAACCCCCCGCCAGCGGATCAGCCTCTCAAGGGCGATAACCAAGTTGCGCGCCGAAGGTGATGAGGAAACTGCAGCCGAATGGGAGAAAGTTTTCCGGCAATACGGAGAGCAGCTCTGCGCAACTGACGGACTTTGCCGTACCCGCTGTCCTCTGGGGGTAGATGTCGCTAATATGGTGCGTGAAGTTCGTGGCCGTAATGCTTCCGAAAATGTTCTTAAGCTGGCTGATTATGTGTCCGGTCACATGGAAGGGGTCCTGCACAAGGCTTCCATGGCTTTAAGCTGCATGTCTCTGGTTCAGCGAATTATCGGGGATTCCAATATGGGACGCATGGCCGGAGCGACCCGCTCGATTTCCGGTAACCGTATACCCATGTGGAATAAAGCTATGCCCAAAGGCGGCAGCAAAAGGCCCGCTGTATCAACTTCTCATAATGGCGTGCAGAAGGTTGTTTATTTCCCTTCATGTGCGGTCCGTACCATGGGAGCGTCCAAAGGTGATGATTCAGACCCGCTTATGGATGTGACCGTAAGACTGTTGCAAAGGGCAGGGCTTGAAGTCTTGTTTCCCGAGTCAATGGACAGTCTTTGTTGCGGAAAGGCTTTTGAAACCAAAGGGCTGATGCAGCAGGCAGATGATCTTTCCGCTAAATTAAGTGCGGCTTTACTTAAGGCCAGTAATGACGGCGAATATACTGTGCTTTGCGATACCAGCCCCTGCCTGGCACGCATGAAAAAAACTTTGGATAAACGGCTTGTGCTAATGGATCCCATTGAGTTTGCCACGAAGAACCTGCTCAGCCGTTTGGAGTTTAAAAAGTTACCCAGAACTGTAGCTCTTCACCCAACTTGTTCCACCCGCACAATGGGATTGGAGGACTCCTTCCGGGAACTGGCAGACAGATGCGCGGAAGCGGTCGTTGTCCCTAAAGGGATAGGTTGCTGTGGTTTTTCCGGCGATAAGGGGTTTCATAAACCGGAGCTGAATGCTTCTGCTCTGGAGGGTTTAAAAAACCAGATTGCTGACTGTGATGAAGGATACAGTGTCTCCCGTACCTGTGAGATCGGTTTAACTCTTCATGGCGGAAAGAATTACAGGAATATCCTGTATCTTGTGGAGGAGGCCACCCGTTAGAGTGGTTTGCGTTAAATAGCTTGTAATTTCAACGCCCCGGAACTTGATGTCCGGGGCGTTTTTTTAGTGATCAAGAACTTGGCTTTAATTGACTTCAGAAAGAAGGTTGGTCAAATTTAGTACTGAAGCAAAAGGTCCGTACCGTTGTCTGCCCATCAGTGGGAGTGGCATATTTCATAACCAGAGGGCATGGAAAGATTAGATTGCATGCAATTTTTTTATTGCATGCAATAAAAGTGTGCAATTGCAGTCATTTTTTATTTCGCTGCAAACTGCTTTTAAGTTAAAGTTTATCTTTCCAGCTAGTTACGTGGATACAGGTCGGCGTTGGTTTATGGCACACCTTATGCTACTAGGGCCGCATGCAAAGAATAACTACCACATGTCCATATTGCGGTGCGGGCTGTTCCCTCTCTTTGGAGGTGGAGAATGAACGCATCGTCAGTGTCTCTCCGGGGCCGGAACCTTCTGTAAACCAGGGGGCTTTGTGTTCCAAGGGGCGTTTCGGTTTTGATTTTGTCCACCACCGTGATCGCCTTACCTCCCCGCTGCTGCGCAGGAATGGTGAACTGGTTCCGGCTTCATGGGAAGAAGCGCTTGCTCTGGTGGCAGAGCGTTTAAGCTCCATTGCGGTCGAGTACGGCCCGGAGGCTGTAGGCGGCTTCAGCAGTGCCCGCTGTACCAATGAAGAAAATTATCTGTTCCAGAAACTTTTTCGCGCAGGGCTCGGCAGTAATAATATCGACCATTGCGCTCGCCTCTGACACGCTCCCACTGTGGCCGGACTGGCTACTTCACTTGGCAGCGGATCCATGACCAATTCCATTCGCGAACTTTGGGATATGGGGTCGGGGGACTGTATCTGTGCTATCGGCACCAACACCACAGAGTGCCATCCCATCATTGGTCTCGGTATGCTGGAGGCCAGACGGAACGGTGCCGGACTGGTTGTTATTGATCCCAGAGAAATCGATCTTGCCCGTCAGGCTGATGTCTGGCTCCGGTTGCGTCCGGGGACGGATACACCTTTGCTTTCATCCATAGCCAAAGTCATTTTGGATGATGGGTTGGCTGATATTGAATCCGTACTTGCCTCCACCGAAGATTTTGAATCCTTGCGCGAAGGTTTGCAGCCTTATGACCCTGAAACCGTGGCAGGAATTGCCGGGGTTCCTGCCGATGACATACGCAAGGCGGCAAGGCTTATTGCCGGAGCTGTCAATACGTCTTTCTATTATACCATGGGCGTGACCCAGCATACAACAGGGACTAACAATGTTCTTGCAGTCTCCAATCTCGCACTGCTTACCGGGAATATAGGGCGGCCCAAGACCGGGGTTAATCCTTTACGCGGTCAGAATAATGTACAGGGGGCATGCGATATGGGAGCCTTGCCTAATGTGCTGACCGGGTACCGTCCGGTGACCGATGATTCCGTCCGTGAATCTTTTGAGTCCGCATGGAATGTGAAATTGCCTGCCGATCCGGGCTTGACCATCCCTAAAATGTTGCATGCAGTTGAAGAGGACCGCCTAAAAGCACTTTTCGTCTTCGGTGAAAATCCCATGCGCAGTGACCCGGATATTACCCACGTAGAACATTGCCTGAAGCATGTCGATTTTCTGGTAGTGCAGGATCTTTTTATGACTGAGACGGCTGCTCTGGCTGATGTGGTCCTGCCCGGAGCCAGTTTTGCTGAAAAAGACGGTACTTTCACCAGCACTGAACGGCGTGTTCAGCGTGTACGGCGTGCTGTTGATCCTATTGGAGAAAGCCGTGCGGACTGGGTTATTCTGGCAGACCTGCTGGCCCGTATGGGCCGTACGGAACGTTACGCAAACGCTTCCGATGTTTTTGATGAAATGCGCAGGCTCACTCCAACCCATGCCGGGATCAGTTATGACCGTCTGGAGTCCGGGGGTATCCAGTGGCCCTGCCCGGACGAATCACATCCCGGTACTCCTGTTCTGCATGTGGGAGGCTGCATGCGCGGCCCCGGAAAGTTTGTACCTCTCGTTCACCGCGAGCCTGCGGAATTGCCGGATGCTGAGTATCCGCTGACTTTGACCACGGGCCGGGTTGTGGCCCATTATCATACAGGCACCATGACCAGACGTTGTTTCGGTCTGGATGGTACATGGCCGGAAGAACTCGTGGAAATACACCCGGATGATGCTGAAAAGTACGGCATTGTCGACGGCGAGCTTGCGCAGGTCAGTTCCCGCAGGGGAACGGTCAAGGCTCGGGCCTGGGTTACCCGCCGGGTGCGCCGGGGGCTGGTTTTCATGACTTTTCATTTCTCTGAAAGCCCCGGCAATGTGCTGACCATTTCAGAAGGCGATCCTGTTACCGGGACTCCGCAACTGAAAGTCTGTGCCGTTTCAATCCGTAAATTTAAGGAGTCAGTAGATGCGCAGGCTCCTGTATCAATAAAGGAAGAAATACCATGTCATCTCAGTTAACACCTTTTATACTTGCCAGCGCAGCCAAATGTGTCGGTTGCCGGGCCTGTGAACTGGCTTGTGCCGCCGCTCACCTGCAAGGCGGCGTCTCCGTGGGGAGCCTGAACGGTTCCCTTGCACCCCGGCTTTACCTGATCCGGGCCGAGAATATTTGTGTCCCGGTGGGCTGCCGTCATTGTGAGGATGCCCCCTGTGCCGCAGTCTGTCCCAACGGGGCTATTCAGCGTACCGATTCAGGTGTGCTGGTGGATGAAGGCCGTTGCGTAGGTTGTAAGACCTGTCTTGCGGCTTGTCCCTTTGGTGCCATGGAGATGACCATGATCTGGAAAGAGGGCCTTCCGGTCCTGCGCCGGGTTGTCGATCCCTTGAACCAGGACTCATACATTGAGGAACCGGCCCTGTTGGCCAGCAAGTGCGATCTTTGCCATGAGCGGCCTCAAGGTCCGGCTTGTGTGGAGGCCTGCCCAAAGGATGCAATTACTCTGGTGGACCCTGTGAAAATTAAAAAACGTCGTAAAATAGAAGCCGCACTGGCTCTTGCCGGGGTCGGAACCCGGGCAGGGGAGGAACTGTAATGACAACCGTTTCCCAAGTCGTATCCATAGATTCTCAAGTCTGTACCGGGTGCCGCCGCTGCGCCGAAGTCTGTCCGGTGGATGCCATTGTCGGCATTGACGGCGAACCCCAGAGTATTGACACTTCCCGTTGCGTTGTCTGCGGTCAGTGTGTGTTGACCTGTTCTGCTTTTGTTTCTCCCTTTGATGATGCTGCGGAGAATCTTCCGGCCATGCGCCGTGAACGCGGTCTGGCTGAAAATGATCTCGCGCCGCTGTTTGCCGCACATTTTCGTAATGACACAAAACGTGTAGCGGAACTTCTTGCCGATCCGTCTCTAAAATCCATGGTCCAGTGTGCCCCGGCAGTACGTACCTCCATTGCCGAGGAATATGGTCTTGCGCCGGGAACACTGACTCCGGGCAAGCTTGCCGCCTCCCTGCGCCGCCTCGGCTTTGATGCTGTTTACGATACCATTTTTGCGGCGGATGTGACCATTATGGAAGAGTCTTCGGAACTGTTGGAGCGCATCAAATCCGACGGTCCCCTGCCGATGTTCACTTCCTGCTGCCCCGGCTGGGTGCGCTACGTGGAAACTGCATGGCCCGATTTGACCGACCATCTTTCAAGCTGCAAATCTCCGCAGCAGATGGCGGGAGCTCTTTTCAAAACCTATGGTGCTGAAATTGCGGGAGTCGGCCCTGAGTCCATCGCCAGTGTCGCTGTAATGCCCTGTACGGCCAAAAAACACGAAGCCGCGCGTCCCGAAATGCAGGACAGCGGGCAGCCCGATGTGGATGCCGTGCTGACTGTGACCGAACTGGCGGCCATGCTGAAAGAGAGAAATATCAATCTTCCTGAGATGCCTGAAGAAGATTTTGATGTTCCCATGGGACTTTACACCGGTGCGGGAGTTATTTTCGGGGCTTCCGGCGGGGTCATGGAAGCGGCTTTGCGCACGGCAATCGCTGTTACCGGCGGAGATGATGTCTGTGAGAGCGGGGTGGTTTTTTCCCCGGCAGGTGAAGGTGTTCGCAGAGCTACCATAGACGTAGCTGGAAGGACCCTCCGTGCGGTTATTGTTTCCGGTTTGGCCAATGCGGCGCCTCTGCTTGAGGATGTGCGTGCCGGAAACGCCGATTTTGATTTTATGGAAGTAATGTGCTGTCCCGGTGGTTGTGTTGCCGGGGGAGGCCAGCCCAAGCTGCTCCCCGGTGTAGACCTTACCGATGCTATTGCCCGACGTCGTGGAAGTCTGCATCGTCATGACAGGGAACTTCCGGTGCGCGCTTCACATAAAAATGAGTCCGTGGTGGACCTGTATGAAAAGTTTCTGGGCAAACCTCTGGGCCACCGTTCGCATGAGCTGTTGCATACACACTATGGAACCGATTGCGGGAGACATTAATCATGAATACTTTTGTGCTGGCTGTTCCCTCCCGTTGTATCGGTTGCCGGGCCTGTGAAATTGCCTGTGTGGATGCCCATATGGAATTTGATATGGGCCGGGCCATGGAAAAGGGCCAGCCTTTCAGCCCTCGTATTTCCGTTGTCCGCGAGTCCGGGGTTACCGCTCCTGTCCAATGCCGCCAGTGTGAGGATGCCCCTTGCGCTGCGGCTTGCCCCGTGGGGGCTATATCCTTTGACGGTCAGGCTGTGGTTGTTGACGCTGAACTCTGTTTCGGGTGCAAGGGATGTCTCGCCGCCTGTCCGCTGGGTGCCATGCAGGTTGGTATCATCAATGCCGGGCATGAAGCCCCGGTGGCCCACAAATGTGATTTATGCTCCGGACACCGTGAACAGCCGGCCTGTGTTTCAGTGTGTCCGGCGGGTGCCTTGAGTGTCTTTTCCACTGAGGCTTTGCATAAGTTATCTTCCGCAAAGCGGTTGAAAAATGCGTGTCAGGTGGGTTTTGCAAATAACTAGGAAAATGATTCGCTGATGACTGCACAGAATGCCATATACCGGACCGTAGTCGAGGACCAGACGGAGCTTATCCGCCGTTTCCGGCCCGATGGGCGGCTGACTTTTGTGAACAGCGCATTTTGCCGTTTTTACGGCAAGAGTTCTGAAACACTTCTCGCATCCCGTTTTCAGGATTTTCTGGATTCGGAAGAACGTGATGAGATTGTCAGTCAGGTATACTCTCTTACTCCTGAGAACCCGGAGGTCGTTACCGAGCCCAGCTATCGTGATGATGACGGGCAGATTCATTATGTGCAGTTCGTCACCAGAGCTATTTTTGATGAACAGGGCAATGCTGTTGAATATCAATCTGTGGGCCGTGATGTAACGGCACAACGGCAGGCAGAGGCGACTCTGGCAGAGGCCCGTTCTGCCATGGAGAGAGCCAGCAGGGTGACTACTTTTGCTGTTATCGGCGGCGGTATTGCTCACGAGATCAACCAGCCGTTGAATGCCATACGACTTCTCTCCGCATCGGCGTTGTTGCTGGAGGACCGGTCAGAGTCGCCCAACAAGGAAGTTGTGCGCATATTGCAGAAAATATCAGGACAGGTGGACCGTATTGATTCCATCGTAAATCATCTGCGTGAGCATCTGCGCTGCAACCAGACGGTAACCGGTGAATTGTGCTACCTAGGTGAAGCCGTGGATTCCTCCCTTTCCCTGCTCAGAGCCCAGATGACAGCAAGAGGCATTGCTCTGGAGTTGGCTGTCGATTCGGAAGCCGGACCTGTTGCCGGAACCGGCATCCGGTTTGAGGAATTAATCATGAACCTTGTGGCCAATGCCATGCAGGCTTTGGAAGGAAGTGGCGTTAAGCAGAAGACTATCTCCATCAGGGTGGAAGCTCAGGGGAAGAAATCCGTTGAGCTTAGCGTTGCTGATAATGGTCCGGGGTTTGACCCGAAGTTGGCTGAAGAACTTTTCGAACCGTTTTTCTCTACCAAATCTCCGGGAACATCCATGGGGCTAGGGCTGTCCATTGTGCGCACCATAGTGCAGGCAGCAGGAGGTTCCATAGTTGCGGAAAACCGTCCGGAGGGTGGGGCTTTGATGCGGGCCACTTTTCCTGCAGCTGATCCAGAGAGGGTGTAAATGCGAATTCTGCTTGTTGATGACGACGCGGATACCCGTGAATCCCTTGCCGAATATATGACCCTGCTCGGGCATGCGGTCACTCCATGCGCAGATGCGGTTTCCGCGCTTAATCTTTTCCGCAGCCATGATTTCGAAATGGTTCTTTCGGATATCCAGATGCCGGGTAAATCCGGGATAGAGCTGGTGCGCGACATCAAAGGACTTCCCGGCTTATGTCCGGCGGATGTGGTCCTTTATACCGGGCATGCCGACCTTGAACTTGCCATCGGTGCCTTGCGGGCCGGGGCCTACGACTATTTGACCAAGCCCATTAATCTCGAGGAGTTGAAGTCGGTTATGGCTCGTGTGGCTGAGCATCAGGCCCTGCTGCATGAAAATGAAAGGCTGACCGATCATTTCGAGGAAGTTGTGGCAGAGGCGACAAATGGTGTGCGGGCTGAACTCTCCCAATTGCGTGAACAGCTTGCCAGACAGGCCGGACTTGATAATGTGGGTATTTTTTCCGAATCCATGTGGGAGATTGTCAATCAGGCCCGGTGTTATCACCAAGACCGCGACCTGCCCGTGCTCATTCAGGGGGAAACCGGTGTCGGCAAGGATATTGTAGCCAAGCTTATCCATTACGGTGAGGATAATTCCCTTGCAACGCGTCCTTTTGTGGACATTAACTGCGCGGCTCTGCCAGCCAATCTTTTTGAAAGTGAATTGTTCGGCTATGAGGCCGGGGCTTTTACCGGCGGGGCTACCCGTGGAGCGAGAGGCAAGATTGATCTGGCTATGGGCGGGACGCTTTTTCTGGACGAAATCGGTGAAATCCCGGTGGGGCTGCAGGCCAAACTGTTGCGCGTAATTGAAGACAAAAGTTTTTACCGCGTAGGCGGGTTGAGCAAAATAAAAATCGACATACGTATCATCGCCGCGACCAATCTCGACCTGACCGAGCGCATCGAGCAGGGGCTGTTTCGTAGTGATCTCTACTACCGTCTGCGGGTGGGCAGTATCATGGTTCCACCTCTGCGTAAGCGTCGTGACGGTATCATCCCGCTGGCATTACTTTTTTTGAGGGCTTTTTCAGAGAAGCGGGGCAAGTCTTTCAAAGAAATCAGCCCCGAAGCTGCCGAGGTTCTGCTGGAACATGCGTGGTCCGGCAACGTGCGTGAACTTAAAAATGCCATGGAATGGATTTCGGTTATGCATGATTCTCCCGTTCTTCTCCCTGATCATCTGTCCGGTTATCTGGCCGGTATGATGCTCAGCACACCGTTGCGGGAAAAAGTTCCGCCAGCAAGCAAAACAGAACATCAAAAACGGTCCCGGCCTACTGAAGAAGACATAAACAGCGCTCTAGCCGCAACTGGCGGTAATAAAACCAGAGCAGCAGCACAACTGGGGATTTCTATCCGCATGCTTTATTACAGGTTGGCGGCTAGAGAAAAGAGCGGGAAAAAATAGAATCGGAGAAGATTTCCGTCATACGTGGCTGCCGAAATATAATATGCTTACCACATTAGCGCTCAGCCACATGGCTACTGCGTAGTGAAGGTTGTTGGTCAGTATAGACCATGGCGATAACTGGTAGCGACTGCTCATTACCAGGCCTACTGCAGATAGCGGACTGCTGCCCGCAGCTACGGCCCAGGTTGTCAGAAACAGAAAAGCAAGTTGGGAGTTGTCGGGATTCAGGGGCAGCAGCAGAGGACTGACAATGGATATCCCCACCAGCGGATGTACACCGATAAACCCCAGCGCTATGAGCAGGGCTGAGACCATTGCAAATAATGAATGACTGAATGTTGTCCCGGAAAAATTGAACAGTTCCGGATAGACCCGCATGAATGAGGATATACCGATTGAGAAAATGCCTGCTGTGAGAAAAAGGACAAACTGGCTGACCGTGGACGTTATGCGGCAGGATATGAAATCGTGCAGATAATGAAGTCTCGGTTTATCGCGCATTAACAGAATGGCAGCAGGCGGGGTGATTATGCAGATGAGCAGGATCATGCCCAGATCAGGAAAGTAATGATGACTGATGATTACCGCTATTGCGAGTAAAAACGGTACACTCAGACTCTCCAAGCGTACCGGGTAGCCGGTAAATTCAATCTTGCGGACAAATCCGACCTCTATGATGGAGTAAGCTATTGAAATGGCGGTAAGAATGATTCCCGGCAGTAGTATGCGCTGAAACTCCATTTGCGGGGCGTAAGTAAGAGCAACCCCTGCCGAAAGAAAAAAAGGAGACCACCATGCCGCAGCACAGAAGGAGCGGGCAAGGATAATTGCCTGTGCTTTGCTTAAAGTGTTATTGCGTTTCAGCCGATCCCCGAAAACAAACAGGATAGACAGATTGATAACCGCGCCGAGCAGATTGGTCCCGACCGATGTGGTCAGCATGGCCCTTTTGCCTTTCGGCAGATTTAGGTCCTGAGCGTCAGGGGTAGTCAATCCCAGAAATGATACGGCTATGAACATCGGCAGCAGTTGCAGATTCTGGGTAAGTATTTTCTGCCAGCCCACAAAGACCCCGTTCCATGCTGAAAAGAGCAGCGCGATGCTCCCTATGCCCAGAAGAAGGGAAGCCTGCCTGCGTGAACCGGAGGGGAGTCTGTTCCACTCTACGATTACTACCAGCCATGCCAGAAGCGCAACAATGAGGATCAGAGATGCCGTGAGCTTGCTGGCAATAAAAAGAAACAAAGTGCTGAGAATGATCCATCCAGTGTATCGTTGCAGAGTGGTAAGCATAAATTTTGAATCTGTTATCTTTTAATGTAATGCCAAAAGCTCCTGAATACTGGTAAACAGTATTCGAGGAGCTTTTAGCCTTTTATTGCGAAAGTTTAAAGTTAGTTCTTACGGGCAACGCATTTAATTTCAACGAGACCGCCAAGCGGCAGGGCTGCAACTTGAATAGCTGCCCGGGCCGGTTTGTGGTCTCCCATGAAGTCGGCATAGATTTCGTTAAGTGTTTTGAATTCGCCCATATCTACAAGAAAAACATCTACGCTGATGATGTCGGTTACAGAACATCCGGCTTCCGCGAGAATTGCTCCGAGGTTTGCCACAGCCTGCTTTGCCTGTGCACTGAATCCTTCAGCAAGAGTCATTGTTTCCGGGTTCAGTCCCAGTTGCCCGCTTACGTAAAGAACGTTGTCATGGGCAACTGCCTGAGAATATGGTCCAACCGCAGCGGGAGCGTTTTCTGTAGCTATGAAATCAAGGTTACTCATTTTTTTTGTTCTCCATTTTTAGGTTTCAAGATGTGATATTTTAGGCTGTGCCGGAGGGTTGCCTGTCCAGCAAACGCAGGATTACAGCATCAACCGCGGCAAAGCCTATACCGGAGAGTTCTCCGACTGCAGTTGTGTTGCCGGTGAAATCGGGACCTATGATACCCTGCTGGGAGGTCATCGGCTTACCTTTTGTTGCCAGCAGCATTCCCTGATAAGCTTCTCCGGCGGCTGTTCCCACCTTCAGGGCACATGTCCCTTTGGCTCCGTCGCAGATCATTCCGAGTACGGAAGAAAGCACGAAGGCAGAGGCCTGTTCTGCCTGAGCTGGCGTTCCCTGGGCAAGTCTGGTAAGGGCCGCTGCTGCACCGGCTCCGGCTGCAATGGAACATCCGCATACCGGAGTAAGGCGGCCTGTTTTAGCCTTCACCGCTCCGGTAACCAGATGTGAAAGGGCTAAAGCTTCAGCAAGCTCCCGATCACTTCTTTTCCAGAATCTGGCAGCAAGAGCAGGAGGAATAATGGCGGTCAGACCATGGTTGCCGCTTCCTGCACTGCTCATCACAGGCCACTGACCTCCATCCATACGAACATCGGCTGCTGCTGCAGACCACGCTCTGATCATCAGGCCGAGATCTTCCTGTTGCATGTTTTCAGCGGTGACATAACCGGAGCCGAGTCCCCACGGTTTGGACAAACCTTTTTCAGCTACTTCCATGTTCATTGTAGCCCCTTTGAGCAGGAAGGCTTCGTCCTCAGGGCTTATGCTTCCGGCAAGCTCCCAAAGCTGGGCGAAATCCATATGTATGAGTTCATTAAGGTAAGCGGGAAGCCGACCGGAACCGGATTCGCATTCCTGTCCCTCAAACACAGTCTGTTTGTTGCGGATGATTTCAACAAGATTGTCGTGTGTGTGGGCGACAACCGCAGTTACACTTTCACCCTGCCTGATCAGCTCAACTTCCACATAGACATTGGGGGTATCCTGTAGAACTTCCTGAGTCAGGCTGCCCGCCTTAAGCATTTCAGTGGCTTTTGAAATGCATTTCTCATCGATGTTTTCAAGGGATTGCAGTCCCTTTTCATGATCACCACCGATAGCTCCGAGGGCCGCAGCCAGCAGGTTTCCTTTGAGACCCGGTGTCCCCGGTATTCCTACCGACTGTCCGTTCTTATAGATGTTGGCCGACAGACGTAAGTGGATGTGCTTCGGCGGTCCGGCCAGGTAGCTTGCTCCGGCACTGGCGGCAAAAGCCACTGCGCCGGGTTCGGTACATCCCAGAGCCGGTTTCACTTCATTATTAAAGAAAGCGTGCAGGTCCATATTTTTCCTTTCAGTATGTGCGGATAATTTTCATGTCCGCAGCCGGTTATTGTGTGAATTTCTCTTTTTGTGATTTTTTACTATCAAAATTGATGCCAAGCTTTGTCTTTTTACAATTAGGTACGTATTGTGCAAAGAGAATGATAAAATTAACCGCGTTCGGCGTAAAATGCGCCGGCATAATAAAAGGAGTTAACAAAAATGAGTGAAGCTAAACTGCGCGAAGAGCTTTATGCCGCCAATGAGAACAGAGCTATCATCTATAAGCTGATCTTTGATGCCATGGTTGAAGAATTTGGCCTTGAGAAGGCTAAAGAAGTAATGAAAAAAGGTATTTATAAAAGAGGTGAGCAGATCGGCGAGAACTTTAAGCAGTTTTCTCCCTGTGATTTCAAAGGGCTGCGCGATGCTTTCCTCGGCGTTATCCCCGATGATTCAAAGATGTTTGCTCCCACTGTTACCCGTTGTGATGACGGTGGGCTTGATATCGAGTTTGATAATTGTCCCTTGAAGAACGCATGGCGTGACATGGGGCTCTCTGATGAAGAGTGTGCTACTCTTTGCGAAGTTGCCGGAATAATTGACTTTGGTACCTTTGAAGGCGCTGGTTTCGATTTTCAGATGACTGCTCTTCCTGAAGGCAGCAAGGATAAGTGTTATCTCAAGATTCGTGAAAAAAAATAGTTAAGATCTATTATTCATTATTAAGGAGCAGGGATGAGAAATTCCCTGCTCCTTTTTTTGGGCCTGAAAATTCTCATGAATGATGCGAAATTCGCAAGTTGGATGATAATTCTCAATTTTGGATGCGAAAATTACAATTTCGCAATTTCTGGTGGGTTTTATTTTGGGTGAGGTTGGCGAAGATTTGTTTTTTTGTAGAAGAATTCAATGTGGGATAGAGGGTTTTCGAGGTAATTTCCATAATATGTAAAAAATAACTATAGAAGAGGTTCGTTGTGGCATGTTGTTTGCTCTTTTTTGATAAAGCCCCGGAAGGGGGGTCAGGCGGAATTAATAAAAACAGCAAATATAAGCTCAACCTGTAAAAAAAATCCCGGAGGGACCGATGAAAATGAAAAATCTTATTTTGGGACTTGTTGCCATGGTCAGCATGTTGATGGCCTCATCTGCATTTGCAGAAAAAAACATTATGTTGGGCTATTCGTTACCTCTGACAGGTAGCCACGCTCAGTATGGTGAAGTTTTTCGTAACTCTGCCAAGCTCCAGCTGGATAAATTTAATAAATCAGGAAAGCTTAAAGGGACAAAAGTTGAAATCGTCTATGAAGATTCCAAGTCCGACCCTAAGGAAGCAATTAACATTGCCCGCAAGTTTGTAGATAACGAACAGATCGTAGGGGTTTTGGGCGATTTTACTTCCACAGTATCCATGGCTGCAGGCCGTGTTTACGGTATGGAAGGAATGCCGCAGCTTTCTCAGACTGCATCCCACCCTGATTTTACCAAAGTTGGCAACTGTCAGTTCCGTAATATTACCACTCAGGCATACGAAGGTCCTTTCGTAGCCAAATGGGCAGAAGGACTTGGTTTCAAGAAATTCGCAATTATCGCCATTCAGAATGACTGGGGTATTTCAGCTGCTGAGAATTTTGAAAAAGGTATCAAAGAGCTTGGCGGAGAAATTACCGCTATTGAGTATTTCAACCCCGGAAACCGCGATTTTCGCTCCATCCTGACTAAAATCAGCCGCGGTAAGCCTGAGGCTGTCTATCTTTGTATGATGTATGAAGAAGGTGCCATGGTTTTACAGCAGAAAAAACAGCTCGGAATTAAAACTCCTATTTTCGGCACCTCCTCCCTTTATTCTCCCAAGCTGATCGAACTGGCTGGTGATTCCGCAGACGGTCTTCTGCTTTCCAGCACTTTTATGTGTGACAGCCCCGAGCCTAACGTTGTTGAATTTGTCAGTGGTTACAAGAAAAATTACGAATCAGAACCAAACATGTTCGCTGCACAGGCCTATGATGCTGTGGGCATTATGCTTGATGCCATTGCCAAAGTCGGCCCCGGCGTAACCCGTTCCAGCCTTCGTGACGCTCTGGCCCAGACAAAGGATTACCCCGGCGTTACCGGCTCCACAACATTTGATCCTGAAACCCGTGAGCCTGTTAAGGGACTGGCCCGCCTTAAAGTCGAAAACGGTTCTTTTGTTCTCGTAAAATAAAACAGATTAATCTCAGTTACTATAGGCGGGGCCATCCGGTCCCGCCCCCAATTACAGGAATATCGCACAATGGACTCGTATTTTTTGATGCAAATCGTCAACGGACTCAGTGCCGGAATGATTTACGCACTGATCGCTATCGGCTTCACGCTTATTTTCGGCGTGCTGAATGTTGTGAACTTCGCCCACGGAGAGATGTATACAATCGGGGCATTTGCCGGCCTGGTCTGCATCAACGCTCTGAACTGGCCTTTAGCCCTGGTTATTGTCGCTGCTCTCGCAGCCGGTGGAATCGCGGGGATAGGGCTGGAAAAAATCGCCTTTAAGCCCTTCAGGCGTTTTCAGGATGAAGCTTCGCTCAAATCAAGAGCCATGAGAGAAGCTACCCTGCTGTCCTCTCTGGCCTTCTCAATCATCATCAAAGAATTACTCCAGCATTTCTTTGGTGCAGAAATGCAGACTATTCCGGGCCAGTATCTGCTTAACAATCCCATTCCAGTCGGTCCGCTTTCTTTTTCAACCGGGCAGTTTCTGATCCTCGGGTCTTCCGTTGTCATGCTCGGCGGGTTGCAATACGTGCTTTACCATACCCGCATCGGCCTTTCCATCCGGGCTATTTCCAATAACCCCCTCGGAGCCAAGTATGTAGGCCTGTCCGTAGATAAAACCATCATCGCCACCTTCGGCGTGGGCAGTATGCTCGGCGGTGCAGCCGGGATTATGGTCGGCCTTTATTATGGAGCAATTTTTCCTTCCATGGGTTTTGCTCCTTCCATCAAGGCCTTTGTGGCCATGGTTATGGGCGGACTTTCCAGTATCCCCGGCGCGGTCATCTGTGCTCTTCTCCTCGGTGTTTGTGAATCTCTGGCAACAGATTTCATGACTCAGGGCTGGAGCGATATGGTCGCTTACGGCTTTCTCATTCTAACTCTGATTTTCTTTCCTCAGGGCATTTTCGGAGCCCGGAGAGAGCGTGTATAATTTGAGGGTTCACTTATGACTGATAGTTTAAAAAATAGCCCGTGGCGTTCCCGGTTGCTCACTGTAGCGGCCCTGCTCTTTGTTCTTGCAGTGGTTCCGGGGGTTCTGTCCGTACTGGGTAAAAGTTATTATATTCAGATTGCCAACTCGGCGTTGATCTTCTGTATTCTTGCAGCGAGTATGAACCTTATTACCGGAACTGCCGGACTGCTTTGTCTCGGCCACGCGGCATTCTTCGGAATAGGAGCTTATGCAGCCGGGCTGCTGGCTTCCAATTACGGATTGCCTTTTCTGGTAACCCTTCCGTTGGGTGGGCTTGCCGCCGGTATTGCCGGTATTCTGGTTGCTCTGCCTACCATGAGGCTGATCAGTATTTATTTCTCAGTGGCCACTTTGGGCGTGGGAGAGATTATTCACGTAACCCTGCTGAACTGGGTTTCTGTAACCCGCGGCCCCATGGGAGTTCAGCTTTACGATCCAATCACCATTTTCGGGTACAGGTTCACCAGTCTGCTTTCCATTTATTATGTTATTGCCGTGCTGGCCTGTATCTCGATCTACTTTATCTGGCGCATGACCAATTCCTATTTCGGCAATTCACTGCGGTCCCTCAGAGAGGATGACCAGTGTGCTGAAGCCATGGGCATCAATGTGGTCAAGCTCAAGATTCAGGCGTTCGGGGCCAGTACCTTTTTTGCCGGACTGGCCGGAGCCGTGATGGCTCACAGTGTCGGTTATATCAGTCCCGACAGCTTTCAGTTCAGCGAATCCATCCTCATCCTTGCGATGGTGGTTGTCGGCGGACTCGGTTCACTGCCGGGCGGTCTGCTTGGAGCCCTGCTCCTTATCCTTCTTCCCGAGGTAGCAAGGGGACTGGGCGACTTTCGTATGATCGCGGTAGGTGTGGTCATGTTTCTGTCCATCCTGTTATTGCCCAAGGGAATTTTTGGTGAGATCTCGGCTATCGAAATGGCCAGAAAGCAGTTCAACGCGGCCTGGAGCGGCCGTCAGATGGTGGGGTGGAAATAATGTCGGAATATGTATTGGAAACCAAAGGGCTGACCCGGCGTTTCGGCGGACTGGTTGCCGTGGACAATGTTGATATGTGTATGAAGTCCGGCGAACTGGTCGGGCTTATCGGTCCAAACGGTGCCGGAAAAAGTACCTTCTTCAACTGTCTTACCGGGTTTTATCCCCCCAGTGAAGGCGAGGTCCGTTTTATGGGTAAGCCCATTACCGGCCTCAAACCGTATCAGGTTGCCAAGCTTGGCATCGGCAGGACTTTTCAGAACCTGCGTATCATGCCCAACATGACTGTTTTTGATAATGTTTCGATCGGAGCTATCGGTTCGGTAGGCCATTCATTGCGCCGGGCTGTCTGGCCCATGCGTTGTAAGGCTGATGAAGAGATAAGCCAGCGAACCTGGGACATTCTCAAGCGTGTGCATCTGGATTCTCTGGCGGGAGAACTGGCCGCGAACCTTTCTTACGGTAAACGAAAATATCTTGAAATCGCACGGGCACTGGCTACCAATCCCGAACTTCTCATTCTTGATGAACCTGCAGCAGGGCTCAATGAGCAGGAAACAGCGGAACTTGCCGACTTTATCGGTGAGATGAACTCCGAAGGTATTCCTATTCTGCTGGTGGAGCACGATATGGGATTGGTCATGGGTATCTGCCACCGGGTTATGGTTTTGGCCCTGGGCAAAAAAATTGCCGATGATACTCCTAAAGCGATCCAGAAACACCCGGAAGTACTTGAAGCCTATCTTGGAGGCGAAGAATGTCAATATTAGATATCCACAATCTTCATGTCAGCATGGGCGTCCAGCAGATTCTACGGGGAGTGGAATTGACAGTGGAAGAAAACGGAATTGTCGCAGTGCTTGGCGCCAACGGTGTCGGCAAGACAACCTTGATGAGGGCTATTTCCAATATCTATCAGGTTACAGATGGCGAGATTCTTTTCCAGGGAAAGGACATCGGGAATATCGGTTCGGATAAGGCCGTTATGGCAGGTGTTTGCCAAGCCCCGGAAGGCCGCCAGATTTTTGCCAATATGAGCGTTGAAGAGAACCTGATTCTGGGAGCGTACCATCAGGATAAGAAGCATTTTAAAGATGATCTCGACTATGTGTTCGGATTATTCCCTATCCTGAAAGAGCGCCTTCGGCAACAGGCCGGGGCAATGTCCGGCGGTGAGCAGCAGATGCTGTGCATCGGTCGCGCTCTTATGGGGCGTCCCAAGCTGCTTCTGCTGGATGAACCTTCCCTTGGTCTGGCTCCCCTTATAATCAAGGGCATTTTTGATCTGGTCGTAAAAATCCGTGAAATGGGTACATCCATACTTATCGTTGAGCAGAATGCAAAGGCGGCTCTTTCTGTTGCTGACTATGGTTATATAATGGAAGGCGGGACTATTGTTATGGAAGGTCCTGCTGCGGAACTGATTGCCGACGGACGTCTGGAAGAAGCCTACATGGGAGGAAAGGGCCATTAGATAAAAACTATTTTCATCCTCCATCCTTTATAAGCAGAGCCGGGAAGTTTTCAGGAACTTCCCGGCTCTGCTGTTTAGTCTGTATAAAAAGAATGGCAGCTTAAGGCATGCCCACATCATAGCGATAGGCATTCTGTAAACTGTACCGCTTAATTTTACGGTAAAGAGTAGCAAGGCTGATGCCCAGTTCTTCTGCAGTACGTTTTTTCCCTTCCAGATCGGCACCGTATAGCTGAAGGCATTTACTCAAAGTTTCCTGTTCTGAAAGTTCTTTTTCGGAAATTGCGTTCTGGTGTTTTGGGTTGCTCTTTTCATCAGCCCCGGAATTATTCTCCTGACATGGCTGGGTATTGTTCGTGGCCCAATCAGCGCATCCATCAGGGGAAGTTTGTTTTTCAGCATTGAGAAATCTGTCTTCAAGGGTTGCCAGATCCAGAGTTGCGCCTTTGCGAAAGTTGATTCCATATTCAATGAAGTTCTTTAGTTCGCGCACATTTCCGGGCCAATTGTACAATGCGAACCTTTTCAACAGAGCCGGTTCAACCCATGGCTGCGGTTCATTTCTCCGCCGCGCATAGAGACGGGCGAAATAGTGGACCAGAAGTTCAATGTCCCTTTCCCGTTCCCGCAGGGCCGGTACATAGAGAGGAATTACAGATAACCTGTAGTAAAGGTCCTGCCGGAACTTCCCGTTTCTGGCCTGTTCGGCAACATCAACGTTTGCAGCAGCAATAATACGCACATCAAAATCATGTTCCTGACGTCCGCCGAGGCGCATGACCTTGCGCTCCTGCAGCACTCGCAGTAGCTTAACCTGAAGTTGCAGGGGAAGTTCGGCGATTTCATCCAGAAACAGAGTGCCTCCCTCGGCATGCTCAAACAATCCGGCTTTGCCTCCCTTTTGGGCTCCTGTGAATGTGCCGGAAACATATCCGAATAACTCACTTTCAATGATTGATTCGGGAATAGCTCCGCAGTTGACCGCTACAAACGGAGCAGCAGCTCGGGGGGAAAGATCGTGTATGGCTTGGGCGGTTAGTTCCTTTCCTGTTCCGGATTCCCCTTGAATCAGAACAGTTGAATCAAGCGGGGCACAACGTATGATGCCGTCCTTCAGGGTCCGCATGGCTTGGCTTTCTCCGATGAGACGCTCAAGTCCTGAACTGTCCAGCTCGTCTTCGGATCCGGCTAAGGCGGACAGCAGTCTGGAGTCCGCTTCGCAGCTTTGTACCAGAAAAAGAGTGATTGCTTCAGCTATATCCTCTCCCTTTTCTTTAAGAGTCACACACTGGGCGGAGTCGAAAGCTACAATCTGGACAGCAGCGACAACCCGGCCTCGGATGGCGATGGGAGCAGTGTAGTTGGCAAGGTCGCGGCAGGTCAGTTTTTGTGAACATTCGCGGCATGCGGCATGTACTTTGGGGTCAACTACCATGGTTGGCCGTCCGCTTGCCAGACTGTACCCGATGGCTGTATCCCTTGGGCTGATACAACCAACGGCAGCTTTGTAAAATCCGGAACCGGCAACACACAGATAGTCTGTGTTAATAATGTACATATCAATGCCGGACAAACGCGATATGACAGTTACGGCTTGCTGCAGTTCCCGGCAGGTACTGACAGCATCCGGTGCAATGTTTCTGTCTTTGGAAGAAAGTGCCCATGAAGGGGCGTTATGGGCTGTTGTCTTCATCTTGTATTTGCGCTTTTTAAGGTTGAATCTGTTCTGTTTTTGTGAAGAGTTTTTCCTGTAGTTAACAAAAATGTTGTATGTTTTATTGCCGTATCCCCATTTTATCTGTCTTTAGATTCTTTTTGAGGCTCGGTGATATTTATTCTGCATGTTTCCTGCCAAGATTTGATTTTGGGAAATGGCCCGGCAGGACTCCGTTATTCCGGTAATGTAAGACCGGTTCTATAGTTTCTCAGAAGGTTATCATCGAAGGATCTAAATTTTTTGTTTATAAATTTTTATACGGCATACCCGGAGCAACCGGGCAGCCGGATTTGCACATTGAAAACAGCCCCGCAGATGCTATTGAAAACAACCCCTGTCCGGTTTTTATTTAGTGCCTGCAAAATGAGGCAATAAAAAATAAATGGAGAAAATTATGGATATCAATACACATGAAAATATCGACCGTTCCCTGTGTGGTGAGCCGATTTCAGTATCTGAAGGAAGTAGTGAGGTTCGCCTTACATGCACCGGAAATATGTCTGCCGACGGAAGTGGACTGATTCACGGCGGTTTTATTTTCGGTATGGCCGATTACGCAGCGATGCTGTCAGTCAATCATCCTAATGTGGTATTGGCGGGTGCGGAGAGCCGTTTTTTGAAACCTTCCAGGGTTGGCGACATTCTTACCGCAAAGGCTCAGGAGCAGGAAAAGGACGGGAGGAAGCATATAGTAAAAGTTGATGTTTCCTGCGACGGGGAGACCGTGTTCAGCGGAACTTTTACCTGCTTTGTCACCAAAGAACATGTTCTGGCGGGAGCATAACGGAAAAACTGATTCAGGGAACCGGACCAACCGTTAATCCACGATGGCGTGGCCCGCTTTACAGCAGAAGCTTGCATCCCGGATCAGTTTATATGTAAGTACTGCGAGGCTGTATCCTTGGTGGAAATACGACTTAGAGATTGTATAGATTCATGTTGGGAGACATGCTTAAGGGCATGTCCGGCCTGATGTGTTCTTCGGCCATGCGGCGGACGTCATCCATGGTCTTGGCGGTGGAAAATGTGGCCTGCATACTGTGTCCGAATCGGAAGTTGGCTGCAAAATAGGGCATGAACAGCCGGAACCGCTTGATTGCCCGGATGGGGTCGAATTCCTGCTCCAAAGCTGTGGCAAGACGCAGGACATAGTCCTTGAAAATGCTGTCGTCCGGTGTGTAGCCTGCGGTCCATTGGGCAAAGAGCCAAGGACGGGCCACGGCCATACGCCCTACGGACACACCATCGCATCCTGTCTTGTCCAGCATGTCCTGACAATGCTGCCGGGTTGTGACATTGCCATTGCCGAAGACGGGAATGGAGACGGCCTCCTTGATGAAGCGGATGTGGTCAATGAAGGGGGGGCGGGTGCGTTTGTCCGGAGCCACTCTCGGGTGGAATACCAGGCAATCTGCTCCTGCGTCCTCAAGTCTTTTGGCCAGAGCCATTGCCGGTTCGATTTCCTTTGACCAGCCTGTGCGGAATTTGACGAAAACAGGGATAGACACGGCTTCGCGGACAGCCTTGACTATGTCCACGGCTTTGTCCGGAGTTTTGAGCAGGGCTGCTCCCGCCTCGCGTTTGATCATTCCACGGGCCGAGCAGCCCATGTTTATATCCACGCCGAAGAAGCCTTCCTGTTCCACCCGCTTTGCTGCAATCACCAACTCTTCCGGTGTACCGCCCACCAATTGGCAGACCAGATTGGGGAGTTCCCATTCCTTCCAGCTGAATACCGGGGAAATCCCCGGTTTTTCTGTCGGTACAGCCTTGGCGCTGCACATTTCCGTAAAGAGCAGGCCGCATGATCCGTAATGGGCCAGAACCTGCCGGAATGCGCAGTGGGTCAGTCCGGCCATGGGCGCCAGCCACAGCCGGTTGGGGATTGTCTTTCCACCAATGGCAATGGGAGTTTTAAGCTGGGTCGCCAGCTTGGAAAAATGGGGCGGAACGGTGTTTTTCATAGGATCTGTAAGGCTGGTTATAGGTGTCCGGGATGCAGCATTGCCTAACCTGTTGTTGTACAGGGGGCAAGTCCTGATGTCTTGAAATATGCTTTTTACGTCATTTCTTTTTGACACCCTATTCTAATCAATTCGCAGGATCATGAAGAGCGTGCGCAAAAAAGTGGAGCGTAGTACCAAGGCATGGGGTGAAGATGTTTAGTTTAGTCAGGTCATATTAAAAAAATTCCTCACTCATTATATGAGTGAGGAATTTTTTTTCGGATTTCCCTTTCTCCGGCAGTGGAGAGTCCGCCGGAGAAAGGGAGTCCGCAATAATGCGGCGTGGCAGTTTACAAGAAGTAATTGACTGCCGCGAGTCCCGTCAGGGACATGGTGATGGTATATGGTAATGCCAGCATTACCATACGGCCATAAGAGAGTCTTATGACCGGTGCAAGGGCTGAGGTCAGGAGAAAGAGGAAAGCCGCCTGTCCGTTAGGGGTAGCCACACTGGGGATGTTGGTTCCTGTGTTAATGGCCACGGCCAGTTTGTCAAAGTGATGCATGATCTCAAGTACTTTTGCAGCAGTAGCTTGAGGCATACCGGCGACAACATCGATCCTCGCCAGATGAGGATCGGTGAGCTTTTCCATCAAGGCCTGACCGCTCATGCCTATGTCTGGGAGAGTTCCCAGTAGATTGATGAAATGAAGTTTTGTTTCGGATATGTAGACAGTGGCCACAAATACGTTATCCGAGATTGCAGAAAGCAATCCGTTGGCGATGTAATATGCGGCAAGCTGTGTGTGTCCCTGCAGACTGAGAACGAATTCGATGATCGGATGAAAAATTTCCTGATCGTGAATTACGCCGACAATTGAGAAAAAGACAACCAGCAGTGCGGTAAAAGGCAGGGCTTCTTCAAAAGCTTTACCCAACTGGTGCTCTTCGATGTATCCGTTCATTGAAGTGAGAATGATGATTACCGAGAGGCCGATAACTCCGACAGCTGCGAGGTGAAAAGCCAGAGCTATAACCAGCCACAGTCCTGTGAAGCACTGGATGATCAGTCTGGTCTTTCCGCTCTGTCCCTGCTTTTCTTCCATTTTAATTGCGGTTTCGAGCAGGTGGGAACGGATATTGCCGGGCAGCTTTGCGCCGTAGCCGAAGAGATGAAATTTTTCCACAGTCATGCATGTCAGCAGCCCGATAGCAAGTACAGGCAGGGATACAGGCATTACTTCCACAAAAAAGTCAACGAAGTGCCATCCCATTTCCCCGCCGATAAGCAGGTTCTGGGGTTCGCCTACCAGAGTACATACTCCGCCCAGAGCGGTACCGACAGCTCCGTGCATCATAAGGTTGCGCAGGAAGGCCCTGAATTCCTTAAGATCGGAACGGTTCTTTTCTATGACCGCCTGATCACTGCAGAGGTCGTGCTCACATTGCATGGTCTTGCCTGATGCGAACCGGTGGTAGATATTGTAAAAACTGTAGGCTACGGCAATGATAACCGCGGTAACTGTGAGTGCGTCCAGAAAGGCGGAGAGAAAAGCTCCGGCAAAGCAGAACATCAGCGAGATGGCAATTTTGGAACGTACCCGGACCAGAATACGGGTAAAGGTGAATTGCAGAAATTCTTTCATGAAGTAGATGCCTGCGACCATAAAGATCAGCAGCAGGATTACTTCGAAGTTGTTCAGTGCTTCATGGTAAACTGTCTCGGGTGAGGTCATCCCGAGTGCGACAGCTTCAATAGCCAGTAAACCGCCTGCCGGAAGGGGGTAACACTTCAAGGCCATTGCCAGGGTGAAAATGAATTCAGCGATGAGTGCCCAACCTGCGATCTGGGATCCGACAGTGAATATGAGTATGGGGTTGATGATCAAAAAGGCCAGAATGACTTTTTTATACCATTTCGGGGCATGGCCCAAAAAGTTACTGCCAAGTGATTGCAGAAAAGTTTGCTGCATCAGAGTCTCCTTTATAATAATTCATGGCCGGATATTACGCGGCAGTATCCGTTTGTCGTCGCTTTCTCCGGTATTATTGGAATAGTTGGATTCCCGGTATGTGGAGAAAGGTCCAGGTGTAGGGGGACCTTTCTCCACAGGGGGAATTAGTAAAGCATCATTAAGGCGGAGATCATAACGGCCATGTACAGGATGGTCATACCGGTCCCGGCTCGAACATAGTCGATGGTCTTGTAGCCGCCGGGACGCATAATCAGGGCATTTACCTGATGGGTGGGCAGCACAAAGGTATTCGATGCTGCTACAGCCACGGTAAGGGCTGCTATGCGCGGGTCAACCCCGGCGTTCAAGGCCATGTTCATTGAAAGCGGCACCAGCAGAACTGTTGCACCTACGTTTGAGGCTACCAGCGTAAAGAACGAGGTCAGCGCTCCGATAACGGTCAACAGAACCAGAGCCGAGGGCTGGCCCAGTGCGGCCATAATGGTATCGGCTATGTATTTTGCGGCCCCTGTGTTTTCAAAGGCCATACCCAGCGGAATAAGCCCGCCGAGCAGGAATACTGTCATCCAGTCTACTGACTGGTATGCTTCGTCAATGCTCAGGACCTTGGTCAGGACCATGCCCAGTGCTCCGGTGAGCAGGGCGATGGAGAGCTGAATATGCAGGCCGAGTATCATGAAAAGGGAAATTGCAAGCCACATCAGGGCCAGTTTGGCTTTATCTGTGCGGAGGATTTCGCCTTTTACATCTTCAGTAAATACAAAGTCCGGGCGGTCTTTGAGCATGTGGAACATTTCCCAGCGACCATGCAGCAGGAGTGCGTCTCCGGATTCCAGTTGCAGATCGGTAAGACCGCTGATGAACAGCTTTTCGCCCCTGAAGATTGCCACAGGGGAAACCTGAAAACGGTTACGAATGCCCAGTGTACGCAGAGTCATACCGACAAGTTCGGAACGGGGAGTGATGATCCCTTCCATCAGCCCTGCGTTGTTGGGGGAAAGCTCTTCGGCAAAAGTCTCAAGATCTTCCTTGAGAGACCAGCCGAAATCAACAGCCATGTGCCGAACAGCCTCAATAGGACCGACCACTGCAAGATGGTCTCCGGGCTTGATTACTTCCTGTGCGTCAGGAGCGATTTTGTGGTTTTTACCACGTTCGCGTGCGATGGCAACAATGGTGGAGAAATACATTGGACGCAGCTCAAGGTTCATGAGGTCGTGGTCGCAGGTCCATGTTTCCGGCACATGCAGTTCATATAAAGAACCAACTCCGCCGTATGTGTTGGCGAGCAGTTCCGACATGGGTCCTGATGTTTCGTCCACGTTTTCACTTGGGAGTATGAAGCGTCCCAGAAGAATGAAATAGATAAGCGCCGCTATCAGCAGGCATATCCCGATGGGGGTTACCCCGAACATTCCGAAGGGCTCGTAATGTTTGCCGCCAACAACCATGAGGTCGTTGAGAAGAATCAAGGGACTGGAGCCGACCAGAGTCAGACATCCGCCGATGATGGCACAGAAGCCCATGGGCATGAGCAGTCTGCCAACCGGGACTCCGGTCTGGTTGCCGATACGTTTGGCTGCAGGCAGAAACAGGGCGGCGGCCCCGATGTTCTGCATGAATCCGGAGATGATAGCCACAGTCCCGGCTATGAGGGACATGATCCGGGTTTCGCTTTTTCCGGCAAATTTAAGGATAACCCTTGCAAGGGTGTTCATAACGCCGGTTTTATCGAGCCCGGCTCCGATGATGATAACCGCAATGATGGATACGACGGCGTTACTGCTCAAACCGCTGATAGCCTGTTTGGGGGTCACAAGCCCGAGCAGGGGCAATAATACCATCATGATGATGCCGACTACGTCGACCCTCACCCATTCGAATATGAAAAGCAGTACCGCAAAGGCCAGTACTGCCATTACTAGAAGAATTTCTGGAGTCATAAGTATCCCTTTTATCTATGAAAACAGCAAAAAGTGCGGGTTACCCGACTCTAAGTGTCGCTCGTGTATATACCGGAATAGCCGCGCTAGCAGATTTGTTGCGTGCAACGTCTTCCATTACATACCGCAGCTTTTTATCCTGATTATGAAGTTCGGCCACAACGGAATCTTCGGCTCCCTGTTTCACAACATGGGCAAAGAGAAGGCCTGCTTCCTCTGCTTTTGCTGAGAAATGAGAGATGTTCTCTTCGGATTGGGAACAGAAATTGTTGAAATCAGAACCACGTTCATCAAGGTTCAAGGCGATGAGGCTGCTCTGGGTTCTTGCTGCCATTTCTACTGCGTAGTTGACTACTTTGCCGGAGAAAGCAGCACCCTTGCTTACTACAAGGATTTTTCCGCCTTCGCAGGTGCATTCAGAAAGGTTGTTTACCAGTTCGTTGTTTTCCTCTTGGGAAACTTCAGATTTTCCACTGTTATTCAGAAAGCGGTTTAATAAAGTTTTCAAGAAAACCTCCCTATCTTTGGGGTCATTTGTTGTTTGATCCCGGTTGATGGCCCATGCGCCAACATTGCAGGTATTGCATTGATTCGCCGCCTTTGTTGCATAATAGCGTTCCAAAAGACCGAAAAATCCTTGTTCTGTGGCCATGGTTCCTCCTGATTGTTATTTCCTTCCTTTGAACTTGCTCCCACATGGATCAATATCCATGCCAAGGATTTTTTATGTAAAAAGTGCCATGAAATCAGATGTTTATATAAAAGTGTTCTTTCGTGTAGTTTTTTGCGTGTTGCTATTCGCAACGGCATAAAATTTGTTAAGGGCTATTTCAGGTGGGGTTGGTCAGAAAAGTGCGGAACAGTGCGTTGCTATTTGCAACAAGATTACTTGCTTTTGTGACCTTGTTTGGGTGCTTTTAAGGCTGTATTAAAAGCATATGAAAAGTTTATTTTTTAGAAAAGCTTTTATATTAATGACTTATATATAAATTGAGATAGATTGTGCAAAAAAGAACATGTTCTGCTTGTCTTGTTTCAATGTGCAACGTTAACAGGGCTAAACTTTAATGATATTGAATGACCAGCTCCTAAGCCTATTTGTGTATAGCGTTCGGTTCAGGGTGGACAGACAAGATTTATCCGGAGGATTCTTATGAAATGGTTTGGTAGAAAGAATGTCGAAAAGACGCGGCCTGAAGAGAATATTACCGATGCGCACGCCGGGCCTGAGAATGTGACTGAAAGCGTGGCTGATGAGATCTGCAGCCGGGTTGAGTCCGCTGAGCTTCCCGATAATATTCTGGAAGTCGCCCGTGATGAATGTGAACGTCTTCGCAAGACCGAGAGTACCTCTCCCGAGTTTTCCATTTCCCATGCATATTTGGAATTCATACTTTCTTTGCCGTGGAATGAAACAACGAAAGATGATCTTGATACTCAAAAGGCGGCGGATATTCTTGATGCCCGCCATTACGGGCTGAACAATGTAAAGGAGCGAATTCTGGAATTTCTCGCAGTCAAGAATCTGCGCAGCCGGATCAGCCCGAACCTGATTATCGCCGATGATGAGATTATTGCCCGTGAAAATTTATCCATAATATTTGAACATGAAGGTTTTTCGGTCAGGACTGTGGGTAACGGTCTGGAGGCAGTAGCCGCCATGGAGGAAGAACCTGCAGATATCGTGATTACCGACCTCAAGATGGACGGCATGGACGGTCTTGAACTATTGGAAGTCCTGCGCAGCCGCTGGCCGGATACCGGGGTTATCATGCTTACCGGGTATGCCACTGTTAAGACGGCAGTCGAAGCCATGAAAAACGGTGCCGACCAGTATCTCGGCAAGCCCGTGAATCTTACCCGTTTGCGCGAATATGTGCAGGATCTGTTAGGACGCAATCAGCGGCTGCAGGGATTGCAGGGACCGGTCCTTTGTTTCAACGGCCCTCCCGGAACCGGGAAAACTTCCATCGGCCGGGCCATTGCTGAAGCGATGGGACGCAAATTTATATGCATGTCCCTGGCCGGATTGCGGGATGAGTCAGAGCTTCGCGGTCACCGGAGAACTTATGTGGGGGCCATGTCCGGGCGTATTCTTCAAAGTATCCAGAAGGCTGGAGTCCGCAACCCGGTTATCATGCTTGATGAGCTTGATAAAATAATCCAGAATTTTCAAGGTGACGCGACATCTGTTCTTCTGGAAATTCTTGATCCGCAGCAGAATTCAGGTTTTGTGGATAATTATCTGGGGCTGCCTTTTGATCTTTCGGGTGTGCTTTTCATTGCTACAGCCAATATTGTGGAGCGCATACCGGGACCATTGCGGGACCGTATGGAAATGATAGAATTCTCAAGCTACACTCCCGGAGAAAAATTTAACATAGCAAAAAATTTCATGCTCCCGGCCCAATTATTGAAACATGGTTTTTCCTTGAATGAGGTGGATGTTTCCGCAGACGGCCTGAAAAAGCTTATTGCTGAATATACCCGTGAGTCGGGATTGCGGGGACTGGATAAACAGATTGCCGCCCTCTGCCGGAAGCTGGCTAAGAGAAGGCTGGATGAACAGGATCACTCAGATATATTGCATGTGGATGAGACCGGATTGATAGAATTGATGGGTCCGGCGCCTCATTTCAGCGCAACTGTAGGGCGAACTTTGAAGACCGGGGTAGCCACCGGTCTGGTCTGGTCTGAAAACGGGGGGGAAATTATTTTTGTTGAAGCGGTCCGTATGCACGGAAGCAAGAATTTGCTTCTTACCGGTTCACTTGGGGAAGTGCTCAGAGAATCAGCCCAGACGGCCCTGAGTTTTTTGCGGAGCAATGCCTGCAAGTTCGGTCTTTCCGAGGACTTTTTTGAATCATCGGATATTCATGTCCATATTCCTGCCGGATCGATAACCAAGGAAGGACCTTCCGCAGGAGTGACCATTGCCGTGGCGATTCTTTCGCAGCTCACAGGGCGTAGCGTACCGCAGGATATGGCCTTCAGCGGCGAGATATCATTACATGGCGATGTCCTGCCGGTGGGAGGCGTGCGAGAGAAGGTCATGGCTGCAGTCAGGGCCGGGATCAGTACCGTTGTCCTGCCGGAGAAATGCGGGCAGGTCGTAAGTCAGCTTGAGGACGAGGTTTTGTCCGGGCTGGAAATCAGACTGGTCTCCCGACTGGAAGACGCTTTGGAAGCTGCCCTGAATTAGTTTTTTTTATCAAGTCCGAGCCGTTTCATTTTCCGCCATAAGGAAACACGGTCAATTCCCAGTATTTTGGCTGCCTGAGTCTTGTTGCCGTTAGTGGCCAGCATGACTTTTCCAATATGGTCACGCTCCACTTCTTCCAGTGTCCGCAGTGGCTTGTTGCGGGCGATGTTGCGGATTTCCTCGGGCAGAAGGTCCGGCGAGAATACCGTGCCTCGAGCCAGTGCCAGAGCCCGCTGCGAAATGTTCTCCAGTTCACGGACGTTTCCCGGAAAGGAATAGTTCATCAGGATATCAAGTGTTTCCTGTGAAATCGTATCGATGGACTGAGTGTCGGAACGGTGCTTTTCCAGAAAGTGACCGATAAGTACCGGTATGTCCTCTCTGTGTTCCCGCAAGGGTGGGGCGGAAAGGGTTACCACGTTCAAACGGTAAAACAGGTCCTGACGGAAGGTGCCGTTTTCAACCTCTTCCTTTAGGTCGCAGTTTGTTGCGGATACGACACGGATATCAACCGGGATTTCCTGAGTTCCGCCAACCCGCAGAAAGTTTCTCTCCTGCAGTACCCGCAGCAGTTTGACCTGCATGTTCAGGGGCAGTTCGCTCATTTCATCGAAGAAAACAGTTCCTCCGGTGGCAACTTCAAGGA
This sequence comes from Maridesulfovibrio sp., assembly GCF_963678865.1. Lineage (NCBI taxonomy): Bacteria > Pseudomonadati > Thermodesulfobacteriota > Desulfovibrionia > Desulfovibrionales > Desulfovibrionaceae > Maridesulfovibrio > Maridesulfovibrio sp. The sequence continues at coordinate 2,149,932 of NZ_OY787459.1, read as the reverse complement.
TGCCTTTCTGCCCGCGCTGGGCTCCGGTGAAGGCTTCCTTTTCATGGCCGAAAAGTTCTTTATCCATCAATTCCGCTGTGAATGTTCCGCAGTTGATGGCCATGAAGCGTTCCTGTGAACGGGGACTGAGCATATGGATTCCGCGGGCGATAAGTTCCTTACCAGTCCCTGTTTCTCCCTGAATGAGGACGTTGCAGTCCATGTGCGCCAATTGTTCAATGGTTTTTTTCAGTTTGGAGATCTGATCACTTTGGCCCACAAGGGGAAAGTCCTGTTTCCCTTCTTCCAGAACCTGCCTCAAGCGCAGGACTTCCACGGAGAGAGCCTGCCTTTCCAAAGCCTTATGGACCTGCGCCCGCAGCTCATCAAGATGGAGAGGCTTGGCGATATATGAATGTGCTCCCTTCTGCATGGCGATTACCGCAGTATCGACTGTGGCATGTCCGGTTATGACTATGACCTGTGTTGAAGGCTGGATTTCTTTGATATGTTCAAGAAGCTCTATGCCGTTCATACCCGGAAGCATCAGGTCGGTCAGCACCAGCTCGAAGTCCTGTTTGCCGATTTTCTGCAAGGCTTCCGTGCCTGAACCGACTGCAGTTGCAGTGTGTCCTTCTGCGGTCATGACATGGGCAAGGTTTTCGCGGGCTATTGCCTCGTCTTCAACAATGAGAATATTGGCATGGTTGATCATACTTGATGCTCCGTATCGAGAGGCAGGGTGATGTGAAAGGTGGTTCCTTGCCCCGGACTGCTTTCAGCCCTGATACTTCCCTGATGTTTTTCTATAATTCCGTATACGATGTACAGTCCCAGCCCTGTTCCCTGTCCGACTTCCTTGGTTGAGAAAAAGGGATCAAAAATACGTTCCATTATTTCAGGGGACATGCCTTGCCCTGTATCTTTTACTTTGATGACAGTGTTGGTCTTGTCTGTTTCGGCGGTGATGTTTATTGAACCGGGACAGTCTGCAATGGCCTGAATTGCGTTAATAAGCAGGTTGATGAATGCTTCCTGTATTTTGCGGCGGTCAGCGTAGACAATGATGTGTTCAGGAATATCCATGGAAAGGGAAATATTGGACGGCACCTGACTGGAAACAAGGTCCACAGCCGATTTCATGATTACTCCGATCTCGATAGGTCCCGGTGAATATTCGTTTTCCCTTGAAAACTCAAGCAGCCCTTTGACAATATCCCTCGCCCGCAGGGTTTCCTGCATAATGTTGCTCATCATTCTGTCTGCCAGCTCATCCTTGCCTTTTTGGCGTTCTTCAAGAATCTGGCATGATGTTGAAATATTGTTCAGGGGGTTGTTCAACTGGTGGGCAATCCCTGAAGAAAGCGTTCCAATGGATGAGAGTTTCTGGGCCTGCACCAACTGGCGGCGGCGTTTAACCAGCTGTTCCACCATGGAATTCAGCGCTGCGAACACCTGCTGGATTTCATCGTGAGAATTCTTGATCGGGAGGGCCTTGAAAGTCCCTTGAGAAATCTTACGGGTTGCTTGCTGTACTTCGCGAAGAGGTTTGAGGATGTTGGAACTGAAGAACACGACAAGAGCCGTGATTACCGCGGCAATTCCGATCATGGACAGAGTCAGGTTGGAGCGGAGATTGCGGTTGATGCTGAGAATGTTTTCCCGCTCAAAATTGGAGATTTCCTTGGATAGTTCCACCATTTTTTGTCCGGTTTCACGAAGATGTGCGTTTATTTTGTTGTCCGTGTCGGATGATATCCCCGGAGTTGATTCAAGCTGGATGATCAGTTCTCTGTAATGGTTCAGACTTTCTTTTAGTTTTTCTCCACTTTGTATCTTGTCAATTTTATTAAATTCTTTCACAAGTTTTTGCAGCAGGCTGTCAGCATGATTAAGGTACTCCAGTCCAAGTGAGAAAAGGGCAGGATCTCGATACAAAAGATAGTTTTTTTCAATGCTGCGGATTTCAAGGATGAGATTACTCAAGTCATCGCTTCGCTCAATCAGCAGGACTTCATTTTCCAGTTGCAGGGTGTTTAAATAAGAAAGCAGCCCCAAACAGCCGAAGCAGAATGAAAAAATGATAATTCCGATGATGATTTTCTGGCGTATATTCAGTTTGAACACAGTAGTCCCCTCACTTGTCATGCATTTGCCTATACTCACAAGGCCCACTTAGCTTACGGCCTGAGTCTTCAAATGGCAATTGTGAGTTTCTGTGCATGCTTGGCTAGGCTGGTTCTGCCCGGCTCTGCTTCTTCCCGATTTTTTCAGCCAAGGCAAGCGAAGCGGCGCACCTCTTTTCATTGCCAGCGCTCATAAATTGATCTGCCCGAGCCTGAAGGAACAACTTATATGCTTCTGCACGGGCGGCCTGCAGCTCCCTGCAGTAACGTGCTTTTAATTCCGGCGGCACTTTTTTTCGCTGTACAAGCACTGCGGCGGCGTGAAATCGGAGCGGATTTTTTACAGCCAATCCTGTTATCTGCTGGTCGACCTGTCGGTGGATGTAATAGTTCCCGGTATGCACCGGTATATGGTGGAACCGGTATAACATTGACATCCTGCGCCATAAGTCGAAATCAACCAGAACTTGAAGGCGCTCGTCGAGTCCGCCAACCGTCTCAAAACATTCACGCTTATGGACTACGGAGAGCCAAGTTATTCCGTTTTTCTTGATGAGTTCTTTAAAAGAGACCGGGTTGCAATAAATCAGGTGCCGGGAAATTATAATTTCTTCACCGCTGCGTTTTTTTTCCACGTCCACCCTGCAGGCGTTCGAATGGCTGACCATGGCTTCCGGGTGGTTTAGGATAAAGTCGTAGTGGGTCTGCAGGTGATTGGGCAGCCATTCATCGTCATCATCAAGGTAGGCGATATATTCACCTTTGGAATGTTTATAGGCAATATTTATGGCGGCTGATTTACCTGCATTGTCTTCAAGGTTCACAAGCCTGATGCGTTTGTCGAAAAAGGATTTGACGATATGGGAGATGTCCTCACCTCCGTCGTTGACAAGGATCAGTTCCCAGTTCGGCAGCAATTGTTTTTTTATGGAACGGATCGCCCTTGGAAGAAGATCTGCGCGATTGTAGGTACTCATCAGGATGGAGAAGAAAGGAATATTCTCTTCGGTTTTATTCACAATTGGTTCTCCATAATCCTGAAATTTTTAATGGTCCGGGAGCTTCCTTAAGCGGCCTTAGTTCTTGTTGTATTCCTGTATCCACTTCTTGTAAATTGCGGCTAATTCCCGATCTTTGTTTTCCAGAGCCCAGCCCATGAGGTCCTGGGCCTGCCTGAGTATTCCCTCCGGGGCGGCAAGGGTATTTTTTATGCTGGTTATTTTGGCTCGGGATTGGCGTGAGATATTATCCGCACCGGATTTTTCAGCCAGATCGGCCAAGCGGGCAAGCCTGTCCGCTGCGGGAAACATTGATGTGCCATAAAAAAGTATGTCTGCAGCCTTGGAAATCCTACCGTCCTGCTCGTAGAGAGCTGCGAGTCTGTCATAACCGTTTTCCCAAAGCGGATATTTGTGCAGGGCTTCAGCCAGCTCTTCTTCTCCGGACAGGAGGTCCAGCTCCGCCATGCGTATCTCGTCCGGATCCCGTAGGATCATCTCCAGCCAGGGGGTAAGCTCGCAACGGAAACCGTCTTCCAGAATTATTTTGTGCAGGTCCGGGGTGAATAAACCGGGACAACGCTTGTTGATCAACCTGCTGTTGTGGGCATCAAATTTATTGCGTCCCGGAGTCTTGCTGGCCCAGTGATAGATGACACTTCTATTCTCCTGAACCAGTATTCCCCGTTTTTTTCTTATGCGGCAACAGAGGTCCATGTCTTCAAAGCCGTTGATATACTCCGGGAAGAATCCTCCCAGCTCATTGAATACGTTTGCCGGAGTCATAAATGCTGCCGCGCTTAAGGCCTGAAAAGTTCGTTTTCTGTGCGTAACCGGGTGGTCGCCGGGGAACAGGAAATAGGGGTGGCGAACATTCAGTCCGCCATCAAAAGCGATACCGAGGTGTTGTATCCTGTCGTTTTCAGGAAACAGGCATAGGGGGCTGCAGCCCATTACTCTTGGATTATGCCTGAATGCTTCAAGCAGGTATTTGAACCAGTTTTTTGTTAGCAGGGTGTCGTTGTTAAGAAAAAACAGCAGAGCTCCTTCCGCCGCCTGAGCTCCACGGTTACAGGCCGGACCGAAGTTGATGTTCTCGGGCAGCCGGATGTATTGATACCGATCTTCAAAAAGGGCTTCAGCAAGCAGTGGACACTCCGCAGAGGTTTCGTCATCCGAACCGTTATCAACCACGATGACTTCGTAAAAACTTCCTGGAGTATGGGTCTTGATGCTTTTCAGGCATTCTGCGGTCATTTCCCACAGATTAAGGACAGGGATGATTATGGATAGATGAGGTTTTTTCATAAGAAGCAATCACTGAAAAAGGAATAGGAGGGTGACCCGAAAAAGATCAGCCTGAAATTTATTTATGGTTTCAGCATGTAAATATTGAATATGCCTGTGCGGAGTAAATTCAGCAAGTTGTTTCTGGCGGGAGTTCTTTTCGGTTATTTAATCTGCGGACGGATTCTGCTTATGATGATGCTCAAGCATACGGTCAGAACCATCAGTAGGGTTCCATAGGCCATGGCCAGCCCGATATCATATTCGAAGATAGCATTGACCATTGCTATGGAGATTGGTTTGTTTGAGGCGGTATAGAGGAAGGCTGAAGTAGTGTATTCACCGATGCTGCGCACGAAGACATACAGGAATCCGGCTAGGACGCCCGGATAGATCATGGGCAGTGCGACTGTGCGGAATGTTCTGAACCCTGATGCGCCGAGACTTCTGGATGCTTCAAGCAATGTTGAATTAAGACCTTGAAAGGAAATATGGGTAATCCTGACCACTATGGGCAGGGATTTGATGAAATAGCCCAGCGGCAGCAGGATATAAGCCCCGACCAGAACGGTGTTGAAAGAAAAAATCGTAGGCCTGCTGTTGGCGATGATTATGTTGATGGCTATGGCACTGGCAGGCATTGCCCATGGCAGTATAACCAGAAATTCAACCAGTCCCTTAATTTTCAGTTTTGTTTTCTCAATTATCCATGAAGCAGGGACAGCTACCAGCAGGCAGATGAAGGCTGCCAGTACAGACATTTCAATGCTGTTCATGAATGGCCTGAATTTTCGTGCTTTTGTAAAAATTGCGCTGAAATTTGTCAGCGAAAACTCCTGTGGATATATGCTCATCATCCATGATGCGGAATCCACAAAGGACAGTACTATGATTGTGATGAACGGCAGCAGGATCAGCATTATCAGCAGCCCCTTAAGCCCCGTTACGAAATATCGCATGAACGGGTTGCTGATCCTGACCGGCTGAAACGGAATTCCTTTGACCGAACCGGAGAAGAGTCTGCGTTTTTCATACCAGCGCAATATTGCGAAGAAAGCCATGGAGATAATCGTGAGCACTACGACCTGAACCGCTGCCGTTTCCATGAAGTTATTGGCCTTTGAGAGCAGAATCTGGGTGGTCAGTACCTTATAGCCTCCGCCTATGATGCTTGGAGCGGAAAAAGATCCTATCCCGGTCATGAAAGTCATGGCTGATGATGTGATTATGGCCGGAGTTACATAAGGAAGGATGACTGAAACAAAAACTTTGGACCGGGAAGCGCCGAGGATTCTGGCGCTTTCAATAACTGAAAAGTCTATCTGCCGGATGGCAAGTGAAACCGTGAGATAAAAATATACATACTGGGTATAGATATGGACAAATAGGATTCCGGGTAGTCCCGAAAAGCTGTACGGTGTTTCTTCAAGCCCGAATAGAAGCTCGATGCTTTTTGTGACCAGCCCGCTTTCGCCGTACAATTGCACAAAGGCAAAAACTATGATTATCCCCGGCATCATTACCGGGAGCAGCAATAGCTTATCCAACAGGTTACGGTGCGGGCATTCGAAGTAGTGGACCAGAAAAGCCAGCCCGGTTCCAACGATACCGCATAGAATTACGGTCAGTCCGCCCAGAACAAGGGTGTTCTTCAGGACCTGTAAACTGGTTGGGGAAGTGAAAAAACGGATATAGTGATCAAAACCGGAACCGTCGTTCACAGCAAGGCTTTTCAGGAGTGTGGTCAAGGCCGGATAAAGGATGTACCCCAGCAGCACAAATAGCAGTGCCAGAATTCCGATGCCCGGTAGAATCAGGTTTTTCAATCTTTTCATGTCCACAATCACATCATGCCCGTATTACTCGGCAAGGAGCCTGAGCCTTTTTTCCGGCAGGGTTACCCAGACCGTTGTCCCGGGCCGGAATTCATCTTCCTTTTCGAAGCTGTTCAACTCCGCGGCGCGAATAACGGTCTGTCCCAGCTCAATGATATAGTCGATTGAGACCCCGTTCAGCTGCCGTTCCAGAACCTGCCCTTGAAAAGAGTTGGGCTCGCGGGAAGGAGTTTTTGAAATCCTGATATTCTGGGGCCGGATTGAGAGCCAGTCGCCGGACTCTGAACCGGCGGGAACGCTAAGCTCCATGCCGTTCTCGAGCCTGACCGTACTGCCCGAACGGGCTATCCGGAAAAGATTGGTATCTCCAACAAATCCTGCGACAAAGACATTGTGCGGGGTGTCGTAAATCTGCCGGGGAGTGCCTACCTGCACGACCCGTCCCTGATTGAATACAGCGATACGGTCGGAAAGGGTCAGGGCTTCGGTCTGGTCGTGAGTTACGAAAATTGTGGTTATGCCCAGCCGTTTCTGCAATGATTTGATTTCTGCGCGCATTTTGTCCCGCAGGCGGGCATCAAGATTTGAAAGGGGTTCATCCAGAAGCAGGACTTCCGGTTCCACTGCCAGTGACCGGGCCAGAGCCACCCGCTGCTGCTCCCCGCCGGAAAGTTCCGTGACCTTGCGTTCGCCGAATCCGGTCAGGCCGACCATCTCCATGTAGCGTTCTGCAATTTCCTGTCTCTCGCGGGCGGTTCTCTTTTGAATGGTCAACCCGTACTCTATATTCTGGCTGACAGTCAGGTAGGGAAAAAGGCTGTAGTTCTGGAATACCATGCCCACTTTGCGTTTTTCCGGGGGCAGGTTGGTGACGTCGTTGCCGTCAATGAAAACTGCGCCCGATTGCGGGGCAATGAACCCCGCGATCAGGCGCAGCAATGTTGTTTTTCCGCATCCGGAAGGACCTAGAAAGGTGAAGAATTCACCCTTATTAATGGAGAGGTTTATCTGTGAACAGGCCGGAGTGCCGTCAAAGGATTTTTCCACTCCCTCAAGGATAACAGCCCCCATAGTAATTCCCCTTATTTCTTGTCTTTTCCGGAATCCTTGATTTCCATATCCCACTTCTGCATCCATTCGGATTGCTTGGAAGCAAGAGCCCCCCAATCCACATTCATGACCCGGAACTTTATTTCGCCCATCCATTTCGGAGCACTGGCGATGGCTTCAGGGAGTGTGGGCATGCGGTTGAATTTGTTGGCGAGCATGGCTTGAGCCTTGGCTCCGCCTGCAAATTCTACAAAAGCCTTGGCCGCATTGGGATGTTTGGCTCCTTTGATGACCGCGATAGCATCGGTGATGACCGGGGAACCGCTTTCGGCGTCAATGATTTCAAGAGGCAACTTGTTTTTTATCTTGTTGTCAATCACTGAGTTGAGAACCGCGAAACTCAGGGGAGCTTCCTTGCGGCCAACAGCCTGAAACTGCAGAGAACCGCTTCCGTAGTAACGTTTAACGTTAGCGTCCATGGCTTTCAAGAATTTCCAGCCTTCTTTCAGATCGCCTTTTTTCTCAAACTGCTGCAGCAGTGCGGAGTATGTAGCACGGGCCGAAGAGGAGAGGGCATTTCTGGATACAATTTTATTTTTATATTTGGGGTCGGCAAGGTCCCACCAGTCCTTCGGGGCATCTGCCTTGCTCATCATCTTGCTGTTGTAGAACATCAGCACCGGGGTCTGGATTGTGCCGTACCAGTACCCGTCCTTGTCCTTGAAAAGGGGATTGATTTTGGCTGCCCAGCTTGGAGTGGAAGGAGCAAATAGATCTTCTTTCTTGAGCTCCTGATAAACGGATGAAGGAGCACCGTACATGACATCGGACTGCGGATTTGCTTTTTCCGCACGAACCCTGTCCGCCAGTTCGCCCTTGAGATTGATGAATTCGACCTTGACTCCGGTCTTTTCTTCAAAAGCGTCTGCTACAAGTTCCAGCATAGATTCGCCGTGGGTGGAATATACCACCACTTTGTCTTCCAGCTTTGTGTTCGCAGCCATTGCCGCAGCCGGAACCGCCATAATTACAAGCAGGGCCAGTACAACCCATTTGATATGGATGCCGATTTTCATTTTATGCCTCCTGCAGGCTGTTATGTGTTGTGGAAATTAATTTAATCAGTTCAGCGCAGCAATCACATGTTGATGGCAACGGCTGCGATATCGTCGTGAGTTTTGAAGCGGGGGTAGGTGCGGCAGCCAAGGTCGGTGGCTTCAATATTTCGAATACGGTCACGAAGTCCTTTAAGACCGGACTGACGGAACAGGTCGACCTGTTCTTTGTAATCCCGTTCCTCCCAGGGCAGCTCGTTGGGCATGAGCAGCCCGTCCGTAAACAGGAGAACGTTACGTACTCCCGTGAGATCATGAATCCCGGCTTGTAGAAAATCAATTGCTTCGGGTTCTCCGTTGAAAACACCGTAGTCCAGATTCATGCGGCAACGTACTTTAGTAATCTGTTCATGCATGGCAACTCCGATAGGCTCTTCTGTGGACGGGCCTATTTTTTTCCACATGCTCAGGGTTTCCAGATCCTGATCCTGACATCGGCACAGGAATTCAAAGTCACCGCTTTCGTAGATGCATACTATCCTGCAATCACCTATCTGAGCCCATTCCATCCGGTTATCCTGAACGCGAACCACGGCAGCGCTTGTGCTCCAGAGATCTTTTTTGCTGTTCAGGTTTATGTTGCGCTGGGCCATTTCCTGCCGAATGACTTTGTTGGCTCTTTGGGCCAGCTCTTCCATGGTTCCATGGTTTTTTCTGAACTCTTCGCCAGCAAGGTTGGAAGCCAGAAATCCGCCTGTATGACCATGCTCATATGTTTCAGGAGTCAGGCTGGTCGCGCCGTCAAAAACGCCGAAAAGGTTCTCTTCCACCAGAAGGAAGTCTTCATTAACGGACCCGGTGCCGTGTTCCAGTATAGATTCAACCTGCATGCTTTTATACCTCAATGCATTATCACATAGCAGGAATCTAAAAATCATATCAAATAGCTAAGTACTATCGTGCAGGGCTGTTTTCATAGAAGGTGTTGATGAGTTGCCTTTGGTCATTGTTTTACGGTCATTTCCTGCCCAGCTTTTCCATGTCCTCAAGATATTGCGGTGATTGGTCCAGATAGAAGGATAGGGCTTTGGAAAAGTTTTTGCCCACCAGTCCGTCGACAAAAAACTGGCTGATTTCCTTATGCCGCTTCAAGATAAGCTGCGAACGGTAGAAGATAAGCCATTCTTCGCGGGACATGTTTTGAACTATTCTGCTCAACGCTTTTCGTGAGCGCGGCTGGTAGAGCCAGAAATACATCAGATCAAGGGCATTTACGATGATCAGTTTTTCAAGGTCGCTTGCTTCTTTGTTCAGGGTTTTCATCATCATTTTAGGTGTCTGAAGCATTTCGAGCACATCTTCTTCCGGAAACATGAGATCCAGTTTGGAAAATACCGAAAAGAGCTGGGATATTTTTGTTTTGTATCCGGCCAGCCTGTTCTGCACGTTAGTCTGCCTGTCTGCCAGCCCTTCAATGAATCCCGCAACACTGTCTGATGCGAACTTGGAGATGATTGCCGCCCATTTCTGCAGAATTCCGGTCACGTCCGGAAGTCCGGCCATACCCAGAAGCATACCGATCAGTCCGCTTAAGACTACAGCAACAGGGATAGCCAGTATGGATCTGAAGAAGTTGCCGAAGGTGGCTCCTTTGGGAAGTCCCCGTATGGCGTTGTGACTGGAAAGGTAGATGCCGTTGGCCAGCCCCATTACGGAATAGAGCAGGATCGGGTTGGTGGCTGTAGTTACCCCGAAGGTGTTGTCCAGCAGCAGTGTCTTGACCAGATAGTCCAGCAGGGGGACTGAGAAGCCGGTGTAGAGCAGGGAGTCTGAAATTCGGCTCCAACTGACCAGCGAGTTCCACGGCAGCAGCGGGGAGCGGCGTAATCCTCCCCCGCCGAGGACGGATTGAATTATATTTCTCGATCCGGTGATGGCAAACCAGATGACCGCTCCGAAACAGGAGAGCAGCCACCAGTCCTTGGTAAGGAAGAAAGTCAGGAATGCGGGGATGAATCCCAGCAGTACCTTGGCGGTATTTTTTATGTTGGTGTTCAGGTAGGTCCAGGGCCTGCTTATTGATTCGGGGTGGTCTTTGCGGACTGAACCGTTTTCAGATTGGATATAAATACCGCCCAGTGTGCCTATGTTGCCCGGCTTGCCGGCGTGTATCCTGAATGAATCAAGGGTCCATTTTACCCAGCGCTTTCCTCTCCTCTCAGATATACGTGACAGGCCGTGATCCGAGTACCCGGCTTTACTGTTGATACTTTTGGTCATCAGGGCACTGACTGGAATGCGGATGCGTCCCGTGGTGCAGTCCATGCGGTAGAAAGGTTTGCGTGCGCGGGCCGGGAGGGTGTCGAGGACTACGAATCCCATGCCGTGCCTGTGCTCGGCCTGCCCGGTGGAACCGGAACCTATCCGTGATTTCAAGCTTCTTTTTCGGTATATGGTATGAAATTTTTCCAGATCGAAAAGAATGCCGACCAGCTCCGGCTTTCGCTCCTGCATTGCGTTTATCAGGGCTATTCGACTGCTGTTCCCGGCTTCCTGACTGCCGGATGAAAGTTTTTTCAGCCGTTCCAGTTGCTCTTCATGGTCATAAATTATCTCACGGATGGCTCTTTTCAGGGTTATTACGCTGTCATCGTTCAACGCTTCCTGCAGCCTGCCGATAAGCTTGTAGTGTTTTTCGCGTCCGGTAAGCTGGGTGCCTCGGCTTCCGGCAGAGTGCCTATTATCTTCGGAATTGATTCCCTGACATGCATCTTTCAGGTTGTAGGCTTCAATGTGGGTGATCATGCCCCCGCCGGCATAGAGAAGTTCCAATGTGTCCTGTGCAGTCAGGTTGGCAAGGTTGAGCGTGAACTCGGAACTTGAGTGCAGGCGCAGCAGGCGGGTCATCAGTTCATTGATGTTGCAGCGCAGAAGCTCAGGGAGTTCTGTATCCTTGTGAGGTTCGGCAGGGTTGTTCAGCTGGGGATTTTTTTCCGGGGCCAGATATTCCGCAATAATGGTACTGACAGTCAGCCTTTGAACCTGCTTTTTTTGTTCCGTGGTCAGTGGACTGTCCGTATCACTTACTTCCGCTTTTGACCGGGGCTCAGTCTCGGCATAGAGGGACAGTTTGTTATGGATGAACCGGCCTAGGTGCAGAATGGAAGGTTGACCTGTTCCCACGAAGCCCAGAAATTCATCCCGACTCAGGGGTGGCAGCTTCAAGCCCAACTGCTCGCTTAACTGTTGCCAGTGTATGTCGTTGAATTCAGTCAGAACTTCAAAGACGTATTTCTGTTGATAGCGAGAAACTTCCTTTCCCTCTTCAAAGAAAGCAGCCACATGTTCTTTGGCTAAAAATTTGTGGTAGCTGGAACTGTCGGAAAGTACGTTCGGTTCCCATGTGAAGCGGACGAATTTATCCCGGAATCGTGCCGAAAGCTCAATGGCGACCCGTACATCGATATCGAGAATGCTTCCCGCTTCAAGCAGCTCTTCGATAACCTGCGGGCTGACATAATTGTAATAGACAACGGTAAGATTGCGGATGCCCTTGATCCATGCGTCCATGATCAGATGGGTGGGAGATTTTCTGCCCTTGGTGTTGGCATCATGCACGTGGTCGTCAAAGGCGAAGTGGTTCCAGTCTTCCGGCATTTCCACCAGATGATATTTTGCAAGCTCCTTGCGTATCTTGCGAGGATTTCCTGCTGAAACCATGCGGAAATCATGAGCCAGTTTTAGTCTGCTCAGTTCGCTGTTGCCCGGCCTGACCAGTTTTTTCATTATCTGCAACAATACCCGGGCCGTGTTTTTGCGGTAATACCCGGAAGATGAAAGGAATACTTCATCCCGCAGTGAGCGCAGCGCTTTCAATCTGTCTCGGGCCATGCCTTTTTCAAGACTTCCGAGCAGGCTGATTACAGCATAAGCAATGCGCAGCCCCTGCGGTGCAGCCATTTCCTTAATCCCCTGTGGATGCATGTATTCTACAAAAAAGGAGCGGAAAGCGCGTGATTCGGAGCCTCGTTTGAGGACGTCGTCAACAATCTGCAGAAGCTGATAGTCGAGCTTATCGAAGAAAATGGAAGAGATTCTGGTCATGGCAAGGGGAGATGGGCCAGGCAGAAGCCGGAAGCCCCATGCCTGACCCTCTGTCGGTTAATATTTATAATCAGCCAGTGTTTTGACTGCGGTTGCGTAAAAATCAGTGAAAACACCGTCAACTCCCATGTCGGCAAGGATTTTCCATTCTTCAGGAAGGTTGGCGGTATAAACAAAAACAGCAAGTTTTCTTGCATGGGCTTTTTTAACGAATTCCGGCGAGACTGTACGATACCACAGATTGACAGAAGTAGCATTCATGGAACAGGCGCTGTTCAGAAGTTCTTCCGTATAATATTTTCCGTTCAGGCAGTCTTCAAGTTCCTGTGCAAGCAGGGCATGGATATGCGGTTCAGTGCAAATTTTATCAAGCAGGGCCATGTTTTCCGGGAGAGCTGGAAATCTCGGCAGCATGTAGTCTTCATTGCCGTAGGCAAAAAGCTCCGCAAAATACCGCTCACCCTCGGGACCTGTCTTTTTTAACAATATGTTGCGGCGTATGGCTCCGTCAAGCAGTGCTATTTTAGCTTCGGGGCAGACTTTTCTTAAAGCCTCCAGTTCTTTCCAGTTGAAAGAACTGGCCAGCAGGTCTGTAGTCTCCAGTTTTCCTGCAGCAACGTATTCGTTGAACAATTCCCCGGCTTTTCTGCCGGTATTGTTTCCTTTCAGCTCCATGTGGATGGCCGGGCGTTTGACCGGATCGCAGGAGGCAAAGAAGTCGAAGACTTCCGCCAGAAAGGGGATGCGGTCTTTGCCTTGATCCGGGTCGCCCGCAAAGAGCGTCTTCAGGGTTTCGGAGTCCGTGCTGGATACTTCACCCCTGCCTGTGGATACTTCTTCGAGGTCCAGATTGTGGACGATGACCAGTTTTCCGTCAGCGCAGAGCTGCACGTCGAATTCAATAGCCGGGACTCCTTCGGAAGTAACCTTCTCAAAAGAGCGGATGGTGTTCTGGTTGTAACCGGGGTATTTGCAGCCCCTGTGTCCTATCAGCATCATGTTAAACTCTCCGTACTACAACAAATTAGGCAGAAACATGACCACTGAGGGCATGTAGGTCACGATAACCAGCACCGCCAGCAGGGCCAGAATAAAGGGCCATATTTCCCGGCAGAATTCCCCTACCGTAGATCCGGTGATGGCACAGGTCGTGAACATCATTGAACCGAAGGGCGGGGTTATGCCCCCGATCATGATGTTTACGATCATGATCAGGCCGAAATGGGTCAGGTCTATGCCCATGTTTTTGACCAGCGGAACCAGCAGAGGGGCAACGATGATGAGCAGCGCCCCGCCTTCAAGGAACATGCCCAGAACAAGAAGCAGGATGTTGATGACAACCAGAATGAGCCACGGTGAATCGGAGATAGCCAGAATCGCCTTGGTCAATTGGTGGGGGATGCGTTCCCAGCTCATGTACTGCCCGAAAACAGAAGCCGCAATGATAATCAGCATTACCGAGCTGGTACCCAGAATGGTGTTCTTCATGATGATGGGAAAATGTTCCCAGCGCAGTTTCTTGTAGAAGAAGGCACCGATGATTATGCAGAAAAGGACTGCCATGGCACCTGCTTCCGTGGGGGTGAATACCCCGAAGCGGATACCGGCGATGATACCCAGCGGCAACAGCAGGCCCCAGATTGATTCCCGTGCCTGTTTGATGATTTCCCTGCCGGAAGCCATTTTTTCGCGGGAGGGTTTGTAGTCCCTTTTTCTGGCAATAAAATTCACGGTGAGCATCAGGGCTAAACACATCAGTATGCCCGGCATATAACCGCCGATAAACATTTTGGCCACTGAAACCTGTGCGATGAGGGCATAAATGATCAGGTTGATGCCCGGAGGAATTACCGGGGCAATGGCTGATGACGCTGCAGTAATGGCGGTCGCAAAGGGTACGCTGTAGCCGCGCTTTGTCATTTGCGGGACAAGAATTTTGGACTGCATGGCCGCGTCTGCGTTGGCGGAACCGGAAATACCGCCCATGAGAGTTGAAAGCAGCACGTTGACCTGGGCAAGCCCGCCGCGCAGGTGTCCGGTCAGGACATCAGCCATTTTCATGAGGCTGGAACTGATGCCGGAGAAGTTCATGATTTCGCCGGCCATGATAAAAAAAGGGATGGCAAGCAGAGGAAAGGAAGCGGTGGAAGTTATGAACTTCTGCAGGATTAGATCCGGCGGTGTGCCTACATCGCCGAAAGTGAAATATGCAAGACCTGCAGCCAAGAGCGCAAAGGCGATAGGAATGCTTGTAAAATAGAGCGTCATTACAATGGTTATGGGAAATGTAAGCATGTTCTATTCTCCTTCCGCCCGGTTGCCGAAAAGTTTGCGCAGGTCAGTGTATAAAAAGCCCAGTGCGTAGATTGTCATTAGCGAGAACCCTACTGTTAGTGCCAGGTTTACGTAGACAGCCGGAATATCCAATACTGGTGTGCGTTTCAGCTTGTTGGCCTGAATGTAGAGGACACTGAGATAGACAATGTATCCATTGATGACGAGCATGAGCAGGTCAATGACCACGGCAATGAAATTGCGCCATACTTTGGGGCCGATCTGGCTGATCATGTCGATTCCGATATGCATTTTGTACCGGTACGCCGCAGCCGAACCGACAAATACGGACCAGATGAATGCTGTGGTGGAAACTTCCTCAGCCCAGAACAGCCCGCTCTGAAATAGATAGCGCAGCGCGACATTGACTATGACCACTGCAACGGTGATGCAGAGAAAAAAGCCGCTGACAAAAAGGTCGAAATTTTTGAATAGAAATTTTGATGCTTCAGACATTGTTCCTACCCGGAACGGCGCATGAGAGGCAGGCTCCCATGCGCCGCAAGGTTTTTATTTTCTCATTGCGTCGAGTTCTTTGAAGATGGACTGGAATACGCCGGGGGTCATGCCTTTCTGCTCTTTGTAAAGAGGTTTCAGGGCTGCGCGGAAAGCGTCACCGTCAACTTCGTTGAACTTCACGCCGTAGGATTCGAGTTCCTTGACCACGCCGCCATGCTGGGATTTAAGCAGGTTGACCATGTGGTTTGCACCGCTGGTGAATTCGTCCTGAATAATTTTCTGGTATTTGGCCGGAATGTCGTTCCAGACCTTGGTGGAGATGTATACACCGCAGGTTCCGAGGATGTGGCGGGTGTTGGCTACGTTTTTGGTCGGGCCTTCGTATACTTTGGTGCCGATGTTTGTGAATTCGGAACCTTCGAGACCGTCAACAACACCCTGCTGCACTGCGGAGAGGGTTTCGCCCCATGGCAGGGGAGTAGCAACAGCGCCCATGGCGGTAAGGGTGTCGATGTAGGATTTGGAACCGGGGGTACGGATTTTCATTCCTTTGAGATCTGCGGGAGTCTTGATGACTTTCTGGGTAATCAGGTTACGGAATCCGTAAATGTAGTCGAGGGCAAGAATTTTGATGCCCTGTTTTTCAGCTTCGGCCTGCATTTTTTTTACGAGGTCGGTATGGGTCAGGTTTACGTATTCATCAAAGCTGCGATAGAGCATGGGAGCATAGAGAGCCTTGAAATCGGGAACATAATCGCCGATGAAAGAAGGATCTTCAACTGAGATGAATTTTGCGCCGCGCACAACCTGTTCTACGCCTTCCTTATATGCGGGAAGCTGGGCCTGTGGAAAAGTCTGGATGTTGATGGCGCCGTCGGTTTTTTCGTAAATTGATTCGGCCACGGCATCCATGGATTTGGAAAGCTGCTCGGCAGGGCTGAATACGTGACTCAGCTTCAGGGTCAGTTTGTAATCGTCAGCCATACACTGGGTGCCCATGGACAGGATCA
This sequence comes from Maridesulfovibrio sp., assembly GCF_963678865.1. NCBI lineage: Bacteria > Pseudomonadati > Thermodesulfobacteriota > Desulfovibrionia > Desulfovibrionales > Desulfovibrionaceae > Maridesulfovibrio > Maridesulfovibrio sp. The sequence continues at coordinate 2,133,695 of NZ_OY787459.1, read as the reverse complement.
GGACAGCGCCTGCACAAAGCACGGAAAGGGTCTTCTTGAAGCTCATTGTAATCTTCCTCCTAAAGGTTCCTTACTTATCAGAATTGCCGCAACAACTGCAGCAACCCTTTTTGCTACTGTCTGTCCTTGTTGTCTCCGGCTTCCGTCTTTGGCAATACGGAGGCGGTGGATTCACGGACAACCAGTTTGGTCTCCATCATATGTTGCACCGTTTTTTCCGGTGTTTCCATTATCTGCAGCAGAAGTTCACAGGCCCGCCGTCCCATTTCGTAGGCCGGCTGGCGGACAGTTGTCAGGGCCGGGACCATGTATGAAGCTGTGGGCATATCATCAAAGCCCACGATGGACAGGTCTTCTGGCAGTGTCAGTCCGGACTCTCTTGCCCCTTTGATTGCTCCGAGAGCGATGTAGTCGTTGGAGCAGAAAACCGCGCTGGGCGGAGTCTCCAACCCGAGCAGCTGTTTAATTGAATCCCGTCCCCCGGCAAGGGAATATTCGGTCTGGACCAGCAGCTCCTTATCATAGGCGATGCCGTTATCCTTAAGGCACTGGCGGTATCCGTGCCAGCGGTGGTATGATCTGTCAGTCACTGAAAAGGTGCCTGCAATCATCCCGATCCTGCTGTGTCCAAGGGAAATAAGATGTTCAGTTGCAACGTACCCGCCACGATAGTTATCAACACCAACGGCAGAAATTTCGCCCCCTTTAATCGTGCTGAAAAGCAGGACAAAAGGGATTTTTTCAGTCACAAGGTTTTTGATTATATCGCCCTTGGGGTCGGTCGTGGTAATGATCAGTCCGTCCACCTGGCTTTCACGTAAGGCTTTAATCAGGCTTTTTTCCTGTGAAGCCTTGTAGGATGTGTTGCCGAGGATTACTTTGATCTGCTGCTTTTCGGCGAATTCCTGAACTCCGAGAGTTGATTCAGCGAAAACGGGGTTGTTGATGCTTGGTAATATCAATCCGATTGTATTGGATTTCTTGGTGGCAAAGCCGCGTGCAAGAGCATTGTATTTATAGTTGCACATCTTCATGGCCCGGAGAACTTTTTCCCGGGTTTCTTTGCGCACATTTTCCGGGGAATTTATTACCCGGGACACCGTGGCGGTGGATACTTGCGCAAGTCGTGCAACATCATGAATGGTACTCACAGAAAGCCTCTTTATGTAAACGTTTACATTTGGTTAGCAGCTTGCTAAGCTTAATGTCAACGTTTTTGTCAAAATGTATTATAATAGTTTGTTATTTTTAATTTTTTTTGATGCTGTTAAGCATATTTTAAAGAATGGATATGACGTTATTGTTCCGCCAATGTCATTTCTATGTAAACATATACATCGCTAAAAAGGGTGGGGTGATGACTAGCAGTTTGTTGCGAGAGCTGTCAGCGAAGGTACAGCGGATAGAGTATTGCGGGATGTTTGTTGATCTGGTGCGTACCTCAAGGGGCACCGTAAGGGTCGGCAGCATGCCGGATGTTACAAAGTTTGTGACAGAACACGGCTTTCGCGAAGAGACTGTAGTCGTCCCCGGTTGGGAAGTATCTCAGGCGGGGGATAACCGAACCGGGGAAGAGTTTGTGCTCTGGCAGGCCCAGATCAGGGGCGGCATATTAAAGGAATATGTAGGCTTGAAGCATAATGTGGAGCAGCTCCACCGGAATCTTGAACGAATTTTTCCATATTTTTTTGATGACAAAAACCTTTCCGTGGAACGTAAAGACTGGCTGGGCAAATGGTTCCATTTGAATGTCGCTGGCCCGGTCTACAGGAATGGTGAGCTGGAAATCTGTTTTGAAGACGGAGATATTGTTATCTCGGATGCCGGTGAAGTCCTGTATCGGCGCAACGATTTCTGGCCGGCTGAAAGTCCTGACACAGCCATTGAGAACCTGCTGAAAACAATTCCTAGAGACAGAAAAACACGCAGCCACCTCGAGGTTCTCCCGGTCGGTTGCGGTAACGGTGTTTACGGCACAACGGCCAACACCATTGTGCGTTTCGGTGAATATGTGATCTGGATAGATCCTTGCGGGTATCCGGCGCATACCCTTGCCCGGCACGGAGTCCATTGGGACGACGTGACTCATTTTCTGTTCACCCATAATCATGAAGATCATGTGCAGGGTTTTACCGCCTGCCTCCAGCGGGCACGTAAATACAACCGCAAGCTGAAGTTGATTCTTGCAGAAAATGTATTCCGGGTGCTGGCAGATCTTTACTACCCGCTTTTCCCCGATCTGGAAGAGTATGTAGAGATCGTTCCCTTGCAGCCCGGAGTCCCGTTGCAGTTAGGGCCAATCCAGATAGACAGCCGCTGGAATCATCATATCCTTCCCTACGGGACCATCGGTCTGAAAATTTCAGCCGGGGGAAGATGTTTCGGCTACTCCGGTGATACCAAGTATGATGAACAGATTAATGAAGTTCTGGACCGTGCTGAATTGGAAGCCGAATGGTTCAGTTCCTGTGATCTTGTTTTTCACGAAATTGAATTTGATAACCCGGACAGCGTTCACACCCATTGGAAACAGGTTGAGTCCTTGCAGGAGAAAATTTCCGGCAGGGTGCTTGGGTATCATTGTTTCTTTCTGGCCAACAGTCCTTTTCCCTTGGCGGAGGAGGGGCGTTGGTATGTTCTGGATGGGCACTGCTAAATAAAAGAGCTGAGATGGATGACAAATCCCCGCAATGTTTTAACATTGCGGGGATTTTTTTGTTTTGCAGCATCTTTTGATCATATTGAGGATCTCTATTTGCCACAGCCCATATGTGTGGTAAGCTTTTACATGTCTATATTCTGTACGCATTGTTTCGGAGTACAATTTGAATCAACCCGGTAATGAATTAGGTGCGGAGGACGGATGGAACTTCTCGATCTGGGCAGGAAGCCGGTCAGTGATGCAAAACCGGCAGGTGATGATGCCCGCTATGAGCCGGAATACGACCTGTTGCAGCAGGAGATAGATAAACTTGCCAGTGCAACAGCTGGCGGGGGCGTGGATTGGAAAAAAGTTGTCAAACTCAGTTCCTCCATACTTAAAGACAAATCCAAGGATTTAAAGGTGGCGTCCTATCTGGGGGTGGGGCTGCTGCACCTTAAAGGTGTGGAAGGACTTTTGGCCGGTGCGCAGATTCTGCTCGATCTGGTTACGAATTTCTGGGACACGCTTTATCCGGCCAAGAAGCGGATGCGCGGCAGGTTCGGTGCTATCAGTTGGTGGGGCGAAAACGGCGAGAAATTTCTTAAAGATTATGGCGGTGATGAGCTTCGCAAAGAAGTGGCAGAGCTGCTGGCAAAACGTGTTGACGCTCTGGACGCTGCTCTGGCCGAAAAATCAGATGATGCGCCGATTTTAAGGGATTTGTCGGGATATGTTCAACGGTTGCCGGTAGAAGCCCCCCCGGAACCGGAGCAGACCTCTGTGTCGGATGAAAGCGGCATTTCCGCTGCTGCCGAATCTTCGCCCCCTGTATCGGCTGCCCCGCTTCCTAAGGCTGAGGTCAGCGTGGGTGATATTAATTCCCCCGAAGAATGTGCCGCCGGAATCAAGGCCGCACTCTCATCTTTTGTCCCTGTTTCCGAATACCTTCTTTCCGCTGATCTTACTGATGCCATAGGGTACAGGTTGCGGCGCATGGGTGCGTGGATGCCAGTAGTTTCCCTGCCTCCGGCAGAAAACGGGCGGACCATGATCCCCGACCCTGAAGGTTCGATCAAGGATTCCATTGCCAGCCGGCTTGCGTCCGGGGATTTTTCCGGTGCCTTGCTTGAGGCGGAATCTCGCATCGGGGAGTATCTTTTCTGGCTTGATCTGAGCCGCATGTCCGCAGAGGCTCTCAAGGGAATGGGCGATGGTTATGCTGATGCATTGGCTGCCCTTGAGCTGGAAACACAATTTTATGTACAGCGTCTGCCCGGTATGTCCGGATTGAGTTTTGCCGAAGGCACTCCTTTTGCCGATCCCAGGACCAGATCGTGGCTGCAGTCTCTAGGCAAAGTCTCGGATGGGGGTGTTTACTCCGGCAGCGGGAGTGACGAAGTGGCTGAAATAATGGTTAAAGCCGAACAATTGGCTGCAAATAAAAAAATATTGGAGGCAGTGGCGATAATTTGTGATACGCTTAATACATCTCCCTCCCTGCGCTCTGCTTTCCGGTTGCGGACCGGATTGACCGGTCTGCTTACTGCGGAAGGTCAGGCCGGGGTGGCCCATGTTCATGCTGCCGCGCTTCTGGAGCAGATCGAGAGCTGCAATCTTGAGCAGTGGGAGCCGGAGCTGGCTTTATCCGGCCTGCAGGCAGCTTACGGGGCTGTAATTGCTGAGGGGGGGGCTGATTCGGAAGCAAAGAGTGTTGAAATTTTACAGCGCATCATCAGGCTCAGTCCTGTTGAGGGGCTGAAGATTAACGGATTTAACTGACGGTTTGGACTGATCCCAGAAACTTTTCAGCGGAGGTCTTGAATATGGCTAAAGAAGGTTCTGTCGCTCCCAAGGAGCGGGTTAACATTGTTTACAAGCCTGATACCGGAGATGCCAAGGAAGAGGTTGAATTACCTCTCAAACTGCTGGTGGTCGGCGATTTTACCCAGAAGGATGATGATCGCATGGTCGAAGACCGTGACCCGGTGAACATCGACAAGGATAATTTCAACGAAGTGCTCAAAGCACAGGATCTTGAACTGAATATGGGCGTTGAAGATAAGCTCAGCGGCGATCCGGACGCGCAGATGGCGGTTAAGCTCAAGTTTGAAAGCCTAAAGGATTTCGATCCGGACCGGATTATTAAGCAGGTGCCGGAACTGCAGAAACTCATGGAACTGCGTGAAGCACTGAAAGCCCTGAAGAGTCCGCTCTCCAACGTGCCTGAATTCAGAAAAAGGGTGCAGGAGCTGGTCAAGGATGACGGTGCGCGCGAAAAACTGCTCAAAGAACTTGGAATCGAGTAGGGGGAATACCCATGGCAGACGAAAAACTTGAACAACAGCAGGCTGCTGAGTCAACAGCAGAAGGTTCACTTCTTGATGATATTGTAGAGGCCACCAAACTCAAACCTGAAGATGAAGCGTATTCCGTAACCAAGGCGGGATTGCAGGCTTTCCTTGAGGAAATGGTTAAGCCGGAACGCGAAGGAGCCAAGGTTTCCGGCAATCTCGTGGATGATATGCTGGCCCAGATTGATGAAAAGCTGTCCGCTCAGATGGACAGCATTATCCACAACAAGGATTTCCAGAAAATGGAATCCTCTTGGCGGTCGCTCAAATTTTTGATTGATCGTACCAATTTTCGCGAAAACGTACGTATCCAGATGATGAATGTCTCCAAGGAAGATCTGCTGGATGATTTTGACGATGCCCCGGAAATAACCAAATCCGGTCTATACAAGCAGGCTTATACTGCAGAATACGGACAGTTCGGCGGCCAGCCTTTCGGGGCCATTATCGGCAATTATGATTTCGGACCCGGACCGCAGGACATGAAACTGCTGCAATATACCGCGTCGGTTTCGGCTATGTCCCATGCTCCGTTCATTGCTGCCGCAGGACCTGATTTTTTCGGCATTGAAAAGTGGAGCGAGCTGCCCAACCTCAAGGATCTCAAATCCATCTTTGAAATGCCGCAGTACGCCAAGTGGAATGCCTTCCGTGAATCGGATGATGCCCGCAATGTGGGACTGACCCTGCCCAAGTTCCTGCTGCGTCTTCCTTACGGCCCGGAAACCCTTCCGGCCAAAAGTTTCAATTACCATGAATCCGTTTCCGACGGTGATGATGATTTCTGCTGGGGCAATACCGCATTCGCATTTGCCTCCAAGCTGACCGACTCATTCGCCAAATACCGCTGGTGCGCCAACATCATCGGTCCGCAGGGCGGCGGGGCGGTGGAAGACCTGCCCCTTTACCAGTACGAGGCCATGGGCGCGGTGCAGACCAAGATCCCGACGCAGGTGCTTCTTTCCGAACGCAGGGAATTTGAACTTGCCGAAGAAGGTTTCATCGGCCTGACCATGCGTAAGGGCAGTGACAATGCCGCTTTTTTCTCTGCCAACTCCTGCCAGAAACCGAAGTTTTTCGGTACCAGCAAGGAAGGTAAGGAAGCGGAGCTTAACTATAAGCTTTCCACCCAGTTGCCTTACATGATGATTATGGACCGTCTGGCCCATTACATCAAAGTTATTCAGCGTGAAAATATCGGCACATGGAAGGAGCGTGGTGATCTTGAACGCGAACTTAATACCTGGATTTCCCAGTATGTCACCGAGATGGACAACCCCGCACCCAGTGTACGCAGCCGCCGCCCCTTGCGCATGGCCAAGATTGAGGTCAGCGATGTAGAAGGAGATCCGGGCTGGTATCAGGTTTCCCTGAAGGCCCGTCCGCATTTCAAGTACATGGGTGCGGCATTCACTTTGTCATTGGTCGGAAAGCTGGAGAAAGAATAGTCAGCCTGAAAAAGAGTCCGGCTGTTGTCCTCTTCGCGACAGCAGCCGCTGAACCGGTAAACCTTTAATCATTAACTTTGAGGAGAAGGGTTATGGCACTTACTTCGTATATGAAAGTAACAGGAAAGACTCAGGGACAAATCAAGGGTGATTGCACCCAGACCGGCGATAAAAAAGATACCATGCTTGTCTATGCGCTGGATCATAATGTGGAAATCCCCAAGGATACCCATACCGGTCTTCCCACCGGACAGCGTATTCACAATCCGTTCACCGTAACCAAGCATGTGGACAATGCATCTCCCAAATTGGCTCAGGCCTGCTGTAAAGGTGAGCAGCTTACCGTTGAAATTGATCATTACCATATCGACCCCACCGGAATCGAGAAGAAGTACTACACCATCAAGATGGAAGAAGCGATTATCGTCAACCTCCACAGCTATAAACCGGTAACTTTTCTGCCAGACAACAAGGCTTATCATGACATGGAAGATGTCAGCTTTACTTATTCCAAGATCACTTGGACCTACGCTGACGGCAATATCGAATATACTGACGACTGGAAGTCCAGCTAAAACTGATATTCAGGACAGGGGAACCCCCTGTCCTGAATAACGGAGACAATCTTGACCACCCAGCGACTTCTTGAACGTATCCGCTTCATGGAAGAGGACCCGGACTGGCGTGATAGCGCCGAGCCGGGACAGGTGGTCAAGTCTGTTCTTGATTATCTGCGCATGATTCTGAATACGCGGCAGGGAAATGCTCAGATCGCCCCGGATTTCGGGGTGCCGGATTTCACTTCCATGATCGGGGCCACCGGGCTGGATGCTGTACGCTCCATTGAGGAATCAATGACCGAGGTCATCCTCAAGTATGAACCCCGGCTGGCAAACGTAAACATCAAGTTTGTGCCTATGGAGGACAACCCTCTGGCTCTGCATTTTAAGCTGCAGGCCAAGCTGGCCCTCGAAGGTCAGGACATGCCCGTAGTGTTCGAGACGGTCCTTGATCCGGACGGTCAGATTTCAGTAAAAGATAACTAGTTTCTCGAATTTAAAAGTGGCGAAGCCCTATTAAAAGTTTTTGGGATTCTTAAACCCCTTTGCAAAAGGGTTTAAGGCCCCCGGCAGGGCCGCCGGAGGCATACAGAGTATGATCGAAAAGTATTATCAGAGGGAACTGAGCCATTTGCGAGAACTGGCGGTGGAGTTTTCCAAGACCCACCCGGCGCTGGCTCCCATGCTGACCGGACCGGGAGCCGATCCTGATGTTGAGCGGCTTCTGGAAGGCTCGGCATTTCTGTCCGGCATGATCAACCAGAAGCTGGACGATGAATTCCCCGAGATAGTACACGGTCTGGTACAGCTTATTTTCCCGCATTACCTGCGGCCCATTCCTTCAACCACGATCATCAAATTTACCCCCAAGCCGAGCTTGATGGAAAGCATCAGGGTTCCCAGTGGATCGCAGATCGCATCAATTCCGGTTAGTGGGGTGCCCTGTACATTTTCCACCACTTACGATGTAGACCTGCATCCGCTATTCATAACCGGTGTGGAACTGGTCAAGGGGGCAGGCACATCGGGAACTTTGAATATAGATCTGGAGCTTAAAGGCCTTCCGCTGGATGAATGGGATAATTCAGCTTTGCGTTTTCATCTTACCGGAGACGCAGCCGGTGCATCCATGCGCTATAAGTTTTTATTCAATTATATCCGCGAGATCAGGATAAGTTCTGAAGACGGAAGTTTGTGTGTGCTGGGCAAGAATAACTTCAAGGCTGTGGGTTTTGAGGATGAGGAGGCTTTGCTGCCTTATCCCTCGCAATCATTTCCGGGTTACCGGATTCTTCAGGAATATTTTATCCTGCCGGAAAAATTTCTTTTTTTTGAGATAACCGGGCTGGACAACTGGCGTAACCGGGGCAGTGGCGGAAAGTTCAAGATCATTTTGGAGCTGGAAAAGATTCCCCAGACATTCAATCGATTTACAAAGGATGATCTCTGTTTATTTGCAACCCCGGCCATCAATTTGTTCAAGCGTGATGCCGAGCCTGTGATTCTGGATCATAAACGTCCGGAATATCAGGCCCGCCCGTCAGGAGATTCCGGGGGAGATTATCAGGTTTACTCCGTGGATTCCGTGGTCGGCTATGTGCAGGGCACGGTGGAGGAAAAACCGTACAAACCTTTCCACATGTTTAATCCTCAGGCTGGGGAGATGCCTGTTTATACCGTGCATCACCGCCGTTCCCCGGTGCGCGATAAAACCGATATTTTTGTTTCAGTGGCTTACCCGGCAAAGGCTGATGAACCGGTTACCGAAACCCTTTCCATGGCTTTGACCTGCACCAACGGCACCCTGCCGGAAAAATTGCGTTATGGGGATATCAGCAAACCAACCGGGACTTCTCCGGAGCTGGCTTCCTTTGAAAATATCCGCCAGCCTACTTCCCCTGTTCAGCCCCCGCTGGGCAGGAACCTGCTTTGGCGGCTGCTCTCGCATCTTTACCTTAATTATCTTTCCGTGGCTGATATTGAAAGTTTGCGGGCCATGGTCAAGCTATACATCTTTACCGACACCCGGGATCGCAGTTCGGTGGTGGCCAATACCAAACGGGTGGAGGCCATTTCCGGCATGGAGGTCAGTGAAGGTGACCGTCTTGTGCGCGGGTTGGTAATGCGTGGGCGGGAGATCAGGATGTCGCTCAGCTGTGACGGCTTTGCCAACAGCGGCGATCTTTATCTGTTCAGTTCGGTGATGAACCGCTTTTTCTCTGGTTATGCATCGGTCAATTGTTTCACCCGGTTGACTGTTGAGGACACCTTAAACAAGGAGGTCTACAAGTGGGCTGCGATGATCGGAAACCGTCCGCTTCTGTAACCGGGAAGCTGCTCGATAAACCGACCGGTTTTTCTTTTTTTCAAGCCATCCGTTTATTACGGTTGCATTCGCATACCTGTGCCGGGAAAGAACTTGAAGAATTCTTTCGCGACCACCTGCGGGTGCATCCGCAGCTTTCCCTCGGCTTTCCGGCCACCGATCTGATCGATATTGAACATGAAGAAGGTGATCTCTACCGCCTTGAAACCACTTTTCTGGGACTTTACGGAGCTTCATCGCCGCTTCCGGTTTTTTATACTGAGGAGTTGCTGGCTGAAGCTTCCGAAGACAAGTCTGTTACCCGCGATTTCCTGAATATCATCAACAATAATGCCTATGTCCAGTTCTTCCGGGCCTGGAGCCGTTCCCGGCTGATGATAAAGGCCGTTGATGAAGAGGATCATTCGTGGCTTGAACGTCTGGACAGCCTGCTCGGCTATGGTCATCACAAGGCTTTTTCCCATGTGCCGCCGGAATGCCGTCGCTACCGGCACATCGGACTGCTGACTCAGTATCCGCGCAGTGCCCTAGGACTTGAAACCCTGCTCAAGGATTCCCTGCAGCACCGGGACATTCATGTGGAGCAGTGCGTGTTGCGCAAGGTCAAAATTCCTGAAGACCAGCGTTTTTGTTTAGGGGAAAACTCCAACCTGCTTGGCGAGCGTTCATGGATCGGGGAGGAGCTGGAAGACCGCAACAGCAAGTTGGCGGTGCATTTGCGTAATCTGGATTCAGGCCGTTTCCATCAGTTTTTGTTTAATGACGGCAGAAAGCTGGACAATTTTGTACGTAGCTATCTTGTGGAGCCGTTCAAGTATGATCTGGTCCTTGAGATGAAATCAGGTGAGGCCAATACAACGGTACTCGGCGGAGAGCAATGGTCGGTCCTCGGCTGCGATACCTGGATTTTTGCCGGGGATTATCTGGAGCACGCAAAGGCGTCCTTCGCCGATAAGCGTGGACATATTTATGAGAGGTATGAATTATGATCAATGTAGACATAAGAAACCTTCTTTCAAAGCTGGATACCTTCTGCACCAATGCATTGCATAATGCAGCAGGCTTGAGTGTTTCGCTCAGCAATTATGAGGTTTCAGTGGAGCATTTTTTCCTTAAATGCATTGAGGATGTGAACAGCGACCTGCCGCTCCTTTTTCGCCAATACGGGATGGATGGGTCGCGCGTTACTGCAGCGCTCACCGCTGTGTTGCAGGATTTCAAGACCGGGAATTCCGGTAAGCCGGTATTTTCACCCATGCTGTTGGAACTTTTTGAGGATGCATGGCTCATTTCCTCGGTGGAACTGGGTGAAATGCGCATCCGCTCCGGTTCTGTACTTTTAGCCTTTCTGGGTAAACCGAATTTCTATGCTTCCGGCAATTATGCAGATCTGTTTTCCGGTATCAATCGTGAAAACCTGCTTAAGGAATTCTGGACTGTGACCAAAGGTTCGGTGGAATACAAGATGCCCTCCGCACCGGGAACAGCAAGTGCACCAGCCAAAGGCGAAGGCGGGTTTATTGAACGCTTTTGCATTGATTTTACAGCCAAGGCCCGTGAGGGCGGTATTGATCCTGTCTTCGGGAGAGACCCGGAGATGCGCCAGATGGTGGACATCCTTGCCCGCCGCCGTAAGAACAATCCCATCCTTGTAGGTGAACCGGGAGTGGGCAAGACTGCGGTTATTGAGGGACTGGCCCTGCGTGTTACTGAAGGCGACGTTCCTGAAATTTTAAGTGGCGTTAGCCTGTTGGGTCTGGATATGGGGCTGCTGGAAGCCGGGGCCGGGATGAAGGGTGAGTTTGAGAATCGTCTCAAAGGCGTAATCGATGAGATCAAGTCCAGTGAGACTCCGATCATCCTGTTTATTGATGAAGCGCATACCCTTGTGGGGGCAGGAGGTTCCGCCGGGGGAGCGGACGCCGCCAACCTGCTTAAGCCGGCTCTTGCCCGTGGAGAATTGAGGACCTGTGCCGCCACCACTTGGACCGAGTACAAGAAATATTTTGAAAAGGACCCGGCTCTTGCCCGTCGATTCCAACTGGTCAAACTGGATGAACCGTCGGTTGACACTTCTACCATTATTCTGCGGGGCCTGCGTGAAAGTTATGAAAAAGCCCACAATGTGATCATTCGTGATGATGCCAATGTGGCTGCTGCGGTTTATTCTGATCGGTATATCGCCGGACGTTTTCTGCCGGATAAGGCCATTGACCTGCTGGATACGACCTGTGCGAGGGTCAAAGTCAACCTTTCTGCCAAGCCCGGTAGACTGGAAGACTGCCAGCGTGCAGTTCAGGCTCTTGAACGTGAAAAGCAAGCTGTGGACCGGGATCGCAGTAATGCCGTGGAAGTGGATGAAGAGCATTACAGTGATTTGTTGAAACAGATAGAGGCCAAAAATTCCGAGGCCGCTGAGATCAGCGAAAAATGGCTCAAGGAAAAGGACGCCGCCCATGCCGTGCTGGATGTTCGCACGCAGATTCAGGAAGCGCGCAACGGTGATTCCGCAGATGCCGGGGATGAAGCTTCCCTTGCTAAGCTCAAAGAAGAACTGGACAAGGCCGATGCAGCCCTTGCCGAACTCCAAGGCGATGATCCCATGGTCCAGATTGAAGTTACCCCGGATCTGGTGGGACGGGTTGTCTCGGACTGGACCGGAATACCGGTGGGTAAGATGGCCCGTGACGAGGCTGCTACCGTTGCCGATCTTGATGAAAAACTAAAACTGCGTATCAAGGGACAGGATCAGGGCCTTGCGGCTATTGCCGAGGTTATCAGGGCTTCCAAGGCCGGGATCAAGAACCCGGACCAACCCATCGGGGTTTTTCTGCTGGTCGGGCCATCCGGGGTGGGTAAGACCGAAACCGGGTTGTCTTTGGCAGACCTTCTCTTCGGCGATGAGCGTTCCGTGGTCACCGTCAATATGAGTGAATTTCAGGAGAAACACACTGTTTCCCGGCTGATCGGTTCGCCTCCGGGTTACGTGGGCTACGGCGAGGGCGGCATGCTTACCGAAGCTGTGCGCCGTCAGCCTTACTCCGTAGTTCTTCTGGATGAGGTGGAAAAGGCCCATCTGGATGTGATGAATACCTTTTATCAGGTTTTTGACAAAGGGGTGCTCACCGATGGCGAGGGCAAGGATATCAATTTCAGAAATACCATTCTTATCCTGACCTCAAACCTCGGCACGGACGTTATTCAGGAAATGACTGCACAAGAAGACGAAATGCCATTGGAGGCGGTACTTTCCGCTGTTCGGCCAATTCTTTCCCAGCATTTCAAACCGGCACTTTTGGCGCGCATGAACGTTGTGCCTTATTTCAGTCTCAATCCTGACGCCATGAAACTGATTTCCCAGCTGAAGCTCGGCAAGCTGGAAAAGATGCTCCTTGCCAACAACAAAATGAAGTTGAGCTATGATGATCAGGTCGTGGACCAGATAGCCGCCCGCTGCACTGAAGTGGAAACCGGAGCGCGCAATATCGAATACATCCTGAACGGCAACGTGCTGCCGAAGATGTCGAAGGAAATCCTGCTGCATATGACCGAGGGCGGCATGCCTGCGGCTGTGCATCTGGGAGTGGACGGGGACGGCTCCTTTACCATGGAATTTTCCGCTGAATAAAGAGCATGAGAGGGTAGTTTTATGGCAGATAATTCCAAGCCCAAGTTTGTTTTCGAGTCCAAGGGTGCGGATAAGAATACTTTCAGCGTAGTCCGTTTCAAGGGCACCGAAGGCTTATCGACCATTTACCGTTTCAGCATCATGCTGATTTCGGAAAAGGATGATCTCGACATTGGTACCATCCTCCAGAATCCTGCGGAATTTACCATCAAAAGGGATGACGGGGATATCCCCTTCAAGGGAATGCTCAGTTCCTTTGAACAACTTCATCAGGTAGGTAAGTCCTGCTTCTATCGTGCGGAACTGGTTCCCAAATTATGGTGGGCAACCCTGACCCATTGCAATCAGATTTTTCTGAATGAAAATGCGCAGGGATTTCTCGGTGACGTACTCAAGAAGGCCGGACTCAAGGAAGGCTTGAGTTTTGATTTCAAATTGCAGGGTTCATATCCTTCGTGGGAATATGTCTGCCAGTACGATGAGTCCCATTTCAATTTTGTTTCCCGCTGGATGGAACGGGACGGCATGTACTATTATTTTGAGCAGACCGATCAGGGTGAGAAGATGGTCATTACCGATACCCACATCTCGCATTCGCCCATGAAGGAAGGCACCAGCCTGACCTATTCTCCGCCCAGTAATCTTGACCACACCCATAGAGAGGAGATCGTCAAGAATTTCATGCTCAAACAGCAGCCGCTGCCCAAGAAGGTGCTGCTCAAGGATTACAACTACCGTAAACCCAGCCTTGAAATGAAGGCCGAGGCTCTGGTCTCGCAACATGGCATGGGCGAAATCTATATTTATGGTGAACACTTCAAGACTCCCGAAGAAGGTAATCAACTGGCCAAAATCAGGTCACAGGAATTTCTCTGCCGGGAAAAGGTCTTTCACGGCGTATCCACTGTTCCTTATGTGCGAACCGGATATATTTTCGAGTTGAAAGATCATTACCGCCAGGATTTCAACCAGCGTTACCTGACAACTGAGGTGGTCCATGAAGGCAGTCAGGAGGCTTATCTGGTTTCCGGTTTGGGCCTGAATCTGGCAGAAGACGCCGACCGCCTCTACTATCGCAATTCCTTTAGCTGTATTCCGGCTCAGACCCAGTTCCGGGCCGAGCGCAAGTCCGTAAAGCCGAAGTTCTCCGGGACTATCAATGCCAAGGTCGACGCTTCGGGCAGCGGTCAATATGCCGAGCTGGACGGCGAAGGCCGTTACAAGGTGATCATGCCTTTTGACGAGTCCGGGCGCTTCGGCGGCAAGGCCACCACATGGTTGCGCATGGCCCAGCCCTACGGCGGCTCCAATCACGGTATGCATTTCCCGTTGCATAAGGGAACCGAGGTCCTGATAACCTGTATCGAAGGAGACCCGGACCGGCCCATTATCCAATCCGCAGCCCCTAATCCGGAAAACCCCAGTCTGGTCAAGGATGCCAACCAGACTAAGTGTATTATCGCTACCGGAGGCCAGAACCTGTTCCATTTTCAGGACAAGCAGGGCAGCGAAGGCATGCATCTGAAAACTCCCAAGGACAATACCTATGTGCGGCTGGGCTCGGCGGCGGCTGAACCCAATGGAGGTGAAAAGCCTGTTACCGAAGATAAGGCCAAAGAGATTGCCGATGAGCAGATTGAAGCCAAGGAGAAAGAAAACAGTCTTGTTCTTTCCTCAGAAGGAAATATCAAAATCGGCGGCAAGAACATTGCCAGCTATGTACTTGGCAATGAGAGCAAGGTTGTTCTGGGATTCTCTCAGGTTGTAAATATAGGTAACGATACAAAGTTCTTCGGTGCTCTTAAGGAAGACGTCGTAGTTGGTATGGAGACCGGGATAAAGCTCGCCCTGCTTAATGAAATAACAGCTACGAAAAACGGTCTGGTGCTCGGTACTGCCCGCAGGCTGGAGACAGAAAAGGAACATCTGCACGCCAAGGTCGACGAACTGGAAGGGGACAGCACCCAGCTTAGATTTCAGTGTGTTGAACTTGTGGAAGCTCATCAGGAATTGAAGGGTGATCATGATAAACTTGTCGGCCAACATAACAAACTGGCCGGTCAGACCTCCACCTTGGTTGGTGAAACCAACAAATTGGCCGGAGAGTTGGAGAATCTTGCTGGACAGGTCACTGAAGTAGCCGGTGATGTTTCGGAAGTATGCGGAGAACTAACCAAGATTGCAGGGGAAGAAACAGGGATTTCCGGCGAAGTCGTTAAAGCATGCGGCAACAAGACTGCTGCCGTGGCGGCTTTTTCCGAAGTTTCGGCTGAATCAAGCAAGATTTCCGGCGAGATTACTCGTATTGCCGGATTGGATACGACCATCTAGCCCCGGAGTATCATGAAGATATTCAAGGAAAAGCAGCATTCCTTTTTCCCGCGCCCGCTGGGTATTAGGGATAAGTTCTACCTCAGTGTCGGGGTGATGGTTTTTTTTGACCTTAATGATCCTGATCTCCTGCTCGATGAACAGGAACTCTGGAAGACCGTGCCGACCCAATTGGGACCAAAGCCGATTCTGGATCAGGGCGTTCCCAAGCCTCGTGGGGAGTTTCTTGTCAGCGGATCATGCTTTGCCCCGCGTGGGCAGACCCGTCCGGCTTCGCAGGTGCGGGTCAGGGTCGGGGCAAAGGAAAAGACGCTGAATATTTTCGGGGACCGTTACTGGAAAAACGGTTTGATCACTGAGCCGGAGCCGTTTGTGGAAATGCCTGTGGTCTGGGCCAATGGTTTCGGCGGACCTGACTATTCTAAGAATCCTCAGGGTAAAGGCATGGGCAAGATCCCTATGCCCGATGGTTCCGAGGCCGTTCCACTGCCCAATGTGGAACTGCCGCAGCAGCAGATCGGATCTCCGTCCCAGAAGCCGGACCCGGCAGGATTAGGACCGCTGGATCTCATGTGGCCGCAACGGGCGCAGAAGAACGGCACCTATGATGAAAGGTGGAAGAACGAACGTTGGCCTTTTTTCCCTGATGATATGGATTACGAGTTTTTCAATGCCGCCAGTGAAGACCAGTTTGTGGACGGCTATTTCAAGGGTGGGGAATCAGTTGAAATCAAGAATATGCATCCTGATTTTCCGCTGATTGAAAGCATGCTGCCCCGCTTGCGTATGCGTTGTTTTGTAACCGTAAATACAAAATTCAAACCGCATAAATTTCCGGTGGGGCCTCTGCCATCCCATCAGATACAAGATGATGAGGAGTTCCGCGAAGTAAGTACCCGGCTGGAAACTGTCTGGTTCTTTCCATCCATCCTGCGCGGGCTCCTCATCTATCGCGGCACCACCGAAGTTGTGGATGATGAGGGCGCAGACGTTTTGCGGGTGTTGATTCGTCATGAGGCACAAGACGAGGAAGCCAAGCCCATTGAACACTACCGGGATTTACAGATCAGTCTTCTTAATCGGGGAGTGGATATTGATATGTCCAAGGCCGAGGAAGTGATGCAGAAGGCTAAGAAATCTTTGCTTAAGATCAAGAATATTCCCAAATTTGCGGATGATATCCGCCAGAAGGCCCTTGGTAACCGTCCGGCTATGCCGCCTCAGGAACCGGAAGAAGTTATCGCCGGGGCGCAGAAAATGATCGCCGGACACTACAAGACATTGGACAATCTGGAAGCAATGGCCCGTAAGGCTCATGCCGAGCATGGGCATCTGGTAGAGATCAATCTCGGCATTTTCGATAAATTCCGGGGTAAGATTGCAGATCTTGAAAAAAAGCTGACAGCAACTGGAGCAAAGCTCTCCGCTACCAAAAAGCGGTTGGAAGCCAGCCGGGAGCAGGAAGTTAAAAAAGCAGCGGCCAAGCTCAAGGGGATTAAACCTGAGTATCTTAAGCAGAATGGGCTTGATCCAGATGATCCTATCCCGGCAGATTTTCCATTACATAAAAAGGTCAATCCGTGGCATGACCGTGGTTTTCCGATGGTGGCACGCTGGCGAAGGGCGTTGGAAAATGACCGGGATACCATGAAGAAGCTTACCGACCTCGGTATTGAGCGCAAGACCATCAAGCGTATGTGGTTGGGAGTGAACAGTGAAAGCCTGAACGAATTCACTGCGGATTGGGGGTTGGACGGTGATGAGGATTTTTCCGTTCCCGCAGGGCTGGTGCTGCCTCGTTTTGAGGGACCGGTGCTCAATCACATCAAGATCAATCCGGGTAATTTTGCAGATGGTAAAGCGCAGCTTGTTCCCGGATCGGATGAAGAACCGCTTTTCCTGCCCAGCGCAACGCTCATCGATTTGCCGACCATGCCTGCAGCTGCTGCGGCACCGGTGGTCTGCGTGGCTGATGAGCTGCAGGCTATGTTTATGGAGCAGGAGGTGGGTGATTTCTGTTCCATCCTGAGCCTTGGGTCACCTAAGGAAAAGCCGGGCAAGGATGCAGCCAAGGAATTGAAAAACGCACTTGCCGTGCTGGTTGTCCAGCCTGAAAAGTGGAATGCAGACAGCACACTGAGGAAAGAATGGGCCGACTGGCAATCCGCACTTAAGACCGCTCAGCCGTTGGAGTTGGAGTACGGATACACGGTTTTTGATTCGCGCAGGAAGGGCAGCGATATCCGCCAATGGGTGCTGGACCATCTGCCTGAAGAGCATGCCGCGGAACACGCTATGTCCATGAACATGCCTGCAAAGGGTGAACTTCCGGGCGGGGATTTTCTCAAAGGTTTCATGCCTCCGTTCCCTGATATTAAGGGTTTGTCCAAGGGCATCCGTGCCGAAGTCCAGAAAAGCATGGAGGCCAAGTTCGAGCCGCTTAAAGCCCGGCAGAGTGAGATGCTCAACCTGATGCGCGAGAAGGCCGAGAAATATGCCAAGTACGGAGCAGATCCTTCAAAAGTTGTTCTTGGGGCCGGCAAGTCTGAGCAGTCGCCAGCTGAAATGGGGAAGGAGTTTGCCGCTAAAATCAGGAGTCATGCCGCAGAGCTGAGCAAGACTAAGAAAATTACTCCTGAAATAGCCGCTAAAATGGAAGCAGAAGCTGCCGAGGCTGAAAAAGCAGGTGCCAAGCTTGAAGCCCAGAAGGCGGATCTGCTCAACAAGTTGAAGCTTAAGAAGATTGAACTTGGTGAGGGCCTTAAAAAGCTTAAAGCCAGGGAATTGCCGAAAGCAGGAGCAGCAAAGCTGGCCGAACACGGTCTCAGCGCAGACTCCCTGCGTGTGCTGACTCGTGAGGAAGTGCTGCGTTATCACGAGCAGGGCAAGTCCTTGGTCGGCGCAGTGCTCAGCGGGGTGGACCTTTCCGGTCTTGATCTCAGTGGAGCGGATTTGAGTAAATGCCAGCTTAAGAGAACGAATTTTAAGGACGCAAACCTCGATAAAGCCAAGCTGGTGCAGGCTTTGGCTATAAGAGCGGATTTCAGCGGGGCTTCCCTCCAAGGTGCAGATCTTGGTCGCGGTTTGTTTAATAAAGCCCTGTTCGCGGAAAGCAATCTTAGCGGAGCCAGTGCTGCACAGGCTGTGTTCAAGGATGCGCAGTTTCCCAAAGCAGTGCTGCATAATGCTGATCTACACATGGCTATTTTAGAAAAAACTGATTTCAGCGCAGCCGATCTCACAGGCGCGCGTATCAATATGTGCATGATCAGCGGCAGGGCGGATAAAGCTGATTTCAGCAAATCCAGTATCAAGAAATCCATATTCAAGTCTTCTTCGCTTACCCAAGCTGATTTCAGTGGGGCATCGGTGAACGAATCCCTGTTCAATGACGTAGATGCGCAGAAGGTAAATTTTACTGATGCCAATCTGGATAAGCTGCGCACCGGGCGCAATTCCAGTTTCAAGGATTCTGATTTTCGCAATGCCACTTTACGTGGTGCGGCCTTGCGCGAGTCAGATTTTACCGGATCTGATTTCCGGGGTGCGAACTTTGAAAACGGGCTGATAGATAATTCCCAAATGGTCCGGGCCAATCTTAACGGAGTTTCCGCCAAAGGAGCCCGTTTTACCAAGAGTAATCTTGAAGCCGCATCCATGCGGGCCGCGAATATACACATGGGCGGCATGCGCAAGGCCCGGCTGGTGGATACCGATCTGCGCGGTTCCAACCTTTTTGCCGTGGATTTTTACAAGTCGGTGCTTGGCGATACTCGTTTCGAAGCAGCCAATCTAAAGCGCAGCCAGTTGCACGGTAAACTCGAACTGCTGGATGACGACTCATGAGCACTCTCTCTCGCGAACAGATACTTGCGTCTATTGTTGATAATCAGACCTTGCATGACATCGATCTTTCCGGTGCCGATCTTTCCGGCGCGGACCTTACCGGGGGGCGTTTTCGGAATGTGAAGCTGAATGGTGCCGACCTTTCCGGTGCCAATATTCTCAAGACCGGGTTCAAAAAATGCGAGTTCAACGAAGCGCGTTTTGACGGGACCGACCTGACCAAGGTCAACCTGCAGGGTATGAGTTTTGTCGGAGCATCTTTCAAAGAAGCGAAAATACATATGGCGACCCTTCAGAAAACGGATTTCAGCGATGCAGATCTTACCGGGGCAGAACTGACATGGTCCATGGCCCAGCATTCCAGTTTCAAGAATGCGAACATGCGCTCGATGAAGATAGTCAAAACCGTGCTTTCTCATTCCGGTCTCGACGGTGCTGATTTTTTCGGTGCCAATCTGGACCGGGTGGTGTTTAACGGTTCTTCTTTCAAGGGGACCAAGTTCAAGGGCGGGACCTATTTCAAGATTATGATGCGTGAAGCGGATCTGGAGAATCAGGATATTTCCGGGCAGCTTTTTTCACAGGTGTTGCTGGATAGCGCCAATCTGCGCGGAGCCGATCTTTCCGGTGCGGACCTGACCATGTCCAATTTTATGGGTGCGGACCTGACCGCGGCCAACTTGTCAGGGGCAACATTGCGCAGCTGCATGCTTAGCGGAGCAATTCTGCGTGAAGCTGATTTTAGTCGTGCAGATTTAACCAAGGCTTATCTGGGCGGTGTGGATGCAACTATTGCCGACTTCAGCGGTGCGATTATGGTTCATGCCATATTTGCCAAGGCGATTTGTCAGGCTACAAAATTTGTCGGGGCAAGTTTGCAACATTCTGATTTTTCGCACGCAGATCTGACCCATGCGGATTTCAGCAGGGCGTCCATGTACCGGGCCAAGCTGCATCGTATAATTGAGAAGGATACGCATTGGGACGGAGCGTCCCTGATTATGCTGCAGGGTACGGATAAGGATATGGAGGAAGCCGAAAACTGGGTGCATGGTTGATGCCTCCCAAAACTTTTTATCAGCCGCTTTGCGGCGGTTTCTAGCGTAGTATGAGAATATAATTAATGCGGTTCTTCAACGATGGAGGATATATGAATAATCTGGCGAAAAAACATGAAACGGTTACACCTCAGCTTGAGTATGGGCGGGTGGTTTTGGCTGATGATGGTGTGGTTGTTGAGACTTCCCTTGGAGAACTTGAAGCGCAGAAGGCGGTCAGTTGTCTGGTCAGCCCGGAAGCGGGTGACAGTGTGTTGGTATCCATTGATGCACAGGGCGTGGTCTGGATTCTATCGGTTCTGGCAAGGGCAGCGGAGACGGCGACTTCTCTGGAAATCGATGGCGATGTTACTTTGCGCAGTAAAAATGGGAGTCTGACCATTGCCGCTGATGATGAATTGAATTGCATCAGCGACAAAGTGGCCCTGCATGCCAATGATGTGGAAATTTCAGCAGGAAAGATCTCGCTTACCTCGCGTTTGTTCAGCAGCAATATTGAACGGGTCAAGAAGGTTGCCGGGAATGTGGATGAGGTCAGCCGGGAATTTACCCGCCGGGTGGTCAATTATTTCCGTTTCACCAGGGAACATGAGGATTGTCAGACCGAGTCCCGGCGTCAGCTGGTGGATGAAACCCTGACCATACAGAGTAAAAATACCATGATTGTTTCAGAGGAACATGTAAAGATTGATGGTGAATTGATCCATATGGGTTAAAAATCAAGGAGTATCATATGTTTGCGCTTACCATGGGAGCAGGTATGGATATGGGGTTCCCGGATGTCTGCCTGACCCCTGCGGGTCCTGTTCCGGTGCCGGTTCCCTACCCGAATATTGCCGAGTCAGCTACATCGGCCCCGGCAGCATACAACGTGCTTTGCGATTGCATGCCCACCCTGAATCAGCTCTCGCTTGGACTGGTCAGTGAAGGCGATGAACCGGGCGTGGAGATGGGAGTTGTTTCGCATCTGGAGTCCGGGCAGACGGAGTACATTGTCGGCTGCATCACTATCCTTGCCGACGGCATCCCCGTGCAGCGGCTGACCAGTGTGACCGGGCAGAATTGTCTGGCTGTGTTGCCCAATGCCCCCGGTATCTGCTCTGTTCCAAGTCAGGTGACTGTTTTAACGTTAGGATGATGCCTCCGGCGGCTGGGGAAGGGAAACTTTTGCAAAAGTTTCCCTTCCCCAGACCCCATCCCTTCAAAACCTTTTGATAGGGCTTCGTCGTTATTAGCGCAAAATTTGTAGTTAACAGGTTAATTTAAAACAGCTAAAAGTTTTAGGAGAGTCCAGAGAACCCTTTTTCAAAAGGGTTCTCTGGCCCTCGGAGAGCCGCCGGAGGCAACACATGTCAAAAAGTATCTTCATATCTATTCTTGAAAAAGACGAAGCCAAGGGCAAGGGTCTTTTCCAGACTGTGACCCGGTACGGATTGGGCGTGAACGGTCATTTCTGGTCTGATAATCTGGAAAAGATGGAATGGGCCGGACCTATCGGTGAAATGGATAAGCCGGAAGTCGGTGTCTGGCTTATCAAGGGCGGCAAGAGCAGCTATGAAAATCCTGAAATCCGTTTCGGTCTGGGATTGCTGGCAGCTGCTGTTCAGGCCCGGCGCGGACATGGCTTTCCGATCCTGTGTATATGTGATGACGGCGAACTTGATCCTGCAACACTGCCGACCATGCTGCGCGGTGCGGAAGTGGTGGACGGGGCCAAGCTTGGCGCCAAGCTTGCGGCCAAAGCCAATATGCCGATCAAGAAAGTTGAGTCTGAATACCGTTTTGACCTTTATCCTTTGCCCAGTCTGGGATTGTGGATTGAAGTCGGCCCAGCTCCGGGTCATGAATGGAAGGGGGCACTGCTTGGCGTTAGCAACGGTGATATCGGCGCGCACGGTGTAGGGCCTGCCGGGCAATTGCCGGAAAAATGCGTGCTCAATTATCCCATGAAGGGCTTGAAGATGGAAATGTCCGGCAAGGATTTCATCGGCTGGGCCGTGAAAAATGAATTGGGCGAGAACGAATCCTATTTCGTCAAAGTAACCGGAACACCGGACGCAATGATCTTCGGCGAATTTCCGGAAGGAGACGATGCTGAGTTTTATTCGTTGCAGCTTAAATAGTTAAGGTTGATAACTTTAAAAAGCGCGTAACGCATCAAATTACCAATTGAATCCAAAACTGATTGGCGCATTTCCGGGCAGAATTTCTGAGCCCGGCGTTATTGTGATTTCAAGGGGAATCGTCTCAGCGGACGGTTCTCCTTTTTTAATGCTCAAATCCTGAGGTGCCGGGTAGCCCTGCTGTTGCAGAAATAGGGACACGGTTTTGGTTAGCTGTGGTTCAAGATCAATGAATTCTTTACGTTTTTCAGTAGAGAGCAGAATAAGGAAATGGATCAGCCTAGAAAGATAGAGCCTCAGGTTAAGCGGTCCGCCATCGATGGATACTGCACCGAGCAAAAATGCCTGATCTCCGTTGAAGGCCAACACGTTCAGACCTGCCAGACGAAAATCCTTGATCCGTTCCGTTCCCAAAGGAGGGGAGACCGGACTTGGTCTGGGTCCTTCGGCAAGGGGCAGTCCTTCCAAACGGGTGCTGGAATGGTTACCGAAAAGCGTGGCCCGGTCATTTTCAGCTAGGCTGCGTGTGCAAAGAGCCGCCACGGCCCATACAGAGCTTGTCCATAGCGGCCCCCGTTCGGAAAGAGATGTGTTGTCGTATCCAGCTTCCGGGATGTGCATGGTCCTGCCCATTATCTGTCCGGCACAGGCCATTATCCACCCAGCGGAAGTTTGCTGGCGCAGGGTTTTCCAGCGTCCGTATTCAGGTCCCTCCAGCAGGGAGGGGATGAAGGGCAGTTTGTCTGTTTCCGCCCAATTCTCCAGCCCGAGGAATTGTGGCCCGAATCCAATGATTGCCGGGGTCAGCATGGATTCAGAAAAAGTCATGATTTTTTCTAGCTTATCTATAGATCGGGGTGAGTTGCTCAAGTCCATATCCAGCAGGATCAATCCGGGAGGAACTTCGGCAGATTCTCTGTTCAGCCTGTCCAGAACCGGGATCAGGTTGCTCTCGGAAATGGGGATGAGGTTGAATTCAACATTGACCCTGCAGCCGGAAGAAAGTTGTCTGGCCGGCAACTCCAAGCCCCGCCATGCTGCTTCCATTTTTCTGAAAACAGGGTCGGTGAAAATTGCCTTCAGCAGTTCATTTTTAGGGCGGTCCTGTTTTTCCGGGCTGCCGAATGACTCTTGCTCCTGCTCACCGCTGCTTACCATGGCAAGAATATCATCCAGCACGGCAGATTCTTGTGGGGATTGCTTTGTTTGTGGTTGCGGAAGGACGTTTTCCGTCATCCGGCTGATGATATTTTTGAATTCCGGGGTGCGGCTGATGTTTTTGGGCCGGAAATCGGCCAGTTTGCTGATGGAAATATTGATTGATGCTGTGGGAAATATATTTCGGTTCAGGGGAATGTCGAGGCTGGGATTAAGCTGGGCCAGAGCCTGATCAATGGAGAAAGGGTCTGTGTTGATGCACGGGGGATTGTCTGTTTCCAGTGCCGGGGAGAAAGGGGCCAGTACCAGAATTTTGAAAGGCGGAAATTCAATATGCATGGAAACCTCGCTGCGGTTATATTGCAAATATAAATTGGAGTCATCGTAACGTATATTGGTCTTCTGAGGCAACAAAGTGTTGCTCTTTTGTGCTTAGATTACATCTGTCGTCGACATAAATTTATTTTCCGTGTAAATTGATATTAAGTACTGAAATCTCTTTTGGTGGCTCCAACTATGCAATCGGAGGACGGATAGTGCGCGGCAGATTACTGATACTCCTGTTATTACTGCTTGTGGCGGTTTGCAGTTGCGGTGGAAAGAAAAAACCGGTCAATCCCACAACTGTAACCACTCCAGCTTCAAGTCCGGAGCAGATGAAGTGGACTTACCAGATCAATTCTATTTCTTTTAAGCTGGGTGTGGATAAGAATCTTAATGAATATGACGGGGCACCGCATACTCTGTTGCTCTGTTTTTATCAGCTTTCAAACTTAAGCAAATTCGATGAATTGGCCGGTACTTCTACCGGTGTTGAGAAAATGCTCAACTGCACCAGCTTTGACCATAGCGTAACTCAGGTTAAACGCGAATTCGTTCAGCCGGGACGTAATGCGACCATAACCATGGATCGGGCCGAGGGGACCAGGTTCGTTGGTGTGGTAGCCGGATATTTTGATTTGCAGGGCAAGGCATCGCGTACATGGCAGATTCCCATGAATGTTAGCGAAACCGGAATGTTATGGTGGAGTGATACCTGGTATGCCCCGGCAAAGCTGGATGGCATGCTCATTCTCGGTCCTCATGAAATTCAGAAGGTGGGGGAATAGAAATATGCATGCTGACAAGCCGCTTTTCTGGCATCAGGGTTTATTTCTGCAGCCGCAGCATTTTCAGCTTGCGGACCTGCACCAGCTGCATAGGTTCAGGGCCATGCGCCAGTATGGTCTGCCCTACTTCTGGGGCGTGGCCGGGCTTAAAATCCGCAAGGGAGCACTGGAGCGGAAAAAATTTGAGGTTAGCGAGATTGAAGTTTTTTTTGACGACGGACATCTGGTTACTTTTCCGGGTAATGCCCACATTGAACCACGTTCCTTTGAAAATGCGTGGGAGGACGGTGGCAATCCGTTCACGGTTTATCTGGGGCTGCGTAAGTGGGACCCGGAAGGTGGCAATGTCACACAGGTTGAGGATACTACCGCTTCGGTGAATACAATGTACGCCGTTTCCCCGGACCCGGTGGAACAGCCGGATTTACTGGGTAGCGGACCTCCGGCGCAGCTTAAGCCCATGCGTTATGTTCTGCGTTTGTTCTGGGAAGATGAACTGGAAGATCTCGGGGCTTACAATATAATCCCGCTGGCACGGCTGGATCGTGACGTGCAGGATATACGCATTGATGAAAGTTTTGTTCCGCCGTGCATAACCCTTACCGCCTCCAGATGGCTGAGGCATCTTTTCAGTGATATCAGCGATCAGGTTGTTTCGCGTTGCCGCAGACTGGAGCAGTATAAAAATCCCGCCGGACTCGGGTCCGGTGATCTTGATTTTACTTCTACTGTCTTTCTGCTGGTGCTGCGGACCCTGAACCGATACGCCCCGCAACTGGAGCATTTTGCTGCGGCCCCGCATATCCATCCGTGGAATGCATTCGGGCTGCTGCGTCAGATAATCGGGGAACTCTCCTCTTTCTCGCGGGAGATGTCCGCTCTTGGTGAAGGGCCGGACGGGCAGAAGGTTCTGCCGGATTATGACCATGAGAATATCGGTCCCTGCTTTGAAAAGGCCCGTGAGATCATAACCAATATTCTGGACAGCTTGACTGCCGGACCTGAATTCATGAGCCAGTTTGTGTTCAGTGATCCTTATTTCAGCGTAGAATTGCCGGAGCGGGCTTTTGCCGCAGGAAACAGTTTCTGGCTGTTGATCAAGACTGAGAATCCGGAGCAGGCCCTACCGGAACTGCTGAATATCGCCAAGCTTTCGGCCACTCACGGTATGAGCAATCTGCTGGCCCGTGCGGTTCATGGAATAGGCATGATTCATATGGATAACCTGCCTCCCGGACTGCCGAAAACCAAGGGGGCCTTGTGTTTTCGCATTGATACCGAGTCTCCCCATTGGGAGGATGTAGTAAAATCAGGCAGCCTTTCCCTTTATTGGGACAGCGCCCCCAAAGACTTGGCTGTCTATATCGCCGCCATGAGGGGGTGATGATGCATCTTTCGGATTGCTTTCTCGAACTTTTCACTTACATCAGGCTTTTGACCGGGACTCCTGAATTGGCCGGGGCTGACTATGAGCAGGTACGTGAAGATGTGAGAACTTTGATTGCCCGCATGGATGACCGCAGTGATCTGCTGGGTGTTTCTGAAGATATCTATAATGATGCCCGTTTCGCGGTTTTTGCATGGGCGGATGAGGCCGTGCTGGTTTCAAATTGGTCCGGGGTTCGCGAATGGCTGAAACATCCTTTGCAACGGGAGTTCTATGCAACGTCCAATGCAGGGGAGGAATTTTTTGAGCGTTTGGATAAATTGTTTAATCGCAATAACGGACCGGTGGATCAAAGTCTTTTTGCGGATATGCAAAAGGAAGATGCCGGTCCAGAAAACGGTAAAGTAAACCGGGAAACTGAAGTTTTGGAAGTTTACGCCCTATGTCTTTCTCTTGGCTATACAGGTAAATATTTCAGTGAATCCGGCGAAGAACATTTGAAGAAGTTGCGCCGGGAGTGTGTGGCCCGCATTTCCGGCGGGGGAAGAACTCTCGGGGGGACGGCGTTCCCGAAATCTTACGGAACCGGAGAGACTGCACCCCGCAGATGTTGTTACGGGCGGATACTTGATCCGGTGGCGTTGATATTCTTGATTTTGCCGGTATTGATTACCGGCGGGATGTATCTGGCTTATAAGGTTTTGCTTGAGCATAGTTTGCAGCTCTGGTTCGGCTGATTTCTAAGGGGTAACAAGGCGAAAGCATGAAGAAATTCCTACTTAATCTGCTCAAGATTGTTTTTCTGGTGCTGCTTTTTGTGCTGGCGGCAGTGGGCTCTTACGCCCTTGTTACCTATATGGGCTGGCCGTGGTGGGCCGGAGCCAGTCTTTTCGGCGGAGTGATCGGGCTGGTCGCCGCGTTCTTTTTTATCCGTAAGTGGATGTTGCGTCGACGGGAGAAGAGATTCGTCAAGCGTATCGTGGATCAGGATGATTCCGCTATTGCAGCCGCTCCGCTACATGAGCGTTCTCGTTTACAGGAATTGCAGTCCCGCTGGATGGAGGCCGTACATCTGTTGCAGAATTCTCAACTGCGCAGGCATGGCAATCCCCTTTATGCTCTGCCGTGGTATATGATTTTCGGCGAATCTGATTCCGGCAAAAGCACTGCTGTGTCCAGCAGCAGGCTCACTTCCATCCTTTCTGATATAGGTCCCACCCCCGGTGTATCAGCCACCCGTAATTGTGACTGGTGGTTTTTTGAAGAGGCGGTCATCCTTGATACTGCCGGGCGTTACGCTATTCCCCTTGATGAATCGCGGGACAAGGAAGAGTGGGAGAAGTTTTTGACCCTGCTGGTCAAATACCGCAAGCGCGAACCGCTTAACGGCCTGATCATCACCCTGCCTGCCGATCGTCTGCAGTCCGGCGATGAAGACAGCCTGCATGAATACGGGCGCAGTCTGCGGCGTCGAATTAACGAGCTTATGCGCGTACTGGGAGTGCGTTTCCCGGTTTATGTGCTTCTTACCAAGATGGATCTGGTTTTCGGGCTAAAAGGGCTGGCTGAAGTACTGCCTGCCGAGGCCCGGTCTCAGGCTATGGGCATGGTTAACGAGACCGAAGTTTCCGATCCCGAAGAATTCGTGAACATTGCCGTAACCGGTGTTATCGAGCGTTTGCGCGAATTACGGGTGAATCTGCTCGAGCGGGAGAACAGTTTTGACCCCGCTTTCCTGCTCTTTGCCGATGAACTGGATCGTTTGCGGCCTCGCATTAGTGCTTTTGCGGACGGTGTATTTGAGGATAACCCCTATCAGGAACAACCTTTTTTCCGGGGGATTTATTTTTCCAGCGGAGAACAGAGCGGTGAGCAGAGTTCTGCTTTTCTGGACAGCCTTCCTTCTTTGGAAAATGTCCAAAAAAAACTTCCCGGAACCAGACAGGGCTTGTTTTTGCATGATTTCTTTTCAAAAGTTCTGACCCGTGACCGTAACCTCTTCACCCCCATCATTGAATTTCTGAAATGGAAGCTGCTGACCCGAAATCTGGGCATGCTGGTCTGGTTGCTTTTACTTTTTTTTATCTGCGGTTTGTTCAGCATGTCTTTTCTGGGCAATCGTCGCGCTTTGCATGATTTGTTTACCGCTTTTCCAAAGCCGCCTGAATTCTCGGAAAATATTGATGAGCGAATTGTGGAGATGGAAGGGTTCCGTCAGAAAATTTTACATTTGCATGAGCTTAATTCCGGGTGGTGGGTACCCCGCATGGGGCTGGATGTCAGTCTTGAAGCAGAGCAGAAGGTTCAGCAGCTTTATGTTGAAAAGTTTGATTCCGTCCTGCTGAAGCCCGTGGATGAAAAACTGACCCGAAGCATTGAAGGCTTACATGCCGGTTCTTCGGAACAGGACATCAGCGATTTTGTCAAGCTGCTCGGCTGGCGTATAGATTTGCTTGATGACCGGATTGAGGGGAAGAAGTCAAAGCCGTTGGCTCCGTATGAACTTCCTTCTGGGCAGGCCATGTCCGTTGCGGTGCAGAATTTCGATCCGGACTTGATGAAATATTATGCGCAGACCTACAGCTCCTATCTTGATTGGGGGCGTGATGTTGAAACGTTAAAAGAACAGCGTCTGCTTTTACAGGCAAGGCTGGCTAAGGTCTTCAGCCTTAAGGGAGCTGATTTTAAATGGCTTGTGGACTGGGTTGATGCAAATCCCGAAGTACAGCCGGTCGTTCTGCGCGATTTTTGGGGTGGTCCGCGTCTGCATTTTGAAAATGAAGTCCATGTACCCCCGGCGTATACGGATACCGGGCGCAAAATGCTTGAAGATTTCCTTGCAGAATTGCGCCGGGCCATGCCGGATAATTCCGGGTTCGGCCAACGTGAAAAGGATTTCTGGAGCTGGTATGCCGAACAATTCTACCGGGCATGGTATTCATTCTCCGAACATTTTTCCGAAGGCGAGCGGCAGCTGTTGACCAAGGACGATTATATCAACATGGCCCATACCATGGCCAATCCTGATAACCCGTATTTTAAACTTCTGGGCAGGATGAAAGAAGAGTTTTCGTCCATCAAGGGACTGGGGACTCCTCCAGAGTGGGTGACCGACCTTTTTGATTTTAATATTGTGCTGGTCCAGTACAAGGCAGTCAAAGCCAAGGGAGTGGAAGAGTCTTCCCGGAAGGCAGAGGAATCTCTACGTAAAATTGTGGCTGATCTGGGTGGAACAATGGCCAAAAATATTGAAGCCCGCATTGAGGGAGCCAAGCAGATTGATGACTATATGAAGGTGTTAAATGATTTGGCCGGTTTTACTACCAGTCAGGAGACTGCGTTTAAAAGCGCGGCTGCCCTTTATCCTTCCAGCGGACAGGGAGCAGGGGCCGGCAGTGCGGAAGGCAAATCCGGTGAAGGAGCGGTCAAGAAGAACCCTGTGGACGGGGCTACCCGGGCGATGGCTGCATTGCGGACCCGTATGCACGGTGGCGGGCAGGGTACCCATACGTTCTGGAACCTTGTGGCTGGTCCGCTTGAATTCATGGTTTACGTGATCACCATGGAGGCCTCCTGCGAATTACAAGAGCTTTGGGAAGGAAAGGTACTTGCCGAGACAGCTCATGTACCTGCGGATAAGCTGCGGAGTACTTTGTTCGGCAAGAGTGGAATTGTAGACAAGTTCACCGCAGGCAGTGCAGCGCCTTTCCTGAGTAAGGGAGTCAAAGGCTGGCAGAGCGAGCAGTGGCTGGGCATTCCCTTTCCGTTTCGAGAAGAGTTCTTTGTTTTCTTGAATGATGGTGAGCAGGGAGCGCAGGAAATCCAGCCCGAATACAAGGTAGGCATGTCAACTATCCCGACTTCCGTTAATTCCAACGCTACTGAAGAACCATATGCTACTATGCTTTCTCTGGAATGCGGCAGCGGAAAGCAGGAATTGGTCAACTACAACTATTCAGAAAAGATGGTCTTTAAGTGGAAACCGGATCAGTGCGGCACCACTACCTTGACTATCCGTTTTCCGGGATTGGATCTGGTCAAGACTTATGAAGGCAGTCTGGGGTTTGCTAAGTTCTTGTCAGAATTCCGCAACGGCGAGGTCAATTTCACTCCCGATGATTTTCCTGAACAATCCAAAGGGCTCAAGGGGCTGGGAGTTGAGAGTGTGAAGGTCGGCTATAATTTCGATGGGGCTGTTCCGGTTATTGAAGTCCTGCAGATCAAGCCATTGAATGTTCCGAATTTCATAACCGATTGCTGGCAGAATTAAGGAGGCGGATGTGCTGACTGTTTTCTACAGAAGATTCTACATCCTGCTTTTCCTGATCTGGTTCGGGGCGGTGGGGAGTTTGTTTGTCCTTTCCGTATGGGGAGATTTCGATACATTTATTAATGATTTCAATCTTCCTTCCCGCATGGCAGTCAATGGGACTCCCGTGAGTGCAAATGGTTCGGAAACTTTTATGCAGGCCGCAAAGGAGGAAGTAACTTCCATTCGCCGGGAAGTTGTGCATGATGTCCACAAGGTGGAGCGTGGGTTGAAGCGGGATTTTCTTGAGAATAAAACGGTTTCTGATCCTGTCGAACAGGAAATTAAGGACGATCTCGCTGCTAACCGTACCCGGACCGGGGCTGAGCCAACTGAAATTGTTGGCAGCGCTGGTGTGTTGGAAGTCTTGGAATTTACGCATACTGATGATCAGTTTCTGGCCCGGTTGCAGACCAGCGCCAAGGTGGGACGGGTGACTTATTTCTGGATGGACAATCCTTCCAAGCTGGTGGTGGATCTACGTGGTAAGTGGCGGTATTCTGTGCCGCGGGTAACGGACCTGCTGTCCGGTTTCGTTGGTCAGGTTATATTGGGTAGGCATCCTGACCGTCTGCGGCTGGTTTTTAATTTCCGTGATCCGAATGAAAAAAGAGGACCTTCACCGCAATTGATCCGTACTCCGCGCGGGCTGGATATTGTGGTTGCTATTCCTGCTTCCGAAGAAAAAACAAAGCCTTGACTGCTGTCATTTTATGAATGTGTGAGGCGTACTTTTTGATCCGGTTGCGGCTTTTGCCATGGGGTTATTTAGAAAGTTCTTGACAGCTTTATGAAAATGGATTTCATTTTCATAATGTCAAATGAAGCAGAAAAAATATTTATTGATTACCTTGCCGCAAATGGGTTGAGCATGACCCCTCAGCGTAAGGTGATAGTTGAGACTTTTCTTGAAACTGAAGGCCATTTTTCAGCCGAGGAGCTTTTGGGTTTTGTTCAACTAAAGCTTCCTGAAGTAGGATTGGCAACTGTTTACCGGACATTAAAGCTGCTTGTAGATTCCGGGCTGGCAGATAGTCTCGATTTCGGGTGCGGGGTTGCGCTTTATGAGCACTCTTACGGGCATGAACATCATGACCACCTTATCTGCATACGGTGCGATAAAAAAATTGAGGTTCTGGATGATGTCATTGAGCGCAGGCAGGAGGAGTTGGCCAGAAAAAACGGTTACACTCTGACCCGGCACCGGATGATTTTATTCGGGCTTTGTCCGCAATGCCGGGAGCAGGAAGAATGAACTTTTTTTTGAAATCGGCAGTCAACACCTTCAAATTTTATGGGTAATTGCTAAGCATGAATATGCTTTTGCTGTACTATGCGAAAAGGCCTGTTTCATTCATGAAACAGGCCTTTTCGCATGATTAATGGTAATCTTAAGTTTCAGGGTCGCCGTGGCGTGAGCATTTAATCAGGACTTCGGTTACGAATTTAGCACTGTTGTTGGTTGTCCAGTAGTCAGTGACATACCGTTCGAAGGATTCCTCCCCAAGCAGGTAACCGTTGTTTGCAGCCCAGCGTTCCATTTTTAGGTAAGTTTTGTTGATGTCCTTGTGGTCTCCAAGGTGGTAGCAGGAGATCATCATGTCCCCGCCGAATTCGTATTTATATTCTTCGCTGCAGGGTATGACTGTTTTTTGCAGCATTTTGATTTTTTGATCTTCTCCTTCAACGCGGTTTTTGCGGGATGAAAAATTGATGATGACCGGTCCGGTTATCTCGTTATTCATGTCCTCCACGTGTTGGGTGAATTCCAAATTAATGATTGACCATTGCAGGTCGAGTTCAAATAACTGGTCCTGAAAAAGCAGGTCGCTGCTTTCAATATATTTGATAGAGACTTCATTGATGTTGTTATCAATGACCATTTCTGCTTCACGAACCAGTTCATACCAGTCTTTTACTGATACGTACTTTCGGCGTATTCTTTCCTGTTCCTTCTCCAATTCCCTGATTTTGGAGCGAAAAGAATGTTGAATGGATTTGAATACGTGTTGTGCGCTCCCCTCAATGAATTCTTTCATTTCTTCAAGGGTAAAGCCCATTTGTTTGTAATATTTAATAACCGGGACCGAAAGCAGGGATTCCCGGGTGTAGTACCTATAGTTGTTGTAATCGTGTCGCTGCGAG
Organism: Maridesulfovibrio sp.; assembly: GCF_963678865.1. Classification (NCBI taxonomy): domain Bacteria; kingdom Pseudomonadati; phylum Thermodesulfobacteriota; class Desulfovibrionia; order Desulfovibrionales; family Desulfovibrionaceae; genus Maridesulfovibrio; species Maridesulfovibrio sp. Next base: position 2,101,272 of record NZ_OY787459.1, on the reverse strand, counting down.
GGGATGAGGTTTATCTGGTCGTAGTAACGGAGTGCTTTTTTGGAAATGTTGCAGAGTTTGCTCATCTCCCCGATGAAATAGCGTTCCTTGTACTTCACTGGTCTCTCCTCCAGTTCTTATGGTCCGGTATTTCGGAGATTAATTCAACAGAATCTTCACCTGCGCTGCTATAATTTACATATCACGTTAAAGAGGGGAGCGCTCTCTGCGAGACCGCTCCCCTTGCTTCAGTGAGGTCTTGGCTATCAGCCTTTAATATATTTATTGATTGTTTCGGCTCCTTCAGCGTGGGCGCGGTAGTAGACGCGCAGTTCCTGATTTGAGTCGAGGTCGAAGCGGGATTCTTCGATGAGTCCGTTTGCTTCGGCTGTCATCAGGGCGTTGATGACAGATGGTTTCTTGAAGGCTTTGAAGGTGCCGTACTGATCTTTAAGGGCGTCCATAACGCAGTCGGCGCAGGCTTCTTCAACTTTGGTAAAGTGCTTCAGGATGGCGTAGTTAAGGGGAATCATTATGCTGCCTCCTCATTGTTCTTGAACAGGTCCATGGGGTTCATAGAGATGATGAAGATACCGATTACCATGATGATTGCTGCTGCCCATGCGACGGGAGGCATTGCCCAGCCTTCCATGCCCATGGCGATGCCGAGTACAATCCAGCAGCAGAAGGGGCCCCAGAAAGAGAAAGTACCGTTGCAGGACATGCCGAGAGCAGCACCGCACATGGCGTTTCCTTTGTACCAGTACATGAAAGTCAGGTATGCTGAGAGTCCGGCCAGAACAAACCAGATCATGGCTTCGCTGTCGCTGAAAGACTGTGTGACCATGTTGAAAGTATCAACGTGGGCGATGAAGCCGAACAGGGGAACGAGGATGAAAAGGTTGGAGAAACCTGCGGTAACCTGACGGATGGTGATGCCGATTTCAGGATCAATCATGGAGGTTCCGTAACCGCAGACACAGCCTTCAATCCCCCAGCAAACTGCAGCAAGGAAACCGAAGAAAAGGCCTATCAGAAGGTTGGGGCCGCCTGCACCGTCAAGGCTGGTGGAGCCGATCATGAAGCTGGCACCGAAGCATATAGCGATACCGAGCAGCATGCGGGCGTTGAGCTCCTGCTTAAAAAGGATGCGGCCGAGGATGGCTCCTACTGCCGGGCAGAGCGCGGCAATGGGTACTACCAGAGATCCAGCAAGCTGCAGACCAACAACATAAGCAGTACTTGCCAGAGGTCCGCCGATGACGGCAGCGGCAACCATAACCATGCCGGGTTTGGTTTTGATGCAGCGTACAAAGTCTTTAAAGCGTCCGCGGAAACCAGCAATACCTACAGCCCAGACCGCGCTGCATGAGTCGGTGGTTGCCGCGCCGATGGCACTTAAAAGATACATTACAGTAAATGCAGACAGTCCCGAATTTTCACCGTACCACTCTGCCCAGATCCCTTTGGACATGCCCAGAGTCATGAATGCGGTATAAAAACCGTACAGCAGTCCGGAAAGAAGGGCGATAACAATGCCCTTTCTTTTAAAACTGGTAGCCAGCTTGTGCTTTGCAGCGACGGCTGCCGGGTTTATTGCAACGGTTGCTTCCCCCATGCTCGTCTCCTTAATCATTAAAAGTTAAACTGAAATTCACACCCGTATCCCTGCATTCTCGTCACTGCTCTAATCATTCGCTTCCACATCGCAGGGAAAACATCCTTCCCCTAACGGGAAGGTACTAGTCCTTAAATTTATATCCTTTCCCTTAAGGGGAAGGTCAACGCGCTTTTTCAGAATAACTTTGAAAGCCCCCTGATAATGTAGGTTTGACTATAGGTAAAGAATTAAAAACTTCCATTATCTCAATGCCTTATCTGGTTGTTAAATAAAAAAGAAAATATTTCTCGAATATTATTTTCCAAAATAGTTATTTGACGATTGATAGCAGTCTTTATGCGCTCCGGTTAGGTGAAAAATTGGTTTTGGTGTTCAGTCAATTTTATTTTTTTGTATGTGCATGAAGTCGGCTTTGATGTCTTGGTTAAAGTTCATAACTGAATTTCAGTTCAACCTAATCGGGAAACGTTGAGAACTGATTTTTTCGAGGAACTATTGTGTGGTCACTGGAATTGATTCTCGTAATCACATCTCTTAGGTTCTTACGAAAATGTAACTCAAAAAAAGTGTTGATTTTTAATGTCTTACAAAAAAATGTGCTAAAAATGTGAAATCTCTGTTGACCTTCCCCTTTAGGTCAGGGGCTAGGCTGTGAGCAGGATGTGGAAAAGGTGGATTCTTAAGACAAGCATCCGTCAAAAGTCATAAGTCATGGTTTTGAACTGAAATACCAGCTCAATGGAGATTACATGAGGTATCAAGGCGAAGAGGCTCTCGGGCTTATCGAAACTCTCGGAATGGTCCCGGCCATCGGCGGCGCGGACCAGATGCTCAAAACAGCAGATGTTAAACTCGTCGGTTATGAAAATATCGGCTCCACCCTTGTGGCTGTAATGGTCAAGGGTGATGTTGCGGCAGTCAAGGCTTCTGTAGAAGCCGGCTCTGCTACTGCAGCCGAAATTGGGAAACTTACTGCCCATAACGTTATGCCCCGTCCGATTCGCGGTGTCGGTGACATTGTGTCAGTCCATGGTGTGGAGACCTCGGAATCTGATGCTTCCGGACCTCGCCCCCGGGCAATGGGCCTGATTGAAACGTTCGGCATTGTTTATGTGCTTGAAGCGGCTGATGCCATGATGAAGGCCGCTGACGTTGAACTCGTCGGTTATGAAAACGTTGCTTCCGGATATATTTCCGTACTGGTTCAGGGTGATGTCGCAGCCTGTCAGGCCGCTGTTGAAGCCGGTGTAAAAGCTGTGGAACGGATGGAAGCCGAAGTCTACGCTTCCCTCGTCATCCCCACTCCCCATCGCGATCTGGAACAAATCACCAAGATTTACGCAATCGATAACCTGCTTCCCTAATTGGGAGTGCAGGGGAAGCCGGATAGTTAAAGAACGTTTCAGTCCCGGAGAAAGGTGTAAGCGATGATTGTTGACAACGATTTACTCTCCATCCAGCAAGCCAGAATTCTGGCGGAGGTAGCCCATGAGGCCCAGAAAAAGCTGGCGACCTTTCCGCAGGAAAAGCTTGACGAAATAGTCGAGCGGATTGCGGATGCGGTTGAGGAGCATGCCGAAGAGCTGGCGCTCATGTCTTACGAAGAGACTGACGGCGGAAAATGGCAGGACAAGCTGATTAAAAACCGCTTTGTCTGTAATCAGGTCCGCAAGGAACTGCGCGGTATGCGCTGCGTTGGTGTCATCAATGAAGACCCGCAGAAAAAGATAACCGGCATCGGTGTTCCTGTCGGAGTTATCGCTGCCCTTTGTCCAGTGACCGGTCCTGTTTCTACTACGGTCTACAATACCCTGATTGCTATCAAGTCCGGAAACGGTGTTATTTTTTCCCCTCACCCGGGTGCAGTAAAAAGCATCAGTCGGGTTCTGGATATCATGATCGAAGCCGGAGAGGGCTGCGGACTTCCTGAAGGCTGCCTCTCATATCTGGAGACTGTTACCAAGAGCGGAACCCGTGAACTTATGAATCACAGGAATATCTCGCTGGTTATGGTTACCGGAGTCCCCGGGATGATCCAATCTGCCCAGCAGACCGGCAAACCGGTTATCTACGGGGGAACCGGCAACGGTCCGGCATTTATTGAACGTACTGCCGACATTGGGGTGGCCGTTCAAGACATCATTGCCAGCAAGACTTTTGATAACGGGATTGCTCCCTCAGCGGAGCAATCCATCGTTGTTGATTCTTGTGTGGCCGAAGATGTGCGCCGGTCCCTTCGTTCCTGCGGGGCATATTTCATGTCTGAGAGCGAAGCTGAATCCCTTGCCGCACTGTTCATCGCTCCTGACGGACAGCGCAGGAAGGGGATGGCCGGGCAGCCTGCGCCGGTGCTGGCCCGCAGAGCCGGGTTCAGCGTACCGGAAAATATCACCGTACTGGTGGCGGAACGTAAGTATGTTTCTGACACCGATCCCTACTATAGAGAATTTCTTTCCCCTGTACTGGCCCTTTATGTGGAGGACGACTGGATGCACGCCTGTGAAAAGTGCATCGAGCTGCTGCTTCACGAAAGGAACGCCCATACTCTGGTCATTCATTCCACTGATGAGGACGTGATTTTCCAGTTCGCCTTGAAAAAGCCCGTTGGCCGCCTTCTGGTCAATACCCCGGCAGCTTTTGGCGGCATGGGTGCCACCACCAACCTGTTTCCTTCCATGACTCTGGGCAGTTCTTCTGCCGGATTCGGGATTACTTCCGACAATGTTTCCCCAATGAACCTCATTTATATCAGGAAGGTTGGTTGCGGGGTAAGGCGTGCTGAGGAAGTTTTGGGACAGTCCGGTCACACAGGCGGTCGTAATAAAGCACAAGTAAACGATTCCAATATGGCACAGGTCATTCAACAAATCCTGCAAAAGGCCATAGCTGCCATAGATGATCCCGCGGATCGCTAAAGAATTAAATCCCTTAAACGGAGGAAATACAGTGGATCTTCAAAGTTTTTCCAACAAGCTTGCTGAAGCTACCAAAAACCTTACCCCTGAGGAACGTGCCTCGCTCAAGAAGATTTTCGAAGGCGTATCCGCAGAGGTTTTTAAAAACAAGGCAGAGCAGCCTGTAGCCGCTGCTGCCTGCGTCAAGACCGACGGTATTCCCGAAGGTCCTACCGAGCGTCACGTTAAACTGAAAGAGAACTTTCTCAAACAGGTTCCTTCCGTCAGCGTACACAGTGCCCGTGTTATGACTGAGATTGCCAGAGAGAATCCCGGTCTGCCTGCAGCCCTCCTGCGCGGGAAAAGTTTCCGTGCCAGCTGCGAAACCGCACCTTTGGTAATTCAGGATCACGAACTTATCGTCGGTGCTCCCACCGGCGCCCCCCGCACCGCTTCTTTTTCTCCGGAAATCGCGTGGCGCTGGATGCGTGATGAGCTTGATACCATCGCTACCCGCGCTCAGGACCCATTTTATATTTCCGAAGAAGATAAGAAGTACATGAAGGAAGAACTTTTCCCCTTCTGGGAAAATAAATCCCTCGATGAATACTGCGAAGGCCAATATCGCGAAGCCGGACTCTGGGAACTTTCCGGTGAATCCTATGTTTCCGATTGTTCCTACCATGCTGTAAACGGCGGTGGCGATTCCAACCCCGGTTACGACGTTATCCTGATGAAAAAAGGCATGCTCGACATTATTGCCGAAGCTCAGGAACACCTTGACCATCTGGATTACGCCAACCCCGAAGATTTCGATAAGATTTACTACTACAAGTCTGTAATCGACACTGCAGAAGGTGTTATAATCTACGCCAAGCGTATGTCCGAATATGCAGCAGAATTGGCAGCCAAGGAAACCGATCCTAAACGCAAAGCCGAACTGCTCAAGATTTCCGAAGTCAACGCCCGTGTTCCCGCACATAAGCCCGAGACCTTCTGGGAAGCTATTCAGGCTGTCTGGACAGTTGAATCTCTGCTGGTTGTTGAAGAAAACCAGACCGGTATGTCCATCGGCCGTGTTGACCAGTACATGTATCCCTTCTTCAAGGCTGACCTCGAAGCAGGCCGCATGACCGAGTATGAAGCATTTGACCTTGCAGGGTGCATGCTCATCAAAATGTCCGAAATGATGTGGCTCACCAGCGAAGATGCTTCTAAATTTTTCGCCGGTTACCAGCCTTTCGTAAACATGTGCGTGGGCGGTGTGACCCGTGAAGGTTTTGATGCAACCAACGACCTGACATATCTGCTCATGGATGCGGTACGTCACGTGCGTATCTACCAGCCCTCACTGGCTACCCGTGTTCACACCAAGTCTCCCCATAAGTACCTGAAGAAGATTGTGGATGTTATCCGTTCCGGTATGGGCTTCCCCGCAGTTCATTTTGACGATGCCCATATCAAGATGATGCTTGCCAAGGGCGTTTCCGTAGAAGATGCCCGTGATTATTGCCTGATGGGTTGTGTTGAACCCCAGAAGTCTGGTCGTCTCTACCAGTGGACTTCCACCGGTTACACCCAGTGGCCTATCTGCATTGAGCTGGTCCTGAACCATGGTGTCCCCCTCTGGTACGGCAAGCAGGTTACCCCGGACATGGGGCCGCTTGAAGCTTACGATACTTATGACAAATTCGAAGCTGCCGTAAAAGAGCAGATCAAATACATTACCAAGTGGACCAGTGTCGCTACTGTCATTTCCCAGCGCGTTCATAGGGAACATGCTCCTAAACCTCTCATGTCCCTTATGTACGAAGGCACCATGGAGTCCGGCCGTGATGTTTCCGCAGGCGGCGCCATGTACAACTTCGGTCCCGGAGTTGTCTGGTCCGGTCTTGCAACTTACGCCGACTCCATGGCCGCCATTAAAAAGCTTGTTTACGATGACAAAAAGTACACCCTTGCCCAGCTCAACGAAGCTCTTGTTGCAGAATTCAAGGGTTACGACCAGATCAAGGCCGATTGCCTTGCTGCCCCCAAGTACGGCAACGACGATGACTACGCCGACATGATTGCTGCAGATCTGGTTCACTTCACCGAGGCCGAGCACCGCAAGTACAAGACCCTGTACTCCGTACTCAGCCACGGAACCCTGTCTATCTCCAACAACACCCCCTTCGGTCAGCTGCTTGGCGCATCCGCCAACGGTCGTGATGCATGGATGCCTCTTTCCGACGGAATCAGCCCGACTCAGGGTGCGGACTACAAAGGCCCGACCGCCATCATCAAGTCTGTTTCCAAGATGGCTAACGACATGATGAACATCGGCATGGTTCACAACTTCAAGATCATGTCCGGTCTGCTCGATACCCCCGAAGGCGAGAACAGCATCATTACCCTGCTGCGTACTGCTAACGCTCTGGGTAACGGTGAAATGCAGTTCAACTACCTCGATAACGAAACCCTGCTTGATGCGCAGAAGAATCCCGACAAGTACCGCGACCTCGTTGTTCGCGTGGCCGGTTACTCTGCATTCTTCGTAGAGCTTTGCAAGGATGTTCAGGACGAAATTATCAGCCGTACCATGCTGAATGAAATCTAAGACAGGTAATTGATGCGCATCGCGCGTTGATAGGCGATTTCACCTATCAGGGAAGAAATAAAAAATCCTTCGGGATTTGAGTGTTCCATACAGCAAGAGAATTGAACCGTGATTGAAAGAAAAGCTCAGATATTCAACGTACAGAAGTACAATATGCATGACGGTCCGGGAGTGCGAACTCTCGTCTTCTTTCAGGGATGCCCCTTGCGCTGTGAATGGTGCTCAAATCCCGAGGGACAGTATAAAAAATACCAGATCCTCTACAAAAAGGATCAATGCGTAAATTGCGGAACATGCGTGTCCGTTTGTCCTGCGGGCGTACATAAAATTAATGCAGCAGGAAAACATTTCATCGACCGCGATGTCGAGTGCATCGGCTGCCGCAAGTGTGAAGAAGCCTGCCTCAAAAACGCCATGGCAATCGTGGGTGAATCAAAGACCATCTCCGAGCTGCTCGATATAGTTGAGGAGGATCGTCCCTTTTACGAAACATCCGGTGGCGGTGTGACCCTAGGCGGCGGTGAGGTTCTGGCCCAACCCGAAGCTGCGGCCAGCCTGCTGCAGGCCTGCAAACAGAGGGGCATCAATACCGCTATTGAAACCTGCGGCTACGCCCGTCCCGAAGTGTTCGAAAAAGTTGCCGGCTATGTTGACCTCTTCCTTTTCGATGTCAAGCACATGAATTCAGAACGGCACCGAGAACTGACCGGTGTGCGTAATGAAATGATTCTCGGAAATCTGATCTGGCTCCTTGAGAACAGGTACAACGTAAAGATCAGGATGCCCATGCTCAAGGGCGTCAATGACGGTGAAGATGAAATTCGGCAATTGGTTGAGCTGCTCATGCCTTATCAGGATCTTAAGAATTTTAAGGGGGTGGATCTGCTTCCTTACCACAAGATGGGTGTGAACAAATATACCCAGCTTGGTTGGGAATATCCGGTGGAAGGAGATCCCAAATTGAGCGATGCCGACCTCGAACATATTGAACGGGTCATCAGCCAATACAATTTTCCGGTCTCGGTGGTCAGACACTAGTCCAAATCAGTGACGAGGGAGAACAGAGCTATGAACGCACTTGGATTTATTGAAACAAAAGGGCTGCTGGCTGCCATCGAAGGGGCGGATGCCATGCTTAAGGCCGCTGAAGTTATCCTTTTGGAAAAGAATTTTTCCGGCGGCGGACTGGTGACTATCTCCGTAACCGGGGAAGTTTCCGCAGTACAGGCTTCTGTTGAAGCAGGCACTGCTGCCATCAGACGTATTGAAGGCTCAGAGTTGGTTTCGCATCATGTGATTGCCCGTCCCTATGATGAAATCAGCAAGATTATCGCTACCAGCGCGCCAGTCGCAGCAGAAGTAAAAGAAATTTCTCGGGAAACAGCACCATCGCCCGTTTCTGCGGATGAGCAGGTTCAGCCTGCTCCTGTGGAAGTAAAAGCTGAAGTGGAAGAATCTCAGAAAGAGGAATCTGAAACTCCGGCAGTGCAGGAGTCGGCACCGGAAGCTCCGGTCGTTTCCGAAATAAAGGAAAATGAACCCCAGTATAAGGCTGCTGAACTCAGGAAAATGAAAATCAGTAAGGTTCGGCAGATAGCCCGAAGCTTGGAAGGTATTTCCATGACTAATGAAGAAGTCAAGAAAGCCACCAAGAAGACTCTTATTGACGAGATTATAAATGTTACCAGGCAGATAGAGGAGTAATCCAATGGTAGACAAAGATTTATTGTCCATTCAGGAAGCCCGTTCACTGGTTCGTGCCGCCAAAAAAGCTCAGGCTGAGCTGGCTGAAATGACCCAGGAAAAAATTGACGGCATTGTAAAGGCCATATCCGAGGCAGCTTATGCTCAGGCTGAGACCCTTGGGGCTATAGCTGTTGAAGAAACCGGATACGGTAAGGTTGCGGATAAAACAGCAAAAAACGTTCTTGCCAGCCAGAAGCTCTGGGAAGCTATCAAGGACATGAAGACTGTTGGTATCCTCAATGAAGACAAGGAAAAAAAGGTAACTGAGGTTGCAGTCCCCATGGGAGTAATTGCAGGTATCGTTCCTTCTACCAACCCGACTTCAACAACTATCTACAAAGCCATGATTTCGCTGAAGTCCGGGAACGCAATTGTGTTCACCCCGCATCCCAGTGCCAAGAAATGCATTGGCAAAACAGTGGAGATCATCCGTAATGTCCTTCACGAATGCGGCGTAAATGAAGATTTGGTCAGCGTAATGAGTGTGCCTACCATTCAGGGCAGCGGTGAACTTATGAAAGTTGCCGACCTTATTCTTGCAACCGGCGGTCCGGGCATGGTTAAGGCTGCATACAGCTCCGGAACTCCGGCTCTCGGCGTAGGAGCAGGCAATGTTCCCGCTTACATCGAAAGAACTGCGGATATTGAAGATGCTGTAGCCAAAATCTTCAAAAGTAAAACTTTCGACAACGGTACTATCTGCGCATCAGAGCAGTCTATCGTAACCGAAGCCTGCATCGCTGAAAAAGTAAAAGCTGCAGTTGTTGCTAACGGCGGTTTTTTCCTGCAGGGCGAAGACCTGACCAAAGTAAAAGCGATTATGGAACGCGGAAACGGTTCAATGAACCCCGCGATCGTAGGTCGCGATGCACAGTTCATTGCCAAACTGGCCGGAATAACTATTCCAGCCGGAACCCGTGTTCTTCTTTCTGATGAAAAAGGAGTTGGACAGAAGTTTCCTTTTTCCAAGGAAAAACTCACTGCACTTCTCGGTTTTTACGTTGTTGAAGATTGGAAAGAAGCATGTGAACTCTGCCATGCTCTGCTTGAAAATTGCGGTATCGGCCATTCTCTCGCCATCCATTCCCGCAACGAAGAAGTTATTCGCGAGTTCGGTCTTAAGAAACCTGTTTCCAGAATTATGGTTAACACTCCGTCCACTCACGGCGGTGTAGGCCTCTCTACCTCTCTCTTCCCCTCCTTTACCCTTGGTTGCGGTACTGTTGGTGGAAGTGCCACTTCCGATAACGTTACTCCGCTCAATCTCATGAACGTGAGAAGGATTGCTTACGATCTCGGAAACACTTGCTGCGAATCAGCTCCCGCGTCCCACGCATCCGATTCCGATTCCATCGACGTACAGGCCATCACAGCCATGATCGTCGAGCAGCTGAAACAGATGGTATAGCCGGAAGTAAAAACTTCCCGCTCTAAAATAATAAAGTGATTCCCGAACAGGGAATAGAGGGTGGTCCCTCCGGGGGCCGATAAATCAATTTAAAGGAGAACAAAAATGTCCTCATTGAACGCACTGGGTATGATTGAAACCAAAGGTCTCGTTGGCGCAGTAGAAGCCGCTGACGCAATGGTAAAAGCAGCAAACGTAACTCTGGTTGGTAAGACTCAGGTTGGCGGCGGTCTCGTAACCGTTATGGTTCGTGGCGATGTAGGTGCTGTTAAAGCAGCAACCGACGCAGGCGCTGCTGCTGCACAGAACGTTGGTGAACTCATCAGCGTACACGTTATCCCCCGCCCCCACGGCGAAGTTGAAATCATCCTTCCTAAAGCTGAAGGTTAATTAATGCTTATTTGCCGCAAGTTTACTTGTGGCATTTAGGCCGGGGAAGGAAAGTTCTATCCGCATGTTCTTTCCTTTCCCGGCCATAATATAAAAATTTTTCACACAGAAATGAGCATGAACGAACAAGTCATCAACAATATCATGGAAGGGGTCATCAAGGGCGTTATTGACCAACTGAAGACCGAAGTTCCGCATGTGTCCGTATCCACCGGAGCGAGTGAACCCATCCCCGTGGAGCTTTCCGCCCGTCACGTTCACCTCAGCGAGCAGGACGCTCTTGAACTCTTCGGCAAGCCCCTGACCCCGGTACGCGAACTTTCTCAGCCCGGTCAGTTCCTTTGCGAAGAGCGTGTGCGGCTCATCGGACCCAAAGGTGTGATGGATAACGTTGCCGTGCTCGGACCCGCGCGTTCCTCTTCACAGGTAGAAATTTCCAACACCGAAGCCCGTACTCTCGGTATTAAGGCCCCGGTCCGCCAATCCGGCGATGTTACCGGAACTCCCGGCATCATCCTCGCTTCACAGACCGGAATAGTCGGTCTCGAAGAAGGAGTTATCGTTGCTGCCCGCCATATCCACATGGCTCCTGAAGATGGCGAGAAGTTCGGCGTTAAAGACAACGACCGCGTATGTGTTCGCCTTGAAAGCGACCGCCCGGTTATCCTTGAAGACGTGGTTTGCCGCGTTCATCCCGAGTTCAAGCTGGCTATGCACATCGATCCCGATGAAGGCAACAGCGCAGGCTGGAACAAGTCCGTAACCGGTAAGATTGTTAGATAATTATTTGAGGCGCTTCGCGTTTTGATTGAAAGATTTCGCCTTCGGCGGTCAGAGAACTTTTTAATAGGCTTCGTCACTGTTTAGCCGAGAGTGTGCGGGGAGAGAATAGACCAACATGGATTTTTCAGCAATTGACCGGCAGATCAGCGACCTTGAAAGCTGCATTGAGAACACCGTTCCTGTCACACATGACGAGGAGCTTTTTGTGGGTGTGGACCTCGGTACCGCCTACATTGTGGTGGTGGTTCTGAACAGCAGGAAGGAACCTGTGGCCTGCGCCATGGAATTTGCACGGGTCATCAAGGACGGTCTGGTTGTTGATTACATGGGCGCCACCCGTATCACCCGTAAGCTGGTGGGCGAGCTTGAAGAAAGATTGGGCCGCAAGCTGGAGCGCGCCGCCATAGCGGTTCCTCCCGGTACCGGGAAAAAGGACGTTACCACTCACCAGTACGTTGTCGAAGGTGCCGGGCTTGAAGTGACCAATGTTCTGGATGAACCTACCGCGGCAAATGCTGTGCTCGGACTCGAAAACGGTGTCATTGTCGACATCGGCGGCGGCACCACCGGGCTTTCTGTATTGGAAGATGGCGAAGTTGTTTACGTAGCTGACGAACCCACTGGCGGAACCCATGTAACGCTGGTTCTCTCCGGTAACTACAAGGTCAGCTTTGAAGAAGCCGAAGACCTTAAAAAGGTTAAGGAACGCCATGCCGAGATTCTGCCTGTTGTTCGTCCGGTGGTCCAGAAAATGGGCACCATCGTCAAGGCACACATCAAGGATCGCGATATTTCAGCCATCTACCTTGTGGGCGGTACCTGCTGCCTCAAGGACATGGAAAAAGTGGTGGAAAAGGAAGTGGGCATCCCGGTCTACAAACCGGCCAACCCGTTTCTCGTAACCCCGCTGGGCATCGCCCTGAATTGTTAAGTTGAGCAGACTTTTTTTTACGAAGAGGCAAAGCCCTATCAAAAGTTTTTAAAGAGTCCAGAGAAACTTTTTCCAAAAAGTTTCTTTGGCCCTCGGAGAGGCCCCCGGCAGGGCCGTCGGAGACAAACATGAGCATCGACATCAATGAATTAGTTCAATCCATCGCAACTGAAGTACTGAAGCAACTCCAGCCCGACTCCAGGAAGGCCTGCGCGCTGGTTCTGGCTGAGCGCGACTGCCTTGTGGCTGAGAAGGTCCGCAATACGATTGGCGATGACTACGATTACTACTTCTTCGGTGAAGAAGCTCCTTGTGCCGAGTTTAGCCGTTATATCGTGCCTTCTCTATGCGTCTGCGAAATGTCTGATCTGGCAGTGGGCAAGGCTCACGGCAGAATCATGACCGAGGTGTTGCGCCAGATGCTGTTGGGTCACACCGTGGAAGTGCTTTCTTTCGGTTATGAAGAATATATCCAGACAGCTCCCGGCCCTCTCTATGCTCTTTATCAGGACCACGAGAAGACCTTGAAGGGCTTCGGTATGAAAAGATTTCAACCCAAGGCGCCCGAGTCCCTGAAAGTCAGGGAATCACTGATCACCGAAAAGGTGGTCAGTGGTGCGGCGGCGCAGGGTGCTAAAGAATTGGTGGTACTGCCTGCAGCCATGGTAACCCCGCTTGCCGAGGAAGCAGCCAAGGAACTAAACATCAACATCAGCAAGACCCTGTAAGGATTGTTTTATGATTATCTGCAAAGTTGTCGGCAATGTCTGGGCCACCCGCAAAAAGGATGAATTGAGCGGGGAGAAGCTGATGGTTGTTCAGCGGCTTGATATCGAAGGAAAGGGCAGTGATGAAATTTTCGTAGCTGTGGACTGCGTGGGCGCAGGGATCGGCGAGCAGGTTCTGGTAACTACCGGAAGCTCGGCACGTATGTCTCTACGTAATCATGAAGCTCCGGTGGATGCATCCATCGTGGCCATCATCGATGAAGTTCAGGCACAGGTGTAATCATTATGGATACGCTGGGCATAGTTGAGAGTATAAGCATTGCCTCCGGGGTGCGCATGGCCGATGCCATGATGAAGGCTGCGGATGTGGAACTTGTTCGCGCTGCTCCCATTTGTTCCGGCAGATACCTGATTTTTGTTTCCGGTGAACGCGCTGCGGTGGCAGCCAGTGTTGAAGCAGCAGAGCAGGACGGCAGCAGGCTCAAGGGCAGTTTCGTTATCTCCAGCCTTTCCCCGGAAGTTTCTGCCGTACTAAAAAACGCTGTTCCGTTGGAAAATGTGCGGGCTATCGGGGTTATTGAATGCCGTAATGTTTCGGCGGGCGTGGTGGCGGCAGATGTTGCGGTCAAGCGTTCCGGTATTGAACTGGCCCGCTTTGTTGCCGGGCAGGGCATCAACGGCAAATCATATTTCGTTATGAGCGGCGATGTAGCTGCGGTTCAGGAAGCCGCGGATGCTGCATCCGCCACTTTGGGCAACAATCTTGTTGAGGCGGTCGTCATCCCCGGACCCGACGCCTCGGTCGTAAAGGCCTTAGTAAGGGGAACGAGGTAAAGATGAAAAAGAAACTTATCGAAGCGGGCAATCTTGATTCATTTATCTGCTCGGACAGTAAAACTCTCTACGTAGATAATACCATGATCCTTACTCCCGGAGCTAAAGATGAGCTTTGCAAGAGAAAGATCAAAATCGCTCGCGTGGAAGACGCCGCTGCTGTTGCCGAAACCGGTAACCGCGGATGCGGTAATCCTGACTGCACCAAGGAAGTCTGTGACGGATGTGAAGATCTGGTCATGGGCATCGCTGTGCTGCTCAAGGAAGAATACGGAATCACTGATATGGCTCAGCTCAAGGACCTCAGTTTTAAGGTCGCTGAAGTCGTAAAAGGCAATATCTAAAGTTTAAAAGTCAAGTATCCTAAAAGGAGAAAAAGATGTCATCTCTCAACGCTCTCGGAATGGTTGAAACCAAAGGACTCGTCGGTTCAGTAGAAGCAGCCGATGCCATGGTCAAAGCAGCAAATGTTCAGCTCATGGGCCGTGAACAGGTCGGCGGCGGACTCGTAACCGTAATGGTTCGCGGCGATGTTGGGGCTGTTAAAGCTGCTGTTGACGCAGGTGCTGCCGCAGCTGAAAGAGTCGGCGAACTGCGCAGTGTACACGTTATTCCCCGTCCTCACAGCGAAGTGGAAGTTATTCTTCCCAAATGTGCTGTAAAATAAGGACTCAAGGGGTGCAGGTTTTTCCTCCCCTCACACCTGCACCCCGATACAAAATTAAAGTTGAAGATTTTTAACACTGCTAGTTTGATTTATTGGAGAAAAGGGTGACACAGTTCTACGGCAAAACAAAAATCTGCTACGGAGAGGATGCTCTGGATAATCTGGAGAGTCTTCCGGCAACGCGGGCTTTTATTGTTACTGATTCCTTTATGGTCAAGACCGGATTTGCGGACCGGATTCGCACCCATCTGGACCGCAACGGGATCCCCTATATTATTTTTGATGAAGTCGAGCCTGATCCTTCCCTGGAGACCGTTACCAGGGGAGCACAGATTTTTCTTAAAAATCAGGCAGACCTGATTATTGCTCTCGGCGGCGGCTCACCCATTGATGCGGCCAAATCCATTTCTTTTTTTGCAGGAAAAGCTTTGGAAGGAAAGACCAAGCCTACACTGGTCGCCATTCCCACCACCAGCGGAACAGGGGCTGAAGTTACCAGCATTGCCGTGGTCACCGATAAGGTTAATGAGGTCAAGATTCCTCTCAATGACGAAATGCTTATCCCGGATATGGCGATTCTTGATGCCCGTTTTACCCGTACCCTTCCGCCACATGTAACTGCGGCAACAGGCATGGATGTGCTGACTCACGCCATTGAAGCTTACACCTCCCGTCAGGCCAATGCCTTTACTTCCATCTATGCAAGATACGCTATCCGCTACGTGTTCAAGTATCTCCAGCGGGCCTATCTCAACGGTGACGATATGGATGCACGCGAACACATGCTGCTCGGTTCCTGCATGGCTGGCATGGCTTTTAATAACAGCGGGTTGGGCATAACCCATTCCGTCGCCCATTCTCTGGGTGGAATATTCCATGTGCCGCATGGCCTTGCGAATGCGGTTGTTCTGCCCCACGTAATCAAGTTCAACAGTTTTGACGTGGGTATCCGTTACCACGAGATAGCCACTATGCTGAAATTGCCTGCGGAAACTGTTGAAGAAGGCACCAGATCCCTGATCGACGCGGTATGTGAACTCAACGAATCTATGGGCATTCCAAATAATATCGGTGCATTGAAGATTGATGAAAATGTTTTCCGTTCCAGCCTGAATACCATTGCCCGTAACGTGCTCGATGACATCTGCACTGCAGGCAACCCCAGAATTCCTTCCCGTGATGATGTAAAGGAACTTCTGCTCAAGGCTTGGTAGGATTTTTCCGGCGGCCCTGCGGGGTAGATTCTGATGCGCTATTGCGTTTTGGGGTGAAATGATTTCGTCTCCGCCGGCTTAAACCCTTTTATTTGTTTTTTAGTTTTTGAATCTAACCGTTTGAATAGGTGAGATAAAATGGCTGTAAATATAGTTGATGTGATTAGAGAAACAGGCGTTGTCGGGGCTGGTGGTGCCGGCCTTCCGACCCACGTCAAGGCCGAGGCCAACGTGGACACTGTTCTGGTTAACGGTGCCTCCTGTGAACCGCTGCTCATGAGCGATCCTTATCTTATGGAAGCGGAAGTGGACACCATGATCCGCGGCCTTGAAGCTATCATGGAGTGTACCGGAGCAAAGAAAGGTATCATCTGTCTCAAGGGCAAGCATGCCAAAGCAGTGAAAGCCGTGCAGGATGCTGTTGCCCGTGACGGTTCCGGGCGCCTTGAATGCTTTGTGCTCAAAGATTTTTACCCCGCAGGTGATGAGCAGGTGCTTGTTCACGAAGTTCTGGGACGCACAGTCCCCGAACGTGGCATTCCCCTTCAGGTTGGTGCCGTGGTCAGCAACACCGAGTCATTGTTCAACGTGGCTCTGGCCCTTGACGGCAAGCCTGTAACCCACCGTTATCTTACCGTTGCCGGAGAAATCAGGAAGCCCATGGTGGTTAAAGTTCCCGTGGGAACCCTTGTTTCCGATGTACTTGAATTCGCAGGCGGACCGACTATCTCAGATTACAGGGTTGTGGACGGCGGTCCCATGATGGGCCGGGTGCTTCCTGATACCTGTCAGCCCGTGACCAAGACCACCAGCGGTCTTTTGGTTCTGCCCCCGAGTCATAACGTTGTGGCAGGAAAGATCATGGATCCCGAAAAGATCCGCCGTATTACCAATACAGTCTGCTGTCAGTGTTCCCGCTGTACAGATCTCTGTCCGCGCAATTTGCTCGGCCATTCCCTGCATCCCCATAAACTGATGCGCGTAATCGCCAACAACGAGTTGGACAGTGAAGTCGCCAAGGAAGCATTGCTGTGTTCCGAATGCGGAATCTGTGAGAAATTTTCCTGCCCCATGATGGTTTCACCGCGTGAGGTTAATGCCCAGATCAAGCAGATCCTGATGAAGGAACGTGTGACTTGGGAATCCAAAGGCAATGAACTGAAAGCCAACCCGTTCCGCGAAAGCAGGGCCATTCCTACCAAGCGGTTGATCCAGCGTCTGAACCTGACCAAGTATGACGGTCATCCTGAGTACGCAGGTGAGTTTACCCCCACCGTAGTCAACATTCGTCTCGGTCAGCACATCGGCGCTCCGGCCAACTGTGTTGTCTCTGTCGGCAATAAGGTCAGCTGCGGTGATTTGATCGGGGAAATTCCCGAAGGTGCAATGGGTGCAAGGGTTCACGCCAGCATTGACGGAACAGTCGAGAGCATCGACAACGGCGTCGTAGTTATCAGGAAATAACTAATAAAAGATTTTTGGGATTCTTAAACCCTTTTGCATAAGGGTTTAAGCCGCCGCAGGCGAATCAAAGCGCGAAACGCACCACTCCCAAAAGGAGATATAAAATGAATTTACGTACAATCGGTTGTGTAGAACTGAACAGCGTTGCCCTAGGCATGCACACCGCAGATGAAATGCTCAAAGCTGCATCTGTTGAGCTGGTCATGGCACGTCCCACCTGTCCGGGCAGATATATTGTAGTTGTTACCGGTGATACCGGGGCGGTTAAGAGTTCCGTTGAAGTCGGTTGTGAAATCGGTGCGGACATGGTTGTGGACCACTTTACCATTCCCAGCGTGCACGAGGATGTTATCCCCGCTTTGAGCGGGACTTCCATTGTTCCCCGAATCGACGCGCTGGGTGTGATTGAAACCTGCACCACCGCATCCTGCATCCTTGCAGCTGATGCAGCAGCCAAAGCCGCTAACGTGAGCCTGATCGAAGTCCGCATGGCGGCGGGCCTCGGCGGTAAAGCTTATGTCACCATGACCGGCGATGTCGGATCCGTTAAAGCTTCTGTTGAGGCTGGAATCGAAGGTGTCGGCGATGGCGGACCGGTTCACAGCCACGTGGTTATTCCTTCCCCCAGCGAAGAAATTAAAGAGCAGTTGATTTAGTTTTATAGCCTCCGGCGGCCCTTCGGGGACCCTCCGGGGGCTTAAACCCTTTGGAAAGGGTTTAGAATCCTAAACTTTTTTATTCGGACTTCGCCCCTATGTATGAAAAGGTTTGCGGAATTTAAAAAAGAGGAGTTTTCATAATGATGGACAATGACAACAAGCAGCGCATTATTCAGGAATACGTTCCCGGTAAGCAGGTTACCCTTGCCCATCTTATTGCCAGCCCGCACCGGGATATTTACCTCAAGTTGGGGCTGGATGATAATTCCGCCGGGGCTATCGGCATCATGACCATCACCCCCAGTGAGGGTGTGATCATCGCCTCTGATGTAGCGACTAAAGCAGCAGCCGTTGAGATCGGATTTCTGGACCGTTTCGGTGGTTCATTACTTCTTCTGGGGGATGTTGCCAGTGTTGAAGCCGCGCTTCGGGCTGTACTTGATTACTTCGAGGGTATCCTGCATTATTCCTCTGTCGAACTTACCAGATCCTAAAATTATGAAGCAGCTCTGCCATATGAAACGGCAAAGCCTACTAAAACGTTTTGGGATTCTTAAACCCTTTTGGAAAAGGGTTTAAGGCCCCCGGCAGGGTAGCCGAAGGCCTCTTATGAAAAAAACAATGTTCGTGGGCGAGACCCGTTCCGGCAAAAGTTCACTTATTAAGGTCCTTTCCGGGGAATTCTACTCCCCGCGCCGGGCTATGGCCGTGGAGCATTTCGGACCCTTCATCAATACTCCCGGCGAATTTCTCGAAAACAGCTGGTTCTATCACGCCCTGATTACCTCTTCCGCAGATTGCCAAGTGCTGGCAATTGTTCAGGATGCTACCCGACGGGCCAGCCTTATTCCGCCTCTTTTTACTTCCATGTTCAACCGCAGAGTCATTGGCCTTGTCTCGAAAATAGACGCACCAAGCGCAGATCCTGTTCTGGCTGAACGTTTCCTCAGGCAGGCCGGGGCAAAGGGTATTATCCACACCAGTTGCGTGACCGGTGAAGGGATTGAGCAACTTTTGGAAATTATATCCTAGATTCCAAAATAACAGCGGTAAAGCCCCCCGGCAGGGTCGCCGAAGACTTTTTCTACCGATCAATAGCCCTGTTAATCTTACAGGCAGCACATGCCGCTCCGAATCCGTTATCAATATTCACCACGGTCACCCCGCTGGCGCAGGAGGTAAGCATGCCCAGCAGGGCGGAAAGGCCGGAGAAATTGGCTCCGTAGCCTACCGAGGTCGGCACGGCAATGATGGGCTGGTCCACCAGTCCGCCGATCACACTGGAAAGAGCTCCTTCCATGCCTGCAACCACAATAAGTACCGAGTATTTACGGATAGCATCAATACGGTCGAATAGACGGTGGATTCCTGCTACTCCTATGTCCGAGATTATTTCAGCATTGCTGCCTAACATATCGCAGGTCACCCGCGCTTCTTCGGCAACATCCAGATCGGAAGTACCAGCGGTGATGATACCCACCATGCCGCTATTGTAGGAGATTTTTTTGCTTTTGCAGGTCAGGGTATTGGCTACAGCATTATAATCCACATATGGAAAGCGGGTTATGACGTGTTCGGCTGTTTCCGGGGAAACGCGGGTTGCCAGCACATTGTTTCGCTCGCACATGTGTTCAAAAATATCACCGACCTGCTGGGGCGTTTTACCCGCGCCGTAAATCACTTCCGGGAAACCGTTGCGTAAAGAGCGGTGGTGGTCGATCTTGGTATGGCCGATGTCCTGATAAGGCAGGTCGCGCAACTTATCCAAGCCCTGATCCACGTTGAGACTTCCGTCTTTTACGGCTTTCAATATATTTTTAAGATTATCATTGGTCATAGTTATGATGCGCTTCTCATTTATGTTGAAAGATTTCGCTTCCGGAGGCCAAAGGGGATAATCTCCTTTGAAATCCTTAGCCGGGGAAAAATTCTATTTCTTATTCAGGCTACCCATTTTGTATCCACCTAGATCAAGCGATACATGGCGATATCCGAATTCTTTAAGCTTGTTATTGATTCCGTGAACCTTATTGGCTTCTATGAATTCCTGAAGCCTGTCCGCCGGTACTTCGATGCGGGCTATATCGCCATGATGGCGAACCCGTACAGCCGGGAAGCCGATACCCATGATGAAAAATTCAGCTTTTTCCACCTGCTGCAATGCTTCATTTGTAACTTCAATACCTACCGGCATGCGCGAGAGCAGACAGGCGAAAGAAGGCTTATTCCATGTTGGCAGGTCGAATCTTTGGGAAAGATCACGAATCTCCTGTTTGGTAAGTTCCGCTTCCACAAAAGGACTGCGGATTCCAAGTTCTCGCAATGCTTTGATGCCGGGGCGGTAGTCGCTGAGATCGTCAATGTTGGTGCCTTCGAATACGTGTTCAAGCCCTTGTCTCTGCGCCTCTTCCAGCAGTTTGCCGAAAAGGATTTTCTTACATGTGTAGCAGTGGTCCGGGGGATTCATGCGGAGTTCTGCAGGAAAGTCCATTTCGACAACAACATGTTTCACGCTCATTTTTCGGGTAAATTCTTTTGCTTCTCTCTGTTCCCATTGTGGAACGTAAGGGGTGGCAATGGAAGCTGCTATTGTTTTCTCTCCAAGAGCTTCTTTTGCGGCATGGAGAAGCAGGGTACTGTCCACTCCGCCAGAAAAAGCTATCACCGCTCCATCAGTTTCAGCGAGAATCTCGAGCAGTTTACCATATTTAGAGGCAGGTATGTCCATCAAAGTAACCGATCAAACAACTAAAATGTTTTAGGAGAGTTCAGAGAACCCTTATGCAAAAGGGTTCTCCGGCCCCCGGAGGTCTGCCGGAGGCATCACCATAAAAAACTCAAATCTCTCTTGCTTTCCCGACCTGAAGGTACACTTCATTTAAAGAAATACCGTGTTTCTTTGCTAAGGCGCGGCAGTCTTCCAGCTCGGGTTTGGAGCGGATCACTTTTCCATCAAGGATGGCATTTTTCATGGTCACTGTCCCGAGCGGTGTTTCAAGCTTGTCGAATGATATGTCGAGCACGGTTTTTTCAAGGTCAGTGCTTTTGATGCCTAGGGTTGTCGTATGTTTGAAAATAAGTCTTTTGAATTTATCTTCATCTTCGGCTGAGCAGAGCAGGGAGAGGGTGGTGGCCGGGCGGTTTTTCTTCATGACGATGGCTGTGAAATGTACATCCATGGCTCCGTCTTCCATAAGTTGCTCCAGTGCCGCACCGAGCATCTCCCCGGTCATATCATCGATATTGCATTGTAGTAGCCGGGCCGGGACCGTAGGCAGGGCGTCAGCCTGCTGACTGATCTCCGCAAGCTGGACACGGAGTACGTTGGGAATTTCGTTGTCCCGGTGGCCGATGCCATAGGATGTTTTCTGTACAACCATGTGCGGGGAATCAGAAAAATTATCAACCAGTTCGGCAAGGATGGCCGCTCCGGTGGGAGTTGTGGTTTCTTTTTGCACCGCGCCTTGTGTAGAAGGCAGCCCGGCGAGAATTTCGGATGTTGCCGGAGCGGGTACGGGCATCATGCCGTGAGCGCAGTTGATGAATCCGCCGCCCAGTTCAATGGAGGAACACCAGACCTGATCGATTTCCAGTTGGTGAAAACAGATAGCCGCACCGACAATATCCACAATGGAGTCGGTGGCGCCTACTTCATGGAAGTGGACTTCATACACGGTTCTGCCGTGGATTTTGGCTTCGGCTTCAGCAACGCGTTTGAATATTGCGAGGCTGGTTGATTTGACCTGATCACTCAAGTTAGAGTTGTTTATGATCTTTTCGATGTCTCTCAGATTGCGGTGTTCATGGTGGTGATGTCCGTGGGTATGTCCGTGATGATCATGGTCATGATGGTGATGGTGGGACAGTTCTACATCCACGCGGGTTCCGAAAATTCCTTTGCGGGAATCCTGCGAAATTTTGAGAGAAAATTCATCGTCGAGACGGAGTTTGGAAAGTTCGGCCTGGAGGAATTCCGGGTCCACGCCTAGATCTATCATGGCGGCGAGATTCATATCTCCGCTGATGCCTGAAAAACAATCGTAGTAAAGTATATTCATTTTATTATCGGTAAGAATAGTGTTGTGTACGTTCGGTACGGGTGCCGCTTGACCGGCACCCGTACCGGTCTTGATTAGTCTTTTTGTTTATTAGCGACCATGTTTACCATTGCCTTCATATCTCCCTGCTCAAAGTAATCAACAACACGTTTGAGCTGTTCGGGAATGGCGATATGCTGGGGACAGTGTTCTTCGCACTGTCCGCATTCAACGCACTGTGAAGCGTATGCTGACTCACCGGCCATTTCCTGACTGAAAAGGACTGCATACTGGAATTTGTTACGTTCGGCCTTATCCGTGAACATATGTGCGCTGTTGAACATCTCAAAACATCCAGGAATCCTGACCCCGGCGGGACAGGGCATACAGTATGCACATCCGGTGCAGGGAACCTGCATGAGTTCCTTGTACCTTGCAGCTACTTTGTCCACAATAGCGATTTCCCCTTCGGTCAGGGAATTCGGTGCGGCTTCGGCAGCTATAGCGAGGTTCTGCTCTATATGTTCTTCGTTGTTCATGCCGGAAAGAACCACGGTTACTTCAGGATGGTTCCAGATCCAGCGCAGAGCCCATTCCACAGGAGGACGTTTTGTTTCGGCTTGATCGAAGATGTCCTGAACTCCGTCCGGAGGCGTGGGCGCACTGAGGTTCCCGCCGCGCAGGGGTTCCATAATTATTACTGCGATATCTTTAGATGCGGCATATTTCAGCCCAGCGGTACCGGCCTGATTTTCTGTGTCCAGAAAGTTGTACTGGATCTGGCAAAAAGTCCATGGGTAAGCGTCCACAATGCATTTGAAATCTTCAGGAACGCCGTGGAATGAGAAACCTGCGTAACGGATTTTGCCGGATTCAAGGGCCTTGTCCAGAAAGTCTTTTACTCCCAGTTCAACAGACCGATCCCATGAGTTGCCTTCAACCGCATGGATCAGGTAGTAATCGATGCAGTCAACATCAAGGCGTCTAAGCTGCTCATTAAGGATTTCGTCCATCTGTTCGCGGGATTCGACAATGAATTGGGGCAGTTTGTCGGCGATGGCCACTTTTTCGCGATAACCGTCTTTGAGGGCTTTGCCCACAATTACTTCGCTCTGGCCGCCGTGGTAGGGCCATGCGGTATCCACATAGTTTACGCCGTTGTCAATGGAGTTGCGAATCTGTGCGATTGCGCGTTTTTCATCAATGGTTTTGTCGTCAATCATGGGCAGACGCATTGCGCCGAATCCCAGAATAGACAGTTCTTGCCCTGTTTTAGGAACCTTACGGTATAACATGTATTTTTCTCCTTTGCTCATTTGCAGGTTTTTCAATTCATATCTATATTCATCCTGCTTCGGCAGTATGTGTAAAAAGAGTATGTATACACTTACTGCAGGGTTTTGATCATACTTATGTCTTAAAATGATCTGGTTCGGATTAATATTTTGTACGGAGTCATTAATGAGTAGAGACTTTCAGCGGAAGTATAGCGAATGGTCATTCCGGCTGATTCTTTTTTCCACCATGCTGGCCCTGCTGGCAGGTTGCGGACTGAAGCGCAATCCTATTCCGGTGGAAATGCAGGCTCAGGCCAGTCTTCCCGGTTATGAAGAAGTTCGTTTTTTCGGGGATACCACCCCGAAGCATATGGATAAGGTTATGAAACAATGGGCCGAGCTGAGCCGAAAAAATATGCTGCCGGATGAGATAAGCTTTCTGTCCCTTTCCGGTGGCGGAGCAGACGGTGCTTTCGGTGCCGGCTTCCTTTGCGGCTGGACCGAGCGCGGTGACCGTCCCACCTTCGGGCTGGTTACCGGGATCAGTACAGGGGCGTTGATCGCTCCCTTTGCTTTCATGGGGTCGGATTATGACCCTTTTGTCGAAATGTTTTATACGACCTTTGAAACCAGCGATCTTGTGCAGCAGCGTTCATATGTTTCGGCAATTTCGGGTGATTCCGTGTACAGCACGGAGCCTTTGAAAAAAGCCTTGAAAGAGTTCGTTAATCACGAATTCATAGCCAAGATAGCGCAAGAGCACCGCAAAGGGCGCAGGCTCTTGATCGGGACTACCAACCTTGATGCCATGCGTCCGGTATATTGGGATATCGGGGCTTTGGCTCAGTACGGCACACCGGAAGCGGATCAACTCATTCGTGATGTAATCCTTGCGTCAGCTTCGGTCCCGGTAGCTTTTCCTCCGGTTTATTTCAAGGTCAAGGCCGGGGATAAAATTTATGATGAAATGCATGTGGACGGTGGAGTCTGTAATCAGGTTTTTTCCTATCCTCCAAGTGTTCATCTGGCTGATGAGTTGGAAAAGATCGGCGAGAAAAGGAAGATCACTCTTTATGTGATTCGCAACGACGCCCTCGTTACCGAAGGGGTGCAGGTGGAACCGTATATAGGGGGGATTGCGGCGCGATCGCTTGCCGGGTTAATCCGTAATCAGGGCATCGGTGACCTGTTCCGCATGTACTATACCTCTCAGCGGGATGGCGTAGATTTTAAGTTGACCTTTATTCCACCTGACTACAACGAAAAGTCGGACGAGCTGTTCAGCCCGGTTTATATGAGTAAGCTCTTTATGCTCGGGCACAGCATGGCAAAGGCTCCGAAGCCGTGGCATTCGGCCCCGCCTTCGACTACAGCCCGCAAAGGACCGGATGCCGTTCCGGCGGAAGTTATCCTTAAATGATCTGAATCAGTCGGATGATCTGTTGAATTGTTTGAATCCCCGCAATGCTTAAGTGTTGCGGGGATTATTTTAGGTCAGGTAAATTGTCCATAAATGCGAAAGCGGCATGACCAGAATAAGTGCCGGGATCATATTCGCCACCGGAAACTGTTTGATGCCGCAGATACGGAAGCCTGTAGCCAGCATGATCAGCCCGCCGCAGGATGAGAAGTCCGCCAACATGTCCGGGGTGGTCAGGGGTAGAATCATGGATGCTCCCAGAAACAGCAAACCTTGAATCATGAATTGCGGAAAGACCAGTATGCCAACGGTAAATCCCATGGTGGATGCGAATATGGGCGCGGTAAACAGATCAAGGATGGATTTGACAATGAGCAGGGTCGGGTCCCCGGTCATTCCTTCTGTCATGGATCCGTAGATTCCAGTCCCGCTCATGCAGAACAGGACCAGCAGGGCCACGAATTTATCCAGAAATTCTTCCTGATTAATGTCGCCGCTGGGGCGGGTCATTTTTTCAATCACAACCCTTGCCTTTGCTGCGCTTTTCTGAACCAGAGTTTCCAACTGGATGATTTCGCCAAGCAGTGAACCGACAACAAGGGCGAGCATCACCGGGGCCAGCAGTTTTACTTTTACGATCATTGCCACGCCAAGTCCCATGGAAGCGCAACCGAAAACCATAGGCATGCGGGTTCGGATGTTGGCATTCAGTTTCGGGCCGATCAAAGCCCCGGCAACACTGCCCGCAAGCAGTGCTGCTCCATTGATATATGGTCCTATCATAATAGGATTCCTTTAATTTTGTAAGAATGGTCTGCCGGATGGCGGAAGGTAATTATCTTTGGATTTAAGCTGTAAATCCGAAGTCGGCTTTTGATTTGGTGTAAAAAATACGCTGCCCGCTTTCTTTCAGGCGGGACATAAGTTTATCACATTCATCTTCGCTAAGGGCCATGGTCACTAACTGTGGTGGATCTTCAAAGTCAAAATAGCTGCCCGAGTGAAAGCGTCCGTCATGACCGAATCCTTCCTTGCCGTTGAAAAGGGTGGCTCCGCGTACTCCGATCTTTCGGGCTTCTTCAATAAGCCAGTCGGCAATCGGCATACCGTCCTGTTCCCGGTTTAATTGAGTGAAAAAAGTAATTAAATAACCCTGCATAGATATATTCCTGTTTGTTGTCTGGTGAAATCACTTAAACAGGATTTATAACGGAAGCATGATCTGAACAATGATGCAGGTCACTGATGGGTGAAAATTTAAATTATGAAAAAGGGACTTGATGCTGTCTGCTCCAGCTGTTCCTTATTGAGGATGGTGATGCTGCCCCGTGATTTGGAAACAATTTCTGCTTCTTGCAATTTGGATATGACTCTGGCTGCACTTTCCCGTGAAGTTCCAACCATTTCGGCCAGATCCCCGTTGGTCAGGGGAAGTTCAGGGCCGATACGGGTGGAAAGCATGTTCAGAACATTGAGGATGCGTGTTTCCACACTTTCATCAATGAGGTCAATAATGCGGGTGTACGCACCGTCCAGCAGTTCTCCCATTGTTCCCAGAATGCCAATGGCAACTGCAGGGGTGTCTTCAACCCACGTTCTGAATTCGCAGCAGGGGATCGTGATGATGGATGACTCTTCCACTACGCGGGCAGTAAAAAGTCTCGGTCCCGATTTAAAACAGGTGATGCCGTTCAGCGTCATTCCCTTTGTAGCGACGAGGTAGGTAAATGATTTGCCGGAAGGAGATTCTTTGGAAAGGATAACTTTTCCGCTTTCCACCAGACAGAAGTTGTTTGATTCATCTCCTGCCTTGAAAATGAACTCGCCTTTGCGGAAATGCATGCGCCTGGTTTTGCCTGCCAGCTCCACCAGAGCTGGAATCTCCGCCCGGCTCAAGTTGATGTCTGCCTGCAGGGCTTCGAGTACTTCTTTTTTGTTCTGATCTGTATGCGGCATGCCTGCTTTTATAGTTATAGCCCGCTGTTTTCAACCGGAATTAGTTAGGTTTTGAAATTACTATTGAACAGTAAAATACTTTTTTGTCTTTTAGTGACATTAACCTTTTGTGCTTGTTGTAAAAGCGAAAAGTTCAACCGCAGGTTTAACTGTTAATCTTTTGATTCAGACTGCTGAAAAAGGATGTTGGTTGATGAAGTAGATGATTCTTTTGGGGGTACTGAGGATTATAATGTACTTTTGTTTACATAAGGTCCGGTATTAGCTATCTTGCATAATATTATATTCCGCCTTTTCGTTTCTTATTCCGTTCCAGTGCTTCTCGGGAGGATGTTCCTGATGGTTTTGACTAGATTCTTTATTGTTCTTCTGCTTTTGTTTTCAGCCCAAGGTGCTTTTGCTGCTGAGCAGCCGGATGATTCCCTCTCGGTGGTCTATTGCGAGGATTGCGCCCCTTTTGAGTTCCAGAACAGCGAGGGCGGGGCGGATGGCCTGATTATGGATTATTGGAAGTTCTGGGCAGAAGCAAGCGGTACAAATCTGAATTTTAAACCCGCTCCGTGGAAAGAATCCCTGCGTATGCTCCGGGAGGGGAAAGCTGATGCCCATGCCGGACTGTTCTACAGCAAAGAACGGGATGAATACCTGCAGTTCGGAGTTTCTTTATGCCGTAGCGATACCCATATTTTTTATCATAAAGCGCTTCCCGTGGAGAATAATGACGATATTTCCGCTTACCGGGTTGGGGTTATTTCAGGTGATCTGTCGGAAGAATTCATGCGCGAAAAGCAGCCGGAAACTATTCTTGTCGAATATCCTGATTTCGATGCCATGATGAAAGACCTCAAAAATGGCAAGTTGAAAGTTTTCGTCGCCGAAACTCTGGTGGGCCTTTCCTACCTTAGAGAAAACAACCTTATTTCAAAGTTCCATTATAAACCCGGACAGCCCCTCTATCGTAATGATTGGCGGGTGGCTGTTCCAGAAGGCCGGAAACAGATTTTAGACACCGTCAATAAAGGTATGAGCGGCCTCAGAACTGAGGAAAAACGGTCTTTAAACCGTAAATGGGTGGCAGCCGCGCATGGACGTGACCCGGAAAGCCTGACCATAGCTCTGGACCGTGATTATCCGCCGTTCTCATTGCTTGGCCCAAATGGAGAACCTGCCGGACTTCTGGTTGATTTGTGGAGGGCGTGGAGTTCGCAAACAGGAATTCCGGTTGATTTCATGCCCGACAGCTGGACCGGGACCATAGAAGCGGTCAAAAACGGCAATGCCGATATTCATTCCGGATTGTTCATGTCAAAGGAGAGGGAGAAATATTTTCATTTTTCAAGGCCCTTATTTGGAGTGGATACTGCCTTGTTTTTCCGCGCTGACCGGATATTGCCCGGCGGACTGGATAAACTGGGCGGGAAAAAGGTAGCTGTGCTGGATGGTTCGTTTCAACAGAATTATCTGAAACAGAAATTCCCGCAGATTGAAGCCGTACCCTACCCGGACGGCGAGAGCCTAGTGCTGGCTGTTTTACAAGGTAAGGCGGATGCCCTTTTTCACGAGGTTCTTCCTGTAAGAGCAGAGTTGGAAAGCTGGCAGATGAAAGGGGTTTTGATCAAAGTACCTGAGACCGTCTTTTCCGATTCTATCAGGGCTGGGGTACTCAAGGGACGTCTCGATCTGGAAAAAAAAATAGAGGCCGGGTTCAATGCGATTCCCTATCAGGTTTATGCTGATATTGAAAAACGCTGGGTCTCTGATCCTGAAGAGCTTTACTATTCAGCGGAGAGCAATTCTTTCAAGTTGAGCGCGGATGATCTGAAATGGCTTGATAAACATCCGCAGATTACAATTGCGGTCATGAATGCGTGGCCTCCGCTTGATTACGCGAACGAACGCGGTGAACCGGAAGGATTGGGTGTTGATTACATAAAGCTGCTCAACAAACGTCTGGGCGAAAAATTGAAGATTATTGCCGGGCCGTTCAAGGAGAATCTTGAAGCGGTCAAGGAAAAGCGCATTGATGCTCTTATGGACGTGACCCCGAAGAAGGACCGTGAACCGTTTGTGGACTTTACAGATCCTTATATGGTTATTCCCCATGTGATTGTGGGACGTACCGATGGTCCTGAATCAGCGGCAGAAAAAGACCTTGCGGATAAGACCATTGCCCTTGAGCGCGGTTTTTTTAATGTAAAATATTTTCGTGAAAACTACCCCCTTGCACTGGTCAAAGAATTCCCGGATACCCTAGCGGCACTGGAGGCTGTGTCCCAGGGAGAGGCTGATGTCTACGTAGGTAACCGTGCCGTGGCCGTTTACCTTATTGAACGTAATCTGCTGACCAATCTGGAAGTGCAGGGAAAAATCAAGAGGAAAGGATCTGTGCTGGCTATCGGGGTCCGTAAGGACTGGCCAGAGCTGACTTCTATTTTTAACCGGGCCTTGAAATCAATAAGCCGGAAAGAAGAACGTGAAATTCTTAAAAAGTGGACCGGGGAAGGCAGGCAACGCCGGGTTGACCTCAGTCGGGATGAACAGCTCTGGCTGCGTACCAGTCCGGTGATCCGGTTCAGCGTTGACCCCGATTGGTTGCCTCTGGAACGCATTGATCCCCGTTCAAAGCAGTATGAGGGTATTTCCGCGGACCTGCTGCGTATGGTGGCGGATCGCACTGGACTTTCCCTTCAACTGGTGCCCACTGAAAAGTGGAGTGAATCGGTTGAGCTGGTCCGTAATGGCAAAACAGACATGCTTGCCGCAGCCAGTGAAACAGCGGAACGCAAACAGTTTTTGAATTTTTCCAATCCTTATATCAATCTTTCCGAAGTTGTAGTGGTCAAGCAGGATATGCCTTTTATTTCCAGTGTGGAGGATCTGGCCGGGATGCGGGTCGGGGTCAGCGCAGGCAATGCTGCCCACAAATATCTGGAAGCCAATTACCCGCAATTGAATCTGATTCCTGTTTCCGGCGCTTTGAACGGATTGAAAATGGTGGCTAAGGGACAGGCCGATGCTTATGTGGGTACCCTTGAAGTGCTTGGGTATCTGATCAACCAGAATGGTTTGTACAATCTTAAAGTGGCCCTGCAGCTTCCCATTACCCGTCAGCTTCGATTTGCATTGCGCAAGCAGATGTCTCCATACCTGCTGTCAATCCTCAATAAAGGGATCAGTTCCATTACCGAAAGGGAGTCCGAAGCAGTTATCCGTAAGTGGATCAGCCTGCGGGTGGAGAGTGGAATCAATTTGTGGATGGTGGCTAAAATTGTTCTCGGTATAGGAAGTGTGGCCGGGATTATTCTGTTTGTCGTTGTCCGGGCCAACAGGCGGCTGGCCGGGGAAGTGCTGATGCGTAAGGAAGCCGAGCAGGAAATGCTTAAAGCGCGTGACAAAGCAGAAGAGGCCACGCGGGCAAAAAGTGATTTTCTGGCCCGCATGAGCCATGAGATCCGGACGCCCATGAACGCCATTATCGGTATGAGCCATCTGGTTCTGCAGACAGAACTCACTGCCAAGCAGCATGATTATCTTACAAAAATACGCTCCGGGGCGAATAGCCTGCTTGGTATCATCAACGATATCCTTGATTTTTCCAAAATCGAGGCCGGAAAGATGGAGATGGAGAATATTCCTTTCCGTCTGGATGAAACCATGGATAATCTTGCCAATGTAGTTGCGGTTAAAGCTGAAGAAAAAGGGTTGGAAGTGCTTTTCCATGTCTGCCCAGATGTACCCAACTATCTGGTCGGTGACCCTCTGCGTCTGGGGCAGGTGCTCATAAATCTTGCCAACAATGCCACCAAATTCACAGATGAGGGCGATATTGTCATTTCCGTGGAAAAGCAGGCTGAGACTGATGAGCATGTGACCCTGTTCTTTTCTGTTACTGATTCAGGTATCGGAATGACTGAAGAGCAGATAGGCCGGCTTTTCAAATCTTTTTCTCAGGCGGACGGATCGACAACCCGAAAGTACGGCGGTACCGGGTTGGGGTTGGCTATCTGCAAGCGGATTGTGGAAATGATGGGCGGTAATATCCGGGTGGAGAGTCGGCCCGGACAGGGGGCAACTTTTTCATTTACCGTCGTACTGGGTAAAGGAGAGGTGGTTTCGGCCGGTTATATCCCTGCCGCAGACCTGCGCGGCCTGCGGGCCTTGGTAGTGGATGATAACCCCACGGCGCAGACAATCCTGTCTGAGGCTTTGGAAAGCATGAGTTTCAAAGTTGATACTGCCTCTTCCGGTCAGGAAGGCGTGGATATTCTCAAGCGGGCTTCCGAAGAAGGCGAACCGTACGAACTTGTTCTTCTGGACTGGAAAATGCCCGGTCTGGACGGCATAGAAACAGCCCGGTTGATTGAAAAAAAATGTGGTCATAAGTTACCTAAAATTTTAATGGTCACCGCCTATGGCCGGGAAGAGATTATGCAGCAGGCCGAAGAGGCCGGGCTGGAAGCTTTCCTCATTAAGCCGGTAAACCAGTCCGTCCTGTTCGATACCATCATGGGAGTTTTCGGCCATGATGTAGAGCGGAAAACAAAGAGGGCACTGCTTTTTTCCAAGGAACCTGAAGGATTGAATGAAATACGCGGGGCAAAGGTTCTGCTGGCGGAAGACAATGAAATAAACCAGCAGATAGCTGTTGAACTGCTTGAGAAAGCAGGCATGGTTGTTGATGTTGTCGACAATGGCCGGGAAGCAGTGCAAAGTGTCTTGGGAAATAATTATGATCTGGTTTTCATGGACATTCAGATGCCGGAGCTGGACGGTCTTTCCGCAACCACGGAAATCAGGGAGATGGGTATTAGTGCTGATGAGCTGGCAATTGTCGCCATGACCGCCCATGCCATGACCGGTGACCGGGACAAGAGTCTGGAAGCCGGGATGAACGATCATATAACCAAACCGATCGATCCTGATCTACTTATAGCTACCCTTGTAAAATGGATAACTCCCGGTGAGCGGCAATTTCCTGATGGATATGTTTCCAGCACTGAGCTCAAGGAGCGGGAGCTTGTCGAAAGCAGTCTGCCTCTTGAAGGGGTTCCGGGAATCAGTGTGAAGTCCGGTCTGGTCAAGGTTTCCGGTAACCGTGAATTATACAAAAAACTGCTTACACAGTTTCGTGCCAAGTATCTCGGGGCAGTGGAAGACATTCGCGAGCAGTTGCGCTCAGGTGATGTTGAAACCGCAACCCGCACCGCTCATACAGTAAAAGGGGTGGCTGCAAATCTCGGTGCGGATGATCTTTCACTTTCAGCCGGGGAAGTCGAGCGAGCTTTCAGGGCCGGTAGGACCGAACAGGATGATTTATTAATGGACATGTCTGCCCGGATGGATATTGTTGCCGAAGCATTGGATAAACTCTTGCCTGAACCGGATGGCAACGCTGCCTCAGGTGAATCATGGCAGGGTTCTTTTGAAGCCGAAGGTAATTTCCCGGATGTAGGGGAATTACAGGAAAAGCTGGAGCAGTTTGTTGTTCTGGTCGATGAAAATGTCGCTCAGGCCATGGAGCTTGCCGGAGAGCTTGAAAAGATGGTCAGCGGGACGGATATGCTGGATTCGGTCCGGAAAATGGTTCAGGCTATGGATGATTTCGAAACGGATGAGGCCCGTGATGAAGCACGGGCTATTCTTGATTCGCTTGGCGATAAGCAGGTTTAAGTTATGAAACAGGTACTTATTGTTGATGACACGGTGGAGAATTTACAGGTCTTGATGGAGGCTCTTAGAAGCGAATATGCCATTGTCACGGCCAAAAATGGGGAAAAAGCTCTTGAACTGGCCATGAACAAGCCCCGCCCGGATATAATCCTGCTTGATATAATGATGCCGGGAATGAACGGTTACGAAGTCTGCGAGAAGCTGAAAGCCGATGTGCGAACAAAGGATATTCCCGTTATTTTTATCACCGTACTCATGGAGGAGGAAGATGAGGCAAGGGGGCTTGCGCTTGGTGCGGTGGACTACATTGTAAAGCCTTTCTGTCCGGCGCTTGTTAAAGCCCGGGTCAAGAATCAGCTGGATCTAAAGGAACATCAGGATAATCTTGAAAGACTGGTCAAGGAACGCACTAAAGAGCTCGCTCTGGTCAAAAAAGTCACCATTGAGTGTCTGGCAACCATGGCAGAATGGCGTGATCCTGAAACAGGGGGACACATTGCCCGAACCCAGAATTATGTGAAAATTCTGGCTGAGCATGCCATGAAACAGGAAAAATTCGCATCCCAGCTGGATGAAGAACTGATTGAAACCCTTTACCTTTCCGCCCCTCTGCACGACGTGGGTAAGGTGGGTGTTGCCGACGCCATCCTGCTTAAGCCGGGTAAGCTCACTGCTGAAGAATTTGAGGAAATGAAAAAGCACTCACAGTTCGGCTCTGATGCTCTGGCCGGGGCCGAAAAGGCTTTGGGCGGAAATTCCTTTTTGCATCATGCCCGTGAAATTGCCTTTGCCCACCATGAAAAATGGGACGGTAGCGGTTACCCGCGTGGTATTTCCGGGGAGGATATCCCTTTGTCCGCCCGGATCATGGCCATTGCCGATGTATACGACGCATTGATTTCCAAAAGGGTTTATAAAGAACCTTTCCCGCACTCAAAGGCGGTAAAAATAATTTCCGAAGGGCGTGGGACCCATTTCGATCCGCGTTTGACTGATATTTTTTTGAAAATTCAGGAGGAATTCAGGGAAATAGCACTTGAATTCGCTGATTTTGACGAGGAACGGAAAACCCTTAAAAAATAGGGATAATCGGATATGAGCCATAAACCAACCGTGCTGGCAGTGGATGATACGCCTGAAAACCTTCATGTTCTCATGGATCTGCTTAAGGTCGATTACGCCATAATCGCAGCCAAAGATGGTGAAAAGGCTCTTAAGCTGGCACATTCAAAAGAACCTGATATTATTCTTCTGGATGTGATGATGCCGGGGATGGACGGTTATGAGGTCATCAAACGCCTGAAGTCTGAGGAGCGGACCAAAGATATCCCTGTTGTCTTTGTCACATCCCTCAGTGAAGCCGGAGATGAAACCAGAGGGCTTGCTCTCGGAGCCATTGATTATATTACCAAGCCGTTCAATCCTGATATCGTTAAGGCCCGGGTCAGGAATCATCTTGAACTCAGGGAAGCTGTGCGTATGCGTGAAGATGTTGAACGGATCATGCGCCACGATCTCAAGTCACCGTTGACCAGCGTGATCAGCCTGCCGCAGCTTATTCTTATGTCCGGGGATTTTGATGACCATATCAAGTCTATGCTCGGGCGTATTGAGGATGCCGGATATACTGTGCTGTCCATGATCAACATGTCCACCGCCCTCTTTAAAATGGAGCGTGGGACTTATTCTTTTGTCCCTGAATCATTTGACCTTGCCGCAGTGGTGCGTAAAGTTTTTCTCGGGTATGAGGATACTGCCCAAATGCGCGGACAGGAACTGGTGCTGGAAATTGAAGGCAGCACGGCTGTCCCCGGGCAGGAGTTCATGTTTTTCGGGGAAGAATTGCTCTGCTATTCTATGTTGGGAAACCTTGTAGGAAATGCAGTAGATGCCAGCCCCAAGGGGGGAACGATCCGAGTCCGCCTGCAGCAGACGGATGATTCTGTGCGGATTTCCGTTCATAATCCCGGAATGGTTCCGGAAGATATAAAAAATCGTTTTTTTGCCAAGTACGCCACTTCCGGAAAAGATCGGGGAACAGGTTTGGGAACCTATTCCGCCAAACTCATCGCGCAGGCTCATAAGGGCGATATATTTATGGATAGCGTTGACAATGAGGTCTCTGTGTCTGTCGTTATTCCACGGTAGATTTTTTATCCGGGAAAGACCTCTTTGAGCTTTCTTTCCAGTGTTGCAGGAGTGAATGGTTTGACAATATAATTGGTGGCTCCTGCAGCCACGGCTTCGACCACAAGGTCCTGCTCGGCTTCTGCTGTGACCATTATTACAGGAATTTTTTCTAATTCCGGGGAATTACGTATCTCCCGCAGGCAGTCAAGGCCGCTCATGCGCGGCATATTCCAGTCCAACAGAACCAGTTTGGTTGAAGAGTGTTCCTTGAGCTGTTCTAGAGCCATAAGTCCGTCTTCTGCATATTTGATGTTGAAATAGCCCAGCATGCGCATAATATCTGCAACGGTGCGGCGCATGGACTGATGGTCGTCTACAATAAGTACGCTTGCGTTTGTGTTTAGCATAGCAGTCTCCATAATATACTGGATAGTACTATAACGAGTACCTCTTTTTTTTATTGAATGCAATATGTTGTCGAAAATAGATCGTAAACATTTAAATAATATTAGGTTGTAAATATGGAAAGTTCGCTTGATTTTTCCGCTGTGATTTTTGATCTGGACGGAACATTGCTTGATACACTTGGTGAGATAGCTTCTGCCGGTAATGCCGCTCTCTCACGTATGGGATTTGATACCCACCCTGTTGATGCTTACCGTAAATTCGTTGGGGCAGGGGCAAAGAAGTTGGCCTGGCGGGTTCTTCCCGAAGAAAAACAGATTCAGGAAGTATATGACAGTTTTGTCCCCGTGCTTCTTGAAGAATTCGGGCAGGGGCTCAATACTGTGGCCAAACCTTATGCCGGGATTCCTGAAGTGCTGGCTGATTTTGCGTCCTGCGGAAAGAAGCTGGCCGTACTTTCCAACAAGCCTCATGAATTTACAGTGGAGGCGGTCAGCAAGTTCCTGCCGAATGTTGATTTTTTTGCAGTTTGCGGCGGGCGCAAAGGTGTTCCGCTCAAACCCGAACCGGATGCGGCTCTTAAGCTTGCTAAGGCCATGGGAGTTTCGCCACAACAGACATTGTTTGTCGGTGATTCCGATGTGGACATCAAAACCGGCGTTAACGCGGGAATGATTTCCATTGGAGCGGGGTGGGGTTTTCGTGGCGATGAAGAACTGATCAAGGCCGGTGCCAATATTGTGCTGGATACTCCTGCTGATCTTGTATCGTTACTTTAAGCTGGATTAGTCTGGTTGTTGAAAAGCCGCATTGTCATACTGGCACCCTGCTGTGCAGTAGAGTATAAATTCCGATTGTCCTTTAATAATTGCTCTAAATAATTTATGGTGGAGGATAAATCCTGAGTCTGTTTTTTTAATCGCGGGGAATTCTATGAAAGTATTCGTAGGTGATATCAAGACAGGAATGCGTCTGGCTGAGGACGTAAAAGGTGCCAATGGAAGATTTCTGCTTGCTGCCGGTACGGTTATTGAAGAACAGCATTTGCGTGTTTTCAATATCTGGGGTGTCAGCGAAGTGGAGGTCGAAGGTTCCGGTGGCGGAGAAAATGATAGCGATTTCGACCCTGCTCTTGTAGAGCGCGCCGAAGAATATGCCGGGCGATTGTTTGCCAATGTGAATAAGGATTCAGAACCTGTGCGGCTGCTGAAAGGAATTTGCGTTAAGCGTTACGCCGGAATGCTGTCAGAGAATCTATCGCTTCCACCTCTTCCGGAATACGGTAACGAGTTGAGTGACATTCCTGAGGATCACCTTTATGCCGATGCCGCAGCTTTCATGACCAGCGGAATCCGGCTAAGTTCCTTCCCGGATATTTATTACAAGATCATGAACGCGCTCAATGATCCTACTGCAACCTCTGAAAGCCTCGCGGATATAATTTCTAAAGATTCAGGATTGAGCGCCAAGCTCATCAGTCTGGTGAACAGCCCGCTTTACGGATTCAGTCTTCCGGTGGAATCCTTGAGCCGGGCAGTCTCCCTTGTGGGTACAAGCGGACTCTGTCAGTTGGCACTCAGCGTCTCGGTGATGGAGTCTTTCAAAGGCTCTGGTGCCGATGTTCTTTCCATGGCTGATTTCTGGAAACACTCATTAGCCTGCGCGGTCTTCTGCCGTATTTTCGCTTCCCAGATTCCCGGAACATCACAGGATAAATGTTTTGTGGTCGGTATGCTCCATGATCTGGGGCGGTTGGTCCTGATGCAGCATCATCCGGACGAGATCAGCCTGACATTCAGATTGTGTAAATTTCATGGATTGACAGGGTGTCAGGCGGAGGTAAAGGTTTTCGGTTTTGACCATTGCCAACTGGCCGGAGAGCTTTTTGAGCACTGGAATTTTCCTCCTTCTTTGATTGTCGGTGTCGCCGGTCATCATGGCGACCGCAGCAGGGAGCTTTCAATTGAGTCGGCTATCTGTTCCGTTGCAGACATGATGGCTGTTGCCATGCAGTACGGCAGTGACGGTCCGGGACTTGTCGGTGCTCCTTATCCGGGAGCTTGGGATGTTCTGGGGCTTCCGGGGGGAGCGTTGGCGACCTCGGTTTTAAAGGCCCGTCGGCAGATTACCGATATTCTTGCCATATTCGGGGGGTAGGGTGGACGATAAAACGTTGATAAATTTTCAGAGTCGGCAGATTAAGATTCTTCAGGAGGAGAAGGCCGCCGCTATGGATGCCCTTGATCTGGCCCGGGAGCTGGGTTCGATCACGGGCCTTACTCAGGAGCAGCCTTCTCTGGAAAAACTGCTGCAGGAAATATGTATTCGTGCCAACCGTATGATCCCTTTTAAGTCCTGTGCGATTTATCTTGTGGACAACGAAACACAGGATTTCGTGCAGGCCCGGTCTTATCCTGATCTTTCCTCCACAGTGCTGGATAAAGAAGTCAATTCGTTGATAAGAGACCAGTCTTTTGCCTATGCGCTGCAGTCTGACGGACCAGTATTCTTTCTTGATTCCACAGGAGAAAAACATATTCTTCTCCATTCACTTTCCACTCCGTTTCGGATGCGGGGCATGTTTGTCGGGCTGATGCTCCAGAACAAGCATGATATTCTGGATACAACCCTTAAACTTTTTTCCGTTTTCATGCTTTCGGCGGTCAATGCTCTGGAAAACTGTGAAAACCACCAGTTTATGCGCAATCATAACCTGGAGTTGGAACGGAAGGTTCAACAACGTACCCTTGAACTTGCCGATGCCTATGACCGGCTGGATGTGACCCTGAACGGCATGCAGGCCGGTGTAATGGTTGTGGAAGCCAATACTTATAAAATTGTAGAAGCCAATCCCAAGGCTCTGGAAATGCTGGGACTGAGTTGGGAAGAACTGATAGGTCAAGAGTGCTTTAAAGTGATCCGTGATTCTTTGCGGGGCAATTGCCCCATAATGCATCAAGGGAAGCACGAGCACACTGGAGAGTTTTCTATTAAGCGAAAAGACGGCAGCGAAATCCAGATACAGAAGACTGTCAGCCGGGTCATGATCAATGGCAAACTGCACATGGTTGAAAATTTTATCGATATTACCGAGCAGAAAAAGCTGGCCGCACTTAAGGAAGATGTCGACCGCATCATGCGCCATGACTTGAAAGGGCCTTTGAATGGAATTATCGGCCTGCCTGAAGTATTGCTGATGGATGACGATGCTCCACTCAACGAAAGCCAGCGCGAGATTCTGGAATATATCCAGACCTCCGGTTATAAGTTGCTGAACATGATCAACCTTTCGCTTGATCTTTATAAAATGGAGAGCGGAACTTATGAATACCGCCCTGCTGTGGCCGATATTTATGCCATTGCCCGGTCAGTTCTCAAGGATTTGTTCGATCTGGTAAATTACAAGAAGCTTGTAATCAGGGAACAGTTTGAGGGTAAGGATGTGGGCGGAAGTTATTCATTTAATGTCCGTTGCGATGAATTCCTTACCTATTCACTCTTGTCCAATCTTTTAAAAAATGCAGTGGAAGCTTCTCCGGTAAATGAAGCTATCATTTTCGAGGTGAGACGTAAGGGCAGTAATGTGCTTTTGCACATTCATAATATAGGTGAAATCCCGGATGAAATTCGTGAAACATTTTTTGATAAATACGTGACAGCCAATAAATCAGGAGGAACCGGGCTGGGGACATATTCAGCCAGACTTATAACTGAAACCATGGGCGGACATATTTATTTTGAAACTTCCCGTGAAAAAGGGACCTCTATGTTTATTGAATTTCCGGGAATAGAGGAATAATACATATTTGTTACGAGAAGTTGTTTGAAGAAAAGGGTTTGGAGTGATAGTGTTGAGTAATGATTTTCGTAATCCAAGCCAGTGAGGTGGCATAATGAAAATACTGGTTGCCGAGGATGATTTTGCCTCACGTAACTTTCTGCAATTTTTTCTCAGAAAATATGGGGAAGTGGATGTTGCAGTAAACGGGAGTGAGGCTCTGGAAGTTTTTAAGGAAGCTCTGAATGAAAAAGCTCCATATCAATATGTATTTATGGATATCATGATGCCGGAGAAGAACGGGCTGGATGCCGCTCGGGAAATTCGGGAAATTGAGCGTGAGTTTAATGTGGCACCTGCTAAGGAAGCTGTAATAATTATGGCCACAGCTCTTTCAGATGTGAAAACTGTATTTGAGGCTTTTAATAAGAGCGAAGCCACAGATTATATAACCAAGCCGCTGGATGTGGAAACCTTGACTGCTAAGTTAAAGGAAATAGGACTTATTAAAGATGAGTGAGGGATTTGATCCGGATTCATTTCTTGCCGAGTTTGTCAATGAGTGTCGCGAAGCCGCAGAGCTGGCAGTGCAGGATATCCTGAATCTTGAGGAAATGCATGATCAGGATTCGTTGGACCGCATTTTCAGGGTGTTGCACAGTATCAAAGGCAATTCTTCCATGTTGGGATTGATGGAACTGTCAGGATTTGTACACAGAGTTGAAGATGCCTGTTCGGATATTCGTTCCGGTAAAAGGGAAGTGGACAAGACAGCAATCTCTGTGCTGCTCAAAAGCTTTGACCGTATTGATGAAGCCTTTGATTGTATTCTTGAAAACGGTCATGACAAAATAGATTTCAGCTCAGGATATCGGCTTCTAGAGGAAATGGACTCCCAGACAGGTGTATCCTCTTCCGGGAAGCGTGTTTCCGAAGACAGGGGGGCTGAACCGGTTCCCGCAGGACAGAGCGTAAAAGGGCTGACTGCTAAAGAGGTAGAGAAGGCCGCAAAGACAGATCTTCCCTCCGCTGCAGATGGAGAGGAAATCAGACTCAGGGCAGAGCCGACGGCTTTGATAGTGGATGACGATTTTTCCAGCCGTAAGATTCTCAGTACTTTTCTTTCTAGGTATATGCCCTGCTATGTGGCTAAAGACGGGGTTGAAGCCATTCAGGCCGTTTCGGAAAGTCTTGCCGGTAACTGCCCCAGATTTGACCTGATCATGCTGGATATAATGATGCCTAATATTGACGGCCTGCAGGCCTGTAAGGCCATTCGGCAGCTGGAACGCAGCAAGAATTTGGATTCATTCGGTAAGGAATCAAAAATTTTCATAGTCAGCAGTCTGGGCGATGACGAAACCCTCCACAAGGCTG
Source organism: Maridesulfovibrio sp. (assembly GCF_963678865.1). Taxonomy (NCBI): domain Bacteria; kingdom Pseudomonadati; phylum Thermodesulfobacteriota; class Desulfovibrionia; order Desulfovibrionales; family Desulfovibrionaceae; genus Maridesulfovibrio; species Maridesulfovibrio sp. The sequence goes on along the minus strand of NZ_OY787459.1, from coordinate 2,061,305 downwards.
TTTATGAATGTCAGGCGGACAGTTATATAATCAAGCCCGTTACGTTTGATAGGTTGCAGAAGCAACTGGAGCGTTTTAAATTAATTGCTTCTTAGCGGATGCTGAAGGATTAAAATTAATAATCCCGGACTGGATTCTGCTCCTGTCCGGGATTTTTCAGCGTTCTACACATATCTTGCGTAGTCAGTAACCAGCAGATGGATCGGTTCTTCATCCTCATCTACTTCGGGAAAGCGGGGCAGGGGTTCGTGAAAGCGGTTATCTATATTGTCATCGTTCACTGCGCTGACCTCGCCGACCATGACATCTCCGGTTCCTTTTTCACAGTAGAAACAATGGTACATGCCCGGTTCAAGACAGATGGATTCGCCCGGCTCGAGAACGATTTCCCCGCCCGGATCTATTGTGCGTATAAATCCGTCCACGCTGACATCAAGCGGCTTATCGGACATAGACTCATCTTCGTTTGACCCGTAAAGCTGGATCACAAGGTTGCCTCCTGCGCGGTTGATGATGTCTTCGCGCTTCGACCAGTGAAAATGCATGGGGCAGAGCTGTCCCTCACGCAGGATCATAATTTTTTCCGCGTATGGTTTCGGGTCCCCGGTCTGGAGATTACCATTGCGAATGGTGAACAGGATCAGACCCAGCTTTTCGAAATCTCCTTTGCCGTAGTCGGTAAGGTCCCAGCCGAGCATGTTGCGGACTACTTCACTCTCACCTTTGCCTTTCCAATCTTCCGGTCCCCAGAAGGCCCATTTGGGCAGATTGAAACGGTGACCGGCATAAAAATCTTTGGCTTTAGCGATAAGTGCGTTGATTTCACTTCTTTTCATGTTCGTAACCTGTATTAAAATTATTTGATCAGCTTAAATTCAGTTGGGATGGCGGGCATGGCACCTTTGCAGGAGCAAACATGGGCGGCTAGTCTATTAGCATGGTCACTGATCTTAATCAGCGGATGACCCAGCAATAAACCTATAACTACCGATGCGGTAAATGCATCTCCTGCGCCGATAGTATCTTCAACTTCCTTGATTTTGATTCCGGGATGCTCCACCTCTTCATTATCCCTGATAATCAGGCTTCCCTTGCTGCCACGGGTCAGCACAGAGCAGTTAAGATTGAACTCCTTATGCAGTTTTTTCAGCATATCCCGTTCGCTTCCGTTCAATTGGAACATGGGGGCAATGACCCTTATTTCATCTTCGTTTAGTTTCAGCACATCTGCTTGATGAAGAGATTCAGTAATTATTTCTTTGGTATAAAAAAGCTGACGCAGGTTCATATCGTAGATTTTCAAGGCCTGCGGTGCTGCATTCAGAAAAGTGAGAATTGCCTTTCTGGATTCTTCGCTACGCTGGGCAAGGGTACCGAAACAGACAGCATCAACCTGTGAGGCAAAACCCATGGCAATATCATTAAGCTTCAGGTGATCCCATGCAATGTCGTCCGGGAAATAATATGTAGCAACACCATCCTCATCCAACTGGGCTTCCACGTATCCGGTCTCATGGTCCTGATCAATGCTGACCCCGGAAAGGCAGAGCTCCCGGTCCATGAGTTCATTGGTGGCCCGCCGTCCCCGCCTGTCATTCCCGAGGGTGGAGATTGCCGCACCTTCTGCTCCCAGCTTTCCCGCATGATACGCAAAGTTGACCGGAGCACCGCCTATCTCTTCGGAATCAGCTAGTACATCGAAGAGAATTTCGCCAAGTCCTGCTATGAAGAATTGTTTTGTCAAAATATGCCTCTTATTCTTTTACTGAACCGGCCAATAAGCCACGGATAAAGTACCGTCCGAGGAAAATATAAATCATGAGCACTGGAAATGCTGCCATGATTGACCCGGCCATAGGCAGGTTCCAGCTTACGGCCTGTCCGCCTGCCAGTTGAGCCAGCCCCACGGTGATGGGGTTGTCCTCGTGGCGGGTCAGGCAGATACCCCAGAGGAATTCGTTCCAGATCTGGGTAACCTGCCACAGGCTGGTGACAACAAAACCCGGAATGGACAGCGGAAAGACAATTCTGGTGTAGATGGAGAAGAATCCGGCTCCGTCCAGTCTCGCGGATTCCACCAGAGCGGTGGGAATCTGGGCATAGAAGTTTCGAAAAATCAGAGAAGTGATGGGTAAGCCGTAAACCACGTGGGCGAGTATCAGCCCCGGAAGTCCTCCATAAAGGTTCATGGCCCGTAGGGTCTGGAAGAGCGGGATCAGGATAACCTGATAGGGAATGAACATGCCGAACAGGAACAGGGTGAAAATCAGTTCGCTGCCTTTGAATTTCCATTTGGAGAACACGTAGCCGTTCAGGGAACCCAGTACTGTGGAAAGTGCAGTGGCGCTGACGGTCAGCACCAGTGAGCTGGCAATGTTTGATTTGAGAAGTTTAAAAGCCTGCGGAAAGCTGGCCCAGTTAAGTTTATCCGGCCATTCCCATGCGGTGGGCAGACTGATGGTTGCCGGGTCCTTGAGTGCGGTGACAATCGCCATATAAGCCGGCATAAGGAAAAACAGGGCCAGCACGAAAAGTGATCCGTAAAGCAGGATGGAGCCGGGAGTGATTCCGGATTTCTGGGTTGTAGTACTCATGTCTTATCCCCTTCTCCTTTGCTTGTACTGGCTGACTACATAGGGAACGATGAATGTTCCCGCTACGAGGAAGAGCACGATGGCGATGGCTGCGCCCCGTGCAAAGTCGTTGGCCCGGAAAGTGGTCATATACATGTTCAGGGCCGGGTGTCCGGTCTGGGCGTTGTCCGGCCCGGTCATGGCAAAGATAATGTCGAACATTTTTAAAGAGATGTGCGAGAGGATGATAACCGCACTTATCGTGATCGGTTTGAGCATGGGAATGGCGACATAGCGGTAGTAATCGGTGTTGCTGGCCCCGTCGAGCATGGCTGCGTCGCGCAGATCCTGTGAAATTCCGTTGAATCCGGCAAGGTACAGGGCCATGGTATAGCCAGCATACTGCCAGACCGTGGCGATTATGATCCCCAGTGTGGCAAGGTTGAAGCCATGCATCTCTTCCATGAACAGGGCCTCCGGAAGCAGGGAACCCCCCAGCCATGCAAAAGCACCGATGATCACGCCGGGACCGAGCCAGCGTTTGACCGCTTTTTCGGGTTCTCCCTTGAGCAGGAAAAGTCCTACCATAATCAAAATGAAAGCTGCGATGTAGATCAGAATCTGGAACAGGTTCTGCCAGTTGAATTCTAGAATGGCCTTGGTGGATGAAGTCCACTGGAAATTAAGGGCATCGAATCCCATATAGGTGGGCAGCACGTTGACCCCGCCTTGCGGTGCCAGAAGCCAGCGCCAGATAGTACCGGAAACAATGAAGGAAAGGGACATGGGATAGAGGAATATGGTACGCAGGACGTCTTCGCCTTTGGGCTTCTGGTCCAGCAGGATGGCAATGAACATGCCCAGCCCGATAGCCCCGGCCAGCAGCATGATTGAGTAGTAGACAGCATTGACAAGGTCCTGCCTGAAACCGCTGGAAAGGAACCCGTTGAACAGGTCCACATAGTTGTCCAGACCTATGAAATTTTTTTGCGGGTCAAGGGCCATTGAGCCACTTCCGCCCCAGTCGGTCATGGAAATCCAGATGGTGTTGCCGATAAAACCGTAAACGAAAACGGCGACAAGGATAATTGATGGTAGAAGGGTTAAAAACGCCTTCAGCCTGTCCCGTGATGCTTCCCTCATATGCCCTTACCCCTTTTGGGACCGCGCCGGGACTTCCCGGCGCGGCTTTTCTTTCATAATGGGATGCCTCCGGCGGCGCTGCCGGGGGCCTTAAACCCTTTTGGAAAAGGGCTTAAGAATCCCAAAACTTTTTGGTAAGCTTCGCCCTGTTTTTTTACAGAGCTTTAATTTTTATTTGCCAATTTTGGCTTTGTCGGCCAATTGCTGGCAGGCCATGGCAGTTGCCTTGGCATTCTTAGTCTTCAAGAACATTTCCATAACCTGTGCGAAGCCGCCCATGAAGGTTTCATTTGCTGCTGCGCCATGGGCAAGGGATGCAACCACACGGTCTTTACCGAAGTCCTTGGCTGCGGACTGCAGGTAGCCGTTGTATTTGCTCAGGTCGGTATCCTTGCGGGCGGAGATGGAACCTTTGAGGGGGTTGAAGGTATCACTGCCTTCCTTGGAGCCGAGGACTTTCAGCCATGCAATAGCATTGTCACGGTGGGGTGCGCCCTTGGGCAGACCGAAGGAATCGGCGAGGAACATGAATTCACCTGCGGTATCAGGAGAAGCTGCCCAGCCGAAATCCTTGCCGGGAGCCATTTTCTTGGTAGTAACCATATAACCGGCTGCCCAGTCCCCCATGATGTTGAAGGCTGCGCGGCCGTCGATGACCATATCGGTAGCCTGCTGCCATGAAAGGGAAGCAGCGTCTTTGTTGGTGTACTGCAGCACCTTGCCGAAAAGTTCCCAGGCCTTGATTACTTCAGGGCTGTTAAATTTCAGCTTGCCGGACCAGAGGGCTTCCCAGTTGTCCGCTCCGAGTGAAGCCAGAGCAACTGATTCCCAAAGATGGTTGGCAGTCCAGTTCTGGGCCAGTGCGAGGGGAACTATGCCCTGCTTCTGAAGTTTGGGAGCGATTTTAAGGAAATCATCCCAGCTCTTGGGTGCTTCAACGCCCCATTTTTTCAGGTTGGCGGGGATGTACCACATTACGTTGGAACGGTGGATGTTTACCGGAACGGACCAGATACCCTTGTCAGTACCGATCAGTTTGACCAGACCTTTGGGGAATGCGTCCATCCAACCCTGCTCTTTGAACAGGAAAGTAAGGTCCTCCATGCGGTCGGCCTTAACCCAGGTACCGATGAGTTCCTGACCTGCGTGAACCTGAAAGCTGTCCGGCGGCTCACCACCGAGCATGCGGGTTTTGAGCACGGCCTTGGCGTTTACGCCGGAACCGCCGGTAACAGTGGCGTCAATAACTTTCACTTTAGGGTTCTGACCTTTGTAAATACCGATCAGGGCCTGCAGAGCAGGACCTTCGTCACCTGCCCACCAAGAGAAAATTTCAAGATCTCCTTTGAGCTCTTTGGCCTGCGAGACCTGCGGAACCGCAAGTAGTATGACCGCCGCGAACACCAAGCAAAATTTAATCAGGGATTGTTTCATTTTTCCTCCTAAATGTTAAACAATCTACTCTATCCTTAAGCCTTTATAATTCGTCGCCTCCAGAAGATTTTTACAGTAAATGTTTTTCATACAATATTACTGTAGACGCTAAATCTTCATCAAGGCGAGTTCATCATTTAAAATCCGCTAATAAAGAGCCTCTTTCGTTTCAGGGTCGAAAAGAACCATGCGGTCGAATTCAAAACCGATGGGTACGGTTTCTCCGGGATGGGCTATGACCCTGCCTTCTACCTCGGCGATGAGTTCATTTTCACCGTCAATGATGATTTCGAGCAGGGAATGGGCACCGAGTACTTCGGAAACCACGACTTCACCGCTGCACCACCAGTCTTTTGGCAGCCGCTCGATGTTGTCACCCATCTTGATGCAGTCGGGGCGCAGTCCGGCCAGAACTGCATCGCCGTCCTTGAGGTTCGGCCCCTGATGATCTCCCACCGGGAATTTGGAGCTGCCTACCTCCACGAATCGTTTGCCATCGATGACTTTGTGCACCCCTTCAAGGATGTTCATAGGCGGGTTGCCGATGAACTGGGCAACGAAAACATTGTTCGGTTTTTCAAAGACTTCCACCGGAGAGCCAACCTGCTGTATATAGCCGTCCTTGAGGATAACAATGCGGTCGGCAAGGGTCATGGCCTCGATCTGGTCGTGGGTTACGTAGATGGTGGTGGTCTTCAGCCGCATATGCATCTTGCGGAGTTCCATACGCATCTGGGTCCGCAATTGGGCATCAAGGTTGGAGAGTGGTTCGTCAAATAGAAATACATCCGGGTTGCGGACCATGGCCCGGCCCATGGCAACCCGCTGGCGTTGTCCACCGGAAAGTTCCGAAGGTTTGCGGTGCAGGTAGGGTTCCAGTTCGAGGATTTTGGCAACTTCATTTACGCGTTGTTTGATCTCGTCCTTGGTCCTTTTGTGCATTTTCAGAGAAAAGCCCATGTTTTCGGCAACGGTCATATGCGGGTAGAGGGCGTAGTTCTGGAAAACCATGGCTACGTTGCGGTCCTTGGGGGAAACATTAGTGACCACCCGTTCACCGATGTGGATATCTCCACCGCTGATGTCTTCAAGTCCGGCCACCATGCGCAACAGGGTGGACTTGCCGCATCCCGAAGGGCCGACCAGTACGATGAATTCGTTATCATTTACGGAAAGGTCCACACCGTGGATGACCTCGACAGAGCCATAACGTTTGATGACGTTCTTAAGTTCTACGTTTGCCATGCTTCATTTCGCCTTAATCGTTTTCAGGTACTGCAGTGAAGTTGCGGAACCTGTACTCGGTTGAATGATGGTATTTTTCTCCGGGATTAAGAATCACGGAGGGAAATTCGGGATGGTTGACCGCATCGGGGTAGCCCATGGGTTCTATGCAGAACCCGTAGCGCGGTCCGTATAGGCTGCCTTTTTTTCCTGCGGTTCCGGGAGCTATGCCGTCTGCAGTGTAAAGCTGCATTCCGGGCTGTGTGGTGAGGATTTCCATTTCCAGACCTGATTCATTACAACGCCCGATTGCTGCCGGAACAAGTTCTCCTTGCTCATTGTCCAGAACATAAAAGCGGTCCTGTGCAGTGTTACCCAGCGGAGTAAATTGTGTGAAATCAGCAGCAGTGCCGGAAATATTGTTAATCTCGCCTGTGGGGATCATGGCTTTGTCGGTGGCGGCTGATTTGATTGCGTGAAGCTTTAATTCATGGTTGTTGATTTTGCATCCGTTCCCGTTGAGATTAAAGTAGGCATGGCTGGTCATGTTCAGCGGGGTTGGCTGGTCGGTAATGGCCCGGTAGTCTATGCGCAGGGTAGTGCCTTTCAGTGTAAAGGTGGTTTCAACAAGAAGGTTGCCGGGGTAGCCATTGGTTCCGTCCGGGGAGTGCAGCGAAAGGGTAATGGCCGGAGCTTCCTCGTTCCGGTTGCAGGCTGCAATTTCCCATACCCTGCTGCTGAATCCGTTTTTGCCGCCATGCAGGTGGTTTGGTCCTTCGTTGCTGTCCAGCCGGATCTTTTGACCGTCAAGATTAAAACTTGCATTGGAAATCCGTCCGGCAACCCGTCCCACGGTAGCCCCCATGTAGTTGCCGTCATTCATGTACTCTTCCAGTGAATCAAAGCCGAGCACGACATCTATAGTGTTGTCTTCCCTCGGTATTTCCAGCCCGATCAGGGCGGCTCCGAAGGTCAAGATGTCCGCTTTACAGCCGGAGCTGTTTTTCAGGGTGAAGAGCTGCACTTCTGCTCCGGCGGGGGTAAAACCCCATGATCTGCAGGAAACTCCCATTACTTGCTCTCCTTGTAGCTCGAGCCCCGGATGAGTAGTTCGGTTTCAAGAGTAATGGTTTCGGGCCTGAAATTTTCTTTTTCCTTAAGTTGCTTGAACAGAAGAGTGGCCGCAGTTTTACCCATCTTGAAGGCAGGCTGGGCTACGGAAGTCAGCGCTGGTTCGATTAGTGCTGATTCCGGTGAACCGGAGAATCCAGCCAAAGCAATGTCATCGGGGATGCGCCAGCCGGCCTCTCGAAAACGGCAGAATGCACCTACAGCTACGGGGTCGTTGATACACAGCACTGCGTCCGGGGGATTGTCCATTTTCAGGTATTCTTCGGCTCCGGCTTTACCATTGCTGCCCCGGCAGCCTCCGATGTTGACGTTAAGTTCCGGGTAAAAGGTAACGTTGTGATTCTTGAGGGCCTGCAGATAACCGTTGAAGCGCAACCGGTTCATGGAAATACCTTCGCTTCCGGCAAGGAAGCCTATACGTTTGTAGCCCCGGTCAATGAGGTGGGAAGTCATCCGGTAGGACGCCCGGAAATCATCAATGACCACCTTCCCGGTGTCCAGCTCATCCACAACCCGGTCAAACTGGACCAGCGGGATGGATTGGCGCATCACAGCGCGCATGTGGTCAAAAGTCGTTGTCGCCAGAGATATGGCCATGAGAATTCCGGCCACCCTGTTGGCAGCAAGGGCCTTGGTGGTCATGATCTCCCGCTGCAGGGTCTCGTTGGACTGGCAGACCATGATGATATACCCGGCGTTGTAGGCCACTTCTTCAATACCACTGATTACTGTGGCAAAAAAATTGTGCCGAATTTCAGGGACAATAACCCCGATTACCTTGCTGCTTTGCTTTTTAAGGCTCTGGGCGATGGGGTTGGGCTGATAGCCGTATTTGTCCGCAGCTTCCATGACGCTCTTTTTGGTCTTGTCGCTGATGTCCGGATGGTCATGCAGGGCTCGTGACACTGTGGATGCAGAAATGCCCAGTTTGCGGGCGAGGTCTTTGAGAGTCATGTGTCCCATGCTACGATTCCGTCCTATTTTCAGGGATGTCCAGAAATTCATTGCCCGGCTGACGGATCGAAAGTTCAATGACTGAATCTAATCCGAAAACCTTTTCCATGGAATGGCAGTACCGGGTGAAATCAGACTCATGAACATAGGCTTGTACTGTCCCGGCAAATCCGCCGCCGTGAACCCGTGCCACCCCATGTGAGCCGAGAATCAGTTCCGTAAGAGTCAAGGCCAGCGGGATAGGCTGGCGTTTGGGCGTGGTGGGGCTGTAGCAGTTTTGCAGCAGATCACTGGACGAATGCCCGGATTCAGCAACAAGCCGCAGAAATTCATCCATATCACCACCTTGCAGGGCTTCGGCCTGCTTCAATGCCCGTTTATCCTCCCAGAGAAAATGAAATAACCTGAGTACCGCCCGGTCCCCGGCAGCTTCCCGAATGCGGTCTATATTTTTTAGAATCTGATTCATGGTCAGTCCTTTGGCCTGATCATGGCCGCAGCATTTTGCTGCTAGAAACATCTCTTCCGGAATAGCTGCATAATCGGGGGTCAGGTCCGCGTGACTCCCTCCGGTATCAATTACACAGAGCCTATATCCGGTCCCGTAAAATCCATGGGAGATGTTGTCCGTATTAAATCCCGGATTTACACGGGTAACTCCCGGATTGGTCGGATCAGCAAAATCAATGGACAGGATGCCTTCGTATGAACTTGCCATCTGGTCCATGAATCCACATGGCTTATTGAAATGTATGTTTTCAGCATGTTTGGCTGCATTTGCAATTTCGAGAGAGCTGACTGTTCTTTCATTATAAAGGTAACTGAAAATCCGACCTGTCAGGACTTCGAAGGCTGCTGAGGAACTAAGCCCTGCCCCAGCCGGGATGGAGCTGTTTACGCATGCGTTGAAGCCCCCGGTTTTCAGCCCTTGCTTGCGGAATCCGTCGGCAACGCCGCGTATAATTGCCGCGCTTGTTTCTTCTTCCTCTTTGCGGGGGGCGGTGTCCGAAATATCGATGTTGATCGGGTTGTAGCCTTCGGAAAGGATAGTCACTTTATTGTTTTCCGCTTTGGAAAACGCGGCAAGGCAGTCAAGATTAACAGCCGCTGCCAGCACATGGCCGTGGTTGTGGTCAGTGTGGTTGCCGCCCATTTCGGTCCGGCCCGGAGCACTGGCAAAGCAGATATTGTTGCGGCCGAAATTCTCAAGCATGCGGTGCAGAAGACTGGACATGCGGTCACGTGAATCATCGATTCTGGCACTGGAATGAATATGGCTGAAAATTTGGTCAAATCCGCCTTGATCCAGATATTTGCGGTATGCCGCCAAAGAATGCATGTTATCCTTCCCGGTCCATATAATGTGTGTCCGGAAGCTCACGCAGCCGTTGAGCACTCTGTTCGGCGGTGATGTCCCGCTGGGGCATGCCCAGCATTTCAAAGCCGACCATGAATTTTTTTACTGTGGCTGAGCGCAGCAGGGGCGGGTAATAGTGGATGTGCCAGTGCCAATGATCGGCTGTTCCGTTCCGCGTCGGCCGTTGGTGTATTCCCATGGAATAAGGGAAAGACGTCTCGAAAAGATTATCAAAACGGATGCCCATGCGTACCAGTGCATCTGCAAGGTCATCACGCTGCCCCGGATTCATTTCGTTAATTGCACCCATATGGGGTTTGGGCAGCAGCATTGTTTCAAAAGGCCATACAGCCCAGAAAGGAACAAGGGCGACAAAGGAATCGTTTTCGAAAATTACTCTTTCCTTGTTTTCAAGCTCCCGCTCAACATAAGCGCAGAGCAGGCATTTCCCTCTATCTTCCAGATATTCCCGCTGGCGGTCATCTTCTGATGCAGGAATTACCGGAACTGAACTGGTAGCCCAGATCTGTCCGTGCGGATGAGGATTGGAGCAGCCCATAATTTCGCCCCGGTTTTCAAAGATCTGCACATATCCAATGTCTTCACGCGTACTCAGTTCTTCATACTGGGCACACCATGTGTCTATTACTTTGCGAACCGCTTCGGGCTTCATGCGTGAAATGGTCAGGTCATGGCGGGGGGAAAAGCAGACCACCCGGCAGGTGCCGCTTTCGGGCTCGATTCTGAAAAGGCCGTCGTTATCGTTGAAATCGTCCACTGATTCATTGAGCAGGGCCGGAAAGTCGTTATCAAAAACAAAAACATCTTGATATTCAGGGTTGGCTGCGCCTTGATTGCGGGTGTTTCCGGGGCAGAGGTAACACTTGTCATCGTATGCAGGCAGGGTGTTGGGTGCAGGTTTTTCCTGCTTGCCCTGCCATGGGCGTTTGGTGCGGTGCGGCGAAACAAGCACCCATTCTCCGGTCAGGGGATTGTACCTTTTATGCGGATAGTCCTGAAATTCTTTATTCATTACTGTTCCCTGTATTTTCTTTTCTCCGGTTTCTGCAAACGTAACCGCAAACGTTTTCGAAAATATTGCCTTAAGAGACTTATCTTGTCAATAAGTGCATGGGGAAATGTATTGTCACTGCTTACCGTGAGCATAGATCTTTTTTAGGCAAGGTTGTCATACTTGGCTGAAAGGTGTTAAAATCAGGGCGAAGTGATTTTTTTGCACTGTTTTTACATCGGAGGGGGTATGCAGCTTTCCCGAATGATTGATTTGGCCCGTGGTACTGGCCGCGCTGATTTGGTTATCCGCAACTGCCGGGTGGTCAATGTGCTTAGCGGGGAGATTCACGAGGCTGACGTAGGGATCGCGGAAGGCGTTTTTCTCGGATTTGGTGCTTATGATGCTGAACGGGAATATGATGGCGGGGGCCGTTTCCTGCTGCCGGGGTTGGTGGAAGGGCATATCCATATAGAATCGACCCTTCTGACCCCGCCCCGATTTGCGCAGGCCGTGTCTGCTCATGGAACTGCTGCCGTGGTCTGTGATCCGCATGAAATAGCCAATGTACTGGGCCGTGCCGGTGTGGAGTATATGCTCAAGAGTTCTCGTGACCTCCCTGTCGCCATATTTTTTATGTTTCCTTCCTGTGTGCCCGCTACCGCTCTGGAGGATTCCGGTGCCCGGCTCAGCGCTGTGGACGTGGAGACTTTCCTGCGGCTTTACCCGGACAGGATGTTAGGGTTGGCCGAAATGATGAATTTCCCCGGAGTCCTTTTTAATGACCCGGAGGTGCTTTCAAAGCTTGCGGCAGCTAAAGGACGCGTAATTGATGGACATGCCCCGTTGCTTTCCGGGCTTGATCTGAATGCCTATGTGCTGGCCGGACCGCGTAGTGACCATGAATGCTCCAATGTTTCAGAGGCGAGGGAAAAGTTGCGTGCGGGAATGCATCTGATGATGCGTGAAGGCTCTCTTGAGCGGAATATGGAAGATTTGCTCGGGGTGGTAAACGAGTTCAACGGACATAACATTTCCATAGTTACCGACGATCGCAATGTGCTGGACCTGCGTGAGAACGGACATCTTGACTACGGTCTGCGCCGGGCCGTGGCCCTTGGGCTGGATCCGCTCAGGGCGGTGCAGATGGTTTCCATAAATCCGGCCCGCTATTTCGGTTTGAGCGGTTACGGGGCAATAGGACCTGGATACCGGGCCAATTGTTTTCTGGTGGATGATCTCAAGGACTTTGCCATCCATGAAGTTTTCCTGAACGGACTGACTCTGGATGAACATAGTTTTGAATCAGGTAACGGCCTGCCCTCCCGCAGTTCTATGCATGTGGGTTCCGAAATTGATGCGAACATGTTCGTACCGGAAAAGGGCAGCGGCAAGATCAGGGTTATCGGCACTGCTCGCGGCCAGTTGCTGACTGATAATCTGGAGTTGGAGCCTTCGCTTGAAGACGGAATTCCGGTTGCCGACCCAGCCCGTGACATCTGCAAACTTACAGTCATCGAGCGCCACCGGGCTACAGGTCATTGTGCTACGGGATTTGTGCGCGGATTGGGGCTTTCCCTAGGGGCGATTGCAGGGACCGTGGCCCACGATTCCCATAACCTGATTGTTGCAGGAATGAATGATAGGGATATGGTGCTTGCCGCTCGGGAGACAGTACGCATGGGTGGCGGTTTTGTGGTTGTCAGGGACGGAAATGTGCTGGCTGCATTGCCCCTGCCTGTGGCCGGACTTATGAGTGACAAAGGGCTTGATGAAATGGTCGAAGGAGTGCAGGAGCTTAACCGGGCTACACAGCAGTTGGGATGTTCTTACAATCCCTTTATGCTGATTTCATTTCTGGCCCTTCCTGTAATCCCCAGCCTGAAACTTACAGACCGGGGATTGGTGGATGTGGATAAGTTTGATTTTACCGGGTTGTGGGTAGAATCTTAGCTGCGCTTGCCCCCGTGGGGATAGTCTTCGAGTTCCCACATGGGCGGCCCGTCCCATTGCCTGTTGGCCGGATTTTCGTTTAGAACCCGGTCCACAAATTCCAGCCCCAGTTCCTTGAGTCTTTCAGGGCTGGGACGTCCCTGCAGATCATAGCCGCGCAACTGGTAATAGCGGCTTAAATGCTCTTCGTGTTTGCGCAGGTCGGCCTTTCCATTTTCGGTATCGCGGATTTCCGGCTTCTGGGGCATGCGGTCATCCCGGCGGGAGGTACCCTGATGAATGTTGAAAGCGTGTTCCAGCGCGTATACCCGGTCCGCCGCCTGTTCCAGAGTCCCGGCATTGTACCCGATTCCTGTTGCCGCAGTAAGCAGTTCCGCCAGACCTTCAAATACAGGCTTTTTCCAGACCAGCGGCATGGCGCTTATCCAGTTGTTCACCGCCCCCTTGCAGCGTCCTATGCAGTCAGTCAGGGTGGTAATGCGTTCTCCTGTGATTACAGCCGGGGCCGGGTCATCATCAACATTTTCCAGAAGCATCCCCTGTTCCTTCAGTATGGGAAACATATCCGGGTCCGGCTGGCTGAAAGCCCATGAACGCCCGCGTAAATGGTCGGCTCCTCGGGTGGAGGTGGCGTGAGCCAGCGAGAAAACCCCGCTGGGGTAGGGGCCGCGTGAAAGGCCTTTAACATGGTAGCAATAATCCATGGCCTGTCCCCCCAGCCGCTTGGCAAGGGTGTACATACCTTCTGCTACGAGATTACCCAGCCCCTGCCGCAGAGCAGTGCGGTGCAGCAGTTCAATCTGGTCGATATGGTTTTCCCAACTGAGATCAAGGCCGTCAGCCAGTTTTTTATCCAGCAATCCCCGGCTGTATAAATCCTTGAGCATGGCGATGGTGTTACCCAGGGCCAGCACATCCATGCCGTAGGTGTCGCAGATGTTTTCCATCTCCATGATCGCCACCGGATCTATTATCCCGCAATTGGTGCCGAGGCAGAATATGCATTCGTATTCCATGGCCTTGCCTGTCTCACCGGCCCGGTCTCCGGAGGGGATACGGTAGTAATCCTTGCAGCGGACATGGCAGCCGTGGCAACCGTGTCTGCCCAGTGAAAAGTCTTTCCATGCTTCAGGGCGCAGCTTGTCCGGTACTTCGTTGCCGTTCCAGTATTTTTCATAATTGCGGAACCCCGGCTCCCACATCATCATGCCGATGTGCGTGCCGTACTGTCCGACCACTTCGCTCTGGAACTCCGAGTTGCGGAAGAATTCACGATCTTCGTCGGCCATTTTTTTAAAAGCTTCGGGAGCAGCCAGTGAAATCCGTTGGCTGCCTTTAATCACAATGGCTTTGAGCCTTTTGGAGCCTAGTACCGCACCTGATCCGCGTGCTGCGGAAGCATACTTATCAACCATGGTGGTCGCTACCCTGACCAGATTTTCCCCGGCCTGACCAATGCAGGCCACACTGGCTGATCTGCCGTGTTTTTCACGCAGTTTATCCGTGGTTTCCCAGACAGAAAGTCCCCAGAGGTCTCCGGCATCAATCAATTCCACCCGATCATCTTCAATCAGCAGATAGCAGGGGCGTCCGGCCTGTCCGTTGATGATAATCTGGTCCAGTCCGGCCCGTTTCATCATAAAAGCCAGCGATCCTCCTGCGTTGCCGTCTCCCAGAATACCGGAATACGGGGAAAGGGTGCTGACCTCCACCCGGCTGGTTAATCCAAGGGGAGTCCCGGAAAGGGGACCGGCGCTCAGGCAGTAAACATTTTCAGCCCCGAGGGGATCAATGTGCGGTTTGACTTCGTTGAAAAGGACCAGTGAATTTAATCCCCTTCCGCCGATGAATTGCTTTGCGATTGAGTGATCAAGCGCGTTCCTGCTGATTTTTCCGCTGCCCAGATCAATCCGTAGAATCCATCCTGCCCAACCGTGCATAGCTCCTCCATTTTTATAGGAAATGGTTTTCACTATTTAATGTATATCATGTCCTGAGAATCAGAGCCAACTTTTCCATTAATGTTCATTGTAGTGTGGTAATTTACATAAATGTCAATAACTTCAAAATTGTATTTTTTTTAACTTACTAAAATTAAAGGTTTTATTTTCAAATTAGAAAGTGGCACTTCCCTTGCTAAGCTGCAAATATGTATCCTTCACTGCATGGACTTAAGCTTTCGGCGTTACTCGCTATATGTCAGGCCATTGAGCAGGCGATTGATTTGGAGTCCGCCCTTGACGGAGTGCTCAGTATCCTTTCGGAGAACCTGAGCATGAAGCGGGCGACAGTGACCCTTTATGACCCCGAAACAAGACAGCTTTCCATCAATGCCTCCTACGGTCTTTCTCTTGAGGAGAAGCAGAGGGGGGTCTATCGTCTTGATGAAGGGGTTACCGGGCGTATTTTCCAGACCGGGGAACCCTACTCTGTGCCGGACATAACCAAGGAACCTTTATTTCTGGACAAAACCGGGGCCCGCAAGATCGAGCGTGCCAAGACCGGATTCATAGGAGTGCCGATTATCCTCCACAGCGAGCCGATCGGTGTTTTGAATGTTGACCGTATTTTCGGTGATGAAATTGCAGCGGAAGAAGATATCGATTTTTTGAAAATCGTAGCCACCCTTATCGGCCAGTTCATAAGCCTTAATGAAAAAATCCTTGAGCGCGAAGCTGCCCTCAAGCGCGAAAATACTTCTCTCAAGTACCAGATTTCTAAAAAGTCCAAGGGTCTATATATTGTCGGGCATAGCTCGGCCATGGTCGAAGTTCAGCGGCAGTTGGAGAAAGTGGCTCCAACCAAGGCCACAGTTCTGCTGCTTGGTGAATCCGGTGTAGGTAAAACACTCATGGCCAAGATCATCCACGAGTTGTCTGACCGCAGCAAGCATCCTTTTATCAAGGTAAACTGTGCCTCTATCCCGGAAAATCTGTTGGAATCAGAACTCTTCGGACATGAAAAGGGATCATTTACCGGGGCTGCATCCACCAGACCGGGACGTTTTGAAGAAGCTGACGGCGGTACAATATTTCTTGATGAGATCGGGGAGTTCCCCATGAACCTGCAGGCCAAGCTTTTGCGTGTCCTGCAGGAGAAAGAGCTGGAAAGGATAGGGTCAAACAAGACGCGAAATATTGATGTGCGCATCCTTGCGGCTACCAACCGGGATCTTGGAGTACTGGTGGAACGTAATGAGTTTCGTCTGGATCTCTATTACCGTTTGAATATTTTCCCCATCACCGTGCCTCCGCTCAGAGAGCGCAAAGAGGATATTACCGGGCTTTTGAATTACTTTATCCAGAAAATGGCCGATGATTACGGGCGCAAGATGTTTTTTACTCCGGCGGCCCTTGATTCTCTCATGATTTATGATTGGCCGGGCAATGTGCGTGAGATGCAGAACCTGCTGGAACGCTTGGTGATTATGTCTGACTCCGAATATATCACCCTTGAGTTCCTTAAATCATACCTCGCACCGGGACAGCGTGGGGTTCCCGGCAATTCCGGAAGCGAATCCTCTTCCCCTGCAGCAAATGATGCGCTTCCCCATTGCACCTCGCTTAAGGAAGTAGAGCGGAATGAGGTGGTTGCCGCCTTGGAGCGCAGTGGCTGGATTCAGTACAAGGCCGCAGAAACCCTTGGCCTTTCCGCTAGGCAGATGGGCTACAGAGTTAAACGGTACGGCCTTGAGTCAATGATTGCCGAAGGCCGGGCCCGGCTGCGGCGTATGAAAAAAAGCTAAAAATTTCCTGACTGGCTTTTGTCGTGACCATCGGGGTTGCGGCTGACAAAAAAGGGCTTTCCACCTGAAGTGGAAAGCCCTTTTTTGTCATTTAGCTGCGTAGCCACTGCTAATGGTGGCAGGCCTTGAACGTCTTACCTTTAAAGCTGTATTCCCATGATTCGCGGAAAAGAATCTGCCGGGCTTCGGGGAATTCTTCCTGAATCACCACGTCGTAGCGTCCCTCGGGATGGGTCCACATGGCGCTCCCGCCACCCCATTTGCCGGGAATTTCCATTATGATCGTGTCTTTTTTATCCGTGGGACGCCAGTGTCTCAGGGTGCTGCCGTCGAAGATAGCTCTTCCGTCAGGCAGAATGACTACAGATGCTCCTGAAGGGGCTTTCCATAATCCCCATGCCCAGCAGCTGCCAATATCTTTAAAGCTGCCGCTGGTTCCTTCGTTTTTCGGGGAGTCGTATGGTGTGTCCTCTTTGGAGTTGCCTTCGGGAAAGTTCCATGTGTTGAGAGAGTGTCTTACCAGCTGTTCGGCTTCGCGGTCATTGTCGGGATAGCTGCCTTGGAAGATGTAATTGATCCCGTTATGTCGGCTGGCCGCCAGAAGGGATTCAACTGTTTTGCCGTTTGTTTTTCCCTTGTATTCGCGGAAAACAGCCGGAGCACCTGAAACATTTCCTTTATTTTCAGCTACTTTTTTATCAAGCGGGAATCCCTGCTGCCGCAGGGCGGTGATCCAGTTTTCCAGCAGCTTGTCCAGAGGAATCTTCCTGCCGGGAGTAACATATAGTTCCACACTGGATTCCAGCGAGGGGGAGATACACTGTTTAACGCGGTTGTCACCGCGCGCGGCTTGGTTGTCGCTCCAGCCGGGGGGACAGTTAATTCCCTTGGCAACGTCATCGGCATTAGCGGATGATATGATGATAAGTGTGATAAATAAGGCCGACAGTATGTTTTGGGTCAATGTTCTCATTTTGTGCTCCGATCAATGTTTATGTAAATGTAATCGTTTTTGCAAAAGAATGCTAGACAGGGCAGCAGGGATGATAATTCATCTTTGCCGGTTCACCAAAGGTGAAGCCCCCGGCAAGAGCAACTTTGCCGGGGGCTTCGCAGCATAATTTATAGAAACGGAGCATTTCTATAAATTATTATTATAATTAGATTTTAGCCACACTTTGTTCCTGTTCCGGTGCAGCATGCATCAGCGATTGAACCGCGTCGTCCTTTATGAATATTCATATTCCCACCACTATAAACCGTCTGCAGGGCGTCTTCTATAAATCCACCTACAACATGTGGTTCGATGCCGTTTTCAGCCAGTTTTTCCTGCGGTGTTTCACCCATTGCCGCCGCAAGCACTGCGCGGCAGTCGCAGAGTGTTGCCGCAAGGTCGGCCCAGCGCTGCGGGCCGCATCCTGCTTTGGGTGCGGGGCGTTTTTCTACCAGTTTAAAACCGTCTTTTCCGTCTTCAGCCCAGATATGAAATTCCTGAGCTTCGCCGAGATGCTGATTAATCAGCATCCCTTCGCGAGATGCAACGGCCACGTACGGGCGCGGACCTTTTACATCAATGGGTTTCAATTCAGAGCATGATTTCAGGGTTCCGCACAGAGCTATGGATTTGTCATCACCCAGCAGACCGACAGCATCGGCGCGACAGCGGCGGCAATGGGTCATCTGTTCAATGACTTTGCCCGCTTCTTTGCGCAGGGGACCGATGATGTCATGGCCCGGTTCGGGCAGTTCAGCGAATTTAGTATTTTCAGTGGGCTTCAGCGGGATCATATTCTGGATGTCAGCGCCAAGTTTCGCACAGACCTTTGAAACTTCGGGGATGTGATGGTCATTAATTCCGGGAATGACAATGGAATTGACCTTCACGGTGATGCCGCGTTCTTTCAGGCCTTTGATTGCTGCGAGCTGGCGCTCAAGAAGAACCTTTGCGCCCTTTTCTCCGCGATAGACTACTTTGCCGTCCTTGACCCATGAATAAATCTTGGCTCCGATAGCCGGGTCAACTGCGCTGATGGTAATAGTCACATGCGAAACACCGATTTCTTTCAGCTCGTCCAGATAAGGCAATATGCCCATGCCGTTTGAGGACAGGCAAAAAATCAAATGCGGGTGTTTTTTATTGAGCATCCGCATGGTTTCCAGGGTTTCTTCCGGGTTGGCGAAAGGATCGCCGGGTCCGGCAATACCGGCAACAGTGATGCGCGGTTCTTTTTCAAGCACAGCGTCCATGTATTCTGCAGCCTGAAAAGGTTTGAGCACTGAGCTGGTCACGCCGGGACGGGATTCATTTACACAGTCATATTTGCGGTTGCAGTAGTTGCACTGAATGTTGCACTTGGGGGCTACCGGGAGATGTACACGTCCACAGGAGCCTGCGGTTTCTTTGTTAAAACACGGGTGTTTGGTTGTATCCTTCTGCATGGTAATTCTCCCAATAGAGTATATATATTTTAAGATAATTATTTACATGTAGCCGTAGCCGACCGGGTTATCTGCCTGCTTTTTCTGAAGCATGGCATTGACTACTCGGTCGAAAAGATGCTGCGTTCCCCTGTAGCCGAGGGTGGGGATTCGCTGTCCGCCGAAGCGGTCATGGACCGGGAAACCGACACGTATCAACGGGACGTTCCATGCTTTGGCATAGCGGTATCCTTTGGAATGACCGATGAGCATATCCGGTTTCAGGTCTTCAGCCCTTTCGGCAATGTCATGAAAGTCCACACCTTCATGTATTTCGGGGATGGTTCGGCCTACACCTTCTGTTACGGCGGTCACGGCTTCAGCCATGCCTTTTTTCTTTGCACCGCTTCCGGCAAGGATGACATCAACGCCGATTTCAGCCAGAAAAGCGCAAAGTCCGGTAACAAGGTCTTCTTCGCCGTAAACGACAGCCCGTTTACCGAACACGTACTTGTGTCCGTCCACGTAGGCATCAATCAGCCTGCCTCTTTCGCGTTCATAGCGGGCGGGCATGTCTGTGCCTGAAATAGATTCAAGGGTTTCAAAAAATTTATCCGATTCGCGCAAACCCATGGGCAGGCCGATGCGGTGATTGGTTACTCCGAACCTTTCTTCAAGGCTGGCTCCGCCGCTTTTTGCGGGTACACAGCGTCCCAGTTCGATGGTTGCCGATGCACCGGACATTTTTTTAATGTCTTCAACCGGAGTCCCGCCAACGGGAATTTTCATATAATCTTCCAATGCCGGGCCATCAAGTGTTTCCGAAATGTCAGGCAGGATGGTCGCCTTAAGACCGAAATCTTCACAAATATCAAAGAGGTGGCGAACATCTTCGCAGGAAACCATGTTCGGCAGGATGTTTACGTGTCCGTCATTTTCAGCCTTTTCAGTACAGAGCTGCTCAACCATGGAACGCACTGCGCCATGCCAGCCATCCATATGGGTTCCGTTGTAACTGGGGGTGGAAACCTGAACTATTTCGGGCAGGTCGAGGTCGCCGAATTCATCAAAGAATTCTTTCAGGTACATAGGCACGTCATCGCCGATGGTTTCTGTCAGACAAGTTGTTGCCACTCCGACGACTTTCGGCTCGTATTTTTTCATTACGTTGAGGATGCCTTTCTTCAGGTTCGGTCCGCCGCCGTAAATTGCGTGCTTTTCGCCCAGAGCTGAAGAAGCTATATCCACAGGCTCCCTGAAATGGCTGATAATGTAGCGGCGCATGTAAGTTGCGCAGCCCTGTGAGCCGTGCAGGAATGGGATTGATCCTTCCACACCGCGAAAGGCCAGTGATGCGCCGAGGGGAGTGCAAAGTTTGCAGGCGTTAGTTGTTGATGTGTAGTTTTTACTCTTGGTAGTCATGGTTATTCTCCTGCTTTCTTCGCTCTGCGCGGTACAAAGTTCCAGACCGGACTCATGGCTGATGAATGGATTTCGCGGGCAAAGTTGAGCATGCCTTCGAAACCTTCCAGTGCTTCCTTGCGTTCGTGGTTGTGATCGCAGAATCCCACTCCCATCTTGAAGGCGATGGGGCGTTCCTTGACCCCTCCAACGAAGATGTCCACATCCTTTTCCTTGATGAATGCGGAGAGCTCCAGCGGGTTGGCATCGTCCACAAGAATGGTGCCGGGATCGGAAATGCGTTCCAGTTCAGCGTAATCTTCCTCGGTTCCTGTCTGGGAACCTACCATGACCACTTTCATACCCAGATGGCGGAATGCCTTGAGCAGGGAAAAGGCCTTGAAGGAGCCACCCACGTACATGGCGACTTTCTTGCCTTCGAGATCTTTACGCATGCGGGCCAGTTCGGGCATGAGTTTTGAGAGTTCGTCGCGGACGAGGGCTTCGGTGCGCTTGACAATGTTCGGGTCGACATCCTTGAAGAAATCAGCAACCTGATAGAGGGAATCGGCCATGTCTTCGATGCCGAGGTAGGAGACGCGCATATAGGGCTTGCCGTATTCTTCCTTCATCATTTTTGCCAGATCCAATGTCGCACCCGAACACTGTACAAGGTTAAGGGCCGCGCCGTGGCTGCGCCCGATATCCTTCACACGTCCGTCGCCGGTGATGTTGGCGACGACTTCCACCCCCATCTTTTTGAAATATTCACGGATAATCCAGATTTCACCTGCAAGGTTGAAGTCGCCGAGAATGTTTACTGAAATCGGCGAGACGTCGGAGACATCTTCTTTACCTACCAGCTTAAACATGGCCTTGCAGGCCGCGAGGTAACCTTCGCGCTTGCTGCCCTTGAAACCTTCGGACTGAACCGGAAGCACTGGGATACCTTTTTTCTCGCTCATCTTTTTACAGACCGCTTCAAGGTCATCACCGATGATACCGACAATGCAGGTGGAGTAGACAAAGGCTGCTTTGGGGCTGTGGCGGTCAATGAGTTCATCAAGAGCCGCTTCAAGCTTTTTTTCACCGCCGAAGATAACGTCGGTTTCCTGCAGGTCGGTGGAAAAGGATAGGCGGTGCAGTTCCGGTCCGCTGGAAAGCGCACCGCGTATGTCCCAGGTGTAAACAGCACAGCCGATAGGTCCGTGTACAAGATGCAGGGCATCGGCTATGGGGTAGAGGACAACCCTTGAACCGCAGAAAACACAGGCTCTCTGGCTGACTGCACCGGCAAGGGATTCCCGGTTGCAGGCCATTTCCAGTGCTCCCTCGCCCGTGCGGTGAATCTGGTCCTTACGTTCGTCTAGTATAGTGTATTCATTCATTGTTTTGCTCCGTTCCTATGCGTTTGCCTTACGAAGGCAGATCATGCTGGTTTTATCCCAGCCTATCTTGTCGTAAAATTTCAGAGCCGGGGTGTTATCGCAGTCTGCAAGTAATTGCAGCCTTGTTGCTCTGTTTTCTTCTGCGAATCCGAGAATAGCTTCCATGAGCATGGATCCGATTCCCTTCCCCTGCCTGTCTGTGCGGACAACGACGTCTTCCACCAGAATTGACGGGCCGCCTTCCGCGGTTGAGATTACTATTTGACCGGTGCACATGCCGACCACTTCACCCTGTTCTTCCGCAACAAGGATGCGAGCACGGGGGTTGCCAAGCAGCATCCTCAAACCCTGCATCTGTCTGCTCCCATCCGCTGTAAAGTCTTTCTCTATGGAGAAGAGTGATTTCAGCAGATCGGTCATCGGGATCAGATCAGCGGAGTTGGCGTTACGGATATGAACTGTAGTCGACATGTGCTCCCTCTATGTGGTTCTCAAAATCCAGAAGCGTGAATCTTGAAATGTTGATGTATGAGTTAATTAGTCCAGCAGATAATCTGCACAGGGCTCGCCGTCTTCCAGGCCGTCGAGGATTTCATCAATGGCTTCCTCGGAATCTACACCCTTAAACCACCAGTTTTCAGGCTGAACCACGAGGATGGGTCCGTTATCACACTGCTTCAGGCAACTGGTAGCCACGACCAGAGCGTCAATGCCTCGGTCGATAATTTCTTCCTCGATGTATTGCAGGAAACCGTCGGTCTGCTTGTGACAGATGCCTTTCGGTGCGCCGGCAGCGCGGAAACTCTGACAACAGATGATCATTCTTTCAGGGGTAGCCATATTCTTCTCCTCGTGTTTATTTTTTGCATTTGCCTTTTTTACCGCCGCCGTAGAGCACATCCACTGTGCCTTCAACGTTTTCTTCGGAGATCACGGTTCTGATCCCGTTGGCGGCCAGAATTTTTTGGGGATTATCCCCGGCTGCGGCGCAGAGCAGCACGAAACAGTCATCCAGGATCTCAGCCAGTTTTTCCCAGCGTGATCCTCCGCCGCCCGGTTCCGGTGCCTGTCTTGCTTCCAGCAGGCAGGCCAGGCCGTCTTCGCGCGGACCGTAAATAAGTATTCTGCGGGCGTGGCCCAGATGCAGGTCAATATCCATCCCGCTGGAACTGGCTACCGCCACATTGGGGCGACGGTTACTCGGTTTAGGCAGGGAATTTGATGTGGGTGCTTTCAGCTCGGTGGACG
Source organism: Maridesulfovibrio sp. (assembly GCF_963678865.1). Lineage (NCBI taxonomy): Bacteria > Pseudomonadati > Thermodesulfobacteriota > Desulfovibrionia > Desulfovibrionales > Desulfovibrionaceae > Maridesulfovibrio > Maridesulfovibrio sp. Next base: position 2,038,324 of record NZ_OY787459.1, on the reverse strand, counting down.
CCCCGCATCTGGGCCACGGATCCATGAGTTCAATATGTTTTGCCGCAAGTTCACGGGCTGTCGCCACAGCCTCGTTTTCTACGGTTGAAAATTCGCTGTCTTTTTCAGGTATGAAAAAAGGCAACCCCAATATGTCGGCTCCGAGTTCTTTCATTGTCAGGGCTATGTTTTCTATCTGGGCTACGTTTTCATGATAAATGGTAGTGTTGACCTTGACGGTCAGCCCTGCTTCCTTGAAGGCTTTAATTGATGCGGACTGTTCTTCAATGAGCAGTTTGCTGGCCTCGGGCAGGGGGATGTTCTTGGTGGACGGGCGAATCCAGGCATATATGTTTTCGGCGGTAGCTGAATCAACCGCATCCACCAGTACTGTGATGTGGGAAATTTTGAGCTCAGCGAGCTTTGCTGCGTATTTTTCTCCGCCTAAACCCAGCGTAGTCAGACAGAGGGTCATGCGCGGATATTTCTCCCTGACCATTTTCAGAGTCCGGTAAGTGGCATCAAAGTCAGCCAGAGGGTCACCGGGACCGGTAATGCCGACCACCTTGATCTTTTTTCCTGAAGCTATCAGTTCATCAAGCAAGGCAACAGCGTCTTCGGGCATCATGGCTGCAGGGAGTTTGGTTGCAGGTGCGAAACGGGTGCGGGCATAAGTTTTCGGAGCAACCGGTAAATGGACTCTACCGACAGACGCACGGGCGGTGGGGCCGAAACAGGGATGTGAGATGGAAGTGGTCATTGTTTGCTCCGTATCTCCCCTGCGGCAGATGATCTGCCGCAGGGGGTAAGGTCTGTATTAAAGGACAAGTTCAAATTTTTCTTCGGGGGCATCGCGGTCTTTGCGGTCAAGCAGCAGACCGAGAATCTTTTCGAGCAACCTCAGGCCGCCCTTGTAACCCACGGTGGGGAAGTACTGGTGTCCCTGACGGTCTGTGATGGGGAAGCCCCAGCGCAGGAACGGGATGTCTTCATCGCGGGCAATGTACTTACCGTAGGAGTTACCCATGAGCAGGTCCACAGGCTCGTTCTTGATCCACTGATGCATGAGGAACATATCGCCTTTGGCTTTGACCTTGACTTCGTAAGGCATGTCTGCGGTAAGTTCCTTGATCCGTTTTTCGAACTTCTTGCCGGGAGTACCGGTGACTACGTAGACCGGGCACATATCGATGGAACGGAGGAATTCCACCATGGAGATGAGCTGGTCAGGATCACCGAAGATGGCGACCTTTTTGCCGTAAAAGTACTGATGCATGTCGGAGATCATATCCACCAGCTGTCCGCGTTCGTAGGAAACGGATTCGGGGATGGAAGCTCCGGCTACGGTGCGCAGTACGTCAATGAAGCGGTCAGTTGCTTTCAGGCCGAAGGGCATGTCCAGTACTGTGCAGGGCACTTTGTGCTTGGAATCAAGCCAGCGGGCTCCGTCTGCGGAACACCATTCACCAAGAGCGATGGTCCCGGTAGCCTGTCCGGCTTCCTTGAGTTCTTTGATTGTTACGCCGCCGTCGGGGAACATTTTATATTCACCGTTCAGGGGACCGTTTAGAACGCCGGAGGTATCCGGGAACATGGTGATATTCACGCCGATCATGGAGCAGATACGCTTGATCTCTTCCATGTCGCAGGGTTCCACCCAGCCGGGGATGATGTTGACTTTGCCGTTCTTTTCAGTAGTAGGCTCAGCCAACTGGGCCATGGCTTTAACCATGTTGGAGAAACCGGTGACGTGCGAACCTACGTAACTAGGGGTCGGGGCGCCGAATACAGTTTTTCCTTCAGGAATCTTGCCGTCCTTGGTGGCCTTGGTGATGATCTGGTTCAGGTCGTCACCAATGGTTTCAGAAAGGCAGGTTGTATGAATGGCGATTACTTCGGGTTCATAAACCGTGAAGATGTTGTTGATGGCCTGCAGCATGTTAGCCTGACCGCCGAAAACCGATGCACCTTCAGTAAAGGAGCTGGTTGCTGCGGAAATAGGCTCTTTATAGTGTCTGGTCAGCATGGATCTGTGATAGGCGCAACACCCCTGAGAACCGTGAGAGTGGGGCAGGCAGCCTTTGATGCCCAGCGCAGCATACATCGCGCCGATGGGCTGGCAGGTCTTAGCCGGGTTGATGACCAGTGTCTTGCGATCACTTATTTCTGTGGGTGTGTGTCTGAGTAACATATCTAAATCTCCTTATTCCCACACGAAAGTAGCTGTGAGTTCCGGGTTTTCCTGCCAAGGGGCCTTCATGTAGCTCCAGACTTTACTGCCCACGAGGCGGTCGATTTCTTTATAGAAGTTGATCGCGCCCTTGAATCCTGCGTAGGGACCGCCGGAATCGTAGCTGTGCAGCTGTTTCAAGGGTACACCCAGCTTCTGGATGGAGAATTTTTCCTTGATACCTGCACAGAAAAGATCAGGCTTGAGTATTTCCACCAGCTTCTCAGCTTCGTACTGGTTCAGGTCGTCAATAATGATGGTGCCTTTGTCCATGTCAGGGTTGAGACCTTCATAGTGCTTGAATTCATAACCGGCATCTTCGAGTGCTTTCAATTCACCGTCAGTTTTGCGCGGTTTGTAGAGTTCTGGATCTGCTTCAACTTCGATTTCTTCAATGTTACGGGAGTCAGCGTCCACTTTGATGTCCGGGATTACGCGGCGACCTTCGTAGTCATCGCGGTGACCGAATTCGTAACCTGCGGAAAGGGTCTTCATGCCCATTTCATTAAACAGGTCCTGATAGTGGTGTGCACGGGAGCCACCAACGAAGAGCATTGCGGTCTTGCCTTCAGTACGGGAACGTACATCTTCAGCAGTGGCTTTTACTTCCGGCATTTCCTCGGCGATTACTTCTTCGATTTTGTCGATAAGTTTTTTGTCACCGAAGTATTCACCGATTTTACGCAGGGACTTGGCAGTTGATTCCGCGCCGATGAAGTTTACCTTGATCCAGGGGATACCGTATTTGGTTTCCAGCATGTCAGCTACGTAGTTGATGGAGCGGTGACACATTACACAGCTAAGGTCTGCATGCTGCGCAGAAGCAAACTGGTCATAAGTCGAGTTGCCGGAAAAGGTTGCGAGGTTGGTGATGCCGCATTTCTTTAAGATACGGTCAATCTCAAAACCGTCACCGCCGATGTTATATTCACCGAGCAGGTTGATTTTGTATTCCTCAGTGCGAGGCTCTTTGTTTTCGCCCACAAGATGGGTGAAGACCTGGTTGTTGGCGATATGGTGACCGGCAGACTGGGAAACACCCTTGTAACCTTCACAGGAGAAGGCAAAGACGTTGCAGTCTCCGAATTTTGCTTTCATTTTTCTTGCCACGGCATGCACATCGTCACCGATCAGTCCAACAGGACAGGTGGAGAAGACGCAGATGCCTTTGGGGTGAAAGAGGTCATATGCTTCCTGAATGGCTGCTTCGAGCTTTTTTTCACCGCCGAAGATGATGTCCTGATCCTGCATGTCCGTGGAGAAGCAGTAGGTCATGTAGTTTTCACCGTCCGGACCGGCAGAGGTCTGGTTACGGCGGGTCAGCCAGGAATAGAATCCGCAGCCGATCGGGCCGTGGGTAATGTTCACGATGTCGCGGGTGGGGCCCATGATAACGCCCTTACAGCCTGCGTATGTGCAGCCGCGCATGGTGATGATACCGGGAATAGTTCTTACGTTGGCGACGATTTCGGGCGGTGTTTCGCTTTCAGTCGCTTCATTGATCATTATCTGTTTGGCGCGCTTGCGGGCTACTTTGGGCGGATACTTCTTCAGAAGTTCTTCCTTGATGTCCGCCGGGTCCCACTGCACCACTTTTGTCTTACTCATGATTTCTGTCTCCTTGAGTGGTTAGGCGATGGACTTCGCGCCTGTTTCTCCGGTTCTGACTCTGACTGCATCGCCAACGGGGCAGACGAATATTTTGCCGTCTCCGGGTTTGCCGGATTTGTTGACCTTGATAATTTCAGCTATTACTTCGTCCACTGATTCCTCAGGAACAACTGCGGTAAGGACGCGTTTGGGATAGAGTTTACCTTTTTCGCCGAGGACGGCTGCGGCTTCTTCGTATCCTGATTCAACCCCTTCAAGAACTGCCGGGTTGACGAAACCTTTTCCGCGTCCCTGGGCCTCGTGGGCGAAGAAAGCATCGATGCCTGCTTCGGTGAGGGCTTTTTTGGTGCGGTTCATCATATCCATCCGCACAACTGCGATGATTTCCTTCATGCTAAGCCTCCTCAACCGGAGCCGCTTCATTGATACCGGAGCTGATGGTGTAGACGTCTTCAACATCGGTTACGAAGATCTTACCGTCACCGAAAGCACCCTTGGTGCCGGAGCGGGCTGCGTCCATAATGGTGTTGATTACGAAGTCCTTGTCTTCGGCTTTGACCACGCTCATGAGCATGGTTTTGGGGATTTCGTCGTAGGTTACTTCGCCGATTTTGATGCCGCGCTGTTTACCGCGGCCGGCTACGGAGTATTTGGTTACAGCGGGGTAGCCGTTGTCCATGAGTGCGGCCAGTACATCATCCGCTTTTTCCGGTCTTACGATTGCTCTCACCATGATCATCATTTGTTTGTCTCCTTGCTCTGCTGTGGAATTTGTTGCGCTGCGCGCATTTAGAATAGATGGGTTTTCCTCCGGCGGCTTAAGACCTTTTTTTAAAAGGTCTTAAGAACCTTGGTGCTTATGTCGGGGCTCGCCGCTTTTTAAGGAGGTGTGGAAAGTAGTATTAAACTTCCATCAGGCCGTAATCGAGGAGCAGCTGTTCCAGTTCTTCGATTTCAAGGGGTTTGGGAACAACGAACATTTCGTTTTCGTCGATGGCTTTTGCAAGGCCCATGTAGGCGGCAGCCTGCGGTACGCTGTCGTTCCATTCAATAACTGTTTTACGGTTGATTTCAGCACGCTGTACGTCGTTGTCACGGGGTACGAAGTAGATCATCTGGGTGCCGATTTTCTTGGCCAGTTCTTCGATCATTTCTTTTTCGTTATCAACGTTACGGGAGTTGCAGATCAGTCCACCGAGGCGTACTCCACCGGATTCCGCGTATTTCATGATACCTTTGCAGATGTTGTTAGCTGCATACATCGCCATCATTTCACCGGAACAGACGATGTAGATTTCTTCTGCTTTACCGTCGCGGATAGGCATTGCGAATCCACCGCAAACAACGTCACCGAGTACGTCGTAGAAGGCGTAATCAAGGCCTTCGGATTCTTCATAAGCGCCGAGGTTTTCAAGCATGTTGATGGAAGTGATGATACCGCGTCCTGCGCAGCCGACACCGGGCTCGGGACCGCCGGACTCAACACACCATGATTCACCGAAACCGGGCTTGCGGATATCCTCAAGTTCAACGTCTTCACCTTCTTCACGAAGGGTATCGAGAACTGATTTCTGAGCCAGGCCACCGAGCAGCAGACGGGTTGAGTCTGCCTTGGGGTCACATCCGACAACCATAACTTTGCGGCCCATTGTTGCAAGACCTGCTACTGTGTTCTGGGTGGTTGTGGATTTGCCGATTCCGCCTTTTCCGTAAATTGCTACCTTTCTCATTTTCTCCTCCATATGGTTTTGGATTTGTTTTCGTTGATGCTGATTCACATAAGGCAAACCGCGTGCCAAACTTGAATTCATTAGATAAGTAGTTGATATAATAGGACAAAATCGTAAACAATGTGAAATTTAAGAAACTACTAAAAATGTAGATTACTTCGATTTACGAGTACAAAATTGTAGGAAATTACATTTTTGCAGGTTGTGCAGGAAGGGCAGATAGAAGAGTATTTTATATAAATTAAGGTAGATAGGCGGACGGTGAGTTTTGGCATCAATAATGCTTTATGGATTTTGAACTTATTAAATCCATTTGGAGCATTAACTATGTTGATCGATACCACCCTGCGTGAAGGCGCACAGTTGTTCGGGGCTTATTTCAATCTGGAAACCCGCAAGCGCATCGCATCCTCTCTCGTCGCCATGGGCGTGGATGAGATAGAGCTGGGTTGGGTAGGACAAGAAGATCTTGATCTGTTCGCAGCATATGCAAAGTCGTTTGAGGGAAAGACAGCCTTCAGTGTCTGGTCGCCCTGTAGAGAAAAAGATATTGAGACTGCAGGCAAACTGGGACTGAATCGTATTAATATCGGAGTCCCTGTTTCAGACCTGCATATTGAGAAAAGATTAAGGTCTGACCGTCAGGCCATACTGCGTAAGCTGGCAGCAGCTGTGCGGGCTGCCAAGAATTGCGGATTCGAGTATATCTCAGTCGGGCTTGAGGATATTTCCCGTGCTGACGGAAATTTTTCCCTGAGTATGGCTTTGCATGCCGAGGTCTGTGGAGCCTCAAGGGTCCGGCTTGCGGATTCGCTGGGGCAACTGACTCCCCTTGCCATGGAAAAACTGGTCAATAGATTTAAAGACAAGGTTAATATTGATATTGCCGTACACTGCCACGATGATTTCGGCATGGCTACGGCCAACTCTTTCACCGCCCTTGAAGCCGGGGCCGATTACGCAGATTGTTCCGTAATCGGTATCGGCGAGCGGTCCGGCATTGCCGCCACAGAGGAACTGGTGGCAAGGCTGACCCTGCGCGAGGGCAGTTCCCGGTATTCCACTGCAGTATTGAAAGAAGCCTGCATGCTGGTAGGGAAGGCGGCTAAGGTTGCTATCCCGCGAACCAAGGCAGTTGTCGGCACCGACATTTTTGCCTGTGAATCAGGATTGCACACCCATGCTCTGAGCAAATCTCCGGAGCTGTTTGAACCTTACGATCCCGAGTCCGTTGGTACTGCCCGCAAGCTGGCAGTAGGCGGCAAAAGCGGACGGGCCGCAGTTCGAAATGCCCTTGATGAATACGGCATTGATTGCGGAACCGACTCTCTTTCCACCCTTACCGAAGCCGTGCGCCAGCTTTCACTGCGCCTTGAACGGCCTTTGACCCGCAGTGAATTTATCAAGCTCAATGATGAGGAGGTCTACTCGTGAATACCATGAGACGTGTCTATTCCACTGAGGCCGGAGAACTTGTGGCCCAGCATTCCACTGATGATTTACGCCGCAAGACTCTGCAGCCAGTGCAGACCTATGGCAACGGCAATGTAAAATCCTTGCCGCTGGAGGAGCGTACTCCGGTATATACTCCGGCGGGAATAATTGAAGCTGAAATGGTCACTTTTCATGAATCAGGAAAGCTGAAACGTGTTTTCCCGCTCAACGGGAAACTTTCCGGGTATTGGAGTCAGGAAGATGAAGGGAAGTTGGCAGATCCGCTGACCTTTGATTCTCCGGCAGGTCCGCTGACCGCAAAAGTTATCAGTCTTTGTTTTTATGAGGATGGAGCATTGCGCTCCATGACTCTCTGGCCGGATGAAACCTTAAGCGTTCAAACTCCGGCTGGAGTGATCAAGACCCGCATCGGAGCCAGCTTCAGCCGGGACGGTCATCTCCGTTCCCTTGAGCCTGCCGAGCCGACTCCGCTGGATACGCCCGTAGGCAGAATAACGGCTTATGATTCCGATGCCGTGGGCATCAACGGTGATTCCAATTCACTTGTCTTTGATGATCAGGGACAGGTTGCAGCAGTGAGCACTACCTTGAGTATGATTACCGCCCGCCATTATTCGGGTAAGGAGTTCGTATTCGTCCCCGAATGCCGGGAATCCCTATGTTCCGAAAGTGAGCGGGAGATGGTGCCCATGCGTATCCTTTTCGATAAGCAGGGGGTTGAAATAAGTGTAACCCCTGACGCGGAGCCGTCTTATGTGGATTTTGCGAATTATGAAATCAGTAGTTCGCCGTTCCTGCCGCAACTGGATAATTTATCCAAGGGGCTGATTTGTTCAGTCTGATTTTACCAGTCGCTGAGCTTACCAATATTTGACACGGGCAGGCTTGGTCCGAAATTATATTTTCCGGGTTTTTCGTGATGGGAAAGTTTATCAATCGCCAGATTACGCAGCTCTTTTTCAAGGGCTGCGTTTTCTTTCTCAGAGGCCGGAACTATAAAAATCTTTAATCTTTCCCCTTCATCTGCTCTCATGAGCCTTACGCAACAATCCCTGACCTGAGGTAATTCTCTGAAGAAATTTTCCACCCGTGCCGGATAAACGTTTATCCCCCCAACCTGTACGGCTTTGTCGGCCCGTTTAAGCGGTCGGAACCGGGCTCCCTGCCATTCGAGATGATCCTGCAGGACATGCTGTTGTTTGTCTCCCGTTGCCGAAGTCCGTTCGATGGTGGAGTCCCCTGTTTTTTTCCAGTGGCTCAGCAGGGTATACATGCCCGAAGGGTCATGACGAAATCCAACTCCGCCTGTCTCTGATGAACCGTAGACTTCTGTCATGCGGGCCAGCCCCTGTGCCTGCAGGCCAGTAATTGTTTCTGCCGGACATGGCCCGGTTGAAGTCACCCCGAATACATTTTCAGGGAAGACTCCGTCCAGATTTTCAAGCTTTTTCCAGAGCAGCGGGAAGGCAATGATCAGGTCGCCGTTGCGCATTTTTTTTATCTGCTCCATGCCGGGCAGGGGAGGGCTGTATTCTTTCGGCACCCCCAGTGCTTTGGGGAGCAGGATAGAAAACAGGAATCCGTAAATATGGTGCCGGGGCACAAAGCTGACCACCCGCCTGCGATCCGGGAAGATACTTGCAAGAGAATGGATTTCCTGTTCAAGGTCGGTGAAGTTCGATGCTGCAGGAACCGGTGTGCCGGTGCTGCCGGATGTGAAAAATGTTACCCGGCAAGGCCTGCCTCCTGTTTGATTCAGGATCAGTTCCGCCATCAGGTTAATGTCTTTACCCGCCAGTTGTGATGATTCAATACCGAACTGCATTCCGATCCGTTCAAGAATTCTTTCCGGGTCCTGAAAGATCGTATTAAGGGGTATAAAATCTCCGGCCAGGGACTGCCCTGTGCAAAATTCCAGCTTCCGGCTGTAATCCATTTCCGCAAGTAGCGTTGACGAGATCATTTCCGCTATGTCCTGCGCAGTAAGTGACAGCTTTGCAGTCATGGGTCAGCCTTGTGGTTTTACGGTGATAAGCCCGAAATTGTTTCCGCATTGCTCAATGCAGCAGCTTTCTCCTTTGTCCATAGCCTGAATCGCGGCAAAGGCAAGTTCCGGTCCGGCAGCGCAAGGCGTGTCTGCCTGTTGTGTGGCCGTAGCTCTAAGGTGAAGGTTTTCCAGTCTGGGCAGTATGCGGGCTGGGGCAAGGACCCGACCGGGTAATCCTGTTTCCTGCAGTTCCTGCGGGGAAAGATTCTCCATTTCCAATGTTCCGTATTTTGCTTCGGCACCATTTTCAACTGCACTAAGCAGAAAAAAGCACGCTCCTTCTCCGACAGGAAGATGTTTACACCGGGGGGCCTTACGGTCCAGCAATCGGCGGGAGTTATCTTCGAGCAGGGGAGTTTTTTCATCCACGACGCCAAGCAACACCTTCTGGACTCTTTCTTCTGCCAGCCAGCATGCGGATGTCTGCAACCCGGTCATTAAGGGGCCGTGCAGTTGGCAGATAGTGGTGTTGGGCTTGGGGTTGTTCAGGAAAATACTCATGGTCGCTGCCGGGATATTATGTACCGAGTGGGAAAATGACAGCGGTGAGGCACAGTCTGCTCCGTGGTCTATTATGGAATCCAGAAATTCAAAAGTGGTTTGCGAGGGGCCGAATCCGGTACTGACAACAATACCCATGTTCTCGGGCAGGGGGAGTGCGGTCTTGAGGTCTTTTTGTTCTGTTCCGGCTGCGTCATGCAGGGCGCGACACCCGGCCAGCATGGTCATGCGTGTGAAGTGGTCCACCCTGCGTAAACGGCGGGGAGCAAAATATGAATTCAGATCGGAGGTATCTACATTGTTTCCGGCTTCTGCTAGAGCTGTTCCGATCCCGTGCAGGGCTAGGCGTATCATGCTGCCCCCTTTTTAAAGACAAGGGCGGAATTGTTTCCGCCGAAAGCCAGTGAATCACTAAGTGCGTATTCGGCCTTTATTGAAGATTTTGCGGTCACCGGGATTGCGTTTGATTTAGCCGAAGCCTCACGGAATCCAGAGGTGGGCATTAGCAACCCGTGTTTAAGCGACATTACAGTCATGACCGCTTCTATAGCTCCTGCAGCGCCTAAAGTATGCCCGGTGAATCCTTTGATCCCTGTGAAAGTGGTGCGGGGAAATAAATCCCTTATGACCTGACCTTCAATACGGTCGTTATTCTCTGTGCCTGTGCCGTGTACGTTAATGAATCCTATGTCGGAAGCTGTTATGCCGCTGCGTTGCAGAGCATCGTTTATGGCCTGTTTCAGTCCGGAACCCTCAGGATGTGGTGCAGTCAGGTGGTGGGCATCGCAGCAGGTGCCGTAGCCAATAACCTTCGCCATGGAATTGAGTTGCAGTTCCTGCATGGCTTTTTCCCCTGCAAGGATAACTGTAGCCGCGCCTTCTCCCAGATTCAGGCCTTGCCTGTCTTTGTCAAAGGGGCGGCATCTTTCCGGGCTGGTGATCATCAGCCGGGAAAAACCGGTGTAGGAAATTCCGCTCAGGGCGTCGGCGCCTCCGGCAATAACCAGATCGCAAAGTCCCTGTCTTATCCACGATGATCCTATGCCGATGGCATCGGTGCCGGAAGAGCAGGCATTGGTTACGGTCTGCACCGGACCGTTCAGGGCGTATCTATCCGCTACGGCTGTTGCCGGATTGCAGGACAAGTAGCTCTCAATAATTTTAAGATCCGGTTCTTTCTCTTCCCGCCATTGCTGGTAAAAAGGCATGAAATTAAGCGATGCCCCGGTGGAAGAGCCGATGCAGGATCCGACCTTAAGGCCGCCGAGTTTTTGCGGGGTCAGTCCGGCTTGTGCCAGAGCCTCGTCCGCTGCTTGAAAAAGGAGTTTTATAGTCTCTGTCAGCGGGGGATTTTGTTCCTGCCGCTTAATCCACTCCTGCTTTACTGCGAAAACGGGGGAGGACATGGGTTGGTCATATGAAAAACCGGGTTTGAAAGTGGGCCGGACATCCCCGTGCAACATGGTATCAAAACATGCGCGGCTATCCTTTCCAGCGGCACAGATACAGCCGACGGCGCAGATATTGACGGGAAGGTCCATGACTTAAGCCTGTTTTTCCCTGATGAAGTCCACTAGACTGTTTACGCTCTGGAAGGCAGCCTTGCCTTCTTCCATGTTTTTGATTTCAACGTTGAAGTTCTTCTGGACCAGTACAACGATTTCCACAGCATCGAGAGAGTCAAGACCGAGTCCTTCTCCGAAGAGGGGCGCATCGTTTTCGATTTCGTCGACGGTGACGTCGATGAGGTTCAGTTCTTCAATCAGCAGTTCTTTGAGTTTGGTATGCAATTTTGCCTCTTTGTAAGGATTCGTTAATTCCACATGTTAAAAAAATTGTAGAATTGGTAGGGGTTTTCCTGACAATACTTTTCCAGTTCAGCTGAAAATTGTTGTGCATAAGGGGTGAAAGCTTCGGGACCGCGGATTTCCCCTTTGCCTGTATCTGCAGGCACGTTGATTACCCGTGCTACCCGGAATTTCCCTTCCCCTGCCTTGCTGCGGATGGAAAAGACAATTGCCACAGGGGTTTCTGTTGTTGCCGCAATTTTGAACGGAGTGATCGGAAGTTCGATTTTCCCGCCCAGAAAATTAAGCTGCACATTATGCCTGCTCTTTCCCATAGTCCGGTCTCCGTTGATACAGAGCACGGAATTCTCACGCAGGGCAGTGAGCATTTCAAGTGTTCCACCCAATGGTGCTGCCGGGTTGATGATCGTTACTTCTTCTTCCTTTTCTTCTCCGCCCGAGCTTTTCCATTTAAAGGAATGTTTGTCCACATCCCCGCGTTCCATGAGCATGACCACCGCTTTGGGGGCATCCAGAAATCCGAGATATGAAAGTCCCATTTGCCAGCAGCCTACGTGCGCGGTCAACAGGATCAGCCGTTTGTGTTCAGCATAGAGTTCCTGCAGCAGGCTAATGTCTTTATCCGGTCCATGGGCTTTGAAATCTCCCAGAATGCGCAGTACTGCACGGTCCACCAGCATTTTTCCGAAGTTCCAGTAGAGCAGGAAGGTGTGTTTCAATTTGCTGGCAGCATTCTGTTTTCCAAAACGGCGGCGGATGTATTCCGCTGGCCTTTTCCTCACTCCGGGCAGCAGGCAGTAAAAGACAACCACAAAGAAGAGCATGGCGTATGCCCCCGGTCTGCCCAGCAGTTTGATCACCCCGTAAAAAAAATTGTGGAAAAACGCGGGAGCCAGACTTTTACTGGACCATTTCTTATCGCGTTTCATGGTGACTTTTTCCACACTGCTGCGGTTTAATATCTAAAAACCGTTTAATGGTAAATGCCATAATGTAAATCGTAATACCTATAATTGCGGCAAAGAGCGGTCCCAATACAAGAGATCCAAGCACCCATTCATAAAAACGGTCCAGCGCTTCGTAACCGATGGTCTGCAAAGAGATTTCGGTCAGGAATTTATTGTAGCGCATGTAATGTCCGGCTTCGATACACAGGGCCGGAACAAACGGGGGAATACACAACTGACTGACCGCCAGCCCGGTTATTTTGCTCAGCCGGAAGAAACCGCAAAAAAGTATGATAGCAATGGAGTGCATTGCTATAAGCGGTAAAGTACCCAGCAGCATACCTATTGCTCCGGCAATAGCCAGTTTGAGCGGGGTTTCATCCTTGCAAAGCAGTATTCGCAGTGAGCGCAGGGGGTGAATGGGAGTTATTTTACCTTCTTCATCCTTTGCGTACTGACGGTGGGGCAGGGGCACGAAGGAACGCATGGTCAGCCTGGTGTTAAGCAGCGAGATGCGAATATTATCTTTAAAGGTATCAAAGTGGGAAACCCGTTCCTCCGGGTTGGGATAATAGACTTCAATAGGCAGGTCTTTTAGATCGTATCCGGCCCATGCTGATTTGACCAGTATCTCCACTTCAAAGGCGTAGCGGGATTCGGAAGTCTTTGCTACGGAAAAGATTTCAAGGGGATAGGCCCTGAATCCACTCTGTACGTCGTTTATTTTTATTCCGGTCTGGACCCGTAGCCAGAAATTGGAGAAGCTGCGCCCGAACTTTGCAGCACCGGGCACGTTCTGCCCTTCAAAGTTCCTGCTGCCTACGAAAATAGTTTCCGGGCTTTGTTGGATCGCTTTGATAAATTTAGGAATCTCTTCGGGAAAATGTTGGCCGTCGGCATCAATGGTGATGATGTGGGTTTTACCCAGCTCTCGTGCTTTTTCAGCTGCAGTGAGGATGGCCTGCCCTTTGCCTAGGTTTTCATCGTGGGAAATTACGGTGAGGTCCATATCCTCAACAGCATCCGGCCCTCCGTCCGTACTTCCGTCGTCGAGAATGAGAACTTCGCCGTGCTTCAAGGCCCGCTCTGCGACATCGCGCAGGGTGGAGCCGTGGTTGTATACCGGGATAACTATTAGCGGTTTAATCTGCATGAGCGGAATCTGTGACTGGTTGAGAAGGTGTTTTCTTTCCGGGCTGGTCATCGAATTTTATCAGCTGATCCCAGAGAATTCCCCGGAATCCGAATTTTTTCATAATGTTAATGCGTTGTTGCCCCTCGTCAGGAGGGAACAGTCTATCCCTGCGTCTTTTGAATCCTTCGATCAGGGCCGCGTTCATTTCATCTTTATCAAGGCCGGGGGAGAAGTAGTAGAAAGGTTCCAGCAGCGATTGTCCGGGGCGGATTAAACCTTCTTTGACCGCTCTTGTAAAGAGCGGAGTTCCTTCGTGCAGCCTGATCCCTGAAAAGGGGAAAACCACGCAATTGCGTAGTAAGTTCATGTTTACGATCCCCTCGCGAACCGTGTCCATGGTTTCGCCGGGACCTCCGAAAATTACAAAGTGCGCACAGGGGATTCTTTGCCGAATACATTTTTCATTGAAATCCATTACTTCATCAAAGCTGAAACTTTTGTGCAATGCTTGCAGCGTTGTATCACTGGTGGCGTCTGTACCCACCTCCATTGCGTGCAGGCCGGAGCGTTTGAGTAGAACCAGTTGGTCATTTTCAACGGGACCGGGCTGGAAAAAACCGCACCAGCTTATTTTAATCTTCCGGCGTATAATTTCTTCGGCCAGCAGCAGATAGTGACCACCCCGGTCATTAAGCACTGAGTCTGTGAAGAAAATATTGTCCGCTCCATATTTGCAAAGCATTTCAAGCTCGTCAGCAACTTCATCCACCGGGCGGACCCGCATTTTGCGTCCTTCCAGATAAGGGTATGTACAGTAGGCGCAGCGATGCTCGCATCCGCGCTTGGTCTGTACGTTCAAGACCCCGCTCTGAGCAAGATAATAGCTCAGCAGTTCATGGTCCCAGCGTGGCATTGGAATATCAGCCCCGGAAATTCCTTCTTCTTTGCCGTAAATTCGCGGAGCTGTTTCACCATGCTCAAGCCTGTTGATGAGGTCGACCATCTTGCGTTCGCCTTCCCCCACAATTCCATAGTCCGCCCCGGTATATTCAAGGATTTCTTCCGGCAGCAGGGAGAACCCAGCTCCTCCGGCAATGATCGGGATTCCGGATTCTTTCAGCACATCAACTATGAGCTTGGCTTTGTAGATGTACTTGTTGGTATGAGAGGTGAAGGAATCTACGTTGTCTACATTGCGGATGGATATTCCAGCATATTGCGGCGTGGTTTCAGCCAGTGTTTTTCGTAGATGCTCAAGAGAATTACCGGCAGCCAGCATGTCGTACTGGATAACCTTGTGTCCTGCCGCGTGCAGCGGACCGGCAATAACTGACATGCCGATAGGATATACCGGGTAGGGTTCAACATTGGTGTTTGTGGAGATTAGAAAAACAGTTGCCATGGCCTTCCTAAAGCTTTCGGTTTAGTGGACAGAGGGAACCGGCTTTCCATTTATTGCAGAATTCAGCATAAAAATCAGGTTGGTACATGAGCAGTTCTTCATCGATGATAAATAGTTGTACTGTGCAGCCGGTGGTTGTTTTTTCTCCGGCAGCATTGCGGATTATGAATTCATAATTCATGCGTGCGGCTTCAGTCCAGTGGAGCAGTGTTTCGATGCTGAAAGTATCCCCGAAGCGGAGTGGCTTGATATAGTCAACCTGCATCTTTTTGATCGGCGCGGCTACTTTGTAGCGGTAAAGATCCATGTAGCCGACCCCGTACAGATCGCCAAGGGCAGTCCTTCCGTCTTCAAAGTAGCTGGGGTAGCGGCCATGCCAGACGATATTCATGGGGTCCACTTCTTCGAAACGGACTTTGCGTTCAACTGTATGGCTCAAAGGGGCCGGAGCACCTTCAATCTTCGGGAAATAAGATTTGCGTCCCATTAAACTGTCTCCGGTACGAATATGAGTTGGTAGGTTGCCGCTGTTTCTCCGTCCACGGAAAGCACGCAGATGGAGATGTGGTTCAGGCCTTTGGTTTTGAGCGTCAGGCTAAGCTCCAGTTTCTCCATGGGCTTGACCGGGCGCAGAAATTTGCAGCGGGTCACCGATTGCAAGATAAGTTTTTCATGGGGAAATTGCTGTTTAAGGGCTTCCATGGAAGAGTTCTGGCCAAGCAGGGTCTGAATTACTCCGGGCAGAATGGGGTTTCCGGGAAAATGCCCGTCAAAACCGGTAAATGATTTATTGAAAACGTATGTACGTATGTACTCTGTCCCGTTTTTTTCAAGGGAACTGCCTGCGGCAGAAATCTGTTTGATCAGTTCCATGGCTAAAAGTCCTTTTGTGATCCGGAATTAAGGAACAGTTCAAGGGTATAATTACCCTGAGGATCAGTAATGATGGTATGGGCGGCAAATTTGCGGTCGGCGATTTGCCTGCTGCCCTCGGTAACGATGTTTATTGCACCGGAAGTTGCTGATTGCGGAGCGAGGAACATTTCATAAATGCAGCTCATGGATTCATTATAAAAATGCGGAATCAAGCGCAAAAACGGTGATTCGAAAATTTTTTTAGATTCATAACCGCCTTTATCGTCGGCAATAATTTCAGCTACCAGCAGCTTCATGCCCATCTCGTTCATCATGACCACCTGTGCTTTTCGCTGCTCGGGTATAAGTTGCAGCATGCCGTGCAGGGGCATCCTTTTATCCGCAATGGAGAGCACTCCAGAATGCTGCAGCAGGTAGGTGGAAGATTTTTTATGCTGTATATTGTTGACCTTATTGAGTGAGGAACAACCGGACAGCATCAATATAACCAGCAGGAACAGCAGGGACTTTTGAAAAGAAGTTTTTGAGTTACTATGCATGTCCGTCTCCTTCCAGACGCAGCAGATGCGGCAAAACTATAACCGCACAGCACAGGGCCGCTGTTATCCCTATACACACAGTAGTCCCCAAAGAATGGAGCGAGGGATGTCTGGCGAAAACAAGGACTCCGAAACCTGCCAGCGTGGTCAGGCCTGAAATTTTGACCGCTTTGACAGTCCATAGTGAGGGCATTCTTATTTCCTGAAAAACCATGAAGATTCCGTAGTCCGCTCCGAGTCCTATGACAAGGGGTAAGGCCACGATGTGAAAAATATTCAGCGGAATCTGCATTATTCCCAATAGTCCGAAGGTCACCGCCACCCCGAATACAGCAGGAAAAACAGCCAGTAATGCTCGCCGTAAATCACGGAAAAGTATAAAAATAAGTGCGGCTACCAGAAGGCCTGAGCAGGTGATGAATCTGAGAATGTCCCGCTCCATTTCTTTTTCCAGCGTGGCTTTGAAGCGTGACTGGGAAACAAGACGCACCCCGAGTTCTTTTTCTTTCCGGGGAGTGTAGTAATTCATGATTCTTTTGTTATCCGGTAGCAGAGTGATAATTTGTTTTTCGCCATTACTGCCTGCTGCAGGGATAAACATTTTCGCAAGGGGAGCCAGAGGACTGGCACGAAAAGATTTGACGCTCAAGGCCGGGGGAAGTTCTGAAATGCGATTCATTGCCGGGCTGAAAGCATGTGTAGCAAACCCGAGACTTTTGGCTTCCTTGGAAATCTGCTCTTCAGTTTTTGCTTTTCTTTTTTGCCAGAAACGGGACCAGTTGGTGATGTTTTTTTGTGCAGTAATGGCGGACGGCAATACCGGTGCAATGCTGACAGCTTTTACATCTCCAAGATTTTTGTTGATGTCGGCCCATGCTTTCTCGTTATTCTTCAGGGCTTCGTCCATAGTTTTCCCGTAAGCAAAGAGCATGGAACGGGAACGCATCTGGTTCCATTTTTCTTGAAAAATTCTTTCAGTTTTTGAAATTTCTTTGGAAATATAACCGAGGTTTTTAAGTTCTGTATCAAAATTATTGGTTAATGCTGCAACTGATGATCCTGCGAGCAGTATAAAAGCAGCTCCGAGTATGATTTTGGGGTTCCCTTTTGCCTGAAAAACGAGCTGTCTTTTTTCTCCGGCGGGAAAAGAATTGCAGAACCGGGGGACAAATAGCAGGGCGTAAAAACAGGCTGCGATTATTCCGGATACGGAAAAAACAGAGAGCTGTCTGATGCCAGGAATGCCTGAGATATATAGGGCGGTAAAGGATGCACATGAGGTTGCGGCCCCATAAAGAACCGGCCTGCTTACATCGCGTAGCGCTCTTTGTTCATCATTCGGATTTTCCGCCAGCGCAAAATATGTATGCACCGCAAAGTCGATGGAAATACCCATAAGAACTGCCCCGAAGCCGATGACAATTGCAGACATATCCTTGTAGATAAAGGCGCAGACCCCCAGACCGGTCATGATGGCAACTCCCGGCGCAAGGAAGATGCTTAAAGCCCCCCTGTTGCGAAATGCCATAAAAAAGAGCAGCCCAAGTGCACAAATGGAAATGATTGATACAGTCAGAATATCCCGTTTAATGACCGAACTGTTTGCAACGCTGTAGCAATGCCCGCTCATTATTTCGATGTTTAGGTCTGCTCCAGTGAGATTGTTTTCGGCTAGAGCTTCCTGTTTGATTTCCTGAAAACGGTCCAGAAGTTTATAGCCGTTCTTGGAATCAGTCATGGGTATATTGGATTCGCCGACTATCAGGAGTGCGTTTTTTCCCGCAATAAAATATTGCCCGGAGCTGATTTTCAGGCGGGGCAGGTTTTGGAGTGAACTTATTTTATGCAGGTAAACTGAACGTAAATTAAGCGGGTCAGCGGCGATGATGGTCCGCATACCCATTCCTGCCGGGGAAATTAGCAGCTTCTTGGCGTTTATTAAATTTTTATTTATCGATTCCGTTGAGGTGAGTCCCTGCAGTTTTTCAAGATCTTTTCCGGTGGTCAGGTTGGGTGCCTGCCGGAGCAAAAAATTAATGACAGCTTGGGGCTGAATGGTGGAATTGTCTTCGACGGAAAGTAACGGAGAGTTCATTCTGCCGGCTATGCTTTCTGCAACGTCCACTAGTTTCAGCTCGCCAAGGGATTCACTTGAGATGGAAATAAGTACTTTTCCGGCAAGGGGAGATTTTTGAAGCAGCTTGAAGTCTCGGCTGATTTCATTTTTTTCTCCGGTGGGCAGCATACCCGATATGTCTTCGGAAAATGAAACCGAAAGCAAGGGAATGGCGCAGACGAATGTGAAAAGCAGTAAAAAAAGTGCGCCTTTTCTTTGTGTTTTCCTGTCTGCTGCAGCGTGATTATGCGTCTTGCGGGAAAACATTTTTACTCTTTGAGGAATATATCCTGCGGTATTTTCTGGTTTAACTGTACGTTTGAAAAAGTTATTTTCGTGTAATCTCCGCCCGGTTCATGAAGTTCAATGCTCTCAAGGTGGGTGGCTTGCGGAGAAAAAAAGATGCGGATCAGGTTTAGGAATTGTCTGGCCTTACTTGATTTTGGGGTCAGTTCCATAACTGCCGGGCTGAAATTTGTAACCTTGATGTTGTACAGCGACTGCAGCCATGGAATATTCATGGTTGTCCATGCCAGAATCTGCTCGGTGATAACTGCCATTTCCGGCGATGTTTCTGTGCTGAATTCTGTCGGTTCCTTGGCTGTCCCGTCCCATTTTAATCCTTGCTGTCCTTTGAGCAGGAAACCGGAGACAAAAGGAGCACTGTACTCCCAACGCAGGTTATCCGGGCGAGTAAAGTAAAATTTTCCTTTTGATTCAACATTGTCTGCAAAAAGGGCTATATGGCTCTGCTGGCTGAACTCACTGCTGATGGAAGATATTGATTGTGAGCTGGTTTGCAGATCCTTTAAGAATTCAGCTTGTTTATCCGCCAGAACACTTCCCGCTGACAGCAGAAGCATCAGAAGTGCGATCAAGATTGTTTTTCTTACAGCTGCCATGAAGATACGTTTTCCCCGGATTTGGTCCGCGCTGCCAGTTCTGCAATGGATTCATCCTGCGGTACGAAGAGCTTGATCCTTCCTTCTGCCAGTGTGATTCCTTCGCGGCTGACAGTTCCTTCAACTACGGCAAAACCGTCAAAGTCCCCTAATGTCTGTACACTGATCAGCAGTTCGTTGCTGTTCCATTTTTTATTAGACGGTTGGGGGATGATCTGGAATTTTTGTACCCCTACCAGATATCCTTCAGGAATGGATTTCCCGGTGGATTTAAGGCGGTAACCGCATATGGCGGCGTAAGCCTGCGCTACCAGTTCAATGTAAAACGGTGGCAGCAGGTTGCCGTCCGGTCCTTTGGATATGCCCTGCGTGGAAAGATCGGCCAGCACTGTTCCGGTTTCGTCTTCGGCAGTGAGAACACTGTCGATGAGCAGCATCTGTCCTCGATGGGGCAGCAGTTTTTCAGCCTGCATGGGGAGGTTCATGAAAGTATCCTGAATTTCAGAAAATTATGGCGACAGACGACGGCTCTTAGGTCCGTGGAGACGTTTTTGTCAGGGTATCCGGCGGAAGGAGGTCGTTCAGTAAAGCTGTTTTTTTGCAGCCCGCTAAAAGGGGCTGCAAAAAACAGCGATCAGGGTTTGTTAAGTCTTCTTGAAGTCTTTGTCTTTTAGATCTGACCCAGTTCTCGGTTGATAGCACCGGCGAGATTTTTGACCCAGGCATTGTAATTGCTGTGGATGGTATTTCCCTTGTGTTTCAGGTTGGTGCTGTCCTTGTAATTGATGCTGTATGTTTCAGGGGTGTAGGTGATGTCTACCACGGCCTGATGAGAACGGATATTCAGTGTGCCCACGAGATGTCCGGGTGCGACATCACTCATCTGCCAGCCGAGGCTGTATCCGCCTTTGATAATGGCATTTTTAACACTTTCCATGGAACGGGCCTGCTGGTTGGCGGCTACTATCGGGGCCATTTCAATGTTCTGAATGGGAGCTGTTCTGCATCCGCCGAGAAAAAGTGCGCAGACAATCAGTACAAAAGCAACAATACGGAGATTTTTCATCTTTAATTTCCTCATCTTGATAGTGGGAGTTGAAAAATAGCTGTTACGCTTCCTGATGCATTTTCCTAATGCATGAGACCATAGTTGTTTTAACCGCTCGGCGCAATTCAATATGCGCATTTGGTTTGGTTTTGAATTGTTGAGGGTAAATCGGGTCGAGAATCATGCCCCGTACTTTTGACGGGTGGATGAGCATATGCCCTCGTGGGAGCATGCAAAAACTGCCTGTAAGACAGAGCGGAACGATGGGAAGGCCGGTCTGTATGGCAATATGGAAGGGCCCGGAGTGAAAACGGTTCAGGGTGCCGTCTACGCTTCTGGTTCCTTCGGGAAAGAACATAAGAGAAGCCTTCTGCTTTACCGCTTTTTCAGCTTGTCTGGTGATTGTTTCCAGATCGTCTGTTTCAACATTTATATAACCCGCAAGCTTCATGTAAAATCCGTAAAATGGAATTTTAAAGGGCCAGTTGCGCACGGCCATGCAGATGTTGCGCTGCGGCTGAAAGGAAACCAGATAGGGGTCGAAAAAGGATTCATGGTTGGCCACAATGATGCACTGCTCTGGCATTTTCCGCTGTTCAGGCCATTTGATGTCCACAAAAATGGACATCAGTTTTGAACTGATCCATCCGAAATACCAGATCATTTTTCGCAGGGATTCCGGCTTTTCACATTTAAGAATGCGGGTAAAGATCAGATAGCAGAACGGGGATATTGCACTCGCGATCAAGGTCCATAAAATAATGCTGAGATATATCCCGGCGTTAATTAGGATGAGTTTGAGAAATGCGGACATTGTGGGAATGAAGGCGGCTTTATCAACAGTCTAAGCGGCTTCGTCTTTTTTAGCCAAAATGAAAGAATGCAAATCACCGAGGGTTCGGATGGCTTTGAATGCTTCGTCTTTTTTGATTTTGATCCCGAATTCCTGTTCAAGGACTATAACCATATCCACAGCGTCAAGGCTGTCGAGGTCAAGGTCGTCCTTAAATACCGCTTCTGGGACCATTTCATCCAACTCCAGTTCGAATTCCTCGGCTAAAGCGGAATTTATGCGTTTGATTATTTCTTCATCGGTCATTGTATTCTCCTTAAAACAAGCGATGTATTTATACCGCCAAGGGCGAAATTATTTTTCAGCGCATATGTAATTGGTCTTTCCAGCAAATGCAAGGTGTTGTTGATTGCCGAGCATTCCTCTGCAGGAATATTCAGGTTTGCAGTGGGAATTATTGTGTTTTCCTGCATCATGCGTACTGTTGCTATTGTTTCGATTGCGCCGCTGGCAGCCATGGTATGGCCCAGATGTCCTTTCAGGCTGCTTACCGGGGCGGTATCGCCGAGCAGTTCTGCTATGGCCTGTGCTTCGGAAGCATCCCCCTGCAGGGTTCCGGTGGCATGGGCGTTTACATAGTCTATATCCTTCGCGTTGATACCGGCTTCCTTTAAGGCTTCAGCCATGCAGAGGTTGATAGCCTGAGCACTGGGGGAAGCCATGTTGCTGCTGTCGCACAGGGAAGAAAAACCGCTTATTTCAGCAAGAATTTCAGCTCCGCGAGCCGTAGCATGTTCATAGCTCTCGAGCAGCAGTATGCCTGCTCCTTCGGAGCAGACAATGCCGTCCCGTTTAGCGTCAAATGGCCGGGATGCGCTGGCGGGGTCCTCTATTTCGGCGATTGAGGCTGCTTCGATGATGTCGAATGTTCCCACGGTCAGTGGATGCAGTTCATCCGTACCGCCGCAGAGCATGAGATCCTGCCTGCCTGTGGCAATAGCTTCCGCTGCCAGTCCGATGTTCTGGCACCCGGTGGAGCAGGCTGCGGAAGCGGCGATAACCCGTCCGCTGATACCCAGAAACTGGGCAAGGTTGGCTGCTGCGCTGTGGTTCATTATTTTGAAAAATTCTGTGCTGCGGATGGCTTCAAGGGAATTTTCAGGCAGGTACAGTTTGAAGAACTGTTCGAGGGCCTGTGAGCTCCCGGTAGTCGATCCTACGGAAAGTCCGGTCCTTCCCCCTGTCAGCGTATCTTGGTCTATTCCAGCCTGTTCAATTGCCTCGAGTGCGGCAAGGGAAGCAAATATCGACAAGTTGGACATGGTTCGGCGGGCTTTGCGGGGTATTGCCTTGGCATTTACTTCCTTAACCCGGCCGGCAATGCGCGGGCGTAATCCTTTTATCGCGTCAAGCTCTTCCATACGGGTTATGCCGGAGTTTCCTGCAAGCAGACCTTTCCAAAGATCCTCCACCCTGTTGCCCAGCGGAGAAACAGCCCCCATTCCGGTGATGACTACGCGTTGTAAATGCATCTGAGTTCCTTGTTGATTTTTTCGTGCCCGCAGATGAAACCGCAGGTCAGATAAGCGGAAATCACCGCCCCCATGACTCCGGGCGCAATTATGGATTGTCCGGCCAGCAGCAATCCTTTGATTTTAGTTGCCGGTAGCGGGTTGTATTGCGAAACGGTATGCGCCGCTCCATACATACTTCCGTATGGGGAGTGGCAATAGTCGCGCAGGGTCAGCGGGGTTGCCGCATCAATAAATTGTACCTGTCCGTTCAATTCCGGGCAGCGGGTAAAGACCTGCTCTGTAAATTCGGCCATCAGTTTGGATTTGAAATCAAGATAATCCTGTGGTCTGCCGTTTAAAGCGGAGTCCTGCCATTTACTGAAATTTTCTAAACCGTAAGGCATGATGGCGGTAATGCTCTGCCTGCCGCCACGGCCAAGGGTTTGTCCAGCGGAAAGGAAAATAGCGTTGTCCTTCATCCCGGTCTTCCCGGAAAGGACTTTATTGTAATCTGTTTCCGGCCAGAGGTAGATGTTTTTCCCTTGAAGTTCTTCCACGGGATTTTCAGCAATCCCGAAAAGGATCAGTGCAGACACGGTTTCTTGTAATTCATTAATCCTGCGTTTGTAGACCGGACGAAAAGCGCCGTCTTCCACTGCGAGCAGCATGGCTGCAGGGTGCGCGCTCCAGATGCAGATTCTGCCGTGCAGTTCGGGGCCGTTATCCAGCCTCAAACTCTTGAAATTTTTATTGTCATCATACCTGATGCGAGTCGCTTTTTTTCCGCATAAAATATCCACCCCGTGTTTTTCGAGCTGTTTCCGGTACGCATCGGCCAAGGCTTTACCGCCGCCTTCAATGGTGTGCGAGGAGCGGAAGTATGACCCGGAAACAAGGGCGTGGGTAGTGAGCGGAGCCTGTTCCGGCGGGGTGCCGTAGAGCAGGGTGTGGCAGCATAGCAGGGCTTTCAGTTCCTGATTGTCAGTTATGGAATCAAGGTAGTTGCTTAGGGATTCATTTTCGTCATGGACTGCTGATTCCAGACTGAAATCCAGCTCGAAATTAAGAAATGATGAAGAATCAAAAATAGTCCTGATTCGATCCAGATACTTGTCAATGGCACTCTTTTCTGCAGGGAAGTTCCGGTGCAGGACTTGGCGGACCCGTTCATACCCGTGCGGCAGGCAGATTTGTTTCCCCTGTTTTTCAAAACGGAAGCAGTCGCAGCCATCCTGATTAAAAGGGATTTTGACCAGATCAGGACCGATACCCAGATGTTTGAAATAAATATCGAGAGGATCGCCGTCCCCCAGTCCTCCGATAAGGTGGATTCCGGTTTCGAAATGTATTCCTTTCCGGCTGAAGCCACGCACTGTTGGGCCGGGCTGGGAAAAGGCTTCCACCAGCGCGACTTTATGTCCCTGTTTTGCCAGCAGCAGGGCCGAGGTCATGCCGGAAATTCCCCCGCCCACAACAATTTGATCGTATTCAGTCATCAGAATTCAAGGATAAGGCAGGAGTTGGTTCCGCCGAAGCCAGCGGAATTGAGCAGGGCTTTTCGCGGAGGCTGGCTGTCGGTTTCTGTGAGGATGTTCAGTCCGGCAGTATCATCGTCCCCAGCCGTGAAATTGATATTCGGAGCGGTGAACCCGTTACGGTTCATAATTGTGGTATAGACTACCTGACTTGCCCCGGACATCCACAATTCATGTCCGGTCATGGATTTAGTGGAGGAAATGCGCGGTGAATTTTCATCGAACAGGGTTTTGATGTTGGCTGCTTCTGCCATGTCTCCGGCCGGGGTGGATGTGGCGTGGGCGCAGATGTAGTCTATGTCCGCCGGGGTCAGTCCGGCCTGTTTGAGTGCCTTGGCTCCGGCCCTTGCCAGACCTTCCCTGCCGGGAACTGAAATATGTTCCCCGTCTGAGGAAAAACCATAGCCGCTGACCGTACCCAGAATTTTGGCTCCGCGTTTTTCAGCGATATCGTAACGCTCCAGCATGATGGCTGCTGCACCTCCGCTGGGAACCAGTCCGTCGCGGTCCTTATCAAAGGGGCGGCTGGCTTGAGCGGGAGTGGCTGTACGGGAGGAGAAGGCTCCCAATCCGTCAAAACTGCACATGGACTGCCAGTTGAGTTCCTGCGCTCCTCCGCAGATTATTCTCTCCTGCTGCCCGGAAGCGATGAGATTGAAGGCCTGCCCTACGGCATGCCCTCCACTGGAGCAGGCTGAACTTATGGTCCAGGCCGCACCTCGGGTCTGGAAAAGCGTATTCAGGTTCATGGTTACGCAAGAGGTCATGGATCGGAAAACAGCGCCGCTGCCGATGAGCGAAGTTTCGCCCCTTTCTTTGAGCAACTGCACCTGATCAAGGGCGGCAATGCAACTGGAGTCACAACCGAAAATAAGTCCGCTTTCATCGTTCTGAAGATTTTCTTCTGCCAGCCCGGACTGATCCAGAGCCTGCTTTGCGGCTGCGTATGCCTGTACCGCGAAGTCGGGCATGGTTTTTCGTTGCTTGCGGGAGAGCCACTTTTTGGGATTGAAGTCTTTGATGGTCCCGGTCAGCGGACTGTCGAATCCAAGTTTGACCCGTTCTTCGTCAACTTCAATGCCCGAATATCCATTTCGAAGTGCATCGGCAATGGATTCTAAGTCAGATCCAAGAACTGAAACAGCTCCGATTCCGGTAATGGCCACTTTATACAAGGAATGATCTCCGTAATATTAGGTGTGGATTCCGCCGTTAACAGCAATGGTCTGGCCGGTGATATAGGAGGCTTTGTCCGAGCAGAGAAAAGAAACCACTCCGGCGACTTCCTGCGGGCTGCCCAGCCTTTTCAGTGGAATTTGGTTTTTGATCTGATCCACGGGCAGTTCTGCCACCATGTCCGTTTCAATGAATCCGGGGGTAACGGCATTGACCAGAATGTTGCGTTTGGCAACCTCCACGGCCAGCGATCGGGTCGCTCCGATGAGTCCGGCTTTGGCGGCGGAGTAGTTTGTCTGTCCTGCAACGCCTGTTTCGCCAGAGGTGGAAGCGATATTAATGATTCGTCCGGTCCGTTTGCGCAACATGCGTGAAACTACAGGCTTGGTCACATTGAAAAAACCGCCCAGATGGACCTGAAGAACTTTGTTCCAATCTTCGGAGGACATCATCATCATGATGGAGTCGCGCGCGAAGCCTGCATTGTTGACCACTATATAGGGAACTTCCTTCTGAAGCAGCGGGGAAAGAACCTTTTCCACCTCTTCTTCATTGGTAACGTCAAATTTAAGCAGGGTGCATTCCCGCCCTTTTTCCCTGATTGCAGCAGCAGTTTTTTCCGCGCCTGCGTCATCACTGCGGTAATTGAGCCAGATGTTGTAGCCGTCTTCAGCCAGTTGCAGGGCGATGGCTGCGCCGATACCTTTGCTGGCGCCGGTGATTAAAGCAATTTGTGACATTGTAATCAGCCTAATGCAAAAAGGGGCTCAAAGCCCCCTTCAGAGTGCTGAGAGAAAACGGTCTGCAACTGGCTGCAAACAATATTGAACCGCATGAATGCCTATTCATCGTTTGAATATTGTTTTTCGCCCTGAAGACGGCTCAGTCTCACCAGTCTTTGTAATTTGCTAATGGATTAGGAGTTAATTTTATATGTTGTCTTCTTGGGAATTTCTACCATCGTCATAGCCCTTTTTGAACTCTCCGGGCATTTCCTTGACTTCCTTGACTGCCTGTCCTGTGGCCTTTCCAATTTTGGCACAGCCAAGGGACGAAATCATGAGTGCTGCAATGATCAGTGCAGCGGCAATTCTGGTGATCATATCTCCTCCAGCATGTTTTTCTGTTGTCATTTACTAATCCGGTCTTTTGGAAAAAGTCAATTTGTATCACAGGTCACAGCCGGAGAGCACTGCCAGCCTGTTACGTCCCCTTTGTTTGGCTTCGTACAGGGCAGCATCGGCAGTTTCAATTATCCGGGCGGGGGTGGTCAGCTTTCCGTTGCTGACAGCAAGCCCGATACTGATAGTCAGCCAGTGGGTTTTTCCATCATGTTCAAAAGGTGATGATTCTACCGTTCTGATCAATCTCTCCCCGATGGCTGTGGCTGTACGCTGATCGGTTTTAGGAAGGATTAAAGCGAATTCATCTCCTCCCAGGCGGGCCAACAGGTCGTCGCCGCGCAGTTGGTCTTCCAGCACTTTAGTCAGATGGCAGAGCCCTTTGTCTCCGGTGGGGTGCCCGTATGTGTCATTCAGTTTTTTAAAGTGGTCGATATCAAAGAAAAGCAGGGAGAAAGGCGTCCGTTCGCTTACGGAAAAATCAATATATTCCTGCAGGCGGTGCTCAAACAGTCGACGGTTGGTCACCCCTGTTAATGGATCTGTGACAGCTTCTTCCCGCAGGCGCTGTTCTTCTCGTTTGCGCTTGCGGATGTCTATAAGGATTCCGGCCAGCTGTTCAGGTTTGCCGTCCTCTCCGCTACGCAGGTTCCCGATAAGTTCCACCCAGCGCAGGTCACCGCAATCTGTAAATAAACGCATGTCAAAGCGGAAAACATTTTTCCGGTTGCCTTGCAGGTATTGCCGGGCAGCGGCAAGCAGGGGACGGCGGTCATCCGGGTGGATCAGGTGCAGAGCCTTATGCAGCGAAAAGCGGATGTTGTCCGTTGGGACCGGAACGGAATAGAGAAGCTCCGGTGAGCACCATATCTGTCCGGTTTTGAAGTCGAATTCCCAGACGCTGCTGTCTGTCAATTGTTTGAGAATGCTGAACTGCCTGCGTTTAGCGCTGAGTCTGTCGCGCAGCACTGCATTTGAAATAAGGTATCCGGCAGTTTTGAGCAGGGCTATTTCTTCATCCGACCAGTCGTAGGCTCGTTCACAGTCGTCAAAGCCCAGAGTTCCCCACCACTGATCTTCCACCATGATGGAAATTGTAAGCATGGATTTTATTTTCTGTACTTCAAGGGTATCCCTCAGCCAGCCCGGTTCGATCCGGTTGGTGACCATCTTCTGCCATTCCCCGCGTTGTCTGCTCCAGACAGTTTCCCGGTATTCCGGGCGGTTTATCTTGTTAGTGAACATGCTGAACATGGGCATGCCCAGCTGTTTGTAGCGCGGGGCCGAAGCCCATTCAAAGGTGTAATTCTGAGTTATGTGCGTGTCTGTGACTTCAATGGTCTGGAAGATCCAGACCCTACTCACACCTGTAGCCCGGCCGAGGGCCTCAAGCAGGTCGTTCACCCCGTCGGGCCATCCTTTTCCTGTGGTCAGCTCTTCGGCACTTCGGGCAATTGCCGAAAGTACTGCGGCATTTGATCCCTCTTCGTAGGAGCTGCCGATATTTTTAAAATTCCCCGTTTTGATCCCCATAAAAATCCATATGTTATTCAGACAGGTTGTTAAGGTTGTCGTATGTATGCTTGTTGAGAAGAATTCGAGATTAAATGATATGACATTCGCTGGGTATTATGGTGGGTGTGCTTGTTATACCGAGCTAAGCTGCAGTGTTTTCAGGATTATCTTGCGAAGTTCGTTTTCTTCTACAGGTTTGGCAATATAATCGTCCATACCTTTTTGCAGAAATTGTTCCCGGTCCCCTTTCATGGCGAAAGCGGTAATAGCAATGATGGGGATACGCTTGTTATGTGCCCCCGCCTCACCCATCCTGATAGCCTGAGTCGATTCCGTACCGTTCATAACAGGCATATTGATATCCATAAGTACCAGGTTGAAGTCTTCATAGAGTAATTTGTCGAGTACCTGCTGCCCGTCTGTGACTGTTTCCACATTGAACCCGAGTTGTTCAAGAAATAGTTTGATATAAAGCCTGTTGACCTTTTCGTCTTCAGCCACAAGGATTCGGTAGTCCGAGTAAGAGGACTTGGCTTTCGGGGAGTTTTCTTTTGTTTCAGGAAGCAGAGTTTCGTGTTGAGGGATGTTAAACGGAATTGAAACATTGAAGCAGGTTCCTTCGCCTGCCGTGCTTTCGACAGAAATGCTGCCGTTCATCAGTTCGGTCAGCTTTTTGCAAATGGATAACCCCAGTCCGGCTCCCTGATATTGGCGGGTGCTGCCATGGCTGACCTGAGAAAAGGACTGAAACAGCTTGTGCATTTTCTCTTTCGGAATTCCTACTCCGGTATCTTCCACTGTGAAGAGCAGCTCGTATTGCTTAGATTTATAATGCGGTAGTACCGTTGCATCAATGCAGACATGCCCCTTATGGGTGAACTTGAGTGCGTTACCTACCAGATTGGTCAGGATCTGCTGCAGGCGTGCCGGGTCCCCGATAACGGTCCGGGGGAGGTCCGGAGCAAGTCTGAGCATGAGTTCTACTCCTGAATGACGGGAAGTAATTTCGAAAAGTTCAAAGACATGCCTTATCTCTTCCTCAGGGTTGAATTCTTTGTAGTTGAGGGTCAGTTTCCCCGCTTCAACCTGGGCCAGATCGAGAATATCGGACAGAACATTGTTCAGTCTTTTGGAGGCCTGCATTGCCGCGTTGACATATTCGCCCTGTTTGGCTGAAGTGGATTCTATACCAATGAGTTGCAGCATGCCCATGATGCCATTGAGCGGAGTGCGTATTTCATGGCTCATATTAGCCAGAAATTCTGATTTGGTTCTGCTGGCGGCCTCGGCCCGAGTCTTTTCTTCTTCGACTTTGTTCAAAGCATCCTTAAGTTCTGTCACATCTCGGACAATACCTTCCACCTTGGAGGGGGACCCATCTTCATAAAAGGGGACATTGCTTTGCTGCAGCCATTTGCTTCGGCCATAGCGGTCAATTATCCGGTACTCCACAATGGGGGACATTTTACCGCAGGCCATATCAAGCCATTGCTGGTGAATAAAGTCCGCAAAGTCAGGATGAATCAGATCAAAGAAAAATTGTGAATTGTTATAGAATGTTCCTGGAGGATATCCGGTAATTTCAAGGCAGGCCGGGCTTACATATTCAAATTTTTTGTCCGGTATGGAAAAGCGGTAGATAAGGTCTTTGGAATTTTCGGCAATGGTCTTGAAACGGGATTCTGTCCTTGCCAATTCCACTTCCATTTTTCTGTGGTCGGTAATGTCCTCCAGTGAAGCTATCACTTCAGTTGGGTTGCCTTTGTTTACCGGGTTGAATATGGCGCGGATATAACTAGTCTTATTGCCTGTTACAGAAGTATATATGTCTTGATATACGGAGGTTTCACCTTCCACCGCCTTTTTTACGGCGGCACGCATTTTGCGGGTGCTATGCTTGATCGAATTGAAGCCGATGAGCTTTTTCTTATCGGACCCCATGAGCTTCACAAATTTCTGGTTACAGTCGATAATGGTTCCTGTGTTATCAAAGCGGATCATTGCATGAGGTGAGTGCTCAAAAATAAGCCGGTGGCGCTGCTCACTGTCCCGCATCTGTTTTTCTATTGCCTTACGTTGGCTGATGTCCCGCAGGGCGGTTATGTGAAGTTCTCTGTCATCCTCAATAATTATTTTTTCCTGTATCTCGCATGGAAAAGTTGTTCCGTCTTTGCGAAGCGCGGTTACTTCGTATGCCTTTTCAATGTTGGCGCTAATCTTTTTGATAACCTTTTCACGGTCTTCCGGGATGACCCATTCTGTGTCTGACTTTCCTATTGCTTCTTCTAATGTATAGCCGAACATATGTTCCGCAGTTTTGTTCTGATCAAGGCAGATGCCATCCTCGGAAATTAAAATGGACTCAAAAGTCGCATCTGAAAGCCTGCGATTGCGTTTCTCACTGTCGTAAAGATTTTTTTTTGATTTTTGGTGTCTTACGGCTTTCATCTGTTCTCCGACAATATATTATTGGACAACCGAAAATAAAAACAAAATATACAGTACATAAAAAAGAATGTCTTGTGAATTGTTGTCTGCTATCAGTCAGTAAAAAGGCCGCAGCAGATTTTATTCTGCTGCGGCCTTTATCGTGGAAATTTATGGGGGTTACCAGTTGTCTTCGCTGTATTGCCAGCTCATGTCATCCAGCTCTATATCCATAATTTTTATATAAATGTTCTCTTCCGTTTCTCTGATCGAAACATCAGCTTTTATCCAGCGGTCCATGTATTCGCTCAGACTGCGTCCACGTGAGTCCGGCTCGACAATATACTCTTCCTCACTGTCTACCAGAATCGCAATGTCAAACCTGTCTTCTGCTTCACCGCTATATGGAACCACCTGTCCGTATATCGTGTCTTCATATTCTTCTGTTGACACAGTTTTTCTCCAGTATGATTAATTTTGCAGTAATTTTTTAGCGTAGACGGCGTTTCCTTTTTCAGGGATGAAAAAACGGTAGTGGCGGTTCTGCCTGCTGAAACCTGTTGCCTGCAGGAAGTTTTCGGAATTCTCATGAGCACGTGAGTCAGGCACTTCGCAAAAAATAGTGCTTCCATCCGCGGCTGAAATCTGACGTTCGATTTCATCAACCAGAGCGGCTCCGATGCCGATATTCCTGAACTCCTCATCCACAGCGACAAGGTACAACTCATAGCAGTCTTCCATGTCGGCAATGGTGCCGAAGTATGCAAACCCGCATAGAGGCTGCTCATCTCCATTAACAACATGAGCTCTTATAAATGTACTGAACGGGAGACTGGTATTGTATGCTTCTTCCCAGACACTCTGTTCGAGCATTTCAAGTTTTTCCTGCGGAATGGTCTGGCAGCAGGCGGCCAGTTCCAGTATCTCTTCGGTATCTTCCGGATTCAGTCCAATACTGAGTTTAAGCTGCAGTTCTGTTTCAACAGGTTCTGCACCATGCTCATTTTCGAAAGGCATTTGTTGTTCCTCACTTCATTCTGATCAAATACAAAGCGGAGACCACAATAAATGTTTACGCTTTGCAGTCTGCGAATGCAGGCTGTCTATTTAAAGCATGGAGTGTGCCAGATATAATGCATTGAAATAAAAGGGTATATTTGTGTATTTGCGGCTAAACAGGAACCTCGGGTTCCTGTTTGTCGGTGTTCGGGCGGTTGTTTGTAAGGCCGATTTGTCCGTAATTAGCCGTAACTGGCTAAAAACAACTTGAGATTGCGAAAATTAGGGGCAATGCCTTTGGGTGTAATGCAGAATCGGGAGTTCCTTTTCTTGAAATGAGTTCGGAACTATCAGTTCTTGTTTGCAGTGAAATCACTCCGTTTCAATTTGTGTTTATTCATCAGTTTGCTTACCTGCCGGGTTGAAACGCCAGCCTTGGCTGCTGTGCGGGTTATGCTGCCGTTTGTTCTGCTTAAAAGGCGAGTCAGGTACGTTTGCTCAAAAGAATCAATTGCAGACTGACGGGCTTTTCCCAAAGGGATGTCTGTATCAACCATAGTAGGGTGTGAGCTGTTGCAGTCATGGAAGAATTCGATGGGGAAGCTGCTTTTGGTCAGTTGTGGTCCTGATTCAAGGATACAGGCCCTTTCAATTATATTTTCAAGCTCGCGCACATTGCCGGGCCAGTCATATGAAATAAAAGCTTCAAGCACATCAGGGGCCACGGATTCGATATCTTTGTTGAGCTGGGTGTTGAACTGGGAAATGAAGACCCTGCTCAAGTGAAGGATATCTTCCTTGCGCTCCCGCAGAGGGGGAAGGGTGATGGGAAATACATTCAGCCTGTAGAACAGGTCCCGCCTGAAATCCCCGTTGCGGCACTGTTCATCAAGGTCTTCATTAGTAGCGGCGATGATCCGAACGTTTAACGGGATGGACAGTTCACCTCCCACCCGCTGTATGTGTCTTTCCTGAAGAACATCAAGTAGCTTTATCTGAACGGCGGAGCTGATAGTGCCTATTTCATCAAGGAATATTGTTCCGGAGTCTGCTAACTCGAATTTACCGAGTTTGCGTTTCATGGCCCCGGTAAAGGCGCCCTTTTCATGGCCGAAAAGTTCGCTTTCAACAAGGGAGTCAGGGATTGCTCCGCAGTGTATATTGATAAACGGTCTGTCCTTGCGGCTGCTGTGGGCATGCAGCATGCGGGCGATAAGGTTCTTTCCGGTGCCTGTTTCCCCTGAAAGGAGCACCGTAGTCCCGGTTGCGGCTACCTGCCGGACTTTTTCAAGTACCTCCAGCATCTTTTCGCTCTTGGTATTGACCACATCCTTGTAATCGTCTCCCCAGAACTGATCCCTCAGATAATCCAGTTCCGAGTGGCGGATGTCGGCCTGATGCGCTTTTTCAATAACCAGTTCCAGTTCTTCTTTTCCGACTGGATGGGTAAGGTAATCAAAGGCCCCGGCTTTGACTGCTTCCACCGCCTGCGGAGACTGGTTGCTGTTTGCGACCACTACAATGGAGGCGGAAGGGTATTTTTCAAGCAGTCGGTCAAGGGCCGCATCAACAGTCATAGACGGCTCCATAAGGGAGTTCATTTCAACTACGACCGTATCAATCCCGTGATCCTCACCATGCATGGAATCAATCCCAATATCGGTTTCCCTTACCACATTCCGTTTTGAATCAAGCCCTTCGACTATCCCGGAAAGTTGATGCCTGTTGCGGGTTATTAAAAGTATTCTGCGCACATCTTTCTCCTTGCGGCAAAAGATACTTTTTATGCTTTGTCAGGACAACAAAAAAGAAAATGATTGTAATTGAAACAGTTGTTTAACAATTGTATAAGAATATGAAGGTTCTTCCTCTCCCTGTGGAAAATATCGGCAATTCTGGAGTTAGTGATGACAAAAAAATGTATTATGGTCGCCATGCTCGGCGCAGCGATAATGTTTATGGTGCTTTGGATGACAGGCTCATTTGAGTCCGCAATGATTGAAAAAGGGCGGATAGTCCCGACCCGCAGTAAAGCGGGGCCTGCCGTTACTGCTGTTGCGGAATCCGTGGTTGTGCCTGTGGTTTATGAAGCAGTGGGAACTGTACGTCCTGAAACGGAAACTTCAATTGAAGCGCAGGTTACCGGAAAGGTTCGCAAGGTGCTGGTTCATTCCGGGCAGAAAGTCCGCAAGGGCGATCAGCTCATTGTGCTGGATGACCGGGAATTCAAGACCAGGCTTGAAAGCGCGGAACAGGGACTTAAATCTGCGGAGGCCTCTGAACGTCAGGCCCGTGAAGGTATCAACGCCGCCAGAGCCGAGGCGGATACGGTTACAGCCACTTGGAAGCGGATGAAGAAGCTTTTTGAAGACAAGGTTGCAACACAGGATGAGCTTGACCGGGTGGAAGCTAATTACCTCAAGGCCAAAGCTGCTCTGGCTCAGGCTGGAGACGGTTTGGATGCTGCTTCCGCCGGAGTCAGACAGGCCCGAAAAGGTGTTGAAGCGGCTCGCATAAATCTAAGCTATACAATTATTTCCGCTCCGGCTGATGGCGAAGTTGCCAAACGCATGGTGGAACCCGGCGACCTTGCCTTCCCCGGTAAGCCGCTTATGCTGATCCAGACCGGCGGGACCCTGCGGCTGGAAGCCCTTGTACGTGAGAGTGTAATCGGACAGGTCCGTGTCGGGCAGAAATTTGCGGTGGACATAGAGGCTCTTGGTGAGGGGGCCGAGGCCGTAGTGGAGGAGGTTGTGCCCTCTGCCGATCCTTTGACCCGGACCTTTTTGGTTAAGGCTGGGATTGATCCTTTACCCGGTCTTTATCCCGGAATGTTCGGACGGCTGCTTATACCTGTCGCTAAAAAACAGGTTGTGCTTGTTCCTGCAAGAGCCGTTTCCCGCGTGGGGCAACTGCAAACAGTTCTGGTTCAGAGTGGCGGAAACTGGGAACTGGTCTACGTGCGCAGCGGTGCAAGCCACGGCGATAAGCTGGAGATTCTGTCCGGGCTTCGCGGTAATGAAACTGTGGGGTTTGAACTGCCCGCAACCGGAGGTCAGCAGTAATGCCCACTTCGTTGAAGCCGGAACAGAGCCGGGGGTTGATCGCTACGGCTGTTAATTTTTTTCTGCATTCCAAGTTGACTATGGTGCTGGTTGTCGGTGCACTTTTGTTGGGTGTGGCCGCTGTTCAGCTTACCCCGCGTGAGGAGGAACCGCAGATAGTAGTGCCAATGGCCGACATCATGGTACAGGCTCCCGGTGCCGGGGTGGAAGAAGTGGAGAAGCTGATTACCACTCCGCTGGAGCGTATTCTCTGGCAGATTGACGGGGTGGAGTATGTTTATTCTATCTCCCGACGTGATTCTTCCATGGTTACTGTGCGGTTTTATGTGGGCGAGGATCGAGAAGAATCTTTGATCAAGCTGCATAACGCCATCACCAAGAACAATGACCTGGCTCCGAAAATAGTTTCAAACTGGGCTATAAAACCGGTTGAAATCGATGATGTCCCCATTGTGGCCCTGACCCTTTACCC
This sequence comes from Maridesulfovibrio sp., assembly GCF_963678865.1. NCBI lineage: Bacteria > Pseudomonadati > Thermodesulfobacteriota > Desulfovibrionia > Desulfovibrionales > Desulfovibrionaceae > Maridesulfovibrio > Maridesulfovibrio sp. The sequence goes on along the minus strand of NZ_OY787459.1, from coordinate 2,003,381 downwards.
ATCTGCTCATTCTTCCGGCGGACATGAAGATATCTCCGATTTCGAATTGCGCCGGGTTGCCGAGGAACTTGCTGCCCGACTGGCTGAGGTGGAGAACCTTTCCCGTGTTTCTCTCGTTTCCGGGCGATCCCGTGAAATGCGCGTTGAATTGCAGCCCGAACGCATGGCCGGATTTAATATTTCACCTCTGGAAATTGCCGGGGCGCTTCAAGGCGCGGACCAGTCCGCTGTGGCAGGATCAGTTCTTTCCGGTAACCGGGAAATTATCGTTTCGGCTAATTCTTTTTTGGAAGATGCTGCCGATGTCCGTAATCTGGTGGTGGGCGTGTTTAATTCCCGTCCGGTTTACCTGCGCGATGTTGCAGAAGTCTTTGACGGGCCGCAGGAGGCTTCTTCCTATTCCCGGATCGGTTTTTCCCGTATGTACCTGACTAAAGCGGGGCATGATCCTGAACAGTCTTCCCGTCCTGCGGTGACCATTGCCTTTTCCAAGAAAAAAGGCACCAATGCGGTCAAGGTTGCCGAGGCCGTGCTTGCCCGTGCTGAGCAATTGAGGGAAGCTATTCTGCCCGCAGGTATTGAAATGGAGGTTACCCGCGATTATGGCAAGACCGCTGATGCAAAGGTCGATGAACTGCTAGGTTCGTTGGGGTTCGCCGTGGTTACGGTGATAATCCTGTTGGCCCTGACCCTTGGCTGGCGCGAGGCTGCTGTTGTCGCCCTTGCTGTGCCTATAAGTTTTTCGCTGGCCCTGTTTGTCAATTACCTGCTTGGCTATACCATCAACCGGGTGACCCTCTTCGCTCTCATTCTTTCTCTCGGACTGGTCGTGGATGATCCAATCACCAATGTGGACAACATTCAGCGCCACATCCTGATGAAAAAGAAGAACCCTGCAGCGGCGACTCTTGATGCGGTTTCGGAAGTTCTGCCTCCGGTAATCATGTCCACATTAGCAATTATAGTTTCATTTGTTCCTTTGTTTTTCATTACCGGAATGATGGGGCCGTACATGGCTCCCATGGCCGCCAATGTCCCGCTGACCGTGACTTTTTCCACTGTCTGCGCTTTGACCATTGTGCCTTGGATGGCTTTCCGGTTGTTGAAAAATCTGCAGCCAAAGGCAATGTCAGCAACATCCGGTCCCGGACGCATTGAGTGCCTTTACACTAGGATTATTACTCCTTTTTTGGACTCCCGTTTCCGTCGCTGGCTGCTGGTAGGTGTGATCGTTGCCGGACTTGTTTTTTCCATGGCCCTTGCCGGGTTAAGGTTTGTGCCGCTGAAGATGTTGCCTTTTGACAATAAAAATGAATTCCAGATCGTTATTGATATGGATGAGGGTACGCCGCTGGAGCAGACAGACCGTGTGGTTCGCGAAATGGAGCAGGTGCTGCGAACAGTACCGGAAGTGACCAGTTTCGTGACTTATGCCGGAGAACCTTCCCCCATGGATTTTAACGGATTAGTCCGTCATTATTATTGGCGCGAAGGCGGACATATGGCTGATATCCGGGTCAATCTTGCTGATAAATCCCGTCGTGAGGAACAGAGCCATGCCATTGTGCTCCGGTTGCGAAATGAGCTGGAGCAGGTCGCCCGGCGTAACAACGCAAATATAAAAATTGTGGAATCCCCACCCGGACCACCGGTTATTTCTACCATTACTACCGAGGTCTACGGGGCTGAGGACCGTCCATATTCCGCACTTATTGAAGGGGCGCAGCAGATTGCAGCTACTATGGAAGATGAACCCGGAGTGGTGGACATAGATCTATCCACCGAGGCGGACCAGACCATGGTCGACTTTGTGCTTGATAAGGAAAAAGCCGCCCTGCACGGAGTCAGCGCCCGAGACGTGGTTAATACTTTACAGATGGCCCTTTCGGGGATGGTCCCGGCAACAGTCCATGAGCAGGGTGAACGCAATCCTTTACCTGTGAGGCTTATCCTACCCCTCCTAAGGCGTGCGGATGTGTCGTCACTTGAACAACTCAAGGTGCGCACTGCCGACGGTCATTCCGTCCCCTTGGCCGAACTTGGCCGTTTGGTTGAAATCAGCCGCGAGCAGCCGGTTTACCACAAAAATCTTAAGCGCGTGGTCTATGTGTTTGCGGAAATGGCAGGTCGCGCACCGGGAGAAGCCATTCTCGACATGCAGTCTCGGCTTGATAAAGATCCGCTGCCCCCGTTTATCTGGTCCGACTGGGCTGGGGAGGGGGAATGGCAGATCACACTCGATGTTTTCCGTGATCTCGGACTTGCTTTTGGTGCGGCCCTGCTGGGAATTTATATCCTGCTCATCGTGGAAACAGGTTCTTTCGGGATGCCGCTCCTGATTATGTGCGCTATTCCGCTGACTTTGCTGGGTATCATGCCCGGATTCTGGCTGCTCAATGTGATCAGTGCCGGGACCGTGCAGGGAGCAATAGGTGAAGCCTTTGCCGATCCGGTTTTCTTCACAGCCACAGGTATGATCGGCATGATAGCTCTGGGCGGAATTGTCATCCGTAACTCGCTGGTGCTTATAGATTTTATCCGTCAGTCAGTTGCCGGGGGTATGGAATTAAAGGATGCGATCATCAAATCCGGTTCGGTGCGTTTGCGGCCTATCGCTCTGACTGCGGCTACCACCGCACTGGGAGCATGGCCGATTACTCTTGATCCTATCTTCTCCGGATTGGCTTGGGCTCTTATTTTCGGGCTGTTGGCTTCAACTTTGTTTACGCTGCTGGTTGTTCCGGTGGGGTATTATGTGTTTGAGCAGAAAAATAATCAGAATTGACTTGCATCATATGATTCCTACTGTCTTTGTGTGAAATAGAAGCCGTAGAGGTTGTTAAAATCAACCGTAAACCTTTTATATGGAGGTCCATATGGCTGACTTAAATCTCAAGAATCTTAAGGATGTAACCATAAAGAATATTGACCATAACAAGGTTCTGAATCTCACTGATCTGGTAGTTTATCAGGAAGGGCAGGTGGTCAGCAGGACTCTTTCGCAGGTCAAGCAGATTTCTCTGACCCTGTTCGCTTTTGATACCGGGGAAGGGATAAGCACCCACAGTGCGCCCGGTGATGCCATGGTGCAGGTCCTGGACGGTGTTGCCGAGGTTACTATCGGCGATGACGTTTATAATGTGGCTGCAGGTGAATCAATTGTCATGCCCGCAAATATCCCCCACGGCCTAGAGGCGCGTGAGCGATTCAAGATGTTGTTGACTTTGATCAAGCAGTAGTAATTGTCTGCAACAGGCCCAGCGGCTGAAATAGGCGTATGCCTTTTCGTGTCGTTCGGGCCTTTTTCTTGTTTATTGCATCCTTACTTTTCAAACGTCTAATTCACAATAGCTGGATTTTTCCGGCAAGCGGATGGTGAATTTTGTCCCTTTGCCGGGAGGACTGCTAACTATCAGTGATCCTTTGTGCTGTTCGGTGATGATAAAATAAGAGATGGAAAGTCCAAGTCCGGTTCCCGCATTCGCCCCCTTGGTGGTGTAAAATGGATCGAATATTTTTTTTAAAATCTTTTCGGGTATGCCCGGACCATTGTCTGTTATTTCTATAACTATATGTTGTTCCTCTTTTTTTAGCATCAAATCGAGGGTGGGCTGCTCTTCGGGTGAGTATTTCTTTTCCGCCATGGCTTCGCTGGCATTTTTAACCAGATTCATAATTACTTGCTGTAGTTCACTTCTAATGCAGCAAATGTGAACCTGTTGGGGAGGATATTTTTTTATAATTCTGGTTTTTTTGAACCAGCTGTTATTGCTGAAACTGAAGTCGGAAGAAATAAGTTCAAGACTTTCATCAAGAATGTCCTGAATCGCACATGGTTTCATTTCTCGCGATGCGTCACGGCTGAAATTGAGCATGCTGGCGATAATTTTGGAAGCCCTTTCCCCTGCATCCGAAATGGACTTTATCATGCGCAGAATATCTCTTTTGCGGATATAAGCCCGCATTGCTTCCAAATCTGTATTGCACTCTTTCGCGATACTCAGATTTTTCGGGGTATCAGTGAACAGGCGGTTGGTAATATTCTGGCAGGCACCAAGTATGGCAGATAGCGGATTATTTATTTCGTGGGCAATCCCTGCAGCCATGCCGCTCATGGAATTCATTTTTTCGTTCTGAACCATCAACTCCAGTGCATGAATTCTGTGGGTTATGTCTCTTGCTACGCCCAGACAGTATCTTTTTCCGTCTTCTTCAAAGATACAGCCCACAACCTCTACCGGAAATATTGAACCGTCTTTGCGGCGGTGCCTTGTTTCCGTTTTTAGGTGTATGTCCTGCTCTATCTGGGCAACAGTTTTAATCCATTGATTAAGATTGAGATCAGGGTCTATCTGATCAAGGGGCATTCCAATTATTTCTTTCCGGCTGTAGCCAAGGGCTAATGATGCCGCGTCATTTATATCAATGATTATCCCTTCTGAATTCATCAGGTAAATGGGGTCGACAAGATTCTCGAGTAAGCGTCTATAGGCGTTCTGGCTTTTCTGGATTGAGCGGTCATACTTATCCACCAGCAGGTATATGATTCCGGCAGTGATAAGTACATATAGCCAGCCTTTGAAGGTCTGGATATTCTGGATCAAGTTCGGATCACTGACCAGAAAATTGAGCAATTTGTCTGAAAGAAGAATCCATAGAAAGCCGAATAAAGCGTAAATTGCTGCAATCTTATGGGCGATTAAGGAATTTTTGTTGCCTTGATTCACGTTTAAGTCCTGTTAGTGATTTTGCTTTATGAAACTGCAGGTTTGATACAATTGCCTGCGATAGCAGAATATCATAGCAGCAAATTCAAGTACAGGACTGGATTTAAGAGGTTGGTCAACATGTACGGCCCCTTCCTTTACTCGAAAGGAAAGGGCCGCCCTTTTTACTGATTTACACCCTTCATACCTTCGTCCGTATAGCGATTTCCCAAGACCTTTCTGGTACTCAGGATTGTTTCAATGGCTGCAAGATCTTCTTTATTAAGCTCGATCTGCGTCGCGCCTATATTGGAATCAAGATTTTTAATTTTTGTGGTTCCGGGAATGGGAATTATGTTTTCCGCCTGTGCGCAAACCCATGCCAGAGAGAGTTGGGCCAAAGTGCAGCCTTTGTTTTCGGCAAGTACGCCGAGTGCGTCGGCAATTGTTTTGTTGCCTGCATATGCCTCACCCTGAAAGCGGGGCAGCCTGTTCCTGAAATCGTTCTTGTCTTTGGATGGTTTCCAGCTACTGAGAAGTCCCCGGCAGATGGGGCTGTATGGAATAAAGCTTATTCCCAACTCGCGGGTCAGGCCTAGTATTTCATTTTCCGGATCACGGGTGAGCATGGAATACTCGGATTGCAGGGCGGAAAGAGGGTGCACCGCATGGGCCCGGCGCAGGGTCTCCGCTGAAGCTTCGGATATACCTATGGCCTTGATTTTACCTTCATCTACAAGTCGTGACATTTCCCCGATGGTTTCTTCAATCGGCGTATCTTTATCCACCCGGTGAATATAGTAAAGATCGATGCAGTCGGTTTCCAGTCTGCGCAGACTTTCGTGACAGGCTTTGCGGACGTACTCCGGTTTTCCACTGATGGTTCGGGCATATTCTCCGTTTTCGCGGACAATACCGAATTTGGTGGCGATGACCGCTTCATCCCTGCGTCCCTTAAGAGCCTTTGCCAGCAGTTTTTCGTTGTGACCGTCTCCGTACATGTCCGCAGTATCGAGAAAGTTGACACCGTGGTCCAGTGCGTGGCGGATCAGTTCGCATCCTTGTTCTTCCGAAGCCGGGGCTCCGTAGAATTCGCTTAGCCCCATGCAGCCGAGGCCGATGGCGGATATTTTGATGTCACTGTTGCCGAGTTGTTTGTAATGCATGTTGTCAGACATATTGATCTCCTGTGTGTTTTGATTACTGGGTGGATCAATTAATAGAACCTGGCAATAAATATGTCGAATATATCTTTTTAATCAGAGTAATATCTGTTAGATATTACTAATGGAAACACGACAGTTGAAATATTTTCTGGCGGTGGCCGAGGAACTGCATTTCGGGCGCGCCGCCAAGCGGTTGCATATCTCCCAGCCTCCGCTCAGCCAGCAGATTATGAAATTTGAAGAAGAGCTTGGAGTTAAGCTTTTTCAGCGCAATAAACGTTCGGTTTCGTTGACCGCAGCAGGGAATTCTTTACTGCGCGATGCCCGGTCCATTCTACGTTCCATTGAACGGGCCGAAGCAAAACTGCTGGATGCTGCAAGCGGGCAGGGCGGGCAGCTCTGTCTCGGGTATATCGGTCCGGCACTTGAAACCTCGCTGACTGAAATTATCCGCGGATACAAAAAAAGTTATCCTGCCGTCCGGTTGAGCTTGCGGGAAATGTTTACCAAGGATCAGCTCAAGGCTTTACGCAAGGGCGAGATCGATGCCGGGGTTGTCCGTTTGTTTCGTCATGATGTCTCTGATCTTGAGTGCGAATTATTCCATCGGGAGTCCTATGCTCTGGTCCTGCCTTCGGATCACCGTCTCTCTGAAAAGGAAAGTGTGGATATCACCGAACTGGCCGGAGAACAGTTTATATTTTTCCCCCGTGAAGATCAGCCCCGGCTTTATGATGAGTGGATGAGGGTTTTTGCTGAGTCCGGTTTTGTGCCGGATGTGGTACAGGAGGCGTCCCGGAAAAGTGCTACCGTGGCGCTTGTTGCGGCCCGTATGGGGATCGGGATTGTTCCGGAAAGCATGGTCAGGAGAAAACCGCAGGGCGTTGTATTCAAGAAACTTACCGGGGATTTCCCGTCTATTGAAATGCAGCTGGTCTACAAGCGGCAGGAAGGTTTCCCGGCAGTGCTGAATTTTGTAGACGCCATGAGGGCGGCCGGAAACATGCAAGGCCGGGTAGAAAATTGAAAGTGATATTTGTATTCAGGCTTTGCACACTTTTTCCATGGGATATAATCTGAACTCAAATGCAAGCCAAAGGAGGTTCTTATGTCTCTTGGAAGAATAGTTGTTTTTGCCGCAGGTGCCGCAGTTGGTGTTCTGGGATGTTATGCCCTCAAGTCTGAAAAAGTAAGGCCAGTTGCAGTCTCCACTGTGAAAGCCGGAATGAAGGTCAGGGACTGGTCCGTAAAACAGTACGAAAACATCAAAGAGGATGTTAAGTCGCTGGCTGAGCAGGCCCGGGAAAAGAGCAATGCCCTTGCTTCTAAAGAAACAGCAAAGGAAAACGTATGACTACATTAGCAAGACTCGCACTCTTCGGAGCTATCGGCACTCTGCTTTTTCTGCCGCTGGTGCTAAAACGCAAACACCGTCATCGTCATCGTTTTGGCAGCCCCGCCCTTGTGCGCGGCAGTGCTGGTAAAGGACGCAGGTAGCTTAAATACCTGATATAAGTAGTAACATAAAGACCTGCTTCACTGGGAGGTAGGTCTTTATTTATTTTTTAAAGCTTGCGCGAATCATGTCCGCTACCCTGCGTTTTAGTTCCCGGACCGGAATAATGTAGGTTATCGGGCAGTTCTGGCAGTGCCGGTCAGAAATTTTTCCGGTTATAAGCTGTTTGCGCAGGTCTGTGTAGCCGGGGGTATGCATGGCTTCACGCACGTTTTTATAGTTATTGAGATTTGCCATCACATCACCCCTTATGCAACAGGAGTGCAGGCTGCCGTCGGGCATTATGTATACTGAATTCCAAGGAAACAGGCAGGCTCTCGTTTCTCCGGGGCCCGGAATATCGCTGCGCTGTCCGTAAATTTGTGCGTCGCCCTGAATGTTATGCATCTGGTTTCCAAGTTGAACGGGTTTAACTGCCAGATCAAGTTCCACTCCGTATTCATCATGAGCATGTTCAACCGCGCGCTTTGCTTCTACCATTTCTTTCCACGCGGGCAGCATGCTCATGCGGATATTGTTTTTCCGGGCTATTTGCAGGGCATGTTCAACGTAATTGATAGCTTCTGCGAACTTTTTCCCCTGAAGTGAAAAGATGCTGTTGACCGGAAGTTTTTTGCCGTCAAAATATGCAAGCTCGTTGCAGTTGAGTTGCGGTACATTGTTGGATGCGGCAAGGCTTACAAGGGCAGGGAGCTGTGAAACCACCCGGTCGGTCAAAGTACACATCCATTGAAAATCAGGAACGGGCAGATCTTGGATAATCGCAGCGGCCCTGATTTTGTGCATGTTTAAAAGCATCCTTTGCAGGTTGGCCGGGGGACGGACTTCCTTGAGGATTTCCGGGTCCGCTGAGTCTATACTGAGCTGGATATGATTGAACCGGGAAAGAATCCGGCAGTCTTCATCACTTAGTTCCATATTGAAGTTGGAGCAGAGATTCATGGTCACCCCTGAATCCAGCAGCTCAGCGCAGTACTCTTTCCAGTTTTTCCCGATGAGGGTTTCACCATAGAACCCTACCGTTGCCTGAATAACGTCATTATCCTTTATGTAATCAACTGTTTTACGCAGCAGGGAGTTATCCATCTCCGAGCCTTCTGCCTTGTTCCAGTGCTGGGGGCAATAGACGCAGCTCAGGTTGCATTTTGTAATCGGCTGAAAATTTACAGAATCGAGTTTCAGCGGAGGAAAGCGCAGGTCGTAATCGGAGAGTGTTTCCGGGAAGTAATGTTCTTGGTCATCCTGTTCAAGCGCTTTGATCTCGTTGACGAAATCGGTGGCCTCGCTGCTGAGCTTTTCCCATTGGCTGCTCCTTTTGCCGTTGTGGATGCGTATTTCCCGTTCCATGAATTTACGGTGCAGGTGGTCAGCCTTGTCTGCAGCCCATGCGGCGATATATCCGGCACTGATGGGGGTATCCAGTTGAATGGTCCGCACATCCAGTTTGCTCAGATCAAAGCCGATCATTTCATCGGAGTCGGTCACAATGTATATTTCGTCCATGCTTTTGCAAATGCTCTGTACGCAGTCGTTGTCAACGGCTCCGTGGAATTCATTGAGCACTACCGGATTGATCATGATCGGATGGAGGTGGAAATTATGGGCAATGACCCCTTCCCCCGGAATTTCCCACAGGAATTGTGAAGGCCAGCCGTTGGCTTTGGTGGCATTGATAAAACTGTTTCTGGTGTCGGGATGGATGTGTTGTATGGCAAGATCAACCATTTCACGGGCTTCAATCGGGGCTTCAACGCAATCCTCCGGGAAGAATAGTTCGCGCATGCGCGGGCGGAATTCTTCTTTGGTCACCCGCATGGTCCCGATCATTATTGCCCTGTAACCTTCCTTTGTTCTTTCATATAAATTGCGGAAAGTTGATTCCGAGAAAACTGCATCCGGTGCAAGGAAAATCATATGCGCTCCGGCCTCGTGTCCTTTGCGCAGGGCGTGTTTATGCCCTAGAACCATCATTTCGTATTTATTTTCGGCATTCATGTAGCTGAAATCTATGTAGTAGATCCTGATATCGATGGCTTTCAGCATAAGTTTGAATACAGCTGAATTTTTAATATACGGCGCATCTTCCGGGGTGGTGTAAATTATGTACAGGGAACGTGCTTCTCTGTTCAGGCTTTCAATATTATCCTTGCCGAGTTGGGTAGGCATTACATCGTCCACGAACAGGGCGGTGAATTCTTCACCCCAGACCACATTGACTGCGTGAAAGAAAATTGCCCCCGGCTCTCTTTCGCGCTGGCCTTCGGAAAAAAAATCTTCATATGGGAAAATATCCAGATTGGCTGCCCGGTATTCATGCTGGAAGTATTGTTTTCGGATGTTTTCGTTTTCGGGTTCCTGTTCGGCTGCTTTGCCCAGCAGCCTGCTTGCTTCAGCTGTCTTGCCTAGTTTTTCATATGCCCCGGCCATCAGCAGGTTCAGTTCTGCCTCAGGGGTGTATGATTTTTCAAGTCTGGTAAAATATTCAACCGCTTTTTCCGGACATCCGCATTTAAGGGCAATTCTGGACAACAGCTCGAGTCCTTCGTAGTTTTCAGGAGATTCTTTTAGAATCCTTTTTGCCGCTGTTTCAGCTTCGATGTAATTTTCTGCGGCAAATGCATTTTGTGCGTGAGCATGAAGTTTCGCAATGTCCATTTTGTCTCCGTAAGTAGCAGGTATGTAGCCGGACTGATGAGTGCCGTTTTTCAAATTATATATCAGGGATAATGAATTTAATTCGGGGATAACAGCCATTCAAACGTTGTGCAATATGTGATCCCAGCTCTTTGTTGAAGCCCATGACAACAGCCGCGTCCGGCGGAACCATTTCCGGCCCGAGGATGGGTAGTCCCATGTGGCTTTGCCCTTGTTTGGAAGGGTCTTCATCCACGAAAAAAGATACTTGTTCTTTCAGGGTTGCAGCCAGCCATGTTCCGGCCACTGCAGTTCCGAATATTCCGGTTTTATATTTCGCGCTGGCCTGCCCAGCTTTATGGGCCAGTTGACCCAGCCAGTCCAGAGTATCTTTCATGACTTGCAGATGCTTTTGAGCTGGAACGCGTTCTTGCATGGAACTTCCTTTGCGGGCAGTGATGCCTATTTCTTTTGCCAGCCACGAATCGGTTTTGGCGGTAACGTCCAGCCCTGATTGTTTTGCCAAAAATTCCAGCGAGTCCGGGGTGAAGTGGGAGCAGTGGTCGCAGACCATGAGGTCAAAAGGGTTTTCGGCGAAAGATGATGTATGGACCATGATCAGGCCCCCTTCGCGCAGAAGTCCTGCCAGCTTTTTAAGGGCACTTACCGGATCTGTAAGATGTTCGATGACGTAGGTCAGGGTAATCAGGTCGAATTTGCGCCCGATTTTATCAAATGAGCCGGAATAAAAATTTTCTACTCCGGGAAGGTGCAGAATTTCTTCCCGTTGTATAGACTGTTCATGACCACACAGTTTCCATCCGGGGCGGCGCAGATGGAATTGTTGGAGCAGGCTTCCGTTGCCGCAGCCGACATCAAGCATGGTTCCGTCTTCCGGCAGGGGGTGGGTGTGAATCAGCCTGTCCAGCAGAATTCCGCTACGCGGTCTGCCGTGTCCGTTTTCATCAAAGATCAAGGGTTCACTTCCATTGCTCAGGGGGTACATTTCGTAACCGGAATAGATTTTATTGATATCACTGAGCCATTGCGGGGAAATGTTTTTTTGGGCGTGTCCGCAATCCTTGCAGAGAATGAATCCTCCTGCACGCGGCCACGGTTTGCAGTCCGAAGTGATGCCGGGAAAGTTTTGGCGCTGCTCAAATATGTGCAGGTTGCCGCTGCCGCAGAGCAGGCAGCGGGGGCGCAGGATTTCTTCTATGAGCCGGTCGGCTGCGGGAAAATTAAATTTTATGAATTCTTCGGTTGCCCCGCTTTCAAGAGCGCAATGGGGCGGGCAGTAATCCAGAAATCCTTTACAACTTCCGGGGGTGATCAGCCTGCTGTCAAAGCCGGATTGCCTGCAAATCCTCTGCGCGAATTCGAGATAGCTGATTTCCTGCGGACCGGAGCAATGGAAAATTCCACTGCCATTGTTTTCCATGATCCGGCAGCAGGCAAGGGCTGCGTCCTCAAAATGGACCGGGGCGATAGTCAGGTCTTCGAAAGGTGTGATTTGTCTGCCTGCAGCAAGGTTTTCCAGCCAGCCGGAGATTAGCGGTGTATTGCGCTCCAGAAGCTTGGTCAGCCGCACTATTGCCGTCTGTTTCGGGTATGTTCGCAGAAAGTTTTCCACTTCGGTTTTCTGGTGTCCATACTCTGTGGACGGGCATGGATTTGTGTCCGGTGCCGGGGAGGGAGTTTCCCCGTCAAACACAGCGGTACTGGAAGGGAAGAGTATTTTTGTGCCCCGGGCAAGAAGTGCACGGCACAGTTCTATAGTCCGTTCCACGTTTACTTTCCGGGAGTGCGGATTTTCCGCACACTCCTTATATCCTGAAATTCCGGCTGCGATTACCGCCCAATCAGTGTCAGGAAGATCAGTGAATTTCAGTTCCTCTTTCAGGTCAAGATAAAGCAGTTGCGAATTTTTGCGTGAAGTCTGAAATGTCTCATGTCCGGATTTTTCCGCCAGTCCTGCAATGGCATTGCCAAGTGCTCCATCACCGATAACCAGAATTTTCATGCTGTTGCGGACCGCCTAGACAAAAGGCAGGTGGTCGGGGTTGGCGTTCATGTAATCGTGAATGAGCATGTTTTTGCCATTGGAGACACAGTGGTGGGCGCAGTCCTTGGATGGATTGATTTTAAAGAACTTATCCCGGTTGTTGAACCAGAATTCTTTGAAGCTCATTTCTTTGATCGAGCCGAGGACACCGCAATCAAGGTTGTAAGCTTTGTCCTGACAGGAGTATATCCGCTGGTCTGCTCCGATGACCGGGAGAATCTGCTGGTAAGGGCACCATTGGTACGGTTTGTCGAATTTTTCATCCAGAGCGTGGTAGGAGTCGAATACTTCAAATGAGCTGTCCTGCAGTTCCTGAATGACCCGCTGGGTCTGATCTTTGATCCTGCCGAAAACAGGTGCGTGGTAACGGTTGTTTTCATGTCCGTCATTACTGACCACACAGGGGGAAAACTTGATGCTGTCCACCCCAGCATCTTTCAGTCTGCGGGCCATATCAAAGACCTGTCCTGCGTTATCGCGGCTGATCACGTAATTCACGCCCAAAAAGCATTTGCCGCCCATTTTTTTGAAGTTTTCAATGTTGGTCATGATTTTGGAAAATTCATTTTCGTCCACTGAGCGGAAACGGGAATAGCTCGGTCCGTCCCAGCCATCCATGGAGATTCTGATCCATGTTCCCAAGGCTGAAAATACTTCAGCCACTTCACCGTGCAGCAGTCCGCCGTTGGTCAGGGTGGCGATGCTTACCCCGCCCTCCGCGAGGGTTCTGGCGGTGCCTGCCAATTTTGGATAGCAGAGTGGTTCTCCGCCGCCGCTGAAAGTTACTGCTTTGACCCCCATTTCAATACAGTCGGCAGCGATTTCCTTCATTTTTACCGAGGGGATGCGGTCGGCAATGGACATGTCCTGTCCCAACTGCAGGTTTGGGTTTCGGTAGGCGCAGTATGTGCAGCTGTGGTTGCAGGAATTGGTGGGCTTAATTCTGATATGGATAGGCGCTTCAATGCGTTCCGATTCCGGGGACAGTGAATCAAGCTTATGCTGGTAATGAAAAATTTTCAGGTTGGTATAGAGCTGCATGCTTTCCTCTTTTATTCAAAGTAGATAAATTCGTAATCTCCGGAATATCCGAATTCATTGAAAAGCCATTCCCATTCTTCGTTACTGAAAAAAGATTCGCAGGTCAGGGCCCAGCATTGGAGATTAAACAATTCCTGCTCATTGCGAAAGCTTTCCACGCACAAATATTTATTTCTCCCGACCCGTTCCATTTCGCCAAGGGCTTTTTTGAGATTGAACACAGGAAGGTTGTGCAGGGAATTTACGGAAATGACCAGATCGAATTCTTCATCCGCATAGGGGAAAGGTTTCTCTGCTTCCCTGAGGAACAGGTTGCTTCTTATTTCCGGCCTTGCCTCCGCAAGCGCGTGACGGGAAACATCAAAGCCGCAAACCTCCATGCCCAGTTTGTGCAGTTCATAGAGCAGGAAACCCTTGCCGCAGCCCACATCGAGAATGCGGGAACCCTGCTTTAATCCGTATCTCTCAATCAGACCTTCAGCAACGGGAGTCCAGTATCCTTGAAGATAACGATATCCACCGTAACCGTAGCGGCGGTCTCCGTCCCAGTAATCAAATTCATATTCTTTGGCTTTGAGCATGCACTGCACTTTATCATCCAGCATGCGCGGCAGGTATTCGCGTTTGGTGGATGTGTGCAGCGGTGTGATTAGATTCAGAAGATTTCCCATAATATTATATGATGCGCTGCGCGCTTTTGTCTGAAAGATTTTGCCTCCGGCGGCCTAAGGCCTTTTTGAAAAAAGGTCTTAAGAATCCCAAAAGCTTTTAGTCCGACTTCGCCCGGGAGATGTAACAGGTCAGACAAATATTTAGATTAATTGTCAATTAACCTGTGGGCCTCTTTTACGATATTCTCCGCGGTCAGTCCGTTGTGGGCGAAGTGCTCAAGTTGTGAGCCGTAATTTTCGCTGAAGGAGTCCGCCAGTCCGATCCGCTTCATGCGCAACGGATTAGGCAGGGCTGCCTCAGCAAGGATTTCCGCCACTGCGCTGCCCAGACCGCCGAGGATGGTATTTTCCTCCACGGTAATAACCGCTCGTGTTTGCCGCGCCCGTGAAATTATCGCTTCCGTATCCAGAGGCTTAACTGTAGGCAGGTGCAGAATTGAAGCTTCGATTCCTGCTTTAGCCAAAAGCTCTCCGGCCTGTTTCATGATTCCCAGCATGACCCCGCAGCCGATAAGCAGCAGGTCCCTGCCTTCCCGGTATGGGTATGCTTTGCCGATTTCAAAAGTTTTTTCATCGGTAACGATGGGGTCGTAACCTTTTGCAAGGCGGATGAAAATCGGTCCCTGATGTTTCAGTGTCTGCGGCATGAGCCGGTTCATTTCGTCTGCGTCAGCCGGGCAGAGTACGGTCAGATTGGGGATAACCCGCAGGATGGAAAGATCTTCGGTGGCCCAATGGGTGGGGCCGAGCGGAGCATAGACCAGCCCTCCGCCGTTACCGATGAAACGCACATTGAGGTTATGCATACAGGCATCTAACAATAATTGTTCATAGCAACGCCGGGTCAGAAAGCTCTGGATGGTGTTCACATAAACAATTTTGCCTTCATGGGCCATGCCGCAAGCCATACCCACGGTATGTGCCTCGGCAATGCCTTCCATGAAGAAGCGTTCCGGCATCTCTTTCTGAAAATGGGCAAGAGTTCCCGCGCCGAGATCGGAGCCCATAAAGACTACCCGCTCATCTCTTGCCGCCAACTGATAAACTTGTTTAAGGCAGGCTTTACGCATGGTAATCCTCTATACTTTTGATGAGCATGGCGTGGTCTTCGGCGGACATTTTTGTCTTGTGGTGCCATGTGGGGTTGTTCTCAGCTGCGGGAATGCCTTTGCCTTTGACCGTGTGGCAGATAATTGCTGAAGGTTTGTCTTTTTCAAAGGGCAGTTCTGAAAATATTTTTTTAAGCTCGCCAACATCATGTCCGTCCACCTCGCGCACTGCGAAGCCGAAGCTTTTCCATTTATCGGCAAAGGGTTCCAGACCGGAAATGTTCTCGGTGGGACCATAGGATTGAAGCTTGTTGTAATCGACGATGGCTGTCAGGTTTGAGAGCTTATGCCGGGCCGCGCTCATGGCTGCTTCCCATATCGCTCCTTCTCCGCATTCACCGTCGCCGAGTACGGTGAAAACACGGCTTTTCGATTTGTCGATATTAAGCGCTGCGGCAACACCCACGGCAAAAGGTAAGCCATGCCCCAGACTTCCGGTAGCAAATTCAATTCCCGGAGTTTTTGTTGTGGGGTGTCCGCCCAGCAGTCCGTTATAGGAGCAGAAGCTGAACAATTCATCATCGTTGATGAATCTTTTTTCGGCCAGCAGTATATAAAGGGCCAGACAGCCGTGTCCTTTGCTGAGAATAAAGCGGTCCCGTTCCGGTAATTGCGGGTCGGCGGGATCATATTTTAAAACCGAATCGTAGAGCACGCGGATTATTTCCACTAAGGACATGGACGGACCGACATGGCCGCGCCCGGCATGATGGAGCACATCCACTATTTTTTTTCTGAGCTGTTTCGAACGCTGGTCCAAATTATTCTCCGGTGTATTGGTTTTACAGATCCAGTGCGTGAAGTATCTTTTGGTCTTTATTAAGGATATTTTCGGCCTTTTCAAGTTGCTGGGTGAGCCTGTCCTTTGGGTTGGTAATTTTTCCGCAGGAAAATTCCCGTTGCTCAAGATGCTGGCTTAAAAATTCGTTGAGCAGGATTACAGCCCATTTCAGGCGAAACAAGGGCAGGTGTTTTTTAAAACGCAGGATGAAATTTTCGTCGTGCATAAAAAATTTTTTCATGTCAGCAAAGAAAATAGCCATCTGCTGTCCACTTAAATTCATCGCAGGATGGAGCAGAAAATCTGCAGTGGCCTTAACCGGATCATCCCAGCCGAAATATTCAAAATCAACAAAGGTTATCTTTTGTCCGTTTTTTATTGCGTTGTGAAAACCAAAGTCTGAAGGACTGAGTGTCCTGAATTCCATTGCCAACGGTTCTGTCCACAACCTGCCGGCGAAATGAGTTTTTACGTCGTTGATGCAGGTTTCAAATTGCGGTGAAAATTGATCTTTGAGAAACGTATGCAGGTGCCGGTATGACTTGCCTTCCGTAGGGAGGGCCTGCAATTTTTTGAGGCGTTGCGTAATGTTTTTTATCAGTTCTGCGGGGGAAAAGCAGGCTTCTGCTGCTCGGGGCAGGGCCAGCGCTTTTTTTCGCCCGGATAATTCATGGAGTCTGGATAGGAATGAAATGATTTCCCGGAGGTCCTGATCTGTTCCGTTTTCAATCCTGTCTCCTTTGATAAATGAAAAGACCGCACCCTGAACGGATTCATCGAATGCCAGCGGAGCAGGAACATTGCTGAGCCCTGACTCGGTCATGAATTGCAGGGCCGTCCATTCCTGTTCAAGTCTGCTGCGTCCATCTGCTGTAGGATGAAGATAGAATTTGGCAAGCATGCTCTGTCCGGATTTACAATCAACTCGGAACACTCTGCTGTTGCGTCCGGCACGGATTCGTTCCGTATTTATGGGTAATTCTCCGGTCAAATTACGAACAAGGCTTTCGGGGTCAGAAGTTAGCATTTCCCATCCTCTTGAAAATAAATTCGCTGATATGGGTAAAGTCGGGCAGGACAGTAACATCGGTCAGATCCAGTCCCGGTTCAGCTGAAAAAAGAATTTTGGTGATGTGTGCCGGAAAATTTGGTTCTAAGTACAGTTCTTTGAGATCATCAATGAAGACGGAGTATTTTTGCTTGCTGATGGTTGCGATTTTTTCAGCACGAGTGGGCAGAAAGAAGACATCTTCTTCAGTTATCCCCAAGCCTGACTTGGCAAAAAAATTATTTTGGCGCAGGAAATTCATTGCCGCTGCATGCAGATTTTCCTTGCTGCCTTCGCAATTAGGGTAACGGGTTTTGTGACTGACAATCTGAAATTTTACGTTTCGTTCTTTCAATTCCAGCAAAAAATTCCAAACGCCGGGCATCAGTTCCGCTCGATCTATGTGCGTGCCGTAAATAGCGACCTGTAATTTCTGCCATTTCATTTCTCCATGAACAGCGCGTATCTGATCACGGATTACCCTTTTCATTTTTGGGGTGTCACTGGAAATCAATCCGCGTTCATGGGCAATTCCATGCAAGGAATTGTCATAGCAGATGATGGTATTATCAAGGTCGATTCCCAGAATCACAGGCCAAACCCCTACTAAGGATTCCAAAGGGGATTATCCTCTTTGGCCGCCGGAGGCGAAATTTATTCATCCAAAAGCCCGAAGCGCATCAACTTCCTGCCTTAAATAAAATTTACATGATCGCCGGGATTCTTGAGTTCCCAAAGATACCTGTTGATCTTGTCCATGCGGCAGTTGATGCGGCATTGCTGCGGATCAAGATTCTCTGCACACCATTTAAGCGAGGAAGACCGTTTTGGTCCGTTCCATATTTCTTCGAAGCTGCTGTCGTGAATATTCCCGTAGAGAAAATTGTCCTCTCCCAGAAAAATGCTGCAGCCCCAGACATTGCCCTTGGAATCAATGTAGGACCAGAAGGGCAGGGCATTACAATGCTTGTAGTCCCGTTTCTGACCGTCCCAGATTTTCATGGTTTCACTACGGAAAATTATGTTGAAACTATCTGTTTTGTACGTCTGCAACCGTTCTTCAAGTTCACTGCAATCGGTATAGTCTATGTCTTTGTACTCTGTGCAGATGCTTTGCGGGTGATGGGAGTAGGGCTTGACCACCAGATAGTCCATGCCCGCGTCACGGACCTGTGCAGCAAGGGTTTCTACCTCTCCTTCATTTTCGGGCAAAAGGACAAGTTGTACGCCTAGTGTACATCCTGCCTGTTGTTTTTCGCGGACATTGGCAGCTGTTTCCAGATTATTAAGCACTCGCCGGAAATCTTCGTCCTGTGTTCCGTGGATATGTGCGTAGGTAGCGGGAGTCCCGGCATTGAGACTGACCTTTATCCAACTGGTGCTGCTTAGAATTTGTTCAGCCGTCTTTTCATTGAGCAGCACTGCATTGCTGGTCAGGGCCACGTCTATTCCGGCTTCTTTGGTGGCGCAGATGATCCGGGCCATATCCTTGTGCAGCAGAGGCTCGCCCTCGCCTGCGTACATGATGCTTTTGACTCCCAGCTTTCCCATTTCTACCAAACGTGTGCAGAGGATTTCGGTATCGAGAAAGTCGGGTTTGTAACCGGCAAAGTCCAGACCGCAGAATCTGCAGCGGTGGTTGCAGGCTCCGGCGGGACTCAGTTCCATGTACAGGGGATAGACATTTCCCCCGTCCAGCCATTCGGCAACGCGGCGGGGGTGCAGGTGCAGCTTATGGGAATCTATGCGCAGATTATCACTCATGTATATCCTTATGCCGGGGAAGTAGAAACGGAGTCCATCCAATAATGCAGGATGCAGGCGTGGCCCGTCTCTGCCATGCCGTAGGTGTCCGCCGGGAGCCAGAAGTTGATGTCGCCCAGAGTGCGCAGATTGTTTTTCGGGGACATGGCACTGAGGGTGACTACCGAGGCTCCGGTTTCAGCGGCAAAAGCACAGGCTTTGAGCACATTGGGTGAATTTCCCGAACTGCTGATGGCAACCAGCATGTCATTTGGGGTCAGCCTGCGTTTGAGGGGTTCCACGAAAACCTGATCGTATGAAATATCGTTTGCAAGAGCGGTAATAAGTGCCAGATCAGTAAATACCTGCGTATGTACATGGGCGTTTTTTGCAAGGTCGGCTGAAAAATGACTGGCCATGGAAGCACTGGCCCCGTTACCGATGAGGTATATGATTTTACCTTGATCGCGGAGTCTTTCAGTCATTTCTTTCCAGACCGCGAAGGCTTGGTCACAACCATCCTTGCAGCAGTGATTGCCGCTTACTTCTATGGAGCTGAGGCAGTTCTGTAATTTTTCAGTATGTTTATTCCACAAGATGATTTCCCGGTAATTAAAGATTTGATGCTGCGGACCAGAGTTGGGGGATGGTCCGGGCGTGAAATCCCCTGACATAGTAGCTCTTTCCACCGTCTGCAACTGTACGTACCAGCATGGTTTTCCATGGTCTGAAGTAGTACTGGGCATCGCTTTTCGGGGCTTCGTTTCCTACATTTTCGGGAAGGTCATGCAAATCACATACTAAGGTGGTGAAATTGCGGATTGATCTTTTCGGGGTTGCATTTGCGGCAGCATTGCGGACCATTGCCAGAGCCTTGAGATATATTTCCGGGGCCATGACGGCACTGCCGAAATTCATGACTACCCCGTACTCAAGCTGCTCAAGTTGAGCAGCAAATATCAAAAAATCACGGTAGCTGGCCTCACCAACGGCTGCTCCGTTACAGTTTGGGTGTTCGTGGATGATGTCGTACCCGATCCCGGCATGGACGGTCACCGGAATGCCCAGTTCATAGGCCTTGGCAAAAAGACTGATTTCAGCGTGAGGGAGATTGTTTTCACTGATGTATTTACCCACAGCCTCACCAAAGCCAAGCCCCTGTGCATTGCCTTTGGAAATAATATCATTGAGCTGTCCGGTTTCCTGCCAGAGTCCGAATTGGCCGTTGGAAATATAGGTGGCAACGCATTCCGTGGTCTGCCCGAGAAGGGCGAATTCAAAATCGTGAATGGCGCAGGCTCCGTTGACTGCAATGCAGTTGATCAACCCTTTTTCCATAAGGTCGAACAGATAACGCTGCATTCCGGAGCGGATGACATGGGCACCGATCATGAGTACCCGCGCGCTGTTTTTCTTTCGTGCAGCAGCAAGTTCTTCTGCCACAATCCTGAGAGACGGATGAACTTCAGCGCACATCGTGGGGGCTTCGATAAGGCCGGTGTCGATGAGGCTCCTGCGTTCTGCCAGAGGAAGTACTTTGAGCCTGCTGCGGTCGAACTGAGTGTATTTGCTACTCATTTTATTTCATGGTTGCGGTTATGTATTTGCGCATGGATTGTTTGTCGATGGCCCGGTCATTGCCCATGATCTGCACAGCCAGTGACCCGGCAATATTGCCGAGAAAACCGACCAGTTCTTCATGCAGACCCATACAGGCGGACATTGCCGCTATGGAAAAAAGCGCGTCTCCAGCCCCGACCCGGTCCACCACATTGGACTGGAAGGAAGGGATGCGTACAAATTCGCTGGCCGGATTGTAAAGTGAACACCCCCTGCTGCCTTGAGTCACCAGACCTACTCTGGTTTTCAAGCGGGTTACGGTTTCTATAAGCAGGGGCCTCAATTCATTGATCTGATCGCGGGTTTCAAGGCGCAATTCGTGTTCGGCCAGTGAGAAAAAGTCCATCTTAGGATATTTGCCGATGGTGTTGAAACCCCGGTTTCCGGCATTGGCCTGCGTGTTCACCGCAAGGTAGGGTGATTTTTGTACCAGCAGTTCGATTACTGCCGGGCTGATCAAACCGTGTCCGAAGTCTGCAGTAAGTACCAGATCGTAATCACCTATAATTTCCCCCAGTTCGGCGCATATCTCCTGCTCCACTTCTTCCGGCAGCGGACTGTCATCCATGACGTATATTTCCATGACCTTGCTCAGGGAATAGCTGTCAATGAACCTGCGTTTGAGGGTGGTCGGCCCCTTGGGGCGGGTGAAAAAGCGGGGATTTATTTTTGCGTCCAGCTTTTCGCGGATGAAATCTTCGTAGCGTTCGTTTTCACCGAGCATGGTCAGCAAAGTAACATTTCCGGCAAAATTGGCTACATGGTTGGCTACTGCCAGCGCCCCCCCGGCATACAGCTCGTGGGACTGGTATTTGAGAGCCAGAATAGGGTCCTTGGATGATTTCCCAAGGGTGGAAGCTATCTGGTATTCGTCAAGGATGGTATCCCCGATTACCAGCACTTTGAGGTCCTGCATGCGTTCCAGATGGTCGAGCAGGTCGTCCAGCCTGTAGCGGTTGCGGAACATTTTCAGGTATTCGTCAAGCTCTTCGCTGTTACGGTTCAGGTAGCGGTTGATCAGGTTGGATGAGCTGTAGACAATGTCCGAGGTGAAGACCAGTTCGGCTCCGATTTCACGGACCACATCTGCTTCTTTGCCGATTTTGCCCAGCGGGTCGTTGTCGATGTCCTTAAACTCGTCACCTTTGGCGTAGACATGGGGCCGTATGGCGCGCAGGGTTTCTTCGGCGGTGGGCCATTCATTGATAGCCACGTAATCGGTTTCCCCGAGGGAGGCGAGGGCTTCGGCGCGCAGGATTTCGGTGAAGGCCGGACGGTCCGGTCCTTTATCCACATAGTGGTCCGGGGTCAGGGTGACCATGAGTACATCCCCATGTTCCTTGGCCTGATTGAAATAGCGGATATGTCCGATATGGAGCAGGTCAAATACTCCATGGCAAAGCACAATACGTTTGCCGTTTGCGCGCAACTCTCCGGATATTTCAGCAAGTTCTGAAATTGTTTTTATTTTACCGTCGGCACTGGCCATTTATTCTGCTTTCCATATCTTTCTGATTGACTTCAAAGGGCGCAGCCCATCCTCTGGATCAGCCCGCCATTCCCGGTCCGGCATTTCCGCTTCTACCGGTCTTTTTACTCCATCACCATCCGCTTCCAGACCTTTACGAATATGACGGATCAGCCGCTCAACCTGATGCGGCAGCCAGCAATGTCCGGCTTCGTATTCGGCACCGGTTTTATCAAGGTCAAGGTGCAATTCAATTATTTCGGCATCATATTTATGAATTGCCCGTTGGATAACGGACTCGCTTACTGTATGGTCAGACCAGCCGATTTTGCAATTGAATTTATTTTTCAAGGTCCGCAGGGCTGCAAGGTTGGCCTGATTTACCGGAGCCGGGTAGCCGGAAACGCAGTGCAGCAGGCTGAGATCCTTACAGCCCGAAGAGTATAAAGTGTGCACTGCCGCTTCGATTTCATTCATCTCTGCCATTCCGGTGGAAAGAACTACAGGTTTACCGCTGGCGGCACACCTTTCAAGCAAATTTGTCCAGAGCAGTTCGTAGGAGGCAATTTTTAAAAAATCAACATGCGGGCTGAGAATGTCTACGGCATCAAGAAAGAACGGGGTACATGAGAAAAGGATTTTCCGTTCCCTGCAACGTTCGGCAATAAGCGGAATAAAGGATTCCGGCAGCTCCCAGCGTTCGCGTTCGCGGTGCTCTGCGCTTCCGGCCAGAATTTCAGGAGCGAAAAGGTCTTTAATCCTAAATAGTTGGAATTTGACTGCTCCGCAGCAGATACGCGCGGCGGTATCGATGAATTCATAGCAGCGCTCAATGTTGCAGCCATGGTTGCTGGAAATTTCGGCTATGAATAGGGGGAGGGGATTCATAATTTATGATAATTGGTAGTTTGTTTATAGAATATAACAGCTTCAAGAGTCTATTTGGTGCACGTTTACAAGTCAACAGCTGCCGAGGTATTCCTGCTGATTCCTCCTTGAAAATAATTATATGGTACGAATTGAAATGACAAAAGTGGTATAAATATAGCATGGTTCTGTTGATAGCGCATTTTTGTGTCAGCTTTTTGTTTGATCGCGCAGATTTAAGTTACTCTCATCGGAACAGGTATAGGGGTAAAATATGATTCCAGTTATTTTGGCAGGAGGCACAGGTTCCAGACTGTGGCCCCTTTCTAGAAAAAATTTTCCCAAGCAATTGATGCCCGTACTGGGCGGTGAGTTTTCCCTTCTCCAGGAAACAGTAAAGCGGGTTAGAAAGCTGCCTGAAGTGCAGTCTATGGTGGTTGTAACGAATGAAAAGTACAGGTTTATAGTTGCTTCGCAGTTGCAGGCCATAGGTGTTGATTCTGCCAGAATCGTTCTTGAGCCAATGGGGAGAAGTACCGCTCCGGCCGCAGCTGTGGGTGCTATTCTGGCCCAGCGGGAAGGGGGCGACCAGAATGTTTTGCTGCTGCCTGCCGACCATCATATTCACAATGTTGAATCTTTTCTGGCCAGTATTTCGGGCGCCACAAAGTATACCGAGGATGGTGGACTCGTAACTCTGGGAATTGTGCCGGACAATCCTGAAACCGGGTACGGTTACATTAAACGGGGGGTAGCTGTTCCTGATAGCATGGGGCAGGGGTATTTTATCGATCATTTTGTTGAAAAGCCGGATTCTGAAAGGGCCTGCGAATACGTTTCTTCCGGTGATTACTACTGGAACAGTGGCATGTTTTTATTTAAGGCCGAATCATATCTTCAGGAGCTGGAAAAGTTTGAGCCGGAGATGGTCAACTGCTGCCGTTCGGCGGTTGAGAAGGCCTGTGTGGATCTCGATTTTCTGCGTCTTGATAAGGATGAATTTGAGCGTTGCCCGGAGGATTCCATTGACTACGCAGTTATGGAAAAGACTCTCAAAGGGATAGTCGTTCCTTTGGATTGCGGTTGGAGTGACGTGGGATCATGGTCCTCGTTGTACGAGGTCCGGGATAAGGATTCCCGGCAGAATGTACGCATCGGTGATGTTATTCTTGAGGATTCAAATAATTGCTATTTTCATTCGTCCGGAAGACTGGTGGCCGGAGTGGGGCTCGACAATATAGCAGTCGTTGAATCAAAGGATGCAGTTCTGGTCATACCTCTGGATCGGGTTCAGGATGTTAAGAAGATTTTCAGTAGGCTGAAAACGGAAAGTCGCAGAGAATATGAATCGCACACCAAGGTTTACCGTCCATGGGGCAATTATGAGTCCATCGATGACGGTGAGCGTTATCAGGTCAAGAGGATTATTGTTTATCCGGGCCAGAGCCTGTCGCTGCAGAAACACTTTCACCGGGCCGAACATTGGATAGTGGTTAAGGGTACAGCTGTCGTTACCCATGATGAAGAAGAAATGGTTCTCACTGAAGATCAATCTACATATATACCGCTGGGATCGGTGCATCGGCTTAAAAATCCGGGCAAGGTCGATCTGGAATTGATTGAAGTCCAGACAGGCAGCTATCTCGGTGAGGATGATATTGTGCGTTTGGAAGATGTGTATGGACGGACGAAATAATGATTCATTTCGGGTCGGGGCGGCTGTTGTCTGATACAGGGCTTCGATTTGCGTAAGTGCATGTCTGTAAATCAGAGGTAGCAGTTGAAAGAGGATTCTGTTATTCTGTGTCACATCTGAATTGTCCTCTGTTCTTGGGCGTTTAGCTACTGATTTTGGCCCGGTTGTGGTTGGTCTCAGGCGCTTTGTTTTAACTTAATCGAATACGGCTGTTGCAATGTTAATTTTTTATCCTGAAAATATATAAAACCTTATTTTACGTCATGCCAGAAAACCTTCACATAGGTGAAATGCTAATAGGAAGAGATTGTCCGACTTTCATCATTGCGGAAGCGGGTGTAAATCATAATGGAAGCATAGACCTTGCTAAAGAACTTATCGCTAAAGCAGCTGAGTGCGGAGCAGACTGCATTAAGTTTCAGACATTCAAAGCGGATAAAATAGTACTTAGAGACACTGAAAAAGCTGAATACCAGAAGAAAAACACCGGTTCACAAGAATCACAATTCAAAATGCTCCAGAATCTGGAGATGCCAACTGCATGGTATCCGGAACTGATAGAAGAATGCCGGCGGCATAACCTTATTTTTCTATCAACTCCATATGACACTTCAGACATAGCATTCTTGGAAGAATTTAATCTTCCGGCATATAAAGTTGCATCTGCATGGGCCGTAGAACCTGTTTTTTTAAAAGCGTTGGCTAAGACGATGAAGCCGATACTGTTGTCAACAGGCATGTGTACAGGGGCTGAAGTATATGAAGCAGTGCAAACGATACGAGAATGTGGAAATAATAAAATAATTTTATTGCAGTGCACAACCAACTACCCCTCGCGCAATGAAGACTGCAATTTGATGGCTATGAAGAATATGGGTAAATCACTGAATGTTTTAACAGGATATTCAGATCATACCCAAGGTCTGGCAGCCGCTACACTTTCTGTAGGGCTTGGCGCTTCCGTCATAGAAAGACATTTTACCCTGGACAAAAGTTTTCCGGGCCCTGATCACTCCAGTTCCTCAGATCCCGAAGAATTTGCGCAATTGGTTGTTGCTGTGAAAGAAAGCGAAAAGATCCTCGGAAACGGAATAAAAACTCCCTGTGCGGCGGAGATAATCAATAAAAAAGCCATGCGCAGGAGTATTGTTGCCGCCTGCGACATCCCCAAAGGAACTCGTATTTCCAGTGATCATATAGCATACAAGCGGCCTGCAACCGGCGTCAGCCCGAAACATGCTGAACACATGATCGGACGTATCTCTGCGAAGGACATAGCCAAAGATTCTTTTCTTTATTTTAACGATCTTTCAGTTCGTTAAACACCTTTTTAAAAAGTAGAATAAGTTCATGGCTGAAATTGAAACGGAGTTATACATATCAAGCAGTTGCTTTAAAAAGGGTGAATTTGCAGCCATTCTGGACACAGTGTCCACTCTTCCGGCAACAGGTCTTGAGCTTAGCCACTTCAGCGGTGCAATACCGGATCTCGCAACTATCCAGCAACAGGCAGACCAAAAAAAATGCAAGCTGCTGGTTCACAATTATTTCCCTCCGCCTGAAAATCATTTTGTAATGAATCTGGCCTCAGACTCTGCGGAAACACTTGAGCAAAGCATTTTGCTTGCTGAGAAAGCAATCCGTTTTTGCCGGAAAGCAAATATTCCTTTTTACAGTGTTCACTGCGGGTTCGCCTGCAATGCAGCACCTGAGGACTTGGGTAAGCCCCTTGCTTCTCTGCAAAGAATACCTCTGCAAAATGCAATGGATATTTTCGTCCAAAGCTTGAAAAAAATATGCTCATATGCCCAAAGAATGGGTGTTAAAATTGCAATAGAAAATCACACTGTATCTTCATTTAATCTTGTAAATGGAGAAAACAAACTCCTGCCCGGAGCAACCCCAGATGAACTTTTAAAGATTGTCGACAGTGTTCACATGGAAAATCTAGGCTTACTGCTTGATCTGGGGCACTTAAAAATCACATCCCGGTCAATGGGTTTTGATTTAAACGATGCCATAAAAAAACTGTCTTCCCGAACGCTGGCGATTCATATTCATGATAATAACGGAATCTATGACGAGCACCTCCCCATGACTGAGAGTTCATGGTTCCTGGATCTCCTTGCCAACCATTTTGGGCCGAATGTCAAACTTGTTATGGAAAGTAATGATCAGACAGCCGATTCACTGGCAAAGCAGATCCAAATACTCAAAAAGGTATTGTGACTAAAATGAAAGATATAAGCAAAAACCTCTGTTCTGTTGAGTGTTCCATACGTGATGTTATGGAAAGCCTGAATAAAGGTGTTAACGGAATTATTTTTCTTCATGACAACAATGGCGTAGTCAAGGGGCTTATGACTGATGGGGATGTGAGAAGGGCTATATTGAAAGGAGCGCCCCTTGAGGACAAGGTCCGCAAATATATGAATACGGATTTCATATACGCTCTTGAAGGGCTGCCCAGAAATGAATATCTAAAAAAAATTCAAGGCAAAATATTACAGTTGCCTATCCTGAATGAAGAAGGACATCTTGTAGACATATTATTTTTTAAGGAAAATGCATTTCTTCCGGTAAGTTCCCCTTCTCTCTGCGGGAATGAGCTTAAATATATTACCGATTGCGTCCTTTCCAGCTGGATATCCTCTCAGGGAGCCTACGTTAAAAAATTTGAAAAAAAATTCAGTGAATACCATTATGACTATCCGGCACTATCAACCAGCAGCGGAACTGCAGCGCTTCATCTGGCATTGGTCGCAAGCGGTATAGGTCCCGGGGATGAAGTCATAGTTCCTGACAGTACATTTGCCGCCAGTGCAAACGTGGTTATTCATGCCGGGGCGCGTCCTGTGTTTGTGGATATATCAGAAGATCATTGGACCCTGAATCCAGAGCTTCTCCAAAAAGCGATTACTCCCAGAACTAAAGCAATCATGCCGGTTCATTTATACGGCCAGCCTGCTTGTATGGATGAAATTATGAGCATCGCCGAGGAGCACAACCTGCTGGTTATTGAGGACTGCGCAGAATCCTTGGGCGCACGCTATAAAGGCAGGCTGACCGGTACAATCGGCCACATCGGATGTTTCAGTTTTTTCTCCAATAAAGTTATTACCACGGGAGAAGGGGGAATGGTGATAACAAAGAGAAAGGATATACTCCAAAGAGTCAGCCAATTGAGAGACCATGGAATGTCGCTGACGGAGCGGTACCGTCATGAGTATGTCGGTTTTAATTATCGTCTGACCGGCATGCAGGCTGCAGTGGGACTGGCGCAGATGGAACAGATTGATTCATTTCTCAGCCATCGTCAAAAAATTGTCATGGAGTATGAATCAGGTTTAAAGGATATCCCAGGCATAACTCTTCCCCCCAGACAGGAAGAAACAGACAGTATCTTCTGGCTTTACACAATCCTGATTGACGAAATAAAGTTTGGAATGACGCGTGATACCTTGATGTCGCATTTAAAAAATGCCCGAATTGATTCCCGTCCTTTTTTTCCTCCTCTTCATGGACAACCTGCCTACAAGACACTCGCAGTGGAAGGTGTTTTCCCTGTGGCAATAAAATTGCATGAAGTAGGGTTAAGCTTACCTACTGCAAATAACTTGTCACTGGAAAGAATCAAATCAGTGTGCAGTTACATAAAAAAATTACAACAAGGCAGAAGTGTTGATGAATAAATCAGTTTGCTTGATTCCGGCTAGAGGAGGGTCAAAACGCCTTCCGCGCAAAAATGCACGAAAACTGGCAGGCCATCCTCTCGTCGCTTACACAATTATGGCTGCTACCGAAAGCGGTTGCTTTGATAGTGTCGTAGTTTCATCCGACGATAAAGAAATTCTGGATATTGCCGCTCAATATGGGGCGCAGATCGATGTTCGTCCTGAATATCTTGCTGGGGATACGATTAAAGCCACTCAGGTTCTCGATGAATTTTTGAAACGACCGGAAAATCAGGAAAAATGGGATAGCATATGCATGTGTCTCCCCACATGCCCGCTAAGAACGGCGCAACATCTGATAGACGCTATGAATATTTTCAAAGCCAATAAAAGCGAAATACCGTTTCTGGTGGGAGTAACCAAATATGAATTTCCACCGCAACTGGCAATGACCTTAAATGAAGAAGGGACAGTGGTAACGCCCAACTCTCCTGCTGCGTATTTGAATACACGTAGTCAGGACAATACCCCGACTTATCATCCTAATGGATCAGTATACCTCGCCACAACAGAGGCTTATCTGGAAAAATCAACTTTTTTCGCTGAAAAAATGCTGGCACATATTTTACCTGCTGAAGCATCTCTCGACATAGACTATGAATACCAGCTGGATATTATAGAGGGTTTTCTCAACCATAAAAAACAAGGGGAGTTAAACTAAATGGTTGCTCGCACTTCTTTTATTAATTCGGTAGAAGGACCGGTTTTTCCGATTCTGACCCCCTTCACCGCCAGCGGCGATATTGATTTCAATGCTGTCGAAAATTATGTGGATTTTTTGATTCGATCCGGTGCACAAACTTTGATGGTCACCATTGGTACAAGCCGGTTCAATCTCCTTTCAGAACAGGAAATGCTGGATATGAATGCCTGTGTTGTAAATGCCGCTGAAGGAAAAGCAACCACAATTGTCACAACACCTCCTCTTGGCTCACTGAGAACATCCATTTCATTTGCCCAGCATGCAGAAAGGATTGGGGCCGATGCGATATTAGGCGTCTACCCGGAAAGATATTACGGAGATGACAGCGTCACTGAGTTCTTTTCGGAAATGTGCAAAAGCACATCAACCGGAGTGATGATCCATCTGAAAAAAATGGACCGTGGAGCCGGAAGATTCCCGGAAGTCATACCTTACAGCATGGATATTCTCGAAAATTTATATAGTTACGATAACTTTGTCGGAATGAAGGAAGAGTGCAACCTCCCGGATATGACCCAAAAATACAACGATAAATTTAAAGATAAAATTCTTATTATCGGTGGAGCCGGAGGCATGAACTCTTATCTGAAAGCCTTCAACTGGGGACAGCCGGCATACCTTGTGGGTATAGGCAGTTTTCTCCCGAAAATTGAAATAGAGTTTTTTAATCACTTAAAAGAAGGTGCTACTGATAAGGCTCAGGACATTGTTCTTAATTATGAAAAACCTTTTTTTACTGAAGCAGTTAAACTAGGATGGCACTTAGCGCTTAAGGAAGCCTTGTGTCAGCATGGACTCATGCATTCTTACGAACGGGCCCCTTTGAACCAGCTTGATTCTGATTCTAAAAATATAATTAAAAGAATTTTGGCAGAAAATAATTATGTATCCTCAAATTAGAATAAATAATCGCACTGTAGGTATAGGCCATCCTGTGTACGTTATAGCTGAAATGGCTTGCGCTCACCACGGCAGTCTGGAAAAAGCCCTGAAACTTGTAGACGTAGCGGTTGAAGCTGAGGTTGACGCTGTACAACTGCAATTTTTCTCACGTGACCACTTGATGAGTGTGGAACACCCCGCCTACGATCTGCTTGGAAAGCTGTCATTTTCCGAAGATGAATGGCGCAAAATCTATGACCATGCACGCAAATACTCAATGGATGTCTTCGTATGCACCTATGATACGCCAAGTGCCGAATTCGCAATCAGGCTTGGGGTAGAAGGCATTAAACTGAACTCTTCAGATTTATCCAATCATGATCTGCTTGAGACCGTTGCCAGATCGGGAATCCCGTTTACAATTGGGACAGGTGCTTCCACTGTGGAAGAAATATCGGAAGCTCTGGCTCGCATAAAAGATTACCAAAAGAATGCAATCCTGATGCACGGCATGCAGGCTTTTCCAACTGAAATAGCTGACGCAAACATTAATAAAATAAAAATATTTCAGAGCTGTTTCAATTTGCCCGTTGGGTATCAGGACCATACAAGTGGAGATGACGCCTTTGCCGGGGTCATAGATCTTCTTGCCATAGGCGCCGGGGCATGTGTGGTTGAAAAGCATTATACCTTGGACAGGTCATTGAAAGAAACAGACTATCAGGCTGCCTTAAATCCTCAAGAACTGAATGCTTATGTAAAACGAATCAGGACAGCTTCAACAGCCATGGGGGAAACTTCCATTCAGCCGTTGTCCGAAGCTGAGCGTAATTATAGAAAGTTTCAAAAAAAGCAAATTGTAGCCCGGAAAAATTTAACTGCTGGCAGCATTATTTCCAAGGAAGACCTGAGCTTTTTGCGCACGGGTAAATTAAACGGCTACTCTCCCGACAAGGCGAACGAGCTGTTAGGCAAAAAAATAATTCAAAACATTTCAAAAGGGGCAGCTTTTCTCGCAGAGTATGTGGATGGCTGCGGCCAGGATTAAACGGAGATATATGCCTTTTAAGAGCCTTTGTTTAAAATCCATGCTTGATGCAAAGGTCTTCCCGGCTGGCTAATTTTAAATCTTCTCTGGCCATTTCACGTACAAGTTCTTCAAAAGTTATTTTGGGTTCCCATCCCAATTCCCTTTTGGCCTTTGAGGGGTCACCGAGGAGTGTTTCCACTTCTGTGGGCCGGTAATAACGTGGGTCAACCGCCACAACACGTTTTCCGGTTACAGTGTTTATAGCATGTTCTTCTTCCCCCTCGCCTTGCCATTCGAGATCTATCCCCATTTCTTTTGCCACTGCGTTGACAAAATCCCTTACGGAATGTTGATGGCCTGTGGCGATAACATAGTCCTGAGGTGTATCCTGCTGCAGCATAAGCCACTGCATATATACAAAATCCTTGGCATGTCCCCAGTCCCGTTTGGCATTCATATTACCTAGATAAAGACATTCTTGCATACCCAGCTTGATTCGGGCCAACGCTTTAGTTATTTTGCGGGTTACAAAGGTTTCACCCCTGACCGGGGACTCGTGATTAAAGAGAATTCCGTTGCATGCATACATGTCGTATGCCTCTCTATAGTTTACACAAATCCAGTAAGCATAAAGCTTGGCTACTGCATAAGGAGAGCGGGGGTAAAAAGGAGTGCTTTCCATCTGTGGGCTTTCCTGGACCTTGCCGAAAAGTTCAGATGTAGAAGCCTGATAGAAGCGGGTCTCTTTCTGCAGCCCCAGAATACGGATTGCTTCTAAAAGGCGCAGTGTCCCGATGCCGGTTACGTCGGCCGTATATTCCGGGCTGTCGAACGAAACATGGACATGGCTTTGAGCTGCAAGATTATAAATTTCGCAAGGCTGCACTTCTTGAATTATACGGATAAGATTCGTGGAATCGGTAAGATCTCCGTAGTGAAGATAAAAATTATTCACTTCCTCATGTGTGTCGCCATAGATGTCATCAATGCGTTGGGTATTTGATACGGAAGACCGGCGTTGAATACCATGAACCTCGTATCCTTTTTCCAGAAGAAGCTTGGTTAAGTAAGAACCGTCTTGCCCGGTTACACCGGTAATAAGGGCTTTTTTCATCGTCATTTTAAAACCTTACGGGATGCCATTAACACATTGATTAAATACAATGTTACTCTCTTTACCGGATAAACAATTATAGAAAGAGATATAAATTCAGTTTGTAAGCCAAACATTTCAGCCGGATCAGCATAATGCCTACCTCAATAGACCATAAAAATCATCATTTTTGTAAGAGCTCAACCGAATAATATCCGGAAACAGAGGACCAATTTGAACTGTTTATTAATAGGCATGCTCTTATAAGGGTTGCATACAAAGTTTTTTAGCGTTTGGCATGAAAAAGTATACACAAAAACGATGTGATACGCTGTTCTTGATGAAGATTGCGCTGGTTGTTTGTCCGGATCAGGTGGCAGGCAGCCTGTTGAATCTCCTAGAATAAAGTTGACCTCAAAACTATATTGTCGCAATGTTTGTCAAAAAAATATGGTACTTGTGAATTCCAAAATTGCGGTAATTGCTGTATCGCTTCAATGGAAGTTCTTGTCTGATCCCGCAGAAGTCAAGATGTTCAGGTAATTTATTTGCAGGTGTTCAATCGGAAAAAGGAGAAGATATGACGTCCAGAAAATTCAATGTCAAATTAGCATGTTTAAAAGCTGCTGCGGTAGAAAGAGAGTTTGACGTCAATAGCGTGACCTTCGGGGGAATGCAGGTCTGGCCTTTGATCCGATTCATGCTCTATGATCAGCTGACCTGGGGTAAGGGTAATTTTATTTCTACTGGTGAGGTGTGGTTCAATAAGTTCGATTATGACAGAAAATTTCCGGAATTTTCCAGATCCATGGCCGGAACGGATATTTTATGGCTGTCAAATCCTGAATACTATACAGATAAGATTGACGGTAAGTATTTCTGCCGTTTCGAAGATCCTTTTATTGAACTCTTTGATAAAGGAAATATTAAAAAGATTGAGCTTCGGACTGCTCTATCAGTTGAAAGAAGTGACCGGCTTCACAAACCGCATTATTTTTGCCCATCAGTTAGCGTACTTAGAGCTCCGGTAGAAAAACTCCCTGAAA
Organism: Maridesulfovibrio sp.; assembly: GCF_963678865.1. Taxonomy (NCBI): domain Bacteria; kingdom Pseudomonadati; phylum Thermodesulfobacteriota; class Desulfovibrionia; order Desulfovibrionales; family Desulfovibrionaceae; genus Maridesulfovibrio; species Maridesulfovibrio sp. The sequence goes on along the minus strand of NZ_OY787459.1, from coordinate 1,970,762 downwards.
TTAAAAATTTTGATGAAGTTGCGGCTGTTATTAAAGCTGTCTGCGGTGCGCGCATTGCGCGGGAACAATTGCTGGAAATAGCTCTAAACGTTTTTTCTTACTTCGAATATTTTCTGGATATGTTGCAGGTGATACGCCCAAAGGCCGTATTTTTTGCCTGTTATTACTCCAGAATAAATATGGGGCTGATTAGAGCCTGCCGTCACCTGGGTATTCCGTCGGTGGATTATCAGCATGGAAAGCAGGGCAAGTTCCATGGGATGTATACTCATTGGACCGCTGTTCCCCCGGAAGGTTATGAACTGCTTCCCCGTTATTTCTGGAGCTGGGGAGAGGAATCTGCATACAACATCTCCCGCTGGATGGGAGACGCCGGACGCATGCACCAGACTCTGGTCGGGGGGAGCCCATGGCTTTATTTGTGGGTTAACGGTATGTGTTCCGAAGATGCTGATGTTATTCGTGAATTTGAACGCCTTTTTTCCGGTAAAAAAACAATACTTGTCTGTCTGCAGAGGACTGAAGACGGCAATGTTATGCTTTTGGACTCCATGATTTCAGCCATGCGTGATGCTCCGCAGGATTGGTGCTGGTTGTTAAGGCTTCCCCCAGCTTTTCGTGACAGGAGGGAAGTTGTTGTTGAGAAATTGAAAGCGAACGGTATATCAAATTATGAATTTGATATTACCAACCGGGCAAGTCTCTATACCCTGCTGAAAAGAGTGGACCACCATGTAACTACTTTTTCCAGTGTCTGCTACGAAGCATTGTCTTTTGGTATAAATACTGTTGTTGTACATCCTATCGCCAAGGCCCTTTATCCAGAATATATTGAAAAAGGATATTTTATCTATGCTCAAACAGGGGAGCAGATTCTCAGTTCTATTAAAGAAGGGATGGAAGGTGATTTTATTTCCGAGGAAAATCCGTATATTGTCTCGGATATAAAAAGCGCAAGAAAGAACATCTATTTTTTCTTATCTCAAAATAAAATGTAAAAGTCTTCATCTACGTAGATGGTATCATCAAAGTTATGAAATTTAAGAATGTAAACATAAGAGCAACCGAAGATTCTCTGTTTTGGGGTGAAGAATATCAGAAAAATTTATATCTTTGGCAGTCTGTCAGATATCATGGAGAGTCCTGCCAGCTTAAAGAGGGTACAAGCCGCTATAGTGTAGTGCCTGATATGTATGAATCTGAAGAGTCTTTGGATAATGTTTACGATTTTGCCAAAAAGAATTTTTATAGATACCTGCCTCATGTTGCTGGAGCCCTGAACAGCATTCATAATACAGACCTGCCTGTAGAATTTTGGAGAACCGCACTGGGCATTTGGCTTTATCGCCATATCTGCCTTGTTTATGATAAATACAGCAACCTTCAGCAAGTTGACATAGACCGCACAAGTATAAAACTTCTAGCTGAATCTTCATATCATGTACCAAGAGATCATTACGACTACACCTTTTCCTTTGCCAACAGCCACGGCGTAAATCAGTTGGTATCTCAATATTATAAAATTTTTGCTGAAAGAACAGATTTTCCTGAAATAGATAAAGAGTACGACAATAAAAAAGATGGCTGCCCCCGCTACCCTATGGCGAGTGTTCTGCTTGATTCTAAGCTGGATGTACCTTGTACCTATATGTGTGAGTCCCATCCGGATCAGGCTCAGGTCGGGCTGTGCAGTGTTTATTATACAAAATCTGTTATGGAAGAACTCTTCCGCAAATCAAAAGGTAAAATTTATCCGTTTAAAATTCCGATTCTTAAGTTTAAAGAAGATAGATTGAACCTTGAGATTCGCAGCTTATTTAAAAATATCGATCTTAAGGACAGCCCCTTTGATAGATATTTTATTGAAACATTGCCGTTCTCATTTCCAAAAATATTTGTGGAGTATTTTTCAGATTATAGAAAAGTATTCACAGAGCATATTAAAGATAGCAACCTGACGCACATCGTAACTGAAGCCTGGATTTCCTTTTCACCAATATCCATTTATTGTGCCATAGCAAAGCATGAAAAAAAAGTTGGTCTTGTTTTAAACCAGCATGGCATTGGAATGCAGTTTCACAAATGGTTTTTGCTATGGCAGGAATGTGAAGTTGCTGATAAATATATCACCCATGGCTGGGATTACGACGTCCCTAACTTTGTCAGGGGCGGAGTTGCGACAAGGGAAAATAAAAAATATGTATTTCACAAGGATAAACGTGATATTCTGCATGTCGGCACAACTCGTTTTCGTTACCTGCTTCAAATCGGTTACGGAACTCCTGCAACGGGGGGGCGTTTTTTTAATTATCTGAACCATACAAAAGAACTTGTTGCAGGTCTTTCAGATGCATACAAGGATAATTACCTGCTCCGCCCAAGACGGGAAAAGGGTTTTTGGGATACAGAGTCGTATTGGGAGGTGGAGAAAAAGGGAATCCGCGTCGATTGTGACACTCCCTTGTCTGAGTTGATTCAGCAGTCCAGAATTGTAGTGATCGACCACATTACGACTACCTTCATAGAATTGCTCATCTGCAATGTGCCTTTCATACTTGTGCATTATGAAGATTGGGATGTGATTGCTGATGAATACAAAAATTCTTTTGATGAACTTATCGCTTGCGGACTGGTGCAGAGGACGCCTGAATCAGCAATAACGTTTATTAAAAAAATATATGATAACGTTGAAGAGTGGTGGAAAAGTCATGCGGTGCAAAAAGCAGTTACAGCTTTTACAGAAAAATTTATCGGGCCGTCCTCTCGTACAACTGATTTTTTATTATCGTTATTAAAGAAAGCAGGTTCTGTCGACATGGATAAATTTATTTGCGACGAATATGGTGTTCATATTCCTCCCGGACATCTTAATTCTTTTTCATATTCGGACGGTAAAAAACACGAGCAGGACGTTATCAACCGCTTGGAAAAATGTTCCGACCGTTCCATTTTTTCCAAAGAATTGAAGGCGGAAATTCATGACTGGGTTAGTGAATATCATTTTTCCAGAGAGCGTCACAATCTACTCAGGCACGTTAAGATAAACTCCGGCATGAATGTTCTGGAGCTTGGCTGCGGTTGTGGTTCCATAACCAGACAGCTGGGTGAAAGCGGGGCGAATGTTGATGCCGTAGAGGGAAGCCATACTCGCGCCCGTGCCGCGGCCTTGCGCTGTGCGGATTTGGAAAATGTTAAGATTTATTGTTCCAATTTTCAGGATGTAGTTTTTGAACGTAAATATGATCTGGTCACCCTCATTGGTGTTTTGGAATACAGTCCGCAGTTTTTTGAATCGGAAAATCCTATTCAGGAATGTTTGCAGCTGGCGGCAAACGCTCTAAGCAAGGATGGCGTTTTAATTGTCGCAATTGAAAATCAGCTGGGACTGAAATATTTTGCCGGTATGCGTGAAGATCATGAGGGCATACCGTATTTTGGCATAGAAAACCGCTACAATTCCGACACTTCCATTACTTACGGACGGCGTGAGCTTGAACAAAAAATTCATGAATCCGGGCTGAAAGATATAGTATTTCATTATCCATATCCTGATTACAAAATTCCCCGGAGCGTTTTTACCGAAGCGGCTTTCGAGTCTTCTATTTTCGATCCGTCTGAAATTATTCGCCAGACAGAATCCAGAGATTATGCCGGGCCTCCTATTGCTAATTTTGATGAGCGGTTGGCGGTAGCAACTCTTAATAAAAACGGTCTTTTGCCGGATATGGCCAATTCCTTTTTGGTTTTTGCTTCACGTTCCAGCGACAGTATTGAAAAATTGTTTCGGGAGGAAGCTCTTGGCTGGTATTATACGGTAGACAGGGAGCTTGCATATAATACTAAAAATGTTTTTTTTCAGCATGATGATTCTGTTTTTGTTCAAAAGAAACATATTGTGGGGCGGGATATAGCCACCCCGAATGGAGGGGTGCTTAAACAACTGCTACGCACTGAAAAGTATATTCCCGGCACAAACCTTGAGGCAGAATACCAAAAGTGTATTTTGCTTGGAAATATGGAAGAATTATTCCAATTGTTCGTGCTGCAAATAGAATTTATGCTCAGCAATGCAATTGCTCAGGTTAGCAGTAAGAACATTATTGAATCCACAATCAAGGCGGATTATTTTGATTGTGTTCCGTCAAATATCATCATTAAGGATGGTAAATTTGATTACATTGACAGGGAATGGAATTTAAGAGTTCCGGCCAGCTTCGGTTTTTTGTTAATCCGCACTATCGATGCCTTGAGAGAGTTAGATAAAAAGAATGAATTTTTACGTCGGGAGTATATGCTGGAAGTTCTTCAGCAACTGGGAATTGTACTCACCGACGCTATGTTTGTTGAGTATTATGATATTATCAAACAGGTTGATATGCAGGTCTATGCAAAACCCTTAGCAGGTGCTGTTCCTGTTTTGGCTTCTGTTCCTGCTGCTAATTCCCGGATAGAGGTTCAGGACAGAGCTGAACCGGCACAGAAGAAAGATGTAGAAGACCGGCAGCTGATTTCGGATCAGGATAATACGGAAGTAAAGCCCCCTGAAATCCCGAAAGCAAGGGCAATCGCATTTTACCTCCCGCAATTCCACCCGATCCCGGAAAACAATATCTGGTGGGGCGAGGGGTTTACGGAATGGACAAATACCGCAAAGGCCAAACCTTTGTTTGAAGGTCACGACCAGCCCCACCTGCCCGCGGACCTCGGCTTTTATGATTTAAGGGTGCCGGAAACGCGTATCGCTCAGGCTGAGCTGGCTTCCAGATATGGAATTGATGCTTTCTGCTACTGGCACTACTGGTTCGGGAATGGAAAAAGATTGTTGGAACGCCCTTTTGATGAGGTTGTTAAATCCAAGCAGCCTGATTTTCCGTTCTGCCTCGGCTGGGCCAACCAGACTTGGTCCGGAATATGGCATGGCGCACCGGAAAGAACCCTCATCGAACAGACTTATCCGGGGGTGCATGATTTTCGTGTTCATTTTGAAGCGTTGCTTCCGGCTTTTGACGATCCGCGCTATGCCAAGATTGACGGTCGAAACATCTTTCTCGTTTACAATGCAGCAGACCTTCCGGATCCAAAAGTCTTTGTAATGTTCTGGCGGGAAATGGCCCATGCGCATGGTGTGCCCGATTTCCATTTTATTGAGCATGGCAGCCGGAAGTGGCTGGATCACGGTTTTGATTCCTGTGTAGCCAATGCGCCGTTTATCAACTTCCCCTCACCGCAAGCGGATGTGCGTTTTCTGGATAAAAACATTACGCCGACGGTGAGATCCTACGCAGATTTTGTCCAGTATATGAAAACGCAGGAGCTTCATCCGCTGGAATACCCGCTGGCAGTTCCTGGATGGGATAACACGCCGCGAAGCCGGGGAAATGGGCACGCGCTTATAAACCCAACTCCCGAACTTTTTGGTGAACTGGTAAAAATATTGTTGGATAAGATCGGATCGCGTCCTGAATCCCAGCGTATTCTTTTTATAAAAGCATGGAACGAGTGGGCGGAAGGCAATTATTTGGAGCCGGACCTGAAATGGGGACATGGGTTTCTGGAAGCTTTACGTGGCGCCATGTTCACTTAACCCGTTAGCCCTGAAAAACGCCCACCAAATTAAAATAAAAGTTCATCCGGACGGCATTACGAGTGCTTTATTCCTCATCCAGCCATTCTTCACGCTTGGCGCGATCTTTGGAAAGGACGTCAGCAACTTGCTCCTGATCATATTTTGCAAGGATTTTTACTACATTGCCCAACGAGTTGCCTGAAAGGGCTTTGTTTTTCGAAACGCTTTTGCCCATGGCCCGCATATGCTGAAATTGGATAAATCCATTGAATACAATGTCATATCCGAGTGTTTTGGCCCGTAAGTGGTGTTCAATGTCCACGCATTGGCAGGGAGACAGGGAAATGTCGAATAATCCAACTTTATCAAGGAACAGTTCGCTCTTGTAAATATGCAGGCAGCCGATGACATGATCCACCAGATCAATGAAGTCGAATTGTCCGAGATCAAGAGCGGGAGCACTGTTGGTCATACCTAACTCATAGGCTTCAAATTTAACGATATTTCGTACTCCGGCATGAATGACCGGGGGAAGTCCCGGATCGAGAGACTTGCCGCCCACTGCAGCTGCATTGGGGAAGAGTTCCGCAGTCTTGAGCATATCAATAAGCCAGTTTTCAGGAACACTGACAAGATCATCGTCACCGATGGCAATGAAATCTGATTTGCTGTGGTCATATTTGGTCAGCAGCCAGTTGTGGCCTGCCGGCCTGCCTATGTTGGTGGGTAAGCGCTCTATTTCAACGGGGATGTGCGGTGGAAACAGCTTTACAGCTTCCTGCAGGCGTTCCCATGTACGGTCTGTGGAGCCGTTGTCGGCAATATAGACGGCATAGTTTTCATATTTGGTCTTCGCCAGTTCTCTGAAAGCCTGTGTGAGTTCCTTTTCCCTGTTGTGGCAGAGGATTATCAGGTGAACGCGTGGATTGCCCGAAAGCGGTTCGGCAAGCTTGGGCAGCAGGGTCAGTGCCTTGCGTTTGAGCCTCCGTTCATTGGAGTCTTCAATGCGCTCAATCAGTGTGGCCGCCAGTTCCAGATTTCCCATACGCATGGCTGCAGCACTCTGCATACTGATCAGCTGCGGGTGCCCGACATGCCGGAAAGCGAGAACCTGTTCGTATTCTCCCAGCATAAGCAGGTCGGCAAGGGCCAGAAGCTGGCCGTCTGTGGGAAGAGCTGTTTCTTCCTGCATAACTGAAGGGTGTTCTGCCGGAGGCGCAGCCTGTTCAATCTTTCTGGCCCGTTCTTCATATTGCCGGGCTTTTTCCATATTGCCTGAGTCCTTGTAACGTTTTGCAAGGCGCAGCATGGATTCATATTCCGGATTATCAACTTTCCGGGGCCCGTTTGCTGAAGTAAAATTTCCTGCGGGGACGAGCGTTTCCTGCGATTCTTTATCTACTGGTGGCAGTTTGGACCATTCCCGTTCCCAGCGGGGAATAAAATGGTCCATCCCGGCATGCTTGCTCTGCAGGTATCGCCATGAAACAGCCATTCTATGCTGTTTGTTGACAAGTTCCTCCTCGCTTTCCACGTAATCATTCCGAATTACCGGCAGGGGTGAGTAGAGCAGTTGTTGCGGATTGGGAAATTTTTGCAGTAAACGGTAACTCAGGTCTATGCCGTCATGTCCGTATTTAATGTGCTCATCCCAACCGTCGACCTGAAAAAAAGATTCTGCATTGATGCTCATATTCTCTTCAAGGTCGCAAAAATGCGGGAAGGTTTTGTCGCCGAGAAAGTAATGTTCGGCTTTACTGTTTAGCGGGGATTTGGTTTTTGGAAGACATGTGCCCCGAATCATAATTGCCTGATATCTGGAGTGTTCTTCCAGATGGGCGCTGGTAAAATTAGCGGCAGGAACAGCTTCACCGTCCAAAAATATAAGTAAGGGTGCTTTGCAGAATACGGCTCCGATGTTTCGGGCCATACCGTCGGTGAATCCTGCATGCAGGGTAATCTTGGTGTCTGCTTCCGGTTTTTCAGCCTGTTCCGCTTGAGTTGATTCGGAGACAAGGATGATCTCGGTTGCGGGGGCTTCCTGCTTTAATTTTCCAACAATTTCAGGGGAGAAGTTTTTGGAAGCAACTATAACAACAGAAGCTTGAGGGAGCTTCTGGCTTTGCGATTCAAGTTGTTTGATACCGGAGATTGCATTGTTGTAACTGTTGAAGCGGTCGGTCCAGTTGATTTCCGCTAATCTGCTTTTGAGGATATTTTCTTTATTTGCAGTCTGGTCAATCATGCTCTCTCCCTGCATTTGAGCAATACATAAATTGTGTACTTCAGTAAGTTGCCGAATCGTATCTTTTCTTGCTCAACGTGGCAAGGAAAGGCTTGATTTGTTGGAGTAATCTGTTGCTCCGATATCTGCCTTTCCGTACTCTTCTATTCCAATTCCAACATCATCCGTTCCACTACAGGTGCCTCCTGTTTTCTGGAAATATAGTAAACCGCCACAATCTGTCCCCTGTGGTTTACTTCTAAATCTCCATAACCTCCGTGAAAACGTCCGCCTTTATACCATGCAAGGGTTTGCGGGCGGCTCCATGTTTGGCCGCTGTCTTCCGATATGCTCAGTGCTACGCGGCATTTTGGATTTTTGCGGATCATCCCACGATAAAGGCATAGGATACGTCCGTCCGGCAGGAGTGTTATGGAAGGAGCTTCACCATAGAGTCCGATAGGTTGCGGGGTGGACCATGTTTTGCCGTCATCATCTGAGTGGGATTTGAAAAGCCCGTCAAGGCATGGCTGCTGGCGTATAAGGGCCAGTATCCTGCCTGATGGCAGACGGGTGATTGATGTTTCATTGAGCCTGTATTCCGGGATACTTTTATAGATATATGACTGCCGGGAAGTTTCACCGTTCTCTGGATTAAAGCGGAAGGTTCCGCATCCGGGACCGTTGTAGAATGTGCCTATGAAGGTGTTTGTATCATCAAGGGCAGGGATGAAATGTCCGAAAGAAGCCCATTCGTATCCGTAGAGGTCCAGAGTCTGGCGTTTAGGAAAACTCCTGCCGCCGTCAGTGCTTAGGGAATAATAGTTGCGGCGTAGGTCAGATGTATGAGTTCGGGAGATAAGCAGTACCTTGTTGTTGCCCAGATGGGTGAGCAGGGCGTCATGCTCATTGGTGCGCTCCTGAGCGTGGCTGATGATCAGCTGCGGAGGCTCAAATGTATACCCTCCGTCCTTGGAGCGGGTGGTGTAGATGTCCCCGGCCATGCCGTGATCCATTACTTGGCGCAGGTCGTTGCTGATGTTTACCGCTCTTCTGAATCCTACCAGCAGTTCTCCATCCACATTAGTGATAGTCGGGAAAGATTGGTATCCCTCCCATTCCGGCGGGGTAATTCGTTTGGTATCAAGAATGGAGAGGGAAAGTCTGGTTTGTTTGCTGGTCATATTTATTCTCCGGGATGTGGTGTGATGCTGAATCCGGTGCTGAAATTGAATTTGGGGTCGGGACTGCATCCGCGCAGGCTTGTTTCATCCATCTCCTGCAGGGAAAAGAGAACCCGTACAAAAGGTGACGGCTCTGCCTGCCTGCATTTGACCATGCCGATAAAACCGTGTTCGGGACAAAGTGGACTGATTTTCAAGGCCCGTTCCGCCCCGCCTAGTACGATGCTTGAATCTGTCATGCCTAATCCTTGCGAAGCCGAGACTGCAAAAGAAATACTGTCGCTGTGGTCAAAGGTCTGCCCGTCCAACAGGAAACGTTCCATTTGCCCGCCGTTGCAGGTGGAGTAGAAAAGTCTGGCAGGGTCCATATTTGCAGTGAGCAGAGTTACATGCCCGATTCGAGAATACCCCGGAGGTCTGCAATCCAGCGCAAAGCGGTAGAGAATATCGATTTGTTCCCGGTGCCTGTGGATACGCACGGCTTTATCCAGCGCACCTTGATAAAGATTGATGGAGCAGGAAATTGTAATGAATTTGTCGTTTTCATCAATTAGCGGGGTGATCCGGGCCAGATCAGTGTCTTTGGGTATTCCCGGCCCTTCCATAATGATGTGACCTGAAAAAAAGTCCGCTCCGAGGTCTATATCTTTAAAATAACCGTGACTGAGGGTGCCGAATGACGGGGTGTTTGCGTGGGAGGGGAACGACGCTTCCTGTATTGCCAACCCCTTGGCGGTATTCAGGATGACTGATGCACCGGCGGTCTCCAGCTTGAGCATGCGGTTTTGTCCGCTGAGCTGAGTCCCGAAAACTTGAAAGTCCGGTTCCCGGACTGACGCATTGGTTTCAAAAGCAAGTTGCTCCAGTCTGATTAGAGCCTCGTCGTATCGTTTCCCGGTGATATGCGTGCGCAGGTCACTGGACCAGCAGAAGCAGAGTGTTCGCCATTTTTCTTCATTTTCAGCACAAAAAGGGAAATTCTTATCAAGTTTGTGGCAGACCGCCCGACACAGGGAGTTGAGCCGGAAGTCGTCACGTCCACTAAGAGCCCAGCGGGTGATATTGTACTTGCTTTGTTTCTTTACCGGGATGGGCTGGCCTGCACAACTCAGGTCCAGATAATTACCGCCTGATTTATGGTCCAGACCGTGAAGTACAGCGGAAGGAAACTGGAATTTATGGCCCCGTTCACGCAATGTTTTGAAAACCAGCTCAATCCGTTTCCATTCACTTTCTGTTTCCTGAACAGCTTCATTTCTGTAACGGCGGGGCCGGAAATCGAAAATTTCAGCATCATTACCGTAAATAGGCAGCCAGCCGTCAGCAGTACCCAGTCCTTCCACGTAATTGAGATATTCATCCAACTCCAATTCGCCGTGGGCGAAACGCTGCAATTTCTGGAAGACCATGGAGCGGCTCCAGAGTACGGGGATGGATTCGCCGTTGGTCCCCCTTGCACGCTGAGGGAAGTGCTGGATGTGATCGGACCAGTTCGCGTAGAGAGCCGGATTATCGTAATCCATGAAGACGGCCTTGAATCCGGCTTCAAGGTAATGTGCGACCATGCCGGTAGACCACGCCTGCTCATTAACCAGAGCTATCTGCGGGGTTGCATCCAGAATTTTCTTTCCGGCCAGCATTCCTAAATTCAGATTGGCCCGGTTTACCGAGGGAGGCACTAAAGGACCGATGATTTGCCCGTACCCACTGCCGATGAATTCGGCTTTATTTTCGTGGAGCAGGGCTTTGAAATTTGCAATCCATTCAGGATCAAGGTCGCGGATAATCTCAAGGGTGATACCTGAGGCTTCAATGCCAAGCGGATATCCGGCTGCTGCCAGCCGTAAGAGCGGCCGATAGCAGCGTTTGATGACCTCGGTGCGGCTTTCTTCCGGGATGGAGGAAAACATGAGGTTGAGATGAAATATGGCAAATATTTTCATATCAACTAGGCGGTGATTATTGTAATTGCGTCAATAGCAGCTTTCACCCGTGTCACAGCTTCCGCGCGGGTTGCAGCGCGGGCCATGACCACACCTGCTCGGGCGGGATGGCTGGTTGCCGGGGATATCATTTCGCCCACAGCAGTGCGGATCTCCACCATGTGGATTCCGTCCATCTGCTTTGCTTTTTCTACTCCCTCAATGGAGATTACTTTTCCCGGCTTGGGAAAAATGTAGCGTTGGGCCACACCTTTTTGAAAGGACGGTCTCATGTCCTCTGGTGCGGGAGTCTCCCCAAGAGCTAGCCTGATGGCTGTGCCCACGAAATCAACTCCCGTATTCCACGGAATTTCATGGGAGCAGAAATAGCCCCCGGAAAGGCGGGCAGCCATTTCAATAACATACGGTTTTCCTTCATGCACCACCATGTCTCCCTTGAACATGGAATTCTCAATGCCGAGGGCTATTGCCGCCTGCCCGGAAAGTTCCTTGACTGCCTGCTGCATGTCCTGCGGCAGGAAAGAGGGCAGATCTCCACCGTTTTCAATGATATTAGGTGCGAAGCGGTCCAGAAATTCGTAGTTCCGGTCAGAGAAACCGGGGCAGAATGGCTGTTCGTTGACCACAAAGCCTTCGGTGCTGACCTGTGGGCCGTCGAGGTGTTTTTCTACCATGACCCGTCCGGACGGGGATTCTTTTCTGGAATACTTAAATGCCCACTGCGGATCGGGCATCTCGGGAGAGTCGTACACAAGTCGGAGCACTCCACGCGCCCCCCGGCTGTCTACGGGTTTTAAGACCATTGTTTCCCGCCGTTCAGCGATGATCCGGGTCAGTTCTTCGGCACTGAAAATTTCCCGGTACCACGGGATGGGGATGCCTCGTTTCCTGAAACGGTCTTTCATGGCTATTTTGTCTGTAGCCAGTCGGGATGTTTCCATACTGACTGCATTCAATCCGAAGTGATCCGCTACAGCCGCAACAGTTCCGGGAGCATCAACCGCCGCACAGATAACCCCCTGCGGTTTGCCGCCCTTTTTCGACCACAGGGTCAGGGCGGCAACCGTTATCTCCGGGGTATAGACACAGCCGATGATCGGTTCATGGGCAAAAGCGAATCCTGGAGCCTGCGGATTGGCATCAACCGCCAGCACATGCAGTCCCATTTTTTGAGCCTTTTTAAGAATCGGAATTGATTCCATCCCGGCCCCGATTACGATCAGTGTCTTGCGCATAAACGAATGTCATTCACGGCTTGTCGATCAAACATGGAGAAGCCCTGTTAAAAGTTTTTTTGGCTCACGGAGGGCCGCCGGAGGCATTTTTATTACATAGCCTTGCGGCAAACCATGAAGGTGTTCTGCCCTTTGGGATCATCAGGAAAGACAATGCGTCCCTGCTTGATGCCCGTGGTCTGCATGATTTCAAAATGCTCTGAGCAGAGTCCGCAGATTTCCTGCAGGGAAAACTCGTGCAGGTGCTGGGAATTTACCGGGATATGCCCGTGGCTGTTCTGGGGAGTACTCAGGATGAGCAGCCCTCCAGGCTTTAGAATACGTTGCATTTCTTTAAAGAAGGGTGCCGGGTTGACGTGTTCCACGGTCTCGAAGCTGGTCACTGCGTCGAAGGCCCCGTCTTCGAAACTGAGCGAGGTTGCATCCCCGGTCTGGAAGGTGATGTTATCAAAATATTTACCAGAAGAGGCTTGGCGCACGGTCTCAAGATCAAGGTCTGCAGCAACAACTTTCTGCGCTTTTTCGGCCAGCATCCTTGCTCCGTATCCGGGGCCGCATGCACAGTCCAGCACTTTTGATTCCGGGCTGATATGATCCAGAGCCAGTTCATAATGGAAAGTAAGCTGATCTCCGGCACTGATACCTTTGTGCTGGCCGACGTTCATGTTTCCCGCGATGTAGACCTGCTCTGCGGTTTCGCGGCATTTTTTAAGCCACTGCTCGCTAACAGCCGGACCCTCCACGCGGGAGCATTTGAACTCTTCGGGCTCATTGAACATGAAAAATTTGGGATGGACCCGGTAAGGTGCGCCATTGGACCTTTCTTCAAGAATGTCCAATACCTTTTTAAGTGCGCTCAATCTATATATATCCGCTGTAAGCTGGATGGGAAAATCATCTTCGGTTTTTATGCAGTCCAGACCTTTTTTTTCGGCCTGTTCCAGCATGGTCCGGGCGTGTGCTGCAAGCCAGCCGAAGTGTAATCCGTCAACCCGGATGAAAAGGCTTTGCTCATCCACATCTTCAAGAGCGGCAATCATGCGTTCAAGGGGACTTTCATCGTGTCCGTAGAAAACAGAAATGTTATGTTCCGGGAACATCTCCGGGATTTCTTCCAGCCTGCCGCCACGGTCGAATTCCGGAGCGATGATTCGAACGTCTGCACCGGGAAACTCATTGAGTGCGCTTTCCACGGTCAGGGCGACCACAGGGCGGTCCTCAACTTCATTCATGCACCAGTCCGGTGCTCCGCTCCATGCCCTTGATGCAGCCTGTACCAATACAATCGGGGTGTCCATCAGTTATCCTTCTTCAGTTAAAGAGTTCGCTTGCATGCTTACGCAGGAAGTAGGGACTTATGGGCGTTTCAAAACGCGAATTATAGTCCGAGACTTCAAGACAGGAAAGAAACCGCTTATGCAACTCCTGTTCCTCTTTAGTTGCCTGCCACTCGCCATTCATGCGTAGATGCATTTCCTGCATGGCTTCCATCAATTCATCTTCAGTATTGTCGATAACCTCAAAATCGGAATCTGCAAAGTTTTCTATGGGCCATTTGCTAATTTTGGCAGATATTATTTCAGAAATGTTTAAAATTCGACCTGTGGATTTCGAACGGATCAGTTTGAACAGGGCCAGATCTTCAGGGGAGCAGTATTCAATTACTTCCAGCCGGGCAGTATTCACCCGCAGGCAGGGTTTGCGGAAAAGGTTTGCCACATGCATGGGGCCGCTTTGTACCCCGACGAGGAAAAAGCAGGTGGACGGCAGGTAGATGTCCATAAAATCATTTTGCCTGCCGCTGCTTGCATAGTCCACGAAATTGGGGTGGTTTATTTTAAGTGGTTCCTGAACAATGCTGCCGATTCTGATTACGTTATATCCGAGTTGCAGCAGAGCTTCAGCTCCGGCTTTGAAGGTGGAGATATCCATGTTGCGTGGTTCCTGCATGTCGCCGTCGCTTTCCGGCAAGGTCTGACGCAGGAAAGCTGAGTCCCGTCCCAGCAGGCAGACATGCGGCCGCTTAGGGTCAAGGCCGAGATGTTTAAATTCCTGCCTGCCCCGTTCAAGTTCTTCGGCAGTGAAATTCAGATGGGGGTCAGTCTGCTGAATTAGGCATTCATAATCGCGGGCAAAGGAGATGGTGCGGGTATTCAAAAGCAATTCATGTTTTGCCGAGAGGTTGAACATTTTAACTGCTTCCAGCAGGTAGCGGTTCCACTTGCTGATGTTCATTTTACGGGAATAAAGAGTGCCAAGAGTCTTGTTGGCAACTGTCCCGTCTTTGAAACAGAACAGGTCCAGGAATCCATCATGCCTGCCCAGTTCTTTTTCGGAAAGATACAATTCACAATCAAGGGCCAAATGCCCCAACCGGGAAGAATAAATTTCTGCAACCCTTACAGGTTTGAAAATAGAGAAAGTTTTAAGCAGCAGGGCCAGCGCCGCAAATCCTGTCCATTTCAAGGCTTCTATGCCGGGATTGGGACGCAAGGTTTCATCTGCCGGATAGATTTGGTTCCTGATGCAGGTGCGGATACGCAGGGAATAGAAGTTGGCATAAAAGGAAATCGCCCGGACCACATTGTCATGGTCGTAGGTCATACCGCAGATAATGACAGCCTCGTGCGGCCTGAAGTGAAGTATTGTTTTCAGCAGGGGCGGAAAAAGAGGATGGAACATGCCATTGAAAAAAACAGTCTGCTCGTTAGCAAAATTACCCCGGTCACGTTCCGGGAGCAGGAGCATGACTTTTGTCTTGCTGCGGTCTACGCCGGCAAGGAATTTTCGTATATGGCTCTGCTGGGCAGTGCCGATGATGAGCAACCGTTCTTTTTCAGCCATTGTGCTCCACTATTTCCGTTTCAGTACCCGGCGCACTGCCATTTCTATGTTCTCGGGCATGAGTCCGTATTCTCGGGCAAGATCCTCCGGTTCCCCGGAGCTTCCGAAAACATCATTTACAGCTACCCGTTCAACTGGAACCGGATGGTTTTCGCAGACTGTTTCCATGACCGCCCCGCTTAGGCCTCCGTATTTGTTATGGTCCTCACAGGTGACTATGGCTCCGGTCTCTTTTGCGGCCCTGATTACCGCATTCTCGTCCATGGGCTTGAGCCAGCTCATATTCAGAACCCGGCAGGATATACCTTCTCCGGCCAGTTTTCGAGCTGCTTCCAAAGCCCGGTGGACCATGACCCCCACAGCCATGATGGTACAGTCTTCGCCTTCGGCAAGTACTTGGGCTTTGCCGTGTTCGAATTTGGTGCCGGCATCAAACACATCAGGCAGGGGACTTCGTCCGGTACGCAGGTATAGCGGTCCGTGGCTATCCAGCAGATGAGGCAATACAGCGCGCAGTTCAACCGGGTCAGCCGGAGAAACAACAGTCATGTTGGGTATGCTGCGGTAGATGGAAATATCTTCCAGAGCCTGATGGGTGGCTCCGTCCGGTCCTACATCCAGTCCAAGGTGGCTGGCTGCAATCTTCACATTGAAATTCGGGTAGGCGATGGAGTTGCGGGCCTGCTCCAACGCGCGCATTGAGGCAAAGACCGCATAACAGGTTACGATGGGGATAATCCCGGATTCCGCCAGTCCGGCAGCAACGGAAAACATATTCTGTTCGGCGATGGCGCACTGGATAAACCGGTCCGGGCAGGCCTCTCGAAAATGATATGTTCCGGTCCCTCCGGCAACGTCGGCATCAAGAACCACGAAGTCGTCACGAATAGCGGCAAGCTCCACAAGGGCTTTGCCGAAGGCGTCGCGCATATTTTCCATCAGGCAAGCTCCCCGCACCCGCATTCACGCAGTGCGCATTCCCGTTCTTCACCGGTAGGGCAGAGGCTGCCGTGCCATTTGGGAACATTTTCCATATATGAAATTCCTTTGCCCTTAATTGTATGAGCGATGATCATGGTCGGTTTTTCTGCTGTTGTCCGTGCCCGGTAGAATGCGTTTTCGATTTCTCGGAAGTCGTGCCCGTCAATTTCAATGACCTGCCAGCCGAAGGCCTTGAATTTGTCGTTTAAAGGCTCGAGCGCGGTTATGTTTTCATTGAGGTCGTCGCTCTGGAATTTATTGTAATCAACCACCGCAGCAATATTATTGAGCTTGTGATGCGCCCCGAACATGCAGCCTTCCCAGATCTGGCCCTCGTTAAGTTCTCCGTCGCCCAGCAGCACATAGGTGCGGTTGTCGCGTCCGGCCCGTTTGGCACCGAGGGCACAGCCCAAGGCAAAGGAAAAACCCTGACCTAGTGATCCTGAGTTGAATTCCACGCCGGGGGTTTTGATGCGGTCCGGGTGCCCCTGCAACATGCTGTCCGCGTGGCGCAGCTTTTTGAATTCTTCTTTGGAGAAGAAACCTTTCTCTGCCAATGCTGCATACAGGGTCAGGCAGGAATGGCCTTTGGAAAGAATGAAGCGGTCCCTGCATGGATCAGCCATGTTTGCCGGACTGAAATTCATTTCCCTGCTGAACAGCCAGCTGACGATTTCCACACAGGAGAGGGAACCGCCCGGATGGCCTGAACCGGCGTAGCAGTTCATGGTGATGATGGATTTACGTAGTTCGGAGGCGAAATCCTTAAGTTCCTGATAACTGGACTGGTCCATTGATTCTCCTTAGAAATAAAGTCCGCCGTTGACGTTGATGGTCTGGGCGGTGATGTAGGAAGATTCGTCCGATGCGAGATAAGCCACGCTGTCCGCTATTTCCGAAGCAGTGGCAAAACGTTTCAGGAGCACGTTTTCCGCCGCTTTCCGGACTGCCGGGTTTTGAAGTCCGGCATCGGCCATATCGGATATTACCAGCCCTGCGGCGACGGTGTTGCAGCGGATATTCCACTCCGCGCCGAAACGCGCAGCCACCTGAGTCATGGAGATCAGTCCGGCTTTACTGGCGGCGTAATGGGCGGTGCGCGGTCCACCGTACTGGCCGCTGACTGAGCCGATATTGATCACACTGGCGGCCCTGCTTTTTTTGAGCAGCCCAAGGCAGCGCTGGGTGCAAAGGAAAGGTCCCTTGAGGTTCACTGATAGGATGCGGTCCCATTCCTCCGGGGTGATTTTGTCGAAGTCCTGCGGAGCATTGATCCCGGCATTGTTGACCAGAATATCCAGCCTACCTTCGTTTTCACTGATGTCGCCTGCAACTGCATCCACGGAGTCCGCATTACTCACCTCAAGATGCAGGATGCGTACTTTGCCGCCTTCTTTTGAAATTTTTGCTGCAGTCTGTTCTGCGCTTGTGCGGTCATTGACCCAGGTGAATATTATTTCTGCGCCTTCTGCGGCCAGTTTTTTGCTGATGGCCTTTCCTATACCACGCCCACCGCCGGTGACCAGCGCGATTTTATTTTTAAGTCTTGGCATGTAAGTTTAATCCTTTTTTCCTGCCATGATCACTGTATGACGACCGAATCCGGCTTCGGATAAACTGTTGTAAAGCTTGTCCAGCACATCGCGGTTGTCCGTGCGGGTCAGGTTCAGTTCCAGTTCCTTGCGCATGGCGTGGCATTCGCGGCCAAGTTCCGGATTTTGTCTGTAATTTTTGCCCATGAGCAGAAAAAGCTCCATCGGAAAAGTAATTTCATGATGCAGCGGTTCAAAATCCAGTCGGCGCAGCAAAAGTTCGAGGGAATTGCGGTTGAAAAAATTTATGTGATGCGGGGGAGTCACCCACCAAGGCTTCTCGTCCATGTCTTCAACCATTATCTTTTGCAGTTTGTTGTAATCGTTGGGAACACCGACGACAACCAGCCCTCCGCGATTCAGCACCTGTCGGCAGAGGTTAAGTAATCCCGCAGGATTAGGCAGGTGTTCCAGAACTTCCCATAGATATACAACATCAAATTTACCTATGGTCTCAGCGCATTCCTGATCAAAAACAGAATGAACAACATCAAGGCCGATGGATCGGCAGTATTCTACCGCCTTGTCAGCCGGTTCAACTCCCTTGGCCAGCCAGCCCCGCTCAACGGCCTGCTTCAGGAAAAAACCGTTGCCTGAGCCTACGTCCAGAATGGATCCCTTGCGTCCCAGTAATTTTTCAATGGTTTCCAGCCGGGCCGTATTGGTGGCAGCGTGCCAGTCCTGATCTTCCAACTGGTGCTGAAGCATGAGCGGTTTGTCTGTTACATGGTATTCATGCTTGTAAATGTGCTCCAGTTCATCTTCATCCGGTATGGGGATGATGTGTTTGAAGCCGCAGCTTTCACATTGAATCACATCGAATCCGTCAACTGAGTCCAGCACGATACCGCTGTGGTCTATCCAGCATTTTCTCTCACTCAAAACTTGCTCCAAGCTTTGTTAAACGGCTTCCACAATCCGGGTGGCGATGTTTATGGCTCCCTGCCCGATATTCAGTCCGGCAGCTTTTGCAGCCATGGTCGTTCGCAAATCTTCGGATGAAATAAAATTTTGCAATTCAGCAGCCAGTTCCCGGTCACTGATGCGGTCAAATTTTCCCAGTGAAACAGCTGCTCCGCATGCCTGCAATGCCGATGCCGAGAGGGCATGGTCTTCACTTAAGCAAAGCAGCATCTGCGGAACCCCGCAGGCCGCCAGTTCGTAAGCGGTCATGCCAAACGATGCAATGGCTGCGTCACAGCGTTGCATGGGTACGGACATGTCCTTTATATCATACAATAATTTTATACGCTTTCCGTGCTCTACCGTTATCTGGTTGATTTTGTCCAGATTATTGAACATGGGTCCGATTACAACTTCGGCCTGCCATTCTCCGGAGACGGACTTCAGGGCGCGTAGGATTCTTGACGTTATGTCGTGGGGGTCGCTGCCGCCCATGGTTATTAAAATTCTGGGCGGATAGTTTGTATTTTTTGTTGTTCGGGCAAGCCGGAATTCCTTACGCAGTGGAACAAAATCCCAACCGCGATGGATTTCGCCGCTGAATCCCGTCCAGTCCAGTTCGTGAAATTGCGGTACGGGAGGATAGAATGCCATATCGCAATGCAATCTGTTCGGAGTCGGGTCGTCAATCGTTGCCAGCAGCTTGCCTGCCTTTTTAGCGCGCTGGAAAAAGGAGAAGGAAAGATCAATACGCAGGTCGAGGACTACCGCCGTTTCATTGCCGAAGTTTCTCTCGTTGAATTCGGTAACAGGAATGGTTTTGAACCCGGCAGCCCTTATTGTCGCTTCGGCTTCAGAACTACCCCGGAAGCCGAAAACGGATTCGCAGCCGAATTTTTCCTGCAGGGCTGAGGCTACAGCAAGGCAGCGTCCCGCATGACCAAATCCGGTCTGGGGTCCGGCCTCGCAGAGAAAAAGGATCGGTCCGCTATTTTTCATCACACATGAACGCCTGATATAATCGTTCAGCAATATGCCAGTCTTCTTCAGTATCGATATCCACCACCATATAGCGGGGTAGGAAGTAAGGCAGGCTTAAGCCTTTTTTGCGGTCTTTGGGGACATCAGTCAGTTCCGTCCAGTAAAATTGGGCTGCATCATGGAAAAAGACCGGGAGGTCCTGTGACCTGCATGGTGCATATTCCGGAAAAGCATATTCAACCCCGCCCTGTTCATTTTTTTTAAAGGAGCGCAGGATAGGATATGGGAATTCTGCTACGCCCAGTACGCAATTGGCCCGGTGCTCACGAAGCATCTCATAGCCGCCGCGAATGTTTTCGGCAGTTACAAATGGATTGGCGAAGAACTGGCAGTAGCGTTCCGGCTCGCCCCAGTTTTCCCGTACCCAGTTGATAGCATGGTTAATAACCGGTTGGGTGGGGGTGAAATCGTCCGCCAGTTCCGCAGGGCGCATGAAAGGAACTTCAGCTCCGTACTCACGGGCAATATCTGCGAATTCTTCACTGTCCGTACTGACCAGAATATGATCAAAGAATCCGCTTTTGACAGCGGCTTCAATGGTATAGGCAATAAGTGGTTTTCCCAGAAATGGGCGGATTGATTTTTTTGGGATTCGTTTGCTGCCGCCACGGGCCGGGATAATTGCTATCTGCACTGTTCTTCCTCCGGCAGAGTTTGAGTAAGTGCTATGGTTTGTAATAAAGTATGATGTTGAAAACAAATAATATTTTTGCAGAATGCACTTGGTCCATTAGCGTTGTGGAGTGTTTGTGGTAGTCGGTAGACTGCCCGAATGCATTATTTATTGCGTTTAAAAATATTATTAAACCGACCCAGACGTTTCTTAGCTTTTTCTTTCATAGTTTCCGGCTCCGGTTCTTGTTGTTTTTCATTCCTGAAAGTTGCGAAGCGGGCCACCTTGCCGACCTGTTCAGCTGAGTATCTGGCAGCTTTGGTAGTGGCCTGAAAAGCTTTATCGGTTGAATCGACTACTTTTTTGGCAGCGCTGGCGGCCTTTTCCCCGGCAGCTCCGGTTATTGTTTTGAGGTAGGCTCCGGTGATGGTTTTGGTGGAGCCCATGGCTATGGAAAGGAGCATGCCTGCTGCTTCGCGCAGAACTGCCCGGCGGTAGCCCGGAGAATTTTTTTCCGCATGGAAATTAAAATGTCCGCGGGTGATTATGCCGACCCTGAGCGCAAGAAAGGCATTAGTGGAACCGTCCAGAATGGAAGCAGTGACAATAGAGGTGACTCCGCTCGCTCCGGGAATCATGCCTAGAGCCGATCCGGCCAGAACCGGGGACATTATCGCTTCTATCTGGGCCTGAATATCCAGTTCTTCCACTGCGCTGGCAAAAAAAGCCGTACCTGCAACATTGGCATATACCGCTATCATATCACGTATGGAAGGGCGCTGGTTGTAAATTTTTGAAACATCCCAGACCAGCTTGGTCAGGGTGCCGAGTACAATGAATGAATCCAGTTGCCCGTTCTGGGAGATTGCCGTGGACAGGAAAATCCTTGAGGCCACGGTTTTCATTTTTTGCGTTGAAATGCGGTCAAGGTGCTCAAGCGCGATGTCCAGATCTTCATTGCTGGAGAGAGGGAGCGCTGCCTCGCGAATATATCTGTTGCCGCGCAGTCTTTTGCGCAGCTTGCGGATGAATTCCCGCTGCTGTGCCGGGGTGGGGTCGGCAGGCATGACCAGCGGGCCGGGGCGGAAAAGATAAACAACCAACGGACTGAGACATATGGCGAGGAACAATCCGCTCACCCCGAAGAGCACGTAGTCGCGCGATTCTGGAAAATATACAGCGCAGAGCTGGGCCAGTCCTGCGATCTGGTTGAGCATGAACAGGATGAATCCGCCGAGCAGGAAAAACAGCAGGGCGGTTATGATTCGCGGCAGGACCTTGGGCATATGTATGAAACCTCACTGTATCTGTTTTGTTTTCAATAATTGTATCTAGCCGCCTGCCCATGATTACGTCAAATTTCTCTTTGCATCTTCAGGGCGATGAAATATTGTGCCTGACCCCATGTCCTATGGGGCGTGATTTCATTAAAGGAAAATAGAATGATTAATCTTAAATCGTCCACAAGTCTTGGAATCGCACAGGTTCTCGGCGGATCTGCGTTGATTTCCCTGGTGGGTATTTTCATAAAAATCATGGTGGTTGATTACGGGCAGCCGATATTGGTGGTCACTTTTTGGCGCAACCTTTTTGTCTGCATCATGCTTATGGCCGGGTTGAAGATTTTCAAGCCTAAACTGCTCAGGTTCGAACGTGAAAATCTGGGGTTGCTGTCTTTTTATGGTGCAGTCCTGACCGGTTTGAATGGAATATGGGGCTGGTCAGTCTATTTTAACGGGGCGGGTGTTTCAACCGTTCTAGTGTATATTTCAGTCCCGTTGACAGTTATGGCTCAATGGGGGCTGGGTGGCGACAGGCCCACACTTCGTATTGTGCCTTCCATTGTATTCTGTCTTACGGGCTGTGCCATGGTTTGCGGACTGCACGGTTTTTCGGATTTTACCCTGACTCCCATGGGAATGTTTACAGGGGTTTTGTCCGGTGTTTTTTATTCTGCATATGGCCTGTTCGGGAGGGAGTGCGCCCAGCGGAATATCCATCCGTTATGTGTGCTGATGCATGTCTTCGGAATTGCCGCTGTCTATATGCTGGTTATGAATCTACTGGCTCATGGAACAATTCCGGGGGCAGCCCCCAAGCCTGCGGATATCTTTATGCCCGGGGTGGATTGGAAAGGCTGGGCCTGCATACTGACCCTAGCCATCGGGCCGTCCATGACAGGATGGAGCCTGATTAATTCCAGCCTGACCCACTTGTCTCCGTCCGTGGTCAACGTCCTGCTTACCACCGAGCCCATGATGACCGCGCTGGTGGCTATCCCGGTGCTCGGCGAATACATGACCGTAGAACAATGGGCCGGATGTTTTCTGATTGTTTTCGGGGTGATTGTGCTGAAGAAAAGGTAGGATAATAAGAGATGAAAAGCCCCCGCAATATCCGGAAGATATTGCGGGGGCTTTTGTTTGCCGTATTTTTAAAATGAAGCGGCGAAGCCCTGATAAAAAAATTTGGAAGAGTCCGGAAATTTTTTTAAAGGATTCTCCGGCCCCCGGTGGGACCGTCCGTTGAGCCGCCGGAGGCTTTAAACATTGAACAGAAAGTGAATAACATCACCATCTTTTACAATGTATTCCTTTCCTTCGGAGCGTAACACACCGGCTGCACGGCAGGCAGCTTCTGAACCGTTGGCGATGTAGTCTTCGTAACCGATAACCTCGGCGCGGATGAAGCCGCGTTCAAAGTCGGTGTGAATGGCTGCTGCCGCGCGGGGAGCCTTGTCGCCGTCATGAATGGTCCATGCGCGGACTTCTTTTACCCCGGCGGTGAAGTAGCTGATCATGCCCAGAGTGTGGAAACCTGTACGGATGATTTTGGCCAGCCCGGATTCGGTTACACCGTAAGATTCGAGAAATTCGTTGTATTCTTCTTCGTCAAGGCCGACCAGTTCCTCTTCCATTTTGGCGGAAATCTTTACGAATTCAGCTCCGCGTTCTTCGGCGAGGGCCTTAACTTTTTTCACGTAGTCATTGTCTTCGGTAAGACCTTCTTCGTCCACGTTGGCGCAGTAGATTACGTTCTTGGCAGTGATCAGGCGCAGGTCGCGGAGCATTTCGACCATGTTATCGGTATCCAGTTCACCGTAGGTGCCTACGGGATTGCCTTCGTTGAGGTGTTCAAGGAGCTTCTCCGCTTCGGCGATTTTGGGGCCGAGGGTTTTGTCACCCTTGATTTTTTTCTTCATGCCCTCAATGCGGGTATCGAGTGCCTGCACATCGGCGAGAATCAGCTCGGTCTCGATGATTTCGATGTCGCGCAGGGGATCAACGGAGTTGGCAACGTGGATTACGTCGTCGTTGTCAAAGCAGCGCACAACGTGGAGAATAGCCTGAGTCTCGCGGATGTTGCCCAGAAATTTGTTGCCGAGTCCTTCACCTTTACTTGCTCCTGCAACAAGGCCCGCGATGTCGATGAAGTCCACTGTGGACTGCTGTACGCGCTGGGGATTGACCAGTTCGGCCAGTTTGTCGATGCGTTCGTCAGGAACAGGAACAACTGCTTTGTTAGGTTCGATGGTACAGAAAGCGTAGTTGGCGCTTTCCGCGTTCTGGGCTTTGGTCAGGGCATTGAAAAGTGTGGATTTACCGACGTTGGGCAGTCCCACGATACCGATACTGAGAGCCATAATAAATTCTCCTCAAAAAAAATATAAATTCCTGTCCACGCCGCAAACATCCCGCACATACAACGCTGGTTGCATGAAAAAGTTAATTTATCCGGGGTGCTGTAGCGTGAAAGGTGAGTCTTTCGTCTTTGTTATCCATAAAGATAATGCACGTGTTGCGGCCCCTCAATACCCGTCTTTGCGGGGATGGGCAAGTGTTGAGTTTGGAGGAGGGAGGATGGATTGATAGCCGTTTGACAATTATTCATTGTAGGTTATATTCAAGACATGGAATGGGAAATAATTTTATGCGATGAGTTTGAAGACGAATTTTTGAGCTTCGGAGAAAAATTGCAAGACGAATTAATCGCACAACTAAATGTTTTGAGTAAGTTTGGACCTTCACTCGGGCGGCCTCAAGTAGATAGCATTAAGGAATCGAAGTTCAGCAATATGAAAGAGCTGCGGTTCAGTTTTGACAAACAGCCTCATCGTTATTTCTTTGCTTTTGATCCATTAAGGCGGGCTATTGTTTTGGTGGGCGGCAGCAAAGCCAATGATAAGAAATTTTATAAACGAATGATCCCTATTGCGGATAAAAGATTTGAACAGCATCTAAAAGAGCAGGGGGATAGTTAACATGGCAAGAACTCTTAAAGATATCGTAAATGAAATGCCCAAGGAGCGGCAGGAGAAGATTCAGACTCGCACCGATGAGCTAATCTTGGAAGTAACCCTGCAACAGTTGCGTAAGAAGCTCGGAATATCTCAGACCGATCTTGCGGAAATTCTCAAGGTTACGCAGGCATCTGTGTCCAAGCAGGAGCGCCAGAGCGACATGCAGATTAGTACGCTCTGCCAGATAATCCGCGCCATGGGCGGGACTTTGAAAGTTACGGCCTCCATCCCCGGCAAAGGGGAGTTTGAGTTGAAGCAGTTTGAGGAGTGTGGGCAGTAAGTGAGCAATACCTCTACAAATTATGATGTAATCATCCTCGGCGCTGGCGCGTCCGGGCTTTATTGTGCCATGCATGCTGCCGCGCGCGGACGCAGGGTTCTGGTGCTGGACCATTCAGGTAAGGCTGGGCGCAAGATCCGTGTTGCCGGGGGCGGTAAGTGTAACTTCACCAATATGGATGTTGCTGCTGACAATTATATTTCCAGAAATCAGCACTTCGTAAAATCAGCGTTAGCGCGTCACAACCAGTGGGATTTTATTTCCTTTGTTGCCGAGGCCGGGATTGAATATGAAGAGCGCGAAGATGGACAGCTGTTCACCATTGAAGGTGCCGGGTTGATTGCCGGGCTGCTGGTTTCCAAATGCCACCGAGCCGGTGTGGAAATTTTGCTGGATCGGCAGATTGAAGAGGTTAGCGGTGAAGGCCCATTTGCCGTGCGCAGCGGATCGCAGGTTTTTGAGGCCGGGTCTTTAGTTGTGGCTCTGGGGTCCCCGGCATGGCCTCAGGTGGGAGCTTCAGCTTTTGGGTACAAGCTTGCGGAACAGTACGGCCTGAAAGTACTTCCGGTTCGTCCTTCTCTGGTTCCCTTTACCGTTGGCGGTCGGGATGGGAAGTTCTGCAAGGAACTCAGCGGCAATGCCCTCCCTGTGGAAATCAGTTGTGAGAAGCGTGTTTTTGCGGGGGATATGCTTTTTACCCACAAAGGTATTTCCGGTCCGGCAGTGCTGCAGATTTCCAATTACTGGCGGCGCGGATCGGCATTGATCATCAATTTGTTGCCTGCCCATGATATTTCAGAGCTGCTTGAGGCAAGCCGCGCCGAAAATGTTGCTCTTCGGAATTTTCTGGCTCGTTATTTTACCCGCAAGATGGTCGGCCTGTTGCTTGAAGGACAGGACGGAGAAACTCCGGTCAGTCAATTGACCAAGGAACGCAGGTCTGCTCTTGCGGAGCGCATCCACTCATGGATGGTTAAACCGCAGGGAACAGAGGGGCTTGCCAAGGCCGAGGTTGTTGCGGGGGGCGTCGATACAGCTGAAATCTCGTCTAAGACAATGGAAGCCAAGAAGGTTCCCGGTCTCTATTTTATCGGAGAGGTACTGGATGTGACCGGATGGCTTGGCGGATACAATCTGCAATGGGCCTGGTCGTCTGGTTTTGCCGCGGCTCAGTTTGTATGATGTTGTCTTTTTGTAATAAGAAGAGTGCGAAGCTGGTAAATTTTCAATTGTATCACAAGAGATATATGTAGTAGCTCGCTTAAGATGTATATTGATACGTATTTTAAAGAATAGATGTTAGCGTTTTAAAAAACTGTAGTATTGATTAGTGGTACCGCGGTTTATTTTGTGAATAGCATTCAAAGATAAATCTATTCGCTTAAGGTATGATATTGTGTTTATCTATGAGAAATTGTTTTAGTTATTAGTATTAAGGTTTGGACATAATTGTTTTGTCTGGGATATCAGGAAGAGCACTACTCTGTAGTTGTTTGTAATTAATATCCTGAGGACCTTGCCCATATGTCTTTTTCTGAATTGGAATCATCCAAAGAAGCGTGTCTCCCTTTCCATCCCTGCGTGAATGAAGAAGCCCACGGTAAAGTTGCTCGTATTCATATTCCCATTGCACCGCTTTGTAATATTCAGTGCGCCTATAGTCGGCGTGTTTTTGATGCCGTTCCCGGACTCCAGGCCGGTCCGGGCTCAACCAGTGAAATTCTTTCCGTGGATGAAACAGTAACAGAGGCTGAGAATTTTCTTACGGAATGGGGTGATGATTCCATTATCGGTATTACCGTTAAGATTAATATGGTCTTTGTCCCCCATATCAATGGAGCGCAGGCTGAGGCTATTGCGGAACAGGCCGCAAGCTTCGGTGTAGCTATAATCAATCCTGTTCCTTTATTGCCGAGGGGAGAACTCCGTTCTTCTCTAAAACCGGATATCAACTATATGAAAAATTTGCGGGAAGTCTGTTCCGGCCATTTGCCTGTATTTACCAAATGTAAGCAGTACAGTGCTGATGCCAAAGGTATTCCCGGTAAGGAGGTGTCATTTGCAGGATAAGAATGGTGGTATTAACCGACGGACATTTTTAAAAGGAAGTGCCGCTTTGGCAACGCTGGCGGTTCCTGGAGCAGCCGGTGCGTCATCCAAGGAGGACGGAGTCCGTTCACTTGAGGTCTGGTCCTGTGGTGGCTTGGCGGAAGCATTTATCCCCGCTAACGAAGCTTGGGAAAAACAAAATGGTGTTCCGATTGCCTACACCGGCGCATTTGCAGGAGCTTTGGGGAAATCTTTGCTAGGCAGTGCTCAGACGGAAGTGTTTGCTCCTCGGGTTTTGAATCTGGCGAAGAAACTAAAGGAACAGGGAAAGATGTTGTCCTACAGGCCGCTCTGTTTCACCAAATATGTACTGATTACCCCTAAGGGGAATCCGGCCGGAATCAGGTCTATTGAGGATCTTAAGCGTTCAGGGGTTAAAACCATGTTTTCACCTGATTCCTCCCCTCCGGGCGGAGCTGCGGTGACGGGACTGCTTAAGAAGAGTGGAGTCCTGAATGAAGCAACTGCCAATGCGATTAGGATGGGCTCATGTGTTCAGCATGATGTTGCAGACGTTGCTGCCGGAAAATGTGATGCGTCAGTTGTAGAACTGCGTATAACCAGACTCCCTCGGTATAAGGATGCCTTTGAAATTTTTGATATTCCGGAAGAGTTTTTCCCGGCCCCTCCGATTCCATTTACTATCGGAGTCATGAAGTGGGCCAAGGATAAGCGTGTTGCTGAAAAGTTTGTAGAATTTATTTGTTCTGAAACAGGACAGGCCTGTTTTGAGCGAGCCGGATTCATTCCTGCCTTGTCTGAAGAAGGGCGCAGGCTGGCAAAAAAATACGGAGTGAACGATGGCTAATATTCAATGGGTACGAAGACTCATCCAAGCTGGGGGACTCTATTTTCTTGGAATTTTTTCATACTACGGAATTTTTCGTTGTCCTTTTGCTGTCCCATATGTGAGTTGCGAAAATTGTCCCGTAATACAATGTCCCGGTCGCAAAATTTGGTTGACCGCTTGGCTCGGAATACTGTTTTCTGCCTTGATTTTCGGAAAATCATTCTGCTCACACGCATGCCCGGGAGGGATGCTTTCTGAACTGTTGGGACGTTTTGCCTGTCTTAAGGTCCGGATAAAGGGAGCTCTGGAGAAAAGGTTGTCATACTTCAGGTACGGCGTGCTGGTGCTCTCCATGTATATGCTTTGGGGTATGAATAATCCGAGATGGGCAGTCCCCATTCGCACAGGTGAATTCATTAAATCAACAGCTCTTACCTTTGAACATGCTTCGGGTTTGTGGTTAACCAGAACTGCTTTGGTGGTCGCGTTTTTGGCTTTAGGATTGCTTATCCCCCATTTCTGGTGCCGTTTTGTCTGCCCTACCGGGGCGTTGCTTGAGCCGTTTCGTAAAATTGCGTTCTTTGGTTACAGTATGGATGAAAGTTGTACCAATTGCGGTAAATGTGACCGTCATTGTGATTTGGAAACACGTCCTGCTGAGCACAACTGTACCAACTGCGGTTCCTGTAAGTCTGTGTGTCCTGAAGAATCCATTGACCTTAGGAAGAATTCTTTGTTTTTAAAAAAATAGAGAAGGTGAGCTTCATACGGGTATCAACACAGCCTCCCTTTATGTCGAATTGCATTCGACAAAAGGGAGGTTTTCTTATGCAGCACAATGTTTATTTGTGTGTGGTGTATAAGGTTTATATATTCAATGGAAGTATAGGGGCTAACTGGTGGCCTCTTCAATCACGCTCAGTAGAGTATTAAAATCGAAGGGCTTGCACACATAATATTTTATACCGGCCTGTTTGAATTGATCGAATGATTCAGAGTAGCAGTGCCCGGTCATGGCTATTATGGGCGTTTTGGATTTTTCACCGAAAACGAATTCATCGCGGATTCTGCTGATGGCTTCATAGCCATCCATTTCCGGCATCTGGATATCCATAAGAATGCAGTCGAATTCGGATTCATGCAGCTTATCAAGCGCTTCAAGCCCGTTGCAGGCAGTCGTTACAGAGTGACCCTGCTTTTCGAGCAACCGCGAAGCTGATAGAGTATTTATTTTTTCGTCATCAACAAGAAGAATTTTCATGGTGCCATAGTACTAAGAAAGAACCTTTCCTGTAAAGATAAACCCAATATAAAACCCCGCCTTTATAACAAGAGCGGGGTTTATTTTTGTAATTTGGTTCCAGTCCGCACGGACCGGGAGGATTACATTTCGTTAGGCAGCTGCTTGAGTTGTTCGTATGTGTAAACAGGACCGTCCTGACATACGTAGCTGGTGCCGATGTTGCAGCGACCGCAGATGCCGATGCCGCATTTCATGCGTTTTTCAAGGGTGGTGATGATCTGGTCATCCTTGAAGCCGAGCTTGGCAAGAGCCTGCACGGTGAATTTGATCATGATCGGCGGACCGCAGGTGACAGCGAATGCATTCTTGGACGGTGGTTTGATGTCCAGCAGCACGTTGGGGATCAGGCCCACGTTGTGCTCCCAGCCCTCGTATTCCGCATCAATGGTCAGATGGGTGTCGAGGTCGTCGCGTTCAAGCCATTCGGGCAGTTCATACTGGTACGCCATGTCTACGGGGCTTCTGGCGCCGTAAAGCAGGGTGATTTTGCCGTAATCTTTGCGGTTATCCAGCATGTAGTAGAGCAGGGTGCGCAGGGGAGCCATACCGATACCACCGCCGACAAAGACAATATCTTTGCCCTTCATGGCTTCGTAAGGGAAATGGTTGCCCAGTGGTGCGCGTACGCCGATCTGGTCACCTGCACTCAGAGTGTGCAGCTTTTCAGTTACTTCCCCGGTACGCATTACACTGAACTGCAGGTAATCCATGCGGGTGGGGGAGGAGTTGATTACGAAAGTGGATTCACCGATACCGAAGGCGGACAGCTGCCCTACCTGACCTGGCTCAAAGGTGAAGTTCTTTTTTGTTTCCGGATTGTTGAGTGTCACCCGGAAGGTCATGATATTGGGAGTTTCCTGAATGACCTCCTGAATGGTGGCCATTGCAGGAAGATAAGGATTGCTAGTCATTTGCCTTCTCCTTTGCTTCGTATGCAATAGCGTTCAGGACGATTTCACGGATATCCACCCCTACGGGGCAGCTCTTGATACAGCGTCCGCAACCGCAGCAGGAGATAACTCCGTCATGCAGGTCAGGGTAGTAGCTGAACTTGTGCCCGACCCTGTTTCTAAGGCGGTGGGCCTTTGTGGGACGGGGGTTATGTCCGCTGGCTTCAAGTGTGAACTGGTTTGACATGCAGTTGTCCCAGCTTCTGATGCGTTCACCTTTGATTCCGTCGGACTCGTCAGTGATGTTGAAGCAGTAGCAGGTGGGGCAGAGATAGGTGCATGCGCCGCAGCTCAGGCATTTGGCAGACTGTGCTTCCCAGAAGTCCATGTCGTCGAATGCTTCGAGAAGCTTAGCCGGAGCCTTGGAAAGGTCCTGTGCTTCGCTCATGGACTGTTCGGCGTCAGTGCGGAACTTGTCAGCTTCTGCCTGTTTGGAACCGCCGTCTTCCAGCAGGGAGCTGGAAAGCAGTGTTTCTCCGCGATCACTGACTGCTTCAAGGAAGTAGCCGCCGTCCACGGGGACCATGAGCACGTCGGAACCGGTAGGATCGGACGGACCGGAGTTTACCCAGTTACAGAAGCAGGTATTTTCGCCTTTTTCACACGCAAGGGTGATGAAGAAGGTGTTTTCCCTGCGGGCTTTGTAATATACGTCCACGTGTTTACCGTTCAGGTAAACACGGTCGAACATGGTGAATCCGCGGGCGTCACAGGGACGGCTGCCGAAAACAACCCATGATGAATCGGGAATGGTTTCCTTCACATCAAGAGCAACTTTCTCGGGATTCTCAAGATCTTTGATATGGCTGAATTCAACCAGAGTTTCACTCTGGGGGAAGCAGGCCTTTTTGGGAGGGGCCGTTGCTTCACGCTCGATGTTGAATCCTTTCTTGGAGTCGTAGGGTTTGAAGACAATGGAATCGCCTTCGTTCCTGGGAGCGAGAACTTCGTGTTTCTGCCCCAGTTCTTCCAGCCATGCCGATACCTTGTCGGATTTGATGAATTTTGCCATGGCTACCACTCCTTCTCCTTGATTGTCGGTTCATCAATTTTGAAGGTCTGAAGCGGAGGGGTTGCCTCAGGATCAAGACCGGCTTCATAGTTGAAGACTTCCTTGATTTCCTTGTTGAACTTCTTCTTGAAGAGCAGGATGGGAATGTCTACCGGGCAGGCCCGCTGGCATTCACCGCACTCGGTGCAGCGACCGGTGAGGTGGTAGGCATGGATGACCTGAAACATCCATTTGTCACGGACGTGAGCTTCCTGGCTCAGCCAGTGCGGATCGCGGGACTGGGCTACGCAATGGTCGCGGCAGACACACATGGGACATGCGTTGCGGCAGGCGTAGCAGCGGATGCAGCGGTCCATCTCGCCAAGCCAGAACGCGAATTTTTCTTCGGTGGACTTGGCTTCGAATTCTTCGAGGTCTTTGTAGCCGTCTTCAAAAGAAGCGGTTGCTTTGATCTCTTCACCTACAAACTGGTCGGAGAGCACTGCGTTGGGATAGCGGCAGGTCTGGCATTTGTCAGCGAGTACATCTGCCATGGACAGCTTGAGTTCTTTGCCTGCTACTGTCAGTTTCACTTCCGTGTCATTCACTTCGCAGGCTTCAACCTGTCCTACCTCACCTGCAGCGCGGCGGATTTTGGTCTGGTCTACAACACCGTTGCAACCGAAACCGAAGATAGTCACATCTTCGCGTTTGATGAGGTTTTCCTGCAGCAGTTCTACAACGGAACGGCTGTCGCAGCCTTTGACCACGATACCGACCTTTTTGCCTTTCAGGGAAGGCAGGTAGGTGGCAAGGTTGTGAACGCAGAGTGCGTCCACTTTTAATTTATCTACATCTGCTTCACTGCGCATGAAGTGCGGAGTGGCATGCAGAGGATCGAAACTGTCTGTCCAGCCGATGACCACATCAAGCTCAGACAGTCCGTCCTTGATTTGCTTTTTAAGATCTTCCAGATTTTTCACTCTGTTTCTCCTTGGATGGAAAAGTCCCGGTTAGAGGGAGGCTTCCATCAATTTGAGTGTCTCCTCAGCATCCGGGCCTTCGATTTTGCGGGCCGGGCCGAGTTTGTGAATCTGTTCGGTGAACTTGGTCACAACTTCCTGCCAGCGTTGGCCTTCTGATGCGGAAACCCAGGTGTAGTCGAAACGCTCAGGTTCGATTCCCAGCATGGGGATGAACCTTTTGAGCATTTCCAGCCTGCGGCGGGCATAGAAGTTACCTTCGGCATAGTGGCAGTCATTTGGGTGACAACCGGACACGAGCACTCCGTCCGCGCCGGACATGAGTGTTTTCACAATAAACAGAGGATCAATCCTGCCTGAACAGGGAACCTTGATGATTCTCAGGTCTGTCGGCTGGGTGAATCTTCCTACACCTGCAGTATCAGCACCACCGTAGGAGCACCAGTTGCAGAGAAAACCGACGATTCTGAGTTCTTTACCTTCTAGAACCGGCATACTGCGTTAACCTCCGCAAGAATCTGATTGTCAGTGAAGTGCTGGAGCTGGATTGCACCCTGAGGACAGGTTGATGTGCAGATACCGCAGCCCTGACAAATTGTTTCAATCACCTCAGCTTTGGGCTGCCCGCGGAAGTCTACTTCTTTGATAGCTCCGAAGGGGCATGTGCTGATGCATTTGCCGCAACCGATGCAGCGTTTGATATCAACTACAGAAACCGCGGGGTCACTTTCCAGCTGGTCCTTGGAGAACATGGCCAGAACCTTTGCCGCTGCAGCACTACCTTGTGCAACAGAGGAAGGAATGTCTTTGGGACCCTGACATGAACCGGCGAGGAAAACACCGGCGGTGTTGGTTTCAACTGGCTTGAGTTTGGGGTGTCCTTCCATGAAGAAACCGTAGGCATCGTAGGATATACGCAGTTTCTTGGCCAGATCGGAAGCTCCGTGCGCAGCTTCAGCACCGACGGCGAGGACTACGAGATCCGCGTCTACTTCGACCTGTTCACCCATGAGGGTGTCGGCACCGCGGACAACAAGTTTGTCGCCTTTGGGGTAAACCATGGATACGCGGCCGCGGATGTACCTTGCTTCGTATTCTTCCTGCGCCCTGCGGGTGAATTCGTCGAACATTTTACCCGGTGAACGGATGTCCATATAGAATACGTAGGACTGTGAATCAGGGCAGTGGTCCTTGGTCAGAATGGCCTGCTTTGCGGTGTACATGCAGCAGAATCCTGAGCAGTAGGGACGCCCGATGGATTTATCACGGGAACCTACGCACTGGATGAAGACCACGTTCTTGGGTTCCTTTCCGTCGGAAGGACGCTTGATGTGACCTTCGGTGGGGCCGGAAGCTGAGAGCATGCGCTCGTACTGCAGGGAGGTGATTACGTCGGGGTACTGACCTCCGCCGTATTCGCCGTATACGGTCCAGTCCACGAGGTCGAAACCGGTGGCTGCAACAACTGCGCCCACTTCTTCGACTACGAATTCATCCACCTGATCGTAAACGATGGCTTCAGAAGGGCAGACCTTGGCGCAGACGCCGCATTTATCACGTTTGATCTTCATGCAGAAGTTGGGATCAATAACCGCTTTCTTGGGGATAGCCTGCGGAAAGGGGATGTTGATTGCGGTGGTTTTACCCAGTTCTTCGTCAAAGGGGTTATCGGCCTTTTTGCTGGGGCATTTTTCCATGCAGATACCGCAACCGGTGCATTTGTCCCAATCAACGTAAGTGGCTTTTCTTTTGACCTTGACGGAGAAGTTACCGACATATCCGTTTACTTCTTCAATTTCACTGCAGGCGTAAAGGGTGATGTTGGGATGCTGGGCAACGTCAACCATGCGGGGGCCGAGGATACAACTGGAGCAGTCCACTGTGGGGAAAGTCTTATCCAGTTTGGCCATTTTGCCGCCGATGGATGATGTTTTTTCAACAAGGATAACTTCGAGTCCGCCGTCAGCGCAGTCGAGAGCTGCCTGAATACCGGCAACACCTCCGCCCACAATCATAACCCGTTTGTTCATGTCAAAGAATTTGGCATTAAGGGGTTTGTCGTTAAGCAGTTTGGCTGCAGCCATGCGTACAAGGTCAGTTGCCTTGTTGGTGTTGGCTTCGCGGTCACGGCCGATCCAGGAAACGTGTTCCCTGATGTTGGCCATCTCGAAGAGGTAGCGGTTCAGTCCGGCTCTTTCGAGGGTTTTGCGGAAGGTGGGTTCGTGCATTCTGGGTGTGCAGGATGCTACGACCACACCGTCGAGTTTGTGTTCCTTGATGGCTTCTATGATCTCGTCCTGTCCGGGTTCGGAGCAGGCGTACATTGTATCTGTTGCGAAAACAACACCGGGGAATTCCCGTGCAGCTGCGGCAACGGCAGCAGTGTCCACGGTACCTTCGATGTTTGTCCCGCAATGGCAGACAAAGACTCCTATTTTCATTTAAGTCTTCTCCTTAGCAGGGTTTCCGCTATTTTTTCTCTTCTTTGCCGATGGCATTGAGTGCGTTACGGGGGCTCACACAGAGCTTGTCCATTCCCACTTCCTTTTCACTCATGCCCAGAGCAATACCCATGAGCTGGGTGTAGTAGAAAATGGGCAGGTTGTGCCTTGCCTCTGTGGCGGAGTTGATCTGGGTCTGACGCAGATCGAGGTTCATCTGGCACAGGGGGCAGGCGGTGACCAGTGCGTCCACACCGAGGTCGTCCGCTGCGTCAAGCAGCTTGCCGGACAGTCTCATGACCACATCCTTGCGGGGAATACCG
The DNA here is from genome assembly GCF_963678865.1 of Maridesulfovibrio sp. Classification (NCBI taxonomy): domain Bacteria; kingdom Pseudomonadati; phylum Thermodesulfobacteriota; class Desulfovibrionia; order Desulfovibrionales; family Desulfovibrionaceae; genus Maridesulfovibrio; species Maridesulfovibrio sp. Next base: position 1,936,166 of record NZ_OY787459.1, on the reverse strand, counting down.
AAGGATGCACCGCAGCACTCTACCTTTAAAGGAAAGGGCAGCACAGTGGCGCCCATGGCTTTCATGATGTTGTCCATGGCCATGGGGTGTTCCGGGTCGTCAAATTTCATCACTTCCGGGGGACGGTTCATGATGCAGCCGTAATATGCGGCAATTTTCAGTCCCTTGAGCGGTTTGACGGTGCTTGCTTTCAGCGCGTCGAGCCCCAAGTCTTCAACGAGGATCTGAAGCACGGATTTGGTGGAAACCCCTCCGTTGTAGGGATTGTCCAGCAGCTTGTTGACCTTTTCGCGCATCTCGTCTTTTTCCATACGATGCTCTGCGCTTTTGAGGTTGGTCAGGCAGCTGGGACAGGGGGTTATCGCTGTGTCCAGATTCATTTTCTCCACCAACTGCAGGTTGCGGGCTGAAAGAGCACTGGACAGGGTATGATCCACTGTGTGTGCCGGGGTGGAACCGCAGCAACTCCAGTCGGGGATGTCAGTGAGCCTGATCCCCAGTTTTTCGCAGACCGCCCGGGTGGACATGTCATATTCCATGGATGTTCCGGTTCCGGAGCATCCGGGATAATAGGCGTATGTTAAGGAATCACTCATTTGCGGGACTCCTCTTCGAATCTTTTGAAGATTTTCTTGATTTCATCCTTACCCTGAATTTCGTGGGGTTTGAAATGCATTTTGCCCTTGGGCAGTACTTTCGGTCCCAAATCAATGTCGGTCCAGAATCTGCCTGTTTTGGCAACATAAGCCGCAAGGAGACCTACTTCGAATACTCTTCCGTTTTTCTCGACGGAATCGAGGAAGCTGTCCCAGAATTTTTTGACCGTTGGCACGGGAGCATAGCCTTCCCGACGGGCCATGTGGCGCAGCACATCCATGATGTGGGCCACGTCAATGTTGTTGGGGCACCTTGTGGTGCAGGATTCACAGGTAGCGCATAGCCAGAGGGACTTGCACTTGAGCACGGTATCTTTTTGCCCTGCCTGAACGAGACGCATGATTCTGCTTACAGGGATGTCGTACGCGAAAGTGTACGGACATCCGGCGGTACAGTTACCGCACTGGTAGCAAAGGGACATGTTCTGCCCGCTTTCCTTTTCTACCTGCTTAACAAAATCGGCATCGTAAGACTTAGTAATGTTAACTATTCCCATAAATGAGTAGCCGCCTTCCCGCTTTAAAAGTCCGGTGGAGCAGACCTTTAGTTTTTCGTAGATTGGCTTAAAGATTATTGACAGAGTATGGATTCTTAAGAGGAAGTATTCTGCCAGAAGTTCTATGTATACTGCAAGTGATAATAACGTGTTTCAGCATGGTTTATTAATTTCGCGGCGGTATAATCATGACTTCGGGGGAATTGTTTCAGAACATGTCCCTTTTCATTAAGCTGTTGCGCTAAAGGAGATATGTATTTTGTTCTATGTTGTGTTCGGTGGTTAATGTTCTTCGGGTATATTTAGAATACTTAGAATGTTGCTTGTGTTATTTTTCATTGAACTGAATTCTAGGATTGTTTATCGTTAAAGTATTTAGGTTGCAGGTGTGTCATATTTTATTGCGAAGTGTGTCGTTTTTGTGAATTTGTACTTCACTTCCATATAGAAACGGGATACTTACTTGTGTGTGTAAATTTTGGAAGGGATGTGGCTTTTTGGGGTAAAAGAAGCTGAATTTCAAAACAACGGGGTGAGTATGAAAGGTAAGGGCGTTGCCGTGCGAATAGGGGTATTTGCTACGGTTTTTGTGGTCTACAGCTGTGCATTGGCCGGATACGGAATCACTGATTCAGCTGTTTACGTAGGGTCGGAGGCATGTGCAGACTGTCATGAGGTGGAATACAACAATTATAAAAAATTTTCTAAAAAAGCCCATTCCAGTAAGAGTGTGAAGATAATGGCTTCCGATCTTGATCCGGACGAGCTTGAGGAGTGTTTTGTCTGCCACACTACCGGCTATGGAAAACCAGGGGGCTTTGTCTCGTTTGAACAGACTCCCAAACTCGCCGATGCCGGCTGTGAAGTTTGTCATGGTCCCGGCTCACTGCACGCTGAAGACGGCGATCCCGAACTGATCAAAAGAAAGATGGGTATCAAAGATTGCGAAGTTTGCCACAATGCTGAAAGAGTAAGCAATTTTAACTTTAAACCGCTGATTTTCGGCGGCGCGCACTAGGGAGTCATAATGAAATTTATTAAGACTTCCCTTGGCAATAAGGTTATGGTTCTGACTTCGCTGCTCACGGCATCGGCTTTTGTTATTCTGTTTCTTGCAAACTCATTCTGGCAGCGTACAACCATGGTGGAAGAGATTGAGCAGAATGCCCACAAATCTTCCGACTTGCTTCAACTTGCCATCCGTGAGCCCATGGCGAAAGGTGATAACAAAGGCACAACTGCAAAGTTCGCTATTGTTTCCAAAAAATATGCTGATGTGGATATTTACCTGACCAACTTTAAAGGTAATATTACTTATTCAACGAATACCGGTGATATCCGCTCAGATATCAAAACAAAGATAAGCGATAAGAAAATAAGCGAACTCGTTCTTAGCAGTCTGAAAAATAACGTCGAAGAGGGACTTCTTTCCGAAATGAACGGTAAAGAAGTCTTTGTCGAGGTGGAAACAATCAAGAACGAGAAAAAATGTTACCACTGCCATGGCAGAAGACAACCGGTGCTAGGGTCTCTGGTCATGGTGCAGGACGTTTCGCAACAGTTTGCAACTTTCCATGAGTCTCAGTTCAAGGGAGCTACCCTTTCTTTCTGCGGCTTTATTGCCCTATTATCTTCTTTGCTGTTCTTTATGCGCAGATCCATCGTGAAACGTATTCAGATTATTTCCGGTGCAACAAGTGATTTTGCACAGGGTAACCTTGATGCAAAATTTGCTGTGAATAGCAGCGACGAGCTTGGCTCCCTTGGGGATCATCTTGGTGAAATGGCTCGCCAGATCAAGGACCAACTTGTCTACAACCGTGGGGTTCTTAATGGTATAACCGTACCTATGATTGTAGCTGACGGTGACAGTAAAATTGATTTTGTTAACGAACCCATGCGCAATATTATAGGTAAAGAGGAATCAGATCTGCTTGGTTCTTCTGTGGGAGATTTTTTTCAGGTTGAAGGTAAGTCCCTGACTGCAGATGCCATTTCTACCGGGGGATGTCCTGAAGGGCTGTTGCGCTTCAATAGGGATGACGGTGTTGAATTCCCCTTGCGTTATCAGGTCTGCCCGCTGTTAAATGCCGAAGAAGAAACAGTAGGCGCCATTGCGGTTATGGTCGATCTGACAGAAGAGGAAGCCAGCCGCAAACATATTGAACAGCAGCAGGAATCCCTGCTTGAGGTTGCCAACGAAGTTACCGAGGTTTCAAGGCTTCTGCTTACCTGTACCACAGAACTTTCCCATCAGATGAATGAACTTACCGCCGGTGTAGATACTACGGCTATGCAGACCGGTCAGGTTGCAACCGCCATGGAAGAAATGAACGCCACCGTGCTCGAAGTTGCACAGAATACCGGGGAAACCGCAGAAGCATCCGACAGGGCCAATGCTGTCGCCCGGGATGGTGGACAGGTGGTCAGCAATACTGTTTCCGAGATTCATGTAGTGACCGAAACCACGGATAAGCTTTCCGAGATGCTCGCTGATCTATCCGAACGGGCGCTCAATATCGGTGAAGTAATGTCTGTCATTAATGATATTGCAGATCAGACTAACCTGCTTGCGCTAAATGCGGCCATTGAAGCGGCCCGTGCCGGTGAGGCAGGACGAGGTTTTGCTGTTGTCGCTGATGAAGTTCGCAAGCTGGCAGAGAAGACTATGGGCGCAACTAATGAAGTTGAAAGCGCCATTTCTCTTATTCAGCAGTCCACCGATAAGGTTGTTTCGGAAATGGGTGGAGTTCGCGGAAGGGTAGAAAATTCCGTGAAGATGGCTGAAGGGGCAGGTGGAGTTCTGGATCAGATTGTCAACGAGTCCGAAACCATTGCTGATATGGTTCGGGCTATTGCGACCGCAGCAGAGCAGCAGACTGCCACCAGTGACGAGATAAATAACAGTGTTACCGAAATCAACAGCCTTTCACATTCTTTGTCGGAAGGTATCCAGAATGCCAATTCCAATATTCAGGAAGTGGCTGAAATGGCCCAGAAGTTGAGCCATCTGGTTGAACGGTTCAAGTAGGACTAGCTAAAAAACAAGTTAAACGGCCCCTCCCGCTTGCTGCAGGAAGGGCCGTTTTTTGTTGTCTCATGCTTCCGGTGAAGGGGAGCTTTTAGGGTAAATGACTCTTCACCGGCCTCTTAAAATTTTGGGTATGCTTTGCAAGTAGCTTGATTAGATGACTTCCAACAGTTAACGCCAGCCCTTGCCGGAGTTGCTGAAAATCTCTGTAATACGGATGTTTTTTACGGGCTTGAATTTGTTGGCCCGTGCTGCTTGAGGAGTTTTTCCGGTGCTTTCATAGATGGTCTCAATATACTTAAGCAGACCAACCGTACCTTTGCTTTTGGCACTGGTTCTTTTTACCTTGCAGGAAATGGTGTCTGGCGAGATGGCATGGTAACGGGCGAGATAGTTTCCGTCTTTTTGCAGGACTATTTCCATGTGGCTGAAGCCCTTGATATGGCTTTTGTTGAGTTTTACTACCCAGCCTATGGCGAAATTTTTGAAAGCAGCCAGCTCGTCAGGAGTGCCGGGCTGGGAGGCCGAAGCAGCTGAACAAAGCAACAGGCAGATAAAAAAAGAGCTTAAAAGTTTGCGAACAGGTTTCATCAGTTACTCCAAAATTAAGAAAAGGGGTGGAAGGATCAATCCTTCCACCCCTTTTAATTAAGTCGACTTTTAGTCTTCTACGTCGATTTCAACGCGGCGGTTAAGCTTGCGTCCTTCTTTAGTCTTGTTGTCATATTTGGGGCTCATTTCGCCGTAACCCTTGACCTGTATGCGTTCAGAAGCAACACCGTTGCCAGCCAGCCAGTCTGCTACAGACTTGGCTCTGCGTTCGGACAGGCCCTGGTTGTATGCTTCGGAGCCGGAAGAGTCGGTATGACCGCCTACGAGAACTTTAAGGTTGGGGAATTCGTCGAGCATAGCAGCGGCTTCAGTAAGAGCCGGAACCATTTCGTCAGTGATCTGGTATTTGTCGAATCCGAAGTTAAAATTACGGAAAACGATTTTTTCCTGAACAGGAACAGCCTGGGGAACCACTACTTCTTCAACTATTTCGACGATGAGCTCTTCTTCTTGAGTATAGAAGACATCCTGTGCGAATTTGTCGAGAACTGCCTTGTCTGCAAGGTCGGTTGCGTCAACATAAACACCACAGGGGGTCAGGCTGGCAAGACGTTTCAGATTTGCCTTACCGCGTGCAGTGTCAGCAACACTGATTACGTGCAGGCAGAAACGGTCACCATATTTTTTTGCCATATCGGAAACTACGAGAGATGGGTTGCGTCCGCTATTGGTAAGACCGTCGGAAACAAAGATCACTGCGAATTTGCCCTGCCAGTTCTTGATTGCGTTATCAAGATCGGAGAAGCCTTCACCCATAGGGGTAGACTGGAAGAAAGGCAGATCGCTGGGAACAGCGCCAAGGTTGCTAGCCATAGCAGCTCTGCTGAAAACTGATTTGGGGCCATATGTTTCGAAGTCGGGCATTGCGTAAAGGGCAGAGTCATAACCCAGCTCGGGAACAACGTTATTCAGTCTTTTAAGTGCGTTAAGTCCGGCAACGATTTTGGGGTTGCCGGTGGATCCGTATGCTTGAGCCATTGATGGGGAAGTATCTACAAAGTAGGCGAAAGCATCAACTTTGGGTTTGAGGACGATTCTGGATTCCGCGCCGGCTATTGAGCCGAAAACCAGAAGAACAGCTAAGGCAACAGTCATAATCAATGAAACTTTTTTCTTGAGCATTATTGAAAGCCTCCATTTAAGTAAGGTTAGCGGTTGTTGATCATTTTTAACTCTACCAAAATTAAGTCATTGGCAGGCCTTAATCAATAGTTTTGTTTTATTTTTATGCCACTTGTTCTAATTTTCTATGTCGGCGAAGTGTTTTTCCAGCATTATTTTTAGAATTGTTCTGTCCGTATCAATCATACCCTGAGTACTGAGAGTTCCGATATTCTGCATGGTCTGCTCGGGAGATGTGCCGATGATACCGTCTGTGGAATGGACATTGACTCCGTGTATGGCGAAAAGTGCAGCCTGCACGGCTGTCCCGGCTGCAGTGGCCAGTTTCAGGGCGCAACCGCATTTGGCTCCGTCGCATATAATTCCGGCAAGGTCTTCTGTCAGATTGGTAATGGCTCCGGCCATCTGGGCCGGGGTTCCTCCCATGAGGTAGGTTATACCGGCAGTGGCTCCTGCTCCGGCAGCGACAGAACAACCGCATACAGCAGAAAGTCTTCCGGTTTGCGCTTTTACGTAGGCAGTGACCAAGTGGCTGAGGGCAATGGCTTCAAGTTTTGTTTTTTCGGTGCAGTCTATAAATTCACTGACAGCATGGATCGGCAGAATGGCGGTCAGTCCGTGGTTACCGGATCCTCCTGAACTCATGGCCGGAAGTTTTATTCCGCCCATACGGGCATCGGATGCGGCGGAAGTGACGATGCGAGCAGAAAGGATCATATCCCGGTTGAGTATTTTCATACGGGCCAGCTTTTCCAGAGTAGCACCGACCCCCAGCCCGGAACCGTGTTTTAATCCGTAGTCGGCAAGGCGCATATTGTATGTGATCCCTGCCTTAAGGAAGGTAAAATCTTCTTCATCAAGATCGTAGAGCATGTCTACAAGGTCGGAAAGAGAGAGACTTTTAATGTATTCTTCAAGTCTGGACATGTCCGCTTTTTGTTCCTGCTGCGTCCTGACCAGAGAAGAATCCTTGACCTGTTCTCCGTCACAGGTCAGTGAAACGATATTATCGTGAACACCTTCAATGATTGCTTCTGTGGATGTTGAGCCGTAGCTGAGCAGGGCACGGACGTATATGCCGTGCCGGTTTTCAAGCAGGTTTACAATTACGGGATTGTTTTCTTTATATTTGCAGGCTTCTTTTGTGCTCTGTTCATCCAGCGGTTCAAGGACTTCCAGACCGAGTTCGGGGTTGCCGTACAGGGCTCCAAGGGCGGCAGCTGTGTCCAGTCCACTTAACCCACCGGTTCCCGGAATGATCACAGCCAGACCGTTTTTATAAATATTCGGGTCAACCCAGACTTCGATTTTATTCGGTTGCTGATCAGGAAGAACCGAGGCAGCGGCGGCTGTGGCCAGAGCAATTGCAACCGGCTCGGTGCAACCCAGAGCCGGGGAAACTTCAAGATGTAAAATTTCTTTGACAGAGTATTTCATAGCGGTCCTAAACATTAAGATATTAAAAGAACATTTTGTCTCGGTGTTGGTGAATATCTAAATAGATATTTTAAATAAAGTCTAGAGAAAATCATAATAAATAGTTCTTATAGATAAATATAGCATGAATAAAATATGAATCAAGATAAAAAAGAACATCTTCACTGTTGGTTTGTATTGTTTGGTTTGTTCTATGTGTGAAAAATGGATTGTTTTTGTTAAGAGTAATATGTTTTCTTTATCTCTGAGTTTTGTTTTATTTTAAAAAAAGACCATTCAGTGCAGTCGTAATGTTGAATAGCTCATTTCGTCTTGGTTTGTATGTAAAATGGCTCTTTTTACTTAATTGTAGTTGAAAAGTGTCAAAAAAATAAGTAACATCCGGCAACTTGTATTATGTGATTAAATTAATAGATGCTTGCATCTGCTTAAAATAGCTGGAGAACTGATTTATGTATATTGTGACTGGCGGCGCTGGATTTATAGGCAGTGCCATGGTCTGGAAGTTAAACCAGATGGGAATTGACGATATCCTTATTGTCGACAACCTTGCCAAAACCGAAAAATGGAAGAATCTGGTCAATCTTCGTTACGAGGATTATGTCCACAGGAATCAGTTCTACAAGCTCATGCTAGAAGGGGACGATCCCTTTGAAACCGATGCCGTAATTCATATGGGAGCCTGTTCCTCCACCACAGAGCAGGATGCGGATTTTCTCATGGAGAATAATTACCGCTATACTCAGATGCTCTGCCGTTTCTGCCTCAACCACAATGTACGTTTTATCAATGCTTCCAGTGCCGCAACTTATGGTGACGGCAAATTCGGGTTTGATGATGGACATGAGGGGATTGACAGACTTCAACCTATGAATATGTACGGCTATTCCAAGCAGCTTTTCGACCTCTGGGCCAAGCGTGGAGGGGTGCTGGATAAATTGGTCAGCCTCAAATTTTTCAATGTATTCGGTCCTAACGAATACCATAAAGATGATATGAAGAGCGTAATCTGCAAGGCTTTTCACCAGATAGGTGAAACCGGGGAGATGAAACTGTTCAAGTCTTACAAACCGGAATTCCCCCATGGCGGACAGAAACGTGACTTTGTTTATATCAAGGATTGCGTTGATGTAATGTGGTGGTTCCTGCAGAATCCGGACGCAAACGGTATCTTCAACATAGGCACCGGTCAGGCCCGCGAGTGGAATGAGCTTGCAAAAGCTGTTTTCGCTGCGATGGATGTAGAGCCTAAGATAAGCTACATCGAGATGCCGGAGACTATCCGCGATAAGTATCAGTATTTTACACAGGCGAATATGGATAAATTGGTTGCTGCCGGATATGACAAACCGTTTACTTCTCTTGAAGACGCGGCCAAAGATTATGTGCAGAATTATCTGGCTCAGGAAGATCCTCACCTCAAGAGCTAGTTGAATATTAAAGGGCAGGTTGTTTTGAAATCAAGGTTCGCCATATTTGTAGTTTTACTTCTCGTCTGTCTGCCGAGCATTTCCTTTGCTCAGGAGCAGGTGACCGTGCCTATGACTGACAACAAGGGCGTGGAGCAGAAGGGTGAGCAGTGGAAGTTTTCTGCCGATAAGCTTGTTGTGGAAAATGACAGCGAATATCTTCAGGCTTATGGGGACGTAACCCTGCGGAGTGGCGACAATTACATCAAGGCTGATTTTGCCCGTTTTTACAAGGCTACCAAATGGATTTACCTGCGTGGTAATGTAAAAGCCCAGATTAAAGGTGACTTTTACGACGCAGCCGAAGCTGAATTCGATCTCAACAACATGGTCGGATGGCTGAAAAAAGGCCGTGTTTTTGTTGCCAAGCCCCACATTTATTTTGAAAGTGAATTCATTGAGAAGCATAACGGAGCCACCTACAGTTTTAAAGATGTTAAAGTGACTGCCTGTGATGGTGAGAATCCTCTCTGGTCCTTTGAGTCCGGCGAGGGCGATATTACCATCAATGGATATGCAAGGCTTTGGCATTCCAAGTTCAATGTGAAGGGTGTGCCGGTCATGTATACTCCGTATATGGAGCTTCCGGTACAGCGTGAGCGCCAGTCCGGTGTGCTGAACCCTGAAGTCGGTAATTCAGACCGTCTGGGTAACAGGATCAACCTGCCGTTCTACTGGGCTATTGACGATGAGATGGACATGACCATCTACACGGAATACCTGTCCAAGCGCGGATTCAGGCCCGGTGTGGAGTTTCGCCATTCCGAGGATGTTAATACCAAGGGTTCATGGCGTGCCGACTGGTTGTACGACAGCAAAAGTTATGATGTTCCCGATCAGGATTACTCATTCGGCGACACCATGATTCGTCCAAACCATAACCGCTGGTGGCTCAGGTCGAAATATAACGGATATCTCGGTAACCCCGACTGGCAGACCATTTTTGATATGGATCTTGTTTCCGACCAGGATTACCTGCGTGAATTCCGTTCCGGCTCTAATGGTTACGATGCAACCCGTAATGATTTTCTTGATGAATTCGGGCGTGACATTGCAACCGCAGACGCCAACGAAAGAACCAGTACCGCTCTCATGGCCAGAAGCTGGGATAAATATTCAATTTCAGCCATGGCCCAGTACACAGAGAATCTGCTTTACCGCAATGGCAACAATCCTTCCGGTGACAACCCGACCCTGCAGACAATGCCGCAGCTTTCGGCTTACGCATTCAAGGATAACTTTTTCGGAACTCCCCTCGAGTGGGAAGGCGAATTTCAGGGAAGCTATTTCTGGCGTGAATACGGCACCACCGGTGGACGTTTTGATGTCAAGCCTTCGTTCAGCATGCCTGTGCGCACCGGCGGAATCACCTTTATTCCCTATGCCGGCGTAAGGGCTACAAATTATCTGGGTACAGATTTTCAGAATTCAACCTCCGAAGGAAGCCACGATTCTACCCAGTTCCGCTTTCTGGCTGATGCCGGAATCAGCGCGGCAACAGATATCTACCGGGTGTTCGATCTGGAGTCTGCTCCAGTTGTAAGCAAGGAAAATGTCGGGCAGTCCGGATGGACCAGAATGAAGCACAACTTTATTCCCCGCCTTGAGTACTCATGGGTGCAGGATGATTCCGCATCACAGGATGAACTGCCATACTATGATTCCCGTGACCGTATTTCCGAGCAGAACGACATAGTCCTTTCATTGACCAACGTATTTGACCGTAACCGTGCAACCGTTGTTGTGGGCAAAGACGGCACTCCGGTGTTGGAAAATGATTATCTTGAATTTTTACGTGTCCGCCTTGAACAGGGCTATGACATTGATGAGGAAAATCGTTCCGTAGAACTTAGTGAATACGAACGGCGTCCCTTCTCGGATTTCATGGCCGAGTTCATTGTCACCCCTTACAACTTTGTGAATCTTACTTCCCGGACATGGATTTCTCCATATCTCGGCGATGTTACCGAACATGAGAATATCCTTAAACTCTTCTACGATGAATATGCGGAATTCTCACTCGGTTATGATTACCTGCGTAAGATCGATGAATATAAGCGGCAGCAGGATTCAGATATGCAGATTGTCAGTTACGGCATGAAGGCCAAGCTGCCGTGGAATCTGCAGGTTGGCGGTAAATTCCGTTCTGACCTTAACTCCGACCGCGATCTTGAAAAGACCGCATCCATCGGCTGGAATCATCAGTGCTTTTTCATGGAATTTGTTGCTTCCAAAACCACTGTTGATGAACGCTACAGTGTTAATTTTAACCTCATCGACATGAGTATGTTCTAATCATAGGGCATATAAAGCACTGTTCACTATACGTGTTAAAAAAGACAGGAGCTTACGTATTATATGTACGCACAGCTCCTGTCTTTTTTTGTTCTCTGCACATGGTTCATCGTAAGCCCTTCTTAGTTATTTACTATATGATGCCTTCTGTCTGAGTAGACGGAGGGGCTTGCTTATTGTAGGCTGAATGTCAGTTGATGAAAAAATATAATATAAGCAAAAAAATCAGATAGATATATTATGAATACTCCTGAAATTCATGTCCTTCCGGCTTCGTTGCGCAATCAGATTGCTGCCGGTGAAGTTGTGGAACGGCCTTCCAGTGTGGTTAAGGAATTGGTGGAAAACTCCATTGATGCCGGAAGTACGCAGATTGATGTTGTGGTCGAGCGTGGGGGACAAGGTTATATCTCTGTAAAGGATAACGGGCGCGGTGTTGTTGCAGATGAGCTGAAGCTGGCAGTCACCCGCCACGCCACCAGCAAGATTTCAAATGTTGACGACCTGACCTCGATCACCAGTCTCGGGTTCCGGGGTGAGGCTTTGCCGAGTATTGCTTCAGTGTCCCGGTTCAGGATGAGCTCCCGCCGCAACGGCGCTGATGAGGGCTGGTTTATCAACGTTGAAGGCGGGGACGTTGTAGACGAGGGGCCGGCAGCTATCCCCGGTGGGACTTCAGTTGAAGTGCGTGATCTTTTTTTCAATGTCCCGGCCCGTCTTAAATTTTTGAAAACCGAAAGCACAGAGGCCCGACGCTGTAATCAGATCTTGTTCAAGATTGCTCTTGCCAACATGGCTGCAGGATTCAGCTTCACTTCCAATGGGCGCGAACAGTTCAGACTTCCTGCGGGACAATCTCTTCCTGAACGTCTGGCTGTATTCTGGCCGCGTAATATTTGTGAATCCTTACTTGAATTTTCTCATGAAGCCGGGGAATTGAAAGTTCACGGTTGTGCGGGGATTCCCGGTCTTGCTCAAGGGCGTGGCGATCGAATAGTCATGTTCGTTAATGGAAGACCGGTGCAGGACAAGCTGTTGCTCAGTGCCGTTCGTGGAGCCTACAAGGGCCGTCTCATTTCCCGCGAATATCCGCAGGCAGTGCTTTTTCTGGAGTTGCCCCCGGAATTGGTTGATGTGAACGTGCATCCTGCCAAAATGGAAGTTCGTTTTCAGGAAGAAAGAGCTGTTTTCAGCATAATTCGAAATGGTATCGGGCAGGCATTGTCCCGCTACGAACTGGGCATTGCTGGCGGAGATGGTCCGCAGGAAAGACTGCCTGAAATGGCGGCTGATCGGCTTGTAGTAAAAAAGAAGTTATCGGAAAGTGTGGCACTGCCCATTGAACCCGGCGCAAAATTTTCCAGCTGGAATGAATTCAAGAACACTGATTTTACGGCTCTGGATGATGAACCGAAAGTCCGTCCGGGACTGTCCGCAAAAGAGTTTACAGCTCCTGCCGAGTTTACAGATTCCCTGATTCCCGGGCAACGCAATGAGCCGGATATGGTTCATGAGCGGGCTATGGATTATAGTGCTGACCATATCCGCATTCCCGAACCCGAGCCGAAACTATTTCCGAATTCTGGAGCCGGCCCGGTTTATGTTCCCGGTTCACGCATTGAATATCTGGGGCAGGTTGCTGATACCTATCTTGTGCTTAAACTGCCTAATGGGGCTCTAGGTCTGCTGGACCAGCATGCCGCCCACGAACGGGTGCTTTATGAAAATATGAAATCACTGCGTACGAGAGGGGAATCCCGTCCTTTGGCTTTGCCTATTAATCTGGTCTTGCATCCCAGCGAGGTGCAGCAGGTACAGGAAATCTGGGAAGACCTCCATGCTGCCGGGTTCATGCTTGAGTTGGAGTCGGGACAGACTCTTGCCATGCGCGGCATTCCTCCGGGACTTGAAACCGGAGCGGCAAGGGAGTACTTAAAAGCAGCAGTTGATGGACAGGCCAAAACTCTTGACGACCTCTGGATTATGCTTTCCTGCAAAGCAGCCATCAAAGCCAATCTGCCTTTGGCTGTGGATGAAGCTCTTTCCCTGCTTGAAGCATGGTTCAAATGCCCGCAGCGGGAATATTGCCCGCATGGCCGTCCGGTGCTTATCAGCTGGTCTGCACTGGAAATGGAAAAACTTTTCAAGCGCAAATAGCCAGCCTCAATCTCAATCGGAGTTTTTTTAATGACAATCGGATACAATACACTTGAAGTTGAAGTAGATTTAAACGCTATTCGCCATAATTACCGCTTGCTTTGCGAGAAAGGAAGCAGGGTTTACGGTGTAATCAAAGCAGATGCTTACGGCCATGGCCTGATAGAAGTTGCCCGCGCCCTTGAAGAGGAAGGTGCTGATACTTTTGCCGTCGGTACCGTGGGTGAGGGCATGCAACTGCGCGAGAGCGGTTGTGACAAACGTATTATTTCCCTGCTCGGTCCACTGAATGAAGAAGACTGCTTTAATGCTTCACGGAGCAGGATCATTCCCTTTATCGGAGAGTTTGAACAATTGGAAATGTTGGCCGGGGTTGTTTCCGCACAGGGAAGTAAAGTTGAAATCTGCCTGAAGTTTGATACCGGCATGTCCCGTCTCGGATTCAGCGTGAATGAATTGGATAAGTTAATTGATTGGCTGAATGGGAATCCGGAAGTCTGTCCGGTGCTGGCAAGCTCGCATCTAGCTACTTCCGATGATCCGGCTTACGAGGGCTATATGTCTGCACAGGCTGAGACATTTTCCGGAATTTTAAAACGGCTTGCCGATGCCGGATACGAGCTTGAAGCTTCATTGGCTAACTCCGCGGGGATTCTTGTTCATGATCAGGTCCATTATTCTGCCCAGCGTGGTGGGATTGCCATGTACGGTTCAAACCCGCTGCTGGGTACCAAATGGAGTGAATTCGGCAAGCAGCTTAAACCGGCCATGCAGGTCAGCACCAAGATTGCCGCGGTTCGGGAACTTAAAAAAGGTCAGGCCATCAGTTACGGCTGTACCTATACGGCAGAGCGGGATATGACCGTGGCTATTGTCTGTGCCGGATATGCCGATGCATTCAGCCGTGGGCTTTCCAATACAGGTCAGGTCTGCATTCATGGAAAGCGTGCCGGAATTCTTGGGCGGGTATGCATGCAGCTCTGCATTGTAGATGTGAGCCACATTGATGATGTAAAATTCGGGGATACTGCTTATTTGCTTGGCGGCGAAGGAGAAGGGCGCATCAGTGCCGAGGATCTGGCCGGATGGTGGCAGACCATTACTTATGAAATTTTTTGTCTTCTGGGGATGAATCCGAGGACATATAAAAAATAAAAACGGGAGATATAAAATGTCTTGGAAAGTAGCAGAGAGTCATCCTCTTAAGGATGTTGATCCGGCAGAACTCAGGGACAAGTGGGTGAACGTGGCCATGGATATGGCCTTGATTCCTGAAAATAACATTCGTGTTTACATCGAAGACGGTATTGTCCGCATCGAAGTGAGCGAAGAACTTTATAACTGCATGGCCGGTATCTAGCTGTGGAGTTTGAAAGGCGGTCTTAAAGGCCGCCTTTTTATTTTTATATTGAGGTATTGTCTGCTGGAGCCTTAAAAAGCGGAGATTTTATGAAAATGTACAGATTCATTGCGGTTCTGCTTGTCTCGGTCTTGCTGCTCTGCGCGTGCGCGGGGTGCTCGGATAAAGAAACTTCCGGGGAATTCAGGGTCGGGGTAGTTGCGGTTACCAGCGGTGAACTGTTCAGAAAAGGAAATTACATCATCACCGCCGCCCGCTATGCAGCAAACAAAGTTAATAATGATGGTGGTTTGGAATTATCCGGGCAGCATTACAAAGTCAGTCTTTTTCCTGCGGACAGTAACGGTGATGCAGAGACCGCTGCAAAAGTGGCCCGGCGTTTGATTGAGAAGGATAACGTCTCGGCTATTGTCGGCGCTGCCGGTAGTCTGGTTGCTTTGGCCGTGGCGAAGGTCTGCGAGGAGCACAAAGTTCCCTTTATCACTCCGGTGGCCGGAACAAATAAGCTGACTTCTTTTAAATATTCATTTCGTGTTTCGTATACCAATACCGTACAGGGAGAAGCGCTGGCTTTTTTTGTCCTGAAAGATCTCAAAGGGAAAGACGTAGGGGTGCTGTTTGCCGCTTCTAGTCCATACAGTGCTGAGCTGGCCCGTTTATTCAAGAAAGACTATATCAAAGGAGGAGGCCGGGTTTCGGCCTTCGAAAGTTATGCTGCCGGGCAGCGGGATTTTTCCATCCAGCTGAAAAAAATTATTAAATCCGGAGCACGTATTTTATTTCTGCCCAATAATACCAAGATGGTGCAATTGCAGGTGGCTCAAGCACGCAAGCTCGGTTTTGACGGTATTTTGCTGGGTGGTGATTTATGGGATCCCATTGAGCTGCAGCGTAATTCTTTATTCAAAAACAGTTATTACACTGATCACTGGATCCCAGGGCTGCCAATTGAAGGTGCTGCCGAGTTTGAAAAGGATTACAAGAAGGCAAACGGGGTTGAGCCAAGTGAACTTGAAGCGCTGACCTATGACGCAGTGATGAGTCTTTTTGCTGCTGTAAAAATTGCCGGAACAGCAAATCCTGTTGCCATACATGATGCTCTGGTGGATATGCCTCCCTTCCATGGTGTGACCGGAACTTTCGACTACAATAACAACGGAGACCCGGATAAGGATGTAATCATTTCCACCTTCCGTGACGGCTATATAGCGGTGCAGGAAATTATTGACCTGAAATAGTTTTCGCCAGCATGATTCCTCATTGGTGTAGGGGCATGAAACCCCGGACTTTGCATATCGGCACAAAAAACAAAACAGCCTGCGGTAAACCTGCAGGCTGTTTTGTTTCTAATTATGTACGGTAGATATACCCGTGGATTTTTAACTAGTGGTCACAGGTGTTTGCCCCGGTCTGGAGAGAACCTGCAAGGTAGCTGGCTACTACATTTTCAGGAGCTTCGGCAGGTGAACCGACAATGACTTTTACGCCTGCATCGGTAAACAGGGACTGTGCTCTTGAGCCCATGCCCCCAGCCAGAACCAGCTGAACACCCTGATCGGCGATCCATTTGGGAAGAACGCCGGGTTCATGGGGCGGAGGAGTTTCCATATTAGTGGCGACAATGCCTTTGGTTGCAATATCGACATCCATAATTGCAAACTGCT
Source organism: Maridesulfovibrio sp. (assembly GCF_963678865.1). Taxonomy (NCBI): domain Bacteria; kingdom Pseudomonadati; phylum Thermodesulfobacteriota; class Desulfovibrionia; order Desulfovibrionales; family Desulfovibrionaceae; genus Maridesulfovibrio; species Maridesulfovibrio sp. The sequence goes on along the minus strand of NZ_OY787459.1, from coordinate 1,919,866 downwards.
CACAATGGCCGAAATGCATGCAGAGTTTACCTGCAGCGACCGGGACCGCAATCCTGATCATCCCGTTTTTGCCCTGAAGTTCTTCAGGTTTGGGCATTTCATTATTTTCCTGCAGAGTGTCAGTGAGATTAAGCATCGGTTTGATGATAGTGTTCAAAGCCTTGCCGGTGGGGCTTTCGTGATCTGTGCGGATGATGGGGTAGCCTTCATCGCCGGAACGTCCAACTTCAGGGTCAAGGGGAATGCGTCCGAGGAATTTAACACCGGTTTCTTTGGCCAGTTCTTCACCACCGCCGGAATTGAAAATATCATGTACATTTCCGCAGTCGGGGCAGACGAATCCGCTCATGTTCTCAATAATGCCGAGAACCGGGTTGCCGACCTGCTTGCAGAAGTTTACGGAACGGCGCACATCGTCAATTGCCACACCCTGAGGGGTGGTTACGATAACTGCGAGAGCGTCGGTGCCGAGGGTCTGCAGTGCGGAAAGGGGTTCGTCACCGGTTCCGGGGGGGCAGTCCACAACGAGGAAATCGAGATCATTCCAGGCAACATCCTGTACAAACTGTTTGATCAGGCCGATTTTAACCGGACCGCGCCAGATTACCGGATCATCCTTGCTGGGCAGCATGAAGCCAAGGGACATGACCCAGAGGTTGCTGGACCAGGAGATGGGTTCGATTACTTCGTGCCCGATGTGCGGTTTTTCATCCTGCAGGCTGAGCAGACGGGGAACGCTGGGGCCGTGTACGTCAACATCAAGCAGTCCGACCTGTTTGCCGGCAAGTGAAAGCGCCACTGCGATGTTGGTTGCTACAGTACTTTTACCTACGCCGCCTTTACCGGAGATAACAACTATTTTGTGTTTGATTCTGGAAAGGGTTTTTTTCAGCTTCATATCTTCAGGCGCACAGCCTTCAGAACAACCGGAAGAAGAACATCCGGAACCGGAGGAAGAGCAGCTTCCGCATGCGTGATCGCTCATATATCAATCTCCTGCCCCTCGCCGGAGGGAGGGGGTTGTCATTATAAAAAAACAGATTTTACATTTTATCAATCTGTTACAGTAGACATTTTATTGTAAACTAAGGCGTGAACCTGACTTGTCAATGCCTGAAAAGTTCAGTCATGCCCGCAGAGCAAGGGAGAGGAGAAAAGGCATGACTGAACGTGATGCAGAAAAATTCTACCAGTGACCGGGCTTATCTGCGTCGGAGGCAGCTTCAAGGCGTCCTGCTTTAAAAGCATCCAGTGCTTCAGCAACAGTTCCGCCGCCTATGAGGTAGATCTTGATGGATCCCTTCTCAAGGGCAGTGAAGGCTTTAGGGCCGACATGGCCGGTAATAACCGCAGAGGCTCCTGTGGCTGCAACGTTCTGGGCGGACTGGATTCCTGCCCCTTGAGCGGCATTCAGGTTCTGGGTGTTGTCAATGTATTCCTGAGTACCGGCATCGGTATCGCAGACCAGAAAGCCTTTTGCGCGACCGAATCGGGGGTCGACTTCACCGTTGAGGTCGTTGCCCTGACAGCTGATGGCGATTTTCATGTTAATTACTCCTTTGTACCGGGTTCATGGCCTGACCCACATGACGTCCTGCGCCCTGATCTGATTTTCTGGCCCTGAATCCTCTGTTTCCCTGTCCGCATCTGCCTCTGCCGCGGCAACCGGGCATGACAAGATTTTCCAGACAGTTCTGTTGATAGGCCGAGAGCACTTCTTCAATCATTCCGGTTATCCACGGGATGACCTTTACTCCGGCCTGTTCCAGTTCATTCATGGTGCAACCGCAGATTGCACCGCATATTAAAAACGTTGCCCCGCAGGTCATAATGGCGGATGTCCTGTCCTTTGGGTCTTTTGAGGGAAGGGATAGGTAACCTGCGGGGCAAATTTTATTGTCTTCCACCCGGAACAGTTTCAGCTCCGGGGCATTGTCAAACACAGAGGCCAGCCTGTCTTCGTAACAAGCCAAACAAAGCAGCGTTGAATTATTATTGCGTTCTTCGTTTCCTCTCATGGCAACTATAAGGCATAGTCTGTGCCATGAAAAAAAATATAAATTAAAACAAGCTATTATGTAAAAAAGGAAGGTAGAGAGAAGGGTTATTTGGATCAGATTTCGCCAAAAATAGAAGGGCTTGGGCTTATTATGCGCCCATTTCTTCGCAGCGGGCGATTGTGCGGCGAAGGGTATCTTTGGAAATTCCCAGCTCGCGGCAGGTGGCCATCTTTTTGCCGTTGTTGCGCTCAAGTGCGCGGCGCACGGCCATGCATTTGATTTCATCCATGGTCATAGGTGTGTCTTCGTGCGGTAAGTTGTCTTTGACCTTCGGCTGGAGATATTCAGGCAGGTGCTCGACCTGAATGAAACCGGAAGGGCAGAGAATGAAGGCGAATTCAAGAATGTTTTCCAGTTCGCGCACGTTACCGGGAAAGGGGTGGCGCATGAGGATGTGCAAGGTGTCTTCGGATATCCCGTCAATGTCTTTGCCCTGCAACGCGTTAAGTCTGTTGACAAAGTGATTGATTAAAAGCGGAATATCCTCGACCCGCTCATTGAGCGGCGGTAGGTTGAGGGTAACCACATTCAGGCGGTAATAAAGATCCTGACGGAATTGTCCCTGCTCCACCTGCTCTGCAAGATTTTTGTTGGTGGCGGCTACAATGCGCACATTGGCCTTCACGCTTTGCACCGCACCAAGCGGTTCGAAAGTCTTTTCCTGCAGCACGCGCAGCAGTTTCACCTGTAGTTTTGCTGGCATGTCCCCGATTTCATCAAGGAAAATGGTGCCTCCGGCAGCCAGTTCAAAACGTCCTGCTTTATCCTTGCGGGCATCGGTGAAGGCCCCGGCTTTGTATCCGAAAAGTTCTGACTCCAGCAGGTTGTCAGGCAGGGCTCCGCAGTTTACGGCTACGAATGGGCCGTGTTTGCGTTCGCTCAGGTTATGGATAGCGCGGGCGAATAGTTCTTTCCCCGTCCCGGACTCACCCAGCAGAAGCACTGTTGCTTCACTTTTGCTGACCTGCGGCAGAATGGCGAAGACTTTTCCAAGCTGGGCGCTTTTGCCGATAATATCTTCAAAGCGCCATGACTCTTCCACTTCCCGGCGGATCATCTGGATGTCGGTCAGGTCGCGGAAACTTTCCACCCCGCCGATAAGCCTGCCCTCGCCGTCGACAAGAGGCGCGGCACTTATGGAGACCGGGACTTTGCGCCCGTCTGCGTGGATAAAAAAGATTGATTTGTTGGAAATGCGGCCGCAGTCGCTCATGCAGGAACGCAGGGCGCAGTTTCCGTCGCAGAGGCTGGAGTGGAAAACATCCCAGCACTTGGAACCCACCGCTTCTTCGGCAGGCACCCCGGTAATCCGGCTGGCCGCTTCGTTGAAGAAGGTGATGTTCCAGTCCCGGTCTACCGTAAATACCCCGTCTGCAAGGGAGTCTAAGACTGCGGAACACGGCAGGTTGCTGGGAAATTTCATGATTTATTTGCCTCCGGCGGCCAGAGGGGAAAAACTTTTGCAAAAGTTTTTCCCCTCTGGACTCCCCTTTTCAAAACCTTTTAATTAGCTTCGCTCTGTCGATGCAAAGCATTTTGTTCAAAGGGAAAATTTTAGCTACCCGATTAAACTATCAAAAGTTTTTGAGATTCTTAATCCTTTTTTACACAAATCCGCAGGAAGGCGGATTTGTCCGGTGCCTGAAAAGCAATTCCCAGAAGGGTGAAGCCTCAGGAAGGGAGCAATAAAAAAGGGTTTAAGGCCCCCGGCTGGGCCGCCGGAGGCATGTTTTATACTTTTTCAGCGCGGGCTTTGCGGAGCCAGTCGTACCATGCGTCCAATCCTTCGCGGGTGCGGCAGGACAGGGGGAAGAGGGCGATGTCCGCATTCAACTTGCGCGCATGCTGTTGTGCTTTTTCAAGATCGAAATCAACGTAAGGCAGCAGATCAATTTTGTTGAGGATCATGACTGACGAAATGTGGAACATGAGGGGATATTTTTCGGGCTTGTCGTCGCCCTCAGTTACAGTCAACAGGGTGATTTTGTGGTCTTCACCTACGTTGAATTCCGCAGGGCATACTAGGTTGCCCACATTTTCCACAAACAGGATATCGAGTCCTTCGAGGTCGATCAGGGAAAGGGCTTCCTTAACCTGGCTGGAGTTGAGATGGCATCCGCCTTCGGTGTTGATCTGAACAGCCTGAGCCCCTGTTGCGGCAACGCGTCGCGCGTCGTTGTCGGTCTGGAGGTCTCCTTCAATGACTGCCATTTTGAATTCGCCCTTCAGGTCCGCAAGGGTCTTTTCCAGCAGGCTGGTTTTGCCGGAACCGGGTGAACTCATCAGGTTGAGGCAGAGGATGTTCTTTTCTTTGAAAAATTGTTTCAGTTCGTTGGCAATTCTGTCATTTGCTTCCAGAATATTGCGTACCACAGGGATTTCACCCATTTCCAACTCCTTAAGTTAATCGTCAATCTCAATGCTTTCGATCTGCAGTTCTTTGCCCTGAAGCACCTCATGGCCAAGTTCCAGACCGCATTTCGGACAGGCCATGTAAAGCTTGTCTTCGGGTAAAAATTCGTGTTTGCACCCGCCGCAGCGAACTTTGATCGGGATTTCGTTAACTTCGAGAACCGAGCCCTCAAGAGAGGTTCCCACGGTTATCGCTTCCCAACCGAAAGTGAGAGCATCGGATACTACTCCCGCAAGCGCACCGTTGCCTACCACAACTTTTTTGAGGCTGGCACCCGGCTGCTTTTCCATTTCCTCTTCAATGATTGCAAGTATACTTTGCGCTATTGACATTTCGTGCATGGATTTTGGACTAACTCAAAAAATTATCTGGGGCAAGGTGCTTTAGTGTATAATTCTAGAACTTGGTCCGCGCTGTGAATGATAGTTAGTTACATACAAACAAGGGGGTACTTCTTATTGCTGGCATGATATTATAAAAAATGTATGCAGTTGCGGGCATTGCTTGCAAGAGCTTGAAAGCTTGGGTATGGGGAGATTGCTTTTATCAACTTTTTTACGCACCGGACTATTTCCGGATTCTGGAGGACATGCAGATGTATGTGGGACTGAAAATGCTCAAGGACTTTGTTACCGTAACTCCTGATACTTTGGTCAAGGAAGCGGACAAAATTCTGGAAGACAATCAGTTGTGGATGCTTCTCGTTAAGGACGGGGAGGAACTCGTCGGTTATGTCACTAAGGAAGATGTCCGTGCAGCCCTGCCCTCGGTTATAAGTTCACTGGAAAAGCATGAGGTGAACTACCTGCTGAGCAAACTTGCCGTGCGCGAAGTAGTGCGTAAGACCATCACGACGATCCCGCCTGAAACAGAGATTGAAGCTGCAGCCGATTTAATGTTTGAAATGAATCTTTCCGGTCTGGCTGTCGTTGATGAGAATAAGAAACTCATCGGCTACATCAACCGTAATAAAATGTTGGAATTGCTGGTCGAAGAAATGGGCCTCAAGCAGGGCGGTTCCCGTATTGTTGTTGATGTTGAGGAAAGAACCGGTGTGCTGTATGAGGTTGCCGGGATCATTTCCAATATGAAATATAATATTATAAGTACCGGTCTGTTCCATCATAATGACCGCAGAATGGTGGTTGTTCGTGTGGACACAGAAGATGCCTCGCCTGTTGTAGCCGCTTTGCAGGAACGGGGTTACAAGGTGGTCGGTCCTGAAGATTTTATGTCGGAATGGTCCGGTAAATAAATGAACTGAATTCTCTCGGTATCGTGCCGCATACTACAAGCCGGAAGCAGGTCACTCTGCTTCCGGCTTGTTTTGTTGCATATGATAAATATTGAGCTGGTGTTGTTTTTACCGTGTAATCAAGGTATAAAAGGTATAAAGGGTGTAGATTAAAGATAGTATTTATAGTGCTGAAGTATACGAATAAACGGGTTGGGTTTTATGTCGTACCGCTTGATTTTGCTTTTTAATATAGTTCTGCTTTTACTTCTTATGCCCGCTTACGGGCTGGCTGACGATTGCGGACTGAAAATAATTACTGAGAGAAGCTATCCCTCTACTATTATGAATAAGGAACAGCTTACAGGGTTCGGGGTTGAAATTGTAGAGGCTTTGAAAAAGGAAATCGGTTGTGATGCTGAAATTGAAGTAATGCCTTGGGCGCGCGGCTACCGATATCTTGAGAACCACCCGGACGTCATGTTGTTTTCTACCGCTCGTACAAAAGAGCGGGAGGATAAATTTTATTGGGTAGGTCCTATAGCCTGCTATAAGTGGGTTTTTTATGGATTAAAGGGGCTCAGGGGTAAGGTGAAGAGTCTGGAGGATGCGAAAAAGGTTTCCGGTATAGGGGTTTATCGTAATGATGCCCGGGCCCAGTTTCTTAAAAGTCAGGGATTTACCAATCTCGAAGTTATGATTTCTCAGGAACAGAATTTCAAAAAACTAATGCGCGGCAGGATTGAGTTGGTTGCTACCTCAAATATAGGCGTTGACGGTTTTCTGGATTCCAATGAAGAATTGCGTAAACTGGCTGTTCCGGTTTTTACTTTTCGAAATGTAAAACTTTTTCTTGCTTTTTCGAAGTCCACCAGCATGCAAACAGTACAACGCTGGGAAGATGCGTTTGAGGCATTGCAGGTGCGGGGCGTAATAGGGAATATACAGGATAAGTGGATTCAGAGGTGCAAGGAAGAATGAAAGCAGCTACATGAAATTTAACTCCTTCACGAGGTGCCCTGGTTTTTTGGTCTGCTTCTGCTCAGTAGGGGAAACAAGGTCGGTTTTCAGCAGAGATTCCAAAGCTTTTTTGTCGTCAGCAGTTTTTTCAATGACCTGTTCAAGGGTACATTCTTCAATAAAACCTTTTCCTTTTAGAAAGTTCAGGAAGATGCATGCTTCTTCGAGTCTTTTGTTTAAGCGTAATGCCTGTCTGAGATATTGAAGGCATGGTTTTAATTCGCCCAGTTCAAAGTAGACCCTGGCAATGTTCAGGTGCAGGTTTTCGTCTTCTTTAACCAGCTCTACAGCTTTGAGATAGTAATCAAGGGCCTGCTTAAGCATGCCGTTTTTACGTAGAGAGATGCCGAATTCATTGAACAGGTGCTTGTGCTGCGGCTCAAAGCAGCTTTCAAGGATAACCAGTCTTTTAAAAATATTGTCTGCCCGGTCTACTTCTCCACGGGCAAGGTAGGTCAAGCCCAGACCGAAATTGACGCGCACGTTCATTTCATCAAGGCTCATGGCCTTGTTGAATTCATATTCAGCGCTGTAATTTTCGCCGTTGGTCCGGTGGCTTTCGCCCAGTGATATGGATTTTTCCAGCTTTTTCAGGTTGGGAATGACTTTTTCTACGTATATTTCCGGTTCGGGGTGGTAGTCTCTCAAGAACATTTCCATCTCCACCGCTACCAGAGGTCCGGTGGGGATATGATTGGTATTGATCGCTTGAACTTTCAGAACACCGTTCTCCTGTTCTTCAGCGTACCAGTAAGTCATTTGTTTTGTTTTTCTCTTGGTGGTCCCCGTCCCGATTACGGATATGGTCTGAGCTGAAAAAATCCCCTGTATTCTTTCCCGTTTCCTCACTTAAAACTCCACTATGTTAATCAAGATGGAGGCTATGTTACCTTTAGTCGGGCACATCCGCAAAACAAAAAAATGCCGGAACCCGGAATTAGAAAAGGCCGTCTCCGAAGAGACGGCCTTGTAACCTCGAAAGGTCGTTACTGTCAGGTTAATGTTTCGGTGTTCACAGCCCTGGAGCCGTGAAACAGTATTAATTAACCGCAGCTTCCGGAACAGGAGCCGCATTCGCCGCCACCGAGCTCGAGCTTGGAATCTATTACGAAACCTGTGTAGCTGAGGTCTACGCGGAAAGGGCTGCCCTGTTCGCTAAGGTCTTTATCTAACAGGAAGGTGAAACCTTCCACTTCCAAGCTTTCATCGTTATCTTTTGACTCATCCAGAGCCAATGCCAGCCTGGGGCCAGCTCAGCCACCGGTGGCAAGGTAGATGCGGATGGGGGTCCTGTCTTTATCTGCAAAATAGTTTTCAAGCTGTTTTTGCGCAGCTTCGGTGATTTCAACCATTGTTTCCTCCTCATAGGATTTGTCTATTGAAAATAAGTTTTCTATCAGGTTTTGTCAATGGACGCAGGTTGACCTTGCCTCTTGCATGAGGTAATTAGCGCATTTTAGAAATAGAGTTAGTAATCGGATAAAAATCTGATAAAATATTTTTACAACATTAACATGATTGAACATGGGCGCCGGGCGCTCAAGGGAGACCGTATAATGAAAACCAAGGACATTATCCTCGCAACAGCCAAGGAAATGATCTCAGAGGTGGGTTTCCACAAGGCCACTACCGCCAATCTGGCAAAAATGGCCAATATTTCTGAGGGCACAATTTACCGTCATTTCGAAAGTAAGGAAGATATCCTTCTGCACATTCTGGATGCCCTCGAAGAGCAGTTTTCATATTATATTGAAGCAATCCGCCAGAAGCTGGACCGTGAAGCTTGTGCTCTTGAAGAGGTTATGAATGAATATTTTGCTTTTGTTGAAGCAAACGAAATTGATATGAAGATCATGCTATCCACATACGGCCTGCTTGATTCTTCCAAACGGTTGATGGCTGTTTTCATGAAGAATCTTGATCTGGTTCTTGAAGACTGCATAAGGCAGGGCATTAAGAAGGGAACCATCCGCGAGATTGCCGTGGAGGAAAACGCCACAGTGGTCATGACCATTATTTTCGGTCTGACCAGAATGCAGCTTTACTGGCCTGACCGCAGAGATGTGAGGGCGGAAGCTGTTGAATTCTGCCGCCGCAGTATTTTGGTATAACTTTTTTATACTGATTTTATTTTAAAGGCTGTTCTTTGCGGAGCAGCCTTTTTTTTCTCTTTGCCCATAACAAATCCCCCACCCGGAGTCCGGATGGGGGATTTGTTTATGCATATGTATGCCTGCAGACTAGTTTGATTCAGTCTGTCCGGCCACTGTTTTGCTCTTCTTGGCGAAGTAGGCTTTGGTTTCAGCTACAACAACCGGTGTCAGCAGGATCAGGCCGATAAGGTTGGGGATGGCCATGAGGCCGTTGAAGGTATCTGAAAGGTTCCATACAAAGCTGAGTTTGGCAATGGCGCCAAGACCTACGAAGCAGATGAAGACGAGGCGGAAAGGCAGTATCGCCTTGACGCCGAACAGGTATTCCATGGATTTCTCACCGTAGTAGCACCAGCCGAGGATGGTGGAGTAGGCGAAGAGGATCAGGCCGATGGTGACGATGTGTGCGCCGCCGGTCATGCCCATGGAGAAAGCAATGGTGGTCAGTTCAGCACCGGTGGTTCCGTTGGACCATGCGCCGGTGATGATGAGTACAAGGCCGGTCATGGTGCAGACGATCAGGGTATCGATGAAGGTCTGGGTCATGGAAACCAGAGCCTGGGTTACGGCTTCCTTGGTCTGGGCTGCAGCAGCTGCGATAGGAGCGCTTCCAAGGCCGGATTCGTTGGAGAATACTCCGCGGGCAACACCCATGCGGATAGCCAGCATTACGGTTGCGCCTGCAAAACCGCCCACAGCGGAAGTGGGGTTGAAAGCCTGTTCGAAGATCAGGGCGAAAGCTGCGGGTACTTCAGCGATGTGGGTAAGGATGATGTATGAAGATCCAGCCATGTAGAAAACGATCATAACGGGTACGAGAAGTCCGGTTACTTTACCGATTTTCTTGATGCCGCCGAGGATAACAGCAGCGGTCAGGACCATCAGCAGGCCGCCGGTGATGTAAGGGGAAATCCCGTAAGTCGCTTCAACTGCATCGGCAACGGAGTTTGACTGAACCATGTTACCGATGCCGAATGCGGCGATGGAAGCAAAGATTGCGAAAAGTGTTCCCAGCCAGGGCATGTTCAGGCCCTTGGAAATATAGTACATGGGGCCACCGCTCATTTCGCCGTTTTCGTCAACTTCCCTGTATTTAACAGCCAGAACAGCTTCAGCATATTTGGTTGCCATACCGACAAGACCGGTAATCCACATCCAGAAAAGTGCTCCGGGACCACCGACTGCGACTGCGGTAGCAACACCGGCAATGTTACCGGTACCGACAGTTGCGGAAAGGGCGGTCATCAGGGCCTGAAAGTGGGTGATATCGCCGGGTTCATCGGTTTCTTCCTTGCGTTTGATAAGCGCAAGGTACAATGCGTAGAAAAGTTTACTAAATTGAACGCCGCGCAATGCGAGGGTCAGCCAGAAGCCTGTACCGACCAGAAGAATAAGCATGGGCGGTCCCCATGCGAACGCTCCGATTTTACCAACAATTGCGTCCAGTGAATTCATAACTTCCATAAATAATCCCTTGTTTTTTTTAGCACCAAATATCCGCGAAATGATAGTATAAGTTTCGCAGGAGGACCACTTTGCAAAATATTGTTCTGAGATACCTACATAAAACAGAAGAAATGGGCAAGAATTTTATTGATAAATTTTTTTTAGTGTAAAAAAATAGTCTTTTTGCTGCGAAAATGTGAAGCAATATGAATTTAAAAGAATGTTGTGTGTTGTTAATTGTATTTAAAATCTACGTTTTTGTATGCATCGTTGTCGGTTTTGTATAAAGAGCCTTTCTTGCAAAAAATACAAAATATAATTCTGTTCATTTCGTTTTAAGTAAAAACATGGCTTAATATTAAGTTAAATTTAAATGATCAAAAAAGTCAGATTTCAATAAATATCTTTTTTGTAAACATTATTGCCTGAAATCAGTATAATCGTCTGCTGTTTTAGGGCGGGTGTGCGTTTAATGATTTCTTTGATTGGTACTGTCATTGCATAATCAATCTGAACATATGGTGTATGTCCTTGTAATTTTAATTTAATTGCCTCTTGTTATGTGCAATGCGGGCAATTAATTGCACTGTCTTGTGCAAAAAAAACAGCAAAATGCACTTCGGAATTTGAGGCCGGAAGTGGGTAGGGGGCTGATTTGGCAAAAAAGAATAGAGGTGGGAAATCCTCAAACGGCAGCAGGAATAATGTTGTTCTTGTTGCGGTGGCTGCTCTGGCAGTAGGCTTGTTTTTCGGCGGGGTATTCATACCCGCTCTAAAGGATTCTTCAACCCCTCAGACTACCGGAGGGGGGACTGATTTCGCCCAACAGATTAATGAAACAAAGAGGCAGCTAGAGTCACAGCCGGATTCTGCCAATCTATGGACGAGGCTCGGAAATCTTTATTTTGATACTGATCAGCATTCAAAAGCAATTGAAGCGTATAATAAATCGTTGGCTCTGCAGCCTGCAAATGCACATGTTCTCACCGATCTTGGAGTGATGTACCGTCGTAACGGTAACCCGCAAAAGGCTGTAGAGAGTTTTGATAAAGCGATTCTTGCTGCGCCTGATCATGAGACAGCCCGGTTCAATAAGGGGATTGTTCTGTATTATGATCTGAAAGATAAAGCCGGGGCTATTCAGGCATGGAAAGGCCTGCTTCAGATGAATCCCGCAGCAAAGGCACCAAACGGGAAGCCGATTAAGGATATGATCAGGGATTTTTCATAGAGCTGTCGGCGCAAGCTGGTTTTGCTGAAGGGCTACTATAGAGTTCTGTAAGTTCTGCTGACACTGATCAATTTCCGAAACAGCAAGTATCGGAGTAGTACTCAAAAAAAGGCTGAGGCTCGTGTATTTTTTCTACACGTTGCCTCAGCTTTTTTCTATCACTTGCATCTGGAATTATGTAATTCTTCTGTCGGATATTACACTGTAAGAAAATCTGGCAAAGCTGTATTAATAAGAGTGGCGGCTTTTTCTATTCCTTTTTCGCTTCCGGGGTGGAACTCGGTTATACCCAGACCGCAAATGTCAGCACTGGAGTTTATTTCTGCAATGATATCCAGCAGATTCTTGAATTGCATGCCCGCCGGAGGAGACGGTTTCCCGTGTGCGAAACCGATGGGATTTACCGCGTCCACATCAAGGTGGATGTAGACTTTGCTGCAACCGGATTTTTCTATTTGCCGTGCCAGCCATGCCGGGTCCCGTTTAAGTTCTGCGGAACCGAAGAAAGGCATTTTGCTGCTTACCATGAAGTCCAATTCCGGTGGATCAAAAGTTCTGGCACCGGCGCAGAATACCTTTGCGGGCAGGATAGGCTGAAACATGGCTGCATTGATCTCGGGGCCTGCGTTGCCCAGTATGGCAGAGAGTGCCATGCCCTGAAAACGGCCGGATTGCGAAGTTTCCGGTGTGTTCAGGTCTGGATGGGCATCAAACCAGATCAGGGCTAGATCTTCGCCGTGTTTTTGGGACATCCAGCTTACCGGTCCGGTCTCGGTTGAGCAGTCTCCGCCAAGCAGAAGAATCCGTTGCGGACATTTTTTTTCAAGTATAGAGCTGGTTTCTTTGAGCTGGTTAAGGATATCCTCCATACCTGCAATGGGACCTTCGGGGGCTGGCCCGCAAAAGGGAGTCGTGGGTACTGTCTGTACATCGGGAAGTCCATTAATTCCTTCCGCCAGAGCCAGGGCCCCTTCATAAAGTGCTTCATTATCAATGGAGCCCTGCCACTGTGGGAAAACGAGGGTAAGGTCTTTCAAGTCTAATCTTCCGGTTTAAAGAATTTCAGCCGTAACGCGTTGCTGACCACAGTCACCGAGCTGAGCGACATGGCCGCTGCCGCAAACATGGGTGAAAGGGTAGGGCCGCCGAAAACGTGAAGTACGCCGGCTGCAACCGGAATGCCCAATATGTTGAAGGCAAAGGCCCAGAACAGGTTTTGCTTGATATTGCGTACCGTTGCCCGGCTCAGGGACAGTGCGGTGAGTACTCCGCTCAAATCGCCTTTCATCAGTACAACGTCTCCTGATTCAATTGCAACATCAATTCCGGTGCCCATTGCAATGCCGAGGTCCGCAGAAGCCAGTGCCGGAGCATCGTTGATGCCGTCTCCTATCATGGCTACCTTGCGGCCATTTTCTTTTTCCCTGTTAACCACTTCGGCCTTGCTGTCGGGCATAACCTGAGCAATTACTTTGTCAATCCCAGCTTTATCGGCAATGGACCGGGCCACTCTTTCGTTATCCCCGGTGAGCATAACCGTGTGTACCCCCAGTTTGTGCAGTTTGCTGATGGTTTGCGGGGTTTCATCCTTAATGCGGTCGGCAATGGCCAGAATACCGGCCAGCTTTCCGTTTATGGCAATGTAAAGCGGGCTTTGTCCGGCTTCTGCATAGCGTCGGGCAATCTCTTGGGCTGCAGGATTATCGAGCCCGCCGGTAAAACCCTGCTCAAGGAATTTGCGGTTGCCGAGCAGCATGGCGTTGCCCCCGGTTTCAGTGCTGATGCCCAGCCCGGAAACAGCTTGAAATGAAGTTGTTTCCGGCAGTGGGGAGCCGATTTTTTCAGCAGCCTGCACCACTGCTTTTGCAAGTGGGTGTTCGGATTGTTTTTCCGCTGAGCCTGCCAGCAGAAGCAGTTCCGAGGGATCTTCATTTTCCATGGTGAACGTATCGGCTACTTCAGGTCTGCCATAGGTCAGGGTTCCTGTTTTGTCGAAAACCATGGTTTCGATTTTACCGGCAGTCTCAAGAGCTTCACCGGATTTGACCAGTACCCCAAGTTGAGCGCCCCGGCCGGTTCCGACCATAATGGCAGTGGGGGTGGCCAGACCCATGGCGCAGGGGCAGGCAATTACCATTACACTGATGAAAATACGCAGGGCAAAGGTGAACGGTTCGTCACTGAAAAAGAACCAGCCCAGAGCCGCTGCAATTCCGATAGCCATCACAGTGGGCACAAAATAAAAACTGACAGTATCCGCAAGGCTTGAAATAGGCGCCTTTGATCCCTGCGCTTCCTGTACTAGGCGGATGATGCGTGAAAGAACGGTGTTTTCACCCACATTGGTTACCTGTACGTTAAGCGCTCCGCCACCGGCGTTGACCGTGCCTCCTGCAACATCGCTTCCTGTACTTTTGGCTACAGGCATGGATTCTCCGGTGAGCATGGATTCATCAATTTCGGAATGCCCCTCAATCACCCTGCCGTCTGCGGCCACCCGGTCACCGGGGCGGATCAAAATAATGTCACCGGGACCTATTTCTTCCAGCGGCGTGGGGATTTGCTCTCCGTTTTCCAGCAGTATTGCCTGTGCCGGGGTCAGGTCCATAAGTTTTTCGATTGCATCGGAAGTGCGTGAACGTGCCCGTGTTTCCTGAAATTTACCGAGCTGGATCAGAGTAATGATAGTAGCTGCTGATTCATAGTAAAGGTCCATGGCCCGCAGGTGGGCATCAATTCCCAAACCAATTTCAATGGTGTTCCAAAGGGAGTAGATCACAGCTGCCGAAGTCCCCACGGCTATGAGAGAGTCCATGTTCGGTGCGCCGCGTAGCAGGTTGGGGAATCCCTGCTGGTAAAAATTACGACCAAACCAAAGCACCGGAACGGTCAGAAACAGTTGAATCAGGGCGAAGCCCAGTGGAGATGTCTGGGGATTTACTGCTTCCGGCAGGGGCATGCCGACCATGTGTCCCATGGTGATGATCAGCAGGGGGACGGTAAAAAGCAGAGCTGAGATCAGTCTTGTTTTCATTTCACTGAGTCTGGCTTTGCTTTCTGCTTTTCTTTTTTCAAAATTATCTTTGGCGTTGTGCGCTGATTGGATCTGCCCGGACTCAAAACCGGCATCTGCAATGATCTGCCTGATTCGGCGTAGTGAAATTTCCGCAGGATTGAACTTAAGAGTCGCGGTTTCAGCTGCAAGGCTGACCTGAGCATTTATTATCCCCGAGGTATTGTTCAGCAGCCGGTCCAGCCTTGCAGAGCATGCGGAGCAGGCCATGCCGGAAACAGGGATGGTCAGTTCGCTGCCCTCGATTTTTTCAATTGCCTCGAATCCGGCCATTTCCACAGCAGCAATGATGTCTGCAGGGGAAATCTCATCAGGGTCATGCTCTGCCGAAAGTAATTCTGCCGCCAGATTAACTGTGGCATTACTTACTCCTTCTATGTTTCCGATAACTCTTTCCAGTCTTGCGGAGCATGCGGAGCAGGTCATGCCCTTGATTTCAAATGTGCTGTTCATAAAGATATCCTTGTCAGCCGGATTTCCGGGGATTGCATTGCCCGGATACATTAATTATAGCTAGTCCCGGCAGGTTGAAAAAATGATTTAAACAAATCTGATAATAAGAATCAACTTCTATAAGGCAAGTGGGTATGACGGAACAAAAAGTAATTCTTTCGGAAAAGGACATGGCTCGCACTCTGGATCGTCTTGCATCAGAGGTTACCGAGCGGCGCGGTGATAACGAACACCTTGCAATTATTGGTATTCAGAGGCGTGGCGCGGACCTCGCAGAACGGCTCAAACTAATTTTGGACGAAAAGCTGGGGCGTAAAATACCTCTAGGCAAGCTGGATATCAATCTTTACCGTGACGACTGGACCAACCTGACTCGTCAGCCGAGCATCAATTGTACTGAAATTCCTTTTGATATTGAATCAGCCTCTATCATTTTGGTGGATGATGTGCTTTTTTCCGGTCGGACCGTGCGGGCTGCTCTTGAAGCTGTTCTGGATTTCGGGAGACCTCACCGGGTAGAGTTGCTTGTGCTGGTTGATCGTGGGCATCGCGAATTGCCCATCAGAGCCGATTATGTGGGTAAGGAAGTGGTTACCTTTGAAGACCAGCATGTGAATGTTCTGGTCAAAGAACGTGATGAAGAAGATAAGGTCGTAATCATCCGCTCCTGATACCCGGAAGGTTTGATATTTTATATGAAAGAATGGAACAAAGAATTTTCAGAAAATTGCTCTGTTATCCTGATAGGCATGGCCGGGGCCGGAAAATCAACTCTGGCACCGCTTCTGGCTGAAAAACTGGGCTGGGAGCACATGGATACGGATTCGGTTATCGAGGGCTATTATGGTCGCCGGCTGCAGGGGATCGTTGATCATCTGGGGGTGCCGGAATTCCGCAGGGCCGAGGAGTACATTATTTCCGGTCTCGGAGTTTTTCGCACGGTGATCTCCACCGGAGGTAGCGTGGTCTACGGCCCCAAGGCCATGGAGAGACTGAAGCTTCTCGGACCGGTGATTTATTTACGTATTTCAAGTGAGACATGTCTTTCGCGGGTCGGTTCCGGAGATGATCGCGGACTGGCCATCAGTCCGGGGCAGTCGCTGGAATGTCTCTATAATGAGCGTATTCCTCTCTACGAAAAATATGCTGATTTTGCTGTAGACACAGATGCTCTTTCTCCTGAAGAGAGTGTGGCAAAAATTTACAATTGGCTGAAATCAAAAGAAGTAAGTGACTTTAAGGATACATAATGAAAAAAATGACCAGACAGGCTGTGTTCCGCAAGCTGGGTGCGCTTTATGAACGCATGGCCTCTGTTTATGCTGAAACATCTGCTAAAATCGGCCTTTCCTGTGAAGGGTGTGAGGAAAATTGCTGTACCAGTTATTTCCAGCACCATACTTATGTGGAGTGGACTTATCTCTGGCAGGGGCTGAACAAGCTCCCGGAAGACAAACGTAATGAATATATCCGCCGCTCCGAGGATTATGTACGCAATGCCAAGGGGATGCTTGAGAACGGCATGCGACCCAAGATAATGTGTCCTTTAAACGATGACGGCCTTTGCGGGGTCTACAAACACAGGCTGATGATCTGCCGCATGCACGGAGTGGTCAATACCCTGCGCCAGCCCAACGGACGCCAGCTTTCTTTTCCCGGATGTTTCAAGTGTCAGGATCTGACCAAAGATATGGAAAATGTTCCGGTTGTAGACCGTACTCCGCTTTACAAGGAGCTTGTAGGTCTTGAAATGGGATTGCTTGGCAACAGAATCAGAACCATGCCCAAAGTGGATTTGACCCTTGCGGAGATGATCGTCATGGGGCCCCCGAATTTGAACGGGTAGAATCCGGTCAGGATTGGCCCATCCTTGCTGCGGCCATGAGAAATGTTATGAAGTCTTCAATGTTGTTTTTGCGGCATTTGATGTAGCGCGTGGCGTACTCTTCAAAGGTCAGTTCTGCCCCGTAAACGTGATAGCGGTGTTCCGGGCCGCCGAATTCAAGGCCGAGATATTCTGCGACCTGGGGGTGGATGGGTTGTTCAAAATCCGTAAAGGGATCTGAAAATCCGTTCAGTGCCTTATCATTCAACCGGGTCATACCAAGTTCTTCAAGCAGGGTGTTTACGGTCAGGATGAGAAGTTCCCTGCGCGGATGGTTGATGGTGTTGAAAAGAGGTTTTTTCCTGTAGTTTTCCATTATCCAGTCCACGTAACGGACCGGGGTAAGGCTTTCCTTGTCTCTTTCCAACTGCTCTGATCTGTCCATGATTTCCTTGAAATCATAAATATTGGTCAGTCTGGTATTAATGAAAAGGTGCATGATCTGGGACTCGCTCAGATCCCTATCAAGCAGTGAATCCAGAAATGTGTCTCGGTAGTCAAAGCCGGGAGCAGCGGACCACAGCGGCCAGTAGTGTTTGAAGAGCATGTTGGGGATGGCTATTGAGCGGGTATTTTTTTTCAGCCTGCCGCAGAGCTTTGCTGAAGCGAGTTCTCCCCATTTTTCGTTGAGTGTCTGGAACAGAAATAGGTCGCAATCGGTCAGCAGGCTATCCGGGATAAACTCCCGTGTATAGTTGGTAAAGCTGTGAATTTGATACTCCGCAGAGAACTCATCGCTTAGCAGAAGCAGTTCTTGAATGGGTTCGCCCTGACAATTGGCGTGTAATATACATTTTTTCTTCATTTCGGGACAAACTTTAGCATACCCGTTTATGGTTTCTCAATACGGCAGGGCAGCTAATATGAGGTAATGGATGTGAATAATTTTTCCGCAGAAGATTTACAGCGAATAGTAAGCGCTGTGCAGCCCGTGGATTTTTCTCTTGAAAAACAGGCCCGCGCTCATCTTGATAACCTGACCAAGCCGCTGGGCAGTCTCGGTAGGCTGGAAGATCTTGCAGTGAAAATGTTTATGGCTTCCGGCGGTAAAGCTCCGCAGGCTGATCCGGCCCGCATCTACACTATTGCCGGTGATCATGGGGTTAATGAGGAAGATGTCAGCTATTTCCCTCAGGAAGTGACCCGTCAGATGGTGGAGAATTTTTTGACCGGAGGAGCCGGGATTAATGTCTTGGCCCGGACTTCCGGCGTGGAACTGGTTGTTGTGGATGCCGGGTGCAAGGGCGGCCCTTTCCCAGAACATCCGAACCTGATTCAGCGCAGGATAGCCTGTGGTACTGCTAACATTTCCAAAGGCCCGGCCATGGACGAAGATTGCTGCCTGCGGGCGTTGGCCCTCGGTCTGGACCTAGCCGACGAGGCTCACGCACAAGGTATAAAAGTCCTTGGTACAGGAGAGATGGGCGTTTCCAATACCACTCCTTCCACCGCTCTTTATTGTGCTTATTTTGATCTTGATCCCGCCGATATAACCGGGCCGGGAGGAGGTATAGATCCCGAGGGCGTGCTCCGTAAAATAGAAGTAATTCGCCGGGCTCTGGCTGTTAATGCGAAAACAGTGCGTTCTGCTGATCCTTTTGCTATACTAAGCGCACTGGGGGGCTATGAGATAGCTGCCCTTGTCGGGTTGATTCTCGGTGGGGCCAAAAACAGGCAGATGGTTTGTATTGATGGCTTTATTTCCACTGCAGCCTATGCAGCAGCAGTTAAAATCTGTCCTGCTGTGGGCGGTTATTGCGTGCTCAGCCATGCTTCGGCTGAACCGGGCTACGCGAAAGTGATCAAGGCCCTTGGGCGCAGGCCGCTTTTGCATCTGGATATGCGGCTGGGTGAAGGCTCAGGTGCAGCTCTGTCCATGTTCATGCTGCGTGCCGCCGCGAATATTTATAACGATATGGCAACGTTTGACGATGCCGGGGTAGACGCAGGAGGATGATGACTCCTGCAGCAAAATATTTCATCAAAAGCGCAAAGCGCACCAAGGGATAAAAATGCCTAAAGAATTGGTAAAGACAGTAAAAGCTGCCGGTTGAGCAGCCAAGATCGCTCCGGGGGACCTGGAGCAGGTTTTGTGCGGCTTGGCCGTGGAGGATGAGCGCCTTCTTACTGGACTGGGCGGGAACGAGGATTCCGCCATTGTCTCTTTTCCTGCGGGCAAAGCCCTTGTCCAGACCTTGGATTTTTTTACTCCGGTGGTCAATAATCCCTATTGGTTCGGTCAGATTGCTGCTGCAAACTCCCTCTCTGATGTATATTCAATGGGCGGTGAAGCTTGGACCGCTATGAATATCGTCTGCTATCCTATGAAAGAAATGGGACCGGAGATTCTGCGGGAAATTCTAAAGGGCGGTATGAATAAAATCCGTGAAGCCGGAGCTGTGCTCGCAGGCGGACACAGTGTGGAAGACGATGAGATTAAATACGGACTCTCTGTTACCGGGATAGTCGATCCTGACGGATTTGCTTCCAATAAAGGCTTGCGGGAAGGTGACCAACTGCTGCTGACCAAGCCGCTGGGGACCGGAGTGTTGGCTACAGCTTTAAAGGCCGATTGGGACGGCGCTGAACGGTTTGAAAAAGACGTCTACAAATGGGCCTCCAAATTGAACAGCGCAGGCGGAAAAGTTATTCGCGATCTGGGCTTGAAAGGTGCCACAGACGTAACCGGATTCGGATTGGGCGGGCATGTGCTGGAAATGGCTGATGCTTCAAACGTGGCTGTAGAATTGTGGCTTGATAAGGTTCCGTTCATGGATGATGTGGTCGAGCTGGCATCAATGGGGATGATCCCCGCGGGTAGTTTTGCCAACCGTAAATATTGCAGCTCACAGGTCCATGCGGCGCCGGATGCTGACATCATTAAAACCGATCTTGTTTTTGACGCCCAGACTTCCGGCGGGCTGGTGCTGGCCGTTCCTGCAGAAAAGTTGCAGCAGGCCACGGATATGCTGCTTGAAGCGGGAGATCTTGCCGTACATATCGGGCAGGTTGAGGCACACGAGGAGGGCGTTGCCCGGTTACGGATTTTATAATTTCTCTGAATTTGGTAAATATAAAAGGCGCAGGTTGTCGCAAACCTGCGCCTTTTATTTTATGAGGAGGAATTGGCGATTTCCGTATGTGAAATTTTTCTAGGCTGAACCTCGGCTGCTTGTTACAGCCTGAATCAGCTCTGCGTTGGCATTGTATACTGGTGAGGAAATAATCTTCACCAGCTCGCGGTGCATATCCGGGTCCGCGTATGCCTTCCTCTGCAGTCTCTTCTTCTGCAGATTCTTCATGGAGTTCGCAAGATCTTCATCCCTTACAGGAGGAACCTGTGACACCTTATTGAGTTCGGGTCCGTTTGACATTGTATACCTCCGTCCT
Organism: Maridesulfovibrio sp.; assembly: GCF_963678865.1. NCBI lineage: Bacteria > Pseudomonadati > Thermodesulfobacteriota > Desulfovibrionia > Desulfovibrionales > Desulfovibrionaceae > Maridesulfovibrio > Maridesulfovibrio sp. The sequence goes on along the minus strand of NZ_OY787459.1, from coordinate 1,899,508 downwards.
TGGAAGTTATAAATGATGTTTTTAAAGAACATGATTCCTGTTTATAACTCTTATCGGACAGAATGAGAGGAACTTTATAGTCATAATATATAAAAAATATATTAAAAAAAGCCCGGAACATGCACATGTTCCGGGCTTGATTTTCAATCTGTGATTTTGATCAGTCTTTCCAGTTCCACCATTTTTCCAGTTCAGGGTCCCGGTTATCATTGCTTGCATAATAAACCGCACACCTGAAAACATAGAGCATGCAACGGTCCACATGGCATCCTGCCAGCTTTTCAAGTCGTGAGTACATGTCATCCGGGTTTTCATCCCTGAGTTCATCAAGGGAACGGTAGCCCAGATTCCAGAGGTCCATGGCAATGGATTTGCCTACTCCCGGAATTTGCCGGAACTCTTTTAGTATAGCCGGATCAGCATTTATCATAAACGCGGTCTAAAATTTCCTTGGCTCCGGCTGCAAGCACTTCGTCCGCAAGGGCAAGACCGATGTTCCATGCATCTTCCGCAGGACCGGATTTTTCCATGCGGATGGGGCTGGAACCGTCAATGTCGGCAACAAATCCGGTCAATTTGACCTGATCACCTTCAAGCTGGGACCATGCGGCGATGGGGACCTGACATCCCCCGTCCAGTCCGGTAAGGAAACCGCGCTCAGCACGTACCTGACGGGCAGTGGTTTCATCGTGGATGAATCTCAAGATGTCCTGAATTTCTGTGTCTTCAATGCGGTACTCAATGCCCAGCGCTCCCTGTGCCACAGCAGGCAGGAAGGTCGGAGGACCCAGAATTTCGCTTTTGGGTGCGGAAAGTTTGAGCCTGTTCAGTCCGGCGGTGGCAACAACAATGGCGTCGAATTCGCCGTCGAGCAGCTTGTGTACGCGTGTGTCGAGGTTTCCGCGCAGAGATTCGATTTTAAGATCGTCACGCAGGGCTAAAATCTGAGACTGGCGGCGCAGGCTGCTTGTTCCTACCACAGCACCGGCAGGCAGGTCTTTGAGCGAATCATATTTTACGGAAAGCAGGGTGTCTGTCTCTGCTTCACGCGGGGGAATTACGCCTACTTCAAGACCATCGGGAAGTTCGGTGGGAACATCCTTCATGCTGTGTACAGCCAGATCGGCGCGTTCATCAAGCAGTGCTTCTTCAATCTCTTTTACAAAGAGGCCCTTGCCGCCCACTTTGGCCAGCGGAACGTCCAGAATCTTGTCGCCTTTGGTTTTGATTTTAAGCAGTTGAACATCGATTCCGGGATACTCTTCACGCAGAAGATCAGAAATATGGTTAGCCTGCCAGAGGGCAAGTTTGCTGCCGCGTGTTGCAATGGTTATTTTTCTCATTATTCCGCCGTTATGTTTGAAATTTATATTGATCCGGTGTTGCGTCCGCTAAATTCATGGCTCTGAATTTTTTGCGGACAGCTTGCTAACTTCCGCAGGAAGAACAGTCGCCGCCGGAGCATCCGGCACAGCCACTGCTGCTGGAAGAAGATGGAGCAGGTGCACTTCCGAAATCACCCATGTCAGGAGCTCCGCCGCCGGTTTTGAACTTACAGGCGGACATGAGTTTTTCGGTTTTCTCGGATTTACATTCCGGGCAGGGAGGACATTCGTCGCGGTTGAAAACCAGCTCCTCGAATTCCTTGCCGCAGTCAGCGCATTTATATTCGAAAATAGGCATTTATATTTACTCCGTGCTTTGAAATATATGTTGCGAAAAATTGCATAGCCCAAATTGTCAGGAGGGGCAATGCCTCCGGCTGGGATACCGGTACTCCCTTAGAGACTTACCTCAGTTTGATTCTTCTAGCTCGGATGCAACCTTAAGTAGCTTTAATTATCAGGCTCTGGCTAAATCCGCTTCCTGCTGATTTGTTTCAACTCGCCATAGCGAAACGGATTAAAAGGTTCCGTAAGGGATGAGGTATGGGGAAGGGAAAACTCATGTATGAGTTTCCCCTTCCCCGTCCGCCGGAGATAATTTTTATTTAGTTTTGGCAATAGGCCATATTTCATCGATACGTTCGATGGGGGTGATCTCAATATTTTTCAGAAGTTCTTCGGGAATATCTTCAAGATCTTTCCGGTTTTGCGAGGGAATCAGCACCCGTTTCATGCCTAGGGATACGGCAGCGAGAATCTTTTCCTTGATGCCGCCAACAGGAAGAACACGACCGCGCAGGGATATTTCCCCAGTCATGGCCAGCTCCGGGTCAGCCGGGATTCCGGTCAGTGCGGAAACCAGTGCGGTGACCAGAGTCACACCGGCGGACGGTCCATCCTTGGGAGTTGCTCCGTCTGGTACGTGGATGTGCAGGTCCAGCTCTTCGTAAAAGTTGGAATCGATGCCGTATTCGTCAGCATGCTGGCGGGCGAAGGAGACTGCTGCCTGTGCGGATTCCTTCATCACATCGCCGAGTTGTCCGGTGAGCAGCTGTTTGCCTTTACCCGGCATGGCCGAGACTTCCACATGCAGCACGCAACCTCCTACCGGGGTCCATGCAAGACCGAGCGCGACACCTGCGGGAAGTTCATTTTCCTTCTCATCTTCAAGATGTTTGGGAATACCGAGGTATTTGTGCAGATTGTCGGCTGTAACTTCAAAGGGTCCTTTTTCGCCTTCTGCTTTCTTGCGGGCCAGTTTGCGGCAGACAGAGCCTACTTCGCGTTCGAGGTTACGCAGACCTGCTTCACGGGTGTATTCCTTGATGATCTTGGCGATAATTTCATCTGCCATGATCATTTCATTTTCTTTGAGTCCGTTTTCCTTGCATTGACGTCCAACGATGTAGCGGCGCGCAATATTAACCTTGTCATGTTCGGTGTATCCGGGGATGCGGATAACTTCCATACGGTCCAAGAGCGGACGGGGAATGGAATCCAGCACGTTAGCAGTGCAGATGAACATAACTTTTGAAAGGTCGTAAGGCACGTTCAGATAATGGTCGGTGAAGGAGTTGTTCTGCTCCGGATCAAGTACCTCCAACAGTGCGGAGGAAGGGTCACCGCGAAAATCTGAACCGAGTTTGTCGATTTCATCGAGCATGATCACCGGGTTGCGGGTTCCGCACTGTTTGATACCCTGAATGATGCGTCCGGGCATGGACCCGATGTAGGTCCGGCGGTGTCCGCGGATCTCGGCCTCGTCACGCATCCCGCCAAGAGACATACGGTGGAATTTACGTTTCAGGCTGCGCGCAATGGAACGTCCCAGAGAAGTTTTACCGACCCCCGGAGGGCCCACAAAGCAGAGGATGGGACCTTTCATAGACGGGTTCAGCTTGCGTACGCTCAGGTATTCAAGGATGCGTTCCTTTACTTTTTCAAGATCGTAATGGTCTTCATCGAGAATTTTTTTGGCTTCAATGATGTCGAGACGGTCACGGGATTGCTTGGCCCATGGAAGCTCAATCATCCAGTCCAGATAGGTTCGGATGACCGTGGCCTCTGATGCTTCCGGATGCATGGCTTCAAGGCGGCGGAGTTGCTTTTCAGCTTCCTTGTGTACTTCCCTGGGCATTTTTGCCTTGGCTATGGCTGCACGGATTTCTTCAGCTTCCTCAGCTTCGTCAGTGGATTCGCCGAGTTCCTTTTTAATGGCCTTGAGCTGTTCGCGCAGGTAGAAATCTTTTTGGGCTTTATCCATGCCTTCTTTGGCCATGGACTGGATTTTATTCTGCATGGAAGCCACTTCCACTTCCTGCGTGAGCTGGGTGTTGACAAGTGTCAGCCGCTCAACAGGTTCTCCGCATTCAAGGATAGACTGAGCAATTTCAACTTTCATGCGCAGGTTGGAGGCGATCAGGTCCGCTAAACGGCCCGGTTCGTTGACGCTGTTGAGTACGCTCATAATGTCGGTGGAGGAAATACCGCGTAAGGTCAGGATTTTTTCACTCTGTTCCCGAGAGGAACGGACAAGTGCTTCCTGTGTGGCGTCCAGCTCTCCTGTTTCAGCTTCGGGAATAGCTTCAATTTCAGCAACATGAAAAGGTTCTGAACCTATGAATCTTTTTACCCTGGCCCGAGATACACCCTGTACGAGTACTTTCAGACGTCCGTCTGGCATTTTGAGCATGCGCATGATCATGCACACGGTTCCGGTGAGGTAAAGATCCTCATGTTCCGGGCTTTCTACGCTCTCGTCTTTCTGGGTCAGGACCATTACGTAGCGGTTGCCGGTCATGGCCGCTTCCACTGCATTGACGGATTTTTCACGGCCTACAAAAAGCGGAAGGATCATATAGTTGAAGACAACAATATCCCTCACAGCCAGCACCGGAAGGGTGGTGGGAATATCCACATATGCTTCATCGGGAATATTGCCTGCGTCATCCAGCAGGTCTGCTGCATCATGGAGCACATTCAGCGGAGAAACCGGGGGTTTGTTCAAGCCCTGATCGTTGCCTGCATCCGATGTGGATTTCTGTCTCGCTTTTTTTTGAACTTCGGATTTATCTTTCTTGTTCAGTTTGAGCGGTTTGATGGGTGATTTTTTTTTCTTCAACGCAATGTCCTTGTTTCAGAAATGGTTGTTTTTACAGTATAATAAAGCATTAAATCTCCGACCCCAAACCGTATTGGCGGGGCCGGAGAGCTTATCAGTCAATTTGTCATATCCGATCCGGGGTTTCGCCCGTTACCGGGATATGATTTTACCGGAATGCATACAGCTTGATTCCGGGGCTGCGCAACTAACGGATTTCAAATCCCTTGTGCTCGGTATCGTAATCCATCCATTCACACTTTACGTCTGTAACCTGCGAAAGGGGTGGGCCGACCAGCAGCCGGGTTCTCATCGCAGCGACTTTTGTCTCATCTCCCTGCAGCAGCACTTCCAGCTTGCCTTGGTCGAGATTGCGTACCCAGCCGTTGAGGCTCAGAGCGGCAGCCTGATCGTTGATCCATGCACGAAAGAACACTCCCTGCACCTTGCCGGTTACAACACAATGATAGCTTCTGATCATAGGACCCTCCTTCCGATTTGAGGTGAACTACAAATATCCTGCTTCCTTGAAGCTGTGGAACCTGTCTGCTGTTACTATCACGTGGTCCAGCAGACGTATTTCCATGTCCTGACAGAGGGCGGCTATTTCCATAGTCCTCTCCGTGTCTTCAGGAGATGGAGACGGGTCCCCGCCGGGATGGTTATGGGTCAGAATCACTCCGCTGGCGTTGTGGCGCAAAGCCAGTGCCACAATCTCTCGCGGATATACTGCGGTCTTATCCACAGTGCCTTCCGACAGCCTATCCCAGCATATCACTTTGTTGCGGTTGTTGACCAGTGCAATCCAGAATTCTTCTTTAGCCAAATTGCCGATCCGGGCCATGGCTGCCTCGTAGACAGCTTCCGGAGAAGAGATTGGGTCTTTACCGTTCATGGGTTCCTCGGCAATTCTGGTCCAAAATTCACGCATAAGCGTAAAAAATATCAAAACCCCCGGCCCGATTCCCTTGAACCTTTTCAATTGTTCGTCCGGCGCCCTGAATACCCCGCCCAGACTGCCGAATTCAACCAGTAATTCTTTGGCAACCGGTTTGGTATCGCGTCTCGGCAGCACCTGCCCTAGAAGCAGTTCCAGAATTTCATAATCGGCAAGGCTTGTTGAGTCTTTGCCGAGTTTTTCTTTCAACCGCTGGCGGTGGCCGTGGTAATGAGGTTTATCGTTCATAATAAATAGTAAGTATGCTTTGGCAAGTAGTACAGTTCCGACACGGGCCAGATTCGACAAAAAGTATGAGACCCTGCGGACGGGTTTACTTTTGAATGGATAAACCGGATGCAGGTGCAAATCAACCTGTTTAACATGCTAAATGATGTAAAACAGGCTTAAAAAACCAAAAAAGGTGTAAAAAAGCTATTTTTAGCAGGGTGTGAAAATAAAAAAGGGACGCTAGCGTCTGCGTTGAGGGGGAGCAAACAGGGAAGTAAGGGAAGCCACCAGCAATTCAAGCGCCTGCTCAGGTTTACGTTGCCCGGTCTTGATACCTATCTCCGCTTCCATGACAATATCAAAAAGTCTGGCAATGCGGACCGGGCCAAGGCGTTGTGCAAGGGCTTGTTTCTGCTTTTTAACGAAAGGAGGCAGACGCACTTCCGATTCTTCGCCGTGTATCATCATCCATAAGGCCCGGGCCTCACGAGTCAGCGATGCGGTGAGCATGAAGATCATGGAATCTTTTTCGCTGTGGTTGGTCAGCACCCGGCGCCAGATTTCCACCGGGTCGCCTCCTTCTGACATGGAGCGCATGAAGGCAAAGAAGTCCATTTCTTCGGAATGGGCGATAAGCCCCACATGTTCCATGAGAATCCTGCGGTCCGGACCTGCTGCCAGATCCAGCTTGTCCAGCTCCAAGCGTGCTGCGCGAGCATCTTTTGGTAAGGCTTGCGAAAGAGCATTCAGCACCGGGCTGTCGATGTGCAGGCCGTTGGTCCTGGCCCATTTGCCCACAAAACCGGAGATTGATTTCTGGTCCAGCCCAGCGGACTTCCAGAACCATTTCTGTTTTTCAGCGAATTTCCAGCATTTGCGTTTTTTCAGCACTGCCGGGATGGGGGGCGTTTTGCTTTTCCACTGGCTTTCAAGGCAGATAAAGAGAAAAGACGAGCTTGATAGTGAAGCGATAGTTTTATCGATATTGTCCCATACTGCAGCCTTAAGCTTGTGTGCCCGGCGCAGGATAATTACTTTGCTTGCTCCGAAAAGGGTCTGCAGAGTCAGGTCGTCCCAGAATTGAGGAGGCAGGTCTTCGTCCGCCCAGTAAGCTTTTTTCTCGTAATCCGTGGCCCCGTGCTTTTCCTGCAGCTCGGCAATGTTGGCGTGCAGCAGTTCCGCGTCTGGGCAGATGAGAAACATGTATCCGGGTCTGGACATTTGTACCTTTAATTTGAAAAAAGTGCTTAGTCGACCTCCGGCGGCCCTCCGGGGGACAAAGAAACTTTTTGGAAAAAGTTTCTCTGGACTCTTCAAAAACTTTTAGTAGGGCTGCGCCGCATTACATATTAAAGCAGGCCTGTGTGCAAGAAATGCGAAGCATAAAAAAAGGTTTTGGGATTCTTAAACCCTTTTTGCAAAAGGGGTAGAGGTCCCCGTCAGGGATACCGGAAGCTCTCTTAAAAATTCCTTAGTAAGCCTGATTCATCCGGTCTACCAGACGGCGGACCATGAGTTTGGTTACCAACTGCTGGGTCGCGTCTTCCTCTCCAGTGTAGTAGGATTCGGTAACGCTCATCGGCCCGGAATTCCAGATCAGGGAACCGTCGGATGCGCTGATGATCTTCATCTGCACTTTGAGGGTCATATCGTATTTCAGGGTCACATCTTGGTCACCGAGGATGCGGCTGCCGTCGGAGAGTCCCAGAATTCTGATATTGATAAGTGCTTCCGCTTTGGACTTGTCTGTCCATACGAGCTGTCCCCGGCGAGTGATTTCATCACGTAGCATAGAGCGTATTTTGGGTTCCAGCCAGCGTTCAAGAGTGGGGTTTTCCACCTTGGCGATGGCGACTTCGCGGAATTGCTCTCCGACCCTGTTCGGCTCGGTGGCAGAGTTGTGGTAGCCGCAGGCAGAGACAGCAAAAACAACACACAGCAGCAGGATCAGCTTTTTTACAGAATTCATAATAACCACAGCTCTAACTCCTCGAGACGCGAAGCCCGTTAAAAAGTTTTGAAGGGAGAGTCCAGAGAGGGAAACTTTTTCTAAAAGTTTCCCTCTCTGGTCCCCGAAGGGCTAATTTGCAACAATATTAATCAGCTTGCCGGGAACAACGATAACTTTCCTGATGGTTTTGCCATCAGTGTGTTTAGTCACGTTCTCGTGGGCAAGTGCTGTTTTTTCAATTTCTTCTTTTGAAGCGGCAGCAGGCACAGAGAGTTTGCCGCGCATTTTGCCGTTGACCTGAATGATGATCAGGATTTCGTCGGTTACCAGTGCGGTCTCGTCGTGCTCAGGCCATGCAACTTCAGCTATGTAACCGTTGTAGCCCATTGCAGCCCAGAGTTCTTCGCAGATGTGCGGGGCAATGGGAGAAAGCACGGTAAGCACGGTGCTGTATGCGGAAGAAAGCGCGAATCGTCCGTCTTCACTCTTCATGAGTTCGTCTTTGAGCGAATAGATCTCGTTGACGAGCTCCATGGTGGCAGCGATGACAGTGTTGAACTGGAATTTATTTTCCATGTCACGGCTGGCGCGTTTGACGGTTTCGTGTTCCTTGAGCCGCAGCTTCTTGGCTTCGGAAGAGAGTTCCATTGAGGGTTTAGCACATGCGCCGACAGCGCTGAGCTTGCCTTCAAACTCTTCTGCCAGTCTCCATATTCTGTTCAGGAAGCGGTGCGCTCCTTCCAGACCCTGATCAGACCATTCAAGGTCTTTTTCAGGCGGGGAGGCAAAGAGGATGAACAGTCTGGTGGCGTCCGCACCGTACTTGTTAATCATGGCGTTGGGGTCGACCACGTTGCCCTTGGATTTGGACATCTTGGCGCCGTCCTTGAGGACCATGCCCTGAGTGAGCAGGTTCTTGAACGGTTCGCTGAGCTGGGTGTAACCTTCGTCGCGCAGGATTTTAGTAAAGAATCTTGCGTAGAGCAGGTGCAGAATGGCGTGTTCGATTCCGCCGATGTACTGGTCAACGGGGGTCCAGTATTCAAGGGAGTTGCTGTCAAAGGGAGCGTCTGCCTTGCGGGAATCTGTGTAGCGCATGAAATACCATGAAGATTCCACAAAGGTATCCATGGTGTCTGTTTCACGCTTTGCAGCCTTACCGCATTTAGGACAGGTCACGTTATGAAAGCTTTCCATATCCGGCAGCGGAGAGCGGCCATCTTCGTTCATGACCGCATCTTCGGGCAGAACAACAGGCAGGTCCTGTTCGGGCACAGGAACGATTCCGCAATCGTCACAATAGATTACCGGAATTGGGGAGCCCCAGAAACGCTGACGGGAAATGTTCCAGTCGCGCAGGCGGTAGTTGATGGATTTCTTGCCCTTGCCGGACTTGCCGAGGAATTCAACGATTGCGCCCTTGGCATCTTCATTGGGCATGTTGTCGAATTCACCGGAATTGGTCAGTACGCCGGGGGCGGAGTATGCTTCTTCCAGATCTTCAACCTTGAGGGTTTCTCCTTCGGGCTGGATGACCACCTGCAGGGGCAGATCATATTTTTTGGCGAATTCAAAGTCGCGCTGATCGTGTGCAGGAACCGCCATTACTGCGCCGGTACCGTAGCCCATGAGGACGAAGTTCGCCACGTAGATAGGCATTTTCAGGCCGTTGAGCGGGTTGATGCAGTATGCGCCGGTGAAGACACCTTCTTTTTCAAGGTCATCCGCACCGCGTACGATGCGGTCCATGTTGGAAACCTTGTGCACGAATTCGCGGACTTTTTCTGCTTCGGGCTTGCCTTCGATGAGCTTCTCCACCATGGGATGCTCGGCTGCCAGAGACATGAAAGTTGCACCGAAAAGGGTATCCGGCCGGGTTGTGAAAACGCTGATGGTTTCTTCGGAGTTTTCAACTTCAAAGTCGAGTTCCGCACCGATGGATTTACCGATCCAGTTGCGCTGCATGGTGATTACGCGCTCAGGCCAGCCGCCTTCAAGTTCGTTCAGGCTTTCGAGCAGTTCTTCTGCGTAATCGGTGATGCGCATGAACCACTGTGAAAGTTCTTTTTGCACAACTTCGGTATCGCAACGCCAGCAGAGTCCTTCTTCAACCTGTTCGTTAGCCAGAACGGTATGGCAGGTTTCACACCAGTTGACCGGAGACTTTTTGCGGTAGATCAGCCCTTTTTCGAGAAATTTCAAAAAAAACTGCTGTTCCCACTTGTAGTAGCCGGGGTGGCAGGTAGCCAGTTCGCGGCGCCAGTCGTAGGAATAGCCCAAACGTTTGAGCTGGGTTCGCATGTCATCAATATTGGCGTAGGTCCACTCGGCAGGGTGGGTGTTGTTCTTGATGGCCGCGTTTTCTGCGGGCAGTCCGAATGCATCCCAGCCCATGGGGTGGAGCACGTTGAAACCTTTCATGCGTTTGTAACGGGCGACAACATCACCGATGGAGTAGTTGCGCACATGCCCCATGTGGATTTTCCCGGAAGGGTAGGGAAACATTTCCAGCACGTAGTATTTGGGGCGGGACTCGTCGGCTTCCACATTGAAAGCTCCTTTTTCAGTCCATTCCTTCTGCCACTTGTTTTCAATTAATTCCGGTTCGTATTTCCCAAAACCCATTATGAAAATCCTTTTGATATGGGATTATGCCTCCGGCGGCCCTGTCGGGAGCTGGACCAGAGGCGCCATCGCGCTTTTGACAAACTGATTTCGCCGCCGGCGGCCAAAGGAGCTAAGTCCCTTTGGAATCCCTAATTGTTTACAACGATTTATTCATACAAAGCGGCGAAGCCCTGATAAGTTTTTGGGATTCTTAAACCCTTTTTGCAAAAAGGGTTTAAGGCCTCCCCGGCAGGGGTCGCCGAATGCAATTAAAAATTCTTCTCAACCTTGAACTTGCCGGTGTCGATGTCACGGGCAACAGCGTCTAGGATGCCGTTGATGAAGTTGCGGGAATTGCCGTCTCCGAACTTTTTAGCCAGCTCAATACCTTCATTGATACCCACCTTGAGCGGGATGTCAGGTTTGTGGATCAGTTCGTATACAGCGAGTCTGAGTATGGCCAGTTCCACTTTTGCAATTCTTTCGATTTTCCAGTGTTTGGAATACCGACCGATAACTTCGTCAAGTTCTTCCTGTGCTTTCCAGATTCCGATCAGCAGTTCACGGGCGAAGAGGATCAGGTCTTCTTCGGTTTCTCTGATTACTGCAGGGCTCTGGTTGTATATACGTTCACATGTCCATCCTCCATGAGGGGGGACAAAACTCAGGCCGTAAAGCACCTGAAAAGCAAGTACGCGGCCTTTTCTTCTTAAACCTTTAGTCTGGGACATCTGCATCACTATCCTGAGGTTGCGGGCGTAAGTGCCGTGCAACGCAAGATACATCTAAATTGTTATTTAAACAACACAACAGGCATACGGTCTCCAAACTGCGGGCCGGAGACCGTATGCCTTCAAATTATGTTTAATAATCAAGGCCTGTTCCGAAGAATCAGCCTGATTATTTATGCTTCAGTTAAATCTGTTCCAGAACGCGGACAGTTTCCAGCATTGCGGAAGCTGCTTCAACGCCTTTGTTACCTGCTTTGGAGCCGGCACGTTCAACAGCCTGATCAATGGTGTCACAGGTAAGCAGCCCGAAACCGATGGGCAGTCCGTTGTCCAAGCTGACCTGAGCTACGCCTTTGGCGCACTCGTTGCAGACATAGTCGAAGTGGGGAGTCGCACCGCGGATAACAGCACCGAGAACCACGATACCGTCATATTTGCCGGATTCAGCAAGTTTTTTGGTTACCACGGGGATTTCAAAAGCACCGGGTACTTTGATCAGGGTCATGTTGTCCTTGTCACAGCCGTGGCGGGCAAGGTAATCAACAGCTCCGCCTACCAGTCTGTCAACGATGATATCATTGAAACGTCCGGCTACGAGTGCGATTTTCAGACCCTTGGAATCGAGCTGACCTTCTATGGTTTTGATATGAGGCATGGAGCTTCTCCCTTTTTATTTTTTATCTTCGAGATGATCCAGCATGTGGCCCATCTTGTCTTTTTTGGTTTTCAGGTAATCGAAGTTCATTTCACAGGCGTCCATCTCAATGGGTACGCGTTCGGTAACTTCGAGACCGTAACCTTCAAGACCGACAATCTTTTTCGGGTTGTTGGTCATGAGGCGCATTTTGGTGATACCGAGCTGTACCAGAATCTGGGCACCGGTTCCGTATTCACGGAGGTCGGGTTTGAAACCGAGTCTTTCGTTGGCTTCAACAGTGTCACAACCGAGGTCCTGAAGGTGATAGGCTTTGATCTTGTTGCCGAGACCGATACCGCGGCCTTCCTGACGCATGTAGAGCAGCACGCCTTTTCCTTCGTTGCGGATCATGCACATGGCGGAAGCCAACTGATCACCGCAGTCGCAGCGCTGGGAACCGAAAACATCACCGGTCAAACATTCTGAGTGAACGCGGACCAGCACAGGTTCGCCGGGTTTTACATCGCCCATGATCAGGGCGATATGGGTGCGGTTGTCTTCGCTGGAATGGAAAGCGGAAGCCTTGAAATCCCCCCAACGGGTAGGAAGTTCTGCATCAGCCTCACGGGTAACGGTGTGGCTGCCGAATTTCATGCGGTATTTGATCAGGGCTTCAGTGGAGCAGATTTTAAGGTTGTGCTCTTTGGCGTATTCTTTAAGGTCGGGAAGGCGGGCCATGGTGCCGTCATCCTTCATTATTTCGCAGATTACACCTGCAGGTTTGAGGCCTGCAAGGCGGGCGAGGTCAACGCTGCCTTCAGTCTGTCCAGCACGGACCAGCACACCGCCGTCTTTGGCGCGCAGCGGAAAAATGTGGCCGGGGGAAACAATATCCTCTGGTTCGGCACCGTCCTTAACGGCAGCAAGGATGGTGGTGGCGCGGTCGGCAGCTGAAATACCGGTGGTTACACCTTCACGTGCTTCAATGGAAACAGTGAAGTTGGTTCCGAACTGGGAACCGTTGGACTGGGCCATGAGCGGCAGCTTCAGGTGGTCTACCATTTCACCGGACATGGCGAGGCAGATAAGCCCCCTGCCGTGAGTTGCCATGAAATTGATGATTTCAGGGGTCACTTTTTCTGCGGCGCAGACAAGATCACCTTCGTTTTCACGGTCTTCATCATCAACCATGATGACCATTTTACCTTCGCGGAGGTCCTCAATTGCTTCTTCAATAGTGCAGAAAGGCATATTCGTTATCCTCGTGTTCCGACATGCGGAGGGGTTTTTAAAAATCGCTGTCTACTTAAGCAAACAGGTCTGTCTTCATACATCAAAATGCACAAAGGGTGAAATATGTTTTTTTATTCTTTTATATCAGTATGTTGGATTCGTAAAAGTCTCGGGCGGTTATGCCGGGGGATTTTTAAAATCCATTTTCGCGTAAAAAGTCCATAGTAAGCTTGCTCTGCGGCTTTTCTGCAGCTTTTTGTCCGGTCCAAGGCGCGACCATGCGTTCCACGTACTTGCCGATTACGTCAGTCTCAATGTTTACGGCATATCCCGGAGTCCAGAGCGAGATTGTGGTCTCTTCCTGAGTTTCCGGGATGATGTTTACTTCGAGGTAGTCAGAACCGCAATCATTGACCGTCAGACTGATGCCGTCCAACGCAACGGACCCTTTGGTGACGACATATTTACCGTGTTCTTCGGGAAACTTGATGCGGTAAATTTTGGATTCACCTGCGGGACGTACGGAATCCACAGTACCGAGGCAATCCACATGGCCGGAAACAATATGTCCCCCCAGACGGTCACCCATGGCCAGTGCGCGCTCATAGTTGATCATTGATCCGCGCTTGAGATTGCCGAGGTTGGTCACCGACATGGATTCCTTACTGGCGTAGCAGGTGAACCAGCTGTCACTGTACGTTTCAACTGTAAGGCAGACGCCGTTGATGGCGATTGATTCGCCTTTTTCGTAATCTTTAATCTTGGGCGCACTTACCTTGAAGCGGGTTTCGTTTCCCCGGTTTTCGGCGTTTTCAATGCGTCCTTTTCCCTGAATCAGTCCGGTGAACATGCTATTGTCCTTCGGGTTTGAAAACTATTTTTAAGTCACGGCCACTCTGTTCTACGCGGCTTACCCGCAGGTCCGTGGCTTCACTGATGAGTGTATTGCCGGAGCCTGCGAAATTCGGCCTGCCCAGCGCATTACCCAGAATGCGAGGGGCCTGATACATGACAAATTCATCAACCAACCCCTGCTCCGTCATGGAGCAGGCCAGTTTGCCGCCGCCTTCGCACAGAGTGCGCAGGATGCCGTGCTCCCGGCGCAGCATTTTGAATCCGTTCTCAAATATAAGACCTTTTTCACAGCAGGGAAGGGCTACAACTTCAATTCCCTTGTTTTTCAGTTCAGTGGCTGTTTTTGAGTCGGCCTGTCTTTTACTGGTCCAGAAAATTGTCTCTTCTGCGCGGGCAGTGGTCAAAGTAAGCTCATCGTGGTTTTGCGGGAGGTGATTGGTAACCACCACGGCTTTAGGCTGGCTGAATCCTTCCGGCAGCGGATCAAGTCTGCAATTGAGGCTGGGGTTGTCTTCGCGCAGGGTATTGCCGCCGACAATAACCGCTCCGACCATGGAGCGCAGCCTCTGCACATCCTGAAAAGATTCCGGGCATGATACCGCTTCCTGCGCTCCGGTGGCACCGGCTATTTTGCCGTCGATGGTGCAGGCCAGCTTTAGGATGGAGTAAGCACGGTCCTTGAACTGCCAGCACAGGAAATCGGAAATTAAATCTTTGCACTGCTCTTCAAGCACACCCTGATCCACCTTTACGCCCTTGGATTCTAGATATTCAATGCCCCCGGCTGCCTTGGGATTGGGGTCGCGGGTGCCGACCACAATGTGCGGGATGCCCGCTTCAAGGATGCCTTCGGTACAGGGTGGGGTTTTACCGTGATGGTTGCATGGTTCAAGGGTAACGAACATCGTGCATTTGCTCATATCCACATTTCTGGATTTAGCATCGGCAATGCATTCCCTCTCGGCATGCAGCCCTCCGCAGAAACGGTGGTAGCCTTCCGCCACAATTTGCCCGTCATGAACCATTACCGCTCCGACTGTCGGATTAGGTGCGGTCCGGTTACGACCGCGCATGGCAAGTTCCACAGCACGGGCCATGAACTTTTCTTCGGGACTAATTGTCGAATTGAAGAAGAGCAAATTCAACTCCGGCTTCTTTGAGCATCTGTTCTGAAAGTTCGTCCGGGTAGCTTTCGGAATAGTAGATTGCACTGACCCCGGTGTTGATCAGCATTTTAGTGCAGATCAGGCAGGGCTGGGTGGTGCAGTAAATTTCTGCGCCTTTTAGAGATACGCCATGTGTTGCGCCTTGGATGATGACGTTTTGCTCCGCATGAAGTCCCCGGCAAAGTTCATGGCGCTCACCGGAAGGAACTCCGAGAGTCTCACGGATACAGCCTACATCTTTGCAATGGGCGGTACCGGACGGCGGTCCGTTGTAGCCGGTGGCAAGGATGCGTTTATCCAGAACTGCCACAGCACCGACTTTGCGGCGGGTGCAGGTGGAACGCTCTGCGACAAGGTGTGCTATGCGCATAAAATAGTCCGGCCAAGGCATTCTGTTATCCATGAAATTGCTCCCCTCTTTGAAGCTGAGAAAACGGACCCGAATATTCGGGCCCGTTTTTATTGGTATTATGTTGCGCTTCGCGCTTTTGATTCAAGAGTTTGCCTCCGGCGGCTTAAACCCTTTTATCAGGCCTTGCCGCTTTGCTTGGCAAATCTCGTGATCCTAGTATGCGAAGAGCGGGTATTCTTTTGCGAACTCGGCAACTTCTTTGCTGATCTGCTTCAGCTTGGTGTCGTTGCCGATGGAGTCGATGGCGGCGTTGATCCAGCCTGCGACTTTTACCATTTCTTCTTCTTTCATTCCGCGGGTGGTCAGGGCCGGGGTACCGATACGTACACCGGAGGTAACAAACGGGGAACGGGTTTCAAAGGGGATGGTGTTTTTATTGACAGTGATGCCTGCTTCGTCAAGAGCATGCTCGGCGTCTTTACCGGTGATGTCCTTGTTGGTCAGGTCCAGCATCATCAGGTGGTTGTCAGTACCGCCGGATACGAGGTCGAAACCTGCGTCCATAAGGTTCTTGGCCAGAGCCTGAGCGTTGGCTACAACCTGCTTCTGGTATTCAACATAAGAGGGCCTGAGCGCTTCGCCGAAAGCAACAGCTTTAGCAGCTATAACGTGCATGAGCGGGCCGCCCTGAATACCGGGAAAAATGTTGGAGTTAAGTGCCTTGCCGTGTTCCTCGGTGGAGAGGATCATACCGCCTCTGGGACCGCGAAGGGTCTTGTGGGTGGTGGTAGTGGTGTAGTGGGCGTGCTCGATGCAGGAGGGATGAACGCCTGCTGCGATGAGACCGGCGATGTGGGCCATGTCCACCATGAGTACAGCGCCTACTTCGTCAGCGATCTGGCGGAAGCGGGCAAAGTCGATGATACGGGGGTATGCTGATGCACCTGCAATGATCATCTTGGGTTTGCACTCTTTGGCAATCTTAAGAACATTGTCGTAGTTGATGGTCTTGGTCTCGGGGTCGACACCGTAGAATTTGATGTCAAAGAGCTTACCGGAGAAGTTTACCGGGGAACCGTGGGTCAGGTGGCCGCCGTGGGAGAGGTCCATGCCGAGGACAGTGTCGCCGGGCTTGAGGGCTGCGAAGTAGACAGCCATGTTTGCCTGGGAACCGGAGTGGGGCTGTACGTTAACGTATTCGCAGCCGAAAATTTCTTTTGCACGGTCACGGGCGAGATCTTCCGCGAGGTCAACGAATTCGCAGCCGCCGTAGTAACGCTTGCCGGGGTAACCTTCAGCGTATTTGTGGGTCATTACACTGCCCATGGCCTGACGTACCGCTGTGGAGGTAAAGTTCTCCGAAGCGATGAGTTCAAGCTTGGTCATCTGGCGGGTTACTTCCTGTCCGATCGCAGCCGCTACTGCCGGGTCTCTCATCATTAATTCTTCCATGACAAGCTCCTTTTTTATGCCTTCGGCGACCCTGCCGGGGGCCTTAAACCCTTTTTGAAAAAAGGGTTTAAGAATCCCAAAAACTTTTAATAGGCCTTTGCCAAGGCAAGTGAAAATTTTTACTTAAACGTACAGAATATAAACCTTCAGGGATTCCAAAGGGGCTTAGTCCCTTTGGTCCCCCTGAAGGGGCCCTCGGAGAGTCGCCGAAGGCATCATTTACTCTTATTCTTCGAATCTTTTAAACAGCATGCAGCCGTTTGTTCCGCCGAAGCCGAACGAGTTGCTCAGTACGTAGTTGACCTGCTGCTCGCGTTTACCGTCTTTACAGTAATCGAGATCACAGTCGGGGTCAGCTTCGATCTGGTTTGCAGTACCGGGGATAATTCCGGTTGAAAGGGTTTTGACAGCAAAAGCTGCTTCAACCCCGCCTGCACCGCCGAGAAGGTGTCCCATCTGGGATTTGTTGGCACTGATAGCAATATTCTTCGCGTGGTCACCAAAGACTTTGTAGATGGCTTTGGTTTCGCAGAAGTCGTTCAGTTTGGTGGAAGTTCCGTGGGCGTTGATGTGATCAATCTCGGAAGGATCGATCTTGGCTTCACGGATGGCTGCGTTCATGGCCCGGGCCGCGCCTGCGCCGTCTTCCGGCGGTGCGGTCATGTGGTAGGCATCGGAAGATGCACCGAAACCTACAACTTCAGCCAGAATCTCGACACCGCGTTTCTGGGCGTGCTCAAGGGATTCGAGCAGCAGCAGGCCTGCGCCTTCACCCATGACAAAACCGTCACGGCCATTGTCAAAGGGACGGGAGGCGGTTTCAGGATCATCATTGCGTGTGGAGAGAGCCTTCATAGCGGTGAATCCGGCAAAACCCAGCGGGGTTATGGTGGATTCAGCGCCACCGCAGATCATCACATCGGCGCGGCCGAGCATGATGTCGGTGTAAGCCTGACCGATGGCGTGGGTGCCGGATGCGCATGCAGTACACATGCACAGGTTCGGACCCTGCGCTTCAGCGAAGATGGAAACCTGGCCGGCTGCCATGTTGCCGATGATGATCGGGATGAAGAAGGGGGTGATTTTTTTGGGACCGGATTTCACCAGTTTGGCGTGCTGTTTTTCAATGGTGTCGAGACCGCCAAGGCCTACACCGATGACAACTCCGGCACGTTCACGTTCATCCCCTTCAAGCTTGAGTCCGGTGGACTCCATGAGCATCTGGTTGGCTGCTACAGCGAACTGTGTGAACCTTTCCATGCGTTTGGCTTGTTTAACGGGGATGAAATCTTTAGCGTCAAAGCCTTTAACTTCACCTGCGATGCGGGAAGTAAATTCGCTGGCATCAAAGGCGGTAACTTCGGCAATACCGGACTTCCCCGCAAGGAGGTTGTCCCAACTGGTATCAATGCTGTTACCAAGGGGGGTGATGGCGGAAACGCCGGTTACTACTACCCTGTTCATATATTTAAACCTGTAAAATATGTTGGGGTTAATCTTTTGGGAGGGTAATACAAAAGGAGCGCCTTACGCCCGTGAGGAGCAATAAGGCGCTCTTTTCAAAAACCCTGTGAAGCAATCAGCTCTACTGCTTGCTTTCTACGAATGCGATAGCATCCTTGACTTTGAGGATCTTCTGAGCTTCTTCGTCTTCGATTTCAACGTCGAACTCTTCTTCCATGGCCATGATGAGTTCAGTGAGGTCGAGAGAGTCAGCGCCGAGATCTTCAACAAAGGAAGCCTCGTCTTTGATTTCGTCTTCAGATACGCCAAGCTGGTCTACGATAATTGCTTTTACTTTTTCAGCTGCGGACATAGTCCCCTCCAGATCATTATTTTAGTGTTTCTTGATTACATGTACATCCCGCCGTTAACAGCGAGAGTCTGGCCTGTGATATAACCGGATTCATCCTTGGCAAGGAATGAAACCGCATTCGCTATATCATCGGATGTGCCGAGTTTTTTCAGCGGTATATTGTCCATCATCTGCGCCATGACTTTTTCAGGCAGTTCTGCGGTCATGTCGGTCTGAATGAATCCCGGGGTAACGGCATTCACAGTGACACCGCGCGGAGCAAGCTCGATGGCGCTGGCCTTGGTCAGCCCGATGAGGCCGGCCTTGGCCGATACGTAGTTGGCCTGTCCGGCATTACCGGCCTGCCCAACTACTGAGGAAATGTTGATGATCCGTCCGTAACGCTGCTTCATCATGATCTTTGCAGATTCACGCAGACAGGTGAAGGCCCCGGTCAGGTTGATGTCCAGGACTTTGTCCCAGTCCTCGTCTTTCATGCGGACAAGAAGTCCGTCGCGGGTGATTCCGGCATTGTTTACCAGAACATCAAGCTTTACTTTGCCTTTGATTTCCTCTTTGAAGAAAGCAGTAACAGCTTCACGGTCGGAAGAATCAAGCTTGAATGAGCGGGCTTTGCCGCCTGCAGCTTCAATTTCAGCGCAGACTTTTTCAGCTCCGTCGGGACGGCTTACGTACGTAATGATAACCTCAAAACCGTCTTTGGCAAGCCTCTTGGCGCAGGCTTCTCCGATTCCTCTGGAACCGCCCGTCACAAGGGCGGTACTTGGCAGTTCACTCATTTAGTTTCCTCTATGTTAAATTAATCCGGTCATGCGTCTCATAGCCTAAAGCGGCTGTGACTGCAAATTTAATCGAAATTAATTTGTTTAAACATACATGTGCGTTTGCACAATGTTGTTTTTCCCTTTAATACAGCAGTGTTGTTAATTTTCTGTGAAAAGAACAAAAAATATTAAGACACCGATTAAAACTGTATCAGTGAAGAACCCCAGGTCAGTCCGCCTCCGAAGGTGGCCAGCAGGACCAGATCACCGTCCTTGATGAAGCCGGATTCCCTGGCATCAGCAAGTGCGATGGGGATGGATGCGGCAGATGTGTTGCCGTATTTATCCACGTTCGCGAAAACTTTTTCCCGAAGGATACCCAGTTTTTTACCCACGGCCTCAATGATGCGCATGTTGGCCTGATGGGGCAGCAGCACGTCTACATCATCGATGCTCAGTCCCTGTCTCTTTAAAATTTCATTGGAGATGGAGGTCATGGAGCGTACTGCGTGTTTGTAAATTTCACGTCCCTGCATTTCCACGAAGTTTTCAACACCTACGGTGTCGCCGGCTTTATAGGAATATGCAGAACCGCCACCCTTGACGGTCAGGTTCATACCATGATTTCCGTCGGCGCGGACAAGGGTATCGAGTATTTTTCCGGATTCATCGCCCGTTCCTGCAACCATTACTGCGGCTCCCGCGCCGTCTCCGAAGAGTACGCAGGTTGAGCGGTCTTCCCAGTTTACCCTGCTGGTGACAACTTCAGCGCCGCAGACCAGAATTTTTGCAGTGGGATCGAGATTGATGAGTGCCCGGGCTACCTCTACAGCGTAGACAAAACCGGAGCAGGCCGCGGAAAGGTCCATGGCTGCTATGTTTTTGATACCCAGACGTTCCATGAGCAGGCAGGATGTGCTGGGAATAGGCATATCGCCGGTGAAGGTGGCGACGATTACGTGGGTGAGTTCTTCCGCTTCCATGTCTGCTTCTTGAAGAGCCTTTAAGGATGCTTCATAGGCAAGATCATGACAGGTCTCGTCTTCAACAACGTGGCGCTGTTTGATTCCGGTGCGGGAGGTTATCCATTCGTCGTTGGTATCGACAATCTTTTCAAGGTCAGTATTTGTATATATCCGTTCAGGGACATGGAAACCAAGACCCTTGATGTACGAGAAAGTACTCATTGCGCCATTCCTGTTTTAGGATGGAAAGAGAGCTGACTAATCCGGGATGCGTCCATAGTCCGAAGTAAGGTCGCAGGAATACCGCATTGGACTAAAATTCGCGTGCGGTGATTTCCTTATGAGCGGCCAGTCCTTCTTTCAGGTGGGCGACAGCATCGTTTTTGACAAAAGTGGCAGCCATTTCAATGGCTTTTTCCACTGCCCGGGAATCGGCTTTACCGTGGCAGACAAGGACAATTCCTTTCAATCCGAGAACCGGAGCTCCGCCATACTCAGACTTATCTAACAGTCTGCTGAATCTTTTGAAAGCTTTCATTGCAAGCATGGCTCCCAATTTGGAAACAATGTCTCGTTTGAGCTCTCCCTTCAGCAGGCTGCCGAAGCTGGTAGCCAGTCCCTCAGCCAGCTTGAGTGCAACGTTTCCTACGAAACCGTCACAAACGGCAATGTCAACATCTCCGGTAAAAATATCACGGCCTTCGATATTGCCCACAAAATTCAGGGAAGAATTCTTGAGCATTTCGTAGGTGGTTTTTACCAGTGAATTGCCTTTGCCTTCCTCTTCGCCGATGGTCAGCAGACCGATGCGCGGGGTTTTGTATCCCAGCACGTCTCGGGCAAGCACGTCGGCCATGAGGCCGAACTGAAAGAGGTGTTCGGGCTTGGAATCTACGTTGGCACCAACATCAAGTAGGACCATGGGTTTTTTTTCAGTGGGCAGAATTCCGGCCATTCCCGGACGCAGGACACCTTTGATCCGGCCGATGGTAAACATGCCGCAGGCGACAGTGGCCCCGGAGTTTCCGGCACTGACGACTCCGTCGGCCTTGCCCTCCTTGACCAGTCTGCATGCGACCTGAATTGATGAGTCCTTCTTCTTGCGCATAGCGTCGGCAGGCTTGTCTTCCATTGTGACAACCTGAGAAGCGTGGACAATATCAATAGCACATGATCCGGTATCAAGCTTTTCAAGCTCGGACCGGATCATGTGCTCATCACCTACCAGCGTAATCGGGAGCCCCGTTTTGGCGGCATTGACCGCTGCGGGAACTATAACCGAAAGACCGTAATCGCCACCCATGGCGTCTACGGCAATGCGGGGTATTATGCTAGGCATCTTCGGAATTGATTACCTGACGACCTTTGTAGGAACCGCAAGAAGAGCAGGCTCTGTGAGGGATGATAGGTTCACCGCACTCGCAGTATACTACGTTGGGGGTTGCTACGTGGTCGTGGGAACGACGCATGTTTCTGCGGGATTTGGATGTTTTCTTTTTCGGCTGTGCCATGACTAAGTCTCCTAAAGAGTTTTTTTTAACCCGATCCGTACGGACCGGAATTTAGTTCTTTATCTTAAGATTGCGGAAAACCGCAAGCCTTGGATCGCCCTCTTCTTTTTCGCAGTCGCATCCGCCCTTGTTCAGGTCGGCTCCGCACTTGGCGCAAAGCCCCTTACAATTTTCCTTGCACAGGGGTTTGATCGGAAGTGCTATTACAAAATGCTCCCAGAGGAGGGCACCGATGTCGAGTTTGAGTCCTTCTTTGGTTTTGACGACAGGGGTTTCTTCTTCATCCCCATCTTCTGCAACCTGTTCGTACTCCTCGAATTCGGTTGAAATATTGTGCTTGTAGTCCGCCGTACATCTGTCGCATGCAATTGTGACGGAACCTTTGGTTCCGCCTCTGATAAGGCATCCTTTATCCTGCGGAAGGACATAGACTTCAGACACCAGCGCATCGCCGGGTTTGACGTCTATTTTAAATTGTTTCCATGCTTCGGCCCAGAAATTCTGGTCCTCGAAAACGAAATTTTGTCCCTCTTCGGGGATGTCATTCAGTGTAATCCAGAGTTCAGACATATTTTTCCTCGCGGAAGGCGTTTCTATATGAGTTTTTTTTCTTATGTCAAGGAAAAAGAGCTTGCATTTTCCAGAGCGAGCGTTTAAATGATACCTCTTTTGTTCGGGTAGAGCAATTTCTCTTGCGGGAAATCATGCTTTCCGGCAATCTAAATAAGTGACTACCATCAAGGAGGTTCAACATGTCCCAGGTATGCGATATATGCGGTAAAGGTCCTCAGACTGGCAATAACGTTTCCCACGCTCACAACAAGACCAAGAGACGTTTCATGCCCAACCTGCAGAAAGTCCGCACTCAGCTTCCCAGCGGTGAAGTGAAAAGCATCAAAGCTTGCACCCGCTGCATCCGCTCCGGCGCTGTTGTTAAGCCCGTAGCTAAAAAGTAAGCTAGTTCTTATCTTTTTATTTTTCACACGATTCGTTCGTGTAGAAAGCCCCGGTCATATTTTATATGGCTGGGGCTTTTTCATGTTTATTCTGCAGTCCACTTAAGAGCTGCTTCAAGCTCTTCAGCTGGATAGGTTTTTACCTCGCCACTGACCAGTTTTCCGGCTACTTTTGTCCCCCATTCCACCCATGAAGGGCCGCCGACTACAGAAAGTTTTTCAAAGTCATTACGGTGGGCAAATCCGAATTTGGTGTCTTCCCACATGGCTTTCAAATCCCAGCCCTTAAAATTTTCATCCATGTAAAGCAGGCAGTTACACTTGCCGAATTCGGAGATTGTTTTCTGCAATGCCGGAATCCAGACTTCTGTGTAATCTTCGCCGGTCACCGTACCTGTGGCTGTCACCGCCAGCATAGGACCGCTGCTCTCTTTCATAATTGTGATCATTGTTCTGCTCCTTGAAAAAAGTGGATAGGAAACATTTAATCACATTTACCATGAGAGCTGAAAAAAGGGAAAGTCTCAAAGAATGAAACTTTCCCTTCAATTCAGTTTTTTTTAGGCGACTGTTATCAGGCTGCTTCAAAAGCCTGCTTTTTGAACACAGAGCGTTCCCGCAGCATCATTGCGATCAGTAAAGCAGCTCCGGCAGCATGCAGCCGCATGTCAGGCCAGACGAGCATTGTGGCAGCACCAAGATAGAGAGCCCGCTGGATGATATTCAGAGCATATGTGTTGAAACCTTCGAAGAAGACCGCGAAACAGT
This sequence comes from Maridesulfovibrio sp., assembly GCF_963678865.1. NCBI lineage: Bacteria > Pseudomonadati > Thermodesulfobacteriota > Desulfovibrionia > Desulfovibrionales > Desulfovibrionaceae > Maridesulfovibrio > Maridesulfovibrio sp. Next base: position 1,876,091 of record NZ_OY787459.1, on the reverse strand, counting down.
ACAAACCGGCAGTGGCGCAGACTACAGTCTCAGCTACCTGCCAGAGCGGACCTTCGAAAAGGATCGGGGTGTAGCAGAAAAGAAGAGGGATTATGTACAGTCCCTTGGCAATTTTCCACGACTCAAATCCGGTTTCCAACGGTTTGGAACCGGATATGCCCGAGGCACTGTAGGCTGCAAGACAGACCGGCGGGGTAACGTTTGCGTCCTGAGAATACCAGAATATGAGCATATGGGCCGCTAGAAGGCTTGTGCCGAGCATTTGCATAGCCGGGGCAGCAAGGACAGCCAAAACGATGTAGGAGGCTGTTACAGGCAGTCCCATGCCCAATACGAGTGATGCCAGCGCAACCATGACAATCGTCAGCAGCAGGCTGTTTCCTGCGATCATGGTGATGAGCATGGAGAACTTGATTCCCATACCGACCATGAGCACAACGCCGACCACGATGCCGGAGCAAAGCAGGATAACCCCGGTGGTGACCATGTTCTGGCCGCCGGCAGCAAGGGCATCGAGGATATCTTTGCCGGACATGCGTGTCTTGGGATTAAGCCAGCTGGAAACCACGATGGCAGCAATACCGCCGCAGGCGGCAAAGGTCGGGGTGAATCCATACATGAGCAGACCCATGAGTGCACCGATGGGAATGAAGAAGTTCCAGCCCTTCTTCATTACTTCGCCTATGCGTGGGATATCTTCTTCAGGAATCGGCTTGATGCCCAGCTTTTTGGCCCGCAAATGCACAAAGAAGGCCACGCTGACAAAATACATGATTGCCGGAATGAAGGCGACGCCGACAATGGTCAGGTAGGGAATCTGGGTCCACTGGCTCATGATGAATGCTCCGGCACCCATAATGGGCGGCATGAGCTGTCCGCCGGTTGAAGCCGCAGCTTCTACTGCACCGGCAAATTTGCTGGGAAACCCTGTCTTTTTCATCATGGGGATGGTAATGGAGCCGGTTCCAACGGTGTTTGCAACCGCGCTTCCTGAAACCGATCCCATAAAACCGGATGCAAAAACAGCCATTTTAGCCGGGCCGCCGATGGTGCGTCCCATCGTTGCCATGGCCAGCTGGATAATGAATTCCCCGGCCCCCGATTTGATGAGGAACGAGGCAAATAGCACGAACAGAAATACAAACGTACTCGAAATAGTGGCAATGGTTCCGAATATGCCGTCCGGCGCAAAATACATGCGGTAGAGCATGCGCTGTACAGTCACACCGGGGAAATGCCAAAGTCCGTTCAGATATTGTCCCCCGCCCAGTCCGTAGGCCAGAAAGATAGCAGCCAGACAGGGGATAAGCAGCCCTGTTGTCCGTCTGGTGATTTCCATCAAAAGAACCATTGCCAGCCCTGCAGCAATAAGGTCGGCCATGATCGGCACTTCATTACGCATGTGCAGGGCATCTTCGAAGAAGACCAGATAGAATCCGGTGGCAAACGACAAGATTGCCAGAAAGTAGTCAATAGGCAGAGTCTCACGGGCATGCCGTTTAAGCATTGGGTATTGCAGGAAACCGATGAAGAGCATGAATGAGTAGTGAACAGCGTTACGCTGAATCTCCGGCATGATGCCGATGGTATTGACCCAGAGATGAAACAGGGAACAGATGATGCCCGTGGCGTATAAAAGCTTTGCGGTACGCCCTTCGATCACACGTTTGATCGCAAGGGTTTCCCCGCCTGAATCTTTTTTGACTGCCGGCTTTGGGGAGGTGGTGTCGGCCATATGAAATCCTTGGAAATTTGATGCGCTTCGCGCTTTTGATAGATAATTTCGCCTGCTGCGGACAAAGAGGTTCATCTTCAGTGTTTGAGGTCTCCGGCATGAACTCCGGAGACCTCCTGTATGCTTATTTAATCACACCGACTTCACGGTAATATTTCTCAGCACCCGGATGCAGAGGAGCGGGCAGCCCCGCGGTAGCACGTTCAAGAGACATTGCTTTTGTGGCTTTGTGGATGTTGTTCAGGAAAGGCAGGTTTTCATAAATGGTTTTGGTAAGTTTGTAGACCACTTCATCGGGCAGATCAGCACGGCAGGCCAGAAAGTTGGGCTGGGCAATGGTCCTGATGTCTTTCTTCTGTGAAGGATAGGTCCCTGCGGGGATCACGTAGCGGCTCCAGATGGGGTAGCTTTTCTGGATTTCCGCCAACTGGTCGTCGGTGAATTCCAGAACGGATACGTCATCCGCGCCAAGCTGGGCGTAGAGCTGGGTGATTGCTGCTGCAGGAGGGCCTGCAGGGATGTTGGCGCCGGCAATGCGTCCATCCATCATGGCTTGAGCCGAAGGAGTGTAGCCGAGGAACTCAAGTACAAGGTCTTTGCTTACATCAACACCCATCAGCTTGAGCAGGGTGCGGCCTGAACCTTCGGTGCCGCTTCCTCGTTTACCGATGGAGAATTTCTTGTCCAGCCCCTTGAGGTCGGAGATGTCACCTTTTTTTACATATTTATTCAGCAGCGGAAAGTGTTCAACATTTTCCCAGAGCATGGTGATGGAGCGGAATCCCTTGAAAGCTTTATCTTTGTATGGTCCTTCACCTTTGTATGCGTTAAGGCCGAAGAGAGCCTGCAGGATAGCGAGGTCCGCTTCCTTGTTTTTAAGCATTTGAATGTTTTCACCGGAACCTGCAGAGTTGATGGCAGTAGCGGTGATTTTTTCGGATTGGGCGAGCTTGATGCTGACCAGCGTACCAATGGCAACGCCTACCGGATAGTAGGTTCCGCCTGTGGTGGCGGTGGCGATGATCAGGTTGTTGTCACTTGCCTGTGAAGGTGCGGCTGTAAAGGTCAGACATAGCATACAGGTAAGCACGAGGCATGAGAATTTTTTGAACATTCTTCCTCCTATGTTGGATGTTAATCAGGTGGGTGTGTAATGTACAGATCAATGGATTGTGCAAGTGGTATAGTATAGAATGTACAAAAAATCCAGAAAGCTGAATTTTTGCGAAATCCACGAAAATAACGCTGGTGTTTTGAGTAAAAAAGATAATTGAGTGTTTTTCTCTGCGGTGATTCGCAATAACAAGAAAGATAGCCTTTGCAGGCGGTGCTGTTTTTTACACGTGAACAATTATATTAGCAAAGACCTGCTGCATATCCGTCAGACCGTGGGTCGCAGCCTGCGCATAGAATACCATTGTCCTGATTGCGCACAATTATCTGTCCGCGCCCGAAAAGAGTTCTCTTGTATCCTCCGCGTATTTCAGTGGCGTGGCCCATGGCGGTCAGTTTGTCCACTGTTTCAATGGGCAGTCCTTCCTCAAGGCAGACCTTGCCGCCAGCTTCCCCCGGTTCAATGCAGAAACGCAGCCTGTTCAGGGCTTCCTGCGGGTCTGCTCCGTCATCAAGCATGGCAGATATTACCTGCATATGTCCTTGGGGCTGCATGAAACCGCCCATGACCCCGAATGTTGAGTGCAGCGATTTGTCCTCGCGCAGACATATGCCGGGGATGATCGTGTGGTAGCTGCGTTTGCCCCCGGCCAGAACATTGGGATGGTCCGGGTCGAGGGAGAAGTTGTGCCCTCGGTTCTGCAGGGAGAAGCCAAGCCCGTCCGGTACTATTCCGGTTCCGAAGCCCATATAGTTGGAATTGACCATGGAACAGCCGTTACCGTCTTTATCCACTACGCAGAAGTAGACTGTATCTGATGAGTTGACAGGCACGCCGCTTACGTTCTCCGTTTCGGCCCGATCCGGGAGAATCAGCGAGGCCCGTTGGGCTCCGTATGAAGGCGAGAGCAGTTTTTCAAGCGGCGGAAAATATTGCTGCGGATCAGCTACATGTCGGCGCGCATCGGCAAAGGCCAGCCGCATGGCTTCGATGAGATGGTGCAGGCATTCAGGCGAGTCCGGGGTGCCAAGCCCGGCGACATCAATCTCTGTAAGGGTGTTCAGGGCCAGAAGCGCTGCCAGCCCCTGTCCGTTGGGCGGGCATTCGTGGATTTCATACCCACGGTAATTAACACTGATGGATTCCTGAAATATACCGGCATGGGACCCCATATCCATTTCAGAAAGAAAACCGCCGTTATCGCGAACTGCTTTGATTATTTTTTCAGCGATTGTTCCCTGATAGAAAAGTCCTTTTGCTTTTTCCGGGGTGCAATCCGCCAGACGGGCAAGAGTCAGTCCCAGATTGCGGTTGAGCATAATTTCTCCGCAACGGGGTGCTTTACCTTGCAAAAGCAGCTGTTCTCCGCCGGGACTGTGCTGCAGAATTTCAGCTCCTTCAGCCCAGAGACGGGCTGTCACCGGACTGACCGGAAAGCCCTGCATGGCATAACGGATGGCCGGGCCGAGTACAGTGGAAAGAGGCTGGCTGCCGTGCTGTTCTAACAGATCAGCCCAGAGAGCCATGGCTCCGGGAACATTTACGGTCATGGCGTGGCGCATGGGAAGAGCGCCGGTAATTCCCATGGAGGATATTTTTTTAAGCGAAATGTTCCGGGCCGATTTACCTGATCCGTTCAAAGCGGTAACTTTTTTATCTGCCGCATTGTAAAAGAGTGCGAAAGCATCTCCCCCAAGGCCTGTACTGCATGGTTCCACCACGGCAAGGGCAGCGGCTACGGCAATAGCGGCATCTGCGGCATTGCCCCCGGCACGAAGAATTTCCAGTCCGGCTTCAGTGGCCAGCGGCTGGCTTGAGGCAACAATTCCTTTAGTAGCGTATACTGGGGAGCGGCGGGAATTGAAGGTGAAGGCAGGTTTTGTATAGTTGTATATTTCATAGGTAGACATTTTTGTGCTCCGTTTTTGTATTGTATTTGCGTAATGATAGAGTAAATTGCCGATAAAAAGCAATAGTAGTATAGTGTTAACAGTTTAAGATGCCGGATTTATGTGGAAATAGGTGCTGTCGCTCCGGGATGGCTCCCTTATTGCTTTTATTTGCTGTTATGCCTAATGTATACCATGCCTACAAGTGTACAAATTATCGGGTTGCTCTTTTGCCTTTTATTCTTACCCCCTTTTGCCCACGCTTCAGATCTCAAGATAATGGCGGAACAATATCCTCCGTACAGTTATCGGGAGGATGGTGCTACAAAGGGTCTTTTCGTTGAACTTGTGCGCCGGATTCAGGTGAAGCTTGGCGAGAAGCCGGCTGAGATAAGTTTTTATCCTTGGGCGCGCGGATATGAAATGCTGAAGGGCGGGGTTGGAGATATCCTTTTACCAATGTGCATGACTTCGGAGCGTTCGGCGCTCTTTAAATTTGTAGGCCCTGTTTTTTGGGATGACGTTTATTTCTACAGGAGGAAAGGAAGTTCCATTGATTTAAAGGGGCTTGATGATGCGAGAAAGGTTGGTAAAATTGCTGTAACAAGGTTTGATGTTTATCATCAGAATCTGGTTGCTATGGGATACACCAATCTTGACGTAAGCTCGGCTCAGAAGTGTGATTTTTTAAAACTGATGCGGGGCCGGGTGGACCTTGTGCCCATGGGGAGAAAAGCGATTTCATATTTTTTTGAACACAACCCTGAGCTTGATCTGAACCAGCTGGAAAGGGTTGGCCCTTCTGTTTTTTTTACCACGAACTATATCGCTTTTGCATTAAAGACCCCAGATGAGCTTATTCTGAAATGGCAGGCAGCTCTGGACGAGTTGAAAGCGGAAGGGGAATGGCAGAAAATAGCGGATAAATATTTCCCGCCTGAAAGGTTGAACTGATTTTTTAAAGCCACGAAAAAGCTCCGTACATACTGCGATGTACGGAGCTTTTTTTATCTGATTAATTATGGCTCACACGTGATGAAGCCGTAAGATTTTTTGGGGTTGTTGTTTTCGCCCTTGGGCTAACGGTTTTCAATCCGGTGTCAGCGATAACTGCAGCAGGATGACCGTTAGACCAAAGTTACAGCACGGTTCATGCGTGCAATGGTCTCGTCTTTGCCCAGCACGAGCATTAGATCGTAGAGTCCTCCGGGGGACTGGGTGCGTCCGCAGAGAGCAAAACGAACAGGCTGACCGATGGCCTTGAATTTGAGTTCTTTTTCTTCAAGAAAACCTTTGCAGACTGCTTCCAGTGAATCGTGGCTGTATTCTTCATCCGCTTCGATGCGTGCGGTCAATTCCTTGAGGATTTCCACTGCTTCGGGCTTGAGCACTTTTGTCACGTCTTTCTCATCGTATTCCAGTGCAGCACTGTCTACGAGGAAGAAGTCGCACATATCGGCCATATCCTTGTAGGTGGTGGAGCGGGGCTGCAGCAGGGGGATGATTTTTTCGAGGTAAGCGTCCTCCGCGTCTACGCCTTCAGGCAGGAAAGTCCGCATGCCGGGAATGAGATCAGCAGGAGCTTTGGTTTTGATGTATTCGCTGTTAACCCAGTCCAGCTTTTTGGTATCAAAAACGGACGGGGAGTTGCCGAGGTTGTCTGTGTTGAAAAGTTCGATCAGTTCTTCGCGGGAGAAGATTTCCTGATCTCCGTGGGACCAGCCCAGACGGACGAGGTAGTTGACTACCGCTTCCGGCAGGTAACCCATTTTTTCATATTCCATTACGGAAAGAGCGCCGTGACGTTTAGACAATTTCTTTTTGTCCGGACCGAGAATCATCGGAACATGCCCGAATCTGGGTATATCCCAGCCAAGAGCCTGATAAATCAGAATCTGGCGCGGAGTGTTGTTCACGTGGTCATCTCCACGCAGCACACTGGTTACTCCCATGGTGTGGTCATCCACTACAACTGCGAGGTTATAGGTGGGCGAACCGTCGGAACGGCGCAGAATCATATCGTCCATTTCAGCATTTTCAACGCTGATGGGGCCTTTGATCATATCTGTGAAGCTGGTGCGTCCTTCAAGGGGGGCCTTGAAACGTACTACCCTGTTTTCGCCGGGGCCGAGATTTTTCTCACGGCATGAACCGTCGTACTTGGGTTTGCGTTTTTCTTTCATGGCCTTTTCGCGCATGGCGTCAACCTGCTCTGGAGTGCAGTCGCACCAGTAGGCTTTGCCTTCCTCCAGCAGTTGGTCGATGTAGCTGTTGTAAAGGTCGAAGCGGTCACTCTGGTAGATGGGATCGTCATTCCAGTCCATGCCCAGCCATTTCATGGAAGCGAGGATGGCGTCAGTGTATTCCTGCTTGGAGCGTTCGCGGTCAGTGTCTTCAATGCGCAGCACGAATTCTCCGCCGTCGTGTTTAGCAAGAAGCCATGCAAAAAGAGCGGTGCGTGCGCCGCCGATATGCAGATGCCCGGTAGGACTGGGTGCGAATCTGGTTACGGTTTTAGCCATGTTTTTATCTCCTGAACGCTGCCTTCAGCGGCCCTGCCTAGGTCTTAAACTCTTTTGGGAAGAAACTTTCAGAATCCCAAAATCTTAAGTAGGGCTTCACCACTGAGGCGAGTAAATTTTGCGGTAAATAAAAGTAAAAAATCCGCCATCAGGGGCGGTATTTAGGTTGAACCTGAAAGTTCGCGAATCTTTAAATTGCCGACCGGCCGGAGCATGCTCCGGCCGGCAAGATTCTATTCAGCAGGCTCTACGCCTTTGAGCTCGGGAATCTCCTTGAGCAAGGTACGCTCAATGGCGTTTCTCAAGGTGATCTGGGACATGGGACAGCCTTTGCAGGCACCCTGAAGGCGCACTTTGGCGATGCCTTTGTCTGTTACCTCAACGAGTTCTACGTTGCCGCCGTCAGCCTGAAGAAGAGGTCTGACCTTGTTAAGAGCGGCTTCGACTTTATCGAGCATGGTAAATCCTCCGTTTGCTATGCCCGCTCAAGTACTTTCTTTAAACCGCCTTGTCAAACCCGTCGGTACCTGTTTTCAGTGTTTTTTTATAATGTCAGCAATTTTATTTATTTGTAAAAGTTGTTTAATTACAGATATGTATCGCTTAAGCGTTCATGTTTTTTAATATGGAAAATGCTTCGTCCAGAATGGGGGTCAGTTCGGAGTCCAGTTGCCGTAATTTATCGGGAGTGAGGCCATGTTTTTCCCATCTTTCGTTATTAACATTGCGGATGAAGAAATCTCCGCTTCCACCGATGCCCATGGTTTTAGCGATAATATTAGCAAAATAGACGTAAAGGGCTTCCGGTGACTTGGAAGCTTTGGCAGGGTTGTGGTGATTTAATACGGCATTTACCAGTGAAAACGGCAGGTTCCATTTACGGAGAAGCATGCCTCCCAGTTCAGCGTGGTCAAAGCCTGTTACAATTTGTTCTGCTTTGAACATCAGGGCTTTTTTGTTGCGGGAAATTGCAGTCGCGGCAACGGCCCGATCCGGCAGGGTCATCATCATTACAGGTCGGCCGATATCGTGCAGCAGACCGGCCACAAAACATTTTTCCGGGGTTCCTTGTTTAAAAGTCTTGGAGAGATGGCTGGCAATGATTCCGCAGGAAAAACTATGCCGCCAGAAAAGTTCAAGATCGATGATATCCGCAGGCAGGCCTTTGAACATATCCATAACCGATGTTCCCATCGCAAGCGTGGAGAGCTGGTTGGTGCCGATGACTGCCACAGCTCTTGAAATGGTATCAATCTGGGCGGGGAAACTGTAAAAAGCGCTGTTCACCATGCGAAGCAGAAAGGCGGACAGGGCCGTATCCTGCGAGATTACCTTTGCAAGGTCGGATGCCGAGCTTGAAGGGTCATTGATTACCTGGCGCATTTCAATGAAAACCTGCGGCAGGGAGGGAAGTTTGATTTCTTTCCGCATGAGCGCGATTGGATCTACCGGCTCAAATTTTTCCTTAGGCATGGACATGTCGGCCTGCGGTTTATACAGATCCGGGTTCTCCATCAGATCACGGGTCACGTGGGAGAGGCCCAGCTCAAAAAGTGTTGCCACCACAGGCAGGTTCCGGTCTGTGCGGGCAAAACGGTCTTCCATCAATGTGTCGGCCCTGTGCATGATTTCTTCTGGAATGGAGATGTTATCAGTCATGGTCAACCGCCTTGGATTTCTATAGATTTCTTAAATTTATCATATATTAAAAGCTGTTTCAGGGGAAGTTTTCCTCGCAAAAAATAAAAAGCCCCCCGGACGAAATATCCGGGAGGCCATGCATCCTGATATAATGTGACTGGATTATTTCAGCCAGGAATCAACCAGTTCTTTGTTTTCCTTGATGAAACGCTTGGCGTTTTCATAAGGATCGGCACCCTTTTCCTGGTTCCAGGCCATAACCATCTGCATCTGATTGGCATCTTTCCATGCAAATTTGTCGAGGAAAGCGTATACTTTGGGCATGTCTTTATCGAGTCCCTTACGGACGACAGTGTTGATGGTTTCGGATTCACCGAGAACTTTCTTGGGGTCATCGAGGTATTTGAGATCCCAGCGGCCGAACATCCAGTGCGGAGACCACGCGGTAACGACAATCCACTCGTTGTTTTTAATAGCGTCACCCAGAGCTGCGGTCATGGTTGCGCCGGAACCTTCCATGAGTTCGAATTTATCAAGACCGTATTTGTCGATGGCTTCTTCTGAACGCATCATAAGTCCTGCGCCGGGATCAATGCCGATGATCTTGCCGTCAAATTTGTCGGCGTATTTGTTGAGGTCGGCAATGGACTCGGCTGTGACGTATGAAGGAACAGCCCAGCCTAATCTTGCCCCGCTCATGATAGGACCGAGGTTGACAACGTCTTTTTTAAGACGTTTGAGGTAGTCTGCGTGGGTTACGGGCAGCCATGCAGTGGCCATGCCGTCCACATCACCGGAAGCAACGCCCTGCCACATTACAGCTGCGGCAACGGGAATTATCTCGCATTCTACGCCCATGCGTTCTTCAAGTACGGCTTTGATGACGTTGGTGGTGGCCGTTGCACAATCCCACTCAACATATGCCAGTTTGACTTTCTTATCCCCAGCGAAAGCTGCAGAGCTGAATGCTGCGAAAAGAAGTACAGCGAGAGACAAGACTAATAATTTTTTCATAAGTAAACTCCTGATTGGTTTTAACCCGGCTATTTTTTACCTGACCCGAGTTTTTGAAGTACCTGATCCATTATCATGGCGACAATAACGATGCCAATTCCTGCTTCAAATCCCTTGCCCATCTGCAGTCTCTGGATAGCTTTCCAGACCTCACCGCCCAGTCCCTTGGCACCGATCATGGCGGCGATAACCACCATGGAGAGGGCCAGCATGACTGTCTGGTTTACCCCGGCCATGATGGTCGGAGTGGCAATGGGAAGCTCAAGCTTGAAAAGTCTCTGCCAGCGGTTGGAGCCGAAAGCTTCGGCACACTCCACCAATTCACTCGGAACCTGCTTGATTCCGAGGCAGGTCAGCCTGATTGACGGAGGCATGGCAAAGATGATTGTTGAGAATATTGCGGCCACCTTGCCCAGCCCGAAAAAAGGTATTGCGGGGATGAGATAGACAAAGGCGGGCATGGTCTGCATTACATCCAGAACGGGCATAACGACCCGGTTGATGTGTTTGTTCATGGCCGCCAGAATGCCGATGGGGATTCCGATCATCAACGCCAGCATGGTTGCGACGATGACCAGCGCAATGGTGCTGACTGTTGCTTTCCAGAGTCCTATGTTCCAGATGAGCAGTAAGCCGGCCACGGCAAAAGTTGTTGTACGCTTGCTTTTGGCCAGCTTCCAGGTGATCAGTCCCACGATGATGATAAACGCCCATGGTGGGCAGGCTTTCATGACACCTTCTACAACATCCAGTCCGGCTTCGAGAAAGGCGGAGAAAGCCTTGGTGGCAAATGAAAAATGTTCCACCAGAAAATCAATGGAAGATTCTATTACGTCCCCTACGGGAATGCGTGGAATATTCATGCTAGTTGCCTCCTCTTTCAGCCAGTGCCCCGATCAGCGTTCCCCGGACAATAACTCCTTTGAGTTTGTTTTCTCCATTGATAACCGGGAGGGGCAGTACGCGGTCCTGCATTATATTAAATAATTCCTGTGCCGGGCATTCCAGTTCCACCGCCTGCAGGTCTTTATGCATAATTTCCCGGATATCCTTACCTCCCTCTTCCACTTGCTTAGCGCAATCTGCGGCATTGAGCATGCCGATCAGTTCGTGCTTTTCATTAAGTACAAAGAGATTAGAGATATTGTTTTTGCGCATTTTGCGTAGAGACGCCCTTGGGCCGTCGGTTCTAATGTAAGCCACGGCGTCAATCTTTTTCATGACTGATTCAGCTGTAAGCACTTTGGTAATGTCAACATCTTCCACAAAACGGCGTACGTAGTCTGTGGCAGGTTCGGTAAGAATTTCCTCCGGTGTGCCGATCTGTACTATTTCGCCATCTTTCATGAGTACAATGCGGTCGCCGAGCTTAAGGGCTTCATCAAGGTCATGACTGATGAAAACGATAGTTTTGTGCATGCGTTCCTGCAGATTGATCAGTTCATCCTGCATGTCGCGGCGGATGAGCGGGTCGAGCGCACTGAAGGCTTCGTCCATGAGCAGAATGTCCGGGTCGAGGGCGAGGGCGCGGGCCAGACCTACCCTTTGCTGCATACCGCCCGAAAGCTGTGAGGGGAAGGAGTCTTCCCATCCTGCAAGACCAACCAGTTCAAGAGCTTCCATGGCCTTTTGTTTTCTTGTCTCCGGATTTACCTCGCCGATTTCCAACCCGTATTCTGTGTTTTTCAGGACTGTGCGATGAGGGAAAAGGGCGAAGTTCTGGAAAACCATACCCAGTTTTTCCAGACGTATTTTGCGCAGTTTGTCCTTGCTCAGGGTGGTGATGTCTTCGCCATCTATGAAAATTTTACCCCCGGTGGGATCAATAAGTCTGTTGATGCAGCGGACAAGAGTTGATTTTCCGCTACCGGAAAGCCCCATGACTACAACTATTTCACCTTCTTCAACACTGAAGGAGGCATTGTTCACGCCTACTCCGTGTCTGGTTTTTTCCATAATTTCTTCTTTGGTGGCGCCCTTTTTCAGCATGGGGATGATTTTTTTAGGGGTGTTGCCAAAGATTTTGTAGAGGTTTTCTACTCTGATTTTTTCCATGTCTTCTCCGTTAAATAAAACTAAACACCGCCTTCCGGTCAAAAGAAGTGCGGTTAAAAAAAAACTAGTTGGAAGCTGAGTGAGATGCCGAAGACAGATGAAGAACTGGGATTTTTTCCGGAGCGGAATTGGGGTTGAGCTCCTGAACGGGTGTGCCGGTAGGATTAATGTAGTGTAGTAGTGTGAAATGCATTTTTTTCTGCAGTATGCTAGTTTTGCAGTAGTGTTTAATGTTGTTTTTTAAAAGTACTGTTTTTACTTAGGTAAAGTACAGTTTGTATAAGCTGCTTTTCGTTGAAGCAAAAACCATTGCCTGTCGATTGTTAAAGCTGAGTTAAAATGACGTTTTCAGCATCTTTGTCGAGTTTAAAAATTAATAAGCTCGAGTTTTAAGGGTAGATAAAATATGTGCTTGTGTCAAATAAGATAGATTTTTGTTCGAGAGCTGTTCGTTTTAAACCGTTTCAGCAATGTTTTTAAGCTGAGGAGAGGTCAGAATAGATTATCGGCGTAGAATGGATGAGATTGGTGATAATCGGGATTAATCGCTTTAATTCAAAAAAAAGCCCGGAAATATAAATCCGGGCTTATTTGAGAATCTAACTCTTGATTTTATTATCGACGGGTCAATCCGTATTTTTTCAGCTTGTACTGCAACGTCCTGCGGCTGATTCCTAGAGCATCAGCTGTACGTTCGCGGTGATGCTGATTGGCTTCAAGGGCCGAGATCAGGGCCTGACGTTCAGCATCATCCAGAGTGGTGGGACCTGGAGGCGATGGTGGTGCCGGCTGCTGCTGAGATTGTTGTTGCGAAACCGGTTCCGGCGCAGGTATCCGGGGGCTAGGATTATGAACCTGCGGGGGCAACAGTTCCTGGCCGAGCACTTCGCTACGGCTCAGAATAATGGCCCGTTCCAGAACATTCTCCAATTCACGGACATTACCGGGCCAGTCATAGCTGCTAAGTACATCGAGAAATGAGGGACTCACCGAGCGGACTTTTTTATTGTTTTTGCGGCCCAGTTTTTCCAGCAGGTAGGCTACCAGCGCGGGCAGGTCGCCTACACGTTCCCGCAGTGGCGGAATGCGTATTTCAAGGACGCTTAAACGGTAATAAAGGTCTTCGCGGAAATTTCCTATTTCAACTTCCTTTTTCAGGTCCCGGTTGGTAGCGGCAATTATGCGTACGTCCGTTTCAACCGGAGAAACACTGCCCAACGGTTCGACCACCTTTTCCTGCAGTGCGCGTAGAATTTTGGCCTGCAGTACCGGGTCCATTTCGCCGATTTCATCAAGGAAAAGAGTTCCTCCTGAAGCAAGCTGGAATCTTCCCGGTTTATTGGCATTGGCCCCGGTGAAGGCCCCTTTCATGTATCCGAAAAGTTCACTTTCCAGCAGATCCGCAGGAAGTGCCGCACAGTTGACTTTGATCAGCGGCTTGCCCGCACGCAGGCTGGCCCGGTGCAGGCCTTCGGCAACAAGTTCCTTACCCGTGCCGGATTCACCTAATACCAGAATTGTAGCTTCCGAGGGTCCGGCCTGTTCGATAAGATCTTTTACATGCAGCATCCCTTGTGAACTGCCGATCATTTCCTCTGTTGCTCCGGCTGCGGATTTCAGTTTTTCATTTTCATCCACCAGCCGGGAATAATCCAGTGCCTTGGCCATGACCGCTTTCAGTTCTTCGTTGTCGGCAGGTTTGGTCAGGTAATCGAAAGCACCGTGCTTCATGGCTACCACTGCGGAGTTGACGTTTCCGTATGCGGTCAGCATGATCACCGGCAATCCCGGCATGATAGAGTTCAGCTCTTTAAGCAGTGTCATGCCGTCCATGCCGTCCATACGCATGTCGATCAGGGCTGCGTTCAAGGTCAGGCCGGGAAGTATTTCAAGAGCCTGTTCGCCTGATTGGGCTTCGTGCACTGTCCAGCCGTCACTTTCCAGCACAGCCCGGATGAGCATGCGCAGTGACGGTTCGTCATCAACTATTAGTACGTTTTTTCCTGAGGAGTTCATTATTCTGATCCTTCATTACGCGGTTCGGGGAAGAACAGTTTTACGCAGGTCCCGTCGAAATGGATTTCCTGCGGTCCGTCCAGTTCCGGCGCGGAGATGGTTACCCTGCCGTTATGTCCACGCATGATTGTATTGACAATGGCAAGCCCTAAACCGGTTCCTTTGGGCTTGTCGGTAAAAAATGGTTCAAGCGCATGTTTGCGTATATCCTCCGGCATTCCCGGTCCGTTATCGCAGACACTTATCCAGACTCCGTGTTCGGTCTTTTCGGCAAAGATCGAGATTTTTCCTGTTTTGTCGGCTACAGCATCAAGACTGTTGACCAGCAGGTTGAGCATCACCTGTCTGATTCCGTCAGGATCAGCATAGACCCGGTCAGTGTTTAGTTCTGTCTGTAATCTGGTCCCTTTGTGCTCAAGGTCGAACCCCAATAAGGTCTGCATTGAGTCGCATAGTTCCCTCAGGTCAAGATGTTCCGGGTTAAGCTCGTGGGGTTTGGACAGGTAGAGCAGGTCTGTAACTACCCTGTTCAAGCGGTCCGCCTCGGTAAGCATAGTGGTTGCGTAGGTGCCGTAAGGTTGTTCATCCTTGAATTTGTCGGCAAAGAGTTGGGCGAAGCCACGCAGGGAACTCAATGGATTGCGGATTTCATGGGCCACCCCGGCTGCAAGCGAACCGATGGAAGCCAGCCTGCGTGCTTCATAAAGATCCTCTTCCAATCCGGCAATATCGGTACGGTCGCGGATGATGACCATGTTCCTTTTTTCCTCCATGCTTTCAATGTAAGGAAAAAAAATGAGTTCAAGGTTTTTTTCACCCAGTCGGACATGTTCCCAGACAACGTTGCCGCGTTTGAATTTCTGTAGTGATTCATAGGAAAAATCATTCCAGTTTTTACTTACCAGAACACCATCCTGCGGGCTTTGCAGTAGTTTATGCGCTGAACCGTTTGCCGCCAGAATAGCTCCCTGCGGTGAAAGGGTCAGCAGTCCGTCAGGCATGTTGTCCAGCAGGTTGGCCTGAAAACGTTCCAGACGGGTTAGCTTTTTGCCTTGTTCGCGGCGCTGGAAATAGGCGACAGCCAGCAGCCAGAGTACTAATCCGGCCAGAAAAATGTAACTTGTCTGCAACAGCGCGGCCCTGCGGTACTGGTTGAACTGGCGCAGATGCTTTTCCGCACTCAGTCCCAGCAACAGGTACGTTTCCTGCTCAGGAGGGGGCATGAAGCCGCGTCTGTGCTTTTGGTGTCCGTACAATCGTTGCAGGATGGGCTGGCCCACAGTGCCGTAAAGAAGAGCAGCCTTTCCTTTGATCATAACCGGGGTGCTTGATTCACGCATGCTGGTAATCATGTTGAAAAGACCGGGAGGAGGGGTATAAACCGTATGGTCCCCTTCATCCTGCTCGACGACCAGTAATGGTTTATGATCAGGACCGTAAAGGGCGATGTAGAGCAGGTCTCCCTCGGCAACCATTTCCTGAAACAACTCCCTTGCGTCCGGTAGCAGCTCTTGAGGCATACGCCTGTTATGCCTGCCCGGAGGCCTCATAAGCCGTGCGCCTTCTACCAGCTGGATATCCAGCCCGCGCGCAATGGAGCGTGCTGAAAGCAGCATATGTTCAAACACGGTCTGGTGCATCTGGCGCAGGTTATGCCACGTAAGATATAAACTTCCGGCCCCGAGAAGTATCAGGGCCAGAAGAGCCAGAGCAAGAGGAAGCTTATGGGATTTCTGTGAGCTTAATTCCATTTAATACAATTGTTACGGATTGAGCAGGTCAGCGATTGCACGGGGCGAATCAAGGCCGAGTGCCCCTGCAATTTCCTTGATGGGGGTGGCTTTGTCAACAACCACTCCTTGTTCGCGCAGAATCCCCAGCGCGGTGTTCAGGTCCAGATTAAATCTGGTGCAGTATTGTTCAAGATTCATTCGCCCGATTCCGGTTCCGGACTGTCCTGAATGCTGTTTGAATTCAACACTTTTATCGGTCACGGAAGAGTCCTTTTGCGGTTGGTCCTTGAGAATGATTTCATGAATTTCTTTGGGGGTCAGTCCTGCTTTGTTGGCAATGGATTTGATGGTTTCTCTTGGTGATTCCAGCTCAATCCCGGCATTTTTGATTGATGCGGAAGCTTTGTCCACATCAAGTCCCATTCGTTTGCAGAAAATCTGCAGCGGGCTGAGTTCGGCATGGCCATAGGGAGGTGTGCCGTACTTGGCCTCCCCCATAGCCTGAAAATCCTGGGTTAGTTCAAGTACCTGCTTCATGGGCGGCAGATTAGCCAGAGTTCCAAATGCAACAAACAGTGTGATACCCAGACTGATGAAAAATGCCGGGGAGGTGAAGTTTGCTTCTCCGGCTTTCTTTTTCAGGTAAGCTAGAATGGGTTTCCAGTTTAACCAGATGTGCAGGATGGAAATGACAAGGAAAAGTACACCGGTACAAATGTGGATATCGCCCCATTGTTCCTTGCTCAAGCCGAAAAGGGTCCAGTCTGCCCAGTAAGCGACGCGTCCCTGTGGCACAATGTACAGAACTAAACTGGTACTGATCAGGACGATAAAAGAAAAAAAGCTGGTCAGTGAGGTGATTTTTCTTAACATGCTGCTCTCCTTGGTTTTGCTCTGACATTGATAACTTAAACAGGTGCGTATTTGAAAGCTCTTTAATAAAAAAAGGAGGACCGGTCAGTCCTCCTTTTTACCCGTTTTCCTGTAATTAAGTGTAGATGAACATTATTTAAAGGATTTTAGTAACAATTGCCTCCGGGGCAATTTCTCTGCTGGAAATTTCCGCAGTCTCCGGCAGCACCGGGGCATCCCTGCTTGTAATTTCCGCAACCTCTTCCGCCCTTACCGTAACCCTGTCCCATGGACGGGAAGGTCAGGCCGGTTTCTTTTTCAATTTCAGCAGCCATTTTGTTATGTTCGGCGTAAAGCTTGTCTCTGATACCGGAAAGATCTTTGACCAGAGCATGGATGGTGTCCTTATCAGCTTTACCGGAATCCACCAACGCATTGAGCTCTGTACGTTTGGCCCACTGCTGACTTTTCAGGTTCTGAAATGAGGATTCATATTTTTGGATTATGTCCTGAACCTGCTGCTGTTTTTCAGGGGTAAGCTGGTTATAAGCTGCCCAGTTACCGTTGTGGTATCCTGCATTCCGGTATCCGCCTCGTGCCATGGCGACAGATGCGACTGCCAGAATCATCACGACGATCAACGGAATCAGGTTTTTTTTCTTCATATTGTCTCCTGATGTGGTTAAAAGTTGTTGCCCTCTCAGTTAACCACTAAGCATGTGGCGTGCCAAAAAAATTATCCCTTTATTTAAGTGTCTTGTGTTGAGAGTGCAAGGCGTGATGGTTTGCAGGTGCAGTTTTTTTGTGCAAAGTGTTGCACGAAAGTGCATACTCACGGCAAAAAAAAGAGGCCCGTAGATGGACCTCCGAATCCGCGCATGCGCATTTCGATACCTGTGGCTGTTTTAAGTGCTTGATTAATTTTGCAGTCGGTTAAGATAAGGCGGTTTGTGCAATGTCTTTGCACAAACGGTGAAAAAGGGGGTTAGCTATCATCAAGCCATTGGTGCATGCCGCAGCTTTTGCAGTCAGCGCAGCCTGCAGGGGGGCAAACCGGAGACTTCTCGGCTTTCTGAAAGCGCTGCCATTCACGCCAAAGGTAACTCTTTTTTACACCGGTATCGATAAAATCCCAGGGCAGGGGGGAATCTTTATGGAGTTCTTTGTCCACGAAACGTTCAAAGTCGCCCTTGCAGAACTTGGAAGCTTTTTTCCAGCCGCCGTTATCTGCGGCATAAATGATAAATTCAGCCAGAGATTCGTCTCCGCGGGAAAGAATGCCCTGTAAACGGGCCTGAAATGGATTGTCACCGGAAAAAGCCATGCCTTTGTATTTTTTAGTAAATCCTTTTACCTTGGAAAGCACGGCTTTGAGTTCTTTTTCCGAGGGCATAGGAGCCCATTGCAGTGGAGTCCAGGGCTTGGGTACAAGGCAACTGGCCCCGAAGGTTATACGCATGAACTGCTTTTTCTTTTTACCTTGTCCACGCATGCGGGCAGCATCCATTTTATCGAGCATGCAGGCCAGTTCATCGTAGTCTTCGTCCGTTTCGCCGGGCCAGCCCACAATGACATATACTCGCAGATGATTAACTCCCTTAGCGGCGCATAGCTCGACAGCGCGGAGGAAGTCCTCTTCTTCAAGGTTTTTGCTGGCGGCATCGCGCAATTTCTTGCTGGCGCCTTCCAGAGCAAGAGTCACAGTGCGTACTCCCGAGGCGCGCAGGATATCCAGCAGTTCTTCTGTCAGTCCGTCGGCACGTACGGAAGAGAGGGAGAATTTGGTCTTACGTTTTTTGAGCCATTCAATATAGGGGATTAAATCCGGCCAGTCGGTGAGAGCTGTGCCCACCAGTCCCACTTTAGGCGGGTCGGCGAGTTCCACAATTTTCTTGAGCTGGTCGATGGATGCGTGCCGGGGTGGACGGTAGACATATCCGGCAGCGCAGAAACGGCAACCGTAAGGACAGCCCCGGTTGACTTCAACAAGGAACATGTCCTTGAAGACAGCTTCCGGACTGATGAAACAGGAATACGCTGGTTCGCTTAAGAGCGGAACCCCGTGTCCTTCGCCTATCGGCCCCGGAGGCAGAACGGCTCTGCGGACCTGACCTTTGGTCATACCGGGAACGTAGACGGAGTCCCGGTCTTTTATTCGATCCAGAAATTCTTTTTTGCTTCCCCCGTTGTAAATATGCTGCTTCAGTTCGAGGCACAATTCTTTCAACCCGGCTTCTGCTTCACCGACCCAGAAAAAATCGAAGAAGGGAGCTATGGGAGCAGGATTGAGAAAGGCAACCGGACCTCCGCCCATGACCAGCGGGAAGTCCGGGCGTTCCGCCGCCAGAGGCGGAACGCCCGAATCTTTCAGCATCCTGACGAGGTGGAGATATTCCTCCTCAAAGTTGATGCTGAAACCGATCAGGGGAAACTCGGACAGTTCTTTACTGCTGTCCATGGAAACAGACGGTTTACCCGGTTCGCCGAGGAAGAATCTTTCTACTGCAAGTTCCGCGTCCGGAGCAAGAAGTCGGTAGACGGCCTGCCAGCCTAAGGTTGAGAGGGCAGACCCCTTTCGTCCGGGGAAGACTAGAGCCGTGGGCAGACGGCCTCCGGTTTCCTCAGGCGAAGGTTCTTCCTTGCCGTAATAGAAGAATTCTTCATTCACGGGCATGAATTATTTCCGGTGCGGACCGTTTGGCCCGTACTGTTTCCGTTTTATGTTCATCACAGTCAGGAGCCTATGTTATTAGTCTGCCTGCTTGCGGATGAATGTCGGTACTTCAAAATCATCGTCATCATGGAAGATGAATTCTTCACCACCTGCATTGGCAGCCTGTTTGGGCTTGAGCTGTACCGGTTCGGTGGCACCTGCCGCATCTGTGGGCTTGCTGGCTGTGTGGCGCAGGTAAGCCGGGATGGAACGGTCTTCTTCAGCATGTGCACTGCCCATCTGACGCACGTTGGTGGTAGCTTCTTTATTCCTTGGAGCCATGCCTCTGGGAGTGAGGTTGGGACGCTGGGGCTGACCGAAAGACTGCTGCTCAACAGGCGGGGTAACAGTCTGTTCTACAGCGCTGTCGATTCCGGTGGCAATAACGGTGATGCGCATTTCATCGCCTACTTCAGCGTCGAAAACAGTACCGAAGAAGATCTGAGCTTCTTCATGAGCTTCTTCGTAGATAATGTTGGCTGCTTCGCTGACCTCATCAATGGTCATGTCAGGGGAGCAGGTGATGTTGATGAGCACGCCTTTTGCGCCTTCAATGGAAACATCTTCAAGCAGCGGACTGGTGATTGCTTTCATGGCAGCTTCACGGGCCCTGTTTTCTCCGCGTGCGATACCGGTACCCATGAGGGCCAGACCGGAGCTGGACATGACGGCCTGTACGTCAGCGAAGTCAAGGTTGATTAAGCCGTGAACAGTGATGAGGTCGGCAATACCTTTTACGCCGTAGTAAAGAACTTCGTCCGCTTTTTTCAGCATTTCGGAGAAAGCTGCTTTTTTGGCGGCAAGCTGGAGCAGACGGTCATTGGGAATGGTGATGATGGAGTCAACCACGTTCTTGAGTTCCTCAATGCCTTTTTCTGCCTGCAGCAGTCTGCGTTTGCCTTCGAAATAGAAAGGTTTGGTTACAACGGCAACGGTCAATGCGCCGGCCTCTTTGGCAATTTCAGCGATAACGGGTGCAGCACCGGTACCGGTTCCGCCGCCCATACCTGCGGTGACGAAAACCATGTCGCAGTCACTTACCAGTTCGCGGATCTGTTCTACGGATTCGAGGGCTGCGTTTTTACCTACATCGGGGTTGGCACCAGCGCCGAGGCCTTTGGTAAGTTTGTCACCGAGCTGAATTTTGTATTCAGCGAGGGATTTATTGATGTCCTGTGCATCGGTATTGGCTACGATGAAGCGCACGCCGGAAAGGGCGGACTGAATCATGTTGTTGATAGCGTTACCGCCACCACCACCACAACCGATAACTTTGATGCGGGCCTGACCGTCATTTTCAATTTCCATGTAATCCATCATCATTTTCATTTCCCCTGTTAAACTTTTGCTGAGAATATTTTCCGGTGATCGGGGCCGGAAAGTAACTTAATGCCTGAGTCTACTGATTTATAATTCTGCTAATTACGCAATATCAGTAAACCATTTACGCATCCTGCCCAGAATGCGGTTGAAAACATTTTCGTCACGGATTCTGAAGACCTGCTCAGAGCTGCCTTCTTTTTCCGCACCGTACATGAGCAGTCCCACTGCTGTGGCAAATTTGGGACTGTTGACAACATCCTTCAGGCCTCCCATTCCTGCCGGATAACCGATGCGTACCGGCAGATCGAAAATCTGTTCCGCCAGTTCCTGCATGCCGTCCACTAAAGAGGTTCCGCCGGTAAGAACAACGCCTGCGGCGATCATGTTCTTATATCCGCTGCGTACCAGCTCCTGATCCACCAGAGAAAGGATTTCCTCGCAGCGTGGTTCGCAGATTTCAGCCAGAACCCTTTTAGACATTTTGCGGTGATCACGTCCGCCTACGGAGGGCACGTCAATGGTCTCGTCAGTAGTGACCAGATCGGTGAGTGCAGTTCCGTATTTGACCTTGATCTGTTCCGCAGACCCCATGGGCGTTCTCAGCCCGAACGCTATGTCGTTAGTCAGGTTGTTACCGCCGAGAGCGATAACTGAAGTATGTTTAATTGAATCATTTGCGAAAATTGCCAGATCGGTGGTACCTCCCCCGATATCCACAATGGCAACGCCGATCTCTCTTTCTTCTTCGGAAAGAACGGCCTTGCTGGAAGCAAGTGATTCAAGAACGATGTCAGAAACATCCAGTCCTGAACGGTGGCAGGAACGGATGATGTTTTGCGCGGAGGTAACAGCACCGGTAACGATGTGGACCTTTACTTCGAGTCGTACTCCGGCCATGCCCAGCGGATCTGCAATGCCGCGTTGATCGTCGACAATGTATTCCTGCGGCAGGGTGTGAATAACTTCCCTGTCCAGCGGAATGGCTACAGCTTTGGCCGCATCAATAACCCGGTCAACATCTTTCTGGGTCACTTCACCGCCTTTTACAGCGATAACGCCGTGGCTGTTGAAACCTTTGATGTGGCTGCCTGCAATTCCCGCGTATACGGAGCGGATTTCGCAACCGGCCATCAGTTCAGCCTCTTCAAGCGCCTTTTTGATGGACTGTACGGTCTGTTCGATGTTGACCACCACGCCCTTGCGCAACCCGGTGGACGGGGCAGTGCCTATACCGACAATGTCAACTCCGTCCGCAGTTGGTTCTCCCACAACTGCGCAGATCTTGGTAGTGCCGACATCGAGGCCGACGATCAGATCAGACTTGGCCATAACTTTTTCTCCTCATCATCATTGTAATTCGGGGTATTGCCGTTTGAGGCAATCATTTCCCGGAACTGCGTTTTTCAACCCAGACCCTGTTCTTCCCGGTTGAAATGACTGCCACATCCCTGAACTCTCCCCTGTTCTTGAGGTCTTTCCAAACTGTGTTCAGGTGTGAAAGCTGTTCTTGCCAGTTGTCCAGACCCAGCAGCACCGTAAGGCCAAGTCTGTCCATAAAAATTTCCATGCGGTTGCCGCCCTTGATATCAATCCATGCTATCTGGCCCGGATCAAAGGGGAGTTCCCGTCTGCTGAGCTTGTTCATGAACTCAGGCAGGATTCCCGCCTTGTCCATGGCTTCGGACTCAATATTCAGGAAGGGCAGGGAACTGAACTTGCCAGGAGCGACCGGAGCGATCAGTTCTCCCTTGCTGTCACAATAGTAAAGGACGTCATTGTGACGAACCATGAAACGGGGATTTTTTTCATGCACATGAATCTGCATTTTCCCCGGAAGTTGTCTGCGCACCGTAGCGGATTTGATCCACAGGTTTTCGCTGAGTCTGTTTTCCACTTCACTGATATTAACCGCGAGGCTGTTTTTATTCAGGCTGACGTCGGCGATGGACAATATCTCTCCGTAGCTCAAACGGTGGTTGCCGCTGACTTTGATATCCTGCAATGCAAAATAAGGCAGGGCGGTTACCCAGCGGTATCCTGCAAGGCAGCCGAGACCCACAACAGCCAGAATCAACAGGCAAACCCCGGAAATGCAGAGCTTGCGCAACATGGCGGCGAAAACACCGCCTATGGGCTGCGAAGTATTCTTGCGTTTCATAGGTTTGTTGCGGCTGACCCGTTTCTTTCCTGATTTACTCAGGTTCAACCTGCTTTTGTTCAGTCCTGCTACGCTCATGACAGTATTATGACCTCCGGCTCTAAGGTTACGCCGAACTTGTCAGCCACGGCTTCGCTTGCCTTAGCCATGAGCTCCAGTGCCTGTGTTGCGGTGCCGCCTCCTTTGTTCTCAAGGAAGTTGGCGTGCATTTCGGAAAAGCCCATGCCTCCGAGGTTTCTGCCCCTGAATCCGGCATCGTCGAGCAATTTGCCCGCACTGTGTCCTTCCGGATTCTTGAAAACGCACCCGGCAGTTTTTGCGGTGACCGGCTGGGTAGCTTTCTTTTTTTCAAAAGTTTTTTTGATTCCGGAGCGGACCTCTTCCTCTGTGGAACGGGAAAGTTCAAACTCAACTTCCCAGACCAGAAAGAATTCATCGTGACCAGTTGAAAAGTGCCTGTAGCCCCAATTCAATTCAGCCGCGTCCTTCCAGAAAAGTCCCTTGGAAGGAGTCCAGAGCCGGATTCTTTTAACGGAAGCCTGCATGTCGGTTCCGTATGATCCGGAATTCATGGCGATGGAACCGCCCACCGAACCGGGAATTCCTGCCAGTCCTTCCATACCGGAAAGACCATTCTTAATGAGTATTGAAAGCAGTCCCGGCAGCCGCATATCTGCGGGAACCAGGACGCTGTTTCCGGATATAACGGCTTCGGCTTTACGCTGGCAGGCCACCTGTACGAGGGCAATATTCAGTTCCCCGTCTAAGGCCAGCATGTTGCTTCCTTCACCGATGGCAAGCAGGCTAGAACCCTCGCGCTCAATGAAGCGGGAAAGTTCGTCCAGTCCGGCTTCGTCACGCACCTTTGCCAGTACACGGGCGTTTCCGCCAATGCCTAGTGAGGTGAGCTGAGCCAAGCCCGGTTTATGAAGCAGTTCCAGTGTCATGCCTTTTTATCCGTTAAAATGCTGTTATTTCTTCTGGTTTGAGAACTTTTTCTCCATCCTCTCCCAGATACTCTAAAAATTTCTCGCCAACAGTGTAGATGGACCCCGCCCCCTGCGTGATGAACAGGTCACCGGGTTTGAGAATGTTGGGGAGTTCGTTCTGCATCATTTCAAAATCAGGGTAAAAGCGGACTTTAGTGTCGCTGACCTGTCTTATTCCCTGCGCCAGTGACATTCCGTTTACGCCCGGAATAGGGTCTTCTGATGCGGGGTAGATTTCAGTCAGCAGCAGTTCATCCGCTTTTTCAAAGGTTTTGCAGAATTCACCGAACAGCGCTTGAGTACGGGTGAACCTGTGCGGCTGGAATGCCACCACCAGCCTGCGGTGCGGGAAGCAGGATTTGGCGGTTTCAATGGTGGCCTTAATTTCTGCCGGATGGTGTCCGTAGTCGTCAACAACGAGGATGCCTTTGCTTTCACCTTTCTTTTCAAACCTGCGGCCCACGCCCATGAAGTTCGACAGACCGGAGAGGATAATTTTCGGATCAAGTCCGGCCTCAAGCGACACCCCGATGGCTCCCAGCGCGTTGAGTACGTTGTGTTTACCGGGCTGGGCCAGTGAGACTTCACCAAGCAGTTTTCCGTCAAGGTAGACTTTGAACAGGGAACGCACTTCACAGGACAGGATTTCCCCGCGCAGTCTGTTGCCTTCGGCCAGTCCGTAAGTCATGCAGGGGCGTTTGATGGAAGGCAGCAGCCGTTGCACACCCGGATCATCCCCGCAGACCACATTCATTCCGTAAAAGGGAATGGAGTTCATGAATTTGCGGAATGATTCATCAATAGCTTCCTGCCCGCCGTAAAAATCAAGGTGATCTTTATCAACGTTGGTAACTACAGTAATGATCGGCGCAAGACAGAGGAATGAACCGTCGGATTCATCCGCTTCGGCAATGAGGAATTGCCCTTCACCGAGGCGGGCGTTGCTGCCGAAGGTGTTCAGGCGTCCGCCGATAATGACCGTGGGGTCCAGTTCTGCTTCAGTGAAAATTGTAGCCAGCAGAGATGTCGTAGTGGTCTTGCCGTGGGTTCCGGCCACGGCGATTCCGGTACGCAAGCGCATGAGTTCGGCAAGCATTTCCGCTCTGGGAATAACGGGAATACCCAGCTCGCGGGCCTTGAGCAATTCCGGGTTTTCATCGGAAATTGCAGTGGATTTGACCACTACGTCGGCGTCAGTGACATTATCCGCTCCATGTCCGATGAAGACCTGCGCGCCCATTTTGAGCAGACGTTTTACAGGAGCACCTGCGGCGAGGTCGGAACCTGTAACAGTGAAGCCCATGTTGATCAACACCTCGGCAATGCCGCTCATACCAGAGCCGCCGATACCGATCATATGGATGTTGCCAACCCTGCTGCGCATAATGGGACATGCGGTGTCCGTAACTAATGGTACACTCGGTCCTTCTGCTGCGATCATGCTGCACCTCTCACTGTTTTCATTCTAATAATATCTCCAATGCCTTCCGCGATGGCGGAGGCCGCATCAGTTCTGGCAAATGAAAGCCCCTTGCTTCCCATGGCTTTCAGCCTGTCCTGATCCGTAATCAGTTTAATAATTTCATCTGCCAGCTTTGGTCCGTCGAGTTCGTTCTGCGGAATCAACAGTGCCGCGCCCAGATCAGCCAATGAACGTGCGTTGCCGGTCTGGTGATCGTGGGTGGCCTGCGGAAACGGAATCAGTATTGCCGGCTTACCCGCTGCTGCTATCTCGAAAACAGTTGAAGCCCCGGCCCGGCACACGATGAGGGCAGCTTCGGCATAAGCTTTGCCCATATCATGGATGAACGGGGATACTGCACCGGTGTCCATGCCGTTCTCCACGTATGCTTTGCGGACTTTTTCAAAATCATTTTTCCCGGTCTGGTGGCGCAGGGTTATTCCTGCTTCCTTGAGCTTGGCAAGGCCACTGATAATTGCATCATTGATGGCTGCCGCGCCCTGACTTCCACCGAAGACCAGAACTGCTTTGGAGTCAGCATTTCTGCCGGAGTTAAATATCTCTTTACGAACCGGATTACCCACCACAACAGTTTTGGCTGCGGGGAATGATCCGTTGCGGTCCTCAAATGAGGCGAAAACTCTTTTTACAATTCTTCCCAGAATGCGGTTGGTTACTCCGGGAATACTGTTCTGCTCGTGGATTGCTGTGGGGATGCCCAGCATCCATGCCGCCAGCACCGGGCAGAATCCGGCATATCCGCCGAACCCGATTACCGCTTCCGGCCTGAATGATGCGATTTCCCTCAGGGCCATAACCAGCGCGGCTACTATCCAGAGCGAACTCAAAATTTTTTTCAAACCGCCGCCCATTACACCTTTTGCCGGGAGTCCCTTAAAAGAGAATCCCGCCTGTTCGACCATTTCCCGTTCCGGTCCCTTGCCGCCGATAAAGAGAATCTCGCAGTTTGGGAAACGGGTTTTAATCTCGTTGGCAACGGCCAGTGCGGGGAAAACGTGTCCCCCGGTGCCGCCGGTGGTCAGGACAATGCGGTTCATCAGACTTTCCCCCTTGAAAGATTGAGGAGGATGCCGATGCAGATACAGGAAATCATCAGGCTTGAACCGCCATAGCTAACAAAAGGCATGGGCACGCCCTTGGGCGGTACGGTTCCCATGACAACTGCAAGGTTCAGGCAGAAACCAAGCGCGAGCATGATGGTCAGCCCGTAGGCGGTGAAACGGTCCTGCAGATCTTCCTGAGCCAGAGCTATTTTAAATCCGCGCCAGACAAGAAAACCGATAACCGCAAATACTGCCACCACGCCGATAAAGCCAAGCTCTTCACCCACAACAGCCATGATGAAGTCATTATGTGCTTCAGGGAGAAAGAAAAGTTTCTGCTTACCTGCCCCAAGCCCCTGCCCGAAGACATTACCCGACCCAAAGGCGTACAGGGATTGAACCAACTGGTAGCCTTCTTCATGTGCGGATTTGAAGGGGTCTATGAACGCGGTCATGCGTTTCAGCCTGTACGGGGAGCTGGTGATGAGCATGTATCCGGCACCGCCTGCGAAAATCAGTGAAGTTAGCAGGTAGCTGATTCTGGTTCCGCCGACCAGACTCATGAAGAAAAGGATCATGCATAAAAAGACCGATCCGCCAAAATCAGGTTGCATCATAAGCAGCAGGCAGAGCACCCCGGTAATGGCAAAGGGAGGCAGAAAGCCCACGCTGAAGGTCTTGATCAGTTCCTGCTTACGGGAGAAAAAGTAAGCCAGATAGAGCACCAGCGCCGGTTTGCAGAATTCCAGCGGCTGGATGCGGATCGGCCCCAGTGCTATCCAGCGTTTCGCACCGCCGGCAGCAACCGACAGGGGCGAGAAGTCGCAGAGCAGCAGGAGCACAAAAGCTGCCATAAGCCAGACATAGACCATATTATAGAAAACGGCTTTAGGCAGACGGGAGCTGATATACATCATGAAGGTTCCGGCCACGAGAAATACCGCCTGCTTCTTGAAGAAGATGTATTTGTCGTCGAAGAAACGCTCAGCCATGATTCCACTGGCGGAAAGGACCATCATCAGTCCGAAGCAGGCCAGCAGCAGCGCTGCGCCCAACAGCCAGTAATCAAGCCGTTCCGGTTTGCCGGAGAGGTTCTTTTTCTTGTTCAAGATAGTTCCTCCATGATCCGTTTAAAATCATCGCCTCTAGCCTCGTACCCGGAGTAAGCGTCAAAGCTCGCTGTTGCCGGGGAAAGCAGGATGATGTCTCCTGCCTGTGCATTTGCAAAAAGGGCACGCACTGCTTTTTCAAGATTTTCGTACCAGGAAATTTTAAATTCATCCTTGAGAGCGGGTTCGAAGTACTCGCGTCCTGCACCGAAAAGCCCTACTTCTGCAACTTTTCCTCGCATGGCCGGGATAATCTCGCTTACATCTCCGCCTTTGAATACACCGCCGAGAAGTAAACGGACTGGTCCTTCAAAGGTATCAAGTGCTGCGCGTACAGCATCAAGGTTGGTGCCCTTGGAGTCATCAATGAAGCGGATTCCGTCTACAGAGCCGATCTCCTGCACCCGGTGCGGTTTGCCTTCAAATGTTTTCAGCCCTGCTTCAAATTCTTCGCGGGTCAGACCTATCTTTTCGAGAGCCAGCCACGCCGCTTCAATGTTCAGGCGGTTGTGGAATCCGGGCAGGTTTGGCTGCTCTTCAAAGGTTGAACCGTCAAACCATTTTACTTCGGCTTTGGTGAAGGTGGCCGGGTCGAGTTCATTTTTCATGTCTGCAGGCAGGATGGCCAGTTCGTCTTCACTCTGGCGTTCGAAAATCTTGAGTTTTGCCTGCAGATATTCGTCCATGTCCTCATGGTAATTGAGGTGGTTGGGAGAAATATTGAGCAGGATGGCGGCCTGCGGTCTGAATAAACGGCAGTTCTGGAGCTGGAAGCTTGAAACTTCAAGTACAAGGACATCCGCTTTGCCGTCAGCGGCGATAAATTCCGAAAGGGGAGTGCCATAGTTGGCCCCGGCAAAAGCTTTGCGGCCTGCGCTTTCCAGAATGTGTTTGATCAGCGCGGTTGTTGTTGTTTTGCCGTTGGTCCCGGTGATTGCGATTTTGGGCTCATTTGCAAACCACGAAGCGAGTTCCAGCTCGGAAATGATGGCCCGTTCCGGAAGGTTACCGATAAACGGAGCTATTTTGCGGGCCGGGATTCCGGGGCTGGCTATTATCACATCCGCTCCGGCAAATTGTTCTTCGCAGAAGGGTCCGGTCATGAGTTCTGTATCCGGTCCCAATCCTTCAAGGATGTCAGTGCTCAGATTTTCATTACTGTCCACAATGCGCACGGTGGCCTTGAGCTTGTGCAGCAGTTTTGCTGCAGCAAGACCTGATCTTCCGGCCCCGGCGACTACTGCCAACCTGCCGGTGAACATGCGGGTCGAGGTGACCTGTTCTACAAATGCGCTGTCCATAACATCCTTACCTGATTTTCAGGGTACTAAGAGCCATAAGAGCCATTAATATTGAGATGATCCAGAACCTGATTACTATCTTGGATTCCGGAACTCCCTTGTGTTCAAAATGATGGTGCAGGGGGGCCATGCGGAAAATCCGTTTGCCGCCGCTGACTTTGAAATAACTAACCTGCAT
Organism: Maridesulfovibrio sp.; assembly: GCF_963678865.1. Taxonomy (NCBI): domain Bacteria; kingdom Pseudomonadati; phylum Thermodesulfobacteriota; class Desulfovibrionia; order Desulfovibrionales; family Desulfovibrionaceae; genus Maridesulfovibrio; species Maridesulfovibrio sp. The sequence goes on along the minus strand of NZ_OY787459.1, from coordinate 1,847,223 downwards.
GATTACCGAGATGGTCTCAAATACGAAGACTCCGCCGACGATAATCAGCAGCAGTTCCTGTTTGCAGAGCACGGCTATAAAACCAAGCACGCCGCCGATGCTGAGCGAACCTACATCTCCCATGAATAACTGGGCCGGGTATGCGTTGTACCAGAGGAAGCCAAGTCCTGCGCCCACAAGAGCCCCGCAGAAGACCGTAACTTCACCTACTCCCGGTACATGGGGAACATTCAGATAGTTAGCCATGCCCACATGCCCGGCAATGTAAATAAAAAAAGCGTAACAGGTGGCACTGGTGATGGATGGCCCGATTGCCAAACCGTCCAATCCGTCTGTGAGGTTAACCCCGTTGGAAGCCCCGATCATGACCAGCAGGGCAAAGGGCAGATAGAGCCAGCCGAGGTTCGGGGTGAAATTTTTAAAGAACGGCACAGCCAGTTCTGTTGAATATGCAGGTTGCATGATCAGCAGGCCTACAGCAATTCCTGCCACCAGCAATTGCCCGAAAAGTTTGGCTTTAGGGGAAATCCCTTTGTTCTGTTTGCCTCTTATTTTGGTGTAGTCGTCAACGAATCCCACCAGACCGAACCCGGCGAAGACCAGCATGGTCAGCCAGACGTACATGTTGCTCAGGTCTGCCCAGAGCATGGTGGAAACCAGCACTCCGAAACCGAGCAGCAACCCGCCCATAGTCGGTGTTCCGGCTTTGCATTTGTGCAATTCACCGACTTCGTCCTGAATATACTGGCCGCATTTGATTTTTTGCAGCCAGCGCATCATCATGGGGCCGAGTACGATGGTGATCACCAGCGCGGTAAGCAGGGCGTAGATGGAGCGAAAGGTTATGTACCGGAATACGTTAAGCACTCCCAACTGTGCGCTCAGGGGGACTAGAAAATGATAGATCATGCTTTGTTTCCTCCGCTCTCCCTGTTGATATCGCTGCTCAATGCGTTGAAGTAGTCTTCCATGTGGCAGGACCTTGATCCTTTGAAAAGGACCACCGCGTCATTGAGACCAAGTTCATGTATTCCATTCAAAAATTCAGCAGGTTTATTTACCGGAACGAGGGTAGATCCATTGGTATTGGCGGCTACTTCGGCATAGTGCATACCGTGGTAGAAAGTTGCATCAGGCTTGACTGACGCGATTTTAGTGCCGAGGTCGCAATGTGCGCATCCGGCCTCCTCGCCAAGTTCCAGCATATCGCCTAGCACCAGCACCAGCGGTCTTTCTCCGGCAATGTGCTTTGCGGTGTCGATTGCCCGGTCCATAGAGAGCGGGTTGGCATTGTAGGAGTCGTCGATAAGCGTCCATTCCCCATGGGTATGGCAGTGGAAGCGCTGCTTGGGCAGCTCTACTGTAGAAAGTCTTTCAGCAATCTCAGTTAATTCCATTCCCAGTTGATGAGCGGCACAAGTGACCGCAGCTGCGTTTTCCGCGAAATGTGAGCCGCAGGTGGGCAGAATCACTTCCGCTGTCTCCTCTCCGGCCTTAATCAGGAAACGCCCTGACCCGTCAGGAAGGGTGTGCAGCAGGGTGCTGTAGTATTCTGCGGTTTCATCCTGAGAGGAAAAGGCAACAGGCGTGCTTATTTCATTGGCTGCGTTCCAGAGCAGTTCGTGATCCTTGCAGCACAGGGCCTTCCCTTCGGGACGGATGTATTTGAAAAGTGATGACTTCTGGATAGCAACATTTTCCAGCGAGCCCAGCCCTTCAAGGTGTGCGGGACCGATATTGTGGATAATTGCCATGTCAGGCTGTGCAATGGGACCGAGCTCACCCATATCATGAGGCAGGCTGATGCCCAGCTCCATGACCCAGTAAGTCTCTTCTCCTGTTGCTTCAAGCATGGAGAGAGGCAGACCTAGCTGGTTGTTCATGTTCATGAAGTTCTTATGCACGGAATGGGAACCGGAAAGCACGTGGGCCAGCATTTCTTTTACGGTTGTCTTACCGGCAGAGCCAGTTACTGCGATCATTCGGGCATGGGATTTCAACCGCCAGTACGCGGCAATCCGGCCAAGGGCCTGTACGGTGTCGCGAACCATGATGGTTTGTTTGCCCTCAAGTTCGGGCATGAACTGGGAAACAACCACCGCAACTGCTCCGGCTTCAAAAGCCTGTTCTGCAAAGTTGTGGCCGTCGAAATTTTCCCCTGCAATGCAGAAAAAGACATCACCTTCTTTTACCAGCCTGCTGTCAGTACGCACAGCTGCTATTTCGATGTCTGCCGCAGAGGGTAGATCGCTGCTCCCCATGAGCTGTTCTTCGAGTTCACATAAGGTCAGCTTCAACCGTAAATCTCCTTGATCGCCTTTGAGACTTCTTCGCTGTCGCTGAAGTCCCGCTTTTCTGTTCCGATGATCTGGTATGTTTCGTGTCCTTTGCCTGCAATGAGCAGCACATCGTCTGCATTCATTTCCGCTACCGCTTTCCTGATGGCTGCTGCGCGGTCGACTTCTTCGATAATGTGGTCACAGCCTTTGAGGCCGGGACGTACATCTTCGATGATCTGCATGGGATCTTCAGTACGCGGATTATCCGATGTCAGCACGGCTACATCGGAATAGCGGCAGGCGGCCTCAGCCATGAGCGGGCGTTTGGCCCTGTCTCTGTCGCCGCCGCAACCGAATACGGTGATGACCCTTTTAAAATCAAGGTCTTTCAGGGTACGCAGAACATTGTCCAGCGCATCCGGGGTGTGGGCATAGTCCACGAAAATATTGAGTCCCTGATCATTGCGGACCCGCTCAAGTCTGCCGGGAACACCGTCAAACTCCTTGAATACGTCCATCTGATCGGGAGTAAGACCGAAGTGCAGTCCGATGGCCTGTGCCGCCAGCAGGTTGGAGCCGTTGAACTTACCGATAAGGTCGGTTTCGATTTCCCATTGTTCACCGCCGCAGGTCATTTTCAGGCGCATTCCGTCACCGGAGCAGGAGACCATTTCCCCGCACAGGGATTTGCAGCCTGTGGCGCAGGATGCGTCCATTCCATAACCTATGGCCGGGGAATAACACTCGAGCAGGCGTTTGCCGTAAGGATCATCGAAGTTGATAATTCCACGCTTAAGTGCACTGGGATAATGCTGGAAAAGCATACATTTTGCTTTGAAATATTTTTCCATGTCCCCGTGGTAATCGAGGTGGTCCTGCGTGACATTGGTTATTACCGCCGCATCGAAGCTGAGTCCGCAGACACGGTTCTGGTGCAGGGCATGGGAGGAAACTTCCATGACAACAACCTCAACGCCTGCCGCATCCATTTTGGACAGCATTTCATGCAGCTCCCAGCAACCGGGAGTGGTCAGAGGAGCTTCCTGTTCAAAGCCGGGCCAGCGGTAACTTACAGTACCGAGTACGCCCACCTTCATTCCGGCGGCTGAAAGCAGTTGTTCAATCAGGTAGGAGGTAGTGGTTTTACCGTTTGTTCCGGTTATTCCCACCAGCCTGATTTTGCTGTCTGCGGTTTTGAAGTAAGTCATGGCCAGTTCGCCCAGAGCTTCACGTGGGGAAGGATGGGGTATCAGTTCGGCGGACCCGGTTTCCACTTCTTTTTCGCAGACAATGTATGCTGCTCCCTGCTTCAGGGCCTGAGGTACGAAATCAGCACCGTCACGCAGAGGGCCTGAAATAGCGACAAAGACATCGCCTTCGCAGACTTTCCGTGAATCAGAGCGGACCATCAACCCTTCGTCTACTCTGGCGAGGAGTTTGTCCCATTTTGCTTTGTTCAGTACTGTTTCAGACATAAAAATTCCTTTAACTAAGAAACCCATAAAACCATTTCAGCTTTTTTGTCCTCAGGCCATTTGTTGCCTGCGGCTGGAAGCTGTTTGGTTACGGTCATCCCCTGACCTTTAAGTTTGGGGACGAAGCCTTTCTGGACTAATATTTCAATTGCCCTGCGAATGGGCATTCCTTTTAAATCAGGAACATTGTCCCCGGAAACGGTTATTTTAACCGGGGTGGCCCGCAATGCCTTTTTGGGCATTGCTGTGTAATTCTCTCCCGCAGCAATGACCGGGGTCGGATTACGGTGTTCCGGCAGCTTGCCGTAATAGGCAAGGGTCTGGGTCATGATCTTTTTAACCGCCGGGGCAACAACGGTGCTTCCGTAATGGTTCGGCTTGGGATCATCCACCATCATGTAGACGATGTAATCCGGGTTGTAGCCGGGAACCAGTGCTACGAAAGAGGCAATAAACTCGGTGCCGTAGCCGCCCTTATGTGCTTTCTGGGCGGTCCCGGTCTTGCCCGCTACAGTGGTTCCGCTGATACGGGCTTTACTGCCGGTACCGTCGTCCTGCACAACCTCGCGCATCATGGAGAGTACTTTTTCAGCCACTTCCGCACTGAATATCCGCCTGGGTGCTTCTTCCTGCTCGGAGCGGGGGAATTGTACCAGGCGGAGCGGTTTCTCAACTCCTTTGTTGGCAATAGTCAGGTAGGCTTTTGCCATCTGCACGGTGGTTACACCGATACCCTGTCCGAACGATCCTGCAGCCAGGTCAATTTCATTCCACTTGGCAGCAGGACGGATCAGTCCTTTGCGGTCGCCGGGAATAGGCAGTCCGGTTTTGTGTCCGAAGCCGAGGTCGTTGATGAACTTATGATAGTTCTGCACGCCCAGCTCAAGACCGATCTTCGCACAGCCGATGTTGCTAGAATAGCGAAGTATTTTGTGCACCGGAAGCCAGCCTTCCTTGTGGGTGTCCTTGATGTACTTGCCATTGATCTTCCAGCGTCCGTTTTCACAGTCAAAGAGCTTTTCGGGGGTTACAACCTTGTGCTCAAGAGCTGCAGCCATGAGAAATGGCTTGAAAGTTGATCCCGGCTCGACAACGTCGAGAGCCGCACGGTTCCTCCATATGTTGGGAGAACTGGTGCGGAAAATATTTGGGTTGAAGCGAGGGCAGTTGGCAATAGCCAGAATATCGCCGCTGGCAACTTCAACAACTATAGCTGAGCCCCACTTGCCGTTGTATTTTTTTACCGCCTCGGCCAGAGCATTTTCTGTTACCGACTGCAGGTGAGAATCAATGGTCAGGTGGATGTCCTTGCCGCGCACGTCCATTTCCCGGCCCATGGCATCAAGGTAGAGCCTGCGGCCTGAAGCGTCGCGCTGCACAACAAATTGTGCCTTGCGCCCTGCAAGACGGTCGTTGAATTCCTTTTCAAGCCCTTCGAGCCCTTTACCGTCTATCCCGGAAAAACCGAGCAGTTGCCCTGCAAGGTAGTTGTTGGGATAAAGCCTGACGTATTCTGTAGTCAGATATACGCCGGGCAGATCAGCCTGCTTGATCTTCTGGGCAACACGGTCATTGATCTGCCGTTTGATCCAGATGAAATTCGACTTGCGGGACAATTTTTTTCTCAGCTTCTCCTGTGAGATGCCGAGAATTTTTGAAAGTTTGTAAGCCGTGCCGCCAACATCGGTAACCTTGACCGGGCGAATGTACACGGATGAAGCTTCTACACTGGTTGCCAGTAGATTGCCGTTACGGTCATAAATGGACCCGCGTTCGCCGCGTTCCAGTTCCGCTGCAAGGTGCTGACGGGAAACCATGCGCGACAGGTCTGCCCCTTTGAAAAGTTGCAGCCATGCTGCCCTGCCCAGAAGTCCTGTCCATACAAGGGCGAAAAGGAACATGACGAAGAGCAGCTTTGTTCTGCTCGCCTTCAGGCTTTCTTTTTTCCTTTTAGCCATTGTTTAGGGCTCCCTGTTTTGTCTTCTATGGTTTCGGTCTTCTTATCTGCCCCTGTGAGGCCGGTCCGAAACCGTATTTTTTTGCCAGCTCTCTCAGTCTTATGGGGGAGAGCAGGTTGTTTTTTTCCACTTCCAGCTTCGCAGCCAGAGAATCCTGTTCATCGAGTCTTTTTTCCATGCGCCTCAGGTCGTATGCCTTGTCGACCCGCTCGATGTTCAGCCAGACCGAGACCAGCCCAAGTATCAGTGCCGATCCCATGGTCAGGGCCAGGGCCATGGCTATTCCCTTGGAATCACTCATGGCAGTTTACCCGTCCTCCCCTATCCTTTCGGCTACGCGGAGTTTCGCGCTGCGGCTGCGGGTGTTTACTTTCATCTCTTCCTCAGTGGGAAGGACCGGCTTTCTGGTCAGTACTTTCAACTTCCTGACCTTCCCGCAGGTGCACATGGGCTGCATGGGCGGACAGTCACAGCCTTGCGACTTGGCCTTGAAGGTCTTTTTCACGATACGGTCTTCCAGTGAATGGAAGGATATGATCGCGACCCTGGCTCCGGGACTGAGTCTTTCCGGAATCCGGTCAAGAAAAGTCTGTAACTCTTCAAGTTCGGAATTCACGGCAATACGGAGGCCCTGAAAGGTTTTAGTCGCCGGATGAGTCCGGGACAGCGCCCTGCGTTTGGCCGGGTATGCTTTTTCCACAATTGAGGCCAGTTGCAGGGTGGTGGTAATTTTTTCTTCTTCCCGGGCCGCAATGATCGCCTTGGTGATCTTGGAGGCCAAAGGTTCTTCGCCGTAAAGCTTCAGGATTCTGTTCAGGTCGGAATACGAACCTTTGTTTACAATGGAAGAGGCCGGAGGCATGCCGCCTGCCGGGTCCATGCGCATATCCAGCGGACCGTCCTTGATAAAACTGAATCCACGCTCGGCGTGGTCCAGATGCAGGGAGGATACTCCGAGGTCGAGAACAACACCGTCAACAGTATCCCAGCCCAGTTCATTGAGGGCCGCTTCAAACTTACTGAAAGCAAGGTGGAACCTGTGCGCGTTTTTTCCGAACGGGGCCAACCGTTCCCCGGCCAGTTCAAGGGCCTGCTCGTCGCGGTCCAGCCCGGCCAGTTCGGCACCTTCGCCGGCTGCTTTGAGTATTGCACTGGAGTGCCCGGCCATGCCGAGAGTTCCATCAAGGTAGCGGCCTCCGGGTTTGGGAGCCAGCCATTCAATGACTTCATTCAGCAGAACGGAAGTGTGGACCTGTTCAGGCTTTAATTTCTTGCTTTCCATAATTTCCTGATTCAAAAACGTTTGTCGGTTATAACCGCACTCTGGGGGGGAGTTGGGGTTAACCGTGACGGTCTTGAAAATCAAGTTTTAAAAATCAGTAAAAATGCGTGTCAGTGGGGCGGAAACAGCAAAACAGGCTAGAACGGGAGTTCAACTCCGCATTCAGCCAATTCATCGGAAACATCATCAAAATCCTGTTCAAGCAGGGCTTCGTATTCCCGCTTGTCCCAGATCTCAAATCTGTCGCCGACTCCGGCAAGGACTACTTCCTTGTCCAGCTTGCCGCTTTTCCGCAAATAGGAAGGGATGGTGATTCTGCCTTGTTTATCAAGGTAGACTTCTTCGGAACCTGAAATGATTATACGGATGAAATTCCTGAGTTTCCGGCTGGGGCTTTTGATACTGGTAAGTTTCTCTTCAAGTACCGTCCAGTCCGGTGGTGTGAAGCCGACTATGTTTCCTTCGAAAATAGTCAATGTCACGCAGCCTTCCGGGGAATCAGAATAAACCTGATCCCGGTACTCCGGCGTAAGCATAAGTCTGCCTTTGGCATCCATGCTTCTATGTGCGTGACCTCTAAACTTCATTTTTCTACCACTCAATCACACAGATTTACCACCAATTCCCCCCGTCTCACCACCTGTGTGTGAAATTGACGAAAAAGTCAAGGCCCTCCAGCAAAATAAAAGGGTCGAAAACAGGCTGTTTTCAATGGTCGAAGCCTGTTTTGCTTCTCCTAAAAGCTTATATATACGGCCCTTAGAAAGAATTAAGAAAAGCAGAAAAAAAGTTTATATTTTTTTTAAAAATAATAGATAAAAATTGTAACTTGCAGGACACAGACTTCACGAACATAGATATGAGTGCTATAGGCAATGGAAAACCGGGATTCAAATTAATTTTTTTATGTCCGGTCCCGCCGTAGTGGGTGCGGGATGGGAACTTTTGTTTTATTACGGTTTGCTACGTAAATCTAATGGTTTAAGTCGATTACAAGTTACGGGGTAAGGTTTGAATATGCATGCAAAAGGTAGAATGGATGTTCCCGAAGGTCTGAACGAAGAGTATTATCAGATCAGTTCTGATATCCTTCAGAGTTTCAATAAGTTCAGACCCCCACTGGATATTTTCATGTTCAAAGAGGACGTTGCCCGTATTGCTCCATATTACAAGGTGGGAGGCAGGCTGAGCAAGGAACAGATTGAGCAATTGGCCGGGATGGTCAAGGAAGGCATCATTTTTGTGTCCCGCAAGGATCATCCGGTATACGTGAAGCACATCTCTTATCAGTTGGACCTTGTGCTGGTTGACCGCAACCTCAAGGAAAGCGAGATAGCGGATATTTTCATAGAAGCCCTGACCATGCGTATGAGCGAGTTTCTGGACCAGCCTGTTGCAGTAGTCATGGACAAGCTCTGGACCGACCTGATGGTTTTGACTGAATATCTATGGAACGATCCTTACCGTATCAAAGCGCTGGCCAAAAGGTTGCACAGGGAGCATACCCTTTCTCAGCACAGCGTGAATTGCGGTGTGCTCGCCTTATCAATTTTTATCCGTATGAAAGGCAAGAACTTTACCGACGGGGATATCAGCCGTACCCATTTTGATCGGCTGACAGCAGGTTTTTTTCTGCATGATCTGGGGATGAGCAAGATTCCCCTGTTTATCCGCGAAAAGCCCAAGCCGCTGACCACTGATGAGCGTCAGAAAGTGGATAAGCATCCCATGCTGGGATATGAAATGCTCAGCAAGCTGGACCTCAAATACAAAGAGATTGAGGCCTGTGTCATTGAGCATCATGAAAGATTGAACGGCAAGGGATATCCCCAGAAAAAATCAGGCCGGGAGATTACCCAGTTGGGTCGGATCATTGCCGCTGTTGATTCATACTGTGCCATGATCTGCAAGCGTCCTTTTGCAGAAGCCGTGGACCCTCTTCAGGCTGCTGCGGCTATTTCTCAGGATAAAGGTTACGACCCGGAAGTGACAAAGAATATTCAGGCTTGGGCGCTTACTTTGAAGAAAAAATAGATTTACCCCTTATAAAAATTAACGGCCCTGTTTCCTGGATGGAGACAGGGCCGTCTTATTTATGACGATTTAATTAACGAAGCGGCAAAGCCCGGATAAAAAAGTTTTGGGATTTTTGCACTGGCCATTTGGCTGGAAGCGCATCAGATTTCCATTAAAACTGCTGAACAAGATCTCGGGTAATTTCGCGGTAGACATCACTTAAAAGCACCACTCCGATGATGTTTCCGCCTTCCTGAACCAGAGCCCATGATCTTTTCTTTTTGCGGAAAATTTCCAGTACAACCAGCATTGGGTCCGTAGGTTTGAGGATCGCGACGTCTTCCTCGATGTGCTCATCAAGAGCAGTGGAACAGCAGGCGGTTCCGGCCCGTTTGAAAGCACGGTCCCAGTCCGCTTCTTCGGTCAGGCTCAGGTCTTCATCCTTTAGCACCATTTCTTCGACTGCCTTTAGCATTGTCCAGATGGATACCACTCCGCGCAGGGAGCCGTTTTTCTTTTTTACCACCACAACGTGATTGTCGGGAGCTTCCTTCATGCTGTCGCGCAGTGCGCGTATAGCCTCGGCGAGGCTTGCAGAGTCTTCAATGGTGGAAAAATCTTCATTCATTATATCCCATGCTCTTTTTCTCAGCAGCATCGATTCTCTCCTGTTGAACTGTAGTTGTTAGCGGTTGAACAAAGCCGGCTTGCAATCATTCACCATAGTTAAACCACATTTCCAGCGTTCACGCAAAGGCGGATTATTCAAAGTCCGCCAGCAGAGGCCCGACATGTATTCCGGCTACGACCGGGGTTTCCATATAGCTCTGGCTTATACGCCAGTATGCCTGATGCAGGTGCGGGGAAGTTATGCCGTTCTGCATGGCGTTGTACGCTTCCATGAAAGCGGCCAGATGATCACATAGTTTAAGCAGTTCTCCGTCTTTGGGGTCGTATGAATCGTCATTGTACCGGGCATCCAGCTCCTCTGTGGATATTTTTTTGGCAAATCCTCCGACTATGGCTGCGGCATCGAATTCCGAACCTGTTTCAACCCCCAGAAAATACCCCAGCCTGTCTGCGACGATGGAATATCCGTTCTCCTTAAGCGGAGCCATGATTCGCCTTTCCATTTCCTGATCTTCGTATTCGCGGATAAGCTCACCTATGGTGGGATCTGATTTTTTGACCGGGGAAATTATGTCGCGGGTAAGCAGTTCGGGGATGTCGTGGAACAGTCCGGTAAAAAAATTGTTTTGCCTTCTAGCCGGACAGGCTCCTTTCTCAAGACTGAAGAACCACGCGAAGGTGGCTACGATAAACACATGGCCCAGCACTGATGTTTCCGGGATTCGCGGGGTCTGGGACCAGCGGGTTTGAAAACGCAAACGACCGCATAAGTCGGCGAAACGTCCCAGAGGGGTTGCTTCCGAGTGCAGCAGCTCGTTGACTCCGTTCAGAACGGAGCAGCTTTCCAGACGGTCTACAAAATTTTGTTCGATCCCGACCAGTTCATCATCCATCTGGTTGAGATGCTTGAGCAGTTTAAATTCCGAGTAGCTGGCATACATGTGTGATGCATCGAGTATCTGCCGGGCAAGAGAACCCTCGTCAGGGCTTAGGTGGTATTCTGTAAGCCGCTCCCAGAATTCCAGACCCAGAGGCATTAGTCGTGGGCGGAGCTGCTTGAGCACCCACTCCGAAAGTTTGCGGTAGTGTTCAGGGTTTTCCTTAATGCGGTAAAACACGGGAGGTTTGATATCGGTAATGACCATGCGGAAGAGGTATTCGAATATTCCGCCTTCAACGATTTCGTCACCCAGCTTGATTCTATCACGTGGTTCCAGATTTTCCCGGTTCAGAATAAAAAGAATCCAGGCGGCAATCATTTTGTGGGCTTGTTTGTCCACCTCCACCAGTTCCATGGGGCGGAGTTTGTCATTCCACCTTTTCATGAACGAACCGGAAAAAATCAACTGCAGCAGGCTTTTGCGAATAATAGGCATTTAAGATATTCCTTTTGTTGGACTTTCTCCGGTAGCGGTGGATTTTCTTAGTGCCCTAATCCGACCGGTATTTTCAGGAAGGGGCACTCCGCGCTCTGGGGAAGAAACTGTCCCAGTTCAACTTTCCCATCGTAAAGCGCACCCATATGTTCTTTCAGAAATATTTCAGGTTTTTCAATCAGTTTGCGGTTCACCTTGAGGGGAGAGCAGAATATTTCGCCCCAGTTGGTGCTGTATACCAGATTCACCTCATGAATTTTTTTGCTTTCCGGGGGGACGCACAGGTTAACTATAAAGAAACCTTTGGTTATGCGTTCAGCATTCAGGGTTTCTTCAATGGGGACTTTGAAAGTCGTTTTTTGCGGAAAGAAAAGCATCAGTTCGCTGAACAGTCTTTTTAGATCCCTTTCCCGTAGTGGGCCGGAATTGATATCGGTTTTGACCTGCATCTCCTTATCGTAGAGTCTGTTCAGGGCCAGCCAGACCAGCATACAGTTGAGGTCCTGCCCTGATTCAATTGGGGTCAGGATGTTCCGGGCTCCGGATTCATCTGGAAATTCACCGTGAATTTGCCATATGTCCCCTTGTTCCGTGCGTGAAATAATTAAGGTCTTGAAAAAATGGGTTTTGGGACCGGGCAGGGATAGATGCTGAATCTTGTCTTTGCGTTTTGCAAAAGCAGAAAAAACCACCCTGCCGAGTCTGGTCAGGTCTTCGGGGGTAATGGCAACTCCGGGAATTCTATCCTGTTCGCCACGAATTTTTATATAGGTGTTGATCATGAACTGGTTGATCTGTTTGCCAAGTTCGGCCACGGAGCTGAAATCTGTAAGTCCCCTGAATCCTTCAAAAGCTCCTTCCGGTGTTTCACCGGACAGGCTTGAGGCGAAGTTCATCAGTTCAATTTCTTCAGCACGGGCCGGACTGCCTTCAATCCCTTTCTCACCCACAAGTCCGCATTTCAGGCGCAGGGCCATGGCCGTAAGCCAGATGCAGTCGGTCTGTCCCCGTTTAGCGTAAAAGTCAGCAAGTTCACGGTAGAGGAGCATGTACGGATCAACCCTATGCAGCCGGCGTTTTCCATTCTGGATGTTTTTCTTGAGCTTTTCACAGAGCAGGGAATATTTGCTGTCCGATGTATACAGTTCCAGCAGTCCGAACTTCATAATAGATTTAAACGGACTCTTGATTCCTTTTACTATCTGCCACAGGGATGCGCCGAAGAATTCTTCTACCGGTATTTTCGGGACATTGCCGAGATCAACGTAAAAATCTTTGCCCTTGAGCAGGTTTACTTTCTTTTTGCTGTTTTCATAAGTCTTGGGCCCTGATTCCGGAGGAGTGAACCACCACAGAGGAGGGCGTCCGGCCAGCAGCAGGGCGGTGCGGTAAAATTCTTCTTTCAGAATTGCGCTTTGAGCGGAACCGGAACTCTCTTCATCACTCAACCCGAACTTATTATGGCGGATTTCAAGAGTGTCCATGATGAAAAAATGAATTTCAAGACCGAATTCATGTAAGGCCCATTCCTCAATGCTTTTGAGCTTTATTCCCAGTTTTTCCCTGCTTTCCGGATGTATGTCTTTGAAGTTGCAGCAGACCCAGCAATCAAGGTCGGAATCAGCGGTCTGGGCAATGGTCCCGGTGCTGCCGATAGACATGAAAGCTTCAATGGGAATGGCGTCTTTTCCGCTTTCTTCGTATTTTGTTTCAGGAAAGAATTCTTCCAGAAGGTCTGTTGTCTGCGGGGTAAGCTCGAAACCGTTTATTTTTGAAGCGGTACTGCGGTGGTCCATACCCGACCTGACTTCAAAAGCATTGGTGTGCAGCAGGGCTGGCAGTATGCTCAGGAATCTTCTGCCTTTTCCCTCAAGTTTTGCCGCTGTCCAGTCCAGCCTGCGTCTGTTGTTTTCGGAAAAATTGGCATGGTTGCGTTCTATTTCCTTGAGGACAAACCATCGCTTGAGCGTTTTATGAAGTACGCCTTTTCCATATTCATCGATATTTCCGAATCCGGTTGATCTTTTCCGTAATTGCTCCCTCTCTGCAAGCCGGGCCGTAAAGGTCCAGACCATGGCCTTGAGCAGTTCCGTGGAGTCTGTCTTCATGTTCATGGCCCGGCAATGACTTGTGCTGCATTCTGTAAAGTATGAGCTGCTGACGATTCCGTCTCTGAACATGGTAGCGGTAAAATCGGAGAAACAAAAATCAGAACCCTTCACACTTCCTTTGTAAAACACGGTCCCGCGTAAATCACAGGTATGGAACATGGTTGCCGTAAAACTGGTACGGCAGAAATATGCTCCCGGAGATGCGGTTGCTTTAAAACGGCAGTTCTTAAAAGTACTGAGGAAAGTGACTGCTGAATCAAAGTGTGAGTATTGAAAGGAACAATCTTTAAAAGAGCAGTCATAAAATGTGGTTTCGTTCAGGGAACAGCTGATAAAAGTACAATCCGTGAATTCCGCTTCCAGAAAAAAGGCATCAGCAAAGGTGCAGGCTTCAAAGGTACATCCTTTGAACGAGCATTCCTCCATGAATGATTCCCTGAATTCACAAGCCGAAAAAACGCAATTCTGGAAAGCCAGCCCTTGAGAAAGGCTTTTCCATTTGTTTAATTTGTGTAGCCGCTGATTGGTCAACTGTCCGTCTGTATAGATATCGGGCATAGCGTCTGATTGCACAGCAGGTTTGCCGAAAATGCGTTTGAACCCGGTCTGTTCCTGCTCTTTATGCTCAAGATTGAGCATAATAGGGCCGCCTTGTTTAACAAAGTCCACACCTGGAACGTTTTTGCCTTCGGGCATTTCCTTCCTGACCGGTTCGGCTAGGTTTTCCGTGTTCATTATCCGGGCCAGCACGGATTTAAGGCTGTTCTTTTTTTGGCTGCGGGACTGCCTGAGAACAAGATTTAGAATGCTGCCGAAGCATTGCGGATCTTCTTCGCTTATTGTGGAAAATAAAACCGCCAACACCGGAGTGTGGAATACTTCTGAAATTCCATTCATGAAACGGGCGAAGCTATCACTGCCCAGCAGCGGAACCCGGTTAATCAGTTCCGCCCTCAACTTAGGGGCTTCATTAAAAAGCTGGGCGAAGATACGCCCTCTTCTGGGACCTGCGAATTTGGTGATAATGTCCATCGACGCTTTGGCGAGAGGCAGGGAAGGCGACTGGGCCAGAGGCAGAATTTCTTTAAGCAGTTCATCATCTATTTCGTCAGCGAGTCTTTCCACAGCCCGGAGCACCTTTTCCATGATGATGGGGTCCATGGTTTTCAGGTGGAAAGAAACATCTGCAACCATGTCTTTGTCCGGGTAGGGGGGCATGGTTTCGGTGCAAAGGGTGATTTCTTCAAGACTTTCTGGCGTCCGCAACCTTGCGCGGCATGTTCTGCCGTAGGTGCCGGACATGAATTTTTCTAAAGAGCTGAAAGAAAGCTGCCCCTTGCGGGTTCCGTTTCCGGCAAAGAAATCAACTGATTCCCGCAGGTCGAGGTTTGCCACGCGTTCCAGTACGGATTCAGCATATTTAATCCGTTCCGGTACATCCCCGGTGTGAACGGCCAGCATACGGTCAGCCACTGCAATGGCTGTTTTGTCTTTTTGATTGGAAAGCCATTCCTTGGCTCGAGAATAAGGCAGCAAACGGTTGCAGAGGATAAGAGCTGCAAGATTTTTACCGCAGGTACCAATTAAGGCAAGGTTGTCGAGACAGACTGCTGCTGTAGAGTCGGTGGTTTCAGGGACAAGGGAGGGCTTGCTGCTCTGCTCAGCTTCCTGCTCAAGAGCCTTCATGGCCAGACCGTAGAACAGCGTGGCATATTTGGCGGCTTCCAGACTGTCAGGGGATGTCTGGTCCCTACTGAATTTAGCGTCGATCTTAAAGCGCAACTCAGCCAGTTGCCGCTCGTCAGGAGGGTAAATATTCAGCCTGCGCAGCTCTTCAAGCAGGGTATCATGTGTTTCGGTCTCAGCCATATAATATCCTGACCTGTTTAGCCCGTTTTCGTCAACAGCGCGATGGATTCCACATGTGCCGTATGTGGAAACATATCCACTGCGGCAAAACGCTCCAGACTGTACTTTTCGTGCATTTTCGCAACATCACGGGCAAGGGTCGCGGGGTTGCAGGATATATAGAGGATCTTTTGCGGTCCCAATTCGAGAAGTTTTTGCAGGGAAGGTTCAGGAACGCCGGAACGGGGAGGGTCCACAATAACCATATCAGGTCGGGGCAGGTCCTCGGGAAGTCCCTTAGCAGAGGCGAGGTTGCCGACGATATATTGCGTATTCTCCAACCCGTTGAGTTTGGCATTTTCTTTTGCCGACAGCACGGATTCTTCGGAAACTTCAATGCCGATCATTCTACCCACGTCTTTTGCCATGAACATACCGATGCCCCCGGAACCGCAGAAAAGGTCCCAGACAACATCATCCGGTCCGGGTGCAGCCAGTTCCACGCTTTTGCGGTAGAGTTCCTCCGCGCCTTTGGAGTTAGTTTGGAAAAAGGCATTGGGGGTGATACGGTAGTTGATTTCTGTGCCGTCCGCACGGGTCAGTGTTTCGGTGATAAATTTCTGACCGGTCAGTGAAATCAATCTTTCTCCGGTGGCCAGATCAGCCCGCCCCTTACGGGTGGAATGCACAAAACTCTTCAGCTGCGGATAGTTTTCAAAAAGGAGCTTGCCCAGTCCTTTTACGGCATGATGTGATTTGGCCGGCCCGGTGAGCAGGTGGATCATCATTTCTCCGCTGTGATGGGAGAATCGTACTACAAGTTTGCGCCAGTAGCCGCCCCGGTTGTGGCGGTATGTCCCGATTCCGGTCCGGGCACAGTAGTCACGCACAAGGGCCGGGATTCCGGTACACTCTGCAGGCAGCAGCGGACAGCTGGAAATATTGATGACCTCGGTTTCAGAACCTCGCCGCTTAAAACCCAGCTTCAGGGAATCATCAATACCATGGAAGGAGAATTCCATCTTATTGCGGTATCCGTATTCCAGCGGAGAAGAGAGTGCATTTTCGCCCATGCCCGGTGTGTTTGCGGGAATTTTGCCGATACGCTCAAGTGTTTCGCATACCTGGCGGCCTTTCCAAAAGGATTGGGCCGGATATTTGATATCCTGATGCAGACATCCCCCGCAGGAACCGAAGTATTCACAGGCTGGAGTCTGCTCATTTTCAGCATGGTCGATGATCTCTGTGCGGCGGGCTTCTCCGAACCTTTTTTTGAGTTTGGTTATTTCGCAGCGCACTGTCTGGCCCGGCACAACGCCTTCCACAAAAAGGGTCAATCCCTCAAAACGCCCGATCCCCCTGCCGCCGAAGGCCAGAGATTCTATCCGGGTTTCAACTATATCGCCTTTGCGGATGGGGCTGGTATTATTACTCATGTTTGACAGTTCTCCTTTGGCCGCTGTACGCTCCGGTCCATGATTGATAAAGCAACAGCACTTGAATCGGTTTTACGGAAGCTCAAAAAGCTCCCTGTGGGCCATTGCATAGACCTGCGCACCTATAAACGCAACCGTTCCCTGTTAATTTTGCACGTTCGCGAGCAGGAATACATTATTTACGAAGACGGTTATGAAACAATCGAGCATCAATCCGAACTCAAGGGTATTAAAAAGCTTCTCAAGATCTTATTCAAAAGAGAATTTCCACGCAGCAACAAAATCCGTATGTACGAACTTGGCGAGTACAATGAAGAGAAGCATCTTCGTGAGATGAAAAAATTATAGATGCCTTGCAACCTGTATTCTCCTTAGTCTGGATGTTTGAAAGCTTGCCAGCGACCGTAATTCTGCATAAGGATGTTTTGGATTATACTAAATTCGGCAGGAGATATAAATGATCAAACGGTTTTTTATGGTGCAGCTTTTGCTGCTGACGGTTGCGGTTAACGCATATGCGCAGGATGGATTTCATAATAAAACAGATGAAGCCTTGTCTGCCTCTGAAACAGTCGTCATTCCTGCAGATTATCGGGAAGAAGGCATGGCGTCATGGTATGGGGAAAAATTTCAGGGTAAATTGACGGCCAGCGGTGAGCCTTATGACATGAAAAAAATGACCGCTGCTCACAATTATCTTCCGCTGGGAGTGAAAGTTACGGTTACCAATCTCGGCAACAACAAGAAAGCTGCAGTGACCATCAATGACCGTGGTCCTTTTGTTCCGGACCGTATCATTGATCTTTCACGTGCCGCCGCTCAGGAACTCGGTTTTATTGATTCCGGAAAAGCCAAGGTGCTCATCGAACCATATCGCCCGGAGCCTGAACCGCAATCAGCAGCCGCTCCTGCCCCGGTTCAGAAAAAACTCTACGGAGCTTTTTACATTCAGGCCGGGGCATACAAGGTCAAGGCCAATGCCGACCGTCTGATCGAAAAGTTACACAAGGCCGGTTTTCACAACACCCGCACAGTTCGAGTCGTTACCGACAGTGCTCAGATTTTCAAGGTGCAACTGGGCATGTATAAATCTTTGGATAAGGCCAGAAAGGCCCACATTTCCATGGGCAAAGGCTTTCCGGGAACTTTTATTCTGGCAGATGTTATTCAAGATTAATATTATGTTAAAGAAAAATAAGTTGAGGATGTTAAATAAGGATAATTTTTTGGTATTAAACAAAAAGAAATTTCGGGTGTTTGAGGATGCTTTTTTTTTAGCATTAAATAAAAAAATTTGGCCAGTATTAAGATGTATATTTTCCCCTACGTGGTTTGTCGCACATAAATTAAAGAAAGGGGAGAGCAAAATTCAAAGGGCAGAGATTATACGGCGTTTGAACACTAGATATTTGATGATATCCATTCTTAGTGTCGGGGGTATTCTGGCGTGGCAACGTTTTGTCAGTATAAATTCCCCTCTAAACGAAACGGTCAAAATTTTTTTTAATTTTTTGTGGGGATGGTTTTTATTTTCACGCTGTAATGAAATTTTTATAGCTTTCTATTCCGATGCTTGTGTAAGGATGAAACCTTATGCATATAGTAGAAGTTTTCTTTTACCCTACGAACGTATTCAATTAGCATTAAAAAGTTATTTGGAACTGATTTTTAATTTTGCTTTGCTCTATTTGATGCTTCCTGTAAGATTTTGGGTTTCAGCCTCGCCATGCCCTTGCGAGATGGTGAAAAATTTGGCCAATGCTCCCAAGCTCCTTTCTGATTTTCTTTATTTTAGCGGGGTGACAATAACTACCTTGGGTTATGGTGATATCAGTCCCACCCATTGGTGGCCCCAATTTTTGTCTGTATATGAAGTCCTTTGCGGTATTATCCTTTTGGTTGTGAGTTTTACTGTGTATACCGGAATGCCTAAAAACAGAAAGAATAGTAAAAAATTATGTACGATTGTTGATGGTTAGGGACTTTTTTAAAAGGCAAAAAGACAGCCCTCGCACTAAGCAAAGTGCGGGGGCTGTCTTTTCGTACAATATATAGCCGTCACTACTGCAGCGGCTTATTATCCTTTCTGTCTTCCACCTCAACATCGATGACATCGTGGTCAATGCGGCGTTTGGGCTGGTCTTGGTTGGTCCAGGCAGTGAATTCGGAGTTGTGGTGAACCACATGGATGTTCGGGTTGTTTTTCATGTTTTCAAACTGTTTGCGGAGCATCTTTTTGAAGTAGCCGCGTGTTACCGGGAAGAGGATGAGCAGACCAAAAATATCGGTCATGAATCCGGGGGTCAGCAGGACCAGTCCGGCGAGGAAAATCAGCACCGCGTCAAGGATATCTTCGGCGGGCATGATGCCTTTGTTCAGGTTTTCCTGAACTTTTTGCATGGTGGCCACGCCTTGTGATTTAGCGAGAGCCGCGCCCACAAAGGCGGTCAGCAGGCAGAGGGCAATGGCATTGAGTGTCCCGATTTTGGAACCGATCTGTACCAGAATGTAGAGATCAATCAGGGGAATAAGGACAAAACCCAGAAAAATTTTAGCGAACATTTAAAACAAACTCCCGTGCTTATATATCTTAACCTGTGCTTTGAAAAATAAGCATGATTCCCATGAAGACAAGCAAAATCATGATTATTCTTCTGTAAAGGTCTTCCGAGACCTTTCCTGCAAGCCTGTGTCCGATGAAGACTCCCGCCTGAACCGGTAACAGGGAAGCAAGGAAGAGCTGGAAGGAATAAAATGTTGTGAGTCCGCTGATCAGATGCCCGAGTGCAGCCATAGACGCAGCCGCCAGAAAGAAGCCGGAGAGCGTTGCTTTGAAGTCATCTTTTTTCCATCCCATGAGAGATGAATATATGATGGTGGGGGGACCACCGGCACTTACTGCCGCAGTTATGGCACCGGTCAGGAATCCGGAAAGATAACCCCATGCCGGGTTCAGTTTGAGAACAATGGGGCGCACCAGCAGTGAGTACCCGGCGTAACCGGCGACCAGAAATCCCAGAAAGAAAGTTATTAGGTTGCCGTCCACTTCCTTGAGGGCAAGTGTGCCGAAGACTGCTCCCGGAATGCTGCCTATAATCAGGGGTAATATTTTGCGCGAGTCCATATTAGAGCGCAGGTTGCAGCACATTTTCAGGTTTATGGTTATTCCGCAAAGGGTGCAGGCCGCTACTGCTGTTTTGATGTCGATAATGAACGCAAGCAACGGCATGGCTATAAGGGCTGAGCCGAATCCGGTAAGGCCTTGGAGCAGGCCCGCGATAAGGAAGATTGCAGGTACAAGCAGGAAAGCGGACATGATTTTTATTTTTTACGCAGGGTCAGCAGGATAAGGTTTTCAGGGATGTTCTCTTCTGCGATTATTTCCGATTTTCTGACCCGGCAGATAATGTCAATGTTGGAGCGCTGGTCTGCGCGGATTTCGGCTTTTACACTCATGCCGGATTGGATCTCTTGAAGGTGCGAACTCACCTCCTTGAATCCTGTTCAACAATCTCTCCAGCATTTGATGGTCTTGTTGTTATCCATGGCAGAAATATAAAGGCCGGACTTCCCAAAGGAATGCCCGGCCTTTAGGGTAATTATTTTTTGTTCTTCATGGCTTCCTGAAGCTTGTCGCCGAGCAGGCCGCCGAATCCACCGGAACCACCAGAACCACCGGAACTACTTGTTGTGGAGCTGGTTTTGGGAGCGGATTTGCGCGGGGCAGGCTTTTTGGGTGCGGACTTGGCGTATTCTTTCCAGTCTTTGTCTCCATCGTCTTTTTTGGCTTCACCTGCGGTGAGGGTTACCTTGCGGTCTGCAGTATTGATCTCTTCAATGGAGATGGTAACCTTGTCGCCGGGCTTCAGTGCTTCCAGCTCGGCCTGTTTGCCGGAGCGGGTGATGCGGGACATGGGCAGCAGTCCGGTTATGCCGGGAGCGAGGTTGATGAAGATACCGAATTCAGCACGGTTCTCCACTGTTCCTTCCACTTCCTGACCAACCTTGAAGGTGTCAGCCATGTCCATCCAAGGATCACCTGCAGCGTCTTTCATGGACAGGCCGATACGACGTTTTACCGGATCGATCTCCTTGATCATCACAGCTACTTCCTGGCCGGGGGATACTTCGTCTTCCGGCTTATGGACGCGCTTGGTGTAGCTCATCTCGGATACGTGGACCAGCCCTTCAATGCCGGGTGCGATTTCAACGAATGCGCCGAAATCGGCACAGCGGACAACAGTACCGCTGATTTTATCACCGGCCTTGAATTTGTCGCCGACTTCATCCCACGGGTCATTCTGCAGCTGTTTGAGGGAAAGACCAATTTTGAGGCCTTTACCGTCTTTGCGCGGCTCCATGGAAAGGATGCGTACGGTTACATCATCGCCGGGCTGTACAATATCCTCGGGCTTGGCAGAACGTGACCAGCTCAGTTCGGAAACGTGAACCATGCCTTCTACGCCGGGGGTAAGCTCAACAAATGCTCCGAACGGCATAAGTTTGGTGACTTTACCTTCCATTACAGCATCAGGCTGGACATCCTGCATGAACTGTTCGCGGGCTTTTTCCTGTTCCTGTTCGAGAAGAACTCTTCTGGAAACAACAATGTTGCGACCGTTTTCTTCGAACTTGATGACCTGAAAATTGTGTGTGCTGCCGACGAAAGCTTCAGCGTCTTCAACAAAAGAGGTGTCGATCTGGCTTACGGGGCAGAATACCTTACGGTGCATCATCATAACTCTGAAGCCGCCTTTGCAGGTCTCTGCAACCTTGCCTTCAACCGGGACTTTGTTCTCGTATGCTTCACGCAGCATGTTGAGTCCACCCGCGCCGGACATGGCTTTGGAAAGGACGATTTCATTGTTGTTCATGGAGATTACGTAGAGTTCTACGCTGTCTCCTTCCTTGACGGTCAGTTCGCCTTCTTCATCGGTCAGTTCATCACGGTCGACAACTCCGTCCACCTTGGAACCGGTATCAATAAATACGGAATCTTTGGTGATGGAAATGACGGTTCCCTTGATCTGGTCTCCAACCTGAAGGTTGTCGTTGGATTCGGACTGGAAGGCTTCAAACAGTTCGGCAAAGTTCTCTTCGCCATTGGTTTCCAAGTTTTTCTCGGACATGCTCTTGGTTCTCCTGAAAGGGCAAATTGGTCCCGGCAAGGTAGGGTTTTTATAGCGCCGTGGACAATGGGAACCTACCGGGAAAAGACGCAATTTTCAAACGATTTATTCATATATTTTTTATTGCACTTTTGCGTGTATGCCCGCTCCAAGAGCTCCGGCGAAATCAGGCTCTTCAGGAATAAGCGGTTCTATGTCCAATGCTTCTTTTAACATACTGACAACACAGGGGTTATTTGCAACTCCTCCAGCGAAAACCAGCGGTCCCTTCAAGCCGACCCGGCTCAGCATGTTGGTGGTGCGCCGTACAATTGAACCATGCAGACCTAATGCTATGTCACGCGGATTTTTGCCTTGAGCCATAAGTGATGTAGCTTCTGTTTCCGCAAAAACAGTACACATGCTGTTGATCATCAGCGGTTCGGTGCCTTCCAGAGCGTAACGTCCGAAATCCTCAATAGGAATTTGAAATACTGTCGCCAGATGTTCCAGAAACTTACCGGTCCCGGCGGCGCAGCGGTCGTTCATTTCGAACTTGGCGACTTTGCCTTTACCAAGTAGCGAGATGGCCTTGGTATCCTGCCCTCCGATATCCAGAATGGTCCGCGCTTCCGGGTAGAGATGCGAGACTCCCAGAGCATAGGCTTTAATCTCTGTCAGGGACAGGCATTCGCATCCGGTCAGTTCTTCTGTCACCAGCTTGCGTCCGTATCCGGTCGCGGCAATGCGGGTGAGGGTCACATCTTTTAAAATGTTTTTAATCTGTGAAGCCGGGTCAAATGTAGTGGGTAGCTTGCGTTTGATGAAAATTTTATCTCCATCAAGTACAACCAGTTCCATGGACCGTGATCCAATGTCTATACCTGCTATCATGTACTACTCCAAATATTACCCCGGCTAAGCCCAGTTAAAGCTTTTGGGAAAGACCAGAGAACCCTTTGCAAAGGGTTCTCTGGTCCCTGAAGGGCCGCCGGAGTCCTTTAAGAAATCATTTCAACAAAGGCTTCAACACGGGTCTTGAGCTGTTCGGCATCTTCCATGCTGTAGTCGGTTTCGATTGCCAGCATCGGCACTTCTGCATCGGCCAGAGCTTTTTCGACCTTGAAAGTTTCATGGGTGTAGGGCTGACAGAACATGAGGGAATAGTGAATCACCCCGTCAACCTTGGTTTCTTCTGCCAGTTTCTTGATGTTGTCCAAACGCTCTTCATTAGGAGTGAAGCAGGCACAGTCGATTTTCATGTAACGCTCACAGATTGCGTCAATCATTTCTTCCACTGTTTCGGCTGATTCATCTACCAGATCACGTGTGTTGCGTGTCCCGATACAGGATTCCTCGGAAACGACTACTGCACCGGAGCTTTCCACAATGTAGGGCAGTTTCCAGTTAGGTACGGCCATGGGACATCCGGCGAGCATGAGTCGGGGAGTTTTCTCAGGGACGATACCTCCATTCTTGGCAATGCGTTCTTCAATCTGGTCGCAGAGGGTGTTGATTGAGTTGGTAAAGCGAACAGGATCATCATAAAAACTGACCTGATTGATCAGCAGCACGTCTCGGCCGGAGATGGGGGTAGGCACGGCGGCGCGCAGGGTGTTCAGACGTTGCAGGGCGCGCCGTTTGTCATTTACAATTTTAATACTTTTTTTAAGGGATTCAGCTGTGATTTTCTTTCCTGTCAATTCTTCCAGTTTATCCTTGTAGCGCAGTACTTCATCCTTCCAGAGAGCACGGTCGGATGCTTCTTTGCGCTGCGGAATTTCCATGACGTACATGGGAGCCATTTCACCGAAAGCCTCATAAGCTTTCTTTTTTCCGTCGCAGGTGGTCTCACCGATAATCAGGTCGCAGGATTCGGTGTAGGGACAGATCTTGGCCATTTTGAAGCCGATGAAAGATTTGATCAGTGCACAGGTGTTGCGGGGAACAATAGTCTCGGCGGCTTCGGTTCCGGCATCGGCCCCGGCACAGAGACCGACTTGAATGGCATCGACTGCAAGGGTCAGTTCTTCAGGAACGAAAACGCAGAATGTTCCGATGATTTTGCGACCTTCTTTTTGAGCATCAACCAGTTCCTGAATGCGGAGTCCGTGAACTTCGGAAAGTACGAAATCAAGGTACTCCATGCCCTGCAGACGACCCTGCTGACTCATGTATATATCGCCGTAAAATTTTCCCAGAACTTCCAGAAGCCCATCGTGGGCTTCAATATCAAGGTTCAGTTTTTCCCACATCTCGGTGTATGAAGCTTTTTCCATGGTTAACTCTCCCGGATTTGTTGTTAAAAAAAATGATCTGAAACTTCTTTTGAATAGATGAGTTCCGGTGTGGCTACAAATTGATTAAAGCTATTAATTTAGTGTTGTTTGATTGTCGTTGTTGATGAATGGGGATTCTTGTGCTGGCTTTACCGGGGTGTTTCGTATAACTCTTTGCCCCATAAAAGTTGTGAGGGGAGAAATTGAGAAAAAATGAAGCTATAGCCTATGCGCGGGGGCTTACCCCGGAACGGGAATTCAGCGCTGCTTATATGGATGTCCGCAACCTGCGCTCATTGCTCCAGAAGGCCCCGGAATGCGCGGATGATGAAATTGTCCACGCAGTATGGGATATGCTTATTGAACAGCGTTACAGCTCTCAACGTATGTCGCAACTCCTTTACCGGGAATGTGCCAAGACTCTTGCCGCTATCGGTCACGGTTGCCCGGATTGTTCGGTTTCTCATTCCGCTTTGCAATTACAGATTCAGGCCGCTTCCAGTTGCAAAAAATACGCTGCAGTAGAAGCCTCTGCCGGTCTGGGCGTTTTGCCTTTTGATATTTCCTTGCCGGAACCTCCGGAACCGTTTTCCGGTTTTGCACCTAAAGTTAAGTGGGAAAACCTGCTCATGAATGCCGGAGTTGTGGGCGAACCGGTCTTTTCCGGACGCAGCGCGGTCATGACGGCTGAGGGCGAGAACCGGATTTTTGCCATAAAAATTTTGCGCAGAGGCGAAGACCCGCAAGGCTTGCACCTTGAAGGGCGCTGGATGGAACGGCTTCGCTCGGATGGCGGGACCGATGGAGTGCGATTTGATTGTCCGCAGCCTTACACCATCGGTGGACACGTGGTGTTCAGACTGGACTGTCCGCCCAAAGAGGCCCCGGATAATTTGCATGAAGAACTTTATGCCATGGCCTATCACGCCCACAGCGATTATTTTGTCTATCCCAACGATGACCGTGAGGGCTGCCGTTGCTCATCAGCCGAAATGATGGAAATTATGGGGCGTAATGCTTTCCTCTTGGGGCAGCTTGCAGGGCGTGGAATAGTGCATGATGCGCCTATTCCGCTTTTCCATAACCGGGTGCAGGCCACCCGGCGCACTGATGAAGGCGTCTACGAATGGCGCAGGTTCGGAAGGCTGGACCGCTGGCTGGATTCCTGCCGCTATCCCAACTTCGGGCGATCCGGTTTGCGTGATTTTGAGCACTTACAGGTTCTTAAACCGGGCCGCGATTCGTTCTACTGGGCAGTAGGATCTCATTTTATGTCCATTCTGCTGGTGCTGGGCAGTTGGTTCAGGGCGCAGGAACCGCAGCTTTGCGGTCTTGATGCGAACGGTGAACCCGTGGACGCCCGCCATCTGTTTGATTCCGTTTTTTTTGGGCAGGCTGTAAAGCACTGCTTCGATAAATATTACCACGGCTTCACCGGGAAAGAGTTTTGTAATGAAATTAATCTGCATGTCCCGGAATTGGTACAGGACATGATTAATGAAATGGGCGTGGACCGCCATATGTTCGAGTTCATGCGCGTGGTTGATCAGGAATTGCTGGAAGATGCTGAGTTCCGCAAATATCTTATTAAATGCGGCATGGAACCTGAAAAGGCATACTCTATCGAGAAAAACAAGGAAGACATTCCCCTGACCACGGGCCCGCATCTCGGCGACTTCAACAGTACCATATCATTACCTGAAATTATAGAATGGTCGGCAATGGCGGCCGGGTGCTGCATTGCTTCGCGGGCGCTCGGGGATAGGTGGGGCTAGCGCACCTCAAACTCCACAGCATCCACTCGCCCGATTTCATCACTAACTGAAATCCTGTGTTTACCAACGGTTATTTCAGTGAACAGTTTTTCATTGGACTTGCCCTGACTTACCAAACGTCCATCAAGAAACCAGTATAGGGTTCCGCTATCCGGTCCTGCTTCAGCTTTGAGAGCTATCTGCTGGAATTTTAAAGGAGTGTCCTTGCGCAGCAGGTATGGCGTATTCGCTGCCGGGGAGATAATTTTCGGTGCGGTGCCGGATGGGATCAGCCCGCAATCAAGGGCCAGCGGGGGCAGTTGCGGGATTTCCAGATTGTTTTCCGCCCGCCATCTTGCCAGTTTTGCCGGAATGGTGCGGATTATTTTTGTTTTGATTCCTTTCCTGCCGAGGCATTCACCGGAAATGCGGTAGCCGCTTTTTCCGTCAACAAAGATCTGGCGGCATTCGTCGCAGGGATGCAGTTTTGTCTTGCCGGAAAGAGTGCGTATGGTTGTGCGTTTGGTGCAGAACGGTCCGGGCAACTGCCGGCTGTGGGCGCAGACCTCCACCTCACTTATGCCGTAACCTTCCGGTGGCGGGGGCAGTTTTCCTCCGGGAGCGGCCATGCGCAGCAGGTCGAAAAGCAGCGGCCCGGCATGAACAGCACCGGAGATTTCTTTGCGCGGCCTGCCGTCCGGGTTGCCCACCCAGACCCCGATGGCGTAATCTCCTGAAATTCCCACAGCCCATGCATCACGGTGTCCGAAGGACGTTCCTGTTTTCCATGCTGTTTCGGGCATATCGCGGGTCAGCATCCATGTTTCGTTCATTTCCGGTCTGGTTACCGAGGAAAGCATTTCAAGGACCAGCCAAGCGGTTTGCGGGGAAAGAATCTGAGCACTGATGTTGTTCTCTTCCGGTGTGACCGTATACGGTTTGAATTTTCCCCCGTCAGCCAGTGAAGCATAAAGATTGGTCAGCTCTGTCAGCTTGATTTCGCATCCTCCCAGAGCAATGGGGAGGCCGTATTGCATGGGTTTCTTGTCGAGTGTACTTATTCCGCCTTTTTTGAGCAGGTCGATAAATTCTACGATCCCGGTTTTTGCCAGAGTGTTTACAGCCGGAATGTTCAGGGATTTGGCAAGGGCCTGACGGACCGTTACTTGTCCGTGATAGATGCGGTCATAATTTTCCGGGGAATATCCTGCGTAATCAACCGGGATGTCGTATACAAATGAGTCCGGCACCAGCTTACCCTGATCAAAGGCCAGTCCGTAAATGAAAGGCTTGAGGGTTGAGCCGGGGGAGCGTTTGGTATTTGTCAGGTTGATCGCTCCGCCGAAACCTTTTTCAAAGAAGTCTGCGGAACCGACCAATGCACGTATTTCACGGCTGGGAATATGTATGATTACGCAGGCTGCGTTATCAATGTCATCCCCGCGCAACCGGGCCACATGGGTTTTGAGAACTTCCTGTGCCGTTTGCTGCAGGTTTGAGTCAAGGGTGGTTGCTGTATCAGGAATACGTCCGTTGCGTTCCAGCACCATACGGCAGAAGTGGGGGGCTTTGAGCGGTACGGGCAGAATTGAATCCGGCAGGGGCAATTTCATATTGCGCTCAATTTCCTTTACCGGAAAAACACCTTTTTCCGCCAGTTGCCTCATAACCCGGTTACGCCCTTCACGGGCCTGTTCAGGATTGCGCAGGGGATCATAAAAGACCGGTCCACGGGGAATGGTCGTCAGTAGGGCTGCTTCGCACAGTGAAAGGGTCTCCGGCCCATGGCCGAAATAGAAATGACAGGCCGCACCCACACCGACGATATTGCCGCCGTATGGAAGCATGTTCAGGTAGAATTCCAGTAACTCGTCGTTGGAGTGATGCCGTTTGAGCTGTAAGGCCCGAAAAGCCTCTATAATTTTTGACCACAAAGTCCGATTTTTGGGCTCAGCCATACGGGCAATCTGCATGGGAATGGTCGAGGCCCCTGATACAACGCGTCCGGCAGTAATATTCATAATTGCCGCACGGATGATTGAAACCGGATTAATCCCCGGATGCGATTGAAACCATTGGTCTTCCGAAGCAATCAGGGTCTTTTTCAGTACAGGTGAAATCTTATCAAAATCAGCATGCATGCGCCGCGCTCCGTCCGGAGGCAGAAAGATACGCAAAACTTTGCCTTCATGATCCCTGATAACCGAGGCCACGGGAGGATGCAGTTTGTGTTCAGGAAAGGGGAAAAGAAAATCAAGCGCAAAAAAAGATGCGATCAGAAAGAATAACACTCCAACAAATATAAAAAGATATTTCTTTCTCATCACGAAATTAGATTAACCGACAGTACTATTAAAAGTTTTGGAAGGGATGGGGCTGGGGAAGGGATATTTTTTACAAAAAGTGTCCCTTCCCCAGCCGCCGGAGGCAAATTATTTAATAATCATCTTACCTAATGCAGTAGCTGCGGATTTTTCAGGATCGTACATACCTTCCACCTGTACAGGGGGAACTTTGAATTCTCCCCGAGTCACGGCGCGCAGCAGGGTCACGTTTTCGATTTTGCCTTTTGCAGGAATGTCGGAAAAGACAAGGATCCGGTCATCCCGAATGTCCACATGATCGGGCTGAACGTTACCCTCGCCGAGCCAAGGCAGATCTTCGCGGGTGGCGAGTCTGGTATTTTCCGGTTCAAGTCCGGAGGGCAGCAGGCAGCTGATTACCGTATTGGGAACAGGCTTCCCGGTTGATGTTACCACTGTGCGCATGGCTACCAACTGGCCCTGCGTGATGGAATTTATGTCCAGAGGCTCTCCGTCGCGGGACAGGAACTCTCGTGTGATTTCAAGACCGTTGGAATATGGTTTCCAACTTTCAATGGTCGGTATTGCTCGGTTGTTGACGGCCCATACAAATGTTCCTTCCGCTGGAGAGGAGTCCAGCTCAATGGAAAGCGGGGCAGCTCCTTTTACGGTTATCTGTGCGGTCCCATTGGTTTCAAAAGAAGCAAGTTCCTTTTCACCGCTCATAATTTTCCCACCCGGATGAGGAACGGATTTGGTTTGGGCAAAGAAGGTCCCCAGAGCAAGGAAACCTAATGCATTGTCCTGTGTGACGTTGTAGCTTTGGTCTGCCATCAGGTTGTAAAGCTTGTCGGCCAGTTGCGGGATGGCGTCATCTTTGCGGTCTGCTTCCATGCGTACCAGCAGTTCAAGGGCAAGATCGCGTATTTCGGAACTGAATAACTGATCCTTATCCTTGCCTTTTACCGGAGCAGGTTTGGCGGAGATCAGTTCCCGGTAGGCAGCCATGTCGCCGGAAGCAGCGAAAGCACCTGCCAGCAGGGTCAGGGAAAGCTTGTCCATCTCTGCTGTTTTGCGTTCTCGCAGGTAGTTCATGGGACCGTGCATAACCTTGCCGGAACGGGCCAGCACATACTGGGCGTAGCAGGGCAGACGGTAGGAATAGTTGTCGCGGATGGTGTCGGCGTAGTTGCCGGCTACATATTGCTTGACCCGGTTGAGAAGCATGCTGTCCACCTGATAACCGGAAATAGTGGCTTGCTGCAGGAAATGCAGCACGTAAACAGATACCCATGGTTCGGACCGGTAACCGCCGGGCCACATGGAAAATCCGCCGTCACCAGTCTGCATCATGGATAACCTGCTCAGGGCTGACTGAACCATGAATTGCGGGGATTCCTTCTCAAAAGACTTAGGTGATAATTCACGGGCCAGTTCCGGGAATTTGAGCAACGGAAATGCCTGCGAAACAGTCTGTTCCGCGCACCCGTATGGGTAGTGGAGCAGATAATCAAGCTTGCCTGCAAGTCTGAGCATGGGCTGGCTGCCGACGAGCAGAGTGCGTTCGGCAGTACCTACACGCATGCCCTCCAGTTTTGCGGGAAGGACGGTGGATTTGCTTTTAATGAAACCGGATTCTGATGAACGTTGTACAGGCAGGGCCGCGCGGACATTCAGGTCGATGCTGCTACCGGCAGTTTCATTATTGCCTTCTGCTGAGAATTTGAAGGCCGCCGGGCCGAGTGCTGCTCCGGTTTTTACGTTGAAGAATGCGGTCTTCTGTCTGCCTTGCGGTATTGCAAAATCGTTAATTTGCATGTCCTGTTGCAAAGCTCCGCTGGCAGCAAGGGCGAGATTGAACTTGCCGTCTTTGGGAGTATCGTTGCGTACACTTAAGGGAATGTCGAAGGTTTCTCCAGGAGCCAGGAAACGGGGCAGGGTCGGAGTGACCATGAGCGGCGAACGCACGGTCATGATCTTCGATGTTGAGCCGAAATTCATGCCGTCACTGACAACAACCATGATACGCAAGGCTCCGCTGAATTCGGGAATCTCGGCATTGAAAACAGCCTTGCCGTGCTGGTCTGCCGTTATTATGCCGGACCAGAAGGTTACAGGTTTGACTCTGCGGATTGCAGAACTTCCTGCGAATTGCTTCATCATGGCCAGTTCCATACCACCGCCAGCAGCAGCTTTGTTGATCGGTCCGGCATCAGGCATGAGCAGCCCGAAAGTATCGGCCCAGCGTACGTCCAGTGCCCGTTTGGCGTAGAAGTAGTCAAAGGGGCTGGGTGTTTTCTGAGCGGACAGGCGCAAAATACCTTCATCCACAGCAGCAATTGTCAGCTTTGATCCGGGCTTGGTCTGGACCTGAAAGGCCACAGTACGTTCCGGACGGGTGGTCTTGGGGCAGGTGATGTTGATGCCGAGCCTATGACTTTCCCGGTTTACGAAAAGGGGGATTGCCCCTATTGCCCGCGCGCTGGACCCAGTTTCGAGTTTGTTCATCGAGCGGATCAGGGTAGCGGTTACGTAAGCATTTGTGCTTATGCCCTTTTGCACAGGCACCTTGATGGTTGCGGTGTTCCCTTTGACTTCAAGGGTTTTGGTCCAGCGGATCGAGTTATCTTCAATGGCAACCAGCATGCGTCCTGCAAAGGGGGTGCGAATCTGGTATTCAGCCATCTCTCCGGGTTTGTAGTCACCTTTGCGGGTGGGGATGATCTCAAGGCGGGCCGGGTTTTCCAGTGCCCACGGTGAATACCCCCAGCCTCCGCAGAAGAAATCGGCCTGAGCGGAAACCCCGGATTCAGGATCACTGAGGATTACCCGGTAGCTGCCGAATTCCGTCGGGCTTACCTTGAATGATCCGGTTGCGCCGCTAGCGGAAATTTCGCGTGTCTCCATAAGTTGAGGGTCGCGTTCTGTCACATATCTGTATGAACCGGACGGAGTGGCTCGGACAATAGTCTGCCAGCGGTCGCGGTAAAGTTTCATGAGCAGCTTTCCGGCCTTGGTTTTTTCGCCTTGCGGGGTCAGGGTTATGTAGTCGAGGTTTACGGATTCTCCTTGTTCGTACCCCTGTTTGGTAAGTCTTTTCAGACCGGGGTAGAAGCTGGAGATACTTACCGGTTCTGTTTTTGAAGCCGTAACACCGCGCCCTCCGGTTTCACTGACCCGTGCAGTCAGCCGGGCCTGAATTGCGGAATCCGACTTGAGGTTGGCCGGAATGGATGCGGCAAAGGTAAATTTTCCGGATTCGTCCAGCTTGGTTTCGGTCTTGAGGATCTCGCGGGGTTTGAAAGAGCTTTCGTCTGTGTTGAAACGGTAATTTTCGTATCCTTCGGGATTAAACTGTGCTGGTTCAAGCATTACCCGTGCACTGACCGGAAGTCCTTCAGCCGGAGGGCCGAACAGATAGCGTCCTTCCACTTCGAAATTAAGGTCCTGTCCAATGGAGGCAGGGGCGGAGGTTATGATTTCAGCGCTGATACGGTCAGGCATGAAATCTTCCACGGAATAGCGGAAGTTTCCGATACGTTCGTCCCCGGCAAGGAGTTTAATATTGAATTGTCCGGTGGGTGAATAATCGGGAATGGAACGTTTGAATTCAACCATCCCCTGATCATCGGTATGCAGGGTGCGGCGAAAAAGTTCCCGTCCGCGCTGGTCCGAATAAATCAGCACCACAGGCATTTTCTTGGGCGGCTGAAGTTTGCGGTTCCTGATTACAGCGACCCCTTTGACGGTCTCACCGGGGCGGTAGAGGGTGCGCTCCCCATAAGTGAAGGCGGTCAGTCCCTTGGAAGAGAGTTTTTGTCCGGCAATATCCAGTCCGGAGCGTTCTGTGGCGAAGCGGTCCATGAGCATGAAGGTCATGTCGTTTTTGCGGGTAACAACTGCCATGTAAGGGCTGCCCAGATCTTTGCGCATCTCTTTATCTTTAAGCACGAGCATGCCGCGAGAGTTGGTTGTTCCGGTTGCCAAAATCTGGTTCCGGTTGCTGATCAACTGCACCTTGGCATCGACCACGGGCTTGAGGTTCGAGAGTGATGAAATCCAGAACAGGGTTTCATCCTCTCCCTGCTTGGCAACCACACCGAGGTCGGTGATCATTACCCAGCGCTGCACTCCCTGTCCTTTGCCCGGAATTGTTGCTGCAATACGGTAAAGTCCTTTACCACCCTCGGCGATAAAGCTTTTTATGGATAAGGGAGTAGTTGTCTTCTCGTTTTTTTGGCCGGGTGTTTTAAGCCTGCCGGAGAAAATGCGGTTGCCCAGTGCCGCGGAAATTCCGCCACCGTATGTGTCGGGGTCAAAGGCCATATAGCCGTAATGGGTGAACAGCGAAAACAGGTTGTTGGGGAAAACGCGGTCCACTGCAATATCCACTTCGCGAGTGTTGACGGTTTCTATTCCAAGAGTTTTGTATCCGGATTCGGACAGGAACATGCCTGCAGCTGAAAAGTCTGCAGTTGGGGTAATGTCCGGGATGGCGATGTCTTCTGTGATTGCTTTTTCAAGCAGGGCACCGTCCGCAGCAGTGAGTCCTTTCTTAAGGGTGACGGAGTATTTATTACCCGGCTTGAAAGGCCCGGAAAGGATTAGTTTATTACCCGAGGCGGTAGAGGATATTTTGACGGCAGGTTTGATGGTTAACATCTCGAGACCTTGTGCGGGGATGACCGGACTGGAAAAGCCCAGCTCTATCCTCGCCCCGGAAAGTGAGCTTTCGGCCTTGTACCCTGAATATGACAGCACCGGATCGAAAACCACGTCGATTTTTTTTTCATAATCTTTGCCCAACACCATGGCGCCGGGACCGTCGGGGAGATCTTTGCTTATTTTGAGGATGTATGTTTTCGGTTCGGTTTCTTTTTCAATTGGTGCACTGACAAAACGCTGGTAGTAGTCATCATAATTGGTAGTTATGCTTAAAGGTATTTCCTTTCCTTCCGGTCCGGTCAGGGAAAGGTTTTTGAGGGTGTTTTCCGGGGTCACGTAATTACTGAAATTGATATCCCCTTCAATGCGGACTTTGCGTCCTTGACCGGCTACAGGCTCGGTGCGCATGTTTATTTCTTTAACCCCGAAACTTCCGGTCTGGACGCTGAATTTTGTCTCTCCGCTGAGGACCTGACCCTTTAAAAGGAAATTTTCAGGCTTCACTTCTATGGTGAAGCGGGTATCGCCCTTGAAAGCCGGATCGGCAGTAAAACGCAAGGCGTAGGGATTGATCCAGCGCCATTCTCCTTTTACTTCCGGGGTTATGACTGCCGGGGCTTTTTTCAAGGCGTACGACGGTGCTTCCGGTCCTATGGGCATGTCAAAAGAGAGCAGCAGTTGTGAATACCCCTGACTGTCCAGGCTTACATCAGTAATTTTTACACCCTCACCGGACTCCATTCTCGCAGAGACTGAATCATATTTGGCTTTGAGTAACCCTGCAGCTTGAATTATGCAGAGCATGAGTAACAAGGCGATGATGACATTTTTTTTGTCTTTGAACGGGGTTGGTCCTCTGTCCATGATGGAATCCTCTTTTTATGTAAACTATTAAGATCGTGTTTGCTTAACCTGATGATTGTGCCATTTTTTTACGGCACCGTCATCGTTCAAAATTTAGTCTTTTTCCGATAATAACATGCTTTTTGTTGCTTTGGC
Source organism: Maridesulfovibrio sp. (assembly GCF_963678865.1). Classification (NCBI taxonomy): domain Bacteria; kingdom Pseudomonadati; phylum Thermodesulfobacteriota; class Desulfovibrionia; order Desulfovibrionales; family Desulfovibrionaceae; genus Maridesulfovibrio; species Maridesulfovibrio sp. The sequence goes on along the minus strand of NZ_OY787459.1, from coordinate 1,813,704 downwards.
TGTACCCTCAGAATTGTTTGCAAGACTTCGTTAAGTCTGTATAGTTATATTGTTTATATGAATACGGAGTGTTTTTGCCAAAGGAGTACTGAAGTTGGAAAATCACAATATCGCCATTATCGGTCTGGGAAGAGTTGGGACTGTTTTTTTGGAAAAAGCATTATCAAGCGACAGCGTTATGACGGTAAAAGCTGTTTGTGAATTGTGTGATACTCCGGGTCGGAAATTGGCCGAGAAAAAGGGAATTCCGGTTTTGGAGCTGGTGGAGATTGTTGAATTGGGTATAGACGTGGATGTCATTTTTGACCTTACCGGAGATGAAAATGTATCACGTATCATACAGCAAAAACTGGCAGAATCCTGTAACAGCTATAGTCAGGTAGCCCCTGCGCGGCTGGCGCGACTGGTTTGGTCTCTGTTTGCAGGGGATGAATACCTGCCGAACATAGGCAAAAGCAAATACCAGACCTACGCCGATATGCTACTTGAAGGGAAGGCTTAGCCGGGGGTTAAGTCAGTATCGGCAGGGAAATTGTGAATCTGGTTCCTTCTCCGAGGGTGGAGTCGGCGGTAATTGTCCCGCTATGGTTGTGGGTGATGATGAAATAGGAAACCGAAAGCCCAAGCCCGGTACCGATATCCGGTCCTTTTGTGGAGTAAAATGGTTCGAATATCCGTTTAAGTTTTTCATTCTCAATACCCGGACCGTTGTCTTCAATCTCCACCCGGACGAAGTTTTCATCCGAAGATGTCCGAATGGTAATTGTCGGTATTTTATGTGAGTTTTTATCCTCGGAAAGGGCTTGTGCCGCATTTTTTATCAGATTGAGTATGACCTGACTTATTTCCATCTCGGTGAAGTTGAACATGGGAGATGAGTTGAAGTCGCGGATAATTTTTATTTTTTTGAAGTCATATTTCTTTTTGAAGTCATAGTCATTTGAAGCCAGTGAAATTGCGGTTTCAATTACCGGTTCAATGGTTCCGCTGGATTTTGCGGAATTGTCCTTGCGGCTGAAATCAAGCATTAACCTGACGATTGAGGCAGCACGTGCTCCGGCATCCTGAATACTGCGCAGGTAGTTGTTTATGCCTCTTTTATCCATGTAATTACGGAGATTATCCAGATCTACGTTGCATTTTTCGGCTATGGGCAGATTGCTCTTAAGTGTTGGTGATGTCCTGCGAATAATATTCTGGGTTACCTGCATGATGATGCCCAGTGGGTTGTTGATTTCGTGGACCATGCCGGCGGCAAGTCCGCCTACGGACATCATTTTTTCATTCTGAACCATAATTTTCTGCATCTTGCGGCGTTCTGTCACATCGCGCATGACAATGAGCAGTTTTTTTTGCCCGCCGATGGAGGCCACACGTGCAAGGTTGTCAGTCCAGAATGGTTCCCCGGTGCTTTTTTTTACCATCCATTCAAAATGGACGGATTCACCGGAAAGGGCTTTATTGAAAAGTTCCGCTGCGTACTTGTTATCATATGGCGGGCTGTTGAAACTTATGATCTCAGGACTCATGCCGATTGCTGCGTTCCTTTCCATGACGAAAAAATCGAGAAAGGCCTGATTTACATCGGTGAAAATCCGTTTCTGCAGGTCGAGAACACCGATGGCGTCCTTGGTGGAGTTGAATATTTCGCGATAGGTAATTTCCGACTTCAGGAGTTCATTCTTGGCTGATTCCCTGCTGTCAATCATACTGTTTGCGAGTTCAGCCAAAGTGTCTAATTCTGTGAATGCTATTTTTGAACGGTCAATTTTAGCTGTGGTTCCGATCCCTTTGCGAAAAAAGTTCTCAAAGTAATTGAAATTGTCTGTGAGTATGCGTTTGAATCTGCCGGAGAAGAAAACACAGCTTAGTGAAATAAGAAATACAAGGGTCAGCACCGCTGCCACTTGAATCATAAGAGTGTCCCACAGTTCTTCCTTGCTTTGTTCAAAGCGGAGTTCCTGTCTGCCCACGTCTATTCCGTAGGCCAGAAACCAATCCCATTCAGGTATAGATGAGCAGTAGCTTATTTTTTTGTACGACTTGAAATTCTGGCTGAAAGCCGGATTTTTGTATGTCACAAAGTCTCCCCCGGCCTTTGCAGCCCTGATCAGGTCTTTAACTATGTATACTCCCTCGGAATCCCTGAGTTTAAGGAGATTCTTTCCTTTTGAGGGACCGAGCAGGGATTTCCCCCTGAGAGTACCTACCAGTATTTCATCTTTATCCCGGTTTATATTTGCCAGCCAGTCCAGTATTTCATCCTGCGTTTTCATGGTCACGGTATCTTCATATATCCCGATTCCGATTATCCAGCGAAACGGTTTGAATAGTTTAATAAATGATGTTTTCGTCAGTGGGAGGCTGTTTTTTCCGGATCGGGGCCAAGTATATTTTATATATCCTGCATCCTGCTTTTTGATGAGTCTAATCATGTCCTGAACAATAAATTTGCCGTCGCTGGTCTTCAGGTCCAGTATGTTTTTCTGTGTCATATCATGCAGTCCCGGACTCAACTGTGCTGTGCCGTCCATATCCACAATAAACAGATATGAATCTGAAAAATCAAATATCATTGAGTTCAGGGTTGATTTGATAAGTGTCTGCAGTTCATTTTTGTTCAGGGAGTCTTTATAGGTGGCATACAGCTGTTCAGCCAGTTTGTGAGCTTCAATAACTGTGGATTTGACTCTTTTTATGCTGTTCTGTTGATTAGTGGTCAGCGTATATTCAATGGAATGTTTAATTCGGGTAACTTCCCGGACCAGCTGTCCTTCAATTCCGCCAAGAATTGATGTTTTGGCTTCAATTACTTCTTTTTGATAATCAGAAATCATGAAATAGACTGTGAGCCCCCCGAAAATGAAAATGGAAGCAAAACAGAGAGTGAGCATATAGCGCGACAATGTGGAAGCAATGCTTTTCATAAAAATACCGTGCTGTTGGGTCAGGTAAAATAGAAACTGAAAAGTAATTATCTTAGATTGTAGCATTGCGGGGGGATGGGAACAAGAAAGTAATGCCCGGAATGGCTTAAAAAAAGCCATCGCTTGTAGTGGAAAAGAAAAAAGGGTTACGATCTTGTGATCGTAACCCTTTGATTTAACTAAGTGGCGCGCCTGAGAGGATTCGAACCTCTGACCTACGGATTCGTAGTCCGGCACTCTATCCAGCTGAGCTACAGGCGCGCGTCGAGAAAAAGTGTTTATGTGTATTTCAGAGAATGGTCAAGTGTAAATTTAAAAAAAATTAAAAAAAGTTGATTTTGTCTTTTTACAGAAAAAAATCGGTCTCGGAATTAGGAATCCGGTTTTTCAGAAAATTAATTTCAAATGAAAAAAGGATCACGATCTTGTGATCGTAACCCTTTGATTTTGCTAAGTGGCGCGCCTGAGAGGATTCGAACCTCTGACCTACGGATTCGTAGTCCGGCACTCTATCCAGCTGAGCTACAGGCGCGCGTTGAAGAGGGTTCTATGGAGAAACCCTCTTAAGGTCAAGTGTTATTTTAAAATAAATTAGTTTTTTTGTGAACCTGATGTTTGCTTTTGTCTCTTATCTGTTTTTATGTGTTTGAAATAATTGTGTTAATTTTAGTTTTGGATGGGAGGAAAGTTTTTAGTCTTCACAATGGACATATCAGGGAGAATCCACATTGCAGCGCAGTCAGGGAAATGTTTCTGCATGAATTTATTTCCTTTTTTGGGGCCCATTATGAACACCGTGGTAGCCAGTGCGTCGGCTGTTTCTGCGTTCGGGGCTATGGTCGTTGTTGCGATGCTTTCAGTGGATGATTGCAAAAGGGCCGGATCGAATATGTGATGCTTCCGTGTTTTTTCGTCTTTGGATACCGGGATGATGAACTGATAATAATCACCTGATCCGCAGACCGCGTTGTTCTTAACCTTGATGCGTCCGATGATGCCGTTGCCTCTTGGGTTGCGGATGCCGATTGTCCATTCGCGGTCTCCGAAGACCATGAAGTCGCCCCCAGCCTCAACCATGGCGGTGGTAATGCCTGATTCTTTCAGGTGATTTGCGGCGGCGTCAATAATTGTGCCTTTGGCAAGCCCTCCAAGGTCCAGGGCCATTCCTTTTTTGGGCAGGAAGACCTTGTTGTCTTCGGAGTTCATTTCCAATAGCCGGAAATTAATCAAAGCCTTGTGTCCTGCAAAGCGTTCTTTGTCCAAGGCGTAGTAAAAGGGTGTGGTGGTAATGGCTCCAATGGTGATGTCGAAGCTGCCGCCGGATTTTTTGCTGATTTCAAGACCGCTCTTGATGGTTTGGAACGCTTTGTCAGAGACACGTACGCTATTTTTTCCAGCCTCGTGGTTGACCCGGCCAATAGAGCCGAGCTTGTTGCGGTGATCCAGATCTTTTTGCAGTTGGTGCATTATGGCTATAGCTTCTTTGACAGCCTTCTGTGTGCCGGTATTTTCCTGAACGGGAATGGTCAGGTTGACTACAGTGCCCATGGCGATGTCACTGTAGCGGAAGACGGCTTTGTCCGTGTTTCGGTTCAGGTGCCGGGGGATCATCAGAAGCAGGAACAATGCACAGCAGCCAGCTATGGCTATCCCTGTTTTGCGTTTTCCTTTTCCGCTTATGCTTTCATATAATAAAAAGACAGCACTTAAAGCTCCGGCAATGGCGGTCAATTTGAAAGGGGTCCCGATGTGCCCGCTGGCACTAACCATTATTCCGCAGAAAAGCGGTCCGGCCAGAAAACCGATATTGGCAGCCATGTTGGCGAATCCCAATGCCCTGCCTTTGGCACAGCCCAGTTCGGAACACACTGCCATGGATGCGGGCATGGAAATAGCCGCGCCTATGCCGGAAAGGATGCCGGTAAACATGAATCCAGGGATTGTGGAACATCCGCCGAGGATATAAAGCGCCAGAGCACTTAAGAGCATTCCTGTGGAGGTGACCAGCCTGCGGTCGAAAGCGGCCAGCAACCTTCCTGAGACGGGAAGCAACAGTACTGTTGCCAGACTGGGGATGGAGAAAAGCAGAGCGGTGCTGCCGGGGCTGAGATGCAAAGAAGATTTGAGCAGTACCGGATAAAAAGCAATCAGGCTGCCTATGCCCATTCCTCGGCCGAAAAGGGCAATCAGTATGCCTAGATAATGGCGTGGTCCGGGAGAAAGTTCATTGTCCCCGTCTTGTGTTGCTGTGCGGGTGGGCAGAAGCTTTGCGCAGTAAGAAAAAAGAATGAATGCCAGTCCCATGAAAGCGGACATGGTTCCGAGAACCGGCAGGTAGTCTTTATCTATATATAATAGGCCGCCCAGAAGCGGGCCGAGCAGGAAAGATGAGTTCATCGCCGCCGACAGGAAGGCAAAGCGTGAAGCAAGCTTGTGTCCTCCCATGGATGCCCCGATGGCAGCCATACTCACTGTGCGAACTGTTCCGGCGCATAGGCCGAGAATGAACTGGATAACGTAAAGTGTTTCAATGGCCGGATGCAGCAGGTAGAGCAGGGGGAGCAGCGCAGCCAGTCCGCAGGAAAACAGAAGTGGTCTGCTGCTGCCGTATTTGTCGGCATAATTGCCGGATAGGGGGGCGATAAGCAGTTTTGCCAGAAAATATCCGGCAAATCCACTTCCCAGCCACATGCCGCCGGCCTTTTCATCAAGGTTCATCAACGGCAGGGTGAAACTAAACACCCCCGTGCCCATGGATGCAGCAAAAACAGCTCCCATCAGCAGGGGAATGTTGAATCGGGTCAGGTTCTGGCTAAACTTCGAGTTACGAATTGGCATGCTTCTTTGAAAAGATTGTCTATCTTAAAAGGGGTCAGGAATTCAGTTCGTACTGCCCCGACGATGTGCCCGTATACCAGATAGCAGGTCTGGGGCAGGGGAACATTCTGTATGGAGCCGTCTTCAATGCCTTGACTTATGTATTCTTCTATCCGGTCAATGAGTCTCTTGAATTTTGCCGCGATATGGGTGCGGTCAAGGTGCGGGTATTCATCACTGAAAGGTGAGCTGCGCAGCAGGGTCGGGAAAGTTGCCCTGTGGCTTTCGGTAAAGTCGAAATAAGCCTGAACGAAAATAGCTAGCGCTTCAAGTCCGTTTCGCCCTTCTTTCGCTTTGTCGGTGAGAACACCCAGCATCTGGTCTATAAGGTCTCCTCCTGCTTCAAGGAAGAGGTTGTCTTTGTTTCCGTAGTAGTGTGAAACCAGTCCCGAAGCCACCCCGGCATGATCAGCAACCATTTTCAGTGTGGTGGCGGTATATCCGTGTTCTCCGAATTGCTCTTGTGCGGCCAGCAGTATCTTTTCTTTTTTTGTCATGGGCGCTGCTCCGTTTTTGGGCTGTCGCAGTTACGGGTCTTTAATGGGTAAAACCGTATCAACAGGCTGTTACTGGAAATTGTTTGCCAATGTAATTCAGGTGCATCCTCTGTACGTTTTAAATGAGGTTAATAATTTTTCAACGGAGGCAGGAGTCTGACTTCCATATTTTTAAGTAGTACTCAACAGAAAAATTAACAAGGTTGAATTTTAATAAATGTATTACTTTTTTAGGTGTTTCCAAGGACCGTTAATGTGTGTATTGGAAGGTTAAATTGATTTTTAGGGTATAAAGTCTTTATTCTTAGGGCCTTGAATAGATAATACATTTTTTGAATTCGTAATATTTATGCGTTAGTGCAAAAATTCACGAAGTTGTCAATAAAAAAATCAAAATTGATTGACCAGCCAATTAAGGGGTGTTAGAAAGGTTACAACTAAATGACATGCCGGTCCAGCTTCAAGTTTTGAGACCGCATATTTGACAATGTGAGTTGCAGGTTTTGTGATCTGGTTGAATTAAAATCTCTCCGAAGGGATGAATGTTCTGAGTGTGCATTTCAGACTTTTCGGGTGCCGGGGGATGTATGCCAGTTTTCAGTCAAAACATATCCGCAAAGGGTGGGGTGGGACCTGTTCTTGCGGAATCAGGTGAAATCTGTATTCGGAGCCGTTGCGGCATTCCGGGACAGTGGGGCCTGCTGTTCTTGCATTGTCTTTCGTCTTTTTTCTTTTTGAACTCCTCTGCCGTGCCTGTTTTCTCATTCTTTAGAGTGAACAAGATGCCGGCTTCCACAATACTTTTCCCTACATACAGCTTTACAAACAACCCGTTTCCGCATGCGGAAACGGTTAATTCAGCGTGTTTTTTGCTCTGGTTTCTTTCTCCATTTTCAAAAATATTCCCTTTAAAAGGGATTATGCCTTTTAAGCCGGGTATTTGATTCGGCGTCCGGTCGTGAGTCCGGACGAATTTGAGGGAAGTGGGGTTGCCGGCCTGCTGTCGGTGACAGATATGTACCATTGTACTCATGCTGATGAGGTCATGTTGGTAATCCATTAATACGGGAGAAATTCCGTCAAAGGAGGATGATTATGGCTGTAGATGTAGGTATGCACTTAGCGCGTCCGGGCAAGAGGGATGCAGTGCTCGACTGGTTGCAGATGCTTAGCGGAGCCGGGCTTGTTGCTTTTATGTGGTGTCACATGATTCTGGTTTCTTCGGTTGTTGTTTCGCCCAAAATCATGAATGCCATTGCTTATTTTTTTGAAGCAACATATATGGCGCAGGTTGGCGGTCCTTTGATTTTCTTAACTTTTTTGCTACATTTCGCGTTGGCGGCCAGAAAGATACCTTTCCGTGCGGAAGGGCAGGCAACCATGTGGCAGCATGCACAGATGCTTAAGCATCGTGACACTTGGCTCTGGGTTGTTCAGGCCGTGACCGCAATGGTCATCCTCGTGATGGGTGCCATCCACATGTGGGTTGTGCTCAATGATCTTCCCATTACTGCCGCAAAGTCGGCGGCCCGTGTAGCTGGAGGCGGATGGATGCTTTTCTACCTGATCCTTCTGCCCTGCGTTGAGCTTCATGTCAGCGTTGGTTTTTACCGCATAGGTGTTAAATGGGGATTCATCAGGACTGAGAACAGGAAACAGGCCAAGAAGCTTGAATCCATTCTCTTTGCGACCTTTATGGTTATCGGCATCATCACCCTGATCAGGTTCATCACTTTAAGTTAAACGGGGTTCTTAAATGCAAACATATTACTCTGATCTCCTTGTTATCGGCGCCGGACTGGCGGGCGAGCGCGTGGCTGTGGAGGCGGCCCAGGAAGGTTTTGATGTAATCTGTCTCTCAATTGTTCCGGCACGCCGGTCTCATTCATCGGCAGCACAGGGCGGCATGCAGGCCGCGCTGGGCAACTGTGCTAAGGGCGAGGGAGACAATGTAGACGTCCACTTTGGCGACACTGTTCGCGGTTCCGACTGGGGCTGTGACCAGGAAGTGGCCCGTCTTTTCGCAGACGCAGCTCCCATTGAGATGCGCAGACTTGCACACTGGGGTGTGCCCTGGAACCGTGTAGTTCCCGGTAAATCCTTCTATTTCAAAGGTGGCGAGAAATTTGAAAAAGAAGAAAAAGAGGAAAAGCGCGGCCTGATTACCGCCCGTTCCTTCGGCGGTACTGCCAAATGGCGTACCTGCTATACTTCCGACGGAACCGGACACGCAGTCATGTGTACCATGGACAACCGCTGTGCCGAACTCGGAATCAATGTTTTTGACCGCAAGGAAGCAATCTCTCTCATCCATGACGGAGACAAATGCACCGGTGCGGTTGTCCGCTGCCTGCGTACGGGCGAGCTGGAAGTGTTCCTTTCCAAGGCCACTGCCATCTGCACAGGCGGTTTCGGGCGCATCTATAAAGCAACCACCAACGCGGTTATCTGCGACGGCGGCGGACACATCCTTGCCCACGACACCGGGGTTGTTCCCATCGGTAACCCGGAAGCCATCCAGTTCCACCCCACCGGAATCGTACCTACCGATATTCTGGTGACCGAAGGTTGTCGCGGTGACGGCGGAACTCTTCTTGATGTTAACGAAGAACGGTTCATGAACATTTACGAACCGGCAAAGGCAGAACTGGCCTCCCGTGATGTTGTTTCCCGTTGGATGACCCACCACATGCGTCAGGGCAAAGGTGTTAAATCCGCTTATGGCGAACATCTCTGGCTGGATATCCGCCATCTCGGTGACAAGCATATTTCCACCAAACTGCGTGAAGTGGATGAAATCTGCCACCATTTCCTTAATGTTGACCCCCGCAAACAGCTTATCCCGGTCCGTCCGACCCAGCACTACACCATGGCCGGTGTACGTACCAATAAAGATGGTGCCGTCTACGGCATGAAAGGGCTCTTTTCAGCGGGTGAAGCGGCCTGTTGGGATATGCACGGATTTAACCGTCTGGGCGGTAACTCACTTGCTGAGACAGTCGTTGCCGGGGGAATTATCGGGGCCAAGATTGTTGAATTCCTTAAAGGTTACGAAACCGACTTCAAGACTTCCCTCGTTGCTGAAGCCGTGCGCAAACAGCAGGATCGCATTGAAAAGCTGCGCAGCGGTGCTAACGGCAAGGAAAATGTCTACAAGGTACGGGAGGAAATGCAGAATGCCCTCATGGAAGGCTGTTTTGTCTTCAGGAATGAGGAGGGTCTCACCCAATGCATCGAAACCCTTCAGGGTACTCTTGATAAAGCCCGCAAGGTCGGCCTTGTTTCAAACGGTCTGGGCGCTAACCACGAACTGGCTGCGGCCCTTAAGATCGAAGGTCAGGTCAAGCTGGGTCTGTGTATTGCCAAGGCGGCCCTTGAACGTACTGAAAGCCGTGGCTCCCACAACCGTGAGGACTATACCGCACGTAATGACAAGGAATGGCTGAACAGGACTCTGGCTTATTGGCCTGTGGGCGCGGATATGCCGGAACTCAAGTATGAAGACGCCACTCCCGGTTATGAAATTCCTCCGGGAGACCGTGGTTACGGTGGCGGTTCCATCATTGAAGCCGACAAGGCCGAGATTGAATCCAAAATGATCAAGAAATAACCCCTGAAAAGGATATTAAAATGAGCAGACAACTCGAATTTGATATATTCCGCTACAATCCTCAGGATAAGGGGTCGGTTCCGCACATGCAGACTTTTGTGCTGGACGAAACCGAGAACATGACCCTGTTCATCGCGCTGAACCGCCTGCGCGAAGAGCAGGACCCCGGCCTGATTTTTGACTTCTGTTGCCGCGCGGGCATCTGCGGTGCCTGTGCCATGGTGGTAAATGGCAAGCCCCGTCTGGCCTGCCAGACCAAAACCATCGACCTGCCGGAGCGCATTACCCTGCTGCCTCTGCCTGTTTATAAATTGATCGGTGACCTGTCTGTCGATACCGGCATATGGTTCAGGGAAATGTATCAGACCACGGAATCATGGATTCATACCAACAAGACCTTTGATCCTGCCGCGATTGAAGAGCGCATGGAAAACGAGGTCGCGGAACAGATTTATGAACTGGAACGCTGTATTGAATGCGGCTGCTGTGTTGCTGCCTGCGGTACCGCCCGTCTTCGTGACGACTTCCTCGGTGCTGCATCCTTGAACCGTGTGGCCCGTTTCGTAGTCGATCCACGAGACCAGCGCACCGACCGCGATTATTTTGAAATTATCGGTAATGATGAAGGTATCTTCGGCTGCATGGGCTTGCTCGGCTGCGAAGATGTCTGCCCCAAGAACCTGCCGTTGCAGAACCAGCTCGGTTTCCTGCGCCGCAAGATGGGGATCACCGCAATCAAGGAAATATTCAGGAAGTAAGCTATGCGTACCATTAAAGCTGAACAGGTTATTGATGCCGTGGCGAAAATGTGCGTGAGCGCAAACCGCTACCTGCCTGAAGATGTGAAAAAGCGTTTTAACGAATGCGCCGCTGCCGAGGAGTCCCCGGCGGCAAAGGAAGTGTTCAGGCAGATCAAAGAAAACTGGGAACTGGCTGCTGAATCCGGACTGCCGCTTTGTCAGGATACCGGGCTGGCCGTGTTCATCGTTGAAATGGGTGAGGATGTGCGTGTGGAAGGCATGAACATCCGGGACGCCATCAACGAAGGAACACGCAAGGGGTATGAGGAAGGATTCCTGCGTAAGTCTGCCTGTGATCCCCTGACCCGTGCCAATACCAAGGATAACACCCCGGCCATTATACATTTTGATATCGTCCCCGGTGACAAGATCAAAATTACTTTCATGGCCAAGGGCGGCGGCTCCGAAAACATGAGCCGGGTGACCATGCTTGCTCCGGCACAGGGCTGGGAAGGCATCAAGAAATTCGTCATAGAGCGTGTCGCTGAAGCCGGTCCCAATCCCTGTCCCCCGACAATGGTCGGTATCGGCGTGGGGGGAACCTTCGAATATTCCGCGCTGCTGGCTAAAAAATCCCTGATGCGCAAAGTTGGCGAACCTCATCCAGACCCTGAAATGGCCAAGCTGGAAGCCGAGCTTATGGAAGATCTCAATAAACTCGGCATCGGTCCCATGGGGCTGGGCGGCAAGACTACCGTTTTTGACGTGAAAATCGAAATGCGTCCCTGCCACATTGCGTCCCTGCCGCTGGCGGTGAATATCCAGTGCCATTCTTCAAGGCACGAGGAGGTGGAACTCTAATGGCTGAATATAAGCTGAATACTCCGCTGACTGATGAAGATATGGTCCAGCTCAAGGCCGGGGATGTTGTTAAATTGACCGGAACCATCTACACCGCTCGCGATGCTGCCCACAAAAGACTTTGCGACCTGCTTGATGAAGGCAAAGAACTGCCTTTTGAGCTTAAAGGCTCGGTTGTTTACTACGTCGGCCCCAGCCCGGCCCCTCCGGGCAAGCCCATCGGTTCTGCCGGTCCGACTACCAGCTACCGTATGGACACCTATGCACCCCGGCTGCACAAACTCGGGCAGAAGGCCAGCATAGGCAAGGGTAAGCGTAGTGATGAGGTCAAGCAGGCTCTTAAAGATAATAAAGCTGTTTATTTCGGAGCCACCGGAGGTGCTGGTGCTCTGCTTTCCATGTGCATCAAGGAAGCGAAAGTTATCGCTTTTGATGAACTGGGTCCCGAAGCTATCCGTGAGTTGACCGTTGAGGATTTCCCTTTGCTGGTCATTAACGACTGCCACGGTGGCGAACTGTATGCTGTGCCTGACCGCAAAGCTGCAGGTGTTGAGTAAACGTCGAAAAGTTGTAATCGACAATAAAGGAGAAAGTTATGGCTCTTTTTACTAAACAGGAAGCCCTTGACTACCATTCGAAAGGCAGAAAGGGTAAAGTTGAAGTCGTTCCCGTAAAACCCTGCAATACCCAGAAAGACCTTTCCATGGCCTACAGTCCCGGTGTTGCTGAAGCCTGCCTTGCAATCGCTGATGACAAGGAAAAATCGTACGAGTACACTGGTCGCGGGAACCTTGTTGCGGTTGTTTCCAACGGCACCGCTGTTCTGGGACTCGGTAATATCGGTCCTGAAGCCGGTAAACCGGTTATGGAAGGCAAGGGTGTGCTGTTTAAGGTGTTCGCTGATGTAGATGTTTATGACATCAACCTCGACGTTACCGATCCTGATGAGCTCTGCAATATTGTAAAGGCCCTTGAACCTACTTTCGGTGGCATCAACCTCGAAGATATCAAGTCTCCCGAATGCTTTTACATTGAAGAGAAGCTCAAAAAAGAAATGAATATCCCGGTTTTTCACGATGACCAGCACGGTACCGCCATTATCTCCGGTGCGGGGCTGATCAACGCTGCTGAAATCGCCGGCAAAAAGATCGAAGACATGCGTCTGGTTGTTTCCGGCGCCGGTGCTGCGGCTGTAGCCTGCACTAATTTTTATATGGCTCTGGGCATTAAGCGTGAAAACGTTGCCATGTTCGACTCACGTGGTCATATCAATAAAAGCCGTGAAGGGCTTAATGAGCAGAAACTGCAGTTCGCAACCGATAAAGAGTACAAAGATCTTGCGGATGCAATGAAGGGTGCCGACCTGTTCCTCGGTCTTTCCGTAAAGGGAATGGTCACTAAGGAAATGGTCAAGTCCATGGCTGATTCCCCCATCATTTTTGCCTGCGCCAACCCTGATCCCGAAATCTCCTACACCGATGCCAAGGAAGCGCGTCCTGACGCAATCATGGGTACCGGACGTTCCGACTTCCCCAACCAGGTCAACAACGTACTTGGCTTCCCCTTCATCTTCCGCGGAGCACTGGATGTGAACGCCAGTGCAATTAACGAAGAAATGAAGATTGCTGCTGCAAATGCTCTTGCTGCTTTGGCAAAAGAGCCGGCTCCGGACTATGTCTGCGAAGCTTACGGTGTGGACAAGCTTGAATTCGGTATTGACTACATCATCCCCAAACCGCTCGACCTGCGTCTGATCGAATGGGAATCCGCAGCTGTTGCACAGGCAGCTATGGATACCGGCGTAGCCCGCAAGAAGATCGATATTGAAGAATACAAAAAAGAACTGCGCGAACGTCTGGCTGCTTCCAGAAAACGTGTTGGTGAATTCCTCAAGACATATGATCTTGATCTTTAATGAAGCTTAATTCTCTTGAATTGCATGGTCGTAGCCCTGCTCGGTTGCGTACCTGAATTGGTAACAATCCCTCCCGGCCCCGGTCGGGAGGGTACAAAACTGGTGGTGAGGTCCTGTATGTAAAGTCTCGGCAGTCTGTCCGGATCAGGCAGGATGGTTTTTAGCTGCGCTGACAACCCGCATTGCGGGGCAGTAAAATTCCATTTGTATCCGGCGTGCTCTGCCACAAGCTCAAGTGAGGGACTATGAGCGATCAACAAGATAGTGGTAACGGACGTAGAATCGGTTATTTTTTGGGACCGATAGTTTTCCTGATCATGTTTTTAATGCCCGCACCTTCCGGTATGGATCCTGCGGCATGGAAAGTTGCGGCGGTTACGGCCCTGATGGCGATCTGGTGGATTACCGAAGCAATCCCCATTCCCGCTACATCTCTGATGCCTATCGCACTTTTTCCGCTGTTGGGGATTATGAAGTCTTCAGCGGCTTGTGCCCCTTACGCTAACCATCTCATCTATCTGTTCATGGGCGGCTTTTTTCTGGCCGTTACCATGGAACGCTGGAACCTGCATCGGCGCATTGCCCTGCACACCATTAAAATGGTGGGAACCAGTCCCGGACGTATGATTCTCGGGTTCATGATAGCTACCGGCTTTCTCTCCATGTGGGTGTCAAACACCGCAACGACCATGATGATGGTTCCCATCGGTCTTGCTGTTATCCAGCAGGCTACCGGGTTTGACTCCAAAGACCTTAGAGCCTGCTCCAATACCGGCCCCGAATCAAACTTCGGTAAATGTCTCATGCTCGGTATCGCCTATGCTGCTTCAATGGGTGGTGTCGGTACCATCATCGGTACTCCTCCGAACACAGTAATGGTCGGTATGGTTGACAAAATGTACGGCGTCCAGATCGGTTTCGCCCAGTGGATGCTCTATGGTGTTCCTCTGGCTGCAATCATGATCGCTGCCTCATGGTGGATTCTGACCAAGGTCCTGTTTCCGTCCAAAGGTCTTGAGCTTGCCGGTGGTGAGGCCATCATCAATAAAGAAATCGCGGCACTTGGGCCCATGTCCAAGGAAGAAAAGTACATTGTTGCCGTCGGCTGTTTTGTTGCGGCTTTCTGGTTGTCTCGAGGATTTCTCAAGAAAGCAGCCTTCATGTCAGTCATCTGGCCCAATTTTGGTCATGTGCATGATGCCACCATCGGTATCCTGGGTGCAGGTATCCTCTTTGCCATTCCCACTGATTTCAAGAAAGGCAAATTCCTTCTGGATTGGAAAACCGCAGTTAAAATCCCCTGGGATGTAATCCTGCTTTTCGGTGGTGGTCTGGCAATCGCTAACGGTTTTTCAAAGACCGGTCTGGCGACATATATTGCTTCCAGACTGACCATGCTCGACGGTCTTTCCATTCTGGCCTTCGTCGCCATTGTGGTCCTGATTACCATCTTCCTGACAGAAATCACCTCCAACACAGCCACCGCGACACTGCTGGTGCCCATTATGGGCAGTGCGGCGATCGCCATGGGCGTACACCCCTTTGCAACCATCGTCGGTGCTTGTGTTGCAGCATCCTTTGCCTTCATGCTCCCGGTTGCAACGCCACCCAACGCTGTTGTGTTCGGCTCGGGATGTGTATCCATCAAGCAGATGGCTGCGGCTGGTTTCTGGCTGAATATTATCGGTGCGGTTCTGATTACCGTTTCCGTTGTCTACATGCTTCCGGTTCTCTGGGGCGTAGATTTAAGTGTCCTCCCTGACTGGGCAGTTATGCCTAAGTAACACCCCCTGTGTTTCCGGGCGGCATGTTCCGCCCGGAAACTGATTTTTCAAAGCTGACTGGGATAATTGTTCTTTCTTGAAATAGTCTGCAGCCGCAAGGTTGCTGATTCCATATCTGCGTCCGAAATTCGGACCTGGAGACACCGGATGTTCCGCAAGCATCCCCCGGCAGGGCCACGACTGTTTGCCTTTTTTAGCGCTACAAAAGGGTTGCAGCATTAAATCCAAGGCAGCATGGCGGACCTCATCAGCACCTCCAGTGGTCTTTGCCGGGTGTCTCCGAATCCGGACGTCAGATAAACCGGTATTCGCTCAGTTCCGGTTTTCTGCTTCCTGCATCTGGTGTCTTCTTTGCTGTCTGGCAAAGATATCTTTTCTGTCACTTCATGAGCGTGATTAAAAATGAAAGATTTGGTATTAGTAAATTCCATGCAGTAACTGAATTCAGGAGAAAGAATGTCAAAGAGCTTATATATTGCGGCCACAGAGGCACGGAGCGGAAAATCAGCAATTGTCCTCGGTGTGATGCAACTGCTTTTAACCCACCTGCGGAAAGTGGCTATTTTCAGGCCCATTATTCATGATAATTTCAGGGACCGGGATCATGATATCGACCTCATCCTTCGTCATTTCAAGCTTTCGCAGGATTATAAAACAACCTACGCATATACTCAGAGCGAAGCCACACGCCTGCTCAATGACGGTAAGCATTCCCTGCTTATGGAGAATGTTCTGGACCGCTTCAAAACGCTGGAGAGAGAGTACGATTTCGTGCTTTGCGAAGGTACGGATTACCTCGGCGGCGAGGCTGCCGTTGAATTTGAAATAAATCTTGATGTAGCAAGTAACCTCGGTAGTCCTGTGTTGGCCGTGCTTAATGCCATGGACAGTTATGAAGATGAAATCTGCGATCTGGCCAACCGTACCGTCGCCATGTTTGAGGATAAAGGGTTGGATGTTATATCGGTTATGATCAACCGGGCATCAAAGCTTTTTTCCCCTGATCTCGCAGCGCGCCTGCGTAGATGCCTCAAAAGCAAAAGCCACCCATTGGTCTATGTTCTCCCCGATGACAAAAGGCTGGGTAATCCGACCATAAGTGACGTGCTTAAATGGCTGGATTGTAATGTCTTATACGGCAAGGACCGCCTCGATACTCCCATTGATAACTATGTCGTCGCGGCCATGCAGATTGAAAATTTTCTGAAATACGTCAATGACGGCAGCCTGATCATCACCCCCGGTGACCGTTCGGATATTATCCTGGCCAGTCTGTCTTCGCGTCTTTCCGATTCCTACCCCAATGTGTCGGGGATTCTGCTCACGGGCGGGATTAAACCGGCCATGACCGTGCATCATTTAATAGAAGGATGGAAGGGCGTGCCTCTGCCTATATTGGTGGCTCCGGGGCATACCTACAAGACAGCCCAGATTCTGCGCGGTCTGCACGGAAAGATCGATCCTGAGAATCAGGCCAAGGTTCTCTCGGCCATGGGGCTTTTTGAAACCTGTGTTGATTCACATGAATTGCAGCAGAAGTTTGTTTCCAGCAGTTCCACACGCATTACCCCGTATATGTTTGAACATACCCTGCTGCATAAGGCTCGTGAAGATGAGCAGCATATAGTCCTGCCGGAAGGAAAGGAGGAACGCATACTGCGTGCTGCGGATATTTTGCGCCGTAGGCGGGTCGTGCGTATGACCCTGCTTGGGAATAAGGATGAAATCAGGCAGGTCGCTTCGTCTATAGACATCAGTTTGGAGGGTATCGAAATAGTGGATCCGTTAACCTCTGAATATTTTGACCGTTTTGTGGATGAATATTTTGAGCTGCGCAAAAATAAGTGCATTGTGAAGGATGATGCCCGCGACCGTATGAGTGACCCTACTTATTTCGGAACCATGATGGTGTATACCGGAATTGCGGACGGCATGGTTTCAGGTTCTATCACCACCACTGCCCAGACTATACGTCCGGCTTTTGAATTCATTAAAACCAAACCGGGATTTTCAATTATTTCCAGCGTCTTTCTCATGTGTCAGAATGATCGGGTTATGGTGTACGGAGATTGCGCGGTGAACCCAAACCCCAATGCGCAGGAACTTGCCGAGATTGCCGTCAGCTCTGCACAAACTGCTAGAATTTTCGGCATTGAACCCAGGGTGGCTATGCTTTCCTACTCCACCGGGGAGTCGGGTAAAGGGTTATCTGTTGATAAGGTCAAAGAAGCTACCGAACTGGTGCGCAAGCTTGCCCCGGAGATCGCGGTGGAAGGGCCGTTGCAGTTTGATGCAGCAGTTGATCCGGATGTTGCCGCTGAACTCATGCCCGAGAGCGATGTTGCAGGACGGGCTACCGTGTTGATTTTTCCCGATCTCAATACCGGGAACAATACTTATAAGGCTGTGCAGCGTTCCCAGCCTGAATCAGTCGCCATCGGTCCGGTGTTGCAGGGGTTGAAAAAACCGGTCAACGACCTGAGCCGTGGGTGTACCGTGCGTGATGTTGTCAACACTGTGGCCATTACCGCCATTCAGGCTATTGCTGAAAAGAATAAATCCGGGGGCAAGTAACGTAAAAAAAATTTGTTTGATTGAATGTACTTCCAAGGAGTTTTTCCGCTTTCAAGGTTGGATATGAAACTTGGAAGTGCAGTATTTTTAAGTATTTTGAACGGCTGACCAACTTTTTAAAGAAATCGGCCTGAAAGCTGTGAAATACGGGTAGGCAACGCATATGGTCGTGTGTTACACTTTCCGCCGCACGCCTTCCCAACCATAAAGACACGGAGTATTAAAGAATGGCAAAAAAAATGAAAACAATGGATGGTAACCAAGCCGCTTCCTATGTAGCCTACGCTATGTGTGAAACAGCTGCCATCTATCCCATTACCCCCTCATCTCCCATGGCCGAACTGGCTGACGAGTGGGCCGTTCAGGGTCTGAAAAATATTTTCGATACCACCATGGAAGTCCGCGAACTGCAGTCCGAAGCCGGTGCAGCAGGGGCTCTTCACGGTGCGCTGGCAGCAGGTAACCTTTCCTGTACATTCACCGCATCTCAGGGGCTGCTGTTGATGATCCCCAACATGTACAAGATTGCCGGTGAACTTCTTCCCACCGTCTTTCATGTGTCCGCCCGTGCAGTAGCCGGGCAGGCTCTGTCCATCTTCGGTGACCATCAGGACGTAATGGCCTGCCGTCAGACCGGATTCGCTATGCTGGCTTCCAACTCTGTACAGGAAGCCCTCGACCTCGCCCTTGTTTCCCATCTGGCGACTGTTGAATCCAGCATTCCTTTTGTTCACTTTTTCGACGGTTTCAGAACTTCTCACGAAGTGCAGAAGATCGAACTGATTGATTACGAAGACATGGCCGCCGCCCTGAATTGGGATAAGGTCCGTGATTTCCGTGACCGTGCTCTCAACCCCGAGCATCCGCACACCCGCGGTACCGCACAGAACCCGGATATTTATTTCCAGGCCACCGAAGCTATCAACCCGTACCGTGACGCTGTCCCCGGTTATGTTGAAGACGCTATGGCCAAGGTCAAGGAAATTACCGGTCGTGAATACAAACTTTTTGATTACGTTGGTCATCCCGAAGCTGAAAACGTAATTGTTGCCATGGGTTCAGGTTGTGAAACCATCGAAGAAACCATCGAGCTTCTTGCGGCTGAAGGCGAAAAAATCGGTTTGGTCAAAGTCCGCCTGTTCCGTCCCTTCTCCATCGAGCATCTTGGACGTGCTCTTCCCGCAACCTGCCAGCAGATCACTGTTCTGGACCGTACCAAGGAAGGCGGCGCCATCGGTGATCCCCTGTACCTCGATGTATGTACCGCTCTGAAGGAAATGAATATCGAGCTGCCCGTTTACGCCGGTCGTTACGGCCTGGGTTCCAAGGAATTCACACCTTCCATGGTCAAGGCTGTTTACGACAACATGAAGTCTCTGTCTCCCAGACATCACTTCACCATCGGTATCAATGACGATGTTACCCGTCTTTCCCTTGAAATCGGAGAGAATCTCGACACCACACCCGAAGGTACTGTTCAGTGCAAATTCTGGGGTCTCGGTTCTGACGGTACCGTCGGCGCAAACAAGCAGGCCATTAAAATTATCGGTGACAAGACTGATATGTACGCACAGGGCTACTTTGCCTACGACTCCAAAAAGTCAGGCGGTATCACCGTTTCCCACCTGCGTTTCGGTAAGAGCCCCATCAAGTCCACTTATCTCGTCGAAATTTCCGACTTTATCGCCTGCCATAATCCCAGCTATGTAAAACTTTACGATCTGCTGGACGGTATCCGTGAAGGCGGGACTTTCCTGCTCAACACCAGCATGGGCCTTGAAGAGCTGGAAGCCGAACTTCCTGCAAAACTGCGCCGTAAGATTGCTCAGAACAATCTCAAGTTTTACGTCATCGACGGTGTTAAGATCGCAGGTGAAGTAGGCCTTGGCGGACGCATCAACATGGTCATGCAGACCGCGTTCTTCAAACTGGCAAACGTCATTCCCTTTGAAGACGCAGTTAAATACCTGAAAGAATCAATCAAGACCGCTTACGGCAAGAAAGGCGATAAAATCGTCAATATGAACAACGCTGCTGTTGATCAGGCCGAAGCAAACCTTATTGAAATCAAATATCCCGAAAGCTGGGCCACTGCCGAAGATGAAGAATCCGTTGAATCCTTCGAGCCTGAATTCATCACTGATGTGGTCAAGCCTATCCTTGCACAGAAGGGTGATGATCTTCCGGTCAGCGCATTCTCCCCTGACGGACGTTTCCCCATGGGTACTTCCCGCTTTGAAAAACGCGGTGTAGCGATCATGGTTCCCGAATGGATCATGGACAACTGCATCCAGTGCAACCAGTGTTCTTTTGTCTGCCCGCACAGTGCTCTGCGTCCCGTGCTCGTAGATGAAGAGGAAATGAAAATTGCACCTGAAGGCTTTGAAACCATTGAAGCAAAGGGCAAGGGCCTTGAAGGTCTTAAGTACCGTATGCAGGTCAACACCCTTGACTGTCAGGGCTGCGGCAACTGCGCCGATATCTGCCCGGCTAAGGAAAAAGCTCTGGTCATGAAGCCTCTGGCTACCCAGACCGAAAAAGAAGTTCCCAACTACGACTTCTCTGAAATCGTGTCCTTCAAGGACAGGGTCATGGCCCGCTCCACCGTCAAGGGCAGCCAGTTCCAGCAGTCCCTGATGGAATTCTCCGGCGCATGTGCCGGTTGCGGTGAAACCCCCTATGTCAAGGTTCTCACCCAGCTCTTCGGCGAACGCATGATCATTGCCAACGCCACCGGTTGTTCCTCCATCTGGGGCGCATCCGCTCCTTCCACTCCTTACTGCGAGAATATTGAAGGTCACGGACCGGCCTGGGGTAACTCCCTGTTTGAAGATGCTGCTGAATACGGCTTCGGTATGGAAATGGCTATCTCCAACCGCCGTGACCGTCTGAAAATGCAGATGGAGCAGGCTCTTGAGCTGGACATCACCGATGAACTCAAAGCCGCTCTCAAAGGCTGGATCGAAAACAAAGATGATGCTGCCAAGTCCCTCGAATACGGTGACCAGCTGCGCGAACTCCTCGCAGTGGAAGCTGACAACTACGACCTGCTGCTCGAAATCGAAGAGCAGGAAGACATATTCACCAAGAAGTCCGTATGGTGCTTCGGCGGTGACGGCTGGGCATACGATATCGGTTTCGGCGGTGTTGACCACGTTCTCGCTTCCGGCAAGGACATCAACATTCTCGTCATGGATACTGAAGTGTACTCCAACACAGGCGGACAGGCTTCCAAGGCAACCCCGCTCGGTTCTGTTGCCAAGTTTGCAGCAGGTGGTAAGCACACTTCCAAGAAAGACCTCGGCCGCATGATGATGAGCTACGGCTATGTTTATGTTGCTTCCATCTCCATGGGTGCCAACAAGAATCAGGTCATGAAGGCTTTCCTCGAAGCTGAATCCTACCCCGGACCTTCTTTGATCATCGCTTACGCTCCCTGCATCAACCAGGGAATCCGTAAGGGTATGGGTAAAACCCAGCTCGAAGGTAAGCTTGCTGTTGAGTCCGGTTACTGGCCGCTTTATCGCTTTGACCCCCGCCGCGAAGAAAACGGTGAAAATCCGTTGGTTGTTGAGTATAAAGAGCCTGACGGAACCTTGCAGGAATTCCTTTCCGGTGAAAACCGTTACGCTATGCTTGAGCGCATGATGCCTGAAGCATCCAAGACCATGCGTGCCGGTATCGAAAATGATTGCAAGAAGAGATATAGAATGCTCAAACAGCTTGCCGAATTGGATTATTCGCACGAGTAATCAAGTTACAGCAAAAATGTCTGTGTAAAATTAGGCCCCCGCATCCGATGGATGCGGGGGCCTTTTGAATTTTATCGACTGAAATTATCAGCCCTTACCCTTGGTCTTGGTTTTACCTGGCTGGGCATTTTTTTCAATGTACTCAATCAGGCTTCCTGCGACATCTAAATTTGTGGTTTTTTCTATGCCTTCAAGTCCGGGGGATGAGTTTACCTCCATGACCACCGGGCCGTGATTGGAGCGCAGAATATCTACCCCGCAGAACCCCAGTCCCATGATTTTGGCACTGCGGACTGCTGTGGAACGTTCCTCGGGAGTAATCCTGACCTGAGTTGCAGAGCCGCCCTGATGCAGGTTGGAGCGGAAGTCTCCCTCGCGTCCCTGTCTTTTCATGGAAGCGATAACCTTGCCTCCGACCACAAGGCAGCGAATGTCCGAACCGGAGGCTTCGGATATGAATTCCTGTACAAGTATGTTGGCCTCAAGCCCCTTGAAAGCTTCAATGATACTTGCAGCGGTCGCCCTTGTCTCGGCAAGGACAACTCCCTTGCCCTGTGTGCCTTCCAGCAATTTGATAACCAGCGGAGCACCGCCCACAATATCAATCAGGTCTTCAGTGTACTGGGTGGAGTGGGCAAAAGCCGTCACCGGAAGTCCGATTCCCTTGCGGGCCAGAAGCTGCAGGCTGCGCAGCTTATCCCGGGAGCGGGTGATGGCTACGGATTCGTTGACACAATAAACGCCCATCATCTCGAACTGGCGGACAACCGCGCAGCCGTAAAAAGTGATGGATGCCCCTATGCGGGGGATGATAGCATCAAAACCTTCAAGCTTCTCTCCTTTGTAGAGAATGCTGGGGTTGTGTGAAGTTATATTCATGTAGCAGCGAAGAGGGTTGATAACCCTGACTTCATGGCCGCGAGCCTTGCAGGCTTCCACAAGTGAATTTGTGGAGTAAAGTTCCCTTTTGCGGGAAAGAATGCCGATTTTCATTCGTGCCTCCCGAAATATTTATTTATAATACTCTGCTGCGTGTTTTCTGCCCAGCAGGTATGATCCGGCCGGATCGACAATGAGCCGGTCTTCCATGGCTGTTCTGCCCAGAAGCATCCTGAATTTCATTGAATCCCGGTTGGTCAGGGTCAGTTCAATATCCCAACTCTTATCGCCGAGCACTAATTGCGAGTTGATCACAGGACGTTCCTCGCTTATGCCTCCGGAGTTGGTGACTGTGCGGAAGTCAATTACCGGCGCTTCGCAGAATATCTCCACGCGTGTGTTCTTTTGCACCGGGTGAATACCGAACCGAATCCATTTGCAGCCATCCCGTTGGAAAAATTCCTGATGAAAAGAATGCAGGCATGATGTCTTCGCTCCGGTGTCAGTTTTGAATTTTATTGCCGGAATATTTAATTGCGGGAAAGCTCCCCATTCCCTCCAGCCGATGACCGTTTTTTCCTGTATGTTTTCAGGACAGTTCATAAACTGCTCCTTGCGTGTAAAAAAGATGTAAAAGTGAAGCTTGATGCAGTATTTTAAAGATATGTAAAGTATATCAAAATTGAGTGCATGAGTAAGCTTCTAATTACAGCGAGGTAGGGCATATAGCCGTGAGTAACTAAAAGCAAGAAAAAAGATTGAGTGTGTTGCTTTTTGCGAATCGAATTTCCGCCTTTGGCTGCAGCTTGCAAAAAGACCGGTTTCAGGCAACAAGAGGAGTACTTTTTTCAAGGAGATAATCTTGACTGATATTAACGTGTCCGTTCCTCTGGATGCCAAAGTGGCTCACAGTGCCGGTTTGATGTCCGGCATGCTGGAGATGTATCCACCTGAACGGATCGCAGTTGCATGGACCGGCGGAAAGGATTCCACTGTGGTGTTGGCTCTTTGGCGTGAGGTGCTCAAAAGTAAGGGTAAGGAAGCCTCGCTGGTGCTTGTTCCGCAGGCCCTGTCCATTGACACCGGGGTTAAATTTCCCGAAGTCATGGCTTTCCGGGACAGTGTCTCACTGCAATGGGGTGTGGATGTGAAAATTATTCGACCTGATGTCGATCTTTCCGGGTATCCCCTCGCTGAGGACCCGGTAAAATGTTGCGCCGATCTCAAGATCAGACCCTTGCAGAAAGCCATAGAAGTTTTCGAGATAGACCTGCTCATAACCGGTATTCGCCGGGATGAGCACCCCAGCAGGGTTGGGCGCAGCTATATGGAAGTGCGTGATGATCCGGAGCACACTCTGCTGAATCCTATTCTTGAATGGACCGAGATGGACATCTGGTCGTTTATTGCCATGCACCGGATTCCGCATTGCGAGCTTTACGATCAAGGTTATCGGTCTTTGGGATGCAGACCCTGTACTGTTAAAGGCGGCAGCGCTGAACGCGACGGTCGCAGTTCCGAAAAAGAACGCAATCTGGAACAGCTCACGTCCATGGGATATTTTTAGGGATTAAAGGCGTTAAGCCCCTTTGGGGTCGTTGTTAAGGGGATTGAGGCTTTAATATAAAGAGAGATTTTTGTTATGAGAGTTAATTTTTGTTTGTCCAGTTATGATGTGCATGAATCCTGGCGTGGATTTTTTACCCTTCCCAGAATGATGGAACTGGATCGGATCAGTTCATCCATCGGCAGGGATTTTACACCTAATGCAGATAAGGTGCTCCGCTTTTGTCAGACTGATCTTTCCGGTATGAAGGTTGTTATCCTCGGGCAGGATCCTTATCCGCAGCAGGGGGTGGCTACCGGGAGGGCTTTTGAAGTAGGAGATATAAAAAGCTGGGAAGATCCGGTGAATAATTCGCTGGGCAATATGATCAAGCTTTTTCATAAAAACCATACGGGCATTGATGAAGTGCTCGGCATCGGAGCAGTTCGTAAGGATATTGTCGGTGGGAAATTTCCGCTCCTGCCGCCGAAAAAACTATTTTCCCATCTGGAAGAGCAGGGGGTGCTTTTCCTTAACACTGCCCTGACCTGCAAAATAGGAGAATCAAACAGTCACCGCGATATCTGGAAATCATTTTCCGATGGACTGCTGCGTTTCATTCATCGTGAAAATCCGCAGGCCAAATGGCTGCTCTGGGGCAGTAATGCCTGTGAAATGGGAGATTTTGTCCCTGCTGCCAATAAACTTCAGAGCCACCACCCCATGCTTTATTCCAAAAAGCCCGGTTCCTTCCTTGGCGAGAATCATTTTGCCAGATGTCCTGAAATCAACTGGGTGGGATGAAAATCAGCTTAGTTGCGGCTTTTAATTGCGCGCAATTCTAATATTGACAGCTGCGAAGCACAGTAACATTTTTTGGATTTAAGGCCCCCGGCAGAGTACTCGAAGGGCTGCCGGGTCCATACTTGGCTATCGTTTCAATATATATTATGCTACCGCGCACGTTATTTTTAATAAGCTTAGAAACTGAATAAATCAGGTGTAAAATGATCAATAGAAAAAAGACCCGTGAGTTGTTTATCGGGGATGTCGGCATTGGTGGAGACAACCCGATCAGGGTCCAGTCCATGTGCAACACCGACACCCGTGACGCTATTTCTACCCGGGCACAGATTGATGCACTGGCCGAGGCCGGATGCGAAATAGTACGTGTTGCCGTTCCTGACGAAGAAGCCGCCAAGGCTCTTCCTCAAATTCGCAAAGGTTCTCCGGTTCCGCTGGTGGCGGACATCCATTTTGATTATCGTCTGGCTCTTGCAGCCCTGGAAGCCGGAATTGACTCTTTGCGCATCAACCCCGGTAATATCGGCGGTGAAGACAAGGTTGATTCTGTTGTCGCCGCAGCCAAGGAGCGCAATGTACCCATCCGTATCGGAGTGAACGGAGGTTCGCTGGACAAAGCTCTGCTCGCCAAGTATGGCGGTCCGACTCCGGAAGCAATGGTTGAAAGTGCGCTGGAACACGTGGCGCTGCTGGAAAAGAGAAATTTTTACAACACCAAGATTTCACTCAAATCTTCATCCGTACTGAATACCATAGCAGCTTACAAACTGCTCTCCGAAAAGGTGGATTACCCGCAGCATGTGGGTATCACCGAGGCCGGAACTCTGGTGCGCGGAGCGGTTAAATCTTCTGTCGGGCTGGGCATCCTGTTCTGGGAAGGTCTGGGAGATACCATGCGCGTTTCCCTGACCCACGATCCGGTGGCTGAAGTGGGGGTTGCATGGGAAATCCTGCGCTCGCTGGGACTGCGTGAGCGTGGCCCTGAGATTGTTTCCTGCCCTACTTGCGGACGCACTGAGATTGACCTGATCGGATTGGCCCAGAAGGTGGAAGACAACCTGCGCGGAGTAAAGGAAACCTTTACCGTAGCGGTGATGGGCTGCGTGGTAAACGGTCCCGGCGAAGCCCGTGAGGCTGACATCGGCATTGCCGGCGGCCGTGGACTGGGCATCATTTTCCGCAAGGGGGAAGTCATCCGCAAGGTCAGGGGTGATGAAAATCTGCTGCCTGAATTTATGAAAGAAATTGAAATATTCCTGAACGAAAAGAGAGGACAATAAATGCGTTTAAGCCGTTATTATATTCCCACACTGAAAGAAGACCCTTCCGAAGCGGAAGTGGTTTCCCACAAACTGCTCATGCGTGCGGGCATGATCCGCAAGCTGACCAGCGGTATCTATAATTACCTGCCTCTGGGACTCAAATCCGTAAACAAAGTCGCTGCCATCGTGCGCGAGGAAATGAACCGCGCGGGTGCTCTGGAAGTGCTCATGCCCATGGTTCAGCCCGGTGACCTCTGGAAGGAAACCGGACGCTGGGATTACTACGGCAAGGAACTGCTGCGGGTGAAGGACCGCCATGGCCGCGACTATTGCCTCGGCCCAACCCATGAGGAAGTTGTTACCGACCTCGTGCGCGGTGAAGTAAAATCCTACAAGCAGTTGCCGCTGAATCTCTACCAGATCCAGACCAAATTCCGTGATGAAATTCGCCCACGCTTCGGCCTGATGCGCGGTCGTGAGTTTATCATGAAGGACGGCTACTCCTTTGACAAAGATGAAGCCGGTGCCGAGGAATCCTATCGCGGTATGTTTGAAGCCTATAAAAAAGCTTTTACCCGTATCGGGTTGAACTTTCGCCCCGTGCAGGCTGATTCCGGTGCAATCGGTGGTGACTTTTCGCATGAGTTTCATGTGCTGGCCGAGACTGGTGAAGATACCATAGCAGTATGCAAGGATGAAAAATGCGGCTATGCTGCCAACCTTGAAAAGGCAAAGGTTGCAGCTCCAGCAGGGGAAAGCATGCTCAATGCTGAATGCCCGGCAATCGAAGAAATTTCCACTCCCGGCAAACACACCGTGGAAGAAGTCTGCGAGTTTCTCGGCGTAAGTGAAGACAAGCTGGTCAAGACCCTGCTTTTCACTGTGGATGGTGAGCCTGTTGCTGCGCTTGTTCGCGGCGACCGGGAAATTAACGACGTCAAACTGCGCAACCTCGTAGGCGGAAATGAAATTGAAATGGCAAACGAGGAGCAGGTCAAGGAATGGACCGGCGCACCTGTCGGTTTTGCCGGACCTGTAGGCCTCAAGATAGAGCGTATTTTTGCCGACCATGAACTGCTGGCCGCTACCGATTGGATTGCCGGAGCTAACAAGGGCGATACCCACATCAAGCACCTATCCCTTGGCCGTGATTGCAAGATTGAGCAGTTTGCGGACCTTAGGGTGATAACCGAAGCCGAGCCCTGCCCTGAGTGCGGTGCGGCTATCGAGTTTACCAAGGGTATTGAAGTCGGACACGTTTTCAAATTAGGTTCCAAGTATTCCAAATCCATGGAAGCCACCTTCCTTGATGAAAACGGCAAGACCCAGCCTATGGTTATGGGGTGTTACGGCATCGGTGTTTCACGTATTGTTGCTTCCGCAATTGAGCAGAACAACGATGAGAACGGTGCCATCTTCCCTCCGGCAATCGCTCCTTTCGAGCTATGTGTGATTTCTCTCGGCGGTAAAGACGCTGCTGTAAATGAAAAAGCCGAAGAGCTTTACAATGAACTCATGGAAATGGGCATTGACGCTGCTTACGATGACCGTAAGGAACGTCCGGGTGTTAAGTTTGCTGATGCTGACCTGATCGGATATCCCATGCAGCTGGTTATCGGCGGCAAGGGTCTCAAGAACGGTATCGTTGAAGCCAAAAACCGCAAGACCGGTGAAAAAATAGAACTGCCCCTTGAAGGTTTCACCGAAGCCTTCAAAGCATGGCGTGCCGAAATCTGGCAGTCATGGGGACTTGAAGCTAAATAATTTAATGAGGTTGGTGCTGTAAAAACAGCACCAACCTCATATTAAAGTATGAAAATATTTTCAGTAACTGACATAACCCGTGCCGTGAAGGACGTTCTGGAGACGGAATTCCCGTTTATCTGGGTGCGGGGGCAGGTTACGAACTTGGCCCGGCCCGCGTCCGGGCATATTTATTTTACGCTCACTGACGGTGATGCGGGCTTGTCTGTTGTCTGGTTCAAAGGAAATCAGCGCACAGGCGGCAGTGACGGCGGAGAGTCAATTAACCCGTTAACCGGGGAGATTGAATCGGGGGGGCCGTTAGAGCTTGAAGACGGCATGGAAATCCTATGTGCCGGACATATGAATGTTTATCCTCCGCGTGGAGTGTATCAGCTTGTGGCTGAACTTGTTCAGGAGCAGGGCGTTGGCGACCTGAAGCTTGCCTTCGAGGCCATGAAACGCAAGCTGGAAGAGAAAGGTTATTTTGCCGAAGATCGCAAAATGGAAATACCCCGTTCTCCGAAGCGGGTGGCAGTCGTTACCGCTCCCACTGGTGCAGCTGTCCGGGATTTTCTGAAGATCGCTGAAACGCGCGGCACCGGGGCCGAAATACGGATTTACCCCACACTGGTGCAGGGAGACCTTGCTCCGGGCCGGATTGCTGCTGCGTTGGATCTGGTCGGTGATGACGGCTGGGCTGAAGTTGTGGTGCTCATCCGTGGTGGAGGATCACTTGAGGATCTTTGGGCCTTTAACACAGAGCAGGTGGCGGACGCTCTTTTTCGTTCCACAATTCCGGTTGTCTGCGGTGTGGGGCATGAAGTGGATGTTTCCATTGCAGACTATGTGGCCGACAAGAGGGTGGCGACCCCCAGCCATGCAGCGCAGGAGCTCTGGCCCCGCCGTGAGATTTTGGTGCAGACTGTGGATGAGCTGGAAAGTTCACTCGTGCGCGGATTTGAGAATTATCTGAATGTGCGTGAATCCCGGCTGGAAACCCTGCACAAAGGTCTGAGTTGGCTCTCCCCGGCGCAACGTATTGAACGGCTGCTGACTGCTTTCGCAGAGGAAGGGGAAAGGTTGAACCGTACTGCTCTGAACTTTGTGAATTCAAAATTTGATACGGTTGATGCCCTTGCACACAGATTGGCTTTTGCGTTTGGCGGGGACAGGATTGAGCGCATGCAACAGGATCTTGTCGGGTTGGATCTCAGGTTGTCCCGCGCTGTCGATATTTTTTTGAAAGCGAGGCAGGCTGAATATGAAAATTCGGCTACCTCGTTACGCATGTTGGACCCGGAAAGTCCGCTTGAGCGGGGATATTCCCTCGTGACAGTGGAAAAGAACGGAACTTTTTTACGCAGCCCGGATGAAGTTGCCGAAGGTGATGCTATCCGGGTCCGGGTGAAGTCCGGTGAGGTCCGGGCAAGGGTTACCTCTGAATAATTTTGGAGATTATGAAAAATGAACGGATATAAACATTTTCGCATAGCATTTCTGTCTCTGTTTCTGCTTTTGCTGTGCGCGTCTACCTCGCTGGCTTCGGTTTTTCTGGCTTACCCGAAAAAAGTAGGTCTTGGTGAACCGTTTATGGTCCGGGTGACTTCCGACAAACCGCTGGAATCTGTTTCCATAAAGTGGAAAGGTAAAAGCGTGGAGCCTGAAATCCGCAGTTGGGATGGGCGTTCTGTCGCGCTGGCAATGTTCGGAACCGACGTGCTTTTTGATAAGCCCGGTCGGGATAAAATTGTGATTAAAACAGTATCGGAAGGGAAGGAGCGTACCTTCGGGCGTACTGTGAAAGTTAAAAAGAAGAAGTACAAAGTCCAGCGCTTGACCCTGCCTGAGAAAATGGTCACCCCGCCGCATGAAGTCTATGACAAGATCGCGCAGGACCGTAAGGAAGTAAAGGCTGCCAAAGAAGTGATGAGTGCTGAACGTAAGTGGTTTGTTCCCTTTGCCCGTCCGACAAAAGGATCTCAATCAAGTCCATACGGTGCGCAGCGCATTCTGAACGGCAAGCCCAAGAATCCTCATCGCGGACTTGATTTCCGGGGAGCCAAGGGCACAGCCGTCAAAGCCATGGCCGACGGCAGGGTGGTTTTGGTAGGCAATCATTACTACGCCGGAAATTCCGTCTACATTGATCATGGTAACGGGGTGGTTACGATGTATTTCCATCTTTCGCGAATCGATGTTAAGGAAGGCGAGTTAGTGGAACGCGGGCAGCTTATCGGCGGCATCGGTTCCACCGGAAGGGTCACCGGACCGCACCTGCACATGAGCGTATCTGTACAGGGAAAGTTGGTGGACCCCAATTACATATTGCAAAAATCAACCGATCAATTGCTCGGAATTAAATAAGATTTAGATACGAAGCGGCGAAGACCTGATAAAACGTTTTGGGATTCTTAAACCCTTTTGGAAAAGGGTTTAAGCCGCCGGAGGCATCTTTTGACAAAAGACAATAAAACATTTGAAGTCCGTCTGGACCGCTTGAAGGCAATAGTCTCCGCCCTGGAAAAGGGCGATCTTCCCCTTGAGGAAGGTGTTGCTCTTTTTAAAGAGGGACAGACCCTTTCAAGGGAATGCGCCTCGCAGCTGGAAAAGGCCCGTAACGAAGTGAAAATTGTGAATGATGGCAAAGTAGAAGACTTTGACGTTGATACAGAAGAGGATACAGCGGATGACAGTTAAAGAAAAACTCGCAGTACATGCTGCGGAAGTAGAAAAATATCTTGGTGAATGTCTTAAGGATATGGAAATTCCTGAAAATCTTCTGGAATCAATGGAATACAGCCTTCTGGCCGGTGGCAAAAGACTGCGCCCTGTTCTGGTGCTGGTCTGGGCTAAAATGCTCGGCGCCAGTACAGAAGCGGTTATGCCGTTCGCTGCCAGTCTTGAGATGATCCATACCTATTCACTGATTCACGATGACCTCCCGGCTATGGATGATGATGACCTGCGTCGCGGCAAGCCCTCAAACCATAAGCAGTTTGATGAAGCCACAGCCATTCTCGCCGGGGACGGGCTGCTCACAGAGGCCTTCGGATTCATGACCAAAGCTGATGCTCCTGCACAGCATGTTGTCGAAGCCATTGCACTTATGGCTAAATCAGCTGGCAGCGCGGGCATGGTCGGCGGTCAGGTTGTGGACATGGGCTACACCGGACGGGAAGGAGTGACTCTTGACGAGCTTAAGGTTATGCACTCCATGAAAACCGGGGCGCTTATTCTTTCAGCTTGTAAATCAGGCGCAATTCTGGCTAAAGGAGCAGAGGCGTCCGAAGATGATGTCAGAAGGGCGGAAGAGTACGGAAGACTCATCGGCGTAGCATTTCAGATTGTGGATGATGTTCTGGATGTTGTCGGTGATGAAGCTACTCTCGGTAAGCCTGTGGGCAGCGATATAGAGCAGGGTAAATCAACTTACCCCAGCCTGATCGGACTGGAAGAGAGTAAGGAACTGGCCCGTAAATATGTTGACGAGGCTGTGGAACTGCTTTCTCCTTACTCTGGAGAAGAGGCCGAGTTTCTCGCAGAACTGGCCTGTTATATTGTAGACCGGGTTTATTAAACTGAATCCGGTTCAGGTATGGAAAAGATTTTTATACGTTGCGAAGTTAACAGTGTTAAGTAGCGTGCGCCAAACAGTGGATTCCAGAGGGAGTTGGGGAGTTTGCTGTTACGCTGCTTGAGTTTACATAGATTGAAACCAGTGGTGAGGTTCTTTGGGATATGAGTGAAAATGAAACTTCCTGTGGATGCGGAAAATACGCACTTCTACAGACAATAAATAATCCTGCGCAGGTTCGCGAGCTGAGTGATGAGCAACTCTCGCAGCTGGCCGGGGAATTGCGGCAGTGTATAATAAATACCGTTTCCGTGGGGGGCGGGCATCTCGCACCTTCCCTTGGTGTTATTGAGCTGACTCTGGCCCTGTTTAAATGTTTTGATCTTGACCGGGATCGTCTGGTCTGGGACGTAGGTCATCAGGCATATGCCCATAAGATCCTTACCGGGCGTTACAAGTCTTTTCATACTCTGCGCCAGAAAGACGGCATCAGCGGTTTTCCGCGTATGGCCGAGAATCCTTATGACCATTTCGGTGTAGGGCATTCCAGCACTTCCATTTCTGCTGCTCTTGGTATGGCCGTAGCCAGCGACCTTGAAGGTGTGAGCCGTAATTGTGTGGCTGTTATAGGTGACGGTTCCATGACCGCCGGACAGGCCTTTGAAGGGCTTAATCAGGCCGGAGGCATGAAGCGCAACATGGTGGTGATCCTTAATGACAATGAAATGTCCATTTCCACCAACGTGGGAGCTCTTTCCGCTTTCCTGAGCCGTAAACTTTCCCACCCGGTCATGAACCGTTTCAAGAAAGATTTCGAGTCCATCCTCAAACAGATTCCCAAGATCGGTGATGATCTGGCCATGTATGCCAAACGGGGTGAAGATTCATTCAAAAGTTTTTTTACTCCGGGTATGCTTTTTGAGGCCCTTGATTTTACTTATCTCGGTCCTATTGACGGACATAATCTGGAAGAGTTGGTTGATGTTCTTGAGCAGGTCAAGAAGATGGACGGGCCGGTACTGGTTCATGTCTTGACCAAGAAGGGCAAAGGGTATGCCCCGGCAGAAGACAACCCCACATATTTTCATGGCGTAGGCAGTTTCGAGCCTGAGACAGGCCGGGCCAAGAAATTCAAGGGCGGCCTTCCTTCCTACACTGAAGTTTTCGGTAACACACTTTGTAAGATGGCGGAGAAAGATGACAAGATTGTCGCCATTACCGCCGCAATGCCTGAAGGAACCGGGACCAATAAATTCCGTGAACAGTTTCCGGACCGCTTTGTGGATGTGGGAATCTGTGAGCAGCATGCGGTGACCTTTGCCGCAGGGCTGGCAACTTTGGGTTATAAACCCGCAGTGGCTATTTATTCCACCTTCCTGCAGAGGTCATACGATCAGGTGGTGCATGATGTCTGCCTGCAGAACCTTAATGTGAACTTTTTCCTTGATCGCGGAGGATTGGTCGGTGCTGATGGCGCTACCCATCATGGCGTGTTTGACATGTCCTTCATGCGCCATATCCCCAACCTGATTTTCATGGCACCCAAGGATGAAGCCGAGCTTTCCCGCATGGTCAGGACTGCAATTGATTTTGATGGCCCTGCTGCGGTGCGCTATCCACGGGGCGTTGGTATCGGGGCTATTCTTGAAGAAACCCCCAGTGTCCTTGAAATAGGTGAAGGTGAGCTGCTGCGTGACGGTTTTGACGGAGTGGTTATCACTATCGGTTCAAGAGTTTGGCCCGCAGTGGAAGCAGTTGAAGAAATTGACGAAAAATACGGTAAAGCTGTTGCAGTCTTTAATGCCCGTTTTATAAAGCCGCTGCCCGAAAAACAGATTCTGGAACTGGCTTCCCGGTTCAAGAAAATTCTCATTGTTGAAGAAAACGCCAAGGCCGGCGGGTTCAGCTCGGCAGTGATTGAGCTGTTGGTGGACAATAATGCCATCGACGGGCACGAGATAAAGCGTCTCGGCGTCCCTGACGAGTTCATTGAACACGGAACTCAGCTTGAGCTGCGCAATGATCTGGGTATCGATACCGAAGGTATGAAGAAAACTATGGTAGAGATGCTGGGGTTGAAGTAACTGATCCTTAAGGAGTGGCTTCATTTGTTTGGGTGAAGCCTGATCTATGTAAATAAAAACCGCATTCAGTTTTGAATGCGGTTTTTTTATTCTACATCTTCAGGAGGATAGGTCCGTCTTCTGGCAATCCTTCCGGAACGCCCTCTTTCAGGAATTTCCGCACATCTTCTGCCAGTGCGAGAACTCCTTTTTTGAGCAGTGTGGGACCTGCCTCCTGCGCTATCAGGTTGAACAGTTTCAGAAAAATTTTTGCTTCACCTGATTCAATTGTGCCTGATGCTTTGGCGCTGATGTCGGTGCGGAAAGCTCCGATGGGGGTGTCCCGGCACATGGCAATGCCGCTGATTCCGGGCAGGGCTCCGGAAAGTGAAATCTCGTCACCGTCTTTTATTTTTACCCCGTCAATGTCATCAACCGGGGAACCGTTCACGAAAATCGCCCGGACCCTTGTTTCAGCATAGTCGGGGCTAAGCCCGATTTCTTCAACCATGAATTCTCGCACGCTTATGCCGGAAGTCGTTTGGATAAAAACTCCCTTTTGCAGCAGGGTTGTTGTGCCCGGAATCCCGGCCTGAATGGTCACGGTTTTGAGATTTTCCTGCATGGCAGTCCTCGCATAGTGAGATGTTTAATTGTGTCTTTTGTGGTATAATTGTTTGTAATTATTAATGATAATGCTCTGTTAACCAAGGCTTGTCAAATAAGAAAACGCCCTGCCGGAGTGTTCTTCCGACAGGGCATAATTCTTAATCTTAGAAAATATCTAACAATTCTAAAGGCAAAATTACCTTTGCGGTTAAAGGCCAGAATTGTCAGGTCATGATTTCTTTTTTTTCGCTTCTTCTTCACGCAGGGCACGGCGCAGGACTTTACCGACCATGGTCTTAGGCAGTTCGCTACGAAATTCCACTTGTCTGGGAACTTTGTATCCGGCAAGTTTTTCACGGCAGTAGGCTATTATTTCAGCCCGGTCCATGCTCTGACCTTCTTTCAGGACAATATAGACTTTGATGATTTCACCGCGGGTCTTGTGAGGCAGGCCGACTGTCACAGCTTCCTGGATTTTGGGATGCTTGTAGAGAACTTCGTCAACTTCGCGGGGGTAGATGTTATAGCCGCTTGAGATGATCATATCCTTTTTGCGGTCTACAATGTAGAAGTAACCTTCTTCATCCATATAAGCGATATCTCCGGTGTAGAGCCATCCGTTGCGCAGGGTCCCGGCTGTTTCGTCTGGTTTGTTGTAGTAACCTTTCATGACTTGCGGCCCGCGGATAACCAGCTCACCCATTTTTCCGGGAGGAAGCTGTACACTACCCACTTCCATATCCACAATGGCGGCATCAGTGGAGGGTATAGGCATGCCGATGGAACCGGGTTTCTTTTTGCCCAGCAGGGGATTGAGATGGGTGACCGGAGAGGCTTCGGTAAGCCCGAAACCTTCAACAATGGTCGCACCGAAAACTTCCTTGAATTCTTTGATTCCTTCCACAGGCATCGGGGAGGATCCGGACAGACAGTATTTCACTGAAGCAACGTCATATTTCTCTACTTCTTTCTGCTGCAGCAGGGAAATGTACAGAGCCGGAGCACCGGGAAATAGGGTCGGTTTCAATTTGTGCATGGTTTTCAGCACATCAAGGGGAACGTAACGCGGGAAGGGAACCATGGTAGCGCCAAGCAGGGTCGCGAAGTTCAGGCAGACTGTCAGGCCGTATATGTGGAAATAGGGTAGGATCCCCAGTACGATCTCCTGTTCTTCCCCCAGTTTGTTGAGCATGGCATGGGCCTGCTGCACGTTTGCACTGAGGTTGGCGTGGGTCAGATTGCACCCTTTGGATAGACCTGTAGTGCCGCCTGTGTATTGCAGCACTGCTGTGTCTTCCGGTCTGATGTTAGACGCGCTGAATCGTTCTTTACCGGCCCGGAGGGTATCCCACTTGATGATTGAAGAACCATTGTAGGGGATCTTGGGGGTGTTTTTGCTCCGCATGCATTTAAAATTATAAAGCATGTTCAGAGGAAATTTCAGGGTATCGGAAATTCTGGTGACCAGATATTTGCGTATCGGGAGTTTGTCGCGCAGCTTCTCCACTTTTGACCAGAGCAGGTCAATGGTGATCAGCATCTTTGCCCCGGAGTCATTAAGCTGATGGACGATCTCTGTTTCCATGTACAGCGGGTTGGTCAGGGTAACCACTGCGCCTGCTTTGAGGATCGCGAAGTAGGTCATGATCATCTGCGGGGTGTTGGGCAGCATGATGGCAATTCTGTCGCCCGGTTCAATGCCCAGTTTGCGCAGGTTGGCGGCCATAATTTCGACCTCACGCTGCAGCTTGCCGTATGTTATGGACCAGTTCTGGAATTCAATAGCCTTGCGCTTGGGCCATCTTTCGGCTGTCAGGTCCAGATATTCAAACAATGGTCGATAGACAAAATCTACAGTCTGGGGCACATCAGGATCATAATGATCCAGCCACGGGCGTTTAATCTCCACTCCTAACCTTCCCTTATTCAAAGCATTAGTAATTTGCATCCCCCCGCACGGGGACGTAGTTATTCATTAAAGAGGGGCGAGTATATTGATCTGTTAAGATTCTTGCAAGTTTGTATGTCAGCTCATTTCCGGGCCGATCTGGAGAATATATCCAGCAGGTAGGCAGTGATCGCCTGATTTGCTCCCTGTCCGCATTTCTCGAAAGGACAGCCCAGGGCATAAGGTACTTCCATCGGTCTCGGTGTGCCGTGATAGACAACAGCATCCCTGCCGGATATCGATTCCTTGACAAGAATCTGCATGGTGATGAAGCAGGAGTTGGGGCCGCTTCTGATTCGCTGTATTTCGGGGCTCCATTCGTTGATCAGTACCGGGTATTCGGCAAAAAAAGGGTCGCTATAGAAGCCGTCATATTCAAACCCGACCTGCTGGGATACCCCGGCTGCGGCCAACTTCGGTGAAATGGAACCAACTCGGGCTTCAATGAGGTAGTTGGTATTTCCGTCAGGAGTGTAGTGGTAGCCTATGCCTTCCAGTGATTGAATAATATTCTGCTCTATGGGTACGACCCCGGATTCAACCTTGTGCGGCAGTCCGTTACCCTGAAGGTCAAACAGGATAACCCGGACATTGAATGATCCTGGTCCGGGGTTGAAAACGGTCATGGGAACCGGGGGTGTAGTTTCGTGCCCGGCACAACCGCTGATGAGTACAAAAAGGCAGATGCAGAACAGTTTTACGTGAGTGGAAAATTTTAACATAATTGCCCCTTTAGTTTGGATGAGTGATACATCGGATCAGTTGTATCTTAAAGCGTGGAGCCTAGCAATATAGACGTATGATAATAGAATGCAGCTTTACGTAAAATTTAATAAGATGTGTATTTCTTATTAAAAAGAGGATATTCACTTGATCTAGGCTGGGTGGGCATCTACAATGTATAGGTATGCAGCCTAAAAGACAGAAGAAGAGATTGTTTTCTGGAGAGTCGTTATATGCTGGATAATGAAATATTACTTGATACCGGTACTAATGAATTTGAAATTATTGAGTTTTTTATCGATGACAAGTGCGGGGGCAGCGATGAGCGTGATTATTTCGGCATAAATGTGGCCAAAGTGCTTGAGGTGGTAGAAGCCCCCAAGGGATTGGAAGCTGCCGAGGGCGCTCCGCATCCCAGCTATCTCGGGACCATGTCACTGCGTGATATTATCCTCCCGGTGATTGATCTTTCGGTCTGGCTGGATATTGAGCGCAAGGAGTCTGAAAACGAACTTATCGTTGTTACCGAGATTAATAATGTAATCTCCGGCTTTCTGGTCACCGGCGTGACTCAGATTCACCGTATCGGCTGGGGAGACCTTAAGACTCCCAATAAGTATATTGCAGACATGGACAGCAACTGCATCACCGGGACTGTGGAGATCAAGGATCGTTTCGTCCTGATGATTGATCTGGAGAGGATTCTCGGTGAGCTTGATCCCGAAATGGCTGAGCGCAGCGACGGAAAGATTTATTCCGCTCCGGAAAAAATGACTGCTGTGCTGGTGGATGATTCAGTCTCGGTACGTGCTTTACTCAATAGAAATTTCGAGTCCGCAAATTTTGAGGTCCAGTTGTACTCCAACGGCCTTGAAGCATGGGAAGCATTGAAGGAAATCAGTGACGAAGCCAAAGAAAGCGGAGGAGGCGTTGCTGATGTTATCGATATCGTTGTTTCAGATATAGAAATGCCCCAGATGGACGGCTATACTCTGACTAAAAAAATTAAAGATCATTCTGATTTATCAAGTCTTCCGGTGATTCTTTTTTCATCCCTGATTACCAAGGGGCTGTATCATAAGGGAGAAGCGGTAAAGGCCGATGATCAGGTTACCAAACCTGAGTTCAACGAGTTGACCGGCCGGGCCATTGCATTAATTGAGAAATACAGGGAACGGCGGCAGTGAGGCTGTTGTTCGTTAAGAGTTAAGATTAAAGTCTAGTTTATAAAGTCCCTCTTCGTACTATTGAAGAGGGACTTCATTTTTATTTTTTTACCCAGCCGCGCTTATGCATGCATTTTTCAAAAGTTGTTTCATAAGCGTAGTTTTCAGAAAACTCAGCTTCGTAGGTGGTAGGTTCTGGCGGTTCCCCGTCGGTTTGTGCTCCCACCGGAACATTCTGGTTGTCCATGTTTTCGCAGAATTCGCTGTCCTGCTTAAATATTTCCTTTTCTTTAAGCGGATCGGCAATGTTCGGGTTGTGCCATGATCCGCAGCCGCCGAGCATGAGCAGGGCCGCAGAAAGCAGCAATAATTTCTTCATCAGGTGCTCCTTTAAAAATTACTCCGCCTTGAGGTCACGGTTCATCAGGTCGCGTACCGCTGTGGCGGGGTCTTTGTCTTCATAGAGAATTTTGTAAACCTGTTCGGTTATAGGTAGCTCAACTCCAAGTTTTTTTGCAAGTAGATGGACTGATTCCGTTGTTTTTACTCCTTCTGCCACCATACGCATTTTCAGGATTTCGCTCAGTTTCAGCCCTTGCCCGAGTTTGATACCTACCTGCCGGTTTCGGGAAAGATCACCTGTGCAGGTCAGTACAAGATCACCCATGCCGGAAAGCCCCATGAAGGTTGATGCTTGCGCACCCATGGCTTTGCCCAGCCTGCTCATTTCGGCAATGCCGCGGGTGATCAGGGCCGCACGGGTATTATGCCCGAATTTAAGTCCGTCGGCCATACCTGCGGCAATGGCCATGATATTTTTTATGGCTCCCCCGATTTCAACTCCCCGGTAATCAGGATTGGTGTATATTCTTAAGTAAGGTGTCGAGAAAAAATCCTGTACTTCGGCAGCCAGTTTTTCATCCTCGCAACCAAGTACAATGGAGGTGGGAAGCTCTGAACTCAACTCATATGCGAAGGTCGGACCGGAAAGATGTGCGAATCTTGGATTCAATCCTTCCAGAGCCTCATTGACCACCTGTGACATGGGGGCCCCGGTATTGAGCTCGATTCCCTTGCTGGCGCAGATAACCGCCGGGTTCTCAGGGAAGTACCGTTTCATTTCTATGAGGGCACTGCGTAGAAACTGGCTGGGGACTACAAGTACGTAATAGTCGGCTCCGGTAATGACTTCCTCGGCGTCACTGCTGGCTTTAAGATTTTCGGAAAGTTTGAAATCAGGCAGAAAAACACTGTTGTATCCGGTTTTGTTTATTTCGTCGCTAAGCTCTTTTTCGCGAACCCAGAGGTAGGTGTCGAGGCCTTTTTTGGCTAAAGTATTGGCCAGAGTTGTTCCCCATGCTCCAGCTCCGATCACTGCAATTTTCATATATGATCTCCTTAAAATTTCTTTTCAGCGTGAATTTAATATCGCGTTCAAGTTACCTCTCACATAAAAATTTGGCAACCTGTTCAAAAATGAAAGGGGGTTAGCGATAGTGAAAAAGAAAAATTGCATGGATGATTAGACCTGTATATTCTCATGTTGCTTTGAGAATTTTTTGCAAGGACAGCTTTATGATCCGTATTGAAAAAACAACTCCCCGCTTTGCCCTGACCATGGCAATTGAACGCATGGGCAAAGATTTAAATGTCAGTCTCTACGGTGGAGACGGACCTCATATAGGGGCAGTGGCTTTGGCTGTGCCTCACGCCGGGCTGCGGGACAGTGAAAAATTGGATGCTTCGGTTTCCGTATTGACCGTTACCGGGCATAAGGAAGATGAACTGGCCCGCAAAATTGCGCATGTGCTGGCAACCGTCTTCAACTGTTCTGTCTCCGTGTCTTGTGGAATACATCTGGAGAATGCCGCAAAACAGGAAATTGTAGATGTGCTTGATGCTGCAGATCAAATTTTGGCGCAGGCTATTGAAGAATTGTCCTGAATCAGATTTCAAATTTACCATGTAACCTGACGTAAGAACCATAACCACCGCAATCAAGAGTCCCGATACAACTCCCCAACGCCATCTGCGACTGAATCCGCCTTCCCCGTTCTTTTTAGGGGTTACCGGCATTGTTCAGTCACCTCCATGCTGTTAGGAGTTATCCCTAATGTCTCCATTCCACTAATCAAATCAGATCAATCATTCCTCCTTGATTGAAAATAAAAAGATTGCACTATTGTAATATTGCATGTTTGGGGTTTTTAATC
Source organism: Maridesulfovibrio sp. (assembly GCF_963678865.1). Classification (NCBI taxonomy): domain Bacteria; kingdom Pseudomonadati; phylum Thermodesulfobacteriota; class Desulfovibrionia; order Desulfovibrionales; family Desulfovibrionaceae; genus Maridesulfovibrio; species Maridesulfovibrio sp. The sequence continues at coordinate 1,773,634 of NZ_OY787459.1, read as the reverse complement.
CAAGAGTTAAGTCAAAAAAAGTGCCTTAATCGGGAGGAACAGCCAAAATAAATATTTCACCCTCAACACTTGAGGATGAAGCAATATGCGGTTATCACAAGCAGACCAAAGAAAATACCAAGGATGGGATATGGCGAAAAAATTTACTGAAATTGAACATAATATTCTGGCACTGGCGGGAACCAATCTTTCCTGTAGTGCGACTCCTTACGCAGATATTGCGGAACAGGTCGGTTGTTCCGAACAGGAAGTTCTGGACCTGTTGAGCCGTCTGAAAGACGATAAAATTATCCGCCGTTTCGGCGCGACCCTCAGGCACCAGAAGGCTGGATACGGCGCAAATGCCATGGTTGCGTGGCGGGTGACTGAAGAGCAGGAACCGGAAAAAGTAGGCGAATTCATGGCCGCACGTCCTGAAATCAGCCATTGTTACCTGCGTCTTATTTATGAGGATTGGCCCTACAATCTTTATACAATGATCCATGGTAAAGGGCCGGATGATTGTAAAAACGTGGTTGCTGAACTCATGGAACAGACCGGGATCACCGATCATTGCATCCTGCGCAGTCTCAAAGAGTTGAAAAAGACCTCCATGGTCTACTTTGAACAGAAATAGATTTTACACGGGGCATGAACTCAATTCCCCCCGCATACCGTAATGTTTTCCCGGCGAAGCCCTATTAAATGTTTTTGGGATTCTTAAACCTTTTTTTCAAAAATGGTTTAAGCCGCCGGAGGCAAAATCTTTTTATCAAAAGCGCGAAGCGCATCAAATTTCGTAAGGAGTTTTTCATGACTTCATCATCTGAACTTTTTAATAAGGCACAGGAACTGCTGCCCGGCGGCGTTAACAGCCCTGTTCGCGCCTGCAAATCCGTCGGCTGCGATCCCTTGTTTATCGAAAAGGCTGAAGGCAGCCGCATGTGGTCCGTGGATGGGCAGGAACTTATCGACTATGTAATGAGCTGGGGGCCGATGATGCTCGGTCACGGCTATGATGCAATCAAAGAAGCAGCTCATAAAGCTGTCGATATGGGCGCAAGCTATGGTGCTCCTTGTCCCGGCGAAATCGAACTGGCCGAAGAAATTATCAAAATGGTTCCCTCCATCGAGATGGTGCGTATGGTCAACTCCGGCACCGAAGCTACCATGTCCGCACTGCGTCTTGCCCGTGGGGTTACCGGGCGTGACAAGGTTCTTAAGTTTGAAGGCTGCTATCATGGTCACAGCGATTGTTTTCTGGCCAGCGCAGGTTCCGGTCTGGCTACTTTTTCCATCCCCGGCACTCCCGGTGTTCCCGAAGGTACCGTAAAGGATACCCTGCTTGCTCCATACAACGACCTTGATGCAGTAAAATCCGTCTTTGAAAAAGAAGGTAAAAACATCGCGGCTATCATTGTTGAGCCTGTTGCCGGTAACATGGGACTCGTTCTGCCCAAGGAAGGATTTCTTGAAGGGCTGCGTGCTCTTTGTGACGAGCATGGCGCGTTGCTGATTTTTGATGAAGTTATTACCGGATTCCGCGTAACATCAGGCGGTGTCGGTCCCCGCTTCAATATTACTCCGGACCTGACCACTCTCGGTAAGATTATCGGCGGCGGTTTTCCCGTTGGCTGCTACGGCGGTAAAAAAGAATACATGAGCCGCATTTCTCCCTGTGGCGATGTTTATCAGGCCGGGACCCTTTCAGGGAATCCGGTGGCCATGGCAGCCGGTGTTGCAACCCTGCGCGCACTGCAGAAGCAGGATTACAATGCTCTTGAAGCCCGCACCCTCAAACTTGCGCAGGACATGAAGGCTGCACTCGAAGCCAACGGTTTCAAAATCAGCCTTAATCATATTGCTTCTATTTTCACACTGTTCTTCACTGATCAGGAAGTAACTGATTTTGAATCCGCAAAAACAGGAGATGCTGAACTTTATTCCAAGTTCTATCGCCACATGCGTGAGAACGGAGTAAACCTTGCACCTTCCAGCTTTGAGTGTACTTTTACCTCTTTCGCACACAGCGAAGCAGACTACGAAGCCACTCTGGAAGCTGTTAAAAGCTTTAAAGGCTAAGAAGCCTCCGGCGGCTGGGGATGCCTTCGGCGAACCTGCCGGTGGCCTTAAACCCTTTTGCAAAAGGGTTTAAGAATCCCAAAAACTTTTATTCGGTTTCATTTGGACGGGGGGAGGAAACTCCTCCCGTTTTTGTTACTATGGGATTCCCCATGGAAAATCATATTGCTATATATGCTTTAACCGCCAAGGGCACAGAGACAGCCCACAGGCTTGCAGATTCGTTGCGGGTTGACTGCTACGTTCTGGATCGCTACGCCGTAGAAACAGACATCCCTTTTACTTCCCTCAAGGAAACAGTTGCGGATAGTTTTTCCAAATACGAGAGCCATATTTTTGTTGCTGCCTCGGGGATTGTGGTGCGCATGATAGCGCCTCTCCTAAAAAGCAAGGATGTGGACCCGGCTGTGGTTGTTGTTGATCAGGAAGGAGCGTTTGCCATCAGTCTGGTTTCCGGACATCTGGGCGGGGCTAATGAACTTGCCCGGCTGATAGGGGATAAAACAGGCGCTGTTCCGGTGATTACCACTGCAACTGATTGTGCGGGAGTCCCTTCTATTGATTTGATTGCCCGTGATCAGGGTTTGACCATTGGAAATATCGGTTTAATAAAACATATCAATGCTGCAATACTGGATGGCGAGAAGGTTCCGGTTTATGATCCTGACCGTTTTTTGGACTTATCCGTTTACAGTGATTATTTTATGATGGTGGATGATTTTGAGGTGTTGTCCCGGTTTCGTTGCGGTATTGTTGTGGACTGGAGTGTACATAATCTGCCGGAACGGGTTTTACCCCTTTATCCTCGTTGCCTTAGCCTTGGGGTGGGGTGTCGGCGCGGAGTTCCTGCGGATGAGATTTTAGAGCTTGTTCGCAGTGTTGTTGCGGATAATGGCATTGCTTTTGAATCGATGTTTTGCATGGGGTCGATTGATGCGAAAAGCGATGAAAAGGGATTGCTTGAAGCAGCGGAAATTTTAGGTCTGGACGTAAAATTTTTTAGTGCAGCGGAGCTTGATGAGATTGAAGTCGCCAATCCTTCGGGCATGGTGATGAAACATATGGGAGTCGGCGGCGTGTGTGAAGCGGCGGCAATGATGCTGGCAGATGCTAAACAGGTTCTGGTTCCCAAGACCAAAAGTGCGCGGGTGACTGCGGCAATAGCGAAGAAAATATGAAAAAAGGTTGTTTAAAAGTAATCGGGCTCGGACCCGGAGACATGAAGTTGCTGGCTCCGCAGGCACTGCAGGCTATTAAGGATGCGGATGCGGTCGTCGGCTATACCGGGTATGTAAAGCTGATTCCGCAGGAATTGCTGGAGGGCCGGGAAGTCCTTTCTACAGGGATGATGGCTGAGGTTGAGCGTTGCCGTAAAGCTGTAGAAGCATCCGTGGCAGGCCGCAACGTGGTCATGGTCTGTAGCGGTGATCCCGGAATTTATGCCATGGCCGGGCTGGTTATGGAATTGCTTGAAGCTGAAGATCTGTTCGATAAAATAAGCTTTGAAGTAGTGCCGGGAATTCCGGCTTTTACTGCGGCTGCGGCCCTGCTCGGCGCACCATTGATGCACGATTTTGCTTCTGTAAGCCTGAGCGACCTGCTTACCCCGTGGGAAAAGATTGAAAAAAGGCTGGAAGCTGCAGCCTCTGCTGATTTTGTGATTGCAATCTACAATCCTAGATCTAGGAAAAGGGCCGGGCATCTTGGGGAAGCTGTTGAAATTTTGAGAAAATTTAGATCCGGAAATACCCCGTTGGGCATTGTCAATCGGGCTTACCGCGAAGGGCAGAAGGTAAAGGTGGTTACTCTGGATACTCTTGATGTAAATGATGTTGATATGCAAACAGTTCTTATTGTTGGTAATTCATCTACGCGGGAGGTGGCTGGAAAAATGCTTACCCCAAGAGGTTACGCTAATAAGTATGACATCTGATTCAGCGCGGGATAACTATTTGATACCGCTAATTTTAATCAGTGGATTTTTATACCGTGCTTGACATGGTTTTTTATCTAAATTAAATCCACAAGAAGACTGTAATTAGGTTAACGTTATTCTAAGGAGGAACTGAGGATGAAAAAGACCCTGCTTATCAGCATGGTAACAGCTGCTCTGGTTTGTGTTTTCGCACTTCCCAGCCTGTACGCTGTTGATGCTCCCGGTGACATGGTTCTGAAAGCACCTGCCGGTGCCAAAATGACCAAATCACCTGTGGCTTTCTCTCACAAGGGACACACAGCTCTCGACTGTGCAAAGTGTCACCACAAGTGGGATGGTAAAGGCGAAATCAAGAATTGCTCTGTTGAAGGTTGTCACTCAGACACCAGCAAAGAGGGTAAGAAGAAACCTACTTCCTTTTACTCCGCTTTCCATGCCAAGGCAGACACAAGCTGTGTGGGTTGCCACAAGGCTATGAAGAAAGCTAAAAAGGCAACCGGCCCCACCAAGTGTGGCGACTGCCATCCCAAGAAAAAATAAGTTTTCTTGATTGTAATTAAAAGGGGGCTGCCTGCCCCCTTTTTTCAAAATTTTTAAGAGGGTAGTCTATGACCCCGGATTCACCGGAAAATAAAGGCGCGGAAGAGGTTCTCGACCTTAATGATGTTGCTGAAGAGGTTGATGCCAGCTTTGAGCAGGAACTTGAAGACCTTTTTTCTGAAGACCTTGAACTTGAAGAGCCTGAATTGACTATGGACGATTCAGACGATCTTCTTGTGCTTGATGATGTCGTTGAAGATGGGGGGGATGATCTTCTTGTACTTGACGATGTTGTAGAAGAAGCTTCCGGTGATGATTTGATCGAACTCGACGATGTTGTTGAGGCCGGTGATGATGTTCTTGAACTTGATGACATTATCGAGGACGCCGGTGAAGAAGCCCTTGTCCTTGACGATGTGGTTGAAGACGTTTCCGGTGGTGACGTTCTTGAACTTGATGACATTGTTGAAGAAGCCGATGATGTGCTTGATCTCGGCGAAGTTGCTGAAGAGGCAACAGAAATTTTTGAATCCCCGGCGGAAGAGCCCGTTGTTGAAGCTGGTCCGGCTGATGATATTGATTTTGATCTCGGCGAAGCGGAAATCCTTGCCGCTGACGGTGTTGGAGACGGTGAGCTTGACGCAGACGGACTTGACGGCCTGATTGATGATCTCGGAGGAGACGCGACCGTCGCTGCGGATGATGTAGGGGATGTGGACTCCCTGTTCGAAGATGATGCGGCTGTAGAGGATTTAGACTCCCTGCTTGAAGAAGCTTCCGGCAGTGAAGAAGACGAACTTGACGGGTTGCTCGGCGAAGTCGAGGATGATGTTGATCTCGGCGGATTTGGTGAAGACATTCTTGCTGATGAGGATATTGAGGGACTTCTTGCTGATGAACAGGAAGAGGTTGTCGAGCTTCATGAAGAGGGTCTGGAACTTTTAGATGAGGTTGCTCTTGAAGCCGAGCCTTCTGCAGAAGTGGAAATTGCCGAACCGGAAGTTCTTGAACCTGTAATTGAGGAGCCTGCCGTTGCGGCTGTTCTTCCTGATGAAAGCGAAGCTGCCGGAGCCGATCTTGTGGCCGGGGATGTTGATCTTGGTGCCGACCTTGAACTGGTTGATGATGAAGAGTTTGACATTGAGGATGATGACCTCGATCTCGGTGAATTGCTTGAAGACACCGAAATAGATTTTTCAGATCTTGAAGCCGATCTTGAGAGTGACGAAGCTGAAGGTCAGATTGTTGCCGGAGAGCAGGCCGCAATCATTGAAGAACTTGAAGAAAGAGCTGCCGCTGCTGCAAAGCGGGCCGAAGCTCTTGAAATTTCTCTGGGTGATGCGACAGAACGTATAGCTGTTCTTGAACAGGACCTAGAATCCGCTACTGAGCGTATTGCCCGGGTGGACAATCTTGAATCCAGTATGTCCGCTTTCGCGGAAAACATGCGTCTGCTTGAGGAAAAAGTCATGCAGGGGGCTGGGGTCGAGAGTGCCGTAAGTCAGCAGCTCAGTGAAGCTTTGAGGCCCGATTCTGCGGCAGTGGTAGCTATTGCAGCCGCTGCAGCGGATGAAGTTGGAGACAAGGTTGCGGATCAGGTACAGCTGGGACTGCGTGAAGTCCGAGCAGACGCAGAGGATCGCATTGCCTCCATAGAAGCCAAACTTGATGCCGGCCCTGAGCTTGAGCCTCGTATCGCTGCCGTCGAATCCCGTTTGGACGAGATTCCTGACCATGATCCTCGTATCGCTGCCGTCGAATCCCGTTTGGATGAGATTCCTGACCATGATCCTCGTATTACTGCAGTTGAATCCCGTTTGGATGAGATTCCTGACCATGATCCTCGTATTACCGCAGTTGAATCCCGTTTGGACGAGATTCCTGACCATGATCCTCGTATTACCGCAGTTGAATCCCGTTTGGACGAGATTCCTGACCATGATCCGCGTATTGCCGCGATTGAAACCAGGCTTGGCGAATTGCCGGATCTTGCTCCTCGACTCAATGAACTCGAAGAAAAAATTAATTCGCTGCCGGATGTTGAGGATGTTGTCAGCAAGGCCCTTGAGAAAGAATTGGATCCGGACTCCCCGGCTTTCTACCGTGTTAAAGGTCGTCTGACAGAAGATATCGAAGATTATCTTGCTCCGCGTTTGATGGAAAGAATAGAGAGTATGAAGAACGAGCTCGAAGAATCTTTCAAAGCATCGGTGGAAGAGCTTCTTGCGGAGAAGCTTGAGCGGGCTGTTCCTGCAGAAGCTGCACGGATTATTCGTGAAGAGATTGCGGCATTGGCCCGTGAACTTGAAGAATAATTATATCGTTATCAAATGATCTCAAAGATAGGTCCGGTGGACGAAATGTTCACCGGGCCGATTTATTTATACACATTGGGTTAGGTAAAAGAAATAAACGCTGTCCCGGTTGCAAATTTCCCGGCGCGGAAGCCCTGATACAAGTTTTTTGGGTAAGGGAGTCCTTTCGGACGCCGGATGTATGCAAAAAAAGCAGGTCGACTATTTGGAGGTCTCATGCTAAAGAGCCTCACAAAAGAAGGGTGCTTAACAGGTTTTCTTCTTTTTACCCGCCCGGCGCCCTACCTGTGGAGGTCGTGGCCATTTCCCACCGGGCGGGGTTTTTCAAGCCTAATCAAGGATATATACCATGGATAAAATTCAGAAGCAGGCTTTGCAGGTTGCCAAGGAAATAGTAGTTAAATTTATTGAAGTTGGAAGAATTTCTCCTTCCAATTTTTCTGAACACTTCAGCGCTATTCATGCTGATGTTGTTGCCTCTGTCATGGAGCAGGAAGAGAAGCTTGCCGCTGACGGCAAGGGAGATGCTCAGTAAATGGCGCAGGTATCACATCAGGAGCACGGCAAAAAGGTCCGGGACATGTTCGGAAGAATTGCCGGGTGGTATGATTTCCTAAACCATTTTTTAAGTGCCGGTCAGGATATTTATTGGCGCTACCGTCTGGTTAAGCTGGTTCGTCCGGGCAAAGACGGGCAGGTGCTTGATCTCGCTGCCGGAACTCTTGATGTTTCCGTTGAACTGTTGCGTCAGTACCCGGATGTGAAAGTTCTGGCTATGGACTTTACCCATCAGATGCTGGCTTGCGGTAAGGCGAAAAAGCTGGAGGGCAAACATGCTGTCCGCAGCGCAAGTATTGCGTCTGTTCAGGCTGACGGCAGAGTGCTGCCTCTCCCGGATAATTGCCTTGACGGGGCTACTATTTCTTTCGGCATCAGGAACATCCTTCCGCGCGAGGCTTGCTATAAGGAAGTTTTGCGCACCCTTAAGCCCGGTGCAAGATTTTGTATTTTGGAATTCGGGTCCGGAAGCAAAAAAATCTGGAAAGGTGTTTATAATTTTTACCTCAACAAGGTTTTGCCCCTGTTGGGTAAGGTTGTTTCTGGTGATTCCGGGGCTTATTCTTATCTGGCGGACACCATCCGCGCTTTCCCGAATGAACAGGCTCTGGCAGAGGAATTGCGTGAGTCTGGTTTCGGTCGTGTGATGTTTATTCCCCTGCTTTCAGGGATTGTATACATCCATGTGGCTGAGAAAACCGGAGAGTAGCAGGGCTAGAGGTCTGACAGTGACTGGCCGAAAGAGATCAGCAGCAGGCCGAAAATCATGGCGATGAGTCCGAGTATGCGTAGCTGACGCGGACCGCGCTCAATAATAGAAATAAGAATTCTGGGCATGCGCTCAGAAAAAACAAAATAAGGAATCCCTTCAATAATGAAGGCCAGACCAAGGGCGGACAGTAGAAAGGACCAATCGATATGCATAATAGTTGCTATGTATATGCGCCGGTTGATTCTGTCTACCCCCTTCGGAGCTGAGTTGCTCTATTAAATTTTAAGGCCTGAATTATATGTAAGTTTCTTAAGGGTTTATTTTGTTATCCAAGAAATAAAGGACAACAGGTTATGATTAAATTCTCTGACATTGAAGAAAAGAAAACAACAGTTGCGGTGGTCGGCCTTGGTTATGTGGGCCTGCCTCTTGCAGTTGCCCTTGGCCGAAAGTTTAAGGTGCTGGGGATTGATATTTCAGCCCAGCGCATAAAGGAACTGAGCGAAGGCTACGATCGAACCAATGAAGTGCTGGAAAATGATTTTCACAACTATGTGGAATTCAGCACAGATGCTTCCCGAATCAAGGAATGCGGGTTTATCATCGTTGCTGTCCCCACTCCTATTGACGAAGCCCGTAATCCGGACCTTCGTCCTGTCGTTAGCGCTTCCACCATGGTCGGTGAAAATATGGCAGCAGGTTCTGTGGTGGTGTATGAATCAACAGTTTATCCCGGACTGACCGAGGATATTTGCGTACCCATCTTAGAGGGAAAATCCGGTCTTAAATATGGGGAAGATTTCGGTGTAGGTTACTCTCCCGAGCGTATCAACCCCGGTGATCGTGAACATACCCTGCAGACTATAGTCAAAGTCGTTGCCGGCAATGATGACGAGGTTGTCGAACTGCTTGATAATCTTTATTCTTCCATTATCACAGCCGGAACCCACCGTGCCTCCAGCATCAAGGTTGCAGAATCAGCCAAAGTTATTGAAAATACCCAGCGAGATCTGAATATCGCGCTCATGAATGAGCTTTCCATGATCTTTGATAAGATGGGCATCGATACTCTTGACGTGCTGGAAGCCTCGGGTACCAAATGGAACTTCCTGCCTTTCCGCCCCGGCCTGGTCGGTGGACACTGCATCGGTGTCGACCCTTACTACCTGACCACCAAGGCGGAGGAGATCGGCCATCATCCTCAGGTCATTCTTGCCGGACGTAAGATCAATGACTCAGTAGGAAAATTTATAGCTGACACCACTGTCAAACAGATGATCAACGGTGACAGCAGAGTGAAAGGAGCCAAGGTCGGTATCCTCGGTCTGACCTTTAAAGAAAACGTTCCCGATCTGCGCAACACCAAGGTTGTTGATGTTATTGATGAGCTGCGCTCTTTCGGTGTGGACGTGCTTGTTCACGATGCCTATGCCGATCCTGAAGAAGCTGTTGAAGAATACAACATCAAGACTTCTTCCTTTGATGAATTCAAGGAGCTTGAAGCCCTCGTGCTGGCTGTCTCTCATGATAAATACCGTGAACTCAGCCTTGATACCATCAAGAGCTGGTTCAGAGATCCTGAGAACGCCCTGATCATTGATGTGAAATGCTTCTTTGACCGTGAAGAACTTGAAGAAGCAGGCATCAGGCACTGGAGACTTTAGTTTTTGAAACCGATTCTTTTTGTTACGGCAACAGCCAAGGAAATGAAAGCCGCGCTGGGCGGGGTCTGCAAACTTCCTCCTTTGGAGCAGGGCAGGCCTGTGGAGTTCATGTTCGGTGATCGTCCCGGGCTGTTGCTGGTAACCGGAATCGGGGTAATCAATACTGCTTTCGCTCTCGGCCGGGCCCTGGCCGGGAGTGAAGTAAGCATGGTTTTGCTGGCCGGGGTTGCCGGGACATTCAATGCAAAAGACTTCCCCCTCTGCTCTGCGTGCGTGGTAAAAAGGGAAATCTGGCCCGAATACGGGCTGAAAAAAGACGGTCTTGTCGATCCAAAAGGACTGGGTTTCAGTCTCGCGGAGATTGACGGGAAACAGGTCTGGAACGAAGTTGATCTTTGTTTCGGAAAAAGTCTTGTTGATTCAGGACTTGACCGATTTGAGAATCTGCCCGAAGCTGTATCATTGACTGTGAGCGGGGTAACGGCTACGGCTGAAGGGGCTGCTGCATATATTGAAGAGTATGGGGCTGATTTAGAAAATATGGAAGGTTTTGCGGCTGCGTATGTGTGCGCCCTTGTCGGGGTGGGGCTATGTCAGGTGCGGACTGTTTCAAACCTTGTGGGATCAAGAGACAGTAAAGATTGGGATTTGCGCGGTGCCCTTGCTGAATTGGGGCGGGTCTGCCGGGCGATTATGAAATGATTTTCCAAAAACTGTTCTTGTTCTCTCGCAACCGGGATAATTCATACGCGGATGATTGAGTTATTAACATATTTTGAAAAGGAATTGCCTCTTATCAACGGTTTTCTGGAGCAGGAAACCGGGAAACTTGAGGGATTGGTCAAAGATGTTGCAAGGCATGTTCTGCTTGCTCCCGGCAAGAGAATTCGCCCTGTACTTACTATCCTTTCCGCTCGAGGGCTGGGCTACCGGAAAGATGATCTCTACCCCTTGGCCGGTTCTCTGGAACTTCTTCATGCTGCAACTTTGTTGCATGACGATATTCTGGATGATGCCGATCTGCGCCGGGGAGTAAAGGCTTCACATCTAGTTTTCGGCTCCACCGAGACAATTCTCGCCGGCGACGTGCTGTTGGCTCTGGCCAACCGGATTGGCGCGGATTACGGCAAGCCGCGGATCAGCTCGGTTTTAGCCTCCGGTATCATGGCAACTGTCGAGGGTGAAATTCTTGAGATTGCCCATATTTCCGAACCGCTCATGGATCGCGATACATACATGGAGATTATCATCGGCAAGACTGCCCGTCTGATTGAAACGTCCTGCCGTCTGGGTGCCATTCTCGCTTCGGATGACAGGGCCATGGAAGATGCGGTCGGTGATTTCGGGCTGAATATGGGCATTGCCTTTCAGCTTGTTGACGATGCCCTTGATTACGAGTCCCCTTCGGATGATATGGGAAAACCTGAAGGCGGAGACCTCAAGGAAGGTAAAATCACTTTACCTTTGATTATTTATCTTGAAATGCTACAAGAAAAAGAGGCAGAGCAGTTGCTTGCCGAGATCAAGAACCGCACCCTGCCGGAAGCAAAGCGCAATCAGGTGCTTGCTGAAATAAGAAAGCACGGGCTGGGCGATAGAACCAGAACCTATGCAGCAGAATATGTGGAGAAGGCTAAGACCTGTCTGGATTTGCTGCCTGAAAGTGAAGAAAAGCGGGTACTCAAACAAGCTGCGGATTTTGTTTTGACCCGAAAAAAATAGATGGGATTTAAATAGAGGAGCTGTAGCTATGAGTCTGGATGATGTTCTTGAATCACCACGATTGATGATGAAACTCAGCTTTCCTCCGGTCATGCTCCAACTCATGGAGGAAGCCTGCAAGCCGGAACCTGATTTCGCTGTGCTGGGAAAAATTATCAGCATGGACCCGGCTCTTTCCACCACAATTCTTAATCTTGTTAATTCCCCTTTTTACGGCCTTTCGCAGGAGATTACGGATTTCAAGCGGGCTGCTGTTGTACTGGGGACCCGTGAACTGCTTAATCTGGCGGTCACAGTAACCTATCAGAAGCATATCTGTGCTAATCTGCAAAACGATGACTACAAGGTTTATCATGATTGGATGCTGACAGTCTGGGGGGCAATTTCGGCCCAACTTATAGCTTCCCGTATATGTCCTGAGCAGGCGGATAAGGTATACCTTTGCTGTCTGCTGAAAGATATTTCTCTGCTTTTTTTGCGGTGCGCCGCCCCCGGGGAACTTCCTGATGAAATTTCAAAAGATTCGGTTACCCGTTCCAGTCCCGGACAGACTGAAGCTGAAAATGATATCTGGGGAATGAACCACGGCGCGCTCAGTCAACTGCTGCTGACCCGGTGGAAGATGAACAATCTCGATTGCCCGGCTTTGCAGCATCATCATGCCCTTGATGAAATTGACTCTTTTGATTCTCCCACTCAGGCCATGATTCTGGCAACAAGATGGGCTGAAATGGAACTGGGCAACAGCACCACTCCATTTAATGTTCTCCAGTTTGAGGTACAACTGCAACGCTCTCTTGATATGGATGAAGAGGCGATTGAAGGATTCCGCGAAGTCTGCAGGACAAAGTTTCAGTCAATGCTCAAAATATTGGGTATATCCGAAAGTGGAGGCGATGCCCATTTTTACAATTATTCCATTAAGAGTCTGCAATCCAGCTATTTCCTGAGTCTTGAGCTGCTCACAGCTGAAGGTGGTGTCGACTCTATCGCCCGGATCATCGGCAGGCATCTGAAACTCAGCTGGGATATTACCGGCTGGGAACTGGCCCTGAAGTCTCCGCATACTGATAAATACAGATTTTACCGGGTTGCAGACGGAGAAGACCTGGAGGTTGTAGTCAGCAATTGCCCTATGGATGAAATACCATGGCAGCGCCGCGGCAGCGGTAATGCTGAGGATATTTTCAGCAGAAATGTCCTGTTCGGCAGATTTCGTTTTGACCCCAAACTCCTGCCCGCAGCAGACCGCAAAAGCTTAAAGCTTTATTTCCGGTTCATAGGCCAGGCCTATGAACATTACTGCGCTAAACAGCATCTTCTTGAGGACCGGGCAGAAATTCTCGAAACCTTGCCTTTAGGTGTTGCCAGTCTGGACTCGCAGGGCGATCTCATTGACATGAACGAAGAGATGGTCCGGCTGTTGGGCGGTGCATCCATTTCAGGTACAAAGAATTTTAACGAACTTTTTAAGCTGGGGCTCGGTTCCGGGATGGGAGCAAGCTGGGCTGCTTTTCTCAGTGATGAGTCCCGAAAATCTTTCAGTAAGATTGTTTGTGTCAGCCTGCGTACGGGAGGCATGCCCCGTGATGCCTGCCTTTATGTCTCAGCCTATAAACAGGAACGTGGCGGAGAAAAGCTGGTTTCGGTAGTCATGGAGGATATCCGGGAAATGTCCGAGAGTCAGATTCAGGCTCTCAAACAACGAGATTTTCTTGAGGGACTGGTTGATTCCATGCGCGATGTGGTGCTCACCGTGGATAAACGGGGACATATTACCTATGCATCATCCCGTTTTTCCAAGATTTTTCTTGGGCGGAATATTTTTGAAATCGCCAGCCCCAGTGAAACCTATACCGGCCATTGGGGACCGGATATGTTTGGGCGGGAGAAAACCGTGGTTGAAGTTCTTTTGAAAAGGACTGAGACATCCGGGCGTCCTTTTGAGTTTGTAATCAGTAAATTGGCTGGACCGGGCGAAAAGAGTCTGATCGTAGCCCGTGATCTTACCGCCATCCGCAGGCTTGAGGACAGGCTTAAACGGCAGGCAGTGTTTGACGGCTTGACTGACCTTTTCAACCATACCCAGTTCAATACTCTGCTGGCCCGTGAAATCAATCGCAGCAAGCGGACCGGACGTCCTGTGGGCCTGCTTTTTTTTGATCTGGACGGCTTCAAGACAGTAAATGATACTGAGGGCCATCAGGTCGGTGATGAGGTGCTTAGGGGCGTCGGCGATATTTTGCGTAATGAACTCAGGTCCGGAATGGATTTCCCTTGCCGTTACGGGGGGGATGAGTTCGGTATTATTGTGACTGAAGTACGTGCCGAGACTCTTGAAAAGATCGGCAACAGGATCAGGCTTCGGGTGGAGAAAAAATTTTCCGGCAAGGTCACCATCAGCGGTGGGCTAACAGTGCTCAAGGAAGGTGATACTTCCGATGTCATGCTGAACCGCGCTGATAAAGCGACCTATGAAGCCAAAAATTTGGGCGGAAATGTACTGGTCTGGGCCGAATAAGGGCCGGACCTTAATTATTAAGAGGAGATAGCCATGCTCTGGCGTGTCGAGGTCGCACTTAAAGACCATGTCCGTGATGTTCACGGCCATAAAGTTTCCAATAAGATCAAAGAAGAATTAGGTATTGAGGCCGGTGATGTCCGGACCATCAAGGTATATACTGTTGAAGGTCTTGAGAAAGACGAAATTGAAAAGGTTTTGGAACTGGGCGTACTTCATGACCCGGTCCTGCATACACCTTCCCTTGAGCCGCTGGCCAAGGATTTCGCATGGAACCTTGAAGTGGGCTTCCGTCCCGGCGTTACCGACAACGAAGGCCGTACTGCCAAGGAATCAGTAATTCTGGTTACTGAACCGGCAGCTGTGGAAGCGGTAAAAGTCTATACTTCCACCCAGTATCTTTTTGATAAGGATCTCGGTCTGGAGCAGGTCAGCCATATAGCAAAGGACCTGCTGGCTAACGAACTTATCCAGCGTTACGAAATCCGTTCCGCAGAGGAATGGGTGAAGTCTCCGGGATTCGAAGCCAAGGCAGCACGGGTTACCGGTAAAGCCAGTGACGAAGTTGCAGTTATCGACCTCGCGGCTATGTCCGATGACGAAATGATGGCTTTCAGCCGTGAGAACACCCTTGCCCTGAGTCTTGAGGAATTCCACTGCATCCGTAGATACTATGCCGACCCTGAAGTAGTTAAGCAGCGTGAGGAAATGGGACTTACCGCCCAGCCTACTGATGCGGAACTCGAAGCTCTGGCCCAGACATGGTCCGAACACTGCAAGCATAAGATTTTCAGCTCTAAGATTTCTTATGAAAATAAGGAAACCGGGTTTTCCTCTACTGTAGACAGCCTTTACAAAACCTGCATCATGAACACCACCAAGGAAATCCGCGCTGAAAAGGGCGACGATGATTTCTGCCTTTCCGTGTTCAAAGATAATGCCGGTGTTATCAAGTTCAATGACAAGCTTAATGTCTGCGTTAAAATGGAGACCCACAACAGTCCCTCTGCGCTCGATCCTTACGGTGGAGCGTTGACCGGTATTGTAGGCGTCAACCGTGACCCCATGGGTACCGGGCTGGGCGCGAACCTGCTCTGTAACACAGACGTGTTCTGTTTTGCGTCACCCTTTCATGAAGGTGAATTGCCCCCGCGTCTGCTGCATCCCCGCCGGGTGTTCGAAGGTGTACGCGAAGGTGTGGAGCATGGCGGTAACAAATCCGGTATTCCCACAGTGAACGGGTCTATTGTTTTTGATGAACGTTATCTCGGCAAGCCGCTGGTTTACTGTGGTACCGTGGGGACCATGCCTGTGGAAGCTGCAGGACGTCCCAGCCACCAAAAGAAAGCCCTGCCCGGCGATATCATTGTCATGACCGGTGGCCGTATCGGTAAAGACGGTATTCACGGCGCGACTTTTTCCTCCGAGGAACTGCATGAAGGTTCTCCGGCAACAGCTGTTCAGATCGGTGACCCGATTACCCAGCGCAAGATGTATGACTGCCTGATGCGTGCCCGTGACTTGGGCCTGTACAACGCCATCACCGATAACGGTGCGGGCGGCTTGTCTTCCTCTGTCGGTGAAATGGCCGAGGACAGCGGCGGTTGTGATCTTGACCTTGCCAAGGCACCGCTCAAATATGACGGTCTCAAACCATGGGAAATCCTCGTTTCCGAAGCTCAGGAAAGAATGACCATAGCTGTCCCGCCTGAAAAACTGGACGAGTTCATGGCCCTTGCGGATGAAATGGACGTGGAAGCTACTGCCCTCGGTACTTATACTGACAGCGGCCTCTACAACATCCGCTACGGAGAAAAGCCAGTAGCCTGCCTGCGCATGGACTTCCTTCATGACGGTGTTCCCCAGATGCAGCTCAAGGCTGTCTGGGAACGTCCTGAAATCGAATTTACCGGAGAACCCGAAGTTGCAGACCACACAGCGCTGCTCAAGGATATGCTTGGGCGTCTGAATATTTGCAGCAAGGAGTATGTCATCCGCCAGTATGACCATGAAGTGCAGGGCCGCAGTGTGGTCAAGCCTCTGGTCGGTGAGCAGGAGGACGGTCCTGCTGATGCCGGTGTGCTTCGTCCCGACTTTGACGATGACAAAGGTCTGGTCGTTTCGCACGGTATCTGCCCCAAATTCTCTGATCTCGATACATACTGGATGATGGCTAACGCCGTTGACGAAGCAATTCGTAACGCAGTTGCCGTAGGTGGAGATATCACCCACATGGCCGGTATCGATAACTTCTGCTGGTGCGACCCTGTTCAGTCCGAATCTAGCCCGGACGGTCATTACAAACTGGCGCAGCTGGTCCGGGCTAATCAGGCCCTGTCCCACTTCTGCCGTGCTTTCGGAGTTCCCTGCATTTCCGGTAAGGACTCCATGAAGAACGACTACAAAGGCGGCGGCGTGAAAATATCCATCCCGCCGACTGTACTCTTCTCCACCGTCGGTATTGTTCCGGACATCAACATGTGCGTGACTTCCGATTTCAAGAAGCCGGGTGAATTCATCTACGTGCTCGGTATGACCCGTGACGAAATGGGCGGTTCTGAAATCGCCTCCCAGCTGAACTTCGTGCATGACAAAGTGCCTCATGTTGAGGCTCTCACAGCCAAGGCCCGCTACATGACCCTTAATCAGGCCATGCGTCAGAGGCTGGTAACTTCCTGCCACGACCTTTCCGACGGCGGTCTGGGTGTGGCCCTTGCCGAGATGTCCCTTGGCGGACGTATCGGTTGTGAAGTCGACCTTCGTTCCGTACCTACCGAGTACGGCATGTCGACTCTGTCCGTGCTTTACAGTGAGTCCGCATCCCGTTTCGCGGTGACCGTGGCTCCCGAGAATGCCGGTAAGTTCGAAGAGCTCTTCGCAGGCCAGATCTGCAAGCGCATCGGTATGACCGTTGGCGGAAGCTCCTTCGGCCTCATGGAAGGCTCTGCAGGCATCGTCCGCTGCAAGACCGAAGATCTCGCCACAGCTTTTAAGGAAACCTTGAACTGGTAGAGAATCAGAATAGAATTCAATATTCAAAAGGCCGCATCTCTTGAGAGTTGCGGCCTTTTTTCGTTTTCTCTGAAATAACTCTGAACCGTAACCGAACCGTGGGACTGTTACAGCCTCCTGCTCTTATTAAAAGGGCGAAAATCAATTGCACGTCTTTATGCAGCCAAGGCGTGAATTTCAGGAGGATTAAGCCATGAAAGGTTCTAATGTGAGGGTGGACCTGCATGTACACTCAAAATATTCAACCCGCCCATCCCAGTGGATTCTGCAGAAGCTGGGGTGCCCGGAGAGCTTTACCGAGCCGTTGAAGATTTATGACAGGGCTTTTGCACGGTCCATGAACATGGTCACCATTACCGATCACAACACGATTAACGGCAGTCTGGAAATAGCCCATCTTAAAAACGCGTTCATCAGCGAAGAAATTACGACATATTTCCCGGAAGACGGCTGTAAGCTACACGTTCTGGCTTATGATATCACCGAAGAACACCACCGCGAGTTCCAGAAGTTGCGCGACAATGTATTTGACCTTGTTCCTTATCTGCGAGAGCAGGGCATTGTTCATGTGCTGGCTCATCCTCTTTTCGCAGTCAATGAGCGACTGACCCCGGAGCATTTTGAAAAAGCCCTGCTGCTTTTCAATACCCTCGAGCTGAACGGTACCCGTGATGAAATGCAGAACTCGGCCCTGCGTACCATCGTTGACAACCTGACTCCTGAAATTATCGACAGCCTTGCAAATAAGCACGATATTGCGCCTTACGGTAACACCCCATGGGTCAAGGGCCTGACCGGTGGATCAGATGACCATTCCGGTATCAATATCGCGAGGGTTTATACTGAGTTTGTTGATGTCATGACCCCGCAGGAAATGCTTGGAGCTGTCAGCGAAGGGCGGTGCATGGTTCAGGGAAAGGCGGCTACTCCGCATACCATGGCCCATAATCTTTATGGAATTGCCTACCAGTTTTACAAAAGCCATTTTGATTGTACCAAGCTGAAACGTTCTGTTGAATGCTTCGGATATATCGACAATGTGCTTGATCCCGGCGACAAGGTAAGTCCTTCCATTCTGGATAAGCTTCAGAATTTTATCTACCGTCAGCGCTCTAAAAAATATTTCAGGACTTCTGATTCAGTTCAGGCGGCCTTGTTGCGGGAAGCCAACCGTATTGTGGAAAGTGAAGACCGTGCCCGTAATATAAGCTGCGGTTTCAAATACAGTCCTGAAGAGCTGGAAGATGAATGGTTTCGTTTTGTGGGTAATGCTACTGATAAAGTCCTCTCCGGTTTGGGAGATAAAATTATCAACAGCGCTTTGGGTGCGAATCTTTTTGATGTATTCCATACCATCGGTGCGGCCGGATCCCTGTATACTCTGCTTGCTCCTTATTTTGTCTCATATGGACTCTTTGCCAGTGAACGGGAATTTGCACGGGACTGTCTGTACGCTTTCGGGCATAAGGACCTGCATGCAGGTGAAACTAAAATTGCCCATTTTACCGATACATTCAGTGACGTGAACGGTGTGGCCTTAACACTGCAAAGTCAGTTGGATGTTGCCCGTAAGCATGATAAAAAGCTTACTGTAATTACCTGCGGTTCCGAAGGATCCAGTGATCAGGTAGTAAATTTTTCCCCTGCCGGAGAATTTGAGTTTCCCGAATATCCGGAACTGTCGTTCAAATACCCGCCGTTTCTGCGAGTGCTGGCCCACTGTCTGGAAAGCGATTACACTTTGTTGCATCTGGCGACTCCAGGCCCGGTCGGTCTGGCAGGGCTGGCTGTAGCCCGCCTTCTCAAGCTTCCTGTTCATGGAACATACCATACGGCCTTTCCGCAGTATGTCCGGGCCTTCACGGATGATACCGGGCTGGAAGATATCTCATGGAAATTTATGATCTGGTTTTACAACCAGATGGATACGGTTTTCGTCCCTTCCGAAGCGACCGGGGACGAGTTGTCCGGTAAAGGCGTCAAGCCGCACAAAATCAAAGTCTATCCCCGTGGAGTGGATACCAGCCGCTTTACTCCTGAGAAACGCAATGGTTTTTATAGCAAGCGCTTCAAAGTCAAGGAAGCGGTCAAATTGCTCTATGTGGGCCGTGTGTCCCGTGAAAAGAATCTTGATGTGCTGACCGAAGCCTTTAAGACAGTGTCCGCCATCAGGCCGGAATTGCATCTTGTCGTGGTCGGTGAAGGCCCATATCTTGATGAAATGAAACTTCGTCTGGAAGGGTGCCCGGTGACGTTCACAGGCTATCTGGACGGGGAAGAACTCTCTTCCTGCTATGCCAGTTCCGATGTCTTTGTATTTCCTTCCGCAACCGATACCTTCGGCAATGTGGTTCTGGAAGCCCAAGCTTCAGGTCTTCCGGTAATCGTCACTGATTGCGGAGGGCCCTGCGAAAATCTTATTAAGGATACTACCGGGCTGATCGTAGAAGCCGGAAATTCAGACGCGCTAAGCAGAGCAATTGTCCGCCTTGCCGACCACCCAGAGCTGTTGCAGTACATGAAAAAGAGTGCGCGGACCTACACTGAACAACGATCTTTTGATGCTGAATTTCTAAAGACCTGGACCATGTATGAAGATTTGTCCAAAAGATCAGCTATGCAATAACTCTTACCTCTGGCGCCCATAAGGGTCGCAGGATGCATAAGAAAAGGCCCGGAAGCATACGCTACCGGGCCTTTAAAATCATCTAAGAATCAGAGAACTATTCTTCGTCTTCTTCTGCGTCAGCAATAGCGCATTCGGTGGTCAGCAGCAGGCTGGACACGGAAGCGGAGTTCTGAAGAGCGATACGGGTAACCTTTTTGGGGTCGATAACACCGGCCTTGATCAGGTCTTCGTATACTCCGGTACCTGCGTTGAAGCCGAAGCCGTCTTTGCCTTCAGCAACTTTTTCAACAACAACGGAACCTTCGAAACCTGCGTTCTCAGCGATCATGCGCAGGGGCTGCTGAGCAGCGCGGCGGATGATGTTGATACCGGCCAGTTCATCGTCGTTGCCTGCTTTGAGGTCATCGAGAACTTTGGAGCAGCGTACGAGGGCGGTACCGCCACCAGCTACGATGCCTTCTTCAACAGCAGCGCGGGTTGCGTTCAGAGCATCTTCAACGCGGGCTTTCTTTTCTTTCATTTCAACTTCAGTAGCAGCACCGACTTTGATTACTGCAACACCGCCAACGAGCTTGGCGAGACGTTCCTGAAGTTTTTCACGGTCGTAGTCAGAGGAAGAATCAGCAATCTGAGCTTCGATCTGCTTTACACGGCCTTTGATGTCTTCAACATTACCTGCGCCGTCTACGATAACGGTGTTTTCCTTGTCGATGCGTACGCGCTTTGCAGTACCGAGACCTTCAACGGTCATGGCATCGAGGGTGAGGCCGATGTCTTCGGAAACAACAGTTGCACCGGTGAGGGTTGCGATGTCTTTGAGCATTTCCTTGCGGCGGTCACCGAATCCGGGAGCCTTGATAGCGCAAACATTCAGGTTGGCGCGCAGTCTGTTTACCACGAGGGTAGCCAGAGCTTCGCCGTCTACGTCTTCAGCTACGATGAGCAGGGGACGTGACATTTTCAGAACCTGTTCCAGAATGGGAAGCAGGTCTTTCATGCTGGAAACCTTTTTCTCAACAAGAAGAATCATGGGATCTTCGAATTCGCAAACCATTTTATCGGTGTCGGTTGCGAAGTAGGGGGAGAGGTAGCCACGGTCGAACTGCATGCCTTCAACAACGTCCAGTTCGGTTTTCATGGATTTGGCTTCTTCAACAGTGATAACGCCTTCTTTGCCTACTTTATCCATTGCTTCAGCGAGGATCTCACCGATGGTGGAATCGCTGTTTGCAGAGATGGTGCCGACCTGTGCGATTTCAGCTTTGTCGCGAGTGGGTTTGGCAAGTTTGCCAAGCTCTTCGACGATAGCTTCAACAGCGGAATCGATACCGCGTTTGATGGACATGGGGTTACGGCCTGCAGCAACAAGCTTTACACCTTCTTCAAAGATGGACTGGGCCAGAACAGTAGCGGTGGTGGTACCGTCACCGGCGATGTCGTTGGTTTTGGAAGCAACTTCCTTAACCATCTGTGCGCCCATGTTTTCGAACTTGTCTTCAAGGTCGATTTCCTTTGCAACAGTCACACCGTCTTTAGTGATGGTGGGAGCGCCCCAGGATTTTTCGATAACAACGTTACGACCTTTGGGTCCGAGGGTAACCTTTACGGCTTCTGCGAGGGTGTCTACACCTTTTTTCAGGCGGTCACGAGCAGTTACGTCAAATTCAATAGTTTTAGCCATGTTCTTATATTCTCCTGATCTGGAAAAATTAATTTATTAAGGGAGTATTACTCGACGATTGCGAGAATTTCGTCTTCACGCATGATGATGAATTCGTCTGCGTCAATTTTCAGTTCGTTACCAGCATACTTGGCAAAGAGAACAACGTCGCCAGCTTTGACAGTCATGGGGTTGTTGTCTTTACCGGGGCCTGCAGCAACAACTTCACCTTTCATGGGTTTTTCTTTTGCGGAATCGGGGATGATGATGCCGCCAGCTGTTTTCTGCTCGGTTTCCAGACGCTTGATAAGTACACGGTCCTGTAACGGCTTGAGATTCATGTTTCCTCCAAAATAAATAAACTTTTTTAGATAAGATAAGTAATCCACGTGATTATGGTGGATCAAACTTTTAAATTTCAAAGCCTGCGTATCTCAGCAGGCCGGATGCTTCCTCAGAAGCTGACATAAATTAAGACAGCCTGTGTATATGTCAACACCGTAAATCAAAAAAAATCACGCTTTTTTTTAGAGAATTATGTGAAGCCGCATTAATTTTGCGCTAAAGGTTGATATAAAATTTAATTCGCTTGACATATGCGGGGCCTTCCTTGTAATTCGCCTCTTCCGCCCTTTCAGCGCCGCCCCTGCTCCTTGCTGCGGGGTTTTGTATTTAATGGCTCTTATGTATGTGAAGTTAAGATTTGCTTTTCACTATGGCTTTTTTAAGCTATCTGGTGTAGTGGGCTTTTAGGGGTACGGACATCCGCCGCCTGAGCGCGGGAAAAATAATTTTTGAAGGAGTTAACTATGAGTAAAACTGTTCTTGTTAAGAAAATCCGGGAAAAACTGGAGCTGAGTGCAAAAGATGCTTCTGCCGCACTGGACGGCGTTCTCAGCGCAATCGAAGACGGCCTCAAAGAAGAAGGCAATGTTACCCTTACAGGTTTCGGTACTTTCAAGACTGTTGAGCGCTCCGCACGCACCGGGCGCAACCCCCAGACCGGCGAAGCCATCCAGATTCCCGCTTCCCGTGGTGTAAAATTCACTCCCGGAAAATTCCTCAAGGACGCAGTTAAATAATTCTGGTTCTGAAGAAGTTTTAAAGCCGTTTCCGGGTAACATCGGAAACGGCTTTTTTTGTGTATATGAGATATTACCCATGGCTTCCTCTCATCCTGCTGTGATCCGGGCATTCATGATAAAAAATGTCATGCACTTACAAATAAATATGTCTAGCTGAGTTTCAAGCTTTGGGAGATAATTATGAAATCTTTATGGAACAAGCCATTCGGGTACAAGCATGTGCTCGATATAAGTATGCCTCTTGCGGTCAGCATGGCCTCCACAACAATAATGCAGGTCACAGATAGAATTTTTCTTGGACGTTATTCAATGGAAGCCATTGCTGCCGCATTGCCTGCGGGGATTCTGTCTTTCCTGTTCATATCGTTTTTTATGGGGGTGGCCAGCTATATAAATGTATTCATTGCCCAATACACCGGAGCAGCAAAGCCGGAGCGGGTGGCTTCCAGCCTTTGGCAGGGGATATATTTTGCTCTGGGATCATGGCTGGTTCTCGGTGCCATGGGATTCTGGCTGACTCCGCTACTTGAAAGCGGTGGACATCCTCCTGAGGTTCTGGAGCTGGAAATTCAGTATTTCAGAATTCTCATGCTCGGGGCCGGGCTGCCGGTTCTTGATACCGCTCTTTCCGGTTTTTTTGCCGGGCGTGGGCTGACCCGCACGGTCATGGTGGTCAATATGATAGGTGCGGCTGTGAATATCCCGCTCGATTATGCGCTCATCAACGGGGTATGGATTTTCCCGGAAATGGGCATCCGTGGGGCGGCCATTGCCACGATTACAGCCGGGGCAGTCATAGTCTCCATTTACGTGCCGCTGATTTTCAGCCGTGATAATGAAATAAATTTCAAGACCCGCACCAACTTCCGCTTTGAGCCTAAATTGTTCAAACGATTCATCCAGTTCGGTCTTTCCAACGGAGTTCAGTTCTTTCTCGACATTTTTGCCGTAACTTTTTTTGTTTATATGGTTGGTCGATTAGGAACGCTTATACTTGCGGCCAGTAACATTGTCCTTTCCATTGACGGGATATCATTCTTTCCGGCCTACGGAATTTCAGTTGGGGTCAGTACCCTGGTGGGGCAGGCCATAGGGCAGGGCAGGCCGGATTATGCCAGACGGGCAACCACGTGTGCTTTGCATATCACTACGGTATGGATGCTTATTATGGGACTGATATATCTGCTTTTCCCGGAGTTGCTTTTATCTTTGTTCCGTCCGGAAAATATTACAGATGCCGTGTTCGCTGACGTGCTGAATTATGGAACACATTTTTTGCTTTTTACCGCGGCCTATATCCTTTTTGACGGTACAGCACTGGTTTATTCAGGTGCTCTGAAAGGTGCCGGAGATGTTGTGTTTGTCATGAAAAGCGTAGGTCTGTGCTGCATAGCTATTATGGTTGTCCCCTGCTATATGGCAGTCGAAGTATATCCTTCAGGACCGTATTTTTTGTGGGCTGTCTTTACTCTCTATGTGGTTGTGCTGGCAGCTGCTTTCTACTGGCGTTTCCGGGGTGGGAAGTGGGCGAATATGAGGGTTATTGAATAAAATAAAGGCCGGATCGAACATAACCGATCCGGCCTTTATATATAATGTAGTTTCAGATTTATGCTTACTGAGTTACCAGCAGCATTTCCGGCTTGACTTTTTGCAGGAATCCGTAAGCGGAGGCGCAGATAAAACCTTCGATGATCATGATCGGGATGTGTCCGTAAACAATCATCTTCGCAACGGATGTAAAACTTTCATCAGTAAAAGAGAGAGCCGCTGAGGTCAGGATTGCGGACAGGGCGATGGAAACAGCTCCGCAGAGGAAGGCGCCGAGACTCATGCTGAAGAAATTTTTTTTAAGCAGAGGGCGGAACATATAGTGACAAGCAACTGCGGGCAGGGCCATGGTAGCCGTATTGACTCCGATGACGGTCAACCCCCCGTATTGAAAGAGTACTGCCTGTAAAAGCAGCCCTGTCAAAATAGCCGGGAAAGCAGCCCAGCCCAAAATCAGGCCCATAAGGCCGCTCATGATAAGATGGGCACTGGATGGGCCGATAGGAATATGGATCAGCGACGCAATAAAAAAGACCGAGGAAAGCAGGGCCACGGAAACAAGTTTTTCAGAATCAAGCGTTTTAAGACCGAGTGTGGTTCCGATGACAGTGACAACTCCTCCGCTGGCAAGAACCGGTAACGAAAGAACTCCTTCAGATATGTGCATACTTTTGTTCCTGTTTGTAAATGAGTAGGGCAATCTCAGATCTTTTTTCTAATTTGCAAGGCTTAATTTGCATACTTTTTTTAAAAGTATAGCACAGGAAAAGGTGTGTCAAGCTGACAGGGATATGAAGTGTTCTTGTATAAGTAAAAAATATTTAATAGTTATAGATATTTATCTAGCAACTTAAGCAGGTCTTTGTTCTCGATAGGTTTGGAAAGATAATCGTCCATACCGGCAGCAAGAAATTTGTCCCGGTCCCCTTTCATGGCGTAGGCTGTCATGGCGATGATTGGAGTGTCCTGCGCTATTTCACCTGCATCTCCGTTACGTATGGCTGCGGTAGCGCTCAGTCCGTCCATGACCGGCATCTGGATATCCATCATTATAAGATCGAAAGATTCAGCTGAAATTTTTTCAAGTGCCTGCTGTCCGTTTTCAGCTGTTACAACTTCACATCCGGCCAGCTCCATTTGCCGGGCTGCCGAGAGTCTGCTGATCGCTTCATCCTCGACCAAAAGCACTTTGAATTTTTGAGTTGTTGGCTGCGGCATGGTCTCTTTTTGTTCCCATGCGCATGCTTGGGGCGGTCTTTCGAATGGAATGCATAAATATACAGTTGTCCCTTTGTTCAGCTCACTTTCAATGGCGATGTTGCCTCCCATTAGCTGAACGAGTTGCCTGCAGATTGTTAATCCCAGTCCGGCTCCTTGATGTGGGCGGTTGAGTCCTTCGCTGCACTGAGTGAAAGGTGCAAAAAGTTCATCCATCTTGCTGTCCGGAATACCGGAACCGGTGTCACTTACGCTGAACAGGATTTTTACTTTTTCAGGGTCTGTTATCGGCAGGGGATATGTTTCGATATCAATTTTGCCGGAATCAGTAAATTTCATGGCATTGCCAAGAATGTTTGTCAGTACCTGCTGCAACCGTGCTCCGTCACCCTTTAATTGAATATGTGTTTCAGGATGAATGACCAGATTCATTGCAAGGTTCTTTTGGCGGATGACCGGACGGTAAAGGTCAACGATACTTCTCATGAGTTCAGGAAGATCAAAAGGGGCAGCTTCCATACTTAGCTTACCAGCCTCCACCCTTGAAAGATCAAGGATATCTGAGAGGAGGTTGGTCAACCGTTTGGCTCCCATGACGGCAAGGTCTATGTATTCCTGCTGCTCAATGTTCAATGGTGTGGATTTCAGCAGTTGCAGCATGCCCAGTATGCCGTTTAGCGGAGTGCGTATCTCATGGCTCATGTTGGCGAGGAATTCGCTTTTGGCCCGGTTTGCGGATTCAGCCTGCTCTTTGGCCTTAATCAGTTGATGGTGGGCTTTTTTAATTTCGGTCAAATCCACGTCAATACAGTACATGTATTTGCTGCCGTCCGGATTATCTTGCATTACGTGAGCTGAATAAACCGGGACAGTACTGCCGTCTTTTCTCTTTAATTCAAGTTCTCCGGCCGGGATGCGGATCCCCTTTTCGTGCCAGTCTTTTATGTGGCTGATTACACCTTCACGCATATGTTCCGGGATAATGAGATCTTCAAGCTTCCTGCCTAATGCTTCTTGCCGTGAATAGCCGTAGAGTTTTTCACTGGCCATATTCCAGAATACCACCTTACGGTCCCGATCATAACCTTGTACGGATACCATTTCCACATGATCTATCAGCTTGTGAAACCTTTCTTCAAGATGCTGGTCGCTGCCGTATAATCTTGCTTCAAGTTCGGCAATCCGTTTATCTTTTTTTCTGAGCTCAACAATCAGTTCTTCAGTGTTTTTGTCCATATATCGTCCCGGAGTTGACGTGAAAATCATTTTTGATAATGCCACAATAAAGCTCTTAAGCTCAAGGTGCATTATAATAATAGATAAAATTACCTATGACAATTTTATGACCATCGTAGGCGAGTGCCCGATTGGATTAGAAGTCTATTTATTTTAGTGTGTTGCAGCGTAAATGTTTCCTGATTTATACTGGTATGCAAGTTGCTTCTTAATTGCAAGGAGGTAACATATGCCAAAAAAAAGAATATCCGAAAAAGCAATCCCAATTTTGTTTGATGTTATTGTCTGTGGCGGCTTCGCAGCTTTTTTGGTAGCCACCTATATCGCGTGGAAGACTCTTGTGGAACGGTTTCCCGGTCCAGTGAACAAACTTTTGGGGTTCTGGCAGAGCTTCATTGTTTGATTCTATCCTTTCAGATGGCAGGTTTTAATATCCATAGCTTGACTTCGTGATTTACGGGATTACAATTGAGTTAGATGAAATTGAAATCCTGTATCAACGGAGTCCCTGATGGAAAATATAGTTGTTTTCGGCGCAGTAGGTATTGCCGTAGTTTATCTCGTAAGAAAATGGTTCGGTAAGGGAGGTGGCTCCTGTGGTTGCGGATGTGATTGCGGTTGTGATTGCTCTGCGTCTAAAAATGGCGGATGCAGCACTGACTCGGAAACTTGCGTAAATGATCTTCGACAAAAGTAGTAAAAAAAATAAAATTATAGTTTTTAAAGATGCTTAAGCGTTGGTAGCATGCGATGACTATTGCGTGATCAAGAAATGCTATGACGA
Organism: Maridesulfovibrio sp.; assembly: GCF_963678865.1. Classification (NCBI taxonomy): domain Bacteria; kingdom Pseudomonadati; phylum Thermodesulfobacteriota; class Desulfovibrionia; order Desulfovibrionales; family Desulfovibrionaceae; genus Maridesulfovibrio; species Maridesulfovibrio sp. The sequence goes on along the minus strand of NZ_OY787459.1, from coordinate 1,746,430 downwards.
AGCCGTCCTGTGTAAATGGGCGGCTTTTTTTATGCTTGGCGCTTTTAGCCCCAACGGGGAATATTCTACCATAATTAGCTACTTACCAGGTAGGTATTTTGCAGAGTGAAAACAAATTGCGTAGTTAAAAACAAAATTGTAAATATAGTTGTGAAAAAAAGTCCAAATGTGTTGTTTTTCGTTCAAAATAAGGTTCGATTATGAACTGTCGCCGGGGACAAGGCCAGATTACTGGGGGATGAGGTAAAAACTCTGAAAGATTCTTTTCTTGGTTAAAATGTTATACATGGCGTATTATTTACTGTAAAAACAGTATGTTATTAGAATTGTTGGTTGGCTTAATGTCGGCTGCAGGTGTGTTGCGGAAGGTTAAAAAGATTAAATATACAATTTATCCATTAAAATTTTTTTAAGCTACTCTTTTTTGCTGAAATTGTCAGAGGATTGTGTTAAGTCAGTTTTACTTTCAGCTCGTCTCGTTGCCGCACTTAATTCTGGCTAGACGAAAATGTTCTCGTAAATTACTGGTTTCCTTTTAAAATTTGGGTTTAACAAGAATGTGTATCTGCAGGCTCCCCGTCTGCGGAGTTCTATTCCATTCTCAAACCATAGGGAGGGGAAGTGGCCAAGAAGAAGATTAGGTTCATGTGTACTGCCTTTCGTGACGGCTTTCAGTCCGTTTACGGAGCCAGAGTCAAGACCGATGATTTCCTGCCTGCTGTTGAAGCGGCAAAAGAAGCGGGGATCAATTGGTTCGAAGCTGGCGGGGGCGCACGGTTCCAGGCCCTCTACTTTTATTCCAATGAATGCGCTTTTGAAATGATGGACAGGTTTAGGGAGACAGCAGGTCCCGATGCCGACCTTCAAACACTCGCTCGCGGTGTTAACGTTGTCGGACTTGAATCCCAGCCCAGTGACGTCATCAAAGCTCATGCTGATCTCTTTGCCAAACACGGCATCACCACCATCCGTAACTTTGACGCGCTCAACGACGTCAACAACCTGATCTACAGCGGCCAGTGTATTGCCGATGCCGGCCTTAAACATCAGGTGGTTGTTTCCATGATGGAATTGCCGCCCGGATGTTCCGGCGCACATGACGCTGCCTTTTACGAGAAAACCCTGCGTCAGATTCTTGATGCGGATATTCCTTTTGATTCCGTATGTTTTAAAGACGCTTCCGGCACATCCACGCCGGCCAAGGTTTATGAGACCATCAAGGCTGCCAAAAAGATGCTGCCCGAAGATGTTATGCTCCACTTCCATACCCATGAGACCGCAGGAATCGGCGGGCTCTGCTATCACTCTGCTATCGAAGCCGGTGCTGATGCCATTGACCTGTCCATGGCTCCCGCTTCCGGCGGCACCTGCCAGACCGACATCATCACCATGTGGCATATCCTGCGCGGGACTGATTACACCATTGATGTCGACATTGATAAAATCATCAAGGCTGAAGACGTTTTCCGCGACTGCATGAAGGATTACTTCCTGCCGCCCGAAGCGACTCAGGTCGATCCCATGATCCCGTTCAGCCCCATGCCCGGCGGTGCGCTCACTGCAAATACCCAGATGCTGCGTGATAACGGCCTCATGGAGAAATATCCCGAGATTATCCGGGCCATGAGTGAAGTTGTACGCAAGGGTGGGTTCGGTACTTCCGTTACCCCGGTTTCCCAGTTTTATTTCCAACAGGCGTTCAATAACGTAATGTTCGGTCCCTGGAAAAAATTTGCCGACGGTTACGGCAAAATGGTTCTGGGCTATTTCGGCAAGACTCCGGTCGAACCTGATCAGGAGATCGTAAAGCTTGCTTCCGAGCAGATGGAACTTGAACCGACCAAAAAGACTCCGCTTGAAATCAACGACGCTGATCCTTCCAAAGGACTCAAACCTGCCCGTGAGATCTGCGAAAAAGAAGGTTTCGAGCTTTCCGATGAAAATATTTTCATCGTGGCTACCTGTAAAGATAAAGGTGTCAGCTATCTTAAAGGCGAAGCCCGTATCGGTATCCGCTACAAGAAGGATGTTGAGGCTGAACAGCTCAAGAAGCTCGGTGCTTCCGTGGGCGGAGGTTCCGGATCCGGAACAGTCAATGTAACTGTTAACGGCCAATCCTACACCGTAAATGTGGACGGCTCCACCGCGACCCTCAACGGCAAGTCCTTCAATATTGGTGCAGGCGATGCACCGGCAGCAGGCGGGGCAGCTTCCGCAGCTCCGGCAGGAGCATCTGAACCCGTTGCGGCTCCCATGCCCGGCCTTATCATCAGGTTGGCGGTTGATCCCGGCACTCAGGTTCAGGAAGGACAGACCATCGTCGTCATGGAAGCCATGAAGATGGAAATGGAAGTTAAGGCTCACAAGCCCGGAACTGTGACCTCCTACTCCGTAACAGCGGGTGATCAGGTACAGCAGGGGCAGCCTCTGGCCCAAATGACGATCTAGTCTCCTGACAGATAAGCGAATAAGGAGATAAAAAATGCAACAAATGTTGTTCAGTTGGGACAACGTGGTCGCGGGTAACGGCGTGTCACTTTCAATCACAGGCATGAGCATAGTGTTCGTGGCTCTGATTCTGGTAAGTGCCTATATTTCGCTGCTCCCCAAGATCGCCGCGTTCTGCAATAAGATTATTCCGCCTGCGGCTCATCACAGCGGTCCTGTAGCCGGTGCCCCGGCTCCACAGGTTAAAACCGGTCCTTCGGAAGCGGAGGTTGTGGCCGCTGCAGTGGCGTATCTGCATAAAAACAAGGGCTAGACGGACGTTATGGATATACTTCTGCACTTTCTAAGCACTACAGGCTTTGCAGAGATGACTCCCGGCAACTTCATTATGATTGTCATCGGAGCGTTTTTTATCGGCCTTGCTATTATTAAGGACTACGAGCCGCTGCTGCTCCTGCCCATCGGGTTTGGTGCAATCGTTGGTAACATCCCTTCCATAGCCGGGATGCCGCTCAGCGTTTATGACGAAGGCAGTGTGCTTTATTATATCTACTTTGGGGTCAGCAAAGGGATTTTCCCGCCCCTGATCTTTCTCGGTATCGGGGCCATGACCGATTTTTCGTGCATGCTCTCAAGCCCGAGACTTGTGCTGCTCGGCGCAGCAGCCCAGATGGGTATTTTTGCAACCCTCATCGGAGCCTTGTATATGGGCTTCACTCCCAGTGAGGCCGGTGCTATCGGTATTATCGGCGGGGCGGACGGGCCTACGGCCATCTTTCTCTCCTCCAAGCTGGCACCGCATCTTCTGGGAGCAATCGCCATTGCCGCGTATTCATACATGGCATTGGTCCCGGTTATCCAGCCTCCTATCATGAAGCTGATGACCACCAAAAAAGAGCGTCTTATCCGTATGAGCGCACCCCGTGAAGTTTCCACCCGTGAAAAGATTCTTTTTCCGGTCGGCGGCTTTATCATCACCGCGCTTATTGCACCGGGCTCACTTGCCCTCGTGGGGATGCTCTTTTTCGGTAACCTGCTCAAAGAATCCGGCGTTACCGAGCGTCTGGCCGAGACAGCACGCACCTCGCTTATTGACTCGGTAACCATTTTGCTTGGTTTTTCCGTTGGCGCATCCACTCAGGCTCAGACATTTCTGACTCCTGACAGTATGCTTATTTTCGGGCTGGGTGCTGCATCCTTCTGCGTTGCAACTGCAAGCGGACTGGCTTTTGCCAAATTCATGAACCTGTTCACCAAAGACAAGATCAACCCGCTGGTCGGAGCTGCCGGCGTATCCGCTGTTCCCGACTCTGCGCGAGTTGTCCAGACGGTTGCCCGCGATGAAGATCCGCATAACTTCCTGCTCATGCATGCCATGGCCCCGAACGTTGCCGGCGTTCTCGGTTCTGCTGTTGCTGCAGGTGTTCTCTGGTCTGTTCTGGCTCTTTAGGAGAAATCAGGATGAATATGCTTTCCGGACAAACCGTAATGACTAAACGCAAGCGCACAATTGCGACTGCGGTTATGACTGCCAATACCGGAAAAACGGAAAGCAAACAGGCGGCAGCAGACCGTAACTGATTGAACCAGGGCGCATTCTCTAGCAGGGAATGCGCCTTTTCATTTATGATGCCCCGGCAGGGGGAAGTGTGAATGTTATTGATCCTGTTGCGTGAATATTTGCGAAGCCGAAAAGGGAAGCTGTTCATAAGGGAAAACTTATTAAATTTGAGTAAATGAACAGTGGCATTTTATCGCAAATACCGTTAATGGGCCTTTCCAGAAGTTGTTGAGACTTACATTTTCTTTGGAGGAAAAAACAGTGGCTAGTCAGTCAACCTATGAATTTTACAAAGATGACCTTTCCAAGATTCCGCCTCTGCGGGCGATTGCGGAAACTCTGCTTGCTGATAAACGGGTACGAAAAGTAAATGCGGCCGAAGCATATGAACTTGCCCTTAAGCAGTGGGATGTAATGGAAACAGATTACCCCATTTATCCTAAGGCGGCAAAAAGACTCGGTCTGCCCGAGGGAGCAAATCTGCTCAACCACTGCCATGGAAAAATAGTCGGCCGTACTGCTATGGCCCGCCGTTTCTATAACCGATTGAACGGTCCTGATCAGCGCAAGGTGCTGGGTGACCTGCGTGAAGCAATTTTCGATATGCAGGAACGTCCGCTCATCAAGGCCGAAGCCGTTGTCGGACTGGATCAGGATCTCATGATCAAAGCCACAATTCTCGGCAGTGAAGACGATGCGGCTAATATTTTCAACTGGCTGGTTAACTTCACTCCTTTTGATGAACTTGCAGATGAGTATGCCAAGAGTGCTAAACTGCCCATTCAGGATATCATTATTGTCGGTGATAACCTCTGGCGCAACGAAGATCCTTTCTACCATAATCAGGGCAACCCCCAGTTGGCTCTTGTGGATGAAGAATGCAACGTTATTTACAACTTCGGTATGCGCTATTTCGGTGAGCGCAAGAAGGGAACCCTTACCCTCGCCTGGACTTCAGGTATCCGTGTGGGCATGGCAGCCTGTCATGGTGGAATCAAGGAAATTGATTTTGCCGAATGTTCCGATGCTGAAATCAAGAAGCTGGGCAAGAAGTCCATCGCCTTTTTCGGCTTGTCCGGCACCGGGAAGTCTTCCCATACCAACTCCCACGATAACGGCGGAACGCTGCCTGAAGGATTTGCCAAGAAAGTTCTACACGATGACGCTTTTCAGATTGATACGGAAAACCGTGTCTGCCGTGCCTGGGAGCCGACCCTTTTCGATAAGACAGACTCCCGCCCCTTAGGTCATCAGGACTGGAAATATATGGTTTCTGTAATGAACCATGCCATGCTGGAAATTGACGGCAAAGTCATGCCCATTGGCCAAGATATCCGTAACCCCAATGGTCGTGCTCTTATCGACCGCGATGTTATCGGTGAACACGTCAACCGTTGCACTTTCCCTGATTCCCTCTGCTGGCTCATGAAGGATACCTGCCTGCCGCCGATTATCCGCTTTACCGATACATATCTCGCAGTTGCAATGGGTGCTGCGTTGATGACCAAGCGTAATCTGGCGGAAAACGTTTCCGAAGAAGAACTTAAGAAGCTGGTCTTTATCCCCTACGCCAACCCATTCCGTGTTTATGAACTCTGGAAAGATGTTGAAGCCTTTGCACATGTCTTTGACTGTGGCGCACACGGTTACAGCTTCAACTCCGTAGGTTTCTGGCGTTCTTCTGATACAGATCTCAATGCCATCCCCCTGCAGACTTCCTTGACCCTGCAGACCATGATTCTTACCGACAAGCTCGAATGGGAAGACTGGGAACTGCTGCCCGGAGCACAGATTCCCAAACGTAACTGCATGGAAAAAGTTTTGCCGGGATTCTACGATACCTACAATCCGACTAACGTTGAAAACCGTGCCGAGTACTTCCAGACTCTCAAGGACCGCTTCGCCCAGCGCAGGCATTTCCTTGAGCAGACCGACGATCTCAATTGCAAACCAGAGCTGCTTGCCAAGCTGACCAAAGCTTTGCACATTAAAGGCTGGTTCTAATTAAGATACCTACCGAGGTTGGGGAAGGTAAACTTTTGGGAAAGTTTATCTTCCCCAAGCCACATCATATTAAAATTTTGTTTGCTCCACATATCGCTAGCTTAAGCGACATGCAAAGAAATAACCGTAATATCTGGGAAGATATTACGGTTATTTGCGTTAAGGCGGTGATGCCCGATAAAGGCTTATCCGGCCTTCGGAATGACTCGCCGGATGCTCCCTAGCAATTAGGTACAGAAACAGCGAGCCCGCCCAGAGAAGTCTCTTTGTATTTGCTGTTCATGTCTTTCCCGGTCTCGGCCATGGCTTTGACAACCTCGTCAAAGCTGACCTTATGGAATTTTTCATTTTCTACCGAAGCAATGAGGTAGGAATTATAGGCCCGAACTACACCCATGGCATTACGTTCGATACAAGGGATTTGTACATAGCCGCCCACAGGGTCACATGTGATTCCGAGATGGTGTTCAAGGGCTGATTCTGCAGCATTTTCCGTGCGCCAGAACCGGTGTCCGTTGGCGTAGGCAATCAAACCGGCGGCCATTGCGGAGGCTACGCCGATTTCACCCTGACACCCAACCTCAGCCCCGGCGATACTGGCATTGTGTTTGGCTATGAAACCAAGAGCTGCGCAGACTAGCATACCTTCGCGTATCTTTTCGCGAGTAATGCCCAGATCTTCCTCAAGTGCATAAACTGCTGCAGGGATAACTCCGGCAGATCCGGAAGTAGGTGCGGTAACCACTATGTGGCCAGCTGCGTTTTCTTCAGAGGCGGCAAATCCGTATGCATTCAGGCGAATCAGGAAACTATCTGAAGCGTTTGGCTGCGAACTGTTGTCAAAAAGACGTTTGGCCTTGCGGTGCAGGCCGATTGGACCGGGAAGGGCTCCTTCTGCTGCAAGACCGTTGCGTACTGCCTGTTTCATGGCATCAAGAATCACATCCAGCTTTTCATATACTTCATCCTCTGAAATCCCGCTTATGGCTGTTTCATTGGCAAGAATGGCCTGATGCATACGTATGCCTTCTTCGGCGAGGATTGATTTAAGCTCATCCATATTTGAATATTTGTAAGGAGGAGTGCGCTGAATTTCAGGCAGTTGGTCTTTCCATCTAATAAAACCACCACCGATTGAATAATATTCTTGTTCGAAGAGAATCTCTGCGCCTTTGCGAAGACGTATGAGTAGTGTGTTTGCATAAGGGAAATCATTTTCCACTTCAGCATAGACGACGTTTTTGATACTCAGCGGCAGGGAAATTTTGCCGCTTTCAAATTGCTGCGGCTTACCGTCGGCAAGAGAATCAAGGAAATCACACTCAACATTATCAGGCCGAAAACCGAGCAGCCCGGCAACAACAGCCCGGTCTGTTCCATGTCCTTTTCCGGTAGCACTGAGACTACCGTAAAGTCTCACTTCTATATTGTCCGGCTGTTCTGCAGGCTCCAGATCTGCCACAGTTTTGTTGAAATTATATCCGGCCTTCATGGGACCGATGGTGTGGGAACTGGAAGGTCCCGGACCGATTTTGAACAGTTCGAAAACTGATGTAGTGATGGCTGGCATAACTCCTCCTTGACCGTACAAATTGTTTATGAAATCTATCTTTATCATAACGATTCAAACCAAACAATGTAGCATTGTTTTCGGAGGTTACAGGTATGTATATAGTTAGCGGCTGTCTGGCCGGTCTTTGTTGCCGCTATGACGGCGGGAACAATGCAGACGAGCGGGTAATGAAGCTGGTTGCCGAGGGTAGGGCTATACCTGTCTGCCCGGAACAATTAGGCGGACTGGCTACACCGCGTCCCCCATGTGAAATCGTAAACGGGAAAATCCTTAGCAATGAGGGGAATGACGTTACGGAAAAATTTACGCGCGGGGCGGAGGAAGCCCTGAAGCTTGCGAAGCTTGTGGGCAGCAAAAAAGCAATTCTTAAAGCCCGGTCCCCGTCCTGTGGTATTGGAAGAATATATGATGGTACTTTCAGCGGTAAGCTGATTGATGGCGATGGTTTTTTTGCTGCTCTGCTCAGAAAAGAAAATTTTGAACTGGAGACAGAATAAAAATATCCCGAAAATCTTTTTTGGATTTTCGGGATATTTTTTTATAAGCAGGGTTAGCCGTTATGATAGGGCGAAGCCTTGCTGACAAAGTTACAATTTCCATTAGCCTTGAGCAAAGAAGCCTCGCTTCTAATTTCAGGGCATCGACATTGTTTTTTAATGAGTGATCTTGTTTTCTTTGAGAAGCTGCTGGGCTACACTAAGGTCGTAAAGGGCCAGCGGATTACGGTCTGATCCACGTTTTTTGTATTCTTCTGCAGCTTCCATGATTACGTCATACGGAAGCCACTCATGTTTATCCCAGATAACAGGGTTGTCGTTGGACCAGAGTCTGAACTCGATGGAACCTTCATTTTCGCGTACGTACATTTTGGTGTCACGTGTCTGCAGGGAAGGGTAGTAGTAAAGTCCGCGTTCGTCTTTCATTATAATATTCCTTAAAGTTTACGCAGTGAAAAAGATTTCCCGCTGGGAGTAGCGATAATGCCGTACCCCTTAAGTATAATGGTCATGGGTCTGCCGAAGAAGAAGTCCATGGATTCTTCAGGAAGACCTGCTTTAGCGGTCACCAGCTCGCGGACGGCTGCATCGAAAATGAGCATTTCGCGCAGGTCGGCCTGAAGCTCTTCACTTTTATCCCAGTTTTCAACGGCGGCAGCTGCTATTTCAGCCATTTTAGCGGGATCGCATTTTTTATCGTGTTCTACGATAAGTTCGAGAACTGGATGCCCGCCCGGAAGAACATCTTTTCTGGAAATTCTATCCTTGCTGTAAATTTCCATCAACGGTTCCGGGTCTCCACAGAAAAGTTTCTGGCATTCCAGAGGGCGGTTTTTATAAATGCGGCATACCTGACTTGAAAGAGCCAGGAATTTACATGTCCATTCTCCGCCTGACCCTTTGATTTTGAGAATTTCTTCTTCAAGAGGTACGACTGCGCCTGCAGGCTGGTCGTAGGCCAGTTCGCCTTTGCGTATGGTTACTATATCAGTAAGGTCTATGCCGTTAGCCTCTTTAAGCAGAGGCAGGTCCTGAGTGTGCAGCGCCGGGCCGCCTTTACGGCAGCAGGTACCGCATTGCTTGCATTCATTCATATTTAAAGAATCACTTTTTCAAGTTTATGTTGCTGGTTATCAAAATTTTTTGTAGGAAATATCTGCTACTAACGCACCTTGTGTTCGGGTTGAGTAAATACGCTGAATACGGCACACTTGGCAAGTCCGAGTTTTCTCAAATGTGATAATCCGAATCATGTATTGACAACGGGCGTGTGCAGCGTGTTAGTTAATAATCCAGCACTATAGGTTGTGTTTTTTTTCACTTAAGGGTATCTTTCCATCCCTTGCATCGAAAAGATGACAGGGATCTCGCACTAAGAGAGGAAAGCAACCGGGCTAATGTCGGTTCACCGACAAAAGTACCGGATGCCTAATTTGTATTGGTAGGTATATCTTATTAAACTTTATGGAGGTTTAAGGGAATGGCGAAACACAAAACTCCCTTGTTGGACGAGCTTGAAAGCGGGCCTTGGCCTAGCTTTGTGTCCGACGTTAAACAAGAAGCCGAAGTTAGAGCTAAAAACGAGAAGGGCGTGAATTATCAGATTCCCGTCGAAGTTTGTGATGACCTTCTCGGTATTCTCGAGCTGTCCTACAACGACGGTGAAACTCACTGGAAACACGGCGGTATCGTTGGCGTTTTCGGTTACGGCGGCGGCGTTATCGGTCGTTACTGTGACCAGCCCGAAATGTTCCCCGGCGTAGCACACTTTCACACTGTTCGTGTTGCTCAGCCCACCGCTAAGTACTACACCACTGAATTCCTGCGTCAGGTAATGGATATCTGGGACATGCGCGGCTCCGGTCTGACCAACATGCACGGTTCTACCGGTGACATCGTCTTCCTCGGAACCACCACTCCTCAGCTCGAAGAAATCTTCTACGAACTGACTCATGATGTAAACGTTGACCTCGGTGGCTCCGGCTCCAACCTGCGTACCCCCGCAGCTTGCCTCGGTATGTCCCGTTGTGAATACGCATGTTACGATGCACAGGCTCTGTGTTACGACATGACCATGGAATTCCAGGACGAACTTCACCGTCCCGCTTTCCCTTACAAGTTCAAATTCAAATTTGATGCTTGCCCCAACAGCTGCGTATGTGCTCTCGCACGTTCCGACTTCTCTGTTGTAGGTATCTGGAAAGACGAAATCCGCATCGACCAGGAAGCTGTTGCAGCTTACGTTGGTGGCGAATTCCAGCCTAACGCTGGTGCTCACTCCGGTCGTGACTGGGGTGCATTCGACATCCAGTCCGAAGTTGTTGATCGCTGCCCCGGTAAATGCATGAAGTACGAAGATGGTAAACTCTCCATCAACGACAAAGAATGTATGCACTGCATGCACTGCATCAACACCATGCCTCGCGCACTGATGATCGGTAACGATCGCGGTGCATCCATCCTCTGTGGTGCTAAAGCTCCGATCCTCGACGGTCCTCAGCTCAGCTCCCTCGTAGTTCCCTTCATCAAGGTTGAAGAGCCTTTCGACGAAGTTAAAGAAGTTGTTGAAAACATTTGGGACTGGTGGATGGAAGAAGGTAAAAACCGTGAGCGTCTCGGTGAGACCATGCGTCGCATGGGCTTCCAGAAGCTTCTCGAAGTTACCGGCATCAAGGCTGATCCCAGACACGTTCAGGAACCCAGACACAACCCCTACATCTTCTGGAAAGCTGAAGATGTTGATGGTCCTTGGGAACGTGACGTTAACGAATACAGAAAAAGACACCAGAGATAATACGGGAGGACAGACATGGCGTTCGTTTCTTCTGGCTACAATCCAGACAAACCGATGGAAAACCGGATCTCGGATATTGGACCTCGCGACTACAGAGAGTTCCTGCCCCCGGTTATCAAGAACAACTACGGCAAGTGGCTCTACCACGAAATCCTTGAGCCGGGCGTACTGGTTCACGTTGCAGAATCCGGAGATGAAGTATACACAGTCCGCTGTGGTACCGCTCGCCTCATGAGTGTTTCTCTGATTCGTGAAATGTGTGAAATCGCAGATAAACACTGCGACGGTTACCTCCGCTTCACCACCCGTAACAACGTTGAGTTCATGACCGACTCTAAGGACAAAATGACTGCCCTTAAAGACGATCTGCTCAGCCGTAAATTCGCTGGCGGTTCCTACAAGTTCCCCGTCGGTGGTACCGGTGCAGGTATCTCCAACATCGTTCACACTCAGGGTTGGGTTCACTGCCACACTCCTGCGACCGATGCTTCCGGTACTGTTAAAGTCATCATGGATGACCTCTTTGATGAGTTCACCGGCCACAACATGCCCGCACCTGTGCGTATCGCTGTTGCTTGCTGCCTGAACATGTGTGGTGCTTGCCACTGCTCCGACATCGCTGTTGTCGGTGTTCACCGTAAGCCCCCCATCATTGACCACGAATACCTCGACAACCTCTGCGAAATTCCTCTGGCAGTAGCTGCTTGTCCTACCGGTGCTGTTCGTCCTTCCAAGGTCGAAATCGACGGTACCCAGTACAAGACTGTTGCTATTAAGGAAGAACGCTGCATGTACTGCGGTAACTGCTACACCATGTGCCCCTCCCTGCCCCTTTCCGATAAGGAAGGTGACGGTATCGCACTGATGGTTGGTGGTAAGGTTTCCAACCGTATCTCCATGCCTAAGTTCTCCAAGGTTGTTGTTGCATTTATCCCCAACGAACCTCCCCGTTGGCCCACACTTACCAAAACTATCCGCAAAATCGTGGATGTTTACAAGAACGACGCACTCAAATACGAGCGTCTGGGTGACTGGGCAGAGCGTATTGGCTGGGAACGTTTCTTCGAAAAGACTGGTATCGAGTTTACTCCTCACCTGATCGATGATTTCCGTGATCCCGCTTATTACACCTGGCGTCAGTCCACTCAGTTCAAGTTCTAATTAGAATTGAGAAATATGGGGTGCGGCATTTCGTCGCACCCCTTTAAAAAGAAAGAGGCTTATTATGGCGATCGAGATGGAATCCGCAAAAGCTGAAATCCTGAAGTTTCTCGAAGAGAAAACAGGTGCTAAAAGCAAATTTTACTTCAATGATTTCACCAAACTTTTCCCCGAAGAAAAAGGCCGTGATGTCAAGAAAGTTCTGACTGCTCTTGTTAAAGAAGAGAAAGTTGAATACTGGTCCTCCGGCTCTACTACCATGTACGGCCTGACCGGCGCTGGTAAGCAGGGTGGTGCTGAGCACGAAGATTAGTCTTCACTTGGTTCGACTCTTAAATGCCTTGTCCCTTGGGACAAGGCATTTTTTCTTGTCTTTTCCACGCATAGACACTACTGAATCCAATGAGCAGGCAAGTATCGGATAAGAATTTTTCAGGGCGTGAGCAGCAGATGAATTTTCCAAGAATTGTTTTGGCCGGATTGAGCGGCGGTACAGGTAAGACCATAGTGACTCTTGGGCTTTGCCGGGCCTTTCTAAATCAGGGGCTCGTGGTTAAGCCGTTTAAAAAAGGTCCCGATTACATTGATGCCCGTTGGCTCGGACTTGCCTCCGGCCAGTATGCCACTAACCTCGACCCCTTCCTGATGTCCAACGACAAGCTTATTTCCCTTTTTCTTGAAAAGGGGCAGGGGGCGGATATTTCAATTGTGGAAGGCAACCGCGGGCTTTTCGACGGCAAGGACGTGGACGGTTCCTGCTCAACCTCCGAGCTTGCCCGAATTATCAAAGCGCCGGTTATCCTGACTATAGACTGCACCAAAATGACCCGCACTGTTGCTGCCATTGTTGCCGGGTGTAAAGCATTCGAAGATGGTTTCAACCTGGCCGGTGTTATACTCAATCGCACTGCAGGTGAACGTCACCGCAGTATTCTCAAAAATTCTATCGAAGCCTATACTGATATTCCGGTACTGGGCATGCTGCCCAAGCTGAAAGAAAATCCCATTCCCGAACGGCACATGGGACTGGTTTCAAATACGGAATACAGTCTGGTGGACAAGGCCCTGAATACTCTCGGCTGTATGGCCGAGGATTGTCTTGATCTTGAAGCGATATCGCAAATTGCGGCTCAAGCATCTGCGGATTTGAGTTCCGCTCAGGATGCATGGGGCGGAATAGAGCTTTCAAGTGAATCAAAGCCGGTAATCGGCGTGGTTCGTGATGAAGCCCTTTGGTTCTATTATGAAGAGAACCTTGAAGCCTTGCGACGCTCCGGGGCTGTAGTAAAAGAAATTTCCCTTATCTCTTCCGAACCGTGGCCGGAAATACACGGTCTCTATCTCGGAGGAGGTTTTCCCGAAACACTGGCTGACGAAATTTCCCGGAATACCGGCATCCGCAATCATGTGCGCCGTCTTGCTGATTCCGGCTTGCCTGTTTTTGCTGAGTGCGGAGGATTCATGTACCTTGGCCGGGATGTTGAATATGAAGGGCATAAATATGACATGTCCGGTGTGCTCGATCTTTCCACCCGGCTTTGTCCGCGTCCGCAGGGTCTTGGATATACGTCCGGTAAAATCGTCTACGAGAATCCGTTCTTTCCTGTAGGAACAGAAGTTATCGGGCATGAGTTTCATTATTCTCTCTGTGTAGACAATAAAGAACCCTCACCCAAATATGCTCTCGAGATGTCTCGCGGAAAGGGTATGGCTGAGGGACACGACGGCCTAATCCGTGACAATATCTATGCCGGATACAACCACATTCACGCCCTGAGCATGCCCTGCTGGGCCAATAATTTCGTTAAAGCCGCTGCTGAATTTAAAGACAAGAAGGCTTGAATCTTTAACGCATTTATGGCGAAAAAGTTTGCCTCTGTAGGTATCAATAATTAAGGCATAAAAGCGCGGGCTATGCGGAAAATATCGTCGTATGTCTGCTTGGCTCTGATGCCGAGGCACATTTCAGCGGCCATATCCATTTTTGTTTTTGAATAAGCCAGAATCTGGTCGGCCTGAATTTTGAGGTTTGACTTTAGGATTCGGTGGTCGAACCCATCAATGACCTGCGTTATGCCATTGGTATAGAAGGGGGTTTTGATGTGCGGAACCAGTTGTTCAAGCTGTTGTTTGCCTTCCTTGCGGCTGAGTATGATGTGAAAAAGCATTTTGACGAGTAAACGGTCCGGCTGCAGCTTGTGGTCAAATTCAAGAAGCAGGGTCGGGTCAGATTGTTTGTCGAACAGACCGTCAACCAGTCCGTGGGCCAGAGCGAATGCTTTTTTTTCAGAAATTATTGAGATAGGGAATTGCGAGGCCATGCGCACGAAACTGATACGCGGATTTTCCTGTGAAGACATGGCCAGCAGGGCAATCTGCATTGTGGAAAGTTTGCGTGCGTATTCTTCTGCAAGAGTTTTGGCTTTGGCTTCTGTAAGGCGGCGCACAGTTGTTTCATCCAGATCTGAAAATGCAGTTTCCAATAAAAATTTGATGTAAGGTTCGCGAGTATAGCGTATCTCGTCTTCAAGCACTTTTTTGCTGCGTTTTACATCAATGAGTTTTTTAATGGACAGCCAGTAAGCGGCGAGGCCTTCGGCAGGCATTTCTAAAATATCAAAATCTTTTTGTTCTTCCATGGGATTTCCTTGTATTTCCTGTGCACAGATTGTAACTGAATTTGTCCGGGAAACATAGTCCGCCCGGAACAGTTTTTTGTTTAAGGAATCTTATAACCAGGTACATAATATGATTGTATTACCGGAATTTGATACTACAGCTTTCACGATAGGACCTCTCAAGGCCAATTGGTACGGCCTGATGTATATGATCGGTTTCACCATCGCCTGGATTCTGGGACGTTATCGGGCTTCAAAAAAGACCAATAACTGGACCGCTCAACAAGTTGATGACCTGATTACATGGTTGGTGGTCGGTCTGGTTGTCGGAGCGCGACTTGGTTATTGCCTGATTTATGAACCTGATTATTTTCTGGCCCATCCGCTGGATATCTTTGCTGTCTGGAAGGGCGGCATGTCCTTTCACGGAGGGGCTGTCGGGGTGGCCGTGGTGGCTTGGAGATTTGCTAAATCCACTCAGAGGACAACCCTTGATGTCGGCGACTTTCTTGTTCCGCTGGCCCCTTTGGGGCTGCTTTGTGGACGTATGGGCAATTTCATCAACGGTGAACTTTGGGGCCGGGTGACCGATGTTCCTTGGGGAATGGTTTTTCCCAGCCAGCGGGCCGGAAATATGCCGAGGCATCCTTCACAGCTCTATGAAGGCGCACTTGAAGGAGTTTTGTTGTTTACGATTCTTTGGTTTTGGTCCTCCAAGCCCCGCCAGCGAGGAACAACCACCGGATTATTCCTCATGGGCTACGGTTTTTTTCGGGCGTTTGTGGAATTTTTTCGCCAGCCTGATCCCCAGCTTGGTTTTATCGCTTTCGGCTGGCTGACCATGGGGCAACTGCTTTGTGTTCCTATGATTCTGGCAGGGCTGGCTCTTTTCATCTGGGGATTGAAGAGAGGACCTATTCCGCCTGCTGCTGACTGATTTGATATTCGCTGAATATATTATGGAAGAATCCCGTATGCCGGAAGAGTGGCATACGGGTTTTTTTTATGCACTAAATAAAGTGATATTTATATTTCTGATTTGTAATTCTGAAAAGCTGTTAATATTTTTGTGTTGAGTAAGTGCCCACCTTGTCAAATTGGATATCAGGCTTATCATATTAATATAGGCTAATATTCATCATGGTTCTCGTTCAAGCTTTCCCGTTCAGAATTTAATACTGCAGGGAGCTTTGGCTCGATAGACGGGTATGATGTTCAACCGGAATCGGTTTCGGGGCACAGTTCATATATGATATTTCTGACGGTGAACTTTATTATGATGCGAATGGAAGCGGAATTTCCTGTTCATGCCGATTCTTCTTGCAATTACTCATAAAATTTATCTAACTGTAATGAATGACACCTGAAACCGGGCCATACCCGGAAGCTGTAATTGAACCTGTTACTGAAAAGGAAGGTGCCACATGAGCAAAATTGATGAAATCTTAGGCCGGATGGATGCGGTTGAAAAGGAACTGCGTGTCGAGTTGCGCGATATGAAAAGCGAGTTTCTTTATACCGTGCAGGAGAAAAAGGTCCGCTTCAGTGCGGATGTACGTGCCAAGCATCGTGAGCTGGCCGCTAAGTGGAGCGACTATGTTTATGATTCCGGGATTTGGGTTATACTGACCATTCCCTTTATCTGGATGCCGCTGATTCCGGCTTTGATGCTGGATCTTTCCACGTGGCTTTACCAGCTGATGTGTTTTCCGGTTTACGGTATCCCACGCGTACGCAGGCGTGATTACGTGGTAATTGACCGTCACTCCCTGAAATACCTGAACTTTATTGAGAAGGCGAACTGCTATTATTGCGGGTATTTTAATGGCTTGATCGGTTTTGTGCGTGAGGTCGCGGCCCGTACAGAACAGTATTGGTGTCCGATCCGCCATGCCCGCCCGGTTAAATCCGTGCACAGCCGCTATCGCCATTTTTTCCCCTACGGAGATGCAGAGGGGTACCGTGATGGACTGAATGACGTGCGCAGCAGATTTGATGATGTGTGATGTTTCCACTGATTCTCCGAAGGCCAACTCTTTTTTTGGGGACAAAATGTCCTCTGGACTTACCCAAAGCTTTTACTGGGCTTAGCCGCTTTGTGTTATAAATTTTGCAAGAATAAAACCCGTAATATCAAATAGATATTACGGGTTTTTATATAAAAACAGGTTGGTGATGGGATCTGTTAGATTATATCCTGCAAAATCCTTTTAAATCTAAGTGTCACCCCGCGTACGATTCTGCTTTGCGGGGTGTTGTCCCCTCCGGCATAGACCGCAAGTTGCAAACGTTCGCGGGAACGGTAGGAAATGAATCCGTCATTCTCATCCTCCCATTTTATCTGGGTGTCATCGAATTGGACGATGGCTTTACGTTTCTTGGCATATTTATCCACGATTCCAAGGATTACATCCGCGACCATTATGTAAGTATCCTGTGTCATGTATTGCCCGATGATGGCTCCGAGGGCTGCTCCAGACGCGGAACCAAGCACAATGGAGTTCAGGTTCTGCCCCAGTTGTGCTCCCATGTAAGCACCGCCAGTGCCACCCCAGAGGCTGATCTCATCGACCATATTCTGCGAAATCTGGCCGGAATAACGCAGATTGATATCCAGATGCATGGAGTACCTTCCATTTTTTACAACCTTGTAGCCCTTGGAAATATAGGATTCTTCTATGGTTTTGCGCAGGGCCTTGAGATTTACCGCCGGGTCACCGGAAGTGTTGCGGATAGTCAGCTTTAATACCGGGGTATCAAACTGGGAAGGGTCGAGCATAAAATTACCACTGGTCATAGAGCCGTAAAGCAGCCCGGTTTTCTGGTCGCGGACCATGCCCATGCGCTGCTTGCTTCGGCACCCGCTTATAAGTACCAGTGCCGCGAGCATTACCGCTGCGGTAATGACGAGAATTCTTTTTTGGTTCAATTTCAGGCTCCTTATTTGCGGTATTTAATGCCGTATTGCTCAAGAAATTCTATTACTTCAGCGTAATGGACAGCAAAGGCGAGATTGTCGACTTCCTGGTTGGCAATTTTACATGAATTAACGCCGACCACTTTGTTTTTGTAAAACAATGGGCCGCCGGAGTTGCCGGGGTTGATGGCTGCATCGGTCTGGATGTAGCGTATCTGAATATCCCTTGACGGCAGGTGGTGGCTGTACCTTTTTCTATAGGCACTGAAAATTCCCCGTGTAATGGTGAAGGGAAATTCTGCGGGGCCTCCGATAGCCTCAAGGGTAACCCCGGCAGGAAGGGTGTTTTTTGTGTAGAAGCGAACAGGTTTTCCGTGGGCATTTATTTTTACCAGTGCAAGGTCCCTGTAAAGATCAAAGGCCATTACTTTGCCGAATGCTTCCTGATTGTTATGCATTCTTATTTCTACAAAACTGTCGCCTTCCACCACATGATGGTTCGTGAGGATGATGTTGCTGGTTACAAAGAAGCCGCTGCCGTGTGCCATGCGGTCCGGTCGCCAGACCATAACTGTAGAATCAAAACGTGGATCATTTCCGGTGTCGGACTCGTATTTATCGCTGTAGAATGCCGCAAGAGCCTTATTCCGGTTGTTCATGATTGTTTTCTGAATCCGGGCCATATTGCGGTATTTTTTGTCTTTTTCCTGATGCTCCAAGTAATGGTTGAGCATGTCTGAAAGGCGGATGGGAACAACCTTTTTTTCCCATTCCCTAACTTCTTTGTCCGTATTGAAACGCTTGGTCAGGGCTAGTCTGTCCGGATCGTCGGGATCTACACCATAAGCTATTTTGAAATTTTTTTCCTGAGCAATATCAAAGAAGTCAGTGAAGTAGGTTCGGGATTTGCGGTCAATAATTATATATTGCACAGAAGCAATCTTGGTAGTCCTGATTGGCACAACCCGATAGCCGTACTTGGCGTAGATAGGTTTATCTATCATTTGGGGAATGTTGGTGGCGTTGGCCACGGCTTCGTCGTATTTCTGTTCTTCGATTGCAGCCTGATGTGCGGCGGAGGTTATGTCATTAGCACCGAACCAGCCCAGAATGTGGTAGTTATTGCGGTTGTTAAGTTCCTGCCGTTTCAGCTTTAGTTGTTCCAGCCGTAACTGGGCTTGATCGTATGCATGGTTGTACCCCTCATGGTATCCGGTGATATATCTACTGCGGTATGACTTGGGCCGGAAAGTCTTGCGGTCAATCCTGGATACGACTTCGTTGATTAGAATGACAACGTCTGCGTCCTTAGCTGTGTTGGCATTAAACATGGACGTTTTTTCAAGTGTTTCCGTATCCATGGGCAGGTCCACATCAAATCCCAGTCCGAATTCAATGCCGTGCTCTGCCATCAGGCTTTTGCTGGTAACCCGCACAAAGGCTATCTTGCAATTCGGTACTTCTGTGACTGGGAAACCCATTTTCTGGGCTTTTTTCATGGTTCTGATTACCGTACGGAAGGTTGGGGCCCTGCCTTGAGATTCTTTTTTGAGCAGATTCCGGAAGTATTGCCCTTCCATATTGCGCATGGTCTTGGCCGGGATAACATCTCCGTATTCCTTGATCATGTGTGGTACGCCTTCGCCGGTGGCAGAGCCAACAGTGCGTTCCAGCAGGGCGGCTTGAGACTGGAGGAATTTTTCCTCGTCCAATTTTACGGGGTAGATGGAAAAAAAGTTCGGTCCGGTCTGCAAAGGATATTTTTTAAACTGTGGCCGGGCATCGGAGCGGATTATATTTTCTTTTTCGTGAAGCTTATTTTTCAGCTTTGCCAATCCGGGGGGAATCTGGCCGAGGTCGCTTAGGATTGTGCAGGATTCAATTTCATCCACAAGGTCACGGGCATTGTCCAGCTTAAGGCGGATCAGGGTCCACTTTGCGGATTTTTCAGGCCAGTGGATGGAAAGGACATTAGTGGTGGCCGCAGATATTTTGGGCTTGTAGCTTTTTTTTAGGTTTGAGGCCGCTTTAGTTATTTCTTCCAGAGCCTTGGGTTTTTCCAGAAAATAATCCCGATTGTCGATCCATATCCGTTCGGCTTGGGATAGCTCGTTGCTATCCACTGATCTGGCAAATCTATCTTCCGGAGCTGATGAAATTACAGCTTCTTTAATATTTGTTTTTATGGATCGTGTTGCCCTGCACCCGCAGATCGTAAACAGCAGGATTAAAAGGCCCAGCCCAATAAATCTTCTACTCAACTTATCCTCCCCAAGGAAGCGTTTCCGCTTCATTCCATCCTGAGAGGTGGTATCATAATGGATTGTGCTATATCAAGAAGAACTAAGTCAGCATTAATTAAGGATTAACCCCGATAGGAAAGCATTCGGGCATGCAACCTTCTGGCCTGCAGGCAGAAAGCTTCCAGACGGGCTTCAATAAGTTGAGGAAAGGGATTTCCGTCTGTTTCAATGGCAAGGAAAGGCAGGCGTTCGTCTTCATTCAGCAGGGAAGTTGCTTTCTCCCCGGCTGAAATTGCCCTGAATTTTTCACTCAGCACAGCTTCGGCAACCCGTGAGGGCATGCACCCGAAGGGCCCGATGGAGATAACCCCGCAGGATGGAGACATGATTTCATGCAGGGACGCGCCCACAGTGAGGATTGCTTCACCGGTAAGCTGTTCAGAAATGTGCGGTTTACCGCAGTTTACTACTTTACGCACATTCGGAGCGGGATAGTGGAGCAGGTCGCTTTTTGACAGAATGCGCCGTATGCGTCGTTCAAAGTATGATTTCACGCCTTGGGTGAGCATGGTTTTGAGTCCGGCTTTACCTTCAATATTGTTGCGGTTGAGCCAGTCGGTATATTTCATCCATTCCAGTACCGGGGCCACGCGGACGATGAACCCCTGTTCGGTCAGACGTTCCGGCAGGCTGCGCCGGGCCAGTGGATCATGACGTACGTATATTTCCCCCAGCAGGGATATGACCGGGTATTCATGAACGGGTTTCTCCAGCTTGATGGTGGAAAGATCGCAGGCTGCCTTTCGCAGGGCAGTGGAAAACTCTTTCCAGCTAGCCATCGAGTCCAGTAAATCCTGCCTGACCTTCCAGAAAAGTTTCAGGGATGCACCTTTGTTCTGGGCAGCAGTTGAGATGGTGGCGTGAATATCTTCCAGAATGGACCCTGTGACAATACCCTGCCACATGCCAAGGGTTACAGCGGTGCTCAATCCTCCGTAACCGTCAGTGGAACTGGGCGCGAAGATAGCAAGATTCGGGATTTCCAGCCGTTCGATGAGGTCGTTCATGAATACGGAATACTGACCGAAGCGGCAGGGACCTTTGGCTTTAGGCATCAGGAAAAGGGCCATTTCGTTTTTAGGACGGTTTTCCAAATATTCAAGCAATGCCCCGGCGGTCAATTGCAGGGGCAGGCATTCCTTGCATGATGAATTGTTGCGGCCCATTTTTAAAGCTGCTTCGCTGGCATGTCCCAGCACCTTGTAGCGGATGTTGTCCCGCTGCATGGATGCAGCCAAAAAGTCGGTACTTATCTCGCCGAGGCTGGGAATAAGCAGGGTAACTTCGGGGGAATTGACCGCATGCCATTCCCCTTTGGAATCGGTGATCCCGGTAATCCCATTGCGTACTTGGCAACGGGCCGGACGGAAGAGGGAAGCGTTTGTTTCTTCCGGTTCTTCCAGACGGCTGAATCCGTCCACGATATCGAGAAATGCTTCAATGCGGGTTTCGATTCCGGCATCCGCGGTGTGACTGTCCAGTTCAAGGGTCAGCGAAGGTTTGCGGCCCATGATCTTTCGGAAATGGCTGAGCAGAAAGGAGTCCGGCCCGCAGGAGAAATTGGTTATGTAGGTACCGAAGAGTGCGGGGTAATCTGAAACCAGTTTCGCTGAGTCCATGATCTGTTCCCCGGTGGCCCAGTACATATTCAGATCTTCGCCGCATTTTTCGCTGCGCGGGAGCATGTCGCAGGGGATAATGCTTACACCTCGGGTGGCGAATTTGGCAGGGATCGATTTATTGCCCCATGAACTGAATGCATTATAAGGTCTGCCGAAAAGCACCATTCCCGGCCTGCTTTCCTTATCCAGACCGGAAATGAAGCTCTCGCCCTTGCGGCGCAGGTCGGTAAAGAATTTTTCCTGTTCGACAACGGCCTCATCAAATGCATCCACCGCCTGCTCAACACCAACGTGCAGCTTTGCCGCTGTCTGGAGCAGGGACTTGCGCAGTTTTTCTTCTCCGTCCTGCATGTGGATGAGCGGGGTCAGCAGGGAACGTTCTTCCAGCTCCGGGAAGGCGGAGCGCAAGTAGTAAGGTTCGCCCTGAACCAGCACGCAGGTGCAGGAACGGTCGCCGCTTTTGAGCGGCATGGAGCGCAGATGGGGCAGGAAAATATGGTCGGTCTCAAGTTTCAGCAGTTCGCCTAGCCCGCCGTGAGCAAGTTCTACCGGATGGCAGAATGGCGCGCCTTTCTGTTCTATGGCATCGGGATCAATTTTAGCCGGTAATCGGACCCCGAAACCCATTTTTGTGAAAAAGGTATTAAAAAGCGGAAACCATGTATTCATCAGCAGGGAGCGGTTCATGCCGATCACCGGTTGACCCTCAACCGGTTCGGTCAGGTCCCGGAAAACCCTTTTTTCACGCCAGAGTACGAGATCTTCAGCCGGTTTGTTTTTTGTTGCCGCCTTTGAATTATCAAAACGGTTGCATATGCCGCCGAAGGGAAAGATCTTCCCCTTAACTTCAATACGGGCAATTGAACAACCAAGATCACAATTCCTACCGGCCCCGTTACAGATGAAGGGAGATTTGTAGTTTACTTCACGTTCAGCGAGTTCTGCCGGAGTGAATTCCCCTTTGGCGATACTGCCCTGTTCGGACCGTTTAGCTGCTTCAAGAGCCACGCCAAAGGCCCCGGTCAACCCCGGATGAGGAGGTACTATGATGTCCTGTCCGGTGAGCGCCGCCATGGCTGTGGGGACAGCCTTATTGTAACAGACCCCGCCCTGCATGAAAATTTTCTGCCCCACGGTGCGGTTGCCTTTTACCCGGTTGGAGTAGTTGATGCAGACGGAGTAGACCAGCCCGGCGACCATATCCTCAAGGGGGACGCCTTCCTGCGCGGCAAGCTTGAGGTCTGAGCCGATGAAAGCCGCACACTGGTCGTTGAAATTAGGTGGTTTCCGGCCTTTAAATGCTATCCCGGCAATATCGGTCACTTCAATTCCCAGAGTTTCCTTGGCGCTCTCCTCAAGGAAAGATCCGGTTCCGGCACTGCAGGCTTCGTTCATGGCGTAGTCGCAGGGAACGGAATTTTTCAGCCATGTGTATTTGGCATCCTGCCCGCCGATTTCGAAAATTGTGTCAACTTGCGGATCGTAATGCACTGCAGCTGTGGCGTGGGCGGTAATTTCATTAATGATCCCTTCAGTTCCCGCATGCAGCCCTGCGATGTTGCGTCCTGATCCGGTTACACCCATGACTTCGGCGGTGGTTCCGGCAGGAACTTGTGCAGCCAGATCAGCATACACTTTACGTGAAGCTCCGATGGGATCTCCGTCCGTACGCAGATAGCAGGCGGCTACGATTTCGGTCCGGTCCAGATCCAGCAGTATCCCTTTGGTTGTGGTCGAGCCCACATCAAGGCCGAGGGCCAGTCTGTTGCCGGGTATGAATTCAGCTTCTGTTGATTCGTAAAATTTTACGGAAGCTGTGAACTCTTTTAGCGGGGGCAGAAAGGTGAAAGCCGTATCGCCCTTGCGGATGATGGTGCTGAAGTCTTCCGGCAGAGGATTGCCGTTCGTCTGGGCCCAGATTGCCGCTCCAAGTGCTTCGAAACAATGGCCGTGTTCCGGAAGAAGCAGGTCAGGTATTTCCCGGCGCAATTCATTGACCATGAATTTGTTCTGTGAACAATTGCCGATCAGGGCCACTTTTTCGGAAGGCAGTTTGCGCAGCAGTTCAATGCATTTTCCTGCCATCATACGGGCCAGTCCGGCCACAACTGCTTCTTTTTTTATTCCCTTGTTCAGTGCGTGGGTGCAATCACTTTTACAGAATACGGAACAGCGCCCGGAAACTTTATGCGGCTCACATTCCTGCATGGCAGACATTTTGTCTAAAGTAAGACCCATGCGGCCAAGTTGCTGTGCCAGAAACTCACCGGTACCGGATGCGCATTTGTTTCCGGTATGGACGGTTGCCACCTTGCCGTCGGCATCAAGCAGGTAGGCCATAAAAGTCTCACCGCCTGCGCTGAGCACGGTGCGGTAGCCTTCTTTAATAAAATTGTCATGGGTCAGCGCAGTTTCAAGAGCCTGCGGTTCGGAAATGGTGGGCAGAGCGAGCAGGTGGCGGAATTTGCGCCCGGTAACTGCTGTGGGTGTTCCCTGAGGAACTCCCAGTTCACGCAGCCCTCTGATTGCGGTCTGTGCCGGATTTCCTTCATGGTTCAGTGAAATTGATTTGAGGATTTTAATTTGTCCGCGGTCATTGTCCGTCAGTACCATGCTGATGGATGATGCTCCGGCACAAATGCCCAGTGATAGAGTCAATTGATCAGTTTGAGGCGGTCTTGTCTGCAAGTGTGGGTAGTTCAATTTCAAAAACCTTGTTCCAGAATTTTCCGGTCACGAAAAGTCGTTTTTTTTCGGCATCCCAGGCAATGCCGTTTGCTGCTTCGGCTTTTTCCCCGGCAAGGGGGCGCAGGGCTGATATATCAATCCAGAATTTTACTTTTCCATTCTTGGGGTTGATCGCTGCTATACGGTCTTTTTTCCAGATATTGCTGAAAATAAGCCCGTTTACGTATTCAAGTTCATTTAATCTGTGGATGTTGGCAATGCCATCAGTAACCCTCAATCTTTTAATTCGCGCAAAATCGTATGGGTCCCTGAAGGTGATCACCGAAGAACCGTTGCTTTGGTAAATAAAATTACCATCGCTGGTCAGGCCCCATCCCTGCCCGTTGTATTTGAAGATTCTTGTGCGGGCAAGGGATGCGGCATCATATACGTGACATTTACCGGAACGCCATGTTAGCTGGTATATTTCATTATTCAGGTAACAGATGCCTTCACTGAAAATTTTTTCCTCATTTTTTACCAGAGTGCGGACTATGCCGTTTTCAAGCTCGACCTTGCGCAGGGAAGATCTTCCGTGTTTGCCCGTGCTTTCATATAAAAAACCGGCATGATAGAGAAACCCCTGTGTAAATGCCATCTCGTCGTGCGGGTACTGGTTAATAAGCCTGGCCTTGATAATCGGCGTGGCTTGTTTCTCCCGGGCATAGCTTTCCAGCCGGGAAAAGTGTAATATAAAGACGGCGGTGATTAATATTAAAATTGAACGGTATGCTTTCATCAAGAATAAGATTAGCTAATTTTTTTTAGAAGTTCCAGATGAAGAAAGATACAACTTTATTTAGGAGATAGGTAATCTATACCGGAAGGGGTAGAATGCCGATAGGATTTATGTGAGGGGTCTGAACATATTCCAACTCCGATCCTCTTTATGCAGGATCACCGGAGGCTTAAACAATGAGCGGAGATTCATCATTCTTTGACTATACTCCTCCTGCCGAGCAGGAAACCGAAGAGGAATCAGCTCTTGTGACAGTCGTTTCCTTGCGGTCTGACTCGCATAGAATAAAGGGCAAGAAATACTGGCTGGCTACAAAGGTGGATGATGACAG
This sequence comes from Maridesulfovibrio sp., assembly GCF_963678865.1. Classification (NCBI taxonomy): domain Bacteria; kingdom Pseudomonadati; phylum Thermodesulfobacteriota; class Desulfovibrionia; order Desulfovibrionales; family Desulfovibrionaceae; genus Maridesulfovibrio; species Maridesulfovibrio sp. Next base: position 1,721,135 of record NZ_OY787459.1, on the reverse strand, counting down.
TTTTGAATTGCTGCTCCTGAATGAACATCGGGTCCCTACGGGTGATCCCCGTATTATCGGCAGTGGTGAATTTGCAGCGCATTATACCCTTGAACTTGATTACTACCAGCAACATGTGCGCCCGGCCATGGAACAGCAGGATGCCCGGTTGAGCCGGGGGGAATCCCACCGGGAACAGGGCGAACTTTACAGCGCGGAAATGGAATATGCAGACGCGCTGGCTGTTGACGAGAAGAATGTCCGGGCTACTTTCGGGCTGGGTATGACTTACCTTGAGAAAGGGGATGTGGAGCGGGCGCAGGAAGTGTTTGCAAAAGTTCTTCAGCTCAAGTCAGCTTTTGCCACCGAGCATAAGCATATGTTCAATGATTTCGGTATATCCATGCGCAAAAACGGCATGTATCGCGAGGCCCTGCAGTACTACAACCGCGGTGTCGATCTTGACAGTAGCGATGAAAATTTATTTTTCAACATCGCGCGTACCCACTATGAGTCCGGGGACTGGGAGAACTGTTTCCGATATCTGACCATGTGTCTTGAAAAGAATCGCGGGGTTCAGGAAGCTCAGAAATTCTGTCGTTACCTGATCAAAAAGACCGAAGAAGATGAAACCATGCTCCGCGAAATGGGGGGCGGCGAGAACGGCGATACCCTGCGTAGCGACATCCTCAATCTATTGCGCAAGATGCAGGTCGCAGCCGGGGTGGAACTTGATGATGCCATTGAAAAGACCCATGAAATACGTGACCGTATGATTGCCCTTGAGGAAGAGGATATGCAGATGAAGGAAATAGAAAAAGATATCTACAATGTTGATGCTGATTTTTAAGGTTTCGGTAGTTTCAATAGGTGTTCCCGGGAACCGATCATGATCAACACATCATTTTCATCAAGCGGTTCATTGGCCTTGGGTACGAAATTCAATTCTTCGGAACCGTTTTTGCGGATGGCAATTACCTGCACCTGATAATTGTTGGTCAGGTTCAGGTCTATGAGGTTTTTTCCGGCCCAGTCCGCGACCTGTCGTTCTTTTATCAGGATGTCGTTACCCATGGACAGGTACTCAACCATCCCCGGAGTGGCAAGCTTGTGCGCCAGCTGTTTGGCCGCGAAATGTTCAGGGAATACAACATAATCCACGCCCATTTTATTGAGGATTTTTTTATGTGCGACACTTATTGCTTTGACCCAGATTTTGTTGACTCCGATTTCCTGCAGATTGAGGACCACCAGAACGCTTGCCTCCAGTGAATCGCCGGTTGAAACAACCACGTAGTTGAAATCCTGAAAGCTCAGCTGTTCCAGAGTTTTCTGGTCTGTTCCGTCCGCTTGGAAAACTTGCGCGATGTATGGCTTGGCTGCCTTGACCTTTTCTTCGCTGGAATCAATGCCAACAACATTATGACCCAGCTTGCGAAGATTCAAAGCCAGTTCAAGACCGAATTTACCAAGACCGATAACGCCTACTTCTATTTTTTCTTCTGTCATATCTTTATACCTCCGGCGGTCCCTGAGGACTTACCCCTAAAAAAATATCTGGGTTTCGCCGTTTTGAATCTATGATGTACCCGCGCACCCAAATATGGGTAAGTTCATTCTTTAAATATATTTTAATGTAATGCCTCCGGCAGCAAATTACTACTCGGGAGTGCAGAAGGCTGCGGGTCTTTATTCAATTCCGCAGGGCCGTCGAAGGTTATCCAAGCGGTAAGTCATCTTCAGGCAATTTGTAGCGAGGCTCGCGCTGCCAGCTGTTGATTGCTGTCAGCAGCCAGACCGGACCAAGTCTTCCTACGAACATCAGAATTATTATGATGGATTTTCCCGGTCCGCTCAAGCCCGGGGTTACTCCTGTGGAAAGTCCTACCGTTGCGAAAGCAGAAATGGCTTCAAAGGTTATTTCAATGAAGTTCCCGCGAACTTCGCTGTGCGGCAGGTGGCTTCCTTCAGTGATGCTCAGCAGAATGATAGCAGAACCGAGAATCACACTGGCAATGGTTAAAAGAGTCAATGCGCGGTTGACGCTCTCCTCGGAGAGTGCGTACCAGCCTACCTTGACCTGTGAATGCCCTTTGATCTTGGAAATGATGAATGCCAGCCACGTTCGGAAGGTTGTGGTCTTCAAGCCACCTGCACATGATCCCGGTGACCCTCCGATGAGCATAAGTCCGATCATGACCAGCAGGGAAATATTGGTCACTCCGGAAATGTTCACAGTGTTGAACCCTGCGGTACGGCAGGTTACGGACTGGAACAGGGCCGCTAGCTTGTTGACCTGCGCACCCTCGATTACGTGGATTTTGAAGCTCTCGGCAAAAAATATGGACAGCCCGCCGATTATGATCAGGAAAACCGTGGTTTCCAGCACAATGCGGGTATGCCAGCTCAATGCGTGGGCTGTGATTTCGCTTTCTTTTCTGCGTATGAAATTTATTAATTTCTGCCACAGTTCGGTCATGACGTAAAAACCCAGTCCGCCCATAATGATCAGGACCATGAAGACTGTATTGATGCCTAGATGATCCTTCCACGTGGTCAGGCTGTCGGGATAGAGTGAGAATCCGGCATTACAGAATGCCGATATGGAATGAAATACTGCCGAAAAGGGATAGAAACCGATCGGGTCCATGTGGTGCAAAAGCAGTGCGCCAAGAGCTTCAATGGAGAGCACCGCCGTGACCACGCCGACAATGAATTTTCCGATATTAAACGAAGGATCGTGGATCAGAGTCTGGCTGACCGCAATACGGTCCGAGGCACTGACTTTCTTGCCCAGCAGGTAAATAACCAGACTGGCGTAAGTCATAATGCCCAGCCCGCCAAGCTGAATCAGGGCCAGTATCACACTTTGTCCCGTTCGGCTGAAAAATGAACCGGTATCCACCACCGCCAGCCCGGTAACGCAAACAGCAGAGGTGGCAGTGAACACGGCATCAATAAATGAAATTTCTCTTCCCGGATGGCATATATCAAGCTTAAGCAGCAATCCACCGACTACAATAGTCATAAGAAATGCATAAACAGGCATCCAGAAAGGAGAAGTCGCTTTGGATTTCATATGGTTTATTTACGCTTAGGGTTTGAATATGGCAAGTGTGAGACTTTTTACAATAACTTTTATAATTGCTTTAGTCCCTCAGTTTTAAAGCTATTGCGAAGTTTAATTAAATCTGTCCCGTGCGTTTACGATATTCTTCCAACTTCTCTTCCACTTCTTCCCAGCGTTCGAATGTTGTTTCATGCTCGGCTTCGAGAGCTTCAAGTTCGGCTTGGGCTGCGGCCATTTCTTCTCCGGATTTCTTGTAGAATTCAGGATCAGCCATCTGGGACTGCATGTTTTCTATGGTTGTTTCGAGTTCTTCAATTTTAGCAGGAAGTTCTACTGTTTCCACTTCAAGAGCTTCGAATTCTCGCTGCTCTTTGTAGCTCAGTTTTTCCGGCCGGGCGTCCGGAGTCTTTTTCGGTTTGGGTTTGGGAGCCTTGGATTTGGTTTCCTCCACCGGCTGCAGACGCTGACGTACCCAGTCATCATATCCACCGACATAATCGTTGACCTGAGCATTCCCCTCAAAGGCCAGAGTTCCGCTGACCACGTTATTCAGGAATGCACGGTCATGGCTGACGATAATTACTGTGCCGGGATATTCCATGATTCGGTCTTCAAGCAGTTCAAGGGTCTCGGCGTCAAGGTCGTTAGTGGGTTCGTCCATTACCAGCAGGTTGGATGGTCTGGTAAAAAGCCTTGCCAGAAGCAGACGGTTGCGCTCCCCGCCGGAAAGGACACTGACCGGGGAGTTGGCCCGGTCCGGGGAAAACAGGAAGTCCTTGAGATAACCCATGACGTGTTTATTGCGTCCGTTGATGGTAACGGTGTCATTGCCGTCGGCCACTGAATCTCGAACTGATTTTTCAGGGTCAAGCTGTTCGCGGTGCTGGTCGAAATATGATATCTCAAGCTTGGTGCCAAGTTTTACACTGCCGGCATCCGGTTTCAGGTTGCCCAGCAGTACCTGAATCAGAGTTGTCTTGCCAGCACCGTTGGGCCCGATGATGCCGATGCGGTCACCGCGCATGATGGTGGCGTTGAGGTCCTTGAAAATTGGTTTGTCGTCCCATGAATAGGAAGCGTTGACCGTTTCGGCTACTACTTTACCGGAGCGGGAAGCTTCCTGAATTTCAATTGTGGCCTTTCCCGTCCGCTCACGCCGCTGTCTGCGCTCTTCGCGCAGTTTTTTCAGGGCACGTACCCGGCCTTCGTTACGGGTGCGGCGGGCTTTGATGCCCTGCCTGATCCAGACTTCTTCACGGGCCAGCTTTTTGTCGAATTCAGACCTGTTCTTTTCTTCGGCAGCAAGCAGGTCTTCCTTGCGTTTGAGGAAAGTGTCGTAATCGCAGGACCAGTCCGCGAGGTTGCCGCGGTCAAGCTCAATTATGCGGGTTGCTATTTTGCGCAGGAACATACGGTCGTGAGTAATGAAAATCAGGGTACGGATGTTCTTGACGATAAATTCTTCCAGCCATGCGATAGAGTCAATATCCAAATGGTTGGTAGGCTCGTCCAGCAGCAGGACGTCCGGTTTGGAGGCCAGTGAACGGGCAAGCAGGGCTCGTCTTTTCAGACCACCGGAAAGATTCTCAAAGCGCATCTCCGCACTGAGCGAGAGCCGGGAAATGACCATTTCAATGGTGGTCAGGGCTTCCCAGCCTCCATGTTTTTCCATGGTTTCTTCCACTTCGGAAAGTTTGGCAACATCGCCGCCATTGGCAACCTCAAGGCTTACTGTATGGTAACTGGTCAGAGCCTCGCCAAGTTCACCGAGGCCTCCGGCAACGACTTCAAAAACGGTACCCTTTAAAACTTCCGGGACTTTTTGTGAAAGGCGGGCAACGCTGACTCCTTTCTGATAAGAAATGTTTCCGCTATCGGGTAAGAGATCGCCGCTCATAAGCCGGAGCAGGGTGGATTTGCCTTCACCGTTACGGCCCACAATACAGATTCGTTGACCTTCTTCCACTTGGAAGGAGACTTTGTCCAGTAGCAGGGGACCACCGAAGGACATGGAAACGTCGCTTACACTCATCAAAGCCATTTGTTTAACTCCGCACTATACTTGATTAAAAATATCATATAAGGAAAGATATAGAAGCTTGTTTTTTGTTGCTGCCTCAAGGTTGAGGGCGGCAGTGTAGAATTTTGCTGCAAAAAAGGAAAGCCCGACCGTGGGAGATACGAATTTGGGTTTTAAGTTACATTTTGTTGACGAAAGCTCAGGGTTAGGGCAGAACCCGTACAGTGCTCCTGTTGGGAGTTGTAAGCAGATTTTTAACCCTTGCCAGATGGCGAGTGGAACCTATTTATATAAAATGAGTACTGGCGACAGATTACTGGATATATTTCGGGATGAGACCCTTGAACGGCTCGATAATATCGAGACCGGTCTTTTGCAGTTGGAAAACAGTACCGCGGATTTGACCCCGGAACTGATCAATTCCATTTTCAGGGACGCCCATTCCATTAAAGCAGGGTCTAACCTGCTCAAATTAAGTGTCATTGAAGAACTTTCCCACAAGCTGGAAAACGTTCTGGAGATGATCCGTTCCGAAGGTCTTATTCCCACAGAACTCATCATCACAGCTTCTCTGGAATCTGTGGATAAATTGCGCTCTTTGACCGAAGACGTGCTCAACAGCAATACTAAAAGTATCCGTCTGCAGAAAACCATGCTTGAAGTCTCGGTTCAGCGCGCATTGGCCGGTGAAAATTAGACCGTCTATTTAGCGATAATATTTTACAAGCCCCCGTACCGTTATGGTCCGGGGGCTTGTTTTTTGGTTCTTTTTGCTAGGGAGTACTTAGAGTTTCTCAGCTATTTCTCTACCCCATTCAATTATTGCGGCTCGTTCCGGATCACCGTCAACTTTGAGGCTGTCTCCGATGACTATCGCACCTATTTTTTCCAGTTTTTCTTCAATGGCATCTACAGCACCGCAAAAAAAGGTATAGCTGGAGTCCCCGCAGCCGAATACGGAAACTTTTTTGCCCTTAAGGTCTGCGTCTTCAAGAGAATCGAATAGGGGAATGAAGTCATCCTGCAGCTCAATCTCATCGTCACCCCAGGTGGAGCAACCGAAGATCACAATGTCGTAGCCGTTGCCGAGTTCGGCAATACTTACGTCGGTTACATTTTTCAGTTCCACTTCGAAATTCTTGTTTTTTAAACTTTCGGCTACATATTCTGCCGCTGTTTCAGTGTTTCCAGTGGTTGAACCGTAAACGATCAGTGATTTGGGCATAATTTTCTCCTTTTGGATGTATAATCAGGTTTGAAACCGTTAACCAGACTTTTAGTGACAATGAAATTCAAAGTCAATATCAATAAATGGTTTTGTTAAGATAGTATGAAAAAAACGGGTTGGATTAAATTGAGTATTTACGCCGTACCCCAGTGGTGTTATGGGATATCGAGACTGATCGGAAATTTCGGACGGCTTGCGCCAGCAAACGCCGACCGGGTCTTGCCGAAACCTGCCTCCCCGGCAGGATATATAGTCCAACTTCATTCACAACTTGTTTAGATCACGTGGGACTTTAGTCTCTCCCGTGTTTTATACTTACCTTATACTCCGGCCGTTTTTTTTCTGCTGTTTTCTGCATTGTCTGTTATATTCAGATTTCAATCTTGCAGTTATCCCGTTTAGCGCCATCAAACCGGCCTGGATTTCTTATCAACTTCAAATATTACGGAGGTTATTTCCATGAGCGTACAACTTGATGTAACCGGTTTGGATTCTTGGGGATTCAATAACGACGGACCATTGATTATTGCCGGACCTTGCAGTGCCGAGTCCCGTGAGCAGCTTCTTGAAACCGCGCGAGGAATTCAAGATAAGGGTGTTCACCTCCTGCGCGCCGGAATCTGGAAACCCCGTACCCGTCCAGGATGTTTTGAGGGAATGGGCGAGGAAGGTCTTAAATGGCTGGTTGAAGCAAAAGAGGAAACCGGTCTGCCTATCTGCTGTGAAACAGCCACCCCCGAACACATCGAACTCTGCCTTAAGTACGGTGTGGATTTGATCTGGATCGGTGCAAGAACCACAGTAAACCCCTTTGCTGTACAGGCCATGGCCGATGCCTTGCAGGGGACCGATATCCCGGTACTGGTCAAGAACCCCATCAACCCTGACGTGGAGCTCTGGCTTGGTGCTCTGGAGCGTATCAACAAAGCCGGGGTCAAGAAACTCGGTGCCATTCATCGCGGTTTTTCTTCCGCCCGCCCCAGTGAATACCGTAACGCTCCCAACTGGAGAATTTTTATTGAACTGCGCCGCCGTACTGAAGGCATGCCTATCATCTGTGACCCCAGCCATCTTTGCGGCAAGCGTGAATTGATTCCTGCTGTGGCCCAGAAGTCCCTTGACCTTCTTTTTGACGGCCTGATGATTGAATCCCACATCAATCCGGATGTAGCTCTTAGTGACAGCAAACAGCAGTTCACACCCGAAGATCTCGGTAAAGTGCTTGCCGGGCTTGAAGTTAAGCATGCTGTTGCAGAAGATGAAGAATTTGCCCTGAAGATGGAAAGCAAACGCACCCGTCTTGTTGAAATTGATGATGCCATCGTTGAGCTTCTTGCCGAGCGCATGGCTCTTGGCCGCAAGATCGGTAAGATGAAATGTGAGCGCGGCATCGCTCTCCTGCAGCCTGCTCAGTGGAAAAAAACTGTTGAAAAACGTACCCGTGAAGGGGTTGCCCGCGGCATGGATGAGCACTTCATGCTCCGTATATTCCAGTACATCCACGAAGAATCCCTGCGTCAGCAGGAATGCGTGCTGGCCGGGGAAGATTAATGCCGAAGGTCAAAGTTGAACTGCGCGGGGAGTTCGATAATTCCTATGAGATCAGCGTGGGCTACTCCGTCATGGATGAAGTTGTAGCGGATCTTAAAACACGGAAATACGGATATACCCCGGTAGTTATCTGCGATGAAAATACCCGCGAGCTTTTCGGCCATGATCTGGTCGAAAAGCTTGCGCTTGCGGATGTTGACCCCCTGCTGCTGACAGTCCCAGCAGGGGAGAACAGCAAATCGCTTGATGTGTTCGGATCGTTGCTTGAAGCCATGCTTGAGGCAGGGATTACCCGTCAGGATGTAGTCGTCGCCCTTGGAGGTGGCGTAGTCGGTGATCTCTCCGGTTATGTTGCCGGGAGCTATATGCGCGGGATTAATTTCGTGCAGGTGCCAACTACTCTGCTTTCACAGGTGGATTCTTCTGTTGGCGGAAAGGTGGCGGTGAATATCCGGCACTGGAAGAATTATTGCGGTATGTTCTACCAGCCCAAGCGGGTTTATACCAATATTTCAGCCCTTAACTCTCTGCCTGAACGGGAAATTCTCAGCGGGCTTGGCGAAGTAGTCAAGACAGCATTTATCGCTGACCGTGATCTGGTGGAATACCTGTCCGCCAATGCGGAAAAGGTCCGGGGGTTAGATAGCGATGTCATGGCTAAAGTCGTGGCCAGATGCTGTGAGATCAAGGCCGATGTTGTGATCCGTGACGAAAAGGAAGGCGGGGTGCGCCGTATTCTCAATTATGGTCACACTGTGGGCCATGCCATTGAGACTTTTGCAGGGTACAAGATTTCCCATGGCGAGTGCGTCGGCTGGGGTATGCGTATCGTGGCCCGGGCCTGTCATAAAGCAGGAATGCTATCTGCCGGGGACCTTGAGTTTCATGAGAAGCTCATGGACAAGCTCGGTCTTGCCACCGGCAAACTCAATATCGAGCCTGCCCGAATCATGGAACTCATGAAGAAAGACAAGAAGGTCAAACATGGTGCGGTGGTCATTGTCGGTCTTGATATGTTGGGCAAAGCTGTTGTGCGTGAGGATTTTCCGCTTGAGTTGATTGAAGCGGAGCTTGAGAAAATGCAATAAGAAATTTACCGGTGGTTTTACCGACGGCCTTTCCTAAAGCCGGAGGATCTTTAGCAGGAGATTCTCTGGTTTTGTCAGGGCATGGCCGCATCGCCATTGGAATTGTCTGAATAAATATTAAAAATTGCGGGGAACTGGTTGTTTTTCCAGTTCCCCGTTTTATATTTTGGGCCAGAAACAACAAGGAGTTCCCATGAAAGATATTTCCACCAGGCTGGTCAATGCAGGTAAAGCTGAGGCGCTGCAAATTATAAATACCATTAATCCTCCCCTGCACCGGGCTTCCACGGTTATTTTTGATTCCTATTCCGATATGCTGAAAGCGAATAAGGGTGAGTTTGAGGGCATAGAATACGGAACCTGCGGACTAAGCGCACAGAAGGCTTTTGAAGTCGCCATGTTGGAGCTGGAAGGGGCGCACGGCTGCAGGGCATTTCAGTCCGGAATTGCCGCAATCGCTATGGTCCTTATGGCTTATACAAAACAGGGAGACCATATCCTGATTTGTGATAATGTATATGGCCCGACACGTCGTTTCTGTGATGGCTTTCTCGCAAAATACGGTGTTGAAACAGAATATTTATCTTCTGACGCAGGCGTGGGGATTGCCGGATATATTCGCGAAAACACAAAGCTGCTTTTTATGGAATCCCCCGGATCCAACACTTTTGAGATTCAGGATATCTCTGCCATTACAGCAGAATGCCGTGCAAAAGGAGTTGTTTCGGTAATTGATAACACATGGGCTACCCCTTTGTATTTCAATCCTTTTAAGCACGGTGTGGATGTATCCATCCAGTCCTGCACCAAGTATATAACCGGGCATTCGGATATCCTGCTGGGCACGGTTTCCACAAATGAACAGAGCTGGGCGGCTTTTAACAAGTGTTGCGGTCTTTTTGAAGTATATGCAGCGCAGGAAGATTGCTATCAAGGGTTGCGCGGTTTACGGACTCTGAAGGTTCGGCTGAAGGCGCATGAAGAGTCCGCTCTTGAGGTTGCCAAGTGGCTTGAAAAGCATGACATGGTAGAATCGGTCATCCATCCGGCTCTCGAAAGTCACCCCCAGCATGAGCTTTGGAAAAAGTATTATAATGGTTCGAGCGGCCTTTTTGCTTTCACTCTCAAGGAAGAGTACGAGAATATTGATCATTCTCTATTTGTGGATAATCTGGCCCTCTTCGGTCTCGGTTACAGCTGGGGAGGTTATAAGAGTTTGATTACCGGAGGAAAATTCCGGCGCACAAATCCTTTCGGTTACGAGGGCAAAACCATATTCCGCCTCAATATCGGGCTGGAAGATGTTGAAGATTTAAAGGCTGATCTAGCTCAGGGGCTGGAGAGGTTGAAAGTTTGATTTACAAATAAAAAGAACTCCCCGAAAAAGCTTCGTGGGAGTTCTTTTTTATTGTTTCAAGAGCGGGCAGAGAGGTTTCCTGTTCTTTTCTCGTCATAACGGAATGGGCAGCAAGGTTATAGTCCTGCAGAATCTTCTTTAAAAAACTCTCATTTTTTAGCTGCTTCCAGATAAATTTTTTGAAGTTCAGGGTTACATATCTCTGCGGCCCAGTGCAGATAAAGTGATTTCAGGAAGTTGCGGCGTAACTCCGGGGCGGCTTTCAGGCGATTGCTGACGGCTGCTTCAACATTCATTTCAGAGATGACATTGTGCAGGGTTCTGGCCCGGTGAATGATTCGGTGCGAACTTTCAATCAGTTCGTTGCCTTGCCGGGCAATGCGCTCCCGCAAATCGTCGTCTGCAAGCAACAGATTCTGTTTTTCCACAAGATCTGCAACGCTGTTCGGTTCGTAAGTCATCAGATGGACCCCGTCCTCAAAGAGGTCAAAGAGTCCCTGTTCAATTCTTGGGGTCAGCAGGCAGGCACCGCAGGCCAGTGCTTCGAATACCCTGAAATTGAGATCGCCGCGCTCTGCTATGTTGAGCACCACCTTTGCTTTGGGGAAGAGGTGTCGGAACTTGCCTTTAGTGATATGCAGTCCCGGAATTTTTTTGGCTGCTTCATCGAGGAATTTTTTTCTTTGCGGAGTAATTTCGGCATCTACGGTGCCCACGAAGAGCAGGTCCCATTCTTTTTCCATTTCAGAGGGGACATCATAATCCGTGGGTACGGGGGGGAACCAGAGCAGGCGTGATTCTTTCAGACGTGGTTTGAAACGGTCAAGATGGTCTTTCAAGCTGACCAGACAGATGTCGAATCCCTGTGCATAGATGGGGTACCAGCTATGGATATGGGTATCAATGCAATGGAAAATTGTCAGGCAGGGGAAGTTTTCCACCCCGGCAAGGGGAGGGGCGATTGAGCGGTCAGCATAGACCACAGCAAATGGTTCCGTTACTGTTTTATCCAGAATATCCTGCCAGGTTAATACCTGCTGGCCCGTAATAGGAATAGGGACTGTTTTGTAACCCAGCCTGTCCATTCCGGTGCGGAAGAAGATATTGCCGACCCATGCGATTATTTTGTTTTCGTGCTTACTCACAAAGTTGAGGATACCAATTTATCGGATTTATTGAAAGAGAGGGTGGGTGGCAGTCTTGATTGCGGTTACTTCATCATAGCAGTAAGGCTTGTTTCATCAAGATCAAGGGCCGGAGTAAATTTTACCCCGAAAAGCTTGTCTTCCTGCCAGACGGCCACTGCTTTCTGGCTGCTCAGAAAGCCTATATTGTTATTGAAAATACATCCACGGATAAAAATTTCGTCATTCTGTTGCAGTTTTCCTGTATCGTTCCCGGAATTAAGGGTGAACTTCATACCGTCAGTGGAAATATTCAGTATGGTAATATCAAAGTCGCCTGTTGCAGATGACGCTGCAATATCACATTGCCGGAAAAAATTGTTGATTGAGCTAAGCTCAATACGAGGATGTTTACGCCTGTCTGATAGTGTATTCATAAGTACCTCCCCATGGGTAGAGGACACTATGATCGAATTTAATTCAAGTGAATTATTTTTTCCGTAGTTGAATTTGTTTTAACTCTTGGCTAAAGCGGCTAAAAAAGTTAAATGCTTAAGCTATAGGAAATTGTAATAAAAATTTTAATACGGCTGTTTTTTCAGGGGAAGCCGTAACATATAAAGTCAGGAGATTGAGGTGAGGAAGTTACTAGTTGTCTTTGCTTTGCTCGGGATGATGCTTTCCGGGTGTGTTTATGTGAATATGGATGTTGAAAACAAGCCCGTTGAGGGGACTGATTTCAGCAAGCTTAAAACTTTTGCTTTCAAGCAGAAAAGTGAATCAAAGAAGGATCTTGAAGCTATCCTTCTGAACTCCGCCAAACTTGAGCTGGAGTCCAAGGGCTTCCGTTATGATCCTGCTTCTCCTGATTTTGTCGTGCTGGTCAATTTCGGCTCCAAAGCTTTTATGGAAAGAGGCGTTACCTACAAAAGGGAAGCCTATGAATATGATTACATCAGCAAAACCAATTCCGAAATCGGTGTGGTCAAGGATGCTGATGCCCCCCGCGTCGACAATACCGTACGCATCTATCTGATGACCCCTGAATCCGAGGGTATGAAAACTTTCCTCTGGCGGGGAATGGCAGTAAGCCAGGATCGCGAAGGACTGGATGTTGTCGGGCGTTGTCTGGTTAAGGGAGCTTTGATTAAGTTTCCTTCTGCCAACGGCAGTTTCCGTGAAAAATTTAATGTGAATGATTGCGAATAGTCCCAACAAGTCGAGGAAAGACCTTTCGGACTGTTTGGCTGTTTATCTACAGCTCTGAGTTTTATCTCACAGCTTCAGGTGCCGATAAAGCACCAACTGTGGCATTGCTGAAATAAAAGCCGGAACTAAGCGTATTTAGATATACGCTGGTTCCGGTTTTTTTGTTTTGTGCGTTTGCCTATGTTCTCAGAACAAGCAGGTTCAGTCTTTTCCGCTTGCCGGGTTTTGTTTCATTTGGATTAATCAAGTTTGCATTAGCGCTTGACTTCGATGATGAAGAGTGTCATTTGTTTATCACTATATAACAATATTTTTATATATTGAACTTGAGTTGTGAAAATCTGCAGGAAACGGAAGACGGTGAAAATCCGTCGCAGGCGCGCTGCTGTAACCGGGTAATTCAATCGAAATGGTATCAGCCCACTGTTATCTTAACGGGAAGATCTGATGCTGTGCGTCCAAGAGACCCGGAAGCCAGAAGACGTCCTGCAGAAATTAGTGGCCGGACCTCGCGAACAGGTACGGAAAAAAGGGATGGCACATCCCGCCGCAGAAAGCGGACACTGCAAACATGGAGAAGTATAATGCTGACGCACACCTTGGGTTATCCCAGAATGGGTAGTAACCGTGAATTAAAGAAGAAACTGGAATCCTACTGGAAAGGCGATGCCGGCAGGGACGATCTTTCCCTGACTGCCAAAAAACTGCGCGCGTTGCACTGGCAAGACCAGAAGAAAGCCGGAGTGGACATTCTTCCGGTTGGTGATTTTTCCTACTATGACCATATGCTTGATAATGCCGTGCGCTTCGGCGTTATTCCGAAAAGATATAATATTTCAGGCCGCAATGCATCACTTGATGATTATTTCAGGATGGCCCGTGGCGAAGCCGGGGAAAACGGTGTTGCAGCCATGGAAATGACCAAGTGGTTTGATACAAACTATCACTATATTGTCCCTGAGTTCTGTCGTGACCAGAAGTTCTTTCTTGCCGATGAATCCCTGTTGCAACAGGTGGATGAGGCGGCTTCGCAGGATCACAGAATCAAGGCGGTGCTGCCGGGACCATTGACTTTTCTACTGCTCGGTAAATGTGCGGATCAGGAATTTGACCGCTTGGACCTGCTGGAAGGGTTGCTCCCGGTTTATGTGGAACTTATTGAAAAACTTTCAGCCAAGTGCGAATGGATTCAATTTGATGAGCCTGTACTGGCTCTTGATCTTGACGAAAATGTACGCAGGCTCTTTGCACCGGTTTACCGCACTTTCAAGGAAGCGGCTGCAAGTACCAAGGTTATGGTTGCTTCCTATTTTGGCGGGCTGGGTGAGAATCTCGAAACGGTTGCCGCCTTGCCTGTCGATGCGTTGCATGTGGACCTTGTGCGCGGCGGACAGGATCTTGAACCCTTGCTTGCAAAAATTGCCGGGAACATGAGTCTTTCCCTCGGCGTAGTGGACGGCAGGAATATTTGGCGTGCGGATCTTGATAAAGCCGTTTCAGCTGTGAACAAAGCCGCCATTGCCCTTGGCGAGGACCGGATTTTTGTTGCTCCGTCCTGTTCACTTCTGCATGTCCCCTTTGATCTTGATCTGGAGACAGAATTGGATGCGGAAATCAAAAGCTGGATGGCTTTTGCCCGTCAGAAATGCGCGGAAGTCAGAACCGTGGCTGATGCTGTTTCCGGTCAGGATGTCGAAGAAGCACTCATGGAGAACCGCAGGATTCTTGAAAGCCGCAAAGTCAGTCCTAAGGTGAACAATCCCGAGGTCGCCAAGAGATTGGCTGCGTTGAAACCTGAAGATTACCACCGCAAGTCCGCTTATGAGCAACGGGCAGAGATACAGCGCAGTCTTGGGTTCCCCCTGCTGCCAACAACCACCATAGGTTCCTTTCCCCAGACTTCGGAAGTGCGCTCCACCAGAAGCGGATTTAAAAGCGGACGCATTGAACGTGCTGATTACGAAAAATTCATGCGCGGCTACATTGAAGATTGCATCCGCCGTCAGGAAGAGATCGGTCTTGATGTGCTGGTCCACGGTGAACCAGAACGCAACGACATGGTTGAGTATTTCGGGGAGAATTTTGACGGTTACTGCTTCACTTCCAATGGCTGGGTGCAGAGTTACGGTTCCCGCTGTGTGAAGCCTCCGGTCATTTTTGGGGATGTTTCCCGTCCCGGCCCCATTACCGTGGAGTGGATCAACTATGCCCGTTCCCTTTCCGAGCGTGAGGTCAAGGGCATGCTCACCGGTCCGGTGACCATTCTTTGTTGGAGTTTTGTCCGTGATGACCAGCCGCGCAGTGAAACCTGCCGCCAGATTGCACTGGCTGTCCGTGACGAGGTGGCTGATCTTGAAAAGAGCGGGGTGAAAGTAATCCAGATTGACGAACCGGCCCTGCGTGAAGGTCTGCCCCTGCGTAAGTCGGAGCAGGCTGAATATCTGAAGTGGGCAGAGGAGTGTTTTCGTCTTTCTTCATCCTGCGTGGATGATGCGACCCAGATTCATACCCACATGTGCTATTGCGAATTCGACGAAATCATGGGGTCAATTGCAGCGCTTGATGCCGACGTAATCAGTATTGAAGCCAGCCGCAGCCGTATGGAGCTTTTGGGTAGCTTCAAGCAGTTTCACTATCCCAATGAGGTCGGCCCCGGAGTGTATGACATCCATAGCCCGGCAATTCCGGCAGCAGACGACATGGCTCTGCTGCTCGAAAAGGCGCTTGAAGTCATCCCTGCGGAAAGGCTCTGGGTAAACCCGGATTGCGGACTTAAGACCCGCAAGTGGGATGAGGTTATTCCGGCCCTGAAAAATATGGTTCAGGCTGCGGAAACAGTACGCCTTAAGATTAAATAGATTAACATAAATATTCTCCTGGACCGTGCCTGCGGTCCGGGAGGCAAGCATATTAAAATGGAGAGTAAAAATGCAGGTGGCACAGAATATCAATAAAGCAGAACAGTTTTTTTCTTTTGAATTTTTTCCTCCCAAGGATAAATCCACATGGCCCAAGTTCTTGGAACGGGCAGAGAGGCTGGCCGGGTTGAATCCCCTTTTTGCCTCAGTCACTTACGGAGCGGGGGGCACCAGTCACGACAATTCACTTGATATCTGTTCGCTGCTGAAAAAGGATATGGGTATTGATATTCTGGCCCATCTGACCTGTGTGGGAGCCAGCGAAAAATCCATTGACGGTTTTGTGTCCGATCTGGTGGATGCCGGGGTTACGGATATTCTCGCCCTTGGCGGAGACGGGGTGGCCGGTTCAACCGGTGATGACCAAAGCCGTTTTTTTCATGCATCTGATCTGGTAGAGTATGTGGACGGCAAATTTTCCGATGTCGGCATCGGCGTGGCCGGATACCCCGGCGGGCACCCTGATTCCCCTTCGCTGGTTTGGGATTTGGAATTTCATCATGCCAAACTTGCCAAAGGGGCTGATTTCACCATGACTCAACTGTTTTTTGATAACAGAGTCTACTTCGATTACGTGGATCGGCTTGGAGCGCTGGGTATTGAGCGTCCGGTTATTCCCGGCGTGTTGCCTATTCAGTCCTTGAGTTCCCTGCGCCGGATTATGTCCCTGTGCGGGGCGTCCATCCCCGGTGATCTCTATTGCGGGGTGGAGAAGGCTTTTGAAAAAGGCGGGGATGAAGCTGTCATGGATTTCGGGTTTGAGTTTGCGCGTAAACAGATTGCCGGCTTGCTGGATAAGGGCGCACCCGGAGTACATATATACAGTCTGAACCGGGCAGCCATGTGTGAAAGGCTGATTACTGATTTGAAAAGGGATGGATATTTTAATTAAAATTGGCGAATTAAATATTAAAAAACAGCCCTGTTTGCCAAATGGCAAACAGGGCTGTTTTACTTACTGATAGGGATTCTGAAGAGCCTTAGGGCTTTCTACAAAAAGCCTTTGAAAGCTTCGGCAATCTGGGCGGCGGCTTTTACTCTTTCCGGACCATTTTCAATGATAAAGGGCAGGATTTTGTCAGAGTAATTACCCAGCCCGGAGAGCAAGGTATCGCTGATCCCCTTGGATGAGGGGGAAGCGATAAAATCTTTGATTTCTGTGTAAAGGGTCTTGGCTTCGCTTACTGAGTTGTTTCCTGAAGTATAAGCTGTGGAAGCGTGGTCGTAGACTTTTTTAGCTTTTCCGAAACTGTCAGGAGTCGTGATGATTTTGGTCAGTTTTGAAGTCAGGGAGGCGCTGGTGGTTTCCGCATCCATACTTTCGGATAACCCAACCAGATTGACCAGCCTTGTGAAGGTTGAGCCGGAGTTGATGTCGCCCAGTTTGGATGTGAGGGCGGCTCCTTCATCAGGGTTAAGCAGGCTCATGGTTACGGTCTGTGCATCAACGAGGTTCTCTGTGGAATCATAGAAGCCGGAATAAACATTCTTGGCCCGGTCAAGCAGGCTGGCTCCTTCCGCTGCGCTTTTTGCTGTTTCAGCTGAAGAAGAAAGGTCATTGAGGCTGAAGGCCGAAGCCGCAGGAACCTGAAAAAGTATGCAGGCTGCGATCAATAGGGAAAATACTATCTTTTGGGAACTGAGTTTTTTCATCTTGGTTTCTCCTTTTGGGGTTAGGTGAGAAGTATACATGAATGATGAAATCTTTCCATTAGAAATATGGAGAGAGGGCTTCACTTTTAGATGGGAAAAGGGCTTAGGGGTAACAACGAAAAAAGCCGCAACATTTGTTGCGGCTTTCTTTGTTTACGAGTGGTGCCGAAGAGAAGACTCGAACTTCCACGGAGAAACCTCCACTAGACCCTGAACCTAGCGTGTCTACCAATTCCACCACTTCGGCACTCGGTAGAGAGATGTTTATGTATTTCAGCCGGCTTTGGCAAGCACTTTTTTTGTTAAATCGTAAATAAATTGTAAAATGGTGGCAAAACAGTTTCCGGTTCATGGATATAGGCAGAGAAGAGGGGGAGGTTCAATCCGATCATAATGGGGTTTCTAATTGTTAAGGATGATTTCTCCTGTTATATAGAGCAAAACTTGAAATTTAATCAGGGAGAACCCATGACTCCGTCTGCACTGGTTCCGGCTGCCATTGGTATTTCTGTAAATCCCATCTGGCCGGTAACGCTCTCAATCATAACTTTTTCTGCCCACCTGCTGCTTATGAATGCTTTTTTCGGCGGGGCTACCATTGTTTTTATCCATTCACTTTCCGGCGGCACCCCGGTTTCGCGAAATATTTCCCGCAAACTGCCGACCCTGCTGGCTCTTGCCATCAATGCAGGAGTGCCGCCTCTGCTTTTTTTGCAGGCGGTCTATGGTCAATTCAGCTATGTCTCTTCCATACTTATGGCAGTCTTCTGGCTGGCAGTCATAGCTGCGCTTATCTGTGGTTATTACGGTCTTTACATTCATAATTACCGCTACGAAAAGCTTGGGGAAGGTGGCCGCAAGATTCTGATGCTGGCTGTGCTGGCAATGATTTCTTACATCGCTTTCATGCTTTCCAATAAAATGACCCTGATGTTGCGGCCCGAAGTCTGGGCAGAGTATTTCAATGATCCGCACGGATTTGTCCTCAATCTTCATGATCCGGTGCTTTATCCCCGGTTCATGCATTTTGCCGTATCCGCACTGGCTGTGGGCGGACTTTTTGTGGCTCTTGTGGGTAAGCGCAAAGGTAATTCCGATATTGAAGGTACGGGCATGAAGTGGTTCTCGCGTTCTACACTTGTGAACGTGGGGATGGGCTGCTGGTTTCTGCTGGCCCTGCCCAGAGATGTAATGCTCATATTCATGGGTGGAAACCTATCTGCCACAGTTCTGCTTTGTGTAGGACTGCTGGCAACATTCGGCATGCTTCATGCCGGATTCACTAAGAACGTCTACTTTGCCACGGCAGCAACTGTTTTTATTGTTCCGGTAATGGCAACCATGCGTCACCTTGTCCGGCAGAAATATCTTGAACCTTATTTTACCCTTGATACAGCCCCTGTCTCCGGGCAGTGGGAACCTTTCATGTTATTCATTGCTTCACTGATAGTGGGCGGATTCTGCATCGTCTACATGTTGAAACTCATGCGCAGAGCTGAAAGGAGTTAATGATGGAATATCCAATCTGGCACCTGACAACTTTCGGTGGCGGTTTCTGGATCGCGCTGATTGCGACCCTGCATGTTTTTGTAGCCCAATTCGCTGTAGGCGGCGGACTTTTTCTGGTTGTGACTGAAAAGCTGGCATACAGCACCGGTTCCAGTGAGTTGCTTGATTATGTGAAAAAACATTCCAAATTTTTCCTGCTGCTGACCATGGTTTTCGGCGGAGGAAGCGGGGTGGCTCTCTGGTTCATAATGGCCTTGCTCAGTCCGCAGGGGACTCTTGTCTTGGTGCGTGAATTTCTATTTGCGTGGGCAACTGAATGGGTCTGGTTTGTGGGCGAGATTGTGGCATTGCTCATCTATTACTATTATTGGGAAAAAATGAACCGCCGCGATCACCTGATTATTGGTTGGTTTTATTTTCTTTTCGCATTCCTTTCTCTTTTGACCATTAACGGTGTTGTTTCTTTCATGCTTACCCCCGGTGTGTGGCAGGAAACCCGAAATTTCTGGGATGCCATATTTAATCCCACTTTCTGGCCGGCGCTCTTTTTCCGCACTGCTCTTTGCGGAATGCTGGCCGGGTTATTCGGTTTTGTGACTGCCGCACGGATCAAGGAAAGGAGCCTGCGCTGCATGCTGGTCCGTTTCTGCGGAATATGGACCCTGACCGGATTGATACTGACCGTTTTATCCGGTTACTGGTACCTGAACTCTCTGCCTGCAGAGCAGGCCATGCTGGTGGTCCACAAATCCCACCGGGTCGCTTTTTTCATACAGATTTTTAAGTACACTACCCCGGTTATTCTTATCGGCGGACTGTTTATGGCTGTATGTGCTCCGCGAAGGGTGAATTTCAGCTCGGCTATGGTCATGCTGGTGGTTGCCCTTCTTTTTTACGGATCATTTGAATTCATACGCGAAGCAGGACGTAAGCCCTTTGTTATTTGGGGGGAGGTCTATTCAACCAATATAACTGTAGAACAGGCCGAAGAACTGAAAGGTAAATCCATCCTGCAAAATTCCAAATGGGTGCCTCAGGATTTACGCGAAATCAGCCCTGAAAACCGCTTAAGAGCCGGATCATGGCTTTATCAGATGCAGTGTGCGCCTTGTCACGCAGTAAATGGTCCCATGAATGATATAGTTCCCCGGACATCAAAATACACTGCTGCCGGGCTGGATGCGTTTATTTCCGGCATGGGAAAACTGAACAGATACATGCCGGAATTCCTTGGCACAGCTCAGGAACGCTCGGCTTTGGCGGATTATATCTATTCCTTAGGACCGCAAAAAGATCCTGCCTTGCCTGCAACGGAGGAATCTGAGCTTACAGCTGCGTCTTTCGATCCGAAGCAGGAATATGTGCTCATGGCCTGGCCGTTGGAGGGCCTGCGCCTGATCATTGATAAAGACCGGACCATGACTATTTCCGACAAGGGCAGCATTGTCCGTGCGCAGCTCATTTTGCGTGGGGATTCTCCGGAAATAGTTACTGATGATGTGAAAATAGTCTGCAAGCCGCAGGGCATGGATGAAACTTTCGAATTGAGTCCTGAAGACGGGTACTTCCAGTCCGCTCCCCTTGAGATACTGCCTTACACCATGGAAGGGTACCAGCCTCTGCCTCCTTTGGATGTGCAGGCTGTTGACGCGGATGGAAATGTCCTCGCCGCAACAACTATTGTGCTTCCTGTTTCTACCCGTCCGGGCTGCAATAAGTGTCATGGCGGTGGTTGGAATTTCCCCGAACAGGGAGGGTTCTCAGCGCAGACTGCAGCGGACATAGTTACTGTTCATGACCGGGATAACAATACTGATTTCAGGAAACGGCTGAAGAACAGCGAAGTGATCGACTGCATGGGATGCCATGATGGAGAGATGCAGCTTAATCTGTCAACGGTCCTGCACGGTTTTCATGCAGTTTATCTGTCTGGAAAATCCAACGATGCCTGCATGTCCTGCCATCCGCAGGAGAGCCTGCGCGGAGTGCATGTTGATGCGGGGATGGAGTGCGTGAATTGTCACGGGGTAATGGAAAACCATGCCCTTGCCCTGCTTAAGGGTGAAGAGCAGAAGCTTGTGGCCACAAGGCTTATGAAGTTGATTACTCCGGTTGAGTTCAGTCTGGATGAAATACATGCCCGTCAGCCCCATGATCAACAGCCCGATTGTCTGACCTGTCATGTGGAATTCGGTGCTCCTGAGTCGGATTCCGCCTTTAATGAATGGACTGCAGACAAGGCAGGTCTTTTCCGCAACCGCAGGGATGAAATGGATGCCGTGATGTGTGCGGCCTGCCATAATGCGCCGCATGCTGTCTTCCCGGCAACAGATGAACGAGACAATCTGCGTCCTCTGCAATACATGGGCGAAGCTCAGCCAATTGGGGCCGCCGGAACCTGCACGGTCTGCCATGAAGATGAAATGGGTTATCCCGCTCACCATCCGGGAATGGGACTTGAATAATAAGATAAGCCCCCGGAACATGGTTCCGGGGGCATTTTTATATCGGGTTCTTAACCGAAATAAGACTAAACTGCAGCGAGCTGGATATTAGCCTTTTCTGAGCAAAGGTCTTTCGTTATTGGACGCTCTGTTCACGGAACTCATCACGTTGTCGGAATCGCCTGCAGGAACAGTAAAGGTGGACTGGCGTCCCTGAATCTTTACATGCTGAATGCGTACGGGATTGATGCGGGAACGGCGGCAGATCATGTCCACCAGCTTGCGCGGAGTCATGCCGTGTGCCCGGCCAATGTGGGCGGTGAAACGTACCCGACCGCGGTTGGCGTTGGGGCCTCCGCATTCTTCGATTTTATGGTAGCTGCGTTTATCAAGAACGCTGCCCTGAGAGTGCTTGAGCAGTGCGGCTACAGCTTCAATGGGATCAACTCCCTCAAGCAGTTCGTGGGCAAGGTCGAGATAAGAAAGATGCTCACCTGATTCAACAATTTCGCTGAGTTCAGCACCCATACGGGATTTTTTAACATCTATGACCTGATCGATGGTCGGCAGCGGTTTCTTGTCTATGCGGAGCTTGGTTACTTTGGTGATGTAGCGAAGCTTGCCGAATTCGCGTGGGGAGATAAGGGTAACTGCAACACCTTTCTTGCCTGCGCGTCCGGTGCGGCCCACGCGGTGAACAAAGCTCTGGGGATCCTGCGGCAGGGCAAAGTTGACTACATGTGTGAGGTCCGGCACGTCGATGCCGCGGGCGGCAACATCGGTTGCAACAAGGATTTTACAGCGGCGGTTGCGGAAACGTTTGAGGATGTCTTCGCGGCGGGCCTGAGAAAGATCTCCATGAATGGGTTCTGCAGGATAACCGCGTTCTCCCAGTGCTCCGGCAACGTTGTCTGCATCGGCGCGGGTGCGGCAGAAGACCAGTCCGTAAAATTCAGCCTGTGCGTCAACAACACGGCAGAGAGCTTCAAAGCGGTCACGTTCGTTTACTTCGTGGAAAATCAGTTCGGTCAGCGGTGCTTCGTCTTTTTCGCGTTTAACTGCGATAACATCGTAGTCGCCCATGAATTTCTTGGCGATATTCATTACTTCACGAGGCATGGTGGCGGAAAAGAGCAGGGTTCGGTGGTTTTCGCCGGCATTTTCCATAATTTCGGAAACTTCCTCGAGGAAGCCCATGTTGCACATTTCGTCAGCTTCATCGAGCACGAAGTTGTTGATCTGTGAGAGGTCAAGGGTGCCGCGGCGGATATGGTCCAGCACACGGCCGGGAGTACCGACTACGATATCCGCGCCGCGCTTGAGGGCTTTCAGCTGCGGGAGCATGGGCTGCCCACCGTAAACGGTGGCTACGTATACTTTACGCTTGCCGCGGAAAGAAATGATTTCATCCGCAACCTGCAGGGCCAGTTCTCGGGTCGGTGTCAGGATAATGGCCTGAACATGGTTGGCTCCGTCGCGTATGTTTTCAATTATGGGAAGGCCGAAAGCTGCGGTTTTACCGGTTCCGGTCTGAGCCTGGCCGACAATATCCTTTTCTCCGGAAAGGAGCATGGGGATGGTCTTTTCCTGAATAGGGGTGGGTTCAGTGAAGCCTTTTTTTTCAAGGGCTTCAATAATAGTGTCGGAAAGGCCGAGGTTTCTGAATTTTTCCATGATTTATCTGTCTCTCTAGGATGTAGTGAAAATAAAAAAGTTGTATTAAAAGGGCAAAAAAACACAGGCGCGCGCAGCATTTGGCTGTACGCGTGTTTATTCCCGTTTCAGCTGGTCCGGATATATTAAATCGGGGCGTTTGTTATCACTGGCAAAAGTACAGCAACACGAATCAGCAAACCGCACATGCGGTCTGATCCGGGGGTGTTCCGGTCTTGCGGAAATGGGGTGAAAAAATAAAGCAGTACCAGCCCCTTAATCGCAGGGGAGGTTTTTAGCTACCGTAATAAATGTCCGGTATTTTTGGAGGGACCGTCCGGTTATCTCGATCTACAAAAGGTGGGTAAAAAACACAACAAAGGCAGATCATACTCTCCCTGAAACAGCAAGGCGAACTGCCTGCATAACTGGTCCCAATCTCTTTATTAGGTTTCAGGGTCATCGTCACATAAGGACGGAGTACGACTTCAGGTACACTGTCCTTGCTATAAACATCCGGGTCTCTTTGGACCCGAAACAACCGGATATGGACGGACTGGAGAAGCCATAAGCATTGAAGGGTGGTTGGGTCAAGGGTTTTCTTTTGGGCTGTCTGTAAAAAAACAAAAAAGCCGCAACATCTGTTGCGGCTTTTTCAGAAATTTGGTGCCGAAGAGAAGACTCGAACTTCCACGGAGAAACCTCCACTAGACCCTGAACCTAGCGTGTCTACCAATTCCACCACTTCGGCACGGCGAAGAACTGTTTATAAATATCGTCCGATAAATGCAAGCTTTTTTTTGTAAAAAATGAATTTTTTTGAAAATAATTCGGATTGCAGTTCCTTGAAAAAAGTCTTGCCCGTAATTCCGACCCATGTGCGGGACGGGATTACGGGCATATCCGGGTAGGTATATCCATCATCCCGGGACCGGATAAGTCCCGGAATGATACTGACATGATTTACTTCCTGAAATCTATAGGTACGTAATTTCTCGGAGTTTCGCCAGTGTAAATCTGACGCGGGCGATTAATTCTTGATGTCGGGTTGGTGTAATCTTCATACCAGTGGGCAATCCAGCCGGGCATGCGGCCAATGGCGAACATTACCGGGAACATAGTTACCGGGATGCCCAGTGCGCGCAGGATGATGCCGGAATAGAAGTCCACGTTGGGATAGAGCTTACGCTCAACGAAGTAGTCATCGGAAAGGGCGCGTTCCTCAAGTTGCATAGCGATCTCCAGCAGTTCATCGCTGAATCCGTGCTGAAGCAGGTCATGAGTAGCTTCTTTGAGGATTTTGGCGCGCGGGTCAAAGCTCTTGTATATGCGGTGCCCGAATCCCATAAGGCGGCATTCCTTCTGTTTCACCTTCTCGATGTATTCATCGATGGTGTAATCGCCGTTGTTAATGGTTTCGAGCATGTCGATTACCGCCGCGTTGGCTCCTCCATGCAGACGTCCCCAGAGGGCGCAGATACCGGAAGATACCGAGGCGAAAATGTTGGCCTGTGTGGAGCCGACCATCCTTACTGTGGATGTGGAGCAGTTCTGCTCGTGGTCCGCGTGCAGTTGGAAGATAAGGGAGAGAGCTTTGACTGCTTCTATTGGCGGATCATACTGCTTGTAAGGGATTGAGAACATCATGTGCAGGAAGTTGTGGCAATAGCTCAGCTCCGGGTCCGGGTAGACGAATGGGCGTCCAATGGATTTGCGGTATGAAAAGGCTGCTATTGTCCGCACCTTGGAAATGATTTTGCCAACTGCGAGGAAGAATTCGGACTTGTCGGTAATGTCGTTAAGGTCCGGGTTGTGGCTGCCCAGTGCGTTGATAACAGCGGAGAGGATAGCCATGGGCTGGTTGCGGTGAGCCGGGAAGCCTTCAAAGTGGTGGCGAAGATCTTCATGGATGAGTTCTTCTGCAGTGAGCAGGGCGGAAAAGCGTGCCAGATCTTCCTTAAGCGGAAGTTCCCCGAAGATGAGCAGCCATGCTGTTTCAATGAATTTACCATGCTTTGCAAGGTCTTCAATAGGGTAACCGCGATAGCGCAGAATGCCTTTTTCGCCGTCTACAAAGGTAATTCTACTTGTGCATGAACCTGTGTTACCGTAGCCGGGATCATAAGTTATGAGCCCGCTCTGAGTTCGAAGATTGGTGATGTCGATGCCGGTTTCGCCTTCTGTGCCGTGGATTACGGGCAGTTTGTACTCTTTACCGTCATACTTAAGGATCGCAATGTCTTTATCGCTCATGTCTTGTCCTCCCGTTAATTGTCTGCGCACGCTATAGGGTATTCTCTGTTTTTGGGCAAAATTCCGCAGCATTCAAACTGGAGTTTGCGTATAGCTAATTCCTAGTAGGCAGACCAGATTGATGCCGGGTCTTGCGGTCCGGTCCCAAGGTATGCAGCCTTGCAGAGCCGGATATGTAAGCGGGCAGAAATGTGATTTCTTTCGGACTGGTTCCGGGACTGGGATTCCCTATTGCCAGTGTAAATGGTTGTACGGCGACTTTGCGTGGAAACAGCGAATGCTATTTCCCGATGTTGGAAAACTATTTACTCAAATTCAGGCGGGATGTCCAGTGTAGGCAACTGTATAATTTTGGAACCTGCAAGAATAATTAAGTATAAAATTCAGTGGTAGTAAGGGCTGCCGGAGGACAGGCTATTCGTTCAACCCATATTTGACCGTATATTTGCGCATGCGGTTATGAATGGTTCCCCGGCTGACCCCCAGAATCTTTGCAGCTTTACTCTTGTTGCCTCCGGCCTTTTTCAGTGCGTTGATTAATTCCTGTTTTTCGTCCGGCTGAATAGTTGTGCCGACCTGATCCGGCTGTTGGGTATGGCGGTCTGCTTCCCCGATTTGTGGCGGCAGGTGTTCGGGTTGTATCGGGCCGCTGTCTTTGACCACAGCGGCGTATTCCAGTGCGCTTTTAAGTTCTCGTATATTACCGGGCCAATCATAATCCATCAGTTTGCGCATGGTCTCCGGTGTCGGGCTTTCAGCTTTATCAATATGGTTGTTCATGTGAATAAAATGGTCCACCAGCAGAGGCAGGTCTTCTTTGCGGTCTCGTAAGGGGGGCAGGTACACCGGGATCACGTTTATGCGGAAGAAAAAATCTTCGCGGAATTGTTTTTCATGCACAAGCCTGCGTATATCCTGATTAGTGGCTGTAATCAGCCTTGCATCCATGGACAGGTTTATATTCTCCCCGACCCTCTCAAAGGATCTGGTTTCCAGCACGCGTAGTAATTTTACCTGAATGGGTAACGGTATATCCCCGATTTCATCCAGAAATATGGAACCGTCCGCCGCCTCTTCAAAACGCCCCTGCCTGTGGCGGTAGGCCCCGGTAAACGCACCCTTTACATGTCCGAACAGTTCACTTTCCAGCAGTGATTCATTAAGTGCGGCACAGTTAAGTTGTACAAAGGGTTTGTCTGCCCGCGGGCTGAGTTCATGGATGGCCTGTGCAGCAAGTTCCTTGCCCGTTCCCGATTCGCCGTAAATGATCACCGGAGCATCGGAGCGGGCCGCCTTGCGCAGCAGAGTGTAGACTTTCTGCATGGCCGGGGAATGACCCACGAATCCGCAGAACTTTCCTTCTTCATGCTGCAGCTTTCGGGAAAGTTCTCTTATTTTCAGCTCCTTGCGGTCCAGTTCTGAAATGTCGGTGACTGTTTCCACTGCACCCAGTATCTTGCCTTCATCATCCCTGAGCAGGGAAGCGTTTTTGAGAACATGCAGGTAATTGCCGTTTTTATCGATAATGTGGCAGTTTTTGCGGCTTTCCTTTCGTTTTTTAAACAGCCCGCACCAGTGTCCGGGAGCCTGTTCCCGAACTCTGCGGCAGGCATCACAACCGAGAACCGAGCAGGGCTTGTTCAGCAGGTCCTCCTTTTTAAATCCGGTCATGCGTAGCAGAGCAGAATTAATCATCATTATGGTTCCGTCCGGGCGGACGATGATCAGTCCGTCATTCATGGTATCAAGAATTTCCCTTATATAGAGGTCTATGTCCTGCTCGGTCATGAATCTTTCTCTGTGTTTAAAAAGTGTTCAAATCTAATATACTGTGTATACGATTGTACATGTGTTTATGCAATTGTTCAAGATTTGCCTTTTGGGTCAGCAGATTCAAAGCTTAAAATTTTAATGAATGCTAGCCAACAACAAAGGATCTATGGTAATTATTAAAAGAATAGTAAAAAAAGGTACGGATTCTGCTCAGCAACAGATACATAAAAAATGTCGTTTTCAAGATGACTCTGAAGTTATTACCGTTTGAAGAGGAATACGTATGTCGAATAAGAATAGTGGAATTTCACGAAGGTCTTTCCTTAAGGGGTTGGGAGCCGCAGGTGGTGCGGTGCTACTTCCAGTCCGCGAGACAGCTGTTGCTGCGGGCAGCAGCGATGAAGAGTTATGCACTCTGCTGGACCTTTCAAAGTGTATCGGTTGCGGAGAGTGCGTCTCTGCCTGTCATGAAGCCAATGAACACAAGTTTCCCAAACCTGATAAGCCTTACCCTGAAATGTATCCCAAGAGCCGGGTTAAGATTGAGGACTGGTCCGGGCGCAGGGATGTGGATGACCGTCTAACACCCTACAACTGGCTGTATATCCAGAGTGCGGAGGTTGAATTCAATGGTGAAATCCATGAAGTCAACATTCCCCGACGTTGTCTGCACTGCCGCAATGCGCCTTGCGCAAACCTTTGCCCGTGGGGTGCTGCCGGAAAGCAGAAAAACGGCATCGTGCGCATCAATGAAGAGGTCTGCCTAGGCGGGGCCAAGTGCCGTGCGGTCTGCCCGTGGCATATTCCCCAGCGTCAGACCGGAGTTGGGCTCTATCTGCGGCTGCTCCCCAATTTTGCCGGAAACGGGGTCATGTACAAGTGTGACCGCTGCTATGACCGCATAGCTGATGGTGGGATTCCGGCCTGTATTGAAGCTTGTCCTGAAGGTGTGCAGACCATCGGTCCGCGCAGTGAAATTATCAGAAAGGCCCATGAACTGGCGGAGCAGAACAACATGTTTATATACGGCGAGGAAGAAAACGGCGGTACCAATACTCTTTATCTTTCCCCGGTACCTTTCAACCTGCTTGATGAGGCAGTGGAAAAAGGGGCCGGAAAGCCCGGACTTTCCCCGGTGGAAGATTCCATGGCCGATGAGGAAAAGCTGGCTTACGCTGTAGGCATAGCTCCTTTTGCCGGGATTGCTGCCGGGCTTATCAAGGCCGGAAATTATTTTGCATCTGCAGCAGGGAGGAAGGACAATGACTAGCCCTCTCTTCTCGCGTCTTTTCAAACTGACTATATTTATAATGGCTCTGACCGGGGCTGCTCAGATGCCCATTTTCAAGCGGTACTACATCGCGGATCTTCCGGGACTGGGCTGGCTGGCTGATTTCTATCTGACCAACAAGATTCATTACATATTCGGGGCAGTTCTCATTTTTATGGTTCTGTACCTGCTGACCATTTTTGCAGCAGCCGGGAAGGAATATTTCAAGCTGACTTCTTCCGGAATGCTGCGGGTGGGGCTGTACGTGATTGTTCTCGGAACCGGAGTGTTGCGGGTAGTCAAGAACCTGCATTCGGTCACTTTTGACCCTTTTACGGTCATGCTCATCGATTGGACCCATCTGGGTGCGGCAATGTTGCTGGGTATGGCGGCCATGTATGCTTTTTTCCGCGGGCGGAAGCCTTATCTGGAGGGATTGTCAGGTTTGCGCCGTTAAAGATGTAAAGTATCCGGGGTTAAGGGTCCCGGTCATCTATAACTATCGGAGGATGGAGATGAGATTGATGCGGAACTCAGTACTGCTGCTGGCTGCGGTGGTCTTTCTGGGCGCAAGCGCATTTGCCGCCGGGGATACTGCTCCGGGTAGGGAAATGGCACGTCAAGCGACCAAGGGCAAGGAGCTTTGGATTACAGCTGACCATTCCAAGTTCGACGCGTTGAAGCAACCTTTTAAGAGCGGACCGGAAGTTACCAAGGCCTGTCTGACCTGTCATACCGAGGCCGGACACCAGTTTCACAAGACCATTCACTGGACCTGGCTTGATCCAAAGGCGGAGAAGGAACTCAAGGTTGGTAAGGGCGGTCTGGTCGTCAACAACTTCTGTATCAACATTCAATCCAACGAACCGCGCTGCACCTCCTGTCACGCAGGTTATGGATGGAAGAATAAGGATTTTGATTTCACTTCGCAGGAAAAGATCGATTGTCTCGTCTGCCATGAGCAAACCGGAACTTACAAGAAGTTTCCTGCCGGAGCCGGTAATCCTGCTCCCCCGCCGGGCATGACGTTTAAGGGGAACGGCAAGTTCTACGCAGCTCCTGAATGGAATAAGGTTGCCCAGTCCGTAGGACGTCCGACTCGTAAGAATTGCGGTACCTGCCATTTCTTCGGTGGCGGCGGTGACGGTGTAAAGCATGGTGATCTTGATTCCTCCATGCTTAAGCCTGCAAAGACTCTTGACGTACACATGGGTATAGACGGGCAGAATTTTACCTGCGTCCGTTGCCACACCACGGTCAAGCACGATATTGCGGGCCGTATCTATTCGACTCCGGCAGCAACCGAACGCAAGTCCCTGCTGGAAGACGACCTTGGCTCCAAGATCATGTGTGAATCCTGCCACAGTAATCGTCCGCATAAGTCCGAGCTGGGTATGAAGCTCAATGATCATACTGACAAGCTGGCCTGCCAGAGCTGTCATATTCCGGCCTTTGCCCGCGTATTGCCCACCAAGATGTGGTGGGACTGGTCGCAGGCCGGTAAGAAGAAGGACGGCAAGCCTTATGTTGTAAAGGGAGAATGGGGCAAGCCGACATACATGACCAAGAAGGGCGATATGCGTTGGGAAAAGAATGTTGTCCCCGAGTATTACTGGTTTAACGGAACCATCGATACGATTACCGCCAAGACAGTCATTGATCCCGGCAAGCCGGTTCGGGTTTCCATGCCTGTAGGTTCCATCAATGACAAGAATTCCCGGATCATGCCCTTCAAGGTGCATCGCGGAATGACTCCTTATGACAAGGAAAACAAGACCATGGTCATCCCGCATCTGTTCGGCAAGGAC
The DNA here is from genome assembly GCF_963678865.1 of Maridesulfovibrio sp. Taxonomy (NCBI): domain Bacteria; kingdom Pseudomonadati; phylum Thermodesulfobacteriota; class Desulfovibrionia; order Desulfovibrionales; family Desulfovibrionaceae; genus Maridesulfovibrio; species Maridesulfovibrio sp. The sequence continues at coordinate 1,691,228 of NZ_OY787459.1, read as the reverse complement.
AAGGCCGCCTACTGGAAGGGATATGACTGGACTGAAGCTGCGAAGGCCGGAATGGAGTATGCCGGATTGCCTTTCAGCGGAGAAGTGGGATTCGTGGAAACCGAATACGTCTATCCGACCACCCACATGGTCGCGCCTAAGGAAAACGCGGTAGCTTGTGAAGAATGCCATAGCAAGCAGGGCCGCCTTGCCAAGATGACCTGTTTCTACATGCCCGGACGCGATGCCTCCTCTGTGGTTGATGCCGGGGGCGGGTTCATAGTGCTTGCCTCTGCAGTGGGTGTCATCCTGCATGCCCTTGGCCGCATTTTCATGTCAGGCCGTAAGGAGGATTAGTCATGACCGGACATAACATGAAGAAGATCTATCTCTATTCGAAGTTCGAGCGTTTCTGGCACTGGACCCAGTCCATTCTGATTATGCTGCTCATGATTACCGGGCTTGAAGTTCACGGGGTGTTTACCCTATTCGGATTTGAAAAGGCCGTGGATCTGCACAACACCTTGGGAATCAGCTGGCTGATCCTGTTCGTGTTCATCATTTTCTGGCTGCTGACCACCGGGGAGTGGAAGCAGTACATCCCCACTTCCAAGAAGCTTTTTGATGTGGCCATGTACTATGCTTCCGGCATATTCAAGGGTGAAGATCACCCGGTACATAAGAGCAAGGATGCCAAGCACAATCCCTTGCAACGTCTGGTTTACCTTGGATTGTCGGCAATCCTGCTGCCTTTGCAGATGGTAACCGGTCTTCTTTATTGGACCTACAATGACTGGGCCGCCTACGGCTTGGATTTCCTGAGCCTGAACGTGGTCGCCAATGTCCATATGGCCTGCGCTTACGCACTGCTGGCCTTCCTAGTGGTTCATATCTACATGACCACCACCGGACATAACATAACTGCCCACATAGCGGCCATGTTCTCCGGCTGGGAAGAAGTACCCGAGGACTACAAGGCCGAGGAATGGGAAGTCCATGAGAAGTAGGGTTTGTTAAGGAATTAGTTTATAAAACAAGCCCCCGGCGGGAAATTCCTGCCGGGGGCCTGCTTTTGAATTGCAGTGTAAAAATTAATCCGGAAACTTGTCAGAACAAAGCTCTCCTCCTGCTCCCCAGTTTTCCTTTTTTACCTCATCAATGACAACATAGATGGACTCTACGCTGCATCCGGTGATCCGAGCCATTTCTTTGGAGAATACTTCCACAAGTTCCCTTTTCTGTTCCACAGTTCTACCTTCGAACATTTCAACTTTTATTACAGGCATTTTGTCTCTCAATTTTTTATAAAGTTATTATTTGTGAAAACTGTCTTTCAACCGGCAAAGCCATCCCCTACCTGCGTCCCTTTCCATCCATTCAATATCGCCGATGCGCATGTAAAGATGATCCAAGAAGAAGGGAATGAAGCAATGCTTGAGCAGTCTGGGGATGTCCTTGGGCATTTTATCAAAGTAAAAGCTAAACTCGTGCATGGCGAAGTCCTCATTCTGCTCGAACTCGGCGGAGTTGCGCAGAGCGGTGAGCAGCCCTTTCTTGATCAGAGGACCGAAGTCCAACCGCGCCATGCGGTCTAGGATGTCGTTATCGGTCATGATTGAATCGGAATCAAAGATAAAGGTCAGCACCAGATGGCCGCCTTCATGGTCTTCGAATTTTCCGATATTGAGCAGACCTTCACGGATTAAATTTTCCTTGCCGAAGCGGTAGCGGAAGGGAGCAAAACCAATAACGTTTTCGCGGCATTTCTGCCTGACAATGTGATCCTTGTCCTTGTTCATAGCTCCTCCGGCAAGATGTTGCTTTTTAGCCTAATCCGACTCCCGGATTCATTTCCTGTCCGGTAAGGTCAGTTTCGTAGCCGCCAAGTTCATTGATAGCTTGTTTTACTTTATCAGATTTTATGAGTTCCAGCAGTGTTTTTATCCTGTTGTCTTCCATATATTTCCGGGGGATGACCAGGTCATAACGTTCATGTGCCAGCGGTACAAAGTCGAGGTCCAATGCCTTGGCTGCGGCAAAGATACCCAGTCCGCAGTCGGCTGCACCGGTGAGCACATTGGCAGCTACAGCCATGTGGGTGAACTCTTCGCGGTCATAGCCGAGGATATTCTCCGGTTTCAATCCTGCTTTTTTCATGTGGTAGTCGAAGAGGATTCGTGTCCCGGCTCCACGCTGGCGGTTAATGAAATTAATCTGCAAATTTCCGAGAGATTGGATACCCTCGATGCCCTTCGGGTTTTCTTTGGGAACAATAAAGCCCTGATGACGGATGGCGAGGTTAATCACCGTTACTTCCATTCCGGGCAGATATCTTTCAATGAACGGAAAGTTGAAATCATCCGTCTCTGGATCAAAAAGATGCGCTCCGGCGAAGAGGGCCATATTGTTTTTCAGCGCAGTCAATCCGCCCATGGATCCGGCATGGGTGGAAACCAGACGCAGCGGATCCTTTCCTCCCATGAGCATGTCTGCCAGCATGTCGATGGTGTTGTCATGGCTGCCAACGTGCATGAGCACCTTGTCCAGTTCTGAACGGCCGGAGAAAAGCTCCACTTCAACATTGGAGTTTATTTCCACCCCCTCACTTTCAGCCGGGATGCGGGTAAATCCCTGTGCCTTGGTCAGGGTGGTTATCATGCCTGCTCCCCGCGAAAGGGGAACTCCGATATATTCGCCGTCAACCTGTCCGATAGCCAGCCGTACGATTTCTTCAAGACCGGGTTTGGAGGGAGTTCGCCGGGCAAGGCGGACCTGAACTTTGTCTCTTTGCGGTTCATATTTGCCTGCCAGCCATGAAATGATCGGGGTAAGCACATCTTCAAAGCAGACCACCGCGCTGACCGGGTAGCCGGGAGCACCGACCAGCAGCTTACCTTGCGCTGTACCCAGAACCGTGGGTTTGCCGGGCATGACAGCTATTCCGTGGACCAGCAGCTTACCCAGTTTTTCAAAAACTATGCGGGTAAAATCCTTGCTCCCTGCCGATGAGCCAGCCCCGACAACTACGATGTGCGAATCCTTGAGGGCAGCTTCTACCGCAGCTGTCAGCTTTTCTTCGCGGTCCTTGACCGGAGCGGTATAGCTGAATTCTACATCCAGCCCGGCTGCAAGGGATTTGAAAACCTGTGAATTTGATTCAATGACTTCTCCCGGTTTGGGAGTTGGATGGTCCGCAAAGGGCAGTACTTCGTCCCCGGTCGGTATAAAGGTCATGCGAATTCTTTCATAAACCTTGAGCTCATATATTCCGGCGGAAAGTAGAGCTCCCATGTCAAATGCCGAGATGGTATGCTTGCGCGGCAGAAGCATTTCTGTTGCTACAATATCTTCACCGATACGGCGCACATGCTGCCACGGGAAAGCCGGGGCTTCGATGGAAATATTCTCACCATCATCCACCACATGCTCAATCATGATAATGGCATCCATCCCGTCCGGCAGGGGATTCCCGGTGTTTACCGCAATGCAGTCAGTGCCTTTTTTCAACAGAAGGGGCTGGCCTTCACGGGCGGTGAAAGTTGTGTCGCTTTTTACCGCGTAACCGTCCATTGCTGCAGAGTGATAAGTGGGCGAGGAACAGCGGGCGATTACCGCTTCAGCTGTGACCCGGCCAAGAGCTTCGTGAACCGGAATGGTTTCAGTTTGAACCAGTGCTTCACGGTCAAGATTTTCCATAGCTGCCTTAACAGCTTCGTGAACAGGGATGGTTTTCAGATAGATATTGCGGTCAGTCATTTTGTTGTCCTCAATTTAACAGCTGTATCGAAACAAAAATTATATTTTCCAGATGTTTACCATGTTTCCGGCGTAAAAACCTTCGGTGTCGGCCGGGATGATCATCAACCCGTCAGCCTGAATCATAGTTTTGAGCAGGCCGGATTTGCCATAAATCGGTTCGGCTAATGGCAATTCACCATCACGGTAGGTCAGCTTCATGCGTACGTAATCTTCCCGGCCCGGTTTGGATACGGTGTTGCGGCCCAGTTCAGCCTGAACCAGCATGCGGTCGGTTCCGGAAAATGCGTTTTTCTGGCCCATGAGCCGGCGGATAAACGGAACTACCAGCGCCAGCATGACGACTTGAACCGAAGTGACCTGTCCGGGCAGTCCCAGCACAGGCTTGTTCCCGGCCCGGCCAAGGATGGTCGGTTTACCGGGGCTGATTGCCACCCCGTGGGCGAGGATTGCAGAGTCCTGCATGGATTCAATTGCCTGCACGGTCAGGTCGCGCATGCCTACCGAGCTGCCGCCGGAAAGGAGTACCAGATCGTTTTCGGCAATAGCCTTTTCGAGGGTGCTTTCAAGCTTATCCAGTTCATCACGGACAATGCCGTAATTGACGGCTTCCGCTCCGGACCCGTTTACCAGACAGCGCAGGGTGTGCGAGTTCACATCACGAATGGTTCCGATTTTTTGCGGTGAATCTATTTCCACCAGCTCGTCACCGGTGGAGATGATGCCCACACGCGGTTTTCGGTGAATGAAGACTTCCTTTATTCCCAGCGCAGCCAGCAATCCGACATCCTGAAAGCGGACCTTGTGCCCGGCCTGAAAAATAATATTGCCTTTGGCAACATCTTCCCCTTTAAGCATGGTGTGTTCGCCGGGGGCGGAGGACTTGCGGATTTCAATGGTACCGGAACCCAGATCCTGAGTGTGCTCGACCATTACCACAGCATCCGCCCCGTCAGGCAGGGTTCCACCGGTGGGGATGGCTGCACATTCTCCGGGCTGGAGTTCAAATTCTGGATTTTCGTCAACTTTAAGGGTGGCGGAGCATTCCAGATAGGCCGGGTTGCCCTCGGTTGCGCCGAAGGCGTCTCGGGCATTGAGCGCGTAGCCGTCCATACAGGAACGGTTTGCAGGCGGCAGGTCTTCCGGTGAAATTATGTCTTCACCTAGGACCATACCGAATGCATCGGCAATGGAAACACGCACTGTGTCCACTGCTGGAAAAGATTCCAGTAGGGATTCAAACTCAACTCTGCTGATTATTTCAAAAAACTCATGGTTCATTTATGGATGCCTCCGGCGGCCCAGCCGGGGGCCTTGAACCCTTTTCCAAAAGGGTTCAAGAATCCCAAAACTTATTATCAGGGCTTCGCCGTTTTGTGGATTTAACTGGTTCAGTTAGAACAAATTTATTTAAACCATTAAAAGTTTTTGAAGAGTCCAGAGAACCTTTTTCCAAAAGGTTTCTCTGGCCCCCGGAGGGACTCCAGGTCTGGCCGCCGGAGGCAATCCTTCATCAACCGTTCTTGATCGTAATCTCAATATCTCCGGGCACGTAACCTTTCAACTGCTTAAGCATAGCGGTTATTCCGGCAGAGAGCATGTCGGCTACAAATGGGTTAAATCCCAGTTCGTTGCCGTTGCAGGTCACAGACATCTGGGTTTTCATGGCCTGACACCCGGAAACTCGGGCCTTACCGGCAATAATGTCAGCCACGAAATCCATGCAGAATTCCCGCCCACAGGCTCCGCAGTTGAGGCCCGGCAGGATGAATCCTTTGTCCAGCACAAGTTCGGCCAATTCTTCTAGGAGTTCTTCAGAAGGAGGATTTTCCGGTGAGCAGGCCGGAATCTGTTTCAAGGCCAGTTCGGGGTAAAATTCCTTGTCGTCATCGTCTTCGCGGACCATGATTACTCTGGGCAACCACCCGACCTTGTTGCCTCCTTCCATGACAATAATATCAGCGTCCATGAGCGGAACAAGATCCTGTACTGTTCGTTCCTCCTTCCATGAAACAAATGATTCGCTGGGCGAATATGCAGCTATACAGGAAGAGAGCTTTTTGTATTTTTCGGTGTCTGAGCCTTCGGCTCCATCAAAACCATGGTGGGAATGCTTAAGTACCCCGACCTTGTATCCTTTTTCAGTAAGCTTCTTGACCAGCGCAAGGCCCATAGTGGTTTTGCCGGTTTTTTTCTTACCGACTATGGCAACGGCTTTCATATGTTTCTCCTATTAAATACAGGCTGTTCAAAAATGGTGAGATGCTAGGCGCAGAATAAGCTCAAAGCCGGGGCGTACTCAGCGTACGTGAGGAGGTGAACTTTCTGAAGCAACGACGCAGAACGCCGTTTTCAACAACCTGTTAACTGACAATCTCAGTACCGATACCATTCTTGGTGAAAAGTTCCAGCAGCACGCAGTTCTCAACCCGTCCGTCAATGATGTGCGCTTTTTCAACTCCGCTGTGAACAGCTTCAAGACAGCAGCTCAGCTTGGGGATCATACCGCCCTTGGCTACTCCGGAATCTATGGCTTCAGCAGCTTCACGGCAGGTCATTGAGGTAATAAGATTTTTATCAGCATCCAGCAGACCTTGAACATCTGTCAGCAGATGGAGTCTCTTGGCGTTCATGGCGGCAGCAACAGCCCCGGCAACGGAGTCGGCATTGATGTTGTAAGTTGAACCTTCCTCGTCAACACCGACAGGTGCGATAACCGGGATGAAGCCTTCTCTCTGCAGGGATTTGATCAGGGTAGTGTTTACCTTGGTCACTTCGCCAACTTTGCCGAGATCTATGATTTCCGGGGCCTTGGTCTCGGATTCGATAACCAGTTCTTTCTGTTCCGCCCGAATGAGCATGCCGTCTTTCCCGGAGAGTCCGACAGCCTTGCCGCCATTCAGGTTGATAAGGTTGACGATCTGCTTGTTTACCTGACCGACGAGAACCATTTCCACTACGTCCATGGTTGCTTCGTCAGTAACCCGGTATCCGCTCTTGAACTGGCTGTCGATGTTCAGCGCACTGAGCATTTTCTGGATCTGCGGTCCTCCTCCATGCACAACTACCGGGTTGATGCCGATGTATTTGAGCAGGATGATATTCAAGGCGAATGCCCGTTTCAGGGTTTCATCGATCATGGCGTTTCCGCCGTATTTGATTACGATTGTTTCGCCGTAAAATTCCTTGATGTAGGGCAGCGATTCAATCAGAAATTTGGCTCTTATAATATCTTGTTCCATTTCCATATAGGTTATTCTCCTGAAACTTTTTCTATTCTTGGGCGGATAACGGTTCCGCTGGCGTCCGCTATCTATAATTTAAAAGTCGGGTGAGGGGAAGGGGGGATGATTCGTCGTGGGGGGCATCAAAAAAGGCCGCACAGCATCAAGCTGCGCGGCCTTTGGACTTTCATGAGAAGCGGAGTTTTTTATTCGCCGATGGGCAGGATGGTGCGTCCGTATTGTTCGTTGATGACTTCAGCCATGGCGAGGTAGACTGCGGAAGCTCCGCAAAGGATGCCTTCCCATCCGGCAATTGTTCCTATGAAATGGCTGCCGGAGAAATCGCGAACAGCAAGCAGGAAGAAGAGCACGGTCAGGGAGAAGAAGATGAACTGCAGCACCTTGTTGCTTTTCAGGGTGCCGAGGAACATGAACATGGTGAAGACTCCCCACAGTATCAGGTACCAGCCCATGAATGCATGCGGAGTGGGGTCGGCCAGACCCATTTTGGGCATGATGATCAGGGCAACCAGAGTCATCCAGAATAAGCCGTAGGAAGTGAAGGCGGTGGTCCCGAAGGTATTGCCTTTCTTGAACTCCATCACTCCGGCGATGATCTGGGCTATGCCGCCGTAAAAAAAGCCCATGGCCAGAATCATGGAACTTATGGGAAAAAATCCTGCATTATGAATATTCAGCAGGATGGTGGTCATACCGAAGCCCATCAGGCCTAACGGGGCGGGATTTGCCAGTTTAGATTCCATTTGTCTCTCCTTAGGAAATGAATGTTGCAGACCACCGTGTCCGGCTTTCCGCTGCCGGTGGTTTGCAGCGGGCATGTGAGTGTTTATTGGTTGCTGGATTTCTGGTGAGTCGTACGGATAGTGAACGCTCATTCAGCTAAATTAAAATAAATTTAAAAGCAAGTTATAAATTAGTTTAACAGTTGCTGAAGGTTAAAATGATGTAAATGAATACATAAAAGTGAACGCATGATCAGTCTGGATAAATGCATTTAGAGCATAAATCTTTTTTGTTCATTAGAAATAGTTTAACATGGATTATGTATAAGTAAAATATTTATATAACCAGATCGAACAGCCGATCTGCACCAGTTTCGCATTGAATAAAATGGGGGGGATCACTCCCGGAGAGCGGCGCAGGCAAGACCGTGAAGAGTGTTCATTCTAATCTTTTGAAGGGGAGGGGCCTGTGTCTGTTTCAGCACTGACTTTAATGACCTTGGGGTTTCTTTTTATCTTAGGGCTGGTTGCAGATATTATCGGCAGGAATACCCCGATTCCCCGCGTTTCTGCATTACTTGTTTTCGGAATTATTATCGGTCCTTCCGGATTTGATCTGTTGCCTGTTGCCATTGAGCATTGGATGCCGGTTGTTTCAGATATCGCTCTGGCTTCAATAGGTTTTTTGCTTGGTAATTCTTTCAATATCTCGAGGATACATAGTTCCGGTAAGGCCGTCTTATCCATTTCCATATTTGTTGCTTTGGCGACAACTGCGGTAGTGTCCAGTGGATTATGGCTGGCCGGAGTTTCCCTACCCGTTGCCCTTATATGTGGTGGAATAGCTCCTGCCACAGATCCTGCTTCAACTGTAGACGTTATCAGCGAATCTAAATCCGAAGGCGAGTTTTCAGAGACCTTGTTGAAAATTACAGCGATTGATGATGCGTGGGGGCTTATTATCTTTAGCCTTATGTTTGCTGCAGCCCAGATTGAAATGCTTGACGGGGGAGGACTGCATACGTTGTTGGACGGATTCTCGGAGGTTCTTGTTTCTGTTCTTCTAGGAGTAGTCCTCGGTGTTCCCATGAGCTTTCTGACCGGGCGTATTTTGCCGGGGGAACCAAGTCTTGTAGAAGGGCTGGGTATGGTCTTTATTTGTAGCGGTTGTGCCTTGTGGATTGGTGCTTCTTATCTCCTTTCCGCAATGGTGATGGGGGCAGTCGTGGCAAATCTTGCCCGACATCATGAACGGCCGTTTTGTGCAATAGAAGGTGTGGAATGGCCTTTACTTGTCATTTTTTTTATTTTTGCGGGTGTTTGCGTCCGGCGGGAATTTTTTTGGTCGAATATACTGTTGATAGTTTTTTATATCCTGTTGCGAGTGGCAAGTCGTTTTGTAGGTACTTATGGCGGTGCTTTGATTGCCGGAAAGACGGGGCGTTTTGGCGGATGGATGGGCATGGCCCTTATGCCTCAGGCCGGGATAGCTCTCGGCATGGCTCTCACTGCCGCGAATAGGTTCGAGGAATTTCAGGCCGTCGTTTCGGTAATCGCGGCTACGACCGTATTTTTTGAAATTGCGGGGCCAATCTGCACCCGTTTCGCTTTAAAAATGATGGGTGATATTAATACGGGCGAGCGGCACAAGAAGGACGATGAAGGGTGCTCATTTTAAAGAATTAATTTTGTTGGTATTGCTCAAGAGTTCAATTTTTAGTAAGAAGGCTACAGTGAATCTGTATCTGTTTGATCAAAAGTCTGGAGTTTTCATGGATCAGAATAAGAGACGCAGAACCCGCGTGAATGCAGGTTTCAGGGTCGTGCTGCATAAAGATGACATTGATGCTTTTGTGGTGTCGCATAATTTAAGTTTGAAAGGTATTTTGTGCGATCCGGTGAAGGGCTTTTTGGTAGGTGAGGAATGCGAGGTGTCCATTCCGCTTTCCGAAGAAGCGATAATCAGGGTCGGTGCGAAGATTGTCCGTTCCGATGAAGCCGGGCTGGCTGCTGATTTTCATCATATGGACGAAATGAGTTTTACCCATTTGCGCCGTTTGATTCAATTTAATGCCGAGGATGCGGACACTATTGACAGCGAGCTTACTTCTCCCGCTTTTGATTCCTGATGACCGGGATGCAGAAGGCTGCGGGTTTGAAAATACATAATTCATAGACCCGGGCTGCCTTTTTCGCTTTGGAAGAAGACATGCCGCAGTCTATCAGTCTGCAGTATATGTGGAGCGGATTAAAAATGTGCTCCATAAAGGCGATAAATCCAACGTTCATTTTTTGGTCGGTCCCTGTATATTGATCTACGATTTGAATACTTCCGAAAATGAACAAAACTACCTTTTCAGTCAACTATTGCACTTGTCATAGTGTCACTGCACTGCTTCTGCTTTAAACCCAGTTAGAAACATAGTGGAAACAATGAAAATAGCTGCGGCAACTACTGCCCCGGCATAGAAGACTGCTTCAAGGTTGAGGCCGGAGTATACAAGTCCCATGAGTATGGGGGCAATTGTCTGTCCTGCACGCAGCAGCATGCCGTTTACGGACATGAAAATGGCTCTTTGCTCCATGGGGGCGATAGCAGTGAGCATTGACATGGAGTTCGGCATATTCAAACCCTGACCCAGCCCGAACATACATACCGGAAGAATGCACCAAAGGGCGGAATCTGCGGCAGGAAGCATGATCATGGCAGCGCCGTAAGCAAAAGCGGATAGGGATATCATCAACGGCTGGGACATGAAGTGGGACAGCCTACCCATCTGCGAAGCGGCTAGTGCGGTAATGAAAGATGCGCTGGATATGACCACCCCGATCATGAGCGGCGAGGCTGCAAAGCGGGAATTCAGCAGCAACGGCAGGTAGGTGACAATCGGGCCGTAGAGGATGATGAAGGTCAGCAGGGAAATGGCAAACAAGCTTAATACTTCCTTGCTGCGCATCCCGTCCAGGGCGGCTTTCATGTATTTTTTGAAATTGGCATTAGATGACGGTTCCGGGTTATCCAGCTTGAAGGCTACCAGCCATGCCAGCGGCAGGGCCAGAAGTGAGAGCAGAAAGGGGGCTTCCCAGCTTATCTGGGCCAGCACACCACCGATTGCCGGAAAGATGGCTGTTCCCATGCTCAGGACTCCGGCATTCAAGCCCATAGCTCTTATACGGTCCCTTCCGCTGAAAAGATCGCCTATAATGGTCAGGTTGATAACCCCGATAGCGGCGGCTCCGATGCCCTGAAGGAAACGCAGCAGAAGCAGAGAATGGAAATCTTTTACAAAGAAGCATGCCGTCCCGAAGATTCCGAAAAGCAGCAGCGAAGGGACTAGAATTTTTTTGCGTCCAAGTCTGTCGGCAAAGATTCCGGCTAAAGGGGCAAACAGGATGCCCGGTAGGGTGAAAATGGTAAAAATAAGTCCTATTGTAGAGCCGGATATGCCGAATTCCCGGATCATGTCCGGAAGGGCCGGGATAATGCTGGAAACACCCATGATTGCTATAAGTGTTACTGAGAATACAATCTGTAAGTTCTTGTTTTTATATAAAACCTGCATCTGCGTTAAGTCCTTTGGGATGTAGTGAACCTGGAAAGCTACTCCCAATCGGGACACTTAGCAACCGCCGTGAAATAGTGAAATCCGGCACAGCACACAAAATTATGGAATTGCCTGCTTTTGTCAGGTAATACTTGGGCATGACCGGATCAAAAAATGAATTCAGATACCGCCCGTTCCTGTTCAGGCTTTACCATATCTTCAAGTACAGCCCGTCAAAATTCACAGTTCTGCTTGGATTTCTGGTTATCCAGATTTTTATCACTCCCATTGCCGGGGACTCTCTTCTCCTGCAGCAGGTTCTGTATTTTTATACCTATCTGGTGCTTCTTTCTGCTGTGTCAGCCATTATGGTCAACAGGGCAAAACTTTATGCTTATTTCGGACTTTACGGGATATCGCTGGTCTGCTCGATAATGTTCTTCAGAACCAGAGTCTTGGGCTGGCTGGGGGGTAGTGAGTTCGCCGATATGCTGATGCTGATCATCGCCATATGGGGAATCCAGCGTTTCATGTGGCAGCAGAAAAAGGTCACCCGGGATCTGATTTCAGGGGCCATCTGCATATACATGCTCGCAGGACTGGTCTGGTCCGATGCCTACAGCCTGTGCGAAATTTTCAAGGCAGGCTCTTTTTCAGGAATAGAGTTGCTGAACAATGTTTTCGTCATCCGGGGAGCCCTGACCTATTTCAGCTACGTTACCATGCTTACCGTAGGTTACGGGGATGTGCTCCCGGTTTCGCTCATGGCCCGGTCTCTCGCCATTTTGCAGGGGCTGTTCGGGCAGATGTATCTTGCAGTATTCATCGCAGGAATTCTGGGAGCATTTCTTTCGCAGCAGAAGGTTGGGTCAGCCGGGGAAGGGCGGGAACCAACAGATGAAAAAGAATAACTCCTCTTTACACTATCCTTCTTTTCCGGAGTCCATGAAATATTTGTTCCATTCATTTTGCTGAAATGCATATTTGCCGACAACATCACTCCCCTTGATGAAACTGTCTATTGAGTATTCAGGAGGCAAAAGGGCTGATATATTGTTTTTGAGCTGGTTTATACCATTATTGGATATGCCCGGAAGTTCAATCTCAGATCTCACTTCGGACTCAGCCGGCATGTCATTCTCTTTTACCATTTGCGCTGCATACATCAGCTTACTGAATTCTTGGACAAAATCATCCGAACTTTCGCGCATATAGTTTGAGAACGAGTCTGACTTACGGGTGTTGCGATGTTTGAGTCGGTCAATCTGTTCTCTGGTTACTTCGTCTCCTTCTTGCAAGGCGTAAATATCGGCAAGTTCTTTGTCGTCTTCCTTGATGTTTACATCATCGGTGTTGAAAATTTTATTGCGTGAATATTCAGCCGCTGACTGAGTAATGCTGTCCGCAGTTTCAGTATATTTATTCTGACCGGCATTGGTGAATTTACCCTTGGCGTGGGCTACGGCCTTTTCGCGCAGGGGAGTCAGAACGGATTCAAAGTCTTGTTCTGAGAAATCCTCTTTACTCTCCCGGACTCTGCTGATTGCAATCTTGGCGATTTGATGAGCCGTAATGTTTTCAAATTTCTGGTCATCTATCTCAAGATTATATTCAGCATTAGATTTTTGAAGAGAGCTGATGGCATTGTCCATGCCATGCCAGAATTTATCTTCAGCCAGCTTGGCAAGTGATTTCACCCTTTTCATAAGTTTATCAGTATCGCCGCTGAAGAAGCTATCGATATATTTTTCAGCGTTTTTATAATCCTGACCTTCAATGGCTTTTGATAATTTTTTGATATGCTCTTCATATTCAACGGAACTGCGCCCGGCAAGCAGGGAGGCGCCGCGATCAAAAAGTTTAACCAATCCGTCATGAAGAAATCTTGAGGATTCGTTGATATTTTTTTCTATCTGAAATTCGAGCAGGTCCTGATCGTAAAAAGTATTTTCCGAAGGGACATCACTGCTAGCCATGCTTTTTTTCGCAGAAGTGGTGCTTTCTTCCTGAACTTGCTTTGAAAGTTTGAAGGAGGAAATCTGCTGTGAGCTATTTTGCCCGAATGATGAGATACGCATTTTCCATACACCCCTTACTTTGAATGAAATGGTTTTAATATTGATAAAATAATCGGACAGTCTTAACGAAACTTTATATTTATATGATAAAAATCTTCATAAAAATAATTAAGACGTTTTGGGCATAATTATCAGGCAAAAAAAAGGACAGGGTTTTAAGCCTGTCCTAAAAATATATGTAGTAGATTCAATACCCTGCGGCGAATCCGTGATAAGGACTCCAAAGAGGATTATCCCCTTTTGCCGCCGGAGGCGAAATGGGATTAATAAATGGCGCGTAGCGCATCAAATATTACAAAGCAGCATCCAGTAACAGATTGTCGCGGTGAATGGCTTCGGGGTAAGGGCATTTACCGAGAATGGCTTCTATATCGCAGGACTTGCAGCCTATGATTTTTACCATGTCGTTTGAACTGTAGCAGGTCAGGCCCACTGCAAGGGATTTGCCGGATTTGTTGACTACCCGCACCAGTTCCCCGGATTTGAACTTACCGTCTACATCGATTATCCCGGCAGGCAGAAGACTTTTGCCGCCGGAAAGCAACGCTTTCTCTGCTCCCTCGTCAACGATCAGATCGCCTGCTGGATCGCAATGGTAAGCCAGCCAGTATTTGCGTCTGGAAACTGATTTTTCATCCGGGACGATCCAGGTCCCGCACTGTTCTCCGTTGAAAACCCGTTCAATTATCATGCGGTCCTTGCCGGAGAGAATCAGGGTCGGGACACCAAGCTGAGCTGCACGGTTGGCTGCACGCATCTTGGAGAACATGCCTCCTGAGCCGACAGCGGTCTTGCCGTCGCACATGGCGTCGAGGTCGAGGTCATGGATGTTCTCAATGCATGCCAGAGGTTTGGCCTCGGGGTTTTTGTCGGGGTTTTTGTCGAAAACACCGTTGGCGGAAGTGAGGTTAATGAACAGGTCCGCTTCCACCACGTTCAGGATCAGGCTGGCGAGGGTGTCATTATCCCCGAATTCAAGCTCCTGTACGGCAACAGTGTCGTTCTCATTGATGATGGGGATAACCCGCCATTCAAGAAGGCGTGAAAGGGTGTTGCGCGCATTAAGAAATCGGTCGCGGTGCTTGAGGTCGTCACGGGTCAGCAGAACCTGTGAGGTCACAAGCCCGAAACGGCGAAAGGTCTCATCGTACTCATGCATGAGCCGGGACTGACCGATGGCTGAAGCAGCCTGACGCGCAGGCAGGTCATCCAGCTTTGCGCCTGAAGGGATGGAATTACGCCCGGCGGCGACTGCCCCGGAAGATACCAGCACTATATCCACCCCGCGTTCATGCAGGGTGGCCAGCTGATCTGCAAGGCGGCAGATCAGGCCGAGGTTGATGCCCTCAGTCGTGGTCAGTACCGCGCTGCCTATTTTTACGACAATGCGTTTAGCTTCGTGTAACGTCTGAATCCTGTTGTTCGTCCTGTTCATCTGCTTCCTCTTGATTCATGGCTTTGAATCTGTCCCACATGTCATTTAAGAGTTCCTGAACTCCGTCGCTGTGGAGAGCGGATATGAAATAAATTTTCTGGCCTGCTTCCTCGGCTTTGGCCTTGATTGATTCAAGGTCTTCTTCGGAAAGCAGATCGATTTTGTTTATTACTCTAAGCTGGGTTTTGGCTGCCATTTCTTCATCAAAGATGCGCAGTTCTTCGTCAAGCATGTTGAAGCCGTCCAGCGGATCTTCAAGACTCAAATCTTCTGCACTGAGGATGTGGACAAGGAATCTGGTCCTTTCCACATGTTTGAGAAAACGGTGCCCAAGTCCTAGTCCTTCGCTGGCTCCTTCAATCAGGCCGGGAATGTCGGCGATGACCAGCTTGTTACCCATGTTGTCATCCACCACCCCGAGGTTGGGCACGAGTGTAGTGAAGGGATAAGCTGCGATTTTGGGTTTCGCAGCTGAAATTTTGGAAATGAAAGTCGATTTTCCGGCATTGGGCAGACCCAGCAAACCGACATCTGCAATGATCTTGAGCTGCAGACGGATGCGTTTTTCTTCGCCGGGAAAACCTTCCTCTGCCTGACGCGGAGTCTGGTTGGTGGAGGATTTGAAATGAATGTTTCCTCGTCCGCCGTCACCACCTTTACAGACAGTAACTTTAAGGCCTTCTTTGGTAAGGTCGGCGATGAGCTTTTCGCTGCCGTCTTCCCGGTTCACTTCATATACAAGTGTGCCCAGAGGGAGATCAATAATTAAGTCATCAGCGCCTTTTCCGTATTTATCACGGCCTTGTCCCTGTTCACCGTTTTTGGCTTCGTAAACCCTTTTGAGTCTGAAGTCATAAAGGGTCAGCAGATTGGAGCTGCCGCGCAAAATAAGGTCTCCGCCCTTGCCGCCGTCACCGCCGCTGGGGCCTCCTTTGGGAATGAATCTTTCCCTGCGGAATGCCACGCAGCCATTGCCGCCTTTGCCGGAACGTACCGTAATTGTTGCTTCATCTATAAATTTCATAATGTTAACTGATGCGCTACGCGCTTTTATAGGTGATTTCGCCTCCAGCGGCCAAAGGAGCTAAAGCCCTTTGGAATCCCTGATAGGGAAACTTTTGGTGCGTTACAGCGGCGAAGCGTTAATAAAATTTTTTGGTTTCTTAAACTCTTTTGCAAAAGGGTTTAAGGCCTCCGGCAGTATCCCGGAAGAGGTCGAAGGTAAAAACACGAAAAGGCAGGGGACGCATAAAGTAATGCGACCCCTGCCTGAAAAAGTGCTTTCGCCTGATGTCTAGGCTTCTGCAGGAACGATGTGTACTCTGGTTTTTACGCGGTTCTTGCGGATGTATTTTTCGTACTCCACAACACCGTCAACCAGTGCAAACAGGGTCCAGTCTTTACCGGTGCCTACGTTTTTACCTGCGTGGACTTTGCTACCAACCTGGCGAACAAGAATGTTGCCAGCCAGTACTTCCTGACCACCAAAACGTTTTACACCACGTCTTTGGGCATTACTATCGCGACCGTTTTTCGAGCTACCGCCCGCTTTCTTATGAGCCATTATTAGCCTCCTTAGTAGGTTCTTTCGTCAAGCTTAAGCCTGAATGGCTTCCACTTTGATTCTGGTGTAGTCCTGACGATGACCCTGTTTGGTCTGAGAGTCTTTCCTGCGTCTTTTCTTGAAAACAACGATCTTTTTATCACGACCGTGTTCAACAACGCTGCAGGAAACCTTCGCACCTTCAACATAAGGAGCGCCGATTTTAACGTCTTCGCCCTGACCGATAAGAAGAATTTTATCCAGATCGACTTTTGTGCCTGCTTCAGCGTCCATTTTCTGGACATTGAGTTCCAGACCTTCTTCAACGCGGAACTGCTTGCCGCCAGTCTCAATTATTGCATACATTTTTTACTTACCTCCGTCACGTAAGAGAGGGGAAGATATTCGTATCTAGGTAGAAAAGTCAAGTAGCTTTTAAACTTTTTTTTCAGAATTTGCTATCGACCCCAGGAGTTGAATCACAGGAGGTTGACTGCCCTTGCGGTTTCTTATTACCGGGCAATTGCGTCCCATGCATTCTTTATTTGTTTTCATCTGATCGCATATCATATGCGCATCCGCTTTAAGACGCAAGTCCAGAACTTTTTCAGATACCTGTGCCGCAGCTTTAAGTGCCAGCCAGCAATCGCGCTGACAGCAGCGGGCTGCCTCAATCTCCGCAATAAGTTTCAGGGCCGCGAGAGTTCCTTTCTGGGCAATGGAGCGTTCAGACGCTGTTAACGGGGTTGCTTCCAGAATGGCACTCATGGCTGTGCCTACGCCGATGGCTGCTCCGCAGACTCCCATGAATCCGCAGAAACCTCCGGCGACTTTTGCGCCGCGTGATACTGCCGTATCAATGACCTTTTCGTCAATAGCTCCGCCGCAGTTTCTGTAGGCAGCCGCGATCACCCCCGGAACGAGAGCATGGTGTTCCGGGCCGTGCATGGGAATTGCGGGATGACTTCGCGCTTTTATGAGCAGCTCGATCATGTCCGTTTCTGTGCTGGACTTGAGCAGATGGGGTAGCACCTGCATGCCATCTTCGCTGTGGCATTTGTCACAGACAAAATGACCTTTCTCACAGTGTCCGTTGGCCTCGTATTTTTCACCGCAGAAAGCGCAGGTCATTTCCCGGTACTCAGTCAGGTATTCCAGCTTTGCACCGCAGACCATGCATCCCTCCATGCTTTTCAACGAAAAAGTTGTGTGGGCATGGGACTGGGGAAGTGCCTGCTCCGCATTATCAAACGAGTCCGGCGTAGGGCAGCAGCATGATTCTCCAATGAAAATATTCTCCACTGCACCTTCATTATTTATAATGAATATCTGTTCTCCGAGTGCCTCGGCTTCATGTGCCGGAAGTTCGGCCACTGTTCCGGGGGTGAGCATGGTTCCGCCGGGGGTGATGGCAGTCTTAAGCGGGCCGCGGTAGACGGTTTTAACCTTTTCCGTTGTCATGGGCTTGCGGGCGGAAAAGGTCAGTGAATAGAATTGGTGTCCACCAACAGTGCGGTATGGAAATCGTTTAACCATGGTCAGGGATTCAAAACCGGACTCCTCTAGCAGGCCGCATAGATTTTTCTGGGTTTGCGCCCCGGCGATGCATTCCCCGTGCAGGGTGTCATCATTGCGGATTTCAGGTCCCGGTTCGGTTTCGCAGACCACATCTGATATGGTCAGCCTGCCGCCGGGTTTGAGTACCCGGAACATCTCGGCAAAAGTGCTCCGTTTGTCTGTAGAAAGGTTGAGAACGCAGTTTGAAAGAAGCAGGTCTGCGCAGTCGTTTTCAAGCGGCAGGGTTTCAAGGTACCCCTTGCGGAAATCCATGTTATCGTAGCCGAGTTTTTCGGCAACAGCGGCCTGTCCCTCCCGGGCATGGGCAAGCATGGGATCAAGCATGTCGATCCCGGTTACTTTCCCTTTCGGTCCCACCTGTCCGGCGGCGATAAAACATTCAATACCCCGTCCGCTGCCGAGATCAACAACGTGTTCGCCTTCTGATATCCCGGCATCCATGACCGGGGAGCCGCAGCCGTATCCCCTGAATCGGTATTGTTCCGGAATATGGGCCATGAGTTCCGGCTCGTAACAGGCCGGGTTGAGGATATCTTCTTTGGCGGTATCCGCAGCTTCGGTGTAGAAATCTTTAACCACGGCAAGGCTGTTATTTCCCGCAACGGCCAACAGACAGTTGGTGTGGGTCAGGGCAACCGCACCATGACCGGAACAGCGGTCCAGTTTGTCGCCCATTTTGAGCAGCAGGCGTGGACTGTCGTGCTTCCGTGATTGGGAGGCTTTGCGGGAAATAAGTTCAAGGGCCAGATTTTCATAGAGAGAGCTGTACGGATCATCTCCGGTGAAGCTTTCTTTGTACATGTAGCTATGGTCGGTGTCTCCGCCGCCGAGCAAAAATTTAAAGGGTGTTTTAAGATTTTTACCACTGCTTTTACGAAGAGAGGAAAGGATGGTGCTTTGTTTCCATGACTGCTCTAAGTCGTTATTAATACAAGTAGATAACTTATCTATTCCAACTGTTGCAGCGGATGGATATAGATGTTCATCAGGTCCGACGGCGAGAGATTCCCACCCGGCAGTTGATCCGTCATGTATGGTCCCGCAGGGAGCGAAGACCATGCTTTTGACCGCTTCGACATTGTCGACGGTTACCCCGGTGCGTTCACCGGTTTTCCATGCTTCCAGCAGGTGCGGGTAAATTTTTTCCGGTTTGACAAATTGTTTTGATTC
Source organism: Maridesulfovibrio sp. (assembly GCF_963678865.1). NCBI lineage: Bacteria > Pseudomonadati > Thermodesulfobacteriota > Desulfovibrionia > Desulfovibrionales > Desulfovibrionaceae > Maridesulfovibrio > Maridesulfovibrio sp. Next base: position 1,672,177 of record NZ_OY787459.1, on the reverse strand, counting down.
ACCGCGTCCACGCACAAAGTACCACATGAAATGGACGTTGGAAGCTCCGGTTCTGGCAGCAAATTCCACTACATCCTTCATCTCTTTCACATTGGATTTGGTAACGCACATGGATAGGGTGAAGGGAATGCCGGTAGCGGAAAGCCAGTTTAATGATTTTTCAAGGGCCGTGAACATTCCCTTGCCGCGCAGCATGTCGTGGGTTTTGCCGATGCCGTCTACGCTGATCTGCAAGTGCAGGCGGCTGAAGTCGTAGCGGTGTTGTGAGAAGAATTTTACCACAGCCAGCCCGTTGGTCAGTACTGCAACATGGCTGGATTCAATTTCAAGCATGCGGGTCAGGATTTTATCCAGACCCTTGTGGACCAGCGGCTCTCCTCCGGTAAGGGCGAACATTTTGCAGCCCAGCTTTTCCGCCTGCCCAGTCAGTTCTAATACCTTTGCGGTCGGCAGTTCCCGTTTGGCCTGGGGAGAGGATGAGAACAGGCAGTGGCTGCAGGACATATTGCAGTTGTCTGTAATATGAAACCAGAGTTCGCGCAGGGAGTCTGTTTTCAGCAGTTCATATCTTCCGGGGTAGACAGTTTCGGATGCATCTGGCAGGCGCAGGAGAAAACGTTCATCTTCAATGGATAATTTCAGTGGGGTAGAAGTTTTGCCTGAATTTTCCAGCATGCTGCTCAGCAGTTTGTCCCCTGCCGGGGTAGGAACAAACCAGTCCGGGGATTCCGGTCTTATGTAAACAGGTGTTTTGTCATGGGTAATGCGGGTCCATTCAGAGATGTTAAAGGACAATTCAGGTCTCCTTGGAAGAAAATATGTATCTGGAAAATTTTAAACAAAGAATCAAATTTACCTATAAGTGCTGTTTAGATCAAGGCTCGCGAAAGGGTCAGCACTTCAATCCGTTCAGCTCCGTATTCAAGCAGGGTGCGGGCACATTCATCTGCAGTGGAGCCTGTGGTATACACATCGTCCGTCAGCAGGATGTGCCTGCCAGCCACAAGTGTGGAGTCAGCTACAAACGCAGTGTGCAGGTTTGTACGGCGCTCGGCACCGCTGAGCTGTGTTTGGGGGGTAGTTTTGCGTGTACGGAGCAGGGCTTTGTCCGAAAGTTCCGCTCCGGTGGCAGCGGCAGCTCCCTGTGCCAGTATGAGAGATTGGTTGAAACCGCGTTCATGCAGTCTGGACGGATGCAGAGGTACGGGAACAATCAGGTCCGGGCGGTCCTGCTCCGCTATATCCATGCACCGTTCGGCAATTAATTGCCGGAAAAGTGCATTGTATCCGTACTGGTTATTGAATTTCCAGCCGATGATCATTTCCCGCAGCAGTCCTTCATGCAAACCGTAAAAGTAAAGCCTGCTGAAGTTGCGGTGCTCGGTTCGGCAGGTGATGCATGGGCGTTCGTCAGCATCCGTTGAATCAAGCTCTTCGCCGCAGACCTTACATACGTTTATAGGTTTCGCTGCTATTTGATCCTGACACGTTTTGCATAATCCACTGCCGGTATGGATATGCATGCAGGCAGGACAGCGGCATTCATGAAAAGCCTTTTTCAGGCTTTCAAATGCAGCAATAGGTGATAAAAATTTTATGAATTGAGAAAGCATCGCCTATGGAGGTTAGTGGAATTTTTTCACCAGCCTGAATACGTCTTCCTGAAGTATGGGCTTAAGCATGAATGTGCTGTATCCGGATTCCAGGCAGCTTTGCAGGAGGTCCGGGTCATCACCGGTGGTCATGGCAATGATCGGGATTTTTATGCCTTTTTTGCGGATTCCGGCAACAACGTCGCGACCATCCATTTCCGGCATATGAACATCCATAAAGGCCATGTCATAGTGGTCCCTGCTAAGCATGTCCATTGCTTCCTGTCCGTCTTCTGCAAATTGCGGAGCAATGCCAAGCTTGCCGAGATAGGTTTTCAGTACCAGTCGTACAGGCGGTGAATCTTCGGCTACCAATATGCTCAATTTTGAAATATCTTCAGCGGTCATTGTTTATCATCCTATGCCATGCCTGTTTCCCTGCTCTGCTGATGGTGGCGCATTTTTCAATCTGTTTATGCAGGTCATGCGGTTCGTCTATGCCCCGGAAGGTGAGGGCCGGCTGGAGTTCAGCCTTGAAGAACCGCAGAAAGAATTTAAGGGAAAGTTCAGCGCCTTCAAACAGCTTATCGCCTTTAGGCCGACCGGCAACAAGGCAGGCATATGCCGGGCGTGCGGGAAGGTCCGTAATTATGCCGGATTTTCCTGTTGAGGCTTCGAAAGCCCATTGGCCCCGGTCAATGAAAGTTTTCAGCCGGGAGGGAAGATGGTAGAAGTATATGGGAGCAGAGAAGAAAGAGAAAGGGGCGAATATAATTTTTTTATATAATTCCTGCGCGCCATCCTTTTCGGCAAAGATGCAGAGATTGTTTTCAGCTGTACGGCATTTAAGGCAGCCGATACAGTGTCTGAAATCCATATCGCCCAGGGTAATGATTTCCGCATCACCTCCGGCAGAATGAATACCTTTCAGGAACAGGTCCGCGGCAAGATCGCTGTTCCCTTTGCGGTGATGGCTGCATTTAAAAATTACCGGTAGCTGATTCATTTTAGTCGCTTTTTTTGCCCCGTGGAACTTTGCAGTGGAAGACCGCGCGTACATGGTCTTCCTCTTCAAAGATTTCAAGATCCCATTCGGGCAGGATTTCCAGCTGATGGCGCAACTGGTCTTCCGTACCTTTGTCCACAAGGGCGGTTATTTTATCGGTCCGCGCAAAACGGAGGTACCAACCTACCTCCAGTCCCACGCCTCAGCACTTGTTACGGACATCGACAATCTTCTGTTCACTCATAACGTATCTCCGATTAGATCTGGACCCCGCTGAAATACGGATTGTGGTTCATCTCATCGCCTACAGAGGTGGACGGACCGTGTCCGGCAAAGAGTTCGGTTTCAGCCGGGAGGGTGAATATTTTTTCCTTTACTGCAGTGAGCAGGTCTTCTGTATTTCCGTATGGAAAGTCGGTCCTGCCGATGGAACGGCGGAAAATAAGGTCACCCACAAAGGCGGCATTAAGGGCCGGAAAGTGGAAGGTCAGACTGCCCGGAGTGTGACCGGGGGTGGAATAAATTTTACAATCCAACCCGATCAGTTCAGTTTCACCTTCACCGATATGTTCGGAATCAAAATGGGGAACTTCCGGGTAGCCCATCAAGCCGCCGCGTCCGACCTGTGTGTCCATAAGGACAAGGTCGTCATTGGAGGCGTAAATCTGTTTCCCGGTGGCGTCTGCCAATGCGCGGTTACCGAGAATGTGATCGAAATGCAGGTGGGTGTTCAGGATGCGTTCCACTTCCACTCCGCTCTTTTTCAGATAGGAAAGAATCGGGTTAGGGTCCCCGCCCGGATCAATTACGAGCGCTTTGTTTTCATTAACAATGACAAAACAATTGGTCTCCAGTGGACCGAGGGGAAAAATCTTGATTTCCATTAAAAATCCTCCAGCATATATTCTGAGAGTTCGTTTCTTTTCGAGCTGCCTTTCTGGTCCGGGTGACCAAGGGCAAGTATAACTTGCAGTTCGTATTGCTCTGCAGGCAGTCTGAGTACATCCAGCACCTGATCCTGCTGGTTGATGATTTCACCGAGCCAGACTGTTCCCAGCCCGAGGGAATGGGCAGCGAGCATCATGTTCTGGGTGCAGGCACCAGCCCCTTGATGATCTTTCATCTCACTGTATACGGTCCGCCTGTCCAGAAAAATACAGATCAGGACCTTGGCTGCCTTTACTATGTGCCCGTACTTTGTACATTCCGCAAGCTGGCTGGCACGTGCATCGTCCTCATGGATAACAAGAAAACGGTAGGGCTGGTTGTTCAGTCCGCTGGGCGCCCAGCGTCCGGCTTCCAGAATGGCGGTCAGGTCATCGCGGGAAACAGGGGCATCAGTGAATTTTCTGATGGAGCGCCGCTCACGCAACGCATCAAGTACGGGGTTGCTTTTCATAAAAATATGCTCCGTTTGATTAAAAAGGCACGCCTCGGAAGATATTGATTTTGTTGATGGCCCGGTCAAATTCTTTGGGATTAAGCTCATTGTTGAGGTCATGGTCATAATCCTTGAAGTTTGCTTTCAACTGGATGGCTTCGGCTTCCTGCTCATCAATTTTGCCGTCTTTGTTGGTGTCGGCTTTTTCAAAGGAAGGGATGGGCTGCCTTATTTCATACTTATCAATTATGGCACATTTGATATGCCGACCGTCTGTGTCGGGAGTTACATCTATGAAAGTGCCGGGATCCACATAAAGCTTGGTGCAGGTATCGCCTGAATAAAGGTCTTTGCCGTTCTTGTCTTCAAGGGCCAGTTTGATTTTGGCCTTGCCGCCTTTTTTGTCAAAGCAGTCTTTATTATAAAGGGAGTTGCAGGTGCAGTCAGCGATTGTCTTCGGCTTGATTCGGCCGAATTTAAAGTCGTTGGATTTGCCCCAGACCCGGATAATGGCGTCTGTATGGTTAATAACTGTGAAAAGTTTTTCTTCCGCAGTTGCGGATGTAGCAGTCATTGCCAGCAGGACGGCAAGCAGGATTCCGGTTTTCAATATGTTTGTGATGCTCATGTGGTTTCCCCCGATTATGATGTTGAACTTATTTAAGCGTTAGAGCCGTTAATTGCAAGGTCATAAGAAAAGCCCTCCGGGAATTAACTCAGAGGGCTTGGCGAAACATTTGGCAGGCTTGTCAATCTGCTTAGACCAGCTTACCGAAAGAAAGGATAATATTCTTACGGAAGGTACGGTTTTTCCATACGGATTCAGCACCGTCTTCTTCTATTTCACGGGAGAGAATCTTGCGCAGTTCTTCTTTCTGGGTAGTTCCCAGATGCAGTTCACTGATATCACCCAGCAGGGTAAGAGGATCACTGTAGTCAGCGGGGAAAGGATCACTCTCGTTGTCCCTGCAGAAGAAGCATATTGTTCCGGAATGGAAATTGCCGGTGGCTTTTTTTACGATGTCGGTCATTGGTTTGTCTCCGTGTTTGCGTCCTGCTTCCAAAAGAATGCCCTGAAGCAGTTAACGCCTGATGTCTTACCCAGCATTTTTTGTGCCGGGCAAAACGTTCCTCATCCGGGCATTTTAGCGGCATCTGTTTTTTAGGTGGGAGCGCAAGTATCCATAAATCCTCCCACCGGATTCCCGGTTGGCGCCGCCAATAAAAAATATCAGCAGTCCGGGGTTCCGAAAACGAAAAAGGCATTCCCAATCGGAAATGCCTTTAAGAAATTCAATATCTTAATCCTTCTCATGGATCCCGAAACGGGGAAGGCATTGGCACCTTGCTGAAAAGCAGGTTGCCGGATGGTCAACGGGCCGATTTCCCTCGCATCCTCTTCATGAGTATTTTTTCGATTCAAAGAACGTGCGCTCAATTTATTCTTGCGAACGTTATGCGTCAAGCGTTTTTTTGTTGAAGGGGTAAAAATGTGATTCGTATTTTTTTTAACGTCCTTTTTTGCTCAAAGTTATGATGGTTGATTTTTTAGGCATAAGCAGGATCAGAGGGACCAGAAGTAAAAACAAGCAACCGAAAATGAATGATATATCGTTGTATGCAAGCATTTTGGCCTGCTTGATAACAATCTGGTTTAATAGTCCGAGAGTATATTTGGATGCAGCAACTGAGTTGACTCCGAGTTCATGGAGCAGTCGTGTTGTCTCTGTCAGGAAGCTTTGGGATTCGTTTCTGCCTTCACTTATATTTTCCATTAAAAATGAAGTGTGAATTTGAATTTTTCTGTCCAAAAGAACTGCGACCAAAGCATAGCCTATGTTTCCCCCGATACGCCTACCGAGAGTGTAGATACTCGAAGCATCTGTTATGTGCGCTTTTCCTATTGTACATAGTGAGACGGCACTCAGGGGGATGAACATGAAAGGCATACCGATCCCCATAATCAGCAGGGGTATGATCATGTCTCCCATTCCTGCCTGTGTATTCAACTGCATAAGTTCGTAATAGGAATAGAGGATAATTATTATCCCTGAAAAAACCAACGTCTTGGGGCCGATTTTCTGGTAGAGCATACCCGCAACGGGCATGAACAGCATCAGGGTTATAGCCCTTGGAGCAAGAGCCAGACCGGACTCAAAGGCCGGGTATCCCAGCAGTTGTTGCGTGAACTGAGGCAGGACAAAGGTTGTTCCGAAAAGCGAAACTCCGAAGATCAATCCCATAAGGGTACCGATGGTCAGGTTTTTGTCTTTGAGAATGCGCAGGTTGACGACAGGATCTTTGCAACGCAATTCCCAGAAAATCATGGTCAAAAAGGATAGGACCGTTGCAATTGTAGCGCCGGTAATGAATTCGGAGTCGAACCATTGTTCTTCCTGTCCCCGTTCAAGGACAATTTGCATTCCGGTCAGGAATACTGTCAGCAATCCTATACCGAGCCAGTCAATGGTCTGAACACCGCGGCGCAGGTAAGGCGGATCATGGACAAATTTGGCAGTTAAAAATATTGTCAGCATACAGACTGGAATATTAATGTAAAAGATCCAGGGCCAACCCCACTGGTCGGTCAGTATACCACCTAAAATAGGTCCCATGGCCGGTGCCAGCACAACTCCCATTCCATATATGGACATGGCCATTCCCTGCTCTTCCAGCGGGAAGGTCTCACGCAGGATTGCCTGAGAGATGGGTATCAATGCTCCTCCGCCGATCCCTTGAATGATTCGGTAGAATATCATTTGTTCAAAGCTGGTCGCAATTCCGCAGAAAATAGACCCGAGAGTAAACAGGAGCATTGAAAGCAGGTAGAAGTTTCTGCGGCCCAAAAGAGAACTCCACCACCCGGCCATGGTAACCATGATGATTTCTGCAATGCTGTAGCTCGTGGCTACCCATGTAATGGATGAAACACTGGCTCCGAAGCTACCCATCATGTGCGACATGGATACATTGACCACGCTGGTGTCCATTACCGCAATAAAGGCTCCCAGCATTACAGTAATGGCGATCGTCCAGCGTTCAGCCGGAGATGTTTCTTCCGGAGATTTAAATCTGGACAATTCTATTCCCGTCCTTCTGCAGAGGCCATCTGCTGGGGCAGATCATCACCGGAAGAAATATCTACACTGGGGATCACCGACATACCGGGAGAAATCCTGTAGTTCTGTTCAGAGTTGTCGAAAACGATTTTGACCGGGACACGTTGCACAACCTTGATAAAGTTGCCTGCGGCATTTTCCGGAGGCAGAAGGGTGAATCTTGAACCCGTTCCGCGCTGGATTGAATCCACCTTTCCGCTGAATTCAATTCCGGGAAAAGAGTCGATATCAATATCTACGTGTTGTCCTTCACGCATGGCGTGGATTTGTGTTTCCTTGAAATTTGCGACAATCCAGACTTCAGGGCTGACGATATTGAGCAGTTTTTGTCCCGCCATAACATAGTTACCGGATTCAACTGTCTTTTTGGTCACGTATCCGGAGCAGGGGGCTTTAATGCGGGTATAAGACAAGTCCAGTCGAGCCTGACGGACCTGAGCCTCGGCCTCCCTTAGTTTTGCTTTACGCATTTCCGTTTGGGCAAAGGCCTGGTGAAGTTTACTCGCTGCTGCTTCAATTCCGGCTCTGGCTTCCAGAATTTTGGCATTCTGGGTATGAATATTTGATTTTGCAGATCTCAGGTTTGCCTGTGACATCTTTTCCTGAGCTTTTGCGTGGTCAAATTCCTGAATACTGACAGCTCCAGCTTCAGCAATACGCCGAATACGGCTCAGGTCATTTGCATCACGGAAATGGCCTGCCTCGGCTTCACTGACCTGAGCCTTGACCCTTGAGAGTCCGGCAGTCTGGGATGACAGTTCTGCCTGTTTCTGGGCCAATTCCTTACGGGCAGCCACAACAAGAGCCTCAGCTTCTTTTACCGTCGCATTCGCAGAAGCCATGCGTGCCTCGGCAATTTCAAGTGCAACCTGATAGTTGCGGCGGTCAATTTCTGCAAGCATCTGTCCTTTTTCAACTCGTTGGTTGTCGGCAATAAATACCTTTGAGACATGACCGGGAACCCTAGGGCTTATTGATACTACATGGGCTTCAATAAAAGCATCGTCCGTGGATTCATGATTTATTGCATGCACATAGAAAGGGTATGCCAGCACAGTACCAAGAATAAGCAGGGATATGCAGGCTAAAATAGTTATTTTGATTTTTTTTGCCGGAAGTTTGTTTTTCTTTTGATCCTGCGGATCCTGAATAGAATTTTTACTCATGATTTTAAGCTGATGAATATGGCTTTCTTGCCGTATTGAGGTTTTAACGGTCAGGTTTGAGGGCCTTCAGGACAAAATTGCAGGCGTGAGTGCAGAATTGTTCATGGTCCAAACCTTCGGGAGGGAAAATGGATATGGAGCGGATGAAACTCGGGATGTATTGGGAAGTGAATCTGGGGTTGGTATCTTCAAACTCCCCTTTTTCTACACCTTCCTCAATAACACCTTGAATCAAGCCCCAGAGCTCCGTTCTTTTGTCCTGCCATTCTCCGCTCTCAGGGAAATGCATAACTCTACTCAGCAGGTGTGCATTTGTTGCCTTCATAAACATGAATATAGACATTTCCCTGATAATATTTTCCATTTTTTGGGTGGGTGAAAGGTCTGGCTGATCCGTATACATTTTCAGAGTATCAACCAGAATGGAGAATCCTCTGAAGAGCACTGCGAAGTACAGATCGTCTTTGCTTTTGAAGTAAAGATAGAGCGTTCCTTTACCTACGCGTGCGGCATGAGCCACATCACTGAGCAGAACTTTGTGAAAAGCCTTATTGGCGAACATTTCTGCAGCAGTATCCAGAATGCGGGCTTCCTTATCAGAATATTCTTTCATGTTTGATGCCTGAACCTTTTTTTAAAACTTAATTCCAGAGTTCATTCAGAACTGACTGGTCAGTTTTGTAGTTAGTTGATTTAAAACCGGGTAAAAAAAGAGTCAAAGAGTGACTCCGGGTTCTGGGTTATTCTTTGCCTGCCATCCGTGCCAATTCGGTCTTGACTTCGGCATTGTTTAACTGCCGACAGGTCGTGAAAGTCTCTTTATTAACCACTCCCTTATGAATCAGAAAATGGCGTTCGGCGAGTGCAGCCAGTTGCGGCCAGTGAGTGATGACGATCAACTGCTGACGGGCAGCAAGATCCTGCATCTTTTCTCCTACCCGGTTCAAAGTATGACCGCCGATACCGGAATCTACTTCGTCGAATATCAAGGTCGGTTTTTCCGATTCACCTTGCAGGCCGGTGATTGCCAGCAGAAAGCGGGAGAGTTCACCGCCGGAAGCGATTTTGTCCAGCGGCTGGGCAGCCTGACCGGGGTTGGGAATCCACATCAACCTGCCGCGCATTTCATTCAGGCCCGGATAAAGTTCATGGGGCTGAAATTCAAATTTGACCTGTACATGCTCGGAAAAACCGAGGCCTTTAAGGTCGTCAACAACGCGGTCAGTGAGCTTTTTGGCCGCAATTTTGCGTGCTGCGGCCAATTTGTCGAGAGCTGTAGAAAGTTGCTCTACAAGTTCTTTTTCTTTCTTTTCAATCTGGGCCAGTTCAAGTGCACAGGAATCAAGAAAATCGAGATTTTCCTGAATTTCGTTTTTCAGGTCCACAATCTGATCAAGGGTGCGTCCAAGTTTGCGTTTGAGTTTGGATAGCTCGTAAAGTCGTGATTCTATGTCATCAATAGATTCTTCGGAATCAAAATCAAGGGGTTGGGCGCGTAGTTTTCCAGCCAGTTCGTCAAGGAAATGTTTAAATTCAATGACTGTTTCCCGGTCCGGATCGTATTCAGGGAAAAGTTCACAGATGCGCTCCATTTCTGAACCCAGAGCGGAAACTCCGCCGGAAACGTCAAGCGGTCCGCGCATAATATCCATAGCGTTCTGAATGCATTTCCCGGCATCTTCCTGCGCACGCAAGGTGTTTTTCTTTTCCAGCAGTTCGTCTTCTTCTCCGGGATACGGGGCGACTTTTTCTATTTCAGTACGCTGAAACTCTAGGAAGTCTTTTTTTTCAAGCAGGGAGGCAGAGCGTTCCTTAAGTCCTTGCTTTTGGGTCAGCAGGGCGCGCAGAGAGGTCAGTATTTCATCTTTTTTTCCGGGTAGGGATAGATCTTCCAAAAAAGTATCGAGCATCCGGCATTGGTAAGCTGGCTGAAGCAGCTTCTGCTGGGCGTGCTGGCTGGTATGCAGGATCATGGATGAGCCCATGTCGCGGATGGTATTTTGTGAACTTAGTTTGTCGTTCACATAGACCCGGCTGCGGCCTGTCTCGGCTGAGAGAACCCGGCGTACAATGGATTCAGACCCGTCCTGATGGATGAACAGAGCTTCTACAAAAGCCTGTTCTTTGCCGGGGCGGACCATGTCCGCTCGCATTTTTTGCCCGGTCAGGAAGTCGATGGCCCGCAGGATGAAGGATTTACCCGCTCCGGTTTCACCGGTGAGAACATTCATGCCTGCTGAGAATTCAATTTCAGCATCTTCAATAAGGGCAAGGTCGCGTATTCTAAGCAGTTCCAGCATTAATTTTACCGTTATTGTTTGAGTCTCGGGTCGAGAATGTCGCGCAGGGCTTCACCGAGCAGGTTGTAGCCGAGTACGGTCAGCAGGATGGCCATGCCGGGGAAGACGGACAGCCACGGGGCTATCTCCAGCACTTCCTTGCCGTCCATGAGCAGGTTTCCCCATGACGGATCCGGGGGTTGTACCCCGAGGCCGAGAAAGCTGAGTGAGGATTCCACAAGAATCGCTCCGGCAACGCCCAGTGTAGCTGATACCAGCACCGGGGTGATGGCGTTGGGTAGGATGTGGGTCAGCATGATGCGTATCGGCCCGGCCCCGGCAAGCCTTGAAGCCTGTACGAAATCCCGTTTGCGCAGGGACAGGGTTTCGGCCCGGACCAGCCTTGCCACGCCCATCCAAGAGGTAAAGCCAATGACAATCATTATATTGGTCAGGCCCGGTTCAAGGAAGGCGATAACTGCAAGGATTAGAAAGAACGAAGGAAAGCAGAGCATGACATCAACCCCGCGCATGATGATTTCATCAACCAATCCTCCGAAATATCCGGCGGCAAGACCCAGTGCCAGACCGATAGCCGTCGAAATTCCCACAGCCACAAAGCCGACCCACAGGGAGACTCTTCCGCCGTAAAGCATGCGGGCGAACACATCGCGCCCAAGGGCATCGGTACCGAAAAAGTGCGTTGCACTAGGGCTCTGCAGTAAGTGATCCACGTTCAGTGCATTAGGGTCATACGGTGTCAGCAGGGGAGCGAAAACTGCCGCCAATGAAACGCTGCCTACCAGAAAAAGACCGAGATAGAGCAGGCCGTATTTTTGCAGTTTGGAAGGTGGGGTGAGTGGTTTTTTGTTACCCATCAGTCTCTCCCTCCAGCACGGATACGAGGGTCTGCCAGTCCATAGGCGATGTCTGCCAGCAGGTTGCCGGCCAAAGTAAGCATGGCACCCAGCACAAGCGATCCCATGATTAATGAATAGTCGCGGGCCATTACCGCTCCATAAAAAAGTTGCCCCAGTCCGGGCAGGGCAAAGATGGATTCAATGATTACGCTTCCTCCGATCAGACCGGGTATGGACAGGCCGAGAATGGTGATCACCGGGAGCAGGCCGTTGCGTAGGGCATGCTTGAAAAGCACCTTGTGCATGGGCAAACCTTTGGCTTTGGCAGTAGTAATGTAATCCTGCCGCAGCACCTCCAGCATTGAGGAGCGCATGAAGCGAGACATGCCCGCTAAACTGCCGAAGGTATAAATAAAAATTGGTAAAGCCAGATGTCGGGCCAGATCTACTATTTTACCCCATGGTGACAGCAATTGGTAATCAAGGGAGGTCAGCCCTGATATGGGAAAAATAGGATAGTGGATGCCCAGCCAGAGCATAAGTAGCAAAGCCAGCCAGAAGCCCGGCACCGCGAATCCGATAAAGACCAGTACTGTCATTCCGCGGTCAAACCAGCCGTCCTGTTTCCATGCAGAGTACATTCCTATAGGCACAGCGATTATCAACGTGAGGAATAATGAGGCCATGTTCATACCGAAGGTCAAGGGTAGTCTCTCCTTGATGCGGTCCCATACAGGGCGTCTGTCGCCGGACATGGACAACCCGAAATCGAATTTAGCCAAACGGGTGACCCAATTAATATATTGTTCGTGTATCGGCTTATCCAAGCCGTAAAGTTTTTCAAGTTTTAGGCGGGTTTCAACGGTCGCCGTGGGGTTCAAGGTGGTTTCCATATCAGTAGGTGATCCGGGAGCAAGGTGGATGACCCAGAAGCTGATCACGGTAATGCCGATAAAGACTACGGAAACCCATGCGAATTTGGAGAGAATTTTAAAAGCAATGTCCAGCATGGTACCTCATTTAAAATAGCAGTTTAGAGAAAGTTGAATTGCAGGCAGGATACTGCAAGTCAACTCCTGAATCAATAGTTGATGTTTATGAAAAATAAACTTTGTTGTGTTTTGTTTACGGAGCTGACCGAAGTGTATCTTAACTGAAGCACGCAGGCAGGGAAATCTATTTATTTTAAAATAATTGCAAAAGAGTGTTGACAGTTGGAGGCGGTTCTTATAAACACAACTTCACCCAACGCAGTGGGGCTGTAGCTCAGTTGGGAGAGCGCTTGAATGGCATTCAAGAGGCCGTGGGTTCAATTCCCTCCAGCTCCACCATTAAAATTTCCAAGAAAAAGCCTAGTTATCAGATTTGATAGCTAGGCTTTTTTCGTTGTTGGTGAACCTGCCTGTCAACCGGCTGTCAACATTTGCTGGGGGGAGCTGGGGGGGGAGCTGGGGGGGGGAGCGTCGACAATGGGGCTGGCCTTTATATATAGCTATTTAGCCTATTCGGTACTATGCCTACAGTGGGTAGGGTATCCGGTTAAATTAAAATTAATTTTTGGGCTGACTATGCAATGAAAAATAAAATTTTACAAAATTTGGGCGACCAACCTTGGTGCTTGAAAAGTATTTCAAATAGTTTTCTGGCTTCCTATTCCTCTACAAAATCTGTAATTAGAGACTTGCAAGGTTTCAAGGTATTAGAAGCTATATATGATCTCAAAAAGACTCACGCATTATTAAAAAGTTGTGTGGATGATCTCATGATTGAGATCGGTAAATTTGAGCAAACAGAATATACTCCAACTTGGAATGATGTCGGTACTGATTTTGAAAAAATTAGATTCAATGTTAGCAAGGCGGTTTTTTCGACTGCAAGTTCAGCATCTGCACTTAGAGATCTTCAAAATGTTATAAAAGATAAATATGCAGACAAAGATGAGTTCAATGCGAGTTTGCTTGAAGTTTTAGATGGCTCACATATTTCTGATTTTGTTTTTAGTTTGCGTAACTATTCTGTTCATAGATGTTTTTTGCTTGCAGATTGGCAGTATAAGTATGATTTCGAAGGCGGTCCAAATATACGTAATTTTCTTTTAAAGAAAGATAGATTGTTGCAATTTAAAAAGTGGAATGCTGGGGCCCGAACTTTTATCAATCGTTGTGAAGAAGTGGATGTAAAAACCATATTTCAAGAATATATTGATAAAGTGAATATTTTTAATGATTGGGTTGTTGATCACCTGCAATCTAAATGGTGCTCAGAAATTGATGAATATGCTCGTTATGAAAAAATGATTTTTTGTGTGGATTTTGTCTGTGCCCAAAATCTTTCTCGTCAAATAAATAGAGCACGAATACCTGCACCTTTTACAGAAGAAGAAATCGAGCTAATGACAAAGCATAAATTTGTGCATGAGAATGCTTTAGCTGCTTTAAATGTTATTGAAAATATTCATGGGTATGATATTCTTGAAATTGTGTTTAAAACAAAAATTTAGCTGTCCTTTAAGCCGCTTAAAAAGGGACGCCGCCACTGACGCCCCTTATCCTCAATCAATCTATTTCAACCTAACTCGCTACCCCAAGCTTCGGCAGCAACTCCACAGCATGCCCCTCGTCACGGGGTGTAACATGTCCGTTCCGGCAATTCGTAACCAGCGGTACGGGTGTTTAATTCCTCTTGTGTGTTTCCTATAAAAATCAAGTTTCACATTGTGTTATCGCATTAGGAGGCTTTCTTTGTGTGGGGCGAAAAGTGGTTGCGTGCGCAAAATTCATTTCAGGTGACGGTTTGGAAAACTTGGGATGCGTACATTTGGGTAATGTGTGGGGAAACTATTTTGGCTGATATGTAAGATTCTGGAATGATTGGGGTCGGTGCCCACTATAAAGGTGTTTCAGAATACTGAAACTGAAGATTCTTTTGCTGGCATTCTACGAAATTTTTAGTCAGGTCATAGCGATCCAATCTAGAAGTAATATTTCTTTCTGTGTTACTGCACACTTGTCCCTAAGGCCTGCGCAGGGGTGCAAAGTGAGAACTCACGGAACTCATTGATGAAATGAGCCTGATCATAATATCCGCTGTCTTGTGCAAGGCTGGCGTACGATAGTTGCTCCTGTCCCCACAGCAGACCTAGGCATCGCTGAAAACGGACGATGCGAGAATACAGTTTCGGCGAAATTCCAACAGCCCTTGAAAATTGGCCGCTTATGTGACGAGTCGAGTAGCCGGTATCCTCCGCCAAATCGCCGACTTTTATATCTCCGTGAGACTTGTTGATCTTATCAATCAGGTAGGGGATCAATGTGGACACGCCAGAATTTTCCCGAATCCGTTTTGCATAATACTGTTCAAAGAAACAGATACGTTCTTTGAACGAGGTTGCATTGCTGATCCGTTCTACTAACTCATCCGCTCTGTCACAAACATTTTCAAGGAGAACTTCCTGGTCGGTAAATAGATTGAGAGGACACTGTAACAACGCATCTGCCGTTCCAGGAAAGAATCTAATTCCGAAATACTCTACTCCCAGTTCAAATTTGACCTGTCGCCCCTTCTTGACGGAGCCGCACACTTGCGCTCTGGGGTGATTGCCCGAACATTGAATGATGATGTCTATTGTCCCATCCGGAACAGCTGTGATGGCGTTATCTGCATTCAGATTCACAAAACTATAATATTGGGCCACCCCTCTGTCGCACATAGACAATTGGGATACATAGCCTGCCGTCGATAGTTGAAAAAAGGGTTGCTCCGGCATGTAGGTTTTTTCCGTAATCACAATTTACCTCCAGTCGTACCGAAGTATGCAACAACAACGCCAAAGAAAATCACCATCCCCCCTCCAGCCCATGTCCAGACGTAACAGGCCAGAGTAACAGCTGATTTACTCTTATGGCTTTTTGTTCCCACTTTTTATCACGTAGGCATTTTTTTACAAAAATGTTGTTTTATGTCTAATCCGTGCTTCATTTTTGTAATATGATATCAATTTTGTGAAATGTGAATATGTTGTCTTGGTGAAAAAATATCTACTAAGTATCTGTAATTTAATATTAAAATTTGATATTTGGCTCTGTGTGTGATGTGGCCTGCTTTAACATTGTTCCGTTTTTTCCAATATGTCTGTGTGCTTTTTGTTGATGAATGAATGGACAGTTTAGCACTGCAAAAGGAGAAAGCATTATGCAGCGTATTAATTATTCGTCAGGAGCACCTCTAGAAGATATCGCCGGATACTCTCGAATGGTGAAGGTCGGGGATCATGTCTACATCGGCGGCACTACTGCAGTAATGCCGGACGGGACTGTCGCCGGTGAAAGCGCTGGGGAGCAGGCAGCATACATATTCACTAAATTTATCGATCTGTTGCAGCAGGCCGGAGCCTCTGCCTCAGATGTGATCAAAGTAAAAGCTTATGTCACGGACATGGCTCTCGCTAAGGAAGTAGCCGCAGCTTACAGTGAACGTTTTAAGGACATAAGGCCGTTATTCACAATGGTTGAAACTCCCAAGCTTAATCGTCCGACCCAGTTTGTGGAAATTGAACTTGAAGCTCATATCGGGTGTGAACTCGGCTAACTTTTTTAGACATTAAGGAGATAAGACTATGGCAAACCCTAAAATTGATTTTTTATATCTGAACGAAAACGACATGATCGAAGCTGGTGTAACCGACATGTTGGGTTGCGTAAATGCTATGGAAGAGATGTTCCGGCTGCTCAAAATGGGCGACTTTCGTATGGGGGGAGCAGGTAACAACTCTCATGGCATCATGATGGTATTTCCTGAAGAATCACCCTTTCCCAATATGCCGGTAGACGGTCCCGATCGCAGATTCATGGCTATGCCTGCATATCTCGGCGGCCAGTTCGATATGGTGGGCATGAAGTGGTACGGTTCCAACTCCCAAAACAAGCAAAAAGAGCTGCCGCGCTCCATCCTGATGTTGACCTTGAATGACAAGGATACCGGCGCTCCTATGGCTCATATGTCCGCCAATATCCTTAGTGCCTACCGCACGGGGGCGATACCCGGCGTCGGTGCCCGGTATTACTCGCGTGAAGAGTCCAGGACCGTGGGCATAGTCGGTCCCGGAGTCATGAGTAGGACCGCATTTGATTCCTTTATGACCGTGCGCCCCGGTATCAAGCGCGTGCAGATCAAAGGCAGGGGCAAGAAATCAATGCAGAGCTTCATTGATTATGTGAAGGGCAAATATCCCACCGTCAGCGAAATAGTTATCGCTGATGATATTGAAGGTGCAGCAAAGGATGCGGATATCCTCTTTCTGGGGACATCGTCTCCTACTGGAGATATTAATGAGTATCCCTATGTAAAGGAAGAGTGGATCAAGCCCGGTGCATTTGTCTGCTGCCCGGCTGCTGCGCGATTTGATGACGATTTTATCCTCAACAGGGCGCGTAACGTGGCTGATTATGTCCCCCTGTACGAGGCATGGGCTGAAGAAATGCCGTATCCTGCCTACCATACCATCCCCATCCCGGCTGTGCACTGCATGGATCTTATGGCCGATGGACGGCTGGCTAAGGATCAGCTTGAAGATCTCAGCGATGTGCTTACCGGAAAACTTCCTGCCCGTAAAAATGAAGATGAAATCATTGTTTATTCGGTGGGAGGACTTCCCGTGGAAGACGTGGCCTGGGGTACCATCGTGTATCGAAATGCTTTGGAAAAGGGCATCGGTACAACCCTGAATCTTTGGGATGAACCCTATCTAGCCTAATGACAATTCAATACATGGGACATCCTGTCTTGGGAGCAACTCCATCATCCAGCCCAGTCTGTCGAGGAAAGACAGGTAGTAGATACGGTGCAACGGTCCGTAATTCGGCAGGGATTAACCATTGCTGCAATGCGGCACAGCGGATGAAGCGCATGGCGCGGTTCAGCCAGAGATGAATTTGTCATAATCAGGTAACCACGTACACCTATGGAGTTTAATATGAAAACGGAACTTCGAAAGACCCTCGGTTTTTTTTCCTGCTTTTCCGTAGCGGTGGGGCTGGTAGTCGCTTCCAGCACACTGGTATCACTAGGCCAAGGTATGGGCCTGGCCGGCGGAGGTTTTGTTATTGCCATGGCTGCAGCATGGATTCTGCAACTCTTTTCAGCTCAAAGTTATGCGGAACTTGCTTGTATGATGCCTCATGCCGGGGGACTCCGTTCTTATACAAAAGTCGCCTTGGGAAGTTTGCCGGCTATGGCTGCGGTCATCCTCGCATATATTATTCCCAATCTGTTCGCAGCACCGGCGGAGTTGGCTGTAGCTGGGTCCGTTATCACGGAGACCTTTACGCCCGGCATTCCCCCTGTTCTATGGGGGGGGCTGCTTCTGGCCGTCCTGACCATTACAAATGTCATCGGTGTGGATATTTTTGCCAAGCTTCAAATTATCTTCACAATGACCATGATGATATCCATGGCTCTGCTCGGAATCATAGGCCTTACC
Organism: Maridesulfovibrio sp.; assembly: GCF_963678865.1. Lineage (NCBI taxonomy): Bacteria > Pseudomonadati > Thermodesulfobacteriota > Desulfovibrionia > Desulfovibrionales > Desulfovibrionaceae > Maridesulfovibrio > Maridesulfovibrio sp. Next base: position 1,654,296 of record NZ_OY787459.1, on the reverse strand, counting down.
GGTATAGGTACGCTACCTGCCCCGGTTATGCCCGATCAGCCCTTCAATCCCATGGGCATGGGAGTTTTCGGTCTGACAGCTCTGGCTATCTGGCTGTATATCGGTATTGAATTTGTCACCCCCATGGCTCAAGAAGCCAAACAGCCGGAAAAGAACATCCCAAAAGCTATGATCTACGGCTTGCTGGCTATCTTCTTTGTCAACCTGGTCTATGGATACGCCTCACTCAAGTTTGTTCCGGCTGAACAGCTGACAACCTCCAATCACCCCCATGTCGATATGGCACTGGCTATGCTTGGCAGGCCAGGAATGATCTGGATCTCCGTCGTTTCAATCTTCGCCAGCGCAAGCACCATCAATACGGTCATCGGCGTGGTTCCCCGCATGCTCTACGGCATGGCTGTCAGCCGTGAACTTCCTAGAGTCTTTCGGCTTATCCATCCCCGTTTTCAAACGCCATGGGTCGGCATCCTCTTCATGGCTGGGGCCATGAGTGTCACTTATTTCGGTGGCATCCATGAAGCCCCGAACCTTATCGTTTATATTCTTGCGGCCTGTTGTTCCTGGCTCTTCTCCTATGTGATCGCGCATATTGATGTCCTCATCCTCCGTCGGCGTTATCCGAGCCAGAGGCGACCATACAAAACACCGTTCTATCCGATTCCTCAAATTATCGGATCTCTAGGCATGGTCTATGCCATTATCAACATCGCACCAGTTCCGGAAATGGAAAGTATAATCTTCCGTCTGGTCGGCGTCATGATAGCCTGCACACTCGTCTACGTCATTTTCTGGCTCCGGTTTGTTATCAAGGAGCCCATGTTCCGGCCCATGGATATTCAAGAAGCTCAGGAGGAGTGGGGGCTGGTGGAAAAAGAACTCTATAAAAACGGCATTCCGGCCACCTTTGTAATCGCTCCGGGTAGCGGATCGACCTCTAGCGCAACCACTATTTAAGCCGTCGTCGCCTCAGATGACAAATAAATATAACCCAAAGGAGATACCATGTATCTTATTCAGTCCATTATTCGCCCAGAAAAGATTACTGAAGTTACTGATGCTCTCGCCGAAATAGGCGTGTACGGCATGACTAAATTCCCCGTTATCGGACGTGGGAACCAGAGCGGTCTCAAAGTCGGTGACATGATTTATAAGGATATTCCTAAAGAAATGATTCAAACCTTCGTGGATGACGATCAGAAAGCAGCTGCTGTTAGAACCATCATGGAGGCGGCTAGAACAGGGGACGGCAACCATGGCGATGGTAGAGTGTTCGTACTTCAGGTAGCCGAAGCATATACCATTCGCTCAGGCGACCAGAACATCTAGGACAAGCAGGAGATACTATGTTCCGATCAAGACAGAAACGTGTCAACGCAGCCAATGCAGCCATTCTTCAGACTTCACGCCTTTTTTCCCCACTATGGGGAGATGCGGAGTTGACCGAAAGCGGGGATGTACGGTTCTCGGACCTTCCGGGCACACTGCAGGGGCTGACCGCGATTCAGACCTGGCAGCGCCAGCTTTTGGGAGGAACAATGTCCGTTAATCTTTGTCTGGAGCGGGAAATCCAATTGACAGGATCTTGTTCACTGCGTTTCAGGAGTGGGCGGTTCGGATGCAAAGGCAACTGTCAGATAGGTCAACATTTGATAGACCGGTTGCATGCCGACACCATTCTCATGGCAACGCTCCGGGACTTGGATCTGGGAGGGCTTACCATTACGCTCACCGGTGGAAAGGTAACTGTCATGCTCACCCCCTATGGGGGAGGGCTGGCCTTTCTGGGCATGCCGCCCCTTCAGTATCCGGTTGCTTTTCCCAGAGATCAGATAAAAACAACAGCTCGAGCCCTTGAGCGAATTGAGCGGATAATCAGCAGCCACAGCGCAGGCAAAAACGTTACCCACTAGTGAAACAAAGACTCAGGCACGGTGTTCGGGAGAGTTTTCTCCACCTACATCCATTAACTCTCTATCTTTTTAGAGTTGGAATAAACAAGCACTATGAGAATTGAACAGAATATTGTCCGTCAGGCAGCTAGGTCAACCGGTATCAGCGAAGAGGATCTGGTTATCCTGATCGCTGAAGGTGAAGAACGGGTATATCAGCAGGATGAATGGATATTCTATGAATCAAGCCCACGTCGTTGGGCTGGAATCATCCTTGAAGGCGAGCTTGAACTGATGCGTGGTATTCATGGCACTTCTCGCAAGGTTGGAACAATAGTTTCCGGTTCCATGATCAGCGAAGGTGCTCTTCTCGAGAAGGACTCTCACTCCAATGGCGCGTTTACGCGAACCGGAGCCAGAATTTGGCAGATAACTGAGGAAAAGATTGAATCTTTCAAAGAAAACAATCCGGAGTTGTTTTATCGGATAGTTGCTCAGGTTGCGGTTGGGATCAACCGTCGCATGCGTATGCTTGCGGATAGTGTCCATTGCAAGAGTAACAGTGGGGATCTGCTGATCAGCGGGTTGCGTCGGGAAAAAGATTCTCTTGGTACAAGAGATGTCTACGGTCATGCCTACTATGGTGTTCAAACCCTGCGGGCCATGGAAAATTTTTCCATTTCAGGAATATATCTTAATAATTTTGAACATATGGTTGAAGCTTTGGCCATGGTGAAAAAGGCGGCGGCCCAGACCAATAATGAATTAGGGACTCTTGACGACACCAGAATGAATGCCATTTGTCAGGCTTGTGATGAAATTCTGGGCGGCGAACTGCATGAACATTTTACCGTGGACATGTTTCAGGGCGGTGCAGGGACTTCGACCAACATGAACGCCAACGAGGTGATTGCAAACCGGGGCTTGGAGATCATGGGTTATAACAAAGGGGAGTACCACCACCTGCACCCCAATGATCATGTTAATTGTTCTCAATCCACAAACGATGCGTACCCCACGGCGATAAAGTTGGCGGTACTGCTCTCCAGCCACGATCTTATCTGCTCACTGCGGGTTTTTAGGAATGCTCTTGCGAGCAAGGGAGAGAAATTTAAGGATGTACTCAAAATGGGACGCACGGAAAATCAGGATGCGGTTCCCATGACCCTCGGTCAGGAGTTCAGCGCCTACGCAGTGATGATAGACAGTTCCATCAGTACCATGGAGCAAACCGCCGAGGCATTTCTTGATATTAACCTGGGAGCTACGGCTATTGGAACCGGTATTAACAGCCCCCGGGGCTATGCCGATCTGGTGGCGAAAAAGCTTGCGGCAATCAGCGGTTTTCCTGTCAGGAGAGCAAAAAATCTGGTGGAAGCAACACAAAATGCAGGAGTTTTTGTACGCATGTCAGCCAGCCTGAAACTGGTGGCCGTGCAGATATCCAAAATTTGTAACGACCTGCGCGCACTTTCTTCCGGGCCCAGATGTGGCTTGAACGAGATCAATCTGCCCCCGATGCAGCCCGGTTCATCTATTATGCCGGGCAAGGTTAATCCGGTTCTTCCTGAAGTGATGAACCAGATATGTTACCAAGTCATGGGTTATGACACCGTGGTTTCCATGGCTGCAGAGTCCAGTGAACTGGAACTGTGCATGGCAGAGCCGATTATCGCATATGACCTGCTGCATGGGATGATGATTCTTAAAAACGGCTGCATATCTCTGGTGGAGCGCTGCATAAGTGGTATCGAAGCCAATAGAGACGTGTGCAGGAGCTATGTTCAGCGCAGTATCGGTCTGGTGACAGCATTGGTCCCTGTTATCGGTTATGAGCAGTCCGCAGCGATCGCCAAGGAAGCTCTTGGGACCGATGCCAGCGTGTACGATATCGTACTCGCAAAAGGGGTGCTTACCAAAGAACAACTGGACGAGATTCTCCGCCCGGAAAACATGACTGATCCGCGGGAAATTTAATAAGGAGTTTTAGATGTTGAAAAGGTTGCATGAAAATAGGTCAGAAGAAGATCTAGTGACCATTATATTTGAAGGCGAGGAGCTGAAAGTTCCGGCAATGGATACCGTTATAGCCGCGGTTATGGCGGCCGGGGCAGGTTATAATCGGACTTCGCCAATCAGTGGCGAACACCGTTCTGCATACTGCCATATGGGCGTATGCTACGAATGCCTCATGGAAATTGATGGAATCCCCAATCAACAGGCCTGCAAAATTCAGGTGCGGGACGGTATGGTAATCAATCGACAGTACTCCAACAAGGATATAGCAAATGGATAAGCTTTATGATCTGATTATTGTTGGTGCTGGGCCCGGAGGACTTGCGGCTGCGGTCACCGCCGACAAATTGGGCCTTTCGGCTCTGGTGGTAGATGAGCAGCCCGAACCCGGAGGTCAAATATATCGTTCAATTGAAAGGAGTCTCCCGGAAAACGCCCATGTTCTTGGCAAGGATTATTTCGCAGGCAAGCAGTTGGTTGACGAGTTTCGTGCTTCAGGTGCTGTCTATATGCCGAACAACACTGTCTGGAATATCGAAGGCTCATTCAATGTTGACACTGTAGTCACAGACACACTGCATCGAGTGCGTGCGCGTCAACTATTGTTCAGCGTCGGGGCAGTGGAACGACCGGTTCCGATTCCTAACTGGACGCTTCCCGGAGTTATGGGTGCCGCAGCAGCTGACATTCTGTTCAAGTCAGCAGATATGGTGCCTGAAGGTCCTGTTGTCCTGGCAGGCAGCGGACCGCTGTTGCTGCTGGCAGCCTGCCACCTTATTGATAACGGAGTTGAGATTGCCGCAATGGTCGAAACATCCGGTATGCGAGATTATCTTAAGGCGATCCCCCATCTGCCCGGGGCACTGCGTCGAAGCAGCTACCTTTTTAAAGGTTTACAGATGAAATACGCGGTTAAACGCGCAGGCGTGCCGGTGTACACAGGGTGCCGCGATCTTTCTATAATCGGCAAGGAACAGGCTGAAGGTTTGCGTTTTACCTGCCGTGGTAAAAAGCAGGAAGTGGCCGCAGCAACTGTTCTGTTGCACGAAGGGGTAGTCCCGAATCTGCGTCTTACCCAACTGCTCAATTGTGAGCACGAATGGTACGTTCCGCAGCGGTACTGGAGACCTGTGCTTGATCAGTGGGGGCAGACGAGTGTTCCCGGTATTTCTGTAGCTGGCGACGGCGGCGGAATTTTCGGTGGACAGGTTGCGGAAGTAGCAGGCCATATCGCTGCAATCAACATTGCCTATCAGCTGGATAAATTTACTGATTCGGAACGTGACCGTTTGGCTCAGCCGTATCTGAACAAGGCCAAACACGAAAAGTTGATTCGCCCATTTCTCGACCATGTCTTTCCACCCAACCGGCAGGCGCTGGTTCCCCCTGATGATGAAACCGTTGTCTGTCGCTGTGAAGAATTGACAGCAGGACAAATCCGGGAAGCCATAGCACAGGGAGCACGCCATCCTTCTCAGATCAAAATACAGACACGAGCCGGGATGGGCCCTTGTCAGGGGCGAATGTGCGCAACAACCATTACCGAAATGATTGCAGATAGTTGCTCGCTTGATATTACAACGATTGGTTTGCATAAGACCAGATCTCCTCAACAGTCATTGACCATTGAACAATTTGCAAGTCTGGAATTGGAAGAGGGCAGTTGATGCTTGGTTTTTTCAATTGCGGGAGATTACACGAGAAGACATTACAAATAATTTGAGAGAACAGATACGCGGGATTTGATTTACCTGCATCTACTCAGGAATAGAGGAAACATGAAAAAGCATGCAGATGTCATCATCATAGGTGGCGGTATTATCGGTTGTTCGACTGCCTATTATTTGGCCAAAAAAGGTAAAACGGTCATCGTTCTGGAGAAAGGAAAGGGTATCGGATATGGCGGTTCCGGGCGTAATGGAGGCGGAGTGCGCCAATCAGGCCGGGACAAAAGAGAGCTGCCTCTGGCCATGTATGGAGTACAGAACCTCTGGCCGAATTTATCCGAAGAGCTTGGGATGAACGTGGAATACTACCAGCATGGAAACCTCCGGCTGGGTAAAAATGATGAGCACCTTGAGATTTTAGGCGGACTTACCGACGTCGCGGTATCCTTGGGGCTTGATGTGAAGATGATAAGTGGCGATGAGGTCAGGGAAATTTGTCCGCATCTTTCTAATGAGGTAACCGGGGCCAGTTGGTGCCAAAGTGACGGTCACGCAAATCCTCTGCTGACAACATCGGCATTTTATAAAAGAGCACGTCAGCTTGGAGTCTCATTCCTCTTTGAGCAAAGTGTACTTTCAATCAAGACGGTTGCGGGCCGGGCGAGAAAGGTTGTCACCACAAATGAGGAGTTCGAGGCGGAAAAAATTGTTCTGGCTGCGGGCTATGAGAGTCGTGCTATCTCAAATACCGTAGGAGTGGATGTTCCCATGAAGCGCGTAGCACTGGACACTCTGGTCACCAATGCCCAGCCGCCCATGTTCTACCAGATGCTTGGGACAGCCATGGCTGATTTTTACGGTCATCAAACGACCCACGGCTCCTTTGTGTTTGGCGGAGGTTCTCCTCTGGATGCCAGCATTAAGAGTGTTGCAAACCATCCCCAGGCAAAAGCTACAGCAGCGACATGCAAAGGGATTCTAAATTATATACCCGCGTTGAAACATGCAAAGGTGGTTCGGACATGGGTCGGTTTCATTGATTGGTGCGAGGATAAAGTTCCGGTCCTTGATCATGTTAAAGGGGTTCCCGGATTGATTCTGGCCTGTGGCTTCTCCGGCCATGGGTTCGGAATCGCTCCTTCCGTTGGCACAGTCATATCCGAAATGGCCTGCGACGAAATGCCTTCCATCGATATCTGTGAACTTGGTTATGATCGGTTTGCTGACAGGAAGTAGGCTCGTTCCAGCCTATTTTTTAATGGCTTTGAATCTCGCCGCAGCCTTGAAGACCATTAAAGATATATAACGTGGTTTGAAACTTTACAGGAAGGGCAAGATCCAAGGATGCCTGACCCTGTTTTTGAGAATACACAGAAGTTAGTTATTCTTCAGAAATATAACCGACTAAGCTTGGTTGTCCATAGGCATGGCATTCAAGAGGCCGTGGGTTCAATTCCTTCCAGCTCCACCATTAAAAATTCCGAGAATTAAGCCTAGTTATCAGTTTTGATGACTAGGCTTTTTTCGTTGCTGGTGACCGATATACCGAAGACTCACAGCAGGATATGATGTCGATCCAGCTTCGCATATAATGTATTTCTCCCGATTCCCAAGGCCTTAGCTGTTTTACTGATATTACCTTTATGATAGTCGAGAGCCTGCCGGATAGTGTCTGCTTCCATCTGTTTCAGTTGGAAACCCGTCTTTTGCGCTGCCCCGATGATCGCCTTGCCGCTTTTAGCTTTTTCAAGCAGATATGGCGGTAGGTGCCGCTTTTCAAGCCAGACACCAGACATATTGTTCACTGCAAACTCAATACAATTAACCAGTTCACGGACATTTCCGGGCCAGTCATGAAGAATGAGAGTTTGTTGCGCATCATCAGTCATGCCTTTACAGTTGATACCGAAATCTTCGCACATACGCTCAAGATGGTATTCAGCCAACTGGATAATGTCATTTCCGCGTTCCCGTAGCGAAGGAATACTTATTCCAACCACATTCAGTCTATAAAACAGATCCTCGCGAAAGAGTCCTTTTTTTACCTGCTGCATCAAGTCCTTGTTGGTTGCTGCAATGATTTTAACATCCACCGGCTTGGGCGTTGTGCCGCCAATAGGAACAACTGCTCTTTCCTCTAGAACCCTCAGCAGTTTTACCTGCTGTGAAAGAGGCATTTCTGCAATTTCATCAAGAAAAAGGACCCCTTTATCTGCCTTTTGGAATTTGCCTTCCCTGCCTTTCGTTGATGCACCGGTAAAAGAACCACCACGGTAGCCGAAAAGTTCACTCTGGATAAGCTCTTCTGAAAAAGCCCCGCAGTTCATGGCGATAAAAGGTTTATCCGCACGGGGGCCTGATTTGTGAATTCCCTTGGCAAACAATTCTTTTCCCGTGCCGGATTCTCCGAATAACAGGACAGTGGAAGGAGTTTTTGAAGCCCGTGCTGCCTGACGGATGACTTGATTCATACAGTTGCTGGAGTGAAGAATATGCTCAAATCCTTCAGGCGTGGTTTCAGCATGATCATTGTTAGTTGAAATTACCCGGTTTGCAACTGTGGTCCTTGTATGGGTAGGCTGGGTTTCGCAAATGGTAACAATTGTTTCAAGGCGGGATCCGGTCAGGCTGCATACAGTCAATCCGCGTACAAAAAGATTAGGATTGGCATGGCAATGCATAGTTACCGGTTCACGTAATGAAGTCCGTTTCAGTTTTGCGCTGAAGGCTTCGTAATCAAAAAAATCTGCTGCATGCCTGCCCCTCATTGATTCCCACGGGTTGCCCAATAAAGTTTCCGATGCTGCATTGGCACTCAGTATTGTTCCGTTTTTGTCCAGCGAGAGAACACCGGTCATGACAGAATTGAACATTGACGAAAACATCGTTCCCAGATGTCCTTCAAGCTCAGAGCAGTAAAGGCGGCACAATCTTTGTTCTAAGGACCTTGTAGCCTGCAGGACAAGTTCAAGGCTTTTGCTGTGATCCGAGTTCACGGGGCCTGAAATATCAAAACATCCCCAGATACTGCCGTGAGGGTCAATGATAGGGGCGGCGGTACAGCTCCAGCTGTGGTGACTCCGGCAAAAATGCTCTTCCCCGAAAACCTGCATGGGGCGGCCTGTTTTCAGGGCTGTGCCTATGGCATTAGTCCCTACACATTCCTCGGCCCAATTGGCTCCGGGACCGAAATTAAGCTTATCGGCCTGTTCCAGAACTCCAAGATCTCCGCAGGTGCGGATTACCCTGGCCTTGGCATTGGTGAAAGTAATTAGAAGTCCTTTGCCCCGGATTGCCTCATAGGCTGTCCGCTCAACGTTTGTGCACACTTTTTCAAGGGTAGCGGTGTAAGGCTCCAACTGGGACATGGGCAGAAAATCCCAGCAGCTGCGCGGAGCGTGCTCCACATTCATGCTTTTGCATCTATTCCATGAATCGACAATGGCTTCATCAAGATTTTTCAGGTCGACATCTCTGCCTTCGACAAATCTCTTCCACTGTGAATAGTCAGTCTGCGGCCCTCGCTTGGGATTTGAGCAAGCAAAGGGATGTTTAACAGGACCGGACGGTTCACTCTGCTGAGGGCTGATTTCAAAGCTGTTACCATCTCTAATGAGTAAATGCATCTCAATCTCCGTGACAAAGCAAAAATTTTTATATTTGTTATCAATTTACCTGAACGATCACAGCCCTCCAGTCAAGTGTTCATAATTCGAACATCTCAAGATATCCGTGATGGAACAAAACTATTTGATATCAATATCATAGATGTAGATATGCTCTCATTTCTGCAGCTGCAGATGTTTGTTCCACTACAGAACACAGATTAATTAAAAAAAATCTTTTCTTCAGCTTATGTCATTGTAATAAAAAGAAATTATGTCTTGGCACTGCCATTGCAATCCTCCCGGACAACTACCTAAAAAAATCAGGAGGATTGGTCATGGCTCAAGAAGTGATTATGCCCAAATGGGGCTTAACCATGAAAGAAGGCAAACTCGCTCGCTGGCTCAAAGCCGAAGGAGACACGGTGGAAGCCGGGGAAGCTCTCTTTGAGGTGGAGACCGACAAAATCACCAACTCGGTGGAATCTCCGGCCAGCGGTGTTCTTGCTCAGATCATAGTACCGGAAGGGGAGGTTGCCGCAGTTCAGGCTGTATTGGCAATCATTGCTGCTCCGGGTGAGACACCTGAAAAAGTTGTAGCTGCCGCAGGCAGTTCCAACGAAGCAGCGACTCAGGCGGAAGCGGATAAGCCGGAGGAAGGCGGGGCGACTCAGACTTCTGCAGGCACAGGAGAATTTGTCAAAGCCATGCCTGCAGCCCGCAAGCTTGCTGAAGACCTGCAGATAGATCTCGCAACAGTCTCCGGAACAGGGCGTAACGGTTCCATCACCATGAAAGATGTTCAGGCTGTAGCCGATGCTCCATTCAAGAATATCAACGCCAGCCCGAAAGCTATCGAATTCGCCCGCAAGAAAGGCGTGGATCTCAGTCAGGTTACCGGAACAGGTGAAGACGGCAAAATAACCAAGGCCGATATTCTGCGGGCCATGAACCCTGCAGTCGAGCAACCTGTACAGGCAGCCTCGGCTGTTGCTCAGGATACCATCATCCCCATGGACGGTGTACGCAAGCTTATTGCGGACAACATGCAGGCCAGCCTTAATAATGCGGCTCAGCTTTCCGTTTTCGTGGAGCTTGATGTTACTGAAATGGTCCGGTTGCGCGCGAGCCTGCTTGAGCGCAACAAGCGCGATAAAGAATACCGCATTTCATACAATGATATCATTTCCTATGCGACCTGCCGTGCGCTTAAGCGTCACCCCATCATGAATTCTACCATTCAGGACGACGGCATTCACCTGCATGGTTATGTCAACCTCGGCATCGCGGTGGCCATCTCCAACGGGCTGATCGTTCCCAATGTCAAAATGGCCGACTCCTTCACTCTGGAAGAACTTAAAGACAAAGTTCGCGATGTAGCCGGACGTGCGCGTAAAGGCGGTCTGGAAATGGATGAGATTTCCGGCGGCACATTTACAATCAGTAATGTCAGCATGCTCGGTGTGGACGGTTTTACCCCCATTCTCAATCCGCCGGAAACCGGAATTTTGGGAATAGGCCGGATCGTTGAAAAACCGGCTGTTAAAGACGGTGAAATCCAGATCAGAAATATGATGACCCTTTCCCTGACCTTTAACCATATGACCACGGACGGTGCTCCGGCCATGTCTTTCCTGCGCGAGCTCGGTGACATGCTGGAAAATCCCGGCCTGATGATCATGTAGGCCCGTCATGGCAAGAAAACGGTTTGCCATCGAACTTGGCTACGCTGCTGACCTGCACGGAGAAGATATGACGAAGGCTGCAGTCCGTGCCGTTCGCGACGCGGTGTCGCGGATATGTCTGTGCGGTATTGTGGAGATCTGCGGTCGGGATCGGTTTCAGGGCGTTTACGTTCACGCCGAGCTGGCCGTGCCCGATCCGGAAAAAGTCGACCGGGAAGCCGTGCTTGCCGCTATTCCCATCGGCGAGACATCGCTGAATGTGTGCACTGGTGGAATAAGCGTGCCGGGCATCGAAGTTCCCTGTTTCGGTGCCGGTGTGAGCAACATCGTAGCCGCGTGTGCAGCACTGACCATTTCCATTGAAACAGACATGGGCGGCACTGGGAATCAGTAAAGGAAAACTGGTCTGGAAAATATCCGGACAGAACAATCCATAGGAGAAACAATAATGGCTCTCAGCAAGAAGACATTGACCCAAATGTACGAAACCATGAACAGGATCAGACTGTTCGAGCTGAAGCTGCAGGAACTTTTCGCCGCGGGCGAAATTCCGGGCTTCGTTCACCTTTACCTCGGAGAGGAAGCTGTCGCCACCGGAGCATGTTCCGTGCTCAGCGATGCCGATATGATTTCCAGTACCCACCGCGGCCACGGACATCTTCTGGCCAAGGGCGGTGATGTAAAGCTGATGATGGCTGAAATTTTCGGCAGACAGACCGGCTATTGCAAAGGCAAGGGCGGTTCCATGCACATTGCCGACCTTGATCTCGGAATCCTTGGTGCCAACGGCATCGTTGGTGGCGGCGGACCTCTTGCTGCAGGAGCCGCACTTGCTGCCAAATACAAGAAAACCGACAATGTCACCCTGTGCTTTTTCGGTGACGGCGCTTCCAACCAGGGTACCACACAGGAGTCGCTGAACATGGCCAGTGCATGGAAGCTTCCGCTGGTCTTTGTAAACGAAAATAACGGCTACGGCATTTCCTGCCCGCAGTGCAAATCCATGGCTGTTGTAGACATTGCCGACCGTGCCGCTGCATACGATATGCCCGGCGTGGTTGTTGACGGCAACGATGTTCTGGCCGTGCAGGAAGCTATTGCCGAAGCGGTTAAACGTGCCCGTAAAGGTGAAGGTCCTTCACTTGTTGAATGCAAGACCTATCGCTGGCGCGGCCATTTCGAAGGTGACGCGTGTACCTACCGCTGTGACGAAGAGCTGAAGGAGTGGATGGCCAAAGATCCTATTCCCCGCTTTGAAGCCAAGCTCATTGAAAGCAAGACCCTTACCCAGAAAGAACTGGATGAGATCAAAGCACGCATCGGCAAGGAAATTGATGAGGCTGTAGCATTTGCCAAAGAAAGTCCCATGCCGCAGAGCAGCGCGCTGATGGAAGATGTTTACGCTTAAATTCTCACCTTCTCTTTTACGAAAATAAATCCAACGGAGAAAATAATGTCCGAAAAAACATACCTTCAAGCACTCAATGAAGCTTTGAGACAGGAAATGGAGCGTGATGAGAATGTTTTCATTCTCGGCGAAGACGTGGGACAGTTCGGCGGTTGCTTCGGCGTCACTCAGGGGCTTTACGATGAGTTCGGCGAAAATCGCGTCATGGATACGCCTATTACCGAAAGCGCCATTGTCGGCGCAGCCACCGGTGCAGCTTTTAGCGGTCTGCGTCCGGTTGCGGAACTTATGTTTGTTGATTTCATCGGTGTATCCATGGACCAGCTCTTTAACCAGGCAGCCAAGATGCGCTACATGTTCGGCGGTAAATCAACTGTGCCCATGACCCTGCGTATGCCTCAGGGTGCCGGTATCGGTGCCGCTGCCCAGCATTCCCAATGCCTTGAATCATGGTTCATGAACATTCCCGGACTCAAGGTGGCAATCCCGTCAACTCCTTATGATGCCAAGGGCCTGCTTATCAGCGCAATCCGTGATGACAACCCCGTAGTATTCCTTGAGCACAAGATGCTTTACGGCGTCAGCGGAGAGGTGCCGGACGAAAGTTATACCATTGAAATCGGTAAAGCCGACATCAAACGCGAAGGCAGTGATGTAACCATCGTTGCTACCTCCCAGATGGTATACACAGCTCTGGCTGCAGCGGAGAAACTGGCTGCCGAAGGCATTGAAGCTGAAATAGTCGATCCCCGTTGCGTCCTGCCCCTTGATACCGACACCATTCTTGAATCGGTCAAAAAAACGCATGCACTGGTTGTTGCCCATGAAGCAGTACAGTTCGCCGGTCCCGGTGCCGAAATCGCAGCATTTGTTGCCGAAGAAGGACTCGAATATCTTGATGCCCCTGTAAAGCGGGTCGGCGCCCCCTTCTGCCCCGTCCCCTTTTCTCCTCCTCTGGAACAGCACTACATCCCCGGAGTGGATGATATTGTTGAGGCAGTAAAGAGCATTCGTTAACTGTATAATGAGGAGAACCGTTGTCCCGGCGGTTCTCCCTTGAATTTCATGAGGGCATACAAGTGAGTGTCGCAGCAATATTGGCCAACCCTGCATCCGGCAAGGATATTCGGCGTCTGATAGCCCATGGCAGTGTTTTCGATAATCAGGAAAAAGTACGTATGGTCCGCAGGCTTATTCTCGGACTGGAACGTGCCGGGGTTACCAAGATTCTCTATATGCCGGATTCCTACCAGATCATCCCGCGTGCCCTTAATTCCATTTCGCCATCCATCCCTGTCGAAGCGGTAGAAATGCCCGTCAGAAACAATCAGACGGATACGACTGTAGCTGCGGGCATAATGGAGACACTTGGCGCGAAGTGTCTCATCATCCTTGGAGGGGACGGCACCAGCAGAGTTGCTTGCAAGGGAACTGTTGCCGTCCCCATTTTACCGCTTTCAACCGGCACGAACAATGTTTTCCCGTACATGGGTGAAGCGACTGTGGCCGGATTGGCGGCGGGGCTGGTAGCCAGCGGAAGACTCCCGGTTCAGGAGTGCTGCTATCGGTCGTGTATGTTCGACATTCTCGTTGATGGTAAAGTGGAAGACATAGCGTTGGTCGATGCAGCTGTTTATAATGACGTTTTTCTAGCCTCAAAGGCGGTCTGGCAAATGGAGAAAGTTCCTCAGCTTTTTTTGACACGCTGTTGTGCCTGTTCTATAGGTCTTTCTGCTATAGGAGGCCAACTGCGGGAAATCCTTCCTGAAGAGCCTTGCGGACTGGCCCTTGAGCTTGGGGAAAGCCCATATACAACTGTAACCGCTTCAATCGCTCCGGGCATGTTCGCTGAAGTGCCCATTCAAAAAATGTCCGAGATGGCTCCGGGTGAGCTCTTTAACATCAGCGTATCCCCCGGCCTTGTTGCCGTGGATGGTGAGCGGGAAGTTGAAATTCCGTGCGGATCAAGCGCCGGCATACGTCTTAACACAGACGGGCCTATGGTAGTGGATATCCGCAAAACCATGGATCTGGCCAGGGATGCAGGCCTTTTCCGTTAACAATATTCCAAGGAATGAATATGAGTAATGTACTGAAAGCTGCTTTTATTTTTATCGCTCCCAACGGTAATCCCGATGAACACAGGAGCTGGGTGCGTACTGAAGCCGTGGAGCTGCTCACTGTCGCTGTAAGTGATTATGCACAGGCCGAAAAAGTGGCCCGCAGCCTTGTGGAGAATGAAAATATCGCCGCCATTGAGTTGTGCGGAGGGTTCGGAGCAACCGGTACTGCTGTAGTTGCCGAGGCAGTAGATGTGCCTGTGGGAGTGGTTCGTTTCGACATTCATCCCGGCCTGGGCAATGTCAGTGGTGATAAGCTCTTCAAATAATTTCAAAAGTAAGCAGGGGCAGCATCCTTTAACGAAGTGCTGCCCCCGCGTAATATGATACAACAGATTTGCAGTCAGTTAATTTTTTCCAGACTACATACGTACTTTGTAGAAAGCGAATTACCTGCCTTTAAGAGCAATTTTTTTAGGTATGAAACAGGTAAAAATCACGCTGGAAACAACTTCCTCTCCATAAAAGACTTCCACCTTTACCATATATTCCCCTGAGATGATGCTCCGCAGGCATGTCGGCATAATCGGTCCGTTTGAAAATGAATCCACCGTGAGCAAGTCCGTTTTCACCGGACGGCAGGCACACTTTACTTTTCAGATTTACAGCGACATTTTCCCCTGAATAGCGGAGAACTTTTTTCTCCGCAGGTCAGGGGAAAATGTGTGGACCGACTAATCGAACAGATCTTCAAGTTCGTCAAAAACATAGTGCATGTACATTACCTTGGGAGATCCTCCCATGGAAATGGCGAGCATCGCTGCCTGCATGATTTCTTCTTTGCTGGCACCATGGCTTGCTGCGCCTTGAATGTGGAGCGAGATGCACATTTCGCACTGAGACATCATGGAACAGGCAACATGAATCAGTTCCTGAGTTTTATGGTCAATTGGACCGAATTCACTGATTTCTTTGGTGAAGTTAAGGTATTTAGGGAAAACATCACCTGCTTTCTGAGTCATTTTAGCCAAGGTGTTCGCTGCTTTTTCTGCTGCATCCATTTTAAATTCTCCTCTTTAAGGTTTAAGATACAGCTATAAAGCAAAGAGCGTGCCTCTTTTTATTTATCTGGAATGGCCCAAAAAACGTACAAATAATGAGCCTGTATACTCAAAAATTATATTAAAAATGTTCCAGAGATGAACATTGATCGGAAAATGAACAGTACAATACAAAAATAGTATGATGCATAAATCTCCTGCAGAGCTTAAATTACAAGCAATGAAGCAGGATAAGCATAAGGACTCCGGATCAGTTCATAGTTGTTGTCGCGTGAAAAAATCACTGGCATACATGTTGCTTTCCTTAAAGCATGTTTAAGGAAGACACACATCAGCAAACAGCCCTGTTGCTAAATTTATCCACCAGTGACTACATGGAAATTTTTCAGTTGCAGAAGGATATCCATGCCTTGAAAAAGCAGGAACTTATACCTGACGTTGTTATTATGCTGGAGCATTGGCCATGTTTTACAATTGGCCGTAGCGGCAGCCGTGATCATCTGCTTGTTGATAATCAGGTCCTTACCCAGCACAATATTACTGTCCATGATACTTCCAGAGGTGGCGATATCACCTACCACGGTCCCGGTCAGCTCGTATGCTATCCTATTATTTCCCTTGAAGGGGAGCAGCGGGATTTGCATGCTTATGCCCGGAAGATGGAAGAAGTCATGATTCGGACCTTGAGTGCTTTTGATATCAAGGCCGGACGCAAGCAGCAGTTTCCTGGAGTCTGGGTTGGGGACCGGAAGATAGGAGCCATGGGCATAGCTGTACGCAACTGGATTACAATGCACGGAATTTCACTGAATGTCTGCCCCGACCTTGAGCACTTTTCCTATATAATCCCCTGCGGCATAACATCATATGGGGTTACCTCAATGAGCGAAATAATGGGCGAGCCGGTTCAGATTGAAATTGTTCGAAATGAAATGTGTAAACAGTTCAGCGCAGTTTTCGATATGCCTTTGCTCCCTACAACCTTGAAAAATATTATCAGGGAGGAGAAATATGCAAAAGCCTGAGTGGTTAACCATACCCGCACCGGACGCGCAACATATGAACAGTATCCGGGAGCTGCTGGGGAAAGGGGAGCTTCATTCTGTTTGTGAAAGCGCACAATGTCCCAATATCGGTGAATGTTTTGCCAGCAGAACCTGCACGTTTATGATTTTAGGGGATATCTGTACCCGCAACTGCGCATTCTGCGCAGTTAACCACGGAAAGCCGAACGCTCCGGACCCGGATGAACCGGTTAAACTGGCACTTACGGCAAAACAACTGGGATTGAAACATATTGTTGTAACTTCCGTGACCCGCGATGATCTCCCGGACGGAGGGGCCGGTCATTTTGCAAGCACAATCGCTGCAATTAGAAAGGAAAATCCAGAATCGACAGTGGAAGTTCTTATTCCCGATTTCAAAGGACAGACAGATTCTTTGCTAAAGGTAATTGATGCTGCCCCGGAAGTGATAAACCACAATGTCGAGACAGTACCCAGACTGTATCCCACAGTAAGACCTGCCGCAAAATACGAACAGTCTCTGGAGTTGCTCAGCAATGTCTCCCGGATTAATTCAAAGAGTAAAATTACCACAAAATCAGGGCTTATGCTCGGTTTGGGTGAAAAAAAAGCAGAAGTAGTGGCGGTTATGAAAGACCTTGTTGAAGCGGGGTGCAGCATACTGACCATCGGACAATATCTTTGTCCTTCCCCGGCGCACCATCCGTTAATTGAGTATATTCACCCGGACAGATTTAATGAATATGCTGAAATCGGCACCCGGCTCGGTTTTATGGAGGTTGTTTCCGGACCTTTGGTCCGCAGTTCCTATCATGCTGAAAAAAGTTTTCGGCAGCTTAATTCCAAATGTTGTGGTAATCATTAATTAAAGATCTAAATTGATAAATTTTCGGTCAGGTGGTTATCCCCAGCTAATCAACTACCTGAAACCGGAATAGGTTCTAGTGGAGCGTGCCTTGGGGAAAGCCAGAAAGCCAGCCAGCTTTATAGGTTGTTGGGCCAAAAGCGAATTTTCTGTCTTTCCCTTTGAAGAATATATGTTTGTAATCCGCATTTAACATATTTCTCCCGGGCACGCTCCACTGTCAGCCTTAACTGCATGGGGTCGCTTTTTTCAGACGGCATATGATATACAACTACATTTCTAGGCCTGAATATTTCATTGATAATTCTTCGTCCTTCCCGGTTATGATAAAATAACGGATTCACAAAGACTGCTTCCAGTTCGACTCCCTGCAACTGCTTTTCATAATATTCCGCTACAGGGTCGGCATCACCTGTAAACAGAATGTTTATTCCTCCCATTTCAAGCATAAAGCAGTCATTTGGAACATCCTGATACTGGGGTCCCATATGGCGTGTACCGATAATTGTCAGCTTTAGGTCTTTTTTCAGATCAAAAGATTTAAATTCTCCCGGTCCCAGACTTGAAATATGATGGCTGATGCCGCGTTTCCTAACTTCTCCAAGCAATTCACCCATGGATTTGGATCCGTATCTGTCCTCTGGAATTAAAAGAAATTTCACCGGCCTCTGTTTCAATTGCTCGCAAACCAAGGAGGGCGTGAAATGATCGGGGTGCTCATGGGAGAAAAACAGATAATCAAGACGGTCAAAAGGCGGAGTCCCTGTCTTCATGAGCTGCAGGTCCATTGGAGAGACTTTGCAAAAGGGATGCCCTCCTTCATAATGTATTCCATCAATCAGGATATCTGTTCCATCATATCTGACCAGCACTCCGGCGTTGGCTACAAGCGTAACATCGACATAATTCATTTTATTACTCCACTGCCGGAGCAGATGGGCTTTCTCGCCTCAACTGGCGAAGGGCCAAAAGAAAAGGGAAGAACCTTGCGACTCTTCCCTTCGGACGTTTTCGGGTGCACAATTCCGTTCCGATAACTGGAAAACCGAAAACGTCTATTCCTCTGCCAACAGTACAAGGCACCGGGGTTTACACCCGTTATTTCAATCCGCATATAGTCACGAAGGACACGCTGCAGATCAAAACCTTTTACCATAAATTATTATTTGCGGCCTCGCATTCTTCTCTTAAGGCTTCACTATAATTTTTATATTTTCATCTTTATTGTTAATCAGTTCCAGAAAGCCTTTTTCAACAATATCTTCCAGTTCGATTTTTCCGGTAATCATGGGATCAGCTTTAAGTTGTCCCGTGGCAAGTAATGTAGAAACTCCCTTGAAATCTTCCAGAGTATAGGCCAGAGTTCCGATAACCCGTTTGTCAGTGCCGCTCAGGCTGAAAAAATTAAAAGAACTCGGTTCCTCAAAGATACCGACAATAATGGCCCGCCCGGCATTGCGGAGCACATCCACAGCTAACGGGCCGGTAAATTTATTACCTACACATTCAAATGAAACGTCTGCTCCGGAACCGTTGGTCAAGGCTTTGATCTCGGCCACGGCATCGCATTCAGAAGGATTGATAATCACATCCGCTCCGCATTCTTCCGCCTTGGCGGTGCGGGCTTTGGACATTTCCAGCATTATGATTTTACCGGCACCCGCGGCTTTCGCAGCCATGAGTGTTCCGAGACCGATGGTTCCGGCCCCTATAATTACGACCGTTTCTCCAAGAATTGAACCGGCTTCGCGCACGGCTTTGAATCCGGTTGCCAGAGGTTCTATCAATGCTCCCGCTTCAGGGGTAACTCCAGCCGGCAATTTGTAGCACAGTTCTGCGGGGATGTTTACATACTTGGCAAAGGCTCCATCATTGTGAAGTCCGGTGAAAGCGAGTTTCTCACAGACATTGTAGCGGCCGGCCCGGCAGGTTACACACTCCCCGCAATGCTGGCAGGCATCAGGGGCGACAAAGTCGCCGACGCTTACGTTGCTGACTCCTTCACCCACTTCCACCACGGTACCGGTAAACTCATGCCCCAGAATCAAGCTGCCCTGCTTGCCGGTAAGGGGATGGGGAGCTTCCGTCGGGATAAAAATAGGCCCTGCAATATATTCATGCAAATCAGATCCGCAGATACCACACCAGTCAACCTTGATTTTTACCCACCCTGCAGAAGGAAAAGGTGGAACAGAAACAGTTTCTACACGTACATCCTCTTTGCCATGCCAGACGGCAGCTCGCATTGTTTCACTCATGGGAACCTCTCTTGAATTATCGTACTATGAAATTTTCGATAACAGCCAATGAGACCACAGATAATAAATCGCAGTTAGCATTACGCATGCCACACCGTGCAGACAGCTGAGAAATGAGACTGAAGAAAATATGAAGGAAAATAATAGAAGCAAGATATCGATATGTTACCCCACTTTTGAAGTTAAAACAAAGCCGATGCTCTTTAAGAGTAGACCAATAAAAAGAGGCAATAGTTTTATGTCCCATATCAGAACACTTTTTGAATTATGCTCGTTTTTAGAACAGGCTCATTCTAAAAAAGTGCTGCACGGTATGTCTTCTATGAACATATCAGAATTCGTTTTTCGTATTGGCTGAGATTTTCGCACCTGTCGTCAAGAGAGAACCAACTTAGTTCCTGCCATAGCCACTATTGACAGCTATGCTTCACGGGAGTACCTGAGTTTGTGTTACCCGTTATTGAAAGTTATACATCTAATACATACCTAAAGATTGAAAGGTAGCTTTTTGCATACAGCCTCTGATTCGGAAAGAATACACTCAGAACTTGAGTATGGTCATAAACCGATAGTTCCAGATGACAGTATGGAGTCTGCTGTGGTCGCAGTCTCCGGGGGTAATCGGCGAGATGATGTCTCACCCCGGCGATTTTTTTTTAGAGATCGGTTGAAGGGCTTCGCTCTGACAATCTTTATCCCGGCTGTTGTCATACTTGCATGGTGGGGGCTGGGCCATTGGCGTATGTTGAACCCTTACCTTACGCCTTCGCCGGGAGCAGTCATTGACGCGGCCGTTGATGCCGTTTTGTCCGGTGAATTGTGGTTGAACTCCTGCGTTAGTCTGGCAAGGGTTTTTGTAGGGTTTCTACTGACAGCCTGCATGGCACTTCCGCTTGCCGCATTTTTGTATTTTTCCCCCACTAGTGAACGCCTTTTGCGTGTCCCTCTGACAGTACTCCGAGTTACCCCTCCTCTGGCCCTGATTCCGCTTCTTATCCTCTGGCTGGGGATAGGAGAGGAGTCTAAGCTTGCAGTGATTATTCTTGCCAGTTTTTTTCCCATTTTCCTGAACTCCTTGGACGGATTAAAGAACACGGACAGTAGGCTTTTGGAAATGGCCGACACCATAGACCTTACTAGATGGGATATTTTTGTCAGTGTCCTGCTCCCCTCGGCCTTGCCTTCAGTCATAACCGGATTGCGTATAGGTTTCGGATACAGCTGGCGCGCCCTGATCGGTGCGGAACTGATAGCAGCAGCATCCGGCATCGGTTACATGATTCTGGACGCAGAGCAGCTGGCCCGTACGGATAGAATGTTCGTGGGCATTATACTCATCGGTGTTCTCGGATTTGTTTTTGATATTATCCTTTCACGTATCACGGCTTGGGCTGGATGTCGGCTGCACCTGTCGAGAGAGTTCAGCGCATGATCGGAATTCGGGTTTGGGAAATAAGCAAGTGCTACAGGACCGGGGATCGTTCAGTTCAAGCACTGGATGGAGTTACTTTTCAGGTCGAACCGGGGTCATTTGTTGCTGTCATAGGTTACAGCGGGTGCGGAAAGACAACCCTTTTCCGTCATATTGCAGGATTGGAAAAGCCGGATTCAGGGATTGTTTCTTTCCTCAATCCCCGCAGTCAGGGCGTTACGGATAGGCCAAGATTGGGAATGATGTTTCAAGAGCCAAGGCTGCTCTCCTGGCTGACCATTCAGGATAACCTCCTTCTGGCCCTGCGGCGTACATCTCTTGATAATCATGAGCGCTCTGTGTCCGAAGCTTTGCTGCAGGTAGGGATGCAAGAGTTTTCACAGGCATATCCTGATCAACTCTCCGGGGGCATGGCTCAAAGGGTTGCTTTGGCCCGTGCACTGTGCCGCAAACCGGAATTGTTGCTTATGGATGAACCGTTTGGTGCTTTGGATGCCCTGACCAGATTACAGCTTCAGATGGAACTGGCCCGTATCTGGGCTGAAAACCCCATGACCGTTTTGTGTATCACTCACGATATCGGTGAGGCTGTAACTTTGGCTGACCGCGTTTTGGTCATGGCGGATGGCCGTATCGTAAGGGATTGCCCGGTTGACCTGCCGCGTCCCCGTTCTCCGGGGCAACCCGGTTTTGAAAATTTGAAGGCAGATATTCTTGATTTTATTCTCAAAAATAAAAAGGAGCTTACCTTATGAGTACCGTGCTTAAGAAACTGATCCTGTTTTTCGCTACCCTGATTATTGCGGCGGCATCCTCAAATGCTATGGCGCAATCTATCGATACTATCAATGTGTCCTATGTGAAATCACCATTCAACTTGCAGATCATGGTCATGAAATCACTGGGAATGCTCGAAAAGGAATTTGCCGGGGACAACATCGGCATAAGCTGGAAAGAAATTAATTCCGGAGCAAAACAATCGCAAGCTCTGGCTGCCGGTTCTTTGGATATTGCCTCTGTCATCAACACAACTTCGGTACTGCTGGCCAATGCCGGACAAAACCCGGTAAAGATTATCGGAGGAGTCAGCCGTCCTTGTGAAACCTTTGCCATAGTGGTGCGTGATGACGGCCCGACGAATGTGGCCGGACTCAAAGGCAAAATCGTAGCGGGGCCTAAAGGAACTGTTCTGCATCAGATGCTGGTTGCTGCTCTTGACGGGGAAGGACTTAAGGAATCGGATGTAAAGTTCGTTCACATGGGTTTGCCCAAGTCTCGAACAGCTCTTTTAGCCGGACAGGTGGACGCGGCTCTTCTTGCCGCGAGTCTGGTAATCAAATCCAAGGAAGCTGGAGCTCGGGTTTTGACTACTGCTAAGGGACTGGTTACCCCCATTTTGGTCAGTGCCGCTTCACAAAAGTTTATTTCCGAGCACCCCGATCTGGTTGCCCGTTATTTGAAGGTTTTCCGCAAGGCTATGGCATTTATTAATGCTGACCCGGAAAAAGCTATTGCCATTGGGGCCAAAGAACATGGTATATCCATGCAGGATGCCCGCACCCTGTACGGCTGGGCCGGGTTCACCACCCACCTTTCTGCGGAGGATATTTCCAGCATGAAAAAAGATGTTCTTTTCATGAAAGAAAATAATATGATCAATACTGCCATTGATCCTGCCTCGGTCTGCATGCCTTCAGCATTTATGGAGTAGCAGAGTTTCCGCAGGTCAGGGGGGCACTCTTTCATAGTTTGAAAATTATGTTTAAAAAGGGACTGTTCAGTGCAAAGCTGGACGGTCCCTTTTTGTTTATATGTGGCAGCGATTGAGAATGGCTACGTTGTTGTTTTTGCGTACAATTAAATTTCCTTTAAGAAAATTTCACCAGTCCACGTATATCCTTCTTCCTTAAAATCTTTAAACTGCTTTGAGTCGGCGATGTTATTCTCAATAAGCCATCTTACAAATCTACCTTTAATGTGTTTTCCTTGATGACCAGCGGGCATCTTTTTTCCTGCTTTTTTCAGGACAAATTCAACCTCGATTCCATGATCATATTTCACAGCTTTTTTGTGTGCTTGCGGTAATAAATCAATAACAAATTTATCTTTTAATTGTTCTGAATTGGAATCCAACCATAACTTGGCAGCCTTTAATTTATCGATCTTCAAGCGATAATTAGGAATCAAATCAGCAGGACTTACAAGACCGAATAAACCTGACACAATTAATACTTTTTTATCAAAGTCAGATTTATTTTTCAAAGTTCGGTAATCAATAGCGTCATAAACAACACCCGTATATCGTTCAATTGCCGGCATTGTCTTTGAGCTCAAGATTTCATCATTTACAGCAACGGCTTTCGCAAGTGCCTTTTCTTTAAGCCCATATAATTTTTTAGGATCAGCTTCTTTAATTGCTTCAATTAAGTCCGCAGTAATACCCGATACAGACTTTAAGGGGGGATTGTTTCCTCCATCAGCTTTACCTTCGGATGGTGGAAGTAGGATGATTGTTTTCATAAAGCGATTAGGGGTTTAATTAATAAAAAAATTGTCAAGACGATCTTTCTCAGTGACATTTGAAAATACTTGTAAGTGGTGGCGTATCAATTGGAATAATGGGAAACATTTCATGATATCTCAAGTAAAATTTTGGGCATTTTGGGGTCGGGAGGATTGCCCACAGCTAGAAAAGAAAACGCACACCTTACCGAAAATTTTCAAAGTTCCGGGTCAACATAAAGACATGTTTGACTCTGGTATCATCGTATACGCAAATCAGTCTGCTTTTATCTGTGCCGGCAGGTGATTTCTGGATTTGTTTTTTTGAGGAGAACGGCCTTCTTGCTGATTACGGATTAATTGGTGTAAGAGCTGGTTATATTGAAGATAGGGAGCTGTGGGTCTTAAGAAATGGTTATAAAAATTTTATACACTTTATATTGTCGTGTTCTGCATTTCTTTTTGTGCTCAGTTCTGCTGACAGCAATGTTTGTTCCTGTGGCCGCTTTAGCCGATAGTCCGCAAGCGATAATCTTGAACGGCAGCAGGGGCAGCTATGACCTGCGTGATTATGTGACGGTGCTTAAGGATGAGGGCTTCACCATCAATCAGGTCGCTTCGGATGCATTTATCGGTAAGTTTTCCAAACCCGGTTCAGGCTTTTATCCCGGCTTAAGTAAGCACGGATACTGGCTTCATTTCAAGGTCAAGGCTGACCCCGCACAGGTAGATCAAATTTGGCGGGTGGCTATCACTCCTCCCCAGACCAAGCAGTTTACAGTATTTTATCCCGAAATAGTTAAAGGAATGAAGTCCGGCTGGGGCCGTTGGGATGCCGGGTACGAGAATCCAAGGAGAACCAGTTGGAAGGGGGAAGACTTTCTGGCTTTCAGGTTGCCTTTGCATGAGAAGGTCACCGATTACTATGTTTACTACTGCGCTGAAGATACAAATTATAATATTTTTGAATTGGTTGATGAAAACAGTTTCCGTGAAAACAGCAGACTGCAACTTCTCTTTTTGTCAGTGGTTGGCGGGTTTTCTGTGGCCTTGGTCTTGTATAATTTTTTTCTGTTCATTTCCCTGAGAGATATAAGCCATCTTTGGTATTCATTGCAGTGTCTTTCAATAAATATATATTACTTCATTGTAGTCGATGCTGTAATTGAATTTATTGATATCCCCATGGAATATTATATTGTATTGAATTATTCTTTTCTTGGTCTGTTTATGTTTTTAAGCTCCTTTTTTGTAGAAAGCTTTTTAGCTAATATAAGGGGAAAATTATACGCTAAAATTATTTTTATTATTTTAAAGTCGGTTTCATTAATTAGTATAGTATTAGCATTCTTTTTAGGTGTAAATGTCATGACACTGATCTCTGCGGGTATGATGATGGTTTATTCAATAACCTTTATTGTTCTCGGGGTGAGGAGTTATTGTGACGGCTTTACTGCAGCCAGATTATATCTGGTATCCTGGAGTCTTTTTTGCCTTGGATTGATGTTTGCGAGCTTTTGCGCAATTACCGGGCTGGTTAATTTAGACTATCTTGTTTTTACAATGCAGATCACAAACATGATCGAAATGCTTTTCTTTTCTCTTGCCCTTGCTGACCGTATTTCAGTGCTCCGCCGTGACCGGCAGGTGGCCGAAGCCTTGAGTCAGGCCAAAAGTTCCTTCCTTGCTACCATGAGCCATGAAATTCGTACTCCGCTCAATGCTATCGTGGGCATGAGCAGAGTGATTCTGCAATCCGACCTAACCCCTGACCAGCGCAGGAAAATGTCTGTCGTGCGCAACTCCTCTGATCTTTTGCAACATATTATCAATGACATCCTCGACTTCTCACGGATTGAAGCCGGGAAAATGGAGATAGAGTGCCTTGATTTTGACTTGCGGGAGATAGTGAATTCTGTTGCTGATGTTGTTCGTATTGATTCAGCAGCTAAGGGGATTGAATTTGATTTGGATATGGATAGCAGGTTGCCCCGTGCGGTTAAGGGCGATCCTGTCCGCTTGCGTCAGGTCTTGCTCAACCTGCTCAGCAATGCAGTTAAGTTTACTGAATCTGGTAGCGTGGGCCTCAAAATCCAGCCGCTGGACCATGATTTCGTGCGTTTTACTGTCTCTGATACAGGTATAGGCATTCCCAAGGAGTTACAGGAGAATATTTTTGACAAGTTTGCTCAGGCTGATGATTCCATGACCCGCCGTTTCGGTGGAACCGGGCTGGGACTTTCTATTTGCAGGCAGCTTGTGGAAATGATGGGCGGGTCTATTCATCTGCGAAGTTCGACCGGATCAGGAACCTCAATCTCATGCGTATTGCCGCTCGAACCCGGCGAGCTTGCGAAGGTTGTCAGGGTCGATCATCCGCTTAAGGCGATGGCTGTTTCAGCAAAGCCGCTCAAGTTGCTGGTGGCAGAGGATAACATGAACAATATCGAGCTGATGAGGGCTGTTCTGGAGCAGACCCCTTATCATGTAAGCTATGTTCATGATGGTCTGTCCGCTCTTGAAGCAGTGAGAACTGGAAATTTCGATATGGTCCTGATGGACTTGGAAATGCCTAATATGAACGGTCTTGAAACCGTGCGCGCAATCCGTGAGGGTGAGGCAGGTGAAGATAAAACACAAATTCCGGTAGTGGCCCTGACAGCACATGTGCTGGATGAAATCAGGGTCGAATGCGAACAGGCCGGGATGAACGGTTTTATTTCCAAACCATTCAATGTGGATGATCTTCTGATGGTCATTGCGGCATCGGTCCATAGCACCACTTTTATTGATTCGGCCCGGAAGGCAGGCGATATCCCGGAAACTTTGCCTGTTTTTGATGAATCCGGTTTTCGGGCCATGTTTGGTTACGATGATGATGTGTGCAGCCGGGTTATCACATCCTTTCTTGATGAATTGCCGCTGCAGCTTGTCTCCATGGAAGAATCCATAGCCCTGGGTGATTATGATAAGCTTGCCGGGGATGCCCATTTCCTTAAAACATCAGCCGGGGTCATCAGTGCCGGCCGGTTCCTGCTTTATACCGGGGAGCTTGAACTGGCTGCCAGAAATGCCGACGGTGAAGTTGATAGTGCTTTTGCCAAAGTGCGAAAAGCTGCTGAGGAGCTGCAACGTACCCTGAGTACAACACTAACCATATGAAATTAAGCTATACTAAAAATAGACTTATGGGGTCTGATTTGTTACCAGTTTATACTGGTCGATTATAGTTTATACACAGATTATTGATAAGTGTCGGGGATATGAAAATAAATAGTGCTGCAGTACAGTCAAAAGGCGTTCTTCTTGTAGATGACCATCCGCTTTTTCGTGAAGGGGTAAAGGCCATCATCAACAGATCCAGGAAATATTGCATCTGTTGCGAAGCCGGGACCAGCAGTGAAGCTATGCTGGTTGTAGAGTCAGAAAAACCGGAACTTGCCATTATAGATATAAATCTGCCGGATTATGACGGGATCAGACTTTCAGAGGAGCTGTTAGACGTTTATCCTGATTTGAAAATCCTGATCGTGAGTATGACTACTCAGGTTGAGCAGATAGCCGCATCCTTTCAGGCCGGAGTTACGGGCTACATGAACAAGATTTCTGCTTCAGGTGAATTGATCAAGGCTCTTGATGCCACTGATGCCGGTCAATTCTATCTGGACGGCACAGTCTCAAAGGACGTTGCAGAGGATTTCTTCATGCACCGTAAAAGCATGTCTGACGGCTCGTATTCGGAGCTGACTCCACGCGAACGTGAGATAATGCAGCTTCTGGCTCGTGATTACTCCGTAAAGGAAGTTGCCGAACGTCTTTTCATCAGCCCCAGAACCGTGGAAAATCACCGTTCCAACCTTATGCGTAAACTGGGGCTTAAAAGTACCATTGAATTCATACGGTATGCGTTCAAACAGGGGTTGATTGAGCTCTAGGATCAGCTTGAATTTATATAAGCAATTTACAAGAAATAGGGGAATCGCACAGATCATTTGTGCGATTCCCCTATTTCTTTTGACTCACCAGTTAAATATTTGATGCATATGTGGATGTTCTCCATGCATTCAATCGGCTGCCGTCCTTTATGTTCCCTTCTGGGGAGGGAATTGGTTTTGTTGATTATACAGTCTGTCATGGCAGTACGATCTGTTTCGCCCTTAGAAGTTTAACTGTTTATTTTAGGAGTTGTAAGATGAAGAAATTAGTTTGTTTCGGTATTGCTGTCTGCATGATGATGTTCGCTGCCGGTTGTAAGAAAGCTGTTCGTCCTGACGGATCACCCGCACCGGATCCGGTTGTTTCAGGTGCTGTTGCTGATACTCAGGCCGGTCTGGTTCTCATTACTGTAGCCGGTGGCGATTTTGCTCCTCAGGCTAACGCATGGCTTTACAGTGATGGCAAGAAGTTCAATGACAAGACTACTGCTTACGATGACGGCACAAACGGTGACATTGTTGCCGGAGACGGTGTTTACACTATTGTTATGAACGGCGAAGGTGATAACAATACTCCCGCCGGCTGGACAAAGTGGGGCAAGGTCCGCAATGTTGTGATGTACGACAAGTATGACCAGCAAGCCAAATCGCCTCGTCCTGTAGTCAAATAAATTGGTAAACCACAACGTGACCGTCTTCGTTTGGAGACGGTCACGTTGTTTTTTTAGCCAAAGATAAAGTGAAAGCAGCCATACGATGTTTGAAAGGAAATCGCGAGAATTACCGCCTTTCGGAATTGTTCTTATCAATTCACACCCCTTATATTGCGAGGGAGTGAAAGCTAAATTAAAAAGGGAGCAAAACTATTTTATCGCCGCATTGGCTGCCAGCGGTGAGGAGGGCTTGGCCTGCGTGCGCGATACCTCCCCGTCATTTGTCATAGTTGATTCTGATTTACCCGACATCGATAGCACTGTGCTTGTGCGCGAACTGGTGTGTAGAGATGAAAATGTCTTGGTGCTCATGACCGGGGAGAATGTTCAGGTCGGCAATGTGGCGGAAGCGTTCGAGGCCGGGGCTTCCGGTTTTGTCGGCAAGATGTCCAAGCCTTGTGAGCTTGTCCGCGCCATGGACACCGTCCTGCGTGGTAATCTCTATCTTGATGACGCTATCTCCCATGGAATAAAGCGGGATTTTTCCATCTGTAAAAAAGTGCGCCGTAATCTTTTCTGTAATTCCCTTACCCCTCGTGAACACGAAGTAATGCAGCACCTTGCGACCGGGCTGACAGTGCAGGAAATAGCTGCAGAACTTTTCGTCAGTCCACGCACAGTAGAGAATCACCGTTCTAATCTTATGCGTAAGCTGGGCGTAAAGACGCCGCTTGGATTCATACGCTTTGCATACAGACATGGCTTAATTGATCTGGATGAAAATTAGATTCTCAGGCTTGAGGCTTTGAGGATAATTTTTCGTGAAAGACATACGAACGGTTGTTTTGTTTCCAATTTCTGTTTTCAACATATTTTTTTAGTACTTAATATGTATTATTCTATTTAATTCTAGCAATTACTAGGTGAATAAAATTATAACATATTTTAATATAGAACTTGACATAGTTTATAAGAAATAATAATCGCATAATTAATATCTTAAGAGAATACGACCGTGTCGGGGGACATAGTTCAAAAATGTTATGTGGAGATTTGTTTTGCGATATCTTAAGTCAAAAAAAACCGTTGGCGGCCTGTTTATAGTATGCCTTATTTGTTTGCTTGTATTCGGCAGTACGAACGAAGGGCAATGTGCAGACTATGTTTTTTATGTTGATGCTTCCGGCTGGAGTTTTTCAAAGGCGGAGCAAATCTCAGAACACATGGTTGGCATTCTAAAGAAAGACCAATCCTCATCTGTTCAAGCCGAAATCAGATACGTTTTTAATGATTGTACATCCGGTTTTTGTATTCCGCACATCAGACAATTTGATAGTCAAGTAACCAAATATAAAATACGACCACGCTCAATAGAAAAGAATGCATTTCTGGATGATATACAAGATATTGCCGCAAGAGGGGGCGGGTTTTCAAATCTTGAAACATACAAATGTCTCCTCTCTGATGTGCTTAAAGCTGGACAAGATAATAAAACTACAGTGGTGGTGTATAATCGTTTCGTCTGTTTTACCGGTAATGTGAAGAATCTCAAGGAAAGATTCATTAATCACAATACATATTTTCAGGATTTGTTCAGCAGGTTTGGTTCTAATGTTGATATTTGGAAAGGGTATAAGGATTACGTAGTACGTGCTAATGAGTGCAAGGTGCTCACTAAGTTCTGCTGGGATGAGCGTGAGCCTGATTCGGTTCCTGATATAAATCAACTGAAAACAGTAGTGTCGGACCACTCCCAGATGGCAGAGGGTGCTTCTGAAAAGCCTGTTGTTGCTGAAGTAGGCATACAGGATGCCTCTGTTACAAAACCTGTCCAGCAGAATCCTGTTACGGAAAGACCGGAAAAGCCGGAAAAGCCGGAAAAGCCGGAAAAGCCGGAAGAGCTAGAAAAGCCTATTCTGAAATTGAAGTGTTCAGGTTTTAGTAAGGACGAATTAGGGGTTGATGTTACGGGCTTTATTTCGGATGGAGTGCTTAATCTAAGTCTCTTCATTCCTGAGGGAACAGAAATCAGTCATCAATATGCAGTCCAATACAGTTCTTCATCTCCAAGAACATGCGCAATAGGTTCATACGTTCGTTTTGCCTATACTCATAATGAGCATCATTTTAAAGTTATAAAAAAGTATAGCCGGGATCACTTGTCAGATTCTTTTAATGTAAAGTTTGTTGTGGAGGGTGAAAATGGCTAATAATCATAAATACTTGCATTTGTTAATGCCTAGGTGTGGTTCTGTGGCATTTACGTATAGTCTGGTTGTTACTATTTATATTCTGATAGTTTTAGCGTTCTTTTTAATTTTAGCTAACGCTTATGTTGGTTTTTCCAAAAGTTCATATCTAGTCTTGGATGCTAAAGAAAGTGCACCTATTATCACCCAAACAAATCTTTTTTTGAAAGATATTTTGAATGAGAAGAATGACAAAAACCTAAGAATTTATAGCGAACCTGATGAGAAAATAAGTATTAAAAAGACTGAAGAAGGCGACAATACAGATTCTAAAAAAGTAATATATACAATGCACAATTCAATTGTCTCATTTGACTCAGAAATAAAAGGTAAACCTGTTATAAAACTGATGTTTGAAAATGCTGTTTATGAAGATGACGATAAATTTACAGGTAATGACCATAGTAAAGCTGTTTGTAAAATTGAATTTCGTTGTACAGAATATGAAAAAAAAGAATTGGAAAATGCGTTTCAATTAGCAAAAAGAAAAAATAAGACTAAAGCTAAATTGCCTGAATTTCATTTTGAAAAGGATAATGATAAGAAAGATGACAATATGTACCAAGGTAGTTTGAAGCTGTATGGTAAAGAGGTTAGCAGTATAATAAAAAATGTATCTGAAAAATTTAAAAAAACTGAGAATTATAGTTCGTTACAAAAAATATTCTATACTTGGATACCTTATGTGACCAACAGCAAATCTGAATCATTTGGGTTTAAGCTTTTCTTTGTGTTTTTTTCACTTATCACTGGTGGAGGAGCATTGTGTGTCGGTCCTTTTATCAAAGAAAAAAATGCTCAAGCGTATGCATGTGGCCAGACTTGTGCTATTCGCGTCTTTCTTGTCCCATTTATTTATTTGTTCTTCGGTATAGGAGTAGCCTGCTTCATTGGACTTGGGAGTTATTATGATGTTGTAGGGTTAATTCTGCGTATTGTCGCAATTCTTATTGGTTGCCTTATTGTTCTTACTGCTAAGAAATTAACCGGGTTGTGGTTTAAAAAAAGATATAGGTTTGATTATTTCCATAAATGTAAAGCTAGTTCTGAAAAATATGCATCGGTATATGATTTTATGAAAGAGGTTCATAAGATTAAAAGCGCTGATAATATGTTGATTGAATGTACAGATAAAGTTGCCCACTTATCTTCTGCTCTTATTGCTCTTGAAGATGAGTTTGAAGAAGGTACTGATGCGGATAATTCTCCTGATAAAAATAAGGAAAAACACGATAAATTTCGCAGTACATTATGGCAGTTGAAAAAAGCTACTGCTAAATGTCGAAAGATTTTAAAGCAGGAATTAGATGCTTATATTTTTACAAATGCAATCCAGCCTAAACAAATCAAAACGGCGCTTGCTGCCATTGCGAAACTTATGTTGGTACATAAAAAGATCCAACATTACTATACTGAGCCGTTTTATAAAAGATATGAATATAGTAAGCCTGTAAGATATACTTTGCGTTTATTGATTGTGCTAGTGTCTCTCGGAATAGTCTGTGGGGGAATATATAATTTAAGAGGTATTTTAAATGAAAAAAGTATTAATCTTAGTTTTATTGAGTATGTTCATTATATTGTTGAACGGATGTGTTCTTAGTAAAACAAAAGAAGCAACTGAAATAAAAGCTCCTGTTGAATCAACTTCCGCATTTAGTGAGCATAAATCAGATGAGTACAGAGAGGCTATGCTGAATTCATTTATAGAAGCAGCCAAGTCTCTAAGAACTCTTACTGCAGATTTTCATTTTCATGAAAAGGACAATCCAGAGTATCGTACTTCGTTACAAAAGATGAGCGATATTGTTTTTAATAAGCTTTTTTTCGATACAAATGAATATTCATCAATGCTGCATAATCCTTCTCCTGAACAAAAGGATTTGCTCATCAGTGCCTATCTGCTGATTATTCAAATCCGTATTGATATCGATAACCCGGATTCGGAAGAGGTTACTGCCCAAAATCGAAAAGCAGTAAGCGAAATCAAAGAACTCAGCGAGCTGGCAGGCGAGAGAAATGATCTTGATGTCAGGTCGCTTGGGCTGGATTATCCGACTGTCGATAAATGTCTGGCTAATTTCAAGCTTATAACTACTGAACGGGGATAAGAATTCATGGAACCAATTCAATGGATAGCATCTTTATTCGTTAAAGCCTCTCCGGTGCCGGAGATATTAATTCTTTCGGCAATCTGGATTGTGTTTAGCTTTGTAATCGGTTTGTATATTAAGTTTAACTTTCGGGTTGAAAAAGGGTACAGCAAGAAGAAGCTGCAGTCAGCCATCTCGAATGCTGATTCATTGTCCCTGAAAGTTCAGAAGGCTTACTATTCAGCGTATCAGGATGAAAGTAGTAACAATACTGCTGCACAGCCTTTCTTCTTAAAGGACGCAGTATACCAATACGGTCAGTCTGCATATTATGATGAAATTCTTTCCAAATATGAAAATCTTGTAAATCTTCTGCCCCCCATGGGCTTTCTTGGAACTGTCGTAGGTATGTTGTTGCTTTTTATTGGCGGTGACGGTGGTGTGAAGAATTCCCTTAGCTCTGTGGGTATGGGGACGGCTCTTCTGACCACTGTATTTGCCCTTTTCAGTTATATTGTTTTTGAATTGTTGAAGATTCGTCTAGATTATCTTGCCGACAAATGCATCAAACTGGCAATTCAGGTTGCTTCAGAAGCTGTAATTAAAGAGGATAAAGAAGCAACGTCAAAGAAAAAAACATCTTATATTACTATAGGTTAATGATACAATGAGAAGATCTCCCAGTATGGTTTGGATTTTTTCTTTTGCCGATCTTGCTTTTCTTTTGGTGCTGGCACTGGTCATTATCCCGACTGACAATAATAATTACGCAGACCTAACTCTTGCCAGTGTAGTAGATAGCAAACGGCTTGATAAATCCATTAAAGCCGAAAAGTTGTGGCGTGTTTATGTCAATGACGAAGGTCAGGAGTATGAAGCTATTTCAGTACAAAAGAAAAACTCGCGCAAAAATATTTGGGAAGAAGTTCCCTTTAAAAAAAGTAGGGAAGGATTGCTTGATGTTCTTTTGCAGCTTAAGGCCAAACATGATCCATGGGTCTTTGCCGCACATAGTAAATCAGAATCAGGGAACATGTTACTTGCACTTTCCATTGTCCAGAAAGTTTGGCCTGACAGGGAACTGGTTACCCCTGTTGGCATTGATAAGTAGGCTATATGGATCAGAAAAATTGGAAATATAAGCGCTATGGGCGTGGAGTAGGAAAAAAAAATTTACCCCTTAATATCAGTTATTCTAATGTTGAGTATGATATTTCGTCTAATATGGCATATTTTATGATGCCCGCTTTGATTCTTATCCTGATCTTTTTGGGATCTATTTACATGAAAGACGATAAACCCGGTAAAGAAGAGGGTGTGATAGGTCTTTTGGTCGAAGCGGAGATTATTAATAAACCAGTACTTCAAGAGGAATTTCCTCAGGCTCCGGTTCCGGTTGAAAAGAAAAAACCGCCAGTGGCACCAGTAAAAGAGAGTTTAGAAATTGATGCTGAAAAGCAAAATATAGAGACCAAAAAAGCGCAGGATAGCCTTCAAGATAAAATTATTTCCGCAAAGATGGATAATGCCACAAAACCCGAAAATTCAGGGCGTAAGTTGGTCGAGAGCAAGAACGCAGCTGAAGTCATTGAGAAAAAGAATAAACAAACCCGTGAACCTGACCGGGAGGAAAAAAAGGCTGCCGGTGAAATAAAGACTGCGGAGCGGATGAAACGTGAGAAAAGGAAAAAAGGGAAACTTTTTTTAAATGACGAAAATACAGATATTCGGCGCGACTTATCTTCTAAGTCACTTTTGAAGAAGAACGAAGAAAGTGTATCCGCCATGGCCGAGCCCCTAAAACCTAAAATGAATTTTTATAACAGTGAAAATGAGGAGGCTCAAATATATGAGCCTGTTATTCGTAGACACTTTGATGAACAAGAAAATGTAGT
The DNA here is from genome assembly GCF_963678865.1 of Maridesulfovibrio sp. NCBI lineage: Bacteria > Pseudomonadati > Thermodesulfobacteriota > Desulfovibrionia > Desulfovibrionales > Desulfovibrionaceae > Maridesulfovibrio > Maridesulfovibrio sp. The sequence goes on along the minus strand of NZ_OY787459.1, from coordinate 1,619,995 downwards.
AGCTTTGAATGAAAGCCAGCAACCCAGCCTGCAATTAGCCGGGGATGATAATGAAGACATTTCTATTCCTGCTGTAAGGCCTGGAAAAACTGCTACAGAAGATACATCCAGAGCTCGTAGATTTGCAAGAAGAGAACCCATGAAGGCGGATCTCTCAGAAAATGTAATTATCAAAAATTTATATAAAATCGAGTCTATGCCCGCTCTCAAGGAGCAGCCTGAAAAGAACATTTCAGAAGTTCAGGTAAAGCAGAGCAGGAAGGGGGGACGGTCTTTAGATCTTGCCGGTCATGGTACAGGAGAGTCTGGGGGCGGCAGTGGAGCAGGACAGGGGACCGATGGGGGTGGCGGTTATGATTATTCTGACGGTGGACCCCCAGCTGAAGTTGAGCCTGCCAGAATCGACAAACTAGCAGGACGGAGAGCGTGGGATGAAATTAGTGACCGTGATCTGCCTATTTGTCCTGCAGGATTGAGTGATGTCGTAATCAAAAGTGAAATAATACAATTTATGAAAAATGACGGTTTAGGCATAGGTACGACTTGCTCAAATGATAAAGGGGTTTTCAGCTTTAAAGGAAAGCTGGGCATATATTCTTTGACCGTTGTTTTGAATGCAAACGCAGGAATTGAATTCAAGAACAGATGTGACTTTTTATCCAGTGCTTATGAGTGCCTGGTTAACACGGGAGGCAGTAAATGAAAAAATATATTGGTATTGTGATATTGTTCTTTGCAATAGGCGTTTTGATTTGTGCACCTGCTGCGGCAAAGGCTGCAGCATTGCCTTCTTGGAATGATTATATTGATTATGCCACTGAAATTACGACGCTCTCACCAGAGAGGATCAAAGAGCTTATGGCAGAGACAAAGCGCAGCACAAAAATACCGTTTCAGCAATTTAATATGGAGTTGCTGCAGGAAGTTTACGGGCCTAAGCTTAATCTGAATACAATTGCCCTTGATGCAGGCAAAATTAAAAAAAATGCTCAAAAAAATAAAATTCTTGCTGCAGCAATTGGGCAGTTTTTTAATTACGTTGCATATAATAACCGTCAGAGCTTGGATAATGCCGTGCTGCTTACAAACCAGTTCGGCAATACTCCTTCGAGTCTTGATGGGTATTCATATTGGCGTCTGTTAATGAATGCCTATTCTGAGCTCGACTATGGAAGAATCGAGGACTTTAAAGAAAGTATTTACAAAATTTGGGTAGAGGAAATCATACCTCTCAAGCGCGAACAGGATATCGGGTATGATACTGTAAATTCTTTTTCCGCTGAACTGGGAAATGTTTGTAACAGTGTTTTGAATCTGGTTATCAATAAAGCGATTCTCAGTGAAAGTGTCAAAGTCAAAGATTTATACCCGTTGGGCGGTGCTGTCGAAGGGATTTTCAACATAAACGCTGAAGATGATAAAAACGACAAAGTCTATAAAGCGGTCATGGAACATTACACCGGACTTGAGAGTGACTCGGCAAATATTGTTTACAGTGTTTATTTTGCAAAGGCCCTGCAATTCTCCGTTGATGCAATCAATGGAGGTCCCGAAATTTCAAGACTTGGATCTTTAAAATCAGCAGTTGAGAATTATAACGCAGCACGGGAGTTTGCCTCTACGTCAAAAGGAGAACTTGCAGCACTGAAAAATGAGGCCGTTCTGCTTACAAGTATGGTGGCGAATCTGTTTAACGGGGTAATCAGGGAGGACCGCGAGGCCGTTAAGGCTTTTGTCTTTGATAGTATTAAGGATAATGTCCGATACTGCCTCAATAAATATCGGACAGTGGCTAAAGTTGCCGGTCCTGAAAGGCTGGATGAAATTTCAAAATACGGAGTTGATAATCCTGCTGAGTATATTACTCAGCTTAAGGATATATGGCAGGCGACAGCCATGCTTGTAAGGTTTCAGTCTGACCTGGTTAAAAAAGAGGGCTCCAATACAGATTTCCTTAAAAAACGGAATGCTGAAATGATTGGGTTTGCCACGTATTATTTTTCCACCGAAGGATATGAAGACCTGATCCCCGACTCTGCATATTTTGAAACTTCGTACAATGCAAAATTGCTTTCGGAAATTGCTTTGGATGTTGCAATGGTGCGCAATACGAAGAAAAATATCAGAGACGCTGTTGCTCTGCAGGCATACTCACTTTTGCTGAATCCGTATGGAATTAATGATCTGTATAACTTTTCAATTTCTTATCTGGGAAAACCGGTCGGCACGACCTCTGAATTCATGATGTTTCTGGAGCCTATCGGAACAGGTCTTCATGATTCGATAAAGCTGTGTGTTAATGATGACCGCTACGTAAAAGAGCAAAAGAGCATTAAATATCTTGGAGATTACATGCCTGTTCTTGTTAGTGCTTTGCCGCAGGTTGTAGGTACTTTTACGGCGCGTGGTGCTGAAAATATAACCAGAGAATTCATAATCACTGCCGGAGTGTACAATGCCCTGTATCAAGAGGCTAAAAAGGCAGTTGATGGTAATCCGCGACTTATTGCAAAAAATGATATCAAAATATTCTCAGAAGAGAATGGTGCAAAGCACCCAAGGGAAACAATAGAAGAGGTCACTTCGGTAGCAATCAGGAATAATGTTTTGCAGCGGTTGGACAGCACAAATATATTGAATCCAGCGAATTATTCTGCCCTTTACGAAGAATTGGAAAACTCTCCCGCAGACAGGAAACATATCTTTTTAAAAAGACTTTATGCTGAACAAAGTAAACTGGCTTCCGAACCTGAATATGCCGGCATAAGGGAACTTAGAAAAAGTGTCCGCAAATATTGCGAAAACTCTCACTAATATAAACAGTTACGGACAATTACAGCAAAAGGGCTTACGGTGTAAATCGTGAGTCCTTTTTGTTTGGAGAATGGCCCGGTACCGTTGCTGGGTCGGTAATAAACCCGAAGTAGTTAATTATTTTTGTTTAAATCTCTCCAGCAGTTGGGTAAGTATGAATTACATGGCTGTTTAAAGAGGAGAAGCGGCGTGAAAGAACATAACCGTCCAGTTGTTTTTATTGTAAATAATGTGAAGCCTGAAATGGATCTTTTCGCGCAGATTCTGCGCGAGGATTACACTCTGCTAATGGCGATGAATGTCCTCCCTGTTCTTGACGTGGCTGCAAGGGAGAAACCAGACCTTATCCTGCTTGATGCGGATCTGCCGGAGATGCAAGGATGTGAAATATGCAAAAAACTCAGGGAAAATGAATCCACAGCACAAATTCCGGTTGTTCTTGTCACCGGCAGCAGAGAACCTGAAGATGAGTTGCGTTGGTTCGAATCAGGAGCTGTTGATTTCATCCGCCGCCCCTTGAGTCCGCCCATGATCTTGCGCCGTATTGCTTCCGCCTTGATTCAGAAGGAGCAGTCAGAAAGATTGACCGGGCTTTCAGACAAGCTGGGCCGTTACCTATCTCCTCAGGTCTACGAGTCTATTTTTTACGGCAAACAGGATTCTCTCATCGGGGCTAAACGTAAAAAACTGACGATATTCTTTTCCGATATTGTCGACTTTACCTCCACTACCGAACGTATGGAACCCGAGGATATGACCGCTTTGCTCAATAATTATCTTGACCGCATGTCCTCCATTGCCATTAAACACGGCGGTACCATTGATAAATTTATCGGCGATGCCGTGCTGATTTTTTTTGGAGACCCTATTTCCCAAGGGTATAGGAAAGACGCACTTTCCTGTATGAATATGGCTATTGAAATGCGAGATTCCCTTAAGGAGATGCAGCAACAGTGGTTTGAGTTGGGAATTTCAACCCCTTTCAAAGTCCGCATGGGGATCAATACAGGTTTTTGCACTGTAGGAAATTTCGGCTCCAAGCAGCTTATAGATTATACCATCATCGGCGGTCAGGTTAATGTTGCCGCCCGGCTGGAGCAAAACGCCCCTCCGGATCAGATATTGATATCCCATGAAACATGGGCCTTGGTGAAAGATAAATTCCGTTGTCTGGGGCGTGCTCCGATTTATGTAAAAGGAGTGCAGCATTCCATCCGTACTTATCAGGTGGTAGGCCGGGCTGATGCTATTGAACGGGATTTAGCCGGTTCTCTGGGAGAAATGGTTTGGCCTGCGCAGACAATATCCCTTGATTGCAAAGTTTCTGATGCCCTGCTCAGGCTGCGCAAAAGTGGAGAATGGGCTTGCCTGATTGTGCTGGACGGGCTTTCTCCTGTTGGCATGGTGACTAAGGGGCGCATGGACCATATTATTCGTGGTGAAACTGATAAGGCGCTTTTTCTGGATCGTCCTGTGTCTGCGGTTATGGATAGGGAATTACTTGTTCTTCCCTCTGAATCCGATTTGAACGAGGTCGGTAAAAGGGCTCTCTCCCGTGAAGGAAGCTACACCTTCGACCCTATCGCAGTGACTAAAAAAGGAGAATTTGCCGGACTTGTCTCTGTCCGTTGTCTAATGCAAAGGTTGTTAGATCCCCCCACCTAGTTTCTCAGTTTCTCATTTCAGCAAAAAGTCTGATGCATAATTCTTGGCTCTGTTGTTGAATCCACATAACGCATGAGTTGTATAATATTGTATGAGAGTGGTTCTATAGTGGGACCTGCCCATTTTATTACATAATTATGGAGAGAAAAATGTACGTACTTGCAATCAACGGTAGCCCGCGTAAAGGCGGGAACACTGAGGCTATGTTGAACAAGGTTCTTGAACCGCTTAAGGATAACGGTTGGGAAACCGAATTTTATCAGCTTGGCGGTAAGAAGATTCGTGGATGTATGGCTTGCATGAAGTGTTGGGAAAACAAAGACAACCAGTGTGTTGTGGACAACGACAAATTTAATGAGGTCTATGAAAAGATGGTTCGGGCTGATGCCGTTGTGATCGGTTCCCCTACCTACTTTGCTGACGTAAGCGCGGAGATAAAAGCTCTGATAGACCGGGCCGGTCTAGTGTCTCTTGCAAACGACCGTCAGTTTGCGGGTAAAATCGGCGCTGCGGTAGTTGCGGTCCGTCGCGGTGGTGCAACCCATGTCTTCGATACAATCAATCATCTGTACCAGATCAACGGCATGATCATTCCCGGTGCCACCTACTGGAATATGGGGTATGGGATGAATAAAGGTGAAGTGCTCGAAGATGTAGAAGGTATGGCCAACATGCTGAATCTCGGGCAGTCCATTGATTGGCTCGGCAAAGCCATCAAACCGCATATGGATTCTTTTCCCCGTGTGCAATACTTGCACGGAGAGGGTTGAATAAACAGCTCTTTTCCTATGAAAAAGCAGGGCCGGTTGTTAATGCAACCGGCCTTTTTTTATGGTCGGTAATTGTTTTGATATGAAAATTGTTTTTTCCTTTTAAAAAAAGTCACAAATAATATAATATAAGTCTTCCATAGTCACATCCAGCTGTGATCGCGGCTGGAGAGAAAAAAGCATTTTGGGGGAATGAGATGAAATTATCTGCTAAATTGATACTGGGATTTGGGTCCGTTCTGGGTTTGCTGCTTGTTCTGGCTGGGATTTCTTTCTGGGCTCTTGATAATTCAAGTGATGGTTTTAGCCAGTACCGCGGACTTGCAAGGGACACCAATTTGAGTGGAAGGTTGCAGGCCAATATGCTCATGGTGCGGATGAATGTTAAGGATTTCATCAATACCGGAAGCGTTCTCGATGTTAAGCAGTATGATGAGTACTATGCCAAAATGCGTGATTTTTTGGATGAAGCATCCAGAGAAATCAAAAAGCCGGAACGTGCAAGTCTGATTGCGGAGGTAGAGAAAGAGGTTAAGGAGTACGGTGAGCACTTCGTTACTATTAAAAAATTTCAAGATGAACGCGATCACTATGTAAATGACGAACTCAATGTGGATGGACCGCGAATGGAACAGACACTGACCCGAATTCTTGAAACTGCTGAACGGGATAACGAGGTTGTAACTACTGTACGGAGCGGATTTGCAATGCGCAGATTGCTGCTGGCGCGTCTCTATGTAGTTAAATTTCTAGATGACAACGCACAGACTTCAGTTGACCGTGTTCATAGCGAAATGAAGGAGCTTGATAAAATTTTCGATGAGCTGAACCGCAGCACGCAAAATCCCGAAAGGCGCCGTTTGCTGGCTGAAGTTATTGATTTGAAAGGAAAATATATGGCTGCTTTCGATAGCCTGACAAAGGTTATCTTTACACGTAACGGTATTGTTACAAACCATCTTGATAAGATAGGTCCTCAGATCGCTAAAAATGTTGAAGATGTAAAGCTCTCGATTATGGCTGAGCAGGAGATATTGGGTCCGAAACTTCAGTCGGCAAACGACCAAGCTATTATGATGGCAGTCATAATCAGTCTGATTGCTTTCTGTGTAGGTGTTGTAACAGCCGGTTTCATTATAACTACTGTTAATAAACAGCTTGGCAGTGATCCATCTGAAATTGCACATGTGGCCCAGAGTATTGCCGGGGGAGATCTTGAACTGAGATTTTCCGAACCGGCTATCGGTGTTTACGGCAACATGCGGGATATGGCTGCGCAACTGATTCAGGTTGTTTCAGATGTTCGAGCGGGGGCCGGTAACGTTGCTTCCGGAAGTACAGAACTTTCAGCTTCTGCTGAGGGACTTTCGCAGGGAGCTACTGAACAAGCAGCATCCATTGAAGAGGTTTCTGCATCTATTGAAGAAATGGCCAGTAATATCAAGCAGAATACTCTTAATGCCCAGACCACTGAGGATATAGCACTTAAGTCGGCTTCCGATGCACAGGAGAGCGGGGCCGCCGTTTCCGAAGCTGTGTCGGCCATGAAAAATATTGCTGAAAAGATATCTATTATTGAAGAAATTGCCCGTCAGACCAACCTGCTGGCCCTTAATGCCGCAATTGAGGCGGCACGTGCCGGGGAACACGGCAAGGGATTTGCCGTTGTTGCCGCAGAGGTCCGTAAATTGGCCGAGCGAAGCGGTAATGCTGCCGGTGAAATAAGCGAGCTTTCTTCTTCCACGGTGACGGTTGCCGAGAAGGCCGGGGATATGCTTGAAAACCTTGTTCCCAATATTCAGAAAACCGCAGAACTGGTGCAGGAAATTTCCTCGGCAAGTGCTGAGCAGAATTCCGGTGCGGAACAGATCAGTAAAGCTATTGCCCAGCTTGACTCTGTGATCCAGCAAAATGCTTCCGCTTCGGAAGAGATGGCCTCCACCAGTGAGGAACTTTCTTCCCAAAGCGCTTTGCTGGAGAGTACCATGTCCTTCTTCAAGGTAAGCGGTTATGGCAGTTCCTCATTTTTCCGGCCAAAAGCCCTGCCGGTCAGCACCCCTAGGCCGTCCGCCCAGGTAGCTGCATCTCATGCCGCTCCGGCTGCAGCCCCGCAGCAGGCTCCGGCTCCTAAGTCCGAATCTTCCGACTTCGGTGGGTTGTCACTGGATATGGGAGCTGATGACAGTGATTTTGAAAAGTTTTAATAACAGGCTATCCTGAGCACAGAAAGGTCTTCAAAAATTTGGAGACCTTTTTTGTTGTGCTCATATATCTAAAAATATTATGTTCCTATTCGGTAAACTTTAGTTCTGAAATGTTCAGCTGTTTTGATTGTATTTTAAGGAATATTTATGGTTAGACCTGACGTTGAAATTGTTGTGGCAAGATACAAGGAGGATGTTTCCTGGCTTGATGAAACGGACTTTCCGGCGGTTATATACGACAAGGGCGGTGATTTGGTTGAGATGGGTGATAAGCGTTCCATATTATTGCCCAATATAGGCAGGGAAGCGCATACTTATTTTTATCATATTCTTAAAAAATATCCGAATTTCCCAGAGTATACGATCTTTTTACAGGGTGATCCGTTTTTTCATATGGACAAACTTACTGTGGAAGAGTTTTTTGACTTGGCAGATGAGAAAATGGCTAAAAAAGTTAAATTTTTTGGATTTGCCTGGTTCAAACTGCGCTGTGACAGACTTGGCAGGCCGCATGAAATGAATGACCCGGCTAAAAAAGGTAAATGGAAAGGTTGGGGTAAGGATATACCTGTCGGGGATGTTTTTGAGAAATTATTTAAACGCACATCACCGGAACAATTTATAGCCAATGCCCCAACAGGCAATTTTATTGTTGCAAAAGAAAGGATTTTGGCACGCCCCAGATCTTTTTATGAAAATGCATTTCAGCTTGTGTTGGATGATCCTCAGGATGAAAACAACACAGGGCATGCCTTTGAACGTCTTTGGCAGATTATCTTTAACGGTTCTACACGTATCAACCCTATTGAATAGCCAGTGTTTTTTTGAACCGAAGATGAATTTAATGGCACCTCTGTCTATAATTGTCGCTGTTTTCTATTTGTGATATCTATATAGAAGGCAGTCGATATTGTCTGAAAACGATTAGACGGAGATGAAGTAAACATGATTTTAGTACATTACCCTAGCTGAACAACTTCCCGCAAAGCCAAGGCTTGGCTTGAAGAGAAGGGTGTTGAATTTACCATTCGCCATATTGTCAAGGAAACCCCGAGCAAAGATGAGTTTCTTGCATGGCAGAGAATTGCCGGAGTGGACAAAAAGAAGTTTGTTAACACCAACGGCAAGAAATATAAGGAAATGGGACTTAAAGATACCATTGATACCATGTCTGATGCTGATCTTTTTGAGCTTATTTCCGGTGACGGAATGCTTGTCAAACGGCCCATCCTTGTCGGCGATGACTTTGTGCTTATAGGATTTAAGCTTAAGGAATGGGAAGAGCGGTTTTAAGTTAAAGCGAGAACCTTGATATTGGGCTGCCGTATTACGGCAGCCTTTTTTCTGACACATATCTTTGCACACACTCAATACTTACGTCAGTGACATTCTCCCATTGTCATGCCATAGTGCTTGTAGATAAATACCTTAAAATTTAAGAGGATGTACATCGTGAGCAAAATAAAAAATATAGCCGTTGTGGCACATGACAATTGCAAGAAAGAATTGCTTGATTTTGTGGATTGCAACCATAGTATACTTTCCCGACATAATCTTGTGGCTACCGGAACTACCGGCGGATTGGTTGAAAAGATGATCAAGGAAAGATCTGCACTGCAGAATGAAGAAAGTTATGATTTCAAGCCGGTGAACAAGATGAAATCCGGGCCTCTGGGCGGGGACCAGCAGATGGGAGCCATGATTTCCGAAGGCAGGATTGATGTACTGATCTTTTTTTGGGACCCAATGCAGCCCCAGCCTCACGATGTTGATGTTAAGGCTTTGCTTCGTCTGGCTGTGCTGTACAATATCCCAACTGCCAGCAACCGTTCTACTGCTGAGTTCCTGATTTCTTCGCCCTTTTTCGAAGGTGAATTTCAGCGTAAGGAAACAGATTTCAGCGATTACACCCAGCGTAAGTTGTAGGATGTTGAACACTGTCCTCATTTGATTTATGACCACCTGAATTTAACGAGATCAAGTGAGAGGTGTTTATGAGCAAGACTGTTGTGAAGAAGGTTACCTTCAAAAAATACGACATCCGTTATTATGTGGTCGGCAATGTGGCTTACGTCTGTCCTGAAGATCTGGTGCCGATTATGGCCCTAGATTCCAAGAAAATCGACATCAGCGGTGAAAAGGCTTTGGATAAGGTTGAAGCCGGACGCAAGATTTTTCCTTATTTCGAATTTTTTGATTGGTTTTCGGAACAGTTCGACCAGTATGAATATTCTGATGATGTGATTTTACCTGATCCCATGCCTTGGTAGAAAAATGAAAAGCTAAAAGGCCCCCGGTAAACGGAGGGCCTTTTTTTTTGCTCAATGCTTGATTCGGTTATGTTGTGTCTTTGTTTTATGAGCTATTAGGTTTTTCAATAAAGAGGCTTTTTATCGATATGAATACGTGATATGAAGTAGGTTAACGAAATGGAGGAATTAAATATGAGTGATTCACAACCGGTCGGTTGTTCAAAGCCCATCGATAATAAAGTTGATGAGCTTCAGCCCGAAAACAAAAATGAAACCTCCGAAACATCTAAGGGAGCAGGAATCATGATTAAAGCTGGACAGAAAGCCCCTGACTTTACTGCCATGGCATATCAGGATGGCGGGTTCAAAGAAGTAACCCTATCGGATTATCTTGGGCAATGGGTCGTGCTTTGCTTTTATCCCGGAGATTTCACATTCGTCTGAGCTACCGAGATTTCGGCGGTCGCTGAAAAACATGCTGAGTTTGAAGCTCTTGGTGTTCAGGTTCTTTCTATGAGCACAGATAGTGTTTTTGTGCACAAAATGTGGGAGTATGATGAACTTTCCAAAATGATTACCGCAGGCAAGGTGCCGTTTCCCATGCTCTCTGACGGAGGCGGTAAAGTCGGTGAAATGTACGGAGTGTATGACGAAAATGGCGGTGTGGATATCCGTGGTCGTTTCCTCATCGATCCAGACGGCGTAATTGTCGGTTACGAAGTTCTTACACCTCCTGTGGGGCGTAATGTGTCTGAAACCCTGCGTCAGATTCAGGCTTACCAGCATGTTAGGAAAACCGGTGCAGCGGAAGTATGCCCCTCCGGCTGGAGACCCGGTAAGACCGTATTGAACCCCGGCCCTGATTTGGTCGGTAAGGTCTGGGAGGCTTGGAAAGTCTCCATGGCATTTGAAGATTAGTATCTTTCAGATACAGATTGAGAACTGCCTCCCGGCCGGTGCCAAGCCTGCCGGGAGTTTTTATGTCAATTTTATCGGAAATCGTTAATAAAGTAATTATGTCCGTGCAGTCAGCTTTTAAAATTGTTGAGAATTTATTACATATTGAAGTATTAGTTAAATTGTGGGTTACATGAAATAGGAGTTGTTGTGCGCATAAGCTTTAACAGGATGGAGTGGGCCGGAGCTGTCGGCGATCTGGGAGCCCTGCTGCCTTTGGCCTTTGCTATGATTATGGTCAACGGGCTTTCAGCAACCGGACTGTTTTTAGCCGTCGGTTTGTTCTACCTCATCGGAGGCATGTATTACCGGGTTCCTATTGCAGTGCAGCCCATGAAAGTTGTTTCTGCCTATGCCATTGCCCAGTCGCTCAGTCCTGCGGTTATCACCGGAGCCGGGTATATAATTGCCGTGTTTATGTTTTTTCTCGGCGCAAGCGGACTGGTCAAAAAGGCTGCCCGGTTGATTCCCCTGCCTGTCATCCGTGGAGTGCAGGTGTCCACAGGATTGCTTCTAATTATTAAAGGTATCGCTCTTGTCGCAGGTAACAGCGGCTTGCAGGAGAAGCTGGGCAGGGTTGAGCCTTTTCTGAATTATCAATCACTGGGTCCGCTTCCGCTCAGTGTCGTTTTGGGAGTTCTTTTTGGAATAGTAACCTTGAAGCTGATCAACAGTAAGCGCGTACCTGCAGGACTGGTCGTTGTGGGCTGCGGTGCGGTGATAGGAGGGTTACTTGGAGCATGGAATGGCTTGACTGAGATTAGCTTAGGCTTTTACCTGCCGCAATTTTTGCCTTTCGGTTTCCCCTCGGCGGATGACTTCTCTTTTGCCCTTCTTGCTCTTGTGCTTCCGCAGATTCCCATGACGCTGGGCAATGCGGTAATTGCAAACCGCGATTTGAGCTATGAATATTTCGGTAAGGAAGGCCGCAGGGTTACCGACCGGGCCTTGTGCATGAGCATGGGGCTTGCCAATGGTTTTGCCGCACTGGTTGGCGGGATGCCTCTTTGCCATGGGGCAGGGGGACTGGCTGCCCACTACCGTTTCGGAGCCAGAACCTGTGGTTCCAACCTGATTATCGGTGCGCTTTTCGTGGGCTTGGCAATTGGCTTCGGAGCGGGAGCAGTCAAGGTTTTGCAGCTTATCCCCATGGGAGTTCTCGGTGTGCTGCTGGTTTTTGCCGGGTTGCAGTTAGTGCTGGCAATTCGTGATATGACAGCAAGACCGGCACAGGTTGTGATCGTTCTGATGCTCATTATTACTCTTGTTTCTAATCTTGCGTGGGCCTTCGGGGCCGGAATTTTGTTGAGTATGGTTTTGGCAAAATTTAAGGTGTCATAATAGCTGAATATGGTTTATGATTATGAAGCTCCGTCATATTTTGGGGCTGTTAATACGGATAAAAACGGAGGGTCTATGGGTAAGTTGATTAAAGAAGATGGAGAAAAGGGCCGTTTGCATATAGAAACCAAGCTGCTTGGTGAATCGCTTGTAGGCAAGGATTGCCTGCGCAATACCGAGGCGGATGAATATTTTCACATGCAGCCGGACGTCAACGTGCTTAAGATCGGCGGCCAGTCAATCATGGACCGTGGGTCCAAGGCTTTGCTGCCTGTCCTCGATGAGCTGGTCAAGGCCAAGGAAGATCACAAAATCCTGCTTATGACCGGCGGCGGAACCCGTGCCCGGCATGTATACAATATCGGTGTTGATCTCGGTATGCCTACCGGGGTGCTCTCCAAACTGGGAGATAAGGTTTCGTGGCAGAATGCGGAAATCCTTTCAGTGCTGCTGGCCAAGCACGGCGGAGTAAAGATCGGCCACGGTGAGCATTTAGAACAGCTGAATATGTATTGCCAGTTGGGATATCTGCCCATCACCACCGGTATCCCGCCCTATGGATTCTTCGAGCATCCGGCGGAAGTCGGTTCCATTCCTCCGCACCGCACTGACTCCGGGGCATTCCTGCTGGCGGAGAATATCGGTGCCAAGTCTGTGATTTATTTGAAAGATGAAAAGGGACTTTATGAAGATGATCCCAAGAAGGCTAAAGATCGTGAAGCTCTCAAGTTTTACGATCGCATTCATGTGGATGAATTGATTGAGATGGACCTTGATGATCTGATCGTGGAACGGGCTGTCTTGACCTTCCTCAAGAACGCCAAGACCCTTAAGCAATTCCAGATTATCGATGTGCTGCGGGAGCCTGAATCCATACATGCCGCATTGCGCGGAGAACATGTCGGAACTATTGTTTATAAGTAATCGAAATGAAAGAAGGGAACAGTTTTATTTGCTGTTCCCCTTTTTTTATTTATCCTCTCTTGCCTTCACTGCCCTTTCCGTCACGGGTCAGGTAGACAATTTCAGCTCCGGTGTGCTCGGCGATTTCCTTGAGTTCACACTTACGGATACGCTTGACCTTTATGGTCAGGCCTTCGCCCTGTACACCAACTACGCGGTAACGGGGTCTCTTGTCGCCGTCGGTTGCCTTTACTCTTTCTCTTACGAAAATTTTCATAAAGCCCTCCTTTACGTTTGTTGTGTCTTTATGGATATTGGTCTATACTAAACATATATCCTCTAAGAACATATAGTCAAGAAGAATAGGTTAAAAATGTCGAAAAAAGCAGGCGGGGCCAAGCCCCAAAGGTATGTGCAACCATCATTGCTGATGGCTTTAAGGTCAGGATCTTCGTATGGTTATGAGTTAATCCAAACCATTAGCGGGTACGGTTTTTTGCGTGATGAACCCGCTCCCGGAATGATCTATCGTCATCTTAGGCAGATGGATGAGGAAGGTCTGGTAGAATCGAAGTGGGATGCGGAGGGTGATGGACCGGCAAAGCGGGTTTATTCCATCACCCCGGAAGGTCTGGAGATTCTTGAGGCGTGGATAATCCACATGGAACGTCAGCGTGATGCGCTGAGCAGCTTTATTGACCGCTACAGGGCAGGACAGTAGCTCGGTTCTTGGAATCGGACGGTATGTTGTGTCCTTTTTTGCGTTTGCCGTGGGCGGGTTCCCATACACCGTAATCTACGCGCTGCACCTGTAAAACCGGGCGTCCTCCCCAGAGCGAGGGCCTGATCCATTCTGCATTGAGTATTTCATCGCCAGGCAGGGGGACAAGCGGGTCGCGGTCCGTAGATATGACGTCAATCCCGGCTGAAAACAGGTCTTGCACATGCAGTTGTGAGCCCAGTTCACGCAGTCGTCCGTATTCAATGAAACGCCCGCACCAGCCGTACTTGGTCAGTCCTACAGCTGCGGTGGCTCCGATGATTCCGTCGTTGGTGCCGCCCAGCCCGTAGAGTTCTATGGTGCGTGCTGCGTGCATGGCTTCTTTCTGGGTCTTTTTGCGTCCGGTGACGTTTTTGGAGAACTCGATAATTTCGCTGTTCACTTCATCTTCACGGGCAATACACAGGCCGGGGTCGCTTCCTGGAGCACAATATTTTTCAAGGTGTTCAGTTGCATAGTTCCGCAAGTAGTCAATGCTGCTGTCCGGAGAAATGTCAATGATTGCACAGGCCGAACTGTTGTTGGACGTGTATGGGATGTTTTCCAGACGGGGAAGCTGGTGCCGGATTACGCCGACCACGTGGCAATCAATATTCAGTCCGTAAACGAACTCTCGGACCAGCCGTCCGGTGCCCATGGTCGCGTCTTTATCATCTGTATCGTCAAATCCCATGTAAATTCGCATTTCGATTCTCCTTTATGAAAAAACACCTATTCCACCCATGTATGGGCAAGTCAATTTAGAAGCTCGTCTGGATATTGTCCATGAAATTATCAATTGTCTTCTGTACCTGCCCGGATTCAACTATCTTTTTTAGCGCGGCATTAAGTTCAGGTATCCGTTCTGCCAATGGCGATTTGGGGGATACTGCAAAGTAGACCGGAATGGGCTGTGCATATGAGTATTCGGCTTTTTCAATACGATCCTGATAGCCATGTTTGAATAGAAGATAGTCCCCTACGGTTTCCGTGAGAATAAAGGTCTTGATACGCCCAGCCAGCAGCTTTTTGAAGTTGGTTATGGCGTTTGAGGCTATATCTTTTTGGAGGTGTTTATCATTATCGAATCGCGGGAAAAATTTGGTTCCTAATGTAACCCCTATGTTCAAGTTGCGCAGGTCTTCATATGATTTAATTTTTCCGGCATTTCCCTTCAGCACATAAAAGGCTTTGGTGCTTTTGGTTTTGTATGGAGGCTCAAGGAAGATCATAACTTTTTCCCTTTCAGGATGTTTCAGAAGGCCGTTCATGATATCCGCAGTTCCCTGCTCAATCATTAACATGCATCTTTTCCAAGGACGGTTGATGTACTTGGCCTTGAGTCCTAATTGGCTGAGCAGAAGGTTTGCTATATCAATATTGATCCCGCTGATACGGTCTTGCGTATCAACCATTTTCCATGGTGGAAAATGGTTGACCGGAAAGATAATTTCCTGTGCAGGGCTTGTTGTTGAGCTATAGATCAAAAGAAATAGGGTAAAGAAAACAGAAAGAAATTGTTTCATTGCAAGTAATGTTCAGGTTTAGGATAATACGGCAGGATCATGCCGGAGCATGACCCTGTATGATCTTCTGTTTATTCAAAGCTCCCGCCAAGGGCAAGATGTAAGTTTACCCTGTTGTCCAGTCGTTCCCGGCGGACATCCAGCAGAGACATTTCAGAGCCGATCCATTTGGTCTGGTGGCTTAGCAGTTCGAAAAGATCTATTTTCCCGACCTTGTACTGGATCTGGGCCAGCTCAAATGTTTTTTTGTTTTCTGCAGCCGCCTGAGACATATACTTTTCACGTTCCTTGAGAAGCTTTTCTCCTGCCAGACCGTTTTCAACTTCCTTGAAAGCGTTCAAAGCTGTAGAAGCGTAGTTGGCGATGGCTTCTTTTTGCACTGCCGTAGCCTGTTCAACTTCAGCTTCTATTTCTCCTCCTGTGTAGAGCGGGGCGAAAAGGCCTGCAGTCAGCCCGGCAATGGCATCCCCCAGAGCATTGATCCCGGCCCCGGAGCCGAAAGTAAAGCGGGGCAGATGCAGCAGTTCTGCTCCTTTTTCCGCATAAAATGCCGCTGCAACACGGTCTTCAGCGGCAATCAGGTCCGGTCTTCTTTCGAGGATGGATGAAGGTTGCCCCACTGGAATTGCCGGAAGAGCGGCTATCAGTTTATCCTGCCCTGTAAGTTTGTTTGACGGGTAACGTCCGATAAGGGTCTCAAGGCTGCGTGCGGCCTCCTGTTTTGCAAGTTCTGCCTGAGTTACGGCGTCCCTTGCCGAAGCCAGTTGGGCGCGGATCTGATTGACTTCCAGCATGGAAATTTTGCCGATCTTCTGCTTGCGTTCTTCAATGGAGTTCATTTTTTCTAGAATATCGACAATAGATTTCAGGAAATCCTGTTGAACTTCAATTTCGTTAAGCAGGAACCAGTTACGCGCAGTGGCAGCAGCAAGCGATTGGCGGGCGAATTCGTAATCTGCCTGCACAGCCTTGGCAGATTCCTCTGCAGAACGTTCTCCCTGTCCCAGCCTGCCCCAGACATCGGCTTCCCATGATATTCCGAGTCCGGCTCCCTGCGGTCTGGCAGTTCCCCCGGCAGTAGTGCCGGCAAGCTGTCCGCCTAATCCAACCGTTGGCAGCAGGGCTGCTCCGGCTTGTTTTGCAAGCGCGTTGGCCTGATCAACCTTGGCAGCGGAAGCTTGAAGGTCAGGGTTGTTTTTCATGGCTTCTGAAACCAGTGCGTCAAGCCGGGCATCGTTGAAATCATGAATCCAACCGTCTTTGATAGTGCCGCTGTCCACAGCTGTTCCGGCCCATTTTTCAGGGGTAGCGGTTTTTGTTCCGTTAGTTCCGGCGGTTGCTTCTGTATGGGAATAGTTTCGTTTGCAGCCGCAAAGTATCAGCAATGCCGCGACAGACAGCAGTAGAATTTTATTAGTTCGCATGGCCTATCTCCGGGCTAGATTGCTTCAAAACAAATGATGTTCCGCCAGCTGACCATACGCAGCAGGACCTGTCTGATCAGGGCCAGCGGTTCCATGCTTTCACTGTAGACACTGACCGCCGCCGCGCTGCCCAGAGGCAGGTTGTACTGGGACATGTCATCGGTGATATGAATGAAAACAGGAACCCTGCCTTCAGGAATATGGGTGGAAACGCTCAGCAGATCGCCGGAAGGTTGTAACTGACCTTCAGCCAATGCTTCCTGAATCTTGGTCACTTTGCCTTTGAAAGCCCGGCCCGGAATGGCCGGAAAGATAACCTCGGCATTGAAATCTGGTTTGATGTTCTGGAGCGGATTCTGTTTAAAGGCGGCCACCAGCATGGGATCTTCGGAATGGACAAAGGTCATTACCGGGCGCAGGGGCAGGGGGACTGCCATCATGCCCGGACGAAGCCGGAGCATGGTCACCCAGCCGTCCGTAGGCGCAACCACCACGGTGCTGTTCAGGTTGAAGACAGCTTTGTCCAGTTCGCCCTGTAACTGGTTTACCTCTTCCTGATACTGCTCAACATCGTAGCGGCTGCCTGCGGAGTGCTTTACGAGTTCCTGCGATTCCTTAAGACGTTTATTGGAGAATCTTAACTGGGCTTTGATCTCATCGACTCGCGCCTGATAAGGGGTAGGGTCGATGGCGAAAAGTTTATCTCCTGCTTTTAAAGGCGTGTTCGGTTTGACATAAACCTCAATGGTTTTGCCACGGACCTGCGGGACAATGGGGGTGGTCTGGAAGTATATGCGCGCGTTCGGTGTATATGGGTGGTAGTAGGCCATGCACAGGAAGATACCGCCCACTACAAACAGTCCACCAACAACGGCAGTTGTCACCGTCCATTTGGTTACCGGGATTTTAAAGACTTTGAAGGCAACAAAAACGATAGCCGCGTATGTTAATTCTATAAGTATATCCACGGCTATGCCTCCTTTGCATCCGGTTCTGCTTCTTCTGCGACTGCAGCTTCAGTTTCATGTTCCACAAATGTTGTGTCGCTTTCCAGATCCGGCTTATGAACCATGGCCCATATCCATAAGAAGGGCCATATTGCGTGCAGGGTGAAGAGACTGACCCAGCCGGCGGCATGTATGGCATCCTGATGGGGATGGTTTCTTTTCTTGGCAATGTTGTATGGAATGTCGTGGATGTATATTATGCCGTAAACCAACACCAGAAATACAAAAATAAGCATCCCGGCACCGATATAATCAAGTATGCGGGAATCAGTCACAACCATTGCTTTCTCCTTATCGTTATGTGGGGGATGAGCATGTAAGTAATTAACTGCCTTACCTGAAAATCAGCACTAATATCCAGTTAACATATTAAAGGTGACCGGCCTATAAAAAACTGCTTTTTTTTGGGAGGTATTCTGGTTTTTTTCTTTATTTGCAGAAGTCTGCGCACTGATGTAAATGAACACCCATCAAACAGAGTAAGGAGTTTTTTATGGATAATATTGTTGCTGAATCTCTCTCAGCCATGCCTGTTGAGCGCAAGGACGGTACCTACGCCCTGCGTATCCCCTTGGTTCTGGGACAGTTTACTCCCGGAATGATGAAGACCGTCATGGACACTATGACCAAATTCAATTTGACCTCCCTGCGCGTGACCACCGCACAGCGCTTGAATCTGGAAGGTATTCCCAAGGATAAACTGGATGAGGTTATTGCCAGCCTCGGAGTCAAAGTAGATAAGGTCCCGCCGACCGTTGGTGTCTGTACCGGTGTGGGAGTCTGTAAATACGGAGTTCAGGACAGCCGTGGCATGGGTAAGAAACTGCTTGAAGTCGTCAAGCAGAACGGTCCTTATCCTTTCAAGATAAAAAGCGGTGTTTCCGGTTGTAAGATGGTTTGCGCATTCAGTAATGTGCGCGACATCGGCCTTGTTGGCACCCCCAAAGGCTGGGATGTTCTTTTTGGCGGCGGAGCAGCACGCAATGTCCGTGCAGGAGTTAAAATCGGTACCAAACTCGGTGACGATGAAGCTCTTGCACTGGTTGTGAAAGCCCTTGAATTCTACAAGGAAAACGGCCGCAAGCGAGAACGCGTCAGCGGTTTGATTGATAGACTCGGCGAAGAAGCCCTGCTCGAAGCTGTAAAATAAGTTTAGGCAGGTTCAGTTTTTAAAATGCGGACTTCCCAAGTGAGTCCGCATTTTTTACCTCCATGCCTGAATGTCATTATCCGCTGGACCTCCCTGTCAGCCCCTGCTATCAACGCATTTCCACGCACTGCTTTCAAATCCTCACAAAAAATAAAGCCCTGTAATCAAAGGGTCAAACCACATCTTATTCATATGGGAAAACACATAATTGAAGAGGCGACCCGTTGCCTGCAATGCAAGAAACCTCTTTGCAGCAAAGGTTGTCCGCTCGGTACACCTGTTAATAAAATGATTGAACTCCTGCTGGACGGAAAAATGCAGGAGGCCGGGGCCATGCTTTTTGAGAACAACCCACTTTCAGTGGTCTGTTCGCTTATCTGCCCTCATGAAAATTTTTGTGAAGGGCATTGTATTCTGGGCCGGAAGAGTTCCCCGGTGCAGTGCAGCGATATTGAAAATTATATTTCTCGCTATTATCTTGATCAGTTCCAACCCAAAAAGCTGGAAAAACGGAAGGCCCGTATCGCCGTGGTCGGCTCCGGTCCGGCGGGAATCACTGTAGCCATCATTCTTGCCCTTAAAGGTTATGAAGTGACCATCTTCGAATCAGAGGAAAAGATCGGCGGGGTTCTGCAATACGGCATCCCTGAATTCCGGCTGCCCAAGGATATTCTAGAAAAATTGCGTGAAGTTCTTATGCAGCTGGGGGTGAAAATTCGGCCGAACATGCTCATCGGTCCGGTTATCAGCCTCGACGACCTGCTGCGTGACGGCTACAAGGCGATTTTTATCGGTACCGGGGTCTGGAACCCGCGTCCCCTGCGCTTAAAAGGGGAAACCCTCGGAAATGTGCATTACGCCATTAACTATCTCAAAAACCCTGATGTTTATGAGCTGGGCCGGAAGGTCGCGGTCATCGGTGCCGGAAACGTGGCCATGGATGTGGCCCGCACCGCACTGCGCAAAGGGGCGCAGGAAGTTACCGTGCTTTACCGCCGTGGATTGGAAGACATGTCCGCCACCAGATATGATTATGATTACGCCAAGCTGGACGGGGTCCGTTTTAAATTCTTCCATTCCCCTCTGGAATTGACAGAGGAAGGCGTGGTTTGTGTTCGTACTGAAAAACAGACCGGGGATGACGGCAAGGTGAAACTGGTAACTGTGGACGGTTCGGAGAAGCTGGAGCAGGCTGATTCTGTTTTCATCGCTGTAAGTCAGGCCCCGCGCAATAATCTGACCGGGATCGAGATCGGTAAAACCGGGCTGGTCATCACGGATGAGGAAGGGCGGACTACACGCGATGGTATTTTCGCTTCCGGGGATGTAGTCACCGGAGCCAGAACTGTTGCCGAGGCCGTGCGTTGCTCCAAGAATTCCGCGCAGGCGATTATGGACTATGTAGAAAGTTTGTAGAGTTGAAACGGCCCGGAACGGTAAATTACCATTCCGGGCTTTTTGTTTTTACTGCATCGGCCTGCCACGCATTCCACCCTGACCATGCCCTTCGGGAACACAGAACAGTTTATCCCCACGGTTCATGCATAATCCCGAAAGTCGGCCATGCGGAGTTTGAAAGGAGCATCCGTCTCCTTGAGATTTAGCGTTGCAGGCTGTGAAGGCTTCTTGCGGTGGTCCTTGGTGTTTTCCTGAACCGCGCCCTTGTCCCATTCCCATGCCGTAATTCATGTCCTGATGTCTGCCCATTCTTTGCCTGCCGTTATTGCTGTTGCCCATGCCGAAAGTCTCATTATAGGCCGGGCCGCCTTTCCACGAAGGGATTCTGGTGTAGGGCGGATCATAAGTTTTCACACCGCCTCCGGCTACACAGCGTACATAATTATATATTCGGATATCATCGCCCTGTGGACCGTGTCCGTTGGGATATGCATCAGGAGTTCCCGATTTGGGATCGCTGCGCTGGGCTCCGGCCCCGTGCACGTCCATCCAGCTTTTATTGTTGCTGCCCATGGGGCCGAAGCAGCCCATAGCCCGTCCGAAAGCCACGTAGGAAGCATGGGAAGGTTTGGGGCCGTCCAGATGGGTGGTGGATGACCAGTAGTATGATTCCCGGTCTGTTACTTTAAATATGGGATCAATGGCTGCGGTCCCGCTGGTTTTGGGGCTGCGGGTGTAATCCACGATTGATTGCAGCTCTTTAACGTTTGGCAGTCTCCAATCATTGCGGCCTGCATAATCAAGCTTCTCACAATAGTTCAGAGCCTGTTCCCAATTCAGCTTTTCAATGCTGTCCTGTTGCTGCCAGATCAGACCGGTTGCCTTGTCTTCGACACTGCCGTTTTCGAGGTCAACGAAAGTGTTTTTCCCGTATTCAGGATTGCTGCGCACATAGCGTATATATCTGTTGCTTCTGCCCCGGTGGTTTTGTTTGGGGTAGCCTTTTATGCGTCCATCGGCAAAGTTTACCCCGAAGGCGGTAGGGGCGCCCCCCATGGTCGTGTCCACGTAAGTAGTTGCAGACCAGTCCTGACAATCGATGATGCGTTGCCCTTTGGAATTGTCGCCAAATTTAAATTCAAAATAGTCCGTATTGATAAACGGGACGGAATCCTTTTCTGTGCGCTGCACCCAGCCATTGAAATCAATAAGTGAGTATAGTTCTTTGATGCTCGGTGCGCGCCAGTCCGTGTATCCGCCGACACGGCAGTCCTTAGCGCCGTCCATGGCCTGCTGCCAGCTGACGGCAGGGCCGCGTTGTTTTATCCACATCAACCCGGTCACCAGATCGGAAATTGTTCCGTCTCCGTTATCCTTGTAATGTGGCTGGTTTCCTTCGTATTGGGCATCCTGCCCGTAAAAATTACTTCCGTTGTCCGGACAATGAATCTGCCGGGAGTTGTCGAAGCAGGCCCCTTGTCCGCTGTCTACAACAGGGTAATTCCCGGCCCATGCAGAAGTTGTGACGAGAGATAAGGCTGTTAATATAATCAGCAGGGAATGGATTTTCATGAATGCTCCTGTTTTTGTAATTCATTAAAACATGAAGTGGAGCTTTCAGCCAGAGAAAGGGTGTTTTTGTGGAAGGAACAGGTGGTATGGTTCTTTGGACCGATTCTTTTTTATATGGGGTGTACTAAAAAACTCCGGCAAACCATCAGGTCTGCCGGAGTTTATGTTTATTTGCTTTCTAGGACTGTAGTTCTCTGATCAACCCATTAAGTTCGCTGGACATTTTTGCCAGCTCCTGTACTGCTTTGGCAGACTGTTGAATTCCTTCAGTTGTTTCGCGGGTGATGTTGTTGATTTCGGTGATGGCGCTGTTGATCTGCTCCGATGCACTGGATTGTTCCTCGGAGGCGGTGGCTATGCCTTCGACCTGGCTTGCGCTGTAATCTACCGTGCTGACAATTGTCTTAAGGGATGCCCCGGATTTTGTCGCCAGTTCAGTGGTTTTTTCAACAGCTTCCACTGCATCCTCCATTTCGCGCAGGTTGGCGCTCATGGATTGCTGTATGCTTTCCACACTGTTGCCTACTTCATGAGTCGCGGTCATGGTTTTTTCAGCCAGCTTGCGGACTTCATCTGCAACAACGGCGAACCCTCGTCCGGCTTCCCCGGCACGGGCTGCTTCGATTGCTGCGTTCAGGGCCAGCAGGTTGGTCTGGTCGGCGATGTCGGAAATAACATCCATGACCGTGCTTATGGATTCAGTTTGTTTGCTGAGATTAACCATACTGGAGCGCAGGTCATTGGCAATGGTGCTTACTTCTGTGATTGACTGCACGGACTGGGATACAATCTGCGCGCCTTCTTCCGCCTGATTTTTTGCTTCCAGAGACTTACCTGATGCATTGGATGCGTTGCGGGCTACTTCCATGATGGTGCTGTTCATCTGTTCCATGGCAGTGGCGGTTTCGGTAATCCTTTCATGTTGAATCTCGGAACCGTTGCGGATTTGCTCCACCTGTGCGGCCAGTTCTTCACTGGCAGAGGATAGCTGCTCGGCAACGGCCTGAGTGCGCCCGGCCACATCCTGCATTGTGCGCTGGGCTGTGCGGATGGCGGTCTGGTCAAGAATGACCTCAAGCGCTCCGACAACATCACCGTCTTTTTCAATCGGTACGCTGAAATAATCAACTTCCAGCCTGCCAGCAGCGATGTCAGCTGTTGTGGAGCCGTTCTCAGGTTTGTGCGATATAAATGATTTGGCACAAGCGCAATTCTTAGTTCCGCAGTCTGAGGTGTTTATGATCTTTGAACACTTGTTTTTTTTCAGCTCACCAAGAGATTTGCTGAACAATTTGGTCCCGGTCCTGTTCATGTACAGGATATTCATCTGACGATCTATGGTCATAACCGGCATGGGAACGGCATCAATAAATGATTTCATTACGTTCATCGCCCGGTTGGTGCGGTCTATGAGTTCTGCATAGCTGCCTTTGAAACCGGTGTGGTCCGCCTGACTATCGATCCGTCCTTCCTCAATTCCGGTGATGGTTTTATCCACCTCAGCCATCACCTTTTTAAGGGCTTCACCAACCTGGGTCACGTCTTTGCAAATCATGCCCACTTCGTCTTTCTGGTTTACATCCATTTTATTATCCAGATTGCCGTTGGCCAGTTCCTGAACAAATAAACGTGCTTTGGTAAGGGGGACGGTAATGCTGCGGGAGATGAAAAAAGCGAGGATCATGCCGATAATGATGGCGATGGCTGAGATTACGGTCATGTTTTCCGTTGCCGCAGCAATGGATGTCTGCATTCTGGGGCCCAGTTCATCCTGAGATTTCATTATGGACAATTTGAGTTCTTCAATCTGCTGGGCCATTACCGGGCCGAGTTCGCCCAGTTTTTGTTCAACCGCAATCTGACCTTGTGTCTCTTTTATAAGTTCGTTTGTGTTCTTGATATACAGCTGCGT
Organism: Maridesulfovibrio sp.; assembly: GCF_963678865.1. Taxonomy (NCBI): domain Bacteria; kingdom Pseudomonadati; phylum Thermodesulfobacteriota; class Desulfovibrionia; order Desulfovibrionales; family Desulfovibrionaceae; genus Maridesulfovibrio; species Maridesulfovibrio sp. The sequence continues at coordinate 1,596,340 of NZ_OY787459.1, read as the reverse complement.
GTTTTCAGCCATTGTTCCGATCATGTTCAGGTCGGAAGGAGAGTAGAGGGTATTTTCAATGTCGGTAATGCTTTGCTGGAGATCTTTCAGCAGTGCGAGGGCTTTTTCCGCGTCCTCTTCTTTCTTTGTTCTATAGATGAAGTAAGCATTTGCCAGTCTTGCTTCAAACATTATGGCCCTGCTTTTTTCAATCCTAGCGAGCATGAACTGGTCGTCTCGTTCCCGTGCGTTGTCACGCAGTGTTTCCAGACATTGGCTGAGAATTTTACTGCCCTCCACCGCTTTATTCAGGATGGAGTGTTCATTTTTTTTATGAGTGAGCAACTGGTTGTATTTCTGCTCGTAGGCTGCAATTTCCTGTCCAAGCTTATTTACCAGACCGGATTGTTCAGCCTTGGTTATTTCCTTCTCTGCAGCTTGAACGAGTTGATGAAGCTTGTTCATTCTTCCAGTGTACTGCCTCAGAGCCTGGTCAGTTCCTGAGCTCATATAGGCAACGGCACCCATGCGGGTCAGCAGTAGATTGGCTTGTATGCGTCCGGCGAGATTGGTGTGTTTAGACAGTTCGTGGTATTCAGCGAATCCGTCTGAGCTGTCTTTAAGACTTAGGATTCCTTGTCCCGCTGTTGCTGCCAGCAGGAGCAGGATCAGTCCGAACCCTGCGGCAATTTTGGCTGTTACTTTCATGTTTTTCAGCATTTATCCCCCCATTATGCTTACTTTTTATTCTATAAATGCTTGTTTTTTAAAGTCTATGAACTCATAAGTAAAAGGTACTAAATGGCAGTGTTTGTTATGTCAAATAAATGATGTTTAATTTAATAGATATAAAATATATTGGAATAATGTTCTTAATTGTACCTATTGTCAAAAATAATAAAGATAAGGCCCGAAAGAGTCTTTCGGGCCTTATCTTTATTATTGTGATATTAGGTTAAATTAATTTTACAGTTTTAGGGGTTTACTTTTATCTTCTATATTATTGCAGATAACCCCATCCTGTCAGTCTGTCATAGGCATGTTTTGCGTAATCACCTTGATTATTGACCTTAAGAAAACGGTAATATTCATTGGCAGCCATTTCGCGGTTACCGAGAGCTTCGTAAGAAACTCCTTTGAAGAAAGTGGTCATAGGGTTGCCGGGCAGCCTTTTTTCATAGGCGTCGAAGTTGGATAGAGCCTGCCGGAAGTTGCGGTTTTCGAGGCTGAGCATCCCGGTCATGTGCAGGGCTTGCGCTTCCTGGGGGTAACGGTCTTTGGCTCGCTGGGCGTAGAGCAGTCCCTCTCTGGCTTTTCCTTGTGCCAACTGGCACTTGGACATGAGCAGCAGTCCGGCATAGTCATTTGGCGCAATACGCAAGGCATTTGTAAAATGCTCTTCAGCTTCATGGTAATTTTTTTTACCCATGGCTCCTTCGCCTTTCTGCATTTCCACAATGGCCGGTTTGAGTCTGCGGATGGAGGCAATATTGTCCATGTACCTTTCGCGCAGCAGTTTCCCTTTGCTGTCGGCGTATACGGTATCCCTTTTTTGTACAGCGGTATCGTAACGTTCAGAACTCATGGGGTGGGAGGCGAACATCTGCTGAACGAAAGACGGTTTGCTTTTGTGAAGTTTGTTAAGTTCCTCCATCAGTCCGACCATGCCCTCGGGATCGTAGCCCCTGTTGTCCATATATTCCATGCCGAGGCTGTCCGCCTGCCGTTCATCGGAACGGGAATAGCTCGCCAGAAGCATCCCGGCGCCTATTCCGCCCAGCCCGGCGGCGAGCGGCACAAGGCGCTTGTCCTGAATGGCTGCAACACCGACTCCGATAGCCACAATGCCTTGCACAGCAATGGCTGAACTCATGCGTGAAGCCGTGTGCCGGGCATTGACGTGGCCTATTTCATGACCCATGAGTGCAGCCAGTTCGGCTTCGTTTTCAAGGGTAATGAGAATACCTCGGGTGCAGGCGATGCTTCCGCCGGGAAAAGCATAGGCATTGACATAGTTGGCATTCACGCAGCGGAATGAGTAGGGCATGTCCGGCCTGTGGCTGCTGGATGAAAGGGAAATACCGACCTGTGTTACGTAGTCATTTACCCGGCTGTCCTGGACCGCGCCGTAGTCTGCAGAAAATTGGTGTGGTGAATTCTGGCGGTCCATCTGGATTTCCTGCTGTTCGGAAACCAGCATCAACTGCTGCTGCCCGGTAACCGGATTTATGGCGCACCCGCTGAGTATACCGAGTGTTCCGCCTGCAGCCAGTTTCAGGGCCTGTCTTCTGGATATTTTACATATTTTATTTTTGTTGCCCATACTGCCTCCGATAAATATTCATTATCTTAAAGATATATCCGGTCCTTACCTTTGGCAACAGTTCTCCTTCCGTGTCCAAAGCTTCAGCCTTCATGCTTATCGAAGTGTATTATTTGAGCTTGCTACCGGAACGTAGTGGAATTCTTTTATTCGCCGGGCCAATGGAGGTTGAATACACCGGTTTTGGGTCTTGAGTACAACGATTACCACTCTATTATATTCGCGTTGAATATATTGACTTGAAAGTAAATCTGTGACTTGTTTTTGACAAAAGGTCAGGTCGGTTTCCCTTATTATCCAAGCTGAAATATGGAGTCTTCATTGAATATACCTATTGAGGAGTCAGCCGGAACTACTCCTGTTCTTGAATTCAAAAATGTTTCTTTCAAATGGCCGGGGGGCAAAGGCTTAAGTGATGTTTCCTTTGCTGTGACTTCCGGGCAGTTTGTACTCATTTCCGGGCCGTCCGGGGCCGGTAAATCAACTTTGCTGCGTCTTGCTGTGCGGCTGGAGGAAGCGGAACTGGGGGAAATTTTTTTACAGGGTGAATCCATTGGTTCCATCTTTCCTCCTGAATTGCGTGCCCGTATCGGGTTTGTGCAGCAGACTCCGACGATGTTACCGGGAACCGTACGTGAAAATCTGCTTATGCCCTATACATTCAACATCAGGAAAGAGAGCACACCTCCTTCAGACAAGGAGCTTTCTCATTGGTTTGAGCGGCTGGACCTTGGTGATGTTTCTTTGGACAGCGAAGCATCGGATCTTTCAGTGGGACAGCAGCAAAGACTTTCTCTGATCCGTTCTGTGCTGCCAAAACCTGTAGCTATCTGTTTTGACGAACCCACCAGTTCTCTTGACCGTGAAAGCCGGGTTCGGGTGGAGGAGATTGCCGAAGAATTGGCTGCGGAAGGGATTATTGTGCTCATGGTCAATCACACCAGCTATCACCCCGGTTGCCCGCACATGCATCTGATTGTTGCTGACGGAAAAGTGGAGGTCATCTCATGAGCAGTGAATTTATTTCCATTTCCTGGGTCCAGTTGCTGATCTCGTTGAGTCTTGTGTCCGTGTCCGGTGTGTTGTCCATTTATTACAAACTCAAGTTGGAAAAGGATCTGGCAATCGGCGTATTGCGGGCATTTGTACAGCTACTGACCATGGGCTATCTGCTGAAAATCCTGTTCGGCTTGAACAGTGCCGTGCTGGTACTGGCTCTTTATCTGGGTATGACCCTGTTCTCGGTCAACATTATCCACGGCCGGGTCAAGGAGAAAAATGTCTCTTACCTCATGCCCACCGGGTTGGCGGTCATGTTCAGCTATTCGTTGGTTACCATTTTGGTTACCAAGGTGGTCATCGGTGCCCATCCGTGGTGGGACCCGCAGTATTTTATTCCTATTGGAGGTATGATTGCGGGTAATTCGATGAATTCTCTGGCCCTTACCCTTGAACGCTTTTTCTCTGAATTGAAGAACCGCCGCAATGAAGTGGAAATGATGCTTTGCCATGGCGCGGATTACAAGGAAGCCACTGTGGATATTTTCCGTGGTGCTTTGCGGGCGGGGATGATCCCGGCTGTAAATTCGTTAATGGGCGTGGGGTTGGTTTTTCTGCCCGGCATGATGACCGGTCAGATTCTGGCCGGAGCCGACCCTGAAGAGGCTGTCCGCTATCAGATTGTGGTCATGTTTATGTTGGTGGCTTCCACAGCATTATCTTCAATTCTAGTCCTGCTGCTGGTTCGTAAGCGTTGTTTTTCTCCGGCCATGACCCTGCTCACGGGCAATAAAAAAGGATAGCCTTGAAAAGATGGTGTTTTCTCGCAAGGTAATGTATTCTTTTCGTGAAATTGTTTATGTTTTGTTTAATGGGGCGGGGATTCCGAAGTTTAGTCCGTCTGTGTTCTTCAGGGGGTATTCTTGTATTATTTTAGTGATGCGTTCGAGGCTATATTTGCCAATAATAATCTGTGCAGAAAATTCATTGAAGCTTCCCCCGATGCTATTGTCATAACCGATATTGAGGGAAATGTCCTTGCCGGTAATTCTCGGGCTGCACAGTTGTTCGGGTATGTCGAGAAGAGTTTTTTCCCACCTAACGTAAACGATTGTTACAAGAGTTCTGAGGACCGGAAACGTATAATCGATATGCTTGCCAATGATGGGCTTGTGCAGGATTTCCAAACAGTTGTTTTGGACCGGGCCGGAAAGCCGATAAGCATCAGTCTCAGTGCTTCGGTGATGTCCGTGGGGGAGCACGATATTCATATTTCCATCCTCAGGGATATTTCGGAACGCAAGAAAAATGAGATTGCGTTGCGTGATGGTGAGAAGAATGCCCGCTTGAATGAAACCCGATTTGAAGCTCTTTATTCACTTGCCGGCATGGGCGAAGCTCCTTTGAAAGAACTTTACGATTCTGCTTTGGAAGCTGCGGTAAAAATTACCGGCAGTGAGATAGGGTACATATATTTTATCAGTGACGATGAGTCTGAACTCAGCATTTATGCATGGTCGCATAATGTCATGCCCCAGTGCTCGGTTGAATACGTTCCCGGTAGCTATCATGTATCCGCAACCGGACTTTGGGGTGATGCAGTCAGGCAGCGTCGGCCTATAATCGTAAATGATTATGAGAATTGTGAAGACAAGAAAGGACTTCCCCAGGGGCATGTCTCCATCAGGCGGCACATGAATGTTCCGCTTTTTGACAATGGGAAGATAGTCATACTTATAGGTGTCGGTAATAAAGAAGAAGAGTATGATGAAGAGGATGTGCGTCAGTTGAGTCTCCTTGCCGACGGTATGTTGAACATTGTCCGCCGCAAGGAAGCTGATGCGGCCCTGAGGCATGCTTACAGTGAAATGGAAGAGAAAGTGGAGAAACGGACAGAGGAATTAAGCAGTGCTCTGGCGGATCTCAGATTGGTAAACAAGGAAATGGCTAATGAGGTCGATCAGCGCAGAGTTGCAGAGAAAAAACTGCGCCTGTTCAAGAGGCTGGTTGAACTCAGCCCGGATATGGTCGCTCTTGTTAATTCAAAATATACTTATGTAATGGTCAATGACTCATACGTAAGACTGTTTGATAAACCCAAAGACTTTTTCATTGGTAAGTCCATATTCGATGTTGCCGGAAAGGAAGTCTTTCATGTCCACTCCAGGACATTGATCGATTCAGTTCTTGCCGGAAGTACTGGTCGTTTCGAATCATGGGTCGAGCTGCCCCGCCTGGGTAAGCGGTTTTTCTCCGTGGTATACCATCCTGTTGAATCGACGGTGGATGGAGAGCGACTGGTCAGTATAACCGCTCATGATATTAGCGTGCAGAGGGAAATGCTTGAGGAAGTGAAACGTCTGGCCAGTACAGACCACCTGACCGGAACGAACAACAGGCGTTCTTTTATGAAACGTGCTGAAATCGAGTTTGATCGTTTGGAGCGGTATGGCGGTGAACTCTATCTCATGATGCTTGATATTGATCATTTCAAAAACATTAATGACACTTATGGACACAATGTCGGTGATGTTGTGCTTAAGGAGTTTGTCTCCTGCTGTATTTCTACTTTGCGCACGTCAGATGTTTTTAGCCGTGTGGGCGGCGAAGAGTTTGCGGCTCTGCTCATACATGGAAGCGTTAAAGATGCTCAGATGGTAGCCGAGAGACTGCGTAAGTCGGTGGAGAACATGGAAGTAAGGGCCGGGCAGCATGTCGTAAAGTTAACCGTAAGCATCGGGCTTGCCGTGGTTTCTAAAAAATCAAATGTGGAGACAATTTTGAAGAGAGCTGACAAGTGTCTCTACCAGGCCAAGGCCGAAGGGCGAAATCGGGTTGTCTCTTATTGTACCGAATCTGAATAATGAAAAAAGCCGGTGTGTACTGTTTTGCACACACCGGCATGGATTTAAGCTGATTTCATCTGATTGATAATGGTTTTAAGCTGCTGGGCCTGCATAGCGAGATCTGAAACAGCCTCTGCAGACTGGCGCATTGCACTGTTGGTTTCCATTGATATGGTGTTGATCTCATCTACTGCTCTGTTGATTTGTTCAGAAGTAGCGGACTGTTCCTCACATGCTGCCGCAATTCCTTGAATCTGCTCGGAAACAGTATCGTTAAGTGACAAAATCCCGTGCAGGGAATCCCCGGCTTCCTTGGCCATTTCCGATACGGTACCGATTTCATGGACAGTGTTTGAGCATTGCTTGATGCTTTGCTCCGTTCCGCGCTGAATTTCGCCGATTGCCGACTCAACTTCATTTGTGGCGATCATGGTTTTTTCAGCCAGTTTGCGCACTTCGTCCGCCACAACAGCAAAACCGCGTCCGGCTTCCCCGGCCCGTGCAGCCTCAATGGCCGCATTGAGAGCCAACAGGTTGGTCTGGTCGGCAATGTCCGAGATTACATCAATTATCTGCCCGATTTTCTCGGCGCTGACGCCCAGTTCTTCCATCTCTTTTTCAAGGGTTTCAGAGTAGCTTTGGACAGTTCCGATTTCTTCAACCATTTTCTTAACAACAGCAGCACCATCGGTGGCGGTCTCACTTGCTTCCCCGGCGGTTGAAGAGGCTTCACCCGAGTTACGGGCCACTTCAAGTACGGAAGCGTTCATCTGCTCCATGGCAGTTGCCGTTTCCGCTGTCCTTTGAGACTGCATGTCGGAACCGGTTGCAGATTGTTCAATCTGAGCTGAAAGTTCTTCAGATGCCGTAGATATAATAGCGACAACATCTTCAAGTTCTCCGGCTGCCTGATGCATACCTTCGCGTCTTGCATTTTCAGCCGCTTTACGTGCTTCCTCTGCTTCGTGGGTGGCCTGCTGTGCTTTTTCAGTTTCTTCCGCAGCCAAACGGGTCTGGTCCTGAGCTTCGTTGATCTTTTCTTTGAGGGTGACAACCATGGCATTCAGGTTGTCGGCCAAAACTCCCACCTCGTCGCGCGTAGTGATTTCAAGAACATGATCAAGATCGCCTTCTGCCACACGAGTGGCGTACCCCGTGGCCTCTACAATGGGGCGGGACATCTTCCGGGCATAGAGCCAGGCCGCAAGCATGATCAGGGGCAGGATCACCGAAATAACCATTAAAGAAGAAATCTCAACATTGTGTTGGGCAGTGATCATGGTCTCAATGGGCATGCCGATGAACCACATACCTATATTCTTCCCGTCCATAGCTTTGATAGGCCAGTACGCTGTCTGATAGTCAATGCCGAGGATATTGTTGCGAGCGAGAAATGTTTTCCCTTGGTCGATAACAGTGGCAGTAACTGCGGGGTTAGTCATTTTAGTACCCACTGCACGTCGGTTGTTTTTCACAATAGTGGTCATTTCGCGGGTGTCGCCGTTAAAAACAGTCACTTCGAGGTTGCTGAAGCGTTTGATGTCGTCAACAAAATTTTCGTCTGAAAGGGAGGTCCCAAGAGAAATGGTTCCGATTATCTGACCGTTTTCTCTGATAGGAGCTGTCGCCCGCAGAGAGAAGGGTATTTCCTTACCCTTGATGATACCGGATGTTACTCTTCCGCGCAGCGCGTTCTGCACAGTCCCGTGCGACGTTGCGCTGTCACCGTAACTGTCGGCATGGGCTCGTCCCAGAACTATGCCGTTTGCATCAGTCAGGGTCAGAAATTCTGATTCAGTTTCCGCCATCAGTGAACGGAGTTTATTGCGAAGTTCTGTTTTATCTCCCTGCTTGATGACTTCGATGATATCAATGTTCCGGGCCATCAATTCCACCTTTTCACGAAACCCTTTGGACATGCTGTCAATGTGGCGGTCGATAACTTTTTTCATGGTCGAAATGTTTCGGATTGATTCTTTGGAAAATCCTTCGCTCACGTAATAGCTGACAGTCATAAAGATCGATGCGGCAGTCACTAAAGTTATAGCCACGGATATTAGAACAATTTTATTGCGGATCGAAAAATTCATGACTCTCCTTTTGTGTAAAATTTTTTTGTATTGAAAAAGATTCCTTTAGATTTTTAACAAAATTATAGCCAATTTAATATGAAATTAACCCTGCATTTGATGTTATTTTATGCATTTTCATAGAAACTTAGAGCTCTTTCAGTAAAACGTGCAATTATAAAATGTATCTATTCTCTTGTTTATCTATAGAAAAACATAATAACATGCAGTTATTCCTTATGAAATAGTAGCTGGATGTTTTGTTAGTATATTGCGCTAAGTGTATGATAATGAACAAAATAAGTCTCAAGTTATAGATAGATTAATCTTAGGTCCTAAAAAGAAGACAGTTGCAGGCATGCTTTTAAAATAAAAAAACCAAGAATCTGTTGAGCTAGTGAGATGTGTCTTGTTTTTAGGACTCCATTTTTTCAGACTTTGTGCAAAAAAGAACAAAAGGGCGTAAGCCGTTTTTCAGATTTAAATTATAATATTTTTTTCACAAAGATTTCATATTCAAATAAAGTTTCATTATTTAAGTATGTTGAGTGGTCAAAATAATTATCATAATTAGATATTATAAACGTGTGGTATGGTACTTGCTTATTTAAAAACGTTTGAATGATTAATCAATCGAATTCAGCACTTGCGTTCCTGTGCACGCGGTTTCAAGAGGTCGATTGTCGGCGTTGGTCATAGGTTAAGATGGTATTCCCTACTTGACCCAATCGGTATTTTTTGAAAAGGGTTACTCCGAAATTGCTACTGAATGATTGACCAATCATTATCCGCTTCTCAATTTCGTTTTCTTGTAACATCTTACCCCAACAGGATGTTGAAAGGGGAATTTCGGAGCGGAATGAATCTTTCTTAAAGGCTGTGGATAGAGGGTTCCATACACTTTAAAGATTTACCGGAGGATGAAACTGCAAATTGATGCATTAGGTATTGCTTCTAATCGGTAGTTTCCGGCCTTAGCGCCTTAATCTTGAATCTTTCTAAATCCAAGGATTGATCCGTTGAAGAACAGATATATCCCAATAACTTTAATTGTTGCTGTTTTAGCCGTTGCGGCTGCAGCCGGTTTCCTTTTCCCGCCCGCTGTGCAGGAGAACCCGGCCCGTGTCGTGCTGGACAACAGCGGCGGCAGGGTTATCTTTGCCCATTTTGCCCATGCCAATGAGTATGGTTACGAATGCTCGGATTGTCACCATGACGACATCGGGCAGGAAACTCCCATTGCTTGTGGCAACTGCCACCCGGTTGCGTTTGACGCTAAGTTCAGGGCTGAACACCAGAAGAATTTTCCCAGTGAAGAAGCGTGTCTGCGCTGTCACGATGATGTTCCTTCCGGTCCCCTCGCAGAAGAGGACAAGCCTGATACTGAGAACATTCCCTTGCGGGCCGAAGCGTTCCACACCCAGTGTATGGGTTGCCACGAAAGTGACGGAGGCCCCTATGGTGAAGATTCCTGTTACGATTGCCATGCGAGGTAGGTCTTATGCTTAGAATTCACTATTCCCTTGAATCAGATGTCCAGAAGACTATCACCGACATCACTGCGCCTGCGGAACTCAATATTTCCATGCGCAACAAGATTCTGAAGATCAAGAAAGGCCAGAAGCTTGCAGCAGGGCAACTCCTTGCCGAACGTCCTTCAAAATACGGCGCTGTCTGCAGCGCGGCTCTTTCCGGTAAAGCCACCACGGTCAACTATCATCACCTGACTATCAAGTCCGACGGCGGTGAGGATTGTGTTGAACCTGTTGATGTAAAATCCATGGGACCGGGTAAAGATCTGCTGCGGACTTTGCAGGAACTCGGCCTCAATGTTGCCGTCCTTTCTTCCCGCGCCGACAATCTGGTTATCAACGGTCTTAACCCCGAGCCGGGTATCTCAGTCGCCGAGCAGTTGCTCAAGGATGAGAAAGCGACAATTGAGGCCGGTCTGCGCCTTGCTGAAACATTGATCACCCCGATGCACACCACTTTGGCTGTTGCCGCAGGTTCCCACTATGAGCTTGCCGGGGCGGAGCGTGTTTTCGTAAAACCCAAATATCCCAATTCACTCGACGCCCTTGTGGTCAAGAAAGTCACCGGAAAGGAATTTCCTGATGACACCAAAGTGATCAGCGTCATGGATCTATATAATCTCGGCAGGGTTTACGAAACCGGAATGCCCATCACCGACACAATTATGACCATCGGTGACAATAACTACCGCGTGCTTTTCGGAACTCCGGTGTCCCACATCTGTAATGAGCTGGGTATTGAAGTTAAGTCCGGCGATAAGGTTGTCCTTGACGGTCCTTTCCGTGGTGAAGCTGTTTACAGCCTTGATGAAGGTGTCAAGAAGGGCGATTACGGGTTGTTCGTTATCCCCGAAGGAACCTTCCCTTCCATTGAAGACGCAACCTGCATTAACTGCGGCGAGTGTGTGCTCAGCTGTCCGGCCAGAATCCTGCCGAACATGCTCAGCCGTTATGCCGAGTACGAAATGTTTGAAATGGCTGAAAAGCATAATCTGCACAGCTGTTTTGAATGCGGTCTCTGCTCCTTCAACTGTACCGTCCGCCGTCCCATCCTGCAGTACATCCGTTTTGCAAAGGATCAGCTCCGGACAAGCGGTCAGGCAGAAAAGGCATAGGTGAGGCGCTTCGCGCTATTGATGATTTGATTTCGCCTCCGGCGGCCAAAGGGACTAAGCTCCTTTGGAATCCCTATTAGAAGGTTCTGTAATTCTTATATCCTTTTGCAAAAGGGTATAAGGCTCCCGGCAGGTTCGCTGAAGGCAATCCTGATGTAAGACCGGGTTAACCTGCTTAAAATGTTGATTGAATAATCATACAGGGATGCACGGATCGCGGTTAAACATACAAGTTTCAAGGGTTAAAATATGACTCCTCCAGTAATTAAAGCAATGTCCGACATTGCGGTAAGACTCACGGTTTCGCCTGCCCCGCACTGGCGCAGTAAGCGCACCGTGGAGAAGATGATGCAGTATCATCTTCTGGCTCTGGTTCCCGCACTGCTCATGGCGTTCAATATGTTCGGCCTGCCCGCTCTCGCGACTGTAGGGCTTGCCGGTGCAGTTGCCGTCATCACCGAGGCAGTTTGTCTCAGGATGCAGGAACGGGATGTGAATGTAGATAACTTTTCTGCTCTTTACGAAGGCATAATCTTCGCTTTTCTGCTCCCTGCGGGCGCAGCATGGTGGATGGTAGCCTGCGGTGCAGCAATCACTATTGTTCTGGGCCGCACTGTTTTCGGCGGCTTTGGCTGCAATCCCATCTGCGCGCCTCTGATCGGCTGGGCTTTCTGTCGTCTTTCCTGGCCTGCTGCCATGGATATTGATGCCAATCTGGCCCACTTTATGATCAACGCTCCTCTGGACCAGCTCAAGCATTTCGGTCTCGATACCCTTGAGCAGTTCAACTATACAGACCTCTTCCTCGGCAGGCAGCTTGGCGGACTGGGGGCATCCCAGATTATCGCAGTGCTGGCCGGAGGTATTTTCCTCGTAGCCACTAAGTGGGTACGAGTGTTCATCCCAGTATCCTTTCTCGTGGGTGTAGCTGCTACGGCGACCATCTTCTGGGTGATCGACCCCGAAGTATACGCCAACCCGCTTTTCCATTTGCTGACCGGATCAGTGATGTTCGGAGCCTTCTTCCTCGCACCTGATGTGTCTTCCAGCCCGGTGGGCATTATCCCGCAGGTCCTTTTTGGACTGATTGCCGGAGCTATGGTGATCATCATCCGTGTATACGGCATCTACCCCGACGGCGTGCCTTTTGCCATCATGGTGGCAAACCTGCTTACCCCCCTGCTGGACCGTGTGCGTCCCAAACCTTTCGGAGGCAAGTAACCATGCGCGAAATACTCCATATGCTCGTGGTCCTTTCCATCATCTGTGCCACCTCCGGTGCGGTGCTGGTTAACCTGAAGCAGGCCACCAAATCCCAGATCGAACAGCAGGTCCTGACCTACGTACAAGGCCCAGCGCTGTTATCAGTACTTGAAAATCGCGACAACGATCCCATCAAGGAACGTGTTAAAATAAATGATGTGACCGTCTTCCCTGCCAAGAAGGACGGCAAGCTGGTCGGCATCGCCATCGAAGCCTTTGCTCCCGGTTATTCCGGCGATATCGGTGTCATGGTCGGTTTTGATGTTGATAAGGACGAACTGCTCGGCATCGGCATCACCACCCAGACTGAAACTCCCGGTCTCGGTACCAAGGTGACGAAACCTTCTTTTACCGACAGGTTTAAAAAGCACGGGCTTGATTCCATGCAGCTATCCCAGAAGGGTGGGGACATCGACTCCATTGCCGGGGCTACCTACTCCTCTACGGGTACTGTGGACGCCGTGCGCAAGGCCATTGAGGTCTACCAGACCATCAAGCCTGAGATCACCAACATCTGGAAGAACTCCTAGGAGAAACCATGAGCCGTTTAGTAAAAGAATTTGCAAAAGGACTCTGGGCCGAACTCCCCCCTTTCAGGGTGCTTCTCGGTCTGTGTCCGACACTGGCTGTTACCTCTACCGCTGAAAACGGTCTGGGGATGGGGATGGCGGTTGTCTTTGTACTGACCATGTCCAACCTGATCATTTCCTGTCTCAGGAAAATTATCCCGGCAAAAGTACGTATTGCCTGCTTTATTGTTATCGCAGCTTCTCTTGTTGTCGCTGTTGAATTGCTCATGCAGGCCTATACTTATCCGCTTTACCAGAAGCTGGGTATTTTTGTTCCTCTTATTGTTGTTAACTGCCTTATTCTTGGCCGTGCAGAAGCATTTGCTTCCAAGAACGGGGTGATACTTTCCATTGCCGATGCACTGGGGATGGGGCTGGGTTTTACCCTTTCTCTTACCTTTCTGGGGGCTGTCCGTGAAATACTCGGCAATGGCACGGTGTTCGGTGTTCCGGTTATGTGGGAATCCTTTAATCCCGCAGCAGTCATGGTCATGGCTCCCGGTGCTTTCGTCGGCCTTGGTGTAATCCTCGCCGGTATGAATGCATTCAACAGGTATCAGAGCCGCAAACGTGGCGAGACCCCGCCGGATGTTATGAATTCCTCCTGTGCCCATTGCGGTGCCTGCGGCAAAATCGAAAACCTCAAGGATAAATAGGGGAGAGTGGTAACATGGAATACTTTCTGCTTTTTATCTCCGCCATTTTCATCAACAACATCGTACTGGTTCAGTACCTTGGCGCATGTCCCTTCATGGGAACCTCCAAGTCTACCGATGTTGCCCTTGGAATGGGTGGAGCGGTCATATTTGTAATTATGATGGCAACTGCCATCACTTGGCCCCTGCACCAGTACGTGCTTATCCCTAACGGCATCGAGTATCTGCAGACCATTGTTTTTATTCTGGTTATTGCTTCTCTGGTGCAGTTTGTCGAGATGTTCCTTAAAAAGGTCATCCCGCCCCTGTACAAGTCTCTGGGACTTTTCCTTCCGCTGATCACCACCAACTGTGCAGTACTCGGTGTGGCAATTATGGTTCAGCGCAACGGATATTCTTTCATCAAGTCCGTGATGTATGCACTTGCATCCGGTATCGGTTTCCTGATCGCTCTGGTCATTATTTCATCAATCCGTGAAAGACTGGACATTGCTCCGGTTCCCCATGTTTTCAGAGGCGTACCTATCGCACTGATTATGGCTGGAATCATGTCTCTGGCCTTTTTCGCCTTCAAGGGCATGGCTGCTTAACAGGTTAAGCAAGGAGAATATTTAGTTATGGTTACTTCTTCTATATTGGTCCTATTTCTGCTCGGTCTTACCGCAGCTGCCATACTGGCTGCCGCATCCAAAGTGCTGCATGTTGAGGAGGACCCCCGCATTGCTGAAGTCGAAGGTTGTTTCCCCGGCGCAAACTGCGGTGGTTGCGGATTCCCCGGCTGTTCTGCTGCTGCAGGTGCCATTGTGAAGGGTGAGGCTGCCCCTGAAATATGTGTTGCCGGTGGACCTGAAATTGCCGAGAACATCGCAGCAATTATGGGTCTTGAAGCATCTTTCAAGGAACCCAAGGTTGCCAACAATATCTGCACTGGCGGTTCCCGCGCAAACCTGCTTTTCGATTACGAAGGTGTTGAGGATTGCCGTGCGGAAGCACTGCTTTACGGCGGTGAGAAATCCTGCGGCCTCGGTTGCCTCGGGCTTGGTTCCTGCGTAAAGGTCTGCGGCTTTGATGCCATCCGCCTCAACGAAGAGGGCGTGCCTGTCGTCGATATGAACGCCTGTGTTTCCTGCGGTAAATGTGCCGAAGTCTGCCCTACCGGAGCTATCCGCGTAAGCGGCATGACCATGGACCTGCTCCATCTCAACCAAATCGACGATTGTCTGGCGCCTTGCATGCAGAAATGCCCGGCCCAGATCGACGTTCGTACTTATATCAACCAGATGAAGAACGGCGATATGAGAGGCGCACTGCTGACCATGAAGGAACGCAACCCGCTGCCGCTTGCTGTGGGACGTCTCTGCCCCGCACCGTGCGAAACCATCTGTCGCCGCAACATCGCTGACGACGGTGTGGCCATCCACACCCTGCACCGTTTCGTGGCTGACTGGGAAATGAATTCCGGCAACCGCGTAAACCTGAACTGCAACCCGCCGTCCGGCCATAAAGTGGCAATTATCGGTTCCGGTCCCGCAGGTCTTTCCGCTGCCTACTTCCTGCGCCGTATCGGTCACGAACCCGTGATCTTTGAAAAGCGTGAAGAAATCGGCGGTATGATGAAGGGTGTTATTCCCGAGTACCGTCTGCCATCCAAAGTTGTTGACTGGGAAGTTCAGACCATCCTCGACCTCGGTGTTGAAGTTAAAAACGGCGTTGAGTTCGGTAAGGATATTACCTTTGAAACTCTTGAGCGTGACGGCTTTGAAGCAGTGTTTATTGCAACCGGTGCCTGGAAAGTTCCCGCTCTGAAGCTTGAGAACGCAGATGCGGAAGGTGTTATGGATGCAGTCACCTTCCTCGAAGAAGTTGGCAAGTCCATCACAGACCTCAAAGGCAAGAAGGTCGTGGTCATCGGCGATACCAATACCGCCATGGACGTTGTTCGCAGTGCTGCACGTCTCCACTGCAATGTGACCTCTCTCGTGGGCTGCATCCAGCGCAAGATGTCCGCCAACAAAAATGAAGTTAAACGCGCTGCCGAGCTGGGTAGCGAACTGCTCTTTCTGACAAAGCCCTCCCGCTTTATTGCTGAGAACGGCAAGGTCAGTGGAGTGGAATATATTGAAGTTCAGTACAAGGACCCCAAGAAGGCTCTTGGCGACCCTCTGCCTGTTGAAGGAACTGAAAAGACTATTGAAGCCGATCTGGTTGTGATCGCTACTGATCGTGTGCCGGATATGACCCCGTTCATGAATGCTGAAGGCGAAATCCCCTTCAAACTCAATAAGAAGACCGGCGGCATTGACTGTGACAAGACCTCCATGCAGACCTCCATGCCCAACGTATTTGTCGGCGGTGAACTGCATACCGGTCGTTCCATCATTATTCAGGCTGTTGCTGACGGACGTATGGCTGCCCGTGGAATCCATCACTTCGTTACCGAAGGAGAGATTCCTGAACCCAAGAATCCGCAGCTGCGTGTTATCCCTGAATCTATCCTCAAAAATATGGACGTGACCTACACCATCCCGAGAATCAAAGTTCCCGAGATCACTGTTGAAGAGCGTAAGTCCACATTTAAGGAAGAAGTTAAAGGCTCCATTGTCTACGAAGCAGCCCGCAAGGAAGGCAGCCGCTGTCTGCGTTGCGGCCTGACCTGTTACGATGCCGAAGCCGGTGCGGAATACGCACAGGATACGGATGTGCAGAAGTTCAGCGAGCTGGGCAAGGAGTAAGGGTTAAGTCATGGAAAATGCGGTTAGACGTTCATTCGCCAGATCATTCGGCTCCATAGGATCGAAGGCGGCCTTAATTGCCCATCCTCTCGGTGCGGCAATGAAATTGGCTGAAACCCTGCGGATCGGGGACCGGAGACATAAATTCAGTGCGACCCGTTCTCTCATGGGAACACAGGTCAGCATTGTTGCCCTGCACCTGTCCAAGGAGGCAGCGCAGAGTGCCGTAGCTGCGGCGTTCAGCGAGATCGAGCGTCTTTCCGCAATCTTTGACCGCCGTCAACCAGGTTCTCCTGTTTCACAACTCAATGAAACCGGAAAGCTGAGTGATGTTCCCCCTGAACTCTTTGAGGTAATGGGCAAGGCTCAGGCATATTATCACCGTTCCGGCGGGACATTTGATTTAACTGTAATGCCTGTTATTGAAATGCTGCAAAATCATATGGACCCCAAGGGCAGGCTGTCGCTTTCCCAGAGTGACTTCGATGATGCTATGGCCCTTGTAGGTTCTAATTTTGTGCATATTTCCAGAAATGGAATCAGCTTTGATAGAAATTCCATGTCCGTCACCATGGACGGCATAGGCCGAGGCTACATAGTGGACCGTGCCTCAGATATCATGGTTGAAAACGGAGTGGAGAACCATCTCATCATTGCGGGCGGGGATATCCGTGCCCGTGGTGAACGTACTCCGGGCCAGCCATGGATTGTCGCCATAGAAGATCTATCCGGCAAGGGAAGATATCCGGCAGTTATTCAGCTCAAGAATGCTGCTGTGGCAACTTCCGGAGGCTGCGAATTCTACTTGGATGCCGAACGCTACCATTACCATGTTCCAAAACCTGTAAATGCACAGTCTCATGGTCACGGGTGTCAGATCAGCCTCTCGGTTGCGG
This sequence comes from Maridesulfovibrio sp., assembly GCF_963678865.1. NCBI lineage: Bacteria > Pseudomonadati > Thermodesulfobacteriota > Desulfovibrionia > Desulfovibrionales > Desulfovibrionaceae > Maridesulfovibrio > Maridesulfovibrio sp. Next base: position 1,579,361 of record NZ_OY787459.1, on the reverse strand, counting down.
CACCTACAGTGATGGAGGCTGACGCGCTTTCCACTTCGGCATTTGTTATGAATCCGCAGGGCGCTATTCGCTTCATCAACGCGCAAAAAGAAAGTGAATGCCTGATCTCCGGTTTATCCGGTGTAAAGATGACGTCCCGTAACTGGGAAAGTCTGGTCGGGATTTAAAAAGATATAAAGTCGATCCCGGAGGTCGGGGAACTAAATAATACCTCCTAAATGAAAGGTTCCCCGAAACTGCAAGGGGCTAAATTAAAATGATACCTGTCAGATCCAACCTGCTGGATTTGGTTTTCAGGAAGTATTTTAATTAGCTCAGGGCAACAACGCAGTAACTGCGGGATGCGACATCCTCATACATGGGATGATACCTCGCCCCCATGAAAGTCGATCGGGCCGGAAGCTCACTCTTCCGGCCCGTACTTTTTTATTCTTAATATTCAGTGTAAATTCTGTTTACTTACTTGCAGGTTTGTTTTGGGCATGGGCCATCAGTTTTTTTGCTTCCTGCTCAACTACAGGTTTTCCGAGATAAAAGCCCTGTACAACATCACATCCCTGTTCAATAACTATTTGTAATTGTTCTTCTGTCTCAACCCTTTCAGCCACAGCTTCCATGTTCAGACCATGGGCAAGGTTTATAATTGATTTGAACAGGTTCCTTTTGTTGGGTTCTTGCTCAATGTTCTGAATAAAGCTCATATCGATTTTCAAACAGTGAGCCGGGAAGTTGCTGGGTACCTGTATAAGTCAATTATTCCTGCAGAAATATTCTATCTTATAGAGTGCTCTTATCTGGCATTATTTAATCTGTTCAGGTAAAGTAGGATTGTATTGCCATTTAAGCGCATAGCAATATGGTTTCAGAAAATATATTGTCACTGTTTTTTAACTGGACATTAATAGGAATGGTTACTAGGTATATGCATAGTTTTTGTAAAGACGCAAAGCTGTCGCTTTACATCAAAAATAATTTGTTTTTAAATTTATCAAGGCTAATTAATTGACTGATAATTTATTTTTTTAACTAAATTCAGCAGGTTTATGTATGAATATTTCTACCCGCCTTAAAATATCTTCTTTCGTTCTTGGTTTTATCCCAGCAATCATCGGCATCATCCTTTTTGCCTTCAGCCCCGATTTTGTCATCGGCTCGGTTTCTTCAATAGTCTTGATCTGCGGAATCCTGATCAGCCTGCTGCTGACTGTCTTCATCGTCTATAACATCAGTCGTAATGTAATCTCACCGATTGAAAATTTGAGGGATTATGCCGTCGATATCCAGAAAGGACGGTCGAATAATGCCTGTTCCGGTTTTTATATGCATGAATTGGAGGAGCTTAAGATTGCAGTCTGTTCTATGGTTGCCAGTCTGGAAGAAGCTAACAGCCGGGCCGAAACTCTGAGAGAAGAGGCGCGCAGTAAAACAGCAGACATAGAAGCTGCCTTGCAGGTCAGCCGTGATAAGGAAGCGGAAACGCTGAAACTTATTACTTCCATGCGTAAGGTTGCGGATAAAGCCGGTAATTCGTCTGAACGTATTTTTTTGGATATTAATGATCTCAGTGAGCGGATTGAGAAGGTCGGCGGGGGAGTTGAACTCCAGCGTGACCGTATGACCGAAACAGCTGCCGCCATGGAAGAAATGAACTCTACTGTTTCAGAAGTGGCCCGCAACGCCTCTCTTGCAGCCGGCAACGCTGATCAGTCACGGGAAAATGCTGCTACCGGAGCACGTGGCGTACATGACGCTGTGGATGCCATTAAAAAGGTTGAGGGCGAGGTTCTTTCCCTTAAGGAGACTATGAGCCGTCTTGGTGAGCGGGCCGAGAATATTGACAGGGTTATCAACGTGATCAACGATATTGCGGATCAGACCAATCTGCTGGCCCTGAATGCCGCTATTGAAGCCGCAAGAGCCGGGGAGGCCGGACGCGGATTCGCTGTAGTTGCTGATGAGGTCCGCAAGCTGGCTGAAAAAACCATGGTAGCCACCAAGGAGGTCAGTGAAGCAATTACCGATATTCAGCAGCATGCCAAGACCAACGTGGCCTCGGTGGACCGTGCAGCCGAGGATATTGTGGCCGGTACTGAAACCGCTGTTGAATCCGGCAGATATATGCAGGAAATCGTGACTATAATCGAATCCACTTCAGAGCAGGTGGAGTCTATTGCTACTGCATCAGAACAGCAGTCGGCCACCAGCGAAGAGATCAACAATGCGGTTTCGGATGTAACGCGGGTGGCTCAGGAAACTGCTGCGGAAATGGACGAAGCCCGTCAGATTCTGATTGAAGTTTCAAGTCTTGTGCAGGAACTGGATTCCTTAATTCGCGGTATGTCCGAAGGCAATCTTGATGTTGCTTCCGGTGATGAGTTGGTGACTTGGAGTGACAGGGATTTTTCCGTTAATATCAAGGCCATTGACGTTCAACACAAGAAACTGGTCAACATGATAAACGGTCTGCATAAAGCAATGCGAGACCGGGCATCTGATGCGGTTATGAAACGCCTTGTGGAAGAACTGAAAAATTACACTGTTGATCATTTCAGCACAGAGGAAAAGCTTTTTGACCGTTTCGGCTATCCCCAGAGTCCTGAACATAAGGAACTGCATGTGAATTTCGTTAATCAGGTCCTTGATTTTGAATCCGCTCTTATCAGCGGCAAGGCCAAAGTCACCATGGACGTAATGAAGTTTCTCAAGGATTGGCTGGTGCAGCATATTCAAGGTGAGGACCGCAAATATTCTCCCTTTTTGAACAGTCACGGGATCAAATAGCAGCTATGCACGAAAAGTTGCTGCCTCCCGTTTCTGCCGAAAAATCTTGACACAGTCCGAATTTGATCCGAAGAGTTGCCAGACAGAATGATCGGGCTGCGGTCAGGGTTGTAAAACAGGAGAATTGTTTATGAAAAAATATATTGCGGTACTTAAGCGGTTTAATGATTTTCAGGGCAAGGCCAGCCGTGAAGAGTTTATTCATTTTGCCTTGGTTCATTTTGCCATCCTAGGTGTTTTCTTCTTGCTCGATTTTGCTGTGGACCACCCTTTTTTTAATAAAGTAATCGATACGGTCAGCGGACTTTTTGTGATTGCTACCATGCTGCCGTGTATTGCGTTGCTGGTGCGCAGGTTTAACAGCATTAAGCAGTCCAGTCAGGAAGTAAGCGGGGATTAGGAGTAAGCAGCAGCAAAGCTAGGTTGCGCTGTTTTCGTCCATAAAGCAGTACACTGTTTCAGGCGGAACTACTACGGTAGCCACCATAGACGGTAAGGATAGACGCCTATCAGACTGGATTGGAAGAAGAGTATTCAGCGTTGGATACCATGCTGTCCTAGTATTCCAACTTCGGGGACCAGCCGGATAGCACTATTTCCTCCTTGAGTTCTGATCAGGCCGTTGAATAACCGGTATTAAATGGATACCAAGCAAGGCATAATTTACTCTTCGCCCGTGGAGGGTCTGGAAGTTCTTTCATGCAGCAGTGGCCGGGAGTTTAAAAGCCATCTGCATGAAGGCTATGTCCTATGGTTGAATTCGGAGTCTGGTGAAAAATACAGTCTCAAAGGCAGTTCTGATATTCTGCAGCCCGGATCCATCAGCATAATTGAGCCGGAAACAATTCATTCCAACAGTCCATGCTGCGCAGAACGCCGTCATCTGCGCAGTTTTTATTTTTCTGAAGAAATGGTCCGTTCCCTGAATTTAAAGTTTTTAGGTAGTGAAACAGCATCTTCTCCATTCCGCAACAATATACTGGAGAATAAGCAAATCTGGACCTCACTCTCCCGCCTGCATAATAAATTACTCGGCCCTGCAGAAAAGCTGGAAGCTGAAGAGTCCATCCTTTCCGTTCTTTCCGGTTTGTATAAAAATACTGATGACCGTAATTATGCCCCCGGCAGCGAAGACAAGCGGGTCGCTATGGTTGTTGATTATCTGCACTCCAATATCGACCGCAGCTTGGGTCTTGCTGAACTTGCTGATCTTGCCGGATGTACGGAGTTTCATTTGATCCGTATTTTTCGCAAGCATAAGGGGATATCGCCCCATTCTTTCCTTATTCAACTGCGGCTTGAAAAGGCCCGCTCCATGTTGGCTGCCTATTCCAATATTGCCGAAGCGGCAGTTTGCTGCGGTTTTTCCGACCAGAGTCATCTGACCCGGCTGTTCAAGGACAGATTCGGCCTTACGCCCCGCCAGTACCAGAAGACATTTTGATGCGTTCTCGTCTATCTGGCGTGGTCAGCAGCTTTACACCTGTCTGCTGCAAGAGCGGATACCCTGATGTGAACTTACTCCCAGTTTTACGATGAGCAGTTTGGTTCGCGGGGCAAGATCTTTGATGGTGGACATTTCCAGATGATCGTAATGATCGTGGGAAATGCCCACCGTGTCCATCTCCGGTAGATTTTCATCTTTCAATGCCTCGGCTATCGAATCGACAGATGGAGTTAGTTGATAATCACTCTGTGTTCATCATAAATTAGTCTGGTTTATGGCCTGAGTTGCAAGTTCGCCGGTTTTATTCCGTGCGGCCCTTGCTTTCCAGCTTTCCTGCAGGGAGCAAAGCGTGGGTACGACAACAAGGGTCAGTATGGTGGCTATAGCCAGCCCGAAGATTACCGCAACAGCCATCGGTCCCCACCACTGGGAGGTTTCACTACCCATGTCAAGACGCATGTTGAGGAAGTCGAAGCTGACGCCTGTTGCCATTGGAATCAGGCCCAATACAGTGGTTATTGCTGTGAGCAGCACCGGGCGGAAACGGGTCAGCCCGGCTTCAATGAGTGCTTCACGGGCGGAGCGTCCTTGTTCTTTGAGTTGCTCGTAGTAGTCGATGAGTACAATAGCGTTGTTGACCACAACCCCGGCGAGACTGAGTACTCCTACCCCGGTCATGATGACCCCGAAGGCCGTTCCGGTAACCAGCAGCCCGACCATGACCCCGCCAAGGGAGAGGATTACTGCGGTCAGGATGATGAACGGGGTGGCAATGGAGTTGAACTGGGTGACCAGTACAATGAAGATCAGGAATATAGCTCCGGCAAATGCTTTTTCGAGGAACGCGGATGCCTTGGCCTGTTCTTCCTGCTCTCCGGTAAACTTGTATGAATATCCGCGTGGCAGGTCTATGCCGGATACCGCCGCATTGATGTCCGCGATAACTTCTTCGGCGAGTCGGCCTGATACATCAGCAGAAATGGTGACCACCCGCTTCTGGTCAATGCGGTTGATGCCGCCCAGTCCGCCCCCCATGGTCACAGCGGCGAGGCTGGTAATGGGGATAGGTTCGCCATTGGGACCGGATACGGTGATGCGGCGTATATCTTCAAGGGAATCACGGTTCTGCTTGGGCAGACGGGCAATGATATCGTATTCGTCCTTACCTTCGCGATAAACTCCGACCTTGAAGCCGTTGATGGCTGTCTTTACTGCTTGAGCAATGGTGAAGGCATCAAGGCCCATGATGGCTGCTTTTTCCTTGTCCACCTCCACTCGGATTTCTGGTTTAGCGGATATATAGTTATCTTTCAGGTCAACCAGACCGGGGATATTTTTGATAGCCCGCTTGAAGGAAGCAGTAATTTCACCCAGCTTGCGCAGGTCCTTGCCGTATATTTCCATGTTGACGGCACTGCCGGTGGGAGGCCCCATTTTTTCCGGTTCAGCGCGAATTTCAGCTCCACGGATTGCATGCTGCAAGCGATCCCGTATCTCATTGGTAGTTTCGGATGAGGGGCGGCTGCGGTCCTGAATATCCAGATAGTCGAGTTTGACGAGGCTGTAGTGTGTGCCGATTTCATCAGACTGTCCTGATTCGCCGGTATTGGCGATGATGTATTCAATATCAGGGTATTCGGAAGCGATTTTTTCCACCACTTTTACAAACTGGTCCGAAGCTTCAAGATTGGTCCCGACAGGGGCTTTAATTTTGACGTCGGAACGCTTGGGTTCGGTTTTGGGCAGGAATTCCACCCCGCGTCCGAACATGCCGAAGCTGACCGTGGAGACAATGAGGAATCCGAAAGAAAAAAGCACCACCAGCAGCCTGTGATCCAGCGACCATTCAAGGATAGGGCGGTAAAGGCTTTTGAGTGTTTCCATCATGCGGTCAATGAGGCCGGGCTTATTTTTCCCATCCAGTTTGGGAACATCCTGAAATTTTGCCGAGAGCACCGGGTTAATGACCAACGCCACAAACAGTGAAGCACTCAGGGCAATGATAACTGTGATGGGCAGGTAACTCATGAATTCACCCATTATTCCGGGCCAGAAGATCATGGGGAAAAAAGCGCCCACAGTGGTCAGAGTCGAGGCTATAACCGGCCATGCGACTTCGTCGGTTGCATCCATGGCTGCCTGAAAGCGGGTTTTACCCATACCCATGTGGCGGTAGATGTTTTCAACAACAACGATACCGTTATCCACCAGCATGCCCAGACTCAGGATCAGCGAGAAAAGGATAACCATGTTCAACGTGTAAGAGAAAATTTCCAGTACGGTAAAGGTGATCAGCATGGACAGCGGGATAGCCAGCGAAACAAACAGGGCCGAACGTCCGCCGATAAAAGCGAAAACCACGATGAGTACCAGCAGCAGCCCGGAAATGATGTTGTTCTGCAGGTCCGCAACCATCTGGCGGATTTCATCGGACTGGTCAGCAGTCAGGTTGATCTTCAGGGTCGGCGGCAGAATCTGCTGTTCTTCCTTCAGAATATCCTTAACCGTATCAATGATGCGGATAATATTTTCCCCGGCCCTTTTTTTGACTTCAATGGTCACACTCTGGACACCGTTAAAGCGGCTTTTGGAGGTCGGGTCTTTGTAGTGGTCGCGGATGGTGGCGATGTCGCGCAGATAAATAGGGCGTCCATCCTTTTCGTAAACCACAATTTTATTAATTTCATCCGGGTGCTTGAAATCTTCCGGTACCCGGACAAGGTATTTCGATTTGCCGATTTCAACTGAACCGCCGGGGGTGTTTACGTTGGCATTTTTCACTGCATTGAGCAGGCTGGACAGGGGAATGTTGTAGAAAGCAACGCGGTCCATGTCGAATTCAACGTGGATTTCTCGCTCCAGCCCGCCGATGATCTTGGCGTCAAGCACACCCTGCACGGATTCAATGCGGTCTTCCAGCTGCTCTGCAAAGACTTTGAGTCGTTTAAGGGAGAACGGGCCGGAAAGAACCACGTTCAGTATGGGCTGTTCCGAGAGGTTGACTTCGTTGATGACCGGTTCGTCGGGCAGGTCATTCGGCAGGTCCGGTTTGGCCTGATCAACCTTGTCGCGGACCTTTTGCAGGGCATCGTCAATGTCTACGTCGGGGTTGAATTCAACCTTGATGATGGAAACCCCGTCATCGGAAATGGATGAGATTTCCTTGGTCCCTGATAATCCCTTCAGCTTGCGCTCAATGGGCATGGTGATCAGGGTTTCCATGTCCTCGGGAGCCACTCCCTCGAAGCTGGTCTGGACAAAGATATAGGGGATAGTGATATCCGGATCACTCTCACGGGGCAGTGATGCGTAGCTTGAAATCCCGGCTATGATGATGAAAACAAGCAGAACCATCACTGTGGACTGCCTGTTCAATGCTGCCTTGTTGATAATCACTGGGTCACCACCTTCATGCCGTCCTCAACCATGGTGTGTCCGGCTGTAATCAGCTTTTCCCCGGCCTTGAGTCCTTTGATGATCTGGGCACGGTTACCGTCAATTACACCGAGTTCAATGGTCCTGCCGTGGGCGATACCGTCTTTTTCCACGTAGATAATACGCTCCCCGCCCTGATTGATAATAGCCGAAAGAGGAGTGGTTACAGCATCGGTAACTGTGCGGCGCAGCAGGGAAACCCGGGCCAGCATTCCGGCACGGATTTCACCGTCCGTATTGTCGGTGAGTACTTTGACCCCAAAGGTTTTGGAATAACGGTCAGCTTTGAAGGATACAAAGTCGATAATCCCTTCCCATGTTTTGCCGGGCAGGGCGTCAACGGAAACGGCAACTTTCTGGCCTTTCTTGATATAGGAAATATCCATTTCCGGGACGTTGATGAAGGTTTTGATAGTGGATGAATCCACGATGTCCACCACCTGAGACCCGACTTCCAGCCGTTCCCCACGGTCAATATAGCGTTTGTTGATCACACCGGATATAGGAGCACGCACAATACCGTATTCCACATTGACCTGCATTTCTTTAAGTGAAGCCTCACTCTGTTCAAGTTCAGCCTTGATCTGGTCGTATTCTTCCTGCGCCAGCACTCCTTTGTTGAGCAGTTCCCGGCGGCGGCGCAACTGCTCAGCGGCTAGTTTTTTGGCGGCTTTGGCGCGGTCGAATTTGGCACCGCTGGAAGCTCCGTCAAGGCGGGCGATGAGTTGTCCCTTGCGAACAATGTCACCTTCCTTCACGCCCAGCCAGACTACGGTTCCGGCAGATTCAGAAGATACGGTGACGTCCTTGTCCGGCACGGTCTCTCCGGGCAGGGTCAGCATGTCTTTGATGGTAACCGGTACAACCTCAACGGTGCTGACCCGCACAGCTTTTTCCGGTGCTGCGGTGCTGGCCTCTGTCTGTTTGTCAGATTCACATCCACAAACGGCCATGAGCAGCACAGCCAATAAGATGGGGATGAAATAACTATTGCGCATGGTATTTTTCCTTAATGGCTTTCAGTGAACCGGTTATGAATGTTGTGTAGTAATCGGCCATGAATTCAAGTTTTTCTTCGGATTCAATTTCACCTTCCGGATAATGAATTATTGCCAGAAAGTGGTGTACCAGCACTCCGCTGACAGCGATGTGTGCTTGTTGGATAATGTTTTCGTCCTCGATGGGAGCCAGTATTTCGCGTACAATCGGGGTCAGGAGTTCTCCGTCAATTTCATCGTGGCACTTGAACAGTTCCGGGTCGCAGTCTTCTGAAACATATTCTTCAAAGAGCAGACGGATTTTTTTCTTTTTCCTTTTTTCCGGGTCATCGTAAGTACATAACGATCTGAATTCCCCGTAAACATAAGCTCTTAGGCGTTCTTCTATGGTGGAGACATCGGTGATGCCCTGCTGCCTGTCCGCGCCGGTCATCATTTCCTCCATCCATAATTTCAGGACCTGATGATAAAGCTTGAGCTTGTCCCCGAAATGGTAGTTTATGGCAGCTACATTAGCCTCAGCTTCGGCGCATATATCTCGCACTGTGGTGGCTTTGAATCCTTTTTCACAGAACACCCGGCTGGCGGCTTCGAGGATCCTTTCTTTGGTGTTTTGGTCGGCCATATATTATCTCCAACAATAATTTAAACGTTGTTTGAAGCCTTGTATGATTGTTGAGCAGGACAGTCAAGCAGTATTTCAAACAACGCTTAAATTATTCCCCGGAAGTGGTTTTCCAGTTGACCTGAATTTTAGCCGGGACTAAAGCTAGGGCACATTTTGAGCTTCCTTTTGTAAAACCCGTCTCAGCAATTCATTTTCTTTATCTGGCCTAGTTAATCAGAATTCTTTTAATTTATAATAAGTTGAGTTATGCCAAATTTTTTATTTATAACCATGCTTGCGGCTTTCCCTGCCTTGTCAACTGATATGTATCTTCCGGCCCTGCCTGTCATTCAGCAACTGTGGGGGATAACTCTTGTCGAGGTGAACCTGTCACTGGTGCTGTTTTTTATAGTATTCAGTTTTGCCATGCTTATTTATGGGCCGCTTTCTGATAAATACGGACGTAAGCCGGTGCTCGTAGGTGGGGTGGGGGTATATGTTCTGGGCAGTCTGTTTTGCGCCCTTTCAACCAATATCTGGTTTCTTGTTGCGGCGCGTATAGTACAGGCCTGCGGGGCTGCTTCTGCTTCGGCTCTTTCCATGGCGCTGGCCAAGGATCTCTATACCGGAAATGAGCGCCAGAAGGTGCTGGCTTATATCGGGGTCATTATTCCCCTCTGTCCCATGCTGGCTCCTATGCTGGGCAGTATGATGCTTAAGTTTTTGTCCTGGAAGTGGATTTTCGGATGTCAGGCTGTGTTGGCGTCAATGGCCTTTTACGGCACGATTGTGTTCAAGGAACCAGAGTTTGAAAAGACGTCCGGCGGGATAGGGGCCATGCTCTTCCGTTATCTGGTTGTGCTCAAAAATGTTGAGTTTACTACTTATTGCTTTGCCTTTTCTGTCATTGCCATTGGCTTTTTCGGCTTTTTGGCCGGTTCGGCTGATATTTACATACGCGGATTCGGGATGGATGAGCAGCAATATGCCATGTTTTTCGGCTTCAACTCTATCGGGTTCATGGTCGGTTCATTTACATGTTCCAGACTCTGTGTGAGCTATTCGTCCAAGTCAATTCTAGGTTTTTCTTTGGCTGGCGTTGTATTTTCCAGTCTCGGGGTCTTTTTTGCCGGCGGTTCAGAGTATTTGTTTGCTGCTCCCATGTTTCTGATAACATTCTTTATCGGGGTCAGCAGGCCAATCAGTAACCATATGATCCTTGAGACCGTGGACCGTGATATCGGATCTGCTTCAGCTCTTTTGACCTTTACATATTTTATTTTTGGTGCCTTGGCCATGGAGCTGATCTCTTTTGACTGGCCTTCTAAAATTAATATGATCGGTGTAATGGGAATAATAAGCGGGGGCATTCCGTTGCTGTCATTATTCTGGATGGCAAGGCGTAGAATGCATAGCCATGAAAAACTTCACCGATAGGCTTGCAGGCAAAGTAATATTGTCGGTCTGTTGGGAAAGTTCCGGGTAGCAAGGAACAAGAAAAGGCTGAAATAACGCGTATATGGTCTGTCCACACACGAGTTGTTTCAGCCTTTTTTGATATTATATTTCGCAGATGATGCTTTATCGGCAGTTGCAATGGCCGGTGTCCGGAGAGACTCCGGCCTCTTTCTTTTATTCCGGGATGGAATCCACCAGTTCCAGCATTTCAAACTCTCCGTCACCTTCGGTTAGTTCGCCTATTTGGGCAATGGCGGTTTTGAAATGCGCAGAAGTGGAATGGAAGTCGAACGCTGCCTGATCCTTGAATTTCTCAATGAAGCGGAATGTTCCGGGAGCGTCTACTATCCGGTGCAGTCTGTATTCCAGTGAACCTTCTTCTGTTGCGGTGGCTTTGACCAGTTCGCGCAGCACTGTTTCGAGTTCCTGCTCTTTTCCTGTTTTGGCCTGCATTTTAGCGGTGAGTCTGATCATTTTTTTCTCCGTTTTAGTGTTTAGGCTATGATATGCCACCTTTTATGGTGTTTTACCATCCCCTGAATCATCAATTTAGATGAATTTTGTTGTATCCTTCTGTTTTCAACATTAGAGTCGGCTCCGAGGAACAGGGGTAATGCGTGGGAAAAAAGTGCTTACCTCATTGAGTCATTATTTCCAGTATGGAGGAGGAAAAAGAATTTGCCTGTCTACTACACAAGATTCATGACCGTTCTTTGTGAGATGGTCCTTGCCGGTGATGATGAAGGCCTGTCACATCTGCATATGCAGACCGGGGAAGGCCGGAAGATGTTCGAAATAGGACCGGATTGGGTGCGTAACGATGATTTTTTTGCTGATGTGAGAAGGCAGGTTGAAGAACATATAGCCGGAAAGCGCACCTGTTTTGATGTTAAATTGAATCCGCAGGGCAGTGATTTCCAGAAACGGGTCTGGACTCAATTGCTAAGGATTCCCTACGGGGAGACACGTTCGTATAAAGATGTTGCTCTTGCCTTGGGGAATGAGAAGGCCAGTCGGGCCGTTGGTGCGGCTAATGCTAAAAACCCCATACCGCTGATAGTTCCCTGCCACCGGGTTATCTCAGCCGATGGAAGTCTGGCCGGTTTTGCATACGGCACCGGTATCAAGCAAAGACTTCTGGAGATTGAACAGGCGGATTGATGCCGGGAAATTATTCCTCAAGCTCATCGTCTATGGTGACTTTGGGAGTGTTTTCTTCCGGAGTGGGATTTTCCTTTTGCCTTTTCTCAATCAACTTGACTATCTGCGTGTGCAGAGCCCGTGACGGCTCAAGGCTTGAATCAAGCCGCAGGCTGAGTTCTGTATAATTCAGCGCACTCTCATAGTCCTTGGCATATGTATATGCACGGGCCATATTGTAATAAAGGTTTGCGTCATTGGGCGTGAAGGTGCAGGCCTGATGGTAGGCTTTGATCGCACCATGATAGTCACCGTCTTTTCTGAGTTTTACCCCGAGCCGGTTGAATGGGTTTACAGCGTCAGGTTCATTCTGGAGTATTTCAATGAACAGCTCTTTGACGTTATCAAGACTGTCCTGAACCGCATAGATGTCAGCAGCCTTATTCAGGTAATCCTGATAGCTGCTCATATCACCTTTGCCCTTGTATGCGTCGGCCATGCCTTTGTATGCTTCGGCATACATTTCATTGAGGGCGATTGCCTTGTTGAAGGCTATGATAGCCTTGCCGTACTTTTCTTGAGCGAGGAAATTAAGGCCCTTTTCAAAATATTCTTCAGCAGGATTTTTGTCTGCTTCAGCAACTTCTTCAAGAATTTCTGAAAAGCTGTCTATTGCTTCATCAAAGCTGCCGTTTGCCACCAGATCCCATGAAGATTTGAGCAATTCCTGCTCAATTTCATCTGGTGTGGCACTCATGTATGCAGCAAAAACGTGGCGTTTAAGGGTCTCCATGCTGTAGGGACGCAGAACGTAGCCGCCGCATCCAGCTGCAATAGAGTTGAGTACTGATTCTTTACGCTGATCAGGGGTGACCATGATTACCGGAAGGGACCGGACTGCATGTCTGCGCAATTTTCTTACACAATCTGCACCGGATGTATTGTGTATTGACTCATCCACAAGTGCGACATCAATCTCTCCGTTTTCGAGAGCAACTACGGCGTTGTCCCAATTGGAATAAACGTAGATATCAGATGCACCAAGTCCCACCAATGTCAGTCTGTCATTGGAGATGTGCTTTGAGTTGTTTGAAAAGATACCGTACCGAAGGTCTTCAATCATTCCCCGCTCCCGAAATGGTTAACTTATCTTTGATAATACCTTTTCGTCGAGTCTGATTCAACTTAATTCCGACTTTAATGAGTTATTAATTGTTTAAAATCGAATGCCCGCTTCTCGCAAACGGGGAGCGGGCTTTTGAATTAATGAATAGACTAGCTTAGACGCACGACCAGTGGGATTACATGAAGCTGTCTGCTCTTTTCCTGCGTAGAACCCAACTGCCAGCTCACATTTTCAGATTTACCAACAGCTTCACCTACTTTTTCTGCAATACTCTGAATATTGATAATAGGGTGACGCGAGAAAACCTGAGGCAGCCCGTAAGTCAGGTTGCAGGCCAGACAACATCCGGGACGTTGGTGGAGCTGCAGCTCAAAATGGACGGTGTCCTCTTTATCTCCGGCATAGGACAGTGAAATGTCATAGCTTCCTTCTTCGGCATCTCCGAAAAGAGCTTCAAAAAACTGGTCGGTCCTGTCTTTGGGAAAAAGGGTGTTCATCATTTCCTGATTAAAAATATCAGCATACTGAGTCATGCTAACTCCGGTCATTTTTTATTCGTAAATTTGCATAATCCGCCAAGCACTTCTAAATGCTTTGAAAACCTTATCGTGTCAACTGTTACAGGACTGTTCTTTCGGCGGATTAAAGCTAATTGCGTTGGACTGTTTCGACCAGAATCTTTTCAAGATCTTTCATTTCAAATGGCTTGCACAGATAACCGTTAACCCCGGCTTCAAGAGCGGAAGTTTTGCTTTCCTTGTTGGCGTGGGCGGAGAGAGCTATTATGGGGATATCCCGTACTTTTATCAAATCTTCAGAAGTGCGGATGATCCGGGTGGCTTCCAGACCGTCCATTATCGGCATTTGTATGTCCATGAGGATTGCGTCAACGTTGTTACTGCCGATCATTTCAATGCATTCGGCCCCGTTTCCGGCACAGAGGACTTCATGCCCCATGCGTTCAAGAAGTTTTCGGGCCATCATTCTGTTGACCATTTCATCTTCCACCAACATTACTTTTAGTTTGGCAACTGTCCCGGTAATTTCAGGCATGATGTTTTTGTCCGGCTTAACTTCTGGCGCAGTTTTCAGTTTGATTGTGACGGTAACCGAAGTCCCTTTGCCAAGAGAGCTTTTAATCCCGATGGAACCTCCCATCAGCTCGACCAGTCTTTTTACAATGGATAACCCCAGTCCGGCTCCTTTGTATTTGCGGGAAAGGGAACCGTCGACCTGGGTAAAGGAGTCAAATATGCGGTCCAGACTGTTTTCCGGTATGCCTATCCCCGTATCGGTTACTGTGAATGATAATCTGCGCCTGCCTTCTGAAATTCCTGCTTCCGAAGAGACTTTTACGGTGACTGAGCCATGGTCCGTAAATTTGATGGCATTGCCTGTAAGGTTGAAAAGGATCTGCCTTATCCGGCCTTCGTCACCCAGATATCTGTCTTTTATATCCTGATCTATGGTGTACGACAGGTTGATTCCTTTTTCCCCGGCTTGAAGTTCAAAGAGGGCTAAACATTCGCTGAGCAGGTCCCGCAGGGAAAAATTTTCTTCCAGGATGTCCAGAGTTCCCATCTCCACTTTTGAAAGATCAAGGATGTCGTCAAGTACCCGCAGGAGGTTTCGTGATGACTGCAGTGCTACATTGATGCAATTTCTGTGTTCTTTGTTCAGGTCTGCAGAATTCATGACCTGAAGCATGCCCATAACTCCGTTCAGCGGGGTTCTGATTTCATGGCTGATATTGGCCAGAAATTCATCCTTGGTTTTACTGGCGAGCACTGCAGCCTCTTTGGCTTTGGACAGCTCTCTTTCATATTTTAGCCGTTGGGTGATATCGTGAATGATCGATATCAGGCGCGTCTTGCCTTTGAATTTAAAAGGTCCGGAAAAAACTTCAACATCCCTGATCTGACCGTCTGCAAGACGATGCTGGAAAATGAACTTGGACAGCCTGTTTTTTTTGGCTTCCTCCATTTTAGAGATCATCATGTCTTTGGACAGCTGATTAAGATCAAAGACGGTTTTTGATTTCATTTCGTTGCGGGTATAGCCGTAAAATTTTGCAGCGGCATTTGTGGCATCTTCCAGGCTTCCGTTGCTTGGATCAATGATGAACATGACCGAGTGGTTGTCTTCGAAAAAAGCCCGGTACAATTCTTCGCTATCCCTGATGGTTGTATCAAGTTTTTTGCGTTCAATGGCATTGGCTATCTGGTCGGAACAGGCAGAAAAAAGCCGGACATCGTCATCTGAAAAAGCTTCGGCATTATTGTAGTCCTGGACCACAAGCACCCCGATGGTCTTTTTGCGAAGACGCAAGGGGATACCTATCCATATCTCCGGGATGCGTCCGTGTACTTCAATTGTTCCTTTGTCTACAGAATCAATTATTTCTTTTCGAGTTAAACTTATAATTTTGTTTTCCCGGATCGGTAAAAGACTTATCCGGGTGTTGGCGGGATCATTTATGTTTTCAATAGGAGGATATTCATTGACATCATCATCAGCGCAATAAGTGAAATTAAGCCTTTCGTTCTGCTGATCGATAAGCGCAATAAAGAAGTTTCCGGCCTTTAACTCCCTGAACATTATTTTGTGAATCGACTCCAGCAGCTCGTCTACCGTATCGGCGGAATTGGACTGACTCATGATCTGGAGAAGTACGGACTGCAGGTGTTTTATCCGCTTAAGCTCGTTTTCTTTGCTGACTATTTCTGTAATGTCTTCAGCATAGATTGCCACCCGGCTGACTTCATTCCCTTCGAAAACAGGGTAGTGGCAATGAAGGATTGTTCTGCCGTCACGGATATCCTGAAATTGTAACGGTTTTCCGGTGTTTACCACTTTCAGTAGCTGTTCGCGGCGTGAAAGAGCCAGATTCTGGGAGAGGTAATTAAAAATATCTTTACCGATAAGGGCTTCAGGAGTGGTCTGCAGAATTTCGGCGACTGTCCGGTTAACGTGTATAACCCTGCCGTCCTTTTCAAGAAGAAGAATTGACTGAGTGTTGGCATCAAGCAAAGCCTTGATGTTTTTTTCAGCATCAAGGGCCTGTTGACGGGCTTTTTTCAGCTTTGCTTGAGATCTGTTCAGTTGCTCACTCATAATACTGATTGGTAATTTTAATAGGTTTCCAGAATGTTGATAGTAAACCAAAGAGGTTTGTTTTTCCATTAAAGAATGAAAAAAAGATTATCCTTTTGCAAAATTCTTAAACGTTGATTCCGCCCGTAGCAGGTTAATATTTATCCGGTGCTGGTTTTAATTTTGGCGATAGGTTATTTTATATTAAAACGGTGCTATATGCAGAGGAGTCCGTATATGAATGTCAGCGAAAATAATAAAATCAGACTAGGGATCGCCAGATGTCTTCTGGGAGAAAAAGTTCGGTATGATGGTGCGCACAAGTTGGATCGCTATCTCAGGGATGTTCTGGGTCCTTATGTGGAGTGGGTTCCGGTCTGTCCTGAAATGGAATGCGGCATGGGAGTTCCCCGTGAGGCTGTACGACTGGTGGGGGAGATTGAGAATCCCCGTCTGCTGGGGCGTAATTCCGGGGAGGACTGGACCGAGCGCATGCAGGAGTGGGGGCGCAAAAAACTTGCTTTGCTGGAAAAGGAGAATTTATGCGGTTATATTTTCAAGCATGGTTCTCCTTCCAACGCCATGGGGCGTATGAAGGTTTTTCATGAAGACGGGCGTATTTTCTATTCCGGCACCGGAATATGGGCCCGCATGGTTATGGATCATTTTCCGGATCTGCCTTGTGAGGATGACGGAAGGCTGCATGATAATGGGATTCGCGAAAATTTTATCAACCGTATTTTCACGTTCAAACGCTGGCGCGATAACGTATCTGAATCCTTTTCCGCTGCAAAGCTGGTTGATTTTCATACCCGGCATAAAATGTTGATAATGGCCCATAATGAGGCCGTTTATCGTCGCATGGGCAAACTGGTTGCGTCTGCCGGTAGCGCTGATCCTGTTGCAATTAGCGGAGAGTACTCAGCTCTGCTGTTTAAGGCTCTGATATACAGGCCTACGGTGAAAAAGCATGTGAACGTTTTGACTCACGCCTTGGGTCATTTCAAAAAAGATATTTCCGCAGATGAAAAACAGGAAATGCTCGAATTGATAGACCGCTTTCATAAACAGCTGATTCCATTGATCGTCCCGATCACTATGCTTAATCATTATGTGCGTAAGTATGATAAAGAATATTTGCAGCAACAGTTTTACCTCAACCCGTACCCTGCGGAACTTATGCTGAGGAATCATGTCTGAGCTAAAAAAAGGGATTATCTGTGTATTGGGGGCCACCGGATATGTGGGTGGCCGTCTTGTACCGCAACTGCTGGAAAAAGGCTGGACGGTACGGGCAGTGGGCAGGTCCTCCGCGAAGCTTCGTAACCGTCCGTACAGTTTTCATGAAAATTGTGAAATAGCCGAGGCTGACCTTTTTAACCGGGAATCCCTCGAGAACGTCCTTGAGGGGTGTTGCTGCGTTTATTATCTTGTGCATTCCATGCAACCCGGCAGTTCTGATTTTGCCGAAAAGGATCGTCTGGCCGCGCAGAATACGGTTCTAGCCGCAGAGCAGGCCGGTGTGGAGCGACTTATTTATCTGGGTGGAATAATTCCGGATGATCCGAATATCAGCCATCACCTTAAATCCCGTGCCGAAGTGGGGGAGATCCTTTCCAGTGGAAGTATTCCATGTACTGTGCTCAGGGCGGCGGTGATTCTCGGTTCAGGCAGCGCTTCCTTTGAAATCCTCCGTTATCTGGTGGACCGTCTTCCGGTGATGATTACGCCTCACTGGGTACGTACCGAGAGCCAGCCCATCAGTATCCGCGATGTGCTGTTTTATTTGACAGGATGTCTTGATCATCCTGAGACCGTCGGTGAAAACTATGACATCGGCGGACCTTACATTGAGACTTATGAAAGATTGTTCCGCATTTACCAGCAGGAAGCCGGATTGCGCAAACGACTGATCATACCGGTGCCTTTTATTTCTCCCAGACTATCGTCTTACTGGCTGGGCTTGGTTTCTCCGGTTCCGGTTTCGCTGGCAACCCCGCTGGTTTTGGGTTTGCGCAACCGGGTGGTCTGCAAGGATTTTCGTATTCGTCAGATTATGCCGTGTGAGTTGACCGACTGCCGCACCGCAATCCGCCGCGCTTTGAACAAGGTGCAGCAGGAAGTTGTCGATACCTGCTGGTCCGATGCCGGGACCCTTGATACCCCGGAATGGGCAACCTGCGGGGATGCCGGATATTCCGGCGGAACCGTTTACCATTCAGCCTACCGTATTAAGCTGCAGGGCAGTTCTGCCCGGCTCTGGGAAAAGATAGTTTCCATCGGCGGAGACGAAGGCTGGTATTGCTGTGATTCCTTGTGGTCCCTGCGCGGCTGGCTGGATAAGCTTGTCGGAGGGGTTGGGCTACGGCGTGGACGCAGGAGCCCGGACGAAATAAAAATAGGGGATGCCCTTGATTTCTGGCGGGTACTGGATGTGCAGCAGGGCGAACGGTTGCTCCTGCTGGCTGAAATGAAACTGCCTGGTGAGGCCCTGCTGGAATTCAGTCTTGAGAATACCCTTGCCGGGGATACGGAATTAACCATGACGGCACGCTTTCTGCCCCGTGGGTTAGGTGGAATTTTTTATTGGTGGGCAGTGTACCCGTTGCATTCGGTTGTTTTTAAGGGGATGGCCCGGTCTCTTGCCGAGCGTAGCGGCAGCCGGATAATGGAGGGACCTGAATTATTGAAAGGCCCGGCTCCGCGCTGCCGCATTCCCGGAACTAAGGGGAGGGCATAGTGCTTAAGGTTGACCGCAGGAGGATTCTGCAATTGAACCAAGCCGAGCAGGCAGATGGGCCGGTAATCTACTGGATGAGCCGGGAGCAGCGTATCCGCGACAATTGGGGGTTGCTTCATGCCCGAGAACTGGCAGGAGAGAACAGGCAGTTGATTGTTGTTTTTTGTCTTGTCCCTTCATTTCTCGGAGCAACCTTGCGGCATTATGATTTCATGCTCAAAGGGTTGCAGCAACTGGAGCAAGATTTGCGGAATCTGGGATATCGGTTTGTGCTGTTGAGCGGAGCTGCAGATCAGGTTCTGCCTGATTTTGTCAGCGGTGTGGAATGTGGGGTTGTTGTTACTGATTTTGATCCCTTGCGGATCAAGCAGCAGTGGCAGGAAGCTGTGGCCCGCAAAATAAATGTGCCTTTAATTGAAGTCGACGGACACAATATTGTTCCGGCCCGTTTTGTCTCTGAGAAAAGGGAATTCTCTGCGCGGACCATCAGGCCTAAGATCCATAGGTTGCTCCCTGAGTTTCTGGAAGAATTTCCCGATTTTTCGGCGGCACAAGGGGAAACCGGAGAGTCTCCGCCGGTGAATTGGGAGCAGGTTCTCCGAGACGTAGTTGTTGACGCGGAGGTCGGCCCGGTTGATTTGGTTCCGGGGGAAGCTCAGGCACGTTCCGCTTTAGATGTTTTCGTGGCCGAGAAGCTGGGCAGGTATGCATATGAGCGTAATGATCCCAACTCGGAAGCTGTCTCACATCTTTCCGCATACTATCATTTCGGGCATCTGGCTCCGCAGCGGGCGGCTCTTTCTGTAGCAGCCCGACCTTCGGGGGAGGGTGTTGATGCATATCTTGAAGAGTTGATTGTCCGCCGCGAACTGGCGGAAAATTTCTGCCTGTATACACCCAACTATGATTCTTTGGATTCGGCCCCGGAATGGGCTTTGAAAACTCTGGCTGAGCATGCTGAAGACCGCAGGATCTATTTATATTCCTATACTGAATTTGAGCAGGCCCTGACCCATTCCGCACTTTGGAATGCTGCCCAGTTGCAGATGGTAAAGACAGGATACATGCACGGTTATATGCGTATGTACTGGGCCAAGAAAATTCTGGAATGGTCTGATTCTCCGGAAGAAGCCCTGCGGATAATTATTACTTTAAATGACCGGTATCAGTTGGATGGACGTGATCCGAACGGCTACGTTGGCGCTCTTTGGTCTGTGGCCGGACTGCATGACCGTGGCTGGAAAAAACGGTCGGTATTCGGTTCAGTCCGCTATATGAATGAGCGTGGTTGCCGCCGCAAATTTGATGTTGACGCGTATATCAAGAAGTGGGCGGATAGGGCTTTTGAAGGGAATTAAATTGGGATGGAGAACATCTGTTTAAACGCTAACTTTTTTAGAACTGTAGATGTTTATTGGTTTTATTTTTTTAAAAACCAATACCTATAATTGATTCTGAATGATATAATAGGAGCAATACGTAAATCTATTATTTGGAGGTCTGTTATGGCGAATATGGATTACCCGGGCCCCTGCCCCAGTTGTGTCGGTATTGATGGTTGCAGTACTGAGGATACGAAACAGAAAGCTGTAAAGCACTATTGCAAAGGGCTTGAGATGGAATTGAACTCTTGGAAGTCCCGGCTTTATGATGTTCTGGCTGACGACAAATCAGAAAGCCTCAAAGATCAGATCATATTGCTTAAATCTACCATGAAAGAACTGGAAGCTGTAGTTGGAGAAATGCAGGATGTCTGCCCGACCAGTCTTGGTGAACAGGAAAAAGTCATATCCGGTAAGCTGGAAGACCTGCGTGTTCACTATACTAAAGCCATGGAAGTTCTGGCTCCTGGATGGTTCGGCGGTTGATGAAATCTGGTATATGATAATAAAGCCGGCTTTTTTTCAGCCGGCTTTTTTAGTTGAAGCATATGGGACAGTCTGACCTTTCTTTAACAGTCATTTTGTGCAGCCCTGTGATGATATCGGAACGGTCCATATTTTCAGATGTTATTACAGTTACAGGGCTTTCCATTTTTTTGATTACCTTTTTACCGGAGAGAAGGTCCATGGCTGTTTTTACTCCTAAGAACCCCATTGTATAAGGTTTCTGGGTTATCAGGGCACATATTTTGCCTTCTTTTACTCCCTTTTCCAGATTCTTGTTGTAGTCGAAAGCAACAAAGGGGATTTTAATATCAGCATGTTTTTTTAAAACATGAAGAACGCCGTCGGAAGTAGGTTCATTCACTGAAAAGATACCTGCTATGGAAGGCATGGCTGTAAGGATTTCTTCCACCACAATTCTTGTCTCACGTTCACTCCCGTCCTTCATGTGCATGCGGATGATTGATCTGCCCGGTATGAGCTCATTGATCCTATTGATGAAGCCTTGTTCTCGCAGGTAGGAAGCCCCATTTTCCGGCTTGTGCCCAATGAGCAGCAGAGGCCCTTTTTGCGAGACTTTTTTTGCCAGAAGCTCTGCGCCGATCGTCCCTGATTTGTAATTATCTGTGGCGATGTACGCGTGAGGCGCTTTCGAGGTTACCGGGGAGTCGATGATGACCACTTTGATGCCTGCTTTTACGGCTTTTTCAAGGTATGGGTTCAGCCTTTCCTTATCTGAAGGAGCAATTACTATGGCATCAACTTTTTTTTCTGTATAAAATTTCAGTAAATGTATCTGAGCGTCTGCTTTGTTTTCCACTCTTGGACCACGCCAGATAAGGTTTACGTCTTCACCCTGAACAGCTTTGTGTGCTCCGAGACATATTATTTTCCAGAAGTGCATAATGGTGGCTTTCGGAATGACCACTACGGTTTTTTGGGCATTGCTTGTGGTGGGATAGCACAGCATGTAAAATGTCAGCAAAATTGCCGTGAGTAAGTATCGGCGCAACGCTGCTGCTGTTTTTATTTGATGTTTTTTGTAATCAGGCATAATTAGAAAATAATAATACTAAGATTTATTATTGACGGGGCTGTTTTTAGCTTATCGCAATTTATCTTGTTGTAAAGTTTTTACGCATCAGAAATGGATTATTTTTTCAATTTAGCATGGATGCGGATTTATTTTTACATAAAAGCAATTCTCTACTCTTTTTTACCAGCCTTTTGCGATAAAGCAAAACTGTCTTTAACAGACAAAGGATAACATTTCATTCATAAACAGGAAGCGTTATCTTTTACATATTTTAACTTTTTATTAGATAAACCGGTTTTAAAAATTTGGCTCAGCATAACCTGATCAGGAAAGGCTCGGCTTTTCATGGCATAAGCAATTGACAGTAGGACTAAAGTTATTATTAATAATAGTAATTAATAGTGAGGTAGCTAATGAAAAAAATAGCCCCATTAATTTTGTCAATTGTGGCTTTGTTTACAGTATATGCTTTAGCTGGAGAAAACAAAGGGGAAAGTATGATGCAGAAGGTTGTTGATAATTATGAAACAGCGACCTTGGCAGGCGGATGTTTCTGGTGCGTAGAGTCTGACCTTGAAAAAGTGGACGGGGTTGAGGAAGTCATTTCCGGTTATTCCGGTGGACATCTGGAAAATCCTACGTATGAACAGGTCAGTTCTGGCAGTTCCGGGCATCTGGAAGCCGTTCAGGTTCGCTTCGATAATCGTAAAGTAAGCTACAAGGACATCCTGCGTGTATTTATGCGGCATCATGACCCGACAGATCCAGGAGGTTCCTTTAATGACCGCGGAGAGCAATACACTTCAGCAATTTTTTACCGTGATGAAGAGCAAAAGAAGATTGCTGCCGAACTGCTGCAGGAGATTGACGGTTCAAATGTATTTGAAAAGCCGCTGACAACGAAACTGATTCCGTTTGATAAGTTCTATCCGGCCGAGGAGTATCACCAGAACTACTACAAAAAGAATCCTGTACGTTATAATTGGTACCGGTTCATGTCCGGCAGGGATGCATTTGCGGAAGATCATTGGGGAGGAAAAGATGAAAGTGAATCCTCAAGTCTTGGTGAGGAAAGCTATACGAGGCCGGATGATGTGAAGTTACGTGAAACACTGCCCCCCCTGCAATTCAAGGTCGTCCGTGAGGGCGGAACAGAACCCGCTTTTTCAAACGAGTTCTGGGATAACCACAGAGATGGGATTTACGTGGATATTGTTTCCGGTGAGCCTCTATTCAGTTCCCGGGACAAGTTTGATTCCGGTACAGGGTGGCCCAGTTTTACCCGGCCCATCGAAGGACAGAGTGTTGTGGAAAAGGAAGACCGCTCATTTTTTATGACTCGCGTTGAGGTCCGCTCCCGAAAGGCCGACTCACATCTGGGGCATGTTTTTGATGACGGTCCCCAACCTACGGGGCTTAGGTACTGCATTAATTCCGCATCGCTGAGGTTCATTCCGCTGGATGAGCTGGAAAGCGAAGGTTACGGGGAATATCTGAAGTTATTCGAATAGCCTGAATCAGCCCGGTGCATATTGTATCGGGCTGCTTGCGTAGTTGCAGCCGTGTGGTGTATCTGTCTTGAACATGATCCTGCTTTCCATCATCATACCCAATTATAATTACGGGCGTTTCGCTGACCGGTTGTTCGGTTCTATTGCTGCTCAGACCGTCTCCCTTGCGGAGGTGGAAATTATTTTTGTGGATGACGGCAGCAGTGACGATTCCCGAGAGCAGGCCGGTAAGTGGGCAGGAAGAATTGATTGCAGTAATTTTTTAATATTGACACCGCCAAGGTCCGGCAGGCCCGGTCCTGTTCGCAATCACGGTTTGGCTCAAGCCTCGGGCAGATATCTGCTGTGCTTTGATCCCGATGATGAATTGCAGCCGGATTTTCTGGAAAAAAGCATCAACCTTCTTGAGACAACCCCGAAGATCTCGGTTGTCTTTTCCGATTATCGCGAGGTCAGTCCTGAAAAAACATTTGTACGTATTCTTCCTGATTTCAATCCACTTCATTTGCGGACCCAGAATACGGTTGCTTCTGCCGCTGTTTATCGGCGGGAGTTATGGGACGGGGGAGTTCGCTACCGGGAGAACACTGCTTATGAGGATTGGGATTACTGGGTGCAGTGCCTGATGGCCGGGGGGAAATTCAGACGTCTTCCACACCCACTGTATGTCCACCATAGTCATGAATTAAATTTTTCTTATCAGGCTGAAAAAGAAGACGGTGTGGCCAAGGCCATGATCGTCTTGAACAATCCCGGTTTTTTTCATGATTCAGTTGTCCGCTGGGCCTCTGACCACCTGTACAGACGTGCCCACGCTCCATCATTCCGGCGCGGCTATATTCCCACCGCCGAGGAACTCAGTATGTTAACGACTTATCGACCATGATCAGGAATGGTGGAAGCAATTAATTCACGGAGATATTGATGCAGATAATTTTGACTGGTATTCTGGCAGCTTTATTTTTCAGCACTACTTTTGTGCTTAACAGGGCCATGAGTCTTGATGGCGGACATTGGGTCTGGTCTGCCAGCCTGCGTTATTTCTGGATGCTGGGCTTCCTTTTTACCGGGCTGGGATTATTTCGCAAAAAAATGTTGGTTCGCTCAATTCAGATTTATTTCAGGCATTTTACGTTTTGGACTATTGCAGGTGGGGTGGGATTTGGTGTTTTTTACGCTTTGATCACTTTCAGTGCCTCGTACACACCCGGATGGGTGGTGGCAGCAACATGGCAGACAACTATTCTTGCTACCCCGCTGGTTTTACTGGGGTTCGGCAAGAAAATACCTTTGCGGGCCATGCTGCTGACCCTGATAATTTTTGCCGGTGTTCTGCTGGTCAATATAGAAAGTATGGAGGATAGTTCCCTGAATGCGGTTCTCTTGGGGGCTATCCCGGTTTTTATAGCCGCATTTGCTTATCCTTTCGGAAACCAACTGGTCTGGGAAGCCCGTAACGGCGGCAGTAGAATTATTCCCGCCCTTGAAGACCCGGTCATGGATGATCCCTTTTGTCGTGTCCTGTTGCTTACTCTCGGTTCGATGCCTCTGTGGGCCGGGGTAATATTGTTTACCCGGCCAGCTCTTCCGCAGACCGGGCAAATTATCAATACCGCTCTTGTTGCCTTGTTCTCAGGTGTAGCTGCAACCAGTCTGTTTCTTTATGCCCGGCACAAGGCCCGGAACGCAGCAGAACTGGCCGCAGCAGACTGTACCCAGTCCATGGAAGTTATTTTTTCGCTGGCCGGGGAGGTAATTCTCCTGCATGGGGCTCTGCCCGGAATGCTGGGCTGGATCGGAATCGGCCTGACCATGCTGGGATTAGTGCTTTACATCCGGGTTCAGAACGTGCGTTAGCCGACCAGTTCCCCCGCGCTGACCATCTGGGCATAGAACATCCCCAACGAGGCCATGAATCCGGCATGAACTTCCGTTGATCCGGCTTTTATACCGTCAAATTCAAGGTTGGCTGCACAGCATGCATCATGGACCACCGTGCATTTGTAGCCTTTGTCTGCGGCTGCACGGGTGGTGGCGTCCACACACATGTTGCTCATCATTCCGCAAATGATCAGTTCGTTTACATCTAGTCTTTCCAGCTCAGCCTCAAGGTTGGTTTCCCGGAAGCTGTTGGGGAAATTCTTGCGGACTACGATTTCGTTTTCAAGCGGCTTCACGCATTCATGAATATCAACTCCTTCGGTTTCCGGCAGGAAAAAGAAAGCTCCTTCCTTCACGGATATATGCTGGATGTGGATTACCGGAAGTTTGTTTTTCCTGAAATAATCAAGAACTAAAGCAGCTTTAGCTCCGGCTTGTTCGCTGTGGTCGAGAGTGAATTTCCCGCCGGGGAAATAGTCGTTCTGAATGTCGATGATGATCAGTGCTTTCTTATTCATTTGTTTCTCCTTGGCAGGTTTTGAGTTCAAGTTGGAGTTATTCTGTCTGAATCGTAAAAAAATATAAGTGTCAGTATTGACAATAAGCATGCTGAAAATGACAATAGACTCATGAAAAGTGTTGCTGTTCTCGCTTATGACGATTGTCTGGTCAGTGCTGTTTCCGGAGTGTTGGAGATCCTGAGTATTGCCAGTTCACTGGCCAGAGAGTCTTCAGGAAGGGAATGCTTTACTGGTTTGGATATAGTCAGCCCGGAAGGCGGGAGCGTGACCGGATATGTCGGGATACCCCTACAGGTCTGCGGGAGCATACTCGATGTGCGGCCTGATATACTTGTACTGCCTCCTGTTTTCGGAGAGATAGAGCCGTTATTGGCTAATAGTTCGCTTATGCAATGTATTGCGGACTTGGGGAAGCAGGGAACTATTCTGGCCTCGGCTTGTGCGGGATCTTTCCTAATGGCTCGGGCCGGAGTGCTGGATGGAAAACCTGCTACCACCCACTGGAAGCTGGCTCCGGATTTTTCATCACGGTTTGAGCACGTAGATCTTCAGGTCCGGCGTATGCTTATTGACGGGGGCAGTTATATTTGTGCCGGGGGAGCCATGGCCTGGCAGGATCTGGCCTTGCACATTGTTGCTCGTTTTATGGGCCGGGATGCTGCTGCTGACTGCGCTAAAATGCTGGTCATGGATTCCACCCGAGATGTGCAGACCCCGTATTTCATGTTTGAAAACAAGGTCTGCAACAAAGGCTTTGCGGATATGGAAATAAACCGGGTGCAGGAGTGGATGCAGGACAATTACAGTTCAGAGATCAGCAGCGGGGTACTTGCTGAAAAAGCACAGCTTGGCGAACGTACTTTACTGCGCCGTTTCAAACGGGCCACAGGCATGACTCCCAATAATTATTTGCAGCAATTGCGCATTGAGGCGGCTCGCCATCTATTGGAGGTAAGTTCCACATCCGTGGACGAGATCACTGTGCTTGTGGGCTATGATAACCCGTCGTCATTCCGTAGATTGTTCAAAAAGATGACCGGGCTAAGTCCTCGCGAATATCGCAGTCGTTTCAGTAGAATGAAATAAACAACATTCATATCGCCAGAATAAGATTAAGTCTAAACTTCTTGATAATGAAAACGAATTTCGTTACCTCTCGTAAGGCTCATGTAACTGAAACAACTTGAAGGATTCTCAGATGTTTAAAAAAATGCTTTCTCTTTTTATGGCGTTGGCTTTGTTTCTGCCTGCGGTGGCGTCTGCCCATTCCCTGTATATTCAGGCTGGGCGATATCATGTTTCTGAAGGCAAGAAATCTCCTCTCTTTTTCTGTTACGGGCATCATATCCCGGTGGATGATGCCGTACGCATGAAGAAGCTCAACCACGTAACTGTAATCAAGCCTAATAACAACAGGTATGACGTCAAGTTGCGTGATGAAAAATCGTTGCATTCCTATGTGATCGATTATGATATGCCCGGAACATACGTGCTTACCGCAGCAACCAATCCGGGGCATTTCACCACCTGGATGGACAAGAAAGACCGCAAGCGTCATTCCATCAAGCCTATGAGCAGCGTGGCAGAACGGGCATCAAAGATTGTCTCCAGCCTGCGCAGCAGCCAGTGGACCAAAACCTATGTTACCTGCGAGAATCCCTCCGCTGTTTTTCCGGCCATAGTGGGGATGCCCATGGAGCTGGTTCCGGCCAAAGATGTGTCCATGCTAAAGAAGGGTGATGTTCTGGAAATGCAGGTCTATATGGACGGCAAGCCTTATGAAGGCGATGGCTACTGGGATGCCACCTACATGGGATTTTCCACTCAGGCTGAAGATATGTACATTCAGCGGCAGCATATTTTTGACGGTAAAATTAAATTGCCTATTGATGTGAGCGGACGTTGGTTTGTACGCTTTTTCACCAAGAAAAAACCCATTAAGGAAAGCCCTGATTTTATGCAGGAAAAGAAGACCGCAACACTGGTTTTCGAAGTTCCTAATGAACGTAAAAGGCCCAAAATTGACAGTCATTAGCTAAGATGCCTCCGGCGGCCCTGCCGGAGGATCTTTTGATTACCTTTCAAGCTCCCGGTTCTTGCGTGGGGTATCAAATTCCTTTTTCATGTAAGGCTTACCTGCAGAGGAACTGCCCAGTTCTTCGCGCTCCATATCAAGCTCACGTTTTTTTGTGTAAAGAAAGCGGACCATATCATACTCGAAGGGGGATCCGGTCTGGTAGTAGCGGAAAGGAACATTGGCGCGCAGATTAAGTCCACGGATGGTGGATTCACCAATACCGATGGCTGTGCGTCCATCGGTTACCCCGGCAAGGTCGTAAACCCAGTTCATTTCATACCAGAGCAAGGCGAAATCACCCAGTGCTCCGCCTGAATCACGCACGTTGGAGGGGCCGAGAATAGGCAGGACCACATATGGTCCGGGTGGCACTCCCCAGACGCCGAGTGTGTCCGCAAAACCTGTTTCCATGCTTTTCAGGTTCCACATTGAGGCGATATCAAATATGCCCAGCAGTCCGATGGAAGAATTAATTACAAAACGGGAAAAGGCGCGCCCAGTCTTTTCTCCATTGAATTGCAGGATTCCGTTGGTAAATGATTTGACTTCATTAAGGTTATTGACCGCGTTGGTCACCCCATCGCGTACCGGAGGCGGCAGGATAGTGGTATAAACGTCCACTGCCGGAAGGTAGATGGCCCGGTCAAAACGGGCGTTGAAAGAATAGATGTGGCGGTTCATGGAATCCCACGGATCGTACACATCCAGAAAGTGGAGGGCTGCAAGTTTCTTTTCCTTACCCTCAATCGGAGCACGGGATACCGGGGCAATGAACCCCTGCGGTTTCAAGGTCAAAGAGGGATCCTCTTTGATTATGGTGGCACAGCCCTGAAGCAGCAGGCAGAGCATAATGAGGCAGAGTAGTTTGCGCATCATCTGATCAGCTCCTGCGCTTTGCGGGCAAAGGGGCCAAACATAATGTTGCCGCAATGTCCGCCATGTGGAAAGAGGATGGCCCGCTGCCCGAAGGTCTTTTTCAGGAATTCAACATCCGCACTGTTCAGGATGATGTCATCTTCATTGCCTAGAACGAAAATTTTTTCTGATTTGCTCAGGTAATCACTGATACTGCTGAGATCGCAGTTTTTGACCAGCTCTCCTTTTGTTGTTCCCGGTTTAATAAATTGCAGGTAAGGCAGTAGGTACTCATCCACGTAATCCTCAAATGTTATGGCCGCCGCCACCCGGATGTAGGGCATTAGGTTATCTCCCACGCCGAGTTGCTTGTTAACCGGGACGATATACCCGGCATTGAGGCATACATCGGAACTGAAGATCATGCTTGAGGACGACATCCTGAATGCTGCGGCAATAATGGCCCGCATGTCCATTTCCGAAAAATGTTTGTGCTGTGAAAGGGCATAGAGAAAGTTGTCATCAAGGTCGACAATATCTGACTGGACGTAGATTTCCGAGAAAGCTTTAATAAGGTTGTCGATTACCTGCCGTGGTGTTCTCTTCCCCAGATTTTCCGGGCTGAGCCATGAATCAAAGCGCAGTGCCGATGAGTACAGGCTCACCGGTGGGTTGAGCATCAATACCCGCCGGAAATGAAAATCCTTGCGCTCTTCGTCAAGCTTGGCAAGAAAGGCCGAGTGCATGGCCCCGAGACTGTACCCGGTGATGCTGTAATTCCGAATTTTATATTCACCTTCAAGGTCGGCTTTAATCCATTTCATAGCCCGGTAAAGGTCCTCCACATCGTAGGGGACGTAGCCGGGGGCTGCGTATTTGGAAAAACTGATTACGGAATTCATGTGGGTAGGCGATGAAAGTGCAACCACATGGAACCCTGCTTCATAAAAAAGCTGGGTCAGGAATCTCATTTTCGTGGAATCATGTTCAGATCCGGTTCCGGCAATTATGAAGAGCAGGGGGGCTTCACCTTCCTGCATGGCCGTGGAGTAGTAAAAATTTTCATCGTACCAGAAAATGTCCGGAATCCTGCGTTCATCAATTACAATCTCGCATTCATCAGGCTTGACTGGTTTTTTTAATTTATACATCAATTCCGGAGGGGTGCCGAAAATTGTTGCTTTGTAAGGATCTGTAATGGGAAACTGCTTTGTTTCCGCATGCGCAGAAGCGAACACACAGAACATGATCAATATCAGTGCGTAAAACACGAATAAGATCTTTTTTCCCGGCCCATAGAGTACTTTTGACATCTTTTATATGTAGCAATAGTTAAATTGTTTGTAAATTCAAGGTTGACATAAATCTGTTTAGCAACTAAACACTGTAGCTATGAGAAGTGTAGAAGAAATAATTCCCCACATGCGGGAGATCGGCAGGGTACTGGTAAAGTACAACATGGTTGAGCGCAGGGCCTTTGATTTCGGGATTGGCATAGAACTTTATCCCTCAGAAATTCATACTCTTTCAACTGTTGATCAGCTTGGAGGATGTGGTGTGACAGAGCTGGCTCGGGAGTCCGGGGTCACGAAAGGAGCCACTTCACAGTTGGTCAGCAAATTGGTGAAAAAAGGGCTGATGGTTAAAAAACCTGATCCTGAAAACGGCTCAAAAGTGATTTTGCGTCTCACTGAACTGGGCAAAAGAGCCAGTGACAACCATTACAAATTCCACTTGAGCCATGACCGTGCCTTCATCAACTTTCTGCAGGAAATGACAGAAGAGGAGCTGCTGGTGTTTGATGAAATCTGTAGTAAAATGAATGAATGGATGGATAACTATCTAAAATAATTTTTTTAACCAGAGTGTTTATGTGCTAAACACTTTCGGAGGGTTCCATGAATTATCCCAAACCTGAGCAAGATTTTTCACCGGTACATGGATTGATCATACGCGGAGTGACCTCGCAGGCCATAATGGAAGCTGTTAATTTTAAACTTTTTGATACCCTTGAAATGAAATCGGCAAGTGCAAAAGAGTTGGCGGAATTTTTTGAATTTGATGAGCTTAAGCTAAAGTCAATGCTTGACCTGCTGGAGGCATGCGATCTGGTTAAAAACACGGATGGCCGGTTTTCCAATACTCATATATCAACTGAATATCTGGTCAGCACATCGCCTCTTTATCAGGGGGTAGCCATGGGATTGACTATGGATTTTTGCACTGCGGTAAACAGAGACATGGGAAATCTGCTGAAAGGAAAAGTCAGCAAGCGGGATGAAACCGATAACAATTGGGGAGCTGCTGATGCCATGGAAGGGACTGCTCAGGAGTCTTTGAGCAGCGGACTGCATGAGACAGTTTCTGCCATCAGCAATCTGCCCGGATTTGATGATTTTCGGCTTATGGGGGATCTTGGCGGGAATCACGGAAACTATACCATGGCGATTTTGTCCCGTAATCCCAAAATGGACGGAATGATTTTAGACCTGCCGCATGTAGTTCCCTTGGCTGAGGAGCGCTGCCGGGAAATGGGCTACGGCAAGCGGATCAGCACCGTCGGTCTTGATATGTGCGAAGATGAACTCCCTCAAAAGAATTTCGATCTGATTTTTACGTCACATGTTCTTTATGCCTGCCGGGGCAATATGAAGCCGTTGCTGGAAAAGATAGCCCGATCCATACGACCCGGGGGCTGGTTTTGTGCTAATCATTACGCTAAGTCCGGAAGTCCTATGTCCACCCAGACCATTGCTTCGCTGGAGGTTATCACAACTTTTGCAGGATATTTTTCACATTTTATTGAACCTGATGCTCTGGAAAATGATTTGAGGGAGTGCGGTTTTGGTAATTTTCGCAGGACATGGAGCGATTCCAGCAAAGGAATCATACTGGTTTCAGCCCAGAAAATTTAGGAACTTGTAACGCTAAAGCGTTTTACAAATTGGTTTTGCCTTTAGTGGCTTTTTTCGGGATTCTTAAACTGTTTGCTAAAAGTTTAAGAATCCCAAATTTTTATATTATGGCTGTACCGTCTAGTTTAATAGTACGGCTGCGATGTTTTTTAATCTTCCATATCAACCAGCATGCGCGGTTCAGGGAGGTACTCGACAATCCACCTGGTCCATTGCTCGGGTTTTACAAGTTCCATAATTTTTTGAGCCACTTCGTGCCCTTCAAAGGGTTCCTTGTAATCATCCAAAACTGTTGCGCCCTTGAAGATTGGGCAGAAGTCGCCTTTTTTGTGGGGGAAAATGGTGAAGTCAAACATATCGATAAGAAAACCGTCCAGATTTCCTTTGGCAACCCAGTCGAAAATTATTTCATAGCCCGGCTTGCTATGACGCGAGAAGCCATAAACCTCGGCAATTTTTTCAATTCCTTTGTCTTCATCGCCCATGTGAAAGTTTTCGGAGGTTATCTCCACATGCGGCTCAAGGGAAATCATTTCCAGCGCGAGATCCTGAAATTGTTTTAGAGTAAGGATCTTATTCATTGGTAGATTCTTTTATGAAGTTTGCGGCGTCAAGCAGATCATCAGCAATGAAATCCGCTTTACCTACGCATCTGGGTTCTTCCTTAAGGCCTTTTCCGGTACGCACCAGAATGGTTTTGGCCTTGCGGGCCATCCCCAGTTCCACATCACAGAGCTTGTCACCGATGACATAGCATTCTTCTGGATTGATGCCGAACTCCGCAATGGCTTGATCAAACATGCCCGGAGCCGGTTTGCGGCAGTTGCATTTCTGATCCGGTGAGTGAGGGCAGAAGTAGACGGCTTTGAATTCAATCCCGTGTTCTGCCAGCAGTTCTGCCATGCGAGCGTTTACCGCATGCATATCGTCTTCCGAATAATAACCGCGACCAATTCCTGATTGATTGGTAGTTACAAGGAGCGTATAACCGGCATCCTGCATGGCTTTCAGGCCTCGTGCAGAATTAGGGAAAAGTTCTACGCCGTCCGGATCGCTCAAATAATGCTTATCAACTATTATGGTCCCGTCTCGGTCCAGCAGAATAAATTTCATACATTGCTCTCACTAAAAAAGGAGGACTGAAAAACAGTCCTCCTTTGAATATTATTTAAAAGATGCCCAGCCTTGCTTAAAGCGATTGCCTACTGAAAGTTTGTAGGAAAATCGAGAAAACCATTATCACAACTCTGCAGTGAACAGATTTGAGCGGTGCCTGAAATTATCGCGCCGAAGGAATTCTTAACCTATTTTCTTCTGGGCAAATTTGAGCATTTTCTCCGCTTCGGCAAAGTTGGGGTTGATGGAAAGTGCTTTGGATGCAGCTTTAGCCATCCTGTCCCACTTCTTCCAGTCGTAATAAAGGCGGCCGGTATTGAAGTAGAGATACTCGTCTTTCTTGTTTATTTTCAAGGCCCTGAGGTAGTATTTTTCAGCAGCCTCAAAATCTTTCATCTTGCGCAGTACAATTCCGATACGGTTGTAAAGGAATATCGCATTGGGATCGTTCTTCAGCGCTTCTTCCAGATATCCAAGAGCTTCGTTGTAAAGCCCGGACTTAATGAACTTGTCAGCAATTTCAGCCCTGAGTTCGGTATCATCCTTGAATTCTCTGACCAAAGCATTGAAGAGCTTCTGAGCTTCGTCAACCTTGTCTTCTTCAATAAGGGCCTGACCTTTCTCCAGCTGATCCCGTTTCCGCTTTTCCATGGCCGCGAGAAGTTGCTGCGCTCCTGCACTTACGTTTTTTTGCAGTTCATGCAGAATTTCACGTAATGTTTCAAGGAGTGCTTTTTCTTCTCCGGGAGCATAGTTGATTATGAGCGGATAGTCTTCCCTGAGCTTTTTATCGCTGTTGAGGATGTGTACAGTGCTGTCAATCAGCTCCTGAAACTCCTCGCGCTCGGATTTCATCAAACCGCCTTTACACATAATCAGTACAGCATCATATGCCGCTTGTACCGCAGCCATGGCTTTTTGCTGCTTGAGCAGGGAAGGTACTGTTGCCAGTTTTTTTCTGGCATTGGTCAGTTCACCGGACATATCTGTCTCCGACGTATTGATTTACCGCTGTTTATTTTCCGGTTGCTTCTTTTACCAGCTTACGGAATCTGGCAAAGAAGTAGCAGCTGTCGTGCGGGCCGGGAGCTGCTTCCGGGTGAAACTGGATGGCGATGATCGGTTTGCTTTTATGGGCAAAACCTTCCAATGTTTCGTCATTAAGATTCTTGTGGGTGATTTTAAGATCGGAACAGTCGGAAATGTCAACGCAAAAGCCATGGTTTTGCGAAGAAATTTCAATTTTCTTGCTCTCCATGTCCATAACGGGGTGGTTGCAGCCGTGGTGACCGAACTTCAGCTTGAAGGCTTTACCGCCGAGAGCCTGTCCCAGAATCTGGTGTCCGAGGCAGATTCCC
Organism: Maridesulfovibrio sp.; assembly: GCF_963678865.1. Classification (NCBI taxonomy): domain Bacteria; kingdom Pseudomonadati; phylum Thermodesulfobacteriota; class Desulfovibrionia; order Desulfovibrionales; family Desulfovibrionaceae; genus Maridesulfovibrio; species Maridesulfovibrio sp. The sequence goes on along the minus strand of NZ_OY787459.1, from coordinate 1,545,380 downwards.
GCTACGGGCAGATCTTCGCAGTAGGACTTGGCGCTTTTGACCGCGCGGTCGAGAACAGCCGGGTCACCGGGCCCGTTGGAAAGGAAAATTGCATCAGGTTCAAGTGACCTGACCTGTTCTTCACTGTAATGTGAAGGTACACAAAGAACCTCAAAGCCCTGTGCATCCAGCAGACGCAGGATGTTCCACTTAATGCCGTAATCAATTACAACAAGGCGTGGTTTTTTGTTGCTCCAGTTGTATCCGGAAAAAATCTCAACCGGAACGGGCTTACCGTCCTGCCATGCATAGCAGGTTTCGGAAGTTACGGTGTCGGCAAGGTTCTGTCCTTCCATGGTGGGCAGTTCCTTTGCTTTTGCAACCAGTTTCTCCGGGTCAAGTTCTTCGGTGGAAATAATACCGCGCATGGCGCCATTGAGGCGCAGGTGGCGTGTCAGCGCACGGGTGTCGATGCCTTCAATGCCCATTACCCCGGCTTCTTTGAGGTAATCCGGCAGGGACATTACAGAACGCCAGTTAGAAGGATGCTTGCAGCATTCTTTTACTATAAAAGCGGCAACATGGATTTTTGCGGATTCAATATCTTCTTTGGTAATGCCGTAGTTGCCGATTAGCGGGTAGGTCATGCAGACCATTTGTCCGGTGTAGGAGGGGTCGGTAAGGACTTCCTGATATCCGGTCATGCCGGTATTGAAGATGGCTTCGCCGCCGGACTCGCCAGGGCCGGTAAAGGAGGAGCCTTCGAAGTAGGTGCCGTCTTCAAGTGCCAGAATGGCTTTCATATTTTCTCCCTCTCAAGAATCTTAATGGCTGTATCCAGGTCTTCGGGACGGTCCACTCCATGGCAGGAGTGTTCGGTAATGGTGACATGGATGGGTATTCCGTTTTCCAGCAGTCGGAGCTGTTCCAGTCTCTCTCTCTTTTCCAGAGGTGAAACATCCGTGCCGGCAAAGGTTTCAAGGGCTTCCATGCGGAAACCGTAAAGGCCGATATGTAGAAGGTAATCCCCGTCACCCTGATGGGAAAATGGAATGGGTGAGCGGGAAAAGTATAACGCCCGGCCATCTTTTGCAAGTGCTACTTTAACCCGGTCCGGACTTTTTGCCTCCTGCGCACAGATTGGTGAAGCCAGAGTTGTAACCCGGACTCCGTCTTTGGCAAAAGGTGAGACCAGCTCGCTGATCATGGCCGGTTCAAGGCAGGGCTCATCTCCCTGAATGTTGACTACAACGGAATCTGCAGGCAGCTCAAGTTTGCGGGCCGCCTCCAGCACTCGGTCAGTACCGCTGGTGTGGTCCGATGCAGTCATAACGGCCGGAACACCATATTTCTCTGCAGCTTCCATTATGATTTCACTGTCAGTGGCAAGAACTACTCTGTCCATTTCCGGGCATTTGGAGGCCCGGTTCCAGACATGCCAGAACATGGGTTTTCCACATATATCTGCCAGCGGTTTACCGGGAAACCGGCTTGAATCATAGCGGGCAGGGATTATGCCATAACATCCGTAAGTTATACTCATTAAAATTAAATATTCCTTTTAATAGCCGCGCAAGCTGCTTCGGTTCCTCCGCGCATATCTGCGAGGTATTTTTCAAAATCCTTCTTCACCTTTTCAGGTTTGAAGGCCCGTTTACTGATGTCGAGAAGGGCTTGCAGTACATTTTCCCAATCCTGTTCCTGACGGGCCAGTTTTTTCTCGAAAATTTCTTCGCCCACCCATGTGAAATTCGACCAGTAGGGACCTATCACCGGGGTGATGCCGTAAGAAAGCGGTTCAAGGAAGTTCTGCCCGCCTACCGGGGCCAGCGATCCGCCGATAAAAGCCGCACGGGCAAGTGAGAATGCGGATTGCATTTCACCGAATACATCCCAAAGTACCACATGGCCGAAAGGTACGGTTGTATCGATTTCTGAGCGTAATATCCATGGCAGGCCTGCGTCTTCAAGCATTTTTTTCCATGCCTCAAGGCGGTGCATGTGCCTTGGGAAAAGACCGATCACAGTTTTGGGACGTTCCTTTTTCAGGGCGTCAGCCAGCTTGAGAACCTGTGATTCTTCTTCCTTGCGTATTGAGCCGAGGATGATGAACGGGGTTTTGGGCCGGAATATGGATGAAAGCGGGTTGGCAGTGTAAGGTACTGCCGCGGCTGTTCCGGTGCTGTCGAATTTGACATTGGGCATAGTCGATACTTTTTCAATTTCAAAAAGTGTTTTGAAGCGGGTGGCATCATCTTCGGAAATGGCGAGGATTTCTTCAGGAGCCACGGAGTGGAAAAAGTCCGGCAGGGCCATGTATCCGGCAAGGCTTTTGGTCGTCATGCGGCCGTTAATGATGATGACTTTTACGCCGAGATCTTTACACGCAGAAAGAAAACCGGGCCATATTTCAGTCTCAATGAGCACCACCAGTTTCGGGCAAACTGCTTCAAGGGCCCTGCGTGCGATGTCCGGGCTGTCAAAGGGAAAATAAGTTGCGGCTGCGGAAACATTGCGCGGGTTGGGATTCAGCCGGTACGCGGTCCTCTCAAGTTCGGAAAGTCCCTGCTCAGTGTTAGTGGTCAGCAGGAATTTCGTAGGGCTGCTCATGGTGATATTTTCCATGATCCGGGTGGCAATCTTGGCTTCGCCTGCTGAAGCTGCCTGAATCCAGACATCCGCACGTGGCGGCAGGCTGTGTTTAAGGGTTCTGCGGTCGAACCCTTCTTTCAGCCTGTCGTTCTTCTTGAGGAAGGGGATGGCGGCTTTCCAGCCGAGGCCATAAAGAAATGATGCAGCTTTGAGTTTTAGCGATACTGACATGTGTAGATCCTGACGTTTCCGTTTGAAAAAAGTTACTTCCGCTTTTTTTGTCCCAGTTCAATGAGCTTTGCGATCAGCTCGTTGAATGAATAACCTGCTTCCTGAGCGGCCTGAGGGACAAGGCTTGTGGGAGTCATGCCGGGAAGTGTATTTACCTCCAGCAGGTAGGGTTCTCCTTCAGAAATTATAAAGTCCGCCCTGCTGTAATCGCTGAGGCCCAGCAGCTTGTGAACCTTGGCTGTGATCTGCTGGATTTCTGCCGTCAGTTCCGGGGCGATTGGGGCCGGGCATATTTCTTCCGCCCCGTCTAGGGCGTATTTACTGTGGTAATCAAAAAAATCGGCATTTTTCGGAGGATTGATCAGGATCAGGGGCAGCGGTTCCCCGTCAAGAATTCCGCAGGTAACCTCAATACCTTTGGTGTATTCCTCAACAAGAGCGCTGTCGCCAAGGTTGAAAACAGTCTCAATCCCTTTTTCAATTTCTTCCTGTGTGCGGGCAAAAGTCATACCGAGACTTGATCCGCCGTTGTTCGGCTTGATGAAAACCGGAGGCTTCAGCTCGTCCAGTCCTTTGCAGCCGTCAGCAGCACATACCAGTTCCCAGTTTGGAGTGCGGATGGAGTGGTGATCAAACACGGTTTTGGCGGCAGCCTTGTTCAAGGTCAGGAAGGAACTTTCCGGCATTGCTCCCTGATAGGGGCAGTTTACCTGATTGAGCATGGCCTGAATAAGGCCGTCCTCTCCCGGGGAACCGTGCAGATTAATAAAGGCAAAGTCCGCATGTTCAGCCAAAAGCAGTATGTTCTTGAAGTCTTTCGCCGGGTCAACAAATTCAACATCGTGCCCGAGTTCGAGAAGGGCTTGTTCAATGCCTTTTGCTCCGCTAAGGGAAACATCCCTTTCATCAGACCAGCCGCCCGCAATCAAGAGAACATGCATTCAGATCAACTCCGATAAGTTTGCCGAGACGGTCCTCCAGTCCAAGGGCCTGCTCGTAAGTTTTATGAATTCTTTGTTTAATCTTTTCGGTCTTGCCGTAGCGGACCTTCAAGTCATTGAATCTTTTTTCGAGTGTAGTGAAGGTGTCATGCATTACGCGTTTGTCTGCGTAGCTTATGACCAGCGGAAGGAAATATTTGTCAGCCTCCGGTTCGAAAGGCCAGAACACGTGGTGCAGTACGCCCATGGCAATCACCGGGTTTCCGGTAAGACGCATGGCCCATGCGGCCCCGATCTGACTGTGGTTGCCGCTGTGATATATACAGTAGCTTTTGGCTATGTCGTGCAGCAGGGCAGAAGCCTGAATTGTTGGAATGTCAACATTTACTCCTGATTCAATTGCAAGAGTCGCGGTCTGAACTGCCACCTTGGCAACAAGCATGCTGTGGGACTTGATGTTATCCAGCATCCTGTAATCATCCCACCACGCGAAGCATTGCCGGGCGGAGGGAACTCTCCAGGAAGGATCTATTTCCACCGGCGGGGGCGGAATCAGGGATGACTCCATGGGTGGGTAGCCGGGGGTAGGTTTGTCCGGGGTTTTTATCAAATTGATTTTATTCATAGAAAATTGCCGTAACCGGTTGTAGGCTGAAACTCCCTTTTGTTACCACTTTGCGCTTTAAAAGGCAAAGGGCAGGAAACAACGTCTCCAGCCCTTTCTCTTTTAATAAAAGTGAAAAGCTATGTTCAATGAAAATCGTTTTGATTATTTCGGTTTTTATTCAGGTACATCTTCCTGCAGCAGAGGATCGGAAAGAAGTTCCATTATTCTTGCCATGTTGAAATCATGGGCTCCGTCAATGGCTCCCTGGTTGGCACTGGCTTCCATGGTTTGTTCAAGAAGTTCGTCGGGATTTGCGTCAGCAGACCTAAGCCCGGCTTTGATGTTGCCGGAAACCGAGTCGAGTTTCTGCTCGCGGGTGACATTTGCCGCAGAAGGTGATCCGATATTTTTATTTCTGACGGGTGTTTTTACTGATTCGTTAACAAAACTGATTTCCATTTTAGTTCCTCCTGATTTTATGAAAAACATTCAAGCACGAATTGTTCCGGCAAACAAATGTACTTTAATTATAGGTGTTTATTTTTTTAATGGAGGACAAAAATTCCGTGCTTTGTGTCTTAAATGAGAGAAATAAATGTAAAGATTTTCCGCTTTTTTCTAAAGAAGGAACTAATTATGTATACGTTGCTTAATGATTGCGTTATCAGGATGCTTCGTGTTTAGACATTTTTGTGTGAAATATGCAAACTCGCACAACATTTCACTTGAATTTTTTTTGCCAAGGTTTTATTTGGCACTTTGGGTGAGTGAGAAATTTTCTCCGAAATTGGATTTCGGGAAATTCACTATATCCGTTGTTAAAGCGCCAGGCGCGCTTTTACGATTAATTTCTTAGGAGGTTTTACATGGCAATCGTTGAATTTCAGGGAAAAAGCTTTGACGTAGACGAAGATGGTTTCCTGCTCAAGTTCGAAGACTGGTGCCCCGAGTGGGTTGATTTCTGTAAAGAAAGCGAAGGCATCAAAGATCTGAACGAAGAGCACCAGAAGGTTATCGACTTCTTGCAGGATTACTACAAGAAGAACGGTATCGCACCTATGGTCCGCATCCTTTCCAAGGTTACCGGATTCAAACTCAAGCACATTTATGAGCTGTTCCCCTCCGGACCTGGTAAGGGAGCTTGTAAAATGGCTGGTCTGCCCAAACCTACCGGCTGCGTATAGTTTATAAGTTAATCAGTTTGTGAATTGTGAAGCAGTCGCGGTGACTGTTTCACAGCGAGTCCAAAGTCAGAAAAACCCCGGGGATCGGCTCCGGGGTTTTTTTTGATTAATGCAATATGGTCAGTGTCTTATGTTTTGCTATTCTTTTTCGTGCTCACAAACAGACTCGCTTTCAAAAAAGTCATTCACATCTATGTTTCTGTGGGGCCAATGCGCGTCTATTGGTAGCCCCGCCTTTCGGGCAGGTCTGGCAATCTCAAGCGGGGTATGCGCCCGTCAAGTACTCTGTATATAATTGGCTCAAGGGGGCGAGAATCGGGATACCTTCTAGACTGTCCAGCAAATCTATCATGCGCGTAAAAGCTGTCAGCAAGACATAATGAAAGTTAAAATTAACATTTATTGTCATTCCATTTTGCAAAAGCAGGACGGGCTTTATTGATTTGTACGTTGTCAATTTTCATATTTTGCGATGATTCTTCAAGGTCAATTGTTGTGGTATTTTTGAGGCATGGTTGATACGGGAGTAAATGCGTTCCCGTTTTTCAATAAAGGAGTAGTTATATGTTTCGAAGCGCCATCGGCTATGCAGAGGGTATTGATACGGCTTCAGTTGTCAGACAGGCAGTCAGGCAATTGAAAGACAATCTGGACGGAGATGTTCCTGCTGCAATGATGATATTTGCCAGTAGTGAGTTTGACCATTCACTTATGCTGGAAAACATAACCGCATCTTTTCCGGATATTCCGCTGGCCGGCGGGACGACTCTTGGGGAATTCAGTTCCGGTTTCGGACTCAGCGACGATTCAATTATTCTTACGGCTTTTGTTGCCGATTCAATTTGCTTTGCTTCCGGGCTAGCAACCAATTTGAATGATGACCCGAGGACAGCTGTTCTGGACGCATGGCAAAAGGCGGTGGCAGATCTTGGTGAAAAACCGAAGTTATGTTTGGTTTTCCCCGAGTCTGGGGTCAGTAACGTCGGACATGTGTTACGAGTTTTTTCGGAAATGTCCGAGGAGGAAAATTGCGTCCTGGCCGGAGGAATTGCTGCCAGTGGTCCCGGCAGTCCGCAGCCGCCGGTTTTATTTCATGAATCCGGATCTATCAGGAAAGGAGTTGTTTTCATGCTGATCGGCGGTCCTCTCTCTGTGCATAGCGTGGCCTGCCGTAACTGGAAGGAAATAGGAAAATCCGGAACTGTGACTGCTTCCAACGGCCATGAGATTTATGCAATTGATTCACGTCCTGCCGTCGAATTTTATCGGGAACATCTGGGGCCGGAAGCCCCTCCTTTGCCGGAATTTCCTTTGAGTGTCAGGAAAAAGGGACATAAAAATTTTTCAATACGCGGTGTTTTAGGTATCAACGAAAGTACTGGGGCTATTACTCTCAGTGATGACATACCCGTTGAATCCACTTTGAGACTGACCAAATCCAAACCTCAATTTCTGTTGGAAGGGGTCTACAGCAAATTTCGTGAAATTCCGCGTGAAGTAATTGACACGTCTTCAATTGCATTAGCCTTTTCATGCGGAGCACGCCGCTGGATGCTGGGTACCGGAGCCCATAAGGAAATAGCAACCATTAAGCAGGTGTTACCGTGCAATTTTCCTCTGGTTGGTTTTTACAGCTCTGGAGAGATTGGGCCTGTTGTGCGTGATGGTCTTCCCTTGTTGCATAACCATACTTTGATCGCTGTTTTACTTGGTGAAGAGAATGCTGAGGCCATCTCCAGGCCGGAGTCATGCTGCAAGAAATGTTTAAACGATCGTAAACCTACAATTGAAGGGTTGCAAAATGAAAATGAATTTTTAGCCCGCAAGCTTACCCGAGCAGAGTTCAATCTCAAAAATATGGAGAATCACCGTACTGCCGGACTGACTCTGATGTTGAATCTTCAGGCCGGGTTGAGAAAAAGTGAGGAGAAATATCGACGGGTTGTTGAGACCTGCACCGAGGGATTTCTGCTTATGGATAAGGAATGCCGGATTGAGTATGTCAATGATGCATGGTTGAAGCTTACCGGTTTCACAAGGAATGAAGTTCTCGGAACTTCCCCGGAAGCATATACTTTGGACGGGATTATGGGGATCGATCCCGGTCAGTTTCAGGATTTGAAAGGCCAAACGCGTGAAACTGCCATTATTCATAAAAAAGGGCAGCATGTTCCTGTGCTTATCAACTCGAATGCCCTTACAAGCGATTCCGGGGAGTTGATGGGATATTTCTCTTTTACCGCAGACCTTACGGAACAGAAGAGGGCGTTATTGCTTGCCGGTCAATTTCAGCAAAGCCTTCTTCCATCTGAAGCTCCTGACATCCCGGGACTGGAGTTGGCCGGACGTTCCGATCCTTGTGATGAAGTGGGGGGAGACTATTTTGATTACATCTGCTCCACCGAAGGTTGCTGTTCTCTCGTGGTCGCAGATGTGTCGGGACACGGAGTGGACGCATCGCTTCTGGTCAGCTCTGTGCGTACCTATCTGCGCAGTCATCCCACTGATAAGGATAACCTCGGCGAGATGGTCTCCAGCCTGAATGCCCAATTAGCGCAGGATGTCTGGCAGACAGCAAGGTTTGTAACCCTTTTTCATCTTCTGGCGGATTCCCGTTCTGGGGAACTCGTCTGGGTGCGGGCAGGACATGATCCTGCTTGGGTTTATGATCCTGACGAGGATACATTTCAGACTCTTGAAGGACATGGATTGCCTCTTGGTGTACTGGAAGATACCCGCTACAAAGCCTACAGACTTGGGGTGAGACCTAAGAATGCAATTATCATAATCGGTACGGACGGTATCTGGGAATCCCGTAACCTTAACGATGAGATGTTCGGGAAAGAACGCTGTCTGGAAGTAATTCGCCGTAACGCTACCGAGGATGCCCATACCATCAGGGACAGGGTTTTTGAAGCCGTTCAGCAGTTTTCGCACGGTGTGCGCGTTGATGACGATATGACGTTGGTTGTGGCCAAGTTCTACGAGCAGACCTAAGCTGTAAAGCACAATCCAGCTTTCCATACCTTTCTAACGTCTAAGTACGGATTTGTAATTGCAAATTCGTGCTTTGGCGTATCTGTTCCCCTGATCATGACCCTGACGGCGGATTTATCGGCGGAAGAGTTTTTCTTTTCGAAGGTGGTGTTACCTCTAGTAGTGCAGTTGCCGGTGCATGCTTATTCTCAGTTAATTCTCATTCCAACTGTAATATTCCGTCCTCCGTTTTTTGCCTTGTACAACAATTCGTCACAGGCAGTTACCACTTCCTGTGGTTTTATGTTACGGCTGGCATTAACAGTAAGTACTCCGATACTGATGGTTAAAAAATCGTTTACATCTGATCCTTCATGCGGGATGGCAAGTTCATCAACGTTGGCGCGAATGTTTTGCGCAACAGTTAGAGCCCCTTCTTGACCCGTGAATGACAGGATGCATCCGAATTCCTCTCCACCATATCTAAATGCCATATCTGAAGGGCGGTTGAGTGCCTCCTGAATGGCATGCCCCACGGCTCGTAGACAATCATCTCCTGCAACATGACCGTAGATGTCATTGAATTGTTTGAAGTAATCAATGTCTATAAGGATTAGGGAAATGTCAGCCCCGGCACGACTGTGCTCTTTGATTTTTGCAAGCATAGTTGTGTCAAACAGGCGTCTGTTGAAAAGACCAGTAAGGCCGTCCTTGTTGGCCTGTTCCGCCAGCACTTGATTAGCTGCTTTAAGCTCTCTGGTTGTGCTTGCAACAAGATGGCTTAACACTTTCTGTAACTGAAACCTTTTCAAGTCCTTTTCTGATCTGCTGGAATTATCCAGTTCCTTATGACGAATATTCGTATTACAGCTGTCTGATTCTGAAAGGGCTAGAATCGTCATTGTCTGTTGAAAAAAATTAGGCTCCTGATCCTGCGTAGTATAGTATTCACCAAAGGTGAAAAAACCTGCAGAATGATTACAGCTTTTCAAGGCATCCATATCAATGTTGATATCATCTCCGAAAAGTTCTTTTCTAGATATGCAGGTATATACAAATGTAACTCCAGGGTCAGATGCCTTAATATATTGTTTCAATTTCAGGGCACTTTCTTCCAAGAGGCTAACATCATAAAAACTGAACTGGACCTGTTCTCCTGTGTGTAGTTTTTGCATGAGTTCAAAAGATCCGTCCCGATTGACAGCTGCGATGGGATTTGTCGTCCGGATGTCCCCCTTATTTCCTCGTGTGACCATGAGGGGGAAGTTGTTGGCTAGGTATAGTGAAGACGGATCGGACTCAATTCCAAGATAATATCTATATATCTCGTTCGCCGGTTTGTCGTCTATGCTGTAAAGTCTGGAGTTTTTAGAATGGGTGACAGTCATCTTTTTCCCGATAGGAACCCATCCCAGATCATAAGCTGTATAAATACAGAGTTTGGGACCGGAGAGAGATGCCGCAACAAAACCTTCTGTAGTAAACCCTTTTTCAGTGAATACATAAACAGTGCTGTTTTGTTCATCATATCCGCCTGCCTGCCCTCCTGCCAGTGGTATTCTTCCAAGTTTTTTGCTCAGTGCTTTTAGGAAGGGGAGATCATTCAGGAAATTTCCATTTTTAAGTCCACAGCCGAAAGCAATGACGGCTTTGGGAGAACTTTTTTCAAGGGCGGTTCCCATGGTTAGTCCCGCAGCTTTGAGATCATCGTTTTGATCAACTAAGGATGTTTTTACTTTTGTGTGATTAAAAAGTGAAATGCTGATCACAATGGAGTGTTTTGTTACCTGTGCATTGATTATTTCCCCTGCAGAGCTTGCTCCTATTATGGCTGTGCCGGGGAAAAATTCCGTAAGTTTTGAAAGGAGTAATGTAATTTTTTCTTGGTCAGATGTGCCACAGAAAACTTGGATCAATATTTGATCAGGAGGGTGGGATGCTATTTTCTTCTGAAGCCTCAGAAGGTCTTCATTTCCTTTAAAATCAATACAGAAATGCCTCATGGACGGATTCCTCGCAGATGTGGGATATTCACCTAAGTATTCGTACATCCTAATATGTTTGTAAAATATCACATCATTTTGATTTAGTGAACTTATGTTGTTTTAGTTCCATGTTTCCGTATTGAAAGGGAGTTCCAAGTGACCCAGCTAGGTATATGATTTTTGTGGCTATTGCTGCCTAAAAACAGGGGAGAGTATAAAAGATTCCCGTGGATTTCATGCCATTAAATTAATATACTCTATGCCGGGAATTTTCAGGGATTCGGAGGCGGCTGCGGCTACAGCAGCAGCCCTTAATACGTGAGGAACGTTATCCTTGCTTGAAGAATCATCTTTCAGGTTGTTGTGATTGGGGTAACAACCCGGCTGCACCATAATTGTACGCCATCGGCATTCATGCTTCAGAAACTTTCTGAATAGCATGAAATCAGTCTGCCATGCATTTAAGCACTTACCGTTGAACTCTTCCAATCAGCTGGTTCAAAGAAATAAAATCCGTGAACCTATACCATGGATCCGCAAGCATCTCGGGAGAGGCAATTTCTTGGTCTACATCACCTTGCATGAATTTATCCATGATCAGTACTGTATCGGCTTTGTCTTCGAATGCGGCAAAGAACTTTTTTTGAGCCTGAGTTAACATTCCGTAATTTTTAGAATTGAATAAATTTTTAGCCAGAGCAGCATTTACTTGACCGGCATAGCCAATGGAAATTTTTTGTTCAGGTGAAATCAGTTTGGTGCATATGCGCACTGCCGTATAGCCGGGCAGGGAACCCAATCCGCTTGCAGCTGAACCGGGCGGAATGAGGAATGTTCGGCAGTAAAAGTTATCTCCGGCAATTTTTTTTGTATAAATGCCGGTATTTGGAAGCTTTCCTCCCGGTACCTGTTTAGGACGTACATTCCAGCCCTGACGGGCATCGATGATTTCCACCCATGCTCCTTCTTCTCCATCCCGGTCTGAATAATAATAGGAATGAACATTGGCCTTGCCCTTTGTCTCCCTGAATTCTCCCAGATATTCCAGCCCATTGAATTTTATGGTCAATGCCGGTGATTTTGAGGAATAAAATCCATGCTTCCCCGGTATTTTTCTGGCGACGCATCCGCAAAGTATTAGCGATGCCAGCAGAGCGAACAGCAGCAATGTTTTTTTCATGATCTCATTCCTTGATTCAGGTTTGGTGGTCTAAATCTTTTGCAGATCCTTTAGAATTGTATCAGCGGTGCGCGCTGCCACGCCCGGTTCGCCGATCATTTTCCGCAGCTCCTGCAATTCCATTCTTACCTTTTGCGCTGATTCCGGAAAACCTATCCATTGCCGGATCTGTTTGTAAAAGTTGTCTGCGGTGGCGTTTTCAAGCAGGTATTCCGGCAGGATTGATTTGTCAGGGATTATGTTGGCAAGGCTGACGTATTTGATGTTAAGTACCTTTTTTGCCAGATATCCGCTCAGTGCGGACATTTTGTAGGCAACCAGAGTGGGGGTGCCGATCAAAGCACACTCAAGGGTCGCTGTTCCCGATGCAGCCATTATTACATTGGAATTGCGCATGAGTCGGTATCTGTTTTCAGGCTGGTTGATGGTTACCGGGATATGATCCGGCCAGAAACGGCGGAGTTTTTCTTCTTTAACTCCCGGTGCGCGGGCAATGGAAAATTTCAGTTCCGGGAAATCCTTTGAGAGCCGCTCGGCTGCTGCTGCGAATTCCGGGAGCAACGATGATATTTCTTTACTGCGGCTGCCCGGAAGGATTCCGACCAGATTGGGGTCCGGGTCAATGGCATCCAGCTCATCTAGGGGCATGAGGTCCAGCAGCGGATGGCCCACGTACTGGGCATCAACACCGCGGTCCTTGAAGAATTGCTGCTCGAAAGGCAGAATACACAGGATTTTGCGTACATTTTTTTGCAGGAATTTTGCCCGTCCCTGCCGCCATGCCCAGATTTGCGGGGTGATATAATAATATACCGGGATGTCCAGCTTGCGGGCTATTTTGACCAGCCTGAAGTTGAAGTCCGGGCAATCAATAAGGATTATCGCTTTGGGACGTTCGGCTTTGAGGATATCTCCGATCTGGCCGAATAACTTGAGCAGGCGGGGCAGCTTGGGCAAAACTTCGGTCAGCCCCACCAGTGAGATCAACTGCATTGGATAGCGGATATCACAGTCCGCTTTTTCCATGGCTGAACCGCCCATGCCCATGACTTTCAGGCCTGGATCACGTTCCATTAGTTCTTTGGCAAGCCTTGCTCCATGCATGTCGCCGGAAGCTTCACCTGCATTTATCCATATACTGTTATTCTTTTCAGTCATTTTTATCTCTTAAATAAGTTGTAAAGCCGGACAATACGTTTGCATTTATTAAAAAGCAACGACCATGGAATCGTCCGTTTTGTACCAAAAATATAGACGATGATTTGATATGTCGTAAAGGGAACTGCTTGCAATGATGGATTAAATAGTGTTAAGTGTCACTGTGGTAGTGAGGTATTTTTTTAAATTTCATTTTATTAAGGAGTGCTAGATGGCTCAAAAGAACGTAAAAAATATGATGGGCGTTCTGTCCGGGGTTTTTGCCCATACCGGTCACCTCTCTAAAGAGGAAGCCATGAAAATGGCAGGCATGGACGAAGCAGAATTCAAAACTGTTTATGAAAAGGCTGCAAACGTCGTTAAAAAGCTGGAAAGCTACGACAGCGCAGCTGAAAAATATGACAAATTTTCTGACCACCTCTGGGAAGAACTTCAGGAATATGTAGAGAAGTTCGGCCCGTTTGGTGTTTAGTTTATTTTCCCGTTCATAACGGATAAAGGGGAGAAGGCGTTGCCGCTTTCTCCCCTTTTTTTATAGTAAGTACCAATTCCAGAACGGCTCTGCGTATAAAATGGTCAGCATTGACCCTAGTGCCAGAAAAGGCCCGAAAGGAATCATTGACCCATATTCCTGATCCTTATCCGCCACCATCATGACCAGCCCGGTAAGCAGTCCTGTGAAAGCCGAAACCGTGATCACCAGTGGCAGGTTTTGCGGACCAGCCAGGGCACCTATCATAAACATAATTTTTACGTCACCAAGCCCTAGTCCTTCTACTCCTTTCAATCCTCGGTAGAGCAGCCGCAGGGACCAGAACAGTCCTCCGCCGATGCCGGCACCGAGCAGTGCTCCTTCCCAACCTACAGGGGTGAAAAGGGCTGCGCAGGGAATGGCGGCAATTGAGCCGGGAATAGTTATGATGTCCGGCAGGATAAAGGTTTGCAGGTCAATGAACGAAGCCACAATCATCAATCCACCGAAAAACATATAGACCAGCCACTGTGCCGAAGCTCCGAAGGTAAGCATGAGCAGAACCGCCCATGCAACGGAAACCAGTTCAATCACAGCATACAGGGGACTGATTTTCTGTTTGCAGGATGAACATTTCCCGCGCAGCATCAGGTAGCTGAACAGGGGAATATTCTCATACCAGCGGATGGTGTGGCCGCAGGACGGACAGGTGGAACGGCGCGGGTTGGTCAATGTCTGTCCATTTATGTAGCGGAATACGGCACAGCCATAGAAGCTGCCTAGAACCGCGCCCATGAGGGCCGCAGACAGAATGTGAAAGATATTTATGGAAATCAGATGCATGTTGACCTTGGCTGACTTGAAGATTTAGGGTGTTTCTGCAAAACAGTTGCATCCACAAGTGGATACGACACATAAGATAATTGAACAAGCTTTCTACGGAGACATAAAAAATGGGCGGCAAATATAGATTCATACCGGAACTGACTGCGGAAGAGCTGGCTGGTAAGCAACTTGAAGGATTGAAATGGACCGTTGCGCACACAGCCGCTAACAGCCAGTTTTACCAGAAGCAATATAAAGAACAGGGCGTGGAGCCGGGCGATATCAAGTCCCTTGAAGATTTACAGAAACTTCCTTTCACCACTGCCGACCACCTCAAAGAGGGCTATCCGCTGCCGTTGCTTTCCGTTCCCGAAGAAGATGTTGTGCGCATTCACGGTTCCAGCGGAACCACCGGAAAGCGTAAAATCCTGTCTTATACCCGCAAGGATATCGAGACATGGAAAAACATGTTCGCCCGCTGTTATGAATTACCCGGATTGACCACTCTTGACCGGGTGCAGGTCTGCGTGGGCTACGGTTTGTGGACTGCAGGGGCCGGATTTCAGCTCGGGGCAGAGCATTTCGGGGCTATGACCCTGCCTGTAGGGCCCGGGATGCTTGAGATTCAGCTCCAGATTCTGGAAGATCTGGGAACTACCTGCTTGTGTGCTACCGGGTCAATGGCTTTACTGCTCGGCGAAGAAGCCCAGAAAGCCGGAATTACTGAGCGGCTTAAACTTAAAAGATGTATTTTCGGTGGAGAAGCTGTTTCACCCAAGATGCGCAAGCAGTTTGAAGAGGCTCTCGGGCTGGAAGGCAGTTACGATATTACCGGTATGACCGAACTATATGGTCCCGGCGCAGGTATTGAATGTAACGCCCATGAAGGAATCCATTACTGGGGCGACGAATATATTGCCGAGATTATTGATCCGGTTACGCTTAAACCGGTACCGGATGGTGAAGTTGGTGAATTGGTGGTGACCACCCTGAATAAGGAAGCTTCCCCGCTTGTTCGTTACCGCACCCGTGACCTGACCAGAATTCTTCCCGGCGAGTGCTCATGCGGTTGTTCCATGCCCCGTCATGATATAATTTCCGGTAGAAGTGACGATATGTTCATTTTCCGTGGAGTTAATATTTATCCCGGCCAGATTGCTTCCGTACTGGAATCTTTTCCCGAAGCCAGCTCCGAGTACCAGATTTACCTTGAGCGCCGTGAAGGGCTGGATCACATGTCTGTAAAGGTTGAACGCAAGGTCGGAGTATCTGAAGATAATGACGCTAATCTCGCCAAAGCTATCTGCGAGGAAATCAGGAAATTCATCCTCGTGCGGGCCAATGTGGAAATCCTTAAGCCCGGCCTTCTGCCCAGAAGTTTCGCCAAGACCAAGCGCGTATTTGATGAGCGGGGGTAGTTGCCTACCCTCTCCTTTGACCACACAAGGCAGCCAATAAAAAAAGCCGCCGGGCGAATCACCCGGCGGCTTTTTATATTTATTAAGTAGCAGAGACTATCTGCGGCGTCTGTCGTCACGACGTCCGCCGTCACGTCCACCGCGTCTGTCGTCACGGCGACCACCGTCACGTCCGCCACTGGGACGCCCACCACTGGGACGACCGCCGTTCATCTTGAATTTTTCAAGATCGACTTCCTGTCCGGCCTGCTCCATGAGCCATGCCTTACGGGAAAGACGGATACGTCCGTTGGGCTGTACTTCAACAACCTTGACGGTGATTTCCTGACCGAGCTGTACAACATCGGTAACTTCAGCGATGCGTTCAACGTCGATCTGGGAAATGTGCAGCAGACCTTCGAGACCGGGCAGAATTTCAACAATCGCACCGATTTCGAGGATCTTTTTAACGGTACCCACGTAGTTTTTACCCAGTTCTGCGGTCTGGTCGTAGTATTGAACCATTTCCACAGTTTTCTTGAGGGATTCCAGAGTGGGAGCGAAGATGGAAACCTTACCGGAATCTTCGATGTCGATGTCGGCTGCGGTTTCAGCAGTAATTGCTTTGATGTTTTTACCGCCGGGTCCGATGAGATCGCGGATCTTTTCGGGGTTGATCTGCAGTACTTCCATCTGGGGAGCGTTAACGGAAAGTTCGGCTCTGGGTTCTGCAATCACCTTTTTCATATCATCAAGGATGATCTGACGGGCTTCTTTGGCCTGACCCAGTGCGCTGCGCAGGACTTCTGCGGGAATGCCGCTGATTTTGATGTCCATCTGAATGGCGGTAACGCCTTCTTCAGTACCGGCAACCTTGAAGTCCATATCTCCGAGAGCATCTTCGTCACCGAGGATATCGGTAAGAACGTAGTACTCTTCGCCTTCTTTGCACAGACCCATGGCGATACCTGCAACAGGTGCGCTGATGGGTACACCTGCGTCCATGAGAGACAAGGTTGTGCCGCATACGGAAGCCATGGAGGAAGAACCGTTGGAGTCCATTACCTCGGAAACTACGCGCATGGTGAAAGGAAATGAATCTGCTGCGGGCAGAACCGGGCGCAGAGCTCGTTCAGCCAGAGTTCCGTGGCCGATTTCACGACGGGAAGGTGCGCGCAGGAAACGAGCTTCACCCACGCAGTACGGGGGGAAGTTGTAGTGCAGCATGAAACGTTTGCTGTCTTCACCAGTGAGGGTCTCAAAACGCTGCTCATCACGGGTGGAGCCCAGTGTGCAGACAGCGAGAGCGGAAGTCTCACCGCGGCGGAACAGGGCGGAGCCGTGGGTCATAGGCAGGCTGCCCACTTCCATGGAAAGGTTACGTACGGTGGTCAGGTCACGACCATCAATACGAACGCCTTTTTCAACAATGCGTTTACGCACAATTTTCTTTTCAAGGTCACCCATAATATCACCGACAGCCTTAACTCTTTCCGGCTCTTCGGGGAATTTTTCTTCAACCAGAGCCTTGGCTTTGGCCTTAACTTCAGACTTGGCGTCCTTACGTTCCAGCTTGGCGGGAATGGTCAGGGCCTTGTCGAGTTCATCGGTGAAGTTCTCGGTAACGATGGTGATAACTTCTTCGTCTTTTTCAGGTTCAGCCACTTCCATTTTCGGGCGGCCGACTTTCTCACGCAGAGCGTCCTGCAGGTCGAACATCGGTGCCATCTGTTCATGGCCCCATTCCAGTGCTTCGGCAATGGTGTTTTCGGGCAGGAACTGGGAGCTGCCTTCTACCATGATCACTGCGTCGCGGGTAGCTGCGAATACGAGGTTGAGCTCGCTCTGCTCGGCGACACCTTTGTAGGTGGGGTAGAGAACGAATTCGTTATTAACGTAACCGACGCGTGCAGCAGCAACAGGACCGTTGAAGGGCAGGTCGGAAATATGCAGGGCAGCGGATGCACCGGTCATAGCCAGAACATCGGGGTTGGTATCGGTATCAGCGGAAAGAACGGTTGCGATAACCTGAACTTCGTCGCGGTAAGCTTTGGGGAACATGGGGCGGATCGGGCGGTCCATGAGACGGGAAACAAGGGTTTCACGGTCGGAAGGACGACCTACTTCGCGGCGGAAGTAACCGCCGGGGATGCGTCCCGCAGCGTATGTTCTTTCAAGGTAGTTACAGGTCAGCGGAAAAAAGTCGCGCGGACCGTCGGCGGGCATGCCTACGGCTGTGACGAGAACAACAGTTCCGCCGGATTTGATCAGAACGGTTCCGTTGGTCTGGTTGGCCATGCGTCCGGTTTCCAGCGTAATGTCGAGATTTCCGACATGACCGGATACGGAGGTAGGTTCAAAAGGTACTAACATTTAGATTCCTCACTAAATAAGTTGTAATAATGGAACCCGATGCTGTCCGAATTTTCCAGCCGGCTAAGGGAGGATTTCATTTTCGGGGATGAACCCCTTCCTCAGCCAACTAAAAATTGTTGCAGGAGAGCACGGATTCCTTTGTTGAATCCTCTCTAGCTACCATCTATCTGATGGCAGGCAAGATGAAAATACAAATGTCTGATTAATTATAAAAAAAGGGGAGGGTAAACCCTCCCCCGAAACTGCTTATTTGCGCAGACCAAGTCTTGCAATAAGATCACGGTAACGCTGAATGTCTTTGGACTTTAGGTACTTCAGGATGTTTCTACGCTGGCCGACCATTTTCAGCAGGCCGGTGCGGGAGTGGAAATCCTTTTTGTGGCTCTTGAAGTGGTCGGTCAGGTATTTGATTCTTGCAGTAAGAAGAGCAACCTGAACTTCAGGGGAACCGGTGTCACCAGGCTTGGTCTGGTATTCTTCAATAACTTTTGCCTTGTCTTCAGCAGTCATAACCATAGCGTTATCCTCCAATTCACGTTTAGACGTGAATGTTTAGTTTGTGCCGGAAGTGGATAATCCCGCGGGGAATCAGCCCCACAGGCCGCGAAGAATTACCCAGAGAAGTTTGCCGTCAATCTGCTTTGTCTCCATCAGAGCCAGAGCTGTACCGTCGGTATCAAGGAACATTGCCCTTTCTCCTTCGATAATTTCCTGATCAGCAGCTATATCCTTCACGGGGATTCTTGTACCGTTCCTGATGGCTATGGACATGTCTTCCGATACGGTAAACCTGTGCCAGTGGGGCAGGGCATCCGCAAGGGGGATGATCCGAGCCTCGAATCCTTCAGGATCGGCAAGAACCTCATCAAGGTTATGCGCTTCACTGAGCCGATAAGGTCGGCTTTCTTCACGCCTAAGTGATTCCATTACCGCGCCGCATCCGAGCCGCGACCCCAAGCTATGGACCAGGGAGCGAATGTAGGTGCCGGCAGAGCACCCAACCCGGAAACGGGCCAGTGGCAGAGTCACTTCCAGCGGTTCTGCGTCAAATATTTCAATGCTCTTGATTTTGACCGGGGTTTCTTCCCCTTTTCTGGCCAGTTCATAGAGCGGTTTGCCTTTATGCTTTGCAGCCGAATAGGCAGGAACTTCCTGACTAGTCAAGTCATTCCAGTGCAAAATTTCATTTTCCACCATTTTTTCTGTAATTTCAGAAATGTCCCCGGTGGAGGTTTCAGCACCCTGAATGTCGTAAGTGTCTGTAGTTCTACCAATACTCAAACTACCGGTGTATACCTTATCATGTCCCAGCAGATAAGGCCCGAGTTTTGTGGCCTGTCCGAGCATGACCAGCAGAACACCCTCCGCCAGAGGATCAAGGGTACCTGCATGGCCGATCTTGTACTGTTTTAGTTCTCGCTTGATTGAATTCAGGCAATCAGTAGAAGTCGGTCCTGAGGGTTTGTTCAGTACCAGAACACCATGTTTCTGGAACGGGCTTATTTTAGGTTTTCTTCCCATTTTTGATGCCTTTAATTCATGACCTTATCGCCGATGGCGGTAATGAGTCTTTCCCGGACGGTATCGGGGGTGTTTTCGATCAGTCCGCCGGATGCATTCTTATGACCCCCGCCTCCAAAGAGAGAAGCTACGACCTGCACGTTGTCGCGGGACTGGGAGCGCAGGCTGAATTTGTAGCGCATTGGGCTGTCCTCGCGAATGAGTACGGCAACGCGAACACCCTTGATGCGCAGGATAAAGCTGACCAGTCCTTCGCAATCAGGGCCGGACGCACCTGCATCGTCGAGCATTTCCTGCGGTATGAAGAGCATTGCGGTCTGCCCATCGTGATGCATTTCAATTTTTCCCAGAGCCGTAGCCCAGAGGTTTATGCGCTTCATGGTCCACTGGTTGCGGATTTTGGGTACAAAATCACCAAGATCTAGCCCATAGCGAATAATATCAGCGATTATTTCAAGAGTCTCTGGTCTGGTGTTGCTGTAGGTGAAAAAACCTGTATCAGTCGCAATGGACAGGTAAATAGACTCGCCAAGCTTGCCTGAAAGAGAAATTTTAAGCTCTTTAGCTATGAGGGTGATCATTTCACCCACTGCCGGGCGGTTGGTGTCTACCCAATTTATGGCGGCAAAACCGGAGTTGCCCATGTGATGGTCTATATTAATGGATTTTTCCGGGTCCATCGCGTTCATGAGTGTCTCACCCATGCGCGGCGCATCTCCGCAATCGAGTATGATGTACCAGCCGTCAAATCCTTTTGGAATTTCGGTTAGTATCGGGGCCGGTGTCTCAAACCAGTCCATGGCTTCAGGTTTACCGCTTTGGTTATAAAGGCGGTAGCGCTTGCCCAGTTTTTCGAGAATGTATCCCATGGCGGCGGTGGAGCCAAGAGCATCACCGTCCGGGTTAAAATGGGCAGCTACGAGAAAGTCGTCCTCTTCTTTAAGAATCCGACATATCTCTTTCAGTCGAGCTTCCATAAACCATCTCCTCAAGGAAGTTGTCGTGCACGAACCTGAGTTCGGGGATCTGGCGGACACGGATACGTTTGCTCAGTTTGCTGCGCATAAAACCCTTGGCTTTGTCCAGAGCTTTGACCGCAGCAGCAATTTTTTCCTTGTCCCCGGCCATGGTGAACATCACCTCGGCTATTTTATTATCTTTGTTCATACGCACTCCGCTGATGGAAACCATCTCAAGGCGCGGGTCTGCAATCTCTTCAATAAGCATTGTAGCGATTTCGCGCATGATCTGGTCGCCCATTTTAACGGAACGGCGTGATGTAGAAGTCTTCATTTTAATATCCTATGAAATGCCTTCGGAGAGCCTTTTGGGCGGGCTACGCCGATTGCTATATAAATTTACAATTTAACCCTCAGGGATTCCAAAGGTAGTCAGTTCCTTTGGCCGCCAGAGGTGAAATCTATATTAAAAGCGCGATAGCGCAACAAATCTCTTAAAAAAAGTATTCCTGACCGTAAAGATCAGGAACTGAAAATTTCTGTTTCGCAATGGATCAATTCAGCCGGAGCCATGGCTTCGATCATTGCGAGAGCTTTGGACAAGGTAGATTCAACCTTGCGCGTTTCGTTGGCGACGGTCACTGCGGCGAGAACAAGTTTTTCATGTACATCTTGAGCTTCTACTTCGGAAACGCTGACATTGAATTTATTTCGCAGCTTCTGTTTTAAGCTGAGAGCTACTTTTCGTTTTCCCTTGAGCGATCTGTTTCCATGCAGTCTGAATTCCAGTGATAGTACGCCGATAATCATATTAAGCTTTTAAACAGGGGCGGAAGAACTTCTTCCGCCCCTGATGTTTATTCTTATTCGAGGGTTCTTGCTACTTCAACAACCTGGAAGGCTTCAATTACATCGCCATCCTTGATGTCGTTGTATTTTTCAAGGCCGACACCGCATTCGTAGCCTTTGGCCACTTCCTTGGCGTCATCCTTGAAACGTTTCAGAGATGTCAGCGAACCGGTATAGATAACTACACCGTCACGCAGCAGACGAACCTGAGCATGTCTGGTCAGCTTGCCATCGACCACGTAACAACCGGCGATAACACCGACTTTGGGTACGGAGAAAGTCTGTTTGACTTCCGCCTGACCGAGGTACTCTTCCTTGATATCCGGGGAGAGCATGCCGCCCATGGCGTCTTTGATTTCACCGACCAGCTTGTAGATGATGTCGTAGAAGCGGATTTCCACTTCTTCGCGTTCGGCAATTTCCTTGATTTTAACAGTCGGCCTTACGTTGAAGCCGATGATGATTGCCTGTGAAGCGGAAGCCAGCAGGATGTCTGATTCAGTTATCGCACCTGCACCGCCGTGAATGACTTCAACCTTGATTTCATCGGTTGCCAGTTTGGCAAGAGCTTCGTTGATAGCTTCAAGTGAACCCTGTACGTCTGCCTTAAGCACAACGTTGAGAGTTTGTGCATCCTGATCCGGCTTGGAAGCGAGGAAGGATTCAAGGGTAACCTTGGATTTTCCTGCCAGTTCACGTTCACGATGTTTAAGCTTACGTTCCTGTGCAATGCGGCGGGCGATTTTGTCATCGGCTACGCAGATGAATTCGTCACCGGCTTCGGGAATGCCGTCAAAACCCTGAATCTCGACCGGGAAGGCCGGACCGGCAGATTTAATCTTGCGGCCGCGGTCATCAAACATGGCGCGGACACGGCCATGGTAGAGTCCGCAGACAAAGGGATCACCCTGATTGATGGTACCTTCCTGAATGAGGACAGTACCGACAGGACCACGACCCTTATCGAGCTTTGCTTCAACAATGTTACCGCGAGCTCCTTTGTCAGGGTTGGCTTTGAGTTCGAGAACTTCAGCCTGCAACTGAACCATTTCAAGCAGGTTATCAAGACCTGTACGCATTTTCGCGGAAACAGGCACGAACATGGTGTCGCCGCCCCAGTCTTCCGGAACGAGATCGAATTCAGCCAGTTCGCGCTGTACCCGTTCAGGGTTGGCGCCTTCTTTATCCATCTTGTTGACAGCAACAACGATGGGTACCCCGGCTGCTTTAGAGTGACTGATAGCTTCACGGGTCTGGTCCATGACGCCATCGTCAGCAGCTACAACGAGAATAACAATGTCAGTTACCTGAGCTCCACGCATACGCATGGTGGTAAATGCTTCGTGACCGGGAGTATCGAGAAATACGATTTCGCCGCGGTCAGTGGAAACATGGTACGCACCGATATGCTGGGTGATACCGCCAGCCTCGCCGTCGGTAACCGCACTGTGGCGGATTGCATCCAGCAGAGAGGTTTTACCGTGGTCAACGTGACCCATAATGGTAACGATGGGCGGACGGGACTTGAGGTGCTCTTCTTTATCCGCTTCGCTTGTGGGCAGAAGCAGTTCCTCTTCTGAGTAGGATACGTTTTCAATTTCGTATTCAAACTCGGAAGCAAGCAGAGTCGCGGTATCAAGGTCAAGGGACTGGTTGATGGTCGCCATCACACCGAGACCGAAAAGTGCCTTGATGAGTTCCTGAGCCTTGAGTCCCATCTGGTGAGCCATGTCTGAGAGACGGATGGCCTCGTTAAATCTGATTTTACGCTTGGCAGCCTTGAGAGGTTTCTGAACAACAGGCTGCTGCTCAAGACGGGTCTTGCCCTTTTTGCCTCTTTTTTTGCCGCGAAATTTACTTTCAAGTTCTCTTTCTTGATCGTTTTTACGGTAGTCTTTACCGAATTCAACAACCCGTTTGTCTTTCTTGAACTTTTTCTTTTTGCTCTGGTCATTGGCGGGTGCAGGTGTTCCGGGGACGGGTCTTCCGCCGCCGGCGGGACGTGCACCACTAGGGCCAGCGGGACGACCACCGCCGGGACCACTGGGGCCACCGGGACCGCCAGGCCTTCCACCGCTGGGTCTTCCGCCAGCGGGACGACCACCGCCGGGTCTTCCGCCCCTACGATCACCAGAGGGACCATCTTCGGTAGGACGACGTCTTGCGCCGCCCGGACCTTCTGCTGCACGCTGAGCAGCCTGAAGGTTGGGATCAGGTCTGGAAATAATTTTTACTTTAGGCGCTTCCACTTCTTTTTTCTTTTTGCGCTTTTTCTTCTTGGGCTCTGCTTCTTTAGCTTTTTCGTTATCGTCCGCGGGTTTCTTTTCCGCTTCAGTCTTGGACTTTTCAGGAGCCTTTTCTTCAACAGGTTCAGCGGTTTTTTCAGCCGGAGTTTCCTTTACGGTTGTTTTTTCTTCTGCAACCTTGGCGGCGGGGGGAGTCTCCGCTTCGGGAGCTGCGGTTTCTTCGCTGGCGGGGGCTTCTTCTTTCTTTTTCAGATCTTCAGGCTTGATTACTTTTACCAGAGGTTTTTCGCTTTTAGCTGGGGCCTTTTTGGCAGGCTTTTTCTTTTCAGGAGCCTTTTCTTTTTCAGCTTCCTGCGTTTTTTCAACAGGAGCAGTTGTTTTTTCTTCTTCTGCAGGAGCCTCAGTTACAGCTTCCGTTTCATCTTCTTTTGTTTTTTTGCGTCCGCCCTTACGACGGCGGACAATTACGCCGGGCTGAACTTCGCGCTGTTCAACTTTACCGGAAGTGCCGGAAAGTTCCTTGCGCACGGCATCTGCCTGATCCGCATCGATGGCGGCTACAGTGCTTTTAGCCTGCACGCCTTGTTCGCGGAGTTTTTGAAGGATGTCTTTGGCATTGACCCCGAGCTCTGCGGCCAATTCCTTTACTTTGATTTTTGAAGCCATATGGTTCTACCCCCTGAAGTTCTTCTTCCGTGGCCGAAAAAATTTAAATCTTTCAAGGCATTTTTCATTGCCGCAGACATAGTATCCGCGGCCCTGTTTTACCTTTTTCTCATCCGGAATAAGTTCGCTGTCGGAAGCCCCCTTGCCCACAACGAACCTGAACAGTTCTTCCTTGGCAAAACGCTGCCTGCAAATGACACATGACCTTGTCGGTTCATGTTTTTCTGTGCTGTCCATTCCGGTCAAATACAATAGCCTTTATTGAGTCTCCGGAGTTTCCCCCGGAGTTTATTATTCTTCTTCAGAAACCTTGGTTTCGGTTTCTTCTATTTCTTCCGCCTGCTCTGCTTCTTCAACTGCGATTTCTTCGACCTGTTCTTCAGTTTCTACCTGAATCTCGGTCTCAACTTCTTCCACAGTGTTTTCTTCGGCATCGCCGATTCCCAGAAGCATGATTGCGGACTTCATGTCGGAAACTTTGGAAACTGTCATTCCGGAGATTGACATGAGGATTTCCTCGGAAGCGTTAGCAACCTGACTTACAGTTTCGAAGCCTGCAGAAATAAAGTTGTCCACCGGAATCTCAGCAACGCTTGCCAACTGATCCAGGCCTTTGCTTGCGGCATTCATTTCGCCGTAGCGGCTTTCAGTGAACACGTCGATCTTCCAGCCCAGCAACCTTGAAGCCAGTTTTACGTTCTGACCCTTGCGGCCGATAGCTACAGTAAGCTGATCGTCAGGAACTACAACCTCGAGGGTCTTTTCCTCTTCATCAACTGCGATTCTGGTAATGACCGCAGGGGAGAGTGCGTTCTGTGCGTATTTAGCAATATCCTGACTCCAGACAACGATATCAATGCGTTCCCCGCGCAGTTCCTGAACGATGTTCTGAATGCGGGAACCGCGGATACCTACACAGGCACCCACCGGATCAACGTCGCGGTCAAGGGAGTTTACGGCTACTTTGGCGCGCAGCCCCGGATCACGGGCAACACCCATGATTTTAACGGTAGCGTCGTCCACTTCGGGAACTTCCCTTTTGAAAAGCGCGGTCATGTAATCGGGATGCGAACGGGATACCACGATCTGGGGACCGCGGGATTCTTTCTGTACGTCAATGATGAAAGATTGAACTCGGTCACCGCGCTTGTATCTTTCACGGGGAATCTGTTCTCCCTTGGGCAGCACCGCTTCGGTTCGGCCAAGGTTGATGATCCAGCCTGTGCGGTCGCGGCGTTGGATGATACCGCTTACAATTTCGTGCATGCGGTTCTTGAATTCATCGTAAATGATTTCCTGTTCAGCGTCGCGCATGCGCTGGATGATGACCTGTTTGGCGGACTGGGCGGCGATTCTTCCAAGGTCTTCGACCTTGAGTTTGAAGCCCATTTCATCGTCGATCTGAACGTTGGGGTCGTGTTCTTTTGCTTCCTCGAGAGTTATTTCGCTGATTTCGTCTTCGACTTCTTCAGCAACAATCTTGAACTGGTAAACCTCGATTTCACCGGCATCTTCATTGAAATTGACCTCAATGTCCATGGCATCGCCGTATTTACGGGCCACCGAAGAACGAACCGCTTCTTCAAGGGTATCGATGAGCAGGTCTCTGTCGATTCCACGGTCCTTGCTGATTTGGTCAATCGCCTTTTTGAGTTCAGAACCCATATCGCTCCTCCGCTTCGGCACAATTCCAGTGGCACATGGACTGTGCCGGCGGGCCGAATGACTGCCTTATTAATTATTTAAACTCGTGGATGAGTTTTGCTTTTTTTATTCTGTCCCATTCAATTATGATGGGTTCTTCCTGATCATCAAGTTTGAGGGTCAGCCCTTCTTCATCTGTTGCCTGAAGAAGTCCTTTAAATTTTTTGCGTCCCTCAATGGAAAACACCAGGGCGATGTCTAATTTTCTGCCAATGTAGGCGGACATCTGCTCAGGTTTGAAAAATTTGCGTTCAAGTCCGGGGGATGAAACTTCAAGCACGTATGCGCTGTCGATGATTTCTTCGACTTCAAGCATAAGACCTACGTCCCTGCTTACTTCCGCACACTGGTCGATACTTACGCCTTTGTCGCTGTCAATATAAATGATGACAGCAGGACGGTTGGCGGAAGTAACTTCCACACCCCATAGAGTCAGCCCCATTGATTCGATAGCAGGTTCTACGAACTGGCTGATTTTTTTGGCTAATGAGCCTTGTTCCACGTTTTACCCCGTGTTGCTGGTTTTCAGGCGAACAAAATAAAAAAAGTGGACCTGAAAAAGGCCCACCTCAGCATCTTAACCCAACAAAAGGTTATTAATTGAGGCTGATGCGAATGTATGAGGTTTGCCTGAAACTTCAAAAGTCTAAGATGTATACCCGTTGGGAACTCTGAGATACACCCGCACCGAGTTCAGCAATCTAGACAAAGCCTGAATCAATGTCAAGTACTGAATGAGGGGATGGGTAATGGGAAAAACAACGTGAAGTCGGTCCTGCTCACAGTTCAACGCTTAGTATCATTATATTATGGCAGCCGCAAGTCGGTATTCTTTGACTTTATTGTTTTGTGCAGGTAAATTTGACTTATCCGGTTCCGTATTTATCATTATCTTATATGGAACAATAAAAAACAGGAACTAGAAATGCCGGTACTTACTGATAACATAGTTGCTGGACCGGCCGGTCACGTTACCGCTGCTCCGGCTGCCACTTTCAGTGCAGGTCCGGCCGGATCAACCGTACCCGGTCCGGCGGGGCATGTGGTTGTGTCTCCCGCAACTCAGGGAGTGCGCAGTGTGGATGCTACTGTGGTCTTTGAGGTTGAGGATGCTACCATGGGTTTCCTCACTCCGGATGCAACTCAGGGAATTGTTCCCGAGTTGAGAGTCGGAGTTGTTGTACATAGTTCCGCCTGATAATTATCCCCCCTTAATTGAATATGTCCCGGTCAAGCTTTTGTTTGGCCGGGATTTTTTTTGCATGTTTGTTTTTGGCCTGTACTTTGCAATGTCTGTGGCAACAACTGATGCGAAGTAAATCCTCTTTCAGGAGAAAAGACATGCGATCCAGTATATTCAGTGCCCTTTTCGGGGCCATGTCCAACGAACACCGGATTGATATCAGTGCCAATAATTTGGCGAACGTCAATACTACCGGCTTTAAACGTGACAATTGTGCCTTTCAAGATACGTTTGTCCGCTTCGCCCATGATTATGTGGCCGACGCAAAACCATATCTCAGGGATAAGGATCTGCTTCCGGAACCAAAGATTATGGCTCGCCCCAGACTCTCTGAAGAGGTTATCGATATGGCGCAGGGGTCCTTTCAGAAGACCGGAAACCAGCTTGATCTCGCTATTCGCGGGGACGGTTTTTTTAAAGTCCAGAAAGATGACGGTACTTATCTCACCAGAAACGGTGTCTTTACCCTTTCCTCAGAGGGTGTCCTTGTTACCGAGCAGGGGTATCCGGTTATGGCCAACGGCGGTGAAGTTACTCTTCCTCCTCGCTCAAGGGTTTCTGTTGACGGTGAAGGCGTGATCTTTGCTGACGGTCAGGAAGTCGGCAGGTTGGATTTTGTACAGCCGTCGGATGTCCGCGATTTGAAAAAAAACGGAGAAAACCTTTTCGTAAACGAAGGGACTGAGGTTCCCGCAGAGGGCGAGGTCGTACAGGGCTACATTGAAAAATCCAATGTTGAAGTAGTTAACGAAATGGTTGCGATGATCGAATGTCAGCGCAGCTTTGAAATGTATCAGAAAATGATTAGCAGCACTGATCAGCTTGACCAGAAGGTTATCCAGCAGGTTGGTCGTGTATCGGGATAATTCATAACTTAGGGGGATAAAATTATGATGCGTTCACTCTGGACCGCGGCCACAGGGATGGTTGCCCAGCAGACTCACATCGATGTTCTTTCCAACAACCTTGCCAACGTGAACACTCAAGGGTTCAAAAAAAGCAGGGTCGAATTCGAAGACCTCATGTATCAGACTATGAGAATAGCCGGTTCTGAAACCGAAGGCGGTAACAGGCTGCCCACAGGTATGCAGGTCGGTATGGGCGTCAAAGAGGTCAGTATTCATAAATTCTTCAGTCAGGGCTCTTTTGAAAGTACCGGCAACTCGCTTGATATTGCCATTGAGGGCAATGGTTTCTTTCTTGTGGACCGTAACGGCGAAGATGCATACACCCGCTCCGGTGCTTTTAAGCTCGATAGTGATGGGCGCCTGGTAACCTCAAACGGTTATCCTCTGCAGCCGGAATTCACCGTGCCCACCGAAGCTGTGAACGTAGTTGTTTCCGAAGACGGGCATATTGCCGCTCTTGACAAGAACGGAACTGAGCTTTCCAGTGCGGATATCACAATTTACGATTTTATTAACGAGGCCGGACTGAATGCTGTCGGTAAGAACCTTTACCTGGCAACCGAGGCCTCCGGTGCCGCTATTCAGGGTACTCCGGGAGAAGATAATTTCGGTACCCTTGCTCAGGGTTACCTTGAAGGTTCCAACGTTGAGCTGGTTGATGAAATGGTCGGACTTATTGTCGGGCAAAGGGCTTACGAGACCAACTCCAAAGCCATTACTACTTCCGACTCCATGCTTCAGACTGCAATTAACGTTAAAAGGTAAGTGATGCGCTGATGCGTTTTTACGGGTGATTCCGCTTTCGGCGGGCAAAGGATGATTTCCTTTGCACTCCCTAACGGGGGAGTTGGTTTAAGTTCTGCTCCCCGGGGCTATTAAGGATGGTTTATCATGACTAAGGCAGATTTTGTTTCAATATTTCGCAGGGTTGTTTTTATGCTTCTGGTTGTTGCCGGGGGTGCTGTTTACGCAGCTTCTCCTGCTGCGGCTTCCAAGCAGAATACCGACTGGCGGATCAGGATCAAATCTGCCGCTGTGGTTAACGGACCAAGGGTTACCCTTGGTGATATTGCCGAGTTTTACGGCGATCTTCCTCAGCAGACCAAAGCCGACCTTGCAGGTGTTGAACTTTGGAACGCTCCCTCCCGCAACCGCAAGCCCGTGCGGGTAAACCGTAATAAGTTGCGCGTTATCTTGCAGCACTATCTCGGTGATCTTGTCCGTAATTGTATTATTCCGTCAACATTGACCATGCAATCCGGTGGCAAAGTGATGTCACAGGAACAGCTTCAAAGGGCTGTGGTCAAAGTATTGACTCCGCAGGCCGAAGCTATTGACGGAGATCACAAGTTCCGTAATTTCAACCTTCCCCCGCATCTGTTTTTCAAGGACTCGATGGATAGTTTGAGGGTCCATATCCCCCGGGCCCTTAGACCGGGTGCCAATAGTTTCAAAATGGAAGTGGTCAGTGTTGATGGGCGGGTATTGCGGCAGTTGGCCGGGTCTGTGTTCATGGATCTCTGGAAGCCTGTGCCGTGTCCGGTGCGGCCTATTAACCGCAAGGAACTGGTGACTCCTGATTTAATTACCTGGAAAAGCAAGAATATGGCTCAGTTGGGCAATCAGGTCTGGGATGGCAAGGGTGGCCCGTGGCGGGTTAAGATTCCGGTCGGAACCGGGCAACCCATCATGCGTTCTTCCATAGAGCCGGCTCCGGTTATTGCCCGTGGAGATAAGGTCACACTCGTATTTAGAAGCAAACACCTGAAGCTTACTGTCCCGGTAGAGTCTCTTGAAGACGGCGGGGTTGGTCAGGATGTCACGGTACGTAATTTGCAAAGTAAGCGTAAAGTGGTTGCGACGGTTGTCAATGCCCAGACAGTTCAGGTCAAGTAATACGCGGAGGAATAAAGAAAATGAAAAAATCAATACTGGCAATTCTGCTTTTTTCAGCCATTTGTGCGGGGTGTTCACCTGCCAAGCAGGCTCCTACCCCCATGCCGGTTATGACTCCTCCTGCCCAGTATGAGCCGGAACCCATGAATAATCCCGGTTCCCTTTTTGCTGCTACGGATTCCGAATATTTGTTTGATGACAACAGAGCCCGGCGCATCGGTGACATCGTTGTGGTTACTGTTTCCGAAACGAGCAAGGGTAAGCATACTTCTGATTCCACCGCTGAGAAAGAAAATAAGACCAGTCTCGGGGTAACAGCTTTCAGCGCCGGTATTGCCACCACTGTTGATCCTTTCAATATGAAAGGCGGAGCCGGTGATACTCCGATGATCGGTTCATCGACTTCGAATAAGTTTTCAAGCACCGGTGAGACCAAGAACGAGTCGACCCTGACAGCTTCCGTGGCTTGCAGGGTAGTGCGTATCCTCCCCGGCAATGTTATGCAGGTGGAGGGCGCAAGACAGGTGCGTATTAATGATGAAACACAGGTTCTGGTAGTGCGCGGCCTGTTGCGGCAGCGTGATATAGGTCCCAGCAATACTGTGGCCTCAAATTATCTGGCTGACGCACATATTGAAGTCTACGGGCGCGGCATTCTTGCTGACAAGCAGAGACCCGGATGGCTTTCCAGAATTCTTGACAATGTATGGCCTTTTTAAGATTTCGTTGCCAAAGTTATGGATATGAATTTGGCGGGAAAGATGAATGCGAATTTATTTTTAGGGTGCTCAGGGTATCTGCAAGGTTTTTATAAGAGTCACAGTGATCAATGGAGGAAAGGATGAAAATCGCTAACAGGATGAACAGCATATCAGCAGGGCTTGCGGCGGCTCTATTGGTCATGTTCATCGTTCTTATGTCCGCTCAATCCGCAGAGGCGGTCAGGCTGAAGGATATTTCTTCTTTCAGCGGCGTACGTGATAACGATCTGGTCGGATACGGGCTGGTAGTAGGTCTCTCGGGAACGGGTGACGGAACCAACTCGGCATTCACTATTACCTCCATGATCAATATGCTGGAAAAAATGGGTGTTCAGGTTGACCGTTCTTCCATTAAGCCCAAGAACGTTGCCGCTGTAATGGTCACTGCCAAGATGCCCGTGTCAGCCAAGCCCGGCGCTCCTCTTGATGTAACAGTCTCATCCATTGGTGACAGTAAGTCTCTATTCGGCGGCGTGTTGCTCATGACTCCCCTTAAAGGGATCGACGGAAAGGTCTACGCTCTTGCGCAGGGTTCGCTTACCGTGGGCGGTTTTTCCGCAGGCGGTGAGGCGGCTAGTGCATCCAAGAACGTGGTTACCGTAGCCCGAATTCCGTCCGGGGCAACTATTGAACGTTCGGTTCCTTTTCAATTCAACCGTCAGCAGAAGATCACCATCAACCTCGGTCTTTCCGATTTCGGGACCACCATGCAGGTTGTTAAGCGGATCAATAATGTTGTGGGCGGTTCATTTGCCAACGCGGTAGATGCTTCAACTGTTGATCTGGCTATTCCAGAGCAATTCCGGGGCAATATGGTTCCGCTCATGGCTGCCCTTGAAAATATTGAAATTTCACCTGACACCAAGGCTAAAGTCGTAGTTGATGAAAAGACCGGAACAGTGGTTCTGGGACGCAACGTGCGTCTTACCAAAGTCGCAATCGCCCACGGCAACCTGCAGGTGGTCGTAGCTGAAAGTGCGGACGTTAGCCAGCCTGGACCTTTTGCCCCCGAAGGAGCGGAAACCGTTGCAACTCCCGAAACCGACCTTCAGGTTCAAGAAGATAACAACAGGCTGATGCTGGTTGAAGGTGCTACTCTGCAGGAGCTTGTTGACGGGCTCAACGCAATCGGCGCAACCCCGCGTGATCTGATCTCCATTTTGCGGACAATGAAGGTCGCCGGCGCGCTGCATGCGGAGCTGGAGGTCATATAGCTTAAACAGGTAAAGCTGCTTTATAGAATTGAGGCCCGGCAGGTTGCTGCCGGGCCTTTCTTTTTGAGAGCGCCAAACCTGCAGCTTAGTCAAAGTCCTGACTTTGCGTGATAAATAGGGACCTCAGATGTTGTTATGTTAAGTTGCTATTAATTTTAAACTTAAATTACAGGAGGTTGCGTGGACGGTACGTAATTTGCAAAATTGGGTTGAAAGTAGTCTCGAACCATTAAATCACGGGGCCGCACATGAATTGGAGGAAGAGTAAAAATGATTGATAGCGCAATGAACACAGCTACCGCACAGGCCAATGCTGAGAGCAAGGAACTGCTGGGGTTCAAACGCAAGCTTACCAGCCTGAATGACCGTCTTTCCGGCGGAAAGGATCAGGAAAAATCTCTGCGTGACGCCTGCAAGAAGTTTGAAGCGGTTTTCATGGGTAAAATCTGGCAACAGATGCGTAAAAACGTGCCTCAGGGAGGCTACCTCAGTAACCGTTACGAAAAGCAGTACACTGCCATGTTTGATAAGGATTTTTCCGAAAAGTTGGCTGAGGGCGGCGGTATAGGGCTTGGTGACATGCTTTATGACCAGTTGCGTTCAAAGTTGGAAAGAGCCAGCAAGTCCACTCTGCCGGGCACAGGTAACTCCACTGCGTTGAAAACTCTCGATGAAGTGGGACGTCAAGGTTCTGTTCATGGACCCCATCTTGCCGCGGTCAACAACAATGCAGCCAACGGGTTGCCGGGTATTCCCCTGCCTAAACCGGGTATTGCCCTTGAAGATGAAGATTTTACCATTGGTCAGCGTGTTGAGCGTCAGGTTCAGCGTGATGCAGCTGAAACAGCGACACCGGCACTGTTGAGCAGGACTGAAGCCATGGCAAAGATCGAAGAGCTGGCCCGTAAGATTGAAAAAGAGCATGACACAAAAGTTTATGTACAGGGTGCGACTGCTGAAGAAATTGGCAAGAAACTTGCTGGTCTATAAATAAGATTTTGTTAAGAAATGTTTGGTTAATATAAAAAGTCATTAATAATAATATGTTAAGTTGGGAGGAGAGGGAAAATGATCAAGCTCATACAGGCAAATCTTGACAGGCAGTCAAAGGCGGTCTTGTTGCTCTCCATGCTTCTTCAGGAAGAATTTTCCCTGCTTATGCATAAAGATCCTCAGGGAGTAACTGGAGTTGAGTTGGTAATTCAGGAGCTTATGCGTCAGATTTCAGCAGAGCGACTCTCCATGAGATCCTTTATTCAAAAAATTGACCCCTCCGCTCAGAGGCTTGGTCAGGTGCTTCCCGCCATCGAGGACGGCCAGCGTAAGGAAATTGAAAAGCTGCTTGCCAGAATTGATGATCTCGAACAGAAGTGCGGCGTACAGGCCACCAAGAATCATCAACTGGCGCGGGCCCTTCTGGACCAGTCTTCTTCCATGCTGGATTTTCTGCATAGGGAGATTACTCCCAAGGAACAGAACGTTTACTCTGCACGGGGCCGTTATTTCAATCCCAAGCCTCAGGCTTCATTAATTAACGGGAGGCTCTAATGCCCGGTGTTAATTCTCTTCTGAATCTGGGCACAGGGGCCCTTTTCGCATCCCAGTCGGCGATTTCTGTAACCGGTGACAACATTTCCAATGTAAACACCAAAGGTTATTCCCGCCGTAATGTTCGTCTCGAAGAGAGCATGAGCATTAACTACAATCCGGGCCAGATCGGCACCGGAGTCCGTGCTGCTGAAATATACCGCAACTTCGACCAGTTTGTTGAAAACAGCTACAATGATAAAGCAACCATGCGTGAACGCTGGGATACGCTTTACAACACACTCAGCAGTGTGGAGTCTCTCTTTAATGAATCCCAGGGATACGGGCTTAACTCAAGCCTGACGACATTTTTCAATGACTGGCAGGATCTCAGCCAGCGTCCTAATGACGCGGCATCCCGTCAGCAGTTGCTCAGTGATACCACCAACCTTGTTAACTCCCTGCACAGTATGCAGAACGATCTTGAGCGCTACCAGCAGCAGGTCGAAGACTACATCAAGCAGGATGTAGGCAAGGCCAATGATATCATGACCCGTATTGCCGATATCAACCAGCGCATTAATACCGAGCAGGTTGACGGGCAGAACAATCCAAACGCCCTTTACGACGAAAGAGCCACTCTGATACGTGAGCTTTCCGAGATCATGGATACCAAGATGATCGACAATGGAAAGGGTAATATCACTATCACCACCGGGGCGGGACAGACTCTGGTGGACGGGGATAAGCATTTCAGCCTCTCTTATGACGGTCCGCAGAGCCAGAATAATCTGAGTCCGCAATCCAACTTCGACGGCAAGGCTTATTTCTCCGGTTCCAGCGAATTTGAATACACACTCGAATGTGTTACGTCAGGACCCGTTGGGACAGCTACTTACAAGGTTTCCCTTGATGGCGGAACCACCTGGCTCAAGGATGATACCGGTGCTCCTAAGACCTTTACCGCAAATGCTGAAACCGGTGCTCTTCAGGTTGAAGATTTGAAAATCTGGTTCGGTACTGAGGCGAGTCCTTCCGCCACTCCTGCCAACGATATGGAAACAGGTGATAAGTTTACCATCGTACCCAAGAGTGCTCTGTACTGGGTTGAAAATACTGCTACCAAGGAAAATATTACTCCGCAGATCAACTTTGCAGGACAGGATAACACCAGAAGGCTGACCGGCGGAACACTGACAGGATATTTTAACTTCCGTGATAACTATGTGGGTAAGTACAAAGAACGCATGAACGCTCTGACCAATGAAGTGGTCTGGCAGACTAACCGTATCCATTCACAGGGTGCAGGACTGAAGGCTCATGCTTCTATGGAAGGTTCTTATGGAGTGGATGACGATTCCGTAGCGCTGGGGAACGGTTCTTCCGGGCTGCCCTTCGCGGACAGGCTTCAGTCCGGCAACTCCCTGATGTATTTTTACAATTCTACTACCAACGAACTGGCTTTTTCCGGGCAGATTGATTTCAGCTCTGTTGCCCCCGGAGTTCAGAATTTTGATCCTTCTGTTCATTCTCTTACTGATGTAAGGGATGCCTTTAATGCTACTTTCGACCCGGCTTATGCTTCTGCAACCATAGTTAACCACAAGTTGCAGATTAGCGGACAGAACGGCCATGAATTTCAGATGGGAACCGATACTTCAGGACTTTATGCTGCTCTCGGCCTGAACACTTACTTTGAAGGCTCTCAGGCTTCTGATATTGCCGTCAGCAGCGCAGTCAACGGGGATATTGATTTAATCAATGCCGGGCATGTGAACGGAGCCGGAGAATACAATGAGGGTGACAACACCAATGCACTCAAGATGAAGGAAATGGGTCTGACCGATCTGGACATAACTACTTCTTTTGACGGCACCACCACCCAGACCCTGATTGAATATTACGACGGCACGGTGGCCGTGGTCGGCGCGGATACCGGGACGACCAAGTTCAATCACAGTTTTCAGGAAACACTTGCATCCGATCTTAACGATAAGCAGCAGGAAGTATCGGGTGTGAATATTGATGAAGAAATGAGTAACCTGATCAAGTATCAGCACTCATACACTGCTGCTGCAAAGCTGATCACAACCGCTGACCAGATGCTTCAGACCCTGCTCGGGATGAAGAACTAAGGCGTTGCATAATCAAGGCTGAGGGAGAATGGCTATGAGAGTATCACAGCAAATGCTTTTCAACACGTATGTGTCCAACATGAATACGTCTTTGACCCAACTGGTGGAGACCAATATTCAGGCGCAGACTCAGAAGAAGGTTAATAAGCCTTCTGATAACCCTGTGGGCATGGCCCGTATTCTCGACCATCGTGAAACCCTTGCCACAGTCAAGCAGTACCGCGATAATATTGATACAGCTAAAGGATGGCTTTCCCTTTCAGATACCACCCTGACTCAGGTTTCAACCATTTTGACACGAGCCAAGGGATTGGCAGAACAGGGCGCATCCGGAACCTTGACTGACGATAACAGGGAGCAGATCAGTTACGAAGCCCGCCAGCTTTTCCAGCAGTTGGTAGCCCTTGCCAACACCGAATATGAAGGTAAGAGCATATACGCAGGCCATAAGGTTGAAGACAATGCCTTTAAAGAAAGGCTCTGGATGACCAGCAACGATGCCAATGTCTCATCTCGCAATTTTACCATCACCGGCAATGCGGAAAAGACTATTGTCGTTCAGTTTGAAGCGGACGGAGCAATAGGCGGCGCAGCCATGCAATACCGTTATTCAAAGGATGGCGGCGAGACTTTCACTACCAAGACCCTTGCTGCCGGTGCTACTACACTTGATTTTGACGGGGTGACCATGGATTTCGATCTGGGCACTCCTGCTACCAATATTCCGGTAAAAGGGTCAGCTAATACCAACGACAGTTCCGGAACATGGATGTGGGTCCGTCCGACCGCCCAATATATGGGTGATGACGAGGATTCTATCAATGTGGTTCCGATGAATACCTCTTTCACTTCTTCCGCTCTCACAGCTGACGGTGCATTTTCCAAGGATGTGGTGGTCAGGATTGATTCCACCACTCCAGATCCGGCGTCAGTTGATGATGAAATAACATACTCTTACAGCAGTGACGGCGGCGTCACCTGGACAGAAGGGAATGTTAAACCTGCAGATGCAGGTGCCACTACTGCCGTTATTCCGCTTCCCGGCGGCACTCTTACCCTGGATAACAGCGGCGGAACAGTGGCCGCAGGCGCACAGTTTCTCATACATCCGGATACCGCGGCAATTAATGTCCAGATTCAGGAAAATGAAAGTGTACGCGTCAATGATGTGGGTAAGGATATTTTCGGTGGTGTTTATAAGCAGCCCGGTGCGAGCGGTGCCAGTGTTGTTTTCAACAATAACAGCATGCTTCTCGGCGGTGGCGACAGCCAGAATTTATTGGAAACCATGGGTAACCTTGTGGCCTTTCTGGAAACCAATAACCAGACCGGCGTTCAAGAGTGTCTGGACAGCCTGAACGCATCCCAGAAGCATCTTTTGACCAAGGCCGCCGATGTGGGGGGCAGGGAAAATAGGCTTGCTGTTGCAGATCAGGTTCTTTCCAGTCTGGAGCTGAACGAGAAGGACCGTATTTCCCATATTGAGGATGTGGATGTGGGTGAACTCATGACAAAGCTATCCCAGCAGCAGCTTGTTTACGAAGCCGTGTTGAAAAGTTCTTCAATGATCATGAAGATGAACCTGCTCAACTATGTATAATTTTATTAAATGTAGATAGTTGTGCTTGCCCGTAGACCCTTTCTTGCGCTAAGACATTCTCAGTGCTGAAAATATTCTCCATAGTGGAGGATGTTTTTGATTAAAGCAGAAACAATCCAAAAGGATTATTTACACACATATTGATATGCTTATTTTGACCCGGAGACCGGGGGAAGCCCTCTACCTGGATGACAACATAAAGATCACGGTATTAAGTGTACAAGGACGGCAGGTTAAGCTGGGCCTTGATATACCGGCTGAGACTACTGTCTACAGGGAAGAGGTTTACCTCAAGATTAAAGAACAGAACCGTTTGGCGCTTGAAAACACAGAGCAGGACCTTCTTGCTGCGACCGAGTTATGGCAAAAGAAAGAACGAAAATAATCAGGACCCGTATCGGGGAAAGAGAGATTACCGAGGATGGTATAATCTATTTTTCCCGTGGTTTGATCGGCTTTGACGATAAAAGAGATTTCGCTTTGATTCAGCTCAGCGAAACTTCTCCCTTTCTCCTGCTGCAGAGTCTCGAGGATCCGGGACTGGGGCTTCTTGTAGCCGACCCGTACAGCTTCATGGATGATTATGAAGTCCGGTTGAGTGAAGCAGAGAAAAGAATTCTAAGAGTTGAAAATGTCCGTCAGGTGGCAGTACTGGTTACTGTAACAATTCCTCCCGGAAGGCCGGACGAGACCACCTTGAATCTGGGCGGCCCGATAGTGATCAACTCCGAGGCCAAACGTGGAATGCAGGTTCCGCAGGTGGACTCCAAGTATCCGTCACACTTCCGCCCGGCGAACGATTAATCCTTTTCATAAGGCGTTGCCGGGTCAGCAGTGCGGTAAAAACACCATATATTATAGCTTCTTCAGCGGTGGAATCCTTGTCCGGGTTTCACCGTTTTTTTTATTCAGCTTAAAAAGTCAACTTCATCGCGCACCAGATTCATTGCCGTCTTACGAATGTCCGGCTTGTAAGTCCCTGAGCGCACCTGTTCCCTAAGTTCTCTCACCTTTTGTTCTCTGGTGTCCGGGCTGTTTGTGGCGGTCTGCCTTGCGGCACCGAGAAGCTTTGCCTGTGACGAGACGTTTACAACATCCCGGCTGGGGGCAGAGCTCTGCTGCTGACTCTGGGCCTTGCCTGCAGCATCCTTCACCCGGTTTTCAGAGTAGGCCTTGAGAGGGGTCTGGCTATACTGGTTAATCTTCATAATCCCCTCCGGGGTTACCCAATTTACAATGTCATGAGTTTTTTTTAAGCGGCCTGCATCAGAGCATGGTCCGGTCTACCTTGTCCAGCGTGATTTCCCAGAGCCTGTTCATGACCTGCGCCTTTTCTTCGCGTGG
This sequence comes from Maridesulfovibrio sp., assembly GCF_963678865.1. Taxonomy (NCBI): domain Bacteria; kingdom Pseudomonadati; phylum Thermodesulfobacteriota; class Desulfovibrionia; order Desulfovibrionales; family Desulfovibrionaceae; genus Maridesulfovibrio; species Maridesulfovibrio sp. The sequence continues at coordinate 1,506,904 of NZ_OY787459.1, read as the reverse complement.
CAGGTCAAAAACACCTTCCGGGGTCTCTTTCAGAACTTGCACATCGCTGCCGTCGAGAGGGTACTCGAAAAAAAAGCGGTCACCGAAATCAAGCTCCAGCTGTTCTAATATATCGGACACTACAGGATTTTCATTACCCGAGACTATGAGATTTTCGATAATTTCCCGGGAAATTTTTTCCACAAGCTCGCGACGCCTTGCCTGCCGTGAAATAGTGACTACGTCAGGAGACTCGGACCTTTTCAGAGCACGCCTGAATCGGGCCAGTCGCTTGGCGCTGGTCAGCTGCTTGCCGTAAGTGCGCAGCATATTTCTTATTTCAGCAGGGTTGTGAGCCACGGTATATAATCCTCCTCATACCCTGTATCGGCTGGTTTCAATATATTCTTTAGGGGAAATTATGAAAAAAAAGAAAAAATATTTTATATTTTTTACAGATACTTATGGATGGACTGCTAAAATAAGCTTAATGTCTGCACTAAAAAAGTATAGTAGCCGCAGATTGTTTTTCTGTTTTTTTTAGAGCAGCAAACAGTTGAATCTTGGGCGTCTTTCTAATAGGAGAGTTGTCTATGTCAGATAGTCAAGGTTCTGTTTTAATTGTTACCAAGTCCGGCGGGGGCAGTGCAGCTGATCTGGGGGGCGAAATCGCCCGGTGGTTGAGTGTGCGCGGTGTTAATTCCGATATTGTGGAGCATCCTTGTCCCCCGGCGCGGATAACTGTTTCCGCTTACCGGGAGAATACCATTCTGGTGCTGGTTCTCGGCGGTGACGGTACATTTATAAGTGTAGCCGGAAACGTTATTGACTGGGCAGTCCCGGTGCTGGGCATCAATCATGGCCGGGTGGGATTTCTGGCCGAGGTCTTTCCTGAAGATTGGGAAACAGCTCTTGAGAATTTTTTCAGCAATGACCTGGATATCTCACCTAGAACTGCTTTCGATTACGAAGTCCAGCGCGGCAACGGTATCGTGGCTCGCGGGGTGGCAATCAACGATCTGGTCATTTCCCGTGGGGCTGTAGCCAGGATTATTTCTCTCGACATCGGACAGAAGGGGCAATGGATTAAGAATCTTCGTGCTGACGGGTTGATTATTTCAACCTCCACAGGCTCCACGGCCTATAACGTTTCTGCGGGCGGCCCGCTTGTCCATCCCGAACTGCCGGCAATGTGCCTGACCCCGGTCTGTCCATTCCTGAACGGGATAAGACCCATGGTTCTGCCTGTTGATGCCCCGCTGACCATCGACGTGGGCGAAGCTTCCGGCGACGTTTATCTCACCGAAGACGGACGGGTCCCCTATCCTCTGAGCGAGGGATACCGCGTTGTTATTTCCCGCCATAAAAATGAACTTATGCTGGCCCGCATCCGCAGTAATACTTTTTTTGAAAAATTGAGAAGCAAGGGCTTCCTTACGGAGTAGATTTCTAGTGAGCATCCTGCCTGATTTTACATCCATCAAAGATCTCAAGTACGGTGAAGATCCGGTTTTTGATGCCTGGCTTCTCCATTTTATGACCGCGAATCATCTGGAAAGCATCATTGATCCGGTCAAAAACGCATCCCCTGAGCAACTGCGTTTCATGGTTGCGCTGGAAGATAATCAGGTTTTCGCGCCTTGTTCGGACTGGCAGTTCAACAGGCTGGTTACCCCGGGACTGGAGCAGGATCTGCTTGATGTATATGTCTTTGTCTGGCGGGCTCTGGTCAAACTTGTTAAAAATCATGTTTCCGACCGTTACCAGCGTAAGCTGATCCTTAATCTCTGCCGCCACAAATTTAAGCAGGCCCTGGACTCATCAATAATGATACCCCTGCGGCTGCTCAAAAATATGATTACGATTTTTCTTTCCCGCAGCGGGCTGGATGACCCCTACCGTAACCGTAAGGAACTGCTTTTCAGCCGGGGAAAGGCTTATGTGGAAAGTGATTTTTTCAAGCAGGCCATGGAATCATGTCCGTACCCGGTTCCGGATTGCGTGAATCTCGCTGACATGCGTTTTGAATTGGATATGATTGAACTTGAACGGATTTTCAGGCTTTCCAGTCTGCCGGACCAGTGGAGCCAGGCCCTGTTCGGTGAGGATTATAAACTTTACTCAAAAATGTATTCCCGTGATGAGATTGATTTCAGTGCAGTACGCAATGTTTTCCACGGCAGCGGCGGGGGATTGAAAATTCTGGTTATCCCGGATGAAACCGGGGGGCTGATGGCTGATCTGCTGATGATTAAATCCCTGTTGCGTCAGGGGCACAGCGTTATTCTTGCCCTTAAAGAGGGGTTCTGGTTTGATTCTCCCACTTTCTGGGACCGGGAGAGTAATCCGTTGCTGGCCGAAGCTCTCAGGGATGCTTTGTTTATCACCGAAGAGCGTATTTCCAAAAATGATCTCTTGTCCAATTTGCGGCAGAACCCGTTTGTGGTCATTTCCGACGGCACACGTGAACGGCTGAATCTGATCAGATGCAGCGTGACCTTTGCCCGGGCATGGAAGGAATCTGACCTGATTCTTGCGAAAGGCTGGGGTAACAGGCGCAGGCTTCTCGGCAACACTCATTTGTTCACTCGCGATATAATCTGTTTCTACCGTAACCTTGAGGGTGAATTTAAACTCGAATTCAAAGCTAAATCCCAAAAGGTCAACAAGTTTACCGAGGCCGATATATCCGCCAAGGCCGATGAAATTATCGCCGAGATGCAGCTGGCCCGCAGTGAACGTAAAGCGGTAATGTTTTACAGTGCCATTGTCGGCAGCATCCCCGGACAGGTGGATACGGCCATCAAGGTGTTGAATACTTTTGTGGGATACCTGCGCGACAGGCTTGCCGATACCTACATCATCAACCCGGCGGAACATTTTGAAGAAGGCATGGATGCCGATGATCTCATGTTCATGTGGGAAAAGGTTCAGCGGAGCGGTTTTATTACTATCTGGCGTTTTCAGACCTATGCCGACATTGAAACCAGTTTTGAGTTGATGGGTGAAAAGGTTCCACCGGTCTGGGCGGGCAAAGATGCTACATATTCAACAGGATGTACCAAGGAAATGCATATTGCACAGGATGTGCAGCGTCGCCATCGCGAGTTGCAGATCATCGGACCCGGCCCGGATAAATTCCTTAGACGGCGTGAATACGGGGTAGGGCGTTTTAGCGACGTGGTTATCGAGTCATAGGTCCAAATGAAAAAAAATATTTCAATTCTCAGGTCACTGGCGGTGCTCTGCCTGTTTTCAATCTGTCTTTGCGGGTGTGCGGCCAAGGTCGGCCCTGTGTCCCAAAAACGGTATGTATCACAGAGTACCAAAACAAAGGTCTGGAAAAGCAAAAGAGACAGCGGGAAGTTTATTTCCGGTCCGGTGCGTTATTCCAAGTTGTCGGATCATTCTTCAGCCATTGCCGCACGCAGGATTTCAGCGCAGAGTCAAAGTTTGCGCACATGGCGTGATCTCGGTCCGCAGATTCGAAAATCTATCGAATATGTTCAGCGTAACCCGTCCGGAGGGCTGGCACTCAGGCGTAAGGAACTCAGGCTTACGTGGGGCCAGTTGCGTAAATCTCTTGAAGATCTGGAAAGGCTGTTGCCCCGGCTTGACCGGAACCCGGAGTTGCTTGGCAAGTATTTTGTCTGGTATGAACTCCAGTCCGGTGCGGAGATGACCGGGTATTACACTCCGGTTATCGAGGCCAGCCTGACCCAAAAAGGCCCATATAAATATCCGGTTTACCGGCTCCCTCCCGACCTGCGCAAAGCCCGTCCGGGACAGACACATCCTTGGTCCGAGCAGTTGCGTAAAGCTTACCGGGTTGAAAATGGAAAGATACTCCCGTATCATTCCCGCCGTGACATTGATATCAAAAAGGTTCTCGCCGGGCGTGGGCTGGAAGTAGCATGGTTGAAAGATCCTGTGGACCTGTTCTACATGCATGTGCAGGGCGGTGGCGTTCTGCGTCTTCCTGACGGGCGTTTGCGTACAGCTGTTTTTAGCGGTAGTAACGGACGATCTTTTAAGGGTCTGGGGAGTATCATGCTTCATAACGGGGTGCTCAAGAAAAGTCAGTTGTCCCGTGAAAAGATCAAATCCTGGCTGCTCAAACATCCGGACCGGATGTGGGAGCTGATGGCCAAAAACGAAAGTTATATCTTTTTTAAGGTTACCCGTGGAGAGCCGCAGGCTGCCATCGGCAAGCCTCTGAAATCAATGGTCAGTCTTGCTACGGACCCGAAGCTGATTCCGCTTGGTTCCATAGTTGGCTTCCGCACGGATATTTATCCTGAAAAAGGACATCCGTCCCGCCGTGTTAACGGAGTGGGGCTGGCGCAGGATACCGGGAAGGCAATCAAAGGCACACGCCTTGACTATTACATCGGGACCGGGAATGAATTTAAATATCCCGCGCATCATCTGAAAACGCACGTGCCTGTATATTTACTGATAAGTAAATCTGCACTGCGCCGATAGATTGCCTCCGGCGGCCAAAGGGGATAATCCTTTTTGGAATCCCTGAAGGTTGGTTTTTTTATTAAATTAACAGAATATTAAATGCTACCAGCGGCGAAGCCATAATAAAAGGTTTTGGGATTCTTAAACCCTTTTACAAAAGGGTTTAAGGCCCCCGGCAGGGTCGCCGAAGGCATCTCATAAGGAGATACATATAATGCAGTTTGAAACAGTAATCGGGCTTGAAGTTCACGCCCAGCTCAAGACCAAGACCAAGATTTTTTGCGGTTGTTCCACTGAATTCGGCAAGGACCCCAACGAGAACGTTTGTGAAGTATGTTCCGGCATGCCCGGAGTTCTTCCTGTTCTTAATGAAAAGGTAATGGAATACGCCGCCAAGATGGGGCTGGCCACCAATTGTACCGTGAACCAGAAATCCATTTTCGCCCGTAAAAACTATTTTTATCCCGACCTGCCCAAGGGCTACCAGATCTCCCAGTTCGATCTGCCTATCTGCGAACACGGCCATCTTGATATTTCATGGGAAGATGCTGATGGCGAAAAGCAGGCTAAGCGAATCGGAATCACCCGTATCCATATGGAAGAAGATGCGGGAAAGAATATCCACTCCGCTGCTGAAAACGCCAGCTTTGTGGACCTGAACCGTACCGGTGTGCCGCTCATCGAGATTGTCAGTGAGCCGGACATGCGCAGTGCTGATGAAGCCGTTGCCTACCTCAAGTCGCTGCGTTCCATCCTGCTGTACCTTGGTATCTGTGACGGTAACCTTGAAGAAGGATCTTTTCGGTGTGACGCCAACATTTCTGTTCGTCCCTTGGGCCAGAAGGAATTCGGCACCCGTGCAGAACTGAAAAACATCAACTCCTTCCGCAACATTCATAAGGCAATCCGTTACGAAGTTGCTCGTCAGATAGACCTCATTGAAGACGGGGAGAAGATTGTTCAGGAAACCCGTCTTTACGATGCGGACAAAGGAACCACCCATTCCATGCGCGGCAAGGAAGAAGCTCACGACTATCGCTACTTCCCGGACCCGGATCTCGTTCCTCTGGTTATTGCCGATGAATGGATGGCGGAATGGCAGGCTTCGCTGCCCGAGTTACCGGCAGAGCGTAAGGCGCGCTTTATCGATGACATGGAATTGAGCGAGGATGATGCAGAATTGATCAGCTCTGAAAAAGATATTGCCGACTATTTTGAAGCAGTTCTCGAGATCCAGGATGATCCTAAAAAAGTTGTGAACTGGATCAAAGGTGACTTTTTGCGTGAACTCAACCAGTCTGAACTGACCGTGGCCGAGTGCAAATTCAAACCGGAAATGATGGCCAAGCTGATCCAGCTTGTGGATAAGGATGTGATCAGCATCAAGATCGGTAAAGATATATTCAACGAAGTTTTCACTCAGGGACTTGATCCTGAAAAGTACGTTCAGGATAAGGGACTGGTTCAGATTTCTGACAGCTCCTCTCTTGAGGCTGTGGTCGATAAAGTTCTGGCCGACAACCCGGATGAAGTTGAAGCTTTCAAAGGCGGCAAGAAAAAGCTGATGAGTTTCTTTATGGGCCAGATTATGCGCGAGACCAAAGGCAAGGCCAATCCCGGCATGGTCAGCAAGATGATCTCCGAAAAACTTTCTTAACTAATAGTGAGATAAAAAATGACTGAGCATATTCAGTTTTCAGCTGAAAAAGATGCCCTTGTGCTGCTGGACCAGCGTTACCTGCCGACCCGCGAGGACTGGTTTGACTGCAAAACTACCGATGATATAGTTGAAGCTCTCGTTGTGATGGTTGTGCGCGGTGCTCCTGCCATCGGAGTTACTGCTGCTTACGGCTGTTACCTTGCAGGCCGCGAAGTTGCAGGTAGTGCAGATTGGAAAGCCGATCTGGAAAAAAATCTCGACAAGATTGAAAATGCCCGTCCTACTGCAGTCAACCTGCGTTGGGCTGTGCGCGAAATGAAACGCATCTGGGCTGAAGCCGGTGATGTCTCTCTCGATGAACTTTGCGATATCTGGCTCAAGCGTGCCAAGGAAATTCATGTGGACGATATCCGCATGTGCGAAGATATCGGCAAGTTCGGCGGCGAGCTCATGGATGACGGCGACACCATCATGACCCACTGCAATGCCGGAGCACTGGCTACCGCCGGTTACGGTACTGCGCTTGGCGTAGTGCGTGGCGCAGTAGATCAGGGCAAGAAAGTTTCCGTCATTGCCAATGAAACCCGTCCTTTTCTTCAGGGGGCGCGCCTCACAGCTTACGAATTGCATAGTGACGGCATCCCGGTAAAGGTTGCTTGTGACAACGCTTGCGCACTGCTGATGAAGAAAGGTCTGGTGCAGAAAGTCGTTGTCGGCGCGGACCGAATAGCTGCTAACGGTGATGCTGTTAACAAGATCGGAACTTACGGCGTGGCCCTGCTGGCCCGTGAGTTCGGTATTCCCTTTTATGTTGCCGCCCCGGTTTACACCATCGATCCCGAAACACCCACCGGTGACGATGTGCCCATCGAAGACCGCACCCCCACCGAAGTGACTCATGTGGGCGATCATCGAATTACCCCCGAAGGTGTGGATGTCTTCAACTTCGCATTTGACCCGACTCCCAATGAGCTTATCGCCGGGATCATTACCGAAAAAGGTGTGCTGAGACCTCCCTACACCGAGGCCATCAAGAAGCTTTTTGAGGAAGAGTAGTTTCTTAGGGGCAATAAACTGCTTTACAGCCTTTACACCTTGTGCAATAGGACTCCTTTAGGAGATTCTAATAGCGGGAAGCGGATGTCTTCCCGCTTTTTTTGATATATACTTCTGCACACGAGAATAGGAATTCCCGTGGATTGCAGTTTATTATTATCGGAGGGCCAGCCATGCTGCCAACCATTGCACTTATCGGACGCCCCAATGTGGGGAAATCCACCCTGTTCAACAGATTGTTGAGAAAAAAGAGGGCAATCACCCATGATATGCCCGGCATTACCCGTGATCGTATCTATGCCGAAGGCCATTACGACGGAATTCATTACGCCCTGATTGATACCGGCGGACTGGTCATGGAAAGCGATAATGATTCAGAAGAATTTCAGGGAGATATCTTCGAGCAGGCTCGCGAAGCCATTGAAGAATCCCATGCTCTTATTCTTGTTGTGGACGGACGTACCGGGCTGACCCAGCTTGATGAGCAGGTAGCTGCTTACATCCGTCAGAGCAACAAACCCATCCTGCTGCTGGTTAACAAGGTTGACGGATCTGAATTGGAAGCGCAGGCCACTGCGGATTTCCATGCCCTGGGCTTTGAGATGATGGCTGTTTCAGCTGAACACGGCTTCAACCTGCTTGAGCTGCGTGAAAAGGTTGCCGACATGGCCCTTGCCACCGGGATTAAGTACGAGGAAGAGGACGAGGAAGCTAAAGGCCTCAAGATTGCCATGCTCGGTCGACCCAATGCAGGTAAGTCCTCCATGGTAAATGCCTTGACCGGGGAGGAGCGGGTTATCGTCAGTGACATTGCCGGAACCACCCGCGACAGCGTAGATGTTACTTTTGTAAGTGGCGGGAAAACATATACTTTTGTGGATACCGCCGGAGTTCGACGCCGGACCAACATAACTGATACCATTGAGCGTTTCAGTGTTGTTCGTGCCCTAAGGAGCAGTACCAAGGCAGACATTACCGTGATGGTTGTGGATGCTCTGGCCGGTATTACCAAGCAGGATAAGCGGTTGTTGGAATATCTGCTGCGTGAAGCTGTTCCGTTCATTATCGCGGTGAACAAGATTGATCTTGTTTCCAAGTCCGAACGTTCGCTTCTGCGTGAGGGATTCGAAAGAGCCTTGCGTATGGCTAACCATGTGCCCGTCGTTTATACTTCCTGTATTTCCAAGTCCGGTCTGGGTGGTATTCTGCCTCTTGCCAGCAAGCTTAAGGCTGAATGCTCTCTGCGTATTTCTACCGGGCAGTTGAACCGGATTATGAAGGAAATTATTGAAAAACATCAGCCTCCGGTGGTTAAGCGCAAAAGGGCCAAGTTCAAGTACATGACTCAGGCTGACGATGAACCGCCGACCTTTATTTTCTTTATCAATGACGAGAAGTTGATCAAGACTTCTTACCATCGTTTTTTGGAAAACAGGCTCCGTAAGATTCTGAATGTGAAACACGCACCTTTGAATATTGTGTTCAGGTCAACATTCAGGGCAAAAGAAGATATAGTTCATAAATAATTTGAAAAAGTTTAAAAATGTTGTTGACAGTCTGCTGGTGCGGATGTATTACAACGCTTCCTGAGTGAGTGAAGCGGGTTAAGCTTCTTCACCACATATACGGAGAGGTGGCCGAGCACGGCTGAAGGCGCTCGCCTGCTAAGCGAGTATAGGGCTTAAAACTCTATCGAGGGTTCAAATCCCTCCCTCTCCGCCACATGAAAGTACTAGGCAGTCGGAGTAATCCGACTGCCTTTTTTAGTTTCTGGAAAGTTTTGAAAAAAGCAAGAACGTGCTATCCTATGTTGCAATATGTAATACTTTTCTGCTAGGAATTATCGTTCGGTCGAATTTGCAAATTATTTTTTATCTGCTTTCAGGTGCTCGATGTTAAATCTGGTTAAAGTCGTTATTGCTGATGATCATGCGCTGGTTCGGGAAGGGCTGAAGACAATTCTGAAGTCTCAGCCGGGAATATCTGTGCTCGGTATGGCTGAGAACGGTGAAGAGGCGGTGCGTCTTTGCCGGAGGCTCAATCCGGATGTTGTGCTTATGGATCTTTCCATGCCTGTCAAAAGCGGTGTGCAGGCCATTCAGGAGCTTGCCGGAGATGGCAGGACAAAGTTTCTGGCTTTAACGGCACATGTTGAGCCTGACCATATTTTTTCAGCCCTTGATGCCGGGGCCAGCGGGTATGTGTTGAAGACCTCCTCCAGCAAGGAGTTGGTGATGGCTATTGAAACGGTAATGAAAGGTAAGGTCTACCTTGCTCCTGATATTTCAGCGGAAGTGGCCAAAGGTTTTTTGCAAAGGGAGCGTACGAACAGCTGCATGAGTCTTGATGCTCTTACGGATCGGGAGCGCGAGGTTTTGAAGCATGTGCTTGCCGGATATAAGAACCGGGAAATTGCCGATTTACTGGTTATCAGTGTCAAAACTGTGGAAAAGCATCGGTCCAATTTTATGAAGAAGCTCGGTCTGCGTTCAAAAGCAGAACTGAAGAGTTACGGTGAAGAGCTTAAAGAAAAGGGTATCTACCTTTAAGCGAATGGGTTTGCCGAAAAGGTGATGCACAAATTCAACCGTTTCTGATATTTAAATTAATTCAGCTGGCATTAACATTAATTAGAGTAAAATTTTTCCTGATTATATTTAAAAAAAGGTTGACATTCAGGGCAAGTTCGGGAAAATTCTTGTCTCACCTTTTGGAGAGGTGGCAGAGTCCGGTTGAACGCGGTAGTCTTGAAAACTATTGAGGGTTTACGCCCTCCGGGGGTTCGAATCCCTCCCTCTCCGCCATTACAAATAATCACTTCATGTCTGGAAGTGTCATAAGCCCTCAATATGAGGGCTTTTTTTGTGTCTTTTGGTTGTCATGAATAGTCCTGAGTTGTCCTGACTGGTCGTTTGTTCGGGCATAAAAAATGGTATAAAGCAATTTGTACCAATTTTTTTATACCACTTACCGGAGTAGTTCATGGCAATCACAGATGCGAAAATCAAAGCAGCTAAATCAACTGATAAAGAGCAAACTTTAAATGATGGCGAAGGTTTATATCTTGTCATTAGCCCTAATGGGCGCAAGTGGTGGAGGTTCCGTTACCAGATGAATGGGAAGCGGACGATGCTGTCTCTAGGTACATATCCCTATATTACCCTTCAAGAAGCTCGTATCAAACGGGGAGAGCTTAAGTCTCAAATTGCTAAAGGCATTGATCCTTCCCGAAAGCGCAAAGAGGACCAGCGCAAATCAGGCGCGACTGAAGCTTTTGAGGCCATTAGCCGAGAATGGTTTGGAAAGCAGGTGTCCGGTTGGAGTGAACGTCATGCCAAGACCACCATGGAGCGTATGGAAAAGAATATTTTCCCCTTCATAGGAAATCGTCCCATTTCTGAACTCGGTGTCCAAGATATGCTTAGCGTCACTCAACGATGTGAAAAGCGCGGAGCTGTAGAGACAGCGAGAAGAATTCGCCAGATCATGTCCCAAGTTTTTCGTTATGCCGTTGCAGCGGGTAGAGCTGAACGCGATCCTGCTGCAGACATTAAAGGGACAATCCCCTCAGCGCGAAAAGTAAAACATTTCCCTTCAATTACCGATCCTAAGAAAATAGGACCTCTCTTAAGGGCCATAGATGAGTTCTCCGGCACTTTGGTTGTCCATTGTGCCCTACGCATAGCTCCATTGGTTTTCGTGCGCCCAGGCGAGCTAAGAGCAGCTGAATGGAGTGAGATTGACTTTGATTCTTGTGAATGGCGTATTCCTGAGGAAAAGATGAAGGGAGGGGCCGTTCATATTGTACCTTTGTCATGTCAAGCTATTGATATTCTGAAAGAAGTTTATCAGTTGACTGGGCCGTATGGTTATATTTTTCCCAGTATTAGGACAACGACTCGCCCGATGTCAGAGAACACTATCAACGTAAGTCTTCGCCGCATTGGTTACGATAAGACCGAAATGACTGGACATGGCTTTCGGTCTATGGCCTCCACTCTTTTGAATGAGCATGGTTGGAACAAAGACGCTATTGAGCGGCAACTGGCGCATACCCCAAAGGACAAGGTGAGGGCCAGTTATAATTATGCTGAGCATTTGCCAGAACGTAGGAAGATGATGCAGGCATGGGCAGATTATTTGGATAGTTTGAAGTTCGGTAGAAAAGTTGTTCCGTTGTTAATTGAAAAAACAAGGTAGGTTTGTATGGATTCTTTCAAGCTTGTACACCCGAAGGGTATGTATTGGGGGCTTCCTAATGTAGAGGCTCTTCCTGAAATTGATTTTGATAAAGTTGCAGAAGAAACAAATTTAAATTTCACTGATGAGATTTGTTATACGATTAAGCTTGCTCTTGCAGAATATATTTCTCAGGTTAGGAGCTTTGGAAATACTCCTCCGTCTGCAAAATGTACCAAGGCACTTAAGGATTTTGATAAAGCATGCAAGTTAATTGAATATGCTTTAGAGTGGGATGAGCCTGGAACTTTAAGCGAAGAAGAATATGACCCATTGAAGTTGTTTCTTTATGAATGCGTAACTCCAAATGTGAGTTGCCATATTGATAATGAAGGCTTTGGTTTACCCAAATTGAATCTTGAAAGAAGAATACCGTGTGATTCTGAATATGGTGACGTTCGTTTTAGTGGAAACAATGTCGCCGATTATTTGGCCTTATGTAGAGAGAGAGTTGAAGAAGAATTAAAGCTACCTTCGAAATCTGGGCGTCGTGAAAACTTTGCCATTCGGCGTTGTTTGAAATGGCTACATAAGTGCTATAAAAAGGCAGGTGGTGAAGGGCGAGGGGTTAAACGTGATGGAAATTTTGAAGGGCCATTTTTAACATTTGCCAAAATGCTTCTCGATTATACGAAAGTGCCTCTTGGCTTAACTGATGATCCATATGCAGAGTCTACTCTAGGGACTCTTGTTATCAATAAATATCAATTAAAATAACAAATAAATCATCAGTAAGCAGCCGATATATTAGTTTATATCGGCTGCAAACATTTTAATTATGTAAAAAAGAAGTGGATTAAAATGTTATCAATAACTTTTTTCTAGCCATATGTTCTCCTTTACTCAGTCACGACACTTCAGTGGTGTCACAGAAAAAGGAGAAGAATATGGAAGGTCTTCCGACCGAAGGGTTTGTTCGCCTACAGCAGATTTTAAGTGTTTTTCCAGTTAGCCAAAGCCACTGGCTGCGGGGTGTTAAGTCTGGAAAATATCCATCAGCAATTCAGTTAACATCGAAAACAGTAGCTTGGCGTGTTGAGGATATCCGCAAGCTTATTCAGTCTCTCTCCGAAGGTGAGAGCGACTTATGAATTCATTTAATCTAATCAAAAATCTGGAGAAGGGGAGTAAAGCTTCCTCTTCTTCCTCCCTTCTTAGTGCTTATAAAGCCTTGCCTATCCGATCTCATAGCAAAGAAGATTTGTTTTTCCACACCTGACGCACCCTGTCGATGCTTCTCCAAATTATTGGGAAACGCAAAATCCTTATTTTTAGCGGCTTAGTCCGTGAAATTAGAAGAAATCAACTAGAGAAAGCAGTTGAATTCATCGCAAGCTATAAGCGCTATTTATTAGTGTGGATTCAGTGAAAAGCAGTGAAAGACATAATGAACTGCATTTTTACCATACTCCAAAAGCAGTTTATTCAATTCCATTTTAGAAGGGCGTAAAGATGAAGACTATATCAATTCGGTTGTCAGACCATGAACATAGAAGACTTATACAACAGGCAGAGAAGGCAGGTACAACTATAACTGATCTGATCCGTGATGCAGCAAAACGGGTAGCAAATAATTCAGAGGAAGAGATCAAGAATATTATCCTAGACAGTGAAGCCCGCACTGCGGAGAGGATCGCCGATTTTCGCAGAAATCTCGTGGCTGAATTTAGTTCTCAACAACAGCTGATGAAGAGAAAGGCGGGTGAAAATTATGGCTAATAAGGAGACTACAGGAGCAGTTCTTCCTCAACGTGAAATCGAATGTTTTTTGGGAGTGTTTGCGGTTACACTTATTTTGATATTTTCATCAGTTGTCTATGGGGTCGGTTTGCTCAGGCCTTATGGATTGGCTCCAATATCCTTTTGTAAGTTATTTTGCTTGGCAGGTTTGCATGAGATCATTGGAATGTCCTGGACGTATGATGCTGCGATGGCATGGTGGAGAGCAGGGCTATGGCCTGATGTCAAATATGTCTTTTATAGTGTGGTGGTCTTTTCTAGTTTTGTTGCTCTATGGCTAGCAGAGCTAGCTAGTCGTCCACCTGCGAAGATTCGCCATATCCTTGGGTCTCGTTTTGTGGGATTTCATGAAGTCTCTAGAAAGGCTGAAAAAGCAGTAGTGAAAGCTTTGAAGGGCGAAATTAAGCTTTCAGGCAAGGGGTTAAATATACACCCTAATGTTGCATTATCACGCGACAGAGAGAGCAGACATGTTTTGTTTATTGGCTCTACTGGGGGTGGCAAAACAGCTATTATGTTGCCACTTATAAAACAGGCTCAAGATCGTGGAGACATTGTTCTAGTCTTTGATAATAAGGGTGATTTTACTGCTCATTTATCTGGTTTAATTCTGGCTCCCTGGGACGATCGCTGTATAGGCTGGGCAGTAGGGGAGGACATAGAAAATAAGGAAGACGCTGAGACACTAGCTGCTCGTATAATTCAAGAGACTGGCAATGAGCCTATGTGGGCTCAAGGTGCTAGGATGATCCTTGTGGCTTTTATCGTTAAGGCCCAGAAAGAAAAAAACAAGAGTTGGGATTTTTCTGATATCATTAAAGATTTGAAGTCCGCAGATAGTATTAAAATTAAGCAAGTAGTTGATAAATATAACCCACTAGCTTCAATGTTTGTCACAGATCCTTCATCTAAAACAACTATTAGTTTTTTAGTTCAAGTGATGGCCTTTATGGCCCCAGTCGCAGCTTTGGCAAAAGCTTGGGAGGGAAAGAAAAAAATATCGTTTCGTCGTTGGTTGACAGGTCAACTACGAGCCGGGAAAGCCAATACAGTAATACTACAAAGCAATTCTAGGTATTCAGAAACGACCAAAGCATACATCCATAGTGTTTTAGAAACACTAGCTTCGATAGTTAATTCTCCTGAGCTCCCAGACTCCCGAGAAAGACGAATTTGGCTTTTTATGGATGAGGTTCCGCAACTTGGACAGGTTATCAAACTGTCCGAATTTCTTGAGATTGGTAGGTCAAAGGGATGCCGTGTTGTGCTCGGAATTCAAAGTATATCGCAAGTAAAAGAGATATATTCTGATAATATTGCAGACTCCTGGCTTTCAATGGTTGGTACTACAGTCCTGTGTAGGACGCAGGGGAAGGATTCTCCGAAATGGCTCTCAGAGCTGATAGGCAACCGTAAAATAGAAAAATTAACTGTTTCAACATCTTTTTCCGAACCTCCTGCAGGATGAAATACGCAGCAAGTTACTAAAAATTATAGTTATCAGGAGATTGAAGTGCCTGTTGTTCCACCTCAAATAATTTCTTCTAGTAAAGAGCTAGGTCCATGGGGAAAAAAGGGATAAGGGCTATTTTGCATACCAACACAGATGTTGTTTGCCGTCTCATCTGGCCTTTCGAAAAGCATAATACAATACGTCCTGCTGTTAAGGTTAGAAAAGAGTCCGCAAAGCTAGAGAAAGCAATAAGACGTGTTAGCAAGCGAGCTTCAGAAGGGATTGTTAAGCCGGGAAATGCAGGGCCTAATGAAGGGAAAAAGGGCAAGGTAGAGATTATGTCTGCTCTTGATGAATTGGCTGAATTGACAGGCTTTTCAGACGATGATCAGGAGGGCAGGAAATAATGCTATCAATCTGCCGTATGAGCATTGGAAGCTGCGATTACTATACTTCTTTAGCTAAAGAAGACTACTACACTCAGGGGGGAGAACCCCCTGGGCGGTGGTTTGGAAAGAGTGCAGATATCTTACAGTTGTCCGGGCAAGTCGATAATGATCATTTAAAGGCAGTCCTTCGAGGAGTATCCCCTGATGGGAAAAATCTGGTACAGAACGCTGGAAAGGAGCGTCAACCTGGGCAGGACTTCACGTTTTCGGCTCCTAAGAGCGTTTCGGTAGTCTGGGCTAATGCTGATCAAAAAGTACGGCAAAAGATTCAGCAGGCGCAAAACAATGCGGTTGATAAGGCTCTTGAACGAATTGAGGAGCTAGCTCTTACACGGCGTGGTAAAGGCGGGCATAATAAAGAACATCCAATTGGCATTGTTGCTGCTAAGTTTGAGCATAGCACCAGCCGTGCGCAAGATCCGCAACTGCATACTCACTGCGTTGTGGCTAATCTTGTCTGCCGTGACGATGGCTCTTGGGGTGGAATGGAATCAACCCTCCAATATCAGAATAAGCTAGCTCTAGGGGCTTTGTATCGTTGCGAGTTGGCGGCGGGGTTTCAAAAGCTGGGCTTTCAGGTGCAGAGGGACGGAGACTCTTTTGAGATAGAAGGAGTTGGAAAAGAGATAATTGACTATTTTTCTACCCGTAGAGAGGAGATTGAAAAATCTCTTGCAACCAAAGGATTAACAGGAGCCAGAGCCGCTGAAATAGCCGCTCTGGATACCCGCCAAGCTAAGGAGATGCAAAGCCGAGCAGTTCTTTTTAGGGAGTGGCAAGAAGCTTCTCGTGAGTTGAGTTTTGATTTTTCGGACGTGATGAATAGAGCAGAACCAAGTAAAGAATTAGAAAATCCCAAAACTATCGAGGAATTTTTCGAAGATTTGACCGATAAGACCAGTACATTTTCTGAAGCTGATATCTGGAAAACAGTTGCTATTGATGGGCAAGGCCATCTTAACGCGGATGGTGTTCGTAAGCGCGTTAGCGAGTGTCTGGAAAGCTCAGAACTCGTCTCGCTTAGGAATGAAAAGACCGGGACTATCCGCTACTCGACTCGAAAACGAGTTGAGCTCGAAAAGCGTATGGTGGAGTCCTTTGAAAAAAGGAAAGGTGAGGATTCTCATAGGGTGTCGGAACAGGCCGTAAAAAAGGCTCTCGTTAGTCGTTCTCTTACTGCTGGGCAGGAAGCAGCTTTCAAGAAAATCACCCAAGGAATAAATTCTATCGAACTACTACAGGGGCATGCAGGAACGGGGAAAAGCTATTTGTTAGGCGCTGCTAAAGAAGTCTGGGAAGAAAGTGGATACAGAGTTAAAGGCTGCGCTTTAGTAGGGAAAGCTGCACAAGGCCTTGAGGAAGGTTCCGGTATTGAATCCCAGACACTTCATTCTTTTCTATACGAGTTAGAAGAAAGGCGTTCCGTCCTAAGTAAAAAGTCCATCTTAGTTTTGGATGAAGCAGGCATGGTGGGCTCTGTGCAGATGGAAGATCTTTTAATAAGGGCTGAGCAAGCTGGCTCAAAGGTTGTTCTTGTGGGCGATTCAAAGCAGCTCCAACCAGTTAGTGGGGGCGGTTCTTTTGCTGCTCTTTGGGATCGCGAGAATGATCAGTTAGAAATAACGGACGTTTTTCGTCTAAAAGAAGTTTGGCAGCAAGAAGCAGCATTGAAGATCCGTGAAGGAAAGAGTCTGCAAGCTTTGGAAATGTACGACAATAATGGAAGTATTTCGATCGCAGATGACCGCAAACAAGCTATTAACTTAATGGTTCAGGATTGGAGCCAGCGATACAATCAAGATAAGCCAGGAGATTCAATCATGCTTGCATCAACCAATTGGGAGGTGGATTCTATAAATGATTGGGCGCGTCAGCATTTACAGGACGAAGGAAAGCTCGGTCCTGTTTCAGCAAATTTCCATAGTGAATCCCAAGGGCAGGATATTAAACTTGCAGAAAAGGATCGAATCGTTTTTTTGAAAAATAATAACGAACTGGGAGTCAAAAACGGAACTCTTGCTCAAGTTGATTTTGTAGCAAAAACAGAAAGTGGGACTTATGTTCATGCGCGTACAGATGATGGCAAGTCTGTTAAGTTTTCAGATAGAGAGTACGGGCATATTCAATATGGGTATGCCGTCACCACCCACAAAAGTCAGGGTGTTACCGTCGATAGGTCTTATGTCCTGGGTGGTGGCCCTATGGTTTCTCAAGAAATGGCATACGTACAGGCAACGCGCCAACGTCATGAGGTTAACTGGTACTTTTCGAAAGATGATCCTGAAGTATCCTTTTCTAAAGGAGGTCTTTCAAAGGTGTTGGAAGAGACTTCTAAGAAGATGGATCGTTCTCAGGGAAAAGATACAACGTTGGATTACTCCATTGAAAAGCAAGTAGAAACAGATAAACTTTCAAAGCAATTATCACAGAATTATGAATTTACTCTTTCACGCTAATTTTTTCAAAAAATATTGTTAGCACTAATTTGTGAAATTATTGATGTGTGGCGTGAGTCGCTATTTTGATCGTGAGAAGTTATAAAAAAACTAAAAAGGTCTATGGACATACTTATTTTGATGATTATCATGTCACCTGAATAATAAAGCTTAGGTGGTTTAAACATGACAACTGATTTTAAAAACGATCGATTTCAAATTCTTGCTCTAGACGGCGGAGGCATAAAAGGACTTTTTTCCGCTGCTATTCTCGCCCAACTTGAAAGTGATTTTTGTATACGTATTCAAGATCATTTCGATCTAATCGCGGGGACCTCCACTGGTGGGATTATAGCTCTTGGACTTGGTAAGGGGCTATCTCCCAAAGAACTCGTTGAGTTTTATATTCATGAAGGTCCTAATATTTTTCCTGATAGTTATCTTGATACTCCTCGTCATCTGGTATCTTGTAAATATGGTAGCACCTCCCTCGAAGTGTGCCTGAAGAAGAATTTTGGAGATGTCATTTTGGGAGAGAGTGAAAGAGCATTAGTCATTCCAGCTTATAACATAAGTGAAGACGATGTTTATCTTTTCAAGACCCCCCATCACAAAGGGTTGAGAAGGGACTGGAAAGTTGAGATGTGGAAGGTGGCGATGGCTACCAGTGCTGCACCAACCTATTTCCCTGCATTTACAGGTGTGGACGATATGCGTTTGATCGATGGAGGAGTGTGGGCAAATAACCCTACTATGGTTGGTATTGCCGAAGCGAAAAACAAACTTGGTGTGCCACTCGAAGCGATACGTGTTTTCAATATTGGGACAACAGACGAGGTAAAAGGAAGGCCTAAAAATTTAGATAAGGGTGGAAGATGGCAGTGGAAATCTGAGGCCATTGAAGTTGTCCTTAGGGGGCAGAGCCTTGGTGCTTTTACACACGCAGGTCTTTTGCTTGGAAAGAAGAACGTTGTTCGTCTTGACCCTCAGGTTCCGGATAGACATTTTGCTCTTGATAAAGTTTCTACTGAGGGCTTGCTTGGTAAAGCGGCGCATTTTAGCCGCCATATTGGCCCCAGTTTTGAGGAAAAATTTTTGAAACATACTGCGCCAAAGTTTGTACCGTTGCACAGCTATCCTAAGGAGGTAGTAGATGGATAAGTTAAGTAAAGAGTATACATTTCTTCTCGATGAGATTGCTAGAGAATTGGATATATCGCCAAGCAAGTACGAGCAGGCAGTGGAACGTTATTCCTCTGTTGGCGAATGGTTGGGAGAAGGTGACTACGGCCATTGTTACGATGGCCCAGATGTGTACCCACAAGGCTCCTTTAGAATGGGAACCGTTGTTCGTCCTTTTATCGATGGGGCTGAAGCTGATTATGATATCGATTTGGTCTTCGAGTTGAAGAAGCGCGTAGATGAAACGACCCCTAGAGAAGTTAGACAGCAGGTCGGTGACCGGTTGAAATATCATGGTATATACAAACAGCTCCTTAAGCCTGAGAGTCGGAGATGTTGGACGTTGGAATATGCGGAAGAGGACGGTGTTGGTTTTCACCTAGATGTGCTAATGGCTGTTCCCAAGAGTATTGGGAACGACGCTGTTTCAATTACCCACCGAAATGAAGACTGCTCTTACGAATGGGCTTCCAGTAATCCAAAGGGCTACGCTGAATGGTTTGAAGAAAAGAATCAGGTTGCATATGCTGCAGTTGAGAAACTTCAGAAAGATTTCATCCTTGAAGGGTACGAAGGTCTCTATGCTAATATTGATGAGGTTCCAGATCAATTGGTCAAAACCCCTCTACAAAGATCAATTCAGATTTTGAAGCGTCACCGTGATCAACGGTTTTCAGGACATCCTTATGAGGATGCAAAGCCAATCTCAATGATAATAACTACTCTTGCTGCAATGTTGTATGGAAATGAGGCAACTACTTTTGAAGCCCTTACCAATATTGTTCAGCAGCTTGATGCTCATGCAAGCCTTATTGATCATGGTTTTGCCCTTGAGAGCATGCAGGCTAAGAGAGACCTAGTTATTAAAACAGATGATGGCAAATGGATAATCCCTAATCCCGTTGATCCCGATGAAAATTTTGCAGATCGTTGGCATGAGAATGATCATGAAAAGGCTAAATATTTTTTTCAATGGGTGAAATGGGTACGTCAGGATTTGATGGATATCCTTGGGGAACAGTCAATTAGTGAGATTTCTGAGGCTGTGAGCCCTTATTTAGGTGAACGAGCTGTTAAGGCCGCTTCCGTCAGAGTAGCGTCTATTGGTGCGCCAACCATGATAGCAGGCAATGCTGTTGATGATGATTATCCGAATGTCGATATCAATGATCCTGCAAAGCCTTGGTACGATGGATAGGTGGTCGTTTGAGTGAATTAATTAAAGTACAGTTTGACGAGCTTGTAGCTGTCCACAAAAGACCATCTTTGAAGCAAGATGCAGGGGGGCTTTTCCAAGTTGTGGGCGATATAGGATTTTCGTCAACAGCTGGGGGAGTCTCCATCAAGGATCGCTACCAGATAGAAATACATATACCTCTAGAGTATCCCGATAACCTTCCAGTGGCGAGAGAAGTTGGTGGTAGAATTCCAAAGGATTTTCATATTAACCCTGACGGTACTCTTTGTTTGGCAGCTGAGATCGAGGTAAAGCGTAGATTTGTTAAAAGGCCGACTTTGAAATATTTCATTGAAGATCTTGTTATACCATTTTTATTCCAACATTCCTTCTTTGAAAAGTATGGTAAAATGCCTTTTGGCGAATTGTCTCACGGTGCAAAAGGTACCACTGAGTTTTATTGCGATTTTTTTAAGGTTAAAGATGAAGTAATAGCATTAGCTCTTTTGAAAGTAATTGCTGAGGATAATTATCGAGGGCATCATCAATGTCCCTGTGGCAGTGGTAAGATTTTGAGGAAATGTCATGGTCCCAAATTGTTAGAACTAAAGGCTCTTAAACCTCATAACTTTTTTCTTTCTGAGTATGTGGGGTGCGTTTTTCGTGAAGGTGAAAAAACCGTTGTTCCGAATGTATTAAAAAGTAGTCGAATATTCAACTTTTTGAAAAAATAAGTTATCGTGATTGAATTTGGGCAATATCTTGTAGTTACTAAAGCAAAGAGTTGAATTATGAGATCGTATACCTTTCTGATGAAGATATCTGAGTATTGTCCGTTGAACTGTAGGTATTGTTATACAGAGAATAGTGTTTCAAATTTTATGGATATAAAACTAGTCGGACATACTGTTAGGTTTGTAAATAATTCTGAGGAAATAGATGCTGCTAGGTTTGTTTGGCATGGTGCGGAGCCATTGGCTGTTGGGGGGGGGAAGTTAAATGATTTCATTTGTTATGTGAAAGATCATTGCGAAAAACAGGTTCAATTTTCTATCCAATCAAATGCTGTTCTAATTGATAATTCGATTATTGATATTTTGAAAGAGAACAAAGTATCGGTAGGTGTTAGTATTGATGGAACTCAGGGAGTTCATAATTTTCATCGGCCATATAAAGATGGTAGGGAAAGCTATAGTCGTGTTCTTTCTAACTTAATAGAGATGAAAGATGCAGGTATTGATGTTTCCTGTATCTGCGTTTTGTCTAAAATATCTATTGGTTATTTGGCTGATATATATAGTTTTTTCAAAAGGCATGAACTGCCGGTAAGATTTTCTCCTATACGTCCATATGGTGGTGCACAAGGCTGTAAGCTAACTCCCGCCAAAGAAGAGGCAGCAGAGATCATGTGTGCACTCTTCGATATGTGGGCACAGGATCAATCTGACCATGGTTGCGTACTGGTGGATGCCTTGGAGGTTATAGGCAATATCTTGGGTAATAAACCCTCACTATGCACTTTTGCGAAAAATTGTCAGGATGGAATTCTGTGTGTTACCGTAAACGGAAAGTTGGTCCCATGTACCGATTTTCATGGAGCGCATTATTCGTATGGAAACATAGCTGATTTAAATTCTTTGTCGGATGTTCTCAGCAGTTCGGTGTATAAACAATTTTCTAGAAGATGTTTTTCAAGGGGAAAATGCCACGATTGTGAGTTTTGGGAGTTCTGTTTCAAAGGCTGCCCTTATAGGGCCATAGAGTGTGGAGATTTTACTGATAGGGATCCTGAAGAATGTTATGTTAATCGTATCTTTTTTAGCCATGTGACTGATCGCGTGCTAAGCTCAATTAATAAGGAGTAGTATGATGAACGACGAACAAAAAATTAAGATTATTCGCGAGAAAATGAAGGATTCACCCCCTGCTAACATTACCAAATCAAATTTACAAAATGCAATTTCTAAATGTGCTGCGGATATAAAGGAAAATGGTGGTGTCATAGTTGCAGATGATGAGGTTAAGCATATTGATTTAATCTATATGAAACATCTTAATTCTAATACGCCACAAGAGTGAGCTCCTTGGTAGGGATTCCTAGCTTTGCAGTATGAAAGGTTTTAATTTTTCTTAGTTTTTTTATTGATATTGAATAATATTGGGAGTTAGTGGGAAAGTTACCAAAAGAAATGAAATGCGCAAATAGTTGGCTCTATCGGATTGAGGTAGAAAGTCGTCAACTAGAATTTGTTAAAAGGGGTAGGAAATAGTTAGTGGTATAAAAAATGGCATATAAAATTCAAATAAATTTTTATCTATTCAAAATTATTTAATAAAATAAGTAAAATCGAATCCCTCCCTCCGCCAGAGCATAATTAAGCCCTTGGAATCACTTAAGTGTCCGAGGGCTTTTCTTTTTGATTCCAAGCTTCTACACTGAAGACGCAAAAGATGTGTGCAAACATACCCGCTTACATCGCTGTTGAGGGCGTTTGTAGCTACCCTTTTCGAGCTAAATTCCCGGTCGATTTTTAGGGGGTCAAGGGCAAGAAAAAACAGGCCACCCAGCTCTGTGCCGAATGACCTGTATTTGTATAGGGGGTGAAGGTATTGAAATGAAAAATAATTACTGACTGGGAGAGCTTGTAGGTATATGTGTAGTGGTTCATACTTGATCTGACAGTCCGCCTTTTTGATGGGACCGAAATTGTCAGTTTAGTTTAAACTCAGAACCTTGTCGTTCCAGAGTTCTTTTCCATCCAGCATAGTTGCCAGTGGTGTTCGACCGCAACACATTTTTCCCTGATGAGATCGTTGTGTGTTGTATTCATCAATCCAGATATCGAGATCAGCCTGCAATTCTTCCAGTGAAGTGTAGATCTTGCGCCTGAACGTGACCCTGTAAAATTCATCCAGAATTGTTTTGTGGAAACGTTCGCAAATCCCATTTGTTTGCGGATGACGTGCCTTAGCCTTTGTGTGCTCAATGCCGCAAACGCCAAGAAACAGCTCGTAATCGTGTTTCTCAACGCATCCGCAGTACTCGGTTCCCCTATCGGTCAACATGCGCAAAATGCCCATCTCCTTCTCCGCGAAGAAAGGAAGGACCTTGTCGTTGAGCATATCGGCTGCAGTGATCGGCGTTTTGGTTGTGTAGAGCTTTGCGGCTGCCCACTTGGAATAGGTGTCCACAAAAGTCTGCTGATAGATCCGCCCAACGCCTTTGATTGTGCCGACATAGAAGGTGTCCTGACTACCCAGATAGCCAGGATGGGCTGTTTCGATTTCACCGCAGGCCAAATCATCATCCTTTTTCTTCTCAAGGGCCTGAACCTGCGCCTCGGTGAGTACAACTCCTTGCTCTGCTGAAATCTTCTCCAGCGCAGTCAACCGGAGCTTGAAATTATGGAGATTGTGCCGGAGCCAAATGGATCTAACTCCTGAAGGCGAAACAAAAACGCCCAACTTTCTTAGCTCATTACTGGTTCTTGTTTGTCCATGAGCAGGAAAGTCAGTTGCGTAAACAACAACTGCGTCTTCGATTGCCTGATCTACCCGATTCTTCAGGTTCGGTTTACGACGGGACTTATCAAAAAGTGCTTCCACACCGCCTTCTTCCTTGGCTGAATGATACCGGTAAAAGGTGTCCCGAGAAAAGCCCATCAGCTTGCAAGCTCTGGAAACATTACCGAGTTCTTCCGCCAGATTCAGCAGACCTATCTTGTGTTTTATGATGTTTTGATTGAAACTGGACATGTGGTTCTCCTTGGGCACGGTGCCCTGTTTTGATGGTTCCTTAGTATTCCCATCAAAAAGGAGAACCTCTTCTGTTTCAAGAGGAAATGTCAGATCAAGTCGGAACTAATACAGTATATGTGCCAAAGATGATCGCACTACTCGGTGTATGCTGTCCTTATTGTCACGCATGCGCATAGCGCTGCATCTGCATTTGGGGCACATTGTTTCGTGAATCAGTTCATACCACTGTCCAGTCCAACCACAGTTCAAACATTTGTAGGCCATAAGCCCTCCTTTAAGCATGAGATTAGGCCCCAGAGCTTACTGGGGCCCTATAACAGGATTGAGGGGGATTAGTCAGAACTAGAATTTTCTATTGCTATTTTTCTAGAGTTGCTTTCAACAGCTTTTGTTCTTGGCATAGTTACCCGCAGTATACCCTTATTAAGTTTGGCATTGATGTTTTCTTTGTCAGCATCCTCAGGAACGTTCAGGACTCTTCTAAATGATCCGTATGAACGTTCAACTCTGTAGTATCCTTTTTCTTCCGTCTTTTCTTCATGCTTCATTTCAGCTGAGAGAATCAGAACATCATCCTTAAGTTCAATGGATAAGTCCTTTTCTTCAATGCCGGGAAGTTCGGCTTCAACTACATACTCTTTGTCTGTTCCGTAAACATCTACCTTGGGCTTAATGGTAGCCTTGCCAAAGTTCGGTTCAACTTTATTGAACAGTTGTCTTGGCGATGGCATGCCAAAGTCTGAGAACATGGAATCAACCATACGATCAAAGTCCGCGTGGAAACGGTCAATCGGAGAAGCGTAACCTCTTACGCCCTGTTCCGTTTGTTTAATCGGAAGGGTTCTTTCGTGTTCGCTTTCCTTCTTGAACCAGTTCCAGGGATTCAGCTTGGTAATGCTCATAGCATCCTCCTTGAAAGTGTTTTAATTAGGGTCAGCACTAAATTAATAAAGCAGAGTTTTGAGCTGTCAAGAACACAAAATATAATTTTTTGAGGTCGTAAAGTTGCAGTATATCAGAGTGATAAACAGTGATTTGGAAGGGCGGTTCATTGTTATTAAAGTGATAAATGTCTATTCACGCCACTCGTTTTTCAGTACTGTCAATAAACTCTTTTTTTAATTCATTCTTCGACTGGAGAATTGTCATGATATTACCCGCGCTCCCTGATCCTCATGCTATTGCAGTACTGGTTTTAACTGCTGTTGCATTGATATTGTTCAGCCAAAAAAAGATTCCTCTGGAAACTTCAAGTTTGATTGTTCTCCTTATCCTGACGGTTGGATTTGAACTTTTTCCCTACCAAACTGGCGGTGAAAGGTTTAACTCCGTAAATTTCTTTTCCGGTTTTGGTAACGAAGCACTGATTGCAGTGTGCTCGCTCATGATCGCAGGGCAGGGTATTCTGCGTACAGGATCACTGGACCCTGTGGGACGTATGTTGGCCCGGTTATGGAAAAAAAGTCCTTCTCTTTCATTTTTACTGACCTTGCTGCTGGGTGCTTTCATCAGTGCTTTTATAAATAATGTTCCCGTGGTGGTTCTGCTGTTGCCTGTTCTCATCAGTGTTTCGTTAAGGACAGGTTCTCCTGCTTCATCTGTACTTATGCCTATGGGCTTCTCCACATTGGTCGGTGGCACCGCTACAACTATCGGAACTTCAACAAACCTACTGGTAGTTGCGGTTGCATCTGATATGGGGTTGAAACGTATAGAAATGTTTGATTTTGTATTGCCGGCAGTCATCGTCGGCAGCATCAGCATTTTGTATCTTTGGCAGATAGCCCCGCGTCTTATCCCGAAAATCGAAATTACTCTGACCGACGGGTCGGCTCGAATTTTTACTGCCCATTTGGAAGTTACTGAGAACAGCCCCTTGGTAGGCAATCCACTTTCGAAAGCCATTGAATTGACAGATAATGCTATGGAGGTGTCTTCAATTGAACGTGGCGAAGGAAAACCTATTTATCTGCATCCGGGGGTTATACTGCAAACCGGTGACCATCTTGTTATAAATGACACCCCGGATCAGCTTAAAGAGTTTGAAAAAGTTCTGCAGGGCACTCTTTTCCCTGTGGGATCAAAAGTTCCAGTTGACTCTGAAGCAGGGCTTGAAGCTGCTGACCAGCAAATAGCAGAAATTGTAATTTTTCAGGGCTCTCCGCTGAAAGGTACGACTTTGAAAGAATATCATTTTGCAGAACGTACCGGTATGACCACCCTTGCCATTCATCGTTCCGGGAAAAAACTCAAACGCTATCTGGATAAGATAAGCGACATAAAATTAAAACAGGGCGATATTCTTCTTGTTCAGGGACCGAGGGATAAAGTGGCGGAACTCAAGAAAAACACCAAGGTGCTGGTTCTCGATTCCACAATGGATCTTCCATATTCCCAAAAGGTCCGTCAGGCCATGGGCATCATGCTGGGAATTATTCTGACTGCCGCTTTCGGCATATTGCCTATTGCCATCAGTGCACCATGCGGAGCACTGCTTATGATCCTGACCGGATGCATGACATGGCGGGATGCAACACGGGCGCTGAACGTGCAGGTGGTTTTAATTGTGGTTACAAGTCTGGCCTTGGGCAAAGCCATGTTGATTACAGGAGGCGCGGATTATCTTGGTAAACTGTTCGTGTCGGTTAGCGGCGATGCTCCGGCTGCTTTGGTCTTAAGTGGACTCATGCTGCTCATGGCCATCTTCACCAATATCATTTCCAATAACGCAACAGCTGTAATCGGCACTCCCATTGCGCTTTCCATTGCTCAACAGTTGAATTTGGAGCCGGAACCATTTGTTTTGGCTGTCTTGTTCGGGGCCAATATGAGTTTTGCCACTCCCATGGCTTACAAAACAAATCTACTGGTCATGAACGCCGGGGAATATTCCTTTTCTGATTTCTTAAGAGTAGGGACCCCGCTGGTGGTGATCATGTGGGTTACGCTATCAATCGTTTTACCTGTTCTTTATCTTTAAATTCACAGTCAAGATAATTTATATCTCGGTTGTTATCGCTCAAGCGGCATCCTGCTGTAATCGTCCAACAGGCCGGACCTGAATTCTATGGTTCCAAGCGAATCGAAAACGGGAAAAGGGACAATGGAGATGTTCTTGTTGATTACGATCCGCTTTAGATCTTCGGAGAGTAACGCAAACGTGCTGATACCTTTTACTTGTTCCTTAATTTGAGAATCGTAGGGCGCAAACATTGGCTTGCCGGACAGAGATGCTTTGCTGAAATCCCTTCTATCCACCACCATATATTCCACTCCGTATTTCAGACAGAAATCAATGACTTCTACAATGTTCCCTGAATAATACGCTTTGAGCATGTCCTGTAGCCGGGGGGCGAACTTTTTCCAGTAGCCTGTGTTCCATGGGTGGGCCAATTCGTAAGATGCCAGCACATTGCGTTGTCCGAAAGTCAGCACATTGTCCATTAGATAAGGATTTCCGGCGATGACGGCATGGCGGGGAATCTCCCTGAGCACCGTTTCATACAAGGCAGCCTCTGGTGAATAATCATAGAGCCCGAGTAGCTCGGTTCGCATTATCCCGACTACGAAAAAAATTCCCACCAAAATTGAAGTGATCCATTTACGGGCTTTGTGCCATTGTCTCATGATACCGTGAAGGCAGATTGCAAGGAGAAAACAATAGCCCAGTGCGGTGGAGTATTCCAGATACCTTGATGGAACGAACAGTTTTAGAAGGATTAGTTTAGCCAAAAGGCTCAACAGCACTGAGGAAAAGAGAATGCAAATAATTGCTGTTAGATGGGGATGCCATTTCTTCCACTGAGCTGATTTAGCTCCCAGAAGGGCGGCTGCAGCGATTGCAATTAGTGCATTTGCAGCAGCGAAGTTGCTCATATCCTTAAAAGGTATAAGTTTCTCCCAAGGCCGGGTGAACAGTTCGTAAAAAATAGATGGAACAGGGATTATGGGAAATCTTCCCTGAGCGGTATATACCGGGTTATCCAGCATTTCAGCATATGTCGGGAGAGGACCGAATCCGGCTTTACTCATCTGCATATGCCAGAGAAGCAGAAGGCTGAAACATCCTCCTATAAAAATGAAGTCTGATATCCGTGTCAGGAATGATGGTCTGGAATTGAGGCCTATCAGCCATCCCAGCCAGCCTAATCCACTGGCTCCTGCGCAGAGTATGAAAATATAGGGAATAAACAAAGACTGCAGCAGAAGAGCCAGCCCCAGAATTATACGGGATCGGCACAACCACCCGTAAAAGTAGAGCATAAGCAATGGGGCGGCAAATCCTCTGGCTAAACCTCCGGCCATGGAGTGAAGAAAAAACGGACTGACCCAGTAAATACACAATGCGGCCAGCCCAAGCCGATAGTCTCCGATTCTGTTACCGGAAAGAAAGATGAGGGAACCGGTCAGGACATAGAGCACCCCAGTCAGAATATTGGAAAAATACAAAGGAGAGCAGAAAAAGGACGCTGCATAGTATAATCCCTGAACTCCCCATGGAACATACATCCTTGCATAGCTGCTCAGCAGGTCTTCAGGATAAATCCCGGGCTGACACCAGCGCTGCATCCAGAACAACTGTTGCCTGACATCATCGTTTATTATGTAAGGATTGATAAAAGCGGGCAGGTAGGCCCACAGAAAAATAAAGCTTGTGCCAAGAATAGCAAAGAGGAGCGGGGGGGCTGGAAAAGACGCTGAGTATCTATGTTTTAATCCGGTTTTTGATAAAATAGTATTCTGCAATTGAACTATCCAATGTTATACCGGGCCGGGTATAGAATGGTTAACCCGGTGCTTAACTTTTTTAAGTATAAACGCTATGTTAGACTGGGACTAATTGTTCTTTACTTTTCTTAACGGGCATAAGGATTAATATCAACTTTAAACCACTCTTCCTGCAGCTGTGTTTAACCGTGAATAGATTAACAGCGCATCATTTTCCCAACATTTAGCTAACCGATATGGTTAATCAGTTGTTCTTTTTTAACCGGTTTAGCCAGAAAACTGTTGCACCCGGCTGCAAGGCAGGCATTCCTGTCGTCTTCAAATGCGTTGGCTGTCAGGGCAACAATCTTCACCGGAGAAAGTCCTTTTTCTTCTTCGAACAGGCGAATTTTTCTGGTAGCTTCCAGACCATCCATCATAGGCATCTGCACATCCATGAAAATAATATCGAAATCCGGAGATTCTTTGTAGGTCTCAAGCCCCTCCAATCCATTCTCGGCCATGACCAGTTTATGCCCGCTACCTTTGAGGTAAAATTCAATCAGAGTCCGGTTGCTTTGTGAATCCTCTACCACCAGCACCTTTTTAGCCCTGTTGCTGGCTGATTTTTGTGGGGAAAGGTCAAGTTCAGTGCCGGTTTGCTCCGGTTCACAATGTATGGTGAAGGGCAGTTTGAATAAAACAGAGGTCCCGCCTCCCGTTCCGGATGATATTTCGATAGCTCCCCCCATAAGTTCAGCCAACCGTTTTGAGATGGGCAGTCCCAATCCAGTCCCCCCGTAACTGCGTGTTGTGGAGGAATCAGCCTGGGCAAAGCTTTCAAATATCTTTTCTATCTTATCCTTATCAATTCCGATTCCTGTATCTTCAACCCTGAAAAAGACCTCTGTTATCCCTCCATCCATGGGATTAGCCTCAACTTCCAGAAGGACTGATCCGGCATGTGTAAATTTAATCGCGTTGCCCAACAAATTTAACAAGATCTGCCTGACCCGGTAGGAGTCACCATTTACCCACACCGGTACGTTCTCATCCACTTCCATACGAAATTCCAGCCCGGCTGCTCCGGCAGGGACACTCGCAAATGACTTGATTTCTTTCAAAAGCGCTTGAAGGTTGAAGACATAATTATCAACCATCATTTGCCCGGCTTCAATTTTTGAAAAATCAAGAATCTCGTTAATCAACCGCAGCAATCCTTCCCCGGAAGTCTTGAAAAGATTAATATATTGTTTCTGTTCTTCGGTCAGTTCCGTTTCAAGGAGCAAATCAGTTACGCCGAGAATGGCGTTTAAAGGGGTGCGTATTTCATGACTCATATTAGCCAGAAAAACCGACTTGGCTTTATTGGCCTGAATGGCTGTTTCTTTTTCAATCTCAACCTGTTTCATCAATTTGTGTTGGGATACATCAGAAACCATGCCTTCAATGAAAACCTGCCCCTTGTCATTTATCAGACGACAATAGTTGGCAAACTGGCGAATTTCACCGGACGGCAGTCTTGCTTCAAATTCAAAGCCCTGTATATGGCCGTGTTCTTCCAGCAGCCGAAGCATTTCCTCTCTTCGTTGCGGGTCGACAAAAAGTTGAGTAGCGATGTCTTGAATATTCTCCAATACATCTTCCACTGAATCATAACCCGTTAGCCGGGCAAAGGCAGGGTTGACAGTCACAAGCTGTCCTTCCGGAGTGCTGCGAAAGGTTCCTTCGGTGGCATTTTCAAAAAAACTTCGATATTGCTCTTCTGCTTGCCGCAGATCCACGACCAAATTCTGAATTCCGTCAGACATTTCATTAAAAGCATGGGCTAATTGCCCCATCTCATCACCGGATTCGACTTTGAGCCGCTGGTCCATATCCCCGGCCTGAAATTTTCGAATGCTGGCGATCATGGTTGTAATTTTTTTGGTCAAAGTTGATGCCATCCAAATAGCAATGAAAATGACTGCTCCCACCATGAGCAGGGTGGAAAGTGTGATTTCACGTGATGTATTGGCTTGGGTGCGGTGAAGAAGTTCCTGCGTTTCCTCATTCTGTTTTTCCAGCGCCATCTGGAAATCCGTGGCCATGGTGCTGATTTTTTTACCTGTATCGGTAGCGGCCTTGTGAAATTCCCGCACATTGGCGCCGATGGTCACAAAACCGAATCCACGCGGCCCGGAATACCTTCCGGTATGATATGGAATTGCTGCCGCAGTAGTCAGCTTCCATAATCCACTCCAGAGAATGACAAAAGACCCGGACCCGCCATTTTGGGTCAGGTTGTTCCAACCGTCACATTGAGGAGCAAAATTCAGGTAACGACAGTCCAAGCCCAGCAATCCGGCATCTGTCAGTTCTCGGGCCGGTTTTTTTTCAAGTGATTGATTTCTGAGTACAGGAGCGGTCTTCTCCCATTGGGCAATATTTTTACCGCTCTTAAGAAAATCCTCATACATTTCCTCAGAAAGCCAAGGCACCGCAGGCAAGCCTGTCTGAGGATCATATCCGGTGATAAAGTAATCACGAGGATGAGAAATATTGCGGTCCTTGTAATCCCAAATAAAAGCGTAATTGCCCGTGGACGCGTCGGAAATAGCGGAATAGCGTTCTGCGGTAGGTACGATATGGTCTGAAAATTCCATTATATGCGTATGGTCCAAAGCCAAGGTTACATATCCGACAACCTTGCCGCCACGGACAACCGGAGTTGCCCAACGCACCAGCCCCTTAAATCGTTTGCCAACAGGATTCTCCTTGCCAGCGTAGGCTGCTTTTTCCGGCTCAAATTGAATTCCTTTTTTTTCTGCGGAAGCCTTTGTATACGGTCCTATGATCGGGCTTCCGACGTATGGTCCGATAACTTCGGAAACATAAATTTCGCCGGGCTTCAGTTTTTTGAGTTCTGTAAAATAGCCTTCCGCCTTGCAGTATGTGTTGGCTTTGTCCGAAATATCTTTTTTTTCTTTACTCAGGAAGTCAGATGTTCCGACCTTGACCAGTTCATGACCTTCAAGGTCGACAAAAGTCATTTCCAGAAACAACGGGATATTAATCCGTATCCCGCAATGCTCTGCTGGACGGGAATGAAAATCTTTGGTGTTGTTGGAATTGCGCGCGACGACGGCTCTATTCCCAGAGCAGGGTTCTGAGGGGACCCATGCGTCACCGGACTCATTCAATACCCAGGGAAAGGGCAATGTGACTTGTCTGATCAACGGATCGAGAAATTTGTGGAAATTTTCTTCGGTAGGTTCAATACCGGCAGCTAAACGAATATCGTTGTCTCTGTCGTAGAGAAAAGCGGCAAGGCTGCGGGCTGTATCTGTAGTCAGTCGTTCAATAGCTTCTCTTGATTTTAAATCCAGAGCCCTGATGGAACTTTCAACTGCGGTGTTGCCTATTGCATTTACTGTTTCATGGGTATCGTCAGATATGCGTGTAATTTTATCTTCCACAGACTGGCCTAAAAGAACCAGACCATTCCAGGCAATCCAAGCCAGCGCAATAAGGGGTAAAACCTTGATGACTACAAAAATTATAATCAATTTGCATCGAATCCCTATGGACCGAAACCAATGCATTTGCACTCCTTATTTGTAAAACAGCCAAAGCCAACGCCGGACTCTATGAATTTTTCCTAAGTTATAAAATACATATTATACATAAGAATAATTCAAAACAAGTATCTTAAGGGTGTCTTCCTGAAGACTTCCTCTCAATCAGTAGAAATTCATTCTGAATTAGTGGCGGGCTATCAAAGTCCACAAAAATACAACAGAAGCAGAAACTGGATTGTGATGGTTGCTATCAGTGGTTGAGCCTGGCCAGTCTGTACTAATTGCGCTCTGATCGGGAGTGTCCGGCATGGCGCGGTCAGCGGTATTTTTTTTGGAATCACCGGGAATATTGTTGGAGAGCCTTAGACGGTTGGCGTGTAATGAATTCGTTGGTCATGGCGTAAAAGCCGGATAAGGTCTGAAATCTTAAACCCCGAGCGCACGCCATAAGGTATCGGCCATGACCCTGATGTCGAACTCTGCTACAACTTTTTTGCGGGCAGCTTCGGCCATGGCTTGGCGTAATGAATTATCTTCGGCCAGCCGCATGATGTATATTTCCCATTCTTCCGGGGTACGGACCAGAAACCCGTCTATTCCGTGTTCGATGATTTCGGCATTAAAACCCACATCTGCAGCCACGGGAACTACGCCGCACGCCATGTATTGCAATATCTTGAAGCCACACTTTCCACGGGTATATTCGTTGTTTTCCAACGGCATCAAACCTATGTCCATGGCTTGAAGCTGGGAGACTTCTTTTTCTGAAGACCATGCAGCCCACTTAACGTGTTCTTTTCCTTCTCCGGTGTATTGGGCGTTGGAAATAATTGAAAATTGGATTGAGCCGACATGACGCTGAAGTTTGGAAATCGGTTCCTGTACCCAATCGAGATAGCTTGAAGTTCCCATCCAGCCGACTACCGGTACGGAATTTGGACGGTTGTTGCGGCCTGCAACATATTTTTTTGTATCGAGTCCGGTGGGAATGATAGCAATATTGTCTTGGTAGTGGTGCCCTTTTTCCGCCAAAAAGCGGTTGCCTGCAATACACAGGTCCGCCTTTGCACACTGGTTGGCGAATCGGCTGGCACATTTGGCGGCCTTGCGTCTTTTCTTGAGGTTGGCGAGGTCGAACGGAGGCATTGTCCAGATCGCATCGTCATAGTCAAACACGAGCATATCGCACTTGTGCTTGAGCACATTTATTTCTTGTGCGGAAAAGAGTTTGGCCTGAATGATATATATTTCTGCCTTGGGCAGACGGGCGAAGAAAACCAGACGGTTGAATATGGATTTAGGAACACGTTGCCATGAAACATCAAGTCCCTTTCCGTTACCAAGCTCTACAAAGGGCAGGACACGAAATCTAACGCTGGGGAGTGTAGCTCCGGCCGGGGTAAGGTAAATTATTTGGGTAGCCATGGGGTACCGGAATTATCAAAGATCGACCAATGTCTCAATGTCTTTTTTGGCTTATGGGTTCTTTTAAAAAGTCCGCTGAAATTAACTCCATTAATACGTTTTGGGAACTCTTAACAGCGCACCGGATTTTATTCCGCTTTGATTTATGAGCTTAAGGGTTGTCTTCATCTCTTCTTCAAGGATGTAACGGGCTTTGCCTGCGTTATGTATGCTGAAGTCGTCCTCATATAGGCGGACCATGTCAACTTTATTACCCATGCAATTGATGGTGTTGCGGAGTATTCTGAGATATGATTCCATGGTCGGCTGCATGTTGAACTGGTAAGGGCTGCCTGCAATAATCAGCGGTTCCTCACTGGACTCAAAGGATTTTACAAGAGCCAGTCGTACACACATATCCCAACCCAGTTCAGTTTCCGCCGTCTGTTTGAATATCCCCACATCATTGTGCAGGCGGCGTCTATACAGTAATCCTCTGAGGTCACAAATCTCGCGTATCATTTCACGGACTTGAGTAAGCGGTTGCACGGCTTGCGCTGATTTGTCCGCGCCATGCAGGATATAGCCGCATTTTACTGCGGTAACATCTGTTTTGCCGTTTATCTGACTCAATAGTGAAGAAAGGGTATGGGGCAGAAGTTTATCAGAAATATCTGTCCAGAAAAGATATTCACCATGAGCTGAAAACAGGCCGGAGTTAAATAGTTCGCTGTCACCTTCCGGGCAACTTATTATCCTGGTTTTCAGTTTAGGAAAGTTTTCGGCAAGTGTTGTCAGGAATTCATGATTTCCTGTTGAATTGAGCACCAGTAACTCAATTGACTTTTCTTTCTGTTTGGTGAGCATGTCCATAAACATGGGCATCATTTTTATTGCAGCAGCATCTTTCAGCGGGGCAATAACGCTGATTTTAATATTGTTCAGCGTTGTATCACCGGGCATTGCCGGTCTGAGAATTGTCTTGTCTTCTGATATGACCAGTCCTTTGTTGACATGCCTGATTCTGCCGAGACGATTCAGCTTATGCCATGTTTGTCCCAGTACATCGGTCCTGCTTTCGGCAAATCCTTCTGCATTGCGGAGAGTTGCCGTTTCGAACATGGCGCAGGCTCCGATTTCATTAAAATGCGGAAGGGAGAATATAGCAGTATTTGCCTTGTGTTCGAAGCTGCTGCCCAGACGAGAAAAGAGCAGTTCATCAAAACATTCGTTGCTGCCTATGTATTCCATCTCCCGGTTATCACTGATTAAACGCTTGAGGTTGGGGTAACTGAGGACGGTATGCGGCTTGGTCAGAAAATTTTCACGCAGGCTGTAGCAGAAATTTTCCGTATACTGGCAGTCCGGTACGGCTGTAACAGTGAAAGGGCCGGTGGCAAGTCCGAGGCCTTTGTTCAGCATTTGTTGAAGATTCATATCCCCTGCATCTACGCGCCGCAGGAACAAGCGCTCTCCAAAATGTTTCTCAACAGCTGCTTTCACTTTGCCGCTACGGTCAGCGTCCAGCAGAATAAGTTCGGTATGAAGGATCTGGTCGAGAAGAGATTCGATAGCCAGTCTGGTTTTGTCTGACCAGTTTAATACGGGTAGCAGGATGCTTGCTTCAATATCTCCTCTGATGTCTTCAGTGGACAGGCCGTTTTGTTCGTAAAGCTCTTTTGCCGTTCTGGGAGCATCGAGGGCTGTTTGCTTATAAAAATCGAATAGTTCTTTCTCTATTTCCAGTCCTTCACCCATGTGGTCTTTCGCGTAATCTGTTTCCGCATTGGAATAAAGCGCTTCAGGTTTTCCATTATTGAAATATAGAACCCAGTCTTTTTTGCGTACACATGCATAGTCTGTGATGCAGCTTGCTTTATCCTCATTGTCACGTTCAGCTATTCCTATCAGTTCAGGAACCGGCCCGCCTTCAAGGACTGATTTCAGGCTGATGCCCTGAGCTTTCATGTCTCCCCCCACGGCCATATCAAGCAGGGTCGGTGCAATGTCTATTGAGCGGATCAGTTCATTTTTCTTAGCCGGAACAAGTCCGTCGGCAATGAAAGATGCAAAAACGCGAGTTCTGTTGTTGGTAAACATCCCGGGTTTTGCCTTGTCGTATTCGACGTAGTTTTCATTAAGGATGCAGCCGTGATCCGATGTCACGACGGCAATATCTTCTGGGCCGGGGGAAATCTTATCCCACAGCGATTTGAATTCAATTGCTTGTCTGGAAATTATGTAAAGGTAATCTTCTGTGGTCCAGCTGGATTTTTTTTCACCATCGAAATCGTGTATGCAATAGAGATGAAAATTTACGAAAAACGGTTTTTTACTTTGGCGTACTTTTTTGATGAAATCATCACGTTTCTTATTGTCGTATGTTTTGTTGGGAGTGTCCCTTATGTTGGGGTACCCAGCTTCAAATACATCAAAACCACGTTTAGGCTGGCAGGAGTCAAGACTACTGTCCGCCCAGCGGAAGGTCTGGTAGCCGTGGTGCTTAAAATGCTCGGTAACGGTTATGACATCATCTTTGAATTTGCGTATGGATTGTACGGAAGGGTATGTCATCCCTGTCAGTCCGGGGCGAAGACCAGAAAAGTATGCCGGTGCTGTATTTCTGGTTGATGCACCGGTGGTCATGACGTCGGTAAAGAGAACTCCTTGTTCAATTACCTTGTCAATTGCGTTGGGAACAGCTGTATCGGAAAGGCAGGAGGCCAGCATATCCGACCTGAGTGTATCAATTACAATCCAGATGATGTTTTTCATGAGACTTTCCTTTTTGCGTTTTTCATAAAGTCTAGTAATCGCCTTTATGTCAAACCGATGTCAGAATGTCCTAACTCTAGCAAATTTTATTCCGGTCTATCCAGAGTTGTGATGTCTAAGCCATGAGTGCTTATGGTCAGCTTAAAGGGAAGAGCCAAATGTGGCTGCCTGATGATGGGGAAGTAGGGCAGGAGGGCGGACTTGCCTTGGAATGAGTCTCTTCGTCATAGATACTAATATAAAACCCGGCTGTAATGGCCGGGTTTTACGATTCAGGCGCACGGACTGCCCTTTTAGGCTATAGTGTTAGCTATTGTCCCAACGCCGGAATATGCGGCACTGAGAACGCTTTTTTGGAAATCATAATCGCTGCTGGTTGAAGAACTGAACTGATCGGAGTTCATGTAGTCGAGCGTTTTGGTAACAACCTGAGCCCCGAAGAGTTGCTTGTCACTTACCGCAGGTGCGGTATCCATTGTTGAGCTGATTCCTGTTACGTCCATAAACCCCTCCCGAAAAAGGGCAATATACGCGCCTATCAGTTTAATCGGACTAAAGCTGAAATACTTTAGGGTAAAATAAGAAAAATTAAGTCTTGTTAATCAACTGCTGACAATAGTTGATAAAAAAATAAAAAAATCCCCGCCTTAATCTATAAGACGGGGATGTGGTGCCTTTTTTTGCGGGAAGAGGACTATTTTTTGACCTGCTCCCAGAGTTCATTCTGTTCAATGAGGCTCATCTCGGAAAAGTCTTTTCCTTGAGCTTTGGCAAGATCTTCCATTTGGGCAAATCTTTTAAGGAACTTGTTGTTGGTTATGTCCAGAGCGGAATTGGCTTTGATGCCGTTTCTGCGCCCCAGTTCGATAAGAGTGAACAGGTAGTCGCCGAATTCTTCGTTAATGGCTTCTTTGTCGCCAGATTCAAGTGCGCTGTTCCATTCTTTCCATTCGCTGTTGAGCTGACCGAGGCATTGTTCGTCAGATTCATAAGTGAAGCCGCTGCGTGCAGCTTTGGAGTTGATGCGGTAGGCCTTGAGCATGGGCGGCAAGCCTTTGGGCAGGGAATCGAAAATTTTCTTGTCTCCCTTCTTTTCGCTGCGTTTGATTTTTTCCCAGTTACGCAAAAGTTCTTCCTGATCCTCAACCTTGGTATCCGCAAAGACATGAGGATGGCGGCGGATCATTTTTGCTGCGCTGGAGTCTACTGCATCGGCAAAAGTAAAGGCTCCTTCTTCTTCATAACGCTGAGCGATGAAAAGCAGGAGAAACATGACATCGCCCAGTTCTTCCATTACTTCCTGCCTGTCATCGGCGCGAATGGCGTCAACCAGCTCAAAGGCTTCCTCAATTACTGAGTCGCAGAGTGTTTTTGGGGTTTGTTCTTTGTCCCATGGGCAGCCGTCCGGTGCGGTCAGGGAGGAAATTACATCTTTAAGTTTTTCAACAGATTTTGTGCTCATTTTTACATTGTATCGCTTATAGGGTTGGTAAGTTCGGAATGGTCAGGAAACATTGACTTTATGTCTAATGAATCGAGTACGTTCTCCGGGGCAAAGCTGATGAAAAAGCTCGCGGTGGACATCACTCTGGGGGCCAGCTTGGAGTTAGTCAAAAATTCAGAGTTGGGAGTGAAGCTGTTCAAAACTACGATTATGATGCCGCCGATAATGATGGCTTCAACAAAACCCAGTATGCCTCCGAGTACCTGATCCGCCCAGCTGAGCATGGTAACGGTAAGTATCTTTTTTATGGTAACGCCGACAAGAAAAGCCAAAAACATGGTGGCTACTATAATTGAAAGGTAGCTGAAAGCCTTGACTGTTCCGGGGCCGTCAAAAAAGGTTTCGAAATAGGGGGCAAGTTTATAGTGGTATTTTGCCGCCAGATAAAAACCTAAAATTAAGGAAAAAACAGAAATAGCCTCCCTGACTATTCCCCGCAACAATCCCCTGAATATAAGGGCTCCGGCGATTACGATCAGAATTATATCCAGTGCATTAAGTGCCATACCTGCTGTTTGCATACTTAAATCCATTAATTATTGAAGTTTGAGAAAAAAGCGTGCTTCGCATTAGAACTAATCTAAAAAAATACATGTGAAGCCTAGCAGACCCCAAAGGAAAAGTGAATATCATGAAGCTACCTGAAAATAATAAAAAATATGACAATCAAGTGAAAAATGAGGTTGTGTCATTTCATGATCTCAGGTAATTCTCGGTTAATTTTGGGGAACGGTTTTTTGTGTCAGTAACCTGTGTTCATGCTTGGAGGATATGCGTGAAGTTGATTGAAACGGAATTTCCTGGACTTGTGGTTATAGAGCCCAAGGTTTTCAGGGACAGGCGGGGCTTTTTTCTGGAAAGCTTTAATAAAAAGGTTTTTGCTGAAAACGGGTTGCCTACTGATTTTGTTCAAGACAACCATGCATATTCATCAGGTCTTGGAGTCATTCGCGGTCTTCATTTGCAGACTCCCCCTCATGCTCAGTCAAAGCTTGTCTGGGTAACGAGGGGAGCGGTCAACGATGTGGTTGTGGACCTGCGAAAAGGGTCACCGACATACCGGAGAACGTTCAAAATTGAACTATCGGCGGATAACTTTCTCAGGCTGTTTATCCCTAAGGGATTTGCACACGGTTATGAAACCCTGACTGAGGAAAGCGAGTTTATGTACAAGGTCGATTACGGATACACCCCCGGTTGCGAGGCCGGTATACGGTGGGATGATCCGGAGCTTGATATCGACTGGAGTACTGAAAATCCGGTACTTTCGGATAAAGACCGTGAGCTTCCTTTTCTAGCTCAGTTTGATTCGTTA
Source organism: Maridesulfovibrio sp. (assembly GCF_963678865.1). Taxonomy (NCBI): domain Bacteria; kingdom Pseudomonadati; phylum Thermodesulfobacteriota; class Desulfovibrionia; order Desulfovibrionales; family Desulfovibrionaceae; genus Maridesulfovibrio; species Maridesulfovibrio sp. Next base: position 1,468,043 of record NZ_OY787459.1, on the reverse strand, counting down.
TTTGAATTTTAATCTGAGAATCGGAAGGTGTTTTAAAACCACTTTTCCGCACCCCTTTGTTGGAAAATAGTGAGTTTTTTTCTTTTGTTGAGTTTGTGAAAAGTTTCATATTCTCTTGACATAGAAAGATTCTCTATTTTAGAAGAAGTGGCGTTAATTGGTTGTTTATGTTTCACAAAACTTAAGGAGTAGTGGGGCGAGGTTATGGAGGAGAAAAGAACATCGAAGCAGTGTGGAGGAGTTCTTCCTTTCTTCATCGGTGTCCTTGCGAGCCTGATCGTCGGTTGGTGGGTTTTCCCGCAGGTTATTTATAGCCAGAAGACTCAGCCGATCAATTTCAGTCACAAGGTTCATGTTGAAGGCGAAGGTATGGACTGTGAGTCATGTCACATGTTTTTGGAAGACGGCTCCTTTGCCGGTCTGCCTTCCAATGAGAAGTGTGCTGAGTGTCATGAAGACGTTCTCGGTGAATCCGAAGCTGAAGAAGTCTACGTGACCGAGTATCTGCAGAAGGGTGTGGAAGTACCCTGGCTGGTGTATCAGTATCAGCCTGATAACGTTTACTTTTCGCACATGGCACACCAAGGCTTCGAGTGTACGGATTGCCATCCCGACGTAGGCAATAGCGACACGCTGCCGACGTATTACGAAAACAGAATCAGCGGTTACAGCAAGCAGACCATGAAGATGTGGCAGTGTGAACGCTGTCATGCGGAAGTTGGTACCAGCAACGCATGTTACGTCTGCCATAAGTAAGTGAGGGACTGCAATGGGTATTGATCGCAGAACTTTTATTCAATTGGTAACAGGTGGTGTAGTTGGTTCACTCTTCACCCCTGTAATTTGGAAAACTCTGGATGACGCTTCTATCTGGTCGCAGAACTGGCCCTGGATTCCCAGGCTGAAATACGGTGCACTCACAGAGCAGGCTTCCGTCGCCAAATTCGGCGCGAGCCCCTGTGCGGAGATTGTTAAATCAGTAGGCGGAAGCCCTTACCTTACCAGAGGTAATGCAGAAAACGAAATGAGCAAGGGCGGTGTTGATCCTGTCAGCGCCAGCGGTCCCCAGCTCATGTACAGCCCTTCCCGCATCAATGGTCCTATGAAAAAGATTGCGGAAGGCAAATACGAGTCAATTTCTTGGGAAGATGCTGAGAAGCTTCTCTCTGAGAAACTCGCTGCTGTTAAGGGACAGAAAGGCAAACTCGCTGTTGTTTCCGGTGATGCTACTGGTACTGCAACTGAGGTTCTGTCCGGGTTCGCCTCTGAAATGGGCGCGGACTGTTACCTGATGCCCTGTGAAGAGCAGGGTGCTGCCGTGGCTCTTGCCAGCATGGGCGGAAAAGGTCAGATCGGTTATGATCTGGACAATTCCGATTTCGTCCTTTTTGTCGGTGCCGATGCCATGGATTCCTGGGGTTCGGTTGTGAGAAACCAGCGTGTTTACGCTGAAAGCCGCCCCACCGGTGAAGATATCAAAACTACTTATGTCTATGCCGGTTCTTTCCAGAACAACACTGCAGCCGCTGCAGATAAATGGATTCCGGTAGCCCCCGGCACTGGCGCCATTTTCTGTCTCGGTCTTGCTTACCACATGCTTAAGGCCGGAGCTTCCGCTTCCGCTTCCGATTTCGCCGATTTCAAGACTCTGGTTATGTCCAGATTCTCTCCCGACAAAGTGGAGAAAGCAACCGGCGTAGCAGGAGTGGAAATGGCAGCACTTGCCAAGCGTATCATGAAGTCTTCAGCTCCTGTTGTTGTTGCCGGTTCCGAGTTCGCTCAGGGCGCAGGCGCAGCTGATGTTATTGCCGCTGCCGCAGTTAATATGCTGGCCGGAAGCGTCAATAAAGACGGTGGTATGAAGATTCTCCCTGAACTGCCCAAAGCTATTGATGCGGCAGAAGGACGTTCCGAACTGGCTGTCAAGGATTTTGTTGCTTATCTTGCAGGTATCGCTGCAGATAAAGTCGCAGCTCCCGAAGTCATGATGGCTTATGAAGCCAACCCGGTTTACGCCCTGCCTCAGAACACAGCTCTGGCTCCTGCTTTTGAAAAAGCGGGCTTCCTTGTAAGCTTCAGTACTTATATGGATGAGACAGCTTCCAAAGCTGACCTGATTATGCCCAACCCCACCAGCTATGAGCGTTTTGAAGATGCACAGACTCCTTATGGCGTCGGTGCTGCAATGCTCGCAGCCAGTGCTCCTGTTGCAGAGCCTCTCTACAACAGCAAGCCCACTGTAGATGTTATTCTCGGCGTGGCTTCCGGACTGGGTATCGACCTTGGATATGAATCAGCAGACGCAGTTTATCAGGCCAAGGCCGAAAAAGCAGGCGCTGACTGGGATTCCCTTGTTGAAGGTGCTGCTTATGTTTCCGATTCAATTGAATCAGATTCCATCAAGTTTGCAGCCTCTGTTCTTTCCAAGGCGGTCACTATGCCCAAGGGCGGAGAAATTGCTCTCGCTCCTTATTCCAAGCTCATCTTCGGTACTCCCACTGTGGCCATCCCGCCATTGAACGTGGTTGCTATCAGCAAGTTCGAGCTGCTGGGCAAAGACCTTGTGGTTCAGGTCAACTCCAAGACCGCAAAGAAATTGGGCGTGTCTGAAGGTTCCAAGGTCAAGCTTGGCGGAGCGGGCGGAGAGTGCGCTGTAAGAATCCACATTAATGAAGGCGTAATGAATGATGTTATCGCCGCACCTCTTGGATTCGGTCACACCGCATGGGATGCATACTCCAGCGGTAAGGGCGAAAACATCTCCAAACTTCTCACTGTTGGCACTGAGTCCGGCACCGGTTTATCCGTGTGGACCAGTTCTTTCGTGAGCATCGCCTAAATTAAAGTCAGGGGATTCACGTTATGCAACACATAGAATTTGATACTAAATGGACCATGGTAGTCGATGTCGACAAGTGTACCGGTTGCGGTGCTTGTATGGTGTCCTGCCAGGCTGAAAATAACATAGCTCCCATGGAAGAAGGGTCTAACAAGCTTAAGACCCTTACCTGGATGCTTGTGTACGAACTCAATAACGGTAAGGAATTTCCCAACAGGGAAGTCGCCTACCTGCCCAGACCCTGTATGCAGTGCGGACACCCTGCCTGCGTTCCCGTCTGTCCCGTAGTTGCTACTACCAAGGACGAAGAAGGCGGAATCGTCAGCCAGATTTACCCCCGTTGCATCGGTTGCAGGTACTGCATGGCAGCATGTCCTTACCACGCTCGCTACTTCGGCTGGCTTGATCCGGTATGGCCCGGAGGCATGGACAAAGCTCTGTCCCCCTCAACTTCTTCCCGTCCGCGTGGTGTTGTTGAGAAATGTAACTTCTGCCATTCCAGATTGCTCAATGCACGTCAGCGTGCCCGTAATGAAGGTATGGACCCTAACAAGCTGCCTGACGGCTGGTACCAGCCTGCATGTCTGGAAGCCTGCCCCACCGGCGCAATTTCCTTCGGTGATTCCAAGAATCCTGAGCACAAAGTTCATGAACTGATCAAGAGTCCCAATGCTTTCCGCATTCTGGAGTCTATCGGAATGGAACCTCAGGTTTACTATATCAGCCGTCGTGACTGGGTTCGTGAGCAGAGTGATAACCACGTAGCTGAAGACAAGCACTAGGAGGGAGGTTTACCATGGATAGCAATCTCTTCCCCGAAGGCGTAAAACGTTGCGGACTGCCCAAGTTTCTGCTTTGGATGGTGTTTCCTACCGCAATCCTGCTCTGGGGCGTCTACGCTGCCGTACAGATTTTCTATTACGGTATCGGCGTAACCGGCCTTGACAACTACTTCGGGTTCGGCCTCTGGATTACTTTCGACCTTGCGGTTATCGCTCTTGGTGCCGGTGCATTCTTCACCGGTTTCCTCAAGTACATCCTCAAGATTGATCAACTTAAGAATATTATTAACCTCGCAGTAATTCTCGGATTTCTGTGCTACTCCGGCGCCATGCTCATTCTGACCATGGACATCGGGCAGCCTATCCGCGCATGGTTCGGTTACTGGCACCCTAACGTGCACTCCATGCTCACAGAAGTTATCTTCTGTATTACCTGTTACTGCACAGTTCTGATCATAGAATTCATTCCGCTGGTTTTGGAGCAGAAGCAGCTGAACAAGATTCCTTTCCTGCACCACTTTGCCCATCACCTGCACGTGAATATGGCATTGTTCGCAGGTATCGGAACCTTCCTGTCTACTTTCCACCAGGGTTCTCTCGGTGGTATGTACGGTGTTATGTTCGGCCGTCCTTACGCCTTCCGTGAAGGTTTCTTCATCTGGCCCTGGACTTTCTTCCTCTTCGTTCTCTCCGCTGTGGGGTCCGGTCCTGTTTTCACAGTGCTGGTTTGCACCCTCATCGAGAAGATGACCGGTAAGAAGCTGGTGGACTACAAAGTTAAAGCTCTGATGGGTAAAATCGCTGGTACCATGCTTTGCGTATACATGTTCTTCAAGATCATTGATACCTGGGCATGGGCAGTCGGTTACCTGCCTTCCGTCGGTCTTACCTTCGAACAGATGTTCCACGGTAACATTTACGGTCAGTGGCTGCTCTGGACTGAGATCGTGCTTTGCGGCATCGTTCCCGCAATCATGCTGATCACTCCTTCCATCAGGAACAACCCCAGCCTGCTGTACTCAGCAGCAATTCTGGACTGCATTGGTGTGACCATCAACCGTTACGTCTTCACTGTCCAGACTATCGCAATCCCGGTTATGCCTTTTGATCACTGGGAAACCTATGCACCAAACTGGGCAGAATGGGCCACCACCCTGATGATCTGCGCTTACGGTGCTCTGGTACTCAGCCTCTGCTACCGCTACCTGCCTGTGTTCCCTCAGGAACTCAAGCTGAACAAGAAGTAGCTCTCAGCTGATTACACATGTTAAGTCAAAAGGCCCTGTTCGTGAGAGCAGGGCCTTTTCTGTTGGTATAAAAATGATTTAGGCTGTAGTTCTTAAAGCATAATGCCTTTCTATGTATTAGCTCTTGAGAATACCTGTGCTGTGTTTAAACTGGAGAAATAAGGGACAGAAGATCATAAAGTGAATGGTTTTATGAATTTCAGCTTTAGTGAAATCAACCAGAAGTTTACGGATAATGTTTAAATGCTTTTCACTGATACTGTCTGCTAGTTGGTGTAGTTTTTAAATCTGAATATGTATTCTTACAGGTACAGAACAGCCGAAAATGTTACAAATTAGAAAGCCTCCCTACGCTACGCAGGGAGGCTTTGATCATTAAAACAAAGTAACAGCTGTGCTTAGTATGGTAAGAACCAGTTTATGCCTTCCATTTTGGCCGGAATGGGTTTTCCGGTAACAGGAGGATGCATTTTTTCCCAGCATTCCATTTCCTCTTCAATCCATGAAGGACGGGAGAGCCGTATGCAATTTCCTTTGGTGATGGAGTCGTCATCTCCACTGAAATGTTGCAAAATAAGGCTTACATTGCCGTCTGCATCGCCAAGAGACCATTTCCAGACCTTGAGGGTGCCGAAGGGGTTGCCGCGCCAGTCATCGGGCTTACCGAACCTTTTTTCAATTTTGCTGTACAGCTTATTGAAAAATTCCATGCTTTCATCCTGATACTTGAGTTTCATACGCAGGAGAATGTCTTTACGTTTGCAATTACCCACAACAACGTATCCGCCCTTGTATCCTTCAATATCCTTCAAGCCGATTCTTGTGATGTATTCTTCTTGCCAGGGGGAAGTCTTTGATTTCATCTCAAGAAGAGAGCGAACAGTAGAAACATTGTTACCAATCGTAATTCCAGCAACGGATTCAGGTGCATTCTGGGCAGCCGCAGCACTGGAGACAACCAGCAGCAGGGCAGTCATAGTCATCAAAAGTATTTTGTTCATAACATCATTCCTGTCAGCCTATAAAGCTTGATCTAAATAAGGGTCAGACCGATTCCGGAAGTACATCCGGAACACCCAGGGTTGTAGTTGGTAATAAATCTTTCTTCCCAGTGGCTGATCATGTCAACTGTTGCTTTCAAGAATTTTTTGCTGATTACAGGATATTGTTCCTGCGCTTTCTTGAATTTTTCACTGGTAAGACGAATGCAGACACAATCGGAAGTTGCCTTGAGTGTAAACAACCGTTTAGAATTTCCGATGAGTGACAAAGCGCCCACGAAATCCCCTTCCTTAAAAGATTGGATATTGGTCTTTCCTTGATCCAGATAGGCTTCCATGGTGCCGCTGATCAGGTAGTAGGCGGACTGGTCAAAATCTCCAGTGGCGAAAACTTCATCTCCCTCTGAAAATTTTTCACGCACGCAGAGATAGGCAATGAGTTTCTGCGCTTCAAGGTCCAGCCCTGAAAAATAAGGAATCTCCCTCATTATCTCCAAATGTTCCTGATATTCACTTGTTTCTGCTGCCATGACTAATGCGCTCCGTGTACGAGTTCATAAAGAAGCCCCTTCTGTTCCATCAACTCATCATAGGGACCTATTTCCATTAACTTACCAGCCTTCATGACTGCTACTTTATCGTAATTTTTGATTGTATCCAGCCTATGGATGACAGAGATAAGTGTGGCCTTGCCTTTCCACTTGGTCTCCAGCAAACCTTGAATACGGTTCTGTGACCTGTTGTCCAAAGCCGAAGTTGCTTCATCCATAATCATGATTGGCGGATTCTTGAGGAAGGTCCGAGCTATGGCCAGTTTCTGGCACTGTCCACCGGAAAGCCTATCGCCCTTGGTGCCAACCTGAAATTCCATTCCAAGTTCAACAACAGTCTCCAGAAGGTCTTCTTCAATGAGCAGCTGGATCATGGACTGGTTGATGGTATCCTGCACTTTCGGATGGTCTGTCTTCGGTTTACCGAAAAGGATGTTGTCCAGAATCGTTTGCGAGGGGATGAATTCAGTCATTTGGTAGAAGCTGAAAGTCTCAGGCCTTTCCTCGCTAACCTTGCCGTTGAACATCCTACGCCCGTCAAGGATGAGGCTCTGCAAAACAGACGGAAGAGCAACAATTTTATGTTTTCCGGGGACAAATCCGAGTGAAAGGTGCAGGAGCATTTCACGGTCTTTATCCTCAAGTTCTTGAAGCGGAGTTTCGTTAATACGGGCAACAAGCTGCTTATAGCCTTCGAATTCATCGGTAGGTATGGGACTTTGTTCAAAGAATATTTCATCCGGTGGAAGGTTACCCAGAATATCAACAGTCTGCTTAGCCAGTTCCCTGCCGAGGCTCAGTAGCGGGGTTTCTAACTGCGCTTCTTTGAGAAAGGTCAGAAAATAATCGTTGCTGACCAGGTTGCGCCCGGCAAAACTTTCATCATTAGCATGGCCGAAAGTGATGTTTCCGGCTACACTTGAATACTCCAGATATTGGCCGTCGCGGTAGAATTCAACATGCTCAGCAAGCTTGTCCCCGAAATCGGCGTGGAAGTTTTTCCGTACCCTGACCAGTCGTTCGGAAAGTTCGGTCTTCTTCTCAGGGTCAAGTAAGGTGTTTAGACCGAACCGCAAAACATCAACAAATATTCCTGCCTGTTGCACGGCTTCAATCATATTGTCACGGGTTGGCATTTTTTGCTTGGCTTCAGGATCACCTTCAAGGACAGCTGCACAGGAGTAGAGCAGATTATCTTTGATTGTACCGGAAAAGATGAACGGGGATTGGGCTACTATGCCCATATTGTGGACCATGTCAGCCTTGGTCAAATCACCGACTTCGTAACCGTCGATTTTTACAGATCCGCCCGTGTATTTGTATAGTTGGGAAATACACTGGGCCAATGTACTTTTACCGCTGCCGGAAAATCCCACAAGAGCCAACTGTTCTCCCGGCTTGAGCTTAAGGTTGATCTGTTTAAGCAACCTTATGTTACCGGAAACAGTGAACCCGAGGTTCTGAACTTCGATGTCCCCTTTCATTACAACGGGAGCGCGTCCTTCCGGTTCAAGCGTAAATTCCGGCTTGGCATCGAAGTATTCCATGACCCTTTTGTAGCGTACTCCGGCATCGTTATGGACCTGATAGAAGTCCATAAGTTCTTTCCACGGATCATATATTTTTTCGTAGGCGGAAAGAAACGCCACCAACGCACCAAGGTCGAATCGTCCCTGAATTGCTAGGTAACCACCGACGATGAAGAGCAGGAATGGTCCAAGATTCTGGAAAAAGCTATTCAGGACTTTGATGCCCTGTTTGTAAAGGATCCATGTTATCCTGATTTTAAACAATTTATCAACGTAAGCACCGTATTTACGATTTTCAATCCGGTAGGAGCCGTTGCCGTGTATCTCGTGGATACCGGAAATTGTTTCATTGATGTGGCTGGAAAGATATCTGGTTGTATCAACCCTTTTCTTGTTGGCTTTGTTGGATTTTTTTTGGAGTTTGGGAACCAGATAAATTACAAAGGGGTATAAGGCGATGGATATGGCTGCCATGGTCGGGTTAAGGAAGAACATGTACCCGGCAAAGGCGATAAGTGTAAGCAGGTTGGTCACCGGTACAGCCACGGACTGGCCAACGTATTCACCTGCTGGAGCAAGTTCTGTCACCAGTGAAGAAACAACCATTCCCGGGTTGGCCTTCCTGAAATACCCAAGCGGCAAGGTGAGTATATGGGCGTATAGTTCTTTACGCATTTGCGCCAGAGCTTCCTGACCTATGTACGTCTGCAGGACGGTTATCAGGTATTTCAGCAGGCTGGCGGTCACTACTGATGTAATGTAGAATCCGCAGTACATGAAAAGCAGATCCACCTTACGCATACTAATGGCCTGGTTGATGATTTTTTTCTGCATTTCCAATGGAATAAGCCTGACTGCTACTGTGAAAAAGATGACAACCAGCAGTATGAGCTGTAATTTCATATTACTGTTTTTCACCCAGTAGGTTAATGGACGCTTGGTGATCATTAAATACTCCTGTTGGCTGTATATCTAACAAAAATTTATTACCTTTTTGTTGACGCAGCGACAAGGGTTTTCTAACTTGGAAGTGGTTAATTGTATTTTCTGTCCATAATGTGAAATTGAGGATAGGTCTTTGGAAAACAATATGGAGACGCAGGCAGAAAGCAGCGTCACTGCTGCATTTTCGTTAAAATCGGATATAGCTGAACTTCGTGTTCTTGCAGAAATGATTGAGGATTTCGGCAGTAATAACGGCATATCTGATAAGACGGTGTTTGAGCTGAATCTCGTTTTGGATGAGTTGTTCACAAATCTTGTCAGCTACGGTTGTCAGTCCGACAAGCATAGTTTTGAAATCGAGTTGAAGCTTGAAGACGGTATTCTGACTCTGTGGATTGAGGATGACGGACATAAATTCAATCCCCTTGAAGCTCCTGAACCTGACACGCATTGCAACTGTGATGAACGCAGAATCGGGGGACTCGGAATCCATTTTATGCGAAAGATTATGGACAGTATTGAATATGCATGGGAAGGCGGTAGAAATAAATTGAAGCTGACCAAAAATGTTCAATAATAAAACAGAAAACCAGTTCGCTGGCCGGATTTTTATATTAATGATGTGTAGTGCAATGCCGCTTTTTTAGCGGGAAAATGGAGGAAAAGATGGGTCTTGAAGTCGGTGAAATCAAAAATGACGGTGTTATTACTTTCCAATTAAAAGGTCGCCTTGATTCCAATACATCCAATGATTTTGAAGAAAAGCTGCTTAATTCCATTCAGGGCGGGGAAAGCAAGATTATTCTGGATTTCGAGAATCTGGAGTACATTTCCAGTGCAGGACTGCGCGTCCTTCTGAAAGCGGCGCGTGAGCTTAAAGGTGGAGATGGCAAGCTCCTGCTCTGTTCCCTTAAGGATTACATCAGGGAAGTATTCGATTTATCCGGCTTTGTTTCTTTCCTGCCCATTTACGACAGTATGGATGAGTGTCTGGGCGCGTTCTAGACTTTTCAAGATAATCAGGCCATACTCCAGGTTCCTTATTTTAATTGAATTACTTCCTGTCTGCTTTTTTCAGCAGACAGGAAGTTTGTTTTTTGAAACAATACTTATTTATTGGCATTATAGCCTGAGCGCTTTCCATATACCCCGGAGGGAAAAATGAAATGAGCGGAATATTCACTTCACTTGCAGTAATGCTGTCTCCAAGAGGACTTGAGGTTGTCGGGCACGGGGCCGGGTTGGGCGGAGCGGCTTTTATCGGCCTGCTGGTTCTGGGCGCTCTTGTGTCTGTCTGCACCGCACGCAGCATGGATAAACTGTCGTCCGGAGAGTTGCGTGCTACACCTGTTGACCGTGTTGCTTTCGGATTTCTTGATGCAGCCCGTTTCTTTACCCTGATTGTTTTGGCTGTATCATGGCTGGGTATTGCGGGGAATGCGGTCAATGAAATTTTTATAAATTCATTTCCAAACTTGGCCGCTTCGTTTTTTATCCTGTCTTTTGCGGTCTGGGCTTGTTTTCTTTCTGATAAATATGCCGGAGACCTTTTCGGGGGCAGCCTGACTCTGGCTTTTATTTCCCTCGTCTATGTGGCGATTATGGTCAATCAGCCTGTAACAGGCGGCATGGGCTATCCCACCGAGCTCCCGTTAATGTTCAAGCCGCTTATGCCGGCTGCCCTTGGGGATGCTGGACCTATGGGTTGGGTGCAGTTGATTTTTCTGGCCGTTCTGGCTTTTATCGGTTTTGACCTGCCGCTGGTATTTGAGAATAAGGGGGCACGGGCTTATCCTGCAATCTTTATGGTTCTCGTGGCTTTTGTCCTTTTCAACTGGGCCGCACTGCTGGTTGAAACACCGGAAGAATTGCTCGGATCGACAGTTCCGCATCTCAAGGTTGCTGCACACGTACTTGATGGCAAAGGGCTTCTGCTTATGGGCGGAACAATTATCCTTGCAACCTTTGCGGCTGTTTTTGGATTATTCCAGCTTTTCGGGCACCGGGTGCGCGGGGCTGTGGCGGAGAGCTATTCCAAATATGCCGCCGGAGGCGCAGCCGTTTTCATCGGTGCTGTCATAGCATTGATGCTTGCCAATGGCTGGGCAGGAAAAGAAGAATTGGAATCCCTTATTTCCGCCGGTCTTTGTTTCTGGTTCGGGTCTTATGCGCTTGTTGATCTGCTGGGCATAATCGCCATGCGGAGGGCTCGCCGTTTTTATCTGCCTAGATTTCTGACTTTGGGGCTGCATGCAATCGCTGCCGCTGTGTGCTGCCTGAACATAGAATTCATGAATTATTTTCTTTACGCAGTAGGCTGTATGGCTGTAGCCGGGATCGCTCTTGGATTCAGCATGAAGGAATATTGTAATTATCCCCCTCTGGAAGAGGTTGATGAAGATGATACTTCCGTAGCTGATTCTGATGAAGGCGAAGAAGTTCAAAGTGATCCTGTTCAGGATGATCCTGAAGACGAAGAGCTGAATATAGTAAGTTATAAATAGCCGGTGTAGTGGTTCCGGTCCGGATATCCGGCCAAATCATAAAAGAAGAAAGCGGGAGGCAGCTTAATGTTGCCTCCCGCTTTTTTATTCGGGGCGATCCATTTCTATTTTATTCAGGAAGCGATGCTTACGCAGGGCCGCAGACCTGAAGCACTTGCTGATAAGTTTTCTTTTTTCTTTGAGTTCTTCCCGCTGAGCTGCAATCTGGGCTGCCTCGTCTCCCTTGGGTTTGTATTTGGTCTTTACACTGCGAAAGGCAACTTTGATTTTTTTGCTTTGAAATTTCTGGTCCAGTTCATCCACAATGTCAGACTCCGTGGGATATTTGTCTTCAAAGTGGCTGACCCAGAACAGTATCTCAAAATCAAGGCCCAGTTGGCCAAACCGTTTGAATAAGATGCTCGGGGCTGGATCTTTGAGTACATTAGGATGTTTATTGACCACTTTGAGCATGGTCTTTTTGGCTTTTTTGACCTTGGAACCGGGAACAAGAGTAACCGGTATAGTCACTCTGATGCGGGTGTCCTGATAGTTCAGGTTGACGATTTCACCTTTCAGGAAGCTGGAGTTGGGGATGATGATCATACTGTTGTCCAGCGCTTTGATGGTGGTGTTGCGGATTGAAACATCGACTACCGTGCCGATGATTTTTTTATGCTGCAGGGTGTCACCTTTTTTGATGGAGCCCCCGAAAAGGATTATCAGTCCACTGACAAAGTTGCTGACAATATCCTTCATGCCGAAACCAATACCAATAGACAGCCCGCTGGCGATCCATGTGAGTGCCGACATGGGGATACCCAGCAGAAAGAACGATGCCAGCAGAAAGGCTACCCAGACTATATAGGACCCTATGGTGGACAGAGTATGGGCCAGTGCCGACTCAATGCGCCGTCCGTTGATTGAGGTGTTGTTGACAAACGATTTAAGCCAGAAAAGCGCCAGCCGTGCCGCAAAAAACAGGATCATTATGTAGAAGATGTTTTTTATCGATATATCCGCTCCGGCAATATTCACATCCATGTGGCGGAATATGAAACGGGCAAAGGGAATACCACCCATATAAGCTGTGGCCCAGCCTATGAATATGAATCCTATGACTGAAATGGAAAGCGGGTAGAACAATTGAACCATCTGGTTGTGGTGTTGAGCCTGCCTGTATGCCTGTTCGACTGTTTGATGCAGCTCCGGGCTGTCTTCCGGCGGCAGGTTTTCCGGCTGCGGCAGGTCGGTGATCATAATTGTTTTCAGTGCCGTACAAATTTTCATGGTCACCAGAAAAAGGAACCATATCTGGGTCAGGATCATGGCCTGTGTGCCGAAGCCGAGTAAAGTAACCAGCGCCCCGCAGCCGAGTATGATTTTATTGGCCTTTGATGTGGCCTGTGTGATCGGAAGTACATATCTTTTGCGGTTTAAATGCAGGGCGCACAATCCGGCGAGGCTGAGCACAAACCAGACTACGCAGATACATTCCGCAGGCAAGGTCAGCATATGCATTATATCGCCTGCTGCCATCAGGCTCCAGAGTATGAACATAGGGGTGTATATGAGCGGGGCAGGACGGACTTTTTCGCGTGCCCAGAGAAAATTGCGGGTGCAGATGATTGCGCCTAGCGTTATGGCCTCGGTCCAGATCAGGCCGGTGATCTGGTTGGCGGTGAACATTGTAAGTTGCCGGGCAAGGAGTATTGCCGTGCCTAGAGAAATTAGAAAAAGACCTTTGTTGTAATACGAAATCCGGTGGCTGTTGAACATGGGTCTGCAGAGCATTCTTTTTGCCATGGTACGCAGGATCCACCATAATAGAACGGTAATGGAGCACATTATAAGCAGAAAGTTGCTCCATTCAACCCAGACAATGAGCGGGTGGTAAAATTTGGTATAACTTTCCTGCCATTCTTCAAATGAGTATGCCGTATCCTTCCAGGCCTGAGGAAAGAACAGAACGAGGTTAGGTTCAAAATAAAAATTTTTAAGAGTTGTTGCGTAAAATTTTTCGGTAACCTTGGTCGCCTGCTTGATATACTCCACCAGCTGGTCCGATTTTTCGAGTTCTGCATCAAGTATTTTTTTCAGTTCTGCTGCGTCATTGCGGACTTCTAAATATTTAATTTTGGTTTCGGTAAGTTTTTGCTTAAGTTGCTTGTCAGTAATTTTAGTTTTGAAATGGATTTCGTTGATTACATCGAATCCGATTTTGATTTTTTTCAGCCTGTTTTTTTCGATGAGCAGATCTGATTTTGCCAGCCGTACATATGAGCCTACATCATTAAGTTGCATGAGAACCGTACGATAGGACCATGGGGTCTGTTTGGCCATTCCGCGCAGCATTTTCAGTTGGTCCAGTCGGACTTCGGCTTTATGCAGATGTGCTTCATATTTCCGGGTCAGAGTCGGAATATTGGTCTTAAGCTCGGTGACCACCTGTCCTTGACGCTGAATGTCGGCATTGAGGGTTTCGACCATGTTAAGCAGGGTCTCGGTTTCTGTCTCTGCAGAGGAGTTTGTGACTGTTCCGAAAAAGAGAAGTAGTATTGCAAGAATAAGAGTATGCGTTTTTTGTGAGTATCTGGCCATGGTAGCTCCAAGGCTTGACAAGCCTGCTATTTTTCCGGTTAATTAACCCAATCCGCTGACTGCTTATCAGATCGTTTCTTCACAGTCCTGCCTGTGATTATCTTTTCATGAAAATTTTCCGGTATAGACCGGGTCGTGTCCGGTAGTATATTCTATCCGAAAACGTGTATCCCCCAGCCGGAAATTTTATTATTCAATGTACACTGCTGGTTGTACTAAATGTGCCTGACAAATAAAACATTTTTTACAGCTGATTATTAACCGGGAGAGTTATGGTACCCAATATTTATCTGATTGGTCCCCGTGCATGTGGTAAGACTACGGCGGGGAAACAACTTGCCGATAAGTTGCGTTACGAGTTTTATGACAGTGATGAAGTTCTGGTGGAAAAGGCCGGTTGTGAAATAGCCGATTACGTTGAGCAGAACGGCTGGGATGGTTTCCGTGATTTAGAGGTAGAGGTGCTTCACGAACTTACAAAAAAGAAGGGTGCGGTCATCTCTTGCGGCGGCGGAATCGTTGTTCGGGAAGAGAACAGGACTCGGCTGAGTAAAAATTTTACAGTGTATATCAAAGCTGATGTGCAGACCCTCGCCAATCGTTTACAAAATGATCCAAACCACGATCAGCGCCCGTCACTTACCGGAAAGTCTATCGTTGAAGAAATCAGCGAAGTGCTTGAGGCGCGGGAAGGTCTTTATTCCGGTTGCGCCACTCTTGTGGCTAACGGTGCCGGGACAATTGACGAAGTGGTTAACCTGATTTTAGAGGGTTACCAAGCTATCAGTAAAGGGGAGAATTAATATGAGCGGCAATACATTCGGTCAGATTTTCAAGGTCACTACCTATGGGGAATCCCACGGGCCCGGATTGGGCGGGGTAGTCGACGGCTGTCCGGCCGGGATAGAACTTAGTGAAGAAATCATTCAACTGGAACTGGACCGCCGCAAACCGGGACAGGGCATTGCTTCCACTGCGCGTAAAGAGGCTGACCGGGTCAGGATTCTTTCCGGTGTTTTTGAAGGCCGCACCACCGGGACTTCCATCGGGTTTCATATTGAGAACACCGACCAGCGTTCCCGTGACTATTCCAAAATTATGAATGTGTACCGGCCCGGCCACGCAGACCTGACTTTTGATGCCAAGTACGGCTTTCGCGACTATCGTGGCGGCGGGCGTTCATCCGGGCGCGAGACGGTTTCCCGTGTTACCGGCGGGGCTGTGGCTCAGGAGTTTTTACGCCAGCAGTCCATAACCTGTCAGGCCTATACAGTGCGTATCGGCGGGATTGATGGGGAAGTGAAGCACCCGGAAAAGGCTCACGAAATGCCTTTTTTTTCCGCTGATCCAGATGTGATTCCCCGCTGGGAAGAGCGAATTATGGAAGTCCGTTCACAGGGTGACACTCTTGGTGGGGTGGTAGAAGTATGCATAAAAGGGGTTCCTGCCGGACTCGGGGAACCAGTTTTTGATAAGATTGACGCCCGTCTGGCTTATGCGCTCATGTCCGTTGGGGCGGTAAAGGGTGTTGAAATCGGTTCCGGATGCAAGGCAGCGGACTCACTTGGCAGCGAGAACAATGATTTTATGGACGAGAACGGTTTCAGCAGCAATAATGCAGGAGGCATACTCGGCGGAATTTCCAGCGGACAGGATATTGTGGTCCGTGCATATGTGAAGCCGATTCCGTCCATCAGTAAACCGCAGCAGACAGTTGACCGTGACGGCAAAGCTGCTGAAATACAGATCGGGGGCAGGCATGATATCTGTGCCATACCGCGAATAGTTCCAGTGCTTAAAGCCATGGCCATGCTGACTGTGGCAGATTTTATCCTGCTGCAAAGAAGAATGGGATAAATTCAGGAGGTCTGACACCTTGCTGGACGCCTGTTTTCATTTCTTTCTATTACGCAATATAAGTTGGTGTCTCGTACGATATGCCCTACGTTGAGGCGTATCATTTCAGGGTCTAATTTATTAATGCGTTGACAGACCGTGCCAACGCGTATGGAGAATTACAAAATGAGTGTTCTTGTTGAATTGACAATTTTTCCAACAGACAAAGGCGAGAGCGTCAGTCCTTATGTGGCAAGAGTTGTAAAAATTATACGTGAATGCGGTCTGCCCTGTCAGCTTGGTCCCATGGGAACCTGCATTGAAGGTGAGTGGGATGAAGTTATGGCTGTGGTCACAAAATGTTATCAGGCACTTGAAACTGATTGCGAGCGCATTTATATGTTGATGAAAGCCGACTGCCGCAAAGGTGCGGTTGACCGGCTGCACGGCAAGATTGCATCCGTGGAATCCAAACTCTAGTCTGGTGGTTTTGGGGAATTTAATGAATGTTATGAAGTCATTTAATTACGTCTGTTTATTGCTTATGCTGTTTGCTGCATCTGGGTGCCTGCATCTGGGTGTATCTCATCTGGAGCGGCAGTCATGGAAGCTTGAGACGCCGCGCACAATGCAGATGGAATTTATGAAATTTGATTATGAGATAGTGCCACGCAAAGATAGTTTCGGTTTGCGCGGTGAAGCTTTTGTCAAAAAGAACAGCGTCCCCATGTGGGCCGGATGGATCGGGGAGCTTTGGATTCAAGGCTATCTGAGCGACATGAACGGCGATGTTCTGGCTCAGGGGTTGCAAGTCTTTTCGCCTGAAAAGCTGGAGGAAGGAAAAGGCATACCCTTTGATTTTGAACTCAAGCCCGATCAGTTTGATTCCGGGCCGCTGTACATCTCCTTCGGATACCGCATGGCCCTTTATAAAAGTCGGGAAGACAACAACGGTCCGCCGTTTATGGCAATTGAACGCGCTGTATCGCAATAAACCTGATGCGCATCAGTCCTAATGGCTAATGTAATAAATTCCAAAATTTGTAGTGTGCTTTGCAGCTTTTAATCATAGCTGGATGTAATTTCTAGAGAGCTATTAATTCAAGATCTCCCAGGCTCCTATTTTAGAGTCGTATTGAACGAAAACACCGTCAAGCCCGTGTTCCGAGAGAGCGCGGGCTTTTTCTATGACCAGCGGAACATCCGCAGGGGATTTGAGCAGATTGGCAAGGGCTGTAGCCGCAGCATCGGCAAAACGCGCATCCTTGGCGCGGACAGTGACCAGATCCCCACTACCGAGACTGAGGGAATGTCCGATGGTCCCTGATGATGAACAGATGGAAAGCGGAAAGGCGTCCGCTGCAACTGCAAGACCTATTTTTGCCCCTGAATCAGGTTCGGAAAGCAGGGCAATCTTTCTTGGATTCGTGGAATGCATATAAATGTCACCGCCGTTTTCAACGATAACATTAGAAGAAAATGGCAGCAGTTTTTCCGTCACGTACTGGGCCACTGCCCCGGCAACAGCTGCCATGGGGCCGACTCCGCAGACCAGCGCGCCGTCAGCCATGGCTTTAATTACCGGGTGTACATCCTCCGGCACGGCAACAGGAACAAGGCTGGTGGCAAAGTCGGGATTGAGTACAAAATGAGCCTGTAGAATACCGCGTATTTCATGGACTGCAGCCAGAGCCTGTTCGCTTAAATTTTTTTCAGCGACAATAAATAAATCAGTCTGTTCGACAACGACCTGAAATGAGGTCTCGGTGTCAGGCAGGGCGACATTGTTGCGGTAACTGCGGGTGTGGTCTGTATGAAGTTTTTTGCTCAAGGGTAGGTTCTCGAAAATGCCGTAAAGACAGTGCTGTGAATTTGCTCCGGGGCAACTGTTGTAAGTAAAAATATTCCAGAGAGGGAAGCCCTTTTTGAGTAATAGAGGCTCCCTCTCTGATCTTCTAACGTATAAAATTAGAAACCTAAATCTTCATTGACAAATACTACGTGAATGCGTCCCTTGGGCGAAGATTTTTCTGTGATAGCCCACACGTTGCATATCCGGTCCTTGGAATTACAGTCCTGACATTTACCGGTAACAGCGCATGGGGTTTTGCGTTTGAGGCGCATGGCATTGACCGGTGCAGCGTATTCTTTAACCCGGCTGACAGCAGCATCAAGGTCAGCGCAAAGTTTGTTGCGGCCGACGATGACTACCACATTGCGGGGACCGAAAGCCATAGCAGCCACACGGTTGCCTGTGCCGTCGAGGTTAACCAGTTCCCCTTCTTCGGTAAAAGCGTTGGCGCTGGTGATAAAAAGGTCGCTGAGCAGGGACTGGCGGCGGCGTTCGATTCTTTCAGCCATGGGAGGCTGAACGTCGTATGTATCAATGACTTTGACTTTCTGAAGTTGTTTTATCTTATCAAAGAGTCCGGATTCAACCACAGTCATGGAACCGCCGAAGCTGATGGATTTCGGCTTCAGTTTGGGGATGATTTTATCCAGAACCAGTGCTGCTGCAGCGTTCTGGTTTTTCGCTATATATGTTTCGTATCCGTTGTCTTCGAAGACTTCTTTGATTTCACCGAGTTTGATGTCCCAGAAGGTCTGTACCGGTTTCATAGGTCTCTCCTTGAGGTTATTCAGCCCGAATACCCAGGGCTGTTAAAAAGTTTCCGCTTAAAAAAATAAAAAAAGCGGTGAAAAAAAAATGTGCCCGTGATAAATCTGTTTAAACAAGTTAAGAAGACTCCACGTCAGCATTATGTATGAATTCACTTTGACAGCAGGGCCGCATCGGGGTATGCGGACTTGTTTTCGTTTTTCAGCAGCATAGATTATTCAGAGTGAGATTAAAAGCACTTAGCTGTATGACTATATTGAAAACATTTCTTGACGATACCTGAAGTAGGGGATATATGTTCCCGTTCCTCGTAGCTGGAATTTGGTATCCGGCTTTATAACGTTATTCATTTTTGGAGAAATAGACATGAAAAGAACTTACCAGCCCAGTAAATGCAGAAGAAAAAGAACCCACGGTTTTCTCGTTCGTTCCCGCAGCAAAAATGGTCGTGCTGTTATCGCAAGACGTCGTGCAAAGGGTCGTAAAAGATTAGCCGTTTAATTTGGACAAAGGAGCACAAGCTCCTCAGGAAGCCTGAATTTGATCTCTGCTATGAGCAGGGAAAGAAGCTCTTCACAAGGAGTTTTATACTCTTTGTGCTGTGTCATGGTAGCGGCCCCGGCGGGGTTCGTTTGGGCCTTACCGTGAGCAGAAAGAAGGGACCTGCAGTTGTCAGGAACCGGATCAAAAGGGTTTTGCGAAGTTTTTTCAGGCTCAATCAGGATAATTTTCAGGTGCGTGCGGATATCATTATTGTGCCCAAGCGTGTGCTGAACGGCAAGACTGTGGATTATAGTCTGGTCGAAAAAGAACTTCTTCCCATGATAGGAAAGATTAATAATCTTCCCTCTGCTGGTGAGAAGCAATGAGAAATCAGGGAATGCGGACTCTGTTTCTTTACCCGATACGTTTTTATCAGAAGTTTATATCCCCGTTGTTTCCGGGGTGTTGCCGCTTCCATCCTACCTGCTCGCAATACGCCATAGAGGCTATATCCCTTCATGGAGTGCTCAGAGGGGGGATGTATGCTTTGTGGCGTCTGATGCGTTGTAATCCGCTATGCAAGGGCGGATATGATCCCGTTCCCGCCCATAAAAAAAATCCACCGCGCAGTCCCGGTTTGATCTGAGGGACAAATTTTTAGTGAGTAAAAAAAGACATGGATAATAAACGCGTTATTTTGGCTGTAGCCCTTTCGTTTGCAGTTCTTCTCGGTTGGCAATTTCTTTTTCCTCCCCAGCCTCAGCAGCCCGCGCCTGCCAAGCAGGAACAAACCGCACAACCAAAACAGGCCGTTGATTCCAATGTCACCGGACCTGTATCAAACCAACTGCCTGATCCCGCTTCCATAAGCGCTATCGTTTCTGCCAAGGGAACAAAACTCACCGTAGAAACTCCTCTCTATTCCGCTGTGATCAACTCTCAGGGCGGGCTTCTTGAAAGTTTCAAACTTAAAAGGTTCAAGGCAACGATTGCTGCCGACTCCCCGGATGTGGACATGGTCGGTACCAATGCCCTGAATAAAGCTCCCATGGGACTTATTCTCAATGGTATTCCCACTTGGGCCAGCGGCGTCTGGGGTTATGAGGGTGCTGACCTCAATCTCGACGGTGATAAGCTCGGTTCACTTATTTTTCGTGGTGATGTGGAAGGATTCAGGATCGAGCGCCGTCTCACATTTCATGCCGATAACTACCTCATTGACGAGGACGTGAGAGTTATCAATAAATCCAACCCCAGCGGAATGGGCCGTATTGCCTTCACTACCGCAACCAAAAGCCTGACAGCTGCTGATGACCGTTACAATCCTACCAGAATAGCTTGGTACAATGCTGAAGGTCTGGCTGAGGAAAAAGACCGCGATACACTCGCTGAAACCGGTGTAAGCGAAACTGGAAAAATCGAATGGGCAGCCATTGATTCCAACTACTTCATCCTTGCTCTTGTTCCTGCTGCTGATTCAGTGACCATGAAGGGTAAACTGCAGGATGATATCTTTCGCATTGCCGCAGAACAGAATATTTCCTTTGACAAGGATATTGAACGCAAGTTGACTTGCTCCTACTACTTCG
Source organism: Maridesulfovibrio sp. (assembly GCF_963678865.1). NCBI lineage: Bacteria > Pseudomonadati > Thermodesulfobacteriota > Desulfovibrionia > Desulfovibrionales > Desulfovibrionaceae > Maridesulfovibrio > Maridesulfovibrio sp. Next base: position 1,447,537 of record NZ_OY787459.1, on the reverse strand, counting down.
GGCCAATGGATGCAGAGTTGATGGCTAAAGTTCCCGGTGAACTGGACAAGGCTATTGATTTCGGTTGGTTCGATATCATCGCCAAGCCTCTTGTTGTGGCTCTTGAATGGTTTCACCAGTTCACGCACAACTACGGTATTGCAATCATACTGCTGACTATTGTTATCAAGATTCTTTTCTGGCCCCTTTCTCACAAGAGTTACAAATCCATGGAGCAGATGAAACGTTTGCAGCCCATGATGTCCAAACTCCGCGAAAAGCACGGCGATGACAAGGAAGCTCTCAATAAAGAGATGATGCAGCTCTATAAGACATACAATGTCAACCCGGCCGGCGGTTGCCTGCCCATGATGCTGCAGATTCCGGTTTTCTTCGGACTGTACAGGGCGTTGATGGGAACAGTTGCTCTCAGGCATGCTGATTTTATCCATTACCTGCCTTTTACTGATATTGTATGGCTGGCCGACCTTTCGGCTAAAGACCCGCTTTACATCACTCCTATCGTGATGGGTGCGACCATGTTCCTGCAGCAGAAGATGACACCTTCAGCAGGCGATCCGACCCAGCAGAAGATCATGATGTTTCTGCCCCTCGTTTTCACTTTTATGTTCCTCAACTTCCCTGCCGGGTTGGTTGTATACTGGATGGTGAACAACGTTCTTTCAATTGCACAGCAGTGGATGATGATGCGCAACGTGAAGAATTAGCGCGGAAAAGCTAATCGGAGTTAATGGAGTGAAGAACAATCAGGAGATAGAATGAGCGAATTCAAAGAATTCCAGGGGAAGAATTTGGACGAGGCGATAAATAACGCCTGTGATCATTTTAGTCTGAATCGCGATAAACTTGAGATTGAGATTATCAGCGGAGGTTCCACCGGAGTTTTCGGTCTGGTGGGCAAGAAAAACGCTAAGGTCAAAGCACGTCCCAGAGGCGGGGATACCCGCTCTGCAACCAATGATGATTCCAGAAGGGGAAGAGGACGTCAGCAGGGAAGAGATCAAGGTGAACAGAGAGCGCCCAGAGCTGACCGACGCCGCGATGAGCAGGTTCCGGTAGCCAAAGGGGAGAGCGCTCCTGCTCCGCGTACCGAACCTGAAGTTCCCGCAGTCAAGCCTGAGGCTGATATTGCTGTGAAGGAAGAGGGTGAAGTTGCACTCAAGCCTGAAAGCGAAGTTGCTGTAAGGGAAGAAGCTTCTGCTCCGGCAGTTGTTGAAAGCCCGGAAGAACCGCAGGAAGAATTTGCAGAAGAGCAGCGCGAGGAGCATTTTGAAGAACGCCGTGAACCGCGCAGCATAATGGAAGGTGATCCTGAAGATATTGCAGCCGCAGTTCGTGAAGCTCTTGAAATGATGATTGAACCGATCATTCAGGATAAACCCAAACTCGAAATCGAAGTTGGTGAAGACCGCGTTAACGTTCTGGTCAACGATGAAGAAAATTCCGGCCTGATCATTGGTCGTGAGGGACAGACTCTGTCTTCCCTGCAGTATCTTTGCAATCGTATGGTTTCCAAGAAACTGCAGACTTCTGTACGTGTGCAGATCGATACCGGTGACTATCGCGAACGTCAGGACGAAAAGCTCCGTCAGCTGGCTTGGCATCTTGCCGACAAAGCCATGCATACCGGACGTGTACAGTCCACAAAACCGCTTAGCTCTTATCACCGCAGGGTTGTACACATGGCTCTGCAGGAAGATAAGCATGTTAATACCCGCAGCAAGGGTGAAGGGCCTATGAAGAGGGTCCTGATCCTGCCCCGCCGCAGCCGTAGCGGAGGAGGCGGAAGACGTAACGAAAATTACAATAGCGGTAATGAGCGTTACGAATCCCGCAGTACTGACCGTAGCAGAACTCGTCGTGACGGCAACGAACGTACCGAGAATTACCGTGGTCGTCGTAATACCCGCACCGAGGGTACTGAGAATTATCGCGGGCGCACTGAGCGTACCGAGAATTATCGCGGGCGCACCGAGCGCACCGAGCGTACCGAGAATTATCGTGGGCGCACCGAGCGTACTGATAATTATCGTGGCCGCAGAAATGACCGCAACGACAATTACGACAATCGGAAGCGGGATGAAAACTTCGGAAATCGTGAAGAATTCAACCGTCCGGCTCCTTTTGATGATAATTACGGCAACCGTTATCGGCCTGATGACAACTTCGGTAACCGTCAGTCCCGCTATAATAATAACCGCCGTAACGACCGCAACAAAGAAGATAACAGCGCTAATTACAACAGTGAGCGTTACAACCGTTACTAATTGTTCACGAGCGGTGAATAATGATTTTGAAAACCCCGTGGACTGCAGTCTGCGGGGTTTATCCTTTCTTTCAGGGAGAAATACATATGTCCATCACCTCCAGCGGAACCATTGCCGCTATTGCCACTCCTCCGGGAGACGGTGGAGTCGGGATTATCAGAATCAGTGGTGAAAAAGCCCTGACAATTGCCGGTGATATCTTCAGTCCGGCAAAAGAGTCCTTTGCCGGATTCAAACCCTACACCATGCATTATGGAACCATTCATGATTCTGATTCATTGGAAATCGATGACGTTCTTGCGGTTTTCATGCCCGGACCTAATTCATATACCGGGGAAGATACCGTAGAGATCAATTGCCATGGTGGGCGTGCGATACTCGGCGCGGTTCTTGGTGAAGTGCTTGCAAGGGGGGCACGGCTGGCAAATGCCGGGGAGTTTACACTGCGTGCTTTTCTAAATGGTAGGATGGACCTTACTCAGGCTGAAGCTGTTGCGGAAATGATTCACGCTCCATCACGCGGGGCGGCTCAACTGGCCAAGGTCAAACTTTCTGGTGTGCTCGGAGAACGTATCAGTAGCTTGCGGGCACGTCTTGAGGAACTGAGGGCGCAGCTTTGTGTCGCTGTTGATTTTCCTGAAGACGAGTTGGAGTGTCTGCCCCTTGAGCGGATGCAGTCCGAAGTGGGGGACGCAGTAAAAAATATTTTCGAAATCCTTTCCGGGGTAGAACGTACCAAAGCCTGGCGTGAGGGCGGTCTGGCCGTTCTTTCGGGTGAGGTTAACGCCGGAAAATCCAGTCTGCTCAATGCCCTTTTGGGGCGTAATCGGGCTATTGTTACAGACATTCCGGGAACAACCCGTGATTTTATAGAAGAAACCCTGAACCTCGACGGATTGCAGGTTCGGGTGGTTGATACAGCCGGGCTGCGTGAAACAAGCGATGCCGTGGAGCTGGCCGGTCTGGATATGGGGCGTGATCTTGCTGCTCAGGCTGATTTGATTCTGCTGATTATAGATGGTTCCAAACCGTTTGCACTTGCCGACCTTGATCCGCAATTTGCTGATATGGCCGGAAAATGTCTGGCCGTAATCAACAAGTCGGATCTTGAACAGGCTGATCCTGCTCCTGCTGATATCATGCGCGAATCCGGTTACGAGGTTGTTGAAATTTCGGCCAAAAAGGGACAAGGTATTGAGCGTTTGGCTGAGCTTATCCGCGAGCATATCCTTAAGGGTGCAGGCGAACCTGATCCTGATGAGCTGGTGCCCAACTCCCGGCAGGCAGCTACCCTTAAAAAGGCTCACGCGGAACTTGAAGAGCTCATGGAAGATATTGAGATGCAAGTTCCATATGATCTCCTTGGTGTGCGCCTTGAGTCTGCCTGCAGTGCTCTTTCGGAGATAACCGGGGAGATTACGCCGCAGGAAGTATTGAATTCAATCTTTGAAAAATTTTGCGTTGGTAAATAAAATGGATGACAGTAAATTTGTTGATCTGAAAGCTGTGACCTGCGGGCTGGTGCCCATTATCGTTAACCATCTTGATACAACCTCCAATCCGGTGGTCGAATTCCAGATCAGGCTCAATATCCGAGAAGAAATTTTGAGCGGTTTCGGGACAGGCGGAAACTGGGATATTGAAGTAATAGATGACCTCGGCTGTGACCGCCTGCGCTTTACCCGCCGTAAAGACAGTAATGAGAATCGATTGAATATTGTTGAGTATTAAGCCTCAGGGGGGCCTAAAAAATTTGCAAAAGGGTTTTCTGGACTCTCCAGAAAACTTAATTGTTTTGTGCTGAGCTGGTTTCGAAAATCGTCTTTAGAACCGCCAGGCTTTTGGGACATAGGTTTTGTGCGTTGGGCTTTTTGCTTAATCTTTTCAAATCTTGCACAGTATCCATGTCCTGATGTTCCGGAAGAATGGATGGCATGATGTTTAATTTTTCCAGTCGGGAAATTGTTTCCGATAGAACTTTTTCTGTGCTCCATTCCATATTTTTGAAGACTGAATCTGTCAGATAATTATTTTGAAAACCGATCAGGTAATAGCCCCCGTCATTTGCAGGTCCGATGCAAACGGGGGCTTTTTGTATGGCTTTTAGGGCTTGAAGGATAGATTCGGGCTTGAGATCTGGTAGGTCACTTCCAGTCAGGAGGCAGGAGTCATAGCCTAGCCTGAATCCAGCCAGCAAAGCATTATGCATCCGTTCACCGAGATCGTTGCCCTGCTGAGGAATATAAGTCCGATTACCAAGCCAGTTTTTGTATTTTTCAGGAGGCTGGAATGGATCATAAGTTATGATTGGTTCAAGTCCGGCTTTGTCCAGATTGACAAGCATGTCTTCAACAAAGGCTGTGTAAAGTTCTGCCGCAGCTGCGTTCCCTATATCTCTACCGATTCTCGTTTTAACCCTGCCCGGTTCCGGGAATTTTATAAAAATAATGACAGCGCATTTCATGATCGTTTTTCCTGTCTACGGTACATATTTTTCAGCGTAGCCGGTTTGATTCCACACAAGTGCAGGAAACGTAAAAATGTATTGCGCAATGCACAGCGCAACGGTCCAGTGGCAAGGTAGCGACGGGCGGATGTGGTTATTGCTTCTTTGAGTATAACAATTTCGAAGCGTCTGTTTTTGATGCGCTGGAAAAATTCGACATCTTCCATGATTGGTATTTCCGGGAAAGCGCCGAGTTCATGGAAAGTGGATTTAAAAATAAAGACCGCTTGATCCCCGTAAGGAACTCGTTCAATACGGCACCGCAGGTCGGCAAGGAATGCTATAAATTTCATGGAGCGCGAAGAAGTGTCGAAGCTGAGTTTGAAGGCTCCGGCAGTGGCGCAAGGAGCGCTGAGTGCTTTACGGACAAGGCTACCTGCACCACGGGGCAGGGTGGTGTCGGCATGCAGAAAGAGCAGGATATCCCCACCGGCCTTCTGCGCTCCGCGGTTCATTTGGACTGCACGTCCCGGAGGTGATGCCAGAAGCACCACCTTGTCATCTTCAACAGCGGACAGGGTAGACCTGTCGGCGGATCCGTCAACGATGATTATTTCAAAGTTTTCCCCGCAACATTCCCTCACATTCGCGATGCAGGAGTGAATAGTCTCCGCTTCATCATACACCGGAATGATGACAGATATTTTCGAGCTTGATAACATGGATAGATAACTATCCCTTTCTTCAAAGCCGATAAAGGGAATTCTTTATATAACCTGCGTCGAAGCGCATCAATATTATACAACGTGCCCGAGCTGGTCTTCTTCCATGCGGGACTGGCAGGACACGCAGAGACGGGTGGTCGGATTCGCTTTAATGCGGGCAATGGCAATTTCTTCACCGCAATCTTCGCAGATGCCGAAATCCCAGTAATCTACTCTACCAAGGGTCTCTTCCAAAGCAGCTATCAGTTCTGCTTCGCGAACATGCAGAGCGAGATTGATTTTTTGTTCGCTGATGCGGGATGCATATTCGTTGTCGTCAGCACAGTTTTCAACTGCAGTATCACGGGACTGTATCCGTTGGGTGAGTTCTGCAATTTTTTCTTCAAGATGCTTCCTGATGTTTGTTCTCTGAGAAGAATTCATAATAAACCTCCGACTTCAGTTGTGGAATTGATTATTAAATCCTTTGACTCTGGGGGATATACGCCAGTCAGTCAGGGGAAAAATCGCATTCCTGTTACGGAGTGGGGACAATTTTATAACGTTCACGGAAAACGTCTTTTCTCAGATGAAATCGTGCTGCAAAAATCAGTCTATTTTGCTGGTCCTTCCAAAGAGTTCGGTCATTTCTCCCAGACGCTCGCGGATAATAGGTGTCAACTGGCCGGGAGTGAGTTTCCAACCCCAGTTTCCATCAGCTTCACCGGGGACGTTCATGCGTGCGCGTCCATCAAGGCTGAGCAGGTCCTGCGCTTGAATGACGCATAAACACCCCACACTGGACATGAGCAGCCGGATCAGCTCCCATGAAATTTTGGAGTCATCAATCCAGTCGTATCCGAGATAGGAAAGCAAATGTTTACGGCTTACTTCATCCGCATCATCAAGGAACCAACCCCTGTTGGTGTTGTTGTCGTGGGTTCCGGTGTACACTACGGAATTACGTTTGTGGTTGTGCAGGGCATCACCGCAATAACCGATATCGTCGCCGAATGAGAATTGCAGGATGTTCATGCCCGGCAGTTGAAAACGGTCTTTCAGCCAGATTACATCCGGGGTGATGTGTCCGAGATCTTCAGCTATTACCCGCAGGCAGCCTACTTCGGAAGTCAGTTTTTCGAACAACTGGTGTCCCGGAGCCGGAACCCAGTACCCTTCCATAGCTGTTTCAGCTTCAGCCGGTACTTCCCAGTAAGCGGAGAAGCCCCGGAAGTGATCCAGCCGAACCCAGTGATACAGACCCAGATTATGTTTCATCCGGCTGATCCACCAGCCGAACCCCTCATTCTGGAGCACTTCCCAGTTGTAAACCGGATTTCCCCAAAGCTGCCCGTTTTTGCTGAAGTAGTCCGGGGGCACCCCGGCCACGCAGTATGATTCGCCTTGTTCGTCCAATTTGAATATAGCCCGGTTGGCCCATACGTCAGAGCTGTCGTGAGTTACGTAGATGGGTACATCACCGATAAGCTCCACCCCGATTTCATCCAGATGATCCTTGAGTTGTCCCCATTGCCGAAAGAAAATCCATTGGCAGAATTTTACGTAGAGTATTTCCCGGTAGAGTTTTTGGCCCCAGTGACGAAGGCCGTCTTCTGTGCGGTTGCGGATGTCGTCGGGCCACTCTGTCCAGCATTCATCTTTGAAATGTTTTTTTAGGGCGGTAAAAAGGGCAAAGTCGTTAACCCAGTGCATGTTATCCCAAATGAATTGATTGAAAACCGGATCTTCAAGCAGGGTGTTTGCGATCTTCGAGAACGCCTTGCGCAGAATTTTTTCCTTGACCTGAGCGGCTGTATCGAAATCGGCTTTATCTGAATCAGGCAAAGTATGGCTCTGAATTTCTTCGTATTCCAGCAGCCCGTATTCAACCATCAGTTCAGGGCTGATCAGAAGCGGGTTGGCCGCAAAGGCCGAGAAGCCGGAGTAAGGAGAATTACAAAGTTGCGGAGCAGTGGGAGTAATTGGCAGAACCTGCCAGAATCTTTGTCCTGCCTCGGCTAGAAAGTCCGCGAAATCATAGGCTGCCGGGCCTAAGTCTCCCACGCCGAATCGTGAGGGAAGGGACGTGAAATGTAATAAAATGCCGCTGGAACGTTTCATATGTTGAACTCTCCTTTTTACTCTGCAAGGTGTGCTTAAGCCATTGCTGACTTTAACAGTACCATATTGCAGGGCAATAGGAGAGATGTCCAGCTTCCTTGATCTTACTCGATTGCAATATTTTTAGTCCGAACATTCAGTTCGGAGTAAAGGAAAAGGGCAAAGGACTGACCTGCTAGTTGTATTGCTTCATTTTGTGGCAGAATTCCCGGCAAGGGGGACGCTGTCCCGGCAAATGTTTTTTCAGCACTGTATAACTCGGTGGTCCATACTCCATCCGGTAGATATTCTGCGACCTTGCATTCCGTTTTTTCCTTACCGAAATTGAATACTACCGCAGCATATTTACGGTCCCCAGAGGTCGGATTTCTAAAGATAAGTATCACACCGGGAGCAATTTCCTGTACCTGACATCTGCTGCGGCATGGCTCATGAATGGTCGGGTGTTCTTTTCTTACCTTAAGGAGTTTGCGGTACAGACGGAGCATGGCCTGCCCCTGATCGCTTTTAATGTTCTGCCAATTCAAACGGCATTTGCTGACTGAGGCATCGCAATCTTCATCGGTAAAAAAATTGAAGGGGGCTGTTTCCCCATATTCATCACCCATGAAAATTATAGGAATGTAAGGAGAAAGAAGGGTGGCGCCGGCACTGAGTTTTGCTGCTTCGAATCCGGACTTTTCAATGATCCTGCATTTTGAATCATGTGCGTCGCTTTCTTCATGTCCTTGGGAGTAGACAATGAACTTGCAGCCGCTCAGCTCAGATTTGTTGCGCCCTTGCAGCCTGAGATAATGGTCTGAAATTTCACCCCGGTATGCGAATCCATACTGCATTGCCGAAACCATGCGTGCCGGATCTGAATAATCCTTGAGAGGGCCGTCGCAGCTTCCGGTAACCCTGCTTTGCAGCGCACAGTAGAAGTCTTCATTATACAGTGCATCCAGTCCATACCCACCTTCCTCCGGTGACAGGACAGGGCGTAGGCTATTACGCTTATCTCCATTGATCAACACGCAGGTCCTGTTGTTTGCCTTCGCGAAATCTTTAATCCGTGCGGATAGTTCTTCCAGAAAATGAACCGGGGTCTGGTCGAAAATATGGTCAGTGTCTTTGATGCGCAGGCCGTCCACTCGGTAATCCCTAAGCCATGACAGTGCGCACTGTATGTAGAATTCACGGACTCCATAACTGTATTTTTCATCAAAATTAAGCGCCCGGCCTTTAGGTGCATTATGCTTGCTACTGAAAAATGGTGGATATGACGGCGCAAGGCTGTCCACAGGAATAATGCTGCCGAATGAAACATCGAGTATGACGGCTATTTCGTTAAGATGGCACTGCCTTACCAATTCTTTAAGTTCTTCCGGGGTGCCATAAGGGCTATGCACAGCATAGGGATAAACAGTGTCATATCCCCAGCCCTGGAACCCTGAAAATTGGGCTACAGGCATAAGTTGCAGGGTGTTGATACCTAACTCTTTCAGGTGTCGCAGTCTGGATATGATACCTTTGAAATCCTTTTCAGGGCTGAAGAGTGCAACATGTGCTTCGTAAATGATCATTTCGCTCATGGGCATCCCGGAAAAGATATCACCTTTCCAGTCAAATAAATGATGGTTTACAATTGTGGAACAGTTGCTTTGGCCTATAGGCTGCCACTGGGAAGCCGGGTCAGGCATGTTCAGTCCGTTGTCCAGTACGAAAGAATATTGGTCCCCGGAGGAAATTTTTTCGAGGGTTGTTTCGTAAAAACCGTACTTGGCAGGGATCATTTCTTCTATGAATTCCTGCTGTCTTTGTACTTTTATTTTAACGTCTTGGGCAAGGGGGGCGAAAATTCTAAAAGAACATTTTCCGTCTTCCTGAAGCCGTGCTCCGAAATGCTTTTTATTCATGTTTGCGCCCGTGTTAAAAATAAATTTGTTTTTGAGCTAATAATAATGTATACTGATACCAACGAACGGCTCGTCTTTTGCATGTGATTGAGTACTTGCATCTCGTAACAGCATCAGGAGGCAGACCATGAATAACCGTCAACAGCATGAAGTGTCTGAGGAGCGGGTTAAGATTGCTCAGGTCATGGCTGGAGAAAGCGCAATACTCCACGAGCTTGATTTTCAGGATGTAGCAATTTCAACCACCGCAGTACGTACCTTGAAGAAAGCTGCCGTTGCAGTGATGCAAAGATTTCTGCCCGGTAGTCGCCCCGAAAAGTTGACCAATTCACAAGCGATAGCCTTTTTCATAGATCGAGTGTTTTGGGATCAGGATACCAAGGGGTTGATCCTGTGTGCCGACGTAGCTACGCGTAGTTTCTGTATCCCAATCCCAAGGGAACATTGGCATATGAAAGCCGATCTTGGAACTATTCAATAGTTGTCTTTTGAACGTTTGACAAGTTAAAAATAAAAGCAGACAGGTTTTGTCTGCTTTTTTATTTTAAATCGATATAGATTTGTCTATTAATGACCGCTCCATAATGTGAAAATGTAAGGCATATGTCACTGCAGAGTCACACGCGGAGGTGGGTACCCGGCTATTGTTTTTGAAAAATCAATAGCAGGGAGCTGCCAATGGTTCGCGAAACATGTTCTGATCTGTTCAGTTTAAAATCACCGTTTGAGGATCCTTTCAGAGGGGCTTTGTTTTCAATTATGGAAAAGCCGTTGTCACATCTTTTGTGCCTGCCCCGGCTTAATTCTTTGTACAGCTGTGTGCATGAAGAGGAACGCTGGAGAGATGAAGGGCAGACGGATTTTGTGGGTAAGGCTTTAAATCTGCTGGGAGTTGAGGTTGAGCTGGATAGCCGGGAATTAAAACGTATACCCAAAAGCGGACCGTCTGTCGTGGTCGCAAACCATCCTTTCGGTGTGGTTGAAGGGTTGATTTTGATGCAGATGCTGAAGACTGTACGGCCTGATGTCAAAATCATGGCTAACTTTATGCTCGGCCTTATTCCGGAAATGAAAGAACATTTGATAGGTGTGGACCCTTTTGGGCGTAAGGATTCCCATCTGGGAAATATCTCCGGCCTTAAGGAAGCGGTAAAATGGGTCAAATCAGGAGGCATGCTGGCTGTATTTCCTGCGGGAGAAGTTGCCAGTCTGAATCTCAAAGGGGCCAAAGTGGAGGATCCGGTCTGGAGTCCCACCGTGGGTGGGATTATTAAACGTACTGGAGCCAGTGCTACCCCGGTATTTTTCCATGGCCGCAACAGCATCCTTTTTCAAGCTGCGGGCATGATACATCCGCGATTGCGCACGGCTCTTCTACCTCGCGAGAATTTGAAGAAAAAGTCCGGTCCGGTTGTATATGCAGTGGGCAACACCGTCAGCGGTGAGCGGCTGTCAGGTTTTGAAAGCAGGCAGGAACTTATTGAATATCTGCGTTTCCGTACCTATAGCCTGCGCTCCCGGTTTAAGAGGAAAAAGGTAGCTCTGCCGGGTTTCAAGAAAAAGGAAAAGCCAATCAGTGACCGGACTGCCCAGCGACGGATAATTACAGAACTGACCATGCTCGGTCCTGAATCAATTCTGGTGGAAAATAGTGAGTTTGCTGTGCATGAAGTCCATGCCGCAGACTGTCCTTTCGTTCTGCATGAGATAGGCCGGTTGCGTGAAAAAACTTTTCGGCAGGTAGGTGAAGGGACCGGACAGGCTGTGGATGTGGATCGTTTTGACAACACCTTCATCCATCTTGTTCTCTGGCACAAGGAAACGCGCGAAATTGCCGGAGCTTATCGTATTTCCCGTGCGGATGAGCAGATTAAGCGTTTCGGTCTCAATGGAATCTACAGCCATTCTTTTTTTAATTTTGATTCTGAGTTTTTTGCTAAGGTCTCACCGGCCCTTGAGTTGGGGAGGTCTTTTATCCGTCCTAGTTTTCAGAAGAATTTTTATTCCCTAATGATGCTTTGGAAAGGAATAGCCGCTTATCTTGTGCGTAACCCGGAGTACCGCTATCTTTTCGGGTGCGTAAGTATTTCCAATGATTACAAAGAAATCTCCCGAGAATTAATTGCTGCTTCCCTGATGAAATATAATGGCCGTGCTGATCTGGCGGAATTTATTTCACCCTCCCGTCCCTTGAAATTCAAGAAGCTGAAGCGCTGGGGGAAATATATGCCCGGCATTTCCGGCTGTGATGCTTCTGATCTTGAGCATGTGGTTCAGGATATTGAGGGAGGGGCCGGTATTCCGGTATTACTGCGTCATTATCTTAAAATAGGCGGTAAGCTGGCCGGATTCAACGTTGATCCCGAGTTTGGCAATGCCCTCGACGGGTTGATTGTAGTTGATTTGCTGGAAGCATCCGAGCGTAGTCTGTTCAAGTTCATGGGTAAAGAACAGGGTAGGGAATATCTGGATTATCACCGCAGCAAGGCTAGTGAGAGCAGCACTGAAAACGAGAAAGTAGCCTAGAGGTCAAGCCTCCGGCGTACCTGCCGGAGGCTTGAATTACCTATTACTCAAAAATTAATTTAGATATATTCTAGACTGCTGCGTTTTGGGAAAGGGTCTGGGCAGCCTAAATCAATTCATTCAAAGCCGTGCAGAAATTATCAATATCCTCATCTGTTGTGGACCATGAGGTCATCCAGCGTACTTCCCCGGTCTGCTCATCCCAGATGTAGAAGGGGAATCTCTCTTGTAATTTTTCAACTGCATGCTCGGGGATGATTGCGAAAACGCCATTGGCCTCCACCGGACGGGTAATTTTTACTCCCTCAATTGCCCCGGCCTTTTCAGCAAGCCTGCTGGCCATTGCGTTGGAATGCCCGGCGTTTCTTTTCCAGAGTTCATCTGTGAGCAGGGCTTTGAACTGTGCGCCTACATAGCGCATCTTTGAGATGAGCTGCATGTTCTGTTTACGGAGGTATTCAAAGTTCTCGCCGGCTTCAGGGTTGATGAAGACTGCAGCTTCAGCACACATACAACCGTTTTTGGTCCCGCCGAAGGAAAGTACATCCACTCCGCAGTCAACGGTCATTTCTTTAAATGAGACCCCCAGTGCTGCAGCAGCATTTGCGATTCTCGCCCCGTCCATGTGAACGTACAGACCTTTGCTGTGGGCAAAGTCACATATGGATTTGATTTCACTGATTGAGTAGAGGGTACCCAGTTCTGTATTCTGGGTTATGGATATTACCGCAGGTTGGGCACGGTGCACATCCGGTTCGGAAGGGATCAGTGGTTTGATGCTTTCCACGCTGATTTTTCCGTTCTCGGTTTCGGCCGGCATGAGTTTGATGCCCATACTTTCGGGTGATCCGCATTCATCGACATTGATGTGCGCGTCATGAGAGCAGATAACGCTGTTCCAGCTTTTGCACAGATGTCGCAGGATCAGGGTGTTGGTAGCTGTTCCGGTGGTCAGGAAGAAAATTTTCGCCTGTTCTCCGAAAATGTTTTTGAAAAGTTTTACAGCTTCTGCGGAGACAGGGTCGGCGCCGTAGGAGGACATATGATTTTCATTGGCTTCCATTATGGCTTGCATGATTTCGGGATGGACCCCGGAGTAGTTGTCGCTGGCGAATGATCGCATGGTAAATATCCTCATAAAATAAGGACAGCACTCCCGTTTTAATAATACCGGGGAGTACTGTCCGGCTCGTAACTTGATTTATCGGAAAGCAGTAGCTTAGCTGAGGTGGGGCAGGATGTAAGGGGAAATGAATTTGCTGATCATCCCGGCCATGATGCCGTAACCTTCTGAATTCGGATGAACTCCGTCGCTTTCCTTGAGGGCCTTGATGTAAGCGGGGTTCTTCCGCAGTGGTGAATTAATGTCCAGATAAGGAATGTCAAGATTTGTGCATATTTTGCTGAATTCTGCGGCAAGTTTCTTGGTATGCTCGTCCTTTGCCGTATCAATCATGGGCGGCGGGGTGATGAATAATGTTGCATAATTTTTCTTTGCAGTCCGCAGGATGTTTTCAGTGCTGGTTTTACTCTGGGCAAGCGGTATGTTCTTAACCGCGTCCGGTGCTCCCATACAGAATATCAGCAAGGCGGGTATGTCGGAATTGATACGGCTTGCAGCTTCAGACTCCCAGCGCGATTCAATGTGGTCGGTTGAGGAGGCCCGCACTCCTAGATTGTATCCGGTCAGTTTATTCCCATGCGGGTCAAGTTGTTTACATATTCTTCCGCACCAGCTCAATCTTTCCGCATCGTTCACTCCTGAAGTAAGCGAGTCTCCGATGAATAGCAGTTGCATTTTCATGTTCCTTTTAAAGTGTTATGGTTTGCGTACTGGATTTATCTAATGGTCAAATTCTTAAAAATAAAGAGAAACATACAGTGGTTCTCTTGTAAATATTATACTGCTGATTATGTTATGGTACAGTTTTGAAAAAAGATAGTGCAATTCATTCTCAGTTGAGCTATCACCTGATTCACCGGAAAAAGGTTTATTCGGTATGGGAAAATTAATTATGAAGCAAGAAATAGTAATAGATTTTAAGAACGTATGTTTCGGATATGGTCGGCATAGAGTGCTGGATGACATCAGTTTCGAAATTCATGCCGGAGATTATCTGGCGGTTATCGGGCCCAACGGGGGCGGCAAGACCACCTTGCTCAAGCTGTTGCTTGGCTTAATTAAACCACAGCAGGGCAGTATTGAGATTCTGGGCAGGGGACCGGGTAAACACGGCGGGCGTATCGGCTACATGCCGCAATACACGACTGTTTCCGAAAGTTTTCCCATTACTGTGCGGGACGCGGTACTTATGGGCAAGGTTGCGCCCGGATTCAAGGGCGTATTCGGATTTGGCTTCGGCAACGGCTCAACCGCTGAGGTAAAAAAAGCTCTTGAACGGGTGGGTATGCTTGAGCATATCGATCGCCGGGTTTCTGATCTTTCCGGGGGGCAGAAGCAAAGGGTTTTCATCGCCCGCGCTATAGTAGACGAGCCGCAGATGCTGTTGCTTGACGAGCCTGCAGCAAGTGTTGATCAGGCCGGGAAGAGCGGACTCTATTGCCTGCTCAAAGAGCTTAACGAGGAAATGACCATTGTGATGGTCAGCCATGATATTTCCGTGCTTGGGCAGGGGGTGAAATCCGTGGCCTGCGTCAATCGTAAAGTCCACATGCATGACCAACCGAAGCTTACCCGCGAACTGCTCAGCGAAGCATATGGTGATACAATCAAGGGAACCTGTCCCATTGAGCTGATTACTCATGGGGAGTTGCCGCACCGGGTGCTGGAATTCCATCCCGGCTCCGATGACAACGAGGGGGACTGGAATGCTTGAGATGCTGAGTTATGAATTCATGCAGAATGCACTCATTGCCGGGGTGCTGGCTTCTATTATTTGTGGGGTAATCGGTGCTTTGGTGGTGGTCAACAGGGTAGTTCTGCTGGCCGGAGGCGTGGCCCACGCTTCATACGGCGGTGTCGGTCTGGCTTTCTTTCTCGGTCTGCCAATGCTTCCGGTAACTACCGGATTCGCGGTCTGTGCGGCACTGCTTATGGCTCTGGTAACCATGAAGGTCAAGGAACGGGCTGATACTTTTATCGGGGTTATGTGGGCGGCAGGCATGGCCCTTGGGATAATCCTGCTTGATATTACGCCCGGTTACAATGTGGATTTGATGAGTTATCTTTTCGGCGGAATCCTTGCTACGCCAAAATCCGACCTCGTGCTCATGTCCGGGCTGGCAGTTATCGTGCTGGCGGTGGTCTTTGTCTGCTACAAAGGTTTCTGGGCTATGTCTTTCGATGAAGAATTTGCCCGTTCAAGAGGGGTGCCGGTAACTCTGCTCTATTTTATAATGCTGGCCCTGATTGCATTAAGTGTGGTCATGGTTATCCGGGTTGTCGGATTGATTCTGGTCATCGCCCTTTTGACCATACCGCCCCAAATCGCCGAGGACAGGACTTCGTCCCTGTTTTCCATGATGATTCTGTCCTCAATTCTGAGCATGGTTTTCTGCGTTAGCGGATTGCTGCTTTCCTACCAGCTTAATCTATCGTCCGGGGCAACCATTATTGCTGTGAGTGTGGCTGGATTTGTGATTTCAGCTGTTGTGGGAAGAATTAGCAATGCCTGTTCGTAAAAATTTATTCCCGGCTTTGAACCAAAGCCGGGAATTTCGATTTCTAAACCCGTCCCGCCTCATGTTCAACAGCCCAAAGTGCAAGATTAAGTATATTCCAGACGAAATTTTTATGTTTTTTGCGACCGGAAATATGCTCGGCAATGCGGTTATTCAGGGCTTCCATATTAAAAAACTGCCTCAGAAAGGGGGTTGCCTGACTTACGGCGTCGAGAGTGAACTCAGCTGAATCACCGCTGGTCCACTTTGCTACGGGCATGGAAAATCCCTGTTTGCGGCGGTAAAGGATTTCTTTGGGCAGGTAGCGTTCGGCAAGTTTTTTGAGCAGGTATTTTGATTCGCCGTCTTTTATTTTTAGCTCCGGGGAAAGGGTGCCCATGTATTCAAAAAGTTCATGGTCCAGCAGCGGGGACCGCACCTCAAGGCTGTGGGCCATGGAAGCTATGTCCACTTTGACCAGCAGGGCATCGGCAAGGAAGTGGACCGTGTCCATCCAGAGCAGGCGTTCTTCCGGTGTATGCGCATGTAAGCACGCTTTTCTGGACAGTTCATATAACCAGTCCAAAGTGAAATTTCCCAGTTTTTCACGAACCTCTTCCCGGTATACATCATTTTTGTAACGGGCGACTTTGTACTCATTACGCAGGATGTGTTTGAACTCCGGGTGCAGTTTGCAGATCATTTGACGCCGCAATGCTCCCAGCGCGGATGTACTTTTAAATGCGCTGGCAATATTGGCTGCCGGCAGTACTTTGTTGCCTATCAGCGGTGCGAGTCTGGAAGCCAGTTTCACGTGGGTGTATGCCGAATATCCGCAAGCAAGTTCGTCTCCCCCGTCACCGCTCAAAGCCACTGTTACGTGTTTGCGGGTGGCTTCGCTTAGCAGCATGGTCGCCAGAGCGGCGTCATCGGAAAAAGGCTCTCCGTACTGGCGGACAACGGCAGGCAGCATGTTTTCAAACTGTGCCGGGTCCAGATATTCCACATGGTGATTCACCCCCAGATGTCTGGCAACCTTGGCTGCATGGCCTGATTCGTCATATTTTTTTTCATGGAAACCGATTGTGAAAGTGTCGATGGACTTGCTCCCGCACTCAGCCATAAGTGCAACAATAAGGCTTGAGTCCACTCCGCCGGAAAGCAGAGCCCCCAGCGGCACGTCACTTTCCAGCCTGATACGGGTTGCTTCCAGCAGTCGGGTATGCAGGGCTTCCAATGCTTCTGTTTCCGTGCATTCTATTTTGTTGGTAAAATCCAGAGACCAATAGTGCTGAAGGCTTATTCCTGCTGCATCCACTATTCCATAGTGGGCTGCCGGCAGTTTGCGGATATTGGAATATATTGAAAACGGTGCCGGCACACATCCGGTGCTCATGAACAGGTCTACAGCCTGAACATCTATATCTTTTGAAATATCAGGATGGGCGGCAAGGGCGCGAATTTCAGATGCAAAGACAAAACCCCTGCCAGTCCGGGCATAGAAGAACGGTTTTTTCCCGAAGCGGTCACGGGCAACGATCAGTTGCTGCTTTGTTCTATCCCAGATGGCAAAGGCGAACATGCCGCGCAGCATGGGGATGCATTTTATACCGTATTCAGCGTATAGCTTGAGCAGAACCTCAGTATCACCGGAGGAAGTAAAGGTGTGTCCCTTGTGGACCAGGTTTTCTCGCAGGGATTTGAAATTGTATATTTCGCCATTGAAGACAATGGTATTCCCGGTGGTGTTATCCGTCATGGGTTGATTGCCGCTCTCGGAGAGGTCAAGGATAGACAGCCGGGTGTGACCTAGCTCGATGTGGTCATCCTTAAGGATATGCTGGAAGTCCGGGCCTCGGTGGGTGAGAAGGTCAAGTATGGGTTTGATGCTTCCGGTGTAGTTTCCGGGCTGGAAGTATCCTGCAATGCCGCACATGTTTTTTACCGCCGGGTCGAAGGGTTGATGTTTCTCATTATGTGAGCTGGTTACACAGTGTTTTTTTTTCGGTCAAGATGTTGGGGGACGTACTGAACTTGTCATAAAGGTTGCGTAAAAAAGGCGGCCTCCTTGTAGGAGACCGCCCATTTGTTTATTCTTTTAAGGCTATTAAGACTGCATGTTACGGATCAATTCCTTGATGTTGGAAGCAAGTTTTGCCACTTCAGTGATAGCCAAGGCTGATTGAACGGTGGTTTCAGCGGACTCAGCGGAGATAATGTTGATCTCTTCGGTTGCCCGGCTGATCTGTTCGCTGGATGCGGACTGTTCTTCAGCTGCAGCGGCAATGCCTTCAATCTGGTTGGCAGAATCTTCAACCATACGCACGATCTCATCCAGAGCGTCTCCTGATCTGGAAGCCAGTGTGGTGGATTCAACAACGGATTCAACAGCATCTTCGGTGACACGGATGTTTGTTCTGGTACTTTCCTGAATGGAGGTAATAGCTTCACCTACCTCCTTGGTGGCATCCATGGTTTTTTCCGCCAGCTTGCGGACTTCGTCTGCAACAACTGCGAAACCGCGTCCGGCTTCACCTGCACGGGCCGCTTCGATGGCTGCGTTGAGAGCCAGCAGGTTGGTCTGGTCTGCAATATCAGTAATCACGTTCATGACCTTGCCGATGGAATCGGTACGCTGGCCCAGTTCTTCCATACTGGATTTGAGTGCTTCTGAATTCTGCTCAAGAGCCTTGATGGCGGTGACAACCTGTCTCACAAGCTCCTGTCCTTCAATAGCTTTTTCTTTGGTGGCGTGGGCGTTTTCAGAGGTTTCGCCTGCATTACGTGCAACTTCCATGACTGTGGAGTTCATCTGTTCCATCGCGGTCGCTGTTTCGCTGGCCCGTTGCTGCTGAATTTCCGCACCCCGACGGGATTCTTCAACCTGAGCGGAAAGTTCATCTGCAGCAGAAGAGAGCTGGTCGGAAATTTCATCCGCTTCTCTTGCTGTCTCAGCGATAGTATCACGCTGGGCAGTTATGGCCCGTTCGTTTTCCTTGATGGCGGTTATGTCGTTCATGACCATGAAAGCACCGATCAATTTCTTGTCGAGGTCATGCAGCGGGGCAACGTCGATTATGGCATAGAATTCACCACCACCTGCTGCATTGCCGTTGATTTCAATTTCAGAAAAGCTGTTTTCTTCTTCAATGCAGCGTTTGATAGTTTCCTGGACGGTGCTGACATTTATCAGCTCTCTGATCTGTTTGCCCATGTAGTCTTCCGGCTGTCCGGAAAGTCCGAATTGCTCAAGCAGATGTCTGTTGATGAAAGAAACTTTTTCATCCAGATCCACAACAACACAGGGCAGGGTCAAACCGCTGAGCAGCCCGCTGGAGAATCCCAGTTTGTTTTTGAGTTCAAGGACCATGTTTTTGACGGAATGGATGGTTTTGCCGACTACATCGTCAGCATAGTATTCAAGTTTTGAGTCGTAATCCCCGCCTGAGACCTTTGCGGTGAAGTCGGAGAGCTGTTGCAGGGGTTTTGTAGTCGCCCTGATCATTAACAGCAGGATTAAAGCTGCGATGGAAAGTGCGACAACGGCAATTATCATGTTGGTTATGAAAATGTCCCGGTCAACACCATGCGACATATCTGCTGTGTTCATCACAAAGGCAAAAGACCAGTTCCAGGGTTTGAAGTCGGTTATGTATGCTGATTTTTTAATGCCGTCTTTTTCATAGGCTATTTCACCCTCTTCTGTTTTAGCAAAAAGGTCCCAGTTGGGGGTGTCTTTCAGGCTTTTTCCGGTAAGGGCGGGATGGAGCAGGATATCTCCTTTGCTGTTAAAAATCATGGCATAGCCTTTGCCGCCGACATTAGATGCCAAAACTGATTTTTTAAAGGCTTCGGTGATGATTTTGCGGCCCACATAAATGACACTGACAATATTGCCGCGCAGGTCGGCCAACGGCTTATAGGCGGTGATATACCATGCGTTAACAACGTAAGCCATTCCGTAGTATGTTTTACCGGACATTACTGTTTTATATACCGGGCTGGAGTCCGGGATGTAGGTTTCTGTGGCTCTGTTTCCATCAAGCTTGCGCACATTGGTGGAAACCCGGAGCAGTTTGCCGGGTAAGACTTCGAAAATTGTGGCTGAACCGCCGATTTCTTTTTTCAGGTCGTCTACTATGTCGAACTTGTCGTTGACAGCGATGCCCCCGAATTCGAGGCTGGGGATAGTCACACTTTCACTTTGTTTGGTGACCTGATTCGTAATGGTGGTTTTAATCGGCGCGCGTTTATTGAGTTTCGGGAATCCAAGTGAAAATATTTTTTTATCCAGAATATCGATGTCCGCTTTTACTTTGTCCAGCAGGATGTCGTTTTGCATCTCCATGAGAGAATGAACACTGTCGGCAATTGACCGCATGGATGTCTGACCCAGCTTGTGCAGTGATCCCTGTACCTTATAAAGGTTGATGCCGGTCATAAATATGATTGTGGCCAGAACTATCAAAATAGCCCCAAGCATAAGTTTGGTTTGAAAGGCCAGTTTTTTTAACATGCTCACTCCTACTCTAAAATTTTAGGCTTAACCAATTCTACCAAGCTTTTTTCCCGGAAAGCTGGCGGGATGGTTTAATAAATATATTCAAGAGACGCGTTTACAGCGTCCCTCAATGGCATTGAGTAATTCGGCATGAGGTCAGTGTGTACTTTTTCTTGAAAATTTTGCCAGAATCCGAACCACCGCATCTTCTTTTTCATGTTCAATGCGGGAAACCTCCGGAGCGGCTTTGGCGTAGTACACAACAACACTATCCCCTTGTGAAATTTTCCTCCAGAAAGCGTTTTGTACAGTTGCTGTCCTTTCCCGTGGCAAACCGGAAGGATCAATAAAGCGATACCGTACAGTATGATTGTCTTTGTCCTTTTCTTTCAAGGTATGTTCGCTTATTTGGCTATTTTTTTCAATAACTATACCTATAGCCTTGTTTTCGCCGAATGCTCTTATTCTTTCCAGCCTGATTTTTCTGTAAGGAATAAAGAAAAGCCCGATGATTACCAATAGAGCCGTTACGAAGGCTATCTTTTTTTTTATACTGGAAGCGGGTATGGATTTGGATAGTATCATGCCTTGATTTAGCATTTGCAGGTTTTGCGGGCAAGGTGTGTCTTTGCACTGATATACGGGAGTTTTTTATGAGTAGTCTTCAAAAAACAGGGAAGTGGTGGGTTCTGGCAGTGGGCGGTGATTTTGCTGATGCTTCTTTCGAACAAAGGGACCGATGCCGGGCAGAGCTTTTGCTCAAAGTGGAGGAAGCCGGAGTCAGGCTGGATGAAAATGTCTGGGTTTATGATGAAGCAAAATGTGCTCAACTGGTCCTTGAGGTCTGTCAGGACCGGGATGCAGCAGAAGAAAAAGCCCGGAATCTGGAAGATACCGGGCTGAATTTGCGGGTGGCGCGAGAATTTGAATAATGATTAATTTCTGCTGAGGGCCATCTTCAGGCCGAGGCCGATGAAAACAATACCGGAAATGGCTTCCAGTCTTTTTTTGAATTTGCCCCCGGAAACGAGATGGCGGATTCTGCCCAGTGCCAAAGTGACGAAGCTGAACCAGATAATTCCCATGCTGAAGTGGATGGCCATGAGCAGCATGGACTGGCGCAGGATGGATTCGCCTGGAGAAATGAATTGGGGCAGTAGTGCAAGATAAAAGACTGCTACTTTGGGATTAAGCACATTGGTCAGGAAACCTTCACGGATGGAAGCGCAGACTCCCTTGCTGCATGGTTTTGATGATAATTTCATCTGCTCATGTTTCCTGCTGCTGCGCAGGGACTGAAAACCAAGGTAAATGATATAGAGCGCGCCGGCCATCTTGACCATTTCAAAAGCTGCCGCTGACTGCATGAGTATCATGGATAATCCCAATGCTGAAGCAAGGGCATGGATAAGCAGTCCTGCGTTGATTCCGGCAACCGTACACAGGCCGTCGGCAGTGGATCTGGTCAGGGTGTTATTGACCACTAACATGGTGTCCGATCCGGGAGTGACGGTCAGAATTGCTGCGACCGGGATGAATGCGAGAGTCAGTGCGTCCATGGTGGCCCCTAGATCATGCCGAATTTATTAAGCTCATCATGAATCTTGTCGGCAGTGATCGGCTTGGTTATGTATGAAAGTGCCTCACACTGAAAAAAAGCACGCGAAGCCTTTGTGTTGTCGTCGAGGGCGGTGGTCATGATGGCTTTTACTTTTTTATCTTCGGGGATTTGTCGTGTCTGTTCGATATCCCTGATTTTTTCAAGGGTCTGCAGACCGTCCATGCCGGGCAGGATTATATCCATGAAGATAAGATCATAGGGCGTCCCTTTAAGCCATTTGTGCTCGAATTTTTCCAGTGCTTCTTCGCCGCAGACAGCGCAGTCTATGGTTTTTGTTTTAAGATTTTGAGTGATTACCTTCAGTATTTCTTCGAGGTACATCCTGCTGGTGTTGCTGTCTTCGACAATGAGAATCTGCATGCTGGAGCTCGTTTGCTGGAGTTTCGCCTATTCCCCGGTTAGGTAGGGTTCAAGTTCGCCGACTGCTTCAAAAAGGAAGTGGTCGATAAGGTGACAGAAAAGATGGCCGACCGCAATGTGGACTTCCTGAATTACAGCGGTATCTTTGCTGGGGATGCTTATGATGTGGTCGCAGATGGGCAGCATTTCTCCCGCACTTATTCCAGTCATCCCCACAGTGACCATTCCTTTACGCCGGGCTTCTTTCAGGGCGCTGATTACATTCGGGCTGCTGCCTGAAGTGCTGATGCCGATCAGAACATCACCTGCCTGCCCCAATGCCTGCACTTGTTTTTCAAAGACCATTTCATATGAGTAGTCGTTGCCGATAGCGGTAAGGATTGAGGTATCTGTGGTAAGGGCAATGCCGGGCAGTGGAGGGCGCTCAAGCTTGAATCTGTTTACCAGTTCGGCTGCCAGATGCTGACAGTCCGCGGCACTGCCGCCGTTTCCGCAGAAAAGGATTTTGGAGCCTAGGGCAAGGCGTACGGCCAATGCTCTGGAAACATCAACCACCAGCTGGGAATACTGTTCAAAAAAAGACTCGCGGACTTCCAGTCCGTCACGGGCATGATCAAGTACTTTTTGCAGAGCTGTCTGGGACATCTATTTTCCTTCTTTTTGCAATTTATGAAACGCAAGTGGAGAAACCCGTTTATAGCAAATCATTCCGGGTGGCAATATGCTTACCATTCTTGATAAATTGCAGGATGCTTACTATAACATGTTTTTTTTATTATGTATCAGAAAAACGGAGAGTGTTAGTTGAGAAAAATATTATTGATATTCATGGTATTAGGTGTAGTCCTGTCCGGTTGCGCCTCAAAAGATATTTCTCCGGGACCAAGTGAGCTGGATGTTATGATCGGGCAGATGGTCATGGTCGGTTTCAGGGGCTTGGAGGTTAAGGGGGAAAACCCGGTCATCAGTGATATTCGTGATTCGCATATCGGTGGAATCGTCCTTTTCAGCAAGGACTGCGCTTTGAACAGTACTGTACGTAATATTGCCGGTCCCGCGCAATTGGCAAAGCTTACTTCAGACCTGCAGGGCTATTCCGATATTCCACTTTTTATTGCTGTGGATCAGGAGGGCGGCATTATTAAAAGACTTACCGGCGAGATGGGATTCCCTGAAACTCCTTCCGCCGCCGAACTCGGTAATAGCGGGGATGTCCATGCTGCATTACGGGCCGGACAGGTAATCGGACGTACCCTGAAAAGTGTCGGTATCAACATGGATTTTGCTCCGGTTGTGGACGTAAACCGTAATGCGGCTAATCCGGTTATAGCAGCACTGCAGCGCAGTTTCTCCGATGATCCTCGCATTGTTTCCCGTTTTGCTGAGTCCTTTATTGACGGACTCCATTCTGAGGGGATTCTTTCCTGCCTGAAACATTTTCCGGGGCATGGAAGTTCCCGCGGAGATTCTCATCTGGGTTTTACCGATGTTACTGATTCGTGGAATCCAGACGAACTTTATCCTTTCAGTAAAATTATTTCCGACGGCAAAGCGGATATGGTTATGACTGCCCATATCTTCAACGCCCGTCTTGACCGTAAAAAACCGGCAACCCTTTCGCGGAAAGTTATTCACGGCCTGTTGCGCAGGAAGATGGGTTTTGAAGGCATTATAGTAACTGATGATATGCAGATGAAGGCTGTCAGCGGTGAGTATGGATTCAAGGAAGGAATATACAGGGCGGTCAAAGCCGGAGCGGATATCCTGCTTTTCGGTAACAATCTTATTTATGAGCCGGGACTGGGCAGCAAGGCTGTTGCCAATTTGAAGAAGCTGGTCCGGGAGGGAAAAATTACCGAACGCAGGATCAGGAAGTCTTATGAACGTATTATGCGGGCAAAAGCTGAAATGTTGTCAGCCGCCAGCCGAAGCTGAGAATGCCGGATAGCTTAATTTTCTTGTTTGTATGATCAAGGCCCTGAAAACCGATTCCTTGTTTTCTGGGCCTTTGTCAGTTTTTCATCGCCGGCAGCTGGATAGTGAAGATTGTGCCCATGCCGGGGGCGGAGTCCACCTGAAAAATTCCCCGGTGGTTCTGGGTGATGATGAAGTAAGAAACTGAAAGCCCCAGCCCGGTTCCTATCCCCGGAGCTTTGGTGGTGTAGAACGGCTCAAAAACTCTTTTACGTATATTTTCGTCCATACCCGGTCCATTGTCGGAGACAGTGCATTTGACCATGTTTCGTTCGTTGCGGATTTTGATGGATATTTCAGGAGCTCTGGGCATGCCTTTCCAATCATTCATAGCCTGTGCCGAGTTGCGGAGCAGATTCAGGAAAACCTGTTCGATTTCGGTAGAAGTACAGGGCGTAAGCTTTAGGTTCTCATCGTAATCCTTGATGATGGTAATTTTTTTGAAGTCATAGCCTTTTTGCGGATTGTAATCCTGAGCTGCCAGACTTGCGGCTTTATCCATTATTTTACGCAGATCTCCGGGAGCCTTCCGGGAATCACTTTTACGGCTGAATTCAAGCATTCCGGAAACAATGGATGCAGCCCGAACCCCTGAATCAGTTATTCCGTTCAGGGTTTTTATAATTTTGCGGTCTTCCATGTAGTTCACAATGGAATCTATAGAACAGCCCGCTTTTTCCGCAGCCTTGAGGTTGGCCGGGATGTCGGGGGAGACCCTGCGGACGATGTTCTGGATTCCTTGCAGAATTCCGCCAAGCGGGTTGTTTATCTCGTGGGCCATCCCGGCTGCGAGTCCACCTATAGACATCATTTTTTCTGTCTGGATCATCATTTCGTCGATCTGGACCCGTTCGGTGGCGTCGTCAATACGGATAACCGCACCTTCCATCCCTTCATTTAGCGGATAGATGATGATGTCTTGATAGCTGTTGGGCGTGGTCAGCCCCTGAGTCCTGAATCCGGTTTCAGGGATCCCGGTTTCAATAGCCTGAGTGATGCTGTATGCATATTTTGCAAGCGAAGGAAAAGCTTCCTCCACTTCCGCACCTTCAATTTCATTTTTAGGGATTACTGCCAGCCTTTGAGCTGCGGAATTGAAATGGGTAATTCTTGAATTATTATCAAGTCCTATGATTATCGAAGGCATGGAATCGAGTATGTTGCGGATGTAATTTCTGGTTTCCTGAAGCTCGGTCTCCATCTGTTTGCGCTTGGTAATATCGGTACCTACACAGAGGATTTCAGTCAGTTCCCCCTTATCGTCAAAGACTGGACTGTTGGTCCAGTGAACCCAGACACAGCTCCCGTCTTTGCGGCTGTTCCGGTTGGTGTTGTCCGGGAATTCCTCAGGATTGCTGATCAGTTCCTGCACAAATTGTTCAAGGCCGGATTCGCCTTTTTCTGTCTTTGGAATCAAGGTCCCGATTATACTTTTCCCGATTATTTCCTGCTTAGTGAAACCGAAGAAATGCTGGGCGTATTCATTAAAAAAAGTACACCGTCCCTTGCGGTCCATCCTTAAAATTATGGACCGGGCGGTATGCACGAGGTCGTGATATTCCTGCCTTGATATAGTCAGCTTTTGCGAATGGGATGTCACTTCATCGAGCAGCCTGAGAATATTCCCGGAAAAGAATTCCGTGGCAGCTACATAGTTCCGGTTTTCCTCAAATGACATTTTACGGGCTTCGGTTTCCCAGTCCACTTTGCGGATTCGTTCAGCTGTGGCTTCGATGGCCGGCAGGTTGTCTCTTTTTTCGTCCGGTGCTGCGGAGACTCTTTTCAGTAGATTGTCGATTCTTTTAAAATCCTGCTCATTCTTTTCAAGGTCCCATGTCAGGAACGCCGACCTTTTTATCAGGATTCCGAGGCAACCTGCTGTAAACAGAATCAGGATCAGACCGGTATAAAATTCAGTGGATACGTTTTTGCCCACGGTCAGGGAGAGCCCTCCGAATTCTTTTACTTTGGCTTCAGCGGATGAAAATACGCGAAAATGGGAAAAATAAAGTTTGCTCAGCTTTAGCGAACCGGGAACGTAGCTGTTTTTTGAATTGAAAATATAGTTCCCGTTTTTGTCTTTAATCTGCAGTTCCGTATTGTGCGGCGAAACAGGAAGAAGGCAATCCGGTGGAACCTTCGCAATGGCGAAACTGTGGTCCAGTCGCTGGACGAGATAAGCCTGACTTTCACCTTTATCCTGCTGGGATATGAGTATTGACTGGCCGGGGACGAAGTCTTTCACTTCCTGAAAAAAAGGGGATTCTGCAA
Source organism: Maridesulfovibrio sp. (assembly GCF_963678865.1). Taxonomy (NCBI): domain Bacteria; kingdom Pseudomonadati; phylum Thermodesulfobacteriota; class Desulfovibrionia; order Desulfovibrionales; family Desulfovibrionaceae; genus Maridesulfovibrio; species Maridesulfovibrio sp. The sequence continues at coordinate 1,421,227 of NZ_OY787459.1, read as the reverse complement.
CTGATTTGGTGTCAGATGGAAAAGGTCTGCTGTTAACCACTTCTCCGTCAGGAGATATCCTGAGGATGGACATGCCGTGATCGAAAGTGGCCCGGGAAGTTACTACGGTTTCCAGAAAATAGATTCGCTCAACAAGGTAGTTGGCCCATGTTGCGGCTTTGTTGTCCACCTCTTTGGTCACAGACCAGAGGAAGAGGCTGATGAAACAGATTGAGCTTGCGATGAAAATGGTCAGGAACAAGCAAAGGTAGTTCCTGATACGGTTGTTAAGCTTATGTATGCTTCTTATCTTCATTGGAAATATGTGATCCGCCCTTGAAAGGGCCTTTGTGGGCATTTCGCCCGATGCTTTTACCGGGTCATATATATGAAAGGAGATCCTGTAAACATTTTCCTCCCTCCCTTAGAGGGAAAGATTTTCCTCTTCACACAGGGCAGATCTTTCCCGTTTGATCTTTTTGCACCCCGGTATTTTTTTACATTAAGAAAGATTTATTTTTAAAAATCCTGTCTAAACAAGATCTTGTGTATTCTTTTTGGAAATTAATAAACGCTTGTCAGGCGGCAGGCATACCCATTGCAAATACTCTCGCAGAGTAAACCTCTATCCAAGCAACAAGGGAGGATGTCCGGAGTAAAACAGACCGTTATTTTTACGAGCATATAAAGGCATTTGGCCGATGTGGTTCTCGGAGGTTGGTAATGTGCGGAACTATCCGCATAGAGAAATTTCCCACAAGGGACATGTGAGAATTGCTGCCGTATGGCCGTGCCTGTACAGAGTCGCGGACTCATTAACAGGGGTCCCGCGTCTTAACCGAAGATTAAGCGGACACCTGCGTGAGTCCAAATGCAGGTAATGCCCGAAGATGCTCAAAACAAAGTATCGGTTGTTATCCGGGCTGACCGGCCATAGGCCGCATGTCGAACTGTTCCGGAGGGTATTTTATGCAGTAGAAATTCAAGCGGATTTTGTACTGACTAAGTTAACCAGTAAAAGGTCGGAGTGGAAGGAACCACTCAGGCGAATTTTATAGATAATTCAAGGAGGAATTATTATGTCGCTCGTAATTAATCACAACTTGATGGCAATGAACGCACAACGCAACCTGAGTGAATCGTATGGTGCTCTCGGAACCTCAACCCGTCGCCTGTCTTCAGGGCTTCGTGTAGGAACCGCAGCTGACGATGCCGCAGGTCTGGCAATTCGCGAACTCATGCGTGCAGATATTAAGTCCCTTAACCAGGGTATCCGCAACGCCAACGATGCCATCTCCATGATCCAGACTGCTGATGGAGCACTGGGTGTTATCGATGAAAAGCTCATCCGTATGAAGGAACTGGCAACTCAGGCCGCAACCGGTACCTACAACTCTGACCAGCGTCTTATTATCGACTCTGAATATCAGGCAATGGCTTCAGAAATTACCCGTATCGCAAATGCGACCGACTTCAACGGAATTCACCTGCTGAACGGTAACATGTCCGGTGAAAACAGTTCCCATGACGGTTCCGGACTTACGTCCTCCGGTCCGGTAAAGGTTCACTTCGGTACCGGAAACGATTCTGCGGAAGACTACTACTATGTCTCCATCGGAACCTCTACCGCTTCGGCTCTCGGTGTCGGTATGGGTGCCAACAACTCCATCTCAACCCAGCAGTTGGCGCAGGAATCCCTTGATAAGTTGCAGAATGCAATTATCTCCAAGGATAAGATTCGTGCAAACCTCGGTGCTCTCCAGAACAGACTGGAAAACACCATTACCAACCTCTCGATTCAGGCTGAAAACGTTCAGGCTTCGGAATCCCGTATTTCCGACGTAGACGTAGCGACTGAAATGACTGAGTTCACCAGGAACCAGATTCTCACTCAGTCCGCAGTAGCCATGCTCTCCCAGGCAAACGGTATGCCCAGGATGGCAATGCAGCTCATCGGTGGCTAATAACCACGGGTGGGTTATATACAACTCAGAAAGGGGGGTCCGTATTTCCGGGCCTCCCTTTTCTATTTTCTCGACCAATTACGAATACTTTACAGCGGGAGCTTGATTTCTTTGATTATAGTTTCCTGATTTTATCTTTTTGAGAAGTATCTGCTTAATAGTGGTGTCTGGTTGGCTGTCCTTTACTTTTTTGAAAGAATATCGTAATTATCGCCCCTGAATTTTATTATGCAGATACAACCCTGCCGTTAATCCAGCCTGCGGACGGAATCCATCCGGTTCCTCTTTTCAGTTCAACGAATGACTAGAAACGCCGTCCGGTCATGCCTGATGTCATCTCTTCATACACAGGTATCAATTCACTGTGCAGCCATAAGGAACCGGAGCTGTGCCAGCAATAAAGGAGATCGTTTTGTCTACAAAAAAAGTATATTTTATCGAAGGTGACGGTATCGGCCCTGAAGTATGGGGAGCTGCCCGTCCTGTTATTGATGCTGCTCTTGAGAAAGCTTACTCAGGTGATAAAAAGATTGAATGGGTAGAGCTTCTTGCGGGAGAAAAAGCTTATGAGGCTACAGGTGAATATCTGCCCAAGGAAACCCTCGATGCCCTCGCCAAGGCTGAGTTGGCTATTAAAGGCCCTCTTCAGACCCCGGTCGGCAAAGGTATCCGTTCACTCAACGTTACCCTGAGACAGGTTTTTGATCTCTATGCCTGCATCCGCCCCATCCGCTACTTTGAAGGTATTGAATCTCCGGTAAAACGTCCTGATCTCGTCGATATCGTTGTTTTCCGCGAAAATACCGAAGACGTTTATGCCGGAATCGAGTGGAGTTCTGCATCCCCCGAAGCAAAGAAAGTAATAGATTTTCTGGTGAATGAAATGGGTGCCAAGATCGATCCCACTGCAGGAGTAGGCATTAAGCCCATCACCCCCGCAGGCTCCAAGCGTTTGGTCCGCCGTGCCATTGACTACGCCATTGCCCAGAACCGCAAGTCTGTCACTCTGGTCCACAAAGGTAATATCATGAAATTCACCGAAGGCGGTTTCCGCCAGTGGGGTTATGATCTTGCCGAGGAAGAGTATGCAGGCAAGGTTGTCAAGGAAGGCGAAGACGCCACCGGCAAGGTTGTCGTCAATGATCGTATCGCTGATGCCATGTTTCAGGAGCTGCTCATGCGCCCTGAACAGTACAGCGTAGTTGCTACCACCAACCTTAACGGTGATTACCTTTCCGACGCATTGGCTGCACAGGTTGGCGGTCTCGGACTTGCTCCGGGGGTTAACATGGGCGATAAACTCGCTATCTATGAAGCAACCCATGGAACCGCACCTACCATCGCCGGAAAAGATCTCGCCAACCCCGGTAGCATCCTGCTGTCCGGTGCCATGCTGCTGGAAAATAACGACATGGGAGATGCAGCAGTCCTGATCAAGAATGCAGTTGAAAAAGCTCTTGCTGCCAAGAAGGTAACCGTGGATCTGGCCGGCCAGATCAGCGGTGCAGAACAGGTCGGTTGCAAGGAATTCGGTGAAATCATCCTCGCCAACCTGTAGTAAAGACTCAGGACACAGCTGATAGTTTACAAAAAGTTGTAAATATAAGGCCCTCCCCGTGATTGACGTGGGAGGGCCTTTTTTTTGCGCACAGCACCTTACCGAGATTCAGCCAGTCATTATTTTACAGTCAGGAACTGACATTCAGGTGCTTCCAGATTTGTGACAGTATTTTATTGAACCTTGAATCTAATGCCTTTTTTTGTCTGTTTCAGTTCAATGTAGCTGTCCGGATTGTATATTTCTGTTGTTGATATTTTTAGTTTGTCGAGATCGTAGACGTCCGGGATGGTGCGGACAACCAAATTCATTTTATCAAATCCCTTGAGCAGTTGTTTGCTTTGTCCGGGAATAAGCCTGAATTGAGCTAAGCAGACCTTGTTTTCCGCAACAAGAACTGATCCAGCCACAGGATATCCACATTTGTTTTTTATGGTCAGGGCGGCTGCAGGAGTTGCTGCATAGAAGAGAAATATAATTACGGCGGTGGTGAGTGCTTTCATAGTTTGTCCCTTGTCCGGGCTTTTTGTTGCGGTAACATATTCGTAAGAATCTTCAGCGGGATTATTCAGGAAGTAAATTATAAAATCAACCCCGGTTCAGTTATTAAAATTTTCATACTTTTGGTTGATCAGGTGAGTGGATACTCCTGTTACAAGGACGTGTTCTCAGTTGACTATCCTTGGATCTTACGTAAAGTGTGCGCGTCGGAAATAAAGTTATAATTCATATCGGAGCCAAACTATGCAACGAATAATATTTTTTTTAATTTTTATATTTTGTTCCTGCCCCGCTTTCGCCGCGCAGGAAAAGGCCCCGCAAGTGCCGCCTGCACATGTGGCGACATCAAAATCCTTTGCCGGGCAGGTCGCGCCTGAATCTTCTTATATAGGCACTGTTTATTTTTCTGAAACTTCCGATGTTGCATCCGAGGTCAGCGGTAAAATTGTACAGGTCGATGTTGAGGAGGGGGACACCGTTAAAAAAGGTGATGTGCTCATCAGGCTCAGTTCCGATCTTTTGAATACGGAAATTCGGGCTGCGAAGGCTGCCTACGCTGAATCCAAGGCCAACTATGATCTCGCCAAACGTGATGACCAGCGTATAACCAAGCTTTTCAAGAGCGGATCTGTCCATGAAGGGGAGTATGACTCCAAGCGGTTCAAGGCCATTGCAATGGAGAGCGAACTAGCTTCGTCTCAGGCCAAGCTTCAGCGCCTTCAGATTCAGCTTTCCAAAAAAACAATCCGCGCACCTTTTGACGGTATTGTGCTTAAACGCTCCGTATATCTTGGCGAATGGCTTTCCGTCGGTGCCGATGTGGTCAAACTGGGCATGAATACAAGCTACGATGTTGTGGTCAACGTTCCTCAGGATGTTGCCCAGGTGGTCAAACCCGGTCTTGAAGTGGGTATTTCTGCTGCAGGCAAGGAATACAAAGGCAAGGTTTTTGCTGTAATTCCGCGTGGTGATGTTGCCAGCCGAACTTTCCCGGTAAAGATCAGAATTTTCAGCAATAACGTGTTCAAGCAGGGTATGGAAGCCCGTGTTTCCCTGCCCAACGGTCTCGCCAGCGAAACAGTTGTGGTGCCCCGTGATGCAGTTCTCACCCTGCGCGGTACAACCATGGTTATCGGGATTATTGACGGCAAGGCTCAGCCTTTTCCGGTTCAGGTCGTAGGTTTCAAGGGCATGAATGCCGGAGTTCGCGGCGAGGGCCTTAAGGCCGGAATGGATATCGTCACCAAGGGTAACGAAAGGCTCAGACCCGGACAGCCCGTAGTTATTGACAATAAATAGCCCGGCGGGCCGGAGTAATTTATGGATTTTGTAAAATTTTCAATTGAAAAACCCGTTTCGGTGATGGTGGGGGTTATCCTGCTGGTTCTGTTCGGAGGCCTTGCCCTTTCCGGACTACCGTACCAGCTCTCTCCCTCTGTTACTGAACCGGAAATAACCGTTCAAACTACATGGACCGGAGCCACTCCCTATGAAATCGAGCGTGACATCATTGAAGAGCAGGAAAAGGTGCTTAAGGGTGTTACGGGGTTGCTGGAGATGGAATCAGAGTGCTTTGACAGTTTCGGACGTATTTCTCTGCGTTTCAAAATCGGCACCAACATTGATGATGCCCTGCTCAGGGTTTCCAACAAGCTGAACGAAGTTAAAAAGTATCCTTCGGATTCAGACCGCCCGATTATTTCAGCAACTGGTGCTTCGGCCTCACCTGTAATCTGGATGATTCTGAGGACCCTGCCGGACAATAAACAGCATATCAACGAGTTTGCCACCTATTTTGAAAACAGCGTGCGCCAGTATCTTGAGCGCGTGGATGGTGTCGCGGACCTGTTTATCGGTGGAGGTACCGAGAATGAGATGCTCATTATCGTCGCCCCGGAAAAACTGGCCGCCTATAATCTGACCATTGATAAAGTTACCAAGGTCCTGAAAAGCGAAAATGCCAACGTTGCAGCCGGTAACCTCGGTGTGGGCCGCCGTGATTATCGTATTCGTACGACTTCGGAGTTCAAGACTCCCGAGGATATCGAAAATGTTGTAATCACCTCATCCGGTCAGCAAAGGGTGACCATCGGCGATGTGGGCAAGGTTGTTCCCGGCTTTGAAAAGCAGACCGTTGCCATGCTCCACAACGGTATTCCCGGCATGGCTATCGGGGTTAAGCCCGAACCCGGGTCCAACGTTCTTGAAGTGACCAAGAACGTGCGTAAAGTCGTAGAAGATCTCAACGCAGGAGTCCTTGCGGACAAAGGTATTTTTCTCGACTGGGTTTATGATCAGGCCCCGTACATCAACGGCGCTATTGATCTGGTAAAGCAGAATATTATTATCGGTGGTGTGCTGGCGGTAATTGTGCTGCTGATCTTCCTGCAGTCTTTTTCCGCGACCATCATTGTCGCCATTGCCATCCCTATTTCGGTCATCGGTTCCTTTATCGTCTTCGGGGGTATGGGCCGGACCCTGAACATTGTCAGTATGTCCGGTATTTCGTTTGCGGTCGGTATGCTGGTGGATAACGCCATTGTTGTTCTCGAGAATATTGACCGTCACCGGGGAATGGGAAAAGCTCCGTATCAGGCCGCGTATGACGGGGCCAGTGAAGTATGGGGCGCGGTTCTGGCCTCGACTCTGACCACGGTGGCGGTATTCCTCCCGGTTGTGTTTATCGAAGAGGAAGCAGGGCAGTTGTTTAAGGATATCGCCATCGCGGTAACCTGTGCCATTTCCCTGTCTATGGTTGTGTCCATCTCGGTAATCCCCATGCTGGCCAAGCAGTTCTATTCCATTTCCAAAAGGGAAAAGAAGGACAAAAAGAATTTCCTTAACGGAATTGGGGCCAAGTGTTCCGACGGCATCATGAGTCTGCTCAGACTTGCTATCAGAAACTGGGTTACAAGGCTTTCCACTGTTGCCATTCTGGTTGCGGCATCGGCATTGTTGGTAGTCTCGTTTTTTCCGAAAATGGAATACCTGCCGCAGGGCAACAGGAACCTGATTCTTTCCATTCTTATCCCCCCGCCGGGGCTTTCCTTTGAGGAACGTTCCTCCATTGGCGATTTTATTGCCGCCCAGACAAAGCCGCACATGAAAAAAGAAAAGGACGGTTTTCCTTCTGTGGAGCAGCTGTTTTATGTTTCTGCGCCGGATATCAATCTTTTCGGTGCCATTTCAGGTGACGAAGAACGCCCGGCGGCTTTGATCCCGTTATTCAACCGGATAATGAACTCAATCCCCGGTATGTTCGGGGTCAGTATTCAGGCCTCTATTTTTGAAACCGGACTTGGTAAAGGACGTATGGTTGCTGTTGATTTCAGCGGCCCTGATTTGCCTAAACTCATGGCTGCCGCCGGAACCATGTTCGGCATGGCGCGTCAGGCCATTCCCGGAGGGCAGATTCGTCCTATTCCGTCTCTTGAAATGCTTTATCCTGAGGTGCGTATCGTGCCGGACCGTGACCGTCTGCGCGCTGCAGGCATGTCCAGTCAGGAACTCGGAGAGGCTCTTGATGTGCTTATGGATGGGCGCAAGATCGGCGACTTCAAAGAAGACGGGAAGAAGAAGATCGACCTGAAGCTCATGGCTTCGGAAAAAAGGGTAGGTACCCCGGAAGCGCTCTATGAATCCCTTGTGGCGACCCCGCAGGGCTGGGCGGTCCCGGTATCCTCTCTTTCTCATCTGGAGCGGACCTACGGCATTACCCAGATCCGCCACCTTGAGCGGCAGAGAACAGTAACCCTGCAGATAACTCCGCCCAAGACCATGCCTCTTGAGCAGGCCATGGATATTGTCCAGACCGAGCTCATTCCTAAAGTCAAGGAAATGGGGCTTATGGAAGGCGTGGATGTGCGTATGTCCGGTGCCGCTGATAAGCTGACCCAGACCCGTGAGGCCATGCAGTGGAATTTCCTGCTGGCGGTGGTTATTACGTATCTGCTTATGGCGGCTTTGTTTGCCAACTTCATTTACCCGTTCATCATTCTGCTGACAGTTCCTCTTGCGGGCGCTGGTGGATTCCTCGGCTTGAAACTGGAGAACCTGTTTATTGCTCCGCAGCCGTTGGACGTATTGACCATGCTCGGCTTTGTTATTCTGATCGGGGTTGTTGTTAACAATGCTATTCTCATTGTTCACCAATCCCTGAATAACGTGCGCTACGAGGGAATGGAGCATCGCGAGGCCGTGCTTGAAGCCACTCGCTCAAGGCTGCGTCCTATCTATATGTCGGCCACAACATCCATCTTCGGCATGCTGCCGCTGGCAATCGCTCCCGGTCCCGGTTCCGAACTTTATCGCGGACTCGGCGCAGTAGTGCTCGGCGGTCTGGCCTTGTCCACGGTTTTCACCGTGTTCATGATTCCGGCCCTGCTTATGTTCTTCATCAAAATGGAGAAAATCGGTGGCGGGGAGGCTGGGGTGTAAGCTAAGTGAAGTGATTATGCAGAAATAAAACCGATCTGATTGTTGAGAAACACAGGATCATAGGCTACTTATATTCCCATCGGCGTTGAATGCGCCGATGGGAATTTTTTATATCAAAGATTCAGGAGACAACCTGCCATGTATTTAGAAAAGTTATCGCTGCACAATTACCGGGGCATCCGGGATATGGAGATCGAATTTGACAGGCATCTGAATGTGTTTGTGGGTGATAACGGGTGCGGGAAGACTAGTATTATAAATACTATTGAGTGTGGTGTTTATGGAGCTCGGATAAATCTTGTTGCTGGGCATGAGCAGCTGGTGATGAAGGACTACCTGTTTCTAGGCCTCTCAGATGTCAATCAAACAGAGAAGAACGCTAAAATTAATTCAAGATTTAATATATCAGGCCGAGTGGTGGATGTCGTTCGTAGTAGTTCTCCTAAAGAAATTTATAGTTCAGTAACGCAAGATTTTTTGGTGTCTGATTTAAACGAAATGTCAGTTTTTCCTGCTTTTCGTCAGAGAGTTGCGATAGCAAATGTGTTGGTTCAATATTCAGGTCCAGAGGATGATAGCGATCAGATAACTGACGCTTTAAGAGCAATAAAGGATATGGAAGATGAAGAAAATGCTTTATTCCGTTGGCATATTGAGGATGGTGATGCTGCTGGGGCTTTTGTGAAAAATCCTTGGCTAACTGCTATTAAAAAAGCCATCTCAAATATTACAGGTTTTGAGCGGTTTTATTTTAACAATAAACTAAAAACATTTGAAGCCTTCAAGAAAGTTAAAGGCAAAGATGAGAAATTAAAATTTACACAACTCTCTTTAGGCGAGCAGACTTTTATAGGACTAATTGCAGCAATAGCCTGTGACGTAGCAATAGACGCAGATGAAGAAGATCCTCTTGGTGGAGAAAGACTTATCATAATCGACGAAATAGACCTCCACCTACACCCCAAATGGCAGCGCCGCATTGTCCCGGCCCTGCGCGAAACATTTCCTAATTGCCAGTTTATTATCACTACCCATTCCCCTCAGGTGCTGAGCGAGGTGCCAGCGGAGAATATTTTTTCGCTCTATCGTGATGAGAATGGGGATATTCAGTATGAAAAGCCGGATATGAGTAAAGGGCTGAACTCTTCCGAAATTTTGCAGGAAGTTATGGACTTACCTGCCTTCAGTCCTGAATTTGAAGAGGAATTAAGCCGAATATATACGTTTATCGAAGAAGAAAAGTTTGATGAAGCCAAAGAGCTGATTGAGAAATACGAAACTGAATTCGGCGAAGTACCTGCTTTGATTAAAGCGCGTACTGTTCTTGAACTTTCGGAGTAGCGGCTTGTGAGGAACATTCATAAGAGAGCGATTCCGCGTAAGTTTAGGGAATGGAAGGAAGAGAACAATCACCACCTAAAAGATTTACCGTTTAAAGCTATTCCCTCAGAAGAGGGTGGGGTAAAAGATGATCTTCGCAAAGCCTTGTGTGAAGAGCAGGGCTATTTGTGTTGTTACTGTCAGAACCAAATCAGTGATGATGCGGATGGCATGCGTGTAGAGCATTGGGCTTGCCAACGAAAGAATGTCGATAAAAGATTTGAATACGGAAATTTGTTAGCTGCCTGTTGCGGCAGTGAAGGGCAGGGGCGCAAGAATCATCATTGCGATGTACTGAAAGCATCATCTGACCTTAAATATAATCCTGCTGATTTTGATGTAGAGAGTGTAATTAAATACAAAGCTAACGGCGAAATTTATTCAATAGATAAAGATTTCAACGAGCAGCTTGGAAGTGTTAACTCTCCGGGGATTTTAAATTTGAATTTACGCAGGCTGCGTATGCAGAGGCAGGCACGGATTGATGCTGTGATTGGCGAAATGCCTAAAAAGGGAAGCTGGCCGCGAGAAAAAATCCTCCGCAAAATCAGCGAATATGAAACTCCGGGAGAAAACGGCAAGCTGAAATCATTTTCCGGTGTAGCAATTTATTACCTCAAAAAGAAGCTACGCTAAGCCACGTAAATCAAAAGTAAAGCCCTGCGTACTTTAGTCCACAGGGCTTTTGATTTTCAAAATGTTGAACCGATCAGCTGTTTTCTTTTACATACCTTTCAAGCCGATCCATCCCTTCAGCCAGATTCTCCATGGAATTGGCATAGGACAAGCGGATGAAACCTTCGGCCCCTTCACCGAAGTCTATGCCCGGAGTCACTCCTATTCCTGCTTTTTCCAGAATGTCGAAGGCCAGCTTGAGAGAGCTGCCTCCGAATTTTGCCGCCAGAGTTTTCATGTTGACCAATACGTAAAAGGCCCCAGTTGGCTCGACCTTGATTTCAAAACCTATTTCACGCAGCCGTTTAAGCAGAAACTTGCGGCGATTATCGTAAATTCCTTTGATGCGGTTGACCTCTTCCCATGATTCGGTCAGCGCGGCTACTCCTGCATACTGGGCCATGGAGTTGGCGGATATGAAGAAGTTCTGGCAGAGCTTCTGCATGGGGCGTACGTATTTTTCCGGGGCTATTATGTAGCCCAGCCGCCATCCGGTCATGGCGAAAAGTTTGGAAAATCCGTTCAGCACAAAGGCGTGATCCGTGTACTCTAGGATGGTATGCTCTTTCTCCCCGTATACGAGGCCATGGTAGATTTCATCGGCAATGATCCATGGACCAAGCTCGGCAATTTTCTGCATCCTTTCCGGTGAGAGCAGGGTTCCGGTGGGGTTGGAGGGGGAATTGATCAGGATCGCTTTGGTGCGTTCATTGATTGCTTTCTCGATTGCTTCGGGGCGGTACTGAAAGCCGTCTTCTTCAAAAGTGCGGATGGAGTTTGCTTCTGCTCCGGCAAAGGAAATAAAATTGCTGTAGCAGGCGTAGCAAGGGTCGGAAACAATGACGTTGTCACCGTGATCCAAAATAAAGGTGAAAAGCAACAGCATTGCCGGGGAGGTTCCCTGTGTGATGATCACTCGGCCCGGATCAACATCAACATTGTAGGTATCCTTGTAATATCTGCTGATCGCCTCACGCAGTTCCGGGATTCCCAGACTGTGTGTGTAGTGGGTTTCCCCTGATTCCATGGCCTTGATGCAGGCCTGCTTGACGCATTCCGGGGTGTCGAAATCAGGTTCACCGATTTCCATGTGGATGATGTTGCGGCCCTGCCGTTCCATTTCCTGCGCTTTTTCCAGAACGTCCATGACCAAGAAAGGGGTAATTTCACAGGCTCTTTTCGAAATACAGTCCATTTTACTCTCCGAGAGGTAGGGATATGATGCGCTACGCGCTAAGATGATATGATTTTGCCTCCGGCGGCCAAAAGGAATAATCCCGTTTGGAATCCTTAGCAGGGGGGAGGTTTTTGTAAGGTTGTCGGTTTATATACATTTTGAACCGTTGGAACGCAACAATACGGTTTTGAATCATTTTATTATGCTTGTACCTGCTTTGCCGATGGAGTACATACCCCGCCAGACTATGAACATACTTCTCATCGACAACAACGATAGCTTTACCAACAACCTAGAGCACCTGCTGGTTCGCGAGATTCCCGGCGCACGGATTGCCATGCTCCCGTATGCAGAGGTATCGGGCAGAAATGCATCTGTAAATTTCAGCTCGTATTCATTGATTGTAATTTCTCCCGGTCCGGGCTGCCCTGAGGATTATCCCGGCTATGAAGCTGTAATTGAATCCGGCCTGCCTGTACTCGGCGTATGTCTCGGCATGCAGATTATCAATGAATATTTCGGTGGGAGTACCGCAAGGCTGGGTGGCTGTTTTCATGGCCGTACCGAGCGTATTGATTTTGCCGGGCGGAATCTTGCTGTGGCCCGCTACCATTCTCTTTACTGCTCTGAACTGGGGCAGGGATTGAAACTGCTCAGTGCGAACAGTGCGCAGGTTCCTATGGCTGTGGTCCATGAAAGTCTGCCTCTCATGGGATACCAATTCCACCCTGAATCATTTTTAACCGAGCAGCCCGGAGTTTTCATTGAATACGCCCTTCATTATTTCGGACTCCTGTAGTTTTGAGCGTTTCCGGGAAATTGCTTTCCATTTTGTGCATGGGCAGGAAGCAGATGTGCTGCTCGGCTCACCGGAATTACCTGATTCAAGCCTTAGTTATCTGGGGATTGAACCGCAGGATGAGTTAGTGCTCCAGTCCGGTGTTTCCGGTGCTGAGATTCCCGCTAAAATGAAAGAATTCTGTTTTAGCGGGGAGGGACCGGTCATCGGTTACCTTTCCTATGAACTCGGGCAGGAGTTGCGCGGAGTGGGGAGCAGCAAGGCTGTGGAATTTCCGCTGCTGCACCTTAAGAAGTACCGTGCTGTGCTTATTCATGACGGTGGTAATTCTTCCCTGAAATTGATTTCCTGCGACAAAACTTATCGGTCATCCATTGCTGCATTGATCGGCGGAATCGGACCTGTTCCAGATGTCGAACTGCCTTCTTTCGCGAGTGAAGAGATCTGTATGTCTTTGGATAAACAGGGATATAAGGCCGGAGTGGCCCGTACTCTAGAATACATTCGTGACGGCTTGACCTACCAGCTTAATCTGACCACTCGCTTTACCATGCCGGGTGGGGACATTGAACCTGTATGCTGGTTTTTCGCGCTGCATAAGCGTTACCCGGCTTCGTATTATGCGTTGTTCCGTAGTGGTGGGAAGACAATCATTTCCACCTCCCCGGAGTTGTTTTTGCGGGTAGAGCAGGGACGGGTGCTTTCAGAACCCATAAAGGGAACACTCGCTTTTGAGAAATATTCACAAGAGCAGGTCAGCTCGCTTCAAAATTCGGTTAAAGAGGATTCCGAGCTTTCAATGATTGTGGATTTGATCCGCAATGACATTTCAGCAGACTGCCGTTACGGGTCGGTAATTGTGGAGGATCACAAGTCCGTGTTTGCGGTGGATAATCTGTTGCAGATGTTCAGCCGGGTGCGCGGTGAATTGGCAGAAGGGCGTGATTGCATTGATCTGCTCCTGAATGCATTCCCCGGCGGCTCTATTACCGGATGCCCCAAGAAAAGATCCATGGAACTTATCGATAGGCTGGAACCTCATGCGCGCGGGCCATATTGCGGCAGTATTGTTCTCATTCATGGTCCGCAGGATATGGTCTCCTCCATTGCCATCAGGACTGCTGTTTATGATCCTGACACGCAGCAATTGGATTACTGGGCCGGGAGCGGCATTGTGATTGATTCCGACCCCGAAGCGGAGTACATGGAAACCATTGCTAAAGCAGCTAAAATCCTCGATCCGGAGTCCGTATGATCTATTTCAGAAACGGCGAATTTATTGAAGATGAAGTACGTCTTGATCTAGCCCAGCCTGCATTCAGGACGGGGTACGGTTTTTTTGAAACCCTGTGCTGGAACGGCAGCAAAATATGTCATCTTGATCTGCATCTTGAGCGGGCGCGTAAAAGTCTTGCCGAATTCGGCATAGCTGAAGAACCTCTGGATTATGAAGTTGTCATCAGTGAAGTTGTAGCGGCAAACGGATTGGATAATGCATTTGCACGGGTTAATATTTTCTATCCGGCGGAGCAGGGGCGAACACAGCCCATAATCTGTGCTGTTCCTTTTGAATATATTCCGGACCGCACTTGGTCATTAAAGCCATGTCCGCAAATTTTCGTAACTCCGCTGATGGCCCATAAATCCACTAACCGCATGGATTATGTTAACGCATGGCAGGATGCACAGGCTGACGGTTTTGACGATGCCCTCCTGCGTGATTTTGCCGGAAATGTGTTGGAATCCTCATTCGCATCCCTCTTGTTCAGAAAAGGGGACACATATTTCGAACCCCGTACCGAGTACAAGCTTCCGGGTACTGCCCAGAAAGTAGCGGAGCGGTATATTGAAATTGAAGCAGCAGAAATTCATCTGGCGCATATCGGGCAATTTGATCATGTGTACGCCCTTAATTCCTTGGGTGGTATGATTCCGGTTACAGCTGTTGGTGAGGTGGAATTTGAGGTCGATTTTGTTAACGCCGCCATGGTTAGTCAGTTTGTGCTGGGTTGATTATGAATCCAGATACAATGATTAAGCCCGGCACAAATGCACCGGGCTTAGTTTGAAGTAAGACTGAGTTCTTTTTAATAGGTTAGCGGACGGTGGCTATGCGGGAGCGTACCGGAATGTTTTTTGTATCAAGTCCGGGAGTCTGTCCGCGCAGGTCGAAGTCGAGATTTACACCGGGGCGGAAGATGAGCACATGTGTTGAACCGCCGAAGTGGAACATGCCTAACTGATCCCCCTTGTTCACATGCTGGCCTTCGTAAACAGTCAGCTCGTTGGAAGATACTTCCGCCATGCCGACAAACATGACTGCCATCAGCCCTATGTCGGGGTTGTCCGCTTCAATGAAGACCAGAGCTCTGGCAGCCACCTGAGTGATATAGCCTTGCGAATTGTTGGGGCTGGCCGGATCAAAACCAACCGTAGGTGACTGGGCATAATAAGACCCGTCGATGAGTTTCGTTTTTACAATCCTGCCGCTGACCGGGCTGTGCCAGCGGTGGTAACTGAGTGCGCTCAGGAAGGCCTGATAGATGGTTCCGCCTTCGAATTCTGCTGCCAGCGGATCGCCGTCAAGCATGTGGTAGAGTGAATAGGGTTGCCCTTTTATCCAGAATTTATCTCTAAGTTTAACATTCTTTGCCAGATTGACCGGGGCTGATTCACAGGCGTTGGCGATTACGGCATCATTGTCCGGCGCAGCCACGGGGCGGCGTCCTTCCCGGAATTCTCGGGTGAAGAAATCGTCCCATGAGGTGAATCCGTGATACGGCTTCGCAGGGTTGCAGATGAAATCTTTTTCAAACCCCGGCATGGCTTTTCGGGCATCTCGTCCAAACCATCCTTTTTTGGGGTCGTTACTGAGCACGTAGCGTGAGTCCTTGGACTGCAGAAATACTGCCCATTGATTAAGTACCTTTTTCAACTGGGCATTAACCCGGCTGTCAAGGAAAGCGCTGGTACCGGCAGAGGTCCCCATGGGCCAGTTTAAAATTGAGTTTATAGGAAATCCCACCATCCCGGTTTTATTGAATTCCGGTGCCTGTTGTGAAATTTCACTTAATTTTTGCAACATCTGTTTGTAGTCGCGTATTTGCGGATTGCCGGACGGATCATTCTTGAATTTCGGCTTGTCGGGAATCATCTCGAACATCCGGGTAAAAAGCATGAGCAGCTCGGCATCATTTTCGATCAGATCCTTGAATTCCTGCACAACCGGCAAAAGCTGTGTCGTGTCTTTGGAGCTCGCCGCTTGTGAAGCTCCATTAGCTGACACAGCAAGGCCAAGGCATAGGATCAGGGCGCATAGAAAGAGCGCAAGTTGTTTTATACCGTATCGATTACCAGTCATTGTCTGAACCTCCCGTTTAAGTATTTGTGGATAGAGCCGGATGGTAGATTACTTTATGCTTTATAACCTGTGGGGAGTAGTGTTGCCAACTGATATATAAAAACAATCAGGAGATGATGCAGAAATAAATAAAAAGGGCGTACATGAGTTGTCTGACCCATATACGCCCCTGATGAAAAATCAAGCAGTTACTGCCTTTCTGTGCCTTAAGAAACCAGCAGATAATCCCTTCCCATCACATAACCTTTTGCATTCAGGACTTCAGAAATTTCCTCCCGGGCACCCCAGCTTGCTACATATGACAGCAGGAATGTTTCCCCCGCCGCCGGAAGCTCATTGCGATGCAGGACTTTTTTGCCGTGGATGAACATGCCGACCTTGCGCGGATCCACATCCACGTAGAAAGCTGTTTCCACCCCAAGATTTTCAAGTATCTGATATCGTTTGCGGGATGTTCTCCCGGAACCTATTATCCCCACTTCAGGACTGGGACCGAGTCGTTTCTGCAGCCAGCGGAAAAGATATTTACTCTTGATGCGGTAGAAAGCTTCAACTGTGTATTTAGGATGGTTGCGGGAAAGACGGTCCGGAGGATCATTCCAGATGAGCAGCTCTTCATCCACCTTACACATCTTGACCCCGGCTTCCAGCCAGCGCAGTACCAGTTCGTAATCTTCAGGGAAATCACCGTCCCGGAACGGGCCGAGTTCATCAATTAATTCACGGCGCATCATGATGGATGGATTTGCAAAAGGGAATTCCACAAAACGGTTCAGGGAGATATCTTCCGCAGCGATCAGAGTGTTTATCCAATCAACATAGTGGGCATAGCCACCGTTTTTTTCCCTGTCTCCGCCGAACCCTACCCGGCAGGCGGTGAGCCCTGTTTGCGGGTCGCAGTCCAGCAGCCCGGCTTGTTTTTCAATGCGCCGGGGCAGGGCTATGTCATCGGCATCCATGCGGGCGACATAGTTTCCTGTAGCAGCTTCAATAGCGGCATTGGCTGCCCCAACAACTCCTTGATGTCCAAGGAATACAGGTTTCATGCGTGAATCGCGGGCAGCATATTTTTTCAGTACTTCTGCTGTGTTGTCAGCAGAACCGTCATCCACTGCCACCAGTTCGAGATCTTCGAAGGTCTGGCTGAGGATGCTCTCAATTGCCTCTCCCACTGTGGAGCCGCAATTATAGCAGGGCATTGTTACTGAAACCTTGGGGGTGCTCATGCCTTTTCTGTGTTTATGGTTTCCTGTTCTATTGATTCCTGCAATTGACGTTTGAGTCGGCAGATACTGCAGACTCCAGCGGAAGTGGGATATCCGCATTCCGTGCAGGGGTTGATTGCAAAATCCTTTTCATTCTGCTCAAGAGCGGCGAAAGCCGGCTGGCCTCGATCAAGGAAACCTTTGTAAAAAGCTCTCTTTGTGCCGGGGCTGCGCAATTCCATATCCCGCCAGAGCATCTTGTGCCCGGTGAAGCTGGCTCCGGAGCTGTAAGGACATGGCAGGTGGTGGTAGGGAATGTCAGCCAGAAATGAGAATACCGCGCTTTCGTACTCAGTAACCCGGAAAAGAGGCTTTATTTTCTTGGCAAATCCGTTTTCCGCAGGAAGCAACGGGCCTTGATCGGAAAGATATCCCTGATCCCAGCGCAGTGTGTTGGCGAAGAGCCGGGCAACTTCATCATCAAGATTATGTCCTGTTGCAAGGGCGGTGTATCCTTCTTCAATGGCGACTTTGTTGAAGTAGTGGCGTTTGAATTTTCCGCAGATGGCGCAAATGGGCCGGCGGATATGCTTTTTGATCAGCGGCATTGGAACGCCTTCTTTTTCAAGCTCAACTACCCGCAGCGGGTAGCCTTTGTCTTTGCAGAAGTCCTCCACAACAGAGCGGGCCTTGATGGATGATTCGAAAATTCCCAGATCAATGTGCAGGCCGGTTACATCGTAGCCCAACTCTGCAAGCGCAAACATGAGGCCGAGGGAATCTTTGCCCCCGGAAAGAGCGACCAGTACTTTGTCATCGCGCTCAAGAAGTTTGCGGTGCTTGATGCCCTGCGCAACCTGACGCATGAAAAAAGTATTGAAATGTTCTTTGCAGAACGCGGCATTATGACTGGGCAGCGAAACAACCGCCTTGGCTTTGCATACCTTGCATTTCATATGATTAACCTACTGAAATTACTTTTCTGAGTTCCAGTTCGTCACCCTGATAGATCCGTTCATCAGGTGTGAGCAGTTCACCGTTGCGGATGACCAGTGCATCTGTGTGATGCAGCCCCTGCTTGTTGAGTAATTGCAGGACGGTATTGAGTTTTGTATATTCTACTGTCTTGCCTTCCGGTTCAATTTTGACGATTACCATGGGCAGACTCCTTTTTGTTTATTATATTAAGATGGTGTCCGAGGCTTTGGGATTTAGCTTGTAAGTTTGATTTCAGCAAGCTTTTCCTACCTGTGAGAGAAAGAATTTTTGTCTTACAGGTTACAATCGGGGAAAAATG
The DNA here is from genome assembly GCF_963678865.1 of Maridesulfovibrio sp. Lineage (NCBI taxonomy): Bacteria > Pseudomonadati > Thermodesulfobacteriota > Desulfovibrionia > Desulfovibrionales > Desulfovibrionaceae > Maridesulfovibrio > Maridesulfovibrio sp. Next base: position 1,402,894 of record NZ_OY787459.1, on the reverse strand, counting down.
GAAAAAAATGCAGCCAGAACGGAAAAACACTGTTATTTTGTGTTAGGATTAAGGTATGGATTGGAATTCCGCAATGAGCGTTTTAGCGGGATTTAAAAAAAAGTCTATTAATGTTGACCCGAACTTGAATATTGAACTAAACTGGTACTAATGAAAAACGACTTTCAAGGAGTTGCATATGGCTCAGAAGACAATTTTAGTCGTTGACGACGAAAAACATATACGGATGCTCTACAGGGAAGAGCTGGAAGCCGGTGGCTACAAAGTGGCCACCTCTGACGGTTCTGAAGATATCCTTTTGGTCATTGGGCGGGAAAACCCGGATTTGGTTGTCCTTGATATCAAGCTTGGTATCAATCGGTCAGGACTCGACCTCCTGCAGGAGATCAGGCAGAAAGATCAGAACCTGCCGGTTATTCTCAGTACAGCGTATGACAGCTTCAAGCACGATATGAAGTCCGTTGCGGCAGATCATTACGTAGTGAAATCAGTTGATTTAAGCGAACTGAAGGAAAAGGTGAAGCAGGCCTTAAGCTGATATCTGTATCTGTCTCTTGTTGACTGATCAGCAAAATAATTAAACTTTTTTGAGGAGTCTATGAAAATAGACTCCTTTTTTACTTGCCAAAGCCCAATGACGGTGCTAGAACCCGCTTGGCTTTGACGGCGTAGATGTCTCAAGCCAATAAATGCAGGCCAGTAGTTCCAACGGCTAGAACGTCGGTCTCCAAAACCGAATGCTGGGGGTTCGAATCCCTCCTGGCCTGCCATTTATCACTTCTAAAAAGCGAACAAGCTCACAATCCATGTTCGACATCGCCAATACAATCAAAGAAATAAGCATTCTTGCCTTACCTTTTCTGCTGGCAATCACCTGCCATGAAGCCTCGCACGGCTTTGCCGCATATCTTCTGGGCGATCCCACGGCTAAACAAGCCGGGCGCCTTACCTTGAATCCCATAAAGCATCTTGACCCTCTGGGAACCTTAGCTCTGGTGCTGACCCGTATGATCGGCTGGGCCAAGCCTGTTCCGGTCAATCCCATGTACTTCAAAAACCCGCAACGGGATATGATGATTGTCGCTTTGGCAGGTCCGGCGGCAAACATGGCACTTGCGGTAATGTTCTCAATTGTCGTAAAGGTGATTCTTTCACTTGATGTGAATTCCCTGTCGCCGCTGATGCTCAAGGTTCTTGAGCCTTCGGTGATGATCGCCAATGCTGGGGTTATCATCAATCTGGCTTTATGTTTTTTTAATCTGCTGCCTATTCCGCCACTGGACGGCAGTAAGATTATAGCCGGATTTCTGCCCCGCGAGACCGCGTTCAAGTTTATGTCGTTCCGGTACGGATTCGTTATCGTGATCCTGCTGGCAATGCTCGGACTGCTCGGCAGGATAATCAGTCCGGCTATGGGTTTTTTCTATAATTTTCTGGTTCATTAGAACCGCCAAGCATACAAGATTTTTAAAATGAGCAAGACAAACAATCGCATAGTTTCGGGCATGAGGCCCACCGGAAGGTTGCATCTGGGGCACTATTTCGGTGTTCTGGTCAACTGGGTCAGGATTCAGGAAGACCACGAATGTTATTTCTTTGTTGCCGACTGGCACGCCATGACCAGTGAGTATTCCGATCCCCGTAAAATTTCCGGCTTTGTACCTGAGCTGGTTAAAGACTGGATTGCTGCAGGGCTTGATCCTGAAAAATGTGTTATTTTTCACCAGTCACAGGTTAAGGAGCACATTGAGCTGCACCTGATCCTTTCCATGCTGACCCCGCTGGGCTGGCTGGAAAGAAACCCCACTTACAAGGAAATCAAGCAGGAACTGGTCCAGAAGGAATTGAATACTTACGGTTTTCTCGGCTACCCTGTGCTTATGGCTTCCGACATCCTTATGTATAAGCCTTCGCTTGTTCCCGTGGGACAGGATCAGTTGCCGCATCTGGAACTGACCCGTGAAATCGCCCGCCGTTTCAACCATTTGAACGGTGAATATTTCCCAGAACCCAATGCTATGCTCACCGAGGATGCAAAGCTGCCCGGACTGGACGGCCGCAAAATGTCCAAGAGTTATAATAACGGCATTTTTCTCGGTGAACCCATGGATGAAGTGCAGCCCAAAGTCATGTCCATGCTTACTGACAAGAATAGGCTCAGAAAGTCAGATCCGGGTGATCCTGAAGTTTGCAACCTTTATCCCTACCATAAACTGCTTACCGATGCAGAAACTTGTGCTGAGATTGAGGAAGGCTGCCGCAACGCCAGTCGCGGCTGTGTTGAATGCAAGAAGCTGCTGGCCAAGAATCTGTCCAAATTCCTTGAGCCCATGCAGGAACGGCGTCGCCATTTGGATGAGAATCCGCAGCTTGTCTGGGACATTCTCCACGAAGGAACAGCCAAGGCACAGGTTAAAGCCAAAGAGAATATGGAAGAGATCAGAGAATTGATCGGCTTCAAGTTCTAAGTTTTATTATTTGCAATGATACTGAAAAGTCCCCTGCTGCATGAGCGGCAGGGGACTTTTTTTAGTGTCGAATTTAGAATTTATTCTTAATAAAATCCGTAATAGCCTGAATGGCGGATTTTTTGTGTTCAGTTAATTCCGCTTCGGTTTCCCACCATTGAAGGTCGCTGAATTCGAGCGGAAGACGCAGGGTCAGGAAAGGCAGGAAAAAACGGACCACATTTTCCTTGGATGCTCCTTTTACGGAATCAAAGTGAAAAAAGACTTCGCCGATGAACCATGCCCGATCCTTCTGCGTGGTTGGTTCCGGGGGCTTGATGTACATGAAATCAGGATCGGTGTCGGATTTAAGTTCGTTGTCGTGAAAACGGGCGAAAAGCTCCAATACCTTTTTTCGGATCAGCTTGTTCCCGTAAACATCCACGATAAAGGTGAACTTGAGGAACCCAGTTTCCGGAGTCAGGTTATGACGCGATATTTTGAGCACACCGTCCTTGCGTTTGGATTCATCATCGTCAAGGAACAGGTCAAAAGCGCAAAATCCGATAAAGTTTTCCGATCCACGCAAGTCATCCAACTGTGCTTCAATACCGGCACTGCTTTTATCCATTTTTGTCCATCTCTTTTTTTTCACTCTCATCACGAATAGAGGTTTGTCCCAGTCCGTATCCGTTCCTTTTAACCATCTTGAAGATGGCGAGGACGATGACCAGCATGACAATTATTGCTTCGACGCCTTCACCTGTCATGAGAAACCTCCGCTGCTAGCTTGATTATTAATGAGAACATCCGTGCAATGATTCACCTTTCACTAAAGTTGTTACCTTGGGAATGGCGATTAAGGCAAGCAGAATGAGTGCGCTGACGGTGTAGAGCAGGTTATGCCCATGTTCTTCTCCGGATTGGACCCAGTCGGTAATGCTCAGTCCCAGTGAGTAGTATAGCCAATTGGCGAACATTCCTAATGCGAGGGAGCAACCGATAATGGTGCCGAGATATATGAAGGCAGAACGTTTACCGAGAAGTTTCGCAACTACAGTGAACGAAGCTGCATTTGTGGCTGGTCCGGCAAGCAGAAAGACCAGTGCTGCGCCGGGAGAGAGCCCTTTTAAAGCCAGTGCGGCGGCAATGGGGGTGGAGGCCGTGGCACATACATAGAGCGGCACGGCTGCTGCAAGCATGATCAGCAGGGGAAAAAATCCGTCTCCGAGGTTGCGTTCAATAAATCCGTCCGGGATAAGTGCGCTGAAAATACCGGCAAGCAACACTCCGCCGAGAAACCAAAGGCCGATATCCTGCAACAGATTACCAAACGAGTATTTCATGCCGAAGGACAGCTTGCCGCTTAATGATTCGGGCCGTTGATCGTCATGGCTGTGTCCACAGCCGCATCCTGACTCACAGCAATCTGAGCTTTCGTGGATATGTCCTTCATGGGAATCGCAGCCGCAGCCCGAAGCCCCATGAGTCTCATCCATTTTCGGAAGCAGAACAGCATCTGGGATCAGTTTAGGTGCTTCCTTTTTATTTCTGTTCATCTTTTCGTCTTTATCCACCAGAATACCAGCCACCACAGCAGTGAAGAAAGCTGCAAAAGGCCGGAAAACAGCCATCACCGGGTCAAGCAGGGCATAGGTTACCGCTATTGAATCAACTCCGGTTTCCGGCGTTGATATAAGAAATGAGGTGGTAGCTCCTTTACTTGCGCCTTGCTGGCGCAGTTGCGCTGCCGCCGGAATAACTCCGCAACTGCACAAGGGTATGGGAACTCCCAGAATTGATGCTTTGAATACATCGGAAATCTTGCCAGAACCAAGATTTCTGGAAATGAATTCCGGCCCCACAAAAGCTTTGAGCAATCCGGCAATAAAAAAACCTAAAAGCATGAATGGTGCTGATTCAAGCAGCACCTCCCATGATTCGCGGACAATGGAAAAAAGTATATCAATCATCTGTATCTCCTTTTGAAATATCGCATCCGTCCCCCTGCATGTGGGCCAGCGCAGTCTGCATGATTATCTCCACATGTTTGTCGTTGAGACTGTAAACAGCTCTGCGTCCATGTTTTACAAACCGAACCATGCGTGCAGTCCTCAGAATTCTAAGCTGGTGAGAAATTGCTGAATGGGTCATTCCCAAGAATTCAGAAAGATCGCATACGCAGAGGTCGCTAATGGAGAGAGCATGCAGGATTTTGATCCTGACCGGTTCGCCCAGTATTTTGAATGTGGAGGCCAGTTCGCCCAGCACTTCCTCTGGGCAGCACTTGCTTTTTACCAGTTCTACAGCGCCGGGAGTGGGGTTGTGAATGGTGCAGCAGTCTGAATTGTCGATCATGATCAAACTCGATATGTTTATATGTGAACAACTGTTCATATATTAAGGCGGGTCGCGTTCAAGTCAAGAAGAAATAAATTTCAAGAAAAATATGAAGCCCGGTCGGATTTGTTGAAAGATATAATTTAAATTTGGCAGAAAATTATATAATAATTATTTTTAAGAAAATTTTTAAGCGATTGCAGATAGTCGGGTTTTGATATCGTAGAAGGAGTTGTTTTGCCTGAAATGTCCCAGAAGAAAGTAGAGGTCAATCCTGATCTCTATGATTTGGTCTCCGTACTTACGAAGTCTTTGTCTGACGAGTTGAAGGATATGATCCGTGGCGCTGAAGAGGAAAATTATTCTCTTGTGCGCGAAAAGATACATTCTTCAAAGGGAGCTGCTTTGACTTTCGGGTTTACTGCTTACGCTAAAGAGCTTGAAGTGATGCGGGAATTTACCCTGAAGCAAGATGCCAACGGATTGTGCAACAGCCTTACCCGCCTGAAGTTGCTGCTTGAAAATGCTGTTTTCGTACCTGCCGAATAGTAAACAGCGAACCAAGTAATTCCCTCGTTTTCAGGCTGATACCCGGTTCTCCGCTTTCTCGTGGGCCGGCCACATTCAGTGTCCTGATATTATTAGCCGCTATCCATGCCCGCAAAGTCTCTGCTGCATCAGGGCTGTTCAGGGAAACCACGGCAAGCGGCTTGCCATGTTTGCGGGCAAGCCTGATGGTCAGGGAAGTCCCTTTGGATTTGTTTTTTCCCGGAAAGACAAGGGTTCCATCTGAATCGAGCACGTTTTTTTCCGTTCTTATCCAGTATTGCCAGCCAGTAGTCTCATACATGTTGTATCGGGCGGGGATGATACCATCTTCGGCTTTACGCCCTTTCGGGCACCAGCCGCGATGGGGAATGCCTTGTTCAATTGCCGCATCAAGCGCGCCTCGGTCAACTCCGGTCTGTCCACCTGAAATTATGGTCATTCCCTCGGGAAGTGAGTCCGCTCCGTTAAAAAGAAAACTGCCGGCAGCTTCAAAACAGGTTCCGCATTCATGACAGACCAGTTTTAAGTTGCCTGGAAACAAGGCCGCTTGCCTGTCAAATGAGGCAAGCGGTCCCGTGTGTGCACAATTCTTACAACTGGCGAATCTTTTCAGTCCATATTCTGCATGTCTTTCCATAGAAAAAACAATATCAGTTTTCAGGTAAAATAACAATCTGTACGTCGGGGGTCTGTGAAAGGCGGTCCAGATCCAAAGTGGCACTTAGCTCAGCGGTAATGAAAATGGTCCCCTTGAAACCGGATGAAACTCTGGTCCAGAGATCGGAAGGGGGGCAATAATTGATTTTTCCCGGACAGATTACCAACAGGTTTTCCGTAGCAGTTTCATTCTCTTTGCCCAGCACCATGCAGGGGTCTGACATGATCAGGTCTTCCTGCAATAGGCCGTGGATTGTTTCCACCAGTCTTTTTTCATCAATGGGTTTGATCAGTGCTGCATCTCCTCCCGCCTGCTGTCCTTCAGCAAGTGCGCTTATCACTATAACCGGGATATGCCGTGTTGACGGATCCTGGCGCAGGGCCGTTATGGCCTGTGCGCCATCCATAATCGGCATTTTCAGGTCCATGGTGATCAATTGCGGCATACGGGTTTTTGCTGTTTCCACTGCTTCCTGTCCATTTGAGACCGTGATGATACGGTAGCCTTCCTCTTCAAGTACCTGCGACAGGAACTCATTCAGTGCCGGATCATCGTCTGCAACCATGATCAACGGGCTGTCAGCACTTCCCGGACGGGTATCCCTGTTTACAGTTTTGGGCAGCGGAGTTGGAATTTGAACAGGACTGCTTTCATCCGGGGTATCTATGGCAAGGGTGAAATGAAAGGAACTGCCTTCACCAAGTTTACTGTCCACCCAGATGCGGCCCTTATGATGGTCCACAATCTGCTTGCAGATAGGCAGCCCAAGTCCTGTTCCTTTGGGTTTTCCGGTTAAAGTGTCTCCGGCCTGCTTGAAGCGTTCAAATATCTTTTTCTGGTCTTCTGGTGAAATCCCGCTTCCGGTATCGCTGACACTGACTATTATTTCGTCATTGTGCGAGCTGGCCGTACAGGTTATTGAGCCGGAATCAGTGAATTTTACAGCATTGGAGATGAGATTGACCAGAACCTGCATAACCCTGTCCCGGTCTCCGTACATAGTGGGGACATTCTCATCCACGTTTACAACCATATCGAGGTTTCGTGTTTTCCAGAGCGGAGTTGTGGTCTGGATTGATGTCTCAATGACTTCGGCAATGTCCATGGGAACTTTTTTCCAGTCAATTTTACCTGATTCCATCTTGGCGATGTCAAGCACGTCGTTGATAAGTTCGGTCAGCCGCTGTCCTTCGGAAACAATGATTCCGATGTTGTCCTTAACTTGAGTTATAGCTTTCCGGCTTTTCTTGTCAGGAGCATTGCAGATTGGAAAAACTGATTTTTCCAGCTTTTTCTTGATGATTTTTGCAAACCCGAGGATTGAGGTCATGGGAGTCCGCAGTTCATGGGAGACAGTGGATATGAAGTCAGTCTTCAGGTTATCTACTTCTTTTTCGTATGTGATATCCCGTATAAGGAGTACCGCGCCAAGGCAGACATTAAATCTTTTCTCTTCGTCCAGCTTGTGGATGGGGGTGGCTACAGCCTTGCCTGTCCTGCGGTTGGGAAGCTGGATTTCCGCGGAAAAGACTTCATGCTCGCTGCCTTTGACCAGCTTAAACAAGGTAATCATTTCTTCAGGAAAAAAAGAGTCAATTCCCTTTCCCCGGATGTCTTCATCTTTAATGCCGAACAATTCTCCGAGGGCGGGGTTGGTTACGGATATCTTTCCGCTTATGTCCACAACCAGCAGTCCGTCCGCAAGGTTGTCCATAATTACTTCCATGTAGGTCAGGGTATCCTGCAATTCGCTGGTGGCATTGCCCACTGCCCGTTCAAGCCCAGAAATCAGTGAGGTTAGTTCCCCGGCCATGTTTTTCATGGTTCCGGCCAGCAGACCTATTTCATCCTTGGATGTAATTTCAATGTCGGCTGTAAAGTCGTGGTCGGATAATTTTTTAGCATATTCGGTCAACTGGTTGAGCGGTTCGGCAATACGTTTGACCATCATGTAAAGAATAAAGACGCTGGCCCAGAAAATGAAGAACATGACCACCTGCAACTTGGCAATGGCCGCCCATACATAATCATTGATAATCCCTTTATCCATTCCCACATGGACGTACCCGGCCATTCCGGCGAGAATGGGTTTGGTTATGTCTATGACATTCCCGATGCCGGGGACTTCCATTTCGCGTATGGATATGGTTGCGGGGTGGATGCTTGTTCCGGCAAGTATTTCCGGAACCTCAGGAACAAAGGTGTGCGATACTATATCCCCGTTGGAATCCTGTACATACACATAGGCTGCTCCGTCGCTGTCCCTGAACTGGTCAATCATGGATTGGATGGTTGAAGCATCCCTGTTGAGCAGTATTTCTACTGACGAGCTGGCTATACTGCTGGCAATAGCTTTGCCCTTGCTTATGTATTCATTGACCATATGGTCATGCAGAGTCAGGGCCGAAATCAATGACATGGATGTGGAAATGACCCCGAATAGAATGAAGTTCAGCAGCAGTGTTTTTTGAAAAATTTTGGACATTTTCATTTACTCCACCTTTTCCAATCAATCAGGGGTACGAATTTGCCATCCGAAACGGTTGTGTAATAAACCACATCAAGCCCCTGATGCTTGCCGCGTCCGAAATTAATATCAGTACCGATTCCTATATCCAGATTACGGATAGACAGGGTGGCTGCGTATAGATTGTTCTGGTACTGGGGCTCGGTCATACGTTCCAGGATACTGGTCATTACCTTGGCGTTCAGGTAACCTTCAAAACTGATAAAACTGTATTTCTGAGGTTGGTAGTCCTGGCCGAATCCTTCCGGCGGAGGCTGGTTTCCGTCCATGGCCTTTCTGTATTCTCTCACAGCGGGAAGGCTGAGGTCCTCATAGCTGGGGACTGTCTGGGAATTTATCAGGTCGGCGGTGTAAGTGTAGCCGGTTTTCTTTTCCAATTTGGCCAGCAGGCTGAGCATATTTTCACTGCCGACAAATGAAAGGTTGCAGATAGGTACGTCCAGCCCTGCATCCCGGGCATCTCGCACGAATGCCGCGCAGGCTTCATATGCTCCAACAGAGATGATTGCGTCCGGTTTGCCCCTCTTGATAATTTCCACCTGTTTTTTCATGGAGTCATCAAATGAGGCCCCCCTGTGGTAAGTACTTTCGGCAATAATATTTAAATTTTTTTCCCGCAGGGCCTTGCGGATTCCATCCCAGCCGCTTCTGCCATATGCATCGGCCTGATAAAAAACAGCGATACGGGTACGTCCGATCATATAAAGATTATGGACCAGCCCCCATGTTTCCTGCCTGTAAGAAGCCCTAAGGTTGAAAACGTATTCCTCATAAGGGAATTCCCGTTGCGGCTGGGCTCCGGTGAAAGGGAAGAAAAGGAATTCCGGCGTTTGCGAATTAAAATGCTTGATTACAGGGAGGACGCGGGTAACTGTTGGTGTACCTACATAGTTGAAAAGGCAGTCGACGCGGTCCTGTTCTACCAGTTTGATGGTGTTGCGGATGGCTGGTTCGGGATTGTAGCCGTCATCCATGGCTTTGATGAAAATTTTTCGACCGTTGACCCCTCCTTTAGCGTTGACTTGATCAAAAAAAACTTTTGAACCCCGGTAAAGTTCTATCCCCAGTCCTTTACTCGGACCAGTGAAGGCTGCGGACATTCCAAGCAGGAACGGTTTCGCTTTTTTCGCTTCGGCGGAAGAGCAGAACAGAGTGAGTGTGAGCAGGATGATTATGAGCGAGGATAAGTTTTTGTTCATACCGGCGACCCCAGATTTTTGCAGCTTTCTGATTCCTTGCGGCCCCGGTGGGTCCGCTGGATTTAGCTGATTGCGGACAATAAAAAGCCCCGGAAAATATATTCCGGGGATAAAAATTAATTCATATTTCCGCGAGGTATTTTGCAGAACCTTGTGGAAATCGGACGGTCAAGGTTGATTGAATCCGCCCCGCTTTCAATCGCAGAAATATTGTTAATAAACAGTGTTACCAGATCCTGATCAAGTTTGCCTTCTCCGGCTTCCAGCGAAAGAATTTTCAAGGCCCGTTCCTTGGGGGTTGCAGGCTTGTAATGCCTTTCCTGGGTAATGGCGTCATAGATATCCACGATAGCCAGAATCCTGCTTTGGATGAGTATTTCATCAGCGGATAGACCTTCTGGATAACCGGAACCGTCCATCCTTTCATGGTGCTGGACGATAATAGTCAACAATTGGGAAAGATCGTCCTGAAAGGGGATATGATCAAGAATTCTTTTGCTCTCTGCCGGGTGCCGTTCAATTTCAAGGCGCTCTTCATCGGTCAGGTTTCCGCGACGTATGGTCAGACTTTTCCTTTCATCCGGTTGAAGCATGTGGATGGTGGAACCGTTGACCTTGAATTTTTGTGTACTCATGGAGTAGACGAAATCCAGATCTTCCTGATCCGGACTTAAAGAGCTGTTGATCTGCTTGATTCTTTTGTAGTCGCTTTCCCATTCCTGCCTATGGTGGATTCCGAAAAGTTTTAAACGCATGCCGATAACATCAACCATAGATGTCGGAAGTCTGGTCTTTTTTGTCAGAACTTCTTCCTTGATGCCGATTTTGCCGATGTCATGAAGAATGCCGGAATAGAAAATTTCCCTAAGCTGCTCATCTGTAAAAACGATATGCTCAAATTTGTTTTTGTCCTGTGAAATCTGTCTTGCAAAGGAAACCGCAAGATGGGCAACCCGTTCGGAATGACCGGCAGTGAATGGATCCCGTGCATCGATTGCTTCGGCCAGAGCCTTGAGCAGGGCGTCCATTAATACCCGGATGGATTCAAAATTATAAGCATTACTGATGGAAATGCCTGCCACAGAAGAAAGTGTGTTTACATGTTTGAGGTGTGCGGCGTTGAAAGCATTTGTTCCGGGGGAGGTCAGGACAAGCACCCCTTCGCATACATTAGGCGAAGGGATGGGCATAATCAGCATTGAACGAATTTTATCGGAAAGTTTAGCGCTGCATCGGTTGTCTTTTCTTACATCATTAATGATTTCACCGCGCAGGCTGTTAATGATATCTTTGAAAAGCCTGCATTCTACCAGATTCTCCAATTCGTTTGTTGAGAAATTTCCAAAGCTGTCAAATATGGTAAATCCTTCTTCTTCAGGCAGGTAGACAGCGCCCATTTCAGCGGGCAGTGCGGATGTCTTGCATTCATTGGTCAGCGCAGTGATGACATCTTTCAGCCGCAGGGAGTTGTTGAGCTCAACAATGGATCGGTGAAGAAGAGCGAGTTCCCGGTATTTGGAAAGGGTTTCCTCGCCGATCAGCCGCCTGGCGGTTTCAGACTCAATGTAATTTGAAATAGAAAAAGCCGTGAAATCAAGAACTGATTTTATGTGGCTCAGTTCCGGTTTTGAGAGTTTCGCCCGGTTGACTATAAATGCGCCAAGACTGAGATTGTCATCAAAAGGGTTCTTTAACGGGCTTAGAATTGTTTCTTCAAAGGAATGGCAGATCGGTTCGGCACAAAAAATCGGGGTTCCGTCAATGTAAACACAGAGAACTGAGCCTTCGGGAAGCAGCGGCAGTGCTTTTTGCATGAAAGCTTTAAGCTTTTTGGGCTTGATGATTTTTTTCAAGCGGTTTTCCGGATTCAGTCCTATGTTCATGGGGCTAGTATCAGTCCTCAATGTTCAGAATTGATTTGGCAACCTCAAGAATTTCGTCCGGATCGAAAGGTTTAGTCATGTACCGTTCAGCTCCAAGTTCAAGGCCGTGCTTGCGGTCGGCCTCCTGTCCTTTGGCGGTAAGGAGGATGATATTTACATTTGAAAGCGAAGAATCTTCTCGCACAGCCTGACATACTTCATAGCCGTTCATATATGGCATCATGATGTCGAGAAAAACCAGTTCCGGGCGTTCTTCGCGGATGCAGTCCAATCCTTCTTCCCCGTTCTCGGCTGTGAATAATTCTACGCCATAGTCGTCTTCAAGTTCTTCCAGAGTTTGTTCTAGAAGCATCCTGATGTGGACTTCGTCATCCACAACTAGAATCTTTCCGGCCATGCGTCCTCCCTATCTGTTACCAAACTGTGCCTATATTTACATATTGTGTTCAATGTCGGCAAGGGGTAGGTTAATGAAATTAAAAAATATTTGTATTGTAGGAATGTAGTGTATACTGGCTTCAAAAGTCAGGATATACTCATTTAATATAGCGGTGACCTTTTGTCAGTAATAAGCTAGCTTGAACTGTACCTGTATACCGTAAAAAGGATGGGGTACTTTTAATGACCACAACGGTTTTTTTTATATGATACAGTCCAAAGTAGATTCAAGATTTCTGGGAACAATTCAAGATACCTTTCACGGCCTGCCACCGATGCAGGGCGAGGTGAAGGTGTTTTTTATATTTCTGACCATAGGTATCTTGCTGCTTTTGTTCGGTTATTGGTTGAAAAAATACGGTGCCAAGAAGTTCTTAAATGCATTGTTGAAAAACACCCCTTTGGGGGTCCATTCTCAGATGGTGGACGAAGATGATACTGTCCCGGAAAAGCGCGGGGGACAGTTTTCGCGAAATGCCGGATCCGGCAGCGGGGCTTGGAAAGTCTCAAGTGATGAGGATATTCTTAACAAACTGGTCATGAGCCGTTTGCAGGTGGACGTGCTTGTGGAACGTTCCGGTCAGCGTTCTCTTGTGGCAGTAGTTACTGTTGCCGGGGTTGAAGGGCTTGATATTGTAGTTACTTTCGAAGATCTGGTCAGTGACGATTTGCTTGAGGTCGATTCCCAGGTTAAGTGCATTTTTCCGGAAATGATGCGGGATGGTAAAAAAGTTAATGCTTTTGTCGGGTTGGTGAAAAGCAAATCTCCCGAAAAAGGCATGGTTATAACCCGCCGGTCCTCTTTCGGTTTTATTAAGCGCAGGATCTTTGCCCGGCGTAAGGTTGCGGATCAGCGTTATATCAAGATTAAAGTATGGCGTCTTGAATCCGAGGACTATAACATTGACTTTATGCTGGACAATACCGAGCCTGATATACTTATCGATAACCGTAAATTTAAAACGCCTAATCCTTCAGCTCCACAGGTTCTTGATATTTCAAAAGGCGGCATTGCCCTCACCGCCATGGTCCGTAAGGGAAGCAAGGTCATAGCCCGTAATGACAAGGTTATTTTGTGTATGCTGATCTACCAGCCCGCGCGAAATTCTTTCCAGCCGCACCTGATCTATGCGGAAATCCGGGCAGCACGTGGCTTGGGCCGGGGCATGTCCCGTCTGAGTTTACAATTTATGCGTAGCCTGAAAATTCCGCCACGTAAACGCAGTTCCCTTTTTAAAGGGCAGGCGGTTATGGCTATGAGCCTGAGTCATCCCGAACATGAAAGCTAGGTTATGAAAAAAAAATTATTTCTGCTCCTGTTTTTGCTTCTGTTTCTGCTTCTTATCGCATGTGAACGCACTGTATCTGTAAAGGTTGAGGAAAGTCAAAACGCAGGCATTTATCCGGACAAAGTGGTACTTGGTGCGTCTTTGGCCCTTGAGGGGCACGCCAGCTATCTGGGTATCCAGACTCTGCACGGGGCTCTTGCATACCTTAAGCATGTCAATGCAAACGGCGGAGTCCATGGAAGGACGATTGAGGTTGTTGCCTACGATGATTCCTACGATCCCCCGAAATGTTTGATCAATACCCAGAAGCTGATAATCGAGGACAAGATTTTTGCCTTGTTCTGTTATGTGGGTACACCTACAACGGTGGAGGTCCTTCCGCTGGTTGAGGACGCCCGTATCCCCTTGCTGGGGATGTTTACCGGTGCCGATGCCTTACGCAAGCCGTTTAACCGCTATCTGATCAATATCCGTCCTTCTTACTATCAGGAAACCCGTGAAGCTGTACGCCATATGGTGGAGGACCTTGGGATCACTAAAATTGCTGTCTTCTACCAGTATGACGCCTTCGGTTTTGACGGGTTGACCGGGACTGAATTGGCTTTGAAGGATTACAATCTGGAACCCGTAGCCAGAGGTTCCTACACCCGTGGTTCCCTTGATGTAAGTGAGGGAGTCGAGCGAATCAGGGATTCCGGGGCGGAGGCTGTTTTCATGATCGGGACCAGCGGGCCATGCATCAAATTTATGGATCGGCTTGAGAGTGAGGGAGTCAGTCCGGTTTATTATACGGTCTCATTTATGGGAGCGCGTGAATTTGCCCGTAATCTGAAATCAGGCAAGGAACTGGTTATCATGTCGCAAGTGGTTCCGCCTTTTGCTGACGACAGGGATCTTTCCAGTTCTGAAGCTGCGAGCTACATTGAGCTGCTGAAGCAGTATTATCCGCAGGAAACTCCCAGCCTTGTCGGACTGGAAGGTTTTTTCAACGCCCGTATCCTTGTGGAAGGTTTGAAGCGCAGCGGACGAGACCTCAGCAGGGAGGGTTTTATCCGGGCAATTGAAACCATGAATAATTATGAAATTGCGCCGGGTATTACAGTCTCCTACGGCGATGCTGATCATCAGGGAATGGACAAAGTTTATTTCACCCGTTTGAGTGAAGGCCGGTTCGAATTGATCAGGAATTGGGCCGAGCTGAGAAATGGAGCTGTGAAATGAGCTTTTTTACAAAGCAGAATCTTGTAGAGCGTTTTTCCGGACTGACCCTTAAGAATAAGATTTTTTTCTCAACTCTTGGGGTTATCCTGATCATCAGTGCAATTATCGCCCTGCTGGCGCGGTGGATTCTGGTTTCTTCTTTGACCAAGGAACTGGAGTTGCGCGGGGTGGCAATTGCCTATTCCATTGCTGAACGCGGCGCCGGATACATTCTCGATAAGGATTATCCACGGCTGCTCAGTCTTGCTTTTGAAGAGGCAAAGCTGCGTGAGCGGCAGCATCTTATCACTTACATCTACATTCTGGATAAGGATGGCAAAGTGCTTTGCCATACTTTTACCCAACCGTTTCCCAAGGGGCTTGATCTCGCCAACCCAATTCCGCAAGGAGACGGCAAATCAGTTCGGCGTATTGATCTGGGCAGGACTTCCGCATACGACATTGCCGTACCAATTAAGGAAGGGCTGTACCGTATCGGAACTGTCCATGTGGGATTGAACAAAATTCATATTGATGAACTGGTTTCCACCCTCAGGTTTACTTTTCTGGGCTTTATTTCTTTTGTTGTCATTATTATCTTTGTGATCAGCCATCGTCTGGCCAAGTATATTACCCAGCCGGTCAGTACCTTGACCCGTGTTTCAGATGAGCTTTCAAGAGGAAATTTCGATTTCAGTCTCGATCTGCTTGCCGGCGGTACGGACTGGAATGCTTCCAATTGTCCGGCCTATTACAATACTGATTTTCCATGCTGGCATTTTGATCTTTCAACCGTAGGTGATGACAGGGAGATCGACGGTCATGCCAATCTTCAGCAGTGCCGGGACTGTCATTTCTACTACAAACGCGAAGGCGATGAGGTAGTCAAGCTTGCTGATAGTTTTCGCAATATGGTCTGGTCAATCAAGCTCTACCGTCGCAGGTTGCGTGAGTCCGAAGAGAAATACAAGTCGCTTTTTGACAGCGGCCCGGACCCTGTTCTTGTGGTTTCCTGTGAGGATTTTAGAATTATTGATGCCAACCCGCGTGTTACAGAGCTTTACGGCTACTCCCGGCAGGAATTGATCGGGGAGGAGTTTCTCAGGCTGGGGCCGGAAGCCAACGAGGAATGTATCAAGGCTTTCGAGGAATACGGCGGGCCTTCCGGTTGTGTGTATTATCCCAAGATTCTTCATTATCGTAAGGGAGGGACTCCCGTTTACGTGAATATGCATGTCTGTCCCATCACTTATAAGAGTCAGCCGTCCATGATTGTGGCGGTGAATGATGTTACCGAAATTATTGAGAAGGATGCCCAGTTGGTCCAGGCTGCCAAAATGAAGTCTCTTGGCGAAATGTCTGCCGGGGTCGCTCACGAGGTCAATCAGCCGCTCAATGCCATCAAAATGGGCAGCGAATTTCTCGCGCTCATGGCCGAGCAGGGGCGTGATGTCCCGGCAGCCCAGTTGCAGGAGGTCGCCAGTGAAGTCAGCAATCAGGTTGACCGTGCTGCCGAGATTATCAGCGCCCTGCGTGCCTTTGGGCGTAAGTCGGGATTCAAGACCGACAGAGTGGACATCAATGCTCCGGTGAACGGGGTTCTTGCTCTGGTAACCAAGCAGTTCGAGTTACAGAATATTTTTATCCATTTGAATCTTGTGGAAGGACTGCCCAAAGTTATTGCCGAAGATAACCGCCTGCAGCAGGTTTTTTTCAATCTGGTAAACAATGCCCGCGATGCCATTGCCGAGAAACGTGAAAACCTTGGCTTGGAGAGCGAGGATTTCATCAATATCGACACTTATGAAGACAGGGGGCTTGTTTGCGCCCGTGTTTCCGATACCGGTGCAGG
Organism: Maridesulfovibrio sp.; assembly: GCF_963678865.1. Classification (NCBI taxonomy): domain Bacteria; kingdom Pseudomonadati; phylum Thermodesulfobacteriota; class Desulfovibrionia; order Desulfovibrionales; family Desulfovibrionaceae; genus Maridesulfovibrio; species Maridesulfovibrio sp. The sequence continues at coordinate 1,386,512 of NZ_OY787459.1, read as the reverse complement.
AATTACTGAAGAAGTGCGCAACAAAATATTTGAGCCTTTTTTCAGTACCAAAGAGGTAGGATATGGGATGGGCTTGGGTCTTGCCATTACTTATGGAATAGTGAGAGATTACAAGGGCAGCATCGATATTGAAAGCGAACCCGGAAACGGAACTTCTTTTATAATTTCCTTTCCTGCTGCACCGGACGAAAATTAAGGTAAAATGAAAGATATAAGTTATTCAGGGGTTGGGCATGAGCAAAATTTTAGTAATTGATGATGAAAAAGCTACTTTGAGCATGTTTAAGATGCTTTTGACCGCTTACGGGCATGAGGTGCTTACTGCTGAAAACGGTGAAGAGGGGATCAGTCTTTTTGACTCCGAAAAGCCTGACCTTGTTATGACCGACATCAAAATGCCCGGCATGGACGGCCTGCAGGTTTTGGGAAAAATAAAATCTATTTCACCGGATTCAGAAGTTATCGTCATTACCGGGCACGGGGATATGGAACTTGCCATCAAGGCTCTTAATCTGGATGCTACGGATTTCCTTAACAAACCGGTCAAGCGTGAAGAGCTTGAGAAGGCCCTGCTGCTTTCTGCTGACAGGATCAAGTTCGCCCGCAGCAGGCAGAAGGATATCTGCCTGACCCTTGAAGATGAGTTAGCGGTTATAAATATCAGCGGTAACCTGACTTCTAAATCCGAAGGCCTGTTGCTGGATGTCTTTGATGAAGCTCTCAGTACGGCCAAAGGAAATTTTCTGCTCATATTTCAGGAAAAGTCATCCATTAACGGGGCAGCTATGGATTCTTTATTCAAGCTGGTGGAAAAAGCCCGTACTCGTGGGTGCGGTATACATATTGCCGGGCTATCCGAAAATTTTCGTTCAGTACTCGATTCCATGGGGATAACCCAGATGGCTTCTGTTTATGCGACTGAGCAGGAAGCGCGGAAGAGTTTGTAGAAATTTAATTTGCCGGAATTACCATGATAATGAAAAGGGCGGTCCTGAGTCATCTGATTCAGGACCGCCCTTTCTTATGCTTGTATGTAGATTCGTTAGTTGTAAGACCTGTACGTTTGCCTGTTCCTGCGCAACTGATACTTCTTCACAGCTGCATTATGCTCCTTTAACGATTTGCTGAAATAATGCGAACCGTCTCCCTTGGCTACGAAATAGAGATATGAATGTTTTTCCGGATTGATCGCTGCTTCAAGAGAGTCGAGGCCCGGTGAGCATATGGGACCGGGAGGCAGTCCCCTGTGCTGGTATGAGTTGTAGGGGTTGGATTTGTCGGTCAGATGTTTTTTACGCAGGTTGCCGTCAAATGTTTCGCCCAGCCCGTAGATGATAGTCGGATCACACTGGAGCAGGTAGCCTTTTTCAAGACGGTTGGCAAAGACACCGGCAATGGTGCGTCTTTCTCGAACATCTCCGGTTTCTTTTTCGACTAGCGAGGCAAGAATGACGGTTTTATGGATTTCCTGCGGGGATGGCAGCTTGCCGTCCCAAGCCTTGTTAGCGGCTTTGCGGAACTCTTTGAGCATGGTCTCTACCATGACTTTCCCGGTATCGCTTTTGGGTCTGGTCAGCAGGTAGGTCTCCGGAAAAAGATAACCTTCGGCGTTTTTGGCCGGTATTTTGTACTTAGCCAGCAGTTCCGGATCTGAAACCGCCTTTTTGAATGCTGCATATTCTGTCAGTCCGGACGCGTCTGCCTTTGCGGCAGTAGCCCACCATGTCAGACCTTCGCGGACAGAAAATTTATGCAGGATACCGGAAGATGTGGTCAGGGTTTCGAGTACCTGCGGGGCGGTCATGTTGGACCATAGGCTGAATTCCCCGGCCCGTACTTTTGAAGCCTTGCCTTGAGTTTGCGCGTATTCACGGAATTGCTTGGCGTTGGTTATCAGCCCGGCTTCGGCAAGGTCGCCAGCAACAGTCCAGAGCGGCTGACCGGGGGCTATGGTGAAAAGAATTTCGCGTCCTTCCTGTTCCGGGGGGACATTGAGAAAGGTCCAGTTGCGGTACATGAACCAGCCTGCAACCAGCATGAGTGCCATGCACCCAAAGGCGATGGCAGGCATCACAAAACGAAGAACTATGCTCGGGCGAGCCACGTTTCCAGAATTATTTTCGCAGCCTGGCTGTCCAGATTCTTTTTTCTTTTCCGGTCCCAAAGTCCGGCCTCCTTGAGTTCGTCTTCCGCTGCAATAGAGCTGAGTCTTTCATCAACAAGATGTATGGGCAAGTCAACCCTTCGTTCCAGCGAAGCCGCAAAATTACGTACCTGTCTGGTAGTCAAAGTATCTTCCCCGTCCAGAGATAAGGGAAGGCCGATAACAATGTCATCGACCTTCTCATTTTCTATAATTTCAAGCAACTCCGAGAACATTGCGTCGCGGGTGGTGCGTTCCATCACTTTGAGCGGAAAAGCAAACATCCGTTCCGGGTCTGTAATCGCCAAGCCGACACGCTTGGTCCCGAAGTCTATGCCTAATGCTTTCATGTAATGCCTTCGGCGACCCTGCCGGGGGCCTTAAACCCTTTTGCAAAAGGGTTTAAGAATCCCAAAACCGTTTATTAGGGCTTCGCCGTTTTACTTGCACATTCCTCACTGAAACTACTAAAAGTTTTTGGGGTTCTTAGCCCTTTTTTCAAAAAGGGCTAAGCCGCCTGAGGCAAAATGCGATTATTCTTAAAAGCGCGATAGCGCATCATATCTAAATCAATACTAATTCATCCTGACGGGTAGCGCGTTCGAGTTCTTTCTTGAAATCTTTGCGCCACTTGGGTCCGCCGATGAGTTCGGCCATGTATTCCACTGTGTGAAGTACGCGGTTATGTTTTTTGAGAGTCTGCATATTGCGTTTGATACCCACTTTGCAGGAAGGGCAGCCGACAAGTATCGGTGTTTCTTTACCATGTCCCTGAAGATCTTTTTTGAGCTGTCCGCCTTTGCGGTCACGCAGCTTATTGTAGATTTCAGGACTGGTGATGGAGCCGAGTCCAGATTCTCCGCAACAACCCGGAGAGAGGGTTACTTCAGCACCAAGCATGTCTGCAATGGCTTTACGGTAAATTTCCGGGGCCTTGTTCTTCTGCACATCCGTCCATTCAGTATGACAGGAGGCGTGGTAGATTACGTCCTGAGCATCCTTTACGGTGCTGAAGTTGAGGTTGCCAGGATTGTTCAGCAGATACTGCACTGCATCGCTGCGTTTGAGGTCGTATCCAAGCTCCCTGAATTCGTATGATTCAAGAGATTCGCGGCATGTTCCGCATGCGGTGATAAGGGTGGAAACCTTCATCCCCGCAATGGATGCCTTGGCAATGCGGTATTGGATGTCGCTGATATTGCGGTGGCGGTTTGTGTTGTATGCTTCAATACAGCCGCTTGCCAGCAGGGGGTAACCGCAGCAGAGGTGTTTTGCGGGCATGACCACGTTTACACCTGATTTAAGCAGCAGGTACAAGGTCGCCATACCGATGTCCTTGGAGAACAGTGACGCGCCGCAGCCGGGGAAGTAGTAAACACTGTCCGGTGCAGGAGTGTTCTGCAGGAACATGGACCCCTTGTCGAGCTGAATGGACTCGGACAGGTTGCGGAAATCCATGGCCGGAGTCTTGCTGTGCAGCATGGGTGATTCCATGCGTCTGCGCCAGTGACCGGGAATGAGCCCCACTGCCTTTGCCTGCAGCCCTGCGGAAAGGGAGAGGAATTTGGCAGTCTTGGGCAGCCTGCTCTGCGGGTCTTTGGCAATGAAGCCGAGGATCGCGTTTTTAATGGGATGTCCCCCGGTTCCCTTGTATTCGAGGAAAGAACGGATTTGCAGTGCCGCTCCGGCTGAATCAATTTTGATGGGGCAGACCGAAGTGCAGCGTCCGCAGGCGGTACAGTGCTCCATGATCTTGCGCAGCTTGGTCATCAGGTGCGGAGAAGGTTCGCCACGCTGGACCTGTGAATAGTAAATAGCTTCAATGAGCGCACCAAGGGCGATGTTCTTGTTGCGTGGATGGTACATGAGACCCTGCTCCGGGAAATACATGGGGCAGACCTGTTTGCATTTACCGCAACGTGTACAGGTCTGGATGTTCTGGAGCAGTTCCATCAGGTGCTCTTTGTCCTTGATGGCAGTCTTGTTCAGATCGTTGATCAGTCTGTTGAACGAGAACGTGTATGCCGGGGACGGGAGATCCCTGCGGGTCAGTTTACCGGGGTTGAGGATGTTAAGAGGGTCCACCTTGAGCTTGTATGCTTTGATGGCTTCGATTTTCTCCTCGGAAAGGTAGTCTATCTTGGTGATGCCGATACCGTGTTCACCTGAGACCTCTCCTTTAAGTTCAAGAACTTTCTTGAATACATCGTCAACAGCTTCGTGGGCGCTGTGCAGCATGTCCGGGTCGTTGGAGTTGACCGGGATGTTCACGTGGCAGTTACCGTCACCCGCATGCATGTGGTTGGCGATAATGATGCGCTGATCCTTCAGCTTCTTGAGGATTTTGTTGATTTCGGCATCCAGCTTGGGAAATTCGTCGCGCAGTTCCTGAAAGAGGTAGTGAACCTGTCCCTCAAGTTCCTGGTCGCTCATGTCCGTGCCGGTGATTTTGCCTTTGAGAATGTTGGTGGTCCGCTCAAGGGCCAGTTCAACTTTCGGTTCTTCAATGGGAAATCCCTGCAATTCCTTAACTGCAAGCAGGGAGCGGCGGTAGATTTTGGCAAGGTAGATAAGGTTCAGGTCCTCAAGGAAGTCCGAGAAATCCGGAATTACTTCAAGGGGAATTACGATGTCTTCGTTGACTTTGAACCCGGAAGTGCGCTTGGCGATTGCCGAGAGTTTGTGGCGGTCTTCCCAGAAAAGTTCAGCTTCTTTTTCATCGCGGGCAGCAAAGATGTCCACGCTGTCGTAGGGCTGGACAATGGAAAGGATGGTGTCCACCGCACTCTGCAGAGCGGCTTCGTCATCTGAATCAAGCTGCAGGATGAGTACGGAGATAGGTTCACCTTCGTACTTGTCAGACTTTTTAACATATTTAATAGCCTGCACATACTTGGGACCGAATTCTTCCAGTGCCGAAATTTTTACAAGGTCGCCTTCTTCGCGGATGGTGTCGCGCAGGGCCACTACATCCTTGATAACCAGCATTGCGTTACGCATTGAGCGGCCGTAAAATTCAAGGCAGAGCACACGGGAGTTGCTGGGTTTGGGATAAAGGGCGAAGCAGCATTCTGTGATGATACCGTCGACCCCTTCCTTCTGCACGCCGGGCAGACCGCCGAGATATTTGTTGGTTACATCCTTACCGAGTCCGGTAGTGCGGATTTCTTCGGCAGTGAGCTCAATAGTGTCGATGAGGCGGTCTTTGGAATCATAAATTTCAAAGGTTGCGTTCTCATGGGCGAAAATTTTGTGTCCGGGGTGACCCTGACGGCGAATTTCAATGAGATCACCTTTAGGCATAACCATCTTGTAACTGATGATGTTGTCGATGGTACAGCCGTATTCAAAGGCAAAAGGTCCGCCGGAGTTTTCGGAAATGTTACCCCCGAGGGATGAGCCCGCCTTGGATGCCGGGTCCACAGTGAAAAGCACACCTTTTTTATCCGCAGCTTTAATGGCATCGAGAGTGATTACCCCGGCCTGAGCGCAGAGAGTCATGGCTTCGGTGTCCACACTCAGAATTTTTTTGAAGCGGGCAAGGGAGAGCACAGCTGTGCGGTCCAGAGCGGGGATAGCACCCCCGGTTGCACCGGTTCCTCCACCGCGCGGGATAAGTCCGAACTGCATCTCATTGGCAAGACGTACAATAGCACGGACCTGTTCTGTATCTTCGGGAAAAAGAACTGCGATGGGCAGTTCGATACGCAGGTCTGTTGCGTCGGTTGCGGACTGGACTACGGTATGCGGATCAAGTCCGATACAGTGCTCGGGAAGAATCTCTTTCATCTTTTCGATGAACCTGTCCTTGAATTCCTTATCCGCATCCTGTTTGAGCCAGAAATTTTCAACAGCACGGGCCAATCGTTGCGGATACTCGCCGGAAAGGGTCGGGCGGGCAAGTGTCAGGGTGCGGGAAACTGATTTACGGACCAATTCGGGGTCGATGAAGGGGTTGTAGCGCACAAGGAAAAGTTCGGCAGCGATGCTTTCCGCAAGGGTGCGTACATCTTCTGGCCAGCCTTTAAATTCAAAGGGATCAAGGCCGAGCACCCGTTGCAGCAGTGCTTCGGCGGGAATGGAAATATGGGGACCTAATTGAGGCATAATTTCTTACCGTGAATAGTTTTTGTTTTTACAGGGAGGCAGAACACCATCCTGTGAAGAAAAAAGGGAATATAGGGACCACTGTGGTTAAAATCAAGCAACTATTTTGCAAAATAATGATTTTTTTCAGCTTTTTTTGGGAGGCCGAGATCATTAACTCTCTGAATTAATATGTAGTATTTTAGGAAACAGAGGATTGAGAAATGCAAAACAGTTTTTACATATCCGACAGCAGCCGCCTTTTGGGCCAGCAAGTGAGAGGCTTATAATAACAAGCCGGACTCCTTATGTATAAATACGGTAACGCCGATTGTAAAGGACTGTGTGTTGTTAATGCTTGACAGAATTGGTGGAACTGAATGATTATTTCTGCCTCCATATTTCTCACAATAGAACGTTTCTTTAAGCCTATTTCGAAATTCGCAATAAATTTCCAAAAAATTCATAAATCAGAAAAAGAGAGGGTCTAATAATGATCGGTGACGATTTTGCAGAGCTCCAACTTTTTATAACCGGCCCCATACTTTTGCGCGAAGAAGTGCGCAAAGCCGGGCTTCTTCCTGAATTCGGACACCGCGATGCGGAGAATCCCAAGCGCTTTGAACCAATTATGCGTAATCTGATGGCGATTGCCGGTAATCCTGAAGGGTATATTCCGGTTATATTCAACGGCTCAGGTACCAACGTGCTTGAATCCTCAATTCGTTCACTTGTTGCGGATTCAGATAAGGTGCTCAATGTTTCTGTGGGGGCGTTTGGCGATCTCTACCATCAGTTGGCTGTGGTCAACGGTAAGAATGCGGTGCAGCTGAAATTCCCTTATGGTCATGCTATCGATTTGGAAAAATTGAAAGATGCCCTCAAGGAGCACAAGCCGGACATTGTCACTTTTACCCATAATGAAACTTCTACCGGGGTCATCAATGATGTGGTTGCGGTTTGCGAAGTGATACGTGCCCACGGTGCGGAACCGATTATAGACGGGGTTTCTATTTTTGGGGGTGCTCCTGCATTAATTAATGAATGCAAGCCGCTCATGTATTGCACCTCTACTCAAAAGTCATTGGGGCTGCCAGCCGGGTACGGTATCGGATTTGTGAGTGAAAAAGCCCTGATTAAAGCTGAGTCTGTTGCAAACCGTGGTTATACTACGGACATTATCGCACAGGTTGGGAAGGCCAGAATCAACCAGACGCTGACCACTCCCAATGGTACCCTTGCCAACCAGATGTGTGTGCAGCTCGACTATATAGTTAATGATGAGACCGTAGATGGTCGCTTCAAGCGTCATGAAGAAATGCGCTCCATAGCTCATAAATGGGCAGAGACCATGGACGGCTATGAACTCTTCGCGCAGGAAGGTTACCGTTCTCCCAGCCTGACTACATTTAAGACTCCCGCACATATGAGCATCGACAAGCTCAAGGAAGTGAAAGAGCTTATGCGTGGTCATGGTTATCTTTTTGACCCCGGTTACGGCAAGATTAACAAGGAATTGGAAGAACAGGGTGAATCGCCTATCTTCCGTGTAGGGCACATGGCTGACATTATGCCAGAGATGCTTGAAGAATATCTTGAAGTGCTCGGCGGGGTAGTAAAAGGATTCAATTAGAATCAAGTCCATCCTTAAATGAAACAAGCCCGGTTTCGCAATAATGCGGAGCCGGGCTTTTTTTGTTTTTAATGTTTTTTTTGTAGCAGACACTCAGTTTTTCTTGAAAAAAATAAAAATATTTGCCAATAAAAACCGAGTGATAACTCAGTTTTTTAGATATTAGCGGGTTATGTGAAAAAAATATCATATATGTATTGGCGTATTTCTAACGTATAAATCCTAATATTTTAGCATATTAAATAGGTATTCGTATTGTAATTGTGAAAAAAAGGACGGGTTGACATTGAACCCGGATTCAGAGTATTTTTGATTCCGACTGAGTGCTCAGTCGGTTTTTGAAAGAGGAGAAATAATGACCAAGATGTCCAAAAAGAAGGCGGCAATACTGGAGGCTGCCACCATCCTTTTCGCCAATAAAGGTTTTACCGATACTTCCATGCAGGAATTATCCAAAATGACCGGAGCGGCGGAGGGGACAATCTTTTATCACTTCAAGAATAAAGAACACCTGTTGCTGACTATCCTCGAGGCAACCAAGGACCGTATCCTGGAGGAGTTCAAGGCCCACATGGAGCATCATGCACCGGGTACAGGCATTGAAGAGATGGAAGAGGTGGTTGCGTTTTACCTTCTTCTGGCTGGGCGTATGGAATATCAGTTTCTTCTTCTGCACCGACATTTCCTTTATCAGTTCGCCGAAAGTCGACCTGAGTTCCGGGAACACCTCGTGGACATCTATAATTGTCTGGTCATTCTTTTTGAGCAGGCTATCCAAAAGGGGTTGGAAGATGGCTCCATCGGCAAGGTCAATCCCCGGAAGAGTGCACTCATCATTTTTACGATGGTAGATGGTTTAGTGAGATTCAAGAATTTTAATCTCTACGATGCGGGTGCCCTGTACAACGAATTGATCAGGTCCATCCGTAGGATGTTGAAATCTAACTAGGGGTGTTTATCTCATGCTTACTAGAATTTTTCCTTTTTTGGGCTGGTTCAAAAAGTACAGCGGGGCGGCTTTCAGGGCGGATATCATTTCCGGTCTGACCGTTGCACTGGTACTTATTCCCCAGTCCATGGCGTATGCGCAGCTGGCGGGAATGCCTGCTTACTATGGGCTTTACGCCTCTCTGCTTCCGCCCATGGTGGCGGCTCTGTTCGGCTCCAGCCGGCAGTTGGCTACCGGCCCCGTTGCTGTTGTGTCCCTGATGACTGCAGCATCTCTTGAGCCTTTGGCGACGGCAGGCAGCGAAGGTTACATCGCTTACGCCCTGTTGCTGGCTCTGCTGGTCGGTTTTTTTCAGTTTCTGCTCGGTGTGCTGCGTCTCGGTCTGGTTGTCAACTTCCTTTCTCACCCGGTTGTCAACGGTTTTACCAACGCGGCAGCTATCATTATTGCTTCATCCCAGCTTTCAAAGATGTTCGGCGTTTATGTTGATAAGGCCGAACTTCATTTTGAAACCATCATGAGGGTTATCAAGGGCGCAATCCACTACACCCATCTACCTACTTTGGGCATGGGGGTTTTGGCGTTTGTGATCATGGTCGGGTTGAAACGGGTCAACCCTAAGATTCCCAACGTGCTCTGCGCGGTTGTAATCACCACCCTGTTGTCATGGGCCACCGGTTTTAACCATGATGTCAGAGTTGATATCTCTGCCATTCAGGACACTGAAGTTCAGTCCGTGATTACTGATTTCAACAAATCCGTGACCGGTATTGAAGATCTGGCAGTCAAGCGTACTGAGATTGCGGCACTTGAAGACAAAGCCAAGAGTGAGAAAAATCAGATAGGCTACTACGATGCAGAACATGATCTTGCCGTGGTCAACTATCAGGTTAACGTTCTTAAACACCAGTCTCATGAGTTGCGAGCCGCTTTGCGTCACTTCCTTTTTGAAGGAGTGGAACAGGCTGACGGCAGCATGGCTTTTTACGTGGAAGGCAAAACTCCTGCAGGGCTGACTACCGATGGCCGAACCTGGAGGATCAAAGTCGGTAACAAGATGCTTGATACTGCCGCGTTGAAAATGATGGGCGGTGGTGCCGTTGTAGGAAATGTGCCTTCCGGCTTTCCGGCTCTGGCGATTCCTTCGTTGGACCTGAAAGTAATACTTAAACTCTTCCCCTTCGCGATAATCATTTCCCTGCTTGGTTTTATGGAAGCGATTTCAATTGCCAAGGCCATGGCAGCAAAGACCGGACAGAGGCTCGACCCCAACCAGGAACTCATCGGTCAGGGACTTGCCAACATGCTCGGTGCCTGCGGCTCTGCATATCCTGCCTCCGGTTCATTCTCCCGTTCCGCAGTTAACCTGCAGGCCGGTGCTGTAACCGGACTTTCCAGCGTATTCACTTCCGCTATCGTGGCTGTTACCCTGATGTTCTTTACCCCGCTGCTTTATAATCTGCCGCAGGCTGTTCTGGCCGCTGTAATTATGATGGCTGTTATCGGGCTGATCAACGCATCCGGTTTCATCCACGCATGGAAGGCCCAGAAATATGATGGAGCTATCTCTATTATTTCATTTGTTGCAACTCTGGCCTTTGCACCGCACCTTGATAAGGGTATCATGATCGGTGTGGCTCTTTCACTTGGCGTATTCCTTTATAAGAGTATGCGCCCGCGTGTTTCGAATCTGTCAAAGGGAGAGGACGAGGTCTTGCGTGATGCCAGCATCCACGGTCTGCGCGAATGCGACCATATTGCAGTTGTGCGTTTCGGCGGACCCCTGTTTTTCGCTAACGCAAGTTTTCTTGAAGACCAGATTACCGACCGTTTGTTGAATATGCCTAATCTGAAGCATATTATTCTGGTTTGCAGCGGTATCAATGACATAGACGCATCCGGCGAGGAAGCCCTTTCCCTGATTGTGGATACTGTCAGAAGCGGTGGCCGGGATATATCCCTTTCCGGTGTCAACGAAAGTGTTATGGATGTGCTTGCACGAACTCACTTACTTGAGAAAATCGGGAAAGATCATGTCTTTGCAGATACCGACAGCGCACTCTGCAAAACCCACGCTCAGGCCCATCATGATGGAACTGAGTCCGATTGTCCGCTCACAACTTACTGCCGTGTTCGCGGTAACGCTTAGTGGAGGTTGCTAATGTCTGATCTTTTTATTTTCAGTGGTCTGTTTTGTCAGACTGATGCCGTTATAAAACGCTTGATTGATGATATTGATTTCAAGCTGGTTACTGACAGCGACCTCGTGACCGAAGCCGCAGCGCTGGGAGGAATGAGTGAGAGCGCCATTGCCAAGGCTTTCTCTCCCAAAACTTCCATCTTTAATAAATTCAGCCATGAAAAGGAACGCTCGGTTTCATGGCTCAGGCTGGCTCTTGCCCAAAAACTGGCCGAAGGTCAGGCTTTACTGGTTTCCGGTCTGGTTACCCAGTTACTGTCTCAGGAAATCAGCCATGTTCTTAAGGTCTGCATCATTGATGACCTACAAAAAAGGTTGGAAACTGCCCGGATTATGTCCGGTCTTTCCGAATCTGAAGCTGAAAAGGAAATCCAGCACAGCGATGAGGAACGCACCGTATGGGTTCGTGAAGTCACCGGGATCAATGACCCCTGGGCATCATCCCTGTACGATATGATTATTCCTGCGGACAAAACCGGCGTGGATGAATCCGTGGCTTTGATCAGGGAACAGCTGAATAATGCAGCCGTGGAAGTTACCGAAGCTTCCAAACAGGCCGTGCAGGATTTCCTGCTTGCCGCCGGCGTTGAAACCAAGCTGGTCTCCAAGGGACACAACGTTTCCGTTAAAGCGAAAAACGGAAATGTCACCCTCTCAATCAATAAAAAAGTGCTCATGGTTGAGCGTCTTGAAAAGGATCTGCGCGAAATCGCTGAACCTATTGAAGGGGTTGAGAGCGTTGAAGTGGTCTTCGGCAAGGATTTCTATGAGGCGGATATCTACCGCCGCATGGATTTTGAATTGCCTTCCCGCGTTTTGCTGGTTGATGACGAGCGTGAGTTCGTTAAGACCCTGTCCGAACGTCTCCTGTTGCGCGACCTCGGTTCAGCTGTTGTCTATGATGGAGAATCCGCACTTGACGTAGTCAAAGAAGATGAACCTGAAGTAATGATCCTCGACCTTAAGATGCCCGGCATCGACGGCATAGAGGTTCTACGCCGGGTCAAGAACGAGCGCCCCAACATTGAAGTGATCATCCTTACCGGTCACGGTTCGGACGAAGACCGCAAGACATGTATGGCTCTCGGTGCTTTTGCTTACCTGAACAAGCCCGTGGACATAGATGTGTTGAGCAAGACCCTGAAAGATGCTTACGCCAAAGTGCGTAAATCTTAATCAATAAACTCGCCGGGGCAGGCCATGAATATAAAGGGAATATTCAAACCGGAATTTTTGGATGCGGAGCCTAAGTCCGTTGGTCCGTATAAGCAGCTGTTTGATTACAAGCGAATCTGGCAGCTGTGTTTAGGGCTATTGGTCATGGTTTCCCTTGTTCCCATTCTGATTATGGCCTCAATTGACTTCAGTGTCACTCGGGGAGCGATCATATCTGAAAATACCTTGGAGGCGGCAAGGACTACGTCCAATACCCGTCGTTCGGTATCTTACTTTCTGGAGGAACGGAAATCGGCATTACAACTGCTGGTTGAACTGCATGATTTCCGTTCCTTCGATGATCGCATCAAATTATCCGGGATGCTGAAGTCATTGAAAAACAGCTTCGGCGGATTCATCGACCTCGGTGTGATTAATAATCAGGGCAGACAGGTCGCTTATGTCGGACCTTATAACCTTGAGGGGCGTGAGTATGCCGGGCAGGACTGGTTCAAACAAACCGTGGAGCAGGGGGTCTATGTAAGCGAGGTTTTCCTCGGCTTTCGTGACAGCCCGCATATTGTTATCGCGGTCAAGCATATGCTTGATGAGAATGCGGGCCACTTTAAGATTCTGCGCGCCACACTGGATACCAAGCAGTTCAACGGTATTCTGGCCTCACTTGATCTTTCTGAAGGTGAGGACGTCTTTCTCGTAAACCGGGAAGGTGTACTGCAGACGCCATCCAAATGGAACGGCAATATCTTTTCCAAGGTCGGTTTCAAACTGCCGGAAAAATCCTTTCGGACCAAAGTTAAAGAAATTTCCTATCTTAAGGGTGATCCGGCCATGCTCGGCTATGCATATCTCAAGAATTCTCCATTCGTGCTTCTCTATGTGAAGACCGAGGCCGAATTCATGGGGGGCTGGCAGCGTTCGCGCAATACCGTGATCTGGTTCACCGTTTTCAGTATTGCTGTTATTATTATGGTGATGTGGGCAGTGGCGACCTACCTTGTAGAACGTATTTATACTGCCGATATGACCCGTTCGAAGGCCCTGCAGCAGATGGAGCACCATAACCGTATGGCCTCAATAGGGCGTCTGGCTGCCGGGGTGGCCCACGAAATCAATAATCCGCTGGCTATTATCAATGAGAAAGCCGGTCTGCTTAAGGATCTGTTCACTTTCAGCAAGGCTTATAAAGCGGATGACCGTGTTTTGGGATTGGTGGATTCAGTCATAGACTCGGTGGAACGCTGTGGGCGTATAACCAAACGGCTGCTTGGATTTTCCCGCAAGACTGAGGTTGAATTCAGGCCTGTATATCCACGTAAGGTCATTGAAACCGTGCTGAGCTTCCTCAGTAAGGAGGCCGAGTACCGCTGTATCGATGTCAGCGTTGATGTCGATGAACAGATTTTTGAAGTGGTAACCGACCGCGGCAAACTGGAACAGGTTCTGCTGAACCTGATCAACAATGCTTTTCAAGCCATGAAGGATGGCGGAGCATTGCATATCAAAGTTACAAGTTATGAAGACGGACTGGTTAATTTTTCGGTAAAGGATAACGGTTGCGGTATTCCCGCTTCTGATCTGAAAAGGATTTTTGAGCCGTTTTACTCTACTAAGAAACAAGCGGGCGGAACAGGATTGGGGCTGTCTATCACTTATGGTCTGGTGCAGGATCTCGGTGGAGACATGAAAGTGCAGAGTGAGTTGGGGAAAGGCACTGAGTTCAGTTTTTCGCTGCCCAAGGCTCCCGAGATTAATGGAGAGAGGCATTAGTATGAAGATTCTATTGGTTGACGATGAGTCCGAATTGGTTTCAGCCCTTGCCGAGAGGCTTTCTTTTCGCGGATTTGATGCCGACTGGGCCTGCTCCGGAGCAGAAGCCATAGACAAAGTGAGAGAGACGGAGTACGACCTCGCGGTTCTTGATGTAAAAATGCCGCGCATGAGCGGTTTGGAGTTGCGGGCCGAATTGGAGAAAGTCCGCTCCGGCATGAAATATATTTTTCTTTCCGGCCATGGTTCGGAAGAAGACTATAACGCAGGTGCGGCTAAGGCCGAGTGTTATCTGGTTAAGCCTGTGAAAATTGAAGAACTGGTGGATAAAATTAACATGGCTCTGGGATTAGAATAACCATCCATAAGGAGAAGCGCATGGGATTACTCATACAGAAAGATCGTGACGGACTCTGTTTTTTCGGGCAGATAAGTGCGGCTATTTCCCATGATCTCAAAAATGTTCTGGCCATCATCAATGAAGATGCCGGCTTACTGCAGGATTATTCATTAATGGCTAAGCAGGGTATGGAGCTTGATCCCGAACGTATGAACAAATTGGCGCAGAAAGTTCAGGAACAGGTTAAACGCGGAGACGGAATCATCAAGAACATGAACCGGTTCGCCCATAGCGTGGATCTACCGGAGTGTGAGGTTGATTACCGCGAACTGGTTGCGCTGGTTATTTCCCTGCTGACCCGCATGGCATCGCGCAAGTGCGTGACGGTCAGCCTCAAGGACGGCGATCAGGTCAAGGGCAAGGGTGACCCGTTTACCACCCAGATGCTCATTGCCAAAAGTCTTGAGTATGCCATGGACAGTGCCGTGAAAGATGGTGAACTCGGCATTGATGTGTCTTCCGCAGATAGTGGGTGCGCCATAATAATTTCCGGACTGGGTGAATCTTTGCCTGAAGAATCACTTGCCGAACTGGAATCAATTGCTGAAAGAGTGGGGGCTGAAGTTGCCGCAGACCCGCAGGTAAAAATCTTAAATATTAAATTTTAACTACTTTAAACTGCATCGTGCAGGTGGAGAAGAAAGATGGCAGAAAAAGTACTTCTGGTTGATGATGAAAAGGAATTTGTTGAAGGTCTGGCAGAACGTATGGAGCTGCGCGGCATGGATGTAACCGCATGTACCAATCCTCAGGAAGCCCTCGATAAGGTGGACAACGAAACTTTCGATGCAATCGTGCTTGATCTCCAGATGCCGGGTATTGACGGTATAGAAGCCCTTAAGCATATCAAGAAATCGCGTCCTGAAATGCAGGTCATCTTGCTCAGTGGTCACGCAACAGTTGAAAAAGGTATCGAGGCCATGAAGCTCGGTGCCATGGACTTTGTGGAAAAACCTGCCGACATCAATGTGCTCACAGATAAGATTAAAAAAGCACAGGCAAAGAAAATGATCCTCGTGGAAGAAAAAACCGAGGAAAAAGTTAAGGATATTCTCAGCCATAAGGGCTGGTAGGAATCAAGCTTTCATTGAGCCGTCCTGTAAAGTTATGACGGTTAATCGGGTTGCAACAGGGCTGTGGGATTATTCCGCAGCCCTGCTTATTTTTGTTCGGTGGAGGTTGTTGATTTTATTGAATCATCCGGTTTCACTGACTATTGTAGTTCAAGAATTGAAAGACAATAGTAAATATTATTCAAACTAACTAGTCTCAATGATTACCGTTTATTGAGTAGTAATTGCCCATAAACAGCCTGTCCCAGTGAAATGCATCCGTCATTAGGCGGCAGGTAGCGGTGAACCAGCGGAATAAGACCTCGTTTTTGAAGCTCCAATGGCAATTCTACGGCGATGGTCAGGTTCTGCATGACTCCGCCGCTTAGCCCGACATTTCTTATCCCGGTCTGCTCAGATATTTTTTCAGCACAATCGGCAAGTCCAGAAATCAGGCCCCGATGGAAACGGCGGCTGATGACTGCCGGAGAGATTCCTTTTTGAAAATCAGTAAAAGCCTGTTTGAAAAGTTCACCAGTGCAGATCTCGTACGCTTCTACGGATTGAGCGAGAGGGCATTCATAGGTTTCCTGTTCGGTCATATCCTGTATTTTTTCAAGGATGATGGCCGCCTGTCCTTCGTACGATATTGCGGGGCAGAGACCTAGCATGGCCGAGATTGCGTCAAAGAGCCGTCCGCAACTGCTGGTCAGCGGGCAATTAATATTTTTTTCTAGGATCTGTTCAAACATTTTCAGACCGGATTGAAATTGTTCGGGGACGCTGATCAGGTCAGTATCAAGGCCGAGGTCCTTGGCTGCGGCAAAAGCAATACGCCATGGTTCACGCACGGCAGCTTCACCACCGGGAAGGCGTAGATGCGTGAATCTTGCCAGCCGCTTGTTGATCAGTTTTTCATTGTCAACCAGGAGGCACTCGCCGCCCCAGATTGTGCGGTCTTCGCCTAAACCTGTTCCGTCAAGGGCGAGACCCAGTGCCGGGCCGATGTGTTTGTTTTCGGCAAGCACTGAGTGAATGTGGGCGTAGTGGTGCTGCAAAGCGGTGGTCTTTATGTTTTCTGTCAGCGAAATTTCTTCAGCCAATCCGGTAGTCAGGTAATCCGGGTGCAGATCGTGAACAATCAATTCCGGTTTAACCTTGAGTATTGATTGGAGATGCAGTCTGATTTCTTTCCAGAAATTGGCAGTCTCCAGATTCTGCATATCACCTATATGCTGACTACTGAAAGCATGGTCCCCTTTGGTCAGGCAAAGGGTGTTTTTCAGTTCCGGCCCGGTTCCCAGTACGCAGGGACCGTCCTGAGCTAGGAAAACAGGGGATGGGGTGTAGCCTCTAGCCCGGCGCATGAAGATAGTGCGTGATTTGTTTTTATCCGTTTCGGCAAACTCGGGTACTGAGCGGGTCACAGAGTCATCTACGCGGATGAGGATATCACGGTTATGGAAGAGGAAAACATCCACAATATCCGGCAGGCGCGTTAATGCTTCGCGGTTGCCGATGCAGATGGGCGCGGAACTCATATTTCCGGAAGTCATTACCAGAGCGGACGGTAGGTCCGATTTATTTCGTTCGGAAAAATATTTAAGCAACACTTGATGCAACGGAGTGTAGGGCACCATTAATCCGATAAAATCTGTATCCGGTGCTATTTCCGGGGCTAATGAATAGTTGTCGCTTTTTGGTGTAAGTACGATGGGCCGCTGCAACCCTTCGAGCAGTTCAATATCGTGGTCGGTGATTTTTCCGATTTTACGGGCCTCATCCACATCTCGGACCATTACCGCCAGTGGTTTATCCGGGCGGTTCTTGCGTTCACGCAGGGTGCGTACAGCTTCAGGATTAGAGGCATCACAGACCAGATGAAATCCGCCAAGGCCTTTTACCCCGGCTATTTTTCCCTCGGCCAGCAGTTTTGCCAGTTCGCGCAGGGCTGTTTCCGGTCCTGCAAGTTCATTGCCTTTGTTGTCTGTAAGCCAGACTTTAGGTCCGCATTCTGCACAGGCATTAGGCTGGGCATGGAAGCGACGGTCGAGCGGATTTTCATATTCAGTGCGGCAATCATCACATAGCTCGAAGCAGGCCATTGATGTCACCGGGCGGTCATAGGGTATGGATTTAGTGATGGTGTAGCGCGGACCGCAATTTGTGCAGTTTGTGAACGGGTATTCAAAACGGCGGTTTTGCGGATCATTCATATCTGCAAAACAGTCCGGGCATGTAGCAACGTCCGGGCTGATCAGCACGCAATGTCCTTCCCCGGCAGTGGAGGCCAGAATACAGAATTGTTCCTCTCCTTCAATTACAGCCAGCTCTTCTTTTTTCAGAGAAACAATGCGGGCCAGCCTCGGCAGGTCGTAGCTGAAGCTTTGATCAAATCCATTCAGTGCGTTCTTACTGCCTTGAAGCTCAATGAGTACTCCCTCGGGACTGTTGAGAACTGTGCCTGAGAGATTGTGTTTGAGAGCTGTCTTGTAAACAAAGGGCCTGAATCCGACACCCTGTACCTGTCCGGTCACAGTGAGCAGTCGGCGGAAAATTCTGTTCTCTGTCATCTGGAAGA
This sequence comes from Maridesulfovibrio sp., assembly GCF_963678865.1. Classification (NCBI taxonomy): domain Bacteria; kingdom Pseudomonadati; phylum Thermodesulfobacteriota; class Desulfovibrionia; order Desulfovibrionales; family Desulfovibrionaceae; genus Maridesulfovibrio; species Maridesulfovibrio sp. Next base: position 1,368,525 of record NZ_OY787459.1, on the reverse strand, counting down.
AATCTCTTTGTTTAGAATTTATGGCAAGGTATCAGCACAGGCTGTGAAGCGCATCAAAGCAATTTAAATCTGCTGAGCAGGGATTTGACACGTCCTTTTATGAAACGGACAGGTTCAAATTCCATAGGACTGAGTTTTTCCGGAATTTTAAAATCCGTGGTGTCAAAATCGTCGGGAGGTTCGATTACGTATTCAATGTGGTCCGGGTTGTAGCCGAAAATTTTCTGGCGGGCGCTCTCACGCCAAAGCAGTATCTTTTTGGGGCTGAGGCCCAGCAGCATGTAGATGGCGGTATCAAGGGCGTATGGGTTGGGAGAACCTGCCAAAAGGCTCATGGTATATGGTTTCCCGCTTATCGGCCCGGATTCGTGCATGGGGTAGATGGCATCCATGAGGTTGAAAGCCAGAGGCATGGAATTGACAACCTCGATAATCATTTTTTCCATCAGTCCGGGAGTCTCACCGAAACGGGTGTGCGCATAAGCTTTGCGGAAGCCGACCACTGTGCCGAAAAGGTTCTTCACTGCCCCGGTAAGCACAAACTGATTGTGGGCTTTCAGCTTTGGGACATTTATGATCATATCCGTTTCGAGAGCGTCACGGGATATTCCGATGGTTTCACCGAAGGACAGCTTGAGCGGAACCGGGCGCCCGAGACTTTTTGGTTTCAGGCCAAGTTCTTTCAATCCGGAAGTCATTCCGATGGCTTTGGATACCTGGGCAGCGCTGCCGTATCCCGGAGAGTCCGCAACCGTAATCTGTGCTCCGCAATCTTTAAGATAGCGACACAGGCAGATGGTTACATTGGGATGGGTGCAGGCCAGCTGATTTTTTGGGGATACCAGATTGGGCTTGACCAGAACTTTTGTTCCGGGATGGATTTTCAGCCCGCACTCCTCAAGAGTCATAGCCACGGCCGTATCAAGAAATGTGGATTCATACTCAAGAATACGGAAGAAGGCTACTGGGGCTTTGGCGTTGTTACTGCTCATCCGGTTTTATCTCTTTTGGGGCTGTTTGCGGTTTCTTGCCCGGCCTATTTTTCATCGGTTCAGCTGTTGGTTTTGTTTTCCCAACTTTCTTTTTTGCTGCTTCCGGTTTGGATATAGCCGCGCTCTTTTTTCTCCCCTGCTGAGTAGTTACTTTTTTGCTTTGGGTTTGTGAAGTAGACTTTTTTACTTTTTTGCCCGTGTTTTCTGTTGCCATCGGCTGTTTTCTGGGAGTTGCAGCCTCTTTTTCAACTGGTCGGGCAGGCTTCTTGTCAGCTGGTTTTGTCGATTTCTTTTTCGATGTTGCTACTTGTTTCCCCGCTTTCTTCTTTGTCACTTTCTTTTTGGATGTCAGGGCATCACTGCTCTGTGCTTCCCTGCCAGAAACAACTTCTTCTGGTTGAGTTCTTGAGGTAGGCGCAACGTTTTTTCTGCGTGGTTTTGCGGGGTCAGTTGCGGCCTTTTTCCTTTTTTCTACTGCCTTTTTCTTAGCGGTAGCAGGATCACTCTTTGGGCTTGTAGCTTTTTTCTTTAAAGCTTCTTTGTTCGTTCTGGTACTTTTTACTTTTTCCAGTTTCTCCATTTTTTTCTTTCTTTCCGCCATCGCCTTGGCCATTTTCTTCTTTCTTACGGCGAGTCGCTTTTTCTCTTCGCCGGACAGTTCCCGGCCAAGCCTGATGCGTATGCTTTTCATGAAATCTTCAGATGCGAGTGTGCCGAAGAACAGGAAATTGGAAATATCCCAGAGAATAGCGAAAATCAGTATGCCCAGCGTTCCTAAAGCAAGATATGTGAAGCCGGATGTTTGATTAACCGGTAGGGCCTCACGCAGGTTGTAGGCCGGGATGAGAAGTTTGTTACGAATTTTTTTAATAAGTTTTTCCTGAGGTTCCTTTTTCTGCGAAGCCATGGCAACGGCCATTTTCTGCAGTATGTGGTTCAGGTAGTACATGGATAGGGTTGGCGGCATGGAATAGCGCTGTTGCAGTTCCGAAAAATTGTGCATGTAAAGCAGGTGAATATCATTCATGAAAAATTTGAGAGTGTAGCCCAGATCTCCTTGAATATTGATTCGGCGCTCCTTGGGAGTCACGGTCAGCTTGTTACGCAGGAACATCATGGTGACCGCCCGTGCTTCCTCGTCAGTGCGGAAGACAAGGGTGATATTGATGTTTTTGCCGAGATTTTCAGTATTTTCTCGGGCAATTTGTTTGAATGGAGGTTTTACCCCTTTGCGCAGGGAATTGAATGAGCTTTCCATGGCTTCAAAACCGTCAGCCCCGTTAAATATGGGCAGGTGCATGGCTGCGATGATGAGTATGCTTGAAATAAAAAGCATAGCTGCGACAGTAAGGCTTTTATAGGAATAGATCATTTTTTTGCTCCTTTTCCATTCACCGGCTGCAATGATCTGTATATGCCGTTAAGAAAGGAGAAAAGAATCCAGCTTCCGAAAATTCCCGCACCGATGAGCAGGATGTAGGTTCCGCTGGAATCAAAAGTTGAGACCAGCCCCGGTTGAATGGCTGCACCGGCTTTGCGAAGTAATGCGGGCAGGGCAAGTATGCGGTTTATGATTACCGAGACAACCAGCAGGGCAACCAGTCCCTTGGCCCGGTAGGGCAGGATATGTTTTAGTCCCTTGCTGCCCAGATGCAGCCCTGTGATCGTGCCGAAAATCAGACCGGTAATGCAGTAGATATTAATGAATCCGTTTAATCCATATGTTCCCATGGTCAATGCACCGGTAGAAAGGGCCAGTCTTGCAAGGTCCGTCCCGGCCACCAGTGCGGCAACGCAGCCTAATCCTTTGGTCATAAGGGTAAAGGTCAAAATTACTCCGCCCGATCCTGTAATGGCCATGAAGAATCCGCCGATCATGGTCATGAAAAAGACAGGCAGAACCGGGATTCGTTCAAGTTTGTCCTGACTATCTTCCTTATCCAGATCAGGTTCTTCTCCGTCCCGTCTCATTTCAGCAGGCTCAAGTTCATCTTCTTTTTCTTTAAAGGTATGGGGGAATTTAATATACGGGGGAAGTTTCATGCTACGCAGGCTGCGGGCGATTTCCCAAGGCTCTTCATCTGGATAAAGCTCGTCTTCAAACTGCGGCTCTGGTTCCGGTTCAGTTTCTTTTTTCTTTGCATCATCATCTTTTTCCGTTGTTGGCTCGGCTTCTTTTGCGTTTTTATTTTCTTGTTCAGGATTTTTTTGTTCGGCAGGATTTTCAGGCTGAGTGTTGATAGCTTCTTCCTGTTTATTTGCCTCTTTTTCTTTGCGCAGCAATTCAAGAGCGTATTTCTGTGCTTCATCCCGAAAGTCGGGGATAATGATGAAGGCATATATGATCAACCAAAGTATGATCATGGCTGATATGAAAATATCGTTACCTGCAGGATCGGCAATAAAGACGGTTTTGCTGAGAGCGTATCCCCCCAATCCGCCTAAAATTGTGCCCACTGTCATAATCAGCGCAAGAGTGTATTTGATGCGTCTGTTGATTCCCATACGTATGGATTGAATGGTGCTGAATATAAATAAACGGAACAACTCCGAGCCTACTGCATAAATGCCGCTGACCCCGGCTGTCATCAGCGCCGGAACCACCAGCAAGCCACCTCCAGCGCCGATGACGGCACTGAGCATCCCGGTGATCAGCCCGATAGCCGTGCAGAGGAAAAAGCCGGGTCCGCTGCCGTCTGGGAGAATGTATGGATTGTTGGCCCTTCCAATATATTCAGGGATTTTGATGTCTGCTGCCCAAAGCAGTTCCGGACAGAGCAGGACTAGCATTGCGCAGAAAAGAAGTATGTATCGGCCGGAGGGTTTATGCATGAGTTCCCTGCCTGATTTAATAATGATTTTATTTACATATAAAAACAAACTGGAAATATATCAACCACCTGTGCTGAAAAGGTTGTTTGTGCGTACAGCTATGCGTTAGGAAGCATTGCGGCTTTTCTCTTTCCGGTGACTTGCGCTTGGAGTTTTTAAGTAGTAGAAGTTTAGCCTTTATTATAAATATTGATTTATATTTTAGAAGTTTAAGCATGTTATCAAAGCGGGGTTTCCATGAGTGGTAAATTGGTTTCCATGAAAGATCTTTCTCTTACTTTGGACCGTGGGCCTGTCCTTGAAGGAATCGACTGGGATATTCGGGAAGGTGAACACTGGGCTGTTCTGGGACCTAACGGTGCAGGCAAGACAACGCTAATGATGATCCTTGCCGGAGAGGTCTGGCCGGATGATGATACCACCCGCGAATTCAGCGTTGAAGGCGAGATGACTATCAGCCCTTTGGAACCTCTTGAGCGTTACCGTATGATTTCACCCGAGCATCAGGATATTTTTGAAAAGCTGGCTTGGGATGTGACCGGTGAGGAAGTTGTTCTTGCCGGTAAGGACAACACTCCTTTTTTATACCGTCTGGCAGATGATGAAGAGTATGAGCGGGTCCGTGATTTTATGGACTCGCTGGGGATGCTTGATCTTGCCAAACGCAGCATGGTTAAGATGTCCCGTGGCGAAGGGCGTAAGATTCTTATCGCCCGTGCTCTGATGGCCGATCCTGAAATCCTGATTCTTGACGAATTTTTGGAAGGGGTTGATCAGCAGTCCCGTGAACAACTGGTCCGGGCCATTGATATTGCCGCAGCCAACGGGACTACTATTGTCTGTTCCGCTCACCGTAAGGCGGAACTGCCTTCCTGTATCAACAAAACCCTCTACATTCGCGATGGCAGGATTGAACGCTGTCAGGATGGGCAGGGACATGAAGTCGCCTGTTCCGCCAGTCTGGATTTTAAACGTACCCCGCCTGAGGTGAACACCATTGAACCGGGCCGTACCCTGTTCCGGTTGTCGGATTCAAGTGTTGTTTTTCTTGGGAAGACTGTGCTGAACAATATCGACTGGCAGATGCAGGGCGGCCAGAACTGGGCTGTGCTGGGGCGTAACGGTGCCGGAAAATCAACTCTCTTGCGACTGCTTTACGGCGACGCCGCGGCCTATGCCGCTGAACATGAAATGGAACGTCTGCCGGAAAGGGGCGATAACCTGCGGTCAGTGCGAGGACGTATGGGAATGGTTTCCGCTTCCATGCAGGCTTCTTTCGGTGAGGCCGTTGGCAGACCTATCCCGATCTTTGATGTAGTGATTTCCGGCTTTTTTGCCTCGGCGGGCATTCTTGATGAAATTTCGGATGAGATGCGCGAGAAGACATGGGAGTGGTTACGCTTTTTCGGTATAGAAGATTTGGCAGAAAGGCCTATGGAGCAGGTTTCTTATGGGCAGTTGCGAAAAGCCTTTATTGCACGGGCCCTGATTTCCGGGCCGGATGTGTTGCTGCTGGATGAACCTTTGGCCGGGGTGGATGAGGAGTCTCGGCGCGAGATTTACCAGTTGCTGGAGCTGCTGGCGAAAGCCGGGGTAGCCATGGTTTACGTGACCCACCACCGCGAAGAGTTGTTTCCCTCCATCTCCCATGTCCTTGAGATTGCGGATGGGCGGGTAGCCTTTCGGGGAACCAAGGAAGATTATTTCAAACTTCGTGACTGAAAATCAAGCCCGTCTTCAAATTGAAGACGGGCTTGTTTTTGGGCCAAAATATTTGAGTTTTTATTTTTTTATCCAACCTTTGGCGCTCATGCAGCGCTGAAAGACTTTGGTCTCTTTGGTATATAAATCCTGATCCTGAGTATAGGTCCGTTTGGGCAGGTCGTTATCCGGGGCTGCATGGGTCTGCTCCTGTGCCCGTTTCCGGCATATGGCTCGGTCTGTGGCAAATCGTTCACTTCTGTCCACGGACATATCAAGAGTTGGATTCTGCCACGATGTGCAACCGGTCAGAAGAAGCAGGGCAGTCAGTATCACATAACGCATGTATCAGTCCTCAATCAGGCTTTTACAATGAAGCCCGGGTTTCTAAGGTTCTCTTTATTATAAGTAAATTCGTTGCCATCCAGTCCATACATGGTGCCGCCTGCGGCCTCGACTATTGCCTGTCCGGCTGCGGTGTCCCACTCCATGGTCGGGTTGAAGCGCGGGTACAGATGTGCTTTGCCTTCAGCCACAAGGCAGAATTTGATAGCACTTCCCGCCGGAGTCATTTTAGCTACATTCATTTTGTCCAGATATTCAGCCAGATCCGGCGATGGATGCGACCTGCTTCCGACGATGTTTAGTCCTTCACCTTCAGCCTGAGGAATGGTGGAAATCTGTACGGGAGTTCCTCCATTCCTGCTGACATGTGCTCCGGTTTCAATGCTTCCGGTGAATAAAGCGTCCTGAGTAGGAGCGTAGATGACTCCCAGTACCGGGCGGTTGTCCCGCATTAAGGCAATGCAGACGCAGAATTCCCCATTGTCCTTGATGAATTCTTTTGTACCGTCCAAGGGGTCCACAAGAAAAAATTCTTTCCACTGCCGCCTTTCTTCATAAGAAATATTTGTTCCTTCTTCGGAAAGGATCGGAATTCCGGGGTAAATTTCAGTCAGATATTTTGAAATAACCTTGTGTGATGCAATATCGGCTTCGGTAACTGGTGATTTATCATCTTTGTCCTTAATCTTGAAGCCCTTGCTTCTTACATCCATTATTGCGGATCCGGCTTCGCGGGCGATATTGGAGAGAGCCTTGATCATTTTCTTCATGAGCAAAGCAGTATCAAACCTTTGACAGAGTGTCATCTCTTCAGGTTTATGATGTGGTTGATTTTGACTTGATCTTGGTTGGCGGTTAGTATTTGTTGCCAATTAGGGGGTGTGTATGAACATTGATGTTAAAGTGAAAGATTTGCTTGCTGGGCGTTTTACAGAAAAGGTTTTCGCTTCGGGGGAGATTGCCCGTGTAGCCCCCCACAATGTTATTCGTAAAATTTCCCGTGAGCTCGGGCTTGATTTGAATTGTGTTGAACGGGTTGTGTTTTCTGCTGGAGCAGTCCCGGAGCGCTATATCAGAAACTTGTCAACATTCAGTGTGGATGAACAGCGCAGGCTTTTTTTTTCAAAAGTGGCTATGGTGGGATTGGGAGGTCTTGGCGGACACCTGCTCGAGTCTCTATCCCGTGCCGGAGTGGGGAATATTATTGCTTGTGACGGAGATATTTTTGAACCATCCAATTTGAACAGGCAAAGGCTTGCGCTGGAAAATTCTCTGCAAAGCAAGAAATGCGACGCAGCGTTTGAAATGGTCAGGGATGTTAACCCGGCGGTGTTTTTGGATGTGCGTTCTGAATTTATTGAAGATGATTTTGAATCTTTTATCTCCGGGGCCGACCTTGTAGCGGATTGTCTTGGTGGACTTGCCTGTCGGACAAAGCTTAAAGATGCTGCCGCGAAGATGCAGATACCCATGGTGACTGCATCGGTTGCCGGATGGGCCGGGATAGTGTCCACCGTTTATCCGGGGGACAGCTCTCCTGCAGATTTTTTTGGTTCGGACAACGGTCTTGAAGAGGAGTTAGGGACTCCTATTCCGGCAATTGCTACAGCTGTGGGAATCCAGAGCGGTGAAATTTTAAAGATACTTAGTGGAAAATCAGCATCTCTTTCCGGAAAAGCCATGATGTTCGACCTTAATAAGATGTATTTTGATACGGTGGTTATTTAGCAAAATATGCCGGATAGTGCGCAGGTTGTGTTTTAAATTTCTCTATAGAAAATATATTATCTTGAAGAGCGCTGGAGTATGTTGTCGTCATGCTTCGGCGCTCTTCTTTTTCGTGATGTTTGTTGTGCCAGATGTATTCAGGTGTTCTTTTGTTAGTGCTATTTATTTTATGATTCGTGTCTTATGTTCGTATGTTTTGTTTATTGATCATATATAGTTGTTTTTATCGTTTGGTGTGGTTGAATGATGTTGTTTATGTTTGGTTTATCTGTTGTTTTTATTGCTGTGGGTGTGTTTTGTAGTTACTTTTGTAAAATAAATATGCTGTGAATGTATTTTTTTTTAAATCAGTTTTTCAGCAAAATTTTTAAAAATATTAAAATGTATGGATACTCGCAAATAGGCTAATCTATTGAGAAAAATTTAAAATTATGTAGACATAATAGATTTTTATATATATTCCTGCGTGAATTGAGAGTGTGCTTTAATAAACGTTGCTTGCCAGGAGTATGTATGAATAAATCTTTTGAAGATGTTGTTGCAGAAATTAATTGTATTTCAGAGGCATTGGAATTCATAAGTGAATCTATTGAATGTCACGCGGCGGAAGGTAAAAATATAAATTTATGTGGGTTGGCCTATCTGACCAGATTGCTGGGAGGTAAATCATCATCTGCCGCAGATTCGTGCTGGGAGGTCTGCTCAGGCAGCGGCTCTCTGAATTATGAAACGTCTGATTCATAAATAGGAGCCTGTTTATACTACATAATCATTTGGAGTTGTGTTAGTGTTCATCCAGCGAAGGATTGCTTCTATTGTTATAGTTTAACTAATATTTCGGAGGTCTCAGGTGAGCGAAGGTCCCCTCGTAAAAGCGGATGATAAAATTCCCAGAATTCTGGTGGTCGATGATTCCGCCACCATGCGGAATTTTTTGACCCGTGTACTTGAAGGCGATTATGAAGTGGATACAGCCTCCGACGGTATGGAATGCATTACCAGATATATGATGACCAAGCCCAGTGTGATCCTGCTGGATCTAATTATGCCGGGCATGGACGGTTTTGATGTAATAAAAAAAATCCGTAACAGCATAGGTGATCAGGAAGTTATAATAATTGTCCTGACCGGGCAGGACGAGCAGGAAATCAAGGCTCGGGCTTTAAATAGCGGGGCAAACGATTACCTGACGAAGCCTTTTCATGTAGTTGAGCTTAAGGCCAGAGTGGGTGTTGCCATCCGGCAGGTCATGCTCACCCGTCAACTTCAGACCGCCAATGCCAGCTTGCAGAAGGCTTATGATATAATCGACGATGAAGTTAAGCTGGTGGCCAGGCTGCAGGATAAGCTGTTGCCTACCGTTGTCCCGGTCATTGAAGGTCTGGATATAAAAAGTATGTACCGCCCCTCGGGCAGGGCTAGCGGTGATTATTACGATGTCTTCGGTCTGAGTGACGGGGTTGTCCGGGTGATAATGGCTGATGTTTCCGGACATGGTCCGCAGGCTGCATTTATCATGGCAATCGTACGGACTCTTTTTAAAGCAGACGGGGCTAATCATAATAACCTGGCCGACAGTCTGAATCAGATCAACTCTCATCTGCTGGACCTGATAGGTAAGGACAGCTATTTTGTAACCCTTTTTGCAGCAGATATTGATTTTAATAAAGGGATTATGAAATATATGAGTGCCGGGCACTGTCCGGCTCTTGTCATGCTGGACGGTAAATTGAAGGCCCCGCTGGTTGCCGAAGTTCCCCCGTTTGGTTTTTTCCCGGTTGACTGTGTTCTCTCCGAGTGTCAATTCTCTTCTTCGCTGCGTCTTTTTCTGTTCACTGACGGCTGTTACGAGTGGCGCATGAATGATGATTTTTTCAGTCTTGAGCCTTTTGTGGAGATTGTCGAGGAATTGATGGTCAAAAATACTCTGCAGCTGGATTCCATTGAAGATATTCTCGAGGAAAAGACAGGAGTGCGGCCCGTCTTTGATGATGATGTCACCGCGCTTTCCATAGATTGGACCGGAGTTGTGAACAGTTAGCTCCGACCAGAATCCGTTCAGTGCAACAAGGGGCTGTTATGGCTAGCTGGCCCCTGCAAGTTCCATCAGTTTGGCATAGCTTTGATCAAGGGTCTGCTTGTCTTCAATCAGCTGCTGCAGGAATTCGTTGATGGCCGGAACCATCTTTATGGCGGTGTCTATCTCCGGATTAGCACCTTTCTGGTAGGCGCCGATGTTAACCATGTCCTCGACTTTGCGGAAGGTCGCTAATTGGCCGAGCACTTTTCGTCCTGCGGCAACAATTTCCCCCTTCACAATATCACTGCGAACACGGCTGACGCTCTTGAGAACGTCGATACAGGGATAATGTCCCTGGTCGGCCAGATCGCGGGTAAGCACAATGTGGCCGTCCAGAATAGAGCGCACTGCATCGGCAATTGGTTCTGTGAAGTCATCACCGTCAACCAGTACGGTGTAGATGCCGGTGATTGAACCATGAGGGTTTTTACCTGCGCGTTCCAGCAGCTTGGGCAGCTGTGCGAAAACTGACGGAGTATAACCTCCACGTGTGGGCGGTTCTCCGGCGGCAAGGCCGACTTCTCGTCCGGCCATGGCAAAGCGGGTTACCGAGTCCATCATCAGAAGCACGTCTTTGTTCAGGTCCCGGAAATATTCAGCTATGGCGGTGGCGGTGTAGGCCGCGCGCATGCGGATAAGCGGACTTTTATCTGAAGTGGCGATTACCAGAACGGAACGGGCCAGTCCCTCCGGTCCAAGGTCGCGTTCAATAAATTCAACAACCTCACGTCCACGCTCACCGATCAGGGCGATCACGTTTATGTCGGCCACTGTGTATCGGGCCATCATGGAAAGAAGTGTCGATTTTCCGACACCAGAACCGGCCATGATGCCCATGCGCTGGCCTTTACCGATGGTCAGCAGCCCGTTAATGGCTTTTACTCCAACATCAAGCGGTTCGTTAATGCGTGGCCTTTCCAGCGGATTGGGAGGGTCGCGGTGAAGTGAATTATATGCTTCGGGGATGATCGGCCCTTTGCCGTCAATGGGTTCTCCAAAGGCATCCACCGCACGTCCGAGCAGACTCATGCCCACAGGTACTTTGGGCGGTGTTTTAGAGTTTTCAATCAGGCTGCCGGAGCTGATTCCGTGCATTTCTCCATAGGGCATGAAGAGGCAGGCTCCGTCTCGGAATCCTACAACTTCTGCTGCAATGGGGGATTCTTCTTCCGGGATGAGCTGGCAGACTGAGCCGAGAGGGGCTTTGATGCCTTTGCCCTCGGCAATGAGCCCGACAACCTTGCTGACCCGGCCATAGCTGCGGCAGGGGTCCAGCGCGGATAGAAGTTGAGTGCAGTCTTTCATGTCAGCCATTATTGCTCTCCGGTTTCAGGGGAAAGCCGGCCCAGAATTTCCTGTACACCTTCCCAGCGGGAAGTGACGGTGTTTTCAATCATCGCGTCTGCGGCTTCAATTATGACTCCTCCGTTATCAATGGCAGGATCGGCTTTGATCCGCCATTTGTCCAGATCAGGATGCTCGGTTCTGGCCTGTTCCAAAAGGGGACCGATAATATCACTGTCTGCAGGAGAAACCTTGATAATTAATTGGGTCAGAGAATCAATGCGGTTCAGGGCCTCATCCAGCAGGGAGGCAAGAATTTCCTGCCTGCGGCTTTCCATTTCCACAGCAAGGGTTTTTTCGATGACCATGAAGACTAGAGAAATGGCATCGGCTGATTGGGCCATTATGGCATTACTGGACTGGTTCTGAATGGCCTGCAGGGTCTGGGCTACATTCTGGCTGAATCCAATCAGATGCTGTTCAGCTTCCTGAGCGGCCTGTTGCTGGCCTGCGGCATATCCTTCAGCCTGAGCGTTGGCGCGGATCTGTTCTGCCTCAACCATGGCCTTGGCGATAATTTCCTTGGCCATGTTCTGGGCTTTTGCTTTGACCCGCTCATAATATTCGCGGTCAGTGTCTTCGTTCCAGGTCGGCTTCTTTTTGCCTTCCATTTCCTGTATAGTCATTTCCTGGGTCTTGTTGTTGGAATCAAGACCCATGATAACCCTACCGGTGTAGAACTTGCTGTCTTCAGTATTAGACAAAGACATCTCCTGAACCTCTGCTGATCATAATCCGTCCCTCATCTTCGAGGCGGCGGATGCTTTTAACTATATTCTGCTGTGCTGCTTCCACATCGGAGAGCTTCACAGGTCCCATGATTTCCAGGTCTTCGCGGATCATGTTTGAAGCACGCTCGGACATGTTCTTAAAGAAGAGCTCCTGTAAATCGTCGGAGGCACCTTTGAGTGCGGTGGTAAGCTCTTCGTTTGAAACTTCCTTGAGCAGTTCGCGGATCGCGCGGTCGTCCAGTCCCTTGATGTCTTCGAAAACGAACATGAGGTTCCTGATTTCTTCGGCCATCTGGGTGGATTCTTCCTCGATTTCTGAAAGAACTTCCTCTTCTGTGGAGCGGTCTACAGCGTTGAGAATTTCCGCTACTGCTGGGACGCCGCCCACTTTCTTTCCTTCCTTGCCGCCCATGGCGATCAGCTGACTTTGCAGCACTCTGTCCACTTCCATGAGCATTTCTTCTGCGACAGCTTCAAGTTTGGCAAGTCTCATCAGCACTTCGGCTCTTACGCCGCCGGGCAGGTTGGATATAAGATCCGCTGCCTGATCCGGATGCAGGTGGCCGATAATGAGGGCCAATGTCTGCGGGTGCTCGTTCCTGAGAATCTGGGCCAGAATCTTGGGGCTGACGTTCTGGAGTTCCTGGAACGGAGCGGGTCCGCTTTCAAGATCTAGTTTGTCCAGAATGTATTTTGCAGTTTCCTCGTCCAGAGATTTGCTGAGCAGTCTTTTGACCTGATCGGCGCCACCCATGAGGAGCTCAGCTCCATATGCCAGAGTCTCGTTGAACTCTTTGAGTACTTCCAGTACCTGCTCCTTGGGGACTGAATCCATCTCCAGCATGGCTCTTGACACGTCGGCAATTTCCTGACGGTTCATGCGTTTGAAGGTCTCAGCGGTAAACTTGTCCCCGAGGGCAAGAAGTACGATTGCTGTTTTTTGATTACCGGTGAACGGCGTTGACAATTTAAGCTGCCTCCTGCTTCAGCCAGCTCTTCAGCACCTGCACAGCCTGATCCATGTTCTTTTCCGAGAGTTGCAGAGCCTGAGCCTTGGCGTTCTCCAGTCTACGTGCCGTATCAAGAGCCTCTTCGTCAAGATCACTTTCATCAATTGCGAGTCTTTCGCCTGCTTCGGGCAGTCCTGCAACTTCATCAATTTCTTCTTCTGCCACACGGGGCTTGATGAGGGCCATGATAACCGGGCGAACAACCAGGATCAGGAAGAGGAAGATGAGCAGGCCGTTGAGGAACGGTTTGCCGAGACGCTGTGCGTATTCGAGCATGGTGCGCATGAGGCCTTCGTCACCGAACATATCCTGCATGCCGAAGGACATGTTGGAGACTTCAACGATATCGCCGCGTACCTGATCGTATCCCACTGCGGAGCTGACCAGTTCCCGGATGCGCTGCATTTCTTCTTCTGAGCGGGGGACATAGGTCATTTCGCCTGTGTCGGGGTTCTTCTCGTAAGTGCCGTCAACGACTACCGCAACGCTTAAGCGTTTGAGTTCGCCCACAGGTACGATGATCTGCTGTTCTTCTTTGTTGATTTCATAGTTGGTAGTACGGGTTTCACGGGCAGAATCCTGAGTGGTAGCTGTTCCGGTGAAACCGTCACCCCTGAAGTTTGCCTCGGGTACGCCGCCGTCAACGTTGGCTGTGCCGCGGGTAGTTTCTTCACTGGTCTGTTCGGAGCGAGCCACCTGACCGTCAGGGTCGTATGATTCTGTTTTGATGGTGCGCTGTCTGAAGTCGAGATCCGCGTTAACCTTGGCAATAACTTTGTCCGGGCCGACGATAGGCATGAGCAGACGCTGAATGCGCTGTTCGATCTTGGATTCAAGGCCGGACTTGTATTCAAGCTGGCTGTTGGTAATATTCAGACCTAATCCGCCGTCCTCTTCCGGTTGGTAGAGAACCTGTCCGCGCATATCAGTGATGGTTACGTGTGCAGGCTTCAATCCTTCAACGGACATCACTACGAGGTTCAGTACGCCTTTGATCTGCTTGTCGGAGAGCTTTTCTCCTTCCCTGAGCTTGAGCACAACAGAAGCCGAAGGATCTACCTGCTCTTCAATGAAAAGAGACTTGGCAGGAAGCACAAGATGTACCCTTGCTCGTTCAACCTGTGGAAATTCACTGATTGTTCGTGCCAGTTCACCCTGCAGGGCGCGCTGGTAGTTGATGCGCTGAATGAAGTCTGTCTGACCGATCTGGACTTCATCGAAAATTTCGTAACCGATACCCTGTCCGTGAAGGGCTCCTTCTCCTGCAATTTTCAGGCGCAGGTCGTAGACCTTGTCTGCCGGAACCAGAATAGTGGAGCCGTTGTCCTCAATTTTGTATGGTTCTTTAGTGGACTGCAGGATGGAAACAACGCGGGAAGCGTCTTCTGCATAGAGCTTGGTGTAGAGGACCCGGTACTCTGTCTGATTGAGCCAGAAAACCATGAGAATGAAGGCGATGACAACTGTTGCCGCAAGGCCTCCGATCATGATTCTCTGTGAGACAGTTCGGTCGGACCAGAAACCCTGAAACTTGCTCAGGTACTCAGCGATGAAATTTGGCATACTTAAACTCCTGACGATTTTTCATTTGTTTGAGCAAATGATGGACCATTAGTAAAAATACATTTTATATCAATAGATTGAGAGGTGTTTTTGGGGGGAGCAAAAGAGAGAGGAGTGGAGTGGTGACAAAAAAATGTCCAATGGAATTAAGAGAATAAACGCAACCACGGGAAGACTCTGTACGGAGTTCCCGTGGTTGCTGCATTTTGAAAGACAGGTAAAGGAGCTTGTCTGTGCGGTCTAGAACGGCATTTTCATGACTTCTTGATAGGCGGACATGACTTTTGTTCGCACTGTACTGGTCATGGTCATGGCAACACTGGCTTTTTGCAGAGAGATCATCAGTTCGTGAACGTTCTGGGTTTTTCCGGAAGCAAATTCTTCAATCATTGCTGTCTTCTGTCCCTGCAGATCGTTGACGTTTTTGATGGAGTCGGTGAGTGTCTCGGAAAAAGAGTTCGGCTCGGCCTTGTTGAGGTCCATGGTCTTGTCGAACTTTTTGTCGAACTTCTGCTGGGTCTGAATGGCATTGGTATATGCCTGCATTGCTACGTTTCTGATGGACATGTTATGCTCCTTTTTCGAAAGTCGAAAATCCGTCGTTTAATTTTCAGCCGCCTACTGGCCCATTCCTATGCGCAGTGCGCGGTTGAACATCTTTTTGGCGGAGTCTACAGCCTGAGCGTTGGCTTCATAGGACCTGCTGATGGTGATCATGTTGACCATTTCTTCGACCACGTTAATGTCCGGGTATCTGACAATGCCTTTTGAGTCCGCGTCAGGATGGTTGGGCTCATACACTTCCTTGAAGGGGCGGGTGTCAGAGACGATACCCCTGACTGTTACGCCCCGGAGCTGCTGGTTGAGCTGCTGGTTCATTGCGGTTTCAAAGGGTGAGAGTACGGGGCTGGACTCCATGGAAACACTTTTGCGGCGGTAAGGTCCGCCTTCGGCTGTCCGTGTAGTCCTGGCGTTAGCCATGTTCATGGATACAACGTTCAGGTACTCCCTCTGGGCTTTCAGCCCTGAAGCTCCGATATCAAGTGCTGTGAAGAAGTTCATTATCTAGCTCCGCTCTGGATGACCTTGTTCATGCCCTGAAAATTTTTCCCGATAACCTGAGAGAGGGCATTATAGTAAAGGGTGTTCTTGGCCATGGTTACCATTTCCTTGTCCATATCAACCCTGTTCTCGCCGTGGATGACTCTGGGTTCGAAACTGGAAAGTACATCACCCTGGAATTTGTCGGCATCGAAAGCATTGGGAATGTGCATCTTGCTGGTTCTGGTCATTTTCCCTTTAGAATCAAGTCCCATGGCTTTTTGCAGATCATTTTCAAATTCTAACCGTTTTTCCTTGTATCCTGGAGTGTTGACGTTCGCCAGGTTGGAGGAGACGATGTTTTGACGTTGGAGTCTCATGTCGAGTACTTTGCCTGTCAATTCTATGTGGCTTTCGAAAAGTCCTTTCATTTTTATATCCTCCTGCAAAAATTTCCCGGTAGCCCCGTTGGGTCGGAAAGATTGATTTATTCGTTGTGGTTTGTAGTTAGCAAAAGGTGTTCCATTTGTTTTAACATATTTAAATTAAAGGATAAAATTATACGATTTTGTGTGTTTGATAGACGAGTGTCGGAATTCAGGCAGGGTGAATTAGTGCTTATTATATAATGAAGGAATAGCCCAAATGTGTTTTGGCATGGGACGTGCATAAAGTCGGACAGGTCCTTAGGGGTCGAAAAAAATGCCGCTTAGGGTTATCCGGCGGTAAATAAAAATTCCGGAGGGGAATTATGAGCCACTTAGATTATGAAATTAACAAGGAACTCGGTGAGTGTTATCTGTTCATGGGTGAACTGGATAAGGCTGAGGATTACTACAAGAAGGCTGCAGGATCGAACGGTGTGCATCCCGATCCTTATATCGGTCTTGCTACTATCGCGGTTCAGCGTGGTGAGTATGATGCTGCCATGTCCCTGTATGAAAAAGCCCATAAGGTAGAAGCTACTGATAAGAGCTTCGCCGGTATGGGACTTATTCAAATGGAAACCGCCCGTCAGGACGAAGCTTTTGAAAACTTTTCCAAGGCTCTCGACAGCAACATCAGCAATATGGTTGCGCTTTTCGGCATCATCAGGATCGGTCACGAGGCAGAGAGAATGGCTGAGGCTGTTCCTTATCTCGAAAAGTTCCTCGAAGTCGATCCCGACAAGCACGAAGTCCGCTATTCCCTCGCAGGTCTTTATATCTGCATGGATCAGAAGGACAAAGCTGTTGAGCAGCTTGAAATTATCCTTGAAAAGGATCCCGCAAATGAAGCGGCTAAGGAACTGCTGAGCCAGATTTAGCTCACACAGATCCTTTATATATAGCCGACTCCCCTCCCGGTTGGTCCCGTCTCTGTTCGTGTGGTTCGGGGACGGGGACCAGCTACCGGCGAGAAACTGCGGTCCGGAACTTGCCTTTATGGCATAAATCCGGCACAACTCCACAAAAACCAATATTTGGAGATGTGTTATGGATATGTTGCCTATAAAGCGCGGAGTGCTCAGTGTTACTGATAAATCCGGGCTTGCTGAATTTGCGGCTGAGTTGGCTGGCTTCGGTGTGGAACTCATAAGCACCGGCGGCACAAGGAAAATGCTCCTTGATGCCGGGCTTGAAGTCAAGTCTGTAAGTGAAGTTACCGGTTTTCCTGAAATAATGGGTGGCCGCGTAAAGACCCTGCACCCCAGTGTGCATGGCGGTATTCTTGCCGATAAGGATAACCCTGAGCACCTCTCGACTCTTGATGAACATGGTATCAAGACTATCGATATGGTCTGTGTTAACCTGTACAATTTTGCCAAGGCTGTTAGCGAAGGGCAGGATTTGAGAAACGCTGTCGAACAGATCGACATCGGCGGTCCTACTATGCTGCGCGCTTCAGCGAAAAATTTCCATTCCGTTCTGGTTGTCCCCAGTCCGGCGCATTACTCCCGTATTCTTGAAGACATGAAAAAGAACGACGGCAAAGTTTCTCTCGCACTCAGAAAAGATCTGGCTGCGGAAACTTTTGCGCTTGTCTCTGAATACGATTCCATGATCGCCAAATATTTGGCGGATCACGACGCTTAGTATTTTTATGGAGCGCGTCATATTCATGACGCGCTCCATTTTTTATTGCCTCAGACCCCATCCCTTCTTCCCAAAAAGACGTTTTAGTCAGCTATCGCATATAGCTTTTTAAAATGGTCTTTGAATGTTAATATGGCTAAGTCCAATTAAAAAAGTTTTGGGATTCTTAAACCCTTTTGCAAAGGGTTTAAGCCGCCGGAGGCGAAATCAGTTAATTCTTCAAAGCGCGTAGCGCGTCAAAAAGGAATTTCGTCATAGCTCTTAAAGCCAAAGGTAACACTCAGGGTCTCAAGCCCAGTGAGTTAAAACGTATCAACCGCCTTGCGGACCGCCGTTACAATGACCCCAACGGGTTCACCAACGAGCAGGCCCGTGAGCTCTCTTTTCTCAGTCATGAAATCGGACGCCAGATAGGTCTGCTGGTCAATCGACAGGGCAAACCTGAAATTATTCTGGTTGGTGATCCGGGTTCTATCTATATTCCCGAACTGCCGAGGGCCCGTCAGTCTGAAGGACGCTTGCGCGGCTTGCGGCTCCTGCATACCCATATTTCCGGAGAGAACCTGTCCGAAGAAGACCTCATGGATATGGTTTTCCTGCGTCTGGACAGCGTTACAGTTGTCGCTTCCGATCCGCATGGTGAACCTGATTTTGTGCAGTACGCCTACCTGCTGCCTCCCGGAGCAGGTACGAAACCGTATGAGCAACTACCCCCGGTGCGCTGGGATCGTGCGGAAATGGATCTTCCGGCCCAGATCAAGGCTCTTGAGGATGAATTCCGCCGGGCTGACCGTACGCGGGATACCACTGATAAACGAGAGCGGGCCATCATGGTCAGCGTTTCGCAGGATCCCAGATCCGTGCAGGAACGTTCTCTTGATGAGCTGGAAGATCTCGCCGATACTGCGGGATTGAAGGTGGAAGGGCGTCTTGTGCAGCGCATCCGTAAGCTCAATCCTAAATTTATCATGGGTAAGGGCAAGCTGGCTGAATTGGAAGTCATTGCCTTGCAGGCAGATGCGGAAGTGATTCTTTTTGATCAGGAACTTTCCGCTGCCCAGATGCGTAACCTTGCCAAGCTCACCGAGCGCAAAATTATTGATCGTACTCAGCTCATTCTGGATATTTTTGCCCAGCATGCAACTACCCGTGCCGGTAAATTGCAGGTGGAAATGGCGCAGCTGAAATATACCATGCCCCGGCTTGTAGGTAAGAACCGGGCCATGTCCCGGTTGATGGGCGGTATCGGTGGTCGCGGTCCCGGTGAAACTAAGCTTGAAATTGACCGGCGCCGCATCAAGGACAAGCTGACCAAGCTCGGCAATGAGCTTAAGAAAGTCAGCCGTCAGCGCGGATTTACCCGTGAGCGTCGCGCCCGTGCCGGAGTCCCGGTGGTGTCCCTTGTCGGCTACACCAACGCCGGCAAGTCGACTTTACTCAACACCTTGACCGACAGCGGCGTTCTGGCCGAAGACAAACTCTTTGCCACACTGGACCCTACCAGCAGACGAATCCGTTTCCCCCGCGAACAGGAATTGATTCTGACTGATACGGTTGGGTTTATCCGCCAACTGCCCATGGAACTGAAAGAAGCTTTCCGGGCCACCCTTGAAGAGCTGGAAGCCGCCGATGTGCTGCTTCATGTCTGCGATTCTTCTCATCCTGAGGTGAGCGAACAGATACAGGCGGTCAACAATATTATTGCTGATATGAATCTCGGTGATGTCTCAACTATACTTGTGCTCAACAAATGGGATAAGCTTGATGATGAACAGCAGGAGCTCATGCGTAACACTTATCCGCAGGGCATTCCTTCCAGCGCACTTAACCGTCGTTCGCTGAATGTTCTGGTGGAAGAAATTCTTAATTCCATCGACAGGCTTGGTCATAAATTTTAAGGCAGGTCAGTTTAATGAGCTCTTTCTTTATTGCATTAATACCTTTAAATTAGTAAAAGTCTGAAGAACAACAGAACTTGTTGTTTTATGAAGCAGTTGTTGGCGACGGAGGAAGCCATGGCTAAAGAAGAAGGTATTGAAGTAGAGGGTGTCGTTCAGGAAGCGTTGCCCAATGCAATGTTCAAAGTAGAGCTTGAGAACGGACATATAATTCTGGGGCATATTTCAGGGAAGATGCGTAAGCATTATATCAGAATTTTACCGGGAGACAGGGTCAGGGTAGAACTCTCGCCATACGATTTGACCCGTGGGCGTATTACCTTCCGCATGAAATAATTTTACGACATTTTCCGGTCTTGATCCTACTGATAAGGATATTTATGAGTGTTAAAGGTGTAGTCAGCTGGTTCAATGATATCAAGGGCTTCGGTTTTATCGAAGATGAGACTGGCAGGGATATTTATGTCCATTATTCTGAAGTCTTACGAGATGGATTTAAGACTTTGAATGTTGGGGAGAAGGTTGTTTTTGATGTCATAGATGAAGACACCGCACCCAAAGCTACTGCTGTCCGGATCATAAATTATTAGCGTAAGACTGAAGTGATTTTTTTGCCCGGTCACGCAAGCTTGTAGTAATTCATAAAAGAGGCCCCCTTCGGTGATCACCGAAGGGGGCCTCTTTTTATTGTTAACTTGTGTTTTAGAAATCGAACCTTACCAGCAGTGAACCGCCGTATGTGTTCTTGTCTTTGTTGAAGGCATCAAATGCTTCTGCGGAAAGGGACCATGGACCGTCATAATAGTTCAATCCAAGTGCTCCTTCCCAAGTGTGATCTTCAAAATCGCCGCCGGATCTGGAGAGCATGTCCTGATAGAAGGTTGCACGTCCGTAGGGCTGAAATCCGTTTTCGAATTCGTAGGCCAGCTTACCGGAAATGCGCCCTTCACCAAGGTATACATCAGTGTAGTTCTGGTTAAAATCTTCGTTCATGTACATGAACCCAGCTTCCGCTGCGAAGAGCCATGCATCTCTGATCCAGGAGTATTCACCGCTGATGTCACCCATAAGTCTGGTGCCGTCGTAGTTTTTTGAAACCCCGCTGGCATCGTAGTGGTTGAAAGCAGAGTTGAATACGGCTTTAACCATGAACTGGTCAGTAACCCGGTAGGCTGCATATGGAGAGATGGAGAAACCTTCACCGTTTTCAGTATAGCCGTTGGTCTTGAGTTTGGACCATGAGTTTTCGTAACCGAATCCGACACCTACAGCGAGCCTGTCATCAAGGAGCAGTTTATCCACACCGGCCATGTAAACACCGATGTTGTTTTCGGAACGTGATCCGCTTTTGCTTACATAGGTACTGGCATAAGAGCCCATGCCCCAGACACCGATTCCCAGTTCGGAATATACATCATCACCGGAAGAAAGACCTTCGCTGCTGATGTAGCCGGAAGCAAAAACGTTACCGGTATTGATGGCTGCATTTTTCTGGGTGTTTTTAGGTTTGGCTCCGCCTTTGGATTTTGCTTTCGGGCGGGGAGAAAATACGTTCATTACGCGGGTAGAGATCAACTGGTTGGTAAGGCGGGAGCTTATTTTTGCTTTTTCCTCACGGGATTCGACCTTGGCGGTGGTGTTGGAGCCGACAATTGCAGCATACTCTTCATAAGTATAGGTGGTCACACCGTCCATAGCAGTCCATAAACCTGTCGTATGATCGTAGGTTTCCAAAAAAATCTGCCCGTCATCATAACGTACCCGGAATTTGTCACTGGAATTGCTTCCGTTAGAATTCAGGATATAATATTCTTCAGCTGTATTAGCTAGATCGGTAGTCCCTGTATTTGAGACGTCTCGGTGTCCGGTTGCTTCCGAAAATGTTTCCGAGGAGACTGTCGCAATATATTGGTGGGTGGGGTCTGTGGAATCATTTATAGAGTTGAATCCGATTGCTGTTGTGCCGCCTTTGCGTCCGTCAACCATGATGTCGCTGACATCAAGAGGGTCGGAGGTTGCGTCTCCTATGCTGTTCCCGATAATGGTATATTCGCCTGTGCTAAGGTTCCTGTGAGTCCAGACATGGCCGAACTGGGCCCATGCTTCACTGGAAAGACATAACATAAATACTATTAAAATACAGATGGATAACACAGACCTGTTTTTCATCGCCAGCATCCTTTTTACAAATTTATCACGAGTATTATTTTCGAATGTAATTCGACTTGAGCCTTGAAAATGTGTTTCTATTTAAGCAATAGCTACAGATTTATGTTCTGTATATAAGTGTTAAAAATATGTAAATAGAAATGAAGTGTTTAATCAGTATGTAAGGTAAATTTAGGGATATCTCACAGATCAAAATTTAAGCCCGCCTGTTGAAAAACAAGCGGGCTTTTTTGATTTGTAATATCTAAGAATGGAAGTGGAAAGCAATGATAAGAGGTTTTAAGGTTCTTAAATATTATGGCAAAGATGTTTACGCAACCGGATGCCAGGTCAGTGGTTTAAAAGTACAATAGCGCATCAACTACTTATCTTTGCCCGGCTTCGTTTTTAGTTGGTTCGAGCACTGCATCCACGTTGACTTCTCTTGAAGTCATTTTGTTGTTTTCTATTTCGTAGCGGATGAGTTTCCACTCAACATGGTCAATGAAATCAACTTTGGCCCAGCCTTCCGGCGGCAGACGCTTGACCATATCTTCAAGAAAGTCATCGATGTCGATATAATGACCTTCGTAGTCAACATTTAATACTTTATCTTTATAGACGATTTTTTCAAAGGGAAGTCCAAATTCGAGCTCTTCAAAATCTTTTTCGGAGAGTCCGTGAACATCTCCGTATACTCTTACGTCTTCCATATTTTGTTCCTCCTTACGAGGGCTGCTTGTTTTAATTTTTTTCCGAAGGGGGAAGATATTGGTGCAATGAATTTCATGCAAGAAAAAACGGCCCTAAAAAAGGGCCGTTCGCAAAAAAATCAAGTAAGGATTGGTTAATTATTGAGACTTCCGGTTCTCAATTAAGCGTATTGCTTTTTCCGGGAGCAGGTGCAGGTCCGGTTTGGATATTTGGTCATCCGCTCCCACCGATTCACCTTTGTGGCGTAATTCCTTGGTAATAATTGAAGAGTAGAGGATTATGGGCAGATTCTTCAGGTCCGGGTCTTCCCTAATCCACTTTGCAAGACTGAAACCGTCCATGAGTGGCATTTCAATGTCAGAGATGACTATTTCCACGTAGTCTTTGACCGGCCTGTTTTCCTGACTGGCTACCAGCTTGATGTTTTTTAATGTATTCTGAGCTTCCTGCCCGTTATGGACGATGGTGTGACGGAAGTTGGCCTTATCGAGGCTTTTTTTCAGCATAGCTCTAATGGTGGGGGAATCATCGCAAACAAGCGCATTGTAGGCTTCGCCGGCAACTGCAGCGGGAGCATCAAAGTCTCCGCCCAGGGTTGGGTCCAGGTCTGCAAGAATGGATTCAAGGTCCAGTAGTTGGATGAAGCGGTCCTCGCGTTCGACTATGCCGACTATGCAGCTCATGTCAAAGCTGCTCATGAATTTGTCAGGAGAAAGGACCTGTTGCCAGCCTACACGGTGGATTTCGGTTACGCCGCTTACCTGAAATCCGGAGACAGTCTGGCTGAATTCAGTAACGATGACGATATCGTATTTGTTTTTCTTGCGTTCCATACCCAGCCAGACAGCAAGATCCAGTACCGGGAGGATATGGTTGCGAAGTGGGATGGTGCCCATGAAGCAGGGGTGCTCCGCTGATTCGGGATGTTCCAGCTCCGGGCTCTCAATTACCTGCATTACTTTGGCGACGTTGACCCCGAAATGGCATCTTTCTTCCGGACCGTCTTCAGATTCCGGTAGATCGATGTAAAATTCAAGTATTTCAAGTTCGTTTGTCCCGGTTTCGAGCAGGATTTCGGTTTTAGCCATGGCAGCGGCTCCTGATAAATTATAATTAAGTTGTTTAAGTTCTTATTATAGTAAGTTACAATATTCAAATAGTCAGGTCTACAGATTTTAAAAAGAATGTATTATGATAGCTATGTAATTGGCCTTTACTTCACAGGTTGATTGGCTTAAGCAAAATAGAATCCATAAAAAATCAAGAGGGGTTCATGTATAAAATATTGATAGCCGAAGATGATAAAATTTCTCAGAAACTTGCCGCTAGATTTGTGGAGGATCTGGGACATATACCGTTTGTCAGTCCGCATGGTAAACATGCTTACGAGACCTTGAAAGCGGAAAACAGCTTTGATGTTCTCGTGACTGATATCATGATGCCCGAAATGGACGGTCGTCAACTGGTGCAGACTTTGCGTGGTGATTCCCAGTTTATGGATATGCCAATTGTCATCATGTCTGCAGTGGTAGGTGTCTCCGATATTTCGAATCTGCTGGCTCTGGGAGCGACTTATTTTCTGCCCAAGCCGATTGATAAAGAAGAATTTAATGAAGTGATTACCCGCTGTCTTAAATAACTTAAGACGAGAACTTAATATTTTATAAAGGCTCCACCCTTACCCGGCGGAGCCTTTTTTTATGTCTCAAAATATTGCAGGTAACGGACTTGTTACTGAACGGGAATGGGTATAATGAGAACAAAAGCCTTATGAATAACAAGGTTATATCTGTGGTGCGGATATATCATTCATTTTTTGGGCAGGGCATGGAATCCCGATGGGAAAGGTCTGGAGACCGGGGTTAGAGGGCAGTCATGCTGCTGTGGATGTGTTTAAGGAAATGTTAACTTTGGGGGTGTTCCTTGTCGCTTGAGATTTTGAATAAGTTTAACGATCCGGAGCTGTGTAAAGAGCTTCTGGACCGTTTGCGGGATGAACTGGAAGGCGAAATACGGTTCATGGAGGTCTGCGGGACGCATACTGTATCGATATTTCGCAGCGGGTTGCATTCTGTGCTGCCGAAAGAGGTGGTCCACCTCAGCGGTCCCGGCTGTCCGGTATGCGTGACACATGAATCCGAGGTTAATGCTTTTCTGGATCTTGCCGGAAAGGACGGAGTTATTGTGGCCACTTTCGGTGATCTGATCAAGGTTCCCGGCGACAATGGGCATTGTTTGAAGAACGCACAGGCTGACGGCGCGCGTGTGGAAATCATATATTCCCCGTTCGATGCCCTTGAACTTGCACGTAATAATCCAGACAGCACGGTGGTCTTTCTGGGAGTAGGTTTTGAAACCACCGCTCCGACTATTGCAGCCACGGTGCTTATGGCCCAACAGCAGGGACTTGAAAATTTTAAGGTGCTTTCGTTTCACAAGCTGGTCCCGCCTGCATTGGATATTCTTGTTTCCGACCCGGAAACACGTATTGACGGGTTTATTCTGCCCGGTCATGTTTCAACTGTTATCGGAATTCATCCTTATGATTTTATCGGAGAAAAATACGGCAAACCCTCTGTTGTAACCGGATTCGATCCCGTTGATATTCTGCAGGCCCTGCTGATGATGGTCCGGTCATCCAAGGAAGAACATCCGGTGGTACAGAATCAGTATGTGCGCGGAGTTTCCGAAGATGGCAACCCCAAGGCAGTGGAAGTCATGTATCAGGTTTTTGAGGAATCTGACGCTCTTTGGCGCGGCATAGGTAAGATTCCACACAGCGGGCTTGAGTTCCGGGCAGAGTTTGAAAAATATGACGCCAAGAAAATTTTCGATCTCAACATTGGGGAGTGTCCGCCGCTCAAGGGCTGTAAATGCGGAGAAGTGCTCAAGGGCAAAATGACTCCCGAGAAATGCCCTTTGTTCGGTAAGGTCTGTACCCCGGCAAAGCCTGTCGGTCCCTGCATGGTTTCAACTGAAGGAAGCTGTGCCGCTTACTTCAAATACAAAGTAGATTAATATGTCCTCAGATAAAGTTTTACTTGATTACGGTTCCGGCGGAAGGGCTTCCCAGAGGCTTATTTCCGAACTTTTTCTCAAGCATTTTGCAAACGCTGAACTGGACAGACTCAACGACGCCGCTACCCTGAACTTGAAGGGTAAGGTCTCCATGAGCACGGACAGCTTCACGGTTGACCCTATTTTTTTTCCCGGCGGCGACATAGGCTCTTTGGCGGTTCACGGAACAGTGAATGATGTGGCTATGCTCGGTGCTATCCCCCGCTATCTGACCTGTGCTTATATTATTGAAGAAGGATTGCCTATGGACGATCTGGAAAAAATCGTTAAATCCATGGGCGAGGCCTGCAGACATGCCGGGGTCAATATTGTTACCGGTGATACCAAGGTTGTGCCTAAGGGGATGGTTGATAAGATTTTTATCAATACCACCGGGGTGGGTGAAATTATTGCTGATCCTGCACCCAGTGGAGACCGTGCCACTGTAGGGGACGCCGTGCTGGTCAGTGGGACCATGGGCGATCACGGCCTGACCATTCTCGGAACCCGTGAAGGGCTTTCCCTTGAATCCAACGTGAAAAGCGACAGTGCGGCTTTAAATCACCTGCTGGTCAAGCTGGTACAGGAAGTTCCTGATATTCATGTATTGCGTGATCCCACTCGCGGAGGACTGGCAACAACTCTGAATGAGATTACCGTTTCATCCAAAGTCTGTTGTGAACTTGAAGAATCCAAGATTCCGGTGCTTCCTGAAGTGGCAGGCGGATGTTCCTTTCTAGGACTTGATCCGCTCTACCTTGCCAATGAAGGTAAATTTCTGTGCATCCTGCCGCAGGAGTATGCTGAGCAGGCCCTGGAAATTATGCGAGCCGATGAGCTGGGTAAGAATGCCTGTCAGGTTGGAACCATCACTGAAGCCAATCCTGGCAAGGTGATTATGGTTACCCCGCTGGGAGGGCGCAGGCTGCTTAACATGCTTGAAGGGGAGCAGCTGCCCCGTATCTGTTAATTTTGAAAGCTGGATATTGCAATATGAAGGGCTTCTCCATGGGGGGAAGCCCTTTTTTCTGGCCTGAAATAGGTGTGAACTGTTTTATGAAATATGCTATACTCTCAGTAAATTAACAGGAGTGCTCGTGGAAATTGATATTAAAAGTTGCATCACAGCTATCAGCAAGGCTGTTACCGAGGACGGCATTACAATTTACTTTCAGCCGATAGTATCACTTCTTTCCCGAACTGTGATCGGTTTCGAAGCCTTTTCACGCGGGGTGGATGATAGCGGTGCAACTCTTGCCGCTCCTGACTGCCTTTTCAATTCATCCCTGCCTATACAGGCGCAGTTTAAAGTCGAAGAAGTATGTCTCAAGAAAGGGTTTGCGGCTTACGGGCCTTTGTATGAAAAGTACCGGGATATGCTTCTTTTTCTTAATATCAATTGCAGTCTCTATAGCCATAATGAATATAAGGGCCGCAGTCCGCATCAACTGGCCGAGCCGTTTAAGTATTCTCCGCGTATGATAACTTTTGAAATGGATGCAGCTCAGCTCAAGGATGTTCCGCCGCTGGATATGATTCGTTTCGTGCAGGAAAAGAATTATCGGATCTCGGTAGATAATGTTGTCCCCTCAGTTGACTGCATGGACCGATTCCAAATAATCAAGCCGGATTTCGTGAAACTTGATCGCAAATTTTACAAAGGAATTGATAAATCACAAAGAATTCAAAAAAAAGTTGCCGCTACTGCAAAATTGTTTTCCTTGTGTGGTGCCATGGGTATTGCCAAGGGGGTAGAAACCGAGGCAGAAGCCCTTGCCCTGATGCGGAGCGGTTATTACATGCAACAGGGGTATTTTTATTCCGATAGTGCTGATGAGGAAGGCAGGGAGGATTCGTTCGGCAATAAGGTCAGCCGTATAAGTAAATTAGTGCATGGGGAGAAAAAGAAGGAAGGAGAGCTATCCCGTGAATTGTTCCGTAATTCGCATCTTCTTTTGAAGAGTACAATGACCAGGTTGCAGCAGGAAGAAGATGGGGAAATGAACCGTATTCTTGATGAATTGCTCAAAAAGAACGCAAATATAGTTTCTGTTTATGTAATGGATAGTTCCGGCAAACAAATCAGTAAACGGCTGGCCGGGAAGGGGGCTGATCCCTTTGGCCTGCGTATCCTGCCTTCTGCGGTGGGAAGCGATCACAGTGACAAAGATTTCTTCGTTGCCCTGAATTCCGGTTTTGAAAAGGTTGCCGGTCTCTGCGCCCCTGATCCGCTTTGCAGTGACGGATATAATTATATTGCTGGTTTTTATTACCAACAGGGAAGCCGCCGGGGTCGGATTCTCGTTCTGGAGTATGTACTATTGCCTAAGGAAAGCGAAAAAAATTAGATTGAAGAAGAAAGAATTTTATTTTTATATCTATTTCGGCGGAAAATTTCCATTGCATCCTTGGATTTGATAATCCCGGCCACAGTCCCGCTCTGATTTATCAACGGTAAAAAAGAAACACCGGTTCGTTCGAATTTCAGGATGGCTTCTTTGAGATTGGAATCCACTGGTAGAGATACAATAGTACGGACCATTAAAGTATCGACAATTTCAGGCCAGCCTTTCAGGTCTTGATCATTTTTGAGAAAAGAGCGCATGTCTCGCAGGGTGAGGATTCCGGCAATTTTGCTGTTTTCATCAAGTACGGGGAAATGGGGGAAATCCGAGTTCAGGACCATGTCCGCAGCTGTTTTCAGGCTGTCGGTTGTGTGTAGATAATCGAATTCCGTGTCCATTATATCCGAGAGCGGGACATTGACCATGACTGATTCATCATGTCCGCGCAGAATATTCACTCCTTGGCGCAGCAACTTGGCTTCGTATACAGAGTAGCCCTTGAAAATGCGTACTACCAGTGCGCTGGTGATGCAGCCGACCATCATTGGTAGAATTATTTTGTAGGAATAGGTCAGTTCGAATACCGTAAGTACTGCGGTTATGGGTGCGAGAGTAGTCCCGGCCACAACTGTACCCATGCCCACCAGAGCGTATTGGCCGTGAGTCAGAGCCAATTCCGGGAAGATCATGTTGAGTGTGGAGCTTACTGATACTCCTAATGCTGCTCCAAGCACCAGTGAAGGCGCAAAAATACCGCCGCTCATACCCGAACCTATGCACAGAGATGTTGCCACCAGTTTTGCCCCCAACAGGATCAAGGCCAGATCAAGGGGCAGAACGCCGGTCAGGCCCATGTTTACGGCTTCATATCCAACACCGAGCACTGCCGGTATTTTAAGGGCCATAGCACCGAGAATCAGTCCTCCCAGTCCGGGCTTCAGCCATTCCGGAAGCGGAATATGGTCGAAAGCAAGTTCAGAGAAGCTGATCATTTTTACAAAAGCAATTGATACCAATCCGGCAAGGATTCCCAGCAGGAAAAAGATAACGAGTTCGTCAAAGTTGCTGAAGATGAACTTTGGAGCGTCAAACGTTGGGAAATCTCCCCAGAAAAATTTTGATAGGGCGGAGGCTGTAACAGAGGCAACGATAATATGGCTTACGTAAGACATCTCAGTATCAAGCAGCAGAATCTCAATAGCAAAGAGGGTGCCGGTAAGCGGGGCGTTGAACGTTGCCGAAATCCCCGCAGCTGCACCGGACGCAACACAGACAGGCAACATGGACGGATGAAGGCGGAAGAGCCTTGCTGCTGAGGATCCCAGTGAAGCACCGATCTGCACAACCGGTCCTTCCCGGCCTACAGACGCCCCGCAGCCGATAAGCAGGCTGGTAACCAATGCCTTGAGAAAAGTGATTCGGTGGCGGATGACCCCACCGCGTACGGCAAGAGCCTTGATCACTTCCGGTACTCCCGGTCCCTGTGCTTCCGGCGCCCAATTTGTAATGATTACCCCGGCGAGAATACCACCAATGCAGGGCAGAAAAAGTACAAGCCACCATGGTGAATTGGCAGCCATATCTAAAAAAGAGTTTCCTTGAGCCCAGAACAATTCTTGAAAATTTTCGATCAGCCAGCGGAAGAGGAAGGCTCCACCTGCTGCTGACAGACCGATAGCTACGGAAAAAGACATAAGCAAAACGTACTGGACTCTCGGATTAAATGAGGCTCCAGTACGTTCTTTCGGTTTTGGCTTTGAAGGGGAAACCATTTTGATTTCCACCTAATCTATTTTTCGATCAGGGCAATGGCTCTTTGGGCCAGTTCTGTTACTTCAGGTTTGGAAATCTGATCGTCAGCCCCGACAGATTCACCCTTGTGGCGAAGCTTATCGGTAATGATGGAGGAGAAAAGGATTACAGGCAGTTCTTTGAGCACATCATCCGCCTTGATGCGCACAGTAAGGTTGTGTCCGTCCATAACCGGCATTTCAATGTCGGAAATTACTACATTTACAAAGTCGGTAATGGGACGGTTTTCCTCAATGGAACGTCTTTTGTATTCCTGCAATTTATCCCAGCAGGAACGTCCTGTATTGGCCATTTCCACGGAAAATTTGGCCCTGATCATCATTTCGTAAAGCATTTCCCTGATCAACGTTGAGTCGTCAGCGATGATGGCCTTGTATCCGGCGTTGTTAGCCCAGTCGATGGAGTCATCAAGCTTAAGCCCGAGGTCCGGGTTGAGTTCGGCAACAATTTTTTCAAGATCAAGTATCAAAGATATTCTGTCTTCGAATTTTACAACACCGGTAATAGAGTCTTCAGAAAGGGTGGAGACATAGGTTGATGGTGCTTCGACCCTTTCCCAACTGATCCTGTGAATTCTGGTAACTCCTGAAACAAGAAAAGCAGATGACACATTGTTGAATTCGGTAACGATTACCTTGGGAGGTTCTGTTTCAACCCTAGGCTTTTTAAGCCAGTGACTCAGGTCCACTAGTGGAATAACCTTGTTACGCAGGTTGAAAGTGCCCATAATGGCCGGGTGAGCAACCTTGGGAAGTTTGGTGATTTTCTCAGGAATTCTGATAATCTCCAGAACCTTGGCTACGTTAACACCGTAAAAGCCGCGATAGTTGCCTTCGCCTTCTTCGCGGGGTTCTTCTTCAAGCCAGAACTCAACAATTTCAAGTTCATTGGTTCCCGCTTCGAGCAAAATATCAGTATGGGCCATATGTATCTCCGATTAATTCAGATTCTTCAATTCAATTACAGCACTATATTAAGCTTTAAAGAGTATTATCGTCAACAATCGCTTAAAGAAAATAACTGATTAGCAACGTTCGCACGTAAGGTTGGATACTTCCCGTGCTGCTTCGATAAGTTCTTCCCAGTCTGCGCAAGCTGTAAGTCTGCCCCTTATGGTCCTGATTCCATCCATTCCCTTGGCATAGCGGGGGAGAATCGATCTGATTTTTCTGAAAGAGCGGGTACTGCCGTCGAATTCACGGGTTATGTTGATATGTTCTTCCATTGTCTTGCCCAGGTCGAACGGCGGCAGGTCGTCGCATTTCGGATGATCAAGCAAACGCAGATAACGGGCGAATATAGCCGGGTCAAAAAGGGCGCCGCGAGCAAACATTATTCCGTCAATCCCTGTCTGCCTGATACATTCCATACCGTCTTCTGCAGTAAAAAGGTCACCGCTGCCGATTACCGGGATGGAAACAGATTGCTTCAATACTGCCAGCTTGGTCCAGTCAGCTTCTCCGGAGAACATTTGCTTGGCATAGCGTGGATGCATGGTTATCCATGCCACTCCGACATCTTCAAGGCGTCGGGCAATTTCCAGGTAGTTATCTTCACCATTCATGAACCCAAGCCGGATTTTTACGCCGACTTTACCTTCTCCCGCAGTGCGAACCATAGTCGAAGCCGTTTCGACGAGACGGTCAGGATCGAGATGAAGGGCAGATCCGCCCCCGGTTTTAAGGACTTTCTTAACCGGACAGCCTGAGTTTAAATCAAAAAAAGAGTAGCCCTGTTCTATCAGATGGGGCATAGTATCCGAATAGTCCTGCGGCTCCCCGCCGAAGAGCTGGACCACCAGCGGAGTATCTTCCTCGGAGGTCGCGAGCAGGGCTTTGGTTCCCTTGCCGTCGTATTTGAGACCTTTAACGCTGACCATTTCCGTACATGCCACAGCGCAACCGCGCTTACGGCAGAGCATGCGAAAGGGCAGGTCCGAGTATCCGGCAAGAGGCGCCAGCCAGGGGTTATCTGGGCTTATTGGAAGTGATTTCATGTTCTTATTACCTGAAAATCCTGTGTTCGTTGTCTACACGGCCACGGGTGCCGAGGGCAGTGAATTACGTCCAAAAGTATACAAAGTCAAAGTCGACCTGTGTCTCAGTAAGTTTACATGCTGCGGCAAAAGTTGAATTCATGATATTTTTGTATCAGCAGCAAGTTAAACTTCGCAGCGCCTTGCTTTCGGCGGTTTCTTAACATTCTGAGTACGAATTACACAGATTATTTTCGGAAAAATTAAAGAAAGTTGCAAAAAGGTGTTGACTTGAATGGCGATTTTCATTTAAACCCCGCTTCGTTGCTTCGGCGGATCTCAAGTTCAACGAAGTTTTCGAGCCGGGAACGGATTTGAAAAAAAGTTCAAAAAAGTTCTTGCAATTTGAAAACAGAGCTTGTAGAAAGATTCGCTCACGAGGGCTGGCGTAGCTCAATTGGTAGAGCAGCTGATTTGTAATCAGCAGGTTGCGGGTTCAAGTCCCATCGCCAGCTCCAGTGAAACAACAATACATATAGTGGTGGGGTTCCCGAGTGGCCAAAGGGAACAGACTGTAAATCTGTCGGCAACGCCTTCGGAGGTTCGAATCCTCCCCCCACCACCACTTAGATAATCGCGCTGTAGGAGGCAGGTAGGCCTGCTGTTAAACTACGGACATAGGGTGCGGGAATAGCTCAACGGCTAGAGCATCAGCCTTCCAAGCTGAGGGTTGCGGGTTCGAATCCCGTTTCCCGCTCCAAAATGAACTTACCCTAGTCCATTCCTGCGCGTTTAATAAGGATGCCCACGTAGCTCAGTCGGTAGAGCACTTCCTTGGTAAGGAAGAGGTCACCGGTTCAAGTCCGGTCGTGGGCTCCATACATTTGTGTAGTATGACCTTTGACGCTTTAAATCATTAAAAACTCTATTTAATTTAGGGGGATTTATCATGGGTAAGGCTAAATTTGAACGCGGTAAGCCTCATGTTAATATCGGTACCATCGGTCACATTGACCACGGTAAAACCACTCTGACTGCTGCTATCACCAAGATCGCAGGTCTTGCTGGTAACGGCGAATATGTTGCTTTCGACGAAATCGACAAGGCTCCCGAAGAAAAAGAACGCGGTATCACCATTGCTACCGCTCACGTAGAATACGAAACCGAAGCACGTCACTACGCTCACGTAGACTGCCCCGGTCACGCTGACTACATCAAAAACATGATCACCGGTGCTGCTCAGATGGACGGCGCAATCCTCGTTGTTGCTGCTACTGACGGTCCCATGCCCCAGACTCGTGAGCACATCCTGCTTGCTCGTCAGGTTGGCGTTCCCGGAATCGTTGTATTCCTGAACAAATGTGACATGGTTGATGATGAAGAACTCCTCGAGCTCGTAGAAATGGAAGTTCGTGAACTTCTTTCCTCTTACGATTTCCCCGGTGATGACCTTCCCGTTATCCAGGGTTCCGCTCTGAAAGCTCTCGAATGCGAAAGCGCTGATGATGAAGCTGCTAAGCCTATTCTCGAGCTCCTCGCTGCTTGTGACTCCTACATTGAAGAGCCCGAGCGCGATATCGACAAACCTTTCCTCATGCCCATCGAAGACGTTTTCTCCATCTCCGGTCGTGGTACCGTTGTTACCGGTCGTGTTGAGCGCGGTGTAATCAAAGTTGGTGAAGAAGTTGAAATCGTTGGTATCCGCGAGACCGTTAAGACTACCTGTACCGGTGTTGAAATGTTCCGCAAGCTCCTCGACCAGGGTCAGGCTGGTGACAACGTTGGTGTACTCCTTCGTGGTACCAAGCGTGATGAAGTTGAGCGCGGCCAGGTTCTCGCTGCTCCCAAATCCATCAACCCCCACACCAAGTTCAAGGCAGAAGTTTACGTTCTGTCCAAAGACGAAGGTGGACGTCACACTCCTTTCTTCTCCGGTTACCGTCCTCAGTTCTACTTCCGTACAACTGACATCACCGGTGTTGTAACTCTCGAAGAAGGCGTTGAAATGGTTATGCCTGGCGATAACGCAACTTTCAACGTTGAAATGATCAACCCCATCGCTATGGATCCGGGTCTGCGCTTCGCTATTCGCGAAGGTGGCCGTACCGTAGGCGCAGGAGTTGTTACCGAAATTCTGGAGTAAGACATCATGCGTGTCAAAGTTCAGATGCAGTGCACCGAGTGTAAGCGTCGTAACTATTCGACGATGAAGAACAAGAAGAACACTACTGGTCGTATCGAGTTGAAGAAGTATTGCCCTTTTGATAAGAAGCATACTCTTCACAGAGAGTCCAAGTAGTTTCTATAAATAAGCAGGCCAGTAGTTCCAACGGCTAGAACGTCGGTCTCCAAAACCGAATGCTGGGGGTTCGAATCCCTCCTGGCCTGCCACTTCATTTATGGGAATCAATATGGCCAAGAAAAAAAATAAAGGTGCGGGAGTTCAGGCTAAGGCTGAAACTCAGGGGGCTGGTGGCAAGATTAAAGAGTTCACCGAATTCCTGGAACAGTCCAAGGTCGAAATCAAGAAGGTCGTATGGCCTACTCAGAAAGAGACTATACAGACCTGTACCGCCGTCTTGGTCCTTGTCGTAGTCATGTCGCTTTTTCTGGGTGTTGTTGACATGGGGCTCAGCAAACTTGTTGAGGCAATCCTGTCTTAAATAACCCGTAAAAAGGAAAGAGCTCCATGAACGCAGACGCTGAAAAACCTCAGGGAAGGAAGGCCCGTTGGTACATTGTTCATACCTATTCAGGTTTTGAACAGCGGGTTGAGCAGACTGTCCGTGAGATGATGAGAACCGGTCAGGACAAAGGACTGATTGAAGAGGTTGTCGTTCCCACGGAAAAAGTTGTTGAGTTGGTTAAAGGGGAAAAAAGAACATCTACTCGGAAATTTTATCCGGGTTATGTCATGATCAAAATGATCATGGAGGATGAATCATGGCATCTCATCCAGTCTATTCCTCGTGTTACCGGATTTATCGGTGGCAAAAATAGACCGACTCCAATGCGCGACAGCGAAGCAGCCAAAATCCTGAGCCTGATGGAAGACCGTCAGGAACAGCCGAGACCTAAGTTCAACTTTGATCGTGGCGATGAAGTCAGGGTCATTGATGGACCTTTCAGCGGTTTCAACGGCGTTGTAGAAGATGTCAACTACGATAAAGGCAAGCTTCGGGTGTCAGTCTCCATTTTCGGCCGCCAGACCCCGGTGGAACTTGACTTCGTTCAGGTAACCAAAGGGTAGTCCTGACCGCACTGCTGCATATTCATTTCCGACAGTGAGTATCCTCACTGGAATTTAATATAGGACATAAAGCGATGGCCAAGAAAGAAATAGGCAAAATCAAGCTTCAGATACCTGCTGGCTCTGCAAACCCGTCCCCACCGGTCGGTCCTGCACTCGGTCAGCATGGTGTAAATATAATGGAATTCTGCAAGGCGTTCAACGCCAAAACGCAGGATCAGAAGGGCATGATCATTCCGGTGATCATTACTGTCTACCAAGACAGGTCCTTTTCCTTCATTACCAAGACTCCGCCGGCATCCACCCTTCTGCTGAAGGCTGCAAAGCTGCCGAAAGGTTCCGGCGAGCCTAACAAGAACAAGGTCGGTAAAGTGACCAAAGCTCAGATTAAAGAAATTGCTGAGCTTAAGGCTCCCGACCTGACCGCTGCCGATACTGAAGCTGCCATGAAATCTATCATGGGAACAGCCCGCAGTATGGGCATTGAAGTCACAGACTAGGTAAGGGGAAAAGATCATGCCTAAGCACGGAAAAAAATACAGAAAAGCAACAGAAGGTACCGAACAGATCGGTTTGACCGTTGAACAGGCGGTAGCTTCTGCTGTAGAAAAGGCATATGCCAAATTCGACGAGACTGTTGATGTTGCCATCAACCTCGGCGTAGACCCCAAATATTCTGACCAGATGATCCGCGGCGCAGTAACTCTGCCCAACGGTCTCGGTAAAGAAATTCGCGTAGCTTGCTTCGTGAACGGGGAAAAAGAAGCGGAAGCCAAGGAAGCCGGCGCTGACTTTGTCGGTGGCGATGACCTGGTTGCCAAAGTTAAGGACGGATGGCTTGATTTCGATAAAGCTATCGCAACTCCTGACATGATGGCTAAAGTCGGTCAGATTGGTCGTGTCCTCGGACCCCGCGGTCTGATGCCTAACGCCAAGACCGGTACCGTTACTTTTGATGTGGCTAATGCAGTTAGCGAACTTAAAGCTGGTCGCGTAGAATTCAAGGTTGATAAAGCCGGTGTTCTGCACGCACCTATCGGAAAAGTTTCTTTCGGAGCTGAGAAGCTTCTTGAGAACCTCAAAACCTTGCTGGAAACAGTGAACAAACTGAAACCTTCCTCTGCGAAAGGTACCTACATGAAGGCTGTTGCCGTAGCTACCACCATGGGCCCCGGTTTCAAGATTGATCCTCTGGCAGCAAGAAAATACTCTGAGTCCTAAAATGTCATAGGCCGCCCTTAACGGGGCGGCCCTTGATGTATAAATACACGGGAAGTTTAGTCGAAGACGGCAGGAGGGATGGTCCCTTAATATCCTGCTTAGACAACACTTTGACTTGCTTTCCGGGTCAAATCATTAGGAGTGTTAAGGTGAACAGGCAAGAAAAAGCCCAGATTATTGAGCAGCTTAAAGAAAAAGCTGAAAGGGCGAGTATTGCCATCGTTACCGACTTTAAAGGCCTTGAAGTAGAAGAGTTTACTCGTCTGCGCGCAAGCCTGAGAAGCGTCGGTGTCGATTGCCATGTAGTCAAGAACACTCTGGCCCGGTTGGCTTTCACTGGTACTGATCATGAAGTACTGGCTGACAAATTCAAGGAAAACTGCGCTGTAGTAATTGGATATGATGATCCTGTTGCAGCAGCAAAAGCAGTCGCTGATTTCGCAAAAGAAAGCAAAACTTTCGATATGCGTTTCGCATCCCTTGAGGGCAAATATCTTGACGAAGATGGCGTGAAGGCGCTTTCCAAGCTCCCGAGCAAGGAAGAGCTCCTCGGCAAAACTCTGGGTACAATGAATGCAGTACCTACCAACTTTGTGAGCTTGCTCGCAAATGTACCCCGCGGTTTCCTGAACGTTCTGACTGCATTGAAAGATCAGAAAGAAGCTGCATAACAGCCTAGTCAAGGCAAATCAAAGTATATTCCCAAGGAGGAAATTTCCATGGCAGATATCACCAAAGATCAGGTAGTTGATTTTATTTCCAATATGACCGTTCTCGAACTCTCCGAGTTCATCAAAGAACTTGAAGAAAAATTCGGCGTTTCCGCTGCAGCTCCCGTAGCAGCAGTAGCAGCTATGCCCGGCGCAGCTGGCGGCGAAGCAGCAGCTGGCGAAGAGCAGACTGA
This sequence comes from Maridesulfovibrio sp., assembly GCF_963678865.1. NCBI lineage: Bacteria > Pseudomonadati > Thermodesulfobacteriota > Desulfovibrionia > Desulfovibrionales > Desulfovibrionaceae > Maridesulfovibrio > Maridesulfovibrio sp. Next base: position 1,331,759 of record NZ_OY787459.1, on the reverse strand, counting down.
ATTCGACGTAATTCTGAAGTCTGCTGGCGGCAACAAAATTGCTGTAATCAAAGCTGTTCGCGCTCTGACCGGTCTCGGCCTCAAAGAAGCCAAGGCTAAAGTTGACGAAGCTCCCGCAGCTATCAAAGAAGGCGTTGAAAAAGCAGAAGCTGAAGAAGCTCTCAAGCAGCTTGAAGAAGCCGGTGCTGAAGCCGAAATGAAGTAATTCAAGCGAATTTATCGCTAATGCAAGAGGAGCGCAAACCCCTGTAAAACGGGGTTGCGCTCTTCTCGCTGTTAAAAAGATTGACAAAATTGCCTGATCAATTATTTTGGTAGGATTCGGAAAAGGCGCAGCCGGATCTTTAAGCGCGATCAAAATAACCTTCTAAAAATTTCTTTTCAGGCATGTTGTTCTGCCGCCTACGTTTATCTTGTACTTTTTGACTTGTAACTGACTATTTATTGGTTGATGTTCGTCAAATTGCTTCATTCCAACCCTAACCTTCTCACTTGATTGAGGATACGATGGGTCAGCTCAGAAAAATATTTGGAAAGATCAAAGTTACTCTGCCGATTCCCCACTTGCTTGAACTGCAGGTGGATTCCTTCAAAAAATTCCTTCAGGAAGGCGTAGCCCCCGCAAGCCGGGCGGACGTCGGACTCGAAGGGGTTTTTCGTTCGGTTTTTCCGATTGAGGATTTCAATAAAACCGCAAGCCTCGAATATGTCAGCTACGACATCGGCGAGCCTAAATATGATATGGATGAGTGTATATCCAAGGGCCTCACTTATGAAGCTCCGATCCGTATCAAGGTTCGCCTTGTGGTTTTTGATGTCGATGAAGAGACTGAAAGCAGAACTATCCGCGACATTAAAGAGCAGGATATTTATTTCGGAACCGTGCCGCTTATGAGCGAGCAGGGAACCTTTATTATAAATGGTACTGAACGCGTTATAGTTAACCAGCTCCAGCGTTCTCCCGGTATCATCTTCGAACATGATTCCGGCAAAACCCATACTAGCCGCAAGGTTCTGTATAGCTGCCGCATTATTCCTATGCGCGGTTCCTGGTTGGATTTTGACTTCGACCATAAAGATATTCTTTATGTTCGTATTGACCGTCGTCGAAAAATGCCTGCGACTGTGCTTCTTAAAGCCATGGGCCTTTCCAAGCAGGACATACTCGACTACTTTTATGAAGTTGAAGAGTATCAGATTGACCGTCATATTGTGCGCCGCAAGGTTGTCGAAAATCAGTTCCGTAAGGAAAATGCATGGGTTGACCTCTGCCTTGAAGATGGCAAAGTCATCGTCAACCGCGATAAGCCTGTAACTAAGTTCAGCTGGAAAAAACTTATCCGCGGTGGTGTTGAATACATTGAAGTTGATCCCAAGTCTCTTGTAGGACAATTTGCTTTCAACGACATCACTGACCCGGATACTGGCGAAGTAATTGCTGAAGCAGCTGATGAGATCACCGAAGATATCTTTGAACGCATTCTTGAAGTGGGTCTCAAAGATGTCAAAGTTCTGCACACTCAGGGTGCCGATGTATCTTCCGCATTGCGTGATTCCATGATGCTGGATAAGACCACAGACGTTGAATCTGCTCAGATTGAAATCTACCGCAGACTTCGCCCCAGCTCTCCGCCTACAGCTGAAATCGCTGCAAACTTCTTTGAGAACCTGTTCCGCAGTTCAGATTACTACGACCTTTCCAGTGTTGGTCGCTATAAGTTGAACGCGCGTCTCAATATTGAGACTCCCCTTGAGTTACGCACATTGACCAATGAAGACATTCTTACTGCGGTCAAGGTTCTTTGCAAGCTTAAGGACAGCCACGGTCCCGCTGATGATATTGATAACCTCGGTAACAGACGTGTCCGTCCTGTTGGTGAACTGGTGGAAAACCAGTACCGTATCGGTCTGGTGCGCATGGAAAGAGCCATCAAGGAGCGCATGAGCCTTCAGGAAGTGGCCACTCTTATGCCGCATGACCTGATCAACCCCAAGCCGGTGGCAGCAGTACTGAAGGAATTCTTCGGAACTTCCCAGTTGTCACAGTTCATGGACCAGACCAACCCTCTTTCCGAAGTCACCCATAAGCGCAGACTTTCGGCCTTGGGACCCGGTGGTCTTACCCGTGAACGAGCAGGCTTCGAAGTTCGTGACGTACATGTTTCTCACTACGGACGAATCTGCCCCATTGAAACTCCTGAAGGTCCGAACATCGGTCTGATTGTTTCTTTGACAACATACTCCAAGGTCAATGATTTCGGTTTCATTGAAAGTCCTTACAGGACCATCAAAGATTCTACCATGACCGATGAGATTTTATATTATGATGCTACCCGTGAAGTAGGACATGTTGTTGCTCAGGCGAACGCACCCATTGATGAAAATGGTATGTTCTCCAACCCGTTGGTAACCGCACGTCTTAACGGTGATGTTTCCATGCATCCGCGAGAGGACGCTACTCTTATGGACATCAGCCCCAGCCAGACAGTTTCCGTGTCTGCTGCACTGATTCCTTTCCTTGAGCATGACGATGCTAACCGCGCACTCATGGGTTCCAACATGCAGCGTCAGGCTGTTCCCCTGTTGAAAACCTCCAAGCCTCTGGTCGGTACCGGCATGGAAGCTAACGTAGCTCAGGACTCCGGTAGCTGCGTTCTCGCTGAGAATGACGGTGTTATTGACTATGTTGATGCTGAACGTCTTGTTGTTCGTTATGACGACGGTGTTTATCCCGACACCGGCGGCGTTAAGCACTACGAGCTGCAGAAATGGCATAAGTCAAACCAGAACTCGTGCTACGGACAGCGTCCCCGTCTGCCGATCGGTACCCCTGTCAAAAAAGGCGATGTTCTTGCTGACGGCCCCGGTATTTCTGATGGTGAACTTGCTCTTGGTAAGAACCTGCTTGTAGCTTTTATGCCCTGGTGCGGATACAACTTTGAGGACTCCATCCTCATTTCCGAGCGCGTGGTCAAGGAAGACGTGTTTACCTCAGTACATATTGAGGAGTTTGAACTGGTCGCCCGTGATACCAAGCTCGGACCCGAAGAAGTCACACGTGATATTCCCAACGTGAGTGAAGACATGCTCAGCAACCTTGACGAATGCGGTATCATTCGCCTCGGTGCACGCATCGCGCCCGATGATATCCTTGTCGGTAAGATCACTCCCAAAGGTGAAACCCAGCTTACTCCCGAAGAAAAGCTGCTTCGTGCAATCTTCGGTGACAAAGCCCGCGATGTGAAAAACACTTCACTTAAAGTTCCGCCGGGAATCGAAGGTACTATCGTTGATGTAAAAGTCTTCAACCGTCGTTCCGGTGAAAAAGACGACCGTACCAGAAATATTGAGGATTTCGAGCTTGCCAAACATGACATGAAAGAGAGCAAGCATATTGAATCCCTGACTAACAAAACCCGCGTTAAAATTGCGGAAGTTGTTGTAAATAAGCAGATCGCCCAGACCCTCATGGGTCGCAGAAAGGGTGAGGTTCTTGCAGAAGCCGGACACATCATAACTGATGAAGTTCTTGCTGAAGTACCTCTCAAGAAACTGGGCGGACTCTTTGCAGATAAAGATACCAACGAAGCAGTTAAGCAACTGCTCGCTGAATATGATAAGCAGATTCGCATCATCAAGGGTATTTACGATGTGAAGCGCGAAAAAGTTACCGAAGGTGATGACCTGCCCCCGGGCGTAATCAAGATGGTCAAAGTCTACATCGCTGTTAAGCGTAAGCTTAGCGTTGGTGACAAAATGGCCGGTCGCCACGGTAACAAGGGTGTTGTATCCAACATCTTGCCTGAACAGGATCTTCCGTTCTTTGCAAACGGTACTCCCGTTGATATCGTGCTGAACCCCCTTGGTGTTCCTTCACGTATGAACATCGGTCAGATCATGGAAACGCATCTTGGCTGGGCGGCTCTCGCATTGGGACAGAAGTTCGCAGCTATGCTTGATTCCGGCGAAGCTCTCGGAGTTATCCGTCAGGAGATCAAGGACACCTTTGACTCCGAAGATGTCTACGAACTGATCGATTCTCTGGATGATGAAGAATTCAGACTGGCAGTAAATAAAGCACGCGACGGTATTGTCACCAAAACCCCGGTCTTTGACGGTGCAACCGAAGAAGAAATCTGGGATCTGGTCGGCAAAACCGGTATTGGCGAAGATGGTAAAGTCACCCTGTACGACGGACGTACCGGTGATCCTTTCCACAACCGCGTAACCGTAGGCGTAATGTACATTCTCAAGCTTCATCACCTTGTTGATGAAAAGATCCACGCCCGTTCTACCGGTCCTTACTCGCTGGTTACCCAGCAGCCTCTCGGCGGTAAAGCCCAGTTTGGTGGTCAGCGTCTTGGTGAGATGGAAGTTTGGGCTCTTGAAGCTTACGGTGCAGCCTACCTGCTTCAGGAATTCCTGACTGTAAAGTCCGATGATGTGACCGGTCGTGTTAAGATGTACGAAAAGATCGTCAAGGGAGATAACTTCCTTGAAGCCGGTCTGCCTGAATCCTTTAACGTTCTGGTCAAGGAGCTCATGTCCCTTGGCCTTGATGTTAACCTCCTTCAGGACGAAGCAGAAGAAACTGCTGCTGCCGACAAGAAATAATGAACGCGGGGGTCTGAAAAAGGCCCCCGCGATGAATAAAACCTTTTCATGTAAGGGGTATATTAATGAGTCTGGACGAACTGTTCACTATGCGTAGAACATCCGGTGCAGGCCTCGCTGGACGCGGCCTCAAAGGTATTCAGATTTCCATTGCTTCTCCCGAGAAGATCCGAGAGTGGTCTTTCGGTGAAGTCAAGAAGCCCGAGACCATCAACTACAGGACTTTCAAGCCGGAAAGAGATGGTCTTTTCTGCGCTAAAATTTTCGGACCCGTAAAAGACTACGAGTGTAACTGCGGTAAGTACAAGCGCATGAAACACCGCGGCATCGTATGTGAAAAATGCGGTGTTGAAGTTATCGCTTCCAAAGTCAGACGTGAACGCATGGGCCACATTGAGCTTGCCGCTCCTGTCGCCCATATCTGGTTTTTGAAGACACTGCCTTCCAAGATTGGTACCTTGCTGGATATCACCATGGCCGATCTTGAAAAGGTTCTGTACTTCGATTCCTACATTGTACTGAATCCGGGTGAAACTCCTCTCAAGCAGTATCAGATTATTTCCGAGGACCAGTATTTTCAGGTTATCGACCACTACGGTGAAGAAGCCATTGAAGTCGGCATGGGTGCTGAGACCATCAAAGGTCTGCTGGCTCAGATTGATATGCCTGCACTTCGCCATGAGCTCCGCGAAGAATCCCTGACTACACGTTCCCAGACCAAAAAGAAAAAGCTGACCAAACGTCTTAAGATCGTCGAAGCTTTTCTTGAATCCGGTAACGATTGTCAGTGGATGATCATGGATGTTGTGCCGGTTATTCCGCCCGAACTTCGTCCTCTGGTTCCTCTTGATGGCGGCCGTTTTGCAACATCAGATCTTAACGATCTTTACCGCCGCGTTATTAACAGGAACAACCGTTTGAAGCGACTCATTGAACTCGGTGCTCCGGATATTATCATCCGCAACGAGAAGCGTATGCTGCAGGAGTCCGTCGACGCATTGTTCGACAATGGACGTCGTGGCCGCGCAATCACCGGTACCAATGGTCGTCCCTTGAAATCTCTTTCAGACATGATCAAGGGTAAACAGGGCCGCTTCCGTCAGAACCTGCTTGGTAAGCGTGTTGACTACTCAGGCCGTTCCGTAATTGTCGTTGGTCCGAAGCTGAAACTGCACCAGTGCGGTCTTCCCAAGAAGATGGCTCTGGAACTGTTTAAGCCCTTTATTTACGCTGAACTTGAGCGCAGGGAGATCGCTACAACCATCAAGAGCGCTAAAAAGATGGTTGAGCGTGAAGACCTTGTTGTCTGGGATATCCTCGACGATGTTGTTCGCGAATACCCCATTATGCTCAACCGTGCTCCGACCCTTCACCGTCTTGGTATCCAGTCTTTCGAGCCGACTCTGGTAGAAGGTAAGGCTATTCAGTTGCATCCGCTGGTATGTTCTGCATACAACGCTGACTTTGACGGTGACCAGATGGCTGTTCACGTTCCTCTTTCTGTGGAAGCGCAGATTGAGTGTCGTGTTCTGATGATGTCTTCAAACAACATCCTGTCGCCTGCTAACGGGCAGCCGATCATCAACCCCTCTCAGGATATTGTTCTCGGTCTGTACTATCTGACTGTTGAGCGTTCTTTCTCCAAAGGGGAAGGCATGGTTTTCACGGCACCGTGGGAAGTTATTGCCGCTTTGGATGCAAAAGTTGTCAGCATGCACGCTCGCGTTAAGGTTCGTGTCGAAGGCCAGCTCGTGGAAACAACTCCCGGACGTATCCTTGTAGGTGAATTGCTCCCCGAAGGAATGGGCTACGAGTACGCCAACGTGGTCATGACCAAGAAAAACATTGCCAAGCTGGTTTCCAGTGCCTACCGCACCGCAGGCAGCAAAGCGACTGTCATTCTTTGTGACCGCCTCAAGGACCTTGGTTACGAGCACGCAACCCGCGCTGCAGTGACCATCGGCGTTAAAGACTTAACCATTCCTGCTGCGAAAGCGGGCCTGCTTGACGCAGCTTACGCCGAAGTTGAAAACATTGAATCCCAGTACCGCGAAGGTATCATCACCCGTACTGAGAAGTACAACAAAGTTGTCGACGTTTGGACCAAAGTAACCAACGACGTATCAACTGAGATGACCAACGAAATGTCCACCGATGTCATGGTTGATCCCAAGACAGGTAAGCAGGTAACAAACTCTTCCTTCAACCCGGTCTTCATGATGGCACATTCCGGTGCTCGTGGTAACCAGGACCAGATGCGTCAGCTTGCAGGTATGCGTGGTCTGATGGCGAAACCTTCCGGTGAAATTATCGAAACTCCGATTACTTCATCCTTCCGTGAAGGTCTCTCCGTTCTCCAGTACTTTATTTCTACTCACGGTGCTCGTAAAGGTCTCGCCGATACCGCGCTGAAAACAGCGAACTCCGGTTATCTTACCCGTCGTCTCGTTGACGTAGTTCAGGACGTGACAATTGCTGAACACGACTGCCGCACAGTCGATGGACTTGAGTTGACCCACTACATCAAGGGTGGCGAAATCAAGGAAAGACTGGCGGAAAAAGTTCTCGGCCGCGTGACAATTTACGACGTTGTCAAGGAAGATACCGGTGAGATCCTTGTCCCTGCCGATTCTCTTATTGATGAAGCAGCAGCCAAGATCATTGATGAAAACGGTATCAACTCCATGACTGTGCGTTCTCCTTTGACCTGCCGTTCGAAGCACGGTATATGCGCCATGTGTTATGGGCGTGACCTTGCGAGAGGGCATGTTGTAAACGTAGGTGAAACCGTAGGTATCATCGCAGCGCAGTCCATTGGTGAGCCTGGAACACAGCTGACAATGCGTACCTTCCACATCGGTGGTACAGCAAGCCGTGAAATTCAGCAGTCATCTTTTGAAGCACAGCATAACGGTTCTGTTGTTCTGAACCGTATGCGCTCCGTCCGCAACGCCGACGGCCATCAGATGGTCCTTGGTAAGAGTTGCCAGATAGGTATCGTGGACGAGCAGGGCAGGGAGCGTGAAAAATACGTTCTCCCGCTTGGTGCAAAACTTTTTGTTGAAGAAGGGCAGCAGATCACACAGGGAACCATGCTGGCCGAGTGGGATCCGCTTGCAGAACCCTTCATCACAGAAGTAACCGGTACGGTTAAGTTTACCGACCTCGTTGAAGGTAAAACTTATCAGGAGCGTGTTGACGAAGCCACAGGGCAGACTACCTTCACAATCCAGGAATATCGTACCACCAACTTTAAACCGTCACTCTCCATCTGCGACGAAGAAGGTGAACCCCTGACTCGTCCAGGATCCACCTTGAAAGCGATTTATCCGCTTCCGGTCGGTGCGATTTTGATGGTTAGGGATGGTAATATCGTCAATGCTGGTGATATTATCGCCCGTAAGCTTCGTGAAACTTCAAAGACCAAAGACATTGTTGGTGGTCTTCCCCGAGTTGCGGAGCTGTTTGAAGTGCGTAAACCAAAGGAACTTGGAATCATTTCGGAGATTGATGGTGTGGTCTCCTATGGACCTGAATCCAAAGGCAAGCGCAAAATTGTTGTTACCCCTGAAATTGGTGAAACCAAAGAATATCTTGTGCCTAAAGGCCGTCATATCACAGCTCAGGAAGGCGACTTCGTAGAAGCCGGTGACCTGATGACTGAAGGCCTGCCTGAACTGCACGACATCCTGAAAGTTAAGGGTGAGAAATATCTCGCACGCTTTCTGGTTGAAGAAATTCAGGATGTTTACCGTTTCCAGGGTGTTGGAATTAACGATAAGCACATCGAAGTTATTGTCCGCCAGATGCTCAAGAAGGTCAGCATCGTTGATCCCGGTGAGACCCATTTTCTTGTGGGCGAACAGGTGGACAAGCAGCGCTTCATGGAAACCAACCAGGACGCTGTCGCCAACGGACTTAAGCCTGCTACCGCACAGACACATGTTCTCGGTATCACTCAGGCTTCTCTTTCAACCGCTTCTTTCATATCAGCTGCTTCTTTCCAGGAGACTACCAAGGTTCTTACCGAGTCATCCTTGTGCGGCAAGAAAGACTATCTGCGCGGCCTGAAAGAAAACGTCATTGTTGGTCGACTCATTCCGGCCGGGACCGGTTTCCGCAAGTATGCACGTACTGACATTGTCGTTCCAGACCAGCCTGAACGTGCTGATAAGTTCCTTGAAGAACTTGAAGATGAGCCGTTGCTCGTTAACGAAAGATAGTGCTGGCGCCAGTACGCAGACTCATCCGGAAGAGCAGGTGGTTGCAGCCTGACTTGAGGGGTGTTGATGAAGTATTGCACATTTGTCCTTGACAAATTGTGAAATATTAGTCTAACTGCGTCGGTCTTTGCAATAAAATTAAATTTGGAGGGTTCATGCCAACCATCAATCAGCTTATAAGAAAAGGGCGTGAAAAGCAGCTCAAGCGTAAGAAGACTCCTGCGCTTCAGGCCTGCCCCCAGCGCCGTGGCGTTTGTACTCGTGTGTACACAACTACCCCTAAGAAGCCTAACTCCGCACTGCGTAAGGTCGCTCGTGTGCGTCTGACTAATGCCATCGAAGTTACTGCATACATCGGTGGTGAAGGTCATAATCTTCAGGAACACTCCGTGGTACTTATCCGTGGTGGTCGTGTAAAAGACTTACCTGGTGTACGTTACCACATTGTTCGCGGCTCTCTTGACACCGCAGGTGTTGCTGATCGTCGTCAGGGTCGTTCCAAGTACGGCGCAAAGCGTCCTAAATAGCATTAAATTCCAAGGAGTATACCAATATGCCTCGTAAAGGTCCGGTATCCAAAAGACAAATTCTTCCCGATCCGGTATACGGATCCCAGCTCGCAACCAAGTTCATGAACAGACTCATGTACGACGGTAAGAAGAGTGTGTCTGAAAATATATTCTACCAAGCTCTTGAATTCCTCGGTGACAAAACTCAGGAAGATCCGATCAAGGCTTTTGAAAAGGCAGTGGAAAACGTTAAGCCTCACGTGGAAGTAAAGTCCCGCCGAGTCGGTGGTGCTACTTATCAGGTGCCTGTTGAAGTCCGTCCCGATCGTCAGGTTTCTCTGGCTATCAGATGGCTGATCAACTACGCACGTTCCAGAGGTGAGAAGGGCATGGTCGCCCGTCTTAGCGGTGAGTTCCTCGATGCTTACAACAAGCGCGGCGGAGCTGTGAAGAAAAAGGAAGACACCCATCGTATGGCCGAAGCCAACAAGGCTTTTGCTCACTACCGTTGGTAATCGGAGTACAAAGTGGCTAGACAGGTTGCTAGAGATAAACAGCGTAACATTGGTATCATGGCCCACATTGATGCGGGTAAGACTACCACTACAGAGCGCATCCTTTTCTATACTGGTGTTTCTCATAAAATCGGTGAAGTTCATGACGGCGAAGCCACCATGGACTGGATGGTTCAGGAACAGGAACGCGGCATTACCATTACCAGTGCTGCAACTACCTGTATGTGGAAAGATCACCGCGTCAACATTATTGATACTCCCGGTCACGTTGACTTCACTATGGAAGTTGAGCGTGCGCTGCGCGTACTTGACGGCGCAGTAGCCGTTTTCGACGCAGTTGCCGGTGTTGAACCTCAGTCTGAAACTGTATGGCGTCAGGCTGATAGATATAAAGTTCCCCGTATGGCTTTCGTTAACAAGATGGACCGTATCGGAGCAGACTTCTTCCGTTGTGTAGAAATGCTCAAGGACCGTCTCGGCGCAAAAGCCGTTCCCCTTCAGATTCCTATCGGAGCTGAAGATGAATATCAGGGTGCAGTTGACCTTATCACTGGTAAGGCATTCATCTACACCGACGTCATGGGCAAGGATTATTCCATTGAGGATATTCCTGCCGACCTGATGGATAAATACGAAGCCATGCGCCTCGAAATGATCGAAGCCATTGCTGAAGAAGATGAAGAACTTCTTGATAAATACCTCGGAGGAGAAGAACTCACCCCCGAAGAAATCATCAAGGGTATCCGTACAGCAACAATCAATCTGACCATCTGCCCTGTTCTTTGCGGTACCGCTTTCAAGAACAAAGGTGTTCAGCCCCTGCTTGACGCTGTCGTGGATTATCTTCCTTCTCCGCTTGATATTAAAGCTATTGTTGGTATTGATCCTCACAGTGAAAAGGAAATTAAGTGTCCTTGTGATGATGATCTTCCTCTCGCAGCTCTTTCCTTCAAGCTCATGACCGACCCCTTTGTCGGTCACCTTACCTTCCTGCGCCTGTACTCCGGTAAAATTGAATCCGGTGCTACTTTCATCAACGGCGCAACTGGTAAAAAAGAGCGTATTGGTCGTCTGCTGAAGATGCATGCCAACAAGCGTGAAGAAATCAAGGAAGCATACGCTGGTGACATCGTAGCTGCTGTTGGTCTCAAAAACATGGCTACCGGTGACACTCTTTGTGAGCAGAAAAATGCAGTTGTACTCGAATCCCTCGATATTCCCGAGCCTGTAATCGAAGTTGCAATTGAACCCAAGACCAAGGCTGACCGCGATCTGCTCAGTCAGGGGCTTGCAAAGCTCGCTAAGGAAGACCCCTCTTTCCGCGTTAAAGGTGACGAGGAAACCGGTCAGACTCTTATTGCAGGTATGGGCGAACTTCACCTCGAAGTTATCGTTGACCGCCTGCTCCGTGAGTTCAATGTTAACGCAAACGTCGGTGCTCCCCGCGTTGCTTACCGCGAAACTATCACCAAGCAGGTGGAAGTTGACCATAAGTACGCAAAGCAGTCCGGTGGTCGTGGTCAGTACGGTCACGTTGTCGTTACCATCGAGCCCAACAAAGAAGCTGAATACGAATTCGTCGACGAAATTAAAGGCGGCGTAATTCCGAAAGAATACATTCCCGCAGTTGACCGTGGTATCCACGATGCAATGAAGAACGGTGTTATCGCCGGCTACCCGCTCGTAGACATCAAGGCCACACTGACCTTCGGTTCCTACCACGATGTTGACTCCTCCGAGCAGGCGTTCTACATCGCCGGTTCTATGGCGCTGAAGGAAGCTGTTAAGAAAGCTGCTCCCCAGTTGCTCGAGCCCATCATGTCTGTTGAAGTTGTTACTCCTGAAGAGTACCTCGGCGACGTCATGGGTGACCTTAATGGTCGCCGTGGCCGTGTCGGTTCCATGGAAGCCCGTGCTAATGCACAGGTTGTTAAGTGCGACGTTCCTCTGAGCGAAATGTTCGGTTATGCAACTGACCTCCGCTCCAAGACTCAGGGCCGTGCTACTTTTACCATGCAATTCGACCATTACGAGCCTGTTCCTGCTTCCATTGCTGAAGAGCTGATCAATAAAAATTAGATTAAATTTAATTTTAAGCTCATTTTAGCTTGACAGCAGTGCTGAAAAAGCAATATACCTCCCGGACCCATAGTGTTCGGGAGGTTCTTATTTTTACGGGAACCGCCCCGTGAAACCACAGAGATAGGGTATAAGGTCCGGCATGCTGGCTGGACGACCATACCAGGCCAGGAAGGAGACACCTCACAATCCTTCTTACCGTTGCACGTAAAAGGCCGTCTCTGAATTCATTTAGGAGAAATTAACATGGTTTCTATGACTAGTGATCGTATCAGGATCAAGCTCAAGGCATACGACTACCGTATCCTTGATAAAGCAGTTACCGAGATTGTGGATACTGCCCGCAATACCGGAGCTGCTATCGCAGGTCCCATCCCGCTGCCTACACAGATCAGCCGTACTACCATTCAGCGTTCTGTACACGTAGACAAAAAGTCTCGTGAGCAGTTTGAGATGAGAATCCACAAGCGTCTGCTTGATATTCTTGAACCCACCCAGCAGACCGTTGACGCACTCGGCAAGCTTAGCCTGCCCGCTGGTGTTGACGTTGAAATCAAGCTGTAAGGGAGGGATTCAACATGGCAAAAACTATCGGTTTACTCGGTAAAAAACTGGGCATGACCCGCGTCTTTGCGGACGACGGTTCTATCGTGCCTGTCACTGTTCTCGAAGTAGGTCCTTGCCCTGTAATGCAGGTTAAGACTGAAGATAAGGAAGGCTACAACGCCATCCAGCTCGGCTACGACGCTCTTCCCGAGCGCAAGGTTAACAAACCCGCGAAAGGCCATCAGGAAAAAGCCGGTAAAGGCTACTTCCGTCACCTTCGTGAGTTTCCCCTTGAGTCTGTAGCTGACTACGAACTGGGCCAGGAAATTTCCGTGGACATCTTTGCCGCAGGTGAAAAGGTAAAAGTTACCGGCACCTCAAAGGGTAAAGGTTTCCAGGGTGTAATGAAGCGCTGGAACTTTGCTGGTTCCCGTGCGTCCCACGGTGCTGAAAAGGTACACCGTTCTCCTGGTTCCATCGGCCACGCTACTTTCCCTGGCAAAGTATTCAAAGGCAAAAAAATGCCCGGTCAGATGGGTAACGAGCGCGTTACTGTTTCCAACATTGAAATCGTAGACGTTCGTGCAGACGAAAACGTTCTCGTGGTTAAGGGACAGGTTCCCGGACCTAAGAACGGTCTCGTTATGATCCGTAAGACCAGCTAGAGGAATTAAAAAATGGCTACCATTACTATATATGATCAAACTAAAAAGGAAGTCGGGAGCATGGATCTGGCTCCGGAAGTTTTCGAAGTTCCGGTCAAGCCTGAAATCCTGCATCTCGTAGTACGTTCCCAGCTTGCAGCCAAACGTCAGGGTACTCATGCCACCAAAACTCGTGGTATGAAACGTGGCGGTGGTGCTAAGCCTTGGCGTCAGAAGGGCACCGGTCGTGCTCGTTCAGGCTCCACACGTTCACCCCTGTGGCGTGGTGGTGGAACTACTTTCGGTCCCCAGCCCCGCGACTACTCCTTCAAGGTTAATAAAAAGGTCCGCCGTCTTGCTCTCAGGATGGCTCTTACTTCCAGATTCAGCGAAGAAAAGATGATGGTTGTAAAGAACATCGACCTGCCCGAGATTAAGACTAAGCTCTTCGTTGAAGTTGCTGAAGCTCTTGGTCTTGAAAAAGCCTTGGTCGTTGTCAAGGACGCAGATAACAAACTCCTCCTTTCTGCGAGGAACATCCCCGGCATTAAGCTTATCACTGCCGATCAGCTGAATGTTTATGACATTCTGAAAGCTCGTCAGCTGGTAATGCTTGAGAACGCAGCACAGGATCTGCAGGAGAGGTTGAAATAGTCATGGACTATACTCAGATTCTTATCAAACCGGTAATATCGGAAAAGGCTACTGACATTAAGGAAGCAGCCAATCAGGTTGCCTTCTACGTGCTGCCTTCTGCCAACAAGACTGAAGTCAAAAAAGCAGTTGAATCTGCTTTTGACGTCAAGGTTGATTCCGTACGTATCGTACGTAAAAGACCTGGTCTTCGCAGAAAGTTCGGCCGTGTTGTCGGCAAATTGTCCGGCTACAAGAAAGCTTACGTTAAGCTTTCCGAAGGCGAAAAAATCGAATTCTTCGAAGGAGTTTAAGAGATGGCTACTCGTAAACTGAAGCCGACCTCGCCGGGTCGCCGGTTCCAGACTATCTCCACCTTTGAGGAGATTACCAAGTCTACTCCGGAAAAGTCCCTTACCAAGGGTCTGACCAAGAAGGCCGGTAGAAACAATAACGGCCGGGTTACTTCTCGTCGTCGTGGCGGTGGCGTTAAACGTCTTTACCGTATCATCGACTTCAAACGTAATAAAGTTGAAGTACCCGCAACTGTTGCTTCAATCGAATATGATCCCAACAGGTCCGCACGCATCGCTCTGCTTCACTACGCAGACGGTGAAAAGCGCTACATTCTTTGTCCTGTAGGACTGAACAAGGGTGATATGATTCTGGCTGGTGAAAAAGCCGATATCAAACCCGGTAACGCTCTCCTGCTGAAGAACATTCCTGTTGGTACTATCGTTCACAATATCGAATTGTATCCCGGAAAAGGTGGACAGTTCTGCCGCGCTGCCGGTACCTATGCACAGCTCATTGCTAAAGAAGGCAAATATGCTCTTCTGCGCATGCCTTCCGGCGAAGTCCGCAAGGTGCTCGCTACTTGCTGTGCAACCGTAGGTCAGGTTGGTAACATCCACCACGAAAACATTACCCTCGGTAAAGCTGGCCGTAACCGCTGGCTGGGTCGCAGACCTAAAGTTCGTGGTGTTGCCATGAACCCGATCGATCACCCCCTCGGTGGTGGTGAAGGTCGCAGTTCCGGTGGTAGACACCCCGTTTCTCCTTGGGGTATGCCTGCTAAGGGATACAAGACCCGCAGTAAGAAGAAACCTTCTTCCAAGCTCATCGTTAAACGCCGCGGGCAGAGGTAGGAGACTGTAATGCCAAGATCACTGAAAAAAGGCCCGTTTATTGACGATCATCTGCTTAAAAAGGTCGTAAAAGCTCAGGAATCAGGTGACCGCAAGGTTATCCAGACCTGGTCCCGTCGCTCAACTATCATTCCCGAAATGGTAGGTTTGACCTTCGCAGTACATAATGGCCGTAAGTTTATTCCTGTCTTCGTGACCGAAAACATGGTAGGACATAAGTTGGGCGAATTCTCCCCCACCCGTACCTACTACGGCCACGCTGCAGATAAGAAAAGCAAGGCCAAACGCTAGAAGGTGTTGAGCAATGGAAGCAAGAGCTATTGCAAAATATATGCGCATTTCTCCTAGGAAAGTGCGCTTGGTAGCGGAAAACATCAAGGGAAAGCCGGTTGAGGAAGCCCTCAACATTCTGAAATTCACTCCCAAAAAGGGTGCTGAAATGCTCAGTAAAGTGCTTTACTCTGCAGTGGCTAATGCCGAGCAGATTCCCGGAGTGGATGTTGACTCTCTCTGCGTGGACATCGTTAAAGTTGACGAAGGTCCTACCTGGAAGAGAATTCAGCCCAGGGCTATGGGTCGTGCGTATCGCATTCGCAAGCGCACCAGCCATATAACCGTCGTAGTAAAAGAAATGTAGGGTAGTGTCATGGGTCAGAAAGTACATCCATACGGCTTCAGACTTGGATACACCAAGAACTGGCTTTCCAGATGGTTCTCCAGTAAGGACTATCCCGCTTTCGTCTACGAAGACGACAGCATTCGTAAATATGTAAAAGAGAAGATCTTTCACGCAGGTGTCTCCAAAATCGAGATTGAGCGTGCCGGCGGCAAAATCCGTCTGATCATCCACACTGCACGTCCCGGTATCGTTATCGGCCGTAAAGGTGTTGAGATCGAAAAGCTCCGTGAAGATCTTCGTAGAAAATTCAATAAAGAATTCGCTCTCGAAGTAAATGAAATTCGCCGTCCCGAAACCGACGCGCAGCTCGTTGCTGAAAATATTGCACAGCAGCTTGAGCGCCGTGTGGCTTTCCGCCGCGCTATGAAGCGCATTGTGGGCCTTGCCCGCAAGTTCGGCGCAGAGGGTATCAAAGTGGCTTGTGCCGGTCGTCTTGCCGGTGCTGAAATTGCTCGTACCGAATGGTACCGCGATGGCCGTGTGCCCCTTCAGACTCTTAGAGCTGACATCGATTACGGTGTAGCAAGAGCTAACACCACCTACGGTGTCATTGGCATCAAGGTCTGGATCTTCAAAGGTGAAATTCTCGACCACGAGGTGGAACAGTAATGCTATCACCTAAGAAAGTTAAATTCCGTAAACGTCAGAAAGGTCGTCTGAAAGGTAAAGCCCAGCGCGGTTCTACTATCGCTTTTGGCGATATCGCGATTAAGACTCTGGAACACGGAAAACTTACCAACAACCAGATTGAATCAGCTCGTATCGCTATCATGCGTCACATCAAGCGTGGCGGTCAGGTTTGGATCAGGGTTTTCCCCGACATGCCTATCACTGCCAAGCCTGCTGAAGTCAGACAGGGTAAAGGTAAAGGTTCCCCAGTCGGTTGGGTTGCCCCGGTTAAACCCGGTCGTATTCTGTACGAAGTTAAGGGCGTTGATATTGAACTGGCCAAAGAAGCTTTGGTCCGTGCATCTCACAAGCTTCCTGTTAAAACTACCATTGTAGTCAAGGAGGGATTGTAAAATGAAAGCCAAAGAACTTCGTGAACTCGACAACGCTGCTCTGAATGAGAAGCTTGCAGAAGCTCGTCAGGAGCTTTTCAACCTTCGTTTCCAGCACGCTACTGCTCAGCTGGAAAACACCCAGAGACTGTCCGATGTTAAAAAAGACATCGCAAAGATCCTCACCGTGCAGCGTGAAAAGGAACTGGGAGCATAAGCCATGGCAGAGCTTAATCTGAAAGGAAACAGGCGCGTGCTGACCGGCGTTGTTGTCTCCGACAAAGCCGACAAGACAATTGTCGTTCGTTGTGAGACCCTCGTTAAGCACCCCCTGTATAAAAAATTCATCCGTCGCCACACCAAATTCATGGCACATGATCCGTCCAACGAGTGCGGTATCGGCGATAAGGTGCAGATTGTTGAATTCCGCCCCCTTAGCCGGCGCAAAAGGTGGCATCTCGATAAAATTCTGGAAAAAGCAGTTTAGGGGTATTAGCTATGATTCAGGTAGAATCTAAACTTGACGTAGCAGATAACTCTGGTGCCAAAAAAGTATCTTGCATCAAGGTACTTGGCGGTTCCAAGAGACGCTACGCCAGTGTCGGAGACATTATTGTGGTTTCCGTTAAGGAAGCGATGCCCCATTCCAAAGTGAAGAAGGGCGCTGTGATGAAGGCAGTTGTTGTTCGTACCAAAAAAGAAATTGGTCGTCCTGACGGTTCCTACATCAAGTTCGACAATAACTCTGCCGTTCTTCTGAACAACTCCATGGACCCGGTAGGGACCCGTATCTTCGGGCCCGTAGCAAGAGAACTCAGAGGCGCAGGCTTCATGAAGATCGTTTCTCTCGCTCCCGAGGTTCTGTAATCCTTATCACAAGAAGGTAAACGGCATGAACAAGATACATGTTGATGACAAAGTAATGGTCATCGCCGGCAAGGATAAGGGGAAGATCGGTAAGGTCCTCAAGATCAACCGCAAGAAGGACACTGTCCTTGTAGAGCAGGTTAATATGGTTTCCAGGCACACCAAGCCGAACCCTTATGCAAACCAGCCCGGCGGAATCGTTGAGAAAGAAGCCCCTATTCACATCTCCAACATTCAGGTTGTGTGCCCCGCTTGCACTAAAGCAACCCGAGTTGGCGTACGTGAGACCGAAGACGGAAAAAACATCCGTTTTTGTAAAAAATGTAACGAAATCATCGACTAGGGTTTTGCGATGACACGTCTCGAAAAAATATATACGGACAAGGTCGCCCCGGCTCTTAACAAAGAGTTCGGGTACAAGAGTTCGATGGAGATTCCCGGTATAAAGGCAATCTCTCTGAACATCGGACTCGGTGAAGCAAGCCAGAACGCTAAGCTCATCGACGGTGCTGTTGAAGAACTGACTGCTATTGCAGGTCAGCGCGCAGTTGTCACCAGAGCGAAAAAGTCAATTGCAGCTTTTAAGCTGCGCGAAGGAATGCCTGTAGGTTCCCGTGTAACTCTTCGCAGAGATCTCATGTGGGACTTCCTGGATAAGCTGATCAGCTTTGCACTTCCTCGTGTTCGCGACTTCCGCGGAATTCCTGACAAAGGCTTCGATGGACGCGGCAACTTCACCCTCGGAATCAAGGAACTGACTATCTTTCCTGAGATTCAGCTCGATAAAATCGAGATTACTAAAGGGATGAACGTGACTATCGTCACCTCCGCTAAAACTGATAAAGAAGGCAAGATGCTCCTCGAGCTTCTTGGAATGCCCTTCAAGAAATAGGAGGATATCGTTTTGGCCAGGACAGCTTTAAAAGTTAAGGCGAAACGTAAGCCTAAGTTCAAAGTGCGCGAATATAACAGATGTCCCATCTGCGGTCGTCCTCGTGCATTCCTGCGCAAATATGGCATCTGCCGTATCTGCTTCAGGGAAAAGGCCCTTGCGGGTGAACTTCCCGGCGTGCGTAAAGCCAGCTGGTAATATAAGGAGTTTAAAATGCCTGTTGTCGATCCTATCGCCGATATGCTGACCCGCATTCGCAATGCTCACGGTGCTTATCATAAGTCCGTGTCCATTCCCGGGTCCAAGATCAAAACAGCTATCGCCGGGATTCTCAAGGATGAAGGTTATATCGTTGACTTCACTGCTGAAGATAACGAAATTAACGTCACCCTCAAGTATGTTGATGGAAAAGCCCTTATTAGTGGCATGAAAAAAATCAGCACACCCGGTCGTCGCGTGTTTGTAGGCGTTGAAGATATTCCCTCAGTCCTCAACGGACTTGGGATTTGCATACTTTCCACTTCAAAGGGCGTAGTTGACGGCGTTAAAGCTAAAGAGCTTAACGTTGGCGGCGAACTCTTGTGCGAAATCTGGTAGAGAGGTTTTATTATGTCCAGAATTGGAAAAAAACCTATTGATATACCTTCCGGAGTGGAAGTAACTGTTGGTGCAGATGTGGTTTCCGTAAAGGGACCCAAAGGCACCATCACCACCCCGGTACACCCCATGGTCAGCTTTTCCGTTGCTGATAATGTGGTCGAGGTGAAGAGGTCTGGCGATTCCCGTCAGGAACGTGCTCAGCACGGCCTGCACCGTTCCCTGCTTTCCAACTGCATTGAAGGAGTCTCCAAAGGCTTCTCCAAGACTTTGGAAGTAGTCGGTGTTGGTTACAAGGTTAGCGTACAGGGTAAAAACATCGTTCTTAACGTTGGTTTCTCCCACCCCGTTAACTATGAACTGCCTGCTGGAATTGAAGCTAGCGCAGAAGGCAACACAAAGCTCACCATCAGCGGCGTAGACAAGCAGTTGGTCGGTGAAGTTGCAGCGCAGCTGCGTCGTGTACGTCCGCCGGAGCCTTATAAAGGCAAGGGCGTCAAGTACATCGATGAACAGATCAGACGTAAAGCCGGTAAGTCCGGTAAATAGTAGGGTAAAGCCATGAAAATGACTAAAGAACAGGCAAGACAGCGTAAAAAGATCCGCATCCGCAAAAAAATCAGCGGTACTGCAGCTCGCCCGCGTCTTGTTGTATTCCGTTCAAATAAGCACATCTACGCTCAGCTCGTGGATGATCTGATTGGCAAAACCGTGACCGCTTCTTCTTCCAAAGCCCTCGCCAAAGACGGTGAAGCTCTTAAGCTTACCTGCGAGACTGCAGCTCAGGTCGGTAAAGACATTGCTGCAAAGGCTAAGGAACTCAAGATCGAAACAGTTGTTTTCGACCGTAGCGGTTATATCTATCACGGCAGGGTCAAGGCCCTGGCAGACGGCGCTCGTGAGGGTGGCCTGAAATTCTAAACTTATGGGAATATCCATGGAACAGAATGATCTGGGTCTGATTGAAAAAATCGTTTACCTCAACCGAGTAGCTAAAGTTGTTAAGGGTGGTAGAAGGTTTTCCTTCAGCGCCCTGGTTGTGGTAGGTGACGGTAAAGGTCAGGTCGGTTTCGGACTTGGTAAGGCAAACGAGGTTCCTGAAGCTATCAGAAAAGCTTCTGAGAAAGCTCGCAAAGAAATGATCTCCGTTCCTTTGCTGGACGGAACTCTCCCTTACGAAGTTCTCGGCCGTTACGGTGCAGGACGCGTAATGCTCAAGCCCGCCTCCAAGGGTACCGGTATCATCGCCGGTGGTCCTGTGCGTGCGGTACTTGAAGTTGTAGGCGTACACGATATCCTTACTAAGGCTATCGGCACCAACAACCCGCATAACGTCCTTCGCGCGACTATCGCCGGACTTGCTTCCCTTCGCAGTGCTGAAGAAGTTGGTCAGCTTCGCGGGAAGACAGTTGTGACTCCCAGAAAGTAGGAGGACATAGTTATGCTTAAGGTAAAACTCGTACGCAGCATGATCGGCTGCAATCCCAAACAGCGTGCCACTGTTAAGGCACTGGGACTGCGCAAGATCAGACAGGAAAAAAGCTTTGAAGATTCTCCCGTCATCAGAGGGATGATCAAAAAAGTTGAGCACCTTGTGGAGGTAACTGAATCATGAGGCTGCACGAAATATATCCGTTCGAAGAGGAACGTAAAAATCGCAAGCGCGTAGGTCGCGGCGGCGGCTCCGGCTGGGGTGGAACCTCCGGCAAGGGTCATAAAGGACAGAATGCTCGCTCCGGCGGCGGTGTCCCTGCCTGGTTTGAAGGCGGTCAGATGCCTCTGGCTCGTCGTCTGCCTAAGCGCGGTTTCAAGAATCCTTTCCGCGAAGAGTACGTAGCTCTCAACGTAGGTCAGATTCTTGGCGCCTTCGAAGGTAAAACCGAAATCTCCCTTGAAGACATTTACGAAAAAGGCCTTTGCAAAAAAGGTGCACTCGTTAAAGTCCTCGGTATGGGTGAAGTTGGTGCTGCCGTAACCATCGAAGCACACCGCTTCAGCGCATCTGCGACTGAAAAGATCACAAAGGCAGGTGGTACTGCCAAAGCCCTGGAAGGATAAAACGTGGCATTGTCTGGAGTTGATAATCTTTCCCGACTGCCGGAACTGAAGAAAAAGCTCCTTTGGACTTTTCTTCTTCTGGCTGTCTACCGGATCGGGATTCATATCCCGGTCCCGGGCGTAGACAGCTCAGCATTGGCCGATTTTTTTGAGAGTGTTTCCAACACTCTCTTCGGCCTTTTTGACATGTTCTCAGGCGGCGGGTTGCGTAACTTGTCCATATTCGCGTTAGGGATCATGCCCTATATATCCGCGTCTATTATCGTTCAACTTCTAGGTGTGGTCAGTCCCACCATTAAACGGCTTCAGGAAGAAGGGGCTCAGGGACGCAAGAAGATTACACAGTACACCAGATACGGCACTGTACTGATTACATTAGTTCAGGGTTTCGGCATCGCTGTCGGGCTGGAAAGTATGACCAGTCCTACCGGTGCCCCTGTTGTACTGCATGCAGGATGGGCTTTCCGCGGAATAACCATCCTGACTCTGACAGCAGGTACTGTTTTTCTGATGTGGCTCGGTGAGCAAATGACCGAGAAAGGCATTGGTAACGGTATCTCTATGATCATTTTTGCCGGTATTGTGGCAGGACTTCCCGCCGCTATTTTCAATACTTTCAGATTGATGCAGGCTGGTGAGATTACACTTTTCCTGCTTCTTTTTGTTTTGGCATTTATGGTCGCCATTCTCGCTTTTATCGTATATATGGAGCGTGGACAGCGCAGGATTCCAATCCATTATGCCAAGCGCATGATGGGACGTAAAATGATGGGCGGACAGACCACACATCTGCCCCTGCGAATTAACACCGCCGGTGTTATTCCCCCCATCTTTGCATCCAGTATCCTGATGTTCCCAGCAACCTTGGCCAGTTTTTCGAACAATGAGATTCTTTCCAAGTTCTCTGCGTACTTCGCTCCGTCTTCCATCGTATATAACCTTGTATACGTCGCCCTGATTATATTCTTCTGTTATTTTTACACTGCGATCATGTTTGATCCCAAAGGAATAGCAGAGAATATTCAGAAACAGGGTGGTTTTATTCCCGGTATTCGTCCCGGTAACAGAACACGTGAATACATTGACCGTATTCTGACCAGGATCACTCTCTGGGGATCTCTGTACGTAGCAGCTATCTGCGTACTGCCTATGATTCTGATCGCTCAGTTCAACGTGCCTTTCTACTTTGGTGGAACCGCACTGCTCATCGTTGTCGGTGTAGCCATGGACTTTATGGGTAAGATTGAATCCTACATGATTTCCCGTCAGTATGAGGGACTCATGGGTAAGGGCAGTAAGATCAAAGGCAGGTAATTGCTTTGAAAAAGTACAGAGGTATCTACCTCAAAAATGACAAGGAGATTGGCCTCATGCGTGAGGCCAATCGTCTTGTTTCTACCATACTGGATATGTTGGGCGAGGCTATCAAGCCGGGGATTACGACCATGAGCCTTGAAGAAGCAGCCTGCCAAGCCTGCGAAGGTTTCGGGGTTAAACCGGCTTTTAAAGGTTACCACGGATTTCCATTCGCCCTTTGCTGCTCTGTGAACGAGGAAATTGTTCACGGATTTCCTTCTGAGAAAAGAGTTCTTGAAGAAGGTGATATAGTCAGCATTGATATGGGTGTTATTTATCAGGGATTTTATGGGGACTCAGCCCGTACTTACCCGGTAGGTGCTATTGCTGACTCTACCCGTAAGCTCCTTGATGTTACCCGTGAATCTCTTATGCTCGGTATCAAACAGGCATTGCCTGGTAACAGTCTTTATGATATTTCCCGGGCAGTTCAGGAATATGCTGAAGGAGCAGGGTTCGGAGTTGTGCGCCGTTTTGTGGGGCACGGCATCGGGCGAAACCTTCATGAAAAACCTGAAGTACCCAACTTTGTACCCTCGGGTCTTCCAGGTGTGCAGCTTAGAACGGGAATGGTCCTCGCCATCGAACCGATGGTGACCGAAGGTTCTCACGATATCGAGATTCTCGATGACAATTGGACCGCTGTGACCAAGGACGGGAAGCTGTCCGCCCATTTCGAGCACACCATTGCCATTACTGCGGACGGGCCTCAGATTTTGAGCCTGTCATAAATTATTTTTAGGTACTCCAGAGGGGTTGATTTTTTTAAAATCATTCTGTAGAGTACACGTCTTGAATTTCGCGGCAACGAAAGACTGGCATGGTACGGTTACCCTTCAGTGGGTAGCTGAGGCATTAGGCCCACAGTCGGCTAGCTCCCGACTGTTGAAACTGTTTAACTGCATTATTTGGAGACGGTCATGAAAGTAAGACCATCTGTTAAGAAGATTTGTCCCAAATGCAAAGTAATCAGACGCAAGGGTGTTCTGAGGGTTATTTGTGACAACCCCAGACACAAACAGCGTCAAGGATAGAGAGGTATAACTGTGGCTCGTATCGCTGGAGTAGACCTTCCGAAAAATAAGCGTTTGGATATTGCACTGACTTACATCTACGGTGTAGGTCGGACTACCGCTCTCAAGATTCTTGATACTGTTGGTATTGACTGGACACTCAAAACTGACGATCTCAGTGGCGAGCAGGTGAACACCATCCGTAAGGAACTTGAAGATAATTACAAAGTTGAAGGTGACCTTCGCCGCGATCAGATTGCTGACATTAAGCGTCTGATGGATATCGGATGTTACCGCGGACTGCGTCACCGTCGCGGATTGCCCGTGCGCGGTCAGAGCTCTAAGACCAACGCAAGAACTCGCAAAGGTCCCCGTCGCTCTGTCATGAGCAGAAAGAAGAAATAATTCAATCCGCAGTTGTCAGACCATGATAAGGTCTTCGTGCTGCTGATATAAATTCATTCTGGAGAGAATGGTATGGCTAGACCTCGCCGTTCCGGCAAGAAAAAAGAGAAAAAGAATGTTCCCGTGGGCATCGCTCACGTAAAAGCAACATTCAATAATACCATCATTACCTTCACTGATCTGAAAGGTAACGTAATCAGCTGGGCTACTTCCGGTGCTTCCGGTTTCAAGGGATCCAGAAAATCTACTCCCTTTGCTGCACAGGTTGCTGCTGAAACCGCTGCCAGAAAAGCTCAGGATCAGGGTATGCGTACTGTTGGTATTTTTGTCAAAGGCCCCGGCTCCGGTCGTGAAGCAGCTATGCGCGCAATCGGTAACGTCGGTATGAAGGTTAACTTCATTCGCGATATAACACCCATCCCGCACAACGGCTGTCGTCCGCCGAAACGTCGCAGGGTCTAATTTCGAAGGAGTAATAACCTTGGCCAGATATACTAAAGCAAAATGCAGACTGTGCCGCCGAGAAGGCGAAAAGCTTTTCATTAAAGGCGACCGCTGCTTTACTGATAAGTGTTCTTATGAACGTCGTCCTTATGCTCCCGGTATTGCCGGTCGCATGAGAAAGAAAATGAGTGACTACGCTATTCAGCTTCGTGAGAAGCAGAAAGTGCGTCGCATGTACGGTGTCCTGGAAGGCCAGTTCCGCAGCTATTTCAAGCGTGCTGATTCCATGAAGGGTGTTACCGGTGCGAACCTGCTCATGCTTCTTGAGACCCGCCTTGATAATACTGTTTACCGTCTTGGTTTTGCCAACTCCCGTGCGCAGGCTCGCCAGCTCGTGAAACACGGCATCTTCACCAAAAACGGCAGACGTGTTAATGTTCCTTCTATGCACGTTAAGCCCGGTGATGTAATCGAGGTTCGTGAAGAATCCCGTAAAATCCCCGTGATTACTGAAGCACAGGAAGTTATTGCCCGTCGCGGTTGCCCTGAGTGGCTTGAATCCGATGGCGCAAAATTTAAAGGTGAAGTTAAAGCGATGCCGACTAGGGAAGATATCCAGTTCCCTATCAACGAACAGCTGATTGTCGAGCTGTACTCCAAATAAGAAGGATTAGTGCATGCTTATTCAAGACGGTGACAAACTCATCAACACCCGCAACTGGGCCGAGCTGGTTAAGCCGGAACAGCTTGTGCGTGACCCCAAGTCTAACGAGCTTTACGGTAAGTTCATTTGTGAACCCCTTGAGCGCGGATTTGGAACAACCATCGGTAACTCTCTTCGGAGAGTGCTGCTCTCCTCAATGCAGGGAGCTGCCGCGGTTGCTGTAAAGATCGAAGGAGTTCAGCACGAATTCACCACTATTGAAGGTGTGATGGAAGATGTGACTGAGATTGTTCTGAACATCAAGCAGATCAGATTCGCAATGACTACAGATGAACCCCAGTTTCTTACCCTCAGGGTAAACAAACAGGGCGTCGTCACCGCAGCTGATATTCAGGAAAACCAGAACGTCAAAGTCCTCAATCCTGAGCAGATTATTGCGACTCTGTCTGAGAAGATGGACATGGAGATGACTTTCGAGATCCGCATGGGCAAGGGCTATGTTCCTGCTGACATGCACGATGGTCTTGTCAATGAGATCGGTCATATTGTGCTCGACTCAAGCTTCTCTCCCATTCGTAAGGTTGCTTACAGTGTGGAGCAGGCCCGTGTCGGTCAGATGACCAACTATGACAAACTTATCCTCGAAGTTTTCACTGACGGTTCCGTTACCCCTGAGGATGCAATTGCCTACAGTGCAAAAATCCTCAAGGATCAGCTCTCCGTATTCATCAATTTTGATGAAATGGGATCCGAGCAGGAAGAGTCCAAAGAAAGCGACCTCGATCTTAACCCGAATCTGTTCAAGAGCATCGATGAACTCGAACTGTCCGTTCGTGCTACAAACTGCCTCAAGGCTGCCAACATCCGTATTGTTGGTGAACTTGTGCAGCGCACTGAACAGGCCATGCTTAAAACCAAGAACTTCGGACGTAAGTCTCTCGACGAAATCCGTCGTGTTCTTGACAGCATGGATCTCAAGTTCGGTATGATCCTCGAGGATTTCGATAAAAAGCATCAGGAATGGCTGAAGAGGAAAGAGAAAAATGAGGCATAAAAAGTCCGGAAGAAAGTTCAACAGGAGCAATTCTCACAGGAAAGCCATGCTGAAAAACATGGTTCGCTCCCTGCTGACCTACGAACATATCCGTACCACAGAGCCCAAGGCAAAGGAACTGAGAAGCTCCTGTGAAAAGCTGATCACCCTTGCCCTTCGCAATGATCTCCACTCCAGACGTCTTGCATACAAGACTCTTGAGAACCATGGTCTTGTTAAGAGGCTCTTCGATGAAATCGGACCCCGCTATGTTGGCGGCGGTGGTGGTTACACACGCATCATCAAGCTCGCTGATCCCCGTAAGGGTGATTGCGCTCCTATGTGCATCATCGAGCTTACCAAACGTGCTGAAGCTTCTGTTGAAGCAGCAGCACCTGCTGAAGAAGCTCAGGAAGCATAAATCAATGCTTATTCAAAGGGGCGGAAGTCATTCCGTCCCTTTTTTTTATAATTACATATAGATATTTTCGATACGAGAGATTACATGGATTTACGTCGACTCGAAGCTTTCTGCAAAGTTTATGAATTAAAAAGTTTTTCTAAGGCAGGCAAAGAACTATTTCTTTCTCAGCCAACTATCAGTGCTCATATTTCTACCCTTGAAGAAGAGCTTGGCGTTCACTTGTTTGATCGTTTGGGGCGGTCTATTATGGCAACGCAGGCCGGCGAAGTTCTTTACCGTAATGCAAAGGATATTTACCATCTGATAGGTAAAGCCGAAAATGAAATAAATATCCTGCGTGATAAAGTAGTTGGCGATCTGGAGATCGGTGGTAGTACGATTCCATCGCACTATCTTTTGCCTGATCTTTTATACAACTATTGCAAAAAATATCCTGATGTCAGTGTTCATCTTTCTGTTGGTGATACGACTGAAATACTCGAAAAAGTTCGCAGTGGTGAGCTAATTCTCGGTGTTGTGGGTGCAACTGTCGATGTACCAAATATCGAGTTTGTCCCCATCATGAGGGATGAGCTTGTTATCGTTGCTCCTCCTGTGCTTGTGCGCAACTATGACGGTATTGATGATATCCAGCATCTGGCCGAGCTGCCATGGGTTATGCGTGAAGGCGGTTCTGGCACCCGCAAAGCGCTTGAAGCCGGCTTGACTGAAATGGGTACCAGCGTACGTGAACTGAATGTAACTGTCTGGGTAGAATCCACTCAGGCTGTAGTTCAGTGTGTTAGGGCTGGGCTTGGGGTAAGCGTAACTTCAAGGCTTGCGGCACAGTCACTTATCGATTCCGGGGAGCTTGTTCATATCAAGGACCTGCCTTTGAATCTGGAAAGAAGCTTCTATCTTGCACATCTGCAGGGACGAGAATTTTTCCCTGCTGTGCGTTATTTTATTGAACACGTTAAGCAGCTTGCAGGATAGGTTTCAGCGGCTCTGACAGTGCTTAAAATCCTATTGATACTTTTTTAAGATTCCCAAAATTCTTGGCTGCGTTTTGCAGTTAGTTTTGTAAGTATTTATTAATAAAGGCCTTAATATCTTTAATGATATTAAGGCCTTTATTGTGGGGCTATTTTAAATTCAGCATCAGCTAACTTAAAAAATATTTAGAATCAATTTGAGATAATTTTTGCATGGGCTTCCCGGAACCTTGATTTTCCATAGTGGATTTTATTATATTTCAATAAATTCGAGTTCAGGAATATGATTTATTTGTCCGGTCTTAACCAGATATTTCGCGAAAACTTTAAGACCTTCGATTTCTGTTTTGCCTAAATCATATACAAGTCCGTCATAGTATGAACGGCTTTCTTCCATATTGAGCATCGTCTTGTCGGCGGTCATTTCGCAGATTTTTTCAATATTGGCTTGGCCCCATTTTTTGGCCCTGATCAGATCTCGTATGGCCTGTTTTACGTCTTCGCGTTCAGCAGCATCGCGGCGTACGGTCCAGATACCGAAGATAAACGGCAGGCCGGTCCATCTTATCCATTCCTCACCGAGATCAAAGATGTAGGGGTAGTCTTCATGCTTACGTAGGTTCAGGGCTTCGTCACCAATGCAAAGTATCGCCTCTGGTTGCTCGCCAGCTTCGAGTCTTTCTGTAGCATTTCCTGTTTCGTAAGTAGCGTTGAGAGGAATGTATTCAGACAGAAGCACTTTTAGCAAAGCAGCAGAGGTGTGTGTCTGTGCGCTGACCAGTACTTTACATCCTTTGAGTTGTTCAAGCGGTTTGCGGCTGATCATGATAACGGACTGCACCGGGCCCCGGCTGCCGATTGCCAGATCAGGCAGCAGCAAATACTGCTCGGAATGACGCAGGTATTCTATGCATGAGTTAGACGCGATGTGCATTAACCCTTCGGACATCATTTTATTCAGCTGTGCTGGCGGACCATAGACGAATTCAAAATTGTTTTCGATCAACCCGGCTTCCAGTGGATAATAGATTGGCAAGACATTCAGGTAAGAAATGCGGCCTATTTTTACATTATCCATTAATTTTCTCCGCAAGGGTGTAATCCATAAGCCTTTGCTTGGGTACGAATCCGGCTTTAATGATCAAGTTGTGAATTTCAGCTTCAGAAAGCCTGAAGCTCACACCGGCAGCCTTGACAACGTTCTCCTCGATCATGGTGGAGCCAAAATCATTGCCGCCATAATAAAGTGCCAATTGCGATATTTTAGGCCCCATGGTCACCCAGGAAACCTGTACGTTGTCGAAGTTATCGAGCACGATACGAGAGACTGCAAGTGTGCGCAGGTATTCTACGCTGGTCATCTTGCGGGCATCAGGGATATTTGTGTTGTCAGGCTGAAAGGTCCATGGAATGAAAGCTGTAAATCCGTGAGTGCGGTCCTGAACTTCACGCAGGGCAAAGAGGTGTTTTATGCGGTCAACAGGTTTTTCCTCATGACCGAACATCATTGTCGCAGTAGTGCGCAGCCCCAGATTGTGGGCGGTTTCCATTACTTCCAACCACTTGGCAGTGTTGCATTTTTTGGGCGCTATATGACTGCGGACTTCGTCAACCAGAATTTCTGCACCACCGCCGGGGATGGAGGCCAGACCTGCTTTAATCAGTCTTTCCAGAACTTCTTTGATGGATAATCCGTTCAGTTCACTCCAGTAAACCACTTCCGGAGGGGAGAAGGCGTGGATATGGACAGGGTAATTCTCTTTGATGAAGCGTAGCATATCTTCATAAAAAGAGAGCGGAAGATCCGGGTGATGCCCGCCCTGCATGAGAATCTGGGTCCCGCCCAGATCAATAGTTTCCTGAATCTTTTGTCCCAGTTCTTCCTTGCTGATTACGAAGCCGCCGTCTTTACCCGGCGCAACGTAAAAAGCGCAAAAACGACACCCACAGTCACAAATATTCGAATAGTTGATGTTGCGGTCGATGACGTATGTAACATTCGGCTCAGGGTGTTTTTTCATCCGAATGGAGTGGGCAAGGCTGCCGAGATCAAATAGATCTGCCTTTTCCAGAAGAGTCAGGGCCTCATCAAAATTTATGCGTTCTCCGGCTTCAACTTTTTTGCCGATTTCAAGAACTTCAGCAGGGCTTTGAGTAAGATTATTCATATTGCACCTTTTTGCCTCCGGCGGCCAGAGGGGGAAACTTTCGGGAAAAGTTTCCCCCTCTGGACTCCCCCATCAAAACTTTTTAACGGGCTTCGCGTCAGTGGCTTATGAAGATTAGGGTGAATTTAAAAATTAACCCTTTTTTAAATATTGTCAGTGCCAGTCAAGAAACTTAATGACTGACCAAAACTATTAAAAGTTTTTGAAGAGACCAGAGAATCTTTTTTCAAAAAGTTTTTCTGGTCCCCGAAGGGGCGCCGGAGGCATTCTTAAATTTCATTAAAAGCAGCATCGCGTTCGACCGGGATGAACCCGCAGCCGATGATCATTTCTTCGATTTCGGTTCGGCTCAATCCCTGTTCGGATTCTGCTCCGGCCATATGTCCGATTTTTTCCTCGACAACGGTTCCGTCAAAATCGTCGGCGCCGAAATGGAGGGCGGTCTGCGCCTGCTTTACGCCGAGCATTACCCAGTAGGACTTGATGTGCGGGATGTTATCCAGCATGAGTCGGCAAACAGCAATATTACGTAATTCATCAACCCCAGTAAGAGGATTATCAATTTTCAGTCTGCTGTTTTCTGTCAGGAAGGGTAAGGGAATTAGGCAGTTAAAACCACCGGAAATATCCTGTTGGCGGCGTAACCTGTCCAGATGATCAATCCTGTCGGCATATGATTCCACATGTCCATAGAGCATAGTGCAGTTGGTGGTGAAACCGAGCCCGTGGGCTTCTCCGTGGATGCGTAACCAATCTTCGCCGGGAAGTTTTTCCGGGCAGATTTTGGCGCGTACTTCCGGGTTGAAGATTTCAGCTCCGCCACCGGTAAGCATCTCGGAACCGGCAGCTTTAAGCCGTTTGAGCACTTCAACCGTGGAGATGCCTTCTGCTTTAGAAAAATGGTCGATTTCTACAGCTGTGAAGGATTTAATTGCTGACTGCGGAAGCATTTTTTTGATTTCAACGAAGGTCTCTTCGAAAAATGATAGCGGAATATCGTGATGGCACCCACCGACCACGTGGACTTCACGGGGAGGGATTGGTGCATTTTTCAGCTTTTCGAGGATGTCTTCCCTGCTGAGTTTGAAAGAGCCTTTTTCACCGGGCTTGCGGGCATAGGCACAGAAAAGGCAGCCGTTCACACAGATGTTTGTATAATTGATGTGGCGGTTGATTACGTAGAATGTCTTGTTGCCGTGTAATTGACGTCTGCGGATGGAAGCAAGTGCGCCCAGCGCATTAAGGTCGGGACAATTAAAGAGGGTAAGCCCGTCCTCGATGGAAAGTCGTTCCTCGTCAAGAATTTTGTCGAGGATACGTTCGAGTCCGGCAGCTTTAAAGTAGTTTTTTGAGATCATTTATATTCACCTTTGTTCAGCCGTAAATAAAAGTCGCTTCCATCCGTGTCAACACTGGATTTCCGGCTCTTAAAAATATAAAACCTTGCCCATGAGCAAAATATTGAAACTGGGCTATTCGCCCTGCCCGAACGATACGTTTATTTTTCATGCCCTCGCAAGCGGGGCAGTCAGCATAGACCCTTTTAAACTTGACGTCACCCTCGCTGATGTCGAGGAATTGAATTCCATGGCCCGGTCCGGAAGGATGGACATATGTAAGGTCTCCGTCCATGCCGCAGCGCATATCATGGATGATTATATTCTTCTGCGCGCCGGTGGAGCCATGGGGCGTGGCGTAGGGCCGTTGCTGCTTACCGGAGCACCTTGCATCATAGATGACCTTGATGGCAAGCGTGTTGCTATACCGGGACGCAATACAACCGCAAATTTATTGTTCAGCCTTATGTGTCGCCAAGCAGGAATCAACATAGAGCTGGTGGAGATGGTCTTTGATCAGGTTATGCCAGCCATTAAGAACGGGGAGGTTGATGCCGGGGTGGTTATCCACGAAGGCCGTTTTACTTATGAAGCTCTCGGTTTATCCAGACTTGCTGATCTTGGTCAGTGGTGGGAGGATTTTTCCGGTCTGCCTATCCCGCTCGGCTCCATCGCCATCAAACGCTCTCTCGGTGCGGAAACCGCTTCACTTGTCAATGCCGCTATCCGTAAATCCCTCACGCTTTCTCATATAGATGAAAAATCCGCGTGGCCTTACATTAAAGAAAATGCGCAGGAAATGGATGATGATGTGATCCATGAGCACATCAAGACTTTTGTTACCGACTATTCCGAAGATGTCGGAGAAGAAGGAGAACAGGCTGTTTCAAGATTACTTGAAGAAGCAGCGCGAATGGATGGAATTGAATTGCCTGATCTGCCGATTTTCATTGAAATATAATTTAATATAAAAACCCCAAAATAAAACCGCAATACTTTGAGATATTGCGGTTTTATTTTGGGGTTTTCACGGTCAGGACATCTGATCTCAGTTTAAAAATTGGAAACAGTTCAGAGATAACTTTTAAGGTCTTGGGGATCTCTTTCGGGATTTCCTGAGAAATTATCCACGCCTCCTGTCCTGACTTAAAATAACCCCGCCCATGACCAGTGCTGCGGCGAGAAATTGCGTGGAGGTAAAGGTTTCATCAAGAATCAGCCAACCGAAGAAGAGGGTAAATACCGGGATCAGGTTTATGTAGGCGGTGGTCTGGTTGGCCGGAAGTTTGGACATACCTAAGTTGTAGAGTCCGTATCCGCCTATGGTTACACCTATTCCAAGATAAACAATGCTGCCTGCTGCAAGCGGATCGAAAACCGTAGGTAGATCGGTGGAAGGTAAGGCCAGTAGCGGCAGGTAAAATATTGCTCCCATAAAAGCCTGAAATGCGGTCAGGAAAAGGGAAGAGTAGCGGGCGGTCATTTTCTTCAGAACGGTCATGTATCCAACCGCACAGCACATGGCCAAAAACTCAAGCGAGTTTCCAAGTATGGGATTGGGCGCGTTTTCAGTGGATTCTGAGGAAAGGGAAAGCCATATTCCTCCGCAAACAGCCAGAGTAAATCCGATCAGGGTCCTGCGGCTGAGCTTTTCTTTTAAGATAAACCGTGCAGAAACAGCCATTAGTAGAGGAAGGGTAGAGCAAATCATCCCCGCTTGCGAGGCGGAAGTATACGTTATGGCCTGACTTTCGAAGACGAAATACATGCATGGTTCGCAAAAGGCCATAAAGATCAACCACTTGAAGTCTCCTTTATGGATGGGCTGCTTTTTAAAATTCGGTATAAAAAACAGGAAGCAGATTGTGGCCAGCATCATTCTTCCGAAGATTACGAAAGTGGGGTCATATACCGCCATAGCAAGCTTTAAGGCAACAAATGAGCTGGACCAGAGCAGCACTGCTGTAAGCAGGGCAACCACTGCAACATATTGAGCTTGGAGAAAGGACATAGTGACCCTCACGGGAAAGTTGTTTCGGAGCCGGGAATTTTGAATAGGAATTGTGATTTGCTTTGTCAATATGTCATTTCTTTCGCAAACAGTGAAAAAGAGACTTTAAAATAAAAAATCCCCACAAACACCAGTTTGCGGGGATTTTAATTATTGTGTTTATAGTGCTGTTATCTTGTCCATGCAAGGAGGTTGAACGGTGTGTAATTGTTATCAGGGTTTTCTGCATAACGGCATCCGAGATTGGAATCATCACGCTTGTTGACGATATCGCAGTCCGAACCGACGTAGTGCGGGCATTTATTGTTGTTGCAGACCACGATTACACCCCAGCCGGATTCCGGCGGTGCAATCCAGGGGCTGAGTTCTTCCCCGCAATGGGGGCAGGTTCTTTCTTCCAGTTCTACACCACTAAAAGTATAAGTCACGGTATTTCTCCTTGATTGTTTTCTTGGAAACGGGAGTGTGAATTAATTCACAACACAAGTAAAGTAATATTAAATTTTCCCGAGTCAAGCCCGTTTACTCAGATAGTTCACGCAGGGTTTTGAAAAGGGCACGTGCGGACTTGGGAGGCTTGGATTTTTCTTTTTCCTTTCTTGCATTGCGGGCTAACTGTGAAATCCTCTGGCGGTCTGCCTGAGGATGTTGCTCCAAAATTTCATCAAGTACGGAAAAATCACCTTCAATCAGCCTGGTGCGCCATTGTTCAAGGGCATGGAATTTCATGTTGTCGGCTTTGTTTCCGGTCTCAATGTCTTCAAGGAAATCAATGAGCGGTTGCGGGTCAACCTCGCGTATAAGCTTGCCGATGTATTGTGTTTTACGGCGTTTTGCTTCATGGGATTTGATGGCCATGGCATCGAGAACTTCTTCAATAAAGTAGTCCGGCAACCCGCATTTTTTGACCAGTTCCGGGCCAAGGGTCATCAGTTTCTCGGCCATATTCTGCAGAGCGGTCATATCCCGCTTTTTTTGCGATCTGCTGGGACCGGAATATTCCTCTTCATCATTATATAAATCATCTGCGTCGTACATGTTCAGTATGCCTTCGGCGGCCCTGCCGGGGGCTTAAACTCTTTTGGGAAAAGGGTTTAAGAATCCCAGAACTTTTTATTAAGGTTGCGCCGGTTTTGTTGTTTTTAATTTACGTTCGCACACCCTGTGCTGAGGAACGTTTAATTGAAATTAATTGCAATGTAATGTCTCCGGAGGCAAAGCCCTACTAAGGAGTGTAGAGGGTCTCTGTCTTTTCTCCTGCCGGAGGCTAAATCTATTTATCAAAAGCGCGTAGCGCATCAAATTGTAAAAGTCTAGCTGCGGTTGGTTAGCCAGACCCCGAAGATGGTCAGTGCTCCCCCGGTTACGAGAAACAGGTCAACGGGCTCGCCAAGCATAACCGCCCCCAGAGCCACTGCCGTAACTGGGACGAGGTTGATGAATATTCCGGTCTTGGATGGACCTATTTCCTGTATTGCTTCAAAATACCAACTGAATCCTAATCCTGTTCCGAGTAGGGAAAGATACAGTATACAGCTATAATCTATGAGTGATGCACTGATTATCTCTGAAACAAGTCCATGATACAGGGCTGGTCCCAGAAGCATTAATGCTCCGAACAGGCAGGACCAGTAAACCGTCTCAATAGGATTTATCCTTTTCATGACCGGTTTCCCGGCAAGTGAATAAGCAGCCCAGCTAATTACACATCCTATTATGCATAGATCTCCGTAACTGGTCCCTTCGGTCAGTATGGATATGGGATTCCCGTGTCCGATGATGGTGCTGACCCCGGTCAGGGCCAGTAAGAATCCGGCAATTTTCCATAGAGTGAATTTTTCTTTGAAAATCAGGGCCGAGCCAAGGGCGATGAACGTAGGTGTGGCCGCAATAATAAGTGCGGCCCTGCCAGCGTTGACAGTCTGCAAACCGCTGAAGAACAGTATATTATACAGGAAAACCCCGCTCAGACCGAGGAAAGCAAGCGGTAAGATATCTTTGCGGGAGCAGGATGGTTTATGACCTGTAACCCGGCAACTGAGGAAGAACATGAAAATAGTGGCAAAGAAAAAGCGCAGGAATGCAGCAGAATACGGGGTCAGGTGTCCGGCAAGAATTCTTCCGGCAATCCATGTTCCGCCCCAGAATATTACTGAGCCGATAAGTTTGAAGTAGAGCAGTGCAGGTGATGACATGTCGATTAAGAATTTTCCTTAAGAAGTTTGGTGACAAATTCAGTTGTATTATCCACAAGGGGGTAGCATGTGCTGACCTTGATTCCCTCTTCCTTGAATTTTTTTCGCCCGGAATTCAGGCTGAAGTCACATCCTGTTATTTGAAGGCAATCAGTGGTTCCGTAATTGTTTCTAAACCATTCTGTAAGATCCTGAACAAGTCCATAACAAAAGTCCAAGTCTTGTCCAGAGTTACTTCTGCCATGGAGGATGCTGATCAGCAGAACGGCTCCCTGATACGCCCCGCAGGTTCCCCGTGTACGAGATGTCCCGGAGCAGAAAGCGGTTGCCATGGCCGGGATTGCAGGATTGTTTATCTCGAGAATGTCGGCGCCTGCCAGTAATACGCTCTCTGCGCATAAGTATCCCGTTTCAAAGTAATGCCGTGCTTTTTTCCCATTCATTGAGGACTCGTCTGGTTTTAGTAATGAGTTGCTTCTTGTTTTAGCCGGGCTTGGAGCTACTGCTTACGGATTATTAGAGGATGAGGCAAAAAGTTTGAGTTAAACGAAACTTGAGGGTGTTAAATTGTGTGATCCGAAGAATGTTCGGAATGCTTGCTTTGTTCTGTTTTATTACATAATATGCGAACTTAATTCGTCAAGCTCCGCTTGGTCTCAATCTTCTTCCCGACACTTGCATTGTGTTTTTCGCATTTCAATAAATCCGACCAGATGTATTAGTTTTTTCATTTTTACTCTAGCGATTAATGTTGTTCAATGCTTTTTGTTGTGGAAAATCACTACAAAAATGTATGTTGTACAAAAATGTGTGACAATTTTGTTTGATCAGTTAATCAGCAAATGAATGAATTGGTAATATGTTTTGGTGTGCATCAGTCAAAAATTCAGGTATACAAGGAGATGTATAGAAAATAATTCGCATATAAGACTGTTTTGCTTAACTTTTGATGTTTAGGTGTGTGTTTTAATGTAAAATCTTCTTGACAAAACTTCTAAAATTGAATTTTATTCTAAAAAACAAATGAGTAAGAGAAAAATTGACGAAACAGATCGTAAAATTCTGACAATACTTCAGAATAGTGGCCGGGTCTCTAACGCTGATATCGCACGTAAGGTCGGTATGGCCCCTTCAGCTGTACTTGAGCGTGTCCGCAAGCTGGAACGTAAAGACGTGCTTACCGGATATGAAGCCATAGTTAATCCCAAGGCCGTTGGCCGTTCCCTCACCGCCTTTATCTTTGTGAACGTTAATGAAGGCGTGGGCGCCACCTCCACCGGTGAAGAACTTTCCCGTGTACCCGGAGTACTGGAAGTTCATTACTGCGCGGGGAGAGACAGCTATCTTATCAAAGTTCGCTGCGAGGATACCGACGGACTGGCCATTATGCTGGGGCAGATTGGAAGAATCGAAACCGTTAGGGACACCAACTCAACCATCGTATTGAACACTATCAAGGAGTCTCGGGCTATTCCTCTGGAAGAGGACGATTACGAATCATAGCAGACTGTAAAATACCGTGTACAGGTTCGGCAGTGTGGACCTGTTCTTATCTGATGATTCAGGTGCGGAATGATTTTGAGCGGTCTGCAAAATTTGATTTTGAAGAACCATTTAAAATCTTAAGGAGAGGCAGGTATGAACGCAGAAGTCTCCACTCTGGACAGCAAGGTAATAGAACGCGGTAAACAGTTTTTTGATTCCATATCCGGGGAAGCTCCTTCGATCTTCAACAAGGGCTGGTGGACAGGTAAGGTAATGGACTGGTCCATGAAAAATGAAGATTTCAAGGTCCAGATGTTCCGTTTTGTCGATGTGTTGCCGTACCTCAATACATCCGAGTCCCTTTCAAGGCATATTGAAGAGTATTTTGCCGGTGAAGACAGCAATATTCCCGATGTACTCAAATGGGGTGCCTCCAAGACCGGATTTGGCGGTGGGCTTGTAGCCAAGGTGCTGAACAAGACCATACGTTCTAATATCGAGGGTATGGCCCGTCAGTTCATAATCGGCCAGAAATCAAAGGAAGCCGTAAAAGGTATCCGCAAACTGCGCAAGGACGGTTTTGCATTTGTCCTTGACCTGCTTGGAGAGGCCACTGTTTCTCATGAAGAAGCTGCCGCTTATCGTGACGGATATCTGGAAGTTCTTGATGCTATAGAAAAAGAGTATAAAAAATGGGATGCCCTTGACGCTTCCGGCGACCTTGATTGGGGACATGCTCCCAAGATCAATGTTGCAGTCAAACCTTCCGCCTTTTATTCCCAGTCCAAGCCGGTAGATCTTGAAGGCACCGTACAGGGTATGATGGATGCCATTGAACCTGTGTACAAGAAGGTCATGGACATGGGCGGCTTCATGTGCATCGATATGGAAGCTCTTAAGTATAAAGAGCCTACTGTTGAAATGTATAAGCGGTTCAGAAAAAAATATCCCGATTATCCGCACATCGGTATTGTTTTTCAGGCCTATCTGCGCAGTGTGGAAGATGATGTTTCAGATATGCTGAATTGGGCGCGTGAAGAGAACCTGCCCATTTCCATACGTCTGGTAAAAGGTGCTTACTGGGATTACGAAACCGTTCTTGCCAAACAGAATGACTGGCCTGTACCGGTATGGACCCATAAGCCGGAGTCGGACATGGCTTATGAGCGTGTTTCCAAAATGATTCTTGAGAACCACGATATCTGCCACTTTGCTTGTGCATCTCACAACATTCGTACGATTTCTTCTGTCATGGAAGTTGCCAATGAGCTTGGTGTTCCTGAAGATAAATATGAATTTCAGGTTCTTTACGGTATGGCTGAACCGGTACGTAAGGGCTTGAAAAATGTTGCCAAGCGTGTCCGTCTTTACTGCCCCTACGGCGACCTTATTCCGGGTATGGCCTACCTTGTTCGCCGGCTGCTGGAGAATACCGCCAACGAGTCGTTCCTCAAACAGACTTTTGCCGATGAGGCAGATGTAAGCCGGTTGTTGGAGAATCCTGAAATCACCCTTAAGCGGGAATTGGAAGCCAAGCCGCCCAAGAAGAAAAAGGAACTGCCGGAAGGGGAACTGCCCAGATTCAATAACTTTCCGCCTGCAGATTTTACTGTTAAGGAGGAGCGTGACGGTTTCCCTGCTGCCATGGCTAAAGTCCGTCAGGATTTCGGTAAGCGTTATCCGCTCTACATCGGCGGGCAGGAGGTTGTTACCGAGGATGTCCTTGAATCCTACAACCCTGCTGATCCTTCCGAAATAATTGGTTCCGTATGTCAGGCCGGCATAGCTGAAGTTGATAAAGCAGTAGCAACAGCCAAGGAAGCTTATCTGGACTGGCGTGATGTCGATCACAAGGAGCGTGCCCAGTACCTGCTCAAGGCGTCTCAATATCTTAAAGATAATATGTATGACCTTTGTGCACTGCAGGTCCTTGAAGTCGGTAAGCAGTGGGATCAGGCTCAGGCAGACGTTGCCGAAGCCATTGACTTTCTTGAGTACTATGCCCGCGAAATGATCCGCCTCGGCGCACCCAGACGTATGGGTAATGCTCCGGGCGAATATTCCCGGTATTTTTATCAGGGTAAGGGTGTTGCCGCAGTTATCGCCCCGTGGAACTTCCCGCTGGCTATCAGTGTGGGCATGGTCTCTGCCGCCATTGTTGCCGGCTGTCCGGTTGTATACAAGCCTGCAGGCATTTCCTCTGCTGTCGGCTACGGCCTGGTCCAGATGTTCAAGGCCGCAGGGCTGCCTGACGGAGTGTTCAACTATTGTCCCGGCCGTGGCTCCGTAATGGGGGATCATCTGGTCGATCATCCTGATGTTTCGGTAATCGCTTTTACCGGCTCAATGGAAGTCGGTCTGCGTATTCAGGAGCGTGCTGCCAAGGTTCAGCCCGGACAGGAACAGTGCAAGAAGGTTATCGCGGAAATGGGCGGTAAGAATGGTATTATCATTGATGACGACGCAGACCTTGATGAAGCCGTACTCGGTGTTCTTTATGCTGCCTTCGGCTTTCAGGGGCAGAAATGTTCAGCTTGTTCGCGCGTTATAGTTCTTGATTCCATTTATGATCGGTTTATCCACCGTTTGAAGGAAGCTGCTGCATCCATCAAGCTCGGTCCCTCTGAAGATCCAACAAATTACATGGGACCGGTTGTTGATAAGGCAGCCCAGAAGAACGTGCTTGAGTATTGCAAGCTTGCTGAAGAAGAAGGCAATGTTGTCATTAAGCATGAAGCTCCGGCAGAATACCGCGAGAAGGGCGGTTGCTACACTCCTTTGCTGGTCGTGGACGGTATTACCAAGGAACACCGCATAGCTCAGGAAGAAGTCTTTGGGCCTGTGTTGTCCATCATGCGGGCCAATGATTTTGATGAAGCCCTTGATATTGCCAACTCTACCAAATTCGCGCTCACCGGTGCGGTCTATTCCAGAAGTCCCAAGCATCTTGAAAAGGCCTCCCGTGAGTTCCGCGTCGGCAACCTGTACCTGAACAAGCCCAGCGTAGGTGCTTTGGTTGAGCGCCACTCATTTGGCGGATTCAAGATGTCCGGCGTCGGTTCCAAGTCCGGCGGCCCTGACTACCTGCTCCAGTTCATGGATCCACGTCTTGTATGCGAAAATACCATGCGTCGCGGCTTCGCCCCGATCTCCGAGGACGATGATTGGGTAGCATAAGATCTTAAAAGAACTAAGTCTGTTTAATAAAAATAACACCGCAATACGGAATGGTATTGCGGTGTTTTTTTTCTTGAGATGGTTTAGCTGATTTTGCAGTTATTCAGTTTTCCGGTCAGTTCCTTAAGGTTTGAAGCCAGTTGTGTGATGTTGTTGATGGCTGCAAAAGAGTGGTCAACCCTTGTTGAAGTTTCGTTGGAAACATTGTTTATTTCCATTGAAGAAGAATTAATTTGTTGGCAGGCGGCTGATTGTTCTTCGGTTGCAGATGCTATAAATTGGACTTCTCCTGCTGATTCGGCAACTATGCTGACAATATCCTGAAGCGACTGGCCTGCATCTTTTGCCTGATTAAAGCACTGGGTTACCGCCCCCTCAGTCTCATCCATAATTGTCATACTGGCCTCGGTGCCGCTTCTGATGCCGGATATAGCGTCCCCTACTTCCTGTGTTGCATGCATTGTTTTTTCCGCAAGTTTGCGGACTTCATCGGCAACAACGGCAAAACCGCGACCAGCCTCACCCGCACGGGCAGCTTCAATCGCAGCATTCAAGGCCAGCAGGTTGGTCTGGTCTGCGATGTCTGAAATTACTCCCATGATGGTTCCGATTGATTCCGCCTGATAACTGTACTCAGATAAAGCTTCTTTGAGGTTCTGGGTTTGAATTCTAACCCGGTCGGTTGAATCAACAACGTAGCTTACCAGCTGAAATCCTTCTTTTGCCCTGCGGCTGGCCTCGTCTGTTCCCTTGGAAGCCTGCGAAGCTTTATCGGCAACTCCTGTGATGGAGCCGTTCATTTGTTGTACCGCTATGGCACTTTCATCAGTTTTACGGCGTTGGCTGTCCGCTCCTTTCTTAATTTCTTCAGCTTCTGATGCCAGATTGTGAGCTACAACATGAAGTTCTTCCGT
The DNA here is from genome assembly GCF_963678865.1 of Maridesulfovibrio sp. Classification (NCBI taxonomy): domain Bacteria; kingdom Pseudomonadati; phylum Thermodesulfobacteriota; class Desulfovibrionia; order Desulfovibrionales; family Desulfovibrionaceae; genus Maridesulfovibrio; species Maridesulfovibrio sp. The sequence continues at coordinate 1,291,154 of NZ_OY787459.1, read as the reverse complement.
GATCAAATCAGCCTCTTCGGAAATTGCAGACATTGTTGCGAGCATAGCGGCTGTGTTTTCTCGTTCGGAGTTGGCTTCATGCATAGCTTCACTGGCTTTTTGGGCCTGCCTTTTTGCTTCAATGCTTTTATTTTGTGCGTCGTCCATGCTTTGTTTCAGTTTAACTATCATCAGGGCCATAGTTTCCCGCAAAGACTCAAGTTCCCCGGTTAAATGTATTTTTTCACAGGCATCAAAGTTTCCTTCACTGACGTAATCGGCACAGATTTCAAGGGCTTTCAGTGGGGATGTTATGGATTTGATAATGAAAGCTATAGATACAAGAAGAATCAGTATAGTTGAGATCTCGACTGCAAGGGTTGTCCGGGAAATGATATTGCTTCGCGATTTGAGCATTGTTTCAGCTTCTGAGGCCATTTTTTCCAGAAGCGGCTCCATAGTGCGGACTGACTTGATGAATGACTGTTTATTTCTTTCTATTTTACTGGAAAGCTGGGCGTAATTTGTAACAAGTTGCTGGTAGGAGTTGAGCTGATCTCCAAGGGCTGATCTCTGCTCGGTGTTGAGAGCTGAGTTATTGATGGATTGTGTGAATTCATCCATGCTTTTGTTCACTTCTTCGAGATGTGTACCATCGTGATACAAAATGTAGTTTTTTTCATGCCTACGCAGCCTCAGTAAGCCTGATTCAAGACTTGAGTCATATATCATGCATATTTTCTCAACATTGCGAATGGTGTTCCTGAGTTGTCCCTGAATTCCGGAGTCTTGATCCAGACCCATCTTTTTCAGGTCTGTTACTACTTCTTTGAAGGCAGATATATAGGCTGATACAGCCGTTAATCCATTTTCGGCATAGGTTCCCAGTTTTGTATTTTGCAAGCCGGTAAGCTTTGTTTGCATTGTTTTGGTGCTGGCTTCTACAAGTTCAACGTATTTCAGGTCTTTTCTGATCAGGAAGTTCTTTTCAGCTCTGCGGGCCTGCAGCATGGCAACTTCTGCTTCTGCCGCCTGCTGTTCAATCCAGTTTGCTTCTTCCATTATATTTTTGCCGATAATACCGACGGTAAAAATGATTACAAATCCTGCTGTTGCCAGCATGCCTATTATCCAGAGTTTTGCTTTGATAGTCATATTAATCTCCTTTCGCATTTATGCGGGATTTGGCTGCAAAGTTATTATAGTAAATATTAATATGCAACTTAAAAGTGCTAAATATGTTGTGTATCTATTTAAAATTTTTGGGGTATTATTACCCGGAAGCTGAGGCGAAACTACCCGTTTTTAAGTTTTTCAATGCGTTATTTTATTTGTATGGCTGGAAAATAAAGAGGATAGATAGTTGGTCAATAAAATGGGCCGCAGTGTCATGAAGAGTACTTCGGCCCATTAAGTTCCTTGCATTTATGTTGCTGCGGCTGTTATGTGCTGATTATCCAGAATAAAAATGATAGGTAAGCACTTGTCTTTGGTATATTTCCTGCTTCCCTTTCGTGTTACCAACTGCTAACGTACGGTTTATAATTGTAAAAGAGTGTATTATATACGGTAATAGCCTTTATGTTGTTTAAGAAATCTAATTCAAATATGACAATTTCAGGCCGCCTGGATGCGGAAGGAGCCGGAGCCGTCTGGGAGCAGGCCCGTTCTGCTGTGACGGCTGGTTGCTATATAATTGACTGTTCGGGTGTAGATTATCTGGACGGTGGCGGTTCATCGTTATTTATGATGCTGAAAGCTGAATGCCGGAATAGGGGCAAGACTCTTTCTATCAATGGATTGCGTCCTGAATTTGCAGCCTTTCTTGATTTGTTCGATCCGGATAAAGCCACCCCGCCAAAGGAAGAAGCAAAAGCCAAGGGTGGCATACGGGGATGGATTACTTCCGTAGGTCTTTCCGGCCAGGAGATGCTTCAGGATATGCGCGAACAGGTTGAATTTACAGGTAACTGTGTGCTCGCATCCCTGAGTACAGCCACCCGTAAGAATAAATTGCGCTGGCCTGATTTCTGGCTCACATGTGAAAAAGTTGGAGCCGACGGGCTGCCCATAATATTGCTGATCGGTTTTTTGATGGGCCTGATCATGTCTTTTCAGTCTGCTGTTTCCCTAATGCGTTTCGGGGCGGAAATTTTTGTACCCAATATGCTCGGGCTGGTTATGTTTCGTGAGCTGGGACCTATGGTTACAGCTATCCTGCTTGCCGGGCGGACCGGATCTGCGTTTGCCGCAGAGCTCGGGACCATGAAAGTAAACGAAGAACTGGATGCCCTGAACACAATGGGACTTAATCCGGTCAGCTTTTTGGTTTTGCCACGGGTGCTGGCTACGGTTTTTGTCACCCCGCTACTGACTCTTTTTTTCAATTTTATGAGCCTCGTGGGTGGAGCGCTGGTCATGCTTTCCATGGGGTACCCTCTGACCACTTATTGCGGGCGTGTTTTTCAGAATGTGCAGTGGATGGATTTTTCCGGCGGCATGATCAAAGCAGTAGTATTCAGTTTTTTAGTTGCCGGTATCGGCTGCCAGCGCGGGCTGGTTACCAAGTCCGGCGCAAGTGCGGTTGGTGATTCCACTACCAGTGCTGTTGTCAGCGGGATTGTTCTCATTGCGGTTTTTGACGGAATTTTTGCGGTAATCTATTTTCTGGCAGGTATTTAAGTTGTCCCATGATGTAGAGAATATAATCAATGTGCGGGATTTGACCTGTGCTTACGGGGACACCGTCATCATCGACAATATTTCTTTTGATGTCAGGAAAGGCGAAATATTTATTATCCTCGGCGGTTCCGGTTGCGGTAAAAGTACAGTGCTTAAACATATGATCGGACTGTACCCTCCTGCAAACGGGCGGATTCTAATTGCCGGGGATGATATAGGTTCCGCATACGGATCGAAGCGTCTGGAAATCCTGCAGCGTATCGGGGTTATGTATCAGATGGGGGCTTTATTCGGCTCCATGACCCTGCTTGAGAATGTGCGTCTTCCTTTGGAAGAGTTTACCTCCATGCCCCGTGAAGCCATGGATTATACCGCCCGCATGAAGCTTTCTCTTGTGGGACTGGAAGGTTCGGCGGACAAGATGCCTTCGGAACTTTCCGGTGGAATGCTGAAGCGCGGAGCCATTGCCCGGGCTATGGCGCTTGATCCGAAAATATTATTTTTGGATGAGCCTTCTGCCGGCCTTGATCCGGTCACTTCTGCAGAACTTGATGAATTGATACGCAGCCTTTCACGTTCATTGGGAGTTACTTTTGTTATCGTAACCCATGAACTGCAATCTATTTTTTCCATTGCGGACCGGGTTATCATGTTGGACAAAACTGTCCGGGGCATAATTGCCGAAGGTGATCCCAGAGTGCTCAGCAAAGAAACGGAGCATCCGCAGGTGCGCAGATTTTTTCACCGTGAAGTCGAAGGAAAAGCCACGCAACATCAGTTGGCTACGGAGAATATATGAGTCGGAAAAGCAACCCGTTCAGGCTGGGACTGTTTATTATTATCGGCATGCTGCTCTTTGTTTCTGTGCTGGCTATTCTTGGGGCCGGCAAGATTTTTGAGCGCAGTGTGAAAATGGAAACTTATCTCAACGAGTCGGTAAATGGCCTTGAAGTTGGGTCTCCCATCAAGTTTCGCGGGGTTAAAATCGGTACGGTCAGTCATATCGGTTTTGTCACAGATCATTATGTAGACCTCGGACACAGCGCATTGCGCTATGTTTATCTGCTCGGTGACCTGAATCATAAAATGTTCAAGACCAAAGAGGGAAGGGATCTTGTTGCTGCTTTGAAAAGGGAGGTTGATCGGGGGCTGCGCGCCCGACCGGTTTCTTTGGGACTGACCGGACAGCTTTTTCTCGAGATTGATTATGTGGATCCTGCAAAAAATCCCCCTCTTGAGATAACATGGAAGCCGAAGCATTTGTATGTGCCTTCAGCTCCATCCATGATGAGCCGGGTGGAAAGTGCCGTGGCGTCCATCAGTGATACTCTGGAAGATATTAACAAGGCAAACATAGCTGATGCAATTGAGGATGTCCGTGAAGTTGCACAGAATCTCAGCACTTTTCTCAAAAATGCAGACACCGGAGAAATCAGTAAACATTTGACCGGAACATTGGATGAGGCTGAGAAATTCATAACCCGGATCAACCAGCTTCTTGCTGCACCGGAAGTGGATAACCTGATGCCGGATGTAGCTGCTGCTGCCCGCAATATGCGTATGGTCATGGAAAACTCTTCCGGGGACATTGTAGCAGCGATGAAGGATATACGGAAAGCGTCGGCAAGCGCTAAAAATGTTACCGGTGGTATGGAAGAATATCTTTCCGGCCCGAAAGGCAAGCAGACTCTGGCTGATCTTTCCAAAACCCTTAACAATATCAGCGAGGCTTCCGACAGAATTAAGGGAGCTGCAGCACGGTTTGAATCAACCCTCTCAAGAGTGAATATGACCGTGGCCGGACAGCAGGGCAATATTGAAGCTATTCTGGATAATGTCCGCAGGCTGATGGAAAATCTGCGGGAGTTGAGCAGCGAGGCGAAACAGTATCCGGCCGGAGTGCTTTTCGGAGATCCGCCGAAAAAGGGAAGTAGTGGAGAATAAAAATGATACAGGACAATTCATATAAAATTTATGGAGCCGCGAAAACGGCAGTGTTATTGGCTGTTCTGCTTACCTGCTTTCTGGCTGGGTGTGTGAAATTGGAACGGCCTACTCTTGACCGTAAGTATTTTACCCTCGATGTTGTACGTGCTGATAAGGCTAAGAATTCTATCCATACCGATAAGAATCTGATTGTTCGCCGGGTTAAAATTTCTCCGCGTTATGAGGACCGAGATCTGGTTTACAAGGTGGGTGAAAACGGGTTCGAATCCGACTATTACAATTCGTTTTTTGTTCCCCCGGCAGCTATGGTCACGCAGGAACTGCGTGTCTGGATGGGGGAGTCGGGAATATTTGCCAATGTGCTGGGGCCGGACAGTATGGGGACCGGGGAGCTTCTTCTGGAAGGCGTGGTCAATTCTATATACGGCGATTATTCAGGGCCGGACCACAAGGCCGTGCTGAAAATGCAGTTTATAATGCTGGATAACGGTAATCCTGACTTGCCGATTATTTATTCCCGTAATTTCAGCCGTGAAGTGCGGATTGACGGTACAGGGCCGGATGCCCTCGTTAAAGCCATGAACAAGGGCTTGAATGAGATCTTTATCGAACTGGAAAAAGATCTGGCTGAAAGAATCAGCGCGAATAATTTTGATTCAGCGCAGGATTATTCACAGGAGAAATGAACCCTGTTTTTACCCTTTATTTTGCAACGGTACATGTTGTCGTCAGCTCGTTTGATCATTTTTTCCAGTGTTTCGTCGTTTGAGAATTCAGCCACGCCGATGCTTATAGTTTTGTAGACCGGAGTGCCGTTTTGGGGACGGTATTCATAGTTCTCCAGAGCTTCGCGGATGTCTTCAGCAATTCTCATTGCCTCCTGTCCTCTTGTCTGCGGAAGGATGACCATGAATTCTTCCCCCCCGTAGCGGAAGGCTTTGTCTGTGCTGCGGATATTCTTTCGGATGATTGCGCCTATTGATTCGAGAATTTCGTCTCCGGCAGCATGACCATAAGTGTCGTTGAACATTTTGAAATCATCAACATCCATAAGCAATACACTTAACGGACTGCCAGAACTGCGGCTTTCTGAAATTTCTTTTTCTGCAACTTCCAGCATATGGCGGCGGTTGAAAAGTCCGGTCAGCTGGTCGGTGATGCTCATATATTTGAAGCGTTCTTCGCTTTCCTTTAGTTTTTGCTCGGCATTTTTTCTTTCAGCTATTTCCTGTTCAAGAGCATTGTTTTTTTCGTCAAGCTCATGAAGCAGGGTTGCCAACTGGGCAGCATTGTCTTCCTGAAGTTCTTTTACTTCCATCAGTTCTTCAATCAATTCTTCTCGCCGCAGTTCAGCCTCTTTTTCAGCAGTAACGTCGTGCATTATACAGATACAGTTTTCAGGGGTCTCGCAGGCAGTGCAAATGGTGGCAACGGACATATCAACAAAATGAAGATGTTCGTTTTTATCTATAATTGTAAGACTTAGACTGCTTTTGCTGGTTGGTCCCAGGAAGAGATTGCGGAGATATTCACGCCCCTCAACGTCATGTGCGGGGATGATAATTTCATGCAGGGGCAACCGTGAGCATTCATCAGGAGTGTATGCTGTGATTTCGGTAAAAGCCGGATTGGTAAAGAGTATCCTGCCTTTTGTATCCAGAATAGCGATTGCGGAAGCTGCAGAGGCAAATAAATTTTTAAACCAAAGCTGCTCACAGTCTGAACGAATGGAATTTAAAGACTCTTCCAGGCTTTTGTTTTTATCCCTGAGCTCTGATAGCTCGGAATAAATTGACCGCGAATGACTTAGATTTTTCATGATAAATTGCCCCCACAATTTTACTCCACCCTATTAGGGGGAACAATATACACTGATTTGTAAACTAATCAAGTATTTTTAGTTAAGATGTTATCTGTAGTCTTATTTGCTTGCACTTTGCCTGATTTTAGACAAAGATGTGCGCGCACTTCTTTTGTGAATAATCAATAAAATAATTCAGGAAAAACTTAATGATAACATTGAAGCTCCTTCTTTCACCTGTAATCTGTGCCCTTATCGGCTGGTTCACAAATTTCCTTGCGGTAAAAATGCTTTTCCATCCGCACAATCCGATTAAGATCGGTCCTTTTTCCATTCAGGGGATTTTTCCCAAACGTCAGAAGGAACTGGCCCTGCGTCTCGGTGAGATGATTGAAAGAGAACTTATTTCTCATACTGATATTAAAAATGTCATTCATGATCCGACCTTTCTTGATAAGCATAAAGAAGTTGTTCTTGAGTACTTGGATGTCTTTTTCCGTGAGAAGTTGACCTCACTGCACCCGATGGTAGGCATGTTTCTGAACGATGAGACAATGAAGACAGTTAAGGGTATGCTTTCCAAGGAGCTCGATTCCATGTTGCCCAAGCTTATCGAAACCACTTCATCCCAGCTTGAATGTTCTTTGGATTTTAAGTGTCTTGTTCAGGATAAAGTGGAATGTTTTTCTATGGAGCAGCTTGAGTCCATCCTTTTCTCCATTATGAAGAAAGAGTTTAAGTTTATTGAAGTTATCGGTGGAATTCTCGGCTTTATTATCGGTCTGATTCAGGTGGGAATCTTTCTGTTATAAAATAATGTTATCTAAAGAATTGTTAATCCCGTCTGCAGGTATTTATATCTGTAGACGGGATTGTTTTTTTTGAGGGGTCGTAAACACAAACTCCAACCTGTGGAGGATGTTGTGAAACGATTTGTTTTTCTGTTGGCAGTTGCATTTATTGTGCTGTCTGTTTCAGGGTGTGCCAATCTCTCTGGTCCTTACTATCTTAAAAATCATAAGTATAAAGAGGGGATCAAGGCATTCAGCGAAAAATTGCAAGAAGACCCTGATGATGCCGGAACAGCCTACTATGTAGGCCGTTATTACATGGCTTTAAAAAAGCCTAAGAAAGCCCAGCCTTATTTTTCCACTGCACTCCGTGTTGATCCTGATAATGTTGATTATCTTTTCTGGTCCGGTGTTAATTACTGGGCCTTGAAGCAATTCAGTAAGGAAAGATCTGCCTATCGCAAAGTCCTTGCTCTTGATCCGAATCATATCTCAGCCAATCTCTACCTTGCTCACAGCTATTTTGAAGAAGGAAAGCTTGTTGAGGCTCTCGTCCTTTACGACAAAGTCATCAAACTCGACCAGTACAATCCTGAGGCCCTCTACAACCGTGCTGATATCCTAGGCCGGCAGGGCAAGAAGGCGGAAGCTGTCAAAGCATGGAAAAAATACCTTGAGTATTATCCTGACGGAATTCTGGCCATGAGTGGTGCTGATAAGCTTAACCTGCTTGGTGATTTTTCTTACCGTAATTTTATTTTTGGTACCCGTAATGTCACTTTGCGTAGTATTAAATATAAGCCCGGTAAAGTTGAATCCGATTTTGAAAGTAAAAGTTCTTTGCATGTTATTGCCGCGATGATGGAAGAGAACAAGAAGCTTAGTTTTCATGTTGTGGCTTATGTGAATGGAGATTCAGACCTTGCGAAAAAACGGGCTATGGGAGTCCGTGATTATATATTGAGTGGTCATCCTGATTTTGATCCTGCAAGGATGCCTTTAAGCTGGTTTGGAACAGCAGAAGAGGTGAAGCGGGATGGAAAGACTTTCAAGCTGGATGAATCCATACAATTTATAACTGTAGTCAACTAGGGGAGGGAGGAGTCTATGAAAAAACAACTTAAGAGAACGATGTGGTGGATGGCGGTTCTGGTTTTGATCGGAATTCTGGTTGTTCCATGTGTTTTAGCGCAGGATACCCCGGAAGCTGGAACTGATGAAGTAACGGAAACAACTGATACCGGTGCAACTGAAGAAGGCACAACGGATGATAATACCGCCGAAGATGGTGCAGCAGAAGAGGTAGAAGCTCCTTCATTTGCTAATCCTGCACAGGCTGCCAAGGCTGATGCACTTGCTGCTGCTGACGCCGAAGCCAAGGCTGCAGAATTCGGTGATGCCATTGCCGAAGCTGAAGCCGAAGTCGCCTCTGCACAGGAAACCGTGGACGTGGCAGCTTCTTCTGTTGAAAGCGCTCAGTCAGCGGTGGATGGCTATAATTCAGATATTGAAACAGCTGAAGCAGACATAGCTGCAGCAAATGATGCAATTGCGTCAGCTACCGCAGCCGTTGACGCTGCAACAGCTGCAGATGATGCTGAAGCACTGGCTGATGCACAAACGGCTTTAGATGCAGCACAGAATGATTTGACTGCCGCAGAGACAGCCAAGGCTGACGCTGAAACCGGTCTTGCCGCTGCTGAAGTTGAACGTGATGCGGCTGAAGCTGATCTTTCTGCTGCTCAAAGCAGTTTGGAAACTGCAAAAACTACTGCTGACGAAACCTTGTCTGCTGCAGCATCAATCGGTACTGATGCTATTGCCTCCATGCGTGAGCAAGGTATGGGATGGGGTGAAATTGCACAGGAACTTGGAGTACATCCCAGTACTCTCGGACTTGGACACCAGAAACAGGCTCAGGCACGTACCGCCACAGCTCTTGCATCAGCGGAAACTGTTGCAACTGCCAAGAATTACGGCCAGAGCAAAAAGTCCACAACCGCAGCTGCAACTTCGCGTAACACCAAGACCGGTGTTTCCAAGACTCCTGGAGTCTCCGGAGGTAGCGGTGATAAGGCTGTAGGGCTTAGCAGGGCGTCCAGCAAGGCTCAGAGTGGCGGCAAAGGCTCTGCATCTGCTTCAAGCAGCTCCGCTTCTGGAGGCCGTGGTAATTCCAAGGGAGGCGTAAGCGGCGGTGTCGGTGCCGCAACTTCCAATTCCAATGCCGCCGGCGGTTCCAAAGGTAAGAGTTCCAGCAGGGGCAATAAAGGTGGAAACGGTAAGGGAAATAATAAGTAAAAAATACATATGGATTGATAAAATGCTCCCGGTATAATTTTCCGGGAGCGTTTTTTTGAAATAAAAAACGGGAGAGTGCTGTATGGCATTCTCCCGTTTGTATATTCAAGCTGGAATATCTGCTTATTTTCCGGCGCAGGTTTCCAGAAAGAGTTTATGACGTTCTGCGTAAGGCGGATATTTGAAGAATGCGGACCCGGAAACAAGAACATCAGCTCCTGCTTCAACAAGCTCACGACAATTCTCCATGGTCACTCCGCCATCCAGCTGAATGAGTGTGTCTGCACCCATTTCATCAATCATGGCCCGCAGGTCGCGCACCTTCTGAGTACAGAATGGGATGTACTTCTGTCCGCCGAAACCGGGGTTGACGGACATGATCAGCACCATGTGCAGCTGAGGGATCAGGTATTTGATGGATTCCAGAGGGGTAGCCGGGTTAAGTGCGATTGCAGGTTTTACTCCACGCTCGGCAATGGCGGCTACAGCACGTTCAAGGTGTACGGTGGATTCGGCATGAATGCAGAGCAGGTCGGCTCCGGCATCACAGAATTCATCAATGTAACGCTCGGGTTGTTCGATCATGAGATGGCAATCAAAGAACAGGTTGCATTCCTTGCGCATGGATTTGATTACCGGAGGACCGAAAGTGATGTTGGGTACGAACTTGCCGTCCATTACATCAAGGTGAGCCCATTTGAGTCCCGCTTCTTCCAGTGCCTTTAATTCATCGGCAAGGCGGCTGAAGTCACAGGAAAGCAGGGACGGGGAAATGATGGTTTCCTTGGCTGCCATTATTTTTTCTCCTTGTCTTCCTTCATGTCAAAATCAACTTTGATCTTGAACAGTTTGGTGGCGGGCAGATAAAGAACGCGGATACCTGTTTTTTCAGTGATTGCATCAAGGGTTGCTATCACGGTCTCCTTGTCCGGCCCGATGAAGGTGAACCAGATATTAAAGTCGTTTTCGCGCAGGTAGTTATGGGTAACTCCGCTATGACGGTTAACTTCGGCTACGAATTCATCTATTTTTTCTTCAGGCACACTGGCTGCGCAAAGAGTTGAGTGCCATCCCAGTTCGCGGGAGCCGAAGTTGGCTCCTACGCGGCGGATAACACCGTCTTCACGCATGGTGTTGACCCTTGAAAGGGTCTCATCTTCGGACACGCCCACCTGTTTCCCTATCTCAGCGTAAGGGCGGGAAACAATAGGGAAATGAGATTGGATGATACCGAGGATCTGTTTATCTACTGCATCCATCTATTTATCCTTTCTGGGCTTTTTTTTGGGCTCATAGGAACAGAGCGGTTCCGGTCCGAGATAGTTGTCTTCCATGGTTTGGGCGCGCGCACGGCAACCTCCGCAGACTTTTTCATATTCACAGTGACCGCACTTGCCGTCATAAGTGTCCGGGTTACGCAGATTGAGGAATTGTGGGGATTTAGCCCAGATTTCCGGGAAAGGAATTTCGCGCACGTTACCGCAATCGAGTTCGAGGTAACCGCAGGGCTGGACCTGCCCGCGATGTGAAATGAAGCAGAAGCCCACACCGCCGAGGCATCCTCGGCTGACAGCATCAAGACCGAAGTTCTCGAAGTTTACTGCAATGCCTTCCTCTTTGGCTCTCTGGCGCAGGATGCGGTGGTAATGCGGTGCGCAGGTTGCCTTGAGTTGCATGTCGGTGGTTTTCTGGAAATCGTAGAACCAGTTGAGGACATCTTCATACTCGTCGGCGGAAATTATTTCCGCGCCAAGTTCTGCAGCACGTCCGGTGGGCACCAGCAGGAAAATGTGCCATGCGGATGCGCCAAGATCTTTGGCAAGCTTGAAGATATCCTTGAACATATGCAGGTTGTTGCGGGTCACGGTAGTATTGATCTGGAATTCTATTCCAGCATCTTTCAAGTACTGAATACCCTTCATGGCCTGATCGAATGCGCCTTTTTCTCCACGAAATTCATCGTGATATTGGGCTTCAGCAGCATCGATGGAAATGGAGCAGCGCTGAATGCCTACTTCCTTGAGCCGGACTGAATTTTCTGCAGTGAGCAGGGTTCCGTTGGGAGCCATGACGCAACGCAGGCCTTTCTCGTTGGCGTAGGAGACCAACTCGAATACATCATGGCGCAGAAGCGGTTCACCACCAGTGAAAATGATGATCGGATCCCCGGTTTCGGGAAAGGTATCGATAAGCGCTTTTGCTTCTTCTGTTGAAAGTTCACCCGGATAAGGTTCGGGGTGAGCTTCAGCCCTGCAGTGCTTGCAGGCAAGGTTGCAGGAGCGGGTGATTTCCCATGCGATGAGACGCAGCGGCGGGGAGCCGTCAGCATTCTTTTGGGGGATGGGATGCACTCCCGGATGCCCTCCGGGATGTCCCGATTTAGCTCCGGGGTGGCCGCCCGGATGTCCGCTACCCGGATGCCCTCCGGGATGTCCACCTGTCATTTTTTTATCACTCATATTATTTCTCTTTCAGTCTTTTAAGTACGTCTTCAGTGAAGTAGGTCAGGATCAGATCAGCACCGGCCCGCTTGAGTCCGAGGAGGGATTCCCAGACCACGGATTCTTCATCCACCCAGCCGTTCAATGCTGCAGCTTTGATCATGGAATATTCTCCGCTGACTTGGTATGCCGCTACAGGCAGGTCGAAATTGTCGCGGGTCTGGCGGATGATGTCCATATATGGTCCGGCAGGTTTAACCATAAGAATGTCAGCGCCTTCGATAACGTCCGCTGCCGCTTCGCGCAGACCTTCACGGGCGTTGGCCGGGTCCATCTGGTAGGTCTTGCGGTCCCCGAACTGAGGGGCGCCTTCAGCTGCCTCGCGAAAAGGACCGTAATAAGATGATGCATATTTAACTGAGTAGGACATGATCGGTAGGTTTGCAAAACCGTTTTCATCCAGAATTTCGCGGATGGCAGCTACGCGACCGTCCATCATGTCTGAAGGTGCGACCATATCCGCCCCGGCCTTGGCGTGGGAGAGGGCTGTCTTTGCCAGCAGGTCGAGGGTTGCGTCGTTGAGGATTTCCTCATCCTTGACGAGTCCGCAATGTCCGTGTGAGGTGAATTCACACAGGCAGACATCGGTGCAGACCAGCAGTTCAGGCCAACGTTTTTTAATTATGCGTATTGCCTGCTGCACAATCCCGTTATCATCATATGCCTGACTACCTACGGGGTCCTTTTCAGCTGGAATGCCGAAAAGAATCAGGCTCTTGAGGCCATTTTCAACAGCTTCCTCAACTTTGATTTCCAGCTGTTTCAGGCTGAGCTGAAATTGGCCGGGCATGGAGGAAATTTCTTTTTTGTAATTTTCATCGTCTGTTTCGTAGACGAAGTAGGGCATCATAAGATCGCTGGCGGAAAGAGTTGTTTCACGGACCAGATCACGAATAACCGGGGTACGTCTAAGTCTGCGTCCCCTGTGAAAGTCAAATACCATTTCAGACCTTCCTTTTTTACCTCCGGCGGCTGGTGAAGGACAAACTTTTGCAAAAGTTTCCCTTCATCAGACCCCATCCTTTCAAAAGTATTTGATAGGGCGTCACCGCAGGGGCATTGTGTTTGCTATATTTAAAAATATTTTTTCCCGCGGTAAGTTTTGCGGGGTATTATTCAAGTCTCTGATGGTTTCCAGCTTCCATTTGCTAAAATTAGCAACGCGTTTTGGGAAGGGGAAAAGTCCAGAGGCGAACAAAAATCCCGACAGACCTAGTGGCCCGCCGGGATTTAATAATATTTATCGTCGACAGGACGACCGTCATGAAACGTTTTTCAAAACAGTGGGCCTAGTCCTTCTTGATTTCCTCGTCAGTGAGGTAGCAAGCCGGGTCCTGAGCCCAGATGTCGTCGTAGTATGCTTCGGCGCGGGCACGGAAGTTACCGGCACAGATGTTCAGGTAACGGCAGGTCGCGCAGCGTCCGCCAACGTATTGTTTCTTGTCTTTGAGTTTGTGCAGCAACTCAATCTTTTCGTCCATCCAGATTTCGGAGAAAGGACGTTCCAGAACGTTGCCGAAGGTGTGGTTGCGCCAGAACTGGTCAGCGTGAACCTGACCGTCCCAGGAAATGCAGCCGATTCCGCGACCGGAGTTGTTGCCTTCGTTGAACTGAAGCAGTTCTAAAACTTCCTTGGCGCGTTCGGGATCTTCTTTGAGCAGGCGCTGGTATACGTAAACACCGTCAGCGTGGTTATCAACGGTCAGGATTTCTTTGGGCATGCCGGCGTCGAAGAGAGCCTTGGTCTCATCCATGATCAGGTCGAGCAACTGGCGGGTTTCAGCGTGGCTCAGATCCTCTTTGATGAGTTCGGAACCACGGCCGGAGTATACCAGATGGTAGAAGCATGCTCTGGGGACTTCAAGGTCACGCAGGACTTTGAAGACAGAAGGAACTTCAGTCCAGTTACGTTTGTTGATGGTGAAGCGCAGACCAACTTTAAGACCTTCGGCCTTACAGTTTTCAACACCTTCGAGGGCTTTTTTGTAGGAACCGGAAACACCGCGAAATTTGTCGTGGGTTTCTTCTGTTCCGTCGAGGGAAATTCCTACGTAGGAAAGGCCTACGTCTTTCAGTTCACGGGCTTTTTCCTTGGTGATCAGGGTTCCGTTGGTGGAAATAACCGCACGCATACCTTTACCGGTAGCGTAGCTTGCCAACTCAACGAGGTCCTTACGCACCAGCGGTTCGCCACCGGAGAAAAGCATCACCGGGGCGCCGAATGCTGCGAGATCGTCGATAATCTCTTTTGCTTTTGAGGTGGAAATTTCGTCTTTTCCGTCAGGGTCAACAGCCTGTGCGTAGCAGTGGACACATTTAAGGTTGCAGCGTCTGGTCATGTTCCAGACAACAACGGGTTTTTTATCTTTAGAAAACTGTAAAAGATGAGAAGGCAGTTTTCCAGATTCACGACCATAGCGCAGGGCATCGGAAGTTTCTACCGCGCCACAGTAAAGTTTTGAAATACCAATCATTTATAAGATCCTCCCTAGCTGCGTTAAAACGTGCCAGGCTATCAGTTTTGACGATGTTTTTCCCTATGTTGGAAGTAATAATAATTACTGTTTATAAGCAGTCAACCGGGAAAATCAATCGGTTATGCGTAATGAGAGAGCGAGTTTTCAAGTAACACAAATGTAGGCGGGGGAAAAGGGGTAATTGGGAGGTTTGGCTGTATGGCTTAAGCTATTGAAAAATATGATTAAATATTTGAATCGAATAATCAATGAAAAGTGGACATGAAACAAAAAACCTCCCCACTAGGTGTGTATTTAAAGTGGGGAGGCTTTTATTTACGGTGCAATGGAAACTTGAACACGTCTATTGAGCAATTTGTTATACTTGGTGGTATTGGGTACTAGAGGATTGGATTCACCGAAGCCTGTAGTCCCGATGCGTTGGGGAGCAATGGGGAAATTAGTAGTCAGGTATTTTTTTACTGCTTCGGCCCGCTCTTTGCTCAGTTTCATATTGTATTCAGGAGATGCGTCGGAGTCGGTGTGACCTCCGATTATAACCCGCTTGTTTTTCAGGTTGTCGCTGATTAGAGCTTTTCCGAGTTCATTCAGCAGGGGGTACGATTCCGGTTTGATATCGGAAGAATTCACATCAAACTGCACTGCAAGGTTGATTGAGCGCGGTTTTGGTGTTGGTTTCGGCGAAGTTGCAGAGACGGGGGCCTCTGTGCTGCGGGGGGCCGGTGCCTGCATTTCCTGCGGTGTGCTGCGTGGACTGTTCTGTTGCCCGGTTTGAACATTCTGCGGGGGAGCCTGAATTTGAACCATGTTGGGCATCAGACCGGCAATCATGCCCTGATCAGTATTCTCGTAACGGGCCCATGAGGTCAGCGGGACTGCCATATCCGTGGCAATAGCCTGAATTATATTATAGAAAGCTGAATCAGGCATGCGGTGTTCTCGTTTGACAATGAGGAAATCATCATCCATTTTTTTCTCAATACGTCCGCTTTGTTCAAAGGAGCAGACCATCTGCCCACGTTTGGTTTCATAAATTTTTACATGAACAGTCAAAGCTGAATCATCCATGGTATGCCCCAGATAGAGGTATGGTACGAAGCCTACAACCAGCAGGTCGTAGCCTCGCGAGCGGGCGGTAAAAAGGGCTTCATCAAGTCCGCGGTAGGTCAGTTTTTCGTCATAGACCATGGATGGAAAAATTTGCAGTCCTGTCCAGTTCTGCCATATTCCTCTAGAAACCCTATGCCCCCAGTCGCTTCCTTTATACATAGTCTGGGTTACGTGGAAAGGGTAAAAAAGAGCGGAAAGCGGACCATAGTGCGGCTTCTCCGGCCTTGAATAAACCATAAGCTGCGAGAGCTGAACCTCTGCATCATGATAATAGATGGACTGGGTGGCTATCTGCGGTTCAAAATGTGTGCAGGCCGAAAGGGCAAGGACGAATATAAGCAGAAATTTTTTCATGTCGTTAACCGGGTGGTTTTTTTATCGTGTCTGAAAATTGACCATACTACGTGTACCGGAAATATAGCAAAAAATATGCCGTGAGTTTACAGGTAAGAAAAAAGCGGCTCCCGCCGGGAGAGCCGCTTTTGATTTTATTGTATCAGTTTGGTGGGGGATGGTGCCGCCTGCATGGATTCAAGTATCTGTTCCTTCGATTGAATCAGGCTTTGTCTCAGTTCCATCTTGCGCTGTACCGAGAGTTTTCTGAATTCCGGTTGGCGGGTAAGTTCGGTGAGCTGTTCCATTTCGCTTTTTATTCTTTCCACTCTCTGCAACAGCTCACTTTCAGGTGAACATACCTGTGAACAGGCATCGGCCAGCTCGGAAATTTCCCTGGCCATAACCCTGAAGCTTTTAGGGTTTATTTCTTTGGCAATGCGGATGCGTTCCTTGGCATTGTCCATTTTCCCTTTTATCCATCCAAACATAAATATCCCCGGTCAGCTAGATTGTGGGCTGGTTGAACTGCATGTAGAAGCCCAGAATGACCAACAGTAACACAATAGGCATCACCATTGAAAGAACAACCCGCATGTATGTCGTATTATGGATATTTTTGTAGGCGATAATTGAGATAGCCATACTTATCAATGCGCCGATCATGTCGCCGACAACGGGGATAACGCAGAGGATAATAGGCGCATAGGAATAAGCCGTAGCTCTGAAAGTGGCCTGAAAACCCTTTTCCCCAGCTCCGAAAATCATGAGCAGGATATGGGTTACACCGATCAGCGGAAAGCTGATTCCGGCCAGCATCAATGGATATAGCAGCAGGGATAGCAGGGCCGGACCTGTTCCGTCCTTCAGGGAATCCGCAATCATGGAATCATTCATGATCCTGCCGACATCGCTGCCCATGGAGGAATCAACTCCGGTCATGGCCCATATGAAATTACAGATTTCCTGAAATTCTGCCAGCAGGATAAAGAAGAACAAGGGCATCAAAAATCCTTTTAGCGGCATATCCTTGAAAAAATTAGCCGGGGAGAGGATCACTTGCTTGATGGTCAGGAAAAAACCGGGAAAAAAACCGTACTTTTCCAGATTTTCAAAAGGGACTTCGTTTCCGTTGCTTTCAGGTCCGAAGTCTTGTTCTTCTTCATGGATATCGCCTTCGGGTTTCATGGAATCAAGACGTTGCCATAAGTCTGATTTTTCTTCTTCGGGCTGGTCTTCCAGTTTGTATTCAGGCTGCTGCCCGAATTGATCATCATACGGAGCGGGGCTTACCGGATCCTGAGCATCGGAAGAGATTTCTTCATGGGCATGCTGCTGAACATAAGCTGCAGCTTCACCATATTCTTCTTCGGGGTCAGGATGTCTGATTTCTTCAGGATTCGGCTCCGGAAGAGGGGCTGTATCCTGATCAAGGTTTCTGAATTTGAATTTTGCCTGACATTTCGGACAGGTTGCCATCTGGGCAGTGGAGGGAATTTTATCCTCCGGAATCTCACTGCTGAAATCGCACTCGGGACAAGTAACTTTCATATTAATTCCTTGAAGCTGTTTGTCTGAATATTTTGGTCAGACCTAATAAATTTTATACTGTTAGGCAATGCCATTTGTGCATGAACATTATGACATATTAATGTCCGGAAGCAATAATGGCCCTACTTCACAGCCTTTTCGGGGGCTGATAAAATCATTTAAAATATGTGGATATTCAGTTCCTAGATGATGGTTGAATCTACCGTCGGTGGATTGATCGAAGTTTTTCAGCTTAAGTTCTATTTTTTCTCTGCTTTTTAAGAGATGGGTCAGGTGCTTTATGGGGCAGTCGGGCAGAATTCCTGTCGATCCTTCCAGTCCGGTCAGTTGTTCATGGATTTTATTGACAAATTTAATTTTGTCATTGTTTTTAAATAGCCTAAGCTGCAGGTCAGGCCAGAGTCCGTAACCGACACGGCAATGGTCCTTATCGGGGTAAAAAGTCATGCGCGGCAGGTACCAACTTTTGCATTCTGAGGAAGCTGCCGCCCTCCTGACTATTTCCCAGTTTTCATTATCAAGACGCTCGTCTGCATCCAGATAGATTATCCAATCGCCGGAACAATGCGTAAGCATACAATTCCGTTGGGCGGAAAAGTCCGCATTAAGGGGATGGCGGATATTGATAATTTCTGCATTATGAAATTTCCTCAACTCCGGGATACTTTCGGATTCACGGCAATCCCAAACCAGAACAATCTCCTCAATCCAGTCAGGAAAACAACTTATGAATTTTTCCAGTTCCGGTTCATCTGGGCTGAGAATTGCGGCCGCCGATATTGTACTGCTTTCGCCTTTATTCGGGATTTCTATGTTCTTTGTTCCGGAAAATAGTTTTTGCAGGTTCTGGTGCCTGGATTTACTTTTACCGGTCAGACCGGGATTTAAAATCAGGTGTGACTCTGTTGCACCATAGCCGTTCTGGAAAAGCAGAAGTAATTGCGCCCAGATTGACGAGTCTGTGAGAATTGCACATCTTTCATCCAGCGTTTTATCGAAGCCGCTCAAATTGAGCTGTCTGATTTGTTCAGGATAAAGATCGCAGATCACCAGCTCTTGATCTGCGTGCTTTTTTTTCACCAGAGCTTCAGCCAGTCTTCCATCTGCTGCTCCGAAAAGAATAAGCGTGTCTGCTCCGCGCCTATCAGCAAAGCGCAGGTGTTTCTCCGCAGTTTCAGTAGCTGTGCCGGGGCAGGTGCTAAATTCTTCCTGCTGTTGTCCGGCCAGACTGTAATCAAGAATGCGGGCTGAGTAGAGCTCAAAATTGTGTGGCATATTTTAAATTAATTTTTTTGTCTTTAGCAGTTCCAGGTAAATATGTCCCAGTTGTGTAGCGATATCCTGTGCCCGGAATAATTTTTCAGCTTTGGTTCTTCCTTTTTCACCCATTTGTTTGGCTTCATGGGGATGAGTGAGCAGGAATTTAACTGCTTGTGCATATTCGGCGGCGGTTCGGGCCACGAACCCGGTTACTCCATGATCAACAAGTTCCAGTTGAGCGTTGTCACGCATATCCCTGCTGGGGTGGGTTATGACAGGAAGTCCTGCCGCCATGGCTTCAGCAATGACCAGTCCGAATGATTCTCCGGTATCATTAGCGTGCACCAGAAAACTTATGGAATTGAGGAATTCGGCAATCTCTCCGTCGGTAAGTACCGGAGGCAGAAAATGTACATATTGTTCCAGATTCTTGTCAGCAACAAATTGATGCGCTTCGGGAATGCCGCCGATGATTTTATAGCTGAAAGGAAGGAGTTCTTTTTTCTTTACCTGTTCTTCCAGCAGGGGCAGGAACTCAAGGGCGAGGTTGGACCATTTCCCCTTATCCGCCCGGGAAATTCTGCCAAAAGAGTTTTGGGGAAGATCACGACCGGCCGGACAGTGATCACGAAAAAAGTCTGTATCGACCGGATTATAAAGTACCGAGTATTTCGGTTCTCTGGCCGGGATGGAATTTACTTTAGCGAAGCGTTCTGCACAGAACCGGGAGACAAACAAATGACGGTCAATTAGCTTTGCTTCCGGACTGGGGTCGTGATGTCCAAAGACATTTGTTTCTACCAGTACAGGGGTCCGGGCCAGTTTAAAAGGGCGCAGTGACCCCGGTTCTGTCCATCCCGCGCGATGGATGTGGGCCACATGGGGGGTGAATTTTTCCAGTACGGAAAAGAGGTCGGATCCGATAAATGTTGGAATACCCTGTTTGCGGAGGAGTTTTCCCCTTGGCCCGTCTGTAGGGGAGTAGACTGCTGTCTGAAAAGTGTTTCTATCCAGGTTGGCAGCAAAAGACTGCATGACTTTTTCCGTGCCGCCCAGTCCCAGTGACGGAGATATTTGAAGTACCCTTACTCTGTTATTTCCCATGATTAAAATAGATGGCAGATAGAAAGCCCGATGTAAAGTATGGACTTCATATATATGGCTGACCACGTAAGAAAGCCCCTGCCGAAGCAGGGGCTACATAACCTGTAAAGTAATCCGGAGCAAATTGTTGCCGGAGTATTATGCTCTGCCACCGTATGCGTTAGCAGCCTTTTTCAGCTGGAAGGCATTGGGAGCAGGTATATTTTGTGCCTTCGGCAGTCCGTATCCCGCATCATTTACAAAGCTGCGGTTTACGTTGGTAGATCCGCTGTTTGCAGTGGCAGAGGCCTGCAGGGGAACTGCAGCCTGTGCTTCTTCCGTGGGGATGATTTCCCGGTATGCGGAAGCAATGCCGTCGATGATCTTGATTACTTCATCGAGCTTTTCGGTGTCCATCTTAAGGTTAGCCTGCAGCAGTCTGGTGTTGCAGTATATATAGAGCTTACTGAGGTTCTCAGCCAGCTCACCACCCTTCTCCTTGTTCAGGCTGGAAGCAAGTTCGGAAATGACTTCAATTGCTTTGGAAATAAGGATTCCCTTGGCGGCATAGTCTTTCTCGTTGATCTTCACCTTGGCCTGCTTCATGAATTTGATGGCAGCATCATAAAGCATAAGGAGAAGTTCTCCCTTGGAAGTGGTATGGATCTGTGTTGATAAATAAGCTTGAGCGGCTTTGTTCATATTTGCTCCTCCTGACTTACTGATCGGCAGCCTTATCAGAAAACATTAGAGGTTTTTTTAAAAAACATTTTGATTCAGATTAGCTCTTCATTAACTGGGTTACACTTGCAGTCAGTGCCGCTGTTTTTCCCTGATAGTTACCAAGCAACTTGTCCAATCTAGCGTATTTATCGGTCAGCATTCTTTTCTTCAGTGCAATCCGATCCTCTTCATAATCAATTTTCTTATCGATATTGTTCATGATGGTGTCGTAGTTGTTCTGCAGAATTTCAAGAGGACCGTTTTTACTGGTTATTTCACCAAGAATGCCAACCATTTCACTGATCTTACCCAGCTTGAGGTTGATATTCATAGCATCTGATGCGCTGCTGTCGGCATTACCGTATGTTCCGTCTGCCCTGTTTTCAACACGTAGGGACATACCTGCTTCATCGGTGCCAGATGCCCCGGTGATCTGCCATGTTCCGGGGTCCACTGATGCTGTATGGCCGTTGATACTTGCAGAGATAAGTGTGCCGCCGGCTACTTCATATTGAACATTGTAGTCCCCTGCTTTGGTAACTCCGTTAATGTGGGATAAGTAAGTCAGGTTAGGGGATTCTGATTCTCCCATATAGTTTGCCGCAAAAAGTTTCGCCACAGCCATCGGATCGTCATTCAAGGCTTTTGTCAGTTCGTCAGTATCAAGCTCCAGCATACCCATGTTGGCGCCGCCGCTATCTGCGTTGGTCTTAATTCCCAACTGGGACAGAGCAGAGTACCTGTCCCCCGAAGTATGACCGGTGGCAGGGTCTTCGTAAAACCATGAAAATCCGATACCCTTGTTGGCAACTACATCTTTCAATCTTTGGCCGATTAAAAGTTCGACACCATAGTTACCGGTGAGGATGGATCCCTTAGCAGAGTCCGATGAAGTTTTTACCGACGTCAGGTCCTTGATCATTTCCCGGATAACATTCGTTTGTTCGACAAAATTTTGAACGTTTTCGACCATTCCCTCTTTATCAGTCGTAATACCGATATTGATGGGAGAACCTGCGGGGGTTGTTTTTTTCAAATTTAGAGTTACACCAGGAATAACATCGTCAATGGTGTTTGAATCGCGCTCAATCCACTGAGCAGCTAAAAAAGGATAGCCATCTACTTTTATCTGAGAGTTCTGGGCGTTTTGTGAACGGAAAAAGTTTGTTTCGTCATATACTGCACCGGAAATATTGGAGAGAATGATTACATTGTCTGCACCGAGATCCAGCCCGTAAATCTGTAAATGGACTTCGCTTCCGTCGTCGATGGTCGCAGCCCTGATTTTATCGCGCGTGTCGGCATGGGCATTGATCATATTTACGAACCCCTGAAGGGTCGTTCCTGCTGGAATATTGCTAAGTGTTATTGATTCCCCTGCGTATGAAAATGAAAATGTCCCCGTAGAGGTAAAAAATTGATCGCTTTCAGAGGGAAGTCCGTTGAATCCTACTATCTTATCATTTTGTGCCAACTGGTTGACTTCAATTGTGTGGCTGGCAATGTCTGCTTCACTGTTAGCTGTCGCTGTTATTGTGTCTGCGTCTGTGGTTGACACAGCTTTAGTCATGAATTCATCAAGGGTATCCATGGACTTCAGCGTGCTCTGAAGGCCGAGAAGGGCGGTGTTCAGTTCCTGAAATTTTTCAACTTTATCACTCCATGTGCTTTTCCAGCTTTCGAGCCTGTTGATATGGACCCGCTCAAGCTTGATCAGCCCGTCGATAAGCGACTGGAAGTCGGTTCCGGACCCGAGTCCGGTAAAGTTGATATTTCCTGAGGTGTAATCAGACATAATTTTCTCCGGGAACTTTTTTCCCTGATTCTATTCTCACCTCATCCGTTGCAATCAGGATGCCAAATATTAATGTAAAATTAAGTTGTGTTAAGTATTAAGTAGCGGATTTGATTAAGGTGAAGAAAGCCGGGCCGGTTTTGCCGGACCCGGCTTTTCTCATGTGGTCTGACTTAGTCAGAATGATTCATGCGGCGTATGCGGTTTTATTAACCGATGAGCTGCATTGCCATTCTGGGCATGCTGTTAGCCTGCGAGAGCATGGCTACTGCAGACTGGGTCAGGATCTGGTTACGGGTGAACTCAGTCATTTCAGTTGCAACGTCAACGTCGGAAATACGGGATTCCGAAGCCTGAACGTTTTCAGCCTGGATGGACAGGTTGGTAATGGTGTTTTCCAGCCTGTTCTGCAGGGCACCGAGGTTAGCGCGGATCTTATCCTTTGAGATAATCGCATTGTTGAGCTTCTCAAGGGATTCCTGCGCCAACTGCTGGGTTGAAATGGAGTTGTTTGCTCCCATACCTACACCGAGTGCAGATGCAGTAGAAGTGCCGATGGAAACATAGTAGTAGTCTTCCGCAGAGTCGTTCGCGGTACCGAAGTGAACCTTCACAGGACCAGAAGACTCGATACCGGAACCGTCGTGATCGCTGTTTGCGCCGGACATGTTACCATTCAGCAGGTGGATGCCGTTAAAGTCAGTTGCGTTGGCAATACGGGTGATTTCTGAAGCCATGGCCTGATATTCGGAGTCGATGATCAGACGCTGGTCAGAGTTGTAGGTACCGGTTGCGGCCTGAGTTGCAAGCTCCTTCATACGGATGAGCTTTTCATCAATAACACCGAGAGCGCCGTCAGCGGTCTGGATCATCGAAATTGCATCGTTGGCGTTACGGATACCCTGGTTGAGTGACTTGATGTCAGAACGCATAAGTTCGCGAATTGCGAGACCTGCAGCATCGTCAGCTGCGGTGCCAATACGGAGTCCTGAAGACAGACGACGAGTTGAAACACCGAGGTTACCATACGATTCTGCCAAGTTGCGGTTGGCATTCATGGCCATCATGTTGTGGTTAATTACTAAAGACATGCTTTCCTCCTTGAAATGTGATCTTTGGCTTCCTTGCCAAAAACATTGCCTTGGAACTAAAGGTTCACAAAGCTATACTGGTCCTTCGTGACTACCTGATCGTCTGAAATGTAGATTACTTTAGGGTTTGTTAATTTTTTTGTTTATTTAATAAAAAAAGGGACCTCCGTTTATGGAGATCCCTTTTTAACATATTAATTTTTATAAAAAATGTTTAACGCGGTGTAATGTCCTTCAGTTGTTCCCGCGCAGCCTCAAGGGGAATTCCCCGTTTGCGGGTGATGGCTTCAAGATTTTCTTCGGCGTCTGATCCGCGCAGATACATGGGTATGGGCATCTCGTAAGAATATTCAGCATGTTGGGCAGCTTCAAGTATGTCATAAACAGATGGAACATTGAATCTTTCAGGCATAGTGGAGTATTGGGGGTTTCCGGCCAGAAAATCGTCAAAGAAGTCTTTGTTTTTTACCAATCCGGTTCCAACCAGCACAGCATTCTCTTGCTTGTATGAAAGAATTATTTCTGCTGCTTTCTGAGCAGCCACCGGCAAAGGAGGAGTGACGGAAGTCAGCGTTCCGTCAATGTTTGCAGCCTCAAACCCCTGCAGGTAGACCTGCAGTCTTCTGGAGTGTGTGATAGCCCAGACAGGGCTGTCGCATACAAGGGCTGTCCCTCTGGCAATGATCGGAAGGTATTCCAAGCCACAGACCGGACAGTTGCTTCCGGCGGCAATTCCTGCAGCGGCAGCAAAAGTCAGCCGCAATCCGGTGAAGCTTCCCGGACCGGCCACTAAGGCGATACGGGAAATCTTTCCGGCAGCGTATCCGAACAGTTTAAGAGAATCCCTGATGGAGGGTACAAGGAAATTAACCGAGCGTCCGGGGACCACAAGGGTTTTGGTTTCCAGCAGGGAATAGGGCTCCCCCTCATCCTCACGCCGGGCGATAATTATCTGCATGGTTTCTTCTGTGCCGTTTATGGCCAGCAGAAGCTCTTCTTTTTCTTCTATGGATGCATTCATTTGCTGCTCATTCGTACTATGTCATTAAATATCGCAAAGGCCATCAGGCTGAGAAGCAGTAGCAAGCCCACACGGGTGGCTGCGGCCTGAAGTTTTTCATTGAGCGGCTTACGCAGGATTGTCTCAAGACTGAAAAAGAGCAGGTGTCCGCCGTCCAGTACGGGAATGGGCAGCAGATTGAGCAGCCCGAGGTTGATGCTGATAAAGGCGGTAAACTGGAGCAGTTCAAGCAGCCCGCGTTCGGATTGCTGCTTGATTGCCTGAGCTATCATGATCGGTCCGCCGATTGAGTCCATGGGCACAACCCGTTCAACCATTTTAACTATGCTGGTGCAGATGAGTTTGGTCACGGTCCATGTCTGTTCTGCTGCGGCAACAGCTCCGTTGAGTCCGTCCATTTCAATTGTTTTGGAATCACCGGACGCTACTATGCCTACCACCGGCCTGCGGATGGTTTCACCGAAAATATTTTTGAGTTCCTGAACCTGTGGTTTTATGGAAAATTCTTTGATGTTGCCATCCCTGTCGACAACAAAATCAAGTGTGTCGGATCTACTGTTCTGGATGGTTTGTGCGAGATCGGACCAGAAAATAATTTTATGTCCTTCAATGGAAAGAACTTTGTCTCCGACTTCTATTCCGGCTTTCAAAGCCGGACTGTCCGGCTGGAGCTGACCTACGGTAGGGGCCAAACCCATTTGTCCGTTACTGATGATGATGCCCCAGAATATAAGCCATGCCAGAACAAAGTTGAATATAGGTCCTGCCGCGACTACGATCATGCGATGCCACGGAGGGCGGCTCATGAAAAGTTCTTTTTCGGTGAATCCGTTGTCCTCGCTCATCTCCCGTTCTTCTCCGGCAAGGCTGACATAGCCGCCTAGGGGAATCAGGGATAGCCGGTAGTTGGTGGCTCCCCAGTTGAATCCGGCAATTCTGGGACCGAATCCGAGTGAAAATGTCTTCACACCAATGCCGAGCATGCGTGCCGCCAGGAAGTGTCCCAGCTCGTGGAAGAAAATCAGCCCGCCGAGGACCACAATAAAGTCAACTATCCAAGACATAATAGTTCCTTAGACGATGGAGTCCATGACGTCCCGTCTGGTTTTGATGTCCAGTTCCAGAACTGATCCGGCTTCGCTTACATCGCACCCGGCATGGGCATTGAGTGCTTTACCGATGATGGCCGGGATGTCCAGAAAGCGAATTTTTTCCTGTAGGAAAAGATCTACAGCAACTTCATTTGCCGCATTGAGTACAATGGGGTGACTTTGTCCGGCTGCAAAAGAGTCCGCTGCATGTTTCAGGCAGGGAAAAACTTCAAGGTCCGGTTTTTCAAAGGTCAGGGTCCCCACTTCAGCAAGGTTGAGCTGTTTGAGTGCCAGGGGCACACGCTGCGGGAAACACATGCAGAAGGCAATGGGAATCTGCATGTCCGGCACGCCCAGATGCGCAAGCTGTGAACCGTCTACATATTCCACCAGCGAATGAATGATGGACTGCGGGTGGACCACTACATCCACCTGTTCCGGCGGCAAACCGTAGAGGTGGCAGGCTTCGATGAATTCCAGCCCTTTGTTCATAAGGGTTGCGGAATCAATACTAATTTTTGCGCCCATGTCCCAGTTGGGATGGGCCAGAGCCTGTTCACGGGTTACAGTTTCCAGAAATTCTTTTGATTTGCCACGGAAAGGTCCCCCGGACGCGGTCAGGATCAGTCTGCTTACTTCATCCCCACTGTGTCCGGCCAAGCCTTGGAAAAGGGCGTTGTGCTCAGAGTCAACAGGAAGAATGGTCGCTCCGGTGCGCTGGCATGCTTCGCGGATGATGTGTCCGCCGAGCACAAGTGATTCCTTGTTGGCAAGGGCGATCATTTTTCCTTTATTTGCAGCGGCGAGGGTCGGCTCAAAGCCGGCTGCCCCTACAATTGAGGAAAGTACCAGCGATACTTCTTCCAGCTCGGAAAGGGTGATGTATGCCGCCGGGCCGGTGAGGATTTCCGGCTTGTAATCCGCGGGAAGCAGACTGTTCAATTCTGCCGCTGCCTCGTCATTGAGAACTGCGAGATATTGAGGACGGTGTTTGATAGCCTGTTCAGCCAGCAATTTGGCGTTTCTGGCCCCGGCAAGGGCGGTAATCTTGAAAAGATCCGGGTGTTGTTCAATTACTTTAAGGGTACTGGTGCCGATTGAGCCGGTGCTGCCCAGAATGGAAATTGATCTGGGGAATTCCGGGAGTTTCGCTTCTGCCGGCCAAGGGGAAATATATGTTTGCAACTCTGGTTATCCGTCTTATTTTGTAGGCGTTGAAGCCCGGTTTAAAAAAATGCGTGAATCTGTCTTGCCAGAACGTATAGGGGCAGGGCAAGCACAAGACTGTCGATACGGTCCAGAACACCGCCGTGTCCGGGCAGTATTTTACCGGAGTCTTTAATCTGGAGCTTGCGCTTGAGGGCAGACTCGAAAAAATCCCCCATCTGGGAACCTATGTTGAGCATGGCCGCAAGGAGCATCCAGTATAAGACCGGGGCATGCCCGAAAAATAATCCATAAACTGTGCAGCACAGGATGCATCCGGCAAATCCGCCGATTGATCCGGCCCATGATTTTTTAGGACTGATCTGGGGCCATATTTTCTTTTTACCTAAAAAAGTTCCGGCATAAAAAGCGGCAGTGTCCGAGGAAGATGCCGCGAGGAGTACAAAAAGTATTTCCCAGCTGTTCATGGAAGTCATGAACTGCATTGTAACAGGAATATAAACAAGTCCGGCAAAGAGGACCAAGCTGTCATGGTAGGCCGCCTGATCTGGTTTTGCACTGAATGAAAACAGGAACCGTAAGTTGAAAAGCCAGAACGCTCCAAGCATTATCAACAGCATCCAGACCGGGGAAACTGCGGCAGAGGTCATTATTATTCCTGCGCCGGCAGCCATACCAACAATTCTGGAGGCAAGGTGTGACCTGTCCTGCCAGAACATGGCGTAAAATTCATGAAGGGCGATGGTGCAGAAGATAGCCAGCCCGCCGGTTAATACGTTTCCGCCCATTATCAGGGCTGTGGTCAAGGCTGCGACAAGGAGCAGTGAGGTAATGATTCTTTTTTGAAGGCTGCTTACGGGCATGAAGTCCTCGGTTGAAATTTCCACAAAAAATGCAATTAAAATATATAGATACTACTTATGAAAGATGGTACTTCCTAAGATATTGGGAAGTTTCATGTCTCGCAAGGAGCAAAAATCAGCATCATTTCTGGGCAGATTTTACGTTATCTTTTAAAAAACTCCATATTTATAATCCATTAATAGTTAGTGGGCAAGCTGTTGACAGTTATTTTTCCATATTAATCCTGTCACAGTCGGTTCGTGAAGAACTGGAATGACAATCCTTTTTGAACTGATGCCTTGAAGATCTTTTAGGCGCATCTTCTCTGTTCTATTAACTATGCAGACGCCCCGAAGGGCATGCATGTTTTACGAACCCTTGATATTAAGTTTGCCAAGCGTGCCTTCCCCTTGTATTAATAAGACGATTACTTAAAATAATAATGTTGGGAATTATCCTTAGTGCGGAGGGTCTGGTGTCGAGCAATAGTGTAACAGATTTCAAGTTACGTGAACTTTCGAAAGTGCTTAAAACAGCTTCTGAAAGTTCTCAGGGTACTGAATATCATGATGTTGTGGTAAATTTATGCCGTGATGTTGAGAATGCGCTTGAATACGATCTGGGTTCCAAAGATGAGTTGATTGAGCGACTTACCGAAATCGGGTTGGCTTTATCTGGTGAAACACGGCTTGAGAGATTGCTGGAGATGATAGTTGATGAAGCCCGGGTTTTGACTAGAGCCGATGCCGGGACTCTCTATATTGTCGATCCTGAAGGGCGCAAACTTGAATTTTCAATTCTCCAGAATGACACCATGCAGGTGCGCATGGGCGGCACCAGCGGTAATGAAATCACCCTGCCTCCGGTTCCGCTTTATGCTAACGGCAATACTCCAAATAAATCCAATGTCTCTTCATATTGCGGACTGACCGGAGAAACAATTAACATTGCCGATGTGTACGAAGCCGAAGGTTTTGATTTCACTGGACCCCGGAAGTACGATGCCGCTACCGGATACCGTTCCAAATCCATGCTGGTTCTGGCCCTTAAAAACCACGAGCAGGATATTATCGGTGTATTGCAGCTTTTGAATGCTCTTGATGAAGACGGTGAAATAATCGAATTTTCACCGGATATAGTGAACATCGTCGGCTCTCTTGCTTCGCAGGCCGCAATAGCCTTGACCAATGCCCAGCTTATTCAGGGCCTGAAAGATCTGTTATATTCCGTCATCCAGAGTATTGCCGCAGCCATTGATGCCAAATCTCCTTATACCAACGGTCACATTGAGCGTGTGGTAACCATCACTATGATGATTGCCGATAAGGTTAATTCTTTAAAAGAAGGTAAATACGCAGATGTTTGCTTTACCGATGATGAACTTGAGGAGCTGAAGCTGGCAGCATGGATGCACGATGTGGGGAAAATTTCCATTCCCGAACATGTGGTGGATAAATCTACAAAGCTGGAAACAATTTTTGACCGTGCCGAGATGGTCGATGCGCGATTCAGGTTAATTGCTGAAATTATCAAGAATAGGCAACTTGAAGAAACCGTGGCTGCGCTTTCAAATGGTGCCGACCCATCAAAGCTGGTTGAAATTGAAATGCGTTACGCAGTTGAGCTGGAGCAGGTGGAAGAAGATCGTCAGTATATTAATTCCTGCAATATTCCCAAAGAGTTCATGTCTGATGAGCGTATTGCGCGGGTTGAGGAGATTGCTTCCCGAACCTATGAAAGCAACGGGGAGACTTTTAACTGGCTCACTGAAGATGAAGTCAGAAACCTTTGTATCCGCAAAGGGACACTTACCGATAAGGAACGCAGCGTTATTGAGAGCCATGCGGCTATTACACATGAGATGCTTTCACGCCTGCCATTTCCCAAGAGACTTTCTCGTGTTCCTGAATATGCCGCCGGACACCATGAAAAATTGGACGGTTCAGGATACCCCAACGGTCTTGGCGGGGATGACTTGCCGCTACAGGCCCGGATCATGGCTGTAGCAGATATTTTTGAAGCTTTGACCGCTAAAGATCGACCATACAAAAAACCCATGAAACTTTCACAGGCCATCAAAATTTTGGGCTTCATGGTCAAGGACAGGCATATTGATGAGGATGTCTGCAACCTGTTTATAGATTCCGGCCTGTATATGGATTATGCCAATGCCGAGCTTGATCCTTCACAGATCGAGGAAGATGAATAGTTTTTTTAAAATCAAATTATAAAAAAATCCGGGGGAGTTGTTTTGCGGCTCCCCCGGATTTTTTATCTCTTTTTATTATTTTCCTGCCAGTGGGTCAGCACTGTATCTATGGTTCGCAGGCGGGCGATTTTGCGCGCAATATCAATTACCGCCAGCTTGATCAGCCGATCTTTTTTGGGATGCATGTATTCCCCGGTCAGGTTCAGGGCGTAAGAAGTTGGCGGGTCAAATTCTACTCCTAGAAAATCACCGTTGATATCCACTAGAGCGGAGTATTGTTCATAGTCTTCATCATATTCAATATCCACTTCAGATGCTCCAATGACCACATAATCAATTAAGTTATCACGGGCGATTGATATAATTTCGTCTTCAGTGACTGTCTGCTGGGATGTGGCGTAAGAGCGTTTGCAGGAGTCGAGCAGAAAACCGGTGATCATCCGGTCCCTGTGGGTTTCGAATCCGGCTTCGTTGAATTCCTGTTGCAAAGATTTATTCAGGTTGCGGATCAGGTTTTCACATTCCTGTGGTGAAAGGTTTTCTCCCTTTATTCTCGGAACCAGAGAAAAGACAATGGTCGGCTTGCCGGTTTTTTTATAAATCTTGTACCCGTCTTTGCTTCCGCAAAATCCTGTGGTGGCAAAGGAGAGTACCAGCAGAGCTGAAACAAAAATTGAGATTAGTGATGTTTTTTTCATGTAAACTCCTTGGCTTTGTACCGGTTATCGTTTGCAGGAATCGAGATCGGAAAGGGCGTTGATCAGGCTGTTGTAGAAGTTTACATCAGATACGGACGTATGGCCCTTGGCAATGGTGGCATCTACGGCCTTTATGCATTTGATAACCTCTCCTTTGCCCTGCAGGTATGCTGCGGTGGTGTAGTTGCGCTCTATAAAAGCGCCGAGGTCGTTGTCTTTGGTCCCGGTTTTGATGCTCAGGCGGAACACTGTTTCGGGTTTGGGCATGCGCATACTGGTCTGGTATACGTTATCCCTTTCCGAGAAACCGGATTTTTCTGATCCCTGCTGGAAAGAAACCCCGAACATTGAGACCGAAGCGTGCAGTCCGCGGCGGATGGCATTGAACCTTGATTTGGGTGGCAGGACCATCATTTCTTGGGAAAGTGCCTGCGAGGCCAGCATTTGGGCCAAGGACTTATATTTACCGGGATTCTGGATGCGTTTCAGTGTTCCCTCGGATAGATTTATATCGGTAACTGCGCATGTTTTAGTTGAGAACAGATAGTCCATGTTGGCCAGACATTTCCCCAGTTCGTCCTGCGCATCAACCTTGAGTCTTTTGCGGTCAGTAAAAAATTCCACAATGGCTCTTCGGATCTGTCCGGCCAGGGGATTAAGGCTGAAGTTCTTTGTTTTATCCAGGTAAGGAACGGATATCAGCATGGGAGCAGAATAGACGAGAGATTCAGACTTTGCCTGAAAGAGCAGGAAGTTCAACCCGATGTAGACCCGCCCTTTGTATAATCTCTGAGCGGCGGAACCGTATTCATCCACAAAGGAAATTACATTATCCACAAACAGCAGGGGTACTAAAATAGATTCCGGGTCGAATTTATCTCCGAATCCGGCCCTTTTGATTTTTACGCCCTTGTTTTTGGCTGCAGCACGTTTGAGGAATCCCATTACTCCTTTACGCAGGGCTTTTTTGAATTCCTTATCCTTGAGTATGATTTCCAGTTCCGCTTTATGTCTGTCTTTTTCCTTATTCCGCACCTTGCCTATGGCCGGTGCTATAATATAAAGCTCTGCAGCTTCTACCCATGAGCCGAGTAGAAGCGTAGAGAGCAGTATGATAACGAAACTGAATTTACGGACCATCATTTGCCTACCACTTGTAGCCTTCGGTTGTATCCTGATTCTCTTCCTGTTTGATTTCTTCGGTGCGTTCTTTGGAGGTTTGGGTTTCCTCTTTGAGTTCTTCGGCGGACTGGTTGACACCTTCCATGGATTGTTTGGCTGAATCAGCATGTTTGAATCCACAACCGGACAGGGCCAGCAGAGTGATCACGCAAATTAAAATAACTTTGATTTTTTTCATTTATTAATCTCCTTTTATCTCTTTAGTCTAGCATGTCTTCAGCCAAAGCAACAGAGGCTGCTTTTTTCTCCACCTCTTTAAATTCTTCCGCAGTCTGGCTGGCCATCTTTTTCTTGAGCCTGCTGCTCAGGGCAAGTTTATTCTGGTAATATGATTCAAGCATGGTGGTTACCTGAGTGTTTTTCCGGCGTGCGGTCATAATAATTTTACTGATGTCTTTCCCTTGCCGGGTGATGACAGCCGAATTTTCTTCAATGTAATCGTAGTCGGCCTGAAAGTCGGCGAAGAGGGTGGTCAGATTAGCCAGTTCATCTTGAATTTCGATCAGTCTCGGCAGGGCGGTCAAGGCTCTGACCGGGTCGTTCTGTGCATTGCTGATGATTGAGACCAGCTCGGCAGTTGCGAGCGCGATAACCACGGCCTGTTTGGTTGCTTCCGCAGCCATGGGACCGGCTTTTTCATCGTATGCGTTGATGGCCCGGTCAATGCGCAGGATGACGTTGTTGGCTTTATCGATACTGAAATCGTAAAGCGCGTTGGATGCATGCAGGTTGTTGGAGAAAGAATTGATAATTGAGTCAAGATTCTGAACCTGCTGGGCGTTCAGGTTTGAGAATTCCGCAGCCTCGGATTTGATTTTATTTTCCAGAGCCTGAAGCATTTTGCTGTTCTGGGCAATTTTTACTGCCGCACCTTCAATTGAGTCGGTGGGTTCGTACGAGAGGTCTTTTATGAAAGCTTTGATGGATATTTTTTTCATGCCGGTGGAGCTGACTCCACGGGCAGTGTCGGCCGCTATTTTGTAGTTGTCGTTCATGGCGGCTACAGTTGCCCCCACCAGAGATTGCAGTGCCCTTGTTTCGTTAAGGGCTTGAAGCATCTGTTCCCGAATTTCAACTGTTTTGGCAGCCAGTTCTTTACCTGCACTTACGCTTTTCAGGATTTCCTTGAGCTGATCATTGGAAGATTGTACCGGAATACCGCTGTTATTAGTGGCTCCGGTGTTCCCTCCGGTAAGCAGGGCCTGGGCAAAGGCGCCGAAAAGAGCAGCTCCCATGCCTTGATTAGCACTGTTCTTTTTAACAGTTGTTTTGGTTTTGGTCCTGCTTCTGGTTCTGATTTGAATTTTTTCTTTTTCTGGTTTTGCAGTAACTGTAGGTTTAACTTGTGCTGCAGCAAGGTTGGTCGACCCGGAGGCTTTCGGGACTCTTTTTGCGGTAATAGTTTGAGTTTCAGTCTTCGCTATAGGAGTGAGCGGATCGGCTACACAATATTTGGCATAGGAATAGCCTTCAAAGTTTTCACCTTTGATATGGTAAAAATCATTTTCAATACCAATAATATCGAAAGTGGTCTGTGGCTGAATAACTGTAACAGTGGTAGATTTAGTGCTCGGAGCTTCGTATACCACAGTTTTTTCATTGTTTCTTCCTTGGGTTCCAAGATAGTTTCCGAAATCAAGATTGATTAGTTTGTGGTAGACAAAGCCGGGTTTACCGTTTCCGTCCATGCGCTTGACCTCGTACCAGTTTCCTTTTTTTCCGATCAGCTCAACCTGTGTTCCCTTGGCCAGAACATCTACAATATCCGCCTTTGAAGACGAAATTTCACGGACATTGCTTTTGAGTAGAGACCGACCGGTAATGACAGGAGTTATTACAACAGTTTCAGTTCTGACTGTTGTTGTTACGGCATTACTCTGCTGTTTGTTTTTTTGAGGAACACACGCCGCAACAAGCAGGCAGGCTGTCAGGCATAAAAGAAAACCGGTAACCAATCTTGATGACATGAAACCCCTCCCTGTATTCATGTATGAGTGTCGGTTGTAATGATTTATATAGGTGTAATATTATAAAAATCAGTTCAAGACACGCTTTATCCCACATTTTGTAAATAGAATAAAGCAGTTTGCTTATTTTTGTCGATAAAAAAAAATTTCAAAGGATGATTTTATCGAAGCGGGAGGGATAAAAAAATCCCGTGGAAAATTATCCACGGGATCAGTCTTAAATCTGTTCTCCGGTCTTTCCAAAGCGGCGCTGCCGTCCGGCAAAGTCGGCCAGAGCTTTTTCAAGCTCTTCGGGAGTGAAGTCGGGCCAGTACACATCAGTAAAATAGAGTTCTGAGTATGCTGCCTGATAGAGCAGGTAGTTTGAAAGCCGCTGTTCTCCACTGGTGCGGATGATCAGGTCCGGGTCGGGCTGTCCGGCAGTGTACAGGTAGTCGGACACGGATTTTTCAGTGATTTGATCTTCACTGACACCTTCAGAAATCATTTTCCTGCAAGCCCGAACAAGCTCATCCCGCCCAGAATAATTCAGGGCCAGATTGAGGGTCATGGACTTGC
Organism: Maridesulfovibrio sp.; assembly: GCF_963678865.1. Classification (NCBI taxonomy): domain Bacteria; kingdom Pseudomonadati; phylum Thermodesulfobacteriota; class Desulfovibrionia; order Desulfovibrionales; family Desulfovibrionaceae; genus Maridesulfovibrio; species Maridesulfovibrio sp. The sequence goes on along the minus strand of NZ_OY787459.1, from coordinate 1,256,996 downwards.
AGTGTTCCGTTTTTTTAATGGTGTGGGCCACAACCTGTCTTACGCCGAAGGGGAACTCAGAGAGTTCCCCCAGTATTTTCAGGCGGATGTCCTGCTCACGCAGGCTGGACAGTTCTTTTTTCAGGAAGACTTGCAGAAGCTCGAAAAGCGTTGCGATTTCATCCTTGGGTCTGGCCCAGTTCTCCTTGGAAAAGGTGTACAGGGTCAGGTATTCGATGCCCAGTTCACGGCATCTGGTAACGATGTTTTTCGCTGCGTTCGTCCCGGCCTTATGACCTTCGCTTCGTTTCAGTCCTCTTGATTTTGCCCACCGTCCATTGCCGTCCATGATGACGGCTATATGTCGGGGCATCATTGTATTAGATTTCCAGAATTTCCTTTTCTTTTTCGCCGCATGCTACGTCGCATTTCTTTACGTAGTCATCTGTGATTTTTTGGACGTCATCCTGAGCTTTGCGCTGTTCATCTTCAGAGATGTCTTTATCTTTTTCCAGTTTTTTCAGGGTGTCGTTCATGTCGCGGCGAACATTACGGATAGCGATTTTGGAATCTTCAGTGTACTTTTTAGCAATCTTAACCAGTTCCTTACGGCGTTCCTCGGTGAGGGGCGGAATGGTGATGCGCAGTACTACACCGTCGTTGACGGGGTTCAAGCCGAGGTCGGACTGCTGCAGGGCTTTCTCGATACGGGGGAAAGCGCCTTTGTCCCAAGGCTGAATGGAGATGGTCCGGGAATCCGGGATGGAAACGGAAGCCAACTGGTTAATGGGGGTGGGTGTTCCGTAATAATCAACGAGAACGTTATCCACCAGTGAGGTGGCAGCACGACCGGTGCGCAGTTTTGCAAAGTCGTTTTCCAAAGAGGTCAGCGCGCCATCCATTCTTTTTTTGCCATCGGCAAGAACTTCTTTAATCATTATTATCCTCCGTGAACAATAGTTCCGATCTGTTCACCTTTAACAACCCTTTCAATGTTTCCTTTTTCGAAAAGGTTGAAAACAATGATGGGCATATTGTTGTCCATGGCCAGTGAGGTGGCGGTGGAGTCCATTACACCCAGTCTCTTTTCCAGAGTTTCAAGGTAGGTGATAGATTCAAATTTAACTGCATCATCGTGCTTCATCGGGTCCTTGTCGTAGACACCGTCTACTTTGGTTGCCTTGATGATAGCCTCGGTCTTAAGTTCCATGGCCCTGAGTGCTGCGGCAGTGTCGGTTGTGAAATAAGGGTTACCGGTTCCTGCTGCACAGATTACCACCCTGCCTTTTTCAAGGTGGCGAACGGCCCTGCGGCGAATGTAAGGCTCGGCCACGGCCTGCATGGGAATTGCAGACATAACTCGTGTGTCGCAGCCCATTTTTTCAAGCGCATCCTGAACAGCCAGTGCGTTCATGATGGTTGCGAGCATTCCCATGTAGTCGGCGGAAGCGCGGTCCATGCCTTTTGCAGAATCAGACATGCCGCGGAAAATATTACCGCCGCCGATGACCAGAGCGACCTGAAGTCCTTTCTTGGCAACTTCTGCAATTTCGCCTGCAAACTGGCTGATTGCTGAAGGTTTGATACCGAACTGCTGATCGCCTGCCAGTGCCTCACCGCTGAGTTTGATCATTACCCGTGAATAGCGCAATTTGTCCATAGTTTCTCCCGTTTTTCCGCGGATCTTGTCCGGTTATTAGTAGATAATCGTGCCGGAAGTTGATTTGTCTGGCGCGGGAGGGTGGTCCTCCCTGTTTCCGGCTGTGATCAAGGTTGTTTGTTTTTTGTTTATTAGCCCGATGTTACCAGAAAATATTATTCACGGTAATTGATCAGGCGAAAATTGCCCCTTTAAAAAGCTCAAATCCATACGGTCGTATCCGTATTGATTTGAGCTTAAAAAAATATCCACCGCTGAACTTCCTTCGATCTTTCTGGCTGGAGACGTTTTTGAAGGTTGGTTCGTGTATGAGGTTTTCCGGCGTTGTGAGGAGAAATTGATGTATGTACCAAATCTGTCCTTGGTATGGGGTCTGCCGTTTGTTAAAAAAAGGACAAAAAAAACGGGCCTTGCGGCCCGTTTTAATGAAGTCTTATTCGGCTTCGCTTTCTTCAGCAACTGCTTCCGCAAGGTTGATGCGGGCGAAGCGACCGATCTGCATGTTCTCTCCGAGAACCGCGATGGTGTCGTTGAGAAGATCTTTAATAGTCTTCTTGTCATCCTTAATGAAAGGCTGCTCAAGGAGGCATACTTCTTTGTAGTATTTGTTTACGCGGCCTTCAACGATCTTTTCTGCGATGTTTTCGGGCTTGCCTTCTGCGATTGCCTGCTGCTTATAGATTTCTTTTTCTTTCTCAAGCAGATCCTGAGGCAGATCTTCGGGCTTTACGCATACAGGGCTGGTAGCTGCAACCTGCATTGCGAGGTCTTTGGAAAGCTGGATGAACTGTTCTGCTTTAGCAACAAAGTCGGTTTCGCACTTGAGTTCAACCATAGCAACGAGTTTGCCGTTGCTGTGGGTGTAAGTGCCGACCAGACCTTCACTGGTAGCGCGACCTGCTTTCTTGGCTGCCTTAGCGAGACCTTTTTCACGCAGGTATTTGATTGCTTTTTCTTCATCGCCATTGGATTCAGCGAGAGCTTTTTTGCAATCCATCATTCCTACGCCGGTTTTTTCGCGCAGGGCCTTAACCATCTGTGCGGTAATAGCCATGATTATTCTGCCTCCTGAGGAGTTTCTTCTTTAGCTTCAGTTTCTACAGCTTTCTCAGCAGCTTTGGTTTCTTCTGCTTCCATAACTTTGTCTTCCTTGCGGCGAGCAGCGCCTTCGAGGCAGGCATCAGCCATGTGGGCAGCGAAAAGTTTGATGGCGCGGATAGCGTCATCGTTACCGGGAATGATGTAGTCAACCATATCGGGATCGCAGTTGGAGTCTACTACTGCAACTACGGGGATACCGAGTTTGCGGCATTCCTGAATAGCGATCTGCTCACGTTTGGGGTCAATGACGAAAGCAACAGCGGGAGAACCGTTAAGGTCTTTGATGCCGCCGAGTGCGAGGTTGAGTTTTTTAACCTCACGACCCATCATTACGATTTCCTTTTTGGGGAAACGGTTGATGGAACCGTCTTCGAACATTTCTTCGAGTTTTTTGAGGCGATCGATGCTTTTCTTGATGGTCTGGAAGTTGGTAAGAGTTCCGCCCATCCAGCGGTGAGTCACGTGGAACATGCCTGCACGGCTTGCTTCAGCAGCGATAGCTTCCTGAGCCTGACGCTTGGTACCGATGAAAAGAACTTTGCCGCCTTTTGCAACGTTGTCAGCGATGAAATCGTGAGCTTTGCGGAAAAGTTTTACAGTCTGCTGCAGGTCCATAATATGGATTCCGTTGCGTGCGCCGAAAATGTAAGGACGCATTTTGGGATTCCATCTGCGGGTCTGGTGACCGAAGTGAACGCCGGTTTCCAGCATCTGTTTCATAGTTACGTATGCCATAATTTCCTCCTGGGTTTTTCCTCCATTCCGACGATAATGAACCTGCAACCGCTGCAGGCACCCATATTGAGGCCGGAATGTGTGATTTGGCTACGCACCATTACGGGAATTACCCGGAAAAGGCAACCCTTGGTGCAGGTCTTTTTGAAATATTTATATGGTTGTTACCCTTTATTACTGCACCGGAGTTTTCAGCGAGTCGTCATCAACAACCGGATTGCTGAGCTTGCCGATTCCTTCGATTTCCACTTCTACCCGGTCACCGGCATTCAGTGTGCCGATTCCCGGAGGTGTGCCGGTCAGGATTACGTCGCCGGGGTTGAGAGTCATGATGTGGGAAATGTAGCTGACCAGCTCCGCAGGGCTGTATTGCATGTCGGCAATAGTGCCTTCCTGTCGGACCTTATCATTAATTATAGTACGTATGCCCAGAGCACTGACATCAATATCAGTCTCAATGCATGGTCCGATGGGGGCAAAGGTGTCAAATCCTTTGGCACGGGTGAAAAGAGTGTCTTTGCGCTGGAAATCCCTTGCGGTTACATCATTTGCGCAGGCATATCCGAAAATGAGCGGGGTAACGTCCTGCGGAAGCACATTTTTGGTTGTCTGGCCCATGATCACGGCCAGTTCTCCTTCGTAATCCACCTGCCGGGATGCAGAAGGGATGACAATGGCATCATTGTTACCAACTATCGCAGAGGGGGGCTTGAGGAATATCATGGGTTCATCAGGGATCTTCATATCCAGTTCCGCCGCATGCGCTTTGTAATTCAGGCCTACGCAAACTATTTTGGAAGGCACAACAATGGGCAGCATTGCACACTCAGAGACAGGGATAGGCACGGAACCGGGTTGTCCTGTTGCCAGGCTTTTAAAATAGCCTTCTTCCAAGGTTGCATAAAAAACTTTTTCGTCATGCCTGATCCTGTAGACTTTCATCTTTTCTCCCGGTCTGAAGTTGATAGCAAACTGAAGACTAGCACAAATCTGAAATTCATTAAACAGCAGCAGTAAGTTTTAGAGGATGCATTTGTCGCACTTGGCGTCGATGTCCTTTTCTTCATCGCCGGTTATGGATATTACCAGCGGGATGACCACGGGATCACGTCCCAAAACCTTGCGGAAAAAGCGGCGCAGGGCCGAGCGTATGCGTTCTTTGAGTTTGTTGGTCTGGCCCGGAGGGATGTTTTCAAAAACATCAAGCACAATGCATTTGGCATCTTCCAGCAGGTGGGAATACTGCTGTTCAAAAACAAATCCTTTGGAAGTTACTTCCGGTCCTCTAAGTATCTCCCCGGTGTTCACATCGACTACGAGAGCCACGATTACCAAACCTTCCCCGGCAAGTAACTGCCGTTCCTTGAGCACAGTCTGGCCTACATCACCAACGCCTTTACCATCCACGAGGGTGCATTGCACAGGGACGTTTTCTTCGAACCTGATGCCGTGGAGCAGGAAAGTTACCGGTTCACCGTCCTCAATTACAAGCGCCCGTTCCGGGGCTACTCCGGTTTCAACTGCCAGACGGGAATGCTTGATAAGGTGCCTGTATTCGCCGTGGACGGGGATGAAATATTTGGGACGTACTGTTTCAAGCATGGTGCGCAGTTCTTCCCGGTGGGCGTGTCCTGAAGCGTGGATGCCTTGAACCTTTTCATAGAGGACTTCCGCTCCCAGCTTGTAGAGCCTGTTGATTACGCGGGTGATGGCTTTGGTATTGCCGGGAATGAAGCGTGAGGACATGAGTACGAGGTCCCCTTCCTTAATGGATAGCTGACGGTGGTCTCCGGTGGAAAGACGAGAGAGTGAGGCCAGTGATTCTCCCTGTGATCCGGTTACCAGCAGGACAATTTCATCATCCCTGTAGTCGGGCAGATCCACAAGATCAATGAGGGTTCCGCCTGGAAAGCGAAGTTTGCCCAGATCGCGGGCCAGATCGATGTTGCGTGCAAGGGATTTGCCGCTGACTCCGACTTTGCGTCCGGTTTCTCCGGCAAGGTCGAAAATTTCCTGCATGCGCTGGATGTGACTGGAGAAGAGGGTGACCAGAATGCGTCCTTCAGCTTCTTCAAAAATGTCCCGCATGGAGCTTTTGATTTCTCTTTCGGTAAGGGCGTGGCCTTCTTGCTCCACATTGGTGGAATCCGAGAAGAGCAGGGTTACTCCCTGCTCGGAAAATTTGGCGATTGATTCAAGATCAGTGGCATGCCCGTCAAGGGGATTGCGGTCGATTTTGAAGTCTCCGGTATGGATCACCCGGCCCACGGGGGTTTCGATTCCCAGTGCATAGCCCTCAATGATGGAATGGCAGACCGGGAAAAAGTTAAAGGCCATGTCACCCAGCTTGATGCGGTCGTGGGGTTTGACTTCGCGCAGTTCCACGTAATCTTCCAGATTGTGTTCCCGAAGTTTGTTTTCCACCAGTCCGAGAGTGAATTTGGAACCGTATACCGGGACATCAATGTAAGGAAGAAGCCACGGAAGTGCTCCTATATGGTCCTCATGACCGTGTGTCAGTACTATCCCCTTGAGAATATCTTTTCTGGTCAGGATATGGTCGAAGCGGGGGATGGCTATGTCCACTCCGAAGAGGGCATCGTCAGGGAATATCAGCCCGCAGTCAATGACCACTGAGCTTTCAGCGGTGCTTAGCATCATGCAGTTCAGGCCGATCTCACCTAGTCCGCCCAGCGGACATACTGTAAGTTGAGGATCACTCATCTTTCAGCTCCGCCAAGGCCGCACCCATTACTTCTTCAAGCTGTTCCTTGAGTTTTACGCGGTCACGTACTTTATATTCGGAAATATCAATAGGAGGCAGAGCCTTGATTTTGACTTCCTGAAAAGGGTTCATCCACAGGCTGTGTTTTCTGCAGACCCTGTTGACTCCGTACATAACTACGGGGGCGATGGGTTTTTGGCATTTCAGGGCAAGCACCATACCACCGGTCTTGAATTCCATGAGGCCGTCTTTTTCAGGGGCTGGGTTGCGGGTCCCTTCAGGGAAAATGAGCGGGGAGAGTCCGCTATTGGCAACGTTGATGGCGTTCTGGATGTCGCGCATGCCCTGCCTGCGGTTCTCGCGGTCGATGGAAATATGATTCCCTGCAGTCATGGCATGACCGAATACCGGAAAATCAAATAGTTGTTTTTTGGCTACGAATTTGAATTGCCATGGTGCAAGGTACTTGAAGAGCAGGGGAATATCGTAAAAGCTCTGATGGTTGACCATGAATACGTAGGTTTCTTTTTCATCCAATGCACTCAGGTCCACCATGTTTTTGCTGGCGCAGAGCCAGACACAAACGCGGCCCCAGTTTCGCTCACACCAGTGGCTTGAGGGCTGATTGCGACCGATAATGGCTACAATAGAGAAAAAGATCGTGGCCGGAAAAAAAATAAGGTAGAAAAATAAGGTTCTTAATAGACTCACTGTAATAATGGAGGTTAAACTGTTTCAGAAAAATATTTTTTAGCCGGGAGTTATACACCCGCGCTGACGATCATTAATTAATATCAAATAAGCAACCCATTAGGTAGTTTAATTTTTACTGCTGGACAAGGGGGCGAGGTAAAATAATAAAAATTACGCAATATGCCTACCTTAAAATTAAAAATAAAGCGGCGTCTCAAAAATTTTTGAAACGCCGTTTTTGTTTATTGTGACCTACGGATTGCTTATTTGAGATCAAACCGATCAAGGTTCATAACCTTATCCCAGGTTGCAATGAAGTCGTTCACGAATTTTTCTTGTGAATCTTCACAACCATAAACTTCGGCAATTGCCCGGAGCTGGGAGTTTGCTCCGAAAATGAGGTCTATGCGGGTGGCGGTCCATTTAAGTTCTCCGCTATCCCGGTCACGACCTTCAAACAGTTCAGCATCTTCGGATGTGGGCGTCCAGACTGTGCTCATATCGAGCAGGTTGTTGAAGAAGTCGTTGCTCAACGTGTCCTGCCTGTTAGTGAATACTCCATGTTTTGAGCCGTCAAAGTTGGCATTCAGTACCCGCATGCCACCGATGAGAACAGTCATTTCCGGTGCGGTCAGGGTCATAAGCTGAGCCTTATCCACAAGCAATTCTTCTGCAGTAACTGAGAATTTTATTTTCTGATAATTACGGAAACCGTCAGCTGCAGGCTCAAGGGCTGCAAATGAGTGGACATCTGTCTGCTCTTGTGAAGCATCGGTGCGGCCCGGCGAGAATGGTACGGTCACATTCTGTCCTGCATTTTTGGCTGCCTGTTCCACTGCTGCGCAGCCGCCGAGCACAATCAGATCGGCAAGTGATACTTTTTTGCTGCCGGACTGATTGTTGAATTCTTCTTGAATATTTCCTAAAGTTTTCAGTAATTCAGGCAGTTGCAAGGGCTGGTTTACATACCAGTCTTTTTGGGGCGCAAGACGGATCCGTGCGCCGTTGGCTCCTCCTCGTTTATCTGAATCACGGTAGGTGGATGCTGACGCCCATGCTGCACTTACCAGCTTTGAAACAGACAGGCCTGATGCAAGGATTTTGGCTTTCAGGTCCGTTATGTCTTTTTCATCGATCAGTTCATGGTCCATTTTTGGGACAGGGTCCTGCCAGATGAGTTCTTCTTCAGGGACCATTGATCCTAGATAGCGCGAGCGCGGTCCCATATCGCGATGGGTAAGTTTAAACCATGCCCGTGCAAAGGCATCGGAAAATTCTTCAGGGTTTTCGTGAAACCGTTTGGCAATTGGCGCGTATATCGGGTCCATGCGCAGGGAAAGATCCGCTGTGGTCATCATCGGGGCATGGGTTTTTCCCGGATCGTGGGCATCCGGTACTGTCTTACGGGCTTCCGGGTCCGTGGGATGCCACTGCCATGCTCCGGCCGGGCTTTTTTCAAGGTTCCATTCGTACCCGAAAAGGGTGTCAAAGTAACTGTTGTCCCATTTGATGGGCGTCGGGGTCCATGCTCCTTCGATGCCGCTGGAAATGGTATCCCCGCCTTTTCCGCTTCCGTGTCTGTTTTTCCAGCCTAAGCCCTGTTGTTCAATGGGCGCACCTTCGGGTTCCGGTCCCACAAGTGCTGCGTCCCCGGCTCCGTGGCACTTACCGAAGGTATGCCCCCCGGCTACGAGAGCAACGGTTTCCTCGTCGTTCATAGCCATACGAGCAAAAGTTTCCCGTACATCTTTACCTGATGCAATTGCGTTCGGTTCTCCATTGGGGCCTTCCGGGTTCACATAGATCAATCCCATTTGTACCGCAGCCAGAGGGTTATCCAGTTTGCGGTCCCCTTTGTAGCGGGTGTCTCCGAGCCATGTGTCTTCGTCGCCCCAGTAAATATCTTCTTCCGGTTCCCATATGTCCTCGCGTCCTCCGGCAAATCCAAAAGGCTTCAAGCCCATGGATTCAATGGCGCAGGTTCCTGCGAAGACCATCAGGTCGGCCCATGAAATTTTGCGTCCGTATTTTTTCTTTATCGGCCAGAGCAGCCTGCGGGCTTTGTCGAGGTTTACGTTGTCCGGCCAGCTGTTAAGCGGGGCCAATCGTTGGCTGCCTGATCCGGCCCCACCGCGCCCGTCACCGGTGCGGTAGGTCCCTGCGCTGTGCCACGCCATGCGGATGAACAGGGGACCGTAGTGTCCGTAGTCGGCAGGCCACCATTCCTGCGAGGTAGTCATCAGTTCGAAGATATCTTTTTTTAATGCTTCGAGATCGAGTTTTTTGAATTCTTCAGCATAGTTGAATTCCTTACTCATAGGATCAGATTTTGCTGAATGCTGATGCAGGATGTGCAGGTTGAGCTGGTTGGGCCACCAATCTTTGTTCGATGTACCGCCACCGGCGACTTGGCTTGAAGTGTGTCCTGTTACCGGACATCTCTTTTCGTCACTCATGTTTTTTCTCCCGTTTGTCGAATTCAGACTTTAAAGATTGCGACCATATTAGCATTTATTTGCAGTTTAAGTCACGGGAGATTTGGTGCTGTAGTTTTGCTGGTAATTTCGAAAATGAGTATTAATATATTTGTTTCACAATATTTACTGTGTTGCTAGATGCTACCCAAAGTAAAAAGCGGTTCCGGGTCAATGGAAACTCCCTGCACGTAAACACTTAAGTGGAGGTGCGCCCCGGTTGCACGTCCTGTTGCGCCGGATAGGCCTATCTTTTGTCCCGGTTTTACTAGATCGCCTTCTTTGACAAGTACCTTAGACATATGGATTGAGTTGGAAACAACCCCATTGCCATGGTCTATAAACACGCAATTGCCCGCGTAATAGAAGTTGCCTATCAGAACAACCTTCCCAGCTGCGATGGCTTTGATGGGAGTACCGAGCCAAGCCCTGAAATCAAGCCCTTTGTGTCTCCTCTTTATTTCTCCGTTAAATGTCCTGTATAAGCCAAATCTACTTAGCTTTTTCCCTTTTACAGGCAGGGCAAAAGGAACTGTCCATCTGCGCTCAGCGGAGACTGTCCTTATGGCTTTGAGCGCTTTTTCGCGTTCAGCCTTGATACGCATCATTTTTTTTTCTGGCGGGGTGATCATTTTAGGGGCAACTGAAAGTTTTTCCTCTTGATATTTATGGGGGACAATGTGGATTGTTTTTTGAAATTCATGTTTGGTCCCATGAATGGTGGTATCGACTATAAGTGGAATGTCCTCAGGTTTAGAGCTAAGTCTGGAGCCTAAGAGGACCATTGCCTGTGATGTTCCATTGTTTACGGAGATGGACGGAATGACGGTTTTTCCGTTCCAGCGGATTAGGAGTTGGTCGATTGTTTGCGGAGATGAAATTTGAATGAGGAAAGGCTGACCTATTCCCGCTGATTCTGGGGCGCAGACTGAAATTTGAGGTGTGTTAGCGGAAGAGCAAATAGCAGGAAGCAATAATAAAATTGTTGATAGGGCAGTACTGAGTGCATAAGGACGTTTCAGCATATTTTACTCACGGGGCAGAATTGAATTGTGTTTGTGAGTCTCGGTATAATTTGATGAAAGGATTGTAAAGCGAAGGTTGTATTAAGTTGTTTTTTTGTACTGAAAAAAGGCCGGGACGCATGTCCCGGCCTAAGTAGTTCAACCATAGTAAATTGGTGCAGGCTTATTCGTCTTTGCCTGCATTATATTCTTCAATTACTTTTTCAGCGATAGGCGGTGGGCATTCCTCGTAATGGGATAATTCCATGGTGAAAGTTCCCTGACCACCGGTCATGGAGCGCAGGTCCGGTGCGTACTTGAGGATTTCAGACATGGGTACGTGAGCTTTGACTTCGGTGACTCCTGCTGTGGAGTCGGAGCCGAGTACCTTGCCCCGGCGGGAGGAAAGGTCGCCGATGATGTCACCCATGAATTCATCCGGTACTTCAACTACAACGTTCATCAGCGGTTCAAGCAGGGCAACCCCGGCTTTTTCGCAGGCTTTCTTGAAAGCCATTGAACCGGCGACCTTGAAGGCCATTTCCGATGAATCGACGGAATGGTAGGATCCGTCATAGAGGGTGACCCTGAAGTCAATGATCTGCGATCCGGAAAGAAAACCTTTTTGGGCTGCTTCCTGAACTCCTTTATCCACAGCGGGGATATACTGCTTGGGGATTACGCCGCCAACGATGTTGTTGACGAATTCATAACCATCGCCTTTCGACTTCGGCTCAAGCTTGATCCAGCAGTCACCGAACTGGCCGCGTCCGCCGGATTGCTTTTTAAAGCGACCCTGAACTTCAGCAGAACCCTTGATTGTTTCGCGGTAGGGCACCTTGGGTGCATTAAGTACGATTTCAGCCTTGTAACGGCGCTTTGCTTTTTCAACGGAGATTTCAATATGGTTCTGGCCCATGCCGGAAAGCAGGATGTCGCCGGACTCTTCGTCTCGGGAAAGGCTGAGGTTGACGTCTTCGGCCAGCAGTTTCTGAATTGCCTGAAAAACCTTGTCTTCATCACCTTTTTCCGCAGGGGAGAGAGCAAAGGTGATCAATTGCGGAGCCAGTTGCGGTTTTTCAAGGGTAAATTTGTTGTTGTCGGCGCTGAGAGTGTCGCCGGTGAAAGTTTCCTTGAGCTTGGCAAGAGTGATAATTGCACCGGGACCGACCGGGTTTTTGAGCGGCTTTTGCTCCTTGCCGACCATGAGTTGAATGTTGCCCATCCTTTCCTTTACCCCGGTATTGGTGTTGGTCAGGGTCAGATCTCCGCTTACAGTTCCGGAGAGAACGCGGCAAACAGTAAGCTGTCCGGCAAAGGGGTCGGCGATAGTCTTGAATACAAAGCAGGCCACGGGAGCGTCAGGGGAAGATTCACGGGTTGCACCGTCTTCGCCCTGCCATTCGGCATGATCAAGCGGTGAGGGCAGGTAGGTCTGGATCATATCCAGCAGGAAAGATCCACCCTTGTTTTCCAGTGCGGAACCAACGCAGACCGGGAACAGGGTACGGTTTTTGACACCTGCGGTAAGACCTTTTGCAATTTCGTCAGGATTCAGCTCACCTTCTTCAAGGTATTTTTCCATGAGATCTTCATCACTTTCAGCAATGTTTTCAATCATGGTTTCACGCAGCACTTCTACTTCGTCTGCGATATCGGCGGGGATATTACCTTTGGTGACCTTTCCGTTTTCCTCAAACAGATAGGCTTGCCCAGAGAGCATATCCACTACGCCCTTGAAATTTTCCTTGATTCCTATGGGATAATACAGCAGTACGGGGCTGATGCCGAGAGAAGAGTTCAGGCTGTCGAATGCAGAATCGAAGTCTGCGCGGTCTCGGTCCATCTTATTGATGTAAATAACTGCGGGTAGATTTGCTTTTTCAACTGCTGCCCATGCCTTGCGCGAAAGGGGCTTGACTCCGTCCACGGCGTCAATGGTAAAGACAACGCCGTCGGACGCGGCTAGAGAGTAGGGCAGGTCTCCGCAAAAGTTTGCATCACCCGGAGTGTCGATGAGATAGTGGTCGTTTTTGTCCCACTTGTATCCGGCGAAACCGGACTGAATGGAACCGCGGCGTTTGATTTCTTCAGGTTCGGTATCGAGGGCGGTGGTGCCTTCCTCGATTTTACCGAGTCTGTCGATGACACCGGCATTAAAAAGAATCATCTCGGCGGTAGAGGTTTTGCCACAACCGCCGTGGCCCACAAGTGCAAAAGTCCTTTGGTTTTGTAAAGCTTCAGACATTCAACAACTCCGTTTCTCTGAATGTTTACAGCCGGGACCGATCGACCCGGCTTGTACAGGTCTAAAGGTGCAACTTATAATTCTTCCTAATAATCCCTATAGGTACAGCCACGCTAACATGTCAAGCGTAGATAATTAATAAAATTTCGTGCATAAATATAAAATAAGAACGATTTTGTTCCGTTTATCGGAGGTAAAATAAATTGAATAATTCCAGTGTTTGCAGTCTCACTCCGGCAGATTTAGACTGCTCCGGATCATGGCTGTTGCACCCCGAAACGCCGGCTGAAAAACTCATTCCATCGCTGAAAAAGCACGGTCAGCTTGTTCCTGTGCTTGCAGTGGAAGAATCGGGTAAAAATATCCTTATCGCAGGCAGGGCAAGGGTTTCTGCAGCTTCGAAACTTGGGTTAAATGTTTTGGTCCGTTTTATTGATGCTGTTGATGACACTCAAAAAGCGGTGTTACATCTTGAAGAAAATTGCACCCGTACGTTAGACGATTCTCTTAAACTGGCGACTATGCGCTTTTTTTGCACCAGAATGGATGCAGCCGAACTGAGCAAAACTGTCGGGCCGTTGCTTTCCATCAAGCCTAAATCTCGGGATATGAAATTCTGGTTGGACTGGATGGAACTTGATCCTGAATATGATGAATTGCTCAGGCTTGGGCATATTCCGCTGGCTGCAGTTTCTGTGTTGATTAAGCTGGATGATAGTGACCGAGCCGCACTGGTCCGTTTTTTTGAAAAGCTGAGCTGGTCCCGCTCCAATGCCGTGAATTTCCTGACCTGGCTATATGAGACCTCCCGGCGTGAGAATAAATCGATCAACGAACTTATTTCCGCACCTGCATTTGAACCCGCATCAGAGAGCGAATCTCCTAAGGATGCGGTGGCACGTTTTTGCAAGGCGGCAAAAGAGTTGCGCTATCCAACTTTGAGCGAACTTGAGAAGGTTCATAACAAGATTGTTTCAGAAGTATGTGCCGGGACTAGGTGGCGGGTAGAGCCTGTGGGCAGCTTCGAGACCGGGGAAGTCATGATCCAGACCCGCTTCAAGAGTCGTGAGATGATGCGGAAAGCCATAGACGATCTTGAGTCGATTGCTAAGTTCAGCGGCTGGGAAGAGTTGTTTGAGCTTGGACGGGATAAGTAGGATTAATTTGATGCGCTGTCGCGCTTTTGATGTAAAGATTTTGCCTCCGGCGGCTTAAACCCTTTGGTAAGGGTTTAAGGATCCCAAACTTTTTTAGTATGGCTTCGCCGCTTCGTGTATTTAGATCAGCGGATTAAAAATGAGTAAAAAAAATGTACTTCCCGATCATCTGAAGGGAATTGAAAAAATATATATTGATCGCAGCATGCAGAAGGTTCCTCTTACCGAGCGGGTTCTTTCGCGTATGCCCGGCCTCCCGGTGGAGGTTGTGGACCCGGATAATTTCCCTCACGGGGAATTGGGTGGAAAGCAGTCTTTGTACTTAAAGGAGTACAAGGGCAAGTTCCTGCGCTTCTGCCCCGGAACCCGCTACTATCATTGTTGCGGATACCGGATCATCCACATCGGCGAGGGCTGCCCTATGGCCTGCTCTTACTGTATTTTGCAGGCTTACTTTCAGGATAACGTACTCAAGGTCTGGGCCAACCAGAATGATTTGTTCGATGAGTTGGGCAAGGCTTTCTCTGCGGATAGTTCCACCCGGTACCGTGTGGGGACCGGAGAATTCACAGATTCCCTCGCCCTTGAAGCTGTTACCGGGTACAGCCGTGATCTGGTGGAGTTCCTCGGTGATTATCCCAATGTCTGTCTTGAGCTGAAATCCAAGATCATTGATCTCTCATGGATGGATGTAGTTAAGCGCACTGATCGTCTGCTCCCGGCTTGGTCGCTCAATGCCCCGTTTGTCAACGAGCATGAGGAGTTCGGGGTTTCTACTCTTATAGAACGCCTTGAAGCTGCCCGTACTTGCGCTGAAGCCGGGTTCCGGGTTTGTCTGCATTTCGATCCCATCATCCGTTTTGACGGCTGGCGAGAAGGGTATGCTGAAATTATCGACATGATTTTCGATTACGTGAAGCCGGAGCAGATCGCTTATTTCAGTCTCGGTTCATTCAGGCATATGCCTCATCTCAAGTCGATAATTGAACAGAATTTTCCGGAAACTACTTACATCTATGATGAATTTATTACCGGAAATGACAACAAGATGCGTCTGCTGCGGCCCTTGCGTCTGCGTCAGTTCAAGTTCATTGTTGACCGACTGCGCAAGCACGGTATGGGCAGGCAACTCTACTTCTGCATGGAATCAACCGAAAACTGGCAGGATGTTTTCGGCTACACACCCAAAGATTTAGGTGGTCTGGGCAAGCATCTTATGAAGCAGGCTTTTAATGATTAGTCGGCCTAACTCATAGGGATTCCGAACAGGCTGAGCTTTCTTGGTCGCCGGAGTCCCTATTTTTCGACAAGTTTTGCGGCGGAATGGATGGTCAGGTATTTGATTTCAGCCTGCAACGGGAACTGGGTATTTTTCTTTACCCAGTCGTAGTTGTCGAGGATAAAGCTCAAATCAAGTTCTTCAGAAGCCGCCGGAGTGGTGGCCAGTTCTTTCCAGTCTGCTGCTCCTGCCGGCTTGAGGCTGAATGTTATTTCATCATCCAGACGGGTGATGCGCAGAGCACCTTCAAATCCTTGTCTACTCGCCCTTGTGTTGTAAATCTTACGTTTTTCAGATCGTTTTTTCTCACCGATTCTTATGAACGGTTTTCGGTAGGCCTTCTGAATTAAAAAGACCAGTGAGTGCTGTTTTCCTTTGCTCAACTTTATCACACAGCTTTGCATCATTTTTGGTGAGGGGGCGAACAGGAATTTGATTCCGACTTCAATGTCGAAATCGCCTCTGAAATTGAAATTACTTTTTATCCCTCCCGTACTTTCTTCCCCTCTGGGAGTCTTCAGAATCAAACCCTCCGGGCCGAAGTTCAAATTAACATTTTCCCCTTTTTCATCCCACATGACATGGTCAAAGTTGTTGAATCTGTCTGTGTAGGGAAATGAAATATTTCTAAGATCGGTTGTCTTGGCCCGTGTTTTTGCCGCCGGCGGCAGGCTTGCAGTCTGAACCGGAGCGAGTGTCTTAGCTTGTGCTTTCAGATTATTCCCTTTGCTGTTGAAATAGAAATAGTCCATCAGCGAGCTGGATTCCCAGGGAATCTGTTTATTGCCAGTCAGCTTGGCTACTTCGATGCGTGCGGCCATGAACATCTGGTTTATGTCCGCTCCAGGTTTGGCGATGTTATTCAGCAGAGCTTTTGTGTAGACCCCGTTTCGTCCGATTCCGTCTGAGGCGGTCTGGCCGGGAGCCGTAGCGTATCCGATGATGGAACCGGGAGGAGCGTCCATGCGGGCCAGCCCTTTTCTGCCGGACCTGAAAGAGCGTGCAAAAGGATTGTCCCGGCAGGCATCAAGCAGCACTATATTTACCTTGTTCCCGGCTTCGTTCATTTTATCCAGCACCCGTCCGGCATTCACGGATTCGTATTTCACATCACTTTCACTGGCTACATTGGCATCTACCGGAATGAGATAATTTTGTCCGTTTATTTGCATGCCATGTCCGGCAAAGTAGAAGAGTCCTGTCTCGGCATTGAAGAGTTGCTGCCCGAATTTTTTGATGGCTGTGTCCATTTCCCGTTGGGTAGCATCGGTCAGCAGGGTTGTTGTGAAACCCAGTTCCTGAAGGGCTGCGCTCATGTCCGTGGCATCATTGACCGGATTGGTCAAAGGTGATGTTGGGTAGGCTGAGTTTCCGATTACAAGGGCAACCTTGGTGTCGGCCAGTGCGTGGGTGGTTGCAAGTATTGCTGCAAGCAGAAACAGTATGATTTTTTTCATGGTTGTCCCTTCAAGTTTTTGTAGTCATGCATAGGGTCTTTTTGCAGATTTTTTCAGTCTAGGGATATGTGATTTGCCTATAATATGCCATATCCGGAGTTTAAAATCGAGCCTGCTGTTTGAGGCATATGCAACTTGTGCAGAGCATTGATTGTGACTTATTTGTAAGTTCTTGTATGTCTGTTGGTATTGGTCTGTTTGAGTATGTTCTATGATGTGTAATCTTATGTATACTAACAGGAATTGTGAAGTTTTTTGTCTGAAAATTGTGAAATAAACTGCACATAAAAGTGCTGTAATTCTTCAGCATACTAATATTCTTGATTATGTTTTGTGGCACACTATATGCTTTGGTTTAGTTAAATCAAATAGGAGGTAAACCATGGAATTTATCAGTGCTATGAGCAATTGGTGTGGTGGTCTTGGCTTCGGTCATGGTGCCGGTTACGGAATGAGTGGCTGGATGCCTTTTCATTTTGGCGGTATTTTGCAGTTGGTGGTGATCGGGTTGATAGTATATTTTACTGTGCGTATGTTTCGCAGGCCGGACGGCGGACCCTCTGCTCCTTCTGCACAGGATGTTTTGAAGAAGAGATATGCAGCAGGTGAAATTGACGAGGATACTTTTAGGCACATGAAGGATGATTTGAAGTAAAGATCAATCTGTTTGATATGCATTCAAACTTGGTATAATAACTCATTTAAAGGGGGATTATACCAATGTCCTTACAAGATTATAAAGTTCGAGTCGATCGCCTTCAGGAGGGGCTTGGGAAAGCCTTTGCCGAAAATCCATTTATTCTGAATATTCCGGGCAAATCCATCGCGCTCAAGGTGGACCCCTATTATTACGTAGCTTTTGAGCCTGCATTTTCTGAAAATTTAAGCCGTTTTGCAGTCATGTTGCCCAAAAATGTCCGCGATACCCTCGTACGGACCGGTAATCTTGTTATAGATCATGAGACCCGCAATCCGATCATCAAAATACGAATGAAGTGGAATGAGCGTTCCTACTCTATGAATGTCTGTTTTGTGGAATCAGGCTTTATTGATCAGGCTCTTAAAATATACGGCGGAGTCAAAGAGGAAATCGGTTTGTCCGAAATTCGCATCCATGGGGCAGAGCGAGAGAGGCTGGAGCAGTTTTTCGGTGAGAGGACGCTATTAAAGAGTGTTGCATTTGTCGAGTGAGGGTGGGCAGCGAATATTTCTGTTGGCAGATTATGAAGAAGTAGAGTCGTGACACGGAATGTGTCACGGCTTTTATTTTATGCGTTGTGTAATAATATAGAAAGTATTATGTAGGAAGTATTAGGTGGGGATGGTTTTGTTGAATGCTGCTTTCGGGGAGTAAGGCATGAAACGTTTTGCTATTTTTTTGGGGATAGCCTTTTTTGTTTTTAGTCCTTTTCTGACAGGAAAAATCAGGGCTGAGACTTTTCGTGTTATGCGTTATTGTGAGTCTTTTCCTCCTTATTATTTTAATTCAGATAGTCCTCAAAGTGGTATTGTACGTGATCTTTTTACGGCGTTAACAAAGGAAACCGGCGATAATTTTGAATTTGTAGATGTTCCGTATAAGCGGGGATTATATAAATTTGATTCCGGACAGGTTGATATAGAACCAATGGCTAATCCTGTTTGGAGGAAACATGCCAAGGTTCCCGGTGTTTACAGTATCCCTTTCGCAGTTTCTGAGCAGATAATCTTATATAATTCCAAGTACTACCAGATGGTAAACATGCCTGATGACTTGCTGGGTGAAACCATAGGGACGGTTTACGGATACACTTATCCTGTCTATGGTCCTTATTTTGAAAAAGGTATGTTAACAGCTTATGCGGTAAAAAATGAGAATAAGCTTGTCCAGATGCTGCTTGCCGGGAGGTTGCACCAGGCTATTATGAACAAAGATTTTGCTATATACGCAGTCAAGGAACGTGATGCTGAGGGGCAGCTTATTGCCAGTGAACCATGTAATTCTGTGAAAATGATGATTCGGTTTCATCCAAGTAAAAAGAAAGCTGTCCCGAGGTTTGATAGAGCGCTTAAAAAATTAATTGCAGATGGTACCATTAATAAAATTTATGAAAAATATCGCTAGCATTTCAGTATGGTTTTCCTTTTGGAAAACAAAAAGCCCGCCAGATCAGATAGTCCGGCGGGCTTTGAATTTTGTGCCTAAAAACTACTGCTTACGTGTCTGGCTCTTGGGACAGGTGTCTTCCAGATAACAGACTTCGCAGCCGCCGGAGTAGGGGAACGGGGTAAATACTGCGTACTGGCGGTTTACAGTGCCTTCCTGATTCCATGTGAGCCCGAGGGCTTCGAAAGCCTTGAGCACTTCTTCACCCGGCTTGGGCAGCGGTGCGCACTTGCCTTCTTCCAACTGCGGTATCAATGACTGTGCTGCAGACATAACAAGGGTAATGGCGAGGTTGTGATGAGCAAGGCCTTCAGTGGGGGTTTCCTGCCAGATGTCTTCTACTGCATCTTCAACTTCTTTTTCGAGGTAGAGCAGCAGGAAGTCAGTTCCTTTAGCGCCTTCGGGTTGCTTCAGGGTGTAAGCTTTAAGATGGGGCAGCCATTTGTTCCAGTACTTTTCAAGGCTTTCCATAAGCGAATGCTCAATACGGGTGGAACCGTTCAGTTCCGCAAAATAAAAAATATTAAAATCCGGGGTCGGTTTTGCTTCGACAATTTCAAAAGCGCTCATATCTTAAATCTCCTAGCTTGCGTTCTGGTTTATGCAAGCAGTTTCTTTACCCGCTAAAGCGTTTTGTCTCAAGTGTAAAAAAATACCCGGAAGCCGAAACTTCCGGGTATTTTTAAGTCAGTGTGATTCTGTTCTGCTTAGATTTTGCAGGCAGTTCTGAGGTCATCTACAGCGTCGGTTTTTTCCCATGTGAAGTTGGGATTGTTGCGACCGAAGTGTCCGTAACAAGCGGAGGGCTTGTAAATGGGACGACGAAGGTCCAGACGCTCGGAGATGTAGTAGGGGCGCAGGTCAAATACTTCCTTGACTGCTTCAGTCAGGGTTTCATCGGAGACTTCGCCGGTACCGTGGGAGGTAGCCAGAACAGATACGGGCTCTGCAACACCGATTGCGTATGCAACCTGAACTTCCGCACGCTCGGCAAGGCCAGCAGCTACGATGTTCTTGGCGATGTAACGGGCCATGTATGCGCCGGAACGGTCAACTTTGGACGGGTCCTTACCGGAGAAAGCACCGCCGCCGTGGTTGCCCATGCCGCCGTAGGTGTCGTTGATGATTTTACGACCGGTCAGGCCGCAGTCACCCATGGGACCGCCGATTACGAAGCGGCCAGTGGTGTTGATGTAGATTTTAGTAGCATCATCAACCATGTCTGCGGGCAGGGTAGCCAGAACAACTTCACGTTTAATATCTTCGTAAATCTGTTCCTGCTCAATGCCGTCATCGTGCTGGGCAGCGATAACGACGTCAGCGATGCGGACAGGTCTGCCGTTGAAGTATTCGAAGGAGACTTCTGTTTTTCCGTCAGGACGAAGATAGGAAATAGTCTTGTCTTTACGCACTTCGGTCAGCTTTTTGGAAAGCTTGTGGGACCAGTAGATGGGGGCAGGCATGAGGGTATCGGTTTCTTTGCAGGCAAAACCGAACATCATGCCCTGGTCACCGGCACCCTGGCTTTCAGGAGTGTTGCGGTCAACGCCCTGAGCGATGTCAACGGACTGTTTGTCGATAGAAGAAATAACAGCACAAGTGTCAGCGTCGAATCCCATGTCGGAATGTACATAGCCGATTTCGCGGATGGTATCGCGAACAATAGCGGGGAAGTCGGCGTATCCTGCGGTGGAGATTTCACCTGCGATGAATGCCATTCCGGTGGTTACCAGAGTTTCACAAGCGACGCGGGAGTTGGGGTCCTGCTCAAGCAGGCAGTCGAGAATTGCGTCGGAAATCTGGTCGGCCACTTTATCGGGGTGACCTTCGGTTACTGATTCAGAGGTAAAAAAGTACTTGCCTTTGCTGCTGATCATTTAAAAGTTCCTCCTGGAATTAATTGGCGGGGTAAATGTTATTCGAAACCGTTTTTCGGTAACTCCCCGAAATATATAGTTCAAAATTACTATATAACTAAACTTGCATATAAGAATGAAGACACCTTACACTTTTATGAGCAGGTTGTCTATCAATCTTGCCTTTCCAACCTGCACTGCCACCGCACAAAGCGCACTTTCATCAACTTTTTTAAGGATATTGATATTTTCCGGGTCTACAATTTCGATATAGTCAACGCTACAGCCGGGAATGCTTTCCGCATAAAAATCAGCAAGGTCTGCTTTCAGCTTTGCCGGGTCTGTTTCACCGCCAGCCACCTGATCCCGCATTTTTTTCAATCCTTTTTGAAGGTTGGGGGCCACTGATTTTTCTTCGGCAGTCAGGTAAACGTTGCGGGAACTCATGGCCAGCCCGGATTCTTCTCGTACAATCTCATGCCCCTGCACGTTCACAGGAATATTCAGATCGCGGACCATTCTTTTGATGAGCGCCAACTGCTGCCAATCTTTCTGTCCGAATACGGCAATATGTGGTTGGGCGGTCATAAACAACTTGGTCACTACTGTTGCCACGCCTCGAAAATGAACAGGCCGTGATTTGCCGCAGAGGTTGGCGGCAAGGTCGGGAACTTCTACCCATGTGCAGTGGTCTTCGAAATACATATCATCACGTGCCGGGGTGAAGAGGATATCCACTCCGTGTTCTTCGGCAAGTCTGGAGTCCCGCTCCAGATCATGAGGGTAGGCATCTAGGTCTTCGTTTTCTCCGAACTGGGTTGGGTTCACAAAAAGGCTGACGATGAGTACGTCGCATTGCTTTCGTGCTGCATCCATAAGGCTCAAGTGTCCTTCATGAAAATATCCCATGGTAGGTACAAGACCGATTTTTTTGCCGTCGTTGCGAAGCATGAGGCAAAGATTCTGAAGTTCCTGCGGATTATTGATTGTTTCCATTTTTTCAAACCCTGATAGTTTGGTTTTTGGTAGTGTGAGGCTTAATTCAATGTATGGAAGATTAGAAAATCCGTTTACGCTGATCGCTGCCTGCTGTCTATAGCATGGTGGGCTGTGGGCGCGCTTTAGTTCTATTGGAGTGAATTTGGTTGTTGACGGGAAGGTTGGTTTGAGAAAGCCGCGCAGCAGAACTTATTTGCAAAAGGGGTAATAATGCGTCTTGTGTGCCTATTCTGCTGCGCGGCTTTTATTTCAGAACCTAATCGCCGGGGAAGGTCGATGTGGAAGTTCTGGAGGGTGTTGGAGTTCTTATTTATTGAGTGGTAAATCTTTCTTAATTGTATAAGACCTAGGCATGTGCAGTCTGGCCTGTATGCAGTAAATCGCTTCAAAGTATGTTTTAATAGCTGTGGCCAGCCTGCTGTTTTTTAAAGCAAAACTCATGGGTTACTCCTTATCTGGTGACCGTCAGGGTAATTGCGGACACGCTGTTTATTGTTTACTGCTTTTTGGTCTTTTTGTGCAAATATTTTTCACGAAAGCTTTATTTTTTCAAAAAATGTGCATATAAGTTTCAATATATGCTTTTAGTTTGAAATAATGAGTGCTTTTAGACATTAAACTGCAAAGAGTTTGCACATGATAAAGCTTGATGATGTTGACCGGCAGATAGTTGCCGCGCTTCAGGATAACGGAAGGATTTCAAATAAAGAGGTAGCCGAATTGGTAAACCTTACTCATTCAAGCTGTTCGCGAAGGATTTCGCGCTTGGAAAGAGATGGGGTTATCGTCGGCTATCGCGCACTGACAGACCGCATGAAGCTTGGTTATTCTGTCCGCGCGTATTGCGGAGTATTTCGTGATGCAAGTGTGGGCTGGAAAGAGCTTGCTGAGGAATTGGCTCGGATTGAAGGAGTCGTCAGCGTCTTTGCTGTTTCCGGGGATGTTGATTTGATGGTTGAGATTGTTGCCCACGACATGCAGCACTACTCATCCGTGGTTATGAAGGAGTTCGCTGATACTAAAGGAGTTAACGCTACCCGAAGTACTTTTGTTCTGGAAGAGGTGAAGTCCATTTATTGATGCGGATGCGGATTAAATCCGCACCCGAACCATGCAAAGCACATCATTTTTATAGCTTCCGTCCCGCTTATATTCGCGATACCCGGCGGAATGGGCACAACCGACTGCATAGAGCGATCCGTCCTCCTCTACCAGTTTAACTGCGGATTCCCCGTTTTTCAGTTGAGTGAAATCCGGGTCAATGGTTATGTTTTCACCCGGTTTTCGTTCAGGGTTGGTGGCGGAAATCAGTTTGCCGCCTGGTTCCACGAACATGCCTTCCGCCCCTTCAATGATTCTGCCCTGCCCGTCTTGAGGAAGTACATCTCCCAGCATAGCTTTGAATTCCGGTTCTGAGTCGAAGACGATACCGATGCCGCCTAGTACACGGGACGAATCTTCATGGTCGGTAATGGATGCATTGTATATATAAGTATACCGGTTTTGCCCGTCTGTGGCGTAGAGATCGGTTTTGATGAAATCGGAAACGCAGTAGAGCTGTGAGTCGGTTATCCGCAGTGCTTCGGATACATACCCTGCATTCAGTATACGGCCTTCCTTGTTGTATTCACTGGGATTGGAGCACGCTAGGATTTTTCCAGAGCGGTCATAAATGAACAGGTTGGTGTAAACCGTGTAAAGACTGTTGATGTAGCCCAGAATTTTACACATCCGGTCCCGGTCTGCGTCCTCTATGGTCGGTTTTGCGAGAATGGTTTTGAAGTCTGAGGTCAATGCCCACCAACGGCAGTCGTTTGCGCGCTCATAGAGGTTGCGGTCCATTATATCAATGGCAAGCCGGGCAAGAAATTGAGTGTCATGCAGTCTTGATGCAGTCACAAGCTGCAGAAGTTCGTCGGTGGAGTGCTGGAAAACACTCTGAACCTGATCACCGATTTTTTTGATTTCGTTTAGGATATGCGGCAGGGCTCGGCCTTCCATCTGCTCGACAGGATTGGGTTCAATGCATTTTTTGGCAGCCATTATTTCGCCGTTCTGAACTACGAGTTCAAGGTCTGAGAGAACGTTTTCCGAGGATTCTTCCACTTGGGTCAATCTTCCTGAAAAGTGGGCTTTGCCACGGATTGCCTCTGCGTCAAATGACTTATCATTGCTGCCGCTGAAAGCCGTTTCCATTTTTTTTAGGACATGACCATACCATGGGAGTCCGAAAAAACCTTGATATCCTTTAGTCTTGACTGTTTTAGAAAGATACGGTGTCTCATTGATGCTGATAATCTGAAAGTCTTCATCCAGATTCATGTCCAGTCTTTTCCCTGTGGGAATTGTACCGGTATCACTGGATGCAATTGCGTTTCCGCGTTCATCAAGAACAATGAGAATTGTGTCATTTGAAAAGTCACTTAAATTTTCAAATACCCCGGCCATTTCTCCGGCAAAATCAAAAATAAGACACAAGATGCCGAGGTTTTCCCCTGTGTCAGGGGACTTGATTGCCTGCGAGTATATCAGGATTTCACCTGCATCCGGGGCCAGATCACTGGCTCTGTATGTTTCTACGTAATCCTTGGCTTTAAAAGTTTTAGATATCAGAGGGTCTCTGGATGCCGAAATTCTATTGTTCTGGTCAAGGTGGGCGCATACACGTCCTGCTGTATCCAGAATCACAATTTCATTATATACCGTGTATTTATCCCTATATTCACGAAGCCTGTCTTCGATGATAGATGTGTCATGGCTGGTTCTTTCCGGATTGGATAAAAAGCGGACCAGGTCATCATCTGTGGCGAGGAATCCGACATCTGCAGTTCTTTCAAAGAGGTTTCTTTTAAGAATGTCGATGACGACCTGCGCGACTGCGGAGATTTCCTGAACTACTTTATTCGTGTTTTCCTTGATCAGGATTTCAATCAGATTCTGCTTGAGGCCTGAAAAATTCTCCTGAGTTTTAATTATAAAATCGATCAGTGTCTGCGCAATTCTGCTGCAATTAATTTTCCCGGTCATGGTGGCCATGGTCCACTGCCGGTCAAGTCGTGTCAGCCTTGACATACAGTTGGATGTGGCAGGCATAACCTTTAGCAGCTGTCTTGAGTGTTTTTCTATCAGTGTAGGGTCCATTGAGCTCTCGTTTGTAAAGTAGTGTAGGGTGAAATTACAAATATGTGTGTTTGCGGCTCACCAAACTGCAAATAATTATTGGGTTTTTGCAATTAGCGTGCAAAAATGTAGATTGGTGTCATTCGAAAAGATTCAAAAGTGTAGTTAACCATTGAGCTTAGTAGATTTAGCTGAAATGCTCCGGAGTGGAGCTGGTTAATAAAAAAATGGTTTTCGTATAATAATATAATGCCAAATGATTTGAATTTGAGTTATTATGTTAAAAGTTATTAGTATGTCTTACAAAATTGTAGATTTTTTAATAAGGTGCGGAATTGCCATTTAATAAAGTAATCTGCCCGCTGTACCATCTCCCTGCTTGTCTTGAATCTCCATGCGGGTTATGTCCCTGCCTATGAACAAGGATAATCTCTTCACCGCCGGAATAAGTCTTTCCCCACAGGATTTGATCCTCTACGAGCACACACTCAAGGACCTCATTCAGGAATTTCTGCCTTTTGAATCTTATAGTCTTTATTTTCCAAAGCCTGCCAAAGGGCAGTTCCGGGCCAAACTTGAGGCCCGCTACAGTGCCGAGGAAGCTCAACTCATGCTTCCTTTGCGTTTGCGTGGACGTGATCTTTGTTATTTTATTGCACGCGGGGTGGAGCTGGAAGCCCCGGAGGCTTTGCCTCCTTATCTTGAAGCCTTGGCTTCCTGTTCACTGGAAAAGATACTTCTTTATAAAGGGTCAATAACCGACAGGCTTACCGGTTTGGCGACCCGTGATTATTTCATGTCCAAACTGAATAAGGAATTGGACCTGATTCAGAATTGCATGATGCCCACTACAGGTGGGTGCAAGGATCCCGGAATACCTACTTTCAGTGGCTCTGTCGGCGTAGTTGTTCTTGATATGGATTATTTTCAGCGCATCAATGACCGTTATGGTTACGGGCTGGGCGACACAATTATAGCTGATCTTGCCTCCCGTATTAATGAGGTTGTTACCGAGTCTGTGATCTGTGCACGCATATTTGATGACAAGTTTGCTTTTCTGATCCCGGACGGACGGCCCAAAGCCTGCGCTAAGCTTGCTGAGGAGTTGCGTGCACTGGTGGAGAGTTTTCCTGTTAAAGATCCTGTGACCGGGGACGTAATTAAAATAAGCGTAAGTGCAGGATACGCCAACTATCCGCAGTCCCTTTCCGGTCCTCATTTCAAGCGTTCCGCAGACGAACAGGCCCGCATTCTCATGCGTAAAGCCCATAAGGCTGTGGCAACTGCCAAAGATTTCGGGCGTAATTGTGTTTTTGCCTATTCCGATATTTTGCAGAAGGGTGCCAAGGTTCTGGAAGTTTTGCCTTTGCAGCGTCTTGCTTTGTCCATCGGGCAGAGTGTGGATGCCCGTGAGGGGGCGCGTTTCCTGGTTTGGTCTCCGGATTACCAATCCGGTACGCAGGCCCGTCTGACCGAGGATGAACGTATTTCCGGAACCTACCCCACGATGTATAAGGCCGAGGTTGTCATTATAGAGGTGCAGGAGGAAATCGCTTTTGCGGAGATTTTGCATCTGAGCGACCCGGCATGGCCCGTGACAGAGGGCGACAGACTGACTCTGCTCAATGAAAAAGACAGCTTTTTTGATGCCCAGGCAGGACCGGAAGCAAACTCTTCCCCGCAGCGCGATATGATCACCGGCTTGTTCAGCTACAAGGAGTTCATTGGCCGCTATAGCCGCATGCGTCAGAATCTGGATAAATTTTCCGTAGCTGTTTTGCGCCTGGCAACAAATCCTGCGGAGCAGGGGGGTAATTTTCAGAAGCTGACCGATGCACAGGTGCAGAAAGTGGCTTCACGGGCTGAAACTTTTTTTGCCGAATCATGCATGGGCGGACGATACAGCCTGAACAGCCTGATTTATTTTTTCCCGCACGGTGAAGCTGACGCGGTAATGGAAAATGTGCTGCGTCTGGTGCGCGAGTGTGTGGATGATTTTGAAATTGAACTTGCAGCCGGAGTAGCTTCCTTTCCTTTCCTCAATTACAGGCGCAGTGAAATTCTTGAGAATTGCCGTAAAGGGCTGGACCATTCGCTAATGCTTGAGAAGCCCATGGTGGCTCAGTTCGATTCCGTTTCGTTGAATATTTCCGCTGACCGTCTTTACGTGGATGGTGATATTTATGGGGCAATCGAGGAGTTCCGGCTGGCTCTGCTGGCAGATTCCGACAACATACTTGCCCGTAATTCCCTTGGTATCTGCTACGCGCAGGTGGGAAAACCGGAGCAGGCTCGTAAGCAGTTTGAAGAAGTTCTCGATATTACGCCCAAAAATATTATGGCCTTGTATAATCTGGGCTGGACCTGTCAGATGTTAGGCAGCATGGACAAGGCCCGCGAAGCTTATGAAAAGTGTCTTGAGCTGGAGCCGGAGAACGTGTTTTCCCTTGTAAGGCTGGGAGTTCTTGCCGAGCAGGACAGGGGATTGGACGAGGCCGAGCAGTATTATCTCAAGGCCGCCGGCCTCAAAGGCGGAGATGCCTTGACCATGCGTCATCTGGCCCGCCTGTCTTACGCTCGCGGCGACATGGACAAGGCCCGCGAATATCTGCATCAGGCCTTGAACGTCAATCACAACGATGCCTCGGCTATGAATATGCTGGCCCGCATTTATCTCAAAAAAGGCGAGGATCCGCAGGTTGCTGAAGTGTTGGCCCGTCAGAGTGCGGCGCTCAAACCTTCAAAGGAGCAGTTCTGGGAAACTCTGGCAAAGGCCCTTGAAGTACAGGAAAAATTTGAGGAAGCCGAGCAGGTAAGATCCAGATTTTAAGTATGGTGCCTCCGGCGTCTGGTGTTTTTTTCAGACTTTGCCGTATTAATCTGTGAAGTTGGCTGATGTTTGAACTGCTTTCTGGGATGCTGATAGTTAATGTCCAGATTTATTGTAGCCCTTTATTTAATCCTTTGCGGAGCCATATTATTTAGGACAATAATTCCTTTTGATGCGGAACGTGAGTATTCTCCTGTTCAGCGTCATGAAGTGCAGCAGCGTATGAAAGTTGCCGAGCGGGAGAGGGTCCCGGTGCCGCCTCTCTTCGGGCAGGTGGCTGAAGAATTTTCCCTGCATCCGGAAATTTTGAATGCCATTGCTGATCACGAAAGCGGCTACAATCCATGGGCCTTGAATATTGAGGGCAGAAGTGTGTATCCTGAAACCCGTGAAGAGGCTCTTGCCATAATCGAAAAATATCAGGGCAGGAGTTATGACGTGGGGTTGATGCAGGTTAATTCCTACTGGATACGGAAATTCAAGCTCAGTCCTGCAGAAGCTCTTGAACCGGAGGAAAACCTACGTCTCGGGGCTTGGATTTTACGTTACTGCCTTGACCGTTACGGTTACAACTGGCGTGCGATCGGAGCCTATCATACCGGATCGCCGAATAACCTGCCGGGCCGGGCAAGGGCTTATGCGGTGAAGGTTATGAAAAAATATAATGCGCTTATGGAAAAGTCCGGTCAGGCCGGAAAGTGATGGTCTATGAAGACTGATGATTACATTGTTTTCGAGGTTGATACGGTAAAATTCGCCCTGCCTTCTGTAGATGTAGACCGGGTTGAACGGGCCGTTATGCTTACCCCGGTTCCCGATTCTCCTGAGCCGGTTCTCGGCGTGGTTAATTATGGGGGTGATGTTGTTCCAGTGCTGGGCTTGCGGGGCAGGATCGGTACTGAAGAACGTGATGTAATTCCCAGCGACAGACTTATTTTCAGTTTTGCCCATGGGCGGCGCATGGCTTTGCTTGCGGATCGGATCAGCGATGTGCTGGAAATTAATCCAGGTACAGTGAGAAGTGCGGATGAAA
The DNA here is from genome assembly GCF_963678865.1 of Maridesulfovibrio sp. NCBI lineage: Bacteria > Pseudomonadati > Thermodesulfobacteriota > Desulfovibrionia > Desulfovibrionales > Desulfovibrionaceae > Maridesulfovibrio > Maridesulfovibrio sp. The sequence continues at coordinate 1,228,500 of NZ_OY787459.1, read as the reverse complement.
TCTGGCCCGGAGTTTCTTTTCTGAAATCCTTTGCCGGGCTGGGCGCGGATGTAATTCTGGTGCAGGAGATTGGGGCGCTGCTTGATCCTGATCAGGAACGGGACTTAGCTGAAGCTATTGCGGCCATGGCAGAGGAGTCCGCATCAGATGATTAATTCCTTGACTGAAGACAGGATCTGCAAACTTGCGGATATGGTTCGCCATAGGTTCGGGTTGGATTTTGCCCCGAATAGGTGGAAGGACCTGCGTACCGCTGTAATCCTTTTTCACAGGGAAGAGTCTCCGGCCAATACCGTAACTGCTTCGGACTGTCTTGACCATATCCTTTCCAGATCAGTCGGGGATAAGGATCTTGAACAATTTATTAACCGCCTTACCATAGGCGAGACCTTCTTTTTTCGAGACAGCAAGGCGCTAAACGTACTTGAGCATGAGATCCTGCGTAAGCTTAGCGGAACGGGGAGCGGTATCAATGGGGCAATCAGGATATGGTCTACGGCCTGTTCCACCGGGGAGGAACCTTATACCATTGCCATGATCTGCCGCCGGTCCGGATTGAAGGCGGACATTTACGGAACCGATATTGACAGCCACGCTTTGATCAAGGCGCAGGAAGGATGTTATCGAAGATGGTCTTTCCGTTCGGCGGATACTGGGTTCAGGGATATATTTTTCAGGAAGGTCGGCGCGAATTCCTATCTCATTGATTCTTCAATTAAAAAAATGGTCAATCTGTCGCGTTTGAATCTTATGGATTCGGCTGTCCCGACTTCGCTCATGGATATGGATGTGGTTCTTTGCCGCAACGTACTTATGTATTTTTCTCCAAGTGGAGTTAATAATGTACTTGATAAAATATGGAATTGCCTGACTCCCGGAGGGTGGCTTATTGCCACGCCAAGTGAGTCTGCCTTGTTAACGAGCCATGGAAAATTCGAACCTGTAAATCTAGACGGTGCTCTTTTTTTTAGGAAGAATGAGCAGTACAAGCCTTTCCGTATTGATTTTACAGACCAAAGCCCCTGTCATGGCGATCATGATTTTCATTTTGCTTTTCCCGGGCTCTGTTTCGGTGAGCAGTCGCAGGAAGAAGTCGGTACATTTGCTGAAATAGATATTCCCATCCATGAGCCTGAAGATACTCCTGTTGAACAAGCGGAGGAGAACTGTCCGGTTGCGGGTGAAGATGTTGACGGAGCCAGGCTTTTGGAACAGGGGCAGAATCTGCGTTTGCAAGGTGATTTTGCCGGGGCCTTGGCCTGTTATGATAGAATTATCGGTCAGGAACATGCGCAGGACATTCGTGCTGCTGCGCTACTCGAAATAGCCGGGGTGAAGGCCGATTCCGGTTTTGCGGATGAAGCCGCCCGGTGGTGCGAAAGAGCAATTGAGTTGGACCGTATTGCTCCCCAAGCTCATTTTCTGCTTGGTCAGATATGCCTGCAGCAGGGTGATCGGGATCGTGCTGTAGCTGAAATGAGAAATGCAGTCTTCTTGGACAGCGGTTTTATAATGGGGCATGTGCTGCTTGGAAATGTTTATCTTGAAAACAAGGATAAAAATGCAGCCCTTCGGCATTTTAGAATTGCCTTGCAGGAATTGGAGAAAGTTGAACACGATGAAACTGTTCCTTTTTCCGACAACATTACAGCCGGACGCTTGATGGAAATGGTGCGGCTGGTCAAGGATCATACGGTTTAGCAGGATTCATTCAAAGGTGGAATCATGGAAAGCAGCACATTGGATTATTTAAAAAAAGAAAGTGACAGGGAGTTGCTCCGCAAAAGGGCGAAAAAAATGGCATTGCAGACTTCTTTGGAGAATTCTGCATCTGAGAATGTTGCCGGAGGGAGCGACTATGTTTTTTTTCGTCTGGGACCGGATGTCTACGGTCTGGAAACTTCCATTGTCAAAGAGGTTATGATTCCTGAAGATATCGTAGCCGTTCCCTGCACCCCTGATTTTCACCTTGGAGTGCTCAGTGTGCGTGGGCATCTCTGGGCGGTCATTGATATGTGTAAGTTTTTAGGAATCCGTGAAGGATTGGAGTTTGAAAATCCGGGTGTAGTCATGCTTTCCGGCGGGGAATCTGAATTTTGTATTGCCGTTGATGAAATCCTTGGAGTCAGCCGGATACCGGAAGGGGAGCTTAAAGCCTTACCCAAAGGTGATGGCCGGATTTCCGAATACAGCCTTGGTGTTACTGACGATAGGAAGATCGTTTTGGACGGAGAGGCTTTTCTGCAGGATGAATCGTTGATTGTGAATGAATTTGTAGGCAGTGATATCTAGGGCTGTTTAAAGGATAATCCTGGGAGTTGGGTATGTCCATGATCGGTGGTGATCTTAAGCAGAGACTGCTTAAAGCATTCAGGGGGGAAAGTGTCGACAGGATGCAGGTCCTTTCCGCTGATTTTATGCGGCTTGAAAAAGGTTGTGGCAAGGAAGAACTGGCCATGGTTGTCGAATCTTCCTACCGCGAACTGCACAGCCTCAAAGGAGCGGCAAGAGCAGTAGGGCTCAGTGCGGTGGAGGAATTCTGCCAGACATTTGAGTCGTTTTTTTTCGTACTTAAGAAAATGGAGCTGGTTCCTTCTTCTTCAACCTGTTCCCTGATGCTTGGCTGGCTTGATCTTCTGGATGGCCTTCTGCGAGAAGAAAATGATTCCGCAGGGGCGACAGCAGCGGCACCGGTTATGCTGGCTTTATCCCGTATGAAAGAGCTGGTAGATTCACCACAGCAAATTGAGGCCGGCGGAAATGATGCCGCAGGTGGGGGAGCCGCCGTTGAGGTCATTGCGTCCGGGGATGATGCAGCTGACTGTTCACATAAACCTGCTGCCGCAGAGACGGATAGACATGAAAATTTGTCGACTCTTGGCGGTATGGGCGATACCGTCCGGGTCAGTTCTTCTTTTTTGACCGGTCTTCTCCTGCAGACAGAGGAGTTGATTTCATCGCGAAATTCTCAGCGGGCCAGAGTTAGGGAAGTTGCCGAACTCGAAAATATGCTTGCCGATTATGTTCGTTCTTTTAATGAAGTTTACGAACGCCGGATGGACAGTCTTTCGGAAGAAGAGTTGAAGGTTAATGACCTGATGAGTAGAAAGCTAAAGGCGTTTTCCCAAAAAGCAGGTGCGCTTGCAGCTTCTGCCCGGAAGGCTGAGTGGGATCTCACATCCAAAGTTGATGGTCTGCTGAATGATTTTAAGGATTCCATGCTGCTCCCTTTTTCTTCGCTTTTGGATGTGTTTCCTCGTATTGTCCGTAAGCTGAGTCTGGAACAGGGCAAGGAGTGCAGACTGGAGACCAGTGGCGCGAAGGTGCGTATTGACCGCAGGATTCTTGAAATGCTCCATGATCCTCTCATTCATATGATTCGTAACTCCATTGATCACGGAATTGAAAGCAAAGAGGAACGGATCGCCAAGGGGAAGGACCCTGTCGGCAGCATTCAGTTTTCAATAACCCAGACCGACCGGGATGCGGTCAAGATGATTTACGGTGATGACGGACGGGGAATAGATCAGGACCGTCTCAAGGCCGTTGCCGTTAGCAAGGGGATTATTTCCGTAGAAGAAGCGGAAAAAATGGATCGCCGTTCCGTGTTGGAGTTGATATTTCTTTCCGGCATGTCAACTAGTGAGATAATCACTGATATTTCAGGCCGAGGACTGGGAATGGCTATTGTCCGTGACAAGGTGGAATCCCTCGGAGGCAGCATTGTGCTTGCCAGCCCCAAAGGGAAAGGTATCAGGGTAATATTTAATATCCCAGTTGCCCTTACTTCGTTTAGGGGTATAGTTGTGGAATCCGGTGGCAGGCAGCACGTGATTCCAAAATCCGGTATCCGTAAGGTCATGCTGGTCCGGCAGGAAGACATTATAACTGCCGGGGGCAAGGAAACCGTTTCGGCTTATGGCAGACCGCTTCCATTGGTCCACCTTGCGGATGTTCTGGAGCAGGAACGCAGTGATCAGGAAGGTGATGCCTTGGCAGTCCTAATCATAGGGAAAGGACGCAAGGCTGTGGCCATCAGTGTTGACGGCCTTTCAGGTGAGCAGGAAGTGATGGCTAAAAGTATGGGCTCGCTGCTGAGGAGAGTCCGCAATGTTTCCGGTTTTTCCATGCTGGGCTCAGGTCAACTTGCTCCTATTCTGCATACCCCGGATATGACCCGAACTGCTTTGGAAATTCATTCACGAGGCCGGGTACGGCCTGTTGTGAACAGGCAGGCTGTGGCTGAAGTCAAAACTGTGCTTGTAGCCGAAGACTCCATTACCTCGCGTATGTTGCTCAAAAATGTGCTGGAAGCAGCCGGGTACAATGTGGTTACAGCTATGGATGGTCTGGATGCCCTGCACAAGATTGAAGACTCTTTGCCGGATGTTCTTGTCTCTGATGTGGAGATGCCCCGGATGGATGGTTTTACCTTGACTTCCAAAGTAAGAAAGTTGGACGGCTGCTCCAGCCTGCCGATAATTCTTGTTACTTCGCTTGGCTCTGCGGAGGACCGTGAGCGTGGAGTTGAGGCCGGGGCGGATGCCTATATAATCAAGTCAAGCTTCGATCAGGGTAATCTGCTGGAAGTTATTAACCGCTTGGCAGGTTGAGCTGAATATTTTTTTTAGGCCGGTGATTTTTTATCAGATGAATACGTTTGCATGGCGGAAAGTTAGAGTGTAGATGATACTTCCGAATGTGTATGTATTAAAATGACCTGATTGGGGATAGATTTAGTGATCAAGGTTTTGATTGTAGACGATTCGGCTTCTGTACGCATGCTTTTTGCGGAGCTGTTCAAGCGTGAGGATGATTTTGAGGTAGTCGGCTGTGCGGAAGACGGTTACTCAGCCCTGCGTATGGTTCGTGATTTAAAGCCTGATGTGGTCACTATGGACGTTAACCTTCCTGATTGTGACGGTTTCAGGGTAACCCGGATGATCATGGAGCAAAATCCGGTACCAATTGTTGTTATCAGTGCCGTTTACAGTGCTTCAGATGCGGAAATAGGTTTCCGGCTTATCGATACGGGAGCTCTTGCCTTCCACAACAAGCCCGCTTTGAAGAGTGAAAATTTTGAAGAACAGATGCAGGAGATAATCCTTTCCGTTCGTTTAATGTCGGAAGTGAAGGTTGTCCGGCGTAAAAGCCGGTACAGGAGTGGAACCGTACCCGAGCCACCTGCATCTTCAAGCATTGATTGCTTGCCAATGCCTTCTTCGTGTAAAGGCAAGGTCATATGTATCGGCGCTTCCACTGGAGGGCCGCAGGCAATTAAGTGTGTTCTGTCTTCATTGCCCAATAATTTCCCTGCTCCGATCCTGATAGTGCAGCATATGTCCGAGGGGTTTACCGACGGTCTGGTGAACTGGTTGAAAAATAATACCGGGCATGATGTCTGTGTTGCCGCTCACGGTGATGTCTTGAAGTCCGGCCGTGTTTATTTTGCTCCTGAAGGCTTGCATATGGAAATTTCTGCTGGACTGAAGATAGTACTCACTGCCGGGCCGTGCGTGAATGAAATAAGGCCTTCAGCTTCAGTCCTTTTCAGTTCAGCTGCCCGTAATCTTGGTAGTTCCGTAGTAGGGGTGCTCCTTACAGGAATGGGGCGGGACGGCGCTGATGGTCTGCTTGAGATCAAAAACAGTGGCGGATATACTATTGCTCAGGATAAAGAGAGTTCAATTGTATTCGGAATGCCCGGTGAGGCAGTGAAAATCGGCGCTGCCAAGTCTATTTTACCTATCAATAATATCGGAGCGCATCTTTGCAGGATTTTTCTGGGGTTGCCGGAGGGAAGTCGTGCCAAATAATCATATTCTGGTGGTGGAAGACAGCTTAACGCAGGCAGTTAAACTGGAATATATCCTTTTTGACAAGGGGTTTCAGGTTTCCCTTGCGTCCAACGGGGAAAATGCCCTTGAGTTGATGGAAGAAAGAAAAGTCGATCTGGTCATCAGCGATGTTGTCATGCCCGGTATGGACGGTTACGAACTTTGCGAAAGGATCAGGGCAAGTAGTAGATATAAGGATGTCCCGGTAATTCTCCTGACCAGTCTTTCCGATCCGGGTGACATCATCAAAGGTTTGAAAAGCGGAGCCACAAACTTTGTCACTAAGCCTTATGACGAGGGCTTTTTGCTGGCCCGTATTGAGTCCGTTCTAAGGAACAGGTCATTTGATTCCGGTGATTCTACTGTTCAGGAAGTGGATTTTGAATTTCAGGGCGTCAAGCATGTGCTGAAGGCTGATTTCAGTCAGGTCTTCCACCTGCTGCTGGCTACTTATGAAAATACTCTTCTGCAATCCCGGCAGCTTGATGTTGCCAACCGTAAACTGGTTGCCCGTGAGGAACAGTTGAGCTCCGTACTGGGGTCCATGTCCGCCAAGATCGCTGTCCTTGACCCGGAAATGAAAATTGTTGCCGCAAATGAGTCCTGGAGGGAGCTTTTTGTCCCCGGTATAACTGAGGAAGCTTTGGACGGGCTGGAATTTAAGGATGCGATATATTCATCTGGTTGTCTTCGTGGTTCTTTGAGTGAACTTATGGACGGGGTGCGTTCTGTAGTAAAAGGCATCAGCAAAAAGTTTTCCTCTGAATATTCTTTTGACAGCATGGGCAGGTCCTGCTGGTATTTGCTTGAAGTCACTCCCATGCAGGGAGAATCCGGAGGTGCGGTTGCTTCCTTTATTGAGATAACCGACCGTAAGGAGATGGAGCGGGAAATTTTGAGGGCACGCGATGTAGCTGAAAAAGCCAATCGTTTTAAATCCCGTTTCCTTGCTTCCATGAGTCATGAAATTCGTACCCCGTTAAATGCCATTGTCGGCTTGACCGATCTTACCTTGCGGTCCGAGCTTTCCGCGAAACAAACCGAGAGTCTTGAGCTTGTGAAACTATCTGCAGATCAGCTCCTGACTTTGATCAACGATATTCTTGATCTTTCTAAAGTGGAAGCCCGCATGCTGACACTGGAGGAAACAGATTTTTGTCTGGCGGAGGCCATGCAGGATGTTGTCAAAAGCATGGAGCAGCAGGCCTGTGACAAGGGGTTGGCTTTAAATATTGATGTCGCTGACGATGTTCCGAAGGCTGTTTCGGGAGATCTGGTCCGTTTGAAGCAGGTTTTATACAACCTTGTTGGTAATTCCATTAAATTTACAGGGCATGGCGGAGTTTTTGTTCAGGTCAGCAAACTTGAGGAGCGTGTTGATACCGGAGAAGTCGTTATCCAGGTCGCGGTTCGCGATACCGGTATAGGCATCCCTGATGAAAAGCAGGCTATTATTTTTGAAAGTTTTCGGCAGGCGGATGATTCTACTACCCGCAAATTCGGTGGAACCGGGTTGGGGCTGGCTATTTCACGCGAGCTGGTGGAAATGATGGGCGGACAAATCAGGGTTAACAGCTCTGAGGATTGCGGCAGTGTCTTCACTTTTTCCGTAGTCCTCAAAATCGGCAATCCGGAGAAAGTTGACTGCGTGGACTCCGGGTTTATTTCCGGGGCTGTCGGGGTTGAATCTGAATATTCCATTCTGCTGGTGGAGGATAATCCCATTAACGTGCTGGTGGCAACCAGCCTGCTGGAGAAGATGGGGCATAGTGTACATGTGGCTTCCAACGGTTTGGAGGCGGTCAGCATGCTTTCAGGCATTGATGTGGATCTTGTGCTCATGGATCTTGAAATGCCGGAAATGGACGGTTTCAGTGCATCGAGCTGTATCCGTAGCGGAAAGGCCGGTGATGCAGCCCGCAATGTTCCGATTATAGCCATGTCTGCTCATGCCATGGCCGGGGTTAAGGAGAAATGTACCGAATCCGGGATGAATAATTATATCGCCAAGCCGGTACAGTATGTCGCTTTGCAGGAAGTTATCATCCAAACCATGACTAAAGGCAACAGGGTTGTCCCTTTCGTTGAAAAGCCTGCGCCCTGTGATGAGGGTGTGTTGGACCGTGATAAGGCTGAAGTCATGTATCAGGGGGACAGTTCTTTGTATAACGAATTGTGCTCCATGTTTTTTAATGATGTCCGCACTGAAATTAAAAATCTGAAACATGCCATCAGTAGCGATGGCACTGTTGCTAAGCGCATTGCGCACACCATGAAGAGCAGCTGTGCGGCTATTTGTGCTCCCCATGCACGTGAGGCTGCTGTCTTGCTTGAAAAAGCCATTGTTGATGGGGATGCAGTAAAGGTTGAAGAATGTCTTGTCCGTTTTGAAGAGGAAGCAGAGCGGATTTGTGATGAATTGGATTCGTGAGTAAATAAATTGATTTTTAATTTAAAAAGAGCAGTCGGCCATGTGGCGGACTGCTCTTTTTTATTATGATCTGGGTCTTGTTTTTATTTCAATGCAACTTCAAATGCTGCATTGACTATTTTTGCTGCTTCTTCCTGAATTGCCACCAGATGGGCAAGTCCTTTGAAGGATTCTGCGTAGATCTTGTAAATTGATTCCGTTCCAGAGGGGCGGGCAGCAAACCAGCCGTTTTCGGTCACTACTTTGAGACCGCCGATAGCCTCTCCGTTACCGGGGGCGGCTGTGAGTCGTTCTTCGATTGTTTCCCCTGCAAGGGTTTTGGCTTTGACCATATCCGGCGTAAGGATGCTGAATGCCTTCTTCTGTTCTTCGGTGGCCGGGGTATCAATGCGTTTGTACACTGGATGGCCGAATTGTTTTTCAAGGGCAGTGTAATGTTCGCCCGGATCCTGTTCGGTGATGGCGGTAATCTCTGCTGCCAGCAGGTTCATGATTATACCGTCTTTGTCTGTGGTCCAGACCTTACCGTCTTTCCGCAGGAAGGATGCACCGGCGCTTTCTTCACCGCCGAAGCCGCAAGTTCCGTCCAGCAGAGGTTCCACGAACCATTTAAAGCCCACCGGAACTTCCATGAGCGGACGGTTGATTGACTTGGCTACCCGGTCAATCATGGAGCTGGATACAAGGGTTTTGCCGACGGTGAGTTTATCGCTCCACTGCGGCCTGTGCTTATAAAGATATTCAATAGCAACGGCCAGATAGTGGTTGGGGTTCATCAGTCCACGGCTTTTGGTTACTATGCCGTGTCTGTCAGTATCCGGGTCGTTGGCGAATGAAATATCATATTGGTATTTCAGTTCTATAAGGCCGGCCATAGCGTATGGGGAGGAACAATCCATGCGGATTTTGCCGTCCTTGTCCACATGCATGAAAGAGTATGAGGGGTCCAGCTTCTTGTTGACCACATTAATATTCAAGCCGTAGGTCTCAGCAATGGGTTCCCAGAAATCAATGGCGGCCCCGCCAAGAGGGTCTACGCCGATACTCAGGCCTGCGGATGCTATTGCCTTCATGTCGACGATGTTTTCCAGGTCATCCACATAGGGAGTTATGAAATCAAATTCTTTTGTTGTATCGGCTTTAATAGCGCGGTTGAACGGAATACGTTTTACATCTTTAAGACCGTTTTTGAGGATTTCATTGGCCCGGTTCTGGATTGTGCTGGTGATAACTGTCCCAGCAGGTCCTGCATTTGGCGGGTTGTATTTAAAACCGCCGTCACGCGGGGGATTGTGGGAAGGGGTTATCACAACTCCATCGGCAAAACCGTCATTTCGGCCTTTGTTGTAGGCAAGAATGGCGTGAGAGATTGCGGGGGTAGGAGTAAAGCCCTTGTCGTTGAGAAGTACGGTTACGCCGTTTGCCGCGAAAACTTCAAGGGCTGAAATCTGGGCCGGTTCCGAAAGGGCATGGGGATCTTTCCCCATGAAGAGCGGTCCTGAATATCCTTTTGATTTTCTGTATTCGCAGATAGCCTGAGCTATGGCGTAAATGTGGGCCTCGTTGAAGGACCCGTCAAGGGCTGATCCTCGGTGTCCGGAAGTCCCGAATGCTACAAGGTGAGAATCAATGGAAGGATCAGGTTTTACGGTATAATAAGCTGAGACTAATCTCGGTATGTTTTCCAGAATGCCTGCTGGAGCAAGTTGACCTGCCAGTTTGCTTAGTGCCATTTAAGCCTCCGTATTTTTAGTACCGATAAAGAATATCAAAGAAATATAAAAAGACAACAGTTAACAGATGTTTTTAAGCTGATTGTAACCTGCTTTTCATTAGACTCTTTTTTGTGACAAATAGCAGGTTGCTCCGTCCTTTGTCTATAATTCTCGGTAGGTATCGCAGGTGGAATTTGGGCAATAAGCGAGTATTGATGTAAAATTAAGTAAATAAAGTTTATGCCTATTTTGTTTTTGCTCAATATTTATCCGTGAAAAATGAAATCCCAGTTTAGTGCAGTTCCGTAGAGCAGGCACACCCCGATGATAAGGGATATGAATGAAAATAAAATTTCTTTAATTTCTGTTTTATGTGGATTTTTGAGAAGTCCGAAGAGTTGCATGGGCAGGGCCAGTCCCCGGAGGCAGAAGATTGTACTGATAATCAGCAGCACCGGGCCCAGCAGTGGCAGACGATTGAATTTACCTGCTCCGGAAAAAGCGTAAAGACCGAATGTTGCAAGTACTGTGGCGATAAATGCAGTTAAAAACGGTGGAATAAGGGAGTGTTTTTCCGCAAGAGTGCTTAGGTCTTCCCCGGCACCGAAGTAACGGTAGGCTGTTGGGCCTACAACAATGATTACTATGTGCAGGATTGCAATCAGGAAGCAGGCCATGCCGCCGAAAGTGAGCAGGGTGGTCGGGTCATACATAATTGTCAGAGCTATTCATTTTCGATGTTTTCCGTGATGTGTGCCATGATGCAAGTCTCGTCGGCAAAGGTAAACAGAACAGAAAAGTTTTTGACTTAAGAGAAATATAGAACAGAACCGTAAAAATTACGAGAGGCCTACCCTCTGAAAAATATGTTCAGAAGAAAATTATATTCGTAAGAAAAAGTCCCCCGGTCCAGTTCGGACCGGGGGACTCGGGTAAATCATTATGAGTCAGGCTGTCTGACTGTTGATTAACGGTGCTTCTCAAGTTCCTTAAGGAAATCAGGGGATACGTCAAAGCCGGTCTCAACAGCTTTGTCCACACATTCGATAGCTTTTTTGTAGTCTTCTTTCTCGGTGTAGCACAGTGCGAGGTTGTTCCAAGCGGGACCGAAGTTATCAGCAAGCTTGAGGGCTTTTTCGCAGACTTCGATGCAGTCATCCAGTTCGCCTTCATTGAAGTATGCTGCGCCGAGAGTGGAGAGAGCCTGTACAAAGTTGGGATCGTATTTGATAGCGCGTTTCAGGGCTTTGATGGCTTTGTCGGTTTCACCCTGTTCCATGTAGACGTAGCCTATGTTGCCCCAGGGAACAGCGAAGAACGGACGCTGCTGGGTTGCGGTGATGTTGTAGCGCAGGCAGCCGTCAAGGTCGCCGCGCTGCATTGCGATACCACCGAGCTGGACGTATGCTTCGGCCATTTTGGGGGATTCATCAATGGCTACGAGGAATTCGCGTTCAGCTTCCATGAAGTCCCTTTTGGAAAGGTAAGCAACACCGAGGTTGTAACGGGTGTTACTGCAGGTGGGGCTTGCTTCTTTCTTTTTTTTCAGGTCCGCAATATAATCATCAATATTATCAAATTTCTGCATATGAAAAACCTCTTATATTTGCAAAAGATTGTCGTTGTTGGTGTGCCGATGGTCGTTCAGCTTGAACTAAGCGTTTCTGCCTTCTTTTTTTAGCAGTTCATCGTACCAGACGCAAAAGTCATAAATGGGCCGCACTTTTTCGAAGTTCATGACCAGCATCACCCCGAATTCGGATGCTGCCTGAGCATATTCGGAGTTTCTGTTCACGTGGACTTCACGGAGGAATTCTTCACAAAGCTGTTGTGATGTTCTTCCGGTTATGTCCTGACGCAGGTCAATGGGATCGAAAGGTTTTGCAAAGGGGTCCCATTCATCATATCCGATTTTGTCGACAAACTTGCGCCTGCGCGGCGAAAGCTTTTCGTACATGTATCGTTTTTGTTCTTCCTGTTCTTCCAGAGTAGGATTGTCCATTATTGCCTCCTGTTTGCTAATTCTCGGGCATTGCGCCGAGTTCAACAGAATAGTTACAGGTGGCGCATGCGGATTTGTCTTTGTCGCAGGTTCCGCAGGCTTCGGATTGTTCTGCCGCAGGAGCTTCGGGTTCCGGTTTGTCTCCGGTGTTGGCGCCGAGGTATTCCGGTGTGTAGTCGGTTACCAGTGCCATGGAGAGGGGGACCAGTACTTCTGGGAGTTCTGTTAAGGAAGAGTTGATGGAAGCGGCGAGTTCTTCGCTAAGCTGCATCAGCTTGGACTGCAGGGTGTCCATGTTGATTGTGGGGTAGGATTTACCGGGGGTAAAGCCTGATTTCTGACAGGAGTGGGCCTGTCCGCCGATATTCATGGGTACGCCATAAATGCGGCAAGTCAACGGTCTGTAGTCATAGAGGGCACAGAGGTTGTTTTCTTTCAGGCAGGGGCATTTGACCCTTGCAAGGGAAATTTCCTTGAGGATTTCTGTTGTGGAGGCTCCGGACTGGCTGGCTTTGAAAGCCCTTCTTTTGATCTTGTGGATCAGCCTGTCCGCTTTGTCCGCTTCCTGCATGATCTCGGAGCGGTCCATACCACTGTAATTTTCATTGAACTTGCGGTTGATGTAGATAGCTTCCACAAGGGTCAGATCGAAGAGGGCGTGGCAGCAGTCGCTGCAACCTTTGGCACATTTGATGCCGTCTTCAGTCTGTTCGGATATTTTATTGAATGTCTTGTCCACTTCAGCGACAAGAGCTTCATATTTTTGAAAAATTTCTTTGAACTCCAAAGCAAAACCTCCGTGAAAAAATATGTTCAGAGTTATGGCGGATTAAACCGCGCAAACTCGTATAAGCTAAGTCTTATTGTTCAGCAGTCAATTGGCTGCATGAAAATAATTACTGATTTTGAAACCGACCCCGCGTGACGGTTTTTGAAACAGGCACAGGCTGCATGCCGGGGGGGCGCATAAAAAGAGGAAAGGAAGAGGGGGGAGGAGAAAAAGAAATCCGGCTCCGGCAGGCTGGTTCAATGAACATTTTAAAAGTTAACTGGCCTCAATTAAAGAGCAGGCGGGAATCTGGGCTAACCCTGATTCCCGCCTTAAAATCTTCGTAATGAAGAACTTTCTACTGCTCTTCGATGGTGATAGCATCCTGTTCGCAAACTTCGATACAGGATTCACAGCCGAGGCATTCGTCTTCGTTTACAGCTACTGCTTTGCCGTCCTGAAGTTCGTAAACTTCAGTGGGACATACATCAACGCATTCGCCGTCGCCGTTACATTTGTCAGTATCAATAGTGATAACGTAGCTCATAGAGTTACCCTCCAAAAAGATTGATTTTTTTAGCCTCTGGTAGCCTGCGTACAAAGCCGACAGGCTACGCAGTCTATAACAATTAGGATTGAGCCGGAACTTTCCAGCTTTTACCCCCGACTCAGGGCTATTGAACTGTGGATATCCACAAGACTTCCTCATGTCAAGAAGTCAGGTACTAAAAAGTACAAGAAACATCTTAATCATATGACTAAGGATTTCAAGTACAGATTATGATTTTCATTTATAGGTGATATTTGCTTCCTCATTGAGGATGACTTTAGCGGTGCATTGAATTAATAGATGGTTTTTAAAAGCAATTTTATCAGGAGTAATTATGCTGACAAAAGAACAGCTTGATAAATATGTAGATGCTCTGTGGTGGGGGCTGACCACCGCACGGACCAAACCGTATGAAAAAGGTGATCTGATCATGGTCCGTTATGAAGTTGAGGCTCTGCCCCTTGCCGAGGCGGTATTCAAGCGTCTCATTGATGAAGGACTTAATCCGGTGCCGCGAATGACCTTGACTTCCGAAATGGAGAAAAGTTTTTACGGTGACGGAAATGAAGACCAGTTGCGTTACATCGCTCCCGGTGAAGAGGAGTTTACCAGCGCCTTGAATGGACTGATCGTGCTGCTTGCTCCTTCTTCACTCACCCACCTTGCCGGGGTTGACCCTTCCCGAATGGGTAAATGTGCAGTGGCCCGTAAATTCCTGCGTGATATTATGGAGAAGCGGGAACAGAATGGAGAACTGGGTTGGACTTTATGTTCTTACCCCACCAAGGCGCTTGCAGAGTCCGCAGGGCTTTCTCTTGAAGATTTTACCGCCCAGATTGTGAAGGCCTGTTATCTCGATGAAGATGATCCGGCTGCCTGCTGGAAGGGCGTTTTTGACAAGGCCTCCGAAGTAAAAGACTGGCTGAACGGTCTGGGTATTGAGTCATATCGTGTGGTTTCAGAAGATATGGACCTGACGGTGAAACATGGTGACCTGCGTCAGTGGATCGGGGTTTCCGGTCACAATATACCCAGTTTTGAGCTGTTTATTTCCCCGGATTGGCGCGGAACTTCAGGCGTGTACTATGCTGACCAGCCTTCCTATCGTTCCGGTAACTATGTGGAAGGGGTGCGCATTGTTTTTGAAGATGGTGTAGCCAGGGAAGTCACAGCAAAAGAGGGCGAGGAGTTTGTCAAGAAGCAACTGGCAATGGATGAGGGAGCTTCCAAGCTTGGTGAATTTTCCCTTACCGACCGCCGTTTTTCGCGTATAGATAAATTCATGGCCAATACTCTCTACGACGAGAACTACGGCGGAGAGTTCGGTAACTGCCACGTTGCCGTAGGTTCTTCCTATCCTGATACTTATGCCGGAGATCAGGCTGAGCTTGATGGCCGGATGAAAGAAGAATTGGGCTATAATACTTCGGCTCTGCACTGGGATCTGGTAAACACTCAGGATAAAACTGTTTACGCGACTCTCAGGGATGGCAGCGAAGTGGTTATTTATAAGTCCGGAGAGTTCCAGATTTAAAGTTTCGCTGCTGAAACACGAAACTGTCGTTATCAATCCGGCTGGCTTTGGTCTGCCGGATTTTTTTGGGAGGTGGCGTTTTTTGATTTACATAATTAAAGTCGTATTCAGTTCTATAGCTGGGTATTTTTTTTCAAATATTTGTATGGGGTGTTAATGTCGGCCTGTCGTGGGTTTCTTGACTGAGTTGTGTGTTCTGGTTATTTCTCATCCAGGGTAAGTCGGTGGAGGTTATCCCATGAAAAAAATATTCAGCGTTCTGGCCTTGCTGGTCCTATTGGTTGTTCCGGCACAGGCTTTTGCTTCTTATTACTACACTCTCGAAGGTTCTGCCGGGGCGATTAATGATGGTGGCGGTTTGGCAAGTATTTCTGGAATTTCCGTTGGTAATACCGGAAGTTATCTAGTTGAAATTGATGCTGATCAGACTGGTCCTTATACCAAGGGCAATGGGAAAAATCAGTCTTATCTGGAAATTCTAAATTTGAGTTCTGATTTCAGTGACCTGACTGTGGGGTCAACTGTTAACCTGACTTATGAGTCAGCGTTTAATACAAACTGGAGCGCCCCCCAGATTGCGGTAACCAATTTAAAGGCGGACGAAGCTTCAAATGTAGTTCCAATTCCCATACCCGGTGCAGCATTCATTCTGCTCGGCGGTCTGGGAGTTGTTGGATTTGTGAAGCGCATATTCATTTAAGAACTACAGAAGGTAGACAGTAAAGCCGGAACCTTGATCCTTATGGGATTACGGTTCCGGCTTTTCTTATTTTTTAGCGAAAGCAAATGGCGGGATTCTTCTGCGGATTAAAGTGAGTATACTTACTGTGGCAAGTACCAGCAACGAACAGGAGGATGAAAATGCCAGCAGGGTACAAAAACCGAAGCTAAGGACTAAGCAGGAGAGGCGTACTGCTGGTGATTTGAATATTTTCAGGGCTGCTCCCACGGCGATTAATGAATTGGCGAGAAAGAATACATTGGCAAACGCGACCAACTCTTCTAGGGAGACCACTCCATTATGGAGCAGAAGCAGGTTTACCATATGGATGAAGCATAGGAGCATGATTGCTGATGACGGAGCATTGTTAGCATTGGTTTTCGCCAGAATGGATGGCAGCTTACCTTTGTCTGCGAGTGTTGCGATAAGCCGGGAAATCCCGCCGATGATCATCAGGTAGGTGCATATACACAATATGCAGGTAATCAGCATGATCGTTAAGTTCGCATAGCCGCCAAGTAAGGGTGTTACAATTTGGGCAATGTTTAAGGAGTCATGCTTGCTTTTATCAATTGAATGCATGGCCCAGCCTGTCAGCAGATATACTGTGCTGACTGTGCTGACGCCAATAATGGTTGCCAATGGAATTGTCCGTTTGGGGTTGCGCACCTCCATAGAGTAATTGCCGATGATTTCCCAGCCGATTATGGCCCAGAATAGCAGCAGCAGGCTGGAGCCGAGAGTCGGAAAATCAGGTGTGTTTACAGGTGTCGGGCTTACAGGGTTTAAATTTATTGTCGTGAGGCTACCGCTGATCATGATCAAACCGATGGCAATGCTGGCAATGAGCGAGATGGTGCTGACAAAGGTCACCCTGCGTAACAAAATAGAAGCGCATATGAGTACCATGAATGCGGCAGTGCTAGAAATCTGGGCAGCGGACAGGTTGAATGTGTGTGCGATGGACTCTGCTGCGGTCATCATGACTGGTACAGGGCCAACGCAGACGGCACAGATGATATAGTTGGAGGCCAGTTGCGCGGCCTTCTCGCCGAATGCTTTATGTATGGCAATGGGAACTCCTTCCGATCCGGGATAGGCAACTGCCAGTCGTGCGAAGAGCGATGCAAATACAGCTCCCAGTGCCATGATTATCAGCCAGGCAGTCACTGTCCAATCTCCAAGTTTTGCTTCTGCCATAGGCGGAAGCAGAATCACGCCGGAACCTAGAACGGCTCCGGCCAGTAGTCCTCCTAGTTGAATTGGACCCATTTGCTTGTTTTTCATCTTATACCTTCCTGAATTTGATGGACGGAGCTTAGCAATGTTTTTGTTATCTGAAAAACTGAATATTCAGATTGAAATGTTCACTAAAACAGATAAGGATGGAGTCAGGAGGATTGCATGGAGATTCGGCATTTATTATCATTCAAGGAAATTGTTGAACAAGGCAGCTTTATGAAGGCTGCGCAACTGCTCAATTACGCTCAGTCGTCAATCACATCTCATGTGCGCGTGATTGAGGATTTTTATGGGCAGCCCGTTTTTGACCGTCTTGGTAAGCGTGTGGTCCTTAACTCGTTTGGGGAACGTCTTTACCACAGGGTTTTACCCTTGCTGGCCGGGTATGATGATCTCTGTGGATTGAAAAATGAAGTGGGGGAACCTGCAGGCCAGTTGCGTATTGGTGCTCCGGAATCAACCATGCTTTACCGGTTATCTCCGGTGCTGCAGAAATATAAATCTTTGTATCCAAAGGTAGAGCTGATCATGCATAATTCCACCTGTCCTGATATGCGCGGCCTGCTACGTGACGGAAGCCTTGATATGGCAGTGTTGTTGGACCGTATGGTGGATGAGGATGAGTTGATCTGCAAACCGCTATTTGATGAACCCATGTGTGTAGTCCTCCCGCGTGAATATCCTGCTGACGAGTTAATCTATTCCCCTTCCCATGCGGTGCTTTATACGGAAGCCGGGTGCAGTTACCGGCAGATTTTCCAACAGTTGCTGGCTGATAAAGATATCAAGGCTGACAATATAATCGAGACCGCCAGCGTGGAGGTCATCAAGCAATACCTGCTCTGTAATATAGGGGTTTCTTTCCTGCCGGGGATAGTAGTCCGTAAGGAACTATCCAATGGCAGACTCAAGGCTATACCATGGAAATCCCTTAATCCTATCCTGATCCAGATTGTCCATCACAAGGATAAGTGGATTTCTCCGGCCATGAAAGAATTCATGCGGTTGCTTGAAGAAGCTGCGCTGGGGTGGAGTTCGGCTGTTTCAGGCTAAACTTGTTATTTAGGTTCAATTGAAATAGGTTGTCGCATAATCAATTTGTTAAGCAAATGAGGAACACATAGACATGGCAAAACATTACCAGCCCCGCATGCATTCTGCAGAGCATATCTTAAATCAGGTGATGGTTCGTAAATTTAGTTGTGACCGTTGTTTCAGCGCGCATATCAACAAGAAGAAATCCAAGTGCGATTATAAATTCGAGCGCGGTTTGACTGACGCGGAAGCTGGCGAAATCGAGCAGGGCGTTAACGATATTATTTCATCTAATCTGGTGGTTACTGAACAGATGATCAGTCTTCGAGAGGCGGATGACCGCTTTAATTTGACCCGTCTTCCTGAAGGTGTAACCGAGGTTCGGGTTGTTAATATAGGTGATTTCGATGCCTGCCCCTGTATCGGTGAGCATGTGGAAAACACTAATGAAATAGGTGACTTCAAGATGATTTCACATAGCTTTGAAGATGGTGTTTTGCGTATCCGCTACAAGCTTGGTGAACCTGAAGTTTGAGTTTATTTGTAAAAACTTGTTTACAACGGCTGAATCTGTTGCTAATCGTAGATCAGCTTTTTGAATATACATTCCGTGCAACTGGCGATGTAATGTGGAATTAACCACAGGGAAACACGGAGTTTTTGTTACCTGCCGCTCGCCTGGGCCTCGTCTTTTTCAAGACGTGCTTCCTTGCCTCTCCATGAGGCTGATCTAAAGGAGTGCCCATGCAGGAATATCGAAATCTTCTCCAATCAAACGACCCCGAAATTTTCAGTGCTCTTTCCGGCGAAGAATCTCGCCAGAGAGCTGGTATTGAACTGATCCCTTCTGAAAATTACACCTATCCCGAAGTGCTCTGCACCCTCGGCAGTGTTTTCACAAACAAATACTCCGAAGGTTATCCCGGCAGACGCTACTACGGCGGTCAGGAATTTACCGACACCATAGAAGACATTGCCCGTGAGCGGGCGAAAAAGGTCTTCCGTTGTGAACATGCCAATGTGCAGCCTCTATCCGGTTCTCCCATGAACCAGGCTGTATACCTCGGCCTTCTTGAACCAGGCGACACTATTCTGGCCATGGATCTCTCTCATGGCGGGCATCTTACTCACGGTGCTCCGGTTTCCTTCATGGGTAAGCTTTTTAACTTCATTCGCTACAAAACCAATCCGGTTGACGGCGCGATTGATTTTGATGAGCTGCGTAAAACCGCCCTTGAGCACAAACCGAAAATGATCCTTTGCGGTTACACCTCCTACCCCCGCGATCTGGATTACTCTGCGTTCAAGAAAATTGCTGATGAAGTAGGGGCCATCACTATGACTGATGCCTCCCATTACGGCGGACTGATTGCAGCCGATGTAATCCGCAACCCCTTTGATTTCGGCTTTGATGTCGTCACTTCCACTTCACATAAATCCCTGCGCGGTCCCCGTGGCGGAATGATTTTTTGTAAAAAAGAATTTGCCACTAGGATCGACAAGGCAGTTTTCCCCGGCCTGCAGGGTGGACCGCATATGAATACTATTGCCGGTATTGCGGTAACTCTTAAGAAAGCGCTGGAGCCTGAATTCAAGGAATACGGCAAACAGGTGCTGCTTAATGCGAAAACATTGGCGGATGAGCTGATTAAGTCCGGTGCCTCCCTTGTAACCGGAGGAACTGACAATCATATGATGGTCCTTGATACTGAGAAGAGCTACGGCATAAATGGCAAAGTTGCCGAGGAGCTTCTCGACGAGGTAGCGATCACCACCAATAAGCAGATCATCCCCGATGATCCCAATCCACCCTTGAAGCCCAGTGGCATCAGGATAGGTACTCCCGCAGCTACCTCCCGAGGTATGAAGGAGGCCGATATGGTTAAACTGGCGGGCTGGATCACCACCATTCTCCAAAATCCTGAAGATAAAAATCTGGCCGATACCACCCGGTCAGAAATAGAATCTTTCTGCTCAAGGTTCCCGGTTCCGGGAATCTAGTTGAAAATTCCTTCCTTACTATGTGTCCGGGATTCCACGCATCCCCGGGAATCCCGGACAAAAAATTTCTCACCGGTGCTGGCTGAAAATTTATTGTAAATTGTCTTGTGGGTAACAACTTTTTTGGCCAGCCCGGTTATTTTTTACTACCTCCATCCTTCCTATAAAAAATCGACTTGAACCATCAGGATCAAGTCGATTTTTTATTTTGTTAAGATGCGCTTCGCTTCTTTCATGAATTTATTTCGTCTTCGGCAGCCCAGCCGGGGGCCTTAAATCTTTTAATCAGCGTCATTGTGTTACGGCCTGTACTTTTCCGGCAACTTAAATTTCAGCCAGTAGCTCCAGAGCAGCCATACTGAAATTGCTATACAGCCCCCTAATGCCCATCCTGCCATGACATCGGTGGGAAAATGTTTACCGAGATAAAGCCGTGAGTATCCTACACCTATAGGTAGAAGGAGCATCCACGGGCGCAGTCGGCGGAAGAAGAACATAAGCATGACCGCTAATGCCATGGAGTTTGCCGCGTGGGCTGAAGGGTATGAATTGCCGCGTTCTTTTGTCTGTTGGTAATCAAGCGGCCTGCGTTGCCATTTGCCGTCGTCTTTGAAATATGTCTGGGCGATTGAGTTCAGCGGGCGGACTCTGCCGATGGATTTTTTGATCAGGTTAGTGGAAAAATCGGCAAGCCCCATTGTGGCGGATATAAGCAGAATTATGACCAGAAATCTGGCTCCTTTTTTCCAAACCCCGAAAACCGTGACTAGTGTGATAATCGTCCAGAGCAGAGCAGCAGAGGAAAGCATGGGCATGGCAATGTCCAGCCAGTGTTTGCGGAATATCTGGTTAACCAGAATGAACACCTGCATATCCAGCGGTTGGGTATAAAACGGCACTTATTTCTCCTGTGTGGGCGTTTTCCTTGGCAAGACGGTTGTTTCCGAATAACATCCCCGTCCGTTGCGATAATCTTAAGCTCGTAAATTTTTTCAGGCAGCATTAATGCCGCCGGATCATGGTCTGCGAGTATCAATATAAATAAAAGCCCGCAAGGGATCAGACTGCTGATAAAGCACCATCTGCGTCCGTGCTGCGAAAAATACTGAAATTCACATATGCTTAATACGCATTTTTCCAGTATTTTTCTTGCGCCTAGCATCTGGCACTTTCTCAACAGTCTGACGCTTTTGTGAGTAACCAGATATTTTAAATATAGATGAACATGAAAAGAATAGCTTTGATCCTGCCCCGTTTCAGCCGTTACGGAGGGGTGGAACGTTTTGGGTACAACTTAAGTGCGGCTCTTGTTGATGCCGGATATGCCGTTGATTTTATTTGCGCCCGTGCCGAGGATGCTCCTCCGCAGGGTGTGAGTATAATAGATGTAGGGCGGTATGGTTTGTGCCGGGCCGGTAAACTGTTTTGGTTTGTTCTGGCTGCTGAAAGAACCCGCAGAAATGGGAATTATGATCTGACCATAAGTCTCGGCAAGTCACTTAATCAGGATGTTCTGCGCATCGGTGGCGGGCCGCTGGAATCATTCTGGGCGCTTTCACAGCGGGCATGGCCTGCCGGCTTTGCCCGGTCTTTTAAAATGTTTCGCCGTCGTACAGCTCCGGTCAACCTGCTTATTAAATACATTGAGCGTAAACAGGCGGCATCAGATTGCCGCATGGTTTGCGTGTCCCACCGGGTGCGCGATTGGATGATTGATTCCCATCCCTCACTTAGCGGACGCAAAATTGATGTGTTTTATAACAAGCCGGATCTGTCCTTGTTCAGCCCGCTTAATCAGGAAGAAAGAAATTTAGCACGTACAGAATTTTCCCTGTCTGATAATGATATTCTTATTTCTACTGCAACTACTAATTTCGCACTCAAGGGTGTCTCATTCCTCATTAAGTCTCTTGCCGAACTTCCCGCAAATTATCATCTGCAGGTTGCAGGAGGGCGTAATCCCTCCAAGTACATAAAACTAGCGGAAGAATTTGGGATAGCAGACCGGGTGCGGTTTCTCGGTAAGGTGGAGGACATGCCTACACTTTATGGGCGTTCAGATGTTTTCGTGCTTCCTTCGTTTTATGATGCCTGCTCCAACTCGGTGCTTGAGGCTCTGGCCTGCGGGTGTCCGGTAATCAGTTCCCGCGACAATGGAAGCAGTTACTTCCTGCCTGACGAGCAGATTATTGATGATCCCTCTGATTACATGAAGCTGGCCGGGATGATCAGCGCGACCGCTATGAAAGACAGTTGCGAACCATTCCAATGGCCGGATGATGTGCCGTGCGGAATTGAGCCGTATCTACAACTGGTAGAAGAGTTGCTGAACAAATAAGAAAAGGCGAAGTTGAGAAATCAACCTCGCCTTTAAAGTTTTTAATAGCACGATCAGCCAAGCTGGCAACTGCCCAATCAATTAAAAGTTTTTGAAGAGTTCAGAGAAACTTTTTTCAAAAAGTTTCTTTGGCCCTCGGAGAGCCGCCGGAGGCATGCCTTTACCAGCTGTTGCGGACACGCACACCCTTGGAAGCCATGTAATCTTTCAGCTGCGGGATGGTGTAATCTCCGTAGTGAACGATGGAGGCGATGAGCGCTGCAGTGGCACGGCCTTTGGTTACGGCATCGACCATGTGCTGCGGATTGCCTGCACCGCCGGATGCGATAACGGGAATCTGTACGCTTTCGGCCACAAGGCGGGTAAGTTCGAGGTCATACCCGGTTTTTACGCCGTCAGCGTCAATGGAGTTGAGGCAGATTTCGCCTGCTCCGAGTGATTCCCCGGTTTTGGCCCATTCCAGAGCATCAATGCCCATGTATTTGCGGCCGCCGTTGATGACGATCTCGAAACCGGAAGGAATTTTTTCGGATTTTTCAACGCGTTTAACATCCATGCCGAGGACCACACACTGGGAACCGAATGCAGCGGCTCCTTCGCTGATGATGTCCGGATTCTTAACCGCACCGGAGTTCACGGAAACCTTTTCAGCTCCGGCAAGGAGTACGTCACGCATATCCTTTACGGAGTTGATGCCGCCGCCCACCGAGAAGGGAATGAATATTTCCGAAGCAACACGTTCTACTACGTCGAGGAAGATTCCGCGACCTTCGGATGATGCTGTTATGTCGTAGAAGACGATTTCGTCTGCACCCTGTTCGTAGTAGAGGCGAGCGGTTTCCACGGGATCGCCGATATCGACATTGCCTTTGAATTTGATGCCCTTGGTGAGGACTCCGTTCCTTACATCAAGGCAAGGGATGACTCTTTTACTAAGCATCGGAAACCTCCTTGCAGTATTCATAGAAATTGGAAAGCAGCTTCAGGCCGGGGCGTCCGCTCTTTTCGGGGTGGAACTGAACGGCCCACAGTCCTTCGCGTCCATGCAGGGAGCAGAAGGGGCGCCCATAGATGGTTTCACCGATGATGTATTTTTCTTCGGGAGCCGGATAGTAACTGTGTACGAAATAAAAATGTGCTTCAGGGTCAACGTCCTTGAAAAGGATGCAGTCCTGCTTGAGTTCAATCTGGTTCCAGCCCATGTGGGGAACACGGATGGGTATGCCTTCGTAGTCTTCCCATGAAGGGTTGAAGAGACGGCATTCTCCGGGGATTACGGAAAGAGCCTGAGTGTCGTTTTCTTCGCTGTAATCCAGAAGAATCTGACAGCCGACACAGATTCCGAGCAGCGGTTTTTTCTGCTGCACGAGATCTTTCAGAAGTTCATCCAGTCCACCGGATGTGAGTTCATCCATGGCCTGCCCGGCAGCTCCGACACCGGGAAAGATGATGCCTGTTGCGTTGGACAGAATTTCCTTGTCGGCAGTGATCTGATTCGGAATGCCGAGTTTATTCAGTGCGCGCTGCACACTGGTCTGGTTTCCGGCCTTGTAGTCAAGAATCGCCAGCATGAGAGGGGCCCCCTTGTGTTTGTTAAATACTTATTGAACCGCAGAAGTCTGTAACTTTAATGAGGGTATATATTCCGGATGCAGAAATGAATCCGAAAGAACGGCTGCCTTGAGGAGGCAGTATATAACGGTTCTGTTCTATATATAGGAGCTAGTCAAAAAATCGAAGGAAAACAAGAAAAAATGTAGCCCGTGGAATTATTTTTCATCAAAAGAAAATATGTCGGGCGAAAAATTATTTTGCCAGTATGCGCAGGTACAGGTCCCCTTTGAAGGGACCGAGTTTGCGACCCTGACCTTTGAGGCGGATAGGGCGCCCGATGACGAAATCGCGGGGCAGGGTGATTTCAAGGGTTTTGCTCTTTTTGCGAATCCCCTGCTGAAGGGTGATGCGTACTGTCCGGCCCGGATGCAGGGCTGAGGCCGGAAAAGAAACTGTCTGTTCAAAATCAAGTTGCCCTTGAAACCATGCTTTAACCCCTGACCCAAAACCGGAGGAAACATCTACAGATGCGGTTTTGTCTCCCCAGTTGAGATTCAGTTTGCGTTCTTTGATCGGGGCTGAAGGTTTCTGAAAAGGTTTGTCTTTGCTGATCTGGCTGTAGATATCTTCAAAAACCTGCCGGGCAAAGGGGTCATTCAAAATATCTTTGAGCACGTCCTCTTCCTTCTGGAAAAAGTAACGGCTCTGCTGGGCATTTGAAGTATTGTTGCTGCGCGTTTCGGTTTTGGCTCTGGACTGCTGGGCCCGGTAGGCGCTGGCACCTTCGCGAGCGGTCTTGCGGTCCGAGTGTGACTTGAAATCTGATTTTGTCCGGGTGTATGAACGCTTTTCCGCAGAAGATTTTGCGGCTCCGGTGTTGCCTGCCACGTTCTTGAGGAAGACGTAGGCCTCATTAAGCTCGCGGAATTTTTGGGCGGCATCAGGGCTGGGATTCAAATCAGGATGCATGCTGAAAGCCAGCTTGCGAAAAGAACGTTTGATGTCCTCCTCGCTGGCGTTTGGTCCGACTTTTAAAATGCTCTGTGCCTGTCTTGTGTTCATAGCAGAAACTAATCTTCGTCAGTAATCAGTGCGTTGGGGGCAACATCAGGGTCGTGCTGGCGTAAGCCTTCGTCGCGAATGTATTGCTTGCCTTCTTTAACAAATCCGGCGTGTCCGGCTTCCTTGTTTACGCCGGGACAGTATTCCTGAATCATCTCCCAACTCATCTCGTCGATAAGGTTCCCCCGGAAGAATGGCCATGCGCGGCAGATATCCGGTCGGCCGGGGTGAACTCCGCAGCCTTCATTATAAAAAACACAGTACCCGTCCTCGCGGGATTGGAGGCGTATCTTACCGTTCACGGTTTCGCTGTGTTTTTCAATCAAGTCCTGTTCGGAGATGCCGAGGTGCCCGGCGAGACGGGTACGGTCCTTGGCTGTCATGATGATGCCGCCTTCTCCCTGACAGCAATGGCCGCACATCCGGCATTCGAAAGCCTTACTCATTATTTCTTGCCTGCTAAATTTATATGGTCGACCATTATGCAACGGTCTTCGATTACGGTGATGTTATTACCCGAGAGCAGCTCCCGTGCTTCCGGGCTGAAAATACCTTCCTGCATCCAGAAGCATCTGGGCATGTTTTCAAGTTCAAGTACTTCGCGGGCATGGCCCGCACAGAACTCGGAAGCCCTGAACAGGTTTACCAGATCAACCGGAACGGGAATGTCAGTGACAGATTTATAAGTCTTAAGCCCCCATACATCCTGTCTTTTAGGGTGTACAGGTATAATCTGGTATCCCGCATCAATCATGTAACGGCAGACTCGGTCCACTGGGCGTCCGGGTTTATCCACCGCGCCAATTACGGCTATAACCTTGACCTCGTCAAGAAGTGCGGCTAATTTTTTTTTGTCAACTATAAGCATTTTTTGATCTCTCCAGGCAATTTATTTTCGCATGCTACAGTAAAGCCCGGCTACTTGCAAAGCTCTCTTTTACCCGAGTACAGGGTTTTCTTTCCCAAGAATCCTTTTTATATGGAATTGATACATCCAAGGAGTATTTCCCATGTCTGATCTTGAACCAAATGTAGTTGTACCTCGCAGTGAACTTGAATCCCGCTGGGCAAAGTGCCGCCGTTTTCTTCCTGAAGTGGCTCCGCAGGCTGGGGGCATGCTCTGCTTTTCGCGCTTGCAGATTTATTATCTCTCCGGTTCCTTTGTCAACGGTGCTGTGTGGCTGCCGCTGGAAGGTGAGCCTGTTCTTTTTGTCCGCAAGTCTTTTGACCGGGCCAGAATCGAAAGTACCATTAAAAATATAGTCCGCTTCAAATCATTTAAAGAACTTGCTCCTCTTGCCCGGGAATCAGGGCAACCCCTGACCGAGGTGATGGGAGCTGAAACTGCAGGGCTGACCTGGCAGCTTGGAGAAATGCTTACTTCGCGTATGCCTGAGTTTAAATTTGTTCCCGGTGATAAAGTGCTGGCTCTTTCCCGCGCTGTGAAGTCTGAATGGGAGTTGGAAATCATGCGCGAAGTCGGTCATCTGCATAACACCGCTTTGGCGGAGGTCCTTCCGGAGCTGCTTGAGATCGGCATGAGCGAGTTGGAGATGGCCAAATATCTCTGGAATGTGTTTTTTGAGCTTGGGCATGAAGGTCACATGCGCATGCAGAGTTTTGGCGAGGAGATTTTTCTCGGCCATGTTTCTGCCGGAGATTCAGGCGTTTACCCCAGTTCTTTTAACGGTCCGTTGGGTTTGCGAGGAGTGCATCCAGTATCCCCTTATATGGGTAGCGGTGATAAATTCTGGGATGCAGGTGCTCCTCTATCTGTTGATTGCGGATTCGTCATGGAGGGGTATCATACTGATAAAACACAGCTTTACTGGTCCGGTGCGAAAAGTTCTATACCCAAAGAGGTTCTGGATGCCCAGCTTTTCTGTCAGGATATGCAGGCCCTCGCTGCAGAGAATCTCAAGCCCGGAACTCTGGTCAGTGATGTATATGCCAAAGTCATGGCTGAGGCTGAGAAGCAGGGATATATGGAAGGTTTTATGGGGATCGGTGAATGCAAAGTTCCTTTCATCGGTCATGGTATCGGTTTGACAGTGGACGGTTTTCCGCCCATTGCCAAAGGATTTGACCTGCCCATTGAGGAAGGTATGGTCTTTGCCCTTGAGCCGAAGCAGGGTATTCCCGGAGTGGGCATGGTCGGGGTGGAAAATACTTTCGAAGTTAAAGCTTACGGAGCAGAGAGCATCACTGGAAATGATTTCGATATAATCTGCATTGAATAACTATGAATGCAAAATCCCCCGGAACGGTTGAGTTCCGGGGGATTTTTTCGTCTTAAGCCTGCCAAAAAAAATTATTTCACATTAATATCAAGGCCGTTTTCTGTCTTGCTGATGACTGGTGCCGGGGTCTGTCCTTTGAGATCCATGACCATTCGTATTTTTTCATCGTAGATACCAATTCTGAATTTTGAAAAAATCGGGTTTTCCGGCTTGAGTACAGTCGGTCCGAAGTAGTCCCATTTGCCTTGAATATCGACGACAAGGCGGTTCGGATCTTTCAGGAAGAAAGATGTGTAGGAAAGAGGAGCACCGCCGAGATCAAGGCTTATTCTGGTCTGGCCGTCAACTTCTTTGAAGTAGATGGATTTCAGTTTACCTGCCTGCAGGCTGTGTTTTTCTTCTTCCGTATTTTTAACTTCTTCATCTTTCTTCGCGGGGGCTGTGGAGTTCCCTACATCTGTACCATTGAAAGAAAGAATAGTTTTTGCCGTGGCATTGGCCTGTGTCGCATTATTCTGTGTGGCGTCGTTAGTCCCATTTGTGGGTGCGATGACAACTGTTCCATTGCTGATATCAAAAGAGCTGTTAGTAGCATTGACAATGGCCATGCTCAGCAGAGGAAGTTCATTTGCGGGTTCGCTTTCAATAATTTCGATATTTGGTTCTGCAACCGGTGATGTTTCCGCTTGTTCTTCTTGGAGCAGCCAGCTTTCCGGGAGCAGTAGTTGCGGATTTATTACAGCCAGGATTGCCAGTGCGCCGAATATATGGATCAGGGCCTGCTTGCTGGTAAAATAGTTGCCGAAACGACGAAAGCTGCGGCTGCATGAGCCGCAGGAGTAGGACCTGACCGGGATAAGCAGGGAAATAAGTACGTCAGAAACCAGTCCCCGCCTGAAGTACAGGCGGTTGCTGTCGCAAAACGGGCATTGAACAATTCTTTTCTGCTTTTTAGTCATTGTGCGGTATATTCCTCCGATCCCCATCTACCTACACTTTGAAGCTTGCCAAAATTCTTTAATTGTCTGTGGTTATACTTATAAAAGACCATACGGCAATGTCAATTAACAGTTTTTTTTAAATTAGGGGAACCCACACCGTGAGTCCCCCTGAATAATCAAATGCGGCAGCGTTGCTCCCTTAGGCTCAGTAACCGTTAGGGTAAGGACAGAAGCTTTCCGCTTCGAGCCTTAAGGATATCACAAATCCGATGCCGCTATGGTCATTAACCGGCTATAGCCTCGGACATGATGCATTCCAGATCTTCACGGCTCATATCTGCAGGGGTGAAGTCGAAAAGTTTGCCCATGGTCTGCTGCGCGATATCTACCAGTTCTGCAACATCATCTTCTTTTGCACCGTAATCTTTAAGTGACTCCTCATTGAATCCGGCTCTCTCAAGCAGGGAACGCAAGCCTTCGAGGAAAACGGTGGAGCGCATGTTTTCGTCAAACTGCTGGGTGTCGTATCCCATAGCCATGGCGAGATCTTCAAAGCGTTCCGGGCTTTCCGGGATCAGGCGTTTGAAATATGGGATGGAAAGTTTGGCAAGGCCGAGTCCGTGCGGAAGTTCCGGGTATTTCGCGCTCAGTGCATGTTCCAGTGAGTGCTGAGAAATGCAGCGGGAAAGTGTTTCGCACATACCTGCAGCTGTGCTGGACCAAGCCATGACCGTGCGGGCTTCAATATTATCGCCTTCGGCAATCGCCATGGGCAGGTAATGGCTGCTCAAGTGTACAGCTTCGAGGGCCAGCATGTCGCTCATGGGCTGATGCGCGGTGGAAAGGAAAGTTTCAACCGCATGGAAAAAGGTATCGATACCTGTGTAAGCTGTCATGCGCGGGGGAACGCTGACCATGAGTTCGGGATCAACGATTGAAATCGCCGGAAAAGTGGAATCATTGCCGAGGCTGATCTTTTCAATGCCGCCAGATTTATTGATTACCGCCCACTGGTCCGCTTCTGTGCCGGTTCCTGCTGTGGTTGGAATGGCGATGAGGGGGGCCGCTGGATTTTCGGGATTGACTCCGCCACCGGAGCCGGACTGCATGTAATCCCAGCACTTACCGATGTTGGTTGTCAAAAGGGCAATGGCTTTGGAAGCATCGATAGTGGAACCTCCTCCAAGGGCGACTATGAAATCAATACCCTTGTCGCGGGCTATTTTTGCTGCCTCGTCAACCTGATCTGATTGAGGGTTAGGGGAGATTTTATCGAAAACAACAGTTGAAACATCCTGCTTGGCAAGAGCTGCCTGTATTTTATCAAGATAGCCGTTTTTGATCATGGCCCCTGATTCTCCGATCACGATCATGGCTTTAGTGCCTTTGGGCAGGGGCAGGGTTCCCAGCTCTTGAATTTTTCCGGGACCGAAAACAATACGGGTCGGGATGAATATTTGAAAATTGAGCATGCGCTTCCTTTCTATATGATTTTTTAAAGTTGCTGTTGAGCCACGTGATAACTGACTGCGGCACAGTCGTAAAGGGTGTCGGTATTTTATTTCAAAGTCTGTTTCAAAGCCTCTTCCATCTGTCCGGTGGTGTAGATATCGCGGATGACGGTTGGGGAAGATGCGGTTTGTCCCGGTTTAAAAATAGCTGCCAGTGGGATGGATCGGCTGCCCAAAGCACGCAGGAATTCATCCGCAGTCTTGTCCGGTGCGGTTAGGTCGACTTTGATAAAGGTGAGACCGTATGTCTCCTGCCAGCGGTTCAGGTTGACCGGAGTCAGCACGGTCTGTTCAAGAACTTTGCAGGAAGGGCACCAGTCAGCAGTGAATTCCACCAGCATTGCTTCGCGGCCAAGGCGGGCAGTGAAATCCTCCTGCTCAAAACCGATCCAGTGTGCTGCCCGTTCCTGTGGGGTTGCGGCCCAGATGCCGGCTGAGATGCAGATCGCCAGTGCACTTACTCTAAGCAGGTGCATGACGGCTTTTTTGTCCGCACCGGCTGAAATCCCCCACATCCATGCTCCCACTGCGGTAAACCAGAGGAAGATCATGGTCGGGATGTACATATCCTCGGGCAGAATGCTGAACAGGTAAATACATGTTCCGGCAAGGAAGAATCCTGCTGCCCGTTCGATCCAGATGGTCCATGCCCCCGGTTTGGGAAATTTTGTTGCCAAACCCGGGAAAACAGCCATCAGTATGTAAGGCAAAGCCATACCCGCCCCCACGCTGAGGAAGACCGAGCTGATTATATAATGAGGTTGGACCATGGCCCAGCCCAGTACTCCGCCAAGAAACGGTCCGCTGCACGGGGTGGCCAGCAGGGTGGCAAGTACCCCGGTAAACAGGGCCTGCCTGCGCGGTCCGCTGTTTTCGGAGCCGAGTTTGAGGTCCACAATGGGCAGGTTAAAAAGCCCGAACAGGCTCAGGCTGAGCGCAAAGACAATCCCGGTCAGCCCGATTACAACCGGAGGTTTTTGGAAAATCTGCCCCCAGGCCATCCCGGTCATGCCTAGAATTCCGCTGAGAATACCGAAGTAGAGGAGGATGCCCAGTGCAAAGAAAATATTATGTTCCCGGAAGCCGCGTTTCTGCTCTTCCTCGTTTTCGTGTCCGGCCCCGGCCAGGAGGGTGGATAGTTTCAGACTGATAACAGGGAGCACACAGGGCATGAAGTTAAGCAGGAATCCGGCCAGTAATCCGAACAGAATCGCAGTGGTCAGGTCCGTTACTTCAAGTCCCGGAGTGAAAGAACGGGGGGTAAGGGAGCTGAATGAAAATACGGAATTTACCCTGCCGGTTTCCAGTTCCTGTTCAGGGGAAGCATTATTTTGCGGTTGGGATTTTGCGGTTTTATCCGCAGCCTTGGCTTCGTCCTTGGAGGCGATGTTTTTCAGAGAAATCTTGATGGTTTTTGCACCGTTTCGCGTTTTTACAAATTTTGGCCACCAAGGTTGCAGGCTGGCCTGCGGAAGATTTTTCGGGGAAACAGCCATGCCGAAGAAATCCAGATCCGTTTTAAATGGCTGGCAGGCTGTGTCAGAACACATGAGTAAAGACAGTTTTGTTTTGAGGGTGAATGATTCCAAAGAAGGCGGCACCGGAACCAGAATAGGAGTCGGCTCCGAGTAAATGGAAACTTTCTGGCCTTTGTTGAAGGGATCATCTTTGAGTTTGCCCGGCAGGTAAATGACTGGAAGTATCGTGTTGTCCGGAGTCAGGGTTGCTGTAAGTGTAGTCGGCTGACCAAGTTTGCCCGGATTGTGGGAGTATGTATACCAGCCGTTTTTAGGCTCAAGAATCAGTCCGGCCAGAATGTTGGTTTTTAACCCTGTTTGTTCCTGACTAGTTTTGTCGAGGCTGTATAGTTTCCATTTTGTATCAAGGTTCGGATTCCGGTTTTGGGCACTAAGAGCCGTTTGCGGACAGATAAGTGTAAAGGTTGAAATGAAACTTAATAAAATCAAATAAATTAGCTTAAAACGCATTTAGTTGCCTTTTTTTAAAAAAAAATTAAAAACTTGTTGACATCTGCAGTGAATATATCTAAACCCTTTTCTCACGACACGGGTCACTGGCTCAATTGGTAGAGCAGCGGACTCTTAATCCGTTGGTTGAAGGTTCAAGTCCTTCGTGGCCTACCACAGTAAATACAGGGGTTTATGGCAGAGAAAAGCTCAAATTTTGGGCTAGCCTAAACCCCTTTTTTCGTTTTTACTCACCTTTTTGTTCACCTCCTGTTTTTTGACGGGCCTGTCAAAAGCCCCTTCCAAGTCCAAATCAGTCAGCCCCAGCGAGTGCAAATATCTGGCTGTTGTGGTCACTGCCTGATGCCTCAAGAGCTTCTGAATATTTGGTAATGAGTACCCTTTATCAGCGAGTATGGATGCTGACAAGTGGCGTATGGCGTGAAAGTTAAATGGAGTGATTCCGGCTTTTTCGCACCACTTATTCATTACCTTTGTTAATGGGCTGTATGGTTTTTTTGTTTTGGGGCTGATGAAAACAAATTCTTTGAATCCTGTCTCCATCCGTTGCTCTTTAAGGACTTCCACAAGGTCTGAAATCATCGGAAGGGCATCCCTATGCATGCCGCCCCCGCGCCTCTTTCTGGTTTGCAGCCAGATCACCTTTTTTTTGAAATCCACGTCTGCCCACTTCAGGGTAAGGATTTCTGTCCTTCTTCCCCCAGTATACAGGAAAGTCATGAGCAAACGGGCTTCATGAGCCTGAACAGCGTCAACCAAACGCCAAAAGTCATCAACCGGAGGAATGTACTTTGAGGTTTTATCTACTCGGTAGGTCTCTACAGCGAATGGGTTTTCTTTAGGAAGGCCAAACGGACGCATACCCCAATTCCAAGCAGCAACAAGGAACTTGCGGTGAACATTGGCGCGGTGTGGGGATACCTTTCGAGCGACATGGTTAAGGTATCTTTGGACTGTCGTGTACTTAAGCTCGGTGACAAGCTGCATGCCCGATCCGGTTAACTCCAAAAAGGACAGATAGGCCCTCTCCTTGTCATCAATGTGCTTCTTCGTCTGCCCACGATTCGAGCAACTCTCTAGATAGTCGTCCAGTAAAACATGAAGCCTTGTGCCATCTTCTTGTGGTGAAGATATCTTGCTCCTCATGGCTACTTCCCACGCAATCGCGTCTTTCTTCGTTGGGAATTGTTTTTCTTTCCTTGATCCGCTCCATGAGACTCTTCCGTACCATTTGCCTTTCCTCTTTACTGGCATAATTTTCTCTCTCTATTGTCAAAGAACGCGCTTACAGATCAGTATAAGCGCGCCCCTTGTCAATGTCTAACATTAGTCGCTTAAAGTGTTTTGCATGGGGTTAGCTGAGACCTAAACGGAAGGATTCAAGCCGAGAACTTGCCGCGCCTTCCATTACCCAAAACAAAGAGGCAAGCTCTTCGGTGTCATTTCTTAGTTCTTTAGCTTTCGTGAGAAATGACGTTTTAGGCATGAGCAGGCCAGCAGCAAACCAGTTTGCCTGCATGCATTCTGTACGGTTTTCTTCTCGCGTGAAGAGTCGTGTTTTTCCGGGGTGGGAATGCATGAGAACGTGTCCCAGCGCATGGGCTATTGACCATCTATCTCGCTGTTCGTGGTAGTGCGGCTGTCTGAGCAAGATGATTTTAAAAGATTCATCCGCATAACAACACAGCTCTATTTTGTTTTCTGGTTTAGCGTACTCAATTTTTCCCCCAAGCTTTTTGACTATCTGGTGTACATCAATCCAGCATTGTTTTTCTGTTCGATGATTACAGGCCACACCTTCTGCTAGCGCTTCAATTTCTTTTCTGGTCATGGCCTGTCTTCCTTTAACCACTCCCATACAGCCCCCGCCATGCCCCTAAACACCTCTTCACCGTCCTTGTAGACTGCGTGAATATAGTTGTGACCTAAAGACTTGTGGGTGAAGCCGTGGAGCTTGAGAGTTTTGGTTAACGACATTTCGCCACGGTGTAGCTTTTTGATAAGCCGCTTCCAGCAATCCGCCTCAACGTGCTGCTTGTAGCTTGTGCAGCCCGGATCAGTTGAGGAGCACACAGAGGATGTGTCTTTGCTTAAGGGGTGGTCTGGAGACTCACAAAATAGTTCAGCAGGACACCCGGCGTGTTCTTCCAAAAGCTGACACGCAAGGTCTAGTGGGGTTCTATTTTTCATTGAGAAATCCTTTCCAGATCAGGAAGGCTTTGCAAATAGCTTCGGGCAATGTTTCGCCTATTCCATCAAGGGGAAGCCTCCCGTTTTTCGGGATAAATGCGAAAACATATCCATCCCCGTCGGGATTAGGGAACATCTCAAAGCCACCAAAACTTTCCATTTCCTCAACTAGTTCCTGTGCTGCGTTGAGGTCTTCGGCATAATCCTTACCACCGTCAGTTGCAGTGGCTTGGCAGTTGTCGCATTGATGAAAAGAGTCACCGTCAGCAGAACAACCAAGCTCACAATTGCACCGGGTACAGTAGGCCATGCCCAGCGAATCGAGATAAAACCATTTCTCGCCCCTTGTTAGGGTGACCATTTTTGAAAGCTGGCTACTTTTCATTGTTCCCACCCACGATCCTGACAATCTTTTTGCACTTAGGGCATTTAACCTGCACCTCAATCACCTTGCCTTTCATGAGTAGACGGTTGCAGCTGGGGCATCTGTGTTCTTGCATCATTGTATCCTCATTATTACCGCTTCCGGCAGTTGATCGTGGAACCAATCCAAGGGGCTGAACTGGGCATCCGGCTTGCCTGATCCGTAAAGGGTTTGAATCATGTCTCGCGCATAAGGGCAGGAGAGCATAAATTCTTCTGCTCCCCGATGGTCTGCGGGAATATATTCAGGCAAGTTTTTATGAAACACTTCCCGATATGCCTTGAACAAGGCCATTTTTCGGCCACCAGTAATCCCTTCAGAGAAAACTGGATTTCCTTTTTGGCTGAGAGTAGGACGGTAGGCTTTGCCTTTGTCCACTTTCTTTCTCAGTAGTCCGCAATCGGAGAGTTCCACTTTTGGGAATTTTGGGTGTGTTCTCCATTCTGCTTCCGGTGGCGGTTCAACTTCCGCGCCCCAGTAGCCAGCCTTTTCAAGTTCAAGGCGATTGTTTTTTTTCTGGTTAACCTTGGCCTTTTTTTGGGCTTTCTTGATTGCTGCGTATTCCCTTGTTGCCAGCCACCAATGGCGATCAAAGCTAAGCTCAGCTTCGGGCCATATTTTCCCCATCATGGCTTTTACTGACGAACCAGAGGAAGGGCTGTAATAATATTTCCCCTTAACCACTGAAGGCATCATGTAGTTGCCTGTTTTGATGTTTTTCAGCCTGCCTAGTGAATCAATATTAAAGTCCGCACCCGGCACAGGCCTACTTTCCAGCATTGTTGCTCCAGCAGATAACAGCTCCTTTAGGGAGCTTGGCAGACTCATTAAAAGACCGGATCGCGTTCAGCCTAGAGGCGCGTATTCCGTTTTTCTTCAACATGTATGCGGCCTCTTCTTCACTGAGCTTAATGTCGGGGTGACCTTCGTTTTTCAGCATGAACGACATTTATTCTTCCTCCCATTCAACAAATTCCCCATCTTTCACGATGTACCATGTGTCGGCCTTAAGTTTTTTACCGTCAATGATGCCAGCGCAGACCGAAATGATTTCATCAGACATATAGTCTCTTTCCACTGAGAAGATCGCGCAACCTAGTACCCCTTTGACCTTGCCTTTATAGCCAGATGCGAGAGCTACGGACTTTTCGCCTTCAACGCTGGCTGCACTCCGGTCTCCGGTGTTGGTGGCTGCACTCTGGTATCCGGTGTTGGTGGCTGCACTCCGGTCTCCGGTGTTGGTGGCTGCACTCTGGTATCCGGTGTTGGTGGCTGCACTCTGGTCTCCGGTGTTGGTGGCTGCACTCCAGTATCCGGTGTTGGTGGCTGCACTCTGGTCTCCGGTGTTGGTGGCTGCACTCCGGTCTCCGGTGTTGGTGGCTGCACTCTGGTCTCCGGTGTTGGTGGCTGCACTCCGGTCTCCGGTGTTGGTGGCTGCACTCTGGTCTCCGGTGTTGGTGGCTGCACTCCGGTCTCCGGTGTTGGTGGCTGCACTCCAGTATCCGGTGTTGGTGGCTGCACTCTGGTATCCGGTGTTGGTGGCTGCACTCCGGTCTCCGGTGTTGGTGGCTGCACTCTGGTATCCGGTGTTGGTGGCTGCACTCTGGTCTCCGGTGTTGGTGGCTGCACTCCAGTATCCGGTGTTGGTGGCTGCACTCTGGTCTCCGGTGTTGGTGGCTGCACTCCGGTCTCCGGTGTTGGTGGCTGCACTC
Organism: Maridesulfovibrio sp.; assembly: GCF_963678865.1. NCBI lineage: Bacteria > Pseudomonadati > Thermodesulfobacteriota > Desulfovibrionia > Desulfovibrionales > Desulfovibrionaceae > Maridesulfovibrio > Maridesulfovibrio sp. The sequence continues at coordinate 1,192,703 of NZ_OY787459.1, read as the reverse complement.
TGGTCTCCGGTGTTGGACTCCTTCTTTTCGTCCGTCACCTTACTAAGCACCAGATCAACCGCAGCCTGAACCATTCCGGGAATACCGATTTCAGCCTTTACGCTAAGTTCTTTGCAGACGCGCTTTGAGTCGAAACCCTCTTTTTCGGGAGAGGTCTTGTTGCCTTCAACTGTGCAGTAACGGCAACCGTCACCGGGGGGATAGTAGCCGAATACGTCAAAGGGGCTTTCGCAGAAGTGCAACCCCTCATTGCACAGTTTTATATCTCCCTCATGGGTAGCGGTTTCACCTGTGGCAAACTGCATGCCTCTGCACTTCATGTCCTTGTCGAATCCTTTGAATCCTTTTACTTTCATTTTGTAGTTTCCTGTAATTTCAAGGTGTTATTGTTTTTAGTAGGTAAAAAAAGAGAATGGCTAGTTCTCTGGCCTTAGTCGATTACCAATCAGGCTGCTCAATCCCGTGTCGTTTTCTAATGGTTTCAATTTCAGGGTGATCAGCAATCAGATTTTTATATTTGATGGTCCTGCGCTTGTCCCCGTAGACAGACTCTTGTTCGTAAGGGCCTTCATCAAACCAGCAGATCAAAAGCTCTTTATAAACGCCTGTCGCTTTATTTTTGGTGGGCTTCTCCAGAAGTTCCATAAAGGCTTCTTCCGTAAGAACGTACTCAGTTCTACCGTATGGCTCGGCTGTTGTTTCTCGCAAAAACTCATAGTCTTTACGGGTCTGTTCGTAGATTACCTTAGCCAATTATTCGCACCTCCTCCTGTCTGATTTTTGGGGCTATTTAACGTGCGCCCCATACACGGCCTTTCCGGGCCTTTCCCGATGGTTCATTATGCCTGTTAGATTCTTCCCCAAGTGACGAGGCCCGATTAGCAATGCCAAAGGCTATGGTCATTATAAGGACGGGGAAGTCCCTGATATTCTCTGCTAAACCCTGCCGTTGTCCTCGTTCTGGGGTTTCACCTTCATCACTGCCTAGGGGGGTCCTTGCTTTGCTCGGCTCTCCATCCCTTTATCTGGCAACTAGGCTAATAGCCGTCCCTAATAACTGGCGGGGCAACTCGTACTGGCGGGTTATCAGTGATCTACTTTTCGGAAGCTGTATCCGGGTGTGTTCGATGTGATTTCCCTGACGTGTTGAGAAAAGCATATCTCTCTCCGGTGAAGAGTCAAGGGAAAATAGAGATAAAATAGAGATAGGAGGGCAATAAAAAAGGCCGCATATAGCGGCCCTTTTCCAACATCTTGAAATGTTATTATAAATCTGACTGAGACATATTGAGGACTCTACCAATAACAGTACAGTCTTTGTTTTTAATAATGTCTTGAGGGTTGTTGTCGGTGGCAAAGGCTACGCCTGATCCGGCAGGGATACATCTACGAATAAGCATTTTGCCGTTATGCCAGACAACGAAAACTTTGAACTTGATAGGCTTGTTTTGGCTTCTATCAATTAAGATGATCGAGTTTTCGGGTATGGTTGGCGCCATGGCCTCGTCTTGAACTCGATATACAACCATGTCGTCAGGGCATCCAATCGCGTTTAGCCATTCCTTAGAGTATGCAAAGTGTGACTGAGTGTTTATGTCAATTATGGGTTCATTATCTTCACCTATAGTAGGTGTAGACATGAACGGAATTCCTAAGAAAATATCGCTAGAGCGCACCGACTCTCCAGCAGTTGACCTAATTTCTGATCTCTCCAGAAATAAGTCTGACCAATCAACGTCAAGAATTTCGCTAATCTTTTTCTGTACTTCCGGGCTTGGATTTGAACGATTGTTGACTATATCGCTCATATGTTTGCCGCCTATACCTACCTTTGCAGCAAGCTCTTTTTGTTTCAAGCCCTTCTCTTTGCGTAAACGTGTAATATTACGTCGAAATACTTCAAAAGACTCTTCCATCGTTCTTCCCATCCTTAATAGATACATAAAAACCCCTCGTTATTCTATAGGCAAAAATTCTATTTTTCGCCTTGACTTCAACTCTATTCTAGCTACACTTTTTTCACCAACACAAAAAATGCAACAGAGTTAAGAAACGTTAAGGAGGTGTTTTTATAATTTATAACAATAACGGTCAATAGCCTTAATAACAAAGGTCTCAAAAAGGTTGATTGAGAACCATAAATTTGTGTTCACATGATCAAGTGAGTTATTATGGGTCTAGGATTAACTTTTTTTATCACTTTTGCAACTACAAAATGAAAAAAAATCTTTAAAAGTAGGCATATTGTCTAGAGATTGTCTATCGCATAGGAGGTGTAAACCCCGGTGACTAGTGAGTTACAAGCCAAAATGGTTGCCATTCAAACCGAGCTGAATTGCCCTAAGAATCAGTTCAACAGCTTTGGAAAATACAAGTACCGCAGCTGTGAGGACATTCTTGAAGGGCTAAAGCCCCACCTTGCAAAGCACGGTGTTGTTTTAACCGTCTCGGATTCTATGGAAGCTCTTGGAGACAGGATTTATGTGAAGGCCAAAGCAACAATCAGTCTGGGCGAACAAGCAATGTCGGCTACAGGCTGGGCAAGGGAGCCGCTAACTAAAAAGGGAATGGACGACAGTCAGGTAACAGGGGCGGCAAGTTCATACGCCCGGAAATATGCCCTGAACGGTCTGTTCTGCATTGACGACAACAAGGACGCAGATAGTCAAGAGCCACCCGGCAATGATCAGCAGAGACAGCAACAGGGCAGACCACAAGGCAACCAGAATCAACGCCAAGGGCCTCCCCCGCAGCAAGGGCAGCAGGGACAACAGCAGAACCAAAGACAGGGGCAACCCCGCAATCAACAGCAGGGAGCACAGCGTCAGCAGAACCAAGCGGTGGACAATGTGCAAAACGCCTTCCTCGGCTCACAGGTGACTGGGCATGGAAAGTTGGCACAGGCCGGACAGGTTCAGAGAGTAAACATCATCTGCACAAATGAACTTGGACATAAGGACCGGGCAACCCGGATCAAATACATCAATAATTGGCTGATGGGTAAATTCCCGAATCATCCACACATTGATTCAACAAAACATCTGACCTTTGATGCGGCAAGCGCATTCATACAGGCAGGAGGTAGATAAATGCTGAACGTATTCATTGACATTGAAACCATCCCCGGACCGGAGAAACCGAAGAAAAGCGAAGTCTCTCCCCCCGGTCAAATGAAGAAAAAAGAAACTATCGCAAAATGGTTTGCAGAAAATGGCGAGACCGCACGGGATGATCTTTGGAAAAAACAGGCCCTTGAAAGCCTCAAGGGGCGGATCGTTTGCATAGGCTTTGCGGTTGAAGATGGTCCCGTAGAAACGGTCTACGGAAAAGATGAAGAAGAACTGCTGTTTCGTTTCTGGGGGCGCGTGAAAGAGCTTAACGGATTTGGTGACAACATTCGCTGGATTGGTTTTAACCTGCGCTCTTTTGACATGAATTGGCTTTATCATCGGGCAGTAAAATACGGCCTGAAAGACCTTGCAATACAGATTCCTCGCAAGCGCTATGCAGACAGCGTGGTTGATATCCGGGAAATCTGGAACGGCAAGCAGGACGACAGAGCCAAGGGAACACAGGACGAAATAGCCGTCTTTCTGGGGTCTAAACGCAAAACAAAGGATATGGACGGCTCTAAGGTCTTCGGCCTTTGGCAGAAAGGGCAGTTGTCCAAGATCGGCGAATATTGCGGTGAAGATGTTGAAAGCGTCCGTGATGAATACCGGAAGCTGGAGGGAACGTTTTAATGATCATTCTCTTTTATGACACCGAGACAAGCGGCCTGCCGTCAACAGGGGAAGCCTTGGATTCTCCCAAACAACCCGACATGGTTCAGCTTGGCGCTCTTCTCTACGACACTGAAAAGGATGAATTCATTCACAAACTGTCGTTGATTGTGAAGCACAAAGATTGCCGCATGTCTCCCAAGGCTCTTGCCGTGCACGGTATTGATCAGAGACGTATGGAAACCGGGCTTCCGGCTGCTGCTGTGGCTGAGATCGTCAAAGGGCTTATGGCAACAGCTGACATGTGCATCGGCTTCAATATCGGGTTCGACAAGAAGATTCTGAAAATCTTTATGGCAAAAGCCGGGGTTGATTTTGAAGAGGTTGACCATGGCTGCATCATGCATCCCCTTACTGATGTATGCAAACTCCCCGGCAGGATGGGCCGTTATAAGTGGCCCAAGTTGACCGAGGCACATGCAAAGCTGATCAACCCTGAAGGCTTTGATGATGCGCACGATGCTTTTGCCGATATTATGGCTACCTACGATCTTTGGAAATATTGCGTTGATAATAACATCAAACCGAGGGGTGTTTAATGGCTGGAAGCATGAACAAGGTAATCCTGATCGGCAGATTGGGGCAGGACCCGCAGCTTAATTACACTCAGTCCGGGCAAGCGGTGTGCAGTCTAAGTGTTGCCACTGACGAAGGCTACAAAGATAAGAACACCGGGCAGAAGGTTGACAAGACTGAATGGCACCGGGTTGTAGCTTGGAGACAGACAGCAGAGTTTGCAGGCCAGTACCTGAGTAAAGGCCGCTTGGTTATGGTTGAGGGTAAGCTTGAGACCCGCAAATGGCAGGATCAGAACGGGCAGGACCGTTACACCACCGAAATAAACGCCTCCAACATTCAGGCTTTGGACAGCCAGCAGGACGGAGGAGGCCAGCAGGGTAACAGTGGCTATGATCAGCAGGGCTACCAGCAGCAAGGCCAGTACAATGGAAACTATAATTAAGCGAGGCTAAGACATGCGCATAGTTAGACTTGAGTCTCAGAACGTGAAACGGTTGAAGGCTGTTTCAATTGTCCCTGAGGGCAACGCCGTGGTTATTGGCGGCAATAATGCACAAGGCAAAAGCTCTGTTCTTGACTCAATCTTCATGGCCCTTGGTGGAAAGGTTGCACAAGGACAGAACCCCGTCCGAGAGGGAGAAGAGAGAGCCGTTATTAAATGTGACCTTGGCGAATTGCTTGTAACCCGCACCATTACCGCTGAAGGGAAAACTACCGTAAAGGTCCAAAACGCAGAAGGAGCAGCGTTTTCAAGCCCCCAAGCAATGCTTGATGCTCTGTCTTCAAAGCTCACTTTTGACCCGCTGGTATTTGCGAATGAAAAACCGCTGGCTCAGCTTTCCACCCTTAAAGAGTTGGTGGGTTTGGACTTCTCCGAACTCGACAGCCGGAGGGCGGAGGTCTTCAGCAAGAGAACTGAGGTCAACCGCAAAGGCAAAGAAGAGGCGGCAAGGTTTAACAGCTTGGATTTTCATGCTGACGCCCCAAGTGAACCTGTTTCAGTTGCTGTGCTTATGGATCAGCTTCGCGAGGCAGAGGCGTTTAATTCTGAAGTCGCTGAATATGAAGCGGCAATAAATTCAAGGCAGGAGCGGATCAAAGAGGTTCAGGAAGAGATTGCAGCCTTGCAACTTGAACTTGCCCACCTTGAAGAGTCGGAAACAAACGCCCCCGAGCCGAAACCTTACGTTGATGTTGAAAAAATTCGAACTGAAATATCTCAGGCGGACGCAATCAACATGCAGGTTCGTGAAAACCTTGAGTACCGGGACACTGAGGCGGGTGTTGAAGCTCTGAGAGCTGAAAGCCTTAGGCTTACTGAAGCTTTGAAGGAAATCGACAACAAAAAGTCTGACCTTATGGCCTCTGCAAAGTTCCCTGTTGCGGGATTGAGCTTTGATGAATCCGGGGTTCTGTTCAATGGAGTGCCGTTTTCAAACTGCTCCAGCGCTGAACGCCTGCTGGTTTCCATGCATATGGGAATCGCAATGAATCCCAAGCTGAAGGTCCTTTTGATCCGTGACGGCTCATTGCTGGACGATGAAAGCCTTGAAACCGTCTTTGACGTTGCAAAGAAGGCTAATGCACAGGTCTGGATTGAAAGAGTCAGCAAAGGCAAAGAGTGCAGTGTCATTATTGAAGACGGCGAAGTCTTAACACGGTAACCGCAAACGAGGACATTTTGAGCAAAGTAACAAAGCCCAACATCAAAGAAAGTAAGTTCATTGAAACCCTGCAATATTCCTTCACCAAGGACGAATTGCAAGACAAAGCCCAGATCATGGCGGAGCAAGCAAACCTCAAGGCTGAGCTTGAAGACCAGAAAAAGACCGCCATGTCTGACTTTAAAGCCCAGATTGACAAATGCGAGGCGGATTTCACCCTTGCAGCCAAGCACTACCGCGCCGGGTGGATGATGCGCCCCGTGGAATGCATCAAGCGGCTTAACTATGACAGCGGAATGGTTGAATTCATCCGCACTGACACCAACGAGGTCTACAAGTCACGGCAGATGAACGAGGACGAGCGGAACATTCCCCTGCCCATGGACGAACCCGGCAAGGATGCCCCGGTTCAGTAACCATTATCGGGGCTGCTTCGGTGGCCCCGTTAACGAGGTAAATTATGAGCTACGAAGAAATTGATAAAATTGCAGAGCTTGAGGAAGAGAACCGGGAACTGAATGCCAAGTGCAAGACTTTTGAAAATGCGCTGACCCGCATTCAGCTTAGCAACGATGTTGTTGCATCTGAGATTGCAAACCAAGCACTCATTATGGGGAACTTGTAATGAAAGCAGTTATCGGGATTGATCCCGGCACTAGCAAAACCAGCCCCGGAGCTATGGCCCTGATTGCCGCTGACGGCTCCATAGAAACCCTTGATTGGATAGACGGGCCGACCATGGCAGCAAAAATGCTTGAATGGAAACAAGATTATTCACTTGAGCATGCGATTCTGGAACGGGTTCACGCCATGCCCAAACAGGGGGTAAGCTCAACATTTAAGCTGGGTGAAAACTTCGGGTTCTGGCAGGGGCTTTTGTGCTCCTTCGGCATTCCTTTTGAGACTGTACCGCCTCAAAAATGGATGCAAACATTTTCGCTCAAAAAGTCCGGTCCCACGGATAAGCCCGGTTTGCCTTGTGCGCGGCAGTTGTTCCCGGCTGCTGAGCTTCACTTGAAGAAACACAGTGGCAGGGCTGACGGGCTTCTCATGGCGGAACACGGAAGGAGAACAACAAATGCTTTCCGCGCCTGAGTCTGAGGCAATGGTTCTGGGCGGTGTCCTGAGTGGAACCACTGACGTAGACGATGTGCTGGGACAGGTGAAACCTGAAGAGTTCGCACCCGGTGCATATAAAACGATCTTTGAAACAATCAAGGTTTTACATGAGAAAGGCACCCCCATTGACCTTGTAACGATCAACAACAATGCGGTTCAGCGTTTTGACGTGACCGTGCTGGCCCAGCTGACAGAGAGCGCAGCCAGCAAGCAAAGCGCCTTACATCATGCCCGTGTGGTTAAAGACGCATTCGTTAGACGGACAGTTGCTGAACAAGGTGAAGAACTGATCCGGGCTGCAAGGTCTGGGGTGGAGACTTCCGCCTTGATTGAGCAGGCTACAACCGCACTTTCTGGGATTGCCACGGCAGAAACCGGGGAACAGGGCAAAGACGTATATTCTGTTGTCCAGCAGGTTTGGAACGAAACAACAGAGAGAATGGATAAACCCACTGCAACCACCGGAATTGCTACCGGGTACCAGCAGTTAGACAGGTTGCTTGGTGGGTACATGGAAGAACGGTTTATTATTGTTGCTGGCAGGCCGGGTATGGGTAAGACAACTTATCTCTTGAACTCTACCTACAGGGGCAGAACTCCTGCACAAGTGTTTAGCATTGAAATGTCCGCAGGTCAGTTAGTACAACGCCTGATTTGTCAGGATCAGCATTTAAACACCTTGGCGGTGCGTGATGCTCATCTAAACAAGGATCAGGAACAACAGTTCTCTAACGGCTGTGTTGCTGTTGGAGATTCGCGAATCAGAATTGACGATTCGCCTGTAATTACGGTGGAGGAAATCAAAGCCCGGTCCCGTATTGCTGTGAAAAAGTATGGCTGCAAGTTGATTGCTGTTGACCATATCGGGCTAGTAAAGCCCACTAATGCAAGGGTCTCCAGAGAACAACAGATTAGCCATATATCATGGCAGCTGAAGAGCCTAGCAAGAGAGTTGAAGGTTCCCGTAATAGCTCTTTCTCAGCTGAATAGGGCGGTGGAGCTTCGACCAGACAAGCGGCCTATTCTTGCCGACTTGCGAGACTCCGGGAGTCTGGAGCAGGACACGGACATAGTTATCATGCTCTACAATGGCAGCTATTACGCCAACAACAAAACATACAAAGCAGGAGTTGAAACCACGACTGAAGTACTAATCAGAAAGCACAGAGACGGACCGCTGGGAGTTGTCCCGCTGATCTTCCGCCCTGAGTTTTCGGCATTGGAGGAAATTGGATATGACAGAAAGGCATGAGCGTAGGTTTCTAGGGGTTTGGATACCCAAGGAAATCTGGCTTTCCGAAGAGCTGACCTTACAGGAAAAGGCGTTCTTGGCTGAAATCCAGTCACTAGACAACGAAGACGGCTGTTATGCCTCCAACGGCTACTTTGCCAAGTTCTTTGATTTGTCCAAAACACGGGTGTCACTGGTGATTAAGTCTCTTGTTGAAAAAAAGTATGTCACCTCTGAAATCCAGTACAAGGAAGGTACTAAAGAAATCTTAAAGAGGGTACTTAAGGTTTGTTACATACCCCCTTTAACAAAAGTTAAAGACCCCTCTTTAAGGAATCTTAAAGACCCTCCCCAAGGAAAGTTAAAAGATAATAATACAGGTAACAGTACAGAGGATAAAAAACACTCTCCTGACATTGTGAAGTTCGTGCAGACTTTTCAGGACTACGTTTCTGAAGTCCATGGGGTAAAAGCTCCAAAAGTAACTGATTCCCTTCTCAGGAAAGGAGAGGACGTAATTGATAAGCTGATCCGGTTGGATGGATTCACCCTTGATCAGGTTAGAAACTCGCTTCGCTGGGCAGTTAAAGACGACTTTTGGGCTAAGAACGTCCTTTCATTGGCCTCTCTTCGGAAGAAGTCGAAAAACAACGACCTGACCAAAATGCAGAATATCTTTGCATCATGGGAAAGGAATGCAGGCCAAGGGACAACCACTCAAGGCCCCGAGTACATAACTGATCAGACAGACCTCTACGGCAATGGATGATCATATAGAACGGATGTTCCGAGAAGGGGCAGAGTTTCACGAAATGGTTTTGGCTATGGCAAACAATAAACCTATTACAGAACGCATGACACAAGATAGTCAAGCGGTCAAAGGTAAATATGAAAAAGCTTACCCCCTTGAAGGCAATCCGGGCCAAGTGCGTTGATTGCTGTGGAGACAACCGGAAAGAGGTTGCAGCCTGCCCGGTTGAAAATTGTCCCCTGTGGATATTCCGCGCAGGCAAAAGACCGAAGGAAGATTACGACAAATCGCCGCTGAAAACTATCCGGGCGTACTGCTTGCAATGCGGGGAACTGAACAGCCGGGACGATGTGCGGGAGTGCATGGTGGAATCCTGCCCCTTGCATGAACACAGGTCTGGGAGAACAGGTCGGAAGCTCAGCAAAGCGGAAAAGGAACGGCGCACAGCCATTTTGAAGGAAGCACGAAAGGCAAAAGCATAGGTTTTTGCTGAAAACTATACAGCTAACCTTGATCAAAACTCTTTAGCTCTCTTTTTGTGACTCGTTGGTCGAGTCGAGGCGCAAGGGAGAGCAAAGACGCGGTTAGCTGGGGAGAAAATAGAAATGAGAAAAAAGGTAGTGGTTGAAATTGCGCCGGACGAGGACGGAACAGTCCGTATTTACAACCCTGCAACCGGGGCACAGCTTTCTTACGGTGTGGTCCCTGAAGGGCTTCTTGAATGCCTTGAACCTGTCCCGGTGGATGATCTTATCCGGCTGAAAGAGTCGGGGTTTGAACCTGAAGGGCTGGTGAAGCTCCGCAAAGCGGGGGTTCTGTAATGACCGAAGCGCAGGAACTGTTCAAAAAGGAAATTGAAAACAAGGTGACAGGAGCAAAGGCCATGCTGGGCCTGACTGATTCGGCTGTTGAGGAGGTTTTGACCTCTGTAATGCATGGGATTGATGGGCATGAGGAGGATGGGTGAGCAGTGAAAACAACGTTGTCAGCTTTTCCGGGGGCAAGGATTCTACGGCTCTTTTGCTGATGATGTTGGAAAAAGGGATTCCGGTACATTCGGCTGTGTTTTTCGACACAGGGTGGGAGTTCCCCCTGATGTGTGAACATATTGATCGGCTTGAAAAGTATACTGGGCTGAAAATTCAGCGAGTAAAACCTAAAACCCCCTTTCCCGTCTTAATGATGGAACGAGAAATTGTTTCAAGAGAGGTAAGGGTTGAAAAGATCGGCCCAGCCCCCCCCCCACAAGAACTTGACTATGACGATGGTGACGATTTCAGGTTCGATTATGAATGCTGGGAGCTAGACCCCTTTGAGTATAAAAAGACGAAAATCGGGGAGGTTTACCGAATCGGCTATGGCTGGCCTTCTCCTTTGCGCCGTTGGTGCACAAGAGAAAAGGTGGGGGCAATAGATGCATATATCAAACGCATTGAGAGTGCTGTCTCGTGCATTGGGTATGCGGCAGACGAAGCCCATCGAACACAAAAGAAAACATTACAAAAAAAAGCAGCGGCGGGCTTTAAATATCGTTTCCCGCTCATTGAGTGGGGCGTAGATGAAGCAGCAGCCTTAAGTATTTGTAAATCACATGGGTTTGATTGGGGAGGGCTATACGAACACTTCCACCGAGTGTCTTGTTTTTGCTGCCCCTTGCAACGGATCGGGGACCTTCGCACTCTTCGCCGTCACTATCCCTTGTTGTGGGAGACCATGCTTGAGTGGGACGAGCGAATCACTTTAAATCCCGGCAAGCACAACGGCTTTAAAGATCATGTTACAGTGCGCGATTTTGAGGCTCGGTTTGCAGAGGAAGACAGGTTTTTAAAACTACCTCTTGCAGTAAACGAATAACTAACCACGGAGAACTAAATGATCATCAAAGTAAAAGGCGTATATGTCGAATTCAAAGCAGCAGATACCCCGCAGAACGGCAACGAGTTGATTAAGGCTCTTGAGGAACATGTGGAACAGGAGAAAGCAAAAAAGGCCATGCTCCACGCTGCCGAAAAAGCGGCAATGACTCTGGCTTACGTTGCTAAGTCTTTTGGTGCGGACGTTGCTGTCTCTATTGAGGACGTAGGGCCTGAATCTAAAGTCGTTGCCGGGGCTGTTGAGTGCGGAATTATGACCGCATGCCTCATGGCAGACCTTGAGGCCGGACGGCTTTAATGCACGATGAAGACGAAGAAAGCCCGGACCTGATCCGGGAGGCAGAGGAAGAGCTTTGTATCCACCTGAACCCACGGAGGTTGAGAAGATGGGAGAAGCCCGAAGAGTAAGAACAGCCCAGACGCATCAAGCCGCCAAGCCAAAACACGTCTGAGCCATTACAAGAAACTACAATCTCCCCGGTTACCAGCCGGGGAGTGCAAAGGTAAAGCAAAAAATGAAAGAACAGCTGATTGAAGCCCTTCGGGGTGTTTATAAAAATCAATACACGAACAAGCAGTATGCCGCATATGCCCAGTACATTGAGGACAACCCCGAATATATTGAAGACGGGGGAAATATGATGGATTTTGTTGAAGGGGGGATGCATGGGTAATTATCCTTGGATGTGTAAAAATGAAGAAGGGGCGTATATGTGTGAAAGTAAACCCCTTCTTCATAACGGCAAGTTTGAAATTGAGGGGAAGAGAATGCGTTTAAAGGTGCTTCCCCCTTGGTTGAAACAAGGGACATTGTGGCACGAAACGCCGTCTAGCTCTCCGTGCGCATGGGCTGGGGCCTTTTGGTTTCCCCGGTACCCAGAAAAGAAGCTGTCCAGTTTTGACATTTTGCATGAAGCTAACCGGGAATTCGGCCCCAACCGCACCTTTGTAAAGGCCGCAGAGGAGGCCGCTGAGCTTTCCGCAGCCTGCGCAAAGCTGGCAACCACTGACGGAATCGCCCTGAAGGAATGGGACAACGTTGTGGACGAAACGGCAGACGTTGAAATTACCAATGAAAGGGTTGCCCTGCTGTACCCTCATGGACCGGAAGAGTTTGAGCGGTTGGTGCATGAGCGTAAGGCTTATAAGCTGAAAAGATTGGAGGGAATCCTTAATGCATAAAATGGAACTGATCCGGGTTGAACAGAGCAGTGAAGCCACCCTTGGTATTTTCAAGGCTGACGGGAAGGCTATATGCTGGATGCTGGAAGAACCGTGGCAGAACAACAAACAAAATGTGTCTTGCATCCCTGAAGGCGAATATGAAGTAGATTATGAATACTCCCCATCCAAAGGCCGCGCTCTCTGGACAATTAAAGACGTGCCGCACCGTGATTATGTGCGCATTCATTCAGGCAACACTGTTGATGATACTGAGGGTTGTCCCCTGACCGGAACTAAGCCCGGTTATCTGCAAGGCAAAAGGGCGGTGCTCAGCAGCCGGGAAGCATTCAATAAGCTCATGGAGGCCACAAAGGAATGGACAGGCCCGGTGAAGATCGTGATTACCAACGTGGCGGCGTAGAGTTTGAGGATTTAAAGCTTATTATTGGAGAAAGAAAGGCCCGTGAGGTTTGCCGGGAATATGGAGGCCGAGAGATACCAACGTCTCCACCAGACCCCAGAGCCAAGCGAAACGAAAGGATTAAGAAATTATATTTTGAAGACGGATTAACTCAAAATGTCATAGCAAAACGTGTCGGCCTTTCTTTAAGATGGGTGAATCATATAATTTGCTGTGGCGATTAACAGCCCCCACTCTTTTGCTTAAGCGGCGAAAGGGTGGGGTTTTTGCGTTGTTGTGGAAGGGGTGTTGTGAGGCATAGGGAACTGTAGTGATAAACATTTAGAAGCGATCTGTATATTTAGGTTCTTAGGGTTTTCCCTATAAACAGCCCCATGAGGAACGAACACACCAAATCAGTCTGCGAGGCTATGGAGGGCGGCTTTAATTCTGAAGCCTTCCTTGATTGGGAAGCAGAGCAGGAGCTTTACGAAGACTCCGAGGACATGGACGGGATGCACTATGAAGCCCAGCCGTAAAGACCGGGTACGCCATTACCTGAACCCAATGCACGTGAAATGCAGGCTGATGGATGCCGTGGACGGCTTCTGTGCGTTCTATGAGAAAATTTACCGATTGATGCTTTAACAACTGGAGTGAACAAACATGGATGTAGTTCAGATTATTAATTACGTGGCGGATCACCCCGCAGTGCTTTACCCGCTGGTAACTGTTGCTGCTGCAATCCTTCCTATTCCCAAGACAAACAAGACGCTCATGGCAATGAGGAACTTGCTTGATGTTCTGGCGGCAAACTTCGGCAACGCCAAGAACGCAGGGGGCAAATAATGGGTTACGGCTATCCTTCGTTTAAACAGGCTTTTAAGTCTGCCGGACTCGGCCTTATGCTTGCTCTTCTGGCTATCGCCTTTGCTGTTCAGGGGTGCGCCTTCAAAAAACTTGCTGACTACCCCGCAGAAGATCAGGCCGTGGAATACGGCAACATGCTGCTGAGTGCCTACAATGCAACACACTATGCCTATTTGGAAATCAAGCCGGACCTGACCGAAAAACAGCGCAAGAAGGCAATCCCATTTGTGGAGGCCATGAACGTTGCAAGGCCCTCCATTCTGTTGGTGGCTAAGTCTGCTGAAGCATGGAAAACCGGAGTCGATACCCAGAACGCGACAATGGAGACTGAGGCCCGGATCAAGTACCGGGACCAGAAAGTTATCGCCGCTGAGATTTGGGCCGAGGCCCTTGAACTCTGGAATAAGATTCGGAGGCAGGAATAATGGACGCACTGCTTAAAGATTTTGAAATCGACAAGAAGACAGCAAAAGCCTTTGGTGATGCAGCCGGGGCCATTACCGGAATAATTGCAGCAGGAACTCCCGCCGCCCCCCTTGCTCCCATTATCAGCATGATTGTTACAGGTGGCCTGATCCTCACCAATTCCGGGTACGAAGTTGAAGGCTTGTCTGCCCTCCAGAAAAAGGCCGCAGCCATTGAAAAGCTGGAAGACCTGACACCGTAGGGGGCTTTGTGAGTAATGAAGAAAGAGACGACCTGAGGGATATGCTGATTCGTATTGATGAACGGGTCAAGTCTATTCAGGAAGACATTGCAGAGATTAATGGGGCCAGACGTTGCCATACTCATGCAGAGAAGTTCCGCACCTTGGAACGGGCAGTCTGGAGGACAGCAACAGTGGTGGCGGGGCTGGCTGTACGGATCATTTACGACACTTTCAAATAATCCCTCCTGTGTGGGGTGGCGGGTGCCTATCTCCTGCTGCCCCACGAAATAAACGGTTAGCGTTGTGAACACCAACATAAAACTGATCAACGCTATTAATCTGGATACAAGGTTAAAGGCTCCGCACAAAGCACTTTTGCATGCTCTTGTCTCATTCAGGAACGACCGGACAGGCCAGTGCAACCCCTCAGTGGAATCAATTGCTGAACGGGCCGGAATGTCACGGAGAAGCACGATTAACCTGTTGGCAGAACTCAAGGATGCAAACTTCATCCATTTCACGCCAATCAGGAACAAGAGAAACTCCTACACATTGTACCCTGCACCAGTAAGTGCAGAATTTGCACTTGAACCAATAAGAAGAGACCTCAGTAAATTTGCAAACTGGTCTGGCGATCTAATCAAAGCCGTTTGGGACGTACTTAGCTACCGACCTAAGGACAGCCATTTTAAGGACAAACCAGAACGCCGGGACCTTGACCACGAAAACTGGGACTTGAATCTCAAAACTATCAGCTACGACAGGACTAAAAGGGCAAAACATGGGCAGGAGAGGAAGAATACCCGCATACGAGACAGCCGAACAGATGCAACCCGTTATTGACGAGTATTTTGATAGGTGCAAAGCGGCGAAAGAACCCCCTACAGTGACAGGATTGGCTCTTGCTCTTGGGTTTAGCACCCGACAAGCTCTGTTGAATTATGAGAACGGGGAGAGGGGGGAGACTGAACAGGTTCAAGCTGATTTCGTAGACACAATAAAAAAAGCAAAGTCCCGGATTGAAGAAATTATCGAACGAGACTTGATTGTGGGAGCAGGTAACCCCGTAGGCAAAATCTTTCACCTTAAGAACAACTGCGGGTGGATTGATAAGCAGGAGATTGAGAGCAACAACACAGGCGTGACGGTCAATATCGCCGCATTTGGAACGCCTGAAGGTGTGCCGCAAATGACACCACAGATAGCCGCCCAAGCGCAGCCAGTGGATACTGTATCTAGTGGGCAATGCATTGAAACGATAAAGGTTCAGGGTGTTTACGAGGAAGAAAGATAGCGTTGCTCACCTCTCTGCTCACCCCTTGCGTATGGATGATGGGGTCAACATAAGGGGCAAATCGGGCAGGGTGGACGGATAGTCGGCTTGTGAATTCAGATAGTTAGGAGTGTTTAACGAATCCTACGGTGAACGACGGGGTGCGCTGGGCCGGGGGTGGGCATCCATGAGACCACCGCCAAAGGGTCCCATGCCGTCCGAGTTTATCTACACCTACAACGCACTAACTCTACACTCACAAAAGGGACCCAGCAAACCAAGCAGCCTTTCCAAAGTTTTTGACAGAACAAAAAGGAGTCGCTTTGCACGTAGTTCACATAGGCGGGATTAAGAACATGAAAGTTGTGCGCGTCCCTGAAGACGTTGTTCAAGACGGTGCGCCTATTCAATACTTAAAGCCTTGTGTGCTTGTCTCCGTGACTGAGTCCAGAAACCCTCCGCCCCCTGATTGTTCGGCTGGGGCTGATACTTACTACGGGGTGAGGCTTGTATTCCGTGATGAAAGCAAGGTTCTAGCGGGGTATGTTGCTCGGCTTTCAGGGCTTTCAGACGAAGAGTTCTGGGGCATTGTTGATAGAAACGCTAGCCGCATTCTTCAGCGCTTTAGCCTCGTGAAAAAGGGCCCCATATGAAGCAGCAGGAACTTGAAAAATTTTTGGAGGCCACAAAAGGCCATGTTTTTAAGCCTTTCCCGTATCAGGTTGAGTTGATGAAGGCCATAGAGAGAGGCGGCAGGCATGTGTGTTTAACTCGTCCTAAAATTCACCGAAAAGGGGCTGTTTTTGTTGCATAAAAACGAAGCTTGTAAAGAGCTTGGGCCGGGCGGCATGAAGTGCCATTGCTGCGGACCGAAGCCGGGGAAAGACCGGAAAGAATTTCGAAGGCTTGAGCGTACAAGGTTGAATCGCTCTTTTGTGAGGCGTGCGGAGCTTGAGCATGGCCCTGAAGACTTTTTTACAGACATAAAGGAACGAGAATGCGAGAGCAAAAAACAGTAATTACCTGTGATCTTTGCGGGGAAGAAATGGAAACCCCACGCCCCATAAAAGGTGGCTATTTTGACGGACACAAGAACCACTCTGTTGAGATTCTGGTAGATGTTTGCCCGGGCTGCTTAACCGCTGTTACGCAAAGAGTGAGACAGGCACGGGAGGCCGTGACGGGTGAATGTGGGATACTCACCGACAGATGTGTTGAGCCTTTCATTGCCTACGAATTGGCGAAAGCAAACAACGGACAGCTAACCAAATGATTGAAAAGAAAGAGCTTAAGGCCGGGATTACCGAGGAAGAATATTTTGCCCATCTTAACGAACAGAAAGAGCAGCTAATCAAAGAGGGCTATGCTCATTGGGACCTTGAATCACGAGGGACAGGGCGGACAAACAGAATTATTCTGAAGGCAGCTTTTGATATTTCTAAGCACCCCGGCAAACCTGTTGTTTTGGAGGCTCACAGCCTTTTTATGGCAAAAGAAATGGCAAGTCGCCTACTTTCTGTGCTGGACGTGTTGAGGATTCCCAAGCCTAAGACTTTCTGCCTTTCAGGAGGTGCGCTGCCGCACGAGCAGGCACAATGTTTAGTTTTTAAAGATCATCCAGTTTAAGCCGGAATCGCTCAATGGTAGAGCTGCAGCCTTGTAAGCGGTTTGTTGCGGGTTCAAGTCCTGTTTCCGGCTCCATATGGAGGCATGGCAGAGTGGTAATGCGGCGGGTTGCTAACCCGTAGCCTAGGCATGATCTAGCGGGGGTTCGATTCCTCCTGTCTCCGCCACGGAAGGTCGCGTGCAACGGCGCACAAGCGGTCTTGAAAACCGTGCCACGGGTGAAACCGTGAGGGTTCGATTCCTTTACTTTCCGCCAAATTTCTACGGGCATGGCCTAACAGTAAGGCTCTGGTTTTGGGAGCCAGAAACTGACAGTTCGAATCTGTCTGTCCGTACCATGTTCCGGTTTAGCTCAGTTGGCAGAGCAAGCGGCTGTTAACCGCTGTAGCGCAGGTTCAAGCCCTGCAACCGGAGCCAAATTTTCACCCCGTATAGTTCAATTGGCAGAATGTCCGGCTCATAACCGGAGAGTTCAAGATTCGAGTCCTTGTGCGGGGACCAATGCGAGAGAGTAGCCAAGCGGTAAGGCAACGGCCTCCAAAACCGTTGATCGTGGGTTCGAATCCTACCTCTCTTGCCAAATTTCTAAACCATAACCACAGGCGGGACAGTATGTCCCCAATGCATAGGATGTGCAGCCTTGGCAAAATCACGAGAGATAACCATACCGTATGGTTTCATTCCTCGTGCTTACCAGATTCCTAAATGGAATTACATTGCAAACGGCGGGAAACGTGCGGTTTCGGTGTGGCACAGACGTGCGGGTAAGGACCTGACCGAATGGAACCTGTTGATTTGCGAAGCCTTCAAGCGCGTTGGCTCATATTATTACTTCTTCCCCTACTACAAGCAGGGCAAAAAGGTCATTTGGAACGGGATTGACGGCAACGGAAGGCCGTTTCTTTCCTACATTCCGAAAGCCTTGATTGATGGGAAGCCGAACAGCACCGATATGTATATCAAGCTAGTCAACGGCTCCCTGATTCAGATCATCGGGACAGACGACATTGACGCCGTGGTAGGTACCAACCCTGTAGGCTGTATCTTTTCAGAGTACTCCTTACAGGACCCGCAGGCATGGGACTACGTTTCCCCGATCCTGCGAGAGAATGACGGTTGGGCGGCGTTCAACTATACACCGCGAGGCATGAACCATGGCTGGGATTTGTTTCAGTCAGCCATGAAGAACCCTAACTGGTATTGTGAGCGTTTAGCTGCTTGCCACCACCCAGAATTTAACCCTCAGGGAGCCAACAACGGCCTTAACATTACAGGCGTTTTGACTCCTGAACAGATAGACGAAGAGCTAGCCTCAGGGCGTTCTCCGTCACTTATCAAGCAAGAATACTTTGTCGATTTTCAGGCCAGTTCTGACGACATTCTCATACCCTTAACACTCATTGATCAGGCCATAGACAGGCCCATAGCTTTCAAGAATGCCCCGGCAGTTGCTGGGCTTGATGTTGGCTTGTCTCTCTCCGGTGACCCCACCGCCCTTGTGATCCGCAAAGGCGGAAAGATTGTGGCAATGGAAGAGGTCAGGCTTGACGACTATGACGAGATTGCAGGCTGGGCCTACCGTCACATGATGGAGCACAAATGCTTTACGGTCATGGTTGACGGTATCGGCTGGGGGCAGGGTGCTTTTCAAGCTCTGCGCAGATTGTACCCCTCGCTGTCCGTCCAGAGCGTCAACGTTGCTGAAAAGGCTTCAGCAGACGACAGGTTTGCACGCTTAAGAGATGAAATATGGTGGAAGGTCCGGGAATGGTTTGAAGAGAAACAAAACTGCATCCCTTCAGGGCTTTTACTGGCAGACAAGCTTAGAGCTGAACTTTCAAACGTAAAATACGACTTCACCCCGTCCAGCAAAATTAAAGTCATGGGCAAGCGGGAAATGAAAAAAGTTGAGAACGGGGGCAAATCTCCTAACTTAGCTGACGCTCTCGGCTTGTCTCTTTACGGCGGTGCGGCTGCAATGAAGCAGTCCTTTGAACAGATACAGAAAAATCCGAGAGTGTGCGCCTAATGGGTAAAGATATAAAGATAAAAGATGAAGAAGTGATCCGCTTGATAGGCCCCTTGCAGGCATCCGCCGAACGTTGGCAGGAACAGCTTTCGGATCAGCGCAAAAAGTGCAGCGACCTTTACCACATGGAAAAGCTGGGCAATGAGCAGGACGGCTGGTCGCAGGCTGTAGCCTCTGTTGTCTGGGATGCTGTGGAATGGATGAAGCCGGGGCTGGCCTCCATTTTTGCGCACCCCGATTTTGCTGAAATCAAAATGGACGATGCCGAAAGAGCTAAACGAATCAAGAAGGCTGTGCGCTTTCAGATATTCCGGAAGAACAAAGGCAAGCGCGAAATCCGGTCTTTTCTTCATGACACCCTGCTTTATCACTACGGTGTTTTCAAGGTGTTCCATAAGACGGATTTTGACCTTGAAACCCTGCGTTACGACAAATTGAGCCTTGAGGAAATGGAACAACTTGTAAGTGATCCGGGTATTCAGATTTCCAAGTACAAGGAAGTTGAAACAGAGGTTCCGGTGTCCCCACTTCAGTGGGCGGTTGAAGGTGCTCTCCAGAGTAATATCGAGATTCACTATGAAGGGGTCAAGGCTGTTCGCCGGAAGATCAAATACGCAGGACCTTGTATTGAGTGTGTTCCGGGCAATGAATTTTACTATGTGCCGGGTCACAAAAACTTGGACATTAACCCTTTTGTCGCTCACCGGAAGAAGAAAACCCTGCACGATATTAAGCGCGGGGAGTTGACCGGGCAATACGTAAAGGGGAGCCATAAGAAGGTTGAGAAACACTTACAGGAAGATCAGGAACCTAACGAGGTTTATGAAGAAGTTCATGCTTTGTACGAAGTGGACGATTTGAGCCTTGACGATGCCGGGGACCTTTCTATCAGTACAGCCGATGTAGATAAGCCGATTAGTCCCAACTCTGAAGTCTATGTGTGGGAATGCTACTTACGCATGGACATTGATAAAGACGGGCTGCTGGAACCTGTAATTGCTACCATTTGTGGGGATGTGGTGCTTCAGCTTGAGGAGAACCCCTATAAACGGCCTCCGTTCAGGATTGGGAGACTTTACGAAGTAGCGCACCGCTTTGAAGCAAAGCCTTTGCCGTTGGTTCTTCGTGACGATCAGATGGAGCTTACCAACCTGCAACGTATCCTTGTGGATGCCGCAGCAGACAGCGCCTATGGCAACATCATTACCAGCGACCCTGAATTCGCGAAGCAGTGGGCAGGGCGGCAAATCGGTGACGTGATTCTTTCACAGGCTTACGACAAGTTCAAGGAAGTCAGGCCGAAGCAGCCCGGCGGGATTCTGCTGGAAGCAAAAGAGACTGTCCGTCTTGGTTCAGAACGTAAGACCGGGGTTTCCAGCCTTAACCAAGGCATCGACGACAACTCATATGGCAAGACTGCCACGGGAGTTATGGCCCTTCAGGGAGCAGGCCAGCAGAGGCAGAAATTTAATGCAGATGTTCTAGCCGATACGATGGAAGAAGTTTTCCGGGA
This sequence comes from Maridesulfovibrio sp., assembly GCF_963678865.1. Taxonomy (NCBI): domain Bacteria; kingdom Pseudomonadati; phylum Thermodesulfobacteriota; class Desulfovibrionia; order Desulfovibrionales; family Desulfovibrionaceae; genus Maridesulfovibrio; species Maridesulfovibrio sp. Next base: position 1,172,239 of record NZ_OY787459.1, on the reverse strand, counting down.
CTGCGTTGAAATCAACAAACTCTTTCCTCCTGAGAATTTGGTTCAGCCCGGAGCTAAGCCAGAGGATCAGATTCAGACAGAAGATTTCAATATCAACGACGACTACGATGTAAAAGTCAATATCGGGGTAGGGCCGCAAGACAGGCAGAATCAGGCCGCAATTCTGGAGCGCCATTTCCAGAAAGTGGTGCAGGTCCTTTTACCTCAAGGACTTGCCAAGCCTGAACACCTTCTTGCCATTGAGGAGGCTATCGGACGCTTGCTTGATACTCCGGTTGATGGGTTTCAGTGCTCACTTGATGAATTCAACGAACTGACCAAATTGAAACAGCAATGCCAGCAAATGGCAGGAGAATTACAGCATGCACGACAGCAGCTTGCAGCCGTCCACGGACGAGGAATTGCGCCAGCAAACGGAAACCGGGGAGCAGGCCCAAGACCTAATGGACAACCCGTACTTTCAGGACCTGCTCCAACGCATGGACAAGGCCCTTCAGACAGACCTCCTGTCCCTCTCGGCGGATCAGCGGGACCTGTTCAGCTATCGGCAGGCCCAGCGGGATAATTTGAATGATTTGAAGGAAACTATTTCTTTCGACATTCACCGAGGAGACGAAGCCCGGAAAAGGCTTGCAGGAGAACCCATTAAAACAGCCGGGAGGGTTGCAGGATGATTGCGACATTGAAAAGTAAACTTTCGAAAGCAGAGTATGAGCGGGGAGTTTATAAACACCAGCTTGACGAAGCCCGGAAAGAGCTTGCTGAGCAGCGAGAAGCCGCAGCAGAGGCGGTTAAAATTGAAGTCTCTGCACCTTGTGAATGTGAAGCCCTGAAAGCTGAGAACGAAGCCCTAAAAAAGGAGGTTCACAGCCTTAAAACTCAGGTCGGCAAACTCAAGGCAAAAAAGAAACCCAAGGCCAAGAAGGCCACAGTCAATAAATAACCAAGGAGGGATTATGGCTTTTGATGCAAACGGGAACCCCATTGAAGGTGGAGCAGCCCCCGAAGAAGAACAACAGGAAGAATTGACCACCCCAGAAGAATCCGAAGAGCTGGATATTGGCGATCTTTTTGACCGTGCCGAAGCTGCTGAAGAACAGGCCGAAGAGGGTGACCCCACCCCGGAGCAGGCTGAACACCAGCAGAAAGAGCAGCCCGGACAACCCGCACAGGAACCCCAGCCCCAGCCCACCTACAAAGTGGTCGTTGCCGGGCAGGAAAGGGAACTGACTCAGGAGCAGCTTAATCAGCTGGCAGAGCAGAGCGAGAACTTTGCAACCCAGCAGCAGCATTTGAATAACGAGCGCATGCGCCTTGAATCTATGCAGCCTCTCGCTCAAGCATGGGCTAGTGACCCCCGCTTTCGTCAGATGTTCGCACAGTATCAGCAGAACTTGCAGCAGGCTCCATACCCGAACCCCGGTCAGGTGCCTATGAATGCAACGGGCCAAATGCCGGGGCAGATTCCGCAAGAACAGCCTCTGCCGGAAGACCCCGTTGAAGCTCTGATTGAACAGGCCACCCGTGAAGCTGTAAAAAGAATTCAGGGAGTTCAGGAAGAAAGCAGACGTCTTCAGCAGGAGCAAACCCGCTTCCAGAAAGAACAGGAATTCCATACGGCTGTGACCAAGGCGCAAAATGTTGTTCAGGCAGACGAAATGCGTGGTGAAGTTATGGCAGAGATTGCCAAGTTTGCCCCGGAAGGTTCTGTGCTCCGCGCCAACCTCAGAAACCCCCGTGTGTTTTTCCCTACCTATGTACAGGTAAGAGACCAGCTGCTTGCAGCTCGTCAGGGTGAGCGTCCCACAGGGGACCAACCGCAGCAACTGCCCCAGCCTACAAGGGTACAGCAGAGAGCGCCTATTTTGGAGGGCGGTGGCGGTGACGCTCCAAGCCAACAACCAACTCAGAAAGAGAGGGCAAGGGCTTTGGGAGCCAAGGCCGCAGAGGGTGACCTTATGGCGGCAGGCGAAATGTTCGACGTTTTCGGAGACTAATTTTTAACCACTGCACAGGACGTGCGGTGTTTTTACAGGATGTACAACATGGCAGACGTGAAAACCGTTACTTATTCGACCAACTACGACAAATCAATTGTTGATGAGGTGGACGAACTCATTACCAACATTGCACCTACCGCAACTCCGTTCATTTCCAGCATCGGGAAGGGGGGTTGTGACACCACAACCCCGGATTGGCTGGAGGACGACCTTGCAGACGCTGGCGAGAACGCCCACGTTGAAGGGGCAGATACTGACGCCGAGGAATGCACCCCTCCTGATCGTCTGGGTAACGTAACCCAGATTCTGAAAAAGGCCCTGTTCATTTCCGGCACCCTGAAGGCTTCCAAGCTTCACGGACGCAAAAAGGAACTGAAGTATCAGTCCGGCAAGAAAACCAAGGAAATTGCCAAGGATATTGAATACGCAGCCCTGAACAATGCCACAAAGGTTGTAGGCGACACCGTGACCGCCCGTAAAATGCTCGGTGCTTTCGGCTGGGTAGATCAGGATTCCGGCAACTTCTATAACTTTGAAGACACCCCCGCAGCAACCAACCATATCACTGAAGAAATCATGACCGATGTTCTTCAGTCCATGTGGGAACAGGGTGCAGACCCTACCACCGTACTTGCTCCGCCTGCCCAGAAACGCAAGATCAGCAAGTTTACCGATGGGGGCCGTCTGACCTTCAACGCCAATGCTGACCGTAAAAAGGTTGTCATGGCTGTGCGTTTGATTGAAACCGATTTTGGTGTTGTTGCGGTTATCCCCACCCGTACCATTGCTCCGGTGGACGACACTGGAACACTCTATGACCGTGTTTTGATTTACGACAAGGCCCTGTTCAAGATGCTGACCCTCAAGGGCCGTGGTCTTAAGCGTGAATCTCTGGCGAAAACCGGGGACGGTGACAAGTATCAGCTGGTGACTGAAAAAACCCTCAAGTGTCACAGCAAAAAGGCTGTCGGCTCCATTGAAAACTTGACCCGTGCCAAGGTCTCCTAATCTCCTTTTTGATAATGGCGGGGCTGCTTCGGTGGTCCTGCCTTAAGGTGCTAAATGCTCAGAAATGATATTCATATTGACGAAAAGACCCATACCCTTACCCGTGTAACAACCTATGATGCTGTTCCCATTATGGAGCAGGCTTACTTTGAGCGGTTGTCTGGCTGTAACGGGTTCTCCGATGGACGAAACCAGCGGGTAATCGGCGAGGTTCCCCTTGCTGAGTTTTTCGAAATGCTGCGCATTGCAGACGAGCAGGGTGAACCATTGACCGGGACAGGGCTTAAGGGCTTTCTTGCTGAAAACCCTGAGTACAGGACAGTAAATAACATCGACACCGGGCACACCGGGCGAATCATCGTGAAGTAATATGGCAACAGTAGCAGCAGTAATAGAGAATATTCGGCACGAGCTTTCAGACGAGTACAAAACCCGCTGGAGCGACAAGCAGCTGATCCGGTTTATTTCTCAGGCCGTGACCCGTGCTGTACATGTGGGCAGGCGTAACAATCTGCAATTCATCAAGGGGAAGGCTGATCTTGTTTTTGCTGCCGGGGAATCCGCAAAGCCGCTTCCTGTTGGGTTCCTGACAGATATAGGGCTGTGGAATCTGGGAACGAAAGCCAAGGTTCTTAAAGTCAGTGAAGAGGAATGGGAAGGGAGTGCAAGCCCTCAGGAAGCAAGCCAGTATATGCTTGAAGGGTCTGAGCTTGTAATTCAGGGAGTTCCCACAGCAGAAACAACACTGAGGCTTCGTTATTTTAAGGGCGCAGACCTTGAATCCCTGAAAGCTGACGGCGCGGTTATGCCGTGGGATGGGCAACTTGATGAACTTATCCTTGAGTATGCCTCACTTCGGGCGCGGAAGGTTGACCGAGACGAAACGGCGGCAGACCTTGAATTGCTCAAGGACCTTGAGAACAATATTTTGAATACATACGGCTCACAATCCGTGAATGTAGTGAGGCGTAGGGGGTGGCTACCGTAGATGGGTTTTATTGAGGATTTATTTGAAGAGGCTAGCCGTCGGACGTCCCCACTTCAGGCGGCACAGGCAACATGGAACCAAGATCCTGTTGATTTGCCCTTAAGTCCCGCAAATGTGCTGGGCGCAGCAGCGGGAAGTGTTGGGCGTATGGCTATAAAGGACCCTTTTGAAAGTTTGCGATCACTCGGCAATGGCATGCAGTCTGCTTACGAGGGCAACGGGTATGACCCCGGCGAAATGACCGCAGCCCTGATGGACGTGGGTATGCTTTCCACTCCCCGCAATTCGGGGGGAATGTTGGGCATGTTTGGGGGGAAACTGCCGAAAGCTGCACGGCAGGAGTTAGGGCCGCTTTCCTACTGGTTGCCGTTGGATCACCCGGAAAGGGCTTTGAACTTTGAAAGATGGGGCAGGGGGGCTGTTATCCTCGGAGCAGGGGAAGGGGATTTACAGCCCTTTTTTATGAGTGGGACCAATGCCCCGCTCTTTGATGCTTTTGACGTGCGTTACTCCGGTTCCAATACAGGCAATGCTGACGCTTTAGACTTTGCGGCATGGCTCAGTGACCATGGAGATATTGCCAGCAGTTATGCCTACGGGAAGAAGTTGAATAAGTTTGTGGATATGATTCAGGCAGGTACTGTCCCAGAAGGGCAGCACCCACGGGTTTTGCCCGGTTATGTCAGGGCGGAAAATCCGTTTATTTATGATGCAGGCTCTATGGGATATGAAAAGGGAGTTTTTGAAGAAATAGCTAAGGAGGCCAGAAAGCCAGAATATGATGCTTTGTTTGTAAAAAATGTCAGAGACGGCAGGTATGACCATGACGATGTGGGAAACGTGATTGCAATCAAGAACCCCAATCAGTTCAAGTCATTATTCAACAGCGGTGAGTTTGGGGATACTGGGGACTTTATGCGGGGGACTATCCCGGCTGTTCCTCATGAAAAAAGCCGGACTCAAAGTGAACCCGGCCCATTTGCATACGATACACTTCTTAATCCCTTTGGGGTTATTTAGGCGGCTTTCGGGGTGATAGTAAGGATATTTTCAGGAACAAATTGACCGTCTTCGAACAAGACGCGCTTAAGCTCTGCCTCTGCGTCAGCTTTTGACCAGCATGGCTTCCAGCTTCCAACGGCAAAAAAAACGGGCTGGTCGTTTTCGTCTGTCCCCAGATAGGCCATAGCGTGCCACCCCCCGCCGTAGGATTCTATGCGCTCAAAGGAGGTTATGGCTTTGCCGAGGGCATCAATCTTTGAACGCTCGTAGTAATATGAATCACCCTTTTTCAATTGTCTGAAAAATATTCTTTTCGGCTTCTTCCAAGCCTTTTTTATGGGGATGCTCTGCATATTAATCTCCGTTGTTGAACAAATCATATCACAGCAAAAAACGATTTCAAGGTAAAAATATATGGCAGTTCCTTTGGTAATGACTCCCGTTGCAGGGGTAGATAAATCAGCCAGTGCAGCAAACATTTCAGAAAATGCCTTGAGCCGAGGCTACAACGTTTATTACGACCCCGGCACAAGCAAGCTTTCCACCCGTCCCGGCTTTAAATGTGTTACGGCTTCAGCTCTTCCCGGTGGAATTAATGCCTTGTGCCATTTCGGAGGCATGGCAGGCGCGGAACCATTCAGCTACGTAATGTGCGTGTCTGCTGGGAAGTTATATAAACTGAATGGGGTTGCATGGGAGGAGGTGGCAACACTGGAAAGCAATAATCCGCAGATAGTCACCTTTAATTCAAAGCTGATTATAGCTGACAGCGGGGAAGGCTTGAAAGCATATGACGGTACAACCGTATCAACCCTTGCCGGGTCACCCACAAAGCCTACTGCGGTGAAGGAAGTCAACAACCGTTTGGTTTCCAACTCTGAAGACATGCCGGACTACTTTTTTCTTTCAGCAGCGGAGAACCACGACAAATGGACAGCAGAAGACGGCGGCTACAAAATTCCAGCCGGGTATGGTGACGGTCTCAAGGTCAACGGCTTTGCGACTCTGCACGACAAGCTTGTTGTCTCTAAGTCTTCCAGTGATGAAAAGCGGCTCTATGGTGTAAGTTTGGCTGGGGATGCTTCGGCATGGTCCACCATTCTGCTTTCCGCTGAAAATGCTGCAATTGGTCCTCATGCAATTAAGAGTCTTGGCAATGCTGTCTACTATATAGATACGGACGGATTTTCCAGGCTCTTTCCTACCGATACTTACGGGGACGTTGCTGTGGACTCCGAGATTGGTTTCACCATGGCTTCCGAGTTTCGCAGGTTTTGCCGGAATGCTGAAACAATCAGCCTGACGTGGGTTCCCTCCCTTGGTGCGCTGGTCTGTATCTTCAAGGGTGGTGGCCTGAAGGAATTTCACATTTTCAACCCTCGTCACGGTTTTACAGAATGGGAGGCCGCAGACTTTAAGGGCTTGAATTGTGTCTGTGAGGCTGGTGGCAAAATTTATCTCGGCTCCGAGTCCGGCTATCTTTATGAAATGCATACCGCTGGAACAGACGAGGTTGCCCCCGGTGTCGCCTACAACCTTTGGGGCGTGACCCGGTTTAAGTTGTTCGAAACCAGTAACGGGAAAGACCTTTTTCTTGAGGCCGGAACAAAGGTCAACGTGGATTATATCACCTCAGGCTCATACAATCTTGAGGTGTACGCCGGGAACGCTGAAAACAAGGTGTTGCTACAGAGCTTCGATACCGTTAGCGGTTCAGCCCAGCAAGAGCTTTACGATGCGGACACAAGTGTAGTTGATGCAACTTATGGCCTTGATTCCTCAACTTCAGGGCAAGACGTATGCCGCTCTAAATTTAGAGGCAAGGGCTTAATGTTTCAGCTGAGAACTCATTCTGGATGCCGGGTAGCAGTTAATTCAGTATGCGCAAGTGTACGGGAGGTTTAAATGGGATTTAATGGCACAGCTAGCGGAGGCCGGGCCGGGAGCATGGGCAATGCGGACGGAGGTAGTTCCGATCCTCGCAACTCTCGTAATAAGGGTAACGGAAACACTCATTCTTCATGGAATGCTGTTGACGGCTGGCACGAGGTTTCAAACGCCCTGACAAAAGAAAGTCTAACTGGCAATGGACGCATGACCACCGCCCATGGTTGGAGCGATCCGACAGGAGTTGCGCGGGAGAAAGCTTTTTATAATGCAGCAAAAAGACAGTCCCGGTTGCAAAACGAATATAAGGCCCGACAAGACTTCTTAAGTCAAAACCTACCTGACGTGAACCCGCTTGACGTAGGGACGGTGCGCGGAATCCGGCAGGATATTACCGATGCAGTGAATTATGGAGACCTTGAAAGCCTTCGGGAGACATACGGCCTTGATACCTCCGGGCTTTCGACAAGTCACAAGGCGTCCGGCTGGATTGATGGGCTGTTCAGTTCGTTTGGTAAGGAGCCGGACAAAGTGGAGACTCAGCCGGGACTTGCGAAAGATTATTTAAGCCGGGGGCTGGTTGGATATAACGACAAAGGGGACCTTGAGCTTACAACCAAAGGCCAGATGTACGGAAGCATGCAGGCGTTGGGCGTTATGCCGGGGTTTGGGTCTTTGTCTGGGCTTTTCGGTGGTGCGCCTAATACCACTGATATTTCATACAAAAAAATAGGCAATTTTATGTCAGGACTTGCGCCAATGAGCGTCCCGCATATAGGGATAGACGCCGCTAAAGCCCTTGCCGTGGGTGCCTCCCCTCTTGGAGGGATGGCAGACCTATTTGATTACAGCACTGATATTGAAACAATGGGAATCGCTCCCGGCGGTCAATCGTTGTTTGATTTGGGGTTTGACGGCAAAGTAAATGGCTATAATCAGGATGTTTATTCATCAATGCTTGACCGGGCTGAAAAAATGTCAACTCCTAACGAGTTTGCAGGAGAGGGAAACGGAGCGGATCAATTCTTCTCTGATCCTGCCAAGGTTCAAGCCATGTTTAACCCTGTCGAGCAAAGGCCGGGACTAAGCTGGACTTATCCGCAGTGGTGGCAGACCTTTCATTCGAACACCTAAAAAGCATATGAGATTTAGTCTTTTAAGCTTTTAGGTATAGGCCACCCCACAACGCCTTGTAAAAGGATATCGGTCCCAACAGAAAGAACTTGATTTACATTGTCACGAGCGTCCTGTTTTGCCTGCTTCTTCTCCTCGGCAGTCTGGGAATATTTAGTAATATTGATAGTCCCATTATGAGAAGGCAATTCTTTGCTGGTGCTGGTTTCAGGTGATTTGCTAATATCAACCACAACGGGCTGAGTGCGAATGCGCCGCAGTTCTTCTTGTGAAAGGCGGGGCTTTTTGCTGGCGCAACTGACCAGCAGGCTCAGCAATAAAATTGTAATTAGCTTTTTCATGATGTTTTCCTTTGACAGGGATAATAATCAAGAATTGTTAAGTTTGGCAAATGAAAAGGAAAGCCCCCGGTCAACAGACCGGGGGCCATAAAACTAACCACTCAACTCGTTGGCTCCATCCTGAATCCCACGGGCCAGCATGGCGGCAACTGATGTTAGGGCTTTTGATTCAACTTCAGGTAGTGTGTAGGTGATAATATCTTCCAATGCACTGGCAAGATAGTAAATGTCGTCAATAATCTCTGTCTCGCTGTCGAATTCAATGTGCATAATGTCCCCTTTTAGCTCTTTGAAATCATACGTACAAAGGACTCCAAGTCCCGGAGGCCAGCTTGCATTTGTAGTAAAGCGTCCTCTACGTCCCTCACACTGCGATCAATTGAATGGACAAGGTTATTAAATACGGCAAGTTCTCCCGGTGAGGGATTTAGCGAGGTGGGCATAACCAGCTTATGGACAATGTTCTGGCGAAGCTTGACCGGGGTAAGGTCTATGGGGGTGTTCATGTTCTTCTGAGCCTGAATGATGAAATCAAGCAAAGAAGGCTCTTTTTGGACTGAGGCAGGCGCAGGGTATGTTCGGGGATTAATAGCGGAACCGCTGTTCCAATAATCCCAAAGCGCGTTGTCACACTCCTTTTGAAAGAGGACTACTTGTTTTCGGGTGTCAGGATTGTGAACTTTGTTGGGATTAATTGAGGCAAAGAAGGCGGGGAGCATTCTTATTGGTAGACAGAGAGCCTGTCTTGCTCTGCCGTCTTTAGCAACAGAGGGCATCATAACCCCTTTCCAACGAGCTTGATTTGTTTTGATTTTTCTCTTTTGGGTAGTCCAGTCCATGCCCATGCTTTCAACTATTGTCTTCATGGGGGTGTAAGGTTCGCCCTGATGGGAAAGGATAAAAAGGGTGTGTCCGTGAAAGGGTACGGGGGAAAGCTTGGAACTCATTGGTTCTCTCCTACGATTTTTCGAGCAGCACCTTTCAGGATAAAAGATGCCGGGAGTTCGAACCCCTCGTAGGTGGGGCTGGCTAGTTTAGGCCAAAGCCTTGGACATTTCACCACTCCCGGCAAAATACGGATGCAATAATATCATGCCCTTGCATGGACGCAAGCAGAAATAGGGCACAAAAAAGCCGCTTCTGTCGGGGTGGCGGTGTCCGCCTACGATTGGAGTTTCGACGCTCCGTTCACAGACACTAGAAGCACGGAAAGGGGGAGGTTGTCAAGAAAGTATGTCTATCGATCAGCTGCAAACAGTAAGTAACAATCATATTTGTTACCTCTTTTGATGAAATTAATATTTTTTCCATAGGGAGTGATTTCAGCCCACATTGTGCACTTTCTCGTTTTAGTTTTCCCCTCAACGTATTGTTGTGAATACTTACCATTTGTGTAGGCGGTAGCAGATGCACCATTATTGAAATATATCTGACTTGTCGTGGAAGGTTGATATACTTGAGCATAATGTCCTGAACCCTGCGATGTCTTGCTTGCAGACCAAGTATATAGAGTGTTTCAGTTTTTAAGTTTTTTTTGTGAGCTAGGGTAGCCTGCGTATGAAATTAAGCATGATTCATCAGGGCAATTCTTTAAGTTATTTAAAAATGGCCCGGCAACGCCTCCACATCCACTAACCAAAAATAAAATTAAACAAATAAGTATTATATTTTTCATAAAAACTCCTTCTCTAACCCTCTAAACGAAGCAGCTAATTTTTTCAATAAGCCAACGCACAGGACGTGCAAAAATCACAGGAAGTGAATTATGGCAGATACCTACACTCCTTACGGGAGCAATAACACCACTGCGCAAAATGTTGTAAACTCAGCCCTGAATAAGGCTCAGTCCACCCTTAACGGGATGAAAACCCCGGCGTACCCCACCTATACGGGCGATCAGAAACAAGGCCCGACACAGATGAATTATTACCAGCAGACGCAGGCCCCACAATACCAGACTACCGGGCCGCTGATGGGTGGTGATTATGATGCCCTTCAGAAGGCATACGAGCAACCCGCCTACGATGCTTATGGCAAAGCGATCGTGAACACTCAAAACGTTTTCGGTAACAACGGCATGTACGGATCAGTCGGTAACAACCTTATGTCCGATGCTATGGGCTACAACCAACGAGCTTTGAATACTGGATTGTCTGACGCTGTTGCCCAGCGGTACAAAATGCAGCAAACCGACATGGACCGCATGAGACAAGAGAACGAGAACGTTGCTAAGTTCGGGCTTATGAATGCCCAGCGTCAGGACGATTTCAATAAAGGCAAGTTGGCATGGGATTACGGGCAAGCTGAAAACCAGCGCAATTGGACCAACGGACAGATTGACAGCAAATTTGCCTACGACCTAGCCCAGAAGAACTGGGACATGACTGGAGAACAGCGCATTTTCGACAACTCCGCCAACCTTGCAGCCGGGGCGGGGTCTTCTGCTAACGCTCAAATGCAAGCACAGGCAAATCAGTATGCAGCCGATAGGAACTATGATGCCGTTAGAAACACCAACAGCACTAACAGTTCTAATGGTTGGCTTGGTGCGGCGGGTGCTGGCCTTGGTGCTGTCGCCGGGTCTGATTGGTTCGGCGATTGGATGAGCGGCCTTTTTAACTAGGAGGGAGTATGGACGGACAGGGCGCAAACGCCTTTATGCAAAACTTTTTGAGCGCATTTAATACAGGTCAGGATCGAAGCACCAGAAGAGAGCGCTACGAGACCTTGCGTGAGGAGCAGCAAAAAGACCGGGATTTTCGAAAGTTGCAATTCGACTTTCAAAAAGATCAGACAAAACGAAGCAACGACATTGCAGATTTAACCCGGCAAGCAAATTCACTGGCTTTCTCAGGTCAACTTCAAGGTGATGCCGAAATATATGGCAGAGATAGCCGAGAGCTAGAATCTAAATATGGTTTTAACCCTTACGGTTATGTTTCGCCTCAGGCCATGAATTACCAGACCCCGGAGCAGCAAAGGAAGACCAAGATTGATACCGCTGCAACAATCGCAGCTATCAACGCGAAGTATTCAGCCCTCGGCAAGACTCCTAAGTTTGATGTGATTGAGGACGGAACAGGGAACCAAAAATACATCATCAAGGGCAACACGATTCCAACAGGTTGGAAAGTCTCAAAGCCTGCGGCAGTTAACATTAATCAGGGTGGCGGCGTAATTGTCGGTCCCGGCGGAGTGAAGCTGTCTGCAACTGAAGTTAGAGATAACCGCAAGGCTTTGGGAGCGACAGAGGGGGTTAGCAACTCTCTTGATCGTCTTGAAGAGCTTGTAAATCAGTATGGCTGGGAACCTTCGACCGGATTCAATGCAGAAACTGTGGCCCAAATGGAGGCTGCACACCGTGGCGTTCAAATGGAAATGAAGGAACTCTTGAATCTTGGAGTTTTGAACGGTCCTGACCTTGAGCTTATGGACCAAATACTTCTGAACCCAACAGAGGTTCCCGGTAACCCTCTCAAATGGGCCAATAGACAAGATGCATTGCTTGCTTCTTATCAGGAGGTCCGCAAGTTGCTGGAGCGCAAAAAAGCTCAGTTTCAAAAGAATCTCGGCATTCAGGAGCAGCCGCCGAAAACACAACAAAACAACCCTGACCCTCTGGGGATTAGATAATGGACATTAAGACTATCCGTGAAAAGTATCCTGAATACGAAGATGTAAGCGATCTTGAACTTGCACAGGGACTTCATAAAAAATTCTACTCTGACATGTCTTTTAACGACTTTGCCCAGAAGGTCGGTGTAAACCCTGATCCGGTTGAAGCCAGAGAGTCAGGTACTGACTGGGGTCGAGTCGGAGCACAAATGCTGGGCGGGATGATTGGGGGCGGTTTGGGGCTGGCCTCCCCCATGCCCGGCGGTGCTTATATCGGAGGAGGCTTGGGTGATGCTATGGGCGGACAAATTTATGATCTTGGAAAAGAGTATCTATTTGGAGGCCCAAGCAAAACCTTTCAGGAGCGCATGACCGATTCTGCGGTAGATGCGACTATGGGGGCGGTTGTCCCTAAAGCTTTCGATACTGCTGTTGATGTGGCTCGGCCTGTAGTTAAGGGCATGTTGGCTCCGGTTAAAAACCGTCTTGCCGGGGCTGGAGCTAAGCAGCTTGCACAGGATTATTCAGACCTTGGAGTAAGGCCGTCTGCCGGGGCAATTTCCGGCAACAATGCTGTACAGGCCACAGAGCAGGCTTTTTCTCAATTGCCAGCTTCAGCCAGAACCATGCAGGAAGCAGCAACGCAAACCGTTGATGATACGGCAGCAGCGGCAAGGTCTTTGGCAAATGAATACGGTCCTGTGCTCACTCCGCAGGGGGCAGGGGAGCACATTAAAGGTGCAGCAGAGGCCGCAGTAAATCGCTTTAAGGGACGTTCCCGAACCCTATACAATGCCGTAGACGAATATTTTCCCAAAGGGGAAGAGGTGCCAATTGAAAATGCACAGGCGTACTTACAGAATACACTCGCCAGCTTTGCCGATGCTCCAAACCTTGGGGTTCGATTCACCAAGGGATTACAGGACATAGCCGGAAGGGTTGCAAAGGATGCGCCGGACGGTGTTCTGGATTTCCAAACCCTGAAACGACTGAGGACCGAGATAGGCAACGCTCTTGGGGACAAGTTTAACGCTGTAGATGATGTGAACAGAGCGCAGTTGAAGCAGCTATACGGAGCGTTGGCCAATGACCTTGAAGCCGCAGCTATGGCGAAAGGGGGCAATGCTCAGAAGGCTTATCAGCTAGCAAACCGTTATTACCGTCAGCAAATGACACACAATATTCCTACGCTTGAAAAGGTATTGCAAACCAAGACCGATGAAGCTGCATTTAATCTGGCTGTTTCCGGGGCAAAGGACGGCGGGTCACGACTTGCTATTCTGCGCAGAAACTTTCAGCCGGAAGAGTGGGACACTGTAGCGGGTACGGTACTCGGCAGGCTTGGCAGAGCAACCCCCGGCAAACAGGACGTTGCAGGGGAGGCTTTCAGCGTAAACAGCTTTTTGACCAACTGGAACAGGCTTGCCCCGGAATCAAAGGCGGCTCTTTTTCAGGGGTCCAGATATAACAATCTTCCTAATGAACTAGATAAGCTCGTCAGGGTTGTTGCCTCTCAGAAAGACGTTGCAGCTATGGCGAATAATTCAAGGACCGGGCAGGCCATAGGAACAATGGCAACATATATGATGCCGTTGACCGGGTTTGCTTCAGGTGGTGTTGGTGGTGCCATTTCCGGGGCTGCTGTGTCACTTTCCCCTTATGCAGGAGCAAAGCTGATCACTAACCCCGGCTTTGTAAAGTGGCTCACGGATGGGGCCAAGTTAGCACAGGTTGTTCCCGGCAGTATGAAAAGTCAGCTGCTGAAATTGCCCGTAATCGCAAAGCTGAACCCTGAAATTGAAAACGAAATTAACCAATACCTGAATTCTCTCAAATAAGCACAGGACGTGCACAGCTTCACCAAAGGTGAACAACTTCACAGGATGTGAAACATGGTAGAAAGTGATTACAGCTATGATGCGGACAGCATTGACACCACTCCCGGCGGGGACTCTGTAAAAAGCTCTATCTTGGAGAAAAACCAAGCAAGGGTTGAACAGGCCCTGATTCACCTAAATAGTCACAAAAACCGCACCGACTCCCACGGCACAGCCTCGGCAATTGTCGGGATTGACGATACACAGATTCTGAAAAACAAGACTCTTGTTGACCCCATACTTACCTATGAAGCGGAGCCAGCACAGTGTGCACCTGTCACCCGTGAATGGGTAGAGGGGCAGAGCAATCTGGCAGTGACTCAGGCCGGGACCGCACGAGACGAAGCGGTTGTTGCCAGAAATGAAGCGGTAGCAGCCCGAGATATTGCGGTTGATGCTGCGGAGACTTTAAAAATTACTCCGGTCCCTGTTTTGTCCGGTGACGCTTCTGCTAACGAAGGGGAGAACACTGTTATTACTGTCTCCAATCATGTCGACGGCAACATTTATCAAGTTTCCGTAACTGGCGGTTCTGCTGCGGCGTCAGGCGGTCAAATCACATGGGGAACACCTAACGTTGACGCCGACACTGATTATATTATGACCGTTTATGCTGCAAAGCTGGGTTTTCAGCAGTCGGGGGTTGCTACACACTCCATCACAGTTAAAGACGTCCCTGTGCAGGACGGCCCGACAATGGCCTTTGCTGATTCTTCCGCAGGCTATCCCGGTGCTACTGTTGATGCAGACGGCGTACATACCCCGGCCCATTCAGTCGGTGCGGATAATACGAATCAGGTTGTTAGCGCAATCCCTGAAATTCTGGTTGTCAACGGCAAACTGGTTTTGCTGGACGGCACAACCGAATCCATTCTGAAATTGGCAATACTCCTTGCTTCCGGAGATGTGATTATTACGGATCAGGGAGAGTGTGTTGTTGCAAGTGTCACTGATGATTCTGTAGATGCGTCAACAACTCTTGACATCTTTGGTGATGGGTCGTGTGTATCTTGTGTTTCATTTAATGGGAATGTAAATGATCTTGGATCATACGATGATTATACATTTGATGTTTCCTCTGGGTATACAACTGGTAAGTTTGGACAAGCTCTGAATCCACCAGCAGCCAATAACGAAGCTCTTGTATCTGGCACCAACGCTATACCTCTTGGCGAAGAATTTACATTATCTATCTGGCTGAAAAGGGATGCTACAAAAACCAGTTGGTTTTTTTCCGCGGAGTCTGGTGATGATTACCAAACGCCAATTGTAAATAAAAACTATGGCGTGTACAGAGCAGATGCATCAACTCTCCACTACATGATACAAGGTGGTGGGGTAATGGGGTCTTTTGAGGATCCAGAAACAGAATGGTACCATTGTATTTGGGAATCCTCGACTGCTGGGTCAAATTTTTATCTCAATGGCGAGAAAAAGAATGCAAGCCCCCACCCCCACACTGACGTAAATGTTCTGTATTCTATTTATCAACTAGGGACAACACAAGCTACACCAATGGATCAGTTTCGTGTTTTTAATCGTATTTTGACTGCGGAAGAGAAGACTCGTCTGTATACTGAAACGAATCCAGTTTATACCACAACTCTTGTAGAAGCTCTCCCAGATATCCCTACAAAGGCAGTCAAACAGCCTGACCTTGCACTCAAGGTAGGCGCAGGCGTAACCGGAGAGTATCTGGGTCAGGAAATCCCGTTGGTTTGGGGGGCAGGATCGACTACCTCCGAGCTGAAATTCGATTCCACCACTTCCCTTGTGAATAACCTTTTCGTGCTGGAAGGCGTACATAACAACATTGAAATTGATGGAGTTGACCACAAAATCAGTGGTGTAAATGAGGTTGATAACAGTACCCCAGCGTTAGCGGGAACGTGGGAGGAAACTGTATCAAGCGCAAGGAACATCGGTTCTGTGTCGGGGTTACATTTAGGTGTAAAATTTGTTGCTGAATTTAATCTTCTCGAGAGCGTGCTGTTTGATACGTTAGCAGGTAACGATTACGTTCTTGTAGGACAACTTTATACTGATGTTGATGGAAGCCCCGGAAGTCTAATTGCGGAAACGTCAAGTGTAACGCTTGATGGCTCGGATCAATATCAATTCGCGTGGGAAACCGCACAAGAACTGACGGTGGGTGCCTCTTATTGGATAGTACTGGAACATCAATCAGGAACAGGTAACCCGGCTTTTACTACCGTTTCGGACGTTACTGGTGTTGGTTCCACCAGAGGGGATACAATATCTAATTTTACTGATGATCAGATTGGTGGAGCGAGTGAAGACTGGTGGTTTAAGCTCAGCGGGTCGCAGACTGAATATATAACTACCGCAACCCTTGAAACCCCGCTTACGTCCGCACCTGCCGGAACCGAGATTGTAAAAATTCCTAACCGCTGCAATTTAACCCCTGCCAGTTATACCCAAGAACTTGATGGGGAAGACCTCAAAATAACCGGGGCAGAAATTGAGTTGGAGGATAACCCCGATCTCAAGCGGTTGGCTATGTCCGTCAGCGGTGAAGGGGGTATATTTAAATCCGGTAAAATTTATATCAAGGAGAAATTGTAGTGAGTGACGTTATACATAAAGTCGAAGAACAGGCCGGGGTGTCCATCCACCGTGAGATTCCGGGAAAGCGCAGCCATGAGGATTTTGATGTAAGCCAGATGAGCAGTGAAACCCGTGCCGCTTTCTGCAGGGTCTGCCGGGATGGTGGAGCAACACCAGAGGATTACAGGCATGTTTTTGAATCCATTCTGGGGCGGACCGTGGTTGGCGAGATATTGAAATAGATAATTTGATAGAGAATTAAGCGCGTTCTTTGACGTGTTTTTATCCCCTGTCCGGGCTTGTTCCGGGTGGGGGATTTTTGGTTGTTTTACTCACCATTCACTCACCTTTTAAGGCTACAGAAGGGCGTTTTTTGTGTCTTTTTTACCAATTAAGTTAATTACTTAGTGTTTTTGGCTAGAGACTCTTAATCCGTTGGTTGAAGGTTCAAGTCCTTCGTGGCCTACCACAGTAAATACAGGGTGTTAGATTAATAGTCTAGCACCCTTTTACTTTTTCTAAAAAATACCTTTCCATATCCTCTCCCGGTCCTCTCCCGGTTTTAAAACAAAAAAATTGTTTTTTTGAAGTTCTCCCATTACAAGCATTTCGAGTGCTGAATTAACAATACTATTAATAGCATAAATAAAAAAGTTCTGCTTTTTATGTTAAAAATATAAAGGATTATCAATGGTCAATTTCACAGCTACTGCTAATCTTATCTGGGCTGTCGCGGATTTGTTGCGCGGTGATTTTAAGAGATCTCAATATGGGCGTATCATTTTGCCATTTACTCTGCTGCGTCGCCTTGAGTGTGTTCTGGAGCCGACAAAGGCGGATGTTTTAAAGACTGCCGAGCGATATAAAGAGGATCAAGACGCTCTTCCGAAGATGCTTAAGCGTGCATCTAAGCATCAATTTTATAATACTTCCCCCATGAATCTCAGTAAGCTTGGTGAAACTCAGATTCTCGATAACCTTGAAGCTTATGTGCAGTCCTTTAGTTCCGAAGCCAGAGAAATTTTTGAGCATTTTCATTTTTCAGATTTTCTTGAGCAATTGGATCAGGCCAATTTATTGTTCCTGGTGGTGAAAGAATTTATTGATATGGATCTTTCCCCTCAAAAAATTAGCAACTTTGAAATGGGGCTGGCATTTGAAGAGCTGATCCGGAAATTTGCTGAATCGTCCAACGAAACTGCCGGGGAGCATTTTACTCCACGCGACATAGTACATCTGGCAACAAATCTTGTTTTCATGGATGACGATGAAAGTTTGACTCAAGATGGAGCTGTACGCACTCTTTATGATCCGACTGCGGGAACCGGAGGTTTTCTTTCTGAGGGTACTGCTCTTATGTCAGAGATGAATAAGAACGCAGTTATCCGCGTGTACGGTCAGGAGCTTAACCCAGAGTCTTACGCCATTTGTAAGGGGGATATGCTCATCAAGGCTCAGGACATTACTCAGATTAAATTAGGCAATACACTGTCTGATGATCAACTGCCATATGAGAAATTTGATTACATGCTTTCCAATCCTCCTTTTGGCGTGGATTGGAAAAAGGTGCAGAAAGTCATCAATGATGAACATAAAGAAAAGGATAAGGGAAGATTCGAACCCGGCTTACCCCGTGTTTCTGATGGTTCTCTGCTATTTCTCCTGCATCTTGTCAGCAAAATGCGTCCCGTAGAAGAAGGTGGCTCACGTATCGGTATTATTCTGAATGGATCACCTTTGTTTACTGGCGGGGCCGGTTCCGGAGAAAGTGAGATTCGCCGCTACATTCTTGAAAATGATCTGCTCGAAGGCATCATCGCTTTGCCTACAGACATGTTTTATAATACGGGAATAGCCACTTATATCTGGATTCTTTGCAATCGGAAGAGTGAAGAGCGTAAGGGTAAGGTTCAGCTTATCAATGCTACAGATATGTTTGTTCCTATGCGCAAGTCTCTCGGCTCTAAGCGCAGAATGATTGATGATGACCAGATTGATGAACTAGTCCGTTTGTTCGGTCACTTTGAAGCTGGTGACACCTGCAAAATTTTTGATTCCACCGCCTTTGGATATCGCCGCATTACCGTAGAGCGTCCTTTGCAATTGGCTTTTTATCCCCATGAGGAAGCACGCATTACCGCGCTTACAGAAGACAAGCCATGGACCAAGTGGCCGGAAGAGCTTCAAGAGGCCACACTTTCCGCGCTTGCCGATCTGGACGAGAAATATCTTTCCCGTGATGTTTTCAAAAAAGACCTTAAAGATGTTGGGCTGGCGCTTTCCGCTCCGCAGTTCAAATTACTCCAAAAGCATCTATCCAAGCATGACCCGGAAGCCGAGATTTGTATGGTTGGGGGTAAAATAGAGCCTGATCCGTCTCTTCGTGATTATGAGAACGTCCCTCTCTCTGAATCCGTGGATGAATACTTCGCTCGTGAAGTCTTGCCGCATGTTCCCGATGCATGGATTGATGAGAAGAAGATTGACGAAAAGGATAAGAAGCCCGGAATTGTCGGCTATGAGATTCCTTTCAATCGCCATTTCTACAAGTATGTGCCGCCTCGTCCGCTGGAAGAGATCGATGCTGAGCTTGACGCAGTAAGTGCCGAGATTATGGACCTTCTGAGGGAGGTTCATTCCTGATGGGTAAGTACAAGCCATATCCGGCTTACAAGGATTCTGGAGTTGAGTGGTTGGGGGATGTGCCGGAGAGGTGGAAGATATTTCCAGCTTTTAGGTTGTTTAGAGAAAGAAGGGTTCAAAATAATAAAGGGGAGGAAACAAATGTTCTCTCTCTTAGTTATGGGAGCATAGTTAGACGCAACATTGAAGATAATTTTGGTTTATTACCTGAATCTTTCAATACATACCAAATTGTGGGGCTATGGAATATAATTCTGCGTCTTACAGATTTGCAAAATGACAAGCGTAGTTTGCGGGTAGGTCAAGTTAAAGAAAAAGGTATTATAACTTCTGCTTATCTATGTCTTGAGGCAGCTTCTGAAATTTATCATAGTTATGCATATAAGTTGTTGCATAGCTACGATTTGGTGAAAGTGTTTTACAGTATGGGGGGAGGACTGCGCCAATCTATGAAATTTGCAGATTTGCGGCGCATGCCAATTTTGTGTCCACCGTTTGAAGAACAAGCCCAAATAGCAGCATTCCTCGACCACGAAACAGCCAAAATTGACCGCTTAATCGAAAAGCAGGAAAAGCTCATAGAACTGCTTAAGGAAAAGCGGCAGGCGGTAATATCTCATGCCGTGACCAAGGGGCTTGATCCTGATGTAGAGATGAAGGATAGCGGGGTTGAGTGGTTGGGGGAAATTCCGGCGCATTGGGAGGTAAAGCGATTAAAGCAAATTTCTTCATCAATGAAGGCAGGTCCGTTTGGCTCCTCTTTGATAAAAGATAATTATACCAAAACAGGAATTAAGGTTTATGGGCAAGAGCAGGTTATCGCAGATGATTTTTCTATTGGCGACTACTATATATCAAATGAAAAATTTCTTGAAATGACACAATATGCGGTTTTTACAGGAGATATTTTAATTAGCTGTGTTGGCTCTTTTGGGAAAATTGCGATTGTCCCCGACAATGCAGAACGAGGTATTACTAATCCACGACTTATTAAAATCACACTGGTGAATAGTATTATTCCAGTTTTTTTTAAACGTCTTTTAAGAAGTAAAGTTACTTTTGAACAGATGAGTTTGATGAGTCGCGGGGGAACTATGGATGTCATCAATATTGGCATCCTCTCTGAATTGATATTACCGATTCCTTCGAAAGCGGAACAAATCGAAATAAATAATTTTTTAAATATAGAAACTACCCGCATCGATAAAACTGTTAGGCTAGCACAAAAACAAATCACCCTCCTCAAAGAACGCCGCACAGCCCTAATCTCAGCAGCTGTGACCGGGAAGATTGATGTGCGGGATTGGAAGGCTGAAGGCTAATGATTCAAGCTGTCTGGCAATGGTTGGGTAATAACTCTGGTCAATTCGCTGTCCTCATTGCAGTAATCCCTCCCAGCTTTGGAGCGTTGCTTTATCTCTTTCAAAAACGGCAGGAGTTGAAAAATAAGCATTTTAAAACATACCACGCGCTCGTTAAGCAACTGGTAGAGGGAGAAAAAGACAGCGATTTAATGCTTGATAGACAGCTTGCTGTCGTTTTTGAGTTGCGTAATTTTTCAGAATATTATGAACCCTCTTTAAGAATCTTGGTGGGACTTAAAGAGTCATGGGAAAAGAATAGTGGGCGGTCTCGTCTAATCGACGAGATAGAGGAAACTATCAGTTATATTGAGAGCCGTAGACGTTGTAGAACCATTTTTCGTGAAATTGTGCCGTATGCAGCGGTAGCTTCATTGATAGCTGTTTTTCTAATTGCTTAGTTGTTTTGTGTTTTTGTCAAAGTAATCTTCAGAAGGATTGAAAACCATGAGTGACATCAGACTATTCCAATACAATACCCAGCAGGTAACTGAACTGCCTCCCAAAGCTGCTCCGGTTGAAAAGTGGCTCCAGCAGCTCATTGAGAGCAATATGGAGACCTTTCTCGGTGTACGCTTCCTCGCTACAGAATTTAGCACCAGCAAAAGCCATGGCGGGCGTATTGATTCACTGGGGCTTGATGAAAACAATTGCCCGGTGATTATTGAATACAAGCGACACCTGAATGAAAACGTCATCAATCAAGGCCTTTTTTACCTTGATTGGCTCATGGAACATCAAGCGGATTTTCAATTGCTGGTCATGGAGCGTCTTGGGCGGGAGGTTGCTGGGAAGATTGATTGGTCCGCGCCTCGTCTGTTGTGTATAGCTGGAGACTTCACCAGGTACGATGAATACGCCGTCCAGCAGATTAACCGTAATATTGAGTTGTTGCGTTATCGTCTGTTCAGCGAAGATTACCTGATGCTGGAACTTGTAAACCGCACTGAGGAAAGCAAGGCTTCTCGTCCTGTTGTAATGCCCAACGGTGAAAGGTCTGAAGGACATAAACACAGTGTGCAGCAAGCCAGTAAGGATCTTCTTTCACTTTACGAAGCTTTACGTGAATATGCTTTCAGTCTTGGTGAAGATGTTCAAGAGAAAGAGTTAAAATGGTACGTGGCTTTCAAAAAGCTTAAAAATTTTCTTTGTGTTCTTTTTAACACGGGGAAGACGGCCCCCTGTTTAGTGCTATTTCTCAATGTTGATCCATCCAAAATTGAACTGGAAGAAGGCTTCTCCTGCGATAAGAGTAATATAGGTCACCTTGGAACGGGTAATCTCGAAGTGCGTTTGAGGAATATGGAAGATCTTGAGAAGGCCAAACCATTTATCGAGATGAGTTACCGGAATAGCTAAAAAGGATTTTGACATGGCAGACGCACGCGAAAAACAGTTCCAGCAGGATATTATTGATTCCCTTGCCGCCAATGGATGGATCGTTGGTAAGGCTGAAAATTATGATCGTGAACATGCTTTGTATAATGAAGACGTTGTCGGATTTATGCGTGAAGCGCATCCGGATCAGTGGGATAAGTTCTGTAAGATGTTTCCCAAAGATACTGAGGCAGCTTTAATTCGTAGTGTGGTTCGTCGGTTGGATAAAAAAGGATCACTTGATGTCTTGCGTCATGGCTATAAAGACCGGGGTGCGCGTATCCGTCTATGCCGTTTTAAACCTGATCACGGCTTGAATGCTGAAACTTTGCGTCAATATGGCTGTAACCGTTTGCGTGTTGTGCCGGAGGTTACTTATTCACCGCATGGATACGGCGGACGTTTGGATCTTGTGCTGTTTGTGAACGGTATTCCGGTGGCAACTTTGGAGCTTAAGTCTGAATTTAAGCAGCCTGTTGCTGCTGCCATACGCCAGTATAAATATGATCGTCCTCCTGTGGACCCGGCCACCAGACGCGCTGAACCTTTGCTTTCCTTCGGTAAAAGGGCCTTGGTGCATTTCGCGGTCAGTCAGGAAGAAGCATGGATGTGCACTCGACTCGCCGGAAAGGATTCATTCTTTCTGCCTTTTAATATGGGCAGCACAGATGGCGGTAAAGGCAATCCTTTAAATCCTGATGGTTATGATACTTCTTATCTTTGGGAACGGGTAATGTTGCCGGATAACTGGCTGCATATACTCGGTAGATTTCTGCATTTGCAGCAGGAGGAAAAAGAAGATTGGGAAGGACGGAAGTACATAAAAGAAACTTTGATTTTCCCCCGCTACCATCAATGGGATGTTGTTAACAGACTGATCAAAGCAGCCGGTTATGAAGGGGCGGGTAATAAGTATTTGGTGCAGCATAGTGCCGGTTCAGGAAAATCCAACTCAATAGCCTGGACAGCCCATCAACTAGCTTCTTTGTATGACGGGGAAGGCGGCAAGGTATTTGATTCTGTTATTGTGGTTACAGATCGGACCGTGCTTGATGCTCAGTTGCAGGATACAATTTATCAGTTTGAACACGCCAGTGGACTAGTCAGCCGGATCAGCCGTGAGCTGGGCGACGGATCAAAATCAGAGCAGCTTGCAAATGCCCTTGAGAGTGCCACCCGCATTATTATTGTGACCATTCAGACGTTTCCCTACGTGCTGGAACTTTTAAGAGAGAGAACCTCCTTAAAAGGAAATAATTACGCAATTATTGCAGATGAAGCGCATTCCTCGCAGACCGGAAGTACTGCCCGTAAATTGCGGGAGGTCCTTGGCGTAAAACAGCGAGAAGAAGGTGATGAATTATCAACGGAAGATTTGCTTGATGCGGCAGTGGAGTCGCGTAAGGCTTCTGAAAATATAAGTTACTTTGCTTTCACTGCTACTCCGAAATCTAAGACTCTTGAAACCTTTGGTCGTACTCCTGATCCAGACTTGCCGCCGTCTAAGGATAATATACCGCAGCCGTTCCATGTTTATAGTATGCGCCAAGCCATTGAAGAAGGTTTCATTTTAGATGTGCTTAAGAACTATACCACCTACAATATGGCGTGTCGTTTGGGGCTTAAGGATGGAGCAATAGCTGAAGAAGTGGATGCCCGAAAGGGAGCTAGTACAATTGCCAGATGGGTAAGGTTGCATCCGTACAATATCAGCCAGAAAGTGGAAGTCATTATAGAGCATTTTAGGTCACGAGTAGCCTCTATGCTTAATGGTCAGGCCAAAGCCATGGTGGTTACTGATTCCCGTAAAGCTGCAGTGCGCTATAAACTTGCTTTTGATAAGTATATTGCAGCCAACCGAGAGGATTGCGAAGGTATTCAGGCAATGGTTGCCTTTTCTGGTGAGGTTGTAGACGAAGAGAACGGTGTTGATTCTTTCAATGAAAAAAATATGAATTCTGATCTCAGAGGGCGCGATATGCGCAAAGCCTTCGATACTGCCGAATATCAGGTCATGATAGTAGCCAATAAATTTCAGACTGGTTTTGATCAGCCGAAGCTTTGCGCGATGTATGTGGATAAGAAGTTGTCAGGTGTTGATGCTGTACAGACACTTTCTAGATTGAACAGAATCTTCCCAGGTAAAGACCAGACCTTTGTTCTCGATTTCGTAAACAAGCCGGAAGAAATCTTGTTGGCTTTTAAACCTTTTTATCAGACTGCCGAGCTGGCTGATGTTTCTGATCCAAACCTCGCTAGCGATCTTAAGGAAAAGCTAGATTCCCAAATGATTTATCTGGATTCTGAGGTAGATGCTTTTGTCAGGGCCTTTTTTGATGAAAAGGTCGGACAATATGTTCTGATGTCCCATTGCCGTCCGGCTTTAGAAAGGTATCGTATGCGTTACCGTGAGTCCATGGAGGTTCTGCGCAGGGCAGATAAAGAGTTGTGTGAGGCTAAGGCAACCGGACACACTGTAATGATTAAAAACGCGGAACACAGCCTTAAACAAGCGCATATCGCAAAAGATGTTCTGGACGTTTTTAAAAAGGACTTACTAAGTTTTATCAGATTTTATGAATTTTCAAGTCAGATCCTGGATTATGCGGATCGTGACTTGGAATCTTTCAATATCTATGCAAGACATCTGCAACCATTATTGAGAGAGCAGCATTTAGACGAAGATGTTGATCTTTCTGACGTGATCATGACCCATTACAGACTGTCCAAGCAAAGAGAAGAAACAATAAAATTACAGCCCGGTGAAAATATTAAGATTAGGCCGACTTCTGCCGTTGGGTCACGCGTACCTCGTGCCCCTAAAACCGAGAGCCTTGAAGAAATTATTGCCAGAATGAATGAACTTTTCGGCGGAGATTTCACAGATAGTGACGGGCTTAGTTATTTACGGACTATTGTTGATAAATTACGGGAAAATGAGCGGGTAATGGCACAGCTGGATAACAATACACCGGAATGGGCCATGAAAGGGGATTTCCCTGTAGCCGTAGAAGAGGCCGTCATCGACAGCATGGAAACCCATAGAGATATGGCCATGCAGTTCCTGAGCGATGAGCATATCCAGAAAGGCCTAGCCCGTCTTATCCTTGGAGTACTGACTGAGGAGTATCGGGGGATTTAGGGGGGAATGCCTGAAATTACGTTGCTAACGTCCACACTACCCCATAATTACTCGGAACTTCGACAATATATGATTTGCCAGATTCTACTCCATCAAGTCTTTTTTTGTTGTGTAATTCTTCAACATAATTACCACTAAATCGGAAGGAGATGGGTACCTTTTGGTCTGTTTGAGTAAAGTTAATTGCCACAAAGCTTTCTAGTTCTCCATAATTCCTTCGATATACGAGTAATCCTTTGGATAAGTATTTCTGCCAGTCATTAAAAAAGAAATAGTCTCCCATACGAAACTGGTTACCTCGTTTTCTTATTTTAAGGAGGGAACGAACTAGATTGAGTGTTGCTTTTCCATAGTTGTCATAAAAGTATTCCCAGTGAACCGGACGCAAAAAGCCGACTCTACCTTCACCGTCAGGAGGAAGAGAATTATTCTCACACAATTCCTGCCCTTGCCAGAGCATAGGAATGCCCTTTGCAAGTAACAGTGCAATCAAATAAGGTTGGTTCTTGTACCATTTTTCGCGTTTTCCAATAGGAAAAAGTAATTTGTAGTCATCAATTTTGTGAATTAACCCAAAACAGTTAATAAGGCGAGATTTGTCGTGAGTTTCTATATATTGAAATGCTGATTTGCTGCGAGTTTCACCATTCATTGTTACTTCAGAAGAAAAATCATGAAGTCCAAGGTGCAGTCCTAGTTTCTGTATAGCCTGTGACTGTGTCGTTCCTCGATTAGAGGCTACTGATGTGGCAGAATCAAGAGTTCGGTTTTGCCAAGTGCAATTTCCATATGTATTCGCTGTTGCTTCTACGGGATGCTCTAGCTGCTCTGCGCACTGAATGATAGTAATTTCTCCATTAGATCCATTAAACCGTTGCCATTTCCCAACTTTCAAATTTGCTTTAGCTTCATTGTATGTGTTGTACACCAACCGATGGTAGCCTTTCATCTCATGTGGGTCCCAATATTCTGGAACACAGTCATATCTAAACCCATCAACATGATAGCAATCCAACCAATGATGGCTAACGGTAAAAAAGAAATCTTCAACAAATTCACTACAAAAATTAGTCTGTTCCCCAAAACCGAAATTAGCTCCGAAACATTTTCCTAGAAAAGGGTTCATGGAGAACCCAAGTTCTCGATATAGATAGCTATACGGGAAACAATCTCCCGTATGGCCAAAAACCACGTCGAGAATTATAGCAAGCCCTTTTTGATGTGCCTTATCAATGAACTTCTGCATAAGTGCTCGGTTACCAAAACGGTCATCAACACCAAAAAAACCAAGTGGTTGGAATCCCCAGCGAACGGATTCAACAATGTTGCTAACGGGCATTATTTCAAGACAATTGATTCCCAAATCTGCCAAGTAGTCAAGTTTTTCAAAAGCACCGTGAATACCATTGGAAAATTCTCCAAGATGCAATTCGTAAACGACAAGGTCTGATAAAAGTGGAGTTCTCCATGCACTCTCAAAACTACTCCATGTGTATGGTTCATAATCGAGTGTAAAAACGGACATTTTCCCTATGCCATACTCGCGAGCAAAAGGATCAATAACCCAATCTACAGCCTGCATACGCTCCTTGTTGCTCACTTCATAACGGTAAACATAACGCCCTGGCTTTCCCCAGCCTCGTGAATGGGAAGGTCTCTGGATAGAATCAATATTTACTTCCCCAGCCCAGTAAGCTCCGTATGTTGGATGATCACTTAGATGATTTAATGAATAGGCAACAGGCTGAACATCTTGAATAAATTGGTCGCGTTCATGTATGATTTTAACTGATACAGCAAATCCTTCTTTGGCAGTAATCCATGGTAAATATACTGCAAAATTAACAATATTGCTATTCCCCTGCTGATGTGGACCAAGTTTATCAAGTTCCAATAGGTTCATGTTTATGTCCCCATTCTTTGTGAAAATCGCGGTGTTCACCTAAGCAATTTTCAAATTAAAGGAAGGTTAACTTTGCATCAAATTAGCTTTTTTTTCACAGCTACATTTACGATGAGAAAATATTTTTAATTATAACAAGTATACGTCTGTGGCTGCAACTAAAAATCAATTCCGGTGGAGGAAATATGCTGAAGGCTGCATAGCCGCTACTTTTAAGGTCCCTAAGAATGGGGCGACCGATGTAAATTAATTTTCTGCGGCTCTCATAGGTTACTTTTGGTTATTATCGGTTACTATCTGTTATTATAGGATATTTTTCAAAATGGGTTCCGAAATAACGGAAAATCTCATATAATCTCCCGGAGTCCGAAGGCAGGACAGGTAAGGTAGGCCCACCTTTTCAGGTGGTCTCCCTTACGTCCTGCTCAGCCTTGGGGCTGAGGTTGGCTTATTCGCCTTCGGCTCAACGCATGTTGCTGACGAAATTCAGGACGGCTGAATTTTGGACTGACATTAACTGCAAACTAAGTGGAGTATATGTGATGAATAAAAAGGCTAATAAAAACGGACAAATATCAAGTGCTGTTGAATTGGTGATGGAGAATAATCAGCCAATGGCATCGTCTTTAGTTGTGGCTGAACTGTTTGAAAAGCAGCATAAGAATGTTCTGCAATCCATAAATGAATTGGAAATTCCGGACGATTTTCGACAGCTGAATTTTCAGCCGTCCTCCTATGTCAACAAACAGAACAAAGAGCAGCCCTCGTTCAACATGACCCGTGACGGCTTCTCCCTCCTCGCCATGGGGTTTACCGGTAAGAAGGCCATGGAATGGAAAATCAAGTTTCTTGAAGCCTTCAATGCCATGGAAGCCAAGCTTACGATCCCGCCGGTGGAGGGGAAGATTCAGTATAAGAAGGCAACGCCTGAAGCAGTAAGGTCATTTGAGGGTGTAGCGCGTTACTGGTGTTTTTTGGAAGGTATCAGCTGGGAGCAGGGCAAAAGGCAGATTGAAGGGGCTATCCGGGTTCCTGATCTTTATGAAATGGATGCCTTGGCCATGAGTAGTGCATGGACTTATCTCAGAATGTGTATGCGCATTGTCCCGCCCAAAATGCGCGGTAAGGACATATGTTCGAAAGACGATTTGTCTCCGGTCAACGGGTTGCTTGATTACTGGGCTTATTGCGGCCAGTCCACTCGTGATGAGCTGCTTGTTAATTTGTGTGGAGACATGTGC
Source organism: Maridesulfovibrio sp. (assembly GCF_963678865.1). Taxonomy (NCBI): domain Bacteria; kingdom Pseudomonadati; phylum Thermodesulfobacteriota; class Desulfovibrionia; order Desulfovibrionales; family Desulfovibrionaceae; genus Maridesulfovibrio; species Maridesulfovibrio sp. The sequence goes on along the minus strand of NZ_OY787459.1, from coordinate 1,144,152 downwards.
ATTGAATCACTGGAGTGCCTGCCTAAATCTTATGTTCCCCACGCAGTAAGTCTTATCTGGGAAGGCATCAACCATGAATCCGGTAAGACAAATGCCCTCAAAGAAGCAAGTCATTAAAACCTACGTTTCCAAAGAGGAATACGCGCAGATCAGCGCGACCGCACAGCAGTGCAGTTTGTCGCGGTCTGCCTTTGCGAAGGCCGTTTGTCTGGGACATGAAATCAAGAGCCGTACTGATCAGCAGGCTCGTCTGGAGCTGCTAAAACTCAATGCCGATCAGGGCCGTTTGGGCGGTCTGCTTAAAATGTGGATTCTTGATGATGACCAGCACCGCACGGATGTTGAAGCTTTGCTGGAAGATCTCCGCCGGCTTCAGAAGGAAATAGTTCAGAAGGTTCGGACAATATGATTAGCCGCAGGATTTCTTGTAAGCCTCAGAATGACAATTATCGGCGGTTGGCCGATTACATTGCCGATGCCAAGCACAAGGGTGAAAAGACCTTGATGTTGTGGTGCGCCGGTTGTTGGGCTGGTGAAGATTACGAGCTGGCGATTCAGGAGGTTCTCGATACTCAGGATCTGAATCAGCGTACTCGCAAGGAAAAGACCTATCATCTGATAGTTTCCTTCAGGCCGGAAGATGAATCCGTCCTCACGGAGAAGGATTTCAAAGAGATCGAGCAAGAGTTCTCCAAGGCCTTGGGCTTTGAGGAGCACCAGCGGCATTGCGGTGTCCACAAGAATACCAACAACATTCATATGCACATCGCATATAATATGATTCATCCGGAGAAGCTGACCCGCTACGAGCCTTATCGAGATTTTTACAAGCGCGACCGGCTGCACCGTGAGTTGGAGCAGAAGTTCGCCCTGAAGTTCGATAATGGTAGGAAGAAAGATCAGGAGCCCAAGCGCAGTAATGACCGTGCAACGACCTATGAGGCGCATTCCGGCCAGCAGTCCTTTGATTCATACGTGAAGGAACGCAAGGACTTTATCTTGAAGTCTTTGGATCAGGCGCAGGACTGGCACCAATTCCATATGTCTCTTGCTGCGATCGGGATTGAAGTCCGTCTGCGCGGGAATGGTTGCAGCATAAAGGACCGTCATTCCAAGACGGCCATTAAAGCTAGCCGGCTTGATCGGAATTTTACCAAGTCCAAGCTTGAGGCGCAGCTCGGCCACTACCAGTATACCAAGGGGATCGTGGTCAGCGAGAAGGATAGATACGTTGCCCGTCCACTGCACAAGCACCGCAGTGAACTGTATGCTGAATACCGTGCCGCTGTTGCCGGCAGGAAAAAGGATTATGAGAATCTACGTGAGGAGCAGGATGGTCGCTGGAAGCAGGCCAGTTCCTATTGGGACGGCAAGATCAAAGCTCTTAAGAATGACAAAAAACTTAGAATCAAAGACCGTAGCCGGCTAATTGCTCTTGCTGCCGGCAGAAAGACAGAGGCTATCGAAGCACTCAAAAAGGAAATGTTCGGAAAGCGCGCGGAGCTGCGTGAGCAAACTCCGTTTAACCGCTGGAACGATTTCTTGAAATGGAAGGCTGCGAGTGGTGATGAAATCGCCCTGAAGGTCCTGCGGTCGAAGAAGGAGCCGATCCAAAGCAATCCTTCACCTGTGTTTAATACCCCAGAATCAAAAGTATCTGACCTGAAGCTCAAACAGAGTCAGTTCAGAACTGATTCTAATCTGGCTTGGAAGGATAAGCGCAGGCTGTTATCCATTTCCAAAATGCTCCAGTTGCAGGCCGAGGAGGCCAAGCGCACGGACGATCCGAGAAAGCGTAATCTGGATAATATGACCTGGCGTGTAGATTCCTCCGGAAACGTGCTCTATACACTGAAGAATGGTTCCATGGTCAAAGACAATGGCGATAAGATTTTCTTCAGCGTGAATGATCCGGGAGCGGCACAGGTAGCGCAGGGATTTGCGCGGATGATGTTTGGGCGGAATGTTAAGGTTTTTGGGAATGAGATTGGGCGTAAGGCTTCACGGCAGATTAAAAGATAAAGTAAGGAAGGGGGCAGGATATAAATGTATAAATATCATTTTATGATTATTTAAAAAGGCTTTGACGTTGTTTTTAAGATAATATAACTCCTGTTGTTTGAGTTTAATTAATGAGCAACTGATTTGTTGAGTAATATAAACTTTAAAATAACTAAAAATTATGAGTAGAATTTTTATTGGATCAGAGGCGGTAGCTGAAGCAGAAAAAATCATTGAGTCCACAAGGCCCTACTTCAAGCAAACTAATATTCATTACATAGCAAACCTAGACAATTCAGTTAGAAAAACTGATCAGGATGAACATGCGCATATTTCATTTCGGGCCGATTCAGAGGCTAAAACGAATATTGCCTTGTTGAGGATCGCTGAGCTTGGTTTCTCGCATAGTCTATACCTTTCTGACTCTGATTTTCTTGCCGGAGTTTCTACTCAGGCGATTGATTGGACCAAGCCAATTCAAATTGCATACAGCGGTGGGAAAAGTTCTACAACTGAAGGTATTAGATGTTTGTTACCAATTATCTGTGATCTTCGCTCTATAAACTATTCAAATTCAGGAGTTACGGGTCGAGTTCTGGGGTGGAACAAGTACCTTTCTACCACTATACTACAATCCAATGGCATACCTACTCCCCGCAGTTGGTTATTTAAAAAGAAGGAAGGCTGGATATCGTCTATTAGCCCTGAAAGCGGGATTGATTTAATCATAAAAAATAACACCGAAGCATGGGGGCTAGGAGTATCAAATGAGCCTGTACTGAAAAATAAAAGCATTCAGGAAGTTGAAGAAGAATGTATCAAAATATGTGATGAAACATATTTAGATGAACTGATAGTTCAGGAGTTCATTGAGGGTCCTGAAATATATACCCCTGTTTTTAAATTGTTTTCAAATTATTTAGTTTTCACTCCTATGGAGATTAAAATTAAAACACCTGAATGGTCAGTTGGAAGACCCATTGGGTTTAAATTGAACACGTTGAAAAAACATTATTTTCAACCTTTTTCTTCTGCAAAAATATCACATAAAATTTCAAAAATTGCAGCTGAGGCTATGGAATGGCTTAATATCGATATTATTTCACGAATGGATTTTAGGATTGATTCTTTAGGAACTCCTAGACTCTTCGATATGGCTGAAGTCCCAGGATTAGGTGAAGGGCATGCCATTTCTCAGTCATTGAAAGCATCGGGAGCTAATTTTGACGCTTGGGAATTAATGCTAGCCCTAAATATACAACGAATCTTAGCTAAAAAAACTAGTATGGAAGCCAGTGTTCTATCGGGTTAAAATGAGCAATACGTCTATAGAAGTACGGCAAAGTATGTATTGGAATTTTGTCAAACGCAGCTTTTTGCCATTTAATCATGTGTACCTCTTTCAATTTCTTAGCTGATTCAACAAGAGCATCATGACGCACTCTAAAGTAATCGCCATTTACATATGGAATTTCAGAAACAAACTTTGTAGCTTCCTTAAGGTGTAAGTGTTTATTTCCTTCTAGATTAAGGCAAATCAAAGTCTGCCATATTGTAACATGCGCCATGTAAGCTATAAATGATTCCAAATCTTTGCTATCGGCTAGTGAGAATAGTATTTTCTCAATTACTTTGTTGATAGATAAACTTCCGAGTTGACAGGATTCTGTCTCCAAAAAGCACGCAAGAGCATTTATGAGAAAAAACAATTTTGCGTGTATATTTCGTCCAGCAAGAAGCATCCATGAATTTGCATATTTCTCATAGTCGGCTTTTCCCATATGTATATTCACAACCATCTCGTTATTTAAAAGAAAACTTGGGGCTGTAGACCAACTGAAATCAATTGTTTGAGATATTGCCTGTGCTGAATTGATTACCTTGTGTGCTCGCTCGACCGAATTACCTATAATGTATGCTGAACAAAGATTTGTTGCACATTTAATAATTTCGTCAGGGCGCTTCAAATATCCATCTTCATAAAATTTACTCTCAAGACTGGAAAAAGATCTCTCCAACCTTAAACGGGCCAGATCATTACCATAACAAGACAAAGAGATCCGCTCACATATCGCTATATAATAAAATGCTTCATGAAAACGATCAGCAGAAGAAATTAATCTAGATTCTTCTTCAGCCAGAACTGCTGTGGCTTCTTTCAGTCTATTTTCAAGTGACAAGCCATAAGTAAGCATTGTTGAAACAATGAAAGATCTCTCTGCTTCCTTTTGGGCAACTTCACGAACCGACATTAACTTCTCAATAGCCGAAAGCCTTAAAGAATTGTCGCGAGACATGTATGCATAATGAGAAAAAACAACAACTTCTTCAACGTATATTTCAGGTGAAGTGGCAATGTTTGTGAACGATACGATTGATGCAGCTTCAGCATACCTACCATTTGAAGCATGTCTAAGAATCTCGGATATTACTGTATATAAATTTTGTATTTCTAATGCATACTTTCCTTTCATAACCTGATGAATTCGATTAAGTTCACATTTTATATCCGATTTCCCTTCATTCCAACTAAGAATGTGCTGCCTAATAAAAGAAATAGCTAGAGATAAAGTATAATCTCTATTGCTCCCTCTGCAAGAGATAGCCAATCTCTTCTCATATTCGTCTGGTAATCCAAGTGAACAGCATAAATTAATTCTATGTAAAAACTTGGGAGTGAGAATGGCTGGAGTGTCAAAAAGTCGTTGATATAAGTCATGAATAAAAACGACTTGGTGTGAATCCAGAACGTTTATCAAATCATGTTGAATTCCCCATTCAAGGATAGGGCACACTTCATCTACCGATAGATCCAGCGAGCATGCGATATCTCGCAAAGGTGTCCCAGATCCAAGAGTAGCAAGAGATCCAAGAGCCCGTTGCTCTTGAGCAATCTCTGAGACCGCAAACAAGCTTTCTACTTTTATTTCAACAGCTGCATTGCTCAGGATATCATTTATACCCGAATTATTCGTATGATCCTTTGCCAATTGCGCTAACCGTTTAATAAGTGGAATATTCGCTCCAGCGCAGTCTAAAATAGTAGCCGCATGATCAGAGGAGAGATCATTTAAAAAAAGTCGCTGAAGTTCATTGTCTGGCAATCCTTTGAAATGAAATTTTAGATCAAATAAAAATCCTTCTATAACTGAATGATAAGAATTAACACTTTGAATTACGTCGTATTCTGTCCAGACAATTATAATATATGTCTTCATTTTATTTCTGGTCAGAATTATCTTTCTGGCGAAATCGAGAGACTTACTATCCCAGAAATGGAAATTATCGAAAATAAATATTCTTTCTTCTGATGACTTAGTAGCGAAGCTACGCGCTCCTTCTATTTCTTCTTGGGTAAAACCAGTAGATGCAGTCCTTTGCGAGACAAATAGCTTTTTAATTAATTTATAAAACGAATAAAAGATTTTGGAACACGGAACAACAGCTCCTAGTGCGACTGAGCCGAATTGAAGAATTTCGTCTTTTGATTTGCGTAAAGAATCTAGATAGTTCTGCTGTTCAAAAGGATGAAAGGATGCATGCTGACGAAATTGATCCCCTGTCACCCCTGCAACCTTTGCATTTATCTGCTTACCTGCTTTTTCCCCTAGAGTTAGCGCAAAATGCGATTTCCCAACTCCGCTTCTACCGTAAATAGCTACGACGCGGTTTTTACGCAGTAATTTTAATGCTTCTTTTAATTGCACAAAATTTGACACCTATTAGTATGTATGTGATCTATAATTTTTAGTTATCGATACTTCTATCCTACCTAATTTTCCTCCTTGGATGTTTTTTCGCGAGTATATCTCGCTGAGAAGAGAGGCTCACATGAGTGTATATTTCTGTGACTGACAGTGAACTATGTCCCAGTAATATTTGTATGTTTCTTATATCTACTCCGTTTTCGAGTAGCATCGTCGCGATGGTGTGGCGGAACATGTGTGGGGTGATGTTTTCGGTAACGCCTGCAATTTCACTGTATTTTTTGATAATTCTCCTAACGGATTGATCGGAGAGTGGTTTGAGGTCCCTATTTAGAAAAAACGATGTAGAATCATGTAGTGCATATTGATAAAGCAGGCTGTATTCTTTTAAAATTTTCAAAGATTTGTTTTCACAAAGAGGGATTAATCTTTGTTTATTCCCTTTCCCATTTATGATTAATTTCTTATTCTTTAAATCTATTTCAGATGGTGAAATACTGCATAATTCAGAGACTCTGATCCCAGTAGCAAATAATAATTCTATTACACATATGTCTCGTGTGATTTCTCTATATGCTTTGCTTTTATGATCAAATTTTTGTTTCTCCAGATACGCATATTTTAAAATTCTAGATAGAGATGTCTCTTTTATTATTTTAGGTAGTTCTTTTGATCTATCGATTTTAATATGTAATTTTCTAAATGGAGAGAATGGGATTAAGTCTTCTCTTTCAAGGAAGTTAAAAAAGGACTTTAGTGTAGCAAGCTTTCTTTTTAGTGTTTTTGGTTTATAATCATGATTTATGTTTGATAGATATGTTCTTATAGATTCTTTGTCGATTTTTACTAATTCAATATTATTTAAATCTATTGTCTCACTAAATTGAGATAGGTCTTTTCTGTAGGCTTGCAATGTTAATGAGGAGAGTGATCTTTCTAATGAACAATACTGCAAAAATGTTTTAATAGCGAAATTGAGTTTCATATATAGTTTCTCCTTTGATTTTTGTAGTTAATGCGACAAAAACAAAGAAGGTACAATTGATATATATGTAATCATTTTAGGGCGTAAGTTTCATTTAAGGAGAGATTCGTTCGGCAGATAACCACGCAGGGCGTCCCTTGCTGTTTTGGGGTTATGACGTCTTCCCAATAAGCTGGACCAATTAAAAATAGAGATTTTTGGCAAACCAACCTATTGTCACAGTAAGGAGTTTGCCGTGAAGAAAAGTAAATTTAGCGATGAACAGATAGCGTTTGCACTGCGTCAGGCCTAAACAAGTACACTGATAGGCTCAGTAACACCGACTTTATGGGCAAACATATGGATACGATCAATTTTGTCTTTATCCAATTCAAGGCTTTTTCTCAGAAGCATAGCGCCCTTGTCTGATAGAACATCTTCATACAGAATCATTCCGGGATAAAGTTCCTTTATCGTTAGGGATTTCACTTCATAACGGGCTTCAACTCCAAGCATTCCTTCCATATAGTATAGAAGTTCAGGGTCATATACTTGGGCCTGCTCTTCAAGTTTTCCAAATGCAGCACGCTGGTTTCCATACAGATGAAGATAAAGATCGTAATCAAGTGCAATTCTTAAAATTCTTCCTCCAAGTGGAATGTCTTCACCCTCAACCCCATCTCTTGGAGTTCCAGAGCCGTCAAAACCTTTTAATTGGTATGCGATCATTTCAGCAATACTTTGCATTCTGGGTAACTTTGCAACTAGGTCTTTGGCCACTACTGGGTGCATTTCAAAAAGTTGCATCTGTTCAGCCGTAAGCTTTTTACCCGCAATATACGCCTCCATAGTCCCCGGAGGGAGTATTAGAAGCCCCAGTTGAGAAAGCATTGCGGCGATGTCAAACCGCCAGAGAGCCTTAATCTCTTTTTTTTGAGCTAGGTACTTAACATATCTTCGGACCCTGCTGATACGTTCACTGGCTTGGGGATTTACGAGTGATGTTATCTCGGTCAGCAACTCGACACTGCCTTTCAGGGTTTGTTCCAATAAAATTCGTTTACTCGTAATCAAATCATACTGCTTCGCGGCTTCACTAATATTTTCAAGCAGAGTCTCTTTCTCGCATGGCTTAGTCAAAAACCTGAATACATGTCCGTCGTTTACCGCCATGATAGCGTTATCCAGATCGGCATAACCGGTAAGTATCATACGGGTCGTTTCCGGGCTGCGTGACTTTACTTCCTTGAGGAGTTCTATCCCGTTCATTTGAGGCATTCTATAGTCAGAGATGACCACGGAAAAGGGTTTTCCCTTTTTTAAATATCCGAGAGCTTTTTCAGGATCATCCGCGGTATGAACATCGTAATACGTACGCAACTGTCTTTTCAAAGAGGACAAGATATTAGGTTCATCATCAACTAGCAGAATTCGATGTTTCATTTCTTTATCCTATGCTCTTAAAAGATTTATCATCTCTTTATCCAGAATATTGAATTTCACAATACCTTCCCAATTATCCGCAATATGCGAAATCCATTCCTCAAGCTTTATCCCTCCAACTCCATGCAACATATTTTTTTCTACCACAATTTTGTTGTATTTTTCATTAATTATTATGCACTGATGATCAATCATATTCGCAACAGACACCAGCATTGGCACACTCATATCAAACTTCTCGTAAGTGTGATGATATCCTATTCCGTAAACAACTTCACCAGACATACCCCATAGCCCCATTAGGTAAGCACCTATTTGTGCATGAGTTGTTCCAAATACTTTTAATTCGGCATTAAATATAGAAAGGTTTTCTCCTGCTACTATTTCCAAAACTTTTCTGTATCGCTTGGGGAATGAGCTAGCCAGAACCAATTTGCCGACATCATGAAGCAGCCCTGTCATGCGAGCCTCAACGACGAAACTTCTTTCGAGACCTTCATATTCAGCAATACTTTTCGCAATGTTTGAAACTCTGAAACTATGCTCCCATAGCATACTCAAAGAAAAACCAGGTAGGGATTCAGTATCATACATTGAAAACAGATGCGTTCCTACAATTAAAGCCCGAATTGTTTCAAGACCGAGCATCGTGATAGCCTGTAATATTGAATCCACCTGTGAAGGTAGCCCGAAATATGGAGAATTGATCAGCTTAATAATCTTGGCAACCAGCCCGACATCCATGGATATCAGTTCGGCAATTTCTTTTATTGAAGGTTCCGGAGAAGCCAATTCTTTTTCAACAGATTGGAAAACATGGGGAAGGACGGGAAGCGTTTCAATTTCGGCAACTAATTCTTGCATAACAGGGTCATTCAATATGTATCTTGATTTCAGGGTCCCTTCTATTTTCTCCGCAAGATCCCTAGCATCGCAGGGTTTGGATATATATTGGTGTACAGAGCGGATAGTGCGAACAACTTCATCCAGCCCCACTTGACCGGATAAAGCGATACGGATTGTCTTATGATAGTTTTGCTTGATTAGTTGCAAAAGCTCAGCTCCGTCCATACCGGGCATTCGTATGTCTGAAACAATAACATCAAAGGGCTTTTCCTCAAACAAGGCAAGAGCCTCTGTTCCCGACTCAGCGAAGACAATTTCCCACTCTTTGCGCTTAAAGCGGAGCATGCGGCGGATAGCTCCCAAGACATTCGGTTCGTCATCAACAAAAATAACTCGTATTTTATTTTGCATCATTTCTTCCCAGTCACATATTATATCTAAAATATTATCTGTTGTTGTGCTCTCAATTGCTAATAACCTCAGCATTGTGCTTCATATACCTATAGTAAAATGATAGACTGTGTTCTAGCATATAAAATATGCACTACGAAATCCATCGTTACTTGAAAACAAATTAACTGGAGTAATCTTTGCCTGATTTAAAACTTTTCAATTTTAACCTATGGAACTACACCTCTGAGCTTGCTCAAATATATGAACATGGACTTGGCAAAACCTGAAAGTTGACAGTCAATACAGCATAATAGCCTATAATATATACAACTTTTTGCATACATATAAGGAGTTACGATGCCATCCGATATTCCCATTGGTATTCTTCACTCTCTAGATGGACCGATGGCCAGTAGTGAACGTATGTTGATTGACGCGGCTCTTTTAGCTGTTAATGAAATTAACGCGCGAGGGGGGCTTCTCGGTCGACAAGTGCGCCCCTATGTTGGTGAAAGGCTAGAAGAAGCCGCTGATTTCGGATTAGAGGCGGAAAAACTTATATGCAACAGGGGAGTCCGTTCCCTCTTCGGGTGTTGGACTTCCGCATCGCGTAAGAAGGTGAAGCCGGTTGTTGAGCAGGAGGGCTCCCTTCTTTGGTATCCTGTTCAGTATGAAGGGTTGGAGCAATCTTCGAATATTGTTTACACTGGCAGCTGTATGAATCAGCAGATTGTTCCTATGATACGCTGGGCTCTATCCATGGGTAGGAAACGGATAGCCTTGATAGGTTCAGATTATGTCTTTCCACGCACTGCGAACAAACTAATCGCATCTATGCTTACAAAGACAGATGCTGCCATCGTACATGAAAGTTATCATCCTTTGAATTGTAGTGATTTTCATCCTGTCTTTGACGCCTTAAGCGAAAGTCGCCCAGATCTGATCATAAATTCCATTAATGGTTATGGAAATATTTCTTTTTTTGAGCAGCTTCAATCTTTCCCTTCCCTGACTCAGCCTGATCTTATCTGTTCACTAAGTTGCTGTGAAATTTTATTCTCCATGCTTTCGTACCGTCCTAAAGGGCTGTTGGCTTGTTGGGGATATTTTCAGTCTCTTGATACTCCTGCCAACAAGCTTTTTTTGTCCAAGCTTGAAGGTATAGACTATAGGATTTCGTCGGACCCTCTAGCCACGGCCTACAGTCAGGTTCTGCTCTGGGCCTCCATTGTGGATCGTATCGGCTCGTGCGATCCTGCTGATATTTTGGCAAATCTCTCCGGGAGTGCGATCGACAGTCCCTTGGGGTGGTTGGAGATACAGGCCAACCATCATGTTTCGCGTAGCGGATATATCGGCAGATATAATGAATCCGGACAATTTGATATCCTGTGGCAGAGTGAAAAGCCTATCGCACCATTACCTTGGCTGGGAGTGGAAAACGCGGATATTCCATTTAAAGAACTTGTCATCCAGATTCTCAGCCAGGTGCCTGAAGACGTTACCTTACGTTCAAATCTTGAAGCAGAGATTGTCTCACGCAAAAAGCTGGCGACAGAACTGGCCGAAAGTGAACGAAAATTTAAAGAAATAGCAAAAGCATCTCCTGTCGGTATCATTATTACTGATACCTACGGAAACGTTCAGTATGCTAATTGCCGTGCAGTCGAGATGTGCAGTACAACTTTTGACCAGATGAAAAAACGAGGTTGGACTCATTTCTTAGAGATGAAGGATAAGCTTCTTATTTTTCAAAAATGGTTTAACGCTGAAACCCTGACTGAAAACAGACTTGAATTCAGGATTAAAAGAAAAGAAGAAACTGATATATGGGTACTTGGCCAGATTGTTAAAATGGGTAATACACAATCCGAAATGTCCGGATTTATTATAACGCTAACCGATATAAACCCTATAAAAGAAGCCGAGCTGGACCATAAGCTGCTTTCAGCTGTGATAGATCAGGCAGCAGAGGCTATCCTTATAACAGATACTTCGGGGATCATAACTTATGTAAATCCAGCCTTTGAGACTATCAGTGGCTACTCAGCCAAGGACGTTGTCGGGCATAATCCCAGTATAATTAAGAGCAATGAGCACGAAGACTCATTTTATGCTAATATGTGGGAATCAATAAACCGGGGACAAGTATGGAAGGGACAAATTGTCAATTTAGGCAAGAACGGAAGTCGCTTTACTCAGGATACAATCATTGCTCCAGTACGTAATGATAATGGGAAGATCGTTAATTTTGTATCTGTCGCAAGGGATATCAGTCAGCAATTGGTAATTGAGGCTCAGCTACGCCAGGCCCAAAAATTGGAATCAATAGGCGAACTTGCAGCCGGAATTGCCCACGAGATCAACACTCCTACTCAATATGTAACCACTAATGTCAAATTCTTGGAAGACAGTTACCCGGAAATACTTGAAACTCTGGATAGACTTAATACGATCAGGAATATGGGTTCAGAGAACTACTCATGGGAGAAAGTTGAATCTATTGTTGCCGACATGATGGATGAAGAAGATCTCAAATTCCTCGCTGAAGACATACCCAATGCAATCAAAGAATCCACTGAGGGATTAAGAAGGATCGCCGATATAGTTAAATCGGTCAAGCAGTTGGCTCATCCTGGCGAAACGCAGAAGAGTTATCATGATTTAAACGGAATCATATATGACGCTGTTACTGTTTCAACAAATGAATGGAAGTATGTCGCAGAAGTAGAGATGGAATTGGATGAGAACTTGCCTCCCTTGTATTGCCTAAAAGGAGAAATGGGGCAGGTAATATTGAATCTCATTATTAACAGTGCGCATGCAATTGAACAAAGCAGCGGTCATGATAAAACGGACAAGGGACTCATCTTAGTTAAAAATTACACTGAGGAAGACTCGATTATACTCAAGATTAAAGACACGGGATGCGGAATGCCGGAGCATGTTATGAAAAAGGCTTTTGATCCCTTTTTTACAACCAAGCAAATAGGGAAAGGTACAGGGCAGGGATTAGCGATCGCCTATAATGTCATTGTGAATATTCATAACGGCAGCATTGTGTTAGATTCCAAGGAAGGAGTTGGAACAACTGTAACTATGACCTTACCTATTTCCAAATGATTTTGTTAAGATATTGTCAAATCCCAACGGGAGTGCTGAGACCGTAAATTCAGAGGGCTGGCGAATGGATAAAAAGAATACAGAAAATTTATCTTCTTCCAGAAAGTATCGTGTTGATTCCGTGTCAGATGGCAATGGACTTAAAGACATATGTGTCCATATCTCCGGTATTTTTGCAATACTTGATAATAAATTCAAGATCATAGACGCCAGTGAGGATTTCTTTACAGCGACTACTTCAACAACTGACATTCTCGGGCAAAGTATTTTTCAAACACCTTCTCCATTTCACGAAAACAATTCAGAAGACTACCTGACATCTTTGAAGTCATCGTTAAACAGGGTCGTAGCTAACCTGGTTCCGGATATAATGCAGCTCAGAGAGAATGTGGTCGCGAATCAATCAGGTTGTGACGATGAAATCAAGGAACAATACGTTAGCTATTCCAACTATCCGATCTTGAATGAAAATGGCGAACTGTTCTGTATCGTTTTTAAGGCAGAAGATGTTACACCGTTTGTTCAAGCCGGGAAAAATATTGCCGACAGTTCTTCAAAAGAAAGATGCACCAATGCCTATACCCCAACTCCTCAAGCTTTTTCCTCCGATCATATTGAGGATGGGAGCTATTTCCCCAGAGTGCTTTTGCTCAGCACAAATCCAGAAACAGTTCAGATAGTTAGTTCAGCCCTCAAAGGCAGCTATAGATTTTTTCAAACCACCAGTTGTGAGGGGGCTCTGCAAAGCATACACAATTTTAAGCCCACAGTGATCATAATTGAGCTGAACTGCCCGGATAAAATACAATCTTTGCTTGATTCATTACGCGCCGAAAAGGAATTCGCTAATACTTCTGTGCTCGTGACCGAAAGTAACGCAACAGAGACTAGTGAAATATTTACTAGAGACAGTCTAATAGAATCGATCAGTATACCTCTTTCTACACAGCAAGTCCGGAAGGAGGTAGATAATGCGGTGGCAAAATGTCTGAGACTGCAAATTGAACAATCTCGTCTGGCGGCATTGGTTACATCATCAGAGGATGCCATTATCGGAGCAAAGTTAGATGGGACGATTACTGACTGGAATTCTGGAGCTGAAAGAATTTTCGGCTACACCCAAAATGAAATAATAGGTCAATCTGTCCAAATTTTAGTTCCACCTGAGATTTCCACTGATAAAAGCAAAATAATGAACCGAATTGCCATGGGGGATCACATACAACAATTCGAAACTATCCGTATGCACAAAGATGGGTCGCGCATTAACGTTTCAACTTGTATTTCTCCTATACGAAACCATCAAGGTACAATTATTGGTGCATCCGCCATTACCCGCGATATTACCCGTAGAAAAAAAACTGAGCAGGAGATGAGGTCTCAGGCTTTTCTTCTTGAGGAAATGGGACAGTTGGCGAAGGTCGGTGGCTGGGAGTTCAACCCCGAAACCGGAGAAGGGGCTTGGACGGATGAAATTGCCAGAATTCACAATCTTGATCCTAATATCAAAGCAACAGCAGAACTGGGGTTATCTTTTTTCCATGGCGAACACAGAAATAAAATTGATGCGGCACTGAAAGAAGCGACTGAGAACGGAACTCCTTATGACCTCGAATTGGAAATGGTAACCGCAACAGGTCAAACAAAATGGATAAGAACCATTTGCAAACCCAGAGTTGAGGATGGGAAAGTTCTCTCCATCCGGGGTGCGTTTCAGGACATTACCGATATAAAACAAGCAGAATTAAGCGTTCGAAACAGTGAAAAAAAACTGCATGATATTCTGGAGGCCATTTCGGACGCTTTGGTAGTCGTGAACGAAGACGGTCAGATTACAATGGTCAATTCTGCAACGATCAAGACGTTCGGTTATTCAAGAGATGAGTTGTTGGGAGAAAATATCGATATTTTTGTCCCGGAACCATACAAAAAAGGCCATGCAGCTAAATGTAAATCATATTTCAGTTCTCCTGATTTTCATGCCCCATTATGGAATAAAAACATCTGTATATTCACTCGCAACGGGATCGGAATTCCTGTTGATATCGCCTTATCATTGACCTCTATAGATGGTAGCCCTCACGCAATTGCCTCCATTCGCGATATCAGCAAGCGGAAAAAGGCTGAAGAAGATCTCAAGGCTTCGGAAACTAAATTCAGAGTAATTACCGAAAATCTCAAAGAATTAATCTATAGGGCTGATTATAAAACTTTCGCTGTCAATTATGTGAACAAAGCCGTTGAAGATATATACGGGCATACTCCATCCGAATGGCTGGAGCAGCCGAATATTTGGGAAAAAACATTACATCCGGAAGACAAAGAGTTGGTCCTGAACTTTTTTACTAAAGCAGTTCAGGAATTCAAAGACGTAAAGATAGAATACAGAATTCTGGATCGCAGTGGTAATGTTCACTGGGTATACGACAGCATGACATGGGAAAGGGATGAATCCGGTAATCCTGTTGCGATACTGGGAGCTATGACAGACATTACTGAGCAAAAGCAGGTATTGATTTATCTGGAGGAACAGGAAAAATTTTTGCGAGACGTATTACATGGCATTAAAGCGGCAATTCTGATCATAGATTTCCAGAAGAGGGTTGTTGATGATGTCAATGATGAATTTTTAAATATAGTTGGCGTGAATAAAGCAGATGTGATTGGTCAATCCTGTTCTAAGGTTCTTCAATGTAATTCACAATGCCCGAAATGCGATGCCGATGGAGAAATCTCTCATAAATTTGTCTTTAGAGAGCGCAGCAGTATTAAAAATTCTGAAGGAAAAAGAATTCCGTTGGAAGAAAGCTTTATTCCGGTAACAATGCGTGGTCAAAAAATGGTTGTTGCTGTCTTGTTCGATGTAACTGAACAAGAAGATCTTGAACACCAACTGGCATATGCGCAAAAGTTGGAATCAATAGGGCAACTCGCAGCGGGGCTTGCGCATGAAATAAATACTCCTGTGCAATATGTTGCAGGTAATCTTACTTACCTGCAAGACGCATTTGCCAAGGTGATGAAACTTCTATCTTTCTGTGATGAGTCTTTTAAAAATTTAGAAAATAATGTGGACCAACCCATTTTAAGGAAATGGGAAAAAGTCAAAAGCGATAATGATATTGATTTTCTTCATGTGGATGTTCCCGAGGCCTTCAGGGAAACATTGTTTGGAGTCAATCAGGTTAGCTCAATCGTTAAAGCGATGCGAAAATTTTCACATCCCGGTTTAGAGACAAAGCAGAGCATCAAGCTTAAAGAAACAATTGAAAATATTATCACGGTTTCCCGTAATGAATGGAAATATTATTCCGAGATTATAACAGATTTCGACCCGGACCTTCCCACAATTTCATGCATGCCCGGAAGTTTTAATCAGGTTATACTAAATGTGATCGTTAACGCGGCGCACGCCAATGCAGATGCCGCTGTAAAAGGACAACAAAAGAATATAATTATCAAAACCCGCAAGAGAGGAAATATTGCCGAGATTAGTATAAGTGATTCAGGTAAGGGAATCCCTGTAGATATACAACACAGAATTTTTGATCCGTTTTTTACAACGAAAGAAGTGGGTAAAGGAACCGGTCAAGGATTGGGAATTGTACATTCGGTAATGCAAAAACATGGTGGAAGTGTTAGTTTCAATACCGCTTTAGATGAAGGGACGACTTTTACTCTTCGCTTTCCGATTGAGCCTGAACCGGAAGAGGAAGGAATACAGCGGGATTAAATATTGACTGATATACAAGGCTCTAAAACTTCGGGAGAACATTATGGCTGACTCCTCTGCGAATATTAGCACTGTTCTTTTTGTAGATGATGAAAAAAGGATTTTGAGCACCCTGAAAAGGCTCCTTTTGGGCGAACCATTTAAAGTGCTAACAGCCGAGTCTGCTGCCGCAGCCCTGGAGATACTTGAAGCGACATCTGTGGATATTATTGTCAGCGATGAAAGAATGCCCGGAATGCGCGGGAGCGACCTGCTAAAAGAGGTTAAACGTCTTTATCCGGATTTATGCAGGATAATGTTGACCGGGCATGCAAGCCTTGATGCCAGTATAAGTGCCATAAATTCAGGCCGAATATTTAGATTTCTGCTCAAGCCCGTGACAAAGGATGATCTTCTGGAAGCACTCTATCAAGGTCTTAATGAACGTTTTCAATACAACAGATTGTTAAGTCTGTCGCAACGAGCTGGCAGCGTCTGCAGCTTCGAGATTCAAATCGATCAAAAAGGACGGCAGATCTATACCCGTTGGTCGGACAACGCACGGGACATGCTTGTTCTGGATAAGGTCCAGCCGTTGGATAATCTGGAAATCCTCTTCGATAAAGTTCATCCTGATGATGTCTTAACCGCACGTAGAGGCTGCCTGTTCTGCATGGATCATAATCAATGCCCCTCGGCAGAATACCGCATAATATTGCCTGACGGACAATACAGGTGGATACTGCAAACAAGTGATGTTTCTATGGACGCAAATGGGAAAAGCCTTCGTTTGCTTTCTGTATTAAGTGACATAACGGAACAAAAAAGGCAGCAGGAACAACTTGAATACCAAGCTTACCATGACGAGCTTACAGGACTCGGCAATAGAGCACGCCTGCTTGAACAACTCACTGAAGCACTGGACAAAGCGTCTGCTGCCAAACAACAAGTTGCTTTACTTTTCATTGATCTGGATAATTTCAAATTAGTCAATGACAGTCTTGGGCATTCTTTCGGGGATTTATTACTCCAGAACTACGCACGACGCCTGACCTCCCTGATGCCAATGAATACTGAAGCAATACGGTTGGGAGGTGATGAGTTTGCAATTGTTGTGCATGAGCTCAATGGAGATGCCCTTACTCTTTCTGAAAGTATTCAACAAGCAATGGAACAACCTTTCAATATTGGAAAGATTGAAATTTTCGTATCTAATTCAATAGGCATTGCTTTTAATCTCAATCCAGATGGATCCGCCTTGCAAATGATCCGTGATGCAGACACCGCAATGTACGAAGCCAAGTCGCACGGCAAGAATTCAGTCCAGGTTTTTGATGCAAAAATGCATGATAAAGCTGCTCTGCATTTCAAAATGACTGGAGATATGCGCAAGGGGTTGTCCAATAACGACTTTTATCTGCTTTTCCAGCCTATCGTAAATATAAACTCTCTTCAGGTTGAGGGCTTTGAAGCCCTGCTGCGCTGGCAGCATCCAGAAGAAGGTTTGATAATGCCGGATAAATTTATTCCGGTCGCTGAAGAAAGTGGATTGATTCTTCCTCTTGGGGATAAAGTAATGGAGATGGCTTGTGCTCAGGCCAAGGAATGGGAATTAAGCAAATCGTCAATTCCGCCTTTTATCAGTTTCAATGTGTCGGTTCATCAATTGCGGCAGATTGATTTTGCAACGCGTGTAATAAGCACGATTAAAGGTTATGGTCTTGATCCATTTTTGTTAAAGGTTGAAATAACCGAAAGCGGGGTAATGGAAGATGCAGAAGCTTCCCTCCGGTTATTACACACATTAAAGAAAGAAAAACTCAGGCTTCAGATTGACGACTTCGGAACCGGCTATTCTTCACTGGGCTACCTGCGCAGAATTCCAGCGGATAACCTGAAGATTGACCGTTCATTTGTTGATGGGATGGAGAATGACGAAGAAAAACTGGCCATAGTCAAAACAATCATAACCCTCGCGGATTCGCTAGGCATGGATGTTGTTGCCGAGGGCATTGAGAAAGTTGAACAGCTGACTCATCTGAGAAAACTTGGCTGTAAATATGGGCAAGGTTTTCTTTTTGACAAGCCTATGAGTAAGGATGAAGCTTTGCTTAAAGATAATTATCGTGACATTTTAACGTAAATGAAGAAGGGATAAATTCGGTAGACCGGTACTCTTAATCCGTTGGTTGAAGGTTCAAGTCCTTCGTGGCCTACCACAGTAAATACAGGGTGTTAGATTAATATGTAGTGGTTCATACTTGATCTGACAGTCCGCCTTTTTGATGGGACCGAAATTGTCAGTTTAGTTTAAACTCAGAACCTTGTCGTTCCAGAGTTCTTTTCCATCCAGCATAGTTGCCAGTGGTGTTCGACCGCAACACATTTTTCCCTGATGAGATCGTTGCGTGTTGTATTCATCAATCCAGATATCAAGATCTGTCTGCAATTCTTCCTGTGAAGTATAGATCTTACGTCTGAATGTGACCCTGTAGAATTCATCCAGAATCGTTTTGTGGAAGCGTTCGCAAATCCCGTTTGTTTGCGGGTGACGTGCTTTAGTCTTTGTGTGCTCGATGCCGCAAATGCCAAGAAACAGTTCGTAATCGTGTTTCTCAACGCATCCGCAATACTCGGTTCCTCTGTCGGTCAGCATGCGTAAAATGCCCATTTCCTGCTCTGCGAAGAAAGGAAGGACCTTGTCGTTGAGCATATCGGCTGCAGTGATCGGCGTTTTGGTTGTGTAGAGCTTTGCGGCTGCCCACTTGGAATAGGTGTCCACAAAAGTCTGCTGATAGATCCGCCCAACGCCTTTGATTGTGCCGACATAGAAGGTGTCCTGACTACCCAGATAGCCAGGATGGGCTGTTTCGATTTCACCGCAGGCCAAATCATCATCCTTTTTCTTCTCAAGGGCCTGAACCTGCGCCTCGGTGAGTACAACTCCTTGCTCTGCTGAAATCTTCTCCAGCGCAGTCAACCGGAGCTTGAAATTATGGAGATTGTGCCGGAGCCAAATGGATCTAACTCCTGAAGGCGAAACAAAAACGCCCAACTTTCTTAGCTCATTACTGGTTCTTGTTTGTCCATGAGCAGGAAAGTCAGTTGCGTAAACAACAACTGCGTCTTCGATTGCCTGATCTACCCGATTCTTCAGGTTCGGTTTACGACGGGACTTATCAAAAAGTGCTTCCACACCGCCTTCTTCCTTGGCTGAATGATACCGGTAAAAGGTGTCCCGAGAAAAGCCCATCAGCTTGCAAGCTCTGGAAACATTACCGAGTTCTTCCGCCAGATTCAGCAGACCTATCTTGTGTTTTATGATGTTTTGATTGAAACTGGACATGTGGTTCTCCTTGGGCACGGTGCCCTGTTTTGATGGTTCCTTAGTATTCCCATCAAAAAGGAGAACCTCTTCTGTTTCAAGAGGAAATGTCAGATCAAGTCGGAACTAATACAATTAATAGTCTAGCACCCTTTTACTTTTTCTTTTTTCGGGTTGTATAACCCCTATACACCCTTTCGCGTGACGCTGAGTGACTCTTCTTATCCGTCTACCCCGAAATTATTTATGATTGTTGGGGGGTCTATTTTGTTGCTGTGGAGTACCGTATCTATGTTACCTGTGTTCGGTTGATCCCAATCAGCAAAATTAAGAAGCAGTCAATCTCAATTGAGACTGACTGCTTCGGATAACTGTTTTAAGCTCAGTTCTGTGGCTAAGAATAAGTTTACATCAATCCCTAGTTTTTCATCTGAGTTATAAGGTTCTGTAAAACCTGTGCCTGCTTTGCCATCTCATCAACAGCTTTTGCTGATTCCTGCATTGTTTGTGTTGTTTGAGAGGATATTTCTGCTACTTGCGCAAGAGATTTGTTGATCTCTTCACTTGTAGCTGACTGTTCTTCAGATGCAGTTGCTATGCTGTGAACCTGTGCAGATGTTTCATCTACAAATGAAACGATTGAATCCAAAGCCTGACCGGATTCTCCTGAAAGTTCTGCGGTCTCATTAATTTTAGTTACTGCTGTTTCAACGTGGCCTATGTTTGCCTGTGTTCCCTGCTGGATTTTGCTGATAGCAGAGCCTACTTCCTGAGTAGCGGTCATTGTCTTTTCAGCGAGTTTGCGAACTTCATCAGCTACTACAGCGAATCCCCGGCCTGCTTCACCTGCTCTGGCTGCTTCGATGGCAGCGTTAAGGGCGAGGAGGTTTGTCTGGTCTGCGATATCTGAGATAACTTCCATGACTTGACCGATACTTTCAGCATCTTTACCTAAGCTTGTTACATCGTCCTTGAGCTGCTTGGCGACAGCCTGAACTTCTTCCATGCTGGCGAGAACTTGCGTAACAATGTTCGATCCAGTCTGGGCCTTTTCTTTAGTCTGGTTTGCTGTTTCTGCTGAGCTGGAAGCATTCTGGGCAACCTCTAAAACGGTCGCATTCATTTCTTCCATTGCGGTTGCTGCTTCACTGATTTGAGCATATTGGTCTGAGATGCTCGAAGATGATTGCTCAATTTGTGCTGAAAGTTGCTCTGAGGCAGAAGTTACAATGTTTACAACTTCTTCAAGGTCTCTTGCAGCCTGGAGTTTACCTTCTTTTTCAGCTCTTGCAGCCTGTTCCTTAGCTATATTTGCTTCTTCAACCGCAACGTTGGCCCGCTCAGCTTCTGCTTCTGCAGCCTTACTCTTTTCTTCAGCTTCCAGAATCATTTTTTTGAGGTTATCGACCATCTTTTTTAGCGAGTTAGCCAATACACCGATTTCGTCAGCCTGATTGATTTCCAACTTCTGATCAAAATCACCATTGGCAACACTTTCTGCAAATTCCACGGATTTTTTGATTGGGACCACTATTGCACCGGTGATAAACCACAAGGCAAGGCATGCCATTACAGCAATGCCTGATCCTGCTAAAATGGCCTTCTGGAAGCTTGCAGAAGCATTTTCACTCATAGCTGAATTTAATTTGATAGCATCAGCGAAAACTACTTTTCTTGGTACTTCAATAAGCACAGCCCAAGGAGTTCCTGTTTTTCCTAATGGAATCGGGGACATTGCCAGCACTAGTCCAGCATCTTGTCCGAGCTCTACAAAAGCCTCGCCTGCTTTAACTTTGGCTTTTATTTCTTCCGCATGTCCGGTTTTGGTTTGAGTAATAGGCTTACCTACGTTCTGGGCATTGGCACTGTCTGCCACAATAATACCCATATAACTGATGACTTTTACTGTAGCCTGTCCGTTATACAAACTCCCGGCAACATCCTCTGATAATTTTTGTACAAAATCCAATCGAAGGTCTGAACCGCCAATCCCGAGAAACTTATTGTTTATGGTAACAGGAACAGACATTGTTGTTAGCCATTCTTGTTTGCCTTGGACGATATATGGAAATGGGTCTAGAATATTTTCTTTACCCGTTTCTCTTGGATTTAAATACCATCCGCCTTTGCGTACTCCATTTGGATGCAGGCTTGAATCTTCATAACCAACCAGTGCCTGCCGGGCGATGTGCCCGGTTTTGTCTCTGTTCCAGTAGGAAATGAAACGTCCGGAATCGTCATAGCCGTCTTCAGTTTTGCCTTTGTAGTATTCATCATTACCATCAATAGCATTAGGTTCCCAAGCACTGTATGTGCCAAGAAATTCGGGGTTATCTTTGAGAGTAGTGAGAAGAATGTTACTAAATACTCTTCTGATATCTATGTTATGTCTGGTTGTGTCATCTAACCGTATGGATTTAAATGCACTGGCAATAGTTCTCGCAGTATCGATATTCTTTTCCAGCTTTGCACCAATTACTCCTGCTTCTCCTTTAGCAACAGCTAGAAGTCCTTTTTGGGTTGATTCTTCAATCAAATTGTTAACTTCATTTTCGACAAATTGACTGGTTTTGTTCTGGTCCCAAATCTGTAACAAAATTATTGAGGCTGCCAAAATAACAATACAACAAGCTGAACTTAAGAGTATTTTGGTTTTAATTGATTTTAAATTCATCTGTCCTCCTATCCCACAAAGATTTAAGTATTAAATTGTTTTATAAGCATATTTTAATTGATTTGGAAAGTATTATTGCAATTAAATACGTCGCTGCTAAAGTTTATCAATATCAATGTTTCAAATTACTCTATATCTGAGGTTATCCCTTTTAAAGTTATCATATCCCTATGACTGAATCAAATTAATCAGGATAAAAAACAGCTAGTCTTAAAAAAAATTCTAATCCTGTGTTATTTTAGTTTGAGGGTCTCTTCGTTCAGGTTTGCTCTTTTTTGCAGAAAAGCCCTATGAAACAAAGTTTTTTTCATGTCAGTGTACAATAATGTTAAATTAGTGTGAGTTGGCTTCGTTTTGGAGGGGGGTAAAACGTATAAAATTTAAAAAAAACGCAAAAAAATAGAATTAAATTTAACGAATAACGTTTTTGTCGATTGTAATCTTTGGTAAAACCTCCCCTTATACAATTTTATTCATTCAGGTGGGCCTTTGAAGTGCACTTGTTTTGGGGGAATTGGTTTTGTGTTTGGTAACTTGCCGTTATTTTGTGTTTTTTCTCTTTGTGAATTGCCGATGGCATGCAAATTGATAATTCCACAAAACCAAATAAAAAATTAAAATACAAAGGGGACAGTAATCATGTTTGAAGCACCATATTTACTTTTTCTTGGAGATGCTCCGGATGCGCTTGGCGCAAAAATGGCTCAGGGAATATATGATTGGAGACCGGAGGCCGTTGCCGGACAGTTTCGTATGGAAGGCTGCAAGGCTGACCTCGGAATCAAAGACCTTTCTATTAAAGAAGCTGTTGAAGCAGGAGTTAAAACTCTTGTTGTCGGTGTTGTAAACCGTGGCGGAATTATTTCCGACAGCTGGAAATCTGTTCTGGTGGAAGCTCTTGAAGCCGGTATGGACGTTGCCTCCGGACTGCATACCCTGCTGCGTGACCAGCCCGAACTGGTTGAAGCTGCGGAAAAGAGCGGCAGCAAACTGCACGATGTGCGTATTCCTACTGTAAAATATCCTATTGCCAGTGGTAAAAAGCGCACCGGTAAGCGCTGTCTCGCTGTAGGAACAGACTGCTCCGTAGGTAAGATGTACACTGCTCTGGCTGTTGACCGCGAAATGAAAAAGCAGGGTCTTAAGTCCACTTTTCGTCCTACCGGACAGACCGGTATTCTCATTGAAGGCAACGGTGTTCCTCTTGATGCGGTTGTTGCTGATTTTATGGCCGGATCTATTGAATACCTTACCCCGGACAATGATCCCGACCATTGGGATATCATTGAAGGACAGGGCAGCCTTTATCATGCTTCCTATTCCGGCGTGACCATGGCTCTTGTTCATGGTGGCCAGCCTGATGCTCTTATTCTTTGCCACGAGCCTACCCGCGAGCATATGCGTGGTCTGCCCGATTACCAGCAGCCGACTCTCGAAGAGTTGCGTGATACCGCTCTGACCCTTGCCAGAGTTGTGAATCCCGAATGCAAGGCCGTTGCTGTTTCCGTCAATACTCAGCATATGGCTGAAGATGAGGCTCTGGCTTATCTTGCCGAAGTTGAAAAGCAGATGGGCATTCCCGCTGTTGATCCTTTCCGTCAGGGTGCAGCCCGTCTGGTTGAGGCTCTGGTATAATGAAAATCTCGGTTACTAAAGACGTTTTCCCGCTGGCGCAGGTTTTCACTATCGCTCGCGGCTCAAGAACCGAGGCTGTTGTGCTGCGGGTCGAGATTGAAGAAGACGGATTTACCGGGCGTGGGGAATGCGTTCCCTACGCCCGCTACAACGAGACTGTGGAATCCGTTACGGCCCAGATTGAAGGGCTGAAAACTCCGTTGACCCGTGAGGAACTGCAGACCGCGCTGGAAGCCGGTGCTGCACGTAATGCTGTTGATTGCGCCTTATGGGACCTCGAAGCCAAGAAAGCAGGTGTTCCGGTTTGGCAGTTGGCTGGGATCAGCAAACCGACCCCGGAAATTACAGCTTACACTCTTTCCCTTGATACCCCGGAAAAGATGGAAGCTCAGGCTGCGGAAAATTCAGCCCGTCCTTTACTCAAGACAAAGCTTGGTGGCGGAATTGAGGATATTGCCCGTATTGAGGCTGTGCGCAGAGGCGCTCCTGATTCCCGCATAATTGTAGATGCCAATGAGGGGTGGACAGCTGATGTCTACCGCGAGATGGCACCGGTTTTGGTTCGTCTTGGTGTGGAGATGGTTGAGCAGCCGTTGCCGGCATCTGACGATGAGGCCTTGCTGGAAATAGAAAGAGTTCTGCCTGTCTGTGCGGATGAATCCTGCCATGACCGTGAATCTTTGCCTGCACTGAAGGGCAAGTATGATATGGTTAACATCAAGCTTGATAAGACCGGCGGTCTGACCGAGGCCCTTAAGTTGCGTGAAGCAGCTTTGGCTGCAGGTTACAAGGTAATGGTCGGATGTATGGTCGGTTCTTCGCTGGCCATGGCTCCTGCTGTGCTGGTTGCCAGTGGGGCTGCTGTGGTAGACCTTGACGGCCCTTTGCTTTTGGCCGAAGACAGGAATCACTCGTTGGAATACGATGACAAATTTGTTTTTCCTCCACAAAGTGAATTGTGGGGCTAGTAATTTAACTTTCATATTGGATTAAGTGAATAAAATGAGTCGTACTGTTTATGTGAATGGCGCTTTTGTGCCCGAAGAAGAGGCTAGAGTTTCTGTTTTCGACCGTGGTTTTCTGTTTGCTGACGCAATTTACGAAGTTACCGCTGTTGTGGATGGCAAAATTTGTGAATGGGAAGGTCATGTGGCCCGTCTTGAGCGTTCACTCGGTGAAATCGGCATGGACATGCCCATGAGTTCCGAAGAATTGCTTGAAATTCATCGCGAACTGGTCAAGCGTAATGACCTTGAAGAAGGTGCAATTTACCTGCAGGTTACCCGTGGTGCCATTGATCGTGATTTCGTAATGCCCAAAGGGCTGGAACAGACTGTGGTTCTTTTTACTCAGGCCAAGAAGTTGACCGGCGAGAAAACAGGGCTGCGCGTAATTTCCGTTCCTGATATCCGTTGGGGACGCCGTGACATCAAGACCGTTCAGCTGCTGGCTGCCTCCATGGTTAAGACCGAAGCCAAAAAACAGGGCAAGGACGACGCATGGATGGTTGAAGACGGTTTTGTTACCGAAGGCTCTTCTAACAACACCTACATCGTGACCAAAGAAGGAAAGATTATTACCCGTAACCTTTCCAACTCCATCCTTCCCGGTATTACCCGTAAATCCGTACTTCGCATTGCCGACGAAATGGATATGGAAATTGAAGAACGTCCATTTACCATTGAAGAAGCCCAGAATGCTGTCGAAGCTTTTATGACTGCAGCAACTTCTTTTGTAACCCCGGTTATTGAAGTTGACGGTGTTGAGCTTAACGGCGGTACCCCCGGCCCGGTCAGCAAACGACTTTGTGAAGTCTATATTGAGGAAAGCCGTAAGGCCTCCTGCTAAATCCGCGTTGCTTGGGGAGTATACGCTCCTGAACAGACTTACATCTGTGTTAATTAGTTGAAAGGCGGTCCGTTTCAAATGAAGCGGGCCGCCTGTTTCTTTAGTGTCGCTTTGATAGTGGCTACACTCTAATGGTTATGAGGTTGTACAGAAATTTAAGACTGTGCTATAATTTATTCATGAATGTAATTAAATCCGCATATATGACTTGTAAGGGGCTACCGTTCCCTAAGGTTTTGACGTCTTTTATTCTGATTTTGATGCTGCTTTTTGTCTCAGCTCCTGCCCGTGCTTTGGATAAAAAGATTATGGTAATTAACAGTTACAATAAAGGTTTCAACTGGGTGGAGGGGCACAATGGTGTTTTGAGGCGGGGGCTTGCCGGTCAAGTGGATTTTTCGTTTTACTATCTTGATTATAAGAGACTTAGTAAAAAGGATTGCGATTTGCGGGTTGCAGAGGTCAGATCGGCTGTGGACCGGGAAAAACCTGATCTGGTTGTTGTAACCGATGATTACGCGCTTAAAACATT
This sequence comes from Maridesulfovibrio sp., assembly GCF_963678865.1. Taxonomy (NCBI): domain Bacteria; kingdom Pseudomonadati; phylum Thermodesulfobacteriota; class Desulfovibrionia; order Desulfovibrionales; family Desulfovibrionaceae; genus Maridesulfovibrio; species Maridesulfovibrio sp. The sequence goes on along the minus strand of NZ_OY787459.1, from coordinate 1,117,949 downwards.
CGGCCAGTTCCTAGTGGACCGGGGTATTCCTGTTGTCTTTTTGGGTATAAATGGAAATGCCCGCGGATACGTGGACAACATCCATAAAATTACCGGGGTGTTTGAGCGTCCACTTGTAAAACGTTCTGTAGCTTATTTGGCTGAGATAATCGGACCGGGAAAATATATTGTGCTCATGGATGACAGCCTGAGTGCCAGGGTCTTTGTGCGTGAGTCTCTGCATGGACAGATGAATCTTGCAGTGGCCGGAGCGCGGGCCCGGATTAAGCTGGTCAAAAATTTCAATGACTGGAAAGAAATGGTCAAAAATGCCCGAAAGGATGGTTATTCCTGTATTCTTGTTGGAACCTACCATGTCTTTCGGGATGATCAGGGACGGCATATTTCCAGTATAGATGTAATTAAATGGACTTCTCGGCATGCTCCGGTTCCGGTGTTCGGACTCTGGGATTTATCAGTCGGGAAAGGTATGGCTATTGGCGGGTATGTGGTCTCGGGAGTCGCACAGGGCCGTGAAGCTCTTAAAATAGTGAAGAAGGTCTTAGCCGGGGAGAAGGTTGAAAATATTCAACCTGTCATCGGTAAGAACGGGGTGTTGTTGTTCAGCTCTCCCGAGATGAAACGCTGGAATATTTCTCTCCCTCAATCTTTGACTTCCAAAGGTTTTCTGATCAAAATAATCCGCTGATTTTATTTTATCATCCGGGCTGCGGCAAGTGCACATTTCTCACCGTCCATGGCAGCGGAGATGATTCCGCCTGCATACCCGGCTCCTTCTCCGCAGGGGAAAAAACCTTTAATCTGCTCATGCTCTAATGTCTCGCGGTTGCGCGGGATGCGTACCGGTGAACTGGTGCGTGATTCCACTGCCAGCACTTTGGCTTCATTTGAGTCAAAACCTTTGAATTTTTGAGATAAAGTTTTGAGTCCACTACGCAAGGCTTCCGATTGAATGAAGGGCAGCAGTTCGTGTACCGGAGCAGAATAGCTGCCGGGTATGTAGGATGTCTTGGGGATGGATTTTGAAATTTTACCGGCAATGAAGTCACAGACTCGCTGGGCCGGGGCCTGCTGGGTTTTACCATCACCTGCGTTAAACATCTTTTTTTCCGCTGTAGCTTGATACTCCAAAGCGCAGAGTGGATTCTCCGGATCGCTTAAATCCTCAAGTTTTACTTCTGCCACTAGTCCGGCATTGGCGAAAGGTGCATTGCGAGCGGCAAGGCTCATTCCATTCAGAACAAGTTCTCCCGGTGCAGTGGAGGCCGGGACAATATACCCGCCCGGACACATGCAGAATGAGAAGACTCCGCGCCCCATAGCCTGAGTTGAAATTCGGTAGCTTGCTGCGGGCAGGTTCTCATGGCGCGGTGACTGGTGATAGAAAATTTTATCGATCAGCGGTTGCGGGTGCTCTATACGCACTCCCAAAGCAAACGGTTTGGCCTCGATTTTAATTTCCTGATTATTCAGGGCGTAGAAAATATCCCGTGCGGAATGCCCGGTGGCGAGGATTACTGCATCTGCCTTGATCGCATTACCTGCGGCAACAACGCCTTTCATACAGTTTCCCTCGAGTATGAAGGAGTCTACACGTGTGTTGAAATGAATTTCTCCGCCGCAGGAAAGAATGTCGTCACGCATCCTGCTTACTATTCGAGGTAATACATTTGAGCCAAGGTGCGGGTGGGCGTCAATGCGTATATCGCCCGGAGCGCCGTTTGCGATCAGCAGGTCAAGGATACGGCCGACGTTGCCGCGTTTGGTGGCACGGGTGTATAGTTTCCCGTCTGAATAAGTTCCGGCTCCGCCTTCTCCGAAGCAGTAGTTGGAGTCCGGGTTTATAAGTCCTTCAGTATATATTTTTTTGAGGTCCTTACGGCGCTCGTTTACAGTGCGGCCCCGTTCGATGATGATCGGTTTGATGCCATGTTCCAACAGGGTCAGTGCTGCAAAGTATCCGGCCGGTCCAGCCCCGGCAATGATAACCTGTCTGCCGCTAAGGGGCAGGGGAGTGAAGATGGATTTTTGCGGCTCTACGGTTTCCGGATCACCGATGGCTACCTGAAGCACATAATGAGGTTTGCGGGAACGGGCATCAATTGAGCGGCGCAGCACACGGGTTGAAATATTTTCGTCGTCCGGCAATCCGGAAGCCTTCAAAGCTTCTTTGCGGATTGCACCGGGATTCTCAATTTGTCCGGGATTGATTTTAATCTGTATTTCTATCTGTTTCATTGCTGCGTCCTTATTAAGTATAAAAGTCAGCCTACGTGTACTTACTGGCCTACTAAAGTCAATGTAAAAATTGTATGTCTTTTCGCAGTTTGCCTTTCATACTTTCGGTTGATTTTACTTTTCGCAGGTTTGGCTATCATTCTTCTTATCTGTTCGGAACAAAGTATATCTGTATTAACAAATTTTGACCTAAATGAGAGGAAGATAAAATGAAAGTTACTGTTGTTAACGGAAGTGCCCGCAAAAAAGGAAACTCGCATAGCCTTGTAGCTGCACTCTGTGAGGGCTTTGCAGAAGACACAGAGGTCGTAAGTTACGAATTACAAGAACTAAAAGGTTCAGGGTGCATCGGATGTATGTCCTGCAAGGGGAAAACTGAGCGTTGTGCTATTGAGGATGGGCTTACTCCGGTTTATGACGATATGCATGAAAGTGATGTGCTTGTTATCGCTAGTCCGGTCTATTTTGGCGATGTAAGTGGTCAGGCCAAAATTTTTATTGATCGTCTTTACCATATTTTTACCCCTGATTTTCATGATGGTTTAAATCTTGAGCCAGGTTCTGTGGAACGTCGTCGTTTCAGCCGTCTGAAGGATGGAGTAAAGGTTGTGTTCATGACAAGCCAAGGTGCAATCAATGAAGATTTGTATGCCGATATACAGGATCGTTATCCTCTCTTTTTTAAATATCTCGGATTTTCTGAAATTCACACCATTCGTGAATTTGGTGATCCCGGTACATATCCAGATCAGCATCGTATGGAAGAAGCCTTGGAACAGGCCCGTAAGCTTGGCAGGCAATTGAGTAGCGAAGGTATAAAGGGATAGAACCTGATTGTTGGCAGAAGCACTCTGAAGACAGGCTGTCAGAGTGCTTCTTTTTGATATTATTTCATTATTTCTGTATATTAGTTTTTGTTAAAAAAAGAACAAAAGACTTTTTATTTTAAGCCGGCACAGTACAATGTGGCGGCTTTTTGCGTTTAAAATAAGAATTGATGATTATTTAAAAATAAAAATATAGCGATTGTGAAAAATGTCGTAAAATTACTTTAAATGTGAAAAAAATAATTAACTTAAAACTGTTGACGATGGTCTTTTTGAGTGTATGCTTATTTCAGAACCTTCAAGAAAAGGAGTCTGGAAGTGGCTTTAGAAATGTATTTCGCGCTTGGTCTAGTTTTTTTTGTTTCTGTGAACGCAGTAGCCAAAGCAGAACAGTATGTCGAAAATAACGTTTCAATTAAATCAAAAAGAATTGATAGTGTAGTTAAGCTTGTTAAAGATAATTTTGATAGATTTTATCATTACGATCATGAGTTTTACTGTTTCTTCAAAAAAGATGCATTTGAGTTAAGCTGATTTGATCTAAAATAGTATTGTTTTGGACCCAAAAACCCCGCTCCGGTACCGGAGCGGGGTTTTTGGCGTTAAATGGGTTGGTCTATGCGGTAATCCGGTGTTTTGATAATGTAGCAATGCTGAATTTCGGGGTTTTGGTTTTAGTTCCTTGACAGCGAAATAATTTCGGTTCTACCTTTCGAAGCGGTATAGTGATAATTCTTGTAATAGGATCGATTATGAATAATATCATTAAAATTCAACTTGCAGTTTTTGCTCTAGTTTCGGCCTCATTTACCAATATCTACCTTCCACAACCTGTTTTGCCCATATTACAGTCGGAATTTCAAATCAGTCCTGTACAGGCTTCCTTTGCGGTTTCTTTTGTAATTTTGGGGATTGTACTGTCAAACCTGTTTTTCGGGTACTTGTCGGATAGGTATCCTGTTAAACCTATAATTGTTGCCGGTGGTGTTTTTGTTGCTGCCGGTGGTTTTATCTGTGCATCGACCGATAGTTATGCAATTCTGGTCGGAGCAAGGCTTGTGCAGGGTCTTTTCATTCCGGCTTTGACTACCAGTATTGCTGCATGGCTGGCCCGAACACTCCCGGCCAAAAGGTTGAGCGTGGTCATGGGAGCCTATGTTTCTGCCACAATTCTAGGCGGGCTGGGCGGAAGGCTGCTCGGTGGATGGATTCATCCTCCATTGCACTGGCGATATGCGTTCAGTACGGCTTCGGTGCTGATTCTGGTAACAACTTTAATGGCGGTACTTATCCTGCCCTCCAGTGGTAAAGAGGAAATTGCCGCCGCACGCTCCAGCAACGGTAAAGAGACCTATGCTTCTCTGCTTAAACGTAAAGAGTTACTTCTGGTTTATGCATGCGGAGCTGGGAGTCTGCTTATTTTTTCACCTGTTTTCAATTACCTGCCATACAGACTTTCACATCCACCTTTCGACCTTGCCACTGAGACAATTACCCTTGTTTATCTGGTTTATGTTCTCGGTATTTTTCTGGGACCTCTTTCCGGTAGACTCTGCGGCCGCCTTGGAGGGGGACTGATTTTGATCTGTAGTTCTATTCTTCTTGGGGTTTCGCTTTTTCTGCTTCTATTACCGTCAATTACAGCTGTAGTTGTGGGATTGTCAGGAGTCTGTGCCGGTTTTTTTACTCTGCATACAGTGGCGGTTGTCCTGTTAAACCGTAAATTGACCTGCAGTCATGGTAAGGCCAACGCCTTGTATGTTTTATGTTACTATAGTGGAGGATGGCTGGGCCTTACCGGTGCCGGGTTTGCATATGAATGTTCTGGCTGGAATGGGGTGATCTTCTTTTTGTCCTGTTTTTTGATAATACCGCTCAGTGTCGGGTTAATCGAGCGAAGGGCTGAAAAGAGGGCTGAGTTTAAGGTATGATTTTTTGGGGGGGATGTTATTTTGATAAAAACTGAATCTGTATTCAGTTTTGTTGTTCGCATGATTAAGGGATTTTATCCATTAGAAGTGGATGACTATATAAATGTGAAAAAAAGAATTAAACGAATCTCATTGACGATGTGTTTTTTCTGCGTACACTGAAACTTAAGTTATTAAAAGAAATCAAAAATGATTTCTTGATTGTACTTTTAAGTTGCAGGAGTTGTTTTTATGTTTATGTGCTGGTTGTGTGGAATAGCAAGGTTTATTGAAGACGCTTTTTTTGCTAATGCTGAAAAGGCTTGCGTTGTTGTTGAAAAGACCAGTCGTGAAGATAAACTATCCTGTCGCTACAACGATAAGTATTAAAGTGTTTAAATAGTAGGTCCTCCTTCAAGTGCAGGCCGTGGTTCGACAGAACCACGGCCCTTCTTTTTACATTTGCACTAGTCACAGCCGTGAGTCAGACGGATCACTTCTGCATGCATGCGTGCTTTGGAGTACAGGGCAATAGCTGCTACCGCACGGTCGCAGACCGGAAAAACAGGCACCCCGTTGGCAAGCAGCATATCGCGCAGGGGTTCGTAGAGTCTTCCTCCGTCAACAACTGCCAACAGCGGTTTATCACTGTTTTCAACGATTTTTATGAGCTGGTTTCCCAGAGAGTTTTCATCGTCCATTGAGAAAGCTGGGATTGATGAATCTGCCAGCGTATGCATGGACGGGGAAAGCGGGTCCAGTCCGATTACAATTGAATCTACTGCCGGGTCTTTTACCAGAATTCCAGCCATTTTTGCGTGAACCATGTCGTTTGACCCCGGAGTCAGGTCCAGCGGATTCTGAATGGTAACCAGTGTACTCAATTTTTGGGATATGAGAATCTCATCAATTGCCGCGATTGAATCATCACTGAATTTTGCCAGTTCTATGTCATAGTCATCTGACTGGATGGAATCGGCCATGCCTACGGCTTCGAAGCCGGCTCCGCTCACAGCGGCAAGTCTGTCACCGCAGATGGTTTTGCCGCTGAGTTTTTCAGCCAGCATGAACAGGTCTTGAAATTCCTGAAATGTGCGGGCCACAATTGCCCCGGCCTGCTGTACACAGCTTTCGCAGACCATGTAATCCCCGGCCAGTGAGGCGGTGTGACCGCTGGTGGCGCTTTTTCCTTCAGGAGTACGTCCGGCTTTGTAAAAGACTACTTCCTTGCCGTTCATCACTGCCTGCCGAACGGCCCGGCAGAATTCCAATCCGTCGAGGTCGTTGAATCCTTCGGCATAAACCGCGATTACATCCACTTCCGGAGAATTTTTAAAGTAATGGACCATATCCCCTAATGTCAGATCGGTCTGGTTACCCATGGAAATCATATAGGCCGGGTTCAGCTCCGGGCATTGGCTGGTCCGGAAAACCATAAAAGCCCCGCTTTGACTGATTAACGCTGCCCGCTGATGTCCTGCGTTGCGGTTTTTGGGAAGTTTTTCTTCGGGGATGAACCATGTATCGTATCCGCCGGGGCGGGAGACAACACCCATGCAATTGGCACCGATAAAAACCGGTCCGCCGTCTTCTTCTGCATGCTTTTCATTGATAGTGTTTATTATCTGTTCAGCCCTTTCCTTGCTTTCCTCGGTTTCGCCCATGCCGCCGGGAATGAGCATCACGCTTTTGGCGGAGTCCAGTTTAATAATCTGGTCTACCAGATCCGGAACGTGCTGGGCTGCGATAGCCACTACGAACAGGTCCAGCTTGTGATTCAAGGAGTCAAGGTTGGGAACACAGCGTACACCGTTAACCGTATCACAGCCTTCGCTGACTATGACCACATCTTCTTTGGAAAATCCTTCTGCCAGCACATTATCTAAAATAATACGTCCGAAATTGCGTCTGGTGGAGGATACACCGATGATGCCTATTTTCTTGGGGTGGAGCAGGTTGTGGATTTTTTGAACCGGGCGTCCCTGCGGTTTTTGTCCTGTTTTGGAAAAGCGGCACATGCCGTCAAGTGGAACCATAAGGTATTCAGTAAAGGCAAAGGGGTTGATTTCCAATTCGTCAATTACGAATCCGCTATCCTTGTCTGAAGGGGAAAAATATTTGCCCATCTCGATGAATGAATCAAAGCATTCGATAAGCTGTTCATCTGTGACGATGCGGCGTTGACCCCGTGTCAATCCGGCCAGCTTTTTGTAGGAGATGGTATTTTTAAAAAGCTGGAAGAAGGATTGACCATCGACCATATACACTGATGCGGCAACAATAGCCTGTCCTTTACGGAATCTTTCAGCGTAGAGTTCTGTATCTGTTCCGCCTAGCCCGGCACTGATAATAGTCCCGAATTCACGGGTCCGGCGTAAGCCTACAATCAGTTCGTTGCCGAAAGAATCTGAATCCGGTGGCATGAACTGGACCTGCAGCACCCCTTTCAGATCCCTGCTGATGGCCTTGACCAGTGCTTCGCCGTGCAGTCCTTTGTATTCTTTGGGACTGTGGTCCGGATTGCGTTCAATGTATGCGGCGTAATTTTCCGGGACCTCATACATCATTCCGCGTACTGCGGAGCGAATCTTGGATGGTTCTTTTTTGACGATGCGTACTCCGCCGACCTCTGTTTTGTGGATGATGGTCGGGGAGACGATTTTCAGCACTGTTTTTTCGCCCGGTATGGAGATCAATTCTTCGTCTGAAAAACGAGCTCCCCGCGGCAGCAGGTTGGCAGCCGGAGGAGTTTCCGCACCGGAATTGGCCAACAGGTTATATACTTCATATTCGTATAAATAGTCGCGCCCTTCATTGTCAGCATTGCAGAACAGGTCACTTATCGCTTTAAAGCTGATTTCATTTTCAATAAACATATATACTCGCTTGGATATGATTAATTCCTTAACGGTCTATGCCACATCTATATTGAAAGGCACAAGACAGTTATGGATATGAAAGTATTTTTTTTGATAGTTAACTGCTTTAAACAATTAGGTATTCAAAGATATATCCCAAACTTTTTTTGAAAAAAAGAACAGGGCGGACCTGAGTCTCCTGATTCAGGTCCGCCCTGAGACATATTATGCATTTTGAAGGGGGCGGCAGAGCCCAAAAACAAAGGAGGTCGGCATTAAATGACAACTGATTCCGGGTTTCTGGAGGATGAACAGCTCGAGGCAGAGAAAGAGCGTGAAGAGCAACGCAGAGTCAATGATCAGTTTTTAACTGATATACGGAAAACATTCGGTTCCGCGCATGGTAAAAGGGTTTTTACCTTTCTGCTGGAGCAGGGCGGTGTTAATGCGGTTCTTTTTTCCAGAGAGAGCGACATCTACCGCAACGTGGCTGTTCATGATTTTGTAAACGAAAATGTACTTGGCCCGGTGATCACCGCGGATGAGGAAATTTATCTTTCCATCATCCGCGAACGGGCTGAAAAATTGAGAAAGGTAGAGGAGGAACGTAAATGATTGATTTTCCGGTGGAGGATGAGCAGCAACCGGATCATTATTCCCCGCAGGCAAAGATGGAAGATGTGGCTGAACCAGTTCTCGGTGGAGATACTCTGGAGGAAGAAGAGGCTGAAGACCTGTCCGGTCACATAGTGGAAGAAGCCGATCAATTGACCGACAATCCGGTTCCCGGTGCACCGGAAGCGTATGAACTGGATTACGGCGTGCCGGACGGGATTGACCCGCATGTTGACCGTCAGTTCCGGGAGTTTGCACACGAGAACGGTGTCAGCGGTGAAATGGCTCAGAGGCTGGTGGATTTTCATAATTCCCTTGAAGCGGCCCGTTATCAGGAACATCAAAACCAGACCGGGGAATGGGAACGGCAGACCCGTGCTCTTCCCGGTTGGCACGGCAACAATTACCGTAAAAATATGGGGGTAGCCAACAAAGCCCTGCAGGCTTTCGCTTCCCCGGCTCTTGCAAAAATGATCCGGGAGTCAGGGTATTCCTGCCACCCGGAAGTGGTTAGAACCTTTTACAATGTTGGCAGGCGTCTAACTGAAGATTCCTATGTGGACAGTAACAGGAATACCGGACGCCAGAAGACGATTGGTGAGATTCTGTATCCCAATCAGCCGATTTAAAGTTATTACGGTTTGTTAATTACATTGTGAAGCAGAATAAAAGTTTTTGGGATTCTTAAGACCTTTTTTCAAAAGGTCTTAAGCCGCCGGAGACGAAGTCTCATAAATAAAGCGCATAGCGCAACAAATATAGAACGCTTAAAGCGTCATTTAAACAAGAGCTCCCAAGAGGGCCGAATCTCGTAAGGAGAATTAATTATGGCAACTCTTGGAATGAACGCACTTACTCTTGCAGACTGGGGCGGACGCCTTGATCCCAACGGAGATGTAGCTAAAGTTACTGAAGTTCTGACCCACAGCAACGAAATTCTTGATGACGCCGCATGGGTTGAAGGAAACCTGCCCACCGGTCACCGCACCACCGTGCGCACCGACCTGCCTACCGTGAGCTGGCGTAAGCTCAACTACGGCATCAAGCCCAGTAAATCCCGTACCAAGCAGATCGATGACACTTGCGGCATGCTCGAATCCTATGCGGAGATGGATAAGGCCCTTTCCGATCTCAATGGGCATTCATCCAATTTCCGGACTTCCGAGGAACGTGCTTTCCTTGAAGCAATGAACAAGGAATTCGCCGATACCTTTGTATATGGAGATACTGCGCTTGAGCCAGAAAAATTCCTCGGCCTTGCTCCGCGTTTCAATTCTCTTGATCATAAAAACGTCATTAACTTCGGCGGCAGCGGTAACAATTGCACTTCTATCTGGATTGTTTGCTGGTCCGACCAGACTGTGCACTTTACCTTTCCCAAAGGCAGTTCCAACGGCCTGAGTCATAAGGATCTTGGCGAAGTAACCCTCGAAGACGGTAACGGCGGCAAGTATCAGGGGCTGCGCACTCATTACAAGTGGACTCCCGGCCTTGTTGTACGCGACTGGCGTTATGTAGTGCGCATCGCTTCCATTGACCCCGAGAACCTCGGTTCAAATTCCTTGCGCCATGCGCTGATTGAGGGGCTGAATATGATCCCCAATACCAACATGGGCAGAACTGCTATCTATTGCAACCAGACAGTAAAAACCCTGCTCGATATTGAAGCGTCTGACAAAAACAATGTCATGCTCAAGACCGAGAACTGGGAAGGCAAACCCGTAACCACCTTCTGGGGATGTCCGGTCCGTCGCGTGGATTCTATTCTGAATACCGAGGCCGCTGTTACTGCGTAATTATAGTCTTGAGGCTATCTGTTAATCTTAAATAAAAGGATAAGTATTATGTATCTTGATAAAGAACTTTGTTTTTGTGAGGAGCAGGCTGTTACTGCAAGTGCGGTTTCCCAGAATGTTCTCAATGCCGGTGAGGATTGCGGTTCCGGCGGTAGTGTGAAGCTTAAGGTGCTGGTGGATGGTGAGGACTTTGCTACTTTGACGAGCCTGCGTGTGGGGGTGCAGGCTTCTGAAGCTGAAGATTTTGCGCTCTTTGATACTCTTTTCGAATCCGGCTCAATTCCTGTTGCGGAACTCAAGCAGGGATACAGCTTTCCGCTGCCTTCATTGCCGGGACAGCATAAGGCTTTTTTGAGGCTGTCCTTTACTGTTACCGGGAGCAACGCCACAGCCGGCAAACTTAGCGGCTACCTGATCATGGATGATCAGACTAATATTTAAGGCTGGTGAAGAAATGAAATACGTATGCAAAAAAGATTGTTATGTGAGGAATCCGCAGGGCAGGCTGCAGCTTTTCAAGGCAGGTATGAGCGTTGATTATGCTGCCGGAACTAAAGTGGCAGAGCATTTTGAGCCTGTGGACGGAGTTAAAACCAAGCCGGAAGTAAAAAAGACTGTTCAGGGCAGGAAAATGAATGATAAGTAGTTAGCGCTCCGCATAACAACCCCCCGGTCCGTAAGGACCGGGGGGCAATTTTTGTTGGGTGGAATTATTTTACCGGGGAGACGAATCCGGCCGGTTTGATGGCCAGCAGTGATTCCGTGAGCGATCCGGCAACTTTTTCAGCTGTATTGCCGATTAGCAACCCGGCTATACCGGAGCGGGCCACGCTACCCATGACAACTATATCCATCTTTTTTTCCAGTGCGTATTCCGGGATTAGTGTGCCGGGGTCACCGTGCATGATTACTTTACGTGGTTTTTTCTGAAATGGAGCAGACTCAAAAAGTTCATTGAAAGCTTCTTCGCTGCTGTTTTTTTCGTAATCAAGATATTTTTCCACTTCCGATTCAGAAAAATAGGGATTGTCCGTGACACCTTCAAGGTATCCTTTCCAACAGTGCATGACATGGAGTTTACCGCCGAGGATACGGTTCAGTTCTGCTGCATGTGCGAGGATGTTACGGTTCAGGGCCTCGTTGCCCGGTGAATTGTCAAATGGACCGACTGCGGCAAGAATCCTTACCGCGCCGCGCCAAAGGTGACCATGATGAATCCATACCGGACAGGGGCATTTTCGCAGTAAGTGCATGGCCGTGCTGTCCGGTGTTTTATCATGATTAGCCGGTGGGCAGATGACCAGATCGAATTTTTCTTCGTTGACCGCTTTTATGCATTCAATGAAACCTTTGCCCCAGCGGATCGAGAAATTTATACGGCTTTGTTCGATATCCTCTTTGTCCAGAGCTGTCTGCATGTTGGCGTTATGACCGTCAATAATATATTTTTGCAGGTTTTTACCTTGAGTGTTGAAGTAGTCCAGCACGTTTTTTTTGGGAGTTTTAAAAACATGAAGAACTGTAAGTTCTGCACCGCTTTTGTCTGCAAAATCCAGAGCATGTTTAATCAGGGGAGAGTCTATATCCGTACCAAGGAACAGTAAGATTTTTTTTATCATGTTATCCTCTTTGATTTTAAAAACGGTGCGGACCTCAGCCATAATGGAGGAGGACATTTACTATACTTTAACAGGTAACATTTATAAAAAACAGGGGGGTGAATTATAATTTTGTTGATGGAAGAAGGACCTAAGTTTGATCGTTTTTAAGCAGAGTTGAAGTTTTTTAGCTTCCTTAATTGCCGTGGCGGACCTGAGTCTGGTTACTCAGGTCCGCCCTTATATTTATCCTGACAATGAAAAAGAGAACGAAATGAATCGTATCTTTAAAACATATCAGGAGAAATTATGGCTGTTTCGGAAGTAAAGATTTGCAACCTCGCCCTGAGGAAACTTGGGGCGAGACTTATTGAATCTTTGAGCGACAGTTCGCAGGAGGCTGTAACTTGTAATCTTTTTTATGATCAGGTTCGTGATGCGGTACTGCGTGAACATCCATGGAACTTTGCGGCATCGCGCATAAGGCTTGCCAAGCTGGCTGATCTTCCGGCCTTTGGTTACGCGCACCAATATCAATTGCCTTCGGATTGCCTGCATCTGCGTCAGTTGGATACGCCGAATGATGATTTTGTGGTCGAAGGCGACAAAATCCTTACAGACCGTGACGGGGCGTCAGCGGTTTATACCATGAAAGTGACCAATCCGGTCCTTTTTGACCCCTCCTTTGTAATGGCTTTCGCGGCTCGTCTGGCTGCGGAAATGGCTGATGATATAACCGGATCAACGACCAGAGCCCGTGAAATGTGGACTTTGTATCTCAATGCAATGCAGTCTGCCCGGTTGGCAGACTCTGCTGAAGGGCGCGAGGATAATATCCTCAATGATCCATGGCTGGAAGCAAGGGGCATCCATGGCATGGATTCCCCGGTTTGGAGGGCGTAGAGATGTCCGTATCCCTTATTATGACCAACTTCAGCGCTGGAGAACTCTCTCCGCGACTGGGCGGCAGGGTAGACCTTGCCAAGTACGCTAACGGGCTGGCGGAGTTGGAGAATATGTTTACCCACCCACACGGCGGAGCATCCCGCCGGACCGGTTTCCGTTTCATTCGTGAAGTTCTGGGGCGTAACCGGCTTCCGGAAACAAGTTTTGATTCCGCATCGGGTTGGACTTTGGGTGACGGCTGGGCCGTGGCATCCTCAAGAGCGACCTGTGACGGCAGCCAGACAGAACAGTCTGTTTTGAGCCGGGATTTAAAGCTGGTTGAGGACCGTATCTATGAGATCAGTTTTACAATTTCCGATTACAATTCCGGAGGAGTGTGCGTCAGTACCGGTAGTGGAAGTGTCAGTGAATTCGTCTTTGCTGACGGTAGTTATGCGTTTCGTTCAAGAGCTGATGAAAGCGGTCTGTTGTCCATTATCGCAGATGCGGATTTTTCAGGGGCGGTTGAGGCTGTACAGGTACGGGAAATTAATCCTGCAACTCGTCTGATCCCTTTTGAATTCTCTACCGAGCAGGCATACGTGTTGGAGTTCACTGACCATAATGTGCGCATTTATAAAAATGGCGGAATTGTGGTCGACGAACAGGGCCATCCGGTGGAGGTGGAGATCCCTTACACGGAAAATGACTTGCCTGGACTTCGTTTTACCCAGTCTGCGGATGTAATGTATCTGACCCATCCGGAAATTCAACCCTACAAGCTTTCCCGGACTTCCCATGTTGATTGGCAGATGGCACCGGTTTCCTTTACCTCTCCACCTGAAGAATGGAACAGCGAAAAGGGATTTCCTTCATGTGTGACCTTTTTTGAAGAACGGCTTTGTTTTGCGGCCAGCCCTGCGAATCCTCAAACCGTCTGGATGAGCAAGGCCGGTTCATACGAGGATTTTGGGGTTTCCTCCCCGGTGGTGGACGATGATGCCTGTACCTATACGCTTTCAGCGGATCAGGTGAACGCCATACGTTGGATGGTCAGTTCCAAGAAACTCATTATGGGTACTTCCGGTGGAGAATGGTGGCTTTCCGGCGGCAGCAGCGCAGATACCGTAACTCCCAATTCGGTAATGGTCCGCCGTGAAACCACCCACGGTTCTGCGGCAATTTCCCCGGTCATTGTGGGCGGAGTCATGGTTTTTCTCCAGCGTGAGGGGCGCACTATCCGTGAGCTTTCCTACTCATTCGAAGCAGACGGCTACGTAGCACCGGATTTGACCATACTTGCTGAACACCTGACCCGATCAAATTCCATTACTGAATGGGCTTACCAGCAGTCTCCTGATTCCATCATCTGGATGGTACGTGATGACGGGGCCATGATTGGTCTTACATATCAGCGGGAGCATGAAGTTGTGGGTTTTCACCGTCATTCAACGGACGGAAAATTCCGTTCGGTATGCGCTATCCCCGGCCCGACTCAGGATGAGGTCTGGACTGTGGTGGAGCGGGAAGTCGCCGGAACCGTCCGCAAATATGTGGAGCGTATGGAAAACCAGTTTGGCGGTGAAGGCTCGAGGGATGCATTCTTTGTGGATTCCGGGTTGAGTTATGATCAGGGGGTAGAGGATACGGTTTTTACCGGACTTGAACATCTGGAGGGTAAGACCGTTTCTGTGCTGGCGGATGGAGCCGTACGTCCGGACGTTTTGGTTAAAGATGGAACAATAACCCTTGCCGCACCTGCAAAGGTCGTCCATGCCGGACTTCCTTATGTTTCCAATATGAAAACCCTGCGCATTGAGGGCGGGGCCATGCATGGAGGTACTGCTCAAGGGCGAAAGAAACGTATTTCCCATGTCATTGTGCGTTTGTTCCAGTCTTTAGGGTTGCAGGTGGGGTACGACGGGGAACATCTTGAGCGTGCCCCTTTCCGTACTTCCGCAGATAAAGTCGGCGGCGCACCTGCTCTTTACACCGGAGATTATGAAGTCAAATTCAACAGGGGATATGATCGAGACGGGCAGATTTATATTAGGCAGGATCAACCTCTGCCTTTGTCCGTATTGGCTTTGATTCCTGAAGTTTCGGTATACTCATGAGCATATTAAAAAAAAACTCGGTCCTCAAATTGGGAATTCCTACGTTTGAAGATGTAGATTTTTTGGCTGCCAATATACGTGAAAGTGACCGTCAGGATCTTGAAGGTCTGCATGCAGGAAAGTCCCTGCGTGATATTATTCTGACCGATGTTGAATATTCAAGACTGGTTTATGGTCTGTACCGGGATGGCCGGATTCAGGGTATTTTCGGGATCATTCCTATTGCTCAGGGAATAGGAAGTCCCTGGGTTGTCGGTTCTGCAGAGGTTGATGAAGCACCGTTGGCCCATGCAAGGGCTTCCAAAAGATTGCTGGATATGCTGCAGCGGACATTCCCTGTGATAGAGACATGGATTTGTGCCCGGAACAGCAAGAGTGTGAGCTGGCATAAGTGGTGCGGTTTTGAATTTTATAAAGAAAAGATCCGGCTGGGAAGGGATGAATATTATCATGCTCTGCGTAAGGTGTGAAAACAGGAAATGGAGGTGAGTTAGATGGCAACAGGAATAACTTCAATGTTTTATAGCGGTGTTTTCAGTGCTGCTATGGGGGCGGCATCAAGAGGAATATCCGGTCAGAATATTACTGCCGGAAATATCGGAATGGACGCTCTTGGCGGAGCTGTCGGTGGCGGTTTAGGTTCCATGCTCGGTGGTGCCGGTGGCGGACTTTCAAGTCTGTCCAGCACTGTCGGATCATCTGGAACTGCGGGGTCAACATCGGGTGATTCCGGTAGTGCGGGCAGCAGCATGCTTGGGGGAAGCGATGGAGGAATGAATTATTTAGGCTTGATGACCCAGTTCGGGCAGTCCGCGTTAAGCTCAAGTCAGGATCGCAGCGAGGTTGAATACAATTCACAGCTGACTGAGATGAATAATTACCATCTGATGCAGCAGGGCATATACAATCGCAGTGTCAGTTATAAAGAGGCGCAGCTTATAAAGCAGGATGCGGAAATCAAGCTGGCTACTTTGCGCCGGGAATTATACCGCCGCAATCATTCCGTATCCGGGTACAAGGGTGTGCGTCTTGATTCCGGTTCCATAGTTGATGTCCGGGAAGACACTGTCCGTCAGGCTGCTTATGATGCCGAGATTGTGAAATATCAGGCTGAGGTTAATTCCAACAGAATGATTGAACGTGGCGACATGTCAGTCTGGTCCGCGCATAGTAATTCCATATTGAATTATAATAGAACACAGGAGGAAACCAATGCGGGAAATGCCGCAATTAATTCCGGGTTGATTTCGCAAGGCACGAAGATCGCCGGGTCCATGTTGAGTTCCAATATGGGGGGTATTGGTTCGTTTAAATCATAATTGTTTTTTCAGCAGGGCGGACCTGAGTAGGGTTACTCAGGTCCGCCCTTTTTTTTAAACTTTGAAAATAAGGAAGGTAATTTAGTGGTTTAAAACATCAACAGGAGAAAATTATGACATTGGTTTCAAGTGGCAGCACCATAACTTTTGCAGGGGATGGTGTACAAAATCTTTTTGATTTTAATTTTCGTATTTTTAAGACAGAGGACCTTTGCGCGGTTGTGCGTAACAACGAAGGGCAGGAAAGAAGCCTCGTCTCCGGAAGTGATTTCAAGATTATTTCCAGCATGGATTCGGAATCCGGCGGCAGGGTTCAATACCCCGTTTCCGGAGAACCTTTGCCTCCCGGAGAGAGCATTACTTTTTATCGCGATATTCCCTACACACAGGAACTGGAGCTTGTTGATAACGATCCTTTTTCCGCCCAACTTCTCAATGAGGCATTTGATCGTGGTGTGATGCGTGACCAGCAGTTGCAGGAACAGGTGGACCGAGCCGTAAAATATGACATTTCGACCCCTGAAGAAGATCGTCTATCGCCTCAGGAGTTGATGCGGACTATTTCAGATGCAAGAGATCTGGCTGTGGAAGCTCATGCCGGAGCTGTTGAGGCGGAAGAAACTGTCCTTAGCTTAGTCTCGGAAGCACACGAGATTCAAACTGAGGTTGAAGGAGCCCGCGACATGGCTCTCACTGCACAATCAGCAGCTGAAGAGGCAAGAGATTCCGCAATAAGAATTGCTGTGGGTGATATAACGGCACTGCGAAGTGCTGTTCCGGTTCTGTTCGGCCCTTCTGAGGCTGCGGAGGGGACAACTGTTTCACTAACCATCTCTGACCATATTGAAGATGGGCTGACTTCCTACGAACTGAACACCTTCGATTTCGGAACTGCATCAATTTCCGGTAATATTATTAGTTGGGTATTGGGAACAACAGGCATGGATATATCAAAAAGTATCGAGGTGGTCAGAAGGCGCAGGGGGGAATTATATTCGGATACAGCAGTTCATCAACTACAGGTAAAATATGTTCCCTGTGCAGGACGGCCCGACAATGGCCTTTGCTGATTCTTCCGCAGGCTATCCCGGTGCTACTGTTGATGCAGACGGCGTACATACCCCGGCCCATTCAGTCGGTGCGGATAATACGAATCAGGTTGTTAGCGCAATCCCTGAAATTCTGGTTGTCAACGGCAAACTGGTTTTGCTGGACGGCACAACCGAATCCATTCTGAAATTGGCAATACTCCTTGCTTCCGGAGATGTGATTATTACGGATCAGGGAGAGTGTGTTGTTGCAAGTGTCACTGATGATTCTGTAGATGCGTCAACAACTCTTGACATCTTTGGTGATGGGTCGTGTGTATCTTGTGTTTCATTTAATGGGAATGTAAATGATCTTGGATCATACGATGATTATACATTTGATGTTTCCTCTGGGTATACAACTGGTAAGTTTGGACAAGCTCTGAATCCACCAGCAGCCAATAACGAAGCTCTTGTATCTGGCACCAACGCTATACCTCTTGGCGAAGAATTTACATTATCTATCTGGCTGAAAAGGGATGCTACAAAAACCAGTTGGTTTTTTTCCGCGGAGTCTGGTGATGATTACCAAACGCCAATTGTAAATAAAAACTATGGCGTGTACAGAGCAGATGCATCAACTCTCCACTACATGATACAAGGTGGTGGGGTAATGGGGTCTTTTGAGGATCCAGAAACAGAATGGTACCATTGTATTTGGGAATCCTCGACTGCTGGGTCAAATTTTTATCTCAATGGCGAGAAAAAGAATGCAAGCCCCCACCCCCACACTGACGTAAATGTTCTGTATTCTATTTATCAACTAGGGACAACACAAGCTACACCAATGGATCAGTTTCGTGTTTTTAATCGTATTTTGACTGCGGAAGAGAAGACTCGTCTGTATACTGAAACGAATCCAGTTTATACCACAACTCTTGTAGAAGCTCTCCCAGATATCCCTACAAAGGCAGTCAAACAGCCTGACCTTGCACTCAAGGTAGGCGCAGGCGTAACCGGAGAGTATCTGGGTCAGGAAATCCCGTTGGTTTGGGGGGCAGGATCGACTACCTCCGAGCTGAAATTCGATTCCACCACTTCCCTTGTGAATAACCTTTTCGTGCTGGAAGGCGTACATAACAACATTGAAATTGATGGAGTTGACCACAAAATCAGTGGTGTAAATGAGGTTGATAACAGTACCCCAGCGTTAGCGGGAACGTGGGAGGAAACTGTATCAAGCGCAAGGAACATCGGTTCTGTGTCGGGGTTACATTTAGGTGTAAAATTTGTTGCTGAATTTAATCTTCTCGAGAGCGTGCTGTTTGATACGTTAGCAGGTAACGATTACGTTCTTGTAGGACAACTTTATACTGATGTTGATGGAAGCCCCGGAAGTCTAATTGCGGAAACGTCAAGTGTAACGCTTGATGGCTCGGATCAATATCAATTCGCGTGGGAAACCGCACAAGAACTGACGGTGGGTGCCTCTTATTGGATAGTACTGGAACATCAATCAGGAACAGGTAACCCGGCTTTTACTACCGTTTCGGACGTTACTGGTGTTGGTTCCACCAGAGGGGATACAATATCTAATTTTACCGATGATCAGGTCAGCGGTGCAGGGGAAGACTGGTGGTTCAAGCTGAGCGGGTCGCAGTCTGAATACATAACGACCGCAACCCTTGAAAACCCGCTTACGTCCGCACCTGCCGGAACTGAGATTGTAAAAATTCCTGACCGCTGCAATTTAACCCCTGCCAGTTATACCCAAGCATTGGACGGGGAAGACCTCAAAATAACCGGGGCAGAAATTGAGTTGGAGGATAACCCGAATCTCAAGCGGCTGGCTATGTCCGTCAGCGGTGAAGGGGGTATATTTAAATCCGGTAAAATTTATACCAAGGAGAAACTGTAGTGAGTGACGTTATACATAAAGTCGAAGAACAGGTAGGAGTGTCCATCCACCGTGAGATTCCGGGAAAGCGCAGCCATGAGGATTTTGACGTCAGCCAGATGAGTGCTGAAACCCGTGCCGCTTTCTGCAGAGTCTGCCAGGATGGTGGAGCAACACCAGAGGATTACAGGCATGTTTTTGAGTCCATTCTGGGGCGGATCGTGGTTGGGGAGATTTTAAAATAAAAATAAGGGGTTGGTGCTTGTGAGCATCAACCCCTTTTCTTGTCTTATTTATGTGCTTCTAGGTAAGCAGCACAGCGTTGCTTCACATTTTCTTTTATATTGTAAAAGAAAAAATCATAATCGTAGCGATGGTATACTTCTTTCCCCAGAGACATATTCAGTTGGTCCAGCACTACTTGGTTGGGAGTCGGAATTTCCAGTGCTCCGTCATCATTAATACGGGCTGCAGTGAAGTTTTTGATCAGCAGTTTCTTATTCGGATTGAGGAAGATTTTGGCCTTGATGTTCATTGAGGCCGGAAATTCTTTTGTTTCAGTGTTCCATGAGAGTGGGTTGACACAACGCGCTCCTTTCTTAACCGTAGGGGATATCCCGCCGGGACCGACGGTATTCCACGTGATCAGACAACCTGTCTGGTCAGGTTTTTCGCTCAGCTTGAGTCCGAGGTCGGCAATATCTTTGTCTGTAAATGTCCAGCCGGGCATGTAAGCGGCAACAAGTTTGCTTTTGTTCATCAGCTTTGGTGCCTTACGCATCAGAGTCAGCAGCACGTATGATCCCTGACTATGACTTGCTAAAATAAAAGGTCGCCCATTGTTCAGGTTGTTGAGATAGTATTTAAATGCGGCTTCAATATCGGAAACAGGTGTTTTCAGATAATCTTGCAGGTTCTGGTCATCCTTTTGCAATACTTCGATATTCATTTGCCTGTATCGTGGAGCAAAAATATTGCATGAGTCGGCAAAAGCAGCGGTGATCCACTGCACAGTGTCCCTGTCTGTGATTTGATTAAGTTTTTGATTGTCGAGATCGGCAATTAAGTGGCCGTTCGACGGTGGGCCGTAGGTGGTTGGATGTACGAAAAAGACATCAATTTTATGAGTGATATTTTCGGTTTTGATGGACCATGATTTGTCGAGAGAATAGTCCGGTTCAGCGGGAAGCTGGTGAGTATTTTTGAGGTTGCAGGCACAAAAAAAGAATGCCATCCCTAATGTAAGGATAGAGAGTGTTAATTTGTTATGTCTCATGGGGACTCCGGTTTTGGTTTAGCCTGTAATAGCTGATAGAATTGTAATAATTGTAACGCAGCCATGTTATATTTCCTGATGTAAATTACAATAAATATGGGCGCATATCCATAAATTTTTCTTCATTTTAAAATCATGGTTGCTATTCTGGCTCATGAGCTTTACTTTTTCCGTTCACAATTAAAATTTTCCATTTATCTAATGACCGCCGGATTTTGTTTTTATGACTCCTAAAAGTTTTTATCGCCGTATTGAGGGCGAACTCGCTGATCTTGAAAAGGCTTCCCTGTTCAGGGATATCCCTGATGTCGATTACGGCTCTGCAAGGGAACTTGTTTTTAGGGGCAGGAATCTGCTTAATCTTGCATCCAACGACTACCTCGGGCTTGCGAATGATGAACGACTAAAGATCGCCGCAGTTGGAGCTGTTGAACAATACGGGTGCGGCTCAGCTGCGTCCCGGCTGGTGACCGGCAATTTCCGTTTGTACGATGAGTTGGAATGTGAGTTGGCAGAGTTCAAGGAACAGGAAGCTTCCATGCTTTTTACTTCCGGTTATGCAGCCAATTTGGCTATAATGGACAGTTTTGCCGGGCGCCGTACAATTGTTTTTTCTGACAAATTGAACCATGCCAGCATATTGGATGGTATCAGGCTTTCCGGGGCTCGGCATGTACGGTACCGTCATAATGATATTGCCCATCTGAAGAAGCGGATGGAATCCGCAAAAGATGTTGATTCCAGAATCCTGGTCACGGATACTATTTTCAGTATGGATGGGGATCTTGCCCGTTTGGAAGAGATTGCTGACCTGTGCGATTTTTACGATACCATGCTGGTGGTCGATGAAGCTCATGCCGAAGGGGTTTTCGGGTCCGGCAGGGGCATTTCCCACGAGCGAAATATTGCTGACCGTGTGGATCTGCATATGGGGGCTTTTTCAAAAGGTTTCGGATCTCTCGGCGGTGCTGTGTCCGGACGTAAGGACCTGATTTCCTACCTGCGTAACAAAGGACGGTCTTTTGTTTTCAGTACGGCCCTTTCTCCGGCGGTGATAGGAGCCAACCTTGCTGCCTTACGGCTGATTGCAAGTGATTCCTCACGGGGCGAAAGGCTTTTGGTAATGAGCCGGGAATTGAAAACGTATTTAGAATCTTTGGGCTTTAATTGCGGAGATTCTGCGAGTCAGATTATTCCGGTCATTCTGGGTGACAATGAGAAAGTTCTCGCCGCCCGTGAAAAAATTATTGGGGAAGGGGTGTACACAGCGGCAATTCGTCCTCCAACTGTACCGGATGGTACTGCCCGGCTGCGAATTTCCTTGCGGGCAGATTTAACTGATGATGATTTGCAAAAGATTAAGACCGCATTTGCTAAATTGAAGACGGATCTGACATAATGAAGATTGTTTTTGTCGGGGGGTGGGCTTCGTCCCCGAATCAGTATCCGCAACTGTCGGAATCGGCTCGTTTTTTAGTGCCCTTTACCGGGTTTGAACCTGTTGATCTTCCGGGTCAGATTGCACAGGGCGGTGAAGTTCTGGTCGGCTGGTCAACAGGAGCACATATGCTGCTCAAGGATTGCCGCCATTTATTTGAAAGTTATGAAAGAGTTATCTTGATCGCACCTTTTTTATCGTTTACGGATTCTTTCCCTGAACGGTTGGTCCGGAGGATGATTTCCGGCATGAAAACCGATCCTGCCGGAGTGGTCAGTTCTTTTCATGAAAACTGTGGCGAGACAGATCCTCCTGACTATAATCCCGCTGATTATGCGTCCCTTGTTTCCGGACTAGAGTACCTCATCTTTTCAAAAATTGAGATTCCGGAAAAAGTATCCTGCCCGAATCTGACCATTGTGCACGGCGTAAAGGATCGCATTGTCCGCCGCAAGGCTTTGGATAAAGTTGCAGAAGTAGTTGAGTCTGCCAGATTCATTGAAGCAGGCAGCGGGCATAAAATTTCCGAAACTGAATTGATGGGTATCATCAGGGAATAGTGATTAAGTGAAAAAGAGAATTCGCCAATGTTTCGGCAAAGCCGCTTCCAGCTATAGTGAGGCTGCTTCTGTGCAGCGTATTGTTGCAGGTAATTGTGCCGGGCTTTGTCCACAGGGGGATTATAACCGCGTTCTGGATATCGGTTCCGGGGTGGGCTTTCTTCATGAGGAACTGCAGAAGCGCATCACTTATGGCTGTTATGTTTCGCTGGATCTGGTCAGCCCAATGCTGCTCGAACAGAAAGGCGCGGGCGCGCTACTTGTTTCGGCGGATGGTGAAGAGCTGCCTTTTTCGGAAGGTTGTTTTGATCTGCTGGTAAGTTCCTCGGCCATGCAGTGGTATGGTGAATCTCAAAAGTCAATTCCGCAAAGTTTTTGTGTTTTGAAATCCGGTGGAAGATTTGCCATTGCGATTTTTGCGGAAGGTACTCTTCGCGAATTGGCTGAAATCAGTGCCAGAACCGGATTCGGTTCAGTCAAGAAATTGCGTTCCTGTTCTTTTTATGAAGATGTTTTTAACAATATTCCAGGACTCAAGGTGAATTACGCACGTGAGGAGCATGAGGTGTTCTTCCCTTCCGTAAAGCACTTCCTGAAAAAACATAAACAGACCGGTGCCGTGGCCTCTAGTGTGGATATTTCCTGGGGCAAGAATAAATATCGCCGGTTTGTTGAAGAATATGAAAAATTATACAGTGGAGGATCAGGCATAAAAGCAAGTTATAAGGTTTTCTTTGCCTATGGTGAGAAATTGTAATTGTCCATTATCTGAAGAACGGCAGTTTCCATTTGACTTTTTTGCTGATCAATTAGAATTCTTTTGAAGATTAATGATGTTGAGATTTAGGAGTTGAGAAATGTTAGTAGGGGATTGGATGACAGAAGGTGTGCTGACCATTCAGCCTGGAGCACCCATATTTGACGCTATGGTAATGATGCGTGATGCCGGAATCAGACAAATCCCGGTTATCGAGGCTTCCGGATTGGTAGCCGGCATTGTTTCCGACAGGGATATACGTGATGCCATGCCTTCAAAATTCCTTCCGGGTGATAGTGCCGCAGGAAACGGAGAAGGGTTGATGAGCCTGAAAGTCAAGGATATAATGACTCATGACCCGTATATCGTTTCTCCGGACACCTGTATGGAGGTTGCGGCTGAGATTCTTCTGGAAAAAAAAATCGGAGGCCTTCCTGTTGTTGATGAGTTCGGACTTGTTGGAATAGTAACCGAAGTTGATGTTTATCGTTTCCTGACCACAGTGACCGGTGTCAGCAAGGGTAGTTCCCAGTTTGCTTTTGTGCTGGACGATACCGCTTCCGCTCTTGAGGAATTACTCAATGATCTCTGGGCCAGAGGAGTAAGGCTTTCTACTGTTTTTACTTCTTACGAGGGAGTGAAGCAGGGTGCGCGCCGTGTTTTTATTTGGGTTCAGAAACTTGATGACGAAACAGTGGAATCTTTGGTTCTTCACCTTAAGAAAACTTATGATCTCAGATACCATGTTCATCGGGGTGAGACGTACAAAAGTGAATTTTAATGATTTAAATCAATAAAAAAAGCAATGCCGCATCTGGAATTAATCCGGTGCGGCATTTTTTTTGGGCAGAAAATTTTTAAACCAGTTTCATGCGTTTGGCTTCTTCGTATATTTCAATTGAAACCATATTCAGGGTCAGCAGAGCGGCTATTACGTCAATATTTTTTTCCATACCGTAAATTTCAGCTGATAAATATTGAGCTTCTGTCAATATCCCTTTCCGGAGCAACCAGCCTTTCAAGTTTGTCGGGACTTCTTGAGGTTTTGCTGAATTTTCAGATTTGATGCCGGCTTTTAGAAGTGTTTTCAAGTCTTCCAGTCTGCGGGAAAGGTATTTACGCTGATTGCGAAGTTCTTGCATTTCTTCGGTCAGCTTTCTTTCTTTTTTAGCTATATCTTTGGATCTAATCTCAAAATTATTATTAATTGTTTTACAGATAAAAATTGTGGCTATTGCACCAACTACTGAAAATGTGATTGCAAAAATCATGATAATGTCTTTTTTTTATAGCTTTTCAAGGACTAGCTGTCTTTATGCATGTCTTCTAATTTTTGTTCTGTTTCAGATATTTCTTTTTCAATTAAACTGATTTCAGAGCGTATTTTTTCCATGGATTTATTCATGTGTGTCTCTTTCAATTCATAAGCCTTTAGCCTTTGCGCATGCTTAGCATTTTGTCCACTGTAGGCAGTGTAGATAATAAAGGCAAAAATGATCAGTGCTATTGATGCTATAAGCATTTCGGTCATAAGAATTCATTCCTGTGTGAATTTAGTAACGAAACCTTAGGTTATATAGCTTTCATGTTCAAGCAGAAATAGCTATCCATTTAAAATAATGATTAATGTCGGCGAAAAAATTATATAAATTACCGATTGAAGCAATAATACTATTTGAGTTTTTCCTCAAGTGGGGTAGGCTAAAGGTAGGATTGCTTTTTTTTAGAATTTTGATTTCGGGTGAGGATATGCATGCATTCGGATAACTTGTTTGCTGATGATGATCTTATGTTTTCTGGGGATGAGCCGGAAGATTCTTTGTCTCGGGATATTGATCCTTGGCATGTGCTAATCGTTGACGATGAGCCGGATGTTCATTCCATGACCCGAATGGTTCTCGGTGATTTTGAATTTGAGGGACGGCCCCTGGAATTTACCAGTGCCTATTCGGGGGAGGAATCCATTGATCTGTTGAAGAATAATGCCGGTTATGCGGTGGTGCTTCTCGACGTGGTAATGGAGACCAATACTGCCGGCCTTGATGTTGCCCACCGGATCCGGAACGAGTTGAATAATCAATTCATCAGGGTCATATTAAGAACCGGACAGCCCGGCTTTGCACCTGAACATAAAGTCATAACAGAGCTTGATATTAATGATTACTGGCAGAAAGCTGAGCTTACCTCCAGAAGGTTGACCACTTCTATGACCACGGCCCTTCGCTCCTATCGCGACTTGCGTAAGATTGAACTGAATCGCGAAAGTCTGGCTCAGATGGCTAAGTCCGTGGCGCATCAGATACGTAACCGTACCATGACCATAAATGGTTTTGCAGGTCTGGCTTCCCGCAAGCTCAAAGATGATTCCGAGATTCTGCAATATCTGGAAACCATAGCGTCCGAGACCGCCCGTCTTGAAGAGATAGTTAAAAGTGTTACTACTTTTGCTTCCATAGGCAATTGTGAACACTGTAGTTCGGATATTTCTAGTGTTGCTGAAAAAGCGGTGGATTTATGCCGGGAATATGCGCAGGAAATCGGCAGGGATGTCCTGTTTGACCTTGCCCTTTCAGAGCAGAAGATTGATGCCCGCCCTGATCTTCTGGAAAAAGTTATCGTAGAGCTTGTTTCCAATGCCGTTTTTTTCGCTGCCGAGCAGCAGCCCCGAGTATTTGTCAGCACCAAGACAGAAGGCCAGGTCTGCACGCTGCAGGTAAGAGATAACGGTACCTGCATTAATGATGCTGATTTACCATATATTTTCGATCCCTTTTTTACTACGAGACCGGAAGCGGTCGGAATGGGATTAAGTATTGTAAACAGAATTGTCAGCGGTTATAATTGGACAGTGGATGTTTCCTGTTCGGATGAAGGGGGAGCTGTTTTCTCTGTAGTAATCCCTTTGTGATATGCAAGTGAGGTCAGTGTATGGTAGCTAGTTCGGATCACGTTGATAATGATGAGCTCCTTTTTGCAGACGAAACTCCCGAAAAGAGCCAAGTGCGGAAAAGCAAAAACTGGAAGATACTTATAGTTGACGATGAAGAAGACGTTCATAGTACCACGCGTCTTGTTCTTGCTGATTTTGAATTTGAAGGTGCCGGATTGGAGTTTCTCAGTGCATATTCGGCTGAACAGGCAGTATCGATTCTGGAGGAACATCCTGATGTGTCGGTAATTCTGCTTGATGTGGTTATGGAAACAAACCATGCCGGACTGGAACTCGTCCAAACCATTCGTCAAGAGATGAAGAACTCTCTAGTGCGTATTATTCTGCGTACCGGGCAGCCTGGGCAGGCTCCAGAGCGGCAGGTCATCATCGAATATGATATTAACGACTATAAACATAAGGCCGAGCTGACCGCCCAGCGCCTTTTTACCTCAGTGCTTTCCGCGTTGCGTTCATACCGGGATCTGCAGGTTATTGAGCAGAACCGCAAAGGGCTCAAGCATATTATTGAAGCCTCAGGCAGCCTTTTCAAGCAGCAGTCAGTCCATCGACTTGCGCAGGGTGTGCTGACGCAAGTCATTTCTCTTATCGGGTTGCGTGACTCTGTTTACATTGAGGGTGATGGAGTGGCTGTTTCCAGCCCGGATCATGATATGATGAGAATCATAGCTTCTACAGGTAAGTATTCTGAATGTAATGCCTCCGTAGATGAGTGTCCGGTTATTTCCGAGCAGACCAAGGAACAGCTGAATAAGGTCCGTGAAAAGGGATTCGGTTGCTTTGTCGACTCCGATTATATTGGCTACCTGCCTACCCGACAGCACGGGTCACATCTTCTGTATGTGGAAAATTGCGGCAATGAATTCAATGAGCAGGATGAGGATTTGCTGAGGATCTTCTCTGATAACGTAGGGGTGGCTTTCGACAATATCTATCTTAATCAGGAGATTCTGGATACCCAGAAAGAGATTGTCCGCATGTTGGGTGAAGTTGTGGAATTCCGGTCCAAAGAGACAGCCTTTCATGTAATCCGCGTTTCTGAAATCGCCCGTATCCTAGGGATGGCCTTGGGGCTTGATCCTGTTAAAGTTGATGAATTGTACTTTGCTTCACCCATGCATGATGTCGGTAAGATCGGTATTCCGGATTCCATCCTGCTTAAGCCGGGAAAACTGACCGCCGAAGAACTTAAAGTCATGCGAACCCACACCGAGATAGGATATAATATTCTGCGGGCAAGTAACCGCAAGTTGCTTAAGGCGGCGGCTACCATTGCTCACGAACACCATGAATACTGGGATGGATCAGGATATCCGCAAGGGTTAAAGGGAGAAGAGATCAGCATCGCTGGGCGTATAATCTGTCTTACGGATGTATTTGACGCCTTGTGCAGCGACCGTGTTTACAAAGAGGCATGGGAAGTTGAACGGGCACTGGAATTTTTGAAAAAACATAAGGAAAAAATGTTTGACCCTGACTTGGTGGATGTTTTCTTTGATAATCTTGAAAAGATAATGAAAGTCAGGGAAAAGTATAGGGATTAATTCTCTTATCGCTTACAAATCCAGAATTGGCAGACTGTTGAGAACAGTGTCTGGTGTAAGGAATAAGAAAAAGGCTGAAACGGTGCGTAGATAGACATACGCTAGTTTCAGCCTTTTTTTTGTATAAAATGCTGCAGATAGTGTTTTATCTGCAGTCAGAGGGAGCCTTAAGGTTCCTTCTTAGGTGTTATTTCTTTTTCTTCCAGGAATTTTCTTCACCTTTAGCCAGACGTCTTATGTTGTCCCGGTGAGTCCAGAAAAGAAGCACGGTCATGCAGCATGCCAGCGGAACCATGCCGATGGATCCGGTGATCAGCGTAAAGAAGGGCAGAGCCACTGCAAATGTCAGCGAACCCATGGAAACGAAACCGGACAGGCCGATAACAGCCAGCAGTAAGATGACTGAGTAGACAGTTGCAACCGGGGCGAGAGCCAGAAATATACCGATGGTAGTGGCTACAGCCTTGCCGCCTTTCATATCCAGAAAGATGGAGAAAACATGCCCAAGAACTGCTGCTGCGGCTACAAGGGAAATAAAGATCCAGTTGTGGCTGTACTGGCAGGCCATGAGAACCGGAACAAATCCTTTGGCTAGATCCAGAACCAGTGCGGCTACTCCGTACTTGAATCCACAAAGGCGGGCAACATTAGTGGCGCCGGTGCTTTTACTGCCCTCTGTGCGTATGTCGAGGTTGCAGCAAATTTTGCCGATAAAAAGTCCGAAGGGAATTGATCCCAGAAAATAGGCGAAAACCAGCCAGAATATCCAGAGCATGCGCTAACTCCTTTAAGTCTTTTTCGTTTAATAAACTGAAATTACATATATGCTAATTCCAGCCAGAATGACAGCCGGAAATAAGCGTCTCCTCTCCTCGAAAATTATTCTTCCATAGCTTCCACAACCCGTAACTCATTTGTCAACGGGTCAATTTTGTTAAACCTGATCTGAAAGTCCTGACCCGGGTATAATTTGTCGCCAAGCATGGGGCGGGGAACCCGTACATTTATTTGGATTTCGGGCATAGCCAGCGTAGCCAAAGGACCATTGTCGTCAACAACCACAGCATGGTGCCAGCCTTTTCTGTTTTGTGCCAGATAGAGCAGTTTCCAGTAGCGGGGTCTGAATCGCTGGATTTTTATAACCGATTGCAAACGCAGTTGCAGAGTCTCTGCGAGTGATTTCAATCCGTCCGCATCCCACTTGGGCTGACCTTCCACAAGAAAATGGCAAAGCTGGGCCATATTAATGAAATCCGCGTAGCGGCGCAGGGGTGAAGTTATGGGACTGTACCCGTTTACAGCCAGTGTGGCGTGTTTCTTGGGAGTCGTTTCCATCTGCGGAGGGACCATCTGGCGCACCCGAATGTAAATTTCATGCGGTTCGGTGATTATTCCACTTAGGTCGGAAGGCAGGGCTATGTCCTGCGTACGGTAGAGCAGCGGTAAATCTTTATCCCCGGCGAATTTGCCAAGTCCGGAGTTGGCAAGAATCATGAACTCGCTGATGATTTGGTCTGCACGGGTGGTTTTCTCTTTGGTAGACATGAGGACTTTGGTCTGCTGCGGCCAACCTTCAAGGGAAAGTTCGGGTTCAGGCCTGCGGATTACGATAGCCCCGTGTTTAATGCGTTCGTGCAGAAGTTTTTCAGAAAGCTCATAAGCAAGGGCCATTTCATCATCACTGCCTTCCTCAAGCATCTGCTCCACTGCGAGATAAGTGGAGTTGTCAGTAATTTTCACCCATCCGTTGTGGGGATTGACCGACTGCAGGATTCCATGTTCGTCGAGCTCGAAGGTCGTAATCAAAGCCGGACGAATTTCACCGGCAAAAAGGCTGAATGCTCCAATTCCAAGAGCTTCAGGAAGCATGTGGCTGGTGCCTTCGGGCAGATATATGCTGGTCCCGCGATTCATGACTGCCTGATCCAGTTCAGCACCGAAATCCCAATCCATGCAGGGCCGGGCCAGTGCTATGGTCAGGGTGTAGCCGCCATCGTCCCGTTTCCTCAGATTGAAAGCATCGTCAATGTCTTTGGTGGTAGCGGAATCAATACTGCGCATGGGCAGGGGGCAGGGAGCGCCTGCTTTTGTTTCCACGGCCTTGACCAGCCGGGATATTTCTGCACTGTGCGGTTCTGCCCAGCTGTCATCGAAAACGTATTCTGCTTCGTCCAGAAGATAGTTGTGGTGCGGATGAAGTATGCCCCAGCCTTGAGCCAGCAGAAGAGGTAAATGAGGATGGTCGGGAAGTCCCTTGCGCAGGGCGGACCACATTTTATTGGATTTATCTTCATTCAGACCGGAAATTCTGTCCATGAGGAAAGATTTTAAACCCTCTGCGATTTCATCGGACATTGCCGGGATACGGTCCGGCCTGATTCTTCCTCCAGATTCGCGGGCAGTCCAGATGTTTTTAAACAACTCCTGCCCGGCATTCATGATTTCTTCATGGGCTTTTTCTTCTGCCTGTTGCTGAAGACGGAGGTCAACTTTTTCCTGAGTGTAGATTATAAATTCAGGCGGCTGAAATTTGAAATGAGTCTTGGCAGCGATCATGGCTCGGCCAAGGGCGGAAATCTGGTCGGCATCCGGCTCTTCCCAGAGCAGCCCGGCAAACCAGCTCAGAGGAGCTTTTTCCAGTTCCCCCTGAGAGAGTTCCCATATTTCCATGGTATCAAGCCCGGCTTGAAGTTCACCCCGTTTTTCTTGATGAGTGACCATGTGATCAAGCATTTCCTGCCGGGTAGCGGTAGCGGAATACTGCGGTCCGATCCATGGAAGAACCCGTGCCGCAGGCATTTTTGTTTCGCGTTTGTTGATAGTGTAAAGCTTCAGCTTTCCGGATTGCTCTTCCATGACAAAGGCCAGTTGAGGCTGGTTGCCATGCATGAATTCTACAATATTTCCGGGCGCAACGTAACGTCCTTCTTTGAATAGGGACATGTAAATCCTTCCGGGAACTGCTGTGTTTGCCGCTACAGTAAACGTTTCCCGCATCCCGCCTGCTCGCAATCTGGCGGGAGTAATGTTCAAACTTGCTAAGTCTTAAAAAAAAATAAACCCCGAACGTCTAAACAAGACATCCGGGCATACTTAACATAAATGTTTAATTATTGAAATGGCATGCTTCGCCTAAAATTAGGTTGATTTAATAAACAACGTTGCGAAGCATAATAAATAGTTTTGAAAGGATGGGGGCTGGGGAAGGAAAATTTTTTTCAAAAGTTTTCCTTCCCCAGCCGCCGGAGGCATTCTTAATGTTTAAAAGATCTTTGTCCGGTAAATACCATGGCGACCTGAGGTGAGGCTTCATTTGTAGCCTGAATCACTTCGTGGTCGCGGATGGAACCGCCGGGCTGGGCGATGGCGGTGATACCCTGCGCCATGCAGAGATCCACGCCGTCGCGGAAGGGGAAGAAACCGTCTGAAACCAGCACGGAACCTTTGAGTCCGCCCTTGGCTTCAACTGCTGCCTGCTCGATTTCGGCGAGATCCTTGGCCGCCTGTTCATCATTGAGGGCTTTGAGCTTCAGTTCGAAAAGGGACATCTGGAATTTTTCAAAGCAGAGTCCGTCAGCGTATTTGATACGGGCCTTGGTAACGGCCAGCTCCACGCAACCGACGCGATCCTGTTCACCGGTGCCGATGGCTGTGGTCACGCCGTCTTTGGCAAAAATTACAGAGTTGGAGGTCACACCTGCTTCAACTGCCCATGCGAAGAGCATGTCATCCATTTCCTGTTTGGAAGGAGCGCGGGAAGAGAAGGTGGAGCCGTCTTTTTCTGCGGTGGCAGGGATGAAATCTTCTGCATCGAGAATACGGTTGCGGAAGGAGAACTGTATAACCATGCCGCCGTCCATGAGAGACTTTACATCAAGGAAAGGCTGGCCGAGCATCTTTTCAAGATTGTTAATGCCGGGAATCTGAAGAATGCGCAGGTTCTTGCGTTTCTTAAGAACTTCAAGGGTTCCTTCCTCAAAAGAGGGGGCCGCAACAACTTCGAAATATGCACTGTCTACAACCTCGGCAGCTTCCTTGGTGAAGGGGCGGTTGACTACGATTGCTCCACCGAAGGCGGCGATGCGGTCAGCCTGAAAAGCGTTACGCAGTGCAACACCTACACCGTCTTCGGACCATGCGGCTCCGCAGGGGTTGTTGTGTTTGAGGATAACAGCCGCAGGCTTGGCGGTAAGGTACTGCAGGATGTTCAGAGCGTTGTCCACATCGGTCAGGTTTGTCTTGCCGGGATGTTTTCCCGCCTGAATCATGTGTTCTTCAGTGAGAGCGGAAACAAGACCCTGTCCTTCGCCGCGAAATTTGATGCCGTCGTACTCCAGACCTCCGGAAACCAGTTCGTAAAGAGCTGCGGGCTGGTCGGGGTTTTCGCCGTAGCGAAGCCCTTTTGTTTCCCCGTCGATTTCCCAGGTCCTTTTTTTAAAGGACAGTTTCTGGTCCCCGAGGGTGACGGTCATATCAGCTGGAAATGGATCCTGCTGCAGGGTTTTGTACATTTTTTTAAGATCACTCATAGTTGTTCTCCGTGAGTTGTTGCCTTGTGGTAAGCCGCTCATAGCACACCCTTTTCCGGCGGGCAATTTTGAATTGCGGTATCAGCAAACTTTTTGTAGGTTGATTCTGTTCAAGTGCGCGGGAAAAGATCGGTTTTTTTTCTGAGTCCCGTCGCCAGCATTTTATCTGGAGAATATATGTCAGAAGGTTATATGGAAAAGGCCCTGTTGAAATTGGCCAAGCAGCTCAATGCTTACGATGAAGCATCCCTTACGGAATTATGGAATAAGTATGAAGCTGAAGTGGCCGATTTCGAACCCACCCGCAAGTGGGAGGAAGCCGCAGTCGTGTTCGGTATGATACAGGCTGTGCGGCTTAAAAACCAGCTTTTTAATTATCACTGGGCTCAGGCCGCCGGACCGGAATCAATGTCTCCCAGACCTGATTTTGTGCCTGAAAAAGGCGAAGATGAGCTGTTCGGGTCAAAGACTAAAAGTTCTACTGCAGGTTCAACGGGCTCCGGCAAGGGGAGCAAGGTAATCCGACTCCAGCCCCGGAAGGATAGCTAATCCGTTCATAATGTAATAGTAATAGCGAATGCTATCAACGTAATCTACGGCTTCATACCCACGTGTGTAGCCGTGTTTTGTTTTTGAATGGTATTTAGACCTGGTCAGCAGCGGAAACACCTGCTTCAGTGATCGCCATGTTCCCGGATGTTTGCTGGTGTACTTGGCGATTTCTATTGCATCGTAAACATGTCCCAGTCCTTGATTGTAGGCGGCTAAAGCAAACAGCCAGCGATCCCAGCCGTCCACATCTCTGCTGTCCAGTTTGTTCCATAAAAATTTGATATAACGAGCCCCGCCGTAGATGGATTGCTTCGGGTCCAGTCTACTGGTCAGCCCCAGGAGCTGGGCTGTGTCGGTGGTAAGCTGCATGAGTCCTCGAACCCCGGTCTTGCTGCGGGCGAGGGGATCGAAATGTGATTCCTGATACATCACCGCGGTGAGCAGCAATGGGTCAATATCATATTTTTTTGCTGCCTTGATTATGTAATTGCGGTAGAGGGGCAGTTTTTCCCGGATGTCTTTACGAAGGGAGTAAAGATCGTAAAAGTCTGTTTCTTCAGGGATGAAACCAAAATATTTTTCTTTCAGGTCATCCAATGTTCCGTTGGATGTTATCAGGTGCCAATAGTCTTCTGCTTCATGACCCAGACCATGAACGTCTTTTCGCATATACCACCTGTATTCAAGGTCATCACCGAAATAGTCCGTGATTCTCAGCTTGTGCAGAAACGGTCTGATGGGCTTGAAAGCTCCGTATTCCACAAGATGGAAGCGCATGGTTTTGTTGTTGTTATACCGCAGCAGCGGTTCCAGATGGGCGGAGTTCTTGCCGCGGACCATGGTCGGTGTGCAGGCAAGGTGTTCGATCAGATTATTGAAAGTCTGCTCCAAGCCTGAGTGGGCCGGAACAAAAACTTCCTGATCACAGAGTTCAAACGGGGTGCGAAGTTCGAATCGCAGTATGTGATGCAGCATGACAGGTTGATTTTGTTCATAGACCGGACCTTTGATCAGCGGTGTGGTGGTTGATTTGAGGTCCGGATTGTAGCCCGTGGCCAGCATGATGTCGGCTTTGCCTTTGACCAGAGCCTCAAAGGCAAGATCATGGGTGGGATAGGCTTTAATATCAAGATTCGTTCCGGTGTATTTTATGAATTCATCCACCAATTCCCGTTCGAATCCCGGACCCCACGGGGAAAGTTTTGGAAAGACCCTTTCTATATTCACGGCGGCCACCCGGATTGTGCCGGGCAGGGGAATATCATGCTTGATTGAATAAATGTAATAAAAAAAAGAGAATAACGCCAAGTACACAACAATATTGAAAATATGTTGTGAAAAAAGTGTCAAAATACCCGTTTTTGGGTCATTTAATTTACTTTGATGTATTGACATTTCCCCGAAAGATTTTTTACGCATTAAAACCCGTCTGCCGTGCTTAATGCTGGCGAACCTTTAGCAAAAAAGGTATTAACAGCAGGTAAGCGGATCTTCTTGAGCGGCCATTTTACGGTTTTTTATGCAGCAACAGGCTTGTTCCTGTTATTATACGTCAGACGCAGTGCCGCTATCAAGTAATCAAATTACAGCAAGAATTCCATGTCTTAAGTCAAAGGCATGCGGAAATACTGTAGAAGGAGCACATTAGTAATGGCTAATACCGTAATTGTGGGAACCCAGTGGGGGGACGAAGGCAAGGGCAAAATCGTTGATATGCTCGCCGAACAAGCTGGTGCGATCGTACGTTTCCAAGGTGGAAACAATGCCGGTCACACTCTTGTTGTGGAAGGAGAGCAGTGTATCCTGCATCTCATCCCGTCCGGGGTTCTTCATCAGGGTAAAAAGTGCCTCATCGGTAATGGGGTAGTACTCGACCCTGAGGTTTTTCTCAAGGAGATTGACGGACTTGCCGAAAAAGGTGTGGATATTTCCCCCGAACGTCTGATGATCAGCAAGAAGACCCAGATCATCATGCCGTATCACAAATTGATGGACAACTGCCGCGAATCCCTTAAATCCGCTGATAACAAGATCGGTACCACCGGTCGCGGTATCGGCCCCTGCTACGAAGATAAAATGAACCGTTGCGGTATCCGTGCCGCCGATCTCGCTGATCCTGAACTTCTGCGTAAAAAAATTGTTGCAGGACTTCAGGAAAAGAACGTTCTTTTTGAAAAACTTTTCAATGTTGAGCCGCTTGATGCTGAAAAGGTATATCAGGAAATACTGCCCATCGCTGAAAGAGTTGTCCCTTACCTGGGAGATGTTTCCTCCGTTATTCAGGATGAAAACAAGAAAGGCAGCATGGTCCTCTTCGAAGGCGCACAGGGTGTGCATCTTGATATCGACCACGGAACTTATCCTTTTGTTACTTCCTCCAATGTTGTTGCAGGTAACGCCGCTGCCGGAGCAGGATGCGGTCCCCGCCAGCTGGAACGTATCATAGGTATCTGTAAAGCGTACACTACACGTGTCGGTGCCGGACCTTTCCCCACCGAACTGTTTGATGAAACCGGTGATACCCTGCAGAGAAACGGCCATGAGTTCGGTGCAACAACCGGACGTAAGCGTCGTTGCGGCTGGCTGGACATGGTTGTCCTGCGTGAAACCGCACGTCTCTGTGACCTCACTGAGTTCGCTCTGACCAAGCTGGATGTACTTTCCGGCCTTAAAGAAATTAAAATCTGCGTTGCCTACGAGTACTGTGGTGAAAAGGTAGATTATCCCCCGCAGGAACAGAACGGAATGGCTTACGTCAAGCCTGTTTATGAATCCATGCCCGGTTGGGATGAAGATATCACCAAGGCAGCTTCCTACGACGAACTGCCTGAAGCTGCACGCAACTACATTGCACGCATTGAAGAACTCTCCGGCGTAAAAGTCGGCATAGTCTCCGTCGGTCCCGACCGCGCTCAGACTATTGTAAGATAGTACCTCCGGCGGCTGGGGAAGGGGAAACTCTTGCAAGAGTTTCCCCTTCCCCAGACCCCATCCCCTTCAGAAACCTTTAGTTGGCTTCGCTGCGGGGATATTTAGGAGTGCATGATGTTTAGATATTTCTTTCCCACGTTGTGTTTTACGTGGGATTTGGTGTTTTTAAGTTAGTGCGTGTTTTTGGAATAAGGGACGCGAAGCTTATTAAAAGTTTTAGGAGAGTCCAGAGAACCCTTTTCCAAAAGGGTTCTTTGGCCCTCGGAGAGGCCCCCGGCAGGGCCGCCGGAGGCACACTATGTTCACATCCATTCAAGAAACTGCTTCTCGCCAAAATCTGGTTCTGTCCCGTTTTGCGAAACTGGCCCAGAAGCCTCCGCAATGTCTTTTGATTGAAGGCGGCAACGCTGACGAGCGCATGGATATGGCCCGTTACTGGGCTTGTGTGCTCAACTGCGAGAACGGTCAGGAACCTTGCGGAACCTGCCAATCATGCCAGCAGATTGCGGACAATGCTTTCAACGATTTTCTGCTTATTGACCGTGAAGAAAATGACAGCGGAACCGGCCTCAAACAGGATATTTCAGTAGATTCAATCCGTGAATTACTTCCGGTCTGGGGGCAGCCTCCGCATGGCGGCGGAACCCGCGTTACCGTGGTCCGCGAAGCACAGCACCTTAACGGCAACTCTGCTAACGCGCTCCTCAAGACCTTGGAAGAACCTCGCCCCGGCAATGTCTTTGTGCTCACCGCCCCGCAGCGTGAACGGCTGCTGGAAACCCTTGTCTCACGCAGCTGGGTCATCACTCTCGCATGGCCTACAGATCAGCAGAATTCCCCGGAAGTCGCCGAATGGGTCAATGCCATGCTTCATTTCTGGAGATCAGGTCAGGGGTGGTTTGCCCGTACTTCGGCCAAAGGGGCTCTGGATAAAGAAATGGGCTTACAGGTAGTCATGGGCTGCCAGCGGGAACTCAAGAATGCGCTGGTCAATCCTCAGTCCACTTCCGCCGCCAATGCGATTTCAGGGCTTTTTGATCCCAAAGGACTGCGCAGACTCGACCTCGTGCTCGGCAAGGCACAGGAATCCCTTAATTATAATGTGAATCCGCCCCTTGTTTTGGACTGGGTTTGCACTGCTGCCATGCCTAAACGGCGGCGTTAGGAAAGTAATATGTCGGAGTCAATTATATACGATCAGTTACAGCCCGGTGAGGAATATCAAGCCTCAGAATTGATTTTTAAAGTCTTTGATGAAAAAGTTGCCCCCGGTTTTACAGCGCAGGGACGTTCCGAGTTTAAAGTTTACGCAACTCCGCAGGCCTTGCGAGAACGAATGGAGCAGGGGGCGGTTGTTTTCACGGCCAGACATGCCGGACGGATTGTCGGAGTA
The DNA here is from genome assembly GCF_963678865.1 of Maridesulfovibrio sp. Classification (NCBI taxonomy): domain Bacteria; kingdom Pseudomonadati; phylum Thermodesulfobacteriota; class Desulfovibrionia; order Desulfovibrionales; family Desulfovibrionaceae; genus Maridesulfovibrio; species Maridesulfovibrio sp. The sequence continues at coordinate 1,080,931 of NZ_OY787459.1, read as the reverse complement.
GCTGAAATACGTTTTTTCAGGCATTTGGGAATGCTTTTCGTCGATTCTGCCGAGCAGGGAAATGGTATTGGCAAAATTTTGATGAGTCTGGTCATTGAACATTGCCGCAAAGCCGGAACCAGTGAATTGACCGTGAATTCATCACCAAATTCCCGCGCTTTCTATCTTGGCTGTGGCTTCACGGTAGAAGGCGAAGAGCAGAATATGAATGGTATTCGCTTTGTGCCTATGAAGTTTGTATTGTGAGCCCCCGTTTCCTAAATTAACCTCTCCGCAGTTGGCTTAATCTGCCTTTTCCATGCTATTAAATAAGATCAGTATGATTTTTACGCAAAAGGTTGTCTGTACTGATCAGGAAAGAACATGACGAGCGATCCCTGCTGGTTGCCAAAGGGGCATTGAGCAACCTTTTTACCGACCTGCCTGAAATGACCATCGCCACCGATAATGTGGATAGTTCATACATTTATTAATGGCCGGCATATCTGCTTAGCTCCGTCTCGTACTTGATCTCAGTTATGGCAGAGTTAATTCTGCTGATGGTATCGTTTGAAACGTCTTTTGAAAAAATCAGGTGGCGTGTGTTTCCCTTAATGATGTCTGCCATGGACATGAAGGAAAATTTATCATCTTTGTAATGCGATTGTTTGATTATTTTGGCTATTTCAACCGGCGCCAAGAGACAAAAATCAATGTGGCCGGTATGCAGCATTCTTACAAGCTGTTGGGTTGTACCGGAAAGAGTATAGACGGATTGGGGGTGCATTTCCAGTAAGTAATCAATATATCCACCCATTGAGTGCCCTGCAACTATTCCTGTTTTGAATTTTGTTTGCTCGAGAAGTTCTTTAAGTGTGTTGTATTTTATAAATTGATCATGGTCTTCATGTCTTAAAAGAACAACAATAGGTTTGTTTTCATATATTGGAAGTGAGAATTTAGCATATTTTTCGCGTTGCGGTGTTTTAAACCATCCTATTGATGCAAAATTTTTACCTTTCTGGATTGTGTGCAATATTCTTTTGGATGGCATGCTTATGTAACGGCATTCATAACCTGCTTTGTTCATTATTCTTTTGGTAAGATGAAGTAATGATCCGTCCGGTTTGTTTTCTGAGTTTGTATAGTAGTATGGCGGTAGTTCAATATAGCCGATAGTTATTTGTTCTGCCTGTGTTTGTTCGCAAAATATAGATAAACTTACAATAGTGTATATGATTATAAAATAGAGAATGCGTTTCATGCTGCAATGTCTAGTAGTTATAATTTAAGTGTCTGCCAATAGTTCCACACAAAACGATGAATGTCCATCAGACAGGCACAAAGCACACAAAAGAAAACCCCGAACAGAACTGAAGTCCTGTCCGGGGGCTTTAAATACATGTTTTACAGATTACTAAGTAACGTGTCCTAACCAAAGTTGACGGTTTTCTTTTAGCTTTACCTAAATTACGCGTTTCAACCAGGATTAGCGGTTGTTTTGATCTTATCTATACGCGTCTAAACCGATTTAATGGTTGGTTACGAAGTTTCAATAAATCCGTTTTGCCTTAGAAGAGGGGATCCGTTTTCGCATTTGCCGGGATAACCGGCGATTTCCTATCTCTCCATGGGCCCGTTGGAGGTCTTAAAAGAACTCTCGCGGTAGGCTCCCCTCGAATCGAGCCTCGCTGGGAGACTCGCTTTTAGAAAGTGACATCAAATTGATTTCACTCCCGTCTGAGGGTTGGTAACGGGTTGCCTTGGTACAACTACCTCTGCCTTTGACTTAAAGATAACTCCGCTATCGCCTTGCGTCAACACCAAAATATTATTTTTGTGCTTAACGATATAAAACTTTTATATCTACGAAACTTGCTTTCTCTGTTCCGGTAAGGACCATGGCTGCGGTGAGCTCTGACTTAAGCTGGTCGATGTATTTTTCCACACCTTCCTGCAGGCCGCCCATGGTAGCTATGGAGAACGGGCGGCCGATCATGACCGCATTTGCGCCCAGAGCCAGCATTTTGAGCACGTCAATTCCGGTGCGTACACCGCCGTCTACCATTACGGAGCATTGTCCGGCCACTGCCCGTGAGATTTCAAAAAGCACTTCTGCTGTGCCGGGGCAGGAATCGAGTACACGACCTCCGTGGTTGGAAACAACAATTCCCTTGGCTCCGGCATCGATAGCCATGCGTGCTTCATCAGGAGTCATGATACCTTTGAGAATAAAGTCGGCATCTACGGATTCAATGATTTCACGAAGTTTGCGTATGCTTTTGGGAGTAACTGGGCGGCCCATCTTTTTAAGAGTGATCAGCCCGGCGGCATCGATATCCATACCGATAATTTTACATCCGGTCTCCTGGGCTTTCTGTAGTTTTTCGTTAAGCTCTTCTTCTCCCCAGGGTTTGATAAAGGGAATGCCGTGGCCGCCAACTTCTTTGATGGCTGCGAACCCGCTTTCATAGATAAAAGGCGGCACGCCGTCTCCGGTACAGCCTATGATACCTTTTTCCTTGCATGCTTTGAGTTTGTTGGTCACGTAATCTATTTCGCTTACCTTGCCGCCCATGTTGAATTCCACACCGCCTATAGGAGCGGCAATGACCGGAATATCGAGGTCGATGCCCATAACATTGACAGATGTGTCCGGTTCGCTGAATTCGTGGATGGTGCGCATATTCAGCTTCAGGGCCTCAAGGGCCTTTACGTTGTTCTTGAAGCTCGAAGCCGTACCTAGTCCGCCCATTCCGGGGACTTCACCTACGCAGGCCTTACCGTTACAGACCGGACATACTTTGCAGTAACCTTTCATTAATTCACGAGCATTATTACGTACTTCTTTCATGTTGGTTTTCCTTTTAAAATGATTATGCCTTAGACCGTATTGCCGGGGATCTTAAACCCTTTTGATAGGGATTCCAAGGGGCTTAGTCTTTTCGGCCACCGGAGGCGAAATTGTTTGTTTAGAGCGCGTTAGCGCATAAGCTAAAAAATGCTAAGCAACATTCTGGTTGCTACAATGATCAGCAGCACCGCGAAAATCTTTTTGAGTCTGTCAACGGGTAGGCTGTGCGCCAGACGTACACCGATGGGCGCGGTCAGCATACTTGCAGAAACAATCCCGATCAAAGCAGGTAGGTATACATAACCGATACAGTAATTGGGCAGGCCTTCCACGCCGATACCGGTCCAGACGTATCCGGCGGTTCCGGCAATGGCGATGGGCAATCCGATTGCTGCGGCTGTGCCGATTGCGGTGTGAATTACGATGTTACACATAGTCAGGAAGGGTACGGAAAGAGTTCCCCCGCCGATACCTACGAGGCTGGAAAAGATGCCGATCACGTTACCTGCTACGAACATTCCTTTAGCTTCCGGAACCTTGCGTGATGCTTTAGGCTTGAGCCCGAAAAGCATCTGAGAGGCCACATAGTAGAGAAAAACTACAAAAATGCCTTTCAGGAAATTGGTGTTCATGAATGAGGTGGAGAGGGAACCGAGAAATGTACCGAGAATGATACCCGGAGTAATTGATTTAAAAATATCCCAGCGTACAGCACCTCGTTTATTGTGCGAACGCATACTTGAGATGGAAGTAAATATGATGCTTGCGAGGGATGTGCCCAATGCAATGTGCATCAGGTGTACTTCCGGGATACCCAGCGGCGGCAGGGTAAAGACAAGGATAGGCACGATGACCAGTCCTCCGCCGATGCCGAGCAATCCGGCCAGTATCCCGGCGAAAATGCCGAGTATGATGAAAATCAATAAGGTCGAGAACATTTGTCCTCCTGCTTGGGCTACAGGTTATTCTTTTGAATCATGGCCGGTCGCTGCTTCTTCAACTTCAGCGATATGCTGGCGCATGGCTTCGCGGGCCATTGCCGGGTCCCGGTTTTCAAAAGCTTCAAGAATTTTGAAATGGGCCGCAATAGATGCCTTTTGCCTTGCCGGGGGCTGCAGGATTTCAGAGCGGCTTTCCGTCATTATGCGATCCAGAGCCTGCATCATTTCCGGAAAGATTGAGTTGCCGGTGGCCCTGGCAATTTCCAGATGCAGCTGGGCATCCAGATTGCTGCTGTTTTTCCCGGTCCGGGCCTTTATCTGCTGGTCACAGACAATCACTTTCATTCGGTTCAGGGTTTCTTCATCCATTGATGATGCGGCCAGAGCGGCTATCTCCGGCTCTATTACTTTCCTGAACTGGAAAATATCATTGATGCGTTTTTTTTGGTCACTGAAAGCAGTGATGAAGGCATCGAAGATGTCAGCATCCATGTCAGCGAGGATGTAAGTGCCGTCTCCCCGGCGGCTTTCGACCAAATTCTTCTGGGCCAGTGACTTGATTGCCTCACGGATTGAACTTCTGGAAACCTTGAAACGCTCGGCTAATGTGCGTTCCGCCGGCAGCTTGTCCCCTTTTTTGAGATTTCCGGATTCAATCAGTTCTGCAATCTGCCGGGCCACAGACTGGTGAACTGTTTTTGCAGATTTTGACTCCATAATGGGTCCTACCAATTTAAGTTTTTGAACAATTGGTCTGACCAATACCATTGATTTGTAAATCAATCAACAGGATTTAACCGTAAAAAAAGCTGTCCATCATAAGATAGACAGCTTTAAAGCCACGGGTTGCAGCAAAATCTATGTAGTCAGAGTCATGAATCTGGCCAGAGTTGCCAGTCCGATGCAGATAAAGACTACGGCCAGACCGGTAGCAAATTTGTTCAACCTGCCGCGCTGGTAGTCTTTGATGAAGCCCCATTTTACTGCGATCCTGTACAAACCTGCTACAACATGCATTACAACAAGCGGAGCGAGTACAAGATAAAAGAAAATCCACGGCCCGGACTGAATGCGCTCGGCAGAGCGGGCTGCGGTGATGGGCAGGTCACTCAGTACAGCCCACATGTGGATGGCTCCCATGACCAGAATCAGCATGGCGGAAACCACTTGAACCACCCAGAGCCATGTGTCGCGATGCTTGAGCATTTTGGCATGCTTCCAGATGGTTTTCTGTCCTTCAAGCCTGAAGGGAATCTTGCGTGCGGCAAGATAAAAATGAAAGAGGAAAAGTAGAAAAAGGATCGGCCCGCCGATCTGGGCCATGTAGTTTTCCTCATAAGTGTGCGCAATGGTGTCCATGATGGATGGACTGAAAATTACGCTTGATACAAGGCTCATATGCATAAATACAAAAATGATAAGAGCCACTCCTGAAAACATCTGGAGCCAGTCCAGAATTGCGTCGCTCTTGCCCCGTTTGACTGGGGAGACCGTTGAATTAAAAGGCATCAGCACCTCCGTAAATTAATTGAAGTAAAACACCTCGCAACTGGTATTTTCCGCGCCGCAAATAATGTCCCTCGGAAGTTGTTTTGTCAATCAACATATACATTCTACCTTGCATATAGGTACTTGTTTTTCCGACCTTGGAGCGTGAATTAACAATTTTTGGAATTGTTTACAGGATCAAGTTGTTTTTTCCGATTTTTATTTTTCATACGTTGACCTCTGCGGAACCTATGCTTAAATTATTTTCTGTGTTTATGGGATATTGTTACCGCCCTCTATTTTTCCGATAATTTGTACTTCAAACCAGATTGACATACCGGAGTTTAAAAGACATGGTCCCTCAACAAAAAGTGCAGGCTGTTGCAGCCGTTAAAGGATTTGATTTTGAGAAATTATGTATTTTCATGCTTCTTTGCGGGGTGCTGCTGATGAGTAGCGGATGCAAAGTTGAAAAAATAGATGCCAGTAAAAAAGAAGATGTGGCTGCCGGATTAATTGAAAACGTGGCCGGATCTTCAGTTGCTCCTGCTGTGACTGCAGTGGATTCAGTTGCGGAAGAAGCCGCAGCGGCTGAGCTGAGTGCGGAAATCAAAAGCGCTCTTGCTTCCGGTGAAGGTCCGCACGTGATCAGGCTTAAGAACGGTATGTCAATCCTTGTCAAGGAAGATGACCGTTTCCCACTTGTTAACGTGCGGCTGTTTGTTCATGCCGGATCTTCTTATGAAGAACCGGGGCAGGCCGGGATAAGCCATCTGCTGGAACATATGGTTTTCAAAGGTACTGAGAACCGGGGGCCCGGTGAGACTGCTCGTGAGATTGAATCCGTGGGTGGTGATATGAACGCTGCCACCAGCTTCGATTATACTGTTTTCTATGTCGAAGTCCCGGAAAGCGAATGGAAACTGGGCATGGATATTGTCACCGACATGACATTTAACGCCAGGATTGATCCCGATGAACTCAAGTCTGAGCGTGAGGTTGTGCTTTCCGAGTTGGAGCGGGGCGAGGATAATCCCGGCAGCAGGATTTTCAAGACCCTGCAGTCTATCGTCTGGAAAGATACCAGCTACCAATGGCCTATCATTGGTTACCGCGACACCGTAAAAGGGCTTTCCTCCGAAGATATCCATGCATATATTGACCGTCTTTACCAGCCGCAATCCATGCTGCTGACCGTCGTCGGTAAAATTGATCCTGAAGCAGTGGTCAAGGAAGCCGAAAAACTTTGTGGCAGCCGCAAATCTGTGGCACCGGTAGTGCCGCCTAAGACTTTTCCTGTTCCTGCTTCCGGCAAGACAACAGTGCAGGTTGTTCCCGGTAAGTGGAATAAAGCATACATCGGGGTGGCTTTTCCCATTCCGGGCCTTGATTCCGCCAAGATCGCAGGGCTTGAAACCATGTGCGAGCTGCTTGGGGGGGGCGAAACTTCACGCCTGTACCGCAAGTTCAAGTATGAAAAACGTATGGTGGACAGCATCTCTGTTTCATCCCTGACCCTTGAACGTGCCGGGATGCTTTATGTCTTTGCGACCCTTGATGCGGATAAGGTAGATGAATTCTGGAAGGAACTCATGGAGGAGTTGTCCTCTGTTGATTTCAACGACTTTACTGATCGTGAAATGGACCGGGTGCTTATCAATCTTGAGGACTCGTTGTTTCTGACCAAGGAGACCCTTTCCGGGTTGGCTTCCAAGCTGGGGTATTTCCAGTTCTTTGAAGGTGGACAGCAGGCTGAGGAAAATTACCTTTACGACTTGCGCAATATCACACGTGAACAGTTGCAGCAGCTTTATGATGAATATTTTGTTCCTGAAAAGCTTGCGGCCTGCATGCTTGTGCCTGATGAGGTGAAAGCTGATGCACAGGTTTTCGAAAAAGCTGTAGCTGAAAATTGGCCCAAGAAAAGCAAAGCTGCTGCACAGGCGGATGTTTCCGGTCCGGGAGAAGCTGCAACAATTGAACTCGCCAATGGCAGTAAGGTGGTTTTCATTCCTGATGAAACCCTCCCGTACACAGCTTTGTCCATGTATTGGGTTGGCGGTGATGCGGACCTTACTCCTGAAGAGCAGGGCCTTGCGGCAATGGTTTCCCAGAGTCTGACCCGTGGAACAGAGAGCCTCAATGCCACCGAACTGGAGGATTTTGTCTCTGACCGTGCTGCATCCCTTGGTGCAACTGCCGGTCGCGAAGTTTTTGCAATCAATGCCAAGTTCCCGTCCCGCTTTACTGCAGATATGCTTCCGCTCATAAGCGAGGTTATTACCAGTCCCCGTTTTGCTCCTGAGGAGCTGGATCGTGCAAGGCAGGATCAGGTCTCAGCTATCAAGCGCAAGGAAGACCGTCCCTTGAGTCTTGCCTTCAGGAATATCTTTCCGTTTTTGTATAAGGACGGCAGCTACTCCTATTTTCATCTTGGAATGCCTGACAATGTGGATAAATTTTCACGTGATGAAGTTACCGGTTACTGGAAAAAGCAGAGTTCCCGTCCTTTTGTGATTTCCATCTGCGGAGATTATGATCGTGAGGCTATTGCCGCTTTTGCAAAAGAGCTGGACGGACGGTTGGTGACGAAGGATACCGCTGTTTCTGTTCCTGTACCAAATTGGGGAGCGGAAAAAGATCTTACCATGACCCTGCCGGACCGTAACCAAGCCCATCTGATGGTTATTTTCCCTGTTCCGGGAATGGAAGACAGGCAGGCTAGTGCTGGGCTTTCCCTGCTTCGGGCTTCACTGGCCGGACAGAGCGGGCTGCTTTTCCGTGATCTGCGTGATAAGCAGGGCCTTGGCTACACAGTCACGGCATTTCTCTGGCAGGCACCTAAAACCGGGTTCATGGCTTTCTATATAGGTACTAAGCCGGAACAGCTTGAACAGGCCCTTGCCGGATTCGACAAGACAGTGAAGATGCTTAAAGAAAAGGATCTGCCTGAAGAAGAAATACTGCGTGCCCGTAATATTCTGCGCGGTGAATATTATCAGGATCATCAGAGTCTGCTTTCCAGGAGCCGGGAGGCTGCAAGCCTGATTGTCAAAGGATTCCAGCCTGATTTTGACCAGAAGATAGTCGAGCAAGCGTCTAAAATCGATGCCGCTCAAGTCCGCGAGTTGATAAACAAATATATTGACTGGGACAATAGATATACTTTGACTGTAAAGCCTTAACTCAAAAACAGCCCCCGGCATCAGATGGTGTCGGGGGTTAAAGCTTTTAAGGTCCTTACTTTTCTGTAGGGATTTCTTGCTACCCGGCTACTGGATAAAGTCGCTCATAAAATCGTAGACAAGTTTCATTTCTTCTTCCAGTAGATAAAGATTTTTTTCTGAAAGTTCTTTGTTCCCGTCACGGGCGCTGTATTCCAGTTGCAGGCAGGCTTCACGTACCCGATCAGCCCCCATGGTGGCGGCAGCTCCTTTCAGGGAGTGGGCAAGATATTTCAGCTCGTCCATCTTTTCGGCTTCAAAGGCTTCCCTTATTTTAGTTACCCGTGCCGGTTCATCACGCAGAAAGACCCCGAATAATTTGGTCAGGAATTCTTTTTTGGTGGAGGCCATGGAGGCCAGCCAATCTTTATTGATTACTTCGATATTTTCCATCAGAGTAACTTAGTTCAAAAAATAATCTATTTCCACAAGTTTTAGCCCTTAATGCATAAAATAGGACGTAACCGGGCAACCTTTTCTGCTATTCCAGCAAGTTGGGTCGATTCGATAATCATGTCTACACACTTGTATGCGAGAGGGGCTTCCTCGGCGATCCCCCTGATTGAACCGCTGCGGATGGTGATACCGCTCCTGCTCAGTTCCTTCTGAATTTTATTGCCTTTAAAAGATTTGCGCGCCTTTGAACGGCTCATAACCCGTCCTGCACCGTGGCAGCATGATGAAAATGATATTTCAGCAGCCTGTTTGGTCCCGGCTAGAATGTATGATGCCGTACCCATGCTGCCGCCTATGATTACCGGCTGGCCGTGTTTTTTGAATTCGCGGGGCAGTTCCGGGTGGTTAGGGCCCAGTGCACGGGTTGCACCTTTGCGGTGTACCCAGAGTTTTTTGTTTTTGTCGTTAACCTTGTAAATTTCCCTCTGGCAGGTGTTGTGGCTCACATCGTAAAGTAATTTCAAATCAGCCTGCGGCAGAATTTCAGCAAAGCATTCACGAACTAAGTGGGCAATAACCTGACGATTGGCAAGCGCACAATTGATGCCTGCTCCCATAGCACCGAGATAATCCTGGCCCAGTTCTGAGCTAATTGGCGCACAGGCGATGTCTTTGTGTGGCAGTATAATTCCGAATTCCAGTGCCTTATCAGCCATCATGGGCAGGTATTCCTTTGCAATCTGGTGTCCCAGTCCGCGTGAACCGCAATGGATACTGACCACAACATCATCTACCTCGATATCGAAAGCCGCAGCTTTGTCAGCGTCGTAGATTTCTTCAATATACTGTACTTCCAGATAATGGTTGCCCGATCCCAGCGAACCCATCTGATTGCGCATGCGCTGCTTGGCTTTTAGGGGTACTTTGGAAGGGGCAGCCAGAAGGCTTTTGCCATGTCCTTCAATCCTGCCGAGGTCTTCCGGTTTTCCGAATCCCTGTCCGACTGCCCATGAAGCACCGCCGATCAGCATTTCATCAAGCTGATCGCCTTCTAGGATAATATCACCTCCAACCCCAGCGCCGGAAGGAATCCTCTGGAAAATCAAATCTGCAAGCTTGGCATCACAAGTGATCAAGTCCTGTTTTTTCAACCCGGTGGTCAGGGTGCGTACGCCGCAGGATATATCAAAACCGACTCCGCCCGCAGAAATAACCCCGTGTTTCTCATCGAAAGCGCCCACTCCGCCGATGGGGAAACCATACCCTGAATGGGCATCAGGCATAGCGCAGACCGGACCGACCACGCCCGGAAGAGATGCCACATCGCGGACCTGAGAAACCGTAGTCTCGTCCAGTTCGAGGATGATATCTTTGTTGCCGAAGAATAGTCCGTCTACGCGCATGGGACCGTATTTTTCCATACGCCAGCGGCACGGGGCTTCTTGTTTGAGCAGCTTGATATTCATAATAGATGTAATACGTTTTGTTTCTTTTGAAGTAAAAAAAAATAATAAAAAAAACGCAATACCAACCAAGATATTGCGATCAAATCTAAGACGCCTGAATGCGCTATATGCGAAGCTTAATAAAAGTTTTGGAAGAGATGGGGTCTGGGGAAGGGATACTTTTTGTAAAAAGTTTCCCTTCCCCAGCCGCCGGAGGCTTATAATTTACAAAGTTCTTCGCTGGGGATCATTTTGATCTGCTTTTCATTGAGCAGTTCAATTGCCTGATCGGTGCGGTCAAAGCGGAAGATGATTACGGCATTGGAGCCGGACTGGTGGACGAAGGCGTACATGTATTCCACATTGATGCCGGATGAACGCAGCAATTCGAGCAGGTTGTGCAGTCCACCGGGCTGGTCGTCCACAACTACAGCTACGACAGAGGTTTTGCCCACGGTGAATCCTGCATCTTTAAGCACTCTCTGTGCGGTTTCAAAGTCGGACACGATGAGTCGCAGGATGCCGAAATCAGAAGTGTCGGCCAGAGAAAGAGCACGGATGTTGACTTTGTTCTCTGTCAGCAGACGGGTTACTTCGGCGAGTCTTCCGGAACGGTTTTCAAGGAATATGGATAGCTGGTCACATTTCATGGTGTTTCCTCGCATTTGAATAGGTTCTATTACTGGTCCTGTTTACGCAGGTCGAGAATTCTCTGGGCTTTACCCACGGAACGTTCAATTGATTTGGGCTCCACAAGCTGTACCCGGGCTGTTACGCCAAGGAATTCCTTAATAGTTTTTTGTATCTTTCTTTCGAGACGCTGTAAATTTTTAATTTCATCGGAAAATGCAGCACCTGAAATTTCGACTTTAATAGTCAGGATATCGAGATTGCCGTCGCGTTCAATCACCAGCTGGTAGTGCGGCGAGAGTCCTTCTGTCTCAATGAGGATAGATTCGATCTGGGACGGGAAGACGTTGACACCACGGATGATGAGCATGTCGTCACTGCGTCCGGTTACCCGTTGCATGCGGGCAAAAGTACGACCGCAGCGGCAGGCAGTGTAATTCAGGCGGGTCAGGTCGCGGGTGCGGTAACGGATGAGCGGAATCCCTTCTTTGGTCAGGGTGGTGATTACCAGTTCGCCCACTTCGCCTGGTTTCGCGGGTTCGCCTGTTTCTGGATTGATGATTTCAGGCAGGAAGTGGTCTTCCATGATGTGCAGGCCGTTTTGCTCTTCGGCGCATTCCATAGCTACACCTGGTCCCATGATTTCGGAGAGGCCGTAGATATCAAGTGCCTTGATGTTCAGTTTGTTTTCAATGTCGCGGCGCATGGAGTCGGTCCACGGTTCTGCACCGAAAACCCCGATTCGCAGAGGCAGCTTGCTGAAATCAATACCCATTTCTTTGCCTGTTTCATGTAGAAAGAGTGCATAGGAGGGGGTACAGCAGATTACGTCCGCACCGAAATCTTTAAGCAGCATAACCTGACGGCGGGTGCCTCCCCCGGAAATCGGGATGATGGTTGCGCCAAGAGCTTCAGCGCCATAATGTGCGCCGAGTCCGCCGGTGAAGAGTCCGTAACCGTAAGCGTTGTGGATGGTGTCTTCCGGGGTTGCTCCGGCCATGGCGAAGGACCGGGCCATCATATCCGCCCAGTTCTTGATGTCGCGCTTGGTGTATCCGACAACAGTAGCCTTTCCGGTTGTACCGGAGGATGAATGTATACGGACGATGTTCTCGCGGGAAACAGCAAACAGGCCGAAGGGGTAGTGGTTACGAAGATCCTGCTTTTCGGTAAAGGGAAGCTTGGTGATGTCGGATAGGGAGTTGATATCTTTGGGTTCGATTCCCAATTCCTTAAATTTTTTGGCGTAAAAGGGAACATTGGCGTAAACGCGCTCACAAAGTTGTTTAAGACGCTTGAGCTGTAATTCTTCCAGCTCTTCCCTCGGCATGGTTTCTTTGTCTACATCGAAGATCATCGCTTGCCTCCTGATATGGCTGATCCCGGTAAAGGGTTGAAGTTATAAAATAAAAAAGCCACGGGATTTTTGCCCGTGGCCTGTTTAAATTTCAATTGGTGTTTTTCCATAACCACGGAATGACTATATTTCAGTCTTAAAAAAGAAAAAAAAGAAAAAGGGAAAAAAGATGTGGTTAATCATAGGGATGTATAATGCATAAGTGTTTGCCCCGCGTCAACCCGGAGAATCCATAAAGCACCATTTGCCGGGTGTAATGAGGGGGTGTTATGTTTTTTTCGTTTTCGAAAATTGTTTTCATAATTGAAAATAATTTAAAAGTACGCTATTGATTGATTGCGTAGCGGACGTAAATTCTCTATATAATCATATTGTACTTTGGACGAAATGTGAGAACTGCGTCTGGCCGGTAGTAACGGACTCCCGGCACGCAGGGGTGTTAATCCCTTTATTCCCGCCGTTTCCGGTCCGGATTCAAGTGCGTTTTCCGAAAGGGGAAGTCGCCGGTTAATCAAACCAAAAGAATGAAAACTAAAGAAAAGAAATTTAAACAGATCGATACTAAGGATAAAGTTCAGCTTGTTGCTGAATGGTTGGACGAAAAACAGGCCAGTGACGTTTCTGCTGTAGATGTACAGGGAATATGCCCCATTGCCGAAGTTGTGATGGTAGCCGGGGCAAAAGGTGTGCGCCATGCTCAGGCTCTGGCTGATTTTGTTCTGGAACAGCTTTCCAAGGAAAATATCGAATATCTCGGTATGGAAGGTTACAAGACCGGGGACTGGATTCTGCTCGATCTGAATGATATTATCGTACACATTTTTCAGGAAGATAATCGCGGTTTTTATAACGTGGAAGGTCTCTGGTCAGAAGGTACCAGGATTGATTTAAATCTTAAGCCGCAGGATTAAATCTGCGCGAGGAATAGAAACATGTCTGAGCAAACCGGTGCTCCTACTGTCCTGCTTATTCTGGATGGATGGGGAATTGCCCCTGAAGGTAAAGGTAACGCAGTTAAACTTGCCAACACTCCCGTTCTGGATGGGTTGATGGAAAGCTGTCCCCGGACCCAGCTCAAATGCTCCGGTCGCGCGGTCGGCCTTCCTGACGGATTCATGGGCAACTCCGAGGTCGGCCATACCAATATCGGAGCAGGCCGTGTTGTTTATCAGGACATGACTCGTATCGACATTGCAATTGAGAAAGACGAGTTGGCTGCCAACAAGACGATCAGCAAGCTTATGGCTGATGTCAAAGCTGCGGGCGGGCGTCTGCATTACATGGGCCTGCTTTCAGACGGCGGCGTGCATTCCCACATCAATCATCTTTATTCCTTGATTGAAGTGGCCAAGGATGCCGGGGTCAAGGAAATTTTTGTTCACGCTTTCATGGATGGACGTGATACCTCTCCCACCAGCGGCAAAGACTATATGCAGAAGCTGGTGGATAAGATGGCTGAAATCGGAGCCGGTAAAGTTGCTTCCATTTCCGGTCGGTATTACTCCATGGATCGCGATAAGCACTATGAGCGTAACGAACTTTCCTACAAGGCTTTGGTTCTCGGTGAAGGGCAGGAAGTTGCAGACTCGGTCAAGGGCGTTGAAGATGCCTACGCCGCCGGTGAAACCGATGAATTCATTAAGCCTCGCTTGCTTTCCGGTGTAGACGGAACGTTAAAAGATGGTGACGGTGTGTTCTTTTTTAACTTCCGTGCAGACCGTGCCCGCCAGCTTTGCCGGGTGCTTGCTGTGAAGGATTTCAGTGAGTTCGATCGTCCCAAGGCGCCTGAGTTCAGCGGCTTTGTAACTATGACCCAGTATGAGTCTGATTTTACTTTTCCCAATGCATTTCCTCCGCTGAACATCAGCAACCCCATCGGGGAAGTTGTAGCGGATAAAGGGTTGAAGCAGTTGCGTATTGCAGAAACCGAGAAATATGCCCACGTGACATATTTCATGAACGGCGGACGCGAAGAACCTTTTGAAGGCGAGGATCGTATTCTTGTGCCTTCCCCGCGTGAAGTTGCTACTTACGATCTCAAGCCGCAGATGAGTGCTGAGGAAGTAACTGACAAACTCATTGATGCTTTGCCGAACTATCCGCTGTGCATCTGCAACCTCGCCAACCTTGACATGGTCGGGCATTCTGGAATCATCCCGGCAGCAATCAAGGCCTGCGAGACCGTTGACACATGTGTCGGCAGAATTGTAGAAGCAGTGAAAGCGCAGGGGGGAGCCATTTTCCTTACTGCCGACCACGGTAATGCTGAGGAAATGATTGATGCCAACGGCGGACCGCAGACCGCACACAGCCTGAACAATGTTCCGCTGGTCTTCATCGGTGGCGCATTTGAAGGCAAGACTCCTGCTGAAGGCGCTCTTTGCGACATAGCACCCACAATTCTAAATCTCATGGGCATTTCCGTTCCCGCAGAAATGACCGGTAAAGACCTTTTAAAAGGATAATTGATGTCTGAAAGCCGCAAACCTCTGTCTCCGGTTAAACCCAGTGGGATGGAGTTGATTTTCATGTTTCCCTGCCCGTTTTGCGGTCGGGAAGTTCCATACATCGCACCGACGCAGCCGGCCATGGCTACCTGTGATGCCTGCCGTCGGAATTTTCCGATAGTTCCGGTGGATGAAAAGATAGTCAGGTTTTACAAAACCATGCTTGAAAACGGCAAGGCTGCTGTTGATCCCGATTTTTTCTAAAAAGCAAACAGAATTATAAATATTTAGGGGAGAGCTTCTTACGAGGGTAAGAAGTTTTCCCCTTTTTTTTATAAAGGATTTATTCATGCGTAGAACTTTTAAAGCTGCCCCCCCAAGCTTTACCATCATATACATATAGAGTATGAGCCGGGTATGAAATTTACAGTACTAACATTCGGATGTCAGATGAACGTTCACGATTCAGACTGGCTGATCCGGGCCATGGAGAGCCGTGGTTGGACAGCTGTTTCTGAATCTGAAGCAGATATATTTATTATTAACACCTGTTCCGTGCGCGAAAAGCCGGAACAGAAAGTCTACAGCGTACTGGGCAGGTTGGCCCCGCTGTGTAAAAAACCGGGCAGCTTCGTTGCTGTCGGCGGTTGCGTCGCGCAGCAGATCGGTGAGGGCTTTCTCGAGAAATTTCCGCACGTGCGTCTTGTTTTCGGCAGTGACGGCATCGCGCAGGCTCCGGACGCTCTGGAAGATCTTGCTGCAAACCATGAAAAGCGTCTCGTTCTTAATGATTTCCTCAAAGATTACCCCGAACGGGAGGGGGGAGAAGTTCAGCCCAATCTTGATCTGATTCCGCCCGGCATCGGCACCATCCCCGGTCAGGCCTTTGTGAATATCATGCAGGGCTGTGATAACTTCTGCGCTTACTGCATTGTCCCTTATACCCGTGGTCGGCAAAAATCTCGCGAATCCGAAGCGGTGGTCAAAGAATGCCGGCATCTTGTAAATTCCGGCATTCGCGAGATTACCCTGCTTGGCCAGAATGTGAATAGTTTTGGTATGGACAAGAAGGGTGAAGACATCAGTTTCGCGCAGCTTCTTTATAAAATTTCCGCAATAGAGGGATTGGAACGTATCCGTTTCACCACATCCCATCCAAAGGACATTGCCCCGGAAGTGATTAAGGCTTTTGGCGAATTGCCTAATCTGTGCCCCAGCCTGCATCTGCCGGTTCAGTCCGGTTCGGATAATATTTTGAAGAAAATGGGCCGCAAATATGATCGCGAGCGTTATCTTGGAATAGTTGAAGGGCTAAAAAAAGCCTGTCCTGATATTTCACTGACTACGGATTTGATTGTCGGTTTCCCCGGTGAGACGGACGAGGATTTCGAACAGACCATGGATATGCTGGAAAGGGTGCGCTATGAGAGCAGCTTTTCTTTTAAATATTCCGACCGTCCGGGCGTTGCGGCTGTTAAAATGAAACCGAAAGTTCCTGAAGATGTTGCGCAGGCAAGACTTGCCCGCTTGCAGGAAAGGCAAAACCGTATTACTAGAGAAAGTCTAGAGGCTTTAATCGGTCGTGATACCGTGGTTCTGCTGGAACGGCCCAGTAAAAGACAGGAGACTGGCGGCATGTCCTGGAGGGGTAAAGATCCCGGAGGACGGGTGGTCAATGTTTACTTTGCAGGTTATGGTGAAGAGCAGAAGCTCGGAGGCAAACTGGTCAAGGTGAAGATCACTGAAGCCAAGAATCACTCCCTTGTGGGTGCGAAGGTAGGAGAACCATGGTAGAAATGCAGGTTTACGGTCTGGCGGTGGAGAACGATACCGAGACTCCGGTTCTGGTCCTGAAAAGTGAAGAGCTGGGCGTAGTTCTGCCCATCTGGATCGGAGCCATGGAAGCCATGGCAATTTCGATGGTGCTTAACGAGGTCTCATTTCCCCGGCCCATGACTCATGATCTGCTGCTCAGCACCATTGCTACATTCGGCGGTGAAATTGTTTCCGTTGATATCGTTGATATTGAAAAAGGCACTTTTTACGCTGAAATAATGGTCCGCCGTGAAGGTGAAATGGTGGCAATTGATTCTCGTCCATCCGATGCCGTGGCCCTTGCTGTGCGTGCGGGCTGTCCTGTGCGGGTATCCAACAAGGTTCTTGATGTGGCCGGAACAAAGGACATTGAGGAAAAGATGGAAAAAAAATCCGGTTGGGAAGACGAGCTGGAAGGCCTTTCTCCCGATGACTTTAAATATAAGATGTAAGGCGAATTTATGATAGATTTACATACCCACACAGTTTTCAGTGACGGGGAGCTCATTCCGGCTGAACTGGCCCGACGGGCCAAAGTTGCCGGTTACCGGGCTCTGGCCATGACCGACCATGGCGACTCCAGTAACATTGATATAATTCTCGAAAATATTTGCAGATTTGCAAAGAAACACGGTCATTATTTTGATATTGATGTCTTTGCCGGAGTGGAATTAACCCACGTCCCTCCGGGGCTGATCAGTGAGATGACTGAATATGCCCGTAATGCCGGAGCGCAGATTGTGGTCTGCCACGGTGAAACTATTGTAGAGCCTGTGGCGGAGGGTACAAACCTCGCTGCGATTGAGGCCAGGGTGGATGTTTTGGCCCATCCCGGTTTGATTACCGATGTGGAAGTAAAACTGGCTGCCGAGTACGGAGTCTGTCTGGAAATTACCACCCGCAAGGGTCACAGCCTGACCAACGGGCATGTGGCAAATCTTGCCCGTAAACACGGGGCCAAGCTGGTCATAAATAATGATGCCCATGCTCCCGGTGATCTGGTGGGACTTGAAATGCGCCGCAAGATCGCCCTCGGTGCGGGGCTCAGTATTGAAGAGTACGCGCAGGCTGAGGAAAACTCCCGCGAACTGGTCCAGAAAATTATGAAGCGGTCTTAGTCAACAGGCTGCACTATGGATAAATTAGGACCCGGAATAGAGCAGGCAACAAAGCTGATTAAAAAAGCACGTTGTGCCGTCGCTTTGACCGGGGCGGGAATCTCCGTTGCCAGCGGAATACCGGATTTCCGCAGTCCTGGCGGACTGTGGTCCAAATACGATCCTGAGAAGGTCGCATCTATCCGGGCTTTGAAAGCCGATCCGGTTACTGTCTGGAAGTTTCTGCTGGAAACTGATGCCATGCTTAAAAAAGCTGAACCTAATGCCGGGCATAAGGGGTTGGCAGAGCTGGAAAAATGCGATCATATACAAGGTGTTATAACCCAGAATATCGATGGGCTTCACCAGCGGGCAGGATCGGTGAATGTAATTGAATTTCATGGTAATTGCAGCGAATTTTACTGCATGGAGTGCTTCTCCTCATACCCAGCAGAGCAGATACACAAAGATATGGAACTCCCGGTCAGGTGTCCGCAATGTTCAGGGGTTATCAGGCCGGATCTGGTTTTCTTCGGAGAGCAGATTCCGTCTGAAGCTTACAAGGCGGCTTTCGAGCTTGCCGACCAGTCCGATCTGGTGATTGTTACCGGAACCTCCGGGGGTGTTGTCCCTGCCAGCTTGATTCCACCGAGAATACAGGAGGCCGGGGGATTAATTATTGAGATAAATAAGGCTCCGTCCGCCTACTCATCGTTTAGCGATGTTTTTATTCAGGGCGCGGCGGAAGATGTTCTGCCTGCCATTGTGCAGAGCTTAAGCTGAAACAGTTTTTATAAAATGCCGGACGCTTTAACGCGCAGGCAAAACAAAGGTGCGGTGCAGTATGGATTTCTTACCCCAGGGCGGAATTATCGCTATGCTCGATCAGGCCACCATTGTAGTCAAAGGTGTACTTTGTCTGCTGGCAGCCATGTCTCTCTGGAGCTGGACAATTATTTTTTGGAAGTTGATTTCGTTTGGCCGGGCGCGGACTCTTATTCTTAAGGGTAATAAAATTATGGAAGAAGCAGATTCTCTTTCTTCCGGACTTACTGAGATCAGCAAGACTGAAAGCTCGCCACTTAATCGCATCGGAACCGCAGCAGTTAAGGAATATCGTGTTCTGGAAAAATCTGCGGTCAGTGCCAGCCACAAGCGCAGGTTGATCAAGGATACCCTGCGCAGGATTCTGCGCCGCAAAGTCAGCTCGGAAATGAAAAAGCTTACCTCATCCCTTTCTTTTCTGGCAACCTGTGCCAACGGTGCTCCGTTCATAGGCCTGTTCGGTACCGTTTGGGGGATCATGAATTCTTTTCATTCCATCGGTGCTGCCAAGTCCGCCGCACTGGCTGCGGTCGCACCCGGTATTTCCGAAGCTCTGGTCGCCACAGCTATCGGCTTGGCTGTAGCTATCCCGGCAACCATTTTTTATAACTTTTTTCTCGGAGTACTGAACGGAATCGAGACCGAGCTGGTCAACTTCGCAGGCACTTTTCTCAACCGTGTTGAGCGCGAAGTCGCATGGGTCGAGCCTTCCGGGAAAAATTCATCAGAGGAGTAGGGTATGGGTGTTTCCACCAATAACCGGGGCATGCTGGCCGAAATCAACGTGACTCCTTTTGTGGATGTCATGCTGGTGCTTCTGATTATCTTTATGGTAACGGCTCCGCTGATGACTCAAGGGGTTGAGGTTGATCTTCCGCAGACCCGTACCGTGCGTTCCCTGCCGCAGGATAATGAGCACCTTGTGCTCTCAATAAGCGATAAGGGTGAAATCTTTCTTGATGAGTACAAGGTCGGATTTGACGAATTGCAGGGCCATCTTGAAAAGCTGGTTAAAAAGCAGAATAAGATGCTTTTCCTGCGCGCAGACAAGAATGTGGCTTACGGCGAAGTGGTTAAAGTCATGGGTGAAATCAAGGCTGCCGGAATCGACAGGCTGGGCGTAGTTGCCGAACCTGTGGAAAAAAAGAAAAAGAAATAGTTCAGGAATATCACAGGCGAATTAATTGATGAAAATCCTCGGCCTTTTCATATCTTTACTGCTCCATGCCGGTCTGGTAATTCTGGTTCTGACGTGGTCAAGTTCACCACCGGTGAGAATCTCACTTGATATGCCTGTTTACAAGGTTGATCTGGTCAGCCTTGCTCCTTTGCCTTCTGCACCTGCTGTCAAAAAAGCTCCTGCCAAGACAACTCCGAAACTTTCTAAACCCAACGCTGTTGCTATTCCAGATGCCAAACCAAAAGCGGTACCCAAGGCCAAGCCAGAAACAGCTAAAACTACTGCTCCAAAGGCAGCTCCCAAGCCTGCTCCCAAGCCGAAAGCCAAACCAAAACCGGAAACCAAGAAAATTTCATCCAAAAAAGTAGAGACTACAACAAAGAAAAAGCCGGAAAAAAAGGTCGAGCAACCGGTCAAAAAGACGGAACCACCGAAAAAGGCAGAGACAAAAGTTGCGGCAAAGACACCTTCTAAAAAAGAGCAAAAGAAACCTGAAGTTTCGGCAGAGGACGCTCTGGCTGCCGACCTAGCCTCCCTTACAAAGCTGGTGGAAAAACAGGAAAAGGCAGAAAGGCAGGCTGTTGCCAGTGATCTGGCATCTCTCACCGAGAGTGCTAAAGCAACAGCTGTAACCGGATCGGCAGATGGTACTGCCGGTGCTTCCGGGTTGGTTCAGGTTTATGCTTCCATTGTTATGGAGGCGGTGCGAAAAAACTGGCGCTATCCTGTTTTCGGACAGAAAGATAATCTGGTTGCCCAGATACAGATTCAGTTGAAATCAAACGGTGAAATCAGCAACATAAAGCTGCTGAATTCGTCAGGCAATGCTGATTTTGATGACTCGGTAATGACCGCATTGCGTGATACCGAAGTGCTTCCCGAGCCTCCGGGAAATTCTATCAGAACCATTGTTGTTAACTTTAACCTGCACGATCTCGATCAGTAGGTCAGGTTTTATAATTATGAAAAGATTTAAGTTAAGTATAAAATACGTTTTCGGGTTGCTGGCCGTAATGTTGCTATTGCTGCTTGCTGCCGGAAACCTTTTTGCTGCGGATACCCTTACCGTGGATATTTACGGTCCGGGACAGCGCAAGGTGAATATCATTCTGCTGCCTCCCAAGACTGTGCAGGCAGGAAAATATAAGAATTCCAAGGAAAAAGATCTTCCTCTTCCAGCAGAAGCATGGACTTTCAACAATGATCTTGCCCAGGATCTCGCCTACCTGCCTTTTTTGAACATCGTACCGATCACCGACATTCTGGGCGGAGATCCTTCTCGTGGCGTACGTCCCGGAGATATAGATATCAAACCGCTCAGGCTTTCCAAGGTTGACCTTGCTCTGACAACCGGTTGGGAAATTCGTCCGAACGGCGAGAAGAACCTGCTCATCCGTTGTATTGGAACTTTTAACGGGCGTACCATCCTTGGCAAGAAATATTCTATGGTAACCGAGGAAGTGCTGCCCCGTATTGCAGACCGTTTCAGTTCGCATCTAATGCGGATTCTGACCGGGAGGGATGGATTCTTCGAATCCTCCATCGCTTTTGTGCGCAAGGTGGGGAAGAATAAGGAAATCTACACGGTAAGTCCGCAGGGCCGCAATCTCAGGCAGATAAGCTCCCTTGGAGGTATAAACCTGAGTCCCAATTGGTCCCCGGATGGGAACAGATTGGTTTTTACCCGTCTGGGATCTCGCCAGCACCTGCTTTGTGTCTGGGACCGGGCTACCGGAAAGATTGATCAGAAAAGTTTTCCAGGGAATACCGTTATCGGTCCGGAGTTTCTGCCGGACGGAAATATGGCTGCTACACTGACCATGAACGGTAATTCAGATATTTTTCTGATTAACGGTAATTACAAACCGAAGAAGGCGCTGGCCAAGAGTTGGGCTATAGAAGTCTCACCAGACTTTGACCGCACCGGTGAAAAAATGGTTTTCACTTCTGCCCGGTTCGGCAATCCACATATTTTTCTTCTGGATATGAAAAGCGGTGTTGTCACGCGGGTAACGACCGAGGGCAAGTATAACACCAACCCGACCATAAGCCCGGATGGCCGTTATGTGGCCTTTTCCCGTCAGACTCCTTTAGGTCATCGCATTTTTGTGCATGATCTGAAAACCAGGACTGAAAGACAGTTGACTTTCGGCCCCGGGAATGATGAAGAACCGGCTTTCGGGCCGGACGGGTATTTTATAGCTTTCGCTTCCAGTAGAAATGGTAAGTATAAAATTTACCTGACCACCCGCCATGGAGATCCGGCCATGCTGGTGCCTACAGGGAACGGTGTTGCGAAGGCCCCTGCATGGGGTAAGGCCCATAAGTCGTGATCAGTGTGTCCATTAAATTAATGGATATGCGTTTTAAGTTAAAATATTATATCTTTAAAACAAACATTGATTTATTTTAGGGCATCGCACCAAAGGAATTGTTTAACTGTTTTGTTGCAGTCATGACTTGATTTTTTTACAAAACACTTTAGGGTCATTGTATTGGAAGTCTAATTTAGTGTAGTATTTCTTAGCGTGGACAAACTCCTGTCCTAAAAGTTCCTTATTCAGGAGGGCAAATGAGAGCTAAAGCGATAATTTTGTGTGTAGTATTCATGTTGATTGCCGGTCTGGGGACCGGTTGTTCCAAAAAGCGTGTTGAGTCTTCCGCCGCCAGCCCTGCTGTAGAGGAAAGAATGGCTGAACAGCAGAACAAAGATCAGCTCAATAAAGATGAGCAGGCTCGTCTGGAAAGGGAACAGGCTCTTCAGGAGCAGGCCCTGGAAGAAGAGCGTACGGCTGCAGCTGCTAAAAAGGAATTTAATGATGCTGTTGTAGAACTTGGTAACATGGTTCACTTTGATTTCGATTCTTTTGAAATTAAACAGGAATACCGCCCGTTACTGCAGCAGAAGGCTGAGCTTCTTAAGAAGTTCGACAATGTGACCTTAATCATAGAAGGTTATTGTGATGAGCGCGGTACTGAAGAATATAACCTCGCTCTCGGCGAACGACGCGCTCGTGCAGCCTATGAGTTCCTCATCCTGCTTGGAGTGGGGCCTGAAAGATTGAGCATCGTCAGTTTCGGCGAAGAAGATCCTCTTGATCCCGGTCATAACGAAACCGCATGGGCAAAAAACAGAAGAGCCCAGTTTCGCTTGACTTATTAGATTTCAAGTAAAAACAAACTGCATAAAAAATCCCCGTTTTTCTCAGAAAAACGGGGATTTTTTGGATTTGTATAAAGTTCGTTAATCAGGTCAGATAGCGGATAAGTAAGAGCCCGAGCATGGCATAAAGCCCGGCAAAGGCATCATCAATCATGACTCCCCATCCGTCTTTCAACCATTTTTCAGACTGCCTGATGGGGAAAGGTTTGGTGATGTCAAAAATTCTAAACAGGATAAAACCTACAATCAGGTGCCAGTATACAACAGCCGGAAAGGGCAGAAAGACAAACCATAGTCCAAATAGCTCATCAATGACAACACAGCCCGGATCTTTTTGGCCAAGCTCTATTTCTGCTGCTGTGCAGGCTTTGGCACCGAAGTAGAAGATTAGACCCAGAATCAGAATTCTTATCGGAAGTTGAAAGGGCAAAAATAAAAACGGTGCGGTAATTAGGGCTGCGGCAGATCCCCAGGTCCCCGGTGCTTTGGGTAGGTGTCCCACTGGGCCGAGAGTTGCCACATGCGTTAGATTTATGCTGACTTTTTTCATAAGGTCAGTATCGGTCTATATCAGTTAAATGTCCAGAAGGAGATAAGGCAGTATTCATGATGAATACTGCCTTATCTTATAAAATGCTTATTCTTACAGCTCTAATTAACACGTGGCTTTAAGGTGTAGCCGATGCTTTGTGCTATGAATTCTAGCGGTTTGGTTTCGTTTGTGGTTTTTAGTATATCCATCAAAGTGGTTGCTCCCAGTTTTGCGTTGCTGTCAAATGGATTGATCTCGCGCAGCAGCGTGGAATATGGTTTTCCTATGGATTGGGCAACTTCTTTAGCTGGTTTGGTGCCCTCCAGAACAATATCCTGAGTCACTTTTGTGATTGTTTCGTAGCTCATTTTTTTCTCCTCCTCTGATGCAGGCTTGCTTGATAAAGCCTCTCCTTTCAATTGCATTATGTGGCGGGGAGGATTCTCTGTAAACGGGCTAAACTTTGTATATTGCTTAATTCGTACTGTATTTGAGGGTAGGGTTTCGGGGGTGGGGTGGGGTTTTCAGAGTAGGGTTCTGCTGAACGTGAACTCAAGTAATAACTTTCGAATTATTTGAGATTGACCTGCTACGATATTAGTCTATTGCAATTGCTCTTACCGGCGATCCGTCAGCTTCATCGAATTTGAGCGGCAGGCAGGAGAAGATAAATCCATCAGAAGGCAAAAGGTGCAGGTCGGTCAGGTTCTCAATTATTATCGTACCATGTTCTAGAAGGATGGTATGGACTTCATAGCCGCTTGATTCAGCAGAATCGATCGATATAACGTCAACACCGACTCCCTTGAGATCAAATTCCATAAGCCAGCGCGCCGCATTCGGGCTCAAGGCCGGGTAGTTGGTGAAATATTCATTCCTGCCCCAGTGTTTATACCATCCTGTATTCAAGAGAACAAAATCAATCTCACTGATTTCAGATTCGTAAGGGAGTAAGTCATCAATGCTGATCACTGGAGCATTCTGATTTCTATGGGTGCAGTCAACGCATATCCCCGGTCCGATAAAACGGTCTGTTGTCATCTTATCCAGAGTCGGGGCTCCTTTGATCATATGGGCTGGCGCGTCTATATGTGTCCCCACGTGGGAAAACAGAGTGAGTTTATGCTCCCAGAATCCATGAACCTCATGGGTGAAGACGTCTTCAATACAGGGTGTTTCCGTGCCGGGGAAAACGGGCATTCCATCTTTTATTGTATGAGAAAGGTCAATAGTATTCATGTGTTAGATAAGTAATTAGCCCTTTCAGATATTGTTGCGCTTGCTGCAACCCAATCTGATATAGCAAATGATGTAGGTATGTTCCGGGGCATGACACCGCAATGCTTGGAAATAAAAGCATATTAATTATGAGTCCGTAAATTATAATTGGATTTTGTTTTAAACTTGAATGTACTCGTTTTATTTTAGCACGAAAAGTTGTTTTGTAGATAATTTTAAGATATATGCCTTTCTTGATATTGTCTTGTGTATGATGTTCAGCGTGAGGTATCAGAATATGCGACTTTTGGCGATTTGTTTTATTGCTGCATTCTTCATATTAAGCACTTCTTTTTCATGTCTCTGTGCTGGAGAAAAATTTCGGGTGATGTTGCACACAGGTTCTTTCCCCCCATACTATTTCCCGGAAAATACCCCCTACACAGGTATTGTCAAAGACGTCTTTAATGCTTTTGCCAAAGAAACCGGGGATACTATTGAGTTTGTGCGTTGTCCGTTCAACCGGTCTCAGCGGAAATTTGATGCAGGTGAAGTAGATATCGAACCAATGTCGAATCCCGCGTGGAGGCAATCTGCAAAAGTTATTGGAGTCTTCAGCAAGCCGTTTGCTGTTTCGGATTCAATAGTTCTTTTTAATGCTGAGAAGGCCGTACCTCATGCTTACCCCAATGAATTACTGGGTAGAACTGTAGGTGTGGTCAGGGGATACGTGTATCCAAAATATGATCCTTACTTTGCTGATGGGCGTATAATTCCACATGTTCTTGAAAATGAGAATAAACTTGTTCAGCTTATTCTTGCAGGTCGTCTCGATCAGGCCCTTATGAATAAGGATTTTGCATTATATCAGATAAAGACAAATGGGCTGGCAGGTAAACTTGTTGTCAGCGAACCGTACGATTCTCCGGCTATGATGATACGATTTCATCCAAGTAAGAAAGATGCAGTTCCGCGTTTCAATAAAGCAATTGATAAATTATTGAAGGATGGAACAATTAAAAAAATTTATGACAGCTACCACTAGTCATACATTGTCCCTCTCTACTTCGAGAATTCATTTATACCGCTGAGGATAAATTGAATTCCCATGGCGATAATCAATACTCCCATATAGCTGGAAATTATCTCCCGCATTCCGCTTTTCTTGTTTTCTACTTTTGAAAATTTTGCTGCAGACAGTAGTGCAGCCGCTAGAACTACAAGTGCAACTGCCACCCCGGCAACTGCCGTTACGGGCATGTCGTGCCTGTTGTGCGTGGCTGCAATTGTTATTACCGCGGTAATAGTTCCGGGACTGGCTGCAAAAAGTATGAGTGGGGATAATGATATGTCTTTACTGTCTCTGGTAGCTATAGCACTTGGTGCATTACGGTCTGGTGTAAGCATATTTGCACCGATCCACGCAAGAATACCACCGCCTGCACAGGAAAAAGCTGCCATGGATATGCCGAGGTTTTTTAATACAGCCATGCCGAAAAAAGCTGATGCGAATAGCACTGCGCCTGTTGCTGTAAGCGCCTTCAGTGCTTCCTTTACTTTTTGCTCAGGCGGTATCCCGGATACACAGTCAGTGAAGATTTCCATGCATACCAGTGGGTTGATCAGGGCAAGTATTGTTACTACTGCTTGAATGTATTCTTTCATAATTATATCTGTACAAGGATTTGTCAGTTACAACAATCCCCGGCTCGCCTCAGCATGTTCAAACAGGTTTCTCATCTGGAAAATCTTGCCGCGTCCGTTGATATCGGTTAAAAAGCTCCAGTTTCAGGAACAGCAGAATTTTTAAACAAATTTATTTTCATTAAATGATTTACATATCAAGTTTAGGTAGTTCTTTATATTAGGTGGAAAATATGAATATTGCGTTTGTAAACTCTACCCATAAATGGGGTGGAGTAAAATCATGGGTCGTAAGTTTCGCGGAACAGCTTAAACTTCGCGGAAACAATGTTTATATCTGGGGCAGGCAGCCTGCATTCGTGGAGAAATGCCGGGATAAGGCAGGACACGGAGAAAAAACATGGTTCGGTCCTGATTTTAATCCAGTTGCAATTGCTAAATTTATTTATGAATTTAAAATCAAAAAGATAGATGCAGTAATTATTAATGTAGGTAAGGATCTCACCACTGCCGGTGTTGCAGCAAAGATTCTGGGTATCCCCTTGATTCAAAGGATAGGTTTACCGGAAGATATCCCTTACACCAAAAAAGTTGATTTTTTGCACAACTGGATCAAACCGCATTTTTTATGTCCTTGTGAATATATACGTGACGGCTTTGTGGACAGTCTTCCATATATAAAAAAGGAAGATACCGAAGTTATTTTGAATGGAAAGATTTATTCCGAGCACGAACTTACAGTGAACAGGCCGTTGACCTTTATCTGCACTTCTCAGTTGAACAAAGGCAAAGGTCATGAGGATGTGCTCAACGCGCTCGCCAGACTCCGCTTTGATTTCAGGTGCATTATTCTCGGTACCGGAAATATTGAAAAAGAGCTTCATGCTTTATGCAATTCATTGGGATTGTCTGAGAAAATAGAGTGGGTAGGCTTCACCAAAGATGTCTCCGGGTATCTGCGCAGGGCTGATGTGTTTGTGCTGCCTTCATATTTTGAAGGACTGCCCAATACTCTGCTGGAAGCCATGGCGGAAGGATTGCTCCCTATTTCAAGAGATGTGGGTGGAATTTGTGAAGTCTGGCCTGATTATTTCAATGAGTTCCTGCTGCCGTTTGAATCAGGACCAGCCGAATTTGAAGCAGCCTTTGAAAAGGTGCTTGATATGGCGGATGAGCAGATTCTTACAGCAAAAGAATTAGCCCGCAATAACTGTAAAGAGCATTTTTTTCTGCCAGGAAAAGTTGAAGAACTGGAAAAATGGCTTTTGCATGATGTAATTCGTAATAAAAATAAAAGTTAAGATCAATTTTGCTAACTTATTTATGTGTTTTGGGGTGTTATTTTGATCAATCAATTGTGGTCAAATATATGAAAAGATAAATTGTATGGCTTATGATTTGAATGACATCTTATTATATTTAGTCATATTGATTTGATATACTTGTTGCAGAGTATGATTTCTGTAGGATAGTATTTTACTAAGAACAGTATAATTTAATTTGGTCTTTTCCATTCTCTTTTCCTTTGTACAGATATTGATCAGCTAATTTTATAATAGACTCCGGGGATGTTGTCCTGTCTGGAATAATTGTTGCGATTCCAAAAGTTAAAGTAACAACATCAGCTACCGTAGATGCCTTATGTGGAATGGATTTGGCTTTCAATTTTTTTTGAATTGTTTTTGCGACTTTTTGAGCTCCGGTTGTATCGGTATCCGGTAAAAGTAAAACAAATTCTTCTCCTCCGTATCTTGCAGCAATATCTGAGGGGCGAGAGCCTGAGTCCTTTAAAATTGCGGAAACCTCTTGGATACATTGGTCTCCTGATTGATGTCCGTATGTGTCATTGTATAATTTGAAACAATCGATATCCAGCATGATCAAAGATAAAGAAGATGCTGATCTTTGATGTCGTTTAAATTCTTGTTCCAACTTTTGATTAAAGTATCTTCTGTTGAATAGGTTACTCAGTTCGTCTATGTTGGCTAGTTTCTCTATTTTTGTTTTAGCATCTTTAAGATCTTTTTCCATGCGGTGTGAATTCAAGATCAGTATTGAACATGCACTTGCTACAACACTTATGATAATCATCATTAGGGCTGTTGATTGAAGTGCTCCGGAGTTATTCAAAAATCCTATTTTTTGAGTGCTCAGTATTGTTACAGCAAATCTGAATAATGAAGATATGGTAGATATTACTAGTGCTACAGTTAAAGACCATTCTTGTGTTTTTAATATAGACGGCATCTTTTTTGTGGTAAGGTATAAAGCTTGTCCGAAAAAAAAGGCCATTACCAGACTTAGACCTATTATTCTGGCATGCAGGTCCGGCTTTATGTATGTCCACCATGCAAATCCCAAAAAAAACAGGCCTAAAGCTGCTGCGTTAAGTTTGGATAGTTTCCATTTTATGTTTAAAAAAACAGCTAAGCCTTGGGTGAGCAGGTAAGGCATCAAGATAATCAGAAAGTTTCCAATTACGATTGATACAAAGGCAGGTAGAACTCTTCGCATGGAGACAAGGACAGCGCCTAAGCCGATGCTAACTATCCCTGCTGTCCAGTATTGGAATCCGCGATATGTCTTCCGGGCAAAAGAATAATACGTCATTACCATCGCCAGTGTGAGGCAGACCATAGCCCCCACCAGCAACATTGTTCGCATGTCCAGTTGATCCATCATTGATTAAGTATTTCTGCTACTGTTGGGGTTGAACTTAAACACCTGACTCTTTAATCAAATATCAAATTGTCCGTTTTTTTCCAGTTTAGCAAGAGCTTGGTTGAATTTAGATACGGTTCTCCTAAAAAATATGAGTATTTGCCGAGTCTTTTTTCGTTGAGGCTCTACTTAGGTTACAATGCCACGTCATGGTTGAAAAATTATTTTTAGATATGCTACTGTTTAAGTGCATATTGTGATAAGTACTGTAGTTGAGTATCAAAATATTGAATCTTTAATATTTGTTGAATGTTGCAGTACGCACTGAGGTACTGCATTTAAGATGCAACCCATGAATATCTGTTCTCCGCAGGAGTTTGTTATGGCCGCAAAATATGACAGATCAATCAAAATGTTTGATGAGGCTTATGCTCCAGAAACTTTAGATCGAATAGTAAATAGCAAAAAAATTAATTCTGGAAAATTTTTAACTCAAGCTCATGCAGGGTCGTACATGCTGCAGATGCAGACGATACATAGGATACCAGATGTTCGGTCAGTTTTTGAGCTAGGCCCTGGTGAACATTTTTGTGCTAATAATATGCGTAATATTGGTTATGATTATACTACATTCGATTTTGAGAAAACTCATAATCCAACTATTGTTGGCGATTGGAACACTTTTGATGTAAAGAGTCACCCTCGAAAATATGACATCTGTTGTGCATTTCAAGTTCTTGAACATTTTTCTTGGTCTAGTTTTAAGTTAAATTTGATGAAATTATCTTTATTGAGCAAGAAGTACATTTTCATAAGTCTTCCCTATTCTTGTTATGGTTCTAGAGTTCATGTTGTGTCACAAAAAAGACAGAATGTTCTAAAAGAGAGCGTTCATGAAGATTTTTATCCTACTAATTTGCCGCAACGAAAATACCGAAAAGAATATATAGAAGAATTTCCGTGGGCAGTTCATTATTGGGAAATTGGTCGCGAAGGGATATCTTTAGATACAGTATTCGATGTTTGTACCCAATGTTCTTTTGATATCCTTAGTGCTTTTCATTCGCCAAATCCTTATCATTATTTTATTCTGATGCAAATTAGAGATATGTAAAATTTTACTGTAAGTGATATGGTCTTTTAAATAATCAGAATGAGTTGTTTAGCTATAATTTAATAATTTCAGTTTCAAGAACGCAACGTATTAATGTTTTGAGAATGGTAATAGATCTTTACTATACGATGTTTTTATTTTTAATAAATGACAGTACTTAATTGTACAACTGAAATGTATCCCTGTAGCTAATATAAAATATAATTAAACTTATTTGATGTGTGTGGGAGTCTTCTGCGCTGAATTATTGACATTAGCTTGCCAAGGCCAAACTCATTTTAAATATTTATTAATTATTTCTTCTCTGAGACCTGTTGCTATTATTTCGTCTAGAGATTTCTGTATCATTGTGATGATTGCATCTGGAGTATTTTTATTTGCTACCATGTAATAACCGCCTTCATCAGATAGCATATACACTTTTTCAAGTTCTGAATATTTAAGCCCCAACAGTTTCATTTGATAGGCTAAATCTAAAGGATCGCCCGGGATGAGATCAATTCGTTTTTTGAAGAGCATTTTCAATAATTGATCTGACTTGCTGACTAAGTAGTAGTCTCCTTCATGAAAGCCATGGGTGATAAAAAATTGTTCAACAGAGCCGCCTGAAAGAGCTCCAGTATGATATTTCTTAATATCTTCTACTCCAGCAATATGTATGTCTGTCCTTCTTTTCAATTTGAAAAGGTATACTTTTCTGGGGTGTAGGGGACCAATCCATGCAAACATATTTTCGCGTTGCGGAATACGTGCCACTGTATAGAGCATTGTGTTTGGATTTTTTTGTACTGTAATTAAGGCTCGTTTAAATGGATATAATACAAGTTCGTAATTAAGCTTGGTCTTTTGTAATGCTGCCTCTACCAGTTCCGTACTTATTCCGACAATTTTATTATTTATCTTAAAGTTATATGGAGGCCATGTATCTACCAGAATAGTTATTTTTTTAGCTTTTGCACTTACTGCAAAACAAAGCATTAAAACTACTATTAAGATTATGATTAATGTTTGCTTGCGGATCATTTTTTGTCCTTAGATTGAGACATGTTATCAAAATAATAACCAGTTTTATGTGTTCATGGTAGATTATTCGTATTAAAAAGTTGATTAATGATCACTGCACAAGCGGATAAATAATTGACTGGCAAGTGTTAGTTTTGGTTATTTTAGATTTTGCATTATTTTAGCACTTCAACAGCTTTGCGGCAATAAACAGCGACAAAAATTTCCTTGCTCATTCCGCGCATGTATAGCACTTCCCTAAAGGCGCGTCTCAATTCTCAGTGATAAAGGTTTCCGACCCCATTGATCAAAAACAGTATTTCATTTTTGGTTTAGCCGGAGGTTGTACGGGAAGAATCTGTTTGAGCCATATATATTCGTATGCTGTTGATAGATGTAACAGATTTGATTTTGATGGGATTATCTAAATAATGCGTATTTTTAACAACCCGTATTGCGTAATTTGTTTTTACTTAATGCATCACATATGCTTAAATTTTTGCTGCGACAAACAGGTTTTCTCGCATTGAACATTCACATGTAATTGGCAGCTGAATACATCTGCTGCCGCAAAATTTTGTAAAAGCTAAAATCATCTGACCTTGCTGTCAGCCGTTATATATAAATGTCTGATTTTAAATTTATTTTTTTCGCTATTCTATGCTTTTTTTTATGCCCACAGCCTGCTGCAGGAATAGGGCTGGGACCTGTCGGACTTGTTGATGACGCTTTAATGGATACTCCTACCAAGTTTAAAAAGAAGCCCTATATTACAGTCTCTTCCTCTTATGCATTGCCGGCTTCTTTTGCCAATTCCTCCGGTAAGGTCAGTGTTGTGCGTAACACGATCAAAGCAGGGTACTCCATTTTTGAGTTAACATACGGAGTCTCCAATTTTTTATGGGAAGACGCGGGTGAGTTTTCACAGCAGATCAGCGGAGGAGAGAGTTCCAACCCTCCTTTTGAAAATCTGCAGGATCTAACCCTAGAGGCACATCTGGCTAACGGTAGATTTTACAAGGACTGGATATATTGGCTTGATTGCACTGCCACCTCAGCTTTTGAAAAAAATCTCCCCGGAGCTTTGGGGCTTGGTCTGCAGGGAGGACTTGCTTACGATTTGTGGAAAGGCTCTATTCTGGGCGGCGGAGTTAAAGCCGTCGCTGTCAGCCCGATTAATGATGAGCTTTTCGGGGATATTGAATTGGGATTAGTCCTTTCCGTATCGTATGAAGCCATTGCCGAGACCCTTAAGATGATCGGGGTGGAAATGGGCGATGGCAAAAAGAAAACCATAGGAATGACCGTGGCCATGTCCGGGTCAAATAAAATTTATGAAACTGATGGCTTTGTAAAAGAAACTCAATCAAAGTTCGCTCTGTATCTTGATTATTCTCCCTATGATAATTGGACTTTATCAATCGGGCCGGAATATATCTATGACCGGAGTTATACTTTTTACAGCAGCAACGGACGCAAATTATCGGCACAGGATTTGGGTGACTCGTTTGGGGGACTTGTCAAATTTATGTGGCGGTTCTAGTCTGTTTTTTGTGCTTATTTGCCTAATTCTGTGCAGAATATTTGAGTAACGTGATTTAATTTTTCATTTCAGGGTGTATGAATATGGATTTGAAAATGATGAAGCAGTATTTGAAATGCTCAAAGTATATTGATTATAGTGACAGTGGGGTGTTACGCCTTTTGGAGTCACTTGAGTTATCAGGTTTGGAAGACGAATATGTTGCAAAAAAATGTTTCGAGTGGGTTCGTGATAACATCAAACACAGTGCTGATTATAAAATGAACCCGGTAACATGTAAGGCTTCGGATGTCCTCCGGCATAGAACGGGTTATTGCTTTGCCAAGAGTCATCTTTTGGTTGCTCTCCTCAGAGCTTCTGAAATTCCAGCTGGGCTTTGCTATCAGCGTTTGAGTCTTGCGGGTGGTGGAGCACCGTTTTGTCTGCATGGTTTTGTTGCAGTGCATTTAAATAAGTATGGTTGGTATAGAATAGATCCTCGGGGGAATAAAGCAGGTGTTGACGCACAATTTAATCCTCCGATTGAACAACTGGCTTTTACAACGTTATTAAAAGAAGAAGCCGTTTTACCTGAAATCTGGCCTGAGCCTCATCCTCTTGTCGTTCAAGTGTTGGAAAAGTATAATACTTATGATGCCGTGTATGAAAATTTACCGGATATAGAAATTATTTCTTCTTGATATGTGAGATGTCCTTTTGCTTATCCAGAAGATCCAAATTTTGGTCCTGTACACAAGGGTGTGGTGATTTATTCAATAAAGCCTTTCTCGCGCATACTTTCTTCTGTGACAAATTTTGCCATACCCGTCTTCATTCGTCTGAATCCTTGTTTCTCGTAAAATCCTTCTTTCCCCGGGGCTGCATAAAGAAGAACATTACAACCTTCAAGTTGCTTTAGAATGTGCTCCATTATAAGCGAGCCAATCTTCTGCCCCTGATACTCAGGAAGAACAGCGCAATCGTATATGGCAGCCTGATATGCTCCATCTGAGATAGCTCTGCCAAACCCAATCATTTTGTCATTATCGAATATAAAAACAGTCGTATGGCTGGCTTGGAAGGCCTTTGCGTGAATTTCAGGAGTATAGTGGGCCATCCCAACTTTTTTGAGTATGCCGGCTAAGTGATTCCAATCTATTCCATTACAGCTATATTTTATTTCAATGCTCATTGGTTTTCCTCTTGTTTAGTTGTATTTTATAACCGAGGTGTATTGAGTGGGCGGTTGTGAAGTCAAATTTACTGTTCGGTCATCGCAAGCTTGAGTCCGATAGTAGCGAATACAATAGCGAAAGAGCGTTGCATCCAGCTGATAATATTGGGAGATCGAGTTACATATTTGCGCACACTGGTGGCAGATAGTCCATAAAGAACGAACACTATAAGCGTCATGAGCATAAAAATCAGACTCAATATGATCAGGTTTAGAGTTGGGGATACAGCGTTTTCCGGTACAAATAGGGGTAGGAAAGCAAGAAAGAAAATTGAAAGTTTCGGGTTAAGTATATTGATCAGGAACCCGCGTTTGGCAATTTGGAGCAGGCGTTGATTTCCATTTGATTCATTGAATTTCAGGGTCCCTTTTTCTTGCCATGTCGCCCATGCCAGATAAAGAAGATAGGCTGCTCCGGCATATTTAACTATTTGAAAGCCTATTGCGCTTACGTGGAGGACGGCTGATAAGCCAAGAATGGATGCGACCAAGTGAGGAATGATACCGGCAGTGCAGCCGGCTGCGGCAGCTAAGCTTGCTTTTTTCCCAAGAAAAAGACCGCTTGAGACTGTGTAAATTACACCTGTCCCCGGCACGAGTACAACAACCAATGCCGTCAGTAGGAATTCAAGACTTATCATGCTAGTGCTCCTGATCTATGTGTTTGAGGTCGTTTCAATATAATCATGCATTAAATTAAGGGAAGGATGTCCACCTGAAAAACTTCATACTGAGAACCAGTGTCTCAATAACCCTCGCAATGGTCAATTCGACGGCGTTGATCCAAAATTAACTCAGTAACTATTGTAATTATCGTGTTAATTTATTTTAGGGGAGTTGATCCTGCTGATACCATGGTTTAGCCTATTTTGCTTGATGCGAAATTAAGGCATAGTATTATTAATCTTGCTACTCTGTTTTTAAAATTCCCCGCAGGTCAGGAGGTTGAACGTGGATTATTTTATGGCCCTGTCGCCGGTTATGCAGGCTTTGATAGCTACTTTATTTACATGGGGACTAACCGCTCTAGGCGCAGCGGTGGTCTTCATCGGTAAGGATATCAGTAAACGTACATTAGACATCATGCTCGGTTTTGCCGCCGGGGTGATGATTGCTGCCAGTTACTGGTCGCTACTTGCTCCGGCTATTGAAATGAGTGAGCATATGGGGCCGTTCAAGTTCGTGCCGGCTGCGGTTGGCTTTATCATGGGTGCAGTGTTTTTGCGACTGGTGGATAAATTTTTACCGCACCTGCACATCAACGCCCCACGTTCGGAGGCGGAAGGTATTGAGACCAACTGGAATAGCTCTATCCTGCTGGTTCTCGCCATCACTTTGCATAACATTCCGGAAGGGCTGGCTGTTGGTGTGGCCTTCGGAGCTGTTGGGGCGGGATATGATTCGGCATCCATCGGCGGAGCTATTGCTCTTGCCATGGGTATAGGAATCCAGAATTTCCCGGAGGGAACTGCGGTTTCAGTTCCTCTGCGCCGGATCGGTTTTTCGCGGGCGAAGAGTTTTTTTTACGGGCAGGCTTCAGGGCTTGTGGAGCCCATAGCCGGGGTTATCGGTGCGGCGGCAGTCATTATAGCTAGGCCCATTCTGCCTTATGCGTTGGCTTTTGCCGCCGGAGCAATGATTTTTGTTGTTGTGGAGGAAGTTGTGCCGGAATCACAGGCTTCCGGTTACGGGGACCAAGCGACTATGGGGTGTATTCTCGGGTTCGCGGTGATGATGACTCTTGATGTTGCACTGGGCTAGATGGCTCGCCTTGCCTGTCCACTAGGTGGTTTGACGCACTATTCATGGAATGGAGAATTTTGGCTTTAGCCATTTTTTAATGGCTAAGCCAAAAGTGTGTGGGGACCTGTGAGGGAGTGTCGGTCTACATCCTTGCGAGCGGCAAGTCGACTAAAAAGCCCATTTCTTCGATAGCCGATGCCTTATTATCAAGCATGTTATCCTCTCGTTAACCTTCATTTTCTCCGGGAAGCAGGTCGAACATGGGCAAACTTTCCAGTTCAAAGTCCCAATTGGCTTTATTTGCGATAAATATGTGACCATCCGCTCTAACAGGTATGTCACTGTCTAGGCTGCCCGCTGGAACGACAAGAAGGGTGCCATTCATTTGGATATTAGGAAGAGCCGAGCCGCAAGTGCTGCAAAAACTCTTGATATGCCCAGTTGAATTGAAGTTGAATGTCCTTACTTCCTCTTCCCCGGCAAGCCATCTCAACTTGGCCGTGGAGGAAAACAAATTCGCGGCATGGGAGGATCCGGTGTCTTTACGGCATCGTTCGCAATGACAAAGGAAAAAATTATCAAAATCTCCTTCCACCTCAAAGGCGACCTTGCCGCATAGGCATGTCCCTGTATATTTCATTATGCCTCCTGCTAGTGTTTAGTTTTTTACTGGGGCGTTCCAGCTATAGCTTCGTTTCTATATGGACGATCCCACTTCCCATATAATTGTACGTTTTTTGAAATGGGTAATTCTCAGGCCGGGGCGGATGTCTTCACGTAATGTTCCTCGTTGCGGAAAAGATTTTAACTCTTCGCAATGGTTGATAATGGCATCTGTAAATCCTTATGCCGTTTCGGAGGATACTGCTTTGGCAACATATCTGTATAATTTGACAAGCTGCTCTTCTGCTTCCGGTGAGAAAATTACTGGGTAGGACATCTAAATTTTATGACCTACGCTTCATGTTCTTCAGATAATTTGGCCCGAACCTGATCAAGGCTTTTGCCATGGGATTTATCTTCCTGCATAGCATCGTAAACTGGTGCCACCTGTTCTCTGAGCCACTCATCAACTGCACGGTCGCGTGCCAGCAAAGCCCTTAGTCCATCGCGAATGACTTCGCTTTCAGATGCATATTCGCCTTTGGCAACTTTATCTTTTACCAACTGAGCCATTTCATGGGGCAGCGTAATGCTCATCTGTTTTGTTGATCTCATATTGTCCTCCAGTGATGTGTAGGATTTAATCCTACTCATATGAATAAGACCACGTAATGGTGTTGGCAAGCTGAATTTGAAGTTTTTTATCCATGGCCTGTTCGGTTACATCGATAAGGTTGCCGTTCTCCAACGCCTGTTTCCGGGTATACGAATAGATCATCTTAAACAGTGGATCGCAATGGATTGCCATCATGATTCTCCTTCAAATTTGGGTGGTAAAATTTGGAGGGTATCCTGTGGGGTGGGGGGTTGGCCACGAGGGTGTGGTGTGATCTTGATAATAAAATGTTGGTTTACATTTTATGTAAATAGGGCAATACTTAGTAAATTCTTTAAAAGTAGTGTAACGCATAATTACCACACAGTAAGCTATGAAGATATCTAAGACAAAAATTGATAAGTCCGGCTTGGCTCTATCGAAGGACGTTTATAAAGATGAAGTTGATTATATAGCGCTAGAAGATATTTTTGATGAATATCGCAAAAGACATTTAGGGCCATTAACTGAAATTTCAATGGACTTACAGAGATGGCTAGCGGATTATGAATGTGAGTTCTATATTGCACAGCGATTAAAACGAAAACCACAGATAATCAGTAAGTTACAAAGGTTACATGTCCGCTTGACACAGTTGCAAGATATTGGTGGAGCGAGAATAGTTGTAGAAGATAATGATCAGGTTGAAAAAATATATTCATATCTTCGTGATGAATTAAGAAAGCAAGATAAAATATCAGTAATTAGGGTAAAGGATTATCGAGAAAAAGGTAGAGATACAACGGGGTACCGCGCTTTACATGTGATTCTGTCTCTTGACGGTGTATTTATTGAACTTCAGATTAGAAGTAGGATTCAGCACTACTGGTCTGAGTTGATTGAACGTACTTCCGTTGTGTATGGATTTACTCTTAAAGAGCAGAAAGGAGACCCTGAGGTTATATATTATTTTCAGCAGTTGTCTTCCGCTTTTTATGAGATAGAATCTGGGCGCGATATTACATCAAGTATGCAGATTGGTTTAGAAGAATTTAGAAAAAAAGCAGAAGAAATAATACAGTCTTCAGATAATAAAAGAATTTTTGATAGTTTTATACATGATGATATTTTGAAAACAATGGCATCTCGTGAGAAATCAAGAGGCGTTGGGTTCAAAAATTGGTTAATGATTTTTGATTGGAATTCAGGATCGTTTATAGATTGGTCCGATGTGGGAAGGGACATTGATGAAGCTGTAAATACGTACGTTAAGGCTGAAAGTCAGTACAATCAAGGAGAAGGGTTTGAAGTTGTGTTGATAGGATCATCAAGTGTTGCAACGATAAGACAAACTCACAGTCACTATTTCGGAATAACCCACGGCGACAATATTTTAGAAAATTTAAGTGAATCTGTTCTAGGTTTTTCAAGTAAAATGGATATTGATACCGGGGCTAGAAGAATTCTTTTAGTCTTAAGTAGGAGAAAGCATTGGGGGAGTAAGATAATTACAATACCCACACTCAAGAATCATTTCTGTAATAATGTATTAACCTTTGATAGTTCGCTTGAAGCATTGGCAGAAAAGGAATTAATTACTTACGCTAACTCTAAGACCTCAGTTTCCTTAAATATTGGGCAAAAGGCTCAAATAGAAAGTTATTTATAAACTGTGGGAATCCCGTGGGAACCACCCAAGTAAACCACCCCGAATGTACGATTTTTTACCCATCTCCCGGAACGATAACTCCGTAAGATACTAAGGTTTCTAGCACTTTCGCCAAGGGTAATCCGACCACGTTGGTGTATGATCCGCAGATTCCTTTGACTAGAAAGGCTCCCTGCCCCTGAATAGCGTAGGCTCCGGCTTTGTCGTCCGGTTCTCCGGTGGCGGCGTAGGACCGTACTGCAGGGTCATTGAATTCGATGAATTCAACTTCCGTAGATACGGCGTAGCTTATTCTTTCCCCGTCTGGCGAGATAAGGGCACATCCACTGATAACTTTATGTTTGCGTCCGCATAGGGACTTAACCATCTGATATGCTTCTTCGCGATGCTTGGGTTTACCTAGGATTTCCATGTCACGAACAACAATAGTGTCCGAGCCGAGTATATACGCTCCCTTGTTGCTAGCGGCTACGTTTTCTGCTTTTAATTCGGCCATTTTGATTGCGTAATCTTCCGGGTCCTGACCGGGGAGC
Source organism: Maridesulfovibrio sp. (assembly GCF_963678865.1). NCBI lineage: Bacteria > Pseudomonadati > Thermodesulfobacteriota > Desulfovibrionia > Desulfovibrionales > Desulfovibrionaceae > Maridesulfovibrio > Maridesulfovibrio sp. The sequence goes on along the minus strand of NZ_OY787459.1, from coordinate 1,042,020 downwards.
GGGGCAGGCTCGTCACAGGTTGCGGGGGTGATTTTAAACTCAAGACCGGCAGATTGAAGCAGGTCCTTGCGGCGTGGTGAGCCGGAGCCGAGTATCAATGGTTTGACTGTGCGGTATATGCTCATGATGATTCCTGTTTTGTTGATCTGAAAATATTTTGATAGTTTGAAAATGGTTAAAAGTGAATGGCCTTCATAGGTTTTAAGTTATTTTTTGTATGCTTTTGTTGCCCTTTTGCGCTTCTAAATGTAATAATTAATAAATTACTGAATAGGAGAGCTTAATGAGGGTTTGCATCTGGGGAGCGCGAGGTTCCCTGTCTGCCACATTCAATGCCGAAAGGGCTAGAGCCAAAGTCAAGGCCGCACTGGAGATTGCTGTTGAAAAAGGAATTGATTCAACAACAGATCTTGATGAATTCATTGATAATGAACTCCCTTTTTCTGTCCGAGGTTCATACGGGACCAATACTCCCTGTATTCAGGTAGAAGGGGAAGGGGATGATTACATCATATGTGATTGCGGAACCGGATTGCGTGATTTAGGTAACCGGGTCATGTCTGAGCGGCAAGGTGCTCCCGGAGCTCATTTCCATATTTTCATGTCACATCTGCATTGGGATCATGTTCAGGGCTTTCCGTTCTTTGTTCCGGCCTATATTCCCGGTAACAGGATTTCTTTTTATGGCGGCCATCCCGGAATAGAAAAGGTCCTGCGGGAGCAGCAAAGCGAACCTTGTTTTCCGGTTCATTTTGATAATCTGGGGGCTGAATTTGATTTTATCCGCTTGAAAAGCGGGCAGAAGCTGGATGTGGCCGGAGTAAGTATAGAGATTAAGGCCCAGTATCATCCCGGCGGTTCATTCGGATACCGCTTTGAAAAAGGCGGCAAATCGGCTGTTTACTCTACGGATTGTGAACACAAAAGCGCCACGGCCCTTGCAGATAAAGGGTTTGTAGAATTTTTTAATGAAGCCGACCTGTTAATTATGGATGCCCAGTATTCATTTGCAGAGGCCAACTCAATCAAAGAAGACTGGGGGCATTCCAATAATATCATTGCGGTGGAGCTTTCCGGTATGGCTAAGGTCAAAACCCTTTGCCTTTTCCATCAGGAACCGGTTCTTGATGATTTTCAGCTCCAGAAATTTCTTGAAGATACAAAAGAATTTTCCCAGTTGGCTGAGTACCGGCCTGAGAACATCATCATGGCTCAGGACGGACTGTGCATTGATTTATAGCTGATCTTTAAAGTATATGATTTTCAAAGGACGTTTCCCGTAATCGGGGAACGTCCTTTTTTTCTAATTATCCGTTTATGTCCTGTTTTTGACTTTTTCATTATTTATCTTTTCCTTAAGTAAAAAAAATCTTTCTTAGCCCCCGTAATATACATTGTTTTAGCGATTGGCATTACCCTTGCTTTGAAGTCAGAAGAGAATCACGGGACTAACCCGAACCTTCCGATGACGGAGCATGTTATGAAATTTGATGATCTTAAATGTGAACTTGAACTGATGGAATTTGATTCCGGTGAAGCGGATAATTCCGGCATGAACGGCTGGGCGGTTCCATGGTCCGACCTGATGATGGTGATGTTTGTTCTTTTCGTGGTGCTGTTTATCTACAGCCAGTCCAAGGAGAATATCAAAGTCATCTTCGAGGGTAATGCCAATTCGCAGGTTGCTGTGAACCCTGCGGATGAACTAATTGAAATGATCTCTTTTCACCGTGAAGCCATGTCCAGTTCCGCAAGGGTGGTCATGTCTCCGGAGGACGTGCTTTACCGCAGTGATGACGGTGCGGTGAGCATGAAAGAGGAGAATGGCGAACTTAAGATTGTCATGCGCGGTAATGCCTTTTTCGCTCCGGGGCAAAGCGTCTTTGAGTCCAAGACCCGTCAATATCTTGCCGAAGTGGCTGAGGTTCTTAAAACCAGCACTCACGCTATTCATATCATCGGTCATACTGATGCTTCCGACATTGCCGAAACAGGCCGGGAAAATGTTTTCGAGCTATCCGCAAGGCGGGCCGCAAAGGTGGCTGAGTATCTGATCAATCAGAAATCAATCGATCCGGTACGGATAATTGTCAGCGGTCGTGGCGGTGTAGCTCCCGAATTACCCGGCGATATGGGCAAGGTGGAAGGCAATAACCGCAGGGTCGAAATCATAGTCATAAATACCGACGTTAATGCCCAAGGAGGTATGTAATGAATAAGAAAAATTTAATTGGTGTGGTTGTCGCTTCTGCTGTTTTTGCAGGCAGTTTCTGGCTTAGCGGAGGTGTCGCCCTTTATTGGAATGCCGCAGCCCTTGCAATTGTGCTTTCCGGCCTCGCTGTGGCAGTGTTGCTCAGCTATCCGGTGGAGCAGCTTCAGAATGCTTTCCGGGTGGTGCAGGACAGTTATTCTACTCGTCTTGCCACTCATGAGGAAATTGTGGAAACCCTGCTGGATTTGAGTGTTCGCTCGAAAATGGATGGCATGTTATCCCTTGAAAAAGCAGGAGAGAAAACAACAATTTCATTTTTACGTAATGCGCTCATGCTGCTGGTGGATAATTTTGAGGAAGATGAGATTAAGGATTGCCTGAAGACCGAAATGTCATTTTTCAACATGCGCCGAAGTGAATCCGAAAGAGTCTTCCAGTCCATGGCCCGTTTTGCTCCTGCCTTCGGGGTCGCCGGGTCTGTAATCGGACTGATCGGACTGTTGATGGGTATTGATAACCCTGCCATGATTCTTAAACATATTCCGGTAGCTTTTATTTCAACCCTTTACGGAGTAATTTTCAGTAACATGATTTTCGCGCCCATGGCTGAAACTGTGCGTTGCCGGACCCGTAACGAGCTGATTAATCAGAAAATGATTCTTGATGGCGTAATTGCAATTAAAAATGAACAGAATCCCTACAAGCTGGAACGTAAACTTGGTGCTTTTTTGGATGTTGATGATCGTGAAGAGAAGGCCGAAGCTCTCAGGAATATCACCCGCAAATATATTAAAATGCGCCGGGATGAGAAGAAGTCCAAAGATAAGATTCTTCATGAAGTCCCTTTGGTTAAGGCCAAGGCTTCCTAGCTCATTAAAAAATCTCTTAGGCATAATTGAATAAACAGCCCGGTGCGGCGTCCTGTAATGGGGCAGTCCGCCCGGGCTTTTTGGTGTCTATTTTATGACACCAACAGCTTAGCCTGAAATCTATTATTCATGTGAAAACTGTGTAGAGCACATTTATTAATTCTTATTAATGTATTAGAATTCAGTCAGGTTGTTTGGAACCGTTTGTTAAATTTTAGAGCAGGGGATTGCTGTAATGGGTCTTGTTCTTGCCGTTGATATTGGTGGCACAAACAGCAGGTTTGCTGCATTTGAGTCTGGTCCGGGCCATAAGCTGGTCATGAAAGAAACCGTCTGGCTTTCCAGTGTGGAAGCCCGCAGCTTTGACCATCTTATGGAAATGTTGGCTGAAAGCGATTTTTCGTATGTGCCTTCAGATTTTGACGTTGCAGTTATTGCCGTGGCAGGCCCTGTGGTTGGCGGGGTTTACTGTAACGTGACTAATGTGGACTGGGAAGTTGATTTTCGTGAAGGTTATAAGAAATACGGCTTTCGCGCTGCCGTACTGATCAATGATTTTGCGGCACAGGCCTATGCCTGCCGTACTGCGGCGGTTGAAGGTTGCCGGATTATTCATGATGTTGAGATTTCACCTATCGGAACAGTCGGGGTAATCGGTGCCGGAACCGGGCTGGGGCATTGCGCACTGGTTCCTGTTCCTGTTTCGGAACTGGGCTATGTGCCTGTCCCGTCCGAAGCAGGACACATCAGCTTCCCGTGCCAGACAGCCGATGAATTGGATTTTTGTAGATTTGTCATGGATAAACGCAAAATTTCTTATTGTTGCGGTGATGAGGTGCTTACCGGTCGCGGTCTGAACATGTTACACCTTTTTTTAACCGGAGAAGACCTTGAGCCGAGCAAAGTGGCCGAGAAAATGAAGCAGGGCGGAAAAACACTTGAATGGTATTCCCGGTTTACCGCTCGTTGCTGTCGAAACTACGCTATCAGCGTCTGCGCTACCGGGGGACTTTACATTGCAGGGGGGATCGTGGCCAAGAACCCCTTTGTGGTTGAGCAACCTGTGTTCATGGATGAATTTCTCGATTCCAGTTCCATGGGCGATTTTTTGAAACAGATACCTGTTTTTTTGAATGATAATCAGGAGAGCGGCCTTTACGGTGCTGCTTTGCGGGGTGTGCTGTACGTTTAAGGTGGAAAAATAATGGCTTCATACGATTTTGATCTCGGCGTGATCGGCGGTGGGGCTGCCGGATTGACAGTTGCTGCCGGTGCCTCGCAATTAGGGGTGAAGGTGCTGCTTATTGATAAGGATGAGCGGCTTGGCGGGGATTGCCTGCACTATGGCTGTGTTCCCAGCAAAACTTTGATCCGCACAGCTCGGGTGCGTCATCTAATGGGCCGGGCCGGAGATTTCGGTTTGCCTGAGGTCGAATTGCCCCCGGTGGATTACTCTCAGGTTGTTCAACGTATTAACGAAGTAATAGCTGAGATTCAAGTTCACGATTCCGTGGAACGGTTTAACTCGTTGGGAGTTGAAGTCCGTTTCGGCAAAGTTTATTTTATTGATGCTCATTCCGTTTCCCTGAATGGGCGAAATGTTTCAGCCCGTTCATGGGTTGTCGCTACCGGATCATCTCCTGCGGTTCCGCTAATTAAAGGTTTGGATGAAGTTCCTTATTTGACCAATGTGGATCTTTTTTCACTGCCGGAGTTGCCGCAGTCTCTTATCGTGCTCGGAGGGGGACCAATCGCTGTGGAAATGGCACAGTCTTTCCAGCGTCTTGGGAGCGAAGTTACGGTTGTGCAGCGCAGTAATCAGATACTCAGCCGTGAAGATGAGGATATGGCCCGCTATGTAATGGACGGAATGGCAGACGATGGAGTGCGCTTTATTCTTGGTTCGACGATTGAGGACGTCCGTAATGTTGATAGTGGTGTTGAGGTTCATTTGAAGTCGGGCGGTGAGAGCATAACTGTTTCAGCTTCCAAATTGCTTCTGGCTATGGGCCGCAGTTCCAATACAACAGGGCTGGGGCTGGATAAGATTGGTGTTGAGCTGGCTCATGGTTCTATTACGGTGGACGCACGAATGCGTTCATCAGTATCAAATATTTATGCTGCCGGAGATGTGACCGGGAAATACCGTTTTACCCACGCTGCGGGCTACGAGGGAGGCATTGTAATCTCCAATGCGGTTTTTCATTTACCGCGCAAGGCTGATTATACATGGCTGCCTTGGTGTACTTATACAGACCCGGAACTTGCCAGTGTGGGAATGAATGAAAAAGCAGCGCATAAGGCAGGCATCAAGTATAAAACCGTAATCGAAGAATTTTCCACCTGTGACCGTGCTTTGGCCGAAGGAGAAGGACGGGGGCTGATAAAGCTGTTGCTGAACGAGAAAGGCAAACCCATCGGTTGTCAGCTTGCGGCGGTTCATGCCGGGGAACTGCTTTCCGAGTGGATTGCGGTATTAAACGGCAGGGTCGGTCTTTCAACTCTTGCCGGGGCTGTCCATCCTTACCCGACATTATCTGAAATGAATAAAAAGGTTGCCGGAAAGTTGTTGGGAGAAAAGCTGTTCTCAGATAAGATTCGAAAAATATTGAAGTTATTTTTTGCATATAGAGGGTCGGAAGTGGGCGTCTAGGATGATTTTATTGCCGCAATATCCCTATTGCGCTATGTTTACGGTATGGATAAAAAGTGGTTGAAACTTAAATTTATCGCATTACTGTTTGGCGTTATTTTTATATTCGCTTCTCATCATGGAGTAGCGAAGGCGTATACTCTTGTCTCTTTGGAGTATGAGCCGTATTCGTACCATAGCAACGGGACATTTCAAGGCTATGATGTTGAAGTTTTGCGGGAATGTTTTCGCCGTATGGGTGAAGAATTAGAAATTACCCTTATTCCATGGAAACGGGCTCTATCTATGGGCATGTCTGGAGAAGTGGATGGTGTTTTCGGAGTGTTCAAGCGTCCTGAACGTGTAAGGAAAATGTTTTTCAGTGAGCCTGTACGTAAAGAAAAGATATCTTTTTTCGTGCGTCGAGATTCCCCCCTTGTTTTTGATGGTGATTTAAATCAACTTAAGAATTGTTCGTTCGGGATTGTGAGTGGGTATAGTTACGGTAAGGCTGTGGACTCTTTTTTAGAAAATGAAATCCCGGCATCCAGAGTTCAAATAGGTGTTTCCCCGGAAATGAATATAGCCAAGCTTCTCAGAGGCCGGTTTGATATTTATGTCGGAGATACTATTTCATCATTGAATATCATGAAAGAGATGGGGGTTGCGGAACAGGTTAGAAAGCTTGGACCTTCTATCAATTCCAGCGATGTGCATGTTGCTTTTTCCAAAAAACGCAAGTTGAGATTCCTGAGAAAGAGATTCAACTCAGCATTAAGATCAATGCGTTATGATGGAACTTTGGATCGGATCAGGAAAAAGTATTTTGATGAGTAGTTAAAGGATAGGATATAAATGCAGTGGAATAAGCTAATCAGCAAGCAGAGAATCGGAAAAGAAAAATCTAATTATATAGATAAAGACCGCAGCGAATTCCAGCGTGATTTCGACCGCATAATTTTCTCCTCCGCTTTCAGGAGATTACAGGATAAAACACAGGTGTTCCCTCTCTCGCGTAGTGATTACGTGCGAACCAGACTGACTCACAGTCTGGAGACTTCTTCTGTGGGCAGATCTCTGGGCAATATGGTCGGTAGCAGGTTGGTAAAAAAGTATGACGATCTTGATTTGATTCCTTCGGAACCGGGAACCGTGGTAGCCACGGCCTGTCTTGCCCATGACATAGGCAATCCGCCTTTTGGACATTCCGGAGAGGATGTAATCCGCGACTGGTTTCAAAGTTCGGAAATAGGTACGGAACTTTGTTCCATGGTCGATAAAGGACAACAGGCTGATTTCATCTGGTTTGAAGGTAATGCGCAGGGGTTGCGCAATATTCTTGCGTTGCAACGACCTTACAGTAAGGGAGGTATGCAGCTTACCTGCGCTACTTTGGCTGCTTTTACCAAATACCCCTATATCTCGGGACATATTGAAAATAAGACTAAATTCGGAATATTTGCCAGTGAAGCAGATATCTATGCTGAGATTGCAGGGCATCTCGGGTTAATCGAATTGGAAGATAAAAAATGGGCGCGCCATCCTTTTGCCTATCTGGTGGAAGCAGCGGACGACATCTGCTATCATGTCATTGATATTGAAGACGGGCATCGGCTCGATTTAATATCTTTTGATGAATTGCGGCGTATTTTCTTGGATGTTCTGGATAACAAGCCGGATATAATTTCACGAGTTGATTGTATCCCGGGCAAGAAGGAGCAGGTTGAATACCTGCGGGCCTGCACCATCAATGCGCTGGTGGAAAGTTGCAGCGATATCTTTTTTGAGCACGAACAGGAAATTCTGGCCGGGAGATTCAATTCCAGCCTTACTGAAGAAATTGCCAAGGCAGAGGAATTCAGCAGGCTCAAAAAAATCGCAATTGAAAAAGTTTACAACTCCACCGAAGTAATTGAAACCGAGTCCGCTGCATACGAAGTGCTCTGGAAGATTTTGGACTTTCTGGGACAGATTGTCATTGAAATCCACAATAAAGGCGAGCTTGGTGCCAAGTGCAGAAAATCAGTCAAGCTGCTGCCCGAACTTTATGCACCTTCACCAGATGCAAGTGTGTATCAAAATATCCAGAAGATTGTAGATTATGTTTCCGGTATGACCGATACCTTTGCAGTACGGACTTTTAATAAAATTTCGGGAATATCGCTGCTGCGAAGATAGTTTGATCCTTGTTTTTCAAAATAAAAACGCCGCACTCCATAGAGGATGCGGCGTTTTTTAATGACTCGATAGTTTAAGCTACCGCAGCAGGTGTTTATTCAGGAATTTTTCCATGGCTTCGTAAAAATCAAAACGGTTTTCCTGATTGTGGAAGCCATGTCCTTCGTTATCTTTGACCATATATTCCACGGCAACGCCGCGGTTACGCAGGGCTGTTACTATCTGGTCCGATTCGGCTTTTTTCACTCGGGGATCGTTGGCTCCCTGCGCAACAAAAAGGGGAGCTTTGATTTTATCCGCATGGAAAACAGGTGAAATCTTGCGTAACATTTTATAGTCGCGGACCGGATCACCTATTTTGAGGTAGAAATCCTGTTTTTCATTTTCCCAGTACGGAGGCAGGGTCTCCAGCAGGGTGAACAGGTTGGAAGGCCCTACATAATCGATTCCGCAGGCATATAGATCAGGGGTGAAGGTCAGTCCGGCAAGGGTTGCATAACCTCCGTATGACCCTCCGTAAATAGCTATCCTGTCAGGGTCCGCAATGCCCAGATCCATTAGCCAGTGGGCTGCGTCGGTCAGATCGTTTTGCATGTTCCGGCCCCATTGCTTAAACCCTTTTTCCATGAATTCGCGTCCGTATCCTGTGGAGCCACGGAAATTAACCTGCATTACCGCAATGCCCAGATTGGCCAGAAATTGAGTTTCCGGGTTGAATTCCCAGTAATCGCGTAACCACGGTCCGCCATGCGGGTTAATGACTACAGGCAGGTTGCCCGGTTTTCTGTTTTTGGGCAGGGTCAGGTAGCCGTGGATAGTCAGTCCGTCACGGGAAATAAAGGAAACCGGTTTCATCTCAGCCATCTGCGATTCATCAAGCCAAGGGCTGACATCAGTAATTTTTGTCAATTTCTTGTTATTGACATCGTAGATATAACCCGCCCCTAAACTACGGTCGGAGTATGTACGGACAATATATTTGTCTTCTTCCCGGTCCGCAGCAGTTATGACAACTTCATATCCGGGCAGCAGTTTCTCCAGATCGTTCTGTACTTTTTCGCGGTCATCATCAAAAAAAACGTAATGATGCTTGTCAGTGAAAAAGCCTGCTCCGGTAATAATTTTACGTTTTTTTGAATAAAGAAGCCGCTCTACATCAACATCCGGGTGTTCGAAAATTAACTGTTCCAGCTTTTTGGTTTCCGGATTAAAGAGGTAAATGGCTTGTTTATCCCGGTCTATATTGGTGCTGACGTAAAATTTCCTGTTATCGAAATCAAAAATCAGAGGACTGAATTGAGTCCTTAAGTCAACATCCATGATCGGGCGGAATATTTCGGAGTCATTGTTGCGGTATAAAATTTCGTTCTGCCCGTTGCGGCTTGCAATGGCGAGGCGGACTTTTCCGTCATGGTCTGTCCTCCATTCGTTTACATCTCCGGGGTTGCGGGCTTCAAGTTCAAGTTCTCCGCTGACAACATTAAGTCTGTATACATCAAAGAGTCTGGGGTCATCCCTGTTCATGACAATCAGGATGTGTTCGTCATCGTTTTCCAGTTCATCCAGCAGATTGGTACGGGTATTTTCAAAAGGAGTCAGATCGGTTGCCCCGCTTCCGTCAATGGCTGCGGAGAATGTGTGGACATTTTCATCTCCGCCGGAATCCTGTCCGAATACAATGCGCTCATTGCCGACCCAGAAATAACCGTAGATGTCACGCTTGGTGGAACTTGTCACTCTTGTGGTTTTCCCGCTGGAAAGATCTTTGACAAAGATATTGAGCCGGTTTTCCCAAGGTGCAAGCCATGCGATTTTTTTGCCGTCCGGTGAGATGCTGAAAGCTTCTGCCACCGGATTCTTAAAAAAATCGCGTAGGGGAATTGAGCCGGTATGTGATGGCTGGACAGCCTGCACCGTATCGGGCTGATGGCTGGAGCAGGCAGAGATAGAGATAAAAACAGCAGCAGTGAGTGCAGCAACGAGAATTTGTAGCTTTTTCATTTATTACTCGGCAGGTTTAATGGATTCGGGGTGTGTGTATACAGTTCCGGGACCATATTTTTTGGATTCTTTTAAGGCCAGATCAACTTTTTTGAGCAGGGTTTCGGAATTTTCATCATGTCCGCACATTGCAATTCCGGTATTCATCAGAAAGGGTACGGCGTTCAGACTTTTGGTTTGCGAAACAAGTTTGTTGATTTTGTCAGTAAGGTTTTTTGCGTTTTTCACGGAAGTGTGCGGGGCCAGAATAATGAATTTATCTCCGCCGACCCTGAAGAAGCTGTCCGGGCGTCTTAAATTTTTACGTACTACACGGGCAAAACCGGCCAGAATCTTGTCTCCGGTTTTCTGGCCGTGTTTCTGATTGATTGCTTTGAAATTGTGGATGTCCATCTTGATGAGTGCCAGATCTGACCCGTATCTTGTCGCAGTGGATACTGCTTTTTCCGATTCTTCGTAAAATTTCATTCTGCCGGGGAGATTTGTCAGTGAATCCCGTTCCGCCAGTTTTTTGATGGTGGTTTGGCTCAGCTCTTTTTCCCGTACGCAGCGGATAAGTTCTTCCCGCATTGGCGAGTCCACAATATAGTAATGGATAACTGCAAGAATACAGATCAAAAACAGGATTGCATATTCATATTTAACCAGATTTACGTGAAATCTGTTCGAAGCTTTGCTTATGTCCGATGATACCGTGCCTATTGATGAAGCCAGCTTGCGCATAGTTTTATTGATTGCGTCTGCCTGTCCTGAATTGGCTGCACGGATAAAGTTTTCAGCGGAAAAAAACAGGCTGGAATCTTCGTTGTTCAGTGATTTGGTTAAGCGGTTGTCGGCAGGATATTCCTGTAGTTTTTTAATGATAGCAGCGAAGGTTCCTATGGCGGAATCCGCACCCATACCTTCCTGCGAGGTAAGAATCTCCACTGCGGTAAGATGAAGTCCGGTCAGCAGTCCTTGGGTGTCTGTGAAATTTCTGCGTTCAATCAGCAGGGTATGAAAAAGGTAAAGTGCGCTCAGGGCCAGCAGAAGGATAAGGGGCAGGGTAATCTTGTAGCGTAATCTGGCGGCATCTTGAAATCTCATAAGCTATGACCTTTATTTTGCGGTGTTTTGTTTTTCGCTTCCTATCATTTTCTTTTAACCTTGGCGCAGGTTTATGTAAAACCAAAAATAAAGTTTGCCAAGGCGTGTGCAAGGCTGAGGGCTTGTGCAGGGTAGACGTAAACAGTTATCTGCTGCTAAAAAGTATCCTGCTGTTTGCGGCAACGGCAAAAATGTTTTGCATGGTGAAAATAAACCTGAATTTTCATAAATGTGGAAATGCTTTAAATTTTATGTTGCCCTTGTCCATTCGTTGGGCTAGGGAAAACCGCGTGCATGCATGGAAATTAAGGAGAAGATAAATTGTCCAAGGCAGACAGATATAATAAAATGTACCCCATTTCTTGGGAACAGCTGCACCGGGATTGCAGGGCTTTGTCCTGGCGGCTGCTTGAAAAAGGGCCTTTTGAAGGCATTCTGGCTATAACCCGGGGCGGACTGGTCCCTGCGGCGATTTTAGCCCGTGAGCTCGAGATAAGACTTATCGACACCGTCTGCATTTCCACTTATGATTGGAAAACTCAGGAAAAGAAAGCCACTGTACTCAAAAATTTCAAAGGCGACGGCGAAGGCTGGTTGCTGGTTGACGATCTGGTTGATACCGGAGGCACTGCCAGACTGGTCCGTGAAATGGTCCCCAAGGCTCATTTTGCCACAATTTACGCCAAGCCCGAAGGCCGTCCTTTGGTGGATACCTTCATTACTGAAGTAAGTCAGGATACCTGGATTCTCTTTCCATGGGACAGTGCAACCCAGTTCGCTCAACCCATTGTGAAGGTTTCGCAGGAAAATAATAGTTAAGATTTTATCTTAACACGGTTCAGGTTTTTAGACATTTGCATTGCCAGCTGCCGGACGAAGGGAGTCCGGGGGCTGGTTGTGTATTTGTTTTTTTTACAATCAGGGGAAGGTTCGTTTATACGGAACTTCAACAGGGTTTCTAAACAATTTTCAAGGAGTGGATGATGCGTAAAGTTCTGCTTATGGCCATTGTTGCGGTCATGTCCGTGATGCTGGCATCCGTAGCGTTTGCCGGTACCAAAAAGGATAAAGTGAAAGTCGGTTTTGTTTACATTTCTCCCGTGGGTGACGAAGGTTACTCCTATGCACAGGATCAGGGCCGTAAGGCAATTGACGCCCTCCCCTGGGTAGAGACTTCCTTTGTAGAATCCGTTGCAGAAGGTCCGGACTCCGAGCGTGTTATGCTCAACTTTGCCCGCAAGGGTTACGATATGGTAATCGGCACAAGCTTCGGTTACATGGATCCCATGGTCAAAGTTTCCAAGAAATTTCCCAAGACCGCATTCATGCATTGCTCCGGTTTTAAGAAAACTCCGAATATGAGCAACTACTTCGGCCGTATGTATCAGGCTCGTTACCTGACCGGGATTGTTGCGGGCCTGATGACCAAATCCAACGTAATCGGCTATGTTGCCGCTTTCCCCATTCCTGAAGTTATCCGCGGTATCAACGCTTTTACCCTTGGTGTGCGTTCCGTCAATCCCGAAGCTACCGTCCGCGTGGTCTGGACAAAAACATGGTACGATCCCGCTCTGGAAAAAGACGCAGCCATTTCCCTGCTGGACATGAAAGCCGATATTATCACCCAGCATCAGGATTCCCCCGGTCCTATGGAAGCTGCTCAGGAACGCGGCAAGTATGCCATCGCTTACAACTCCGATATGTCCAAGATGGCTCCCAAGGCTCACCTGACCGCTGCTGTCTGGAACTGGGCACCGCTTTTCAAGAACGCTGTAGAGCAGGTTCGTGACGGTGTATGGCAGGGTAATGAATCCCTGTGGTGGGGTATGGATCAGGGCATCGTGGATATTGCTCCCTTCGGCCCCATGGTTCCTCAGAACGTAAAGGACAAGGTGGCTGCTGCCAAGAAAGCTATTGTTGAAGGCAGTAATGCAATTTTCGTAGGTCCCATTAACGACCAGAACGGTAAAGAAATGGTTCCCGCCGGAAAAACCATGGCCGATCCTGAACTGCTCGGTATGATGTGGTTTGTTGAAGGCGTAATCGGGAATACCAAGTAATAATTTATGTTGGGTTATCGCTTACAAAAGCGTGATGAACCCTGGAACTGGGGCGCCCCGATTATTATCGTGGGCGCTCTGGTTCTATCTTTCGGGATCAGCGCGCTCCTGCTTGAATTGCAGGGAAAATCTGCTGTACAAGGACTCCTAGTGCTCTGGCAGGGGTCTTTTGGTGCTTCATGGGCTTTGGAAGATGCCCTTCTAAAATCTATTCCCATTTTTCTTTGTGCTCTGGGTGTTGCTACAGCCTTCAGGATGCAGGTCTGGAATATCGGTGCCGAAGGGCAGTTCGCTCTCGGTGCAATCGGGGCCACTTGGGCTGCGCTTAATTTTTCCGGCCTGCCCGGCTATCTGCTTATGCCGCTTATGTTTATCTGTGCCGCGGTTTTCGGCGCTTTCTGGGCCTACATTCCGGCTATTCTACGGCTTAAACTGCAGGTCAACGAAATCATTTCCACCCTGATGCTCAACTACATTGCCATCCTCCTGCTCGAATACCTTGTCTTCGGTGTATGGAAGGACCCGGCCAGCTTCGGTTTTCCGGTGACCCCGGAATTTACACCCGCAGCCATTATCGGGCAGATAGGAGATAGCCGGCTGCATTGGGGATTTGCGGTCTGTGTCGGTTCCGGTATTGCCATGTGGGCCTTCATGCGTTTTACCCGGCTCGGATATGAGATCAAAATTGCAGGTGAAGGCGAACGCATCGCTATGTATTCCCGTTTGCCTTATGGAATGTTGACCATACTCGTTATGGCTATTTCCGGTGCGCTGGCCGGATGGGCCGGATGTATTGAAGCTTCCGCCACCATCAATAGGCTGCAGCCATCAATTATGGTCGGTTACGGATATACTGCAATCGTCGTAGCATGGCTTGCCAGACTTCATCCTCTTTACATCGGCATCTCCGCTTACCTGCTGGCAGCTCTGCGTGTCGGTGTTGAAAACATGCAGCTCGAGCTTCAGACTCCGGCTTCTTTCGGGTCTATTATGGAGGGGTTGATTCTTCTCTCTGTGCTCGCTGGCCAGATGTTTGTAACTTATAAGATAGTTAAGAAAAATTAGTTTTGCCTCCGGCAGCTGGAGAAGGGAAACTTCTTTGGTGGGTCTCCGCTGCAGGAGACGTCAAGTCGGGATTGGATTTAGTAAAGTTTTTTCGCATGACATTTTGCGTGTAAGTATATTTTTAAGCATAGACAGGTCTGCAATTAGCAGATGCGAAGCTAATCAAAAGTTTTTGGGATTCTTAAACCCTTTTTACAAAAAGGGTTTAAGGCCCCCGGCAGGGTCGCCGGAGGCATACTAATATGGATGGTTCCTGATGTTAGAAAGTTTTATTGTCCCTTTGCTGGCTGCGACAGTGCAGTCCGGTACACCGATTCTCTACGCGACCCTTGGTGAGATTCTCACTGAGAAGGGCGGGGTGCTCAACCTCGGTGTGGAAGGCATGATGAGTATGGCGGCTTTTGCTGCTTTTTTTGTAACCATGACCACAGGCAATCCGTGGCTCGGTTTCATTGCCGGAGGTCTTGCCGGAACATTCATGGCTGCGCTGCATGGTCTTGTCTGTATCACTTGTCTCGGTAATCAGGTTGTTTCCGGTTTGGCACTGACCATCCTCGGTGTGGGACTTTGCAACTTCCTCGGCACTCCATATATCGGTACAGCTACTGACGGGTTCGATAAATTCAGTTTTCCGGTGCTTTCCGCGCTCCCGTATCTCGGGGATATTTTCTTTAAGCAGGATGCTCTTGTTTATGTCTCCTACCTGATTCCTGTTTTGTTCATGTTTTTTATCAACCGAACCAGCTTAGGTCTGGCCATTACCGCTGTTGGTGAGAAGCCGGCTGCAGCTGCCGCAGTAGGATTGAAGGCTCTTCGCCTGCGTTGGATCTCATTGTTGGGCGGTGGGTTCCTGATAGGTCTGGGTGGGGCTTACCTTTCTCTCGCCTATACCCATCTCTGGGCCAACGGACTTTCCGGCGGACGCGGGTGGATCGCTGTTGCCCTTGTTATCTTCGCTTTCTGGAGACCGGGCAGGGCCGTATTCGGCGCATATCTTTTCGGCGGGGTTATGGCATTTCAGCTGCGCTTGCAGGCTGTGGGAACCCATATCCCATCATCTCTGCTGCTGATGCTGCCGTATGCGTTGACCATTCTTGTGCTGATTTTCTCCGCCATGCGGGGACGCAGCGGCAATGCTCCCGCACATCTGGGAATCAACATCGAGCCTGAAGGGTAGGTGGTCACGATGAGTTCACTACAGGATTTCACACGTCCCGAATGCCAGAAGGCTACCGGATTTGAAGGCTGTGCTCCGCTTATTTCGTTGAAGGGCATTACCAAACGTTTCGGTAAGGTTGTAGCCAACAATAATATTTCACTTGATCTCTATCCCGGACGTATCAAGGCCCTGCTCGGAGAAAACGGTGCGGGCAAAAGTACGCTCATGTCTATGCTTGCCGGACGATTTAGGCCTGACGAAGGATACATTGAAGTCGACGGCGAACGCATGGACTTCGCCAACTCAAAAGATGCCATCAAAGCCGGAGTGGGCATGGTCTACCAGCATTTCATGCTTGTGGATACAATGACCGTAGCACAGAACGTGCTTCTCGGTCAGGAGGGCGGTTTCTTCGTTAATCCTAAGGAAATGGAAGAGCGGGTGCGTAAACTGGCCGATGATTATGAACTTGAAATCGATCCCTCTGCCAAAGTCTCAACCCTGTCTATGGGTGAGAAACAGCGGGTTGAGATTCTCAAGTTGCTCTATCGCGAGAGCCGGGTTCTTATTTTTGACGAACCAACCGCAGTTCTGACTCCGCGTGAAGCATTTCGCCTTTTTGAAGCCCTTTGGGCAATGACCCGTCAGGGCAAGTCTGTTGTCTTCATCAGCCATAAACTTGAAGAAGTCATGGCCATTGCCGACGAAGTTGCCATTCTGCGCCGGGGAAACATTGATGCCGAGGTTCCCCGCGACAAGATTACTTCCAAGGGTGATCTGGCCCGCCGCATGGTCGGTAAGGAAATAATTCTTGAAGTGAACAAGGAAGAGATTGAACCCGGTGAGAAGGTTCTGGAAGTCAGGAATATGACCGGGATCGGCTTGCGCGACATCAATCTGCACGTCTGTAAGGGCGAAGTTGTAGCTATTGTTGGTGTTGCCGGGAATGGACAGCAGGAGCTTGTAGAAGGAGTTTGCGGTATGCGTAAGCCTCCGAAAGATACAATTTTTATCATGGGTAAGCCGTGGCGCAAGTTTTTTGCCGAGATGACCTGGAATAATTCCATGTCCTACATTCCCGAAGACCGCTTGGACCTTGCAACGGCCCGCAACCTTGATCTGGTGGACAACCTTCTCTTGAGCACTCGTCAGGGATTTACCGCAGGACCTTTTCTCAAGCATGATCATGCCGCTAAAGTGGCTGAAGAGCTTGTAGAAGAATATGATGTGCGTCCCGGACGCATACGTGCTCTGGCGTGGCAGCTTTCCGGCGGTAACCTGCAGAAGATGGTGCTTGCCCGTGAGCTTTACCGTCAGCCGCACCTGATAGTTGCGGAGCAGCCGACACAGGGCTTGGATATTTCCGCTACCGAAGAGGTCTGGAATAGACTGCTCAAGGCCCGCGAGATGGCCGGAGTACTGCTCATAACAGGCGATCTGGGCGAAGCCCTGCAGCTGGCTGACCGTGTAGCGGTAATGTATTGTGGTCAGATTATGGATGAATTTTCTGTTAAAGATAAAGCCAAGGTTGAAAGTATCGGACTGCTCATGGCCGGTGTACGTGAATAAGGGCATGAAAATTTGTGCTTTTTTTTCTCCTGTCATTTTGCTAGGCAGTACTGATATATTGTTTATATGGGAGTTATGTGCTTAATTAACGAAATGTATTTTGTTGGTATTCGTAATGATCCGATCTGTTTCAACCAAATCTAAGGAGATTCAAAATGGATATAATCCACGATATAGATGTTCCGTGCATGGCGGAGGGTATTGGACTCGGAAAATTAACAACTAAGCATCCTTCCGGTTCGATAGGACAGCCGGTATTTGTTGCTGATTCATCCTCAGAAGCATATGGGCCTGCTCAGGTTCAGGCAATCATGCCGATTGAGGGACATACTTATTCTGAAGAACAATTGGAGTACGTGCGTTATCACGGTTTGCAGATACAGGGTGATCGGGCTTGGTATATGGACGGATGGGCACCGAGCAAGCATGTCTGCAAGGGGCACTAGTTCTGCCTGAATAATTACGGCTGTATCTTTAAAATTATGCTTTTTCAAAAGGCTTGGCTTAAATTTTAAGCTGAGCCTTTTTTCTTGGATAAAATCCGGTCAGCAGCATGTTTGAATTAAGTTTGTTTGCCTGATAAATATTGGCCTTCAATAATTTTTAAGTGCAGGAATTTACCGTGAGCTCAAATACAGACGACAATTTTGAACGACTCCCTGAACCTATCTCTGAAGTTTTTGAGTCCTTTTCCGATTATTTCTTTTTCACCGATGGCGGAGGTTTCGTCTGTTCAGCCAGTGAACGGGTAGTTGATTTTTTTGGCTGCCCTCTGGAAGGACGACAGCTTTGGGAAATTCTGGGTGTAGAAGCCTCCGGTATTGAAGATTTCCTTTCAGCTTATCCTGTCGCCGGGGTACATGAAATCCCTTATGGTGAAAGCGGCGGTAGCTACTCCTTGCGCCTGATTCCTCTTCTTGGGCCTTATTGTTCGGAAGGTTATGCTGCTGTTGTCACCAATAATGCTCCTTTTGTAGAATTGCATGAGACTTACGAAGAACGTATTGAAGATAATATTGCAGCTCTTGATGACAGTGTTGCGCTCTTTAATGCTCTTTTTGAAGCAGCTCATGATCCAACTTTTCTGGCTGATTCATCTTTTCGTATACTCACCTCAAACCCTGCTGCGGAGAGGATTTTTGGGCGTAGCCGCACTCTTTCCGGTAATAGCTGTTTGAGTATTTTCAGTGCGAAATCGTCTAAGATAGTGCGTGAGCATTTTGAAACCTGTACCACCGAAATTACGGTACCTTTTGATGAATTACTTACCGCCAGAAACAGTTCCGGTAAGGAAATTTCAGTAGAGCTGACCATGCATAAAGTACGCCTTCAATCCGGTACAGTGTTTCATGTCGGACTTCGGGATATGACTGATATTCAACGTCTTGAAACCGGTTTGGAGGAGACACGTGAGCAGGTTGACGGCATGAACGTAGCTTTGCGCACAGTTATTGAATCTGTTGAAGAAGAAAAAAAGGACATGCATGAGGATTTCGCCTTGCAAGTCCGTGAGCAGATTATGCCTGCTCTAGATCGGATGATTGAAGAACCTGTTCCCCAGATGCGCAGGAGTTTTGGAAAGTTTATCAAAGAACGTCTTTCTGCACTCGCCGGAGAGACCGGGGACCAGTTTGAAGACCTGCTGCTTAAGCTAACTCCCCGTGAAGTGGAGGTCTGCCGCTATATTGAAGCAGGTAAAGGCACTGAGCATATCGCTGAACTTCTGAAAATAACTGCTGATACAGTACGCACTCACCGTAAAAATATTCGGCGCAAGCTCGGCCTGCAAGGTAAGAGCATTTCATTGATTTCCTATCTCAAACATCAAATGAATTCTTAGATTATTGGGTACTTCCTGTACCCATTTTGTACCCAATAAATCGCCTTGTTGGTGGACGGTAATTCTGTATTGTTTTGCGTAACGACAGAATTACTCAATTTATTTTTATCTACCTGCATACAAATGAAACCTGATAATATAGCAAATTGTGACCTGCAAAACGCAATCGTAACTATTGTGCTGGCTGTTGTTGCATTGTGTTTATTTCTTGGGTTTTCGTATGTGCATCGCAGCGAAATTCGAAAAGCTACTTCAGCACCTTATATAATGATATATAAGAGCGTATATCTTCTAAAATAGTTTACATATTCAGGAGAAAACAGAAACGTTTTGCTGCCTTATACCTTGCGGGTTTTCTAGTTTAAGTCCGTTTCAGGGATTTCTTTCTCAAATTTTATAAAACTACAGGATATTATGACTGTTTACACTGAGCGACAGGAAGCATTGGCATGTGTGATTGATGATGACTCTTCAAGGTCTGACTGGACTGACTGGAAGTGGCACGTCCGCAATACAGTCAGGACTGTCTCCAGCTTTGAAAAAATACTCGGCATCAAATTCAGTGATTCTGAACGTAAGAAACATGAGTTGACCCTGCAAAAATTTCCGTTGGCGATCACCCCTTATTACTTATCGCTTATTGATGTTGAAGATTATGAAAACGATCCCGTGTTCTTGCAATCTTTCCCCAGCCCGGAAGAGCTGAAGATTGAGCGTTGTGATATGACCGATCCGCTGCATGAGGATGAAGACAGTCCGGTACCCGGGCTGACCCACCGATACCCGGACCGGGTACTTTTTCATATCAGCAATCTTTGCTCCATGTATTGCAGGCACTGCACCCGTAAACGCAAGGTTGGTGATCAGGATTCCGTTCCGTCGCGCAGTCAGTTGGAAAAGGGTATCGAGTACATCCGCAATACCCCGCAGGTGCGTGATGTGTTGCTGTCCGGGGGGGACCCGTTCATGCTTTCGGATGAGAAGTTGGATTGGATTCTGACCAGACTGGGTGAGATTGAACATGTTGAAGTAATCCGTATCGGGACCCGTATGCCGGTTGTCCTGCCATACCGCATTACTGATAATCTGGTAAATATGCTCAAAAAACATCATCCTCTCTGGGTCAATACCCATTTCAACCATCCTCGGGAAGTAACTGATTCTTCTCGCAGGGCTCTTGCCAAGCTGGCTGATGCCGGAATTCCGCTTGGTAACCAGAGCGTGCTGCTGGCCGGGATCAATGATTGTCCGCGTTTGATTAAGAGCTTGAACCACAAGCTGGTCAAGAACAGGGTGCGTCCGTACTATCTCTATCAGTGCGACCTTTCCGAAGGTTTAAGCCATTTTCGAACTCCCGTGGGCAAAGGTATCGAGATTCTTGAAAGCCTGCGAGGGCATACCAGCGGTTTTGCTGTCCCCACATACGTTGTGGATGCTCCCGGCGGAGGCGGTAAGATTCCGGTTATGCCTAATTATATTGTGTCATGGGCCACCAATAAGGTTGTGTTACGAAATTATGAAGGTGTTATAACTACTTATACGGAGCCTGATTCCTACGAATGCAACTATTGTGACCGCAATTGTGAGGAGTGCAATCTTCAGCTCAAGGAAGAAGGGGCTGAAGAAAAAGCAATCGGTATCGAAAAATTGATCTCCGATTGGGATGACACCCTCAGCCTGACTCCTGAAGACAACGAAAGGGCGGAGCGTAATTCCCATGTTGTATGATTCGATTGTCAGTGTAGGTCAAAGCAGAGTGCAGATAGGTTCATTTAATGACCGTATTTATCTGATGTCATATGCGGTTGAAGATTGTAAGAATATCAATCTTGCAGATGAATTGATAGATATTGCTGTGCAGGAAGACCTGTCGAAGATATTTGCAAAAGTTCCTGCTGAATATATGGTCCCCTTTCTTTCCTGCGGGTTTGAGAAGGAGGCGTTGGTGCCGGGGATGTTTGGCGATGACGATGGTGTTTTTTTAAGTTTCTATCGGTATAAGTGGCGAAAAGAGCAGCGCAACAGGCGGGAGCTTGATCGTGTTCTTTCTATTGCCGAAAGCAAGAAAGGGAAGGGCAATGTTAAATCTCTTCCCGGGAATCTGCAGCTATGCAGACTCGGCCATAAAGATGCGCAAGCACTCGCGCATCTTTATGAGCGGACTTTTGAAACCTATCCATTTCCTGTCACCGATTCTGACTACATCTGTCAGGAAATGGAGGCTGGAGTACGTTTCATGGGCGTTTATGATGGTAACCACCTTGTGGGTGCCGCATCTGCGGAAGTGGCCGCTGACGGGATAAGTGCTGAGATGACCGATTTTGCTGTTCTCCCGGACTACCGTAAAGCCGGTCTTGCCGGGGCGCTTTTGTGTTCTCTGGAGGAGGATTGCGTAAAGTCCGGCATAAAGTGCTTCTTTACAATCGCCAGAGCCTGCTCATATGGAATTAATTCCCTGTTTTCCAAGGGGAATTATAATTTTTCAGGTTGTCTAATCAACAATACAAATATCAGCGGCAGCCTTGAGTCCATGAATGTCTGGTATAAACTTGGCCAGAAACAGTCTCACTAGTTTAATTTCTCTTAGTCCATCCATTTTTTTTGAAGGGTGATCTTCCTGATCACCCTTCAAAAAAAACTGAAATTTGATTTAAATAACCGACGTGGCCAGTTTCGTGTCATTGTGGTTATTTTGAGTTTTATCTTTTTCCTCATTTTAGGGCTGATAGTTCGTCCTACATCCCATCATCTTTTTGAATTTTCCATAGAATAATTAGTAGGCTATGTACTTTACCTCAAAAGGTCCTGTGTTCAGTGATCTTTTATTTGCCTAGGGTAATTTATCTTTTAGGTGATGAATTGACATGTATAATGGAAGTGTATTAGTACGTTTCTAGTGTTACTTTTTAATTATATGTGTTTGTTGTGTTTGAAGTTTTGTTAACTAATTTTAACAAAGGAGGCCATGCATGTCAGGATGTGCGCCTAAGTCCCCGCCTGCCGGGGCTGTAGCAGTTCAGCCTGCTGTGAATGAAAATGCCAAACGAATGGAGGGTGTTGAGTACAGTCTTTACGCTCCTCCAGTAGGGGTAGACGCAGACACAGTACAATTTGTGCGGGTTGATGGGTCCAAGTGCGAAGGATGCGGGGCGTGTGAAGAGGTCTGCGCGAGTGGAGCTATTCAGGCTATCAATGATGACGGAATTCACGGTATCGTCGATCCGGTTGCCTGCATGAATTGCGGTCAGTGTCTTGTCAATTGTCCTTATGGAGCTATTTCTGAAGGAGTTTCCTTCATAGACGAGCTCGCGGCAAAACTTAAGGACCCGGACACCATCGTTGTTTCCATGCCTGCTCCGGCTGTCCGCTATGGGCTTGGCGAATGTTTCGGTGCTCCCACCGGAACATACGTTGGCGGAAAAATGCATGCGGCTTTACGCAAGCTGGGGTTCGATTATATCTGGGATAACGAATTTGCTGCTGACGTTACCATCATGGAAGAAGGTACTGAGCTTCTTAACAGAGTTAAGAGCCAGGGAACCAAGGACGCAATGGCTTTGCCTCAGTTCACTTCCTGTTGTCCCGGTTGGGTAAAGTTTGCAGAAACTTTTTATCCCGACCTGATCCCTAATTTGTCCACCTGTAAATCACCTATCGGTATGCTTGGTCCTTTGGCTAAGACATATGGTGCAAAGGAAACAAAGACAGACGGTAAAAAGATTTACACTGTTTCCATCATGCCCTGTATTGCCAAAAAGTATGAAGGTGTGCGCAGTGAGCTGGATGATGCCGGATTTGACCGCGACATTGACGCCACAATCAACACACGTGAACTGGCTTATATGATTAAGGCTGCCGGTATTGATTTTAATAATCTTCCTGATGAAGATCCTGATCCGGTCCTGGGTGAATCAACCGGTGCGGCGACTATCTTCGGTAACAGCGGCGGGGTAATGGAAGCGGCTCTCAGACTCGCTTACGAAGTCCTTTCCGGTACCAAGCTTGCCAACCCTGATATCAAAGTTGTACGTACCCACGAGGGTATCAACACTGCTGATGTGAAGGTGCCCAACTTCGGTACTGTAAAAGTTGCTGTGGCCAGTGGACTCAGCAATGCCGCCAAGCTTTGTGATGAAGTACGTGCAGGTAAATCTCCTTATCATTTTATCGAGATTATGACCTGTCCCGGCGGTTGTGTTAACGGTGGCGGACAGCCTCTTGATCCTGAAATCAGGGCTTCTTTGTTCCGCTCTACCGTGGCTCAGATCAATAAACGGTTCAGAGCCCGCAAAATTAAGGCATAAGGAGAAACTGACATGAAATTAAGTAGACGCAGTTTCATCAAAGCCGCTGGTGCGGTAGCCGGTTATGCGGTTCTTGGCGTTAATATCGCCAAAGAAGCGGCAGCGGAAGTCATGGACTTTGTCGCCCGTCGTCAGAACTCGGTTTATGCGGCTGATGCGAATAAGAATATCTACAAATACAGAAAGTCTCAGGACAACCCCATGATTGTTAAAATTTACGATCATAAAGACGGTTTCCTGCATGACGGTCCCTGTGGACATGAATCCCATCATCTTCTGCATACCCATTACTATGATCGTAGCAGTAAGCTTAATGCCCTGAAAGAAAAGGGAATCGAGCTTAATCTCTAAAAAAAAATCTGCGTGCGTTAACCTGAGGTGAGGATGAATCTGACCCAAGGGCAGGCGCAAGCGTTGGAGGCTGTTTATATTAATCAGCCAGTGTCTTTCTTACCGGCAAATTACCGAGGAAAAGGGGTGTGTCCTGACTTCCTGCAGGGGTTTCCCCGGCAAGCTCCGGAAGCTGTCAGTTGCTTCTCTTACTTCGACCATTGCGGAGCCTTTTTAATGAATAAGCGTTTGGGAATTATAGGGATAACCATCAAAGACAGATATAAATCTGCACCTAAGGTCAACCAGACTCTTAGTGAACATGGAGAGATAATTGTAGGGCGCATGGGACTTCCTTTCCGCGAAAAGGGCGTGAATGTCATCGGTATAATTATCGAGGCAACCACGGACGAGGTCGGAGCATTGACCGGTCAACTGGGCATGCTTCAAGGTGTAAAAGTAAAATCACTTCTCGTGTAGGAAAGGATACAATTATGAATAAGAATGCTACTCTTGGAACCGGTCTCAAGTCATTTATTGATGAAGAGCTTATCTGGTCGGAAATGGAAAAAGCCACCAATCCGGAACCTTCCCTTGTCCGTGATGTAATAACAAAGGCCAAAGAGAGAAAAGGTCTTTCTCCATTTGAAGCAGCAGTTTTGCTGAAGAATAAAGATAAAGATCTGGATAACGAAATTTTTTCAGCCGCTATTGAGGTCAAAAAGGGAATCTACGGTAACAGGTTGGTTCTTTTTGCACCTCTTTATGTCAGTAATGAGTGTGCCAACCAGTGTGCATACTGCGGTTTTAACGCCACCAATAAAGACCTCGAGCGCCGCACACTCACCGCGGAAGAAATTCATAAGGAAGTAGAAGTCCTTGAAGATCTGGGCCATAAACGTCTTCTTCTTGTTTATGGTGAGCATCCCAAATATGATGCTGATTGGATTGCTCAGACAGTTAGAGAAGTTTACTCCGTAACTTCACGAAAGAGCGGTGAAATTCGCAGGGTAAACATAAATTGTGCTCCACTGGATGTTGAAGGATTTAAGAAACTTCATGATGTTGGTATCGGAACATATCAGTGTTTCCACGAGACCTACCATCAGGAAACGTACAAGAAATATCATCTCGCAGGACGCAAGACGGACTACAACTGGCGTCTCTATGCCATGCATCGGGCCATGGAAGCCGGTATTGATGATGTGGGCATGGGTGCTCTTTTCGGTCTTTATGATCCGGTCTTCGAGGTAATGGGCCTTCTTTACCATGCCAGACAACTGGAAATCGATTGCGGAGTTGGACCGCATACTATCTCTTTTCCCCGCATTGAGCCCGCGCAGAATTCTGATCTGGCATTAAATCCTCCATTTCTTTCTTCTCCTCATGATTTTAAGAAAATTGTAGCTGTTCTGCGTCTGGCTGTGCCGTATACCGGACTTATTCTGTCCACCAGAGAGAATCCGGAAACCCGTAAGGAATTGCTGGAAGTAGGCGTTTCCCAGATTTCAGGCGGATCACGCACATATCCCGGTGCCTACAGTGACCCTGAATATGACCGTCCCGAGGTTCAGCAGTTCTGTATCGGCGACAGCCGTTCCCTTGATGAAACCATCCGTTCCATCGTCGGCGATCATGGTTATGTTCCTTCATGGTGTACTGCCTGTTATCGCCTTGGGCGAACCGGTGAACATTTCATGGAACTGGCCAAGACCGGGTTTATCCAGAAATTCTGCCTGCCTAACGGCTTGCTGACTTTTAAGGAATATCTCGAGGACTATGCATCCGAGGAGACTAAAAAGGTTGGCGAAGAACTTATCAGGAATGAAATTGAAAGCTATGCCGACCCTGAGCGCCGTAAGCTTCTGACTGACCGTCTTGCCCGTATGGAGAATGGCGAGCGGGATCTCTACTTGTAATTGGTTTCCGGAGGAAACATGTCTGAATCCGGAAATAATGATTTCCGTATCGAGAAGGATTCGCTCGGCGAAATGAAAATTCCCGCTGACGCGTATTACGGTATTCATACCCGGCGGGCTATGCTTAATTTCCCGCTTTCCGGTCAGCGTTTGCATGAACGGTTCATTCGGGCCTTTGCGCAGGTGAAAGAAGCCTGTGCCGCAGTGAATATGAAGCTGGGGTATCTGGATGAGAGTACTGGAAGGGCGGTTATAGCGGCCTGCAGGGATGTTTCCTCCGGTAAATTGAATGACAGTATAATGGTCGATCCCTATCAGGGCGGGGCTGGAACTTCCACCAATATGAATCTGAACGAAGTTATCGCCAATCGGGCTGTTGAGATTCTAGGTGGTGAATTTGGTGATTACGGGCTGGTCCACCCTGTTGAGCATGTAAACATGCATCAGTCCACCAACGATGTTTATCCTACGGCTTTAAAAGTTGCTGTCTTTACCTTGCTTGTTGATCTTGAAAAAGAGGTCTCAAAGCTCCAAGAAGTATTACAGGCAAAAGAGAGTGAATTTTCACGAATTGTAAAAGTCGGTCGGACGCAGCTGATGGATGCTGTCCCCATGACCTTGGGGATGACTTTCGGCGCCTTTTCCGATGCAGTGGCCCGTGACCGCTGGAGGCTTTTCAAATGCCGGGAAAGGATAAAGAAAGTTAATCTAGGCGGAACTGCTATCGGTACAGGCCTTGGCGCTCCCCGCGAATATATTCTTCAGGTCGCCGGAGAATTGAAGAATCTTTGCGGCCTGCCTGTTTCAAGATCTGAAAATCTTATTGATGCCACCCAGAACACTGATTCTATGGTGGAAGTTTCCGGCATGCTCAAATCATATGCTGCAAATCTGATGAAGATTTCAAACGATCTTCGTCTTCTTGGCAGCGGACCGGAAACAGGGATCGGGGAAGTGAAATTACCTCCGCGCCAGTGCGGTTCATCCATTATGGCAGGAAAGGTCAATCCGGTCATACCTGAATCTGTTGCGCAGGTGGCTTTGCAGGTCATGGGTAATGATCAAACCATAACCTTGGCTGCGTCCATGGGGCAGTTGGAGCTTAACCAGTTCATGCCGTTGCTGGCGCACAACCTGCTCAATTCCCTGAGTCTGCTGCTGAATGTTAGCGGAAGTTTTACCCGTAATTGTGTGCAGGGTATTTCTGCAAACGAAGACCGCTGCAGGAAACATGTCGAATCGAGTGATGCGCTGGCTACCGTTCTGGTGCCGTTTCTGGGATATTCCCGTGTGGAAAAGATCGTTGATGCCTGCCGGAGTTCGGGACGTTCTTTACGCGACGAGATCATTTTTCAGGGTCTTGCCGATGCCGATGAAGTAGATGAACTTCTCTCTCCGCAACGACTTTGCAAGCAGGGGTTTACCCCGGGTGAAAAGATAAGGGGTAATTAAAATGAAGCTTGTATGCGGAGTTGGGGAGTTGGGGATTCCCGCAATGTTTTCAAGGGCGAAACGAAGGATTGTACTTCATGCATCGGTTTACGGACCCTTTGCAAAGTCCAAACCCCACCTTGATGGATTGGAAAAAGCATTTTCAAGGGCTGAATTCAGCCGCTTTGATGTCATTGCCGTACAGCCCGGAGGGGAAAACGGATGGGATCAGCCGTTTTTAACTGCTCTTCGGTTCGGTATTTCCCGGCAGTCTGTTGTTGATGAACTTGATTATTCAAAATTTTTTTTAAGTGAACTCGCTAGACGTTACCCGGAAAAAGTTAATGTCTACCCGGCTAATAACTTACCGTGTCTGCCGGTGGTGATTGTGGATGATTGCATCTGCTTCGGCCAGTATGCCCATGCCTGTGTTCATGCTCCGCAGGGATTCTGGGGGTGTGTTGAGGCTGATGTCGAGAAACTTTTCGGCTGGGCCGAGTCCGGTGAGGTGCCGCGCGAAGCCGATGCGGAGGAAATTGCCGCATTCAGGTTGGTCAGTGAATGCTCAAGGGCTATGAAATGCGGCTTAGATGGTGGAGAAGGTGATTATGGTTTCGCTTGCTAGTGATGAATTGATTTATTATTTGAACGGCGGCGATGATGAAGAGTTGTTTTCATTAGCAGACAGTGTCCGGGGTAATGTTTTTGGCAGGGAGGTCTATCTGCGGGCCATTGTCGAATTTTCCAATGTTTGTAATAAAAAATGTAATTACTGCGGGTTGAGAGCCCCGAATTCAAATGTAAATCGTTATAGAATGGATGTGGATTCCATTGTCGCTTCCGCTTGTCAGGCAGCTGAAGCAGGGGCGCGCACAATTGTGCTGCAATCCGGAGACGATTTCAGCTATTCCACCCTGCAGATTGAGGAAATTATCCGCAGGATCAAGGATTCATATGATGTGGCGGTGACTCTTTCTTTGGGAGACCGCAGTATTGGAGAATATGAGCATTGGTTTAATTGCGGAGCTGACCGCTGCCTTATTAAATTGGAAACAACCGCCCCGGATATTTATGCCAAAATAAGGTGCGGAGAAAAATTCCATGATCGCATTACCTTGCTTCGCTCAGTACAGGAAATTGGTTATGAGGTCGGTTCCGGGATCATTGTAGGGCTGCCGGATTACAGCGTGGAGCAGTTGGCTGATGATTTGATTTTTCTGGCTGGATTGGAGTTGGATATGCTCGCGGCTGGGCCTTTTGTCCCTCACCCGGAGACTCCTTTTTCCTCAAGCGTTTCGGGAGATATCAATCTCTCGTTCCGGTTCACGGCCTTAGCCCGTTTGCTTAGTCCCTTTTCTAATATTCCAGCAACTTCTGCTCTTGATTCATTTGACCCTGAAGGCCGGGCAAAAGGTTTGTTGCGTGGTTGTAATGTCATTATGCCTTCGGTGACACCTGTTGCCAGACGAGGAGATTACAACATCTATCCGGGCAAAAATTCTATTTCAGTTGATGTTACCGATACTATTTCTCGAGCCGAAGAGTTGATCCGTTCACTGGATTTTGTGCCTTCGGCTACCAAAGGTTCTGTAAGGAGAATGAATAATGTCGAATAAGGCTCCCCGCGGCGTGCGGCTGGTGATTACTCTTGTTGGAAAGCGCAACGTAGGTAAGTCTTCGTTAATTAACGCCATTGCCGGACAGGATGTTGCCATTGTTTCCGATCACCCCGGTACGACAACAGACCCGGTGCCGAAACATTATGAGTTGCTTCCACTTGGTCCAGTTACATTTTATGATACCGCTGGTCTTGATGATGTAGGTGAAGTCGGTGAATTGCGTGTCAAGGCTACTAACAAGATTCTGATGCGGACTGATCTGGCTCTTATAGTTGTGGGGGAAGATGGACTTACGGATTATGAAGTCGAGCTGATGAACAGGGTCTCCAAGCTTGAGATTCCTTATATGGTTGTCTTCAATAAAAATGATTTGAAGGAACCGGTTGAGGCGGATATGGATTATTGCCGCCGGAAAGGCATCCCTTTTTACAGAACGTCGACCCTCGAGTCAGCTTCTGTGGACGAAGTCAAAGCGGCTGTAATTGATCTGGCTCCGGAAGAAATGAAACGGGAGCCTGTGCTTGCGGGTGATCTGTTTGATGAAGGAGATTGGGTGGTTTGCGTTGTTCCAATTGATCTTGCTGCTCCTAAAGGACGGTTGATTCTGCCGCAGGTGCAGGTCCTGCGGGAAATCCTTGATAGAGATGCGGTGGGGGTAACTGTAAAAGAGCGTGAAATTGAAGAAACATTGATGTCGATGAAGCGTGATCCGGCGTTGGTCATAACAGATTCTCAGGTCGTCATGAGCGTAGCTGGGGATGTCCCGGACGAAATTCCCCTGACCACATTTTCAACTTTGTTTGCCCGTTACAAAGGGGATTTGGCCAGCCTCGTGGAAGGTGCGGCAGCGATTGATTCCTTGCAGGACGGGGATACCGTGCTGATGGGGGAAGCCTGTTCCCATCACCCGGTGGCTGACGACATCGGTAAGGTCAAGATTCCTCGTTGGATTCGTCAGTATACCGGCAAGGACATAAATTTTGTTATGTATTCGGGACATGACTTCCCGGATGATTTGGAGCGATTCAAGCTGGTGATTCATTGCGGAGCATGCATGCTTAATCGCAGTGAGATGTTGCGCCGCATCAAAGAGTGTCAGCGGAACGGAGTTCCGGTAACCAATTATGGAGTGGCCATATCTAAAGTGCAGGGAGTGCTTGACCGGGTTATCAAGCCTTTTGATATTTAGATTTTATCTGCCTGACTGGAATGACCGGCAGCCGTCTTTACAGATGGTCACCGGTCATTTTTTTGTTGTATCCCTGCGGGCCTGACTGCATGGATTGGGTGCTGTCAGGCCCGCATCCGAATCAGAATTTTCGCTATGTCCGAGTCGCCGTGGGATTGAAAAACAGGTTGCCTTGGGGATGGAGGTTGTTTCTTAAGGCTGCGCCCCTAGAAAACAGGAAAACACAGGAGGTAGGGGTGTGTTTCCCAAGCAAGGCTTTGTTCTTCGTTGAATATAACTTAGACCAATTCGTGCTACTAGTCAATGAAAGTTGTTACTTATGTCGTACATAATTTTAATTTGTGTTTTTAGCGGTTAATGATTTTCGGCTGGTCATTGCGGTGATGTTTTTATTGTTTTGAATATAAGACGGGGTATAAGTTGTCCTCTGTGAACGTCTGTTACTCAGGATAGAGAAAAGTAGTGTGTCATATTAGAAAAAATATGAAGTTTTTTTTAATTCTGAATTAAAATAATGCGATATTGATTTCGGTTTTATGCTTTAGTTTGAAGTGTAAAAAAAGTTAAATCATGGCTTACTGAATATAACTTTTATGAATTGAGTTGTGTTGTGTCTTGTTGGAGTTGATAAATGCAGTTGTTTTAGTGATCTTATATTTTATTGTATATAAAAGTGATTTGTGTGAAAATTTTCTCAATCTATGTTGTGTAGTCGCTTGTTCTTTTGTTCTCAAGCATTGCAGAGTATATACATCTACGTATTTTTATTGAAATAATCCCTGATTTTGAGTAGGTAAGGACGACTTTCATGAGGAGGAATAGAATGAAGACGAATTTTCTGTATGTTGGAGCGGCTGTGGTCTTTGCCGTTCTTGTTATTGTGTATTCAACTGCTACCAGTAATCTCAGTGAGGAGATTGCAAGCATCTCCGGCGACAAAAAGGTTGAAGTTGTTTCCGAAGAGCTGGTTGTAAGATTTCCCGTTAATCTTCAATTCAAACGCCCTGAAGTGTTGAATCAGACCCGGTTTACCCCGGTTAAGTTCTCCCATTTTGACCATCAGGACGTTAACTGTGCCAAGTGTCACCATACTTGGGACGGTAAAACCCAGATCAAGGGCTGTGCTTCTGCCGGTTGTCATGACAACCTGAAGCAAAAGGCTGCGCCTCATTCTTACTTTAAGGCGTTCCACACTCTGAAGAGCGACGTTAGCTGTCGTGGTTGTCACGTGAAGATGAACAAGGCCGGCGAGACTGATATTGCCACTGCTCCTTGTGCGAACAACGCATGTCACCCCAAGCGGGTTAGAACACACAACTAAAAAGTATTTTCAAGACTTTTCGAAGTTGTACGATAGAGCCGTCTGTGGTTGCCCGCAGACGGCTCTTTCTTTTTTAGATTTGCCTATGTAATTATTTGATGTATATGTCTGTTAATTTAAGAAATTATATATTTATCGGCTAATTCTCAGTTCGGATATTCAAGGAGGCGCATCTGTGGCACAATCAATAGAAATCGTAAAATCCGTAGATCCCATCAATAAATTAATTATCAATGCCGATCATATGGACAGCATGGCTTTTGATAGTCACCGAAATATGGAGGATTTCCTGATCCGCCTGATTTCCTATAAACCGGGCTGGTTGAAATTCTTATACAAGATAAGGGGGCTTCTGGTCGGATTACTGGGGCTCAAGCATGATGAATTAGTTGGTCATGGCCTTCAGGTTTCTGACTACGACTTCAAGGCCGGAGGGCAGGTTGATTTTTTCCAGTCTGTTGATTTTGAAGCCGAAAGATTCTGGATTGGTGAGGCCGTGGATAAACATCTAAGTGCATATATCGGCGTGGTCTCAGAACCTGTACATGAAGGATTAAATCGTTATCACGTCTTTACAATCGTCCATTATAGGCATTGGACCGGTCCGTTATATTTCAACCTGATCAGGCCTTTTCATCATTTGGTGGTTTATTTTATGGGTAGGAATGCGGCAGAATAAAAAACGCACAAGGGGTGTCTTGTGCGTTTTTGTTTATTAGGCAAGCAGAGATTCCACTGCGCTCATGTGCAGCTCCAGTTCGCTGTCTTTGAGCTTGAGGGCGTGCTGCAATTCTTTCATTGAATCTTGCGGATCAAAGAGCGGGTAGTCGCTTCCGAACAGAATCCGTTCGCGTGGGTGTTTGTTGATTATTTCATAAAGCACTTTCTTATCCATGAAGGGCAGGCAACTGGAAGTATCAAAATATACATCCATTCCAGCCAGTTCTTCAGCAACCATTTTCCAATGATACAACCCGCCCATATGCGCGCCGATGGCTTTCAGCTTAGGAAAGTTCTGGAGCAGTTTTTTCAGCTTGAGCGGGCAGGAGGGGTTCTTTTCAGGCGGCAGTCTGTCCCCGATATGGAACATGCATACAAAGCGGCCCTGCACCATTTCCATGATGCGGTAAAATTTGTGGTCGTCCATGAAGAAGCCTTGAAAGTCCGGGTGGAATTTCAGACCCTTGATACCGTTGCGTTCCAGCCTTGCGAATTCTTTTTCCGGGTCGGCGTAATCAGGGTGCATGGTCCCGAAGGTAACGATGCGTTCGTCTGATTTTGCCAGTTCAATAGACCAGTTGTTGGCTGGGATGACCTGATCCGGGGCGGTTGCAGCGGTATGAATGATGACTCGGTCCAGACCTGCACGGGTCGCACGGTTCAGCAGGTCTTCCGGATGTCCGTTACCTACTGCGGTTATGCCGTAATGATCGTGCAGTTGCTGGATTACCTTGTCAGCAATTTTGGGATGAAATGCGTGAGTATGAACGTCGTAGTACATGATTGTGCCTTCGGCGACCCTGCCGGGTGCCTCTCCGAGGGCCAGTGAAACTTTTAAAAAAAGTTTCGCTGGACTCTTCAAAAACTTTTATCAGGGCTTCGCCAACGTTGTTGGAGAGAGGTGGAGGGCGTCATTTTGGGTTAAAATATTTCTCTGAGCCATTCCGGGACGCGTACAGGCCGTCCGTCTTTGTTGACGCAGGCGTGCTCGGTGAACCCGGATGCGATCAGTGTTGAACGGTTATCCTTGTAGATGTCGTAGATGAATTTGATTGAAGCTCGTTTCCATTCGATGATACCCACCTGAATATCAAGCTGGTCGTCATATTGAGCCGGTACACGGTAACGGCAGTTGGCTTCGCGCACAGGCAGGTAGATTCCGCGTTCTTCAACTTCGGCATAACTCATGCCCCGTTCGCGGATAAACAGCGAACGGGACCGTTCAAAAAAGTGCAGATATTCTGCGTAATAAACTACGCCCATGGCATCGGTTTCGCCATAGGAAACACTGTGCTCCAGCCATGAATGCGGAGTTGGAAATTGGTTTTTCATGGTTATTTTGTTTTATTTAACACCCACTGCATGAAATCATGTCCGTCGGGGATGATTATACCTGCGCGGTCAGCGGTTTCTTCCGTGAATGAGGTCTCCCCTGAAGGAATCAGGCGTGGAGAAGTCATTATGAATGGAACCGGGGTTTCATCGTGGGTTCTGGTTTCTATCGGGGTGTAGTGGTCACAGGTGACTACGTAGTTGGCTTTATCAAGAGGGAATTTTTCCAACAGCGGAGCCAAAATGCGGGAATCAAAATGTTCTATGGATTTGATCTTGTCTTCTACACTACCCATGTGCCCGGATTCATCCGGTCCTTCAAGGTGTACGTATACGAAATCGCCATGCTCCAGAAATTTCAGGGCCGCTTCAACTTTTCCTTCGTAGTTTGTATCGACCAGTCCGGTGGCACCTTCAACATCAATCACTTCCATGCCTGATGCGTTGCCCAGTCCTTTGATCAAGTCAACTGCGGAAATAACAGCGCCTTTCATGCCGAATTTTTCTTCAAAAGGAGGCAGATTCAGCGGGCGTCCTTGACCCCAAGGCCAGATGGATACAGCCTTAGTACCGTTTCCTGAGAGCACTTCTACTGCGTCACGTACCAGTTTGTCCAGACGCGGGCTTTTTGCAAATTCGCGCACATCTTCGTCAATGGGCTTATCTGTCAGGTCATGGGGCGGACGAATGTTAAGTCCCGCTTCCATTTCCTTGGCTCCGCCTTTCTGCACGAGCAGGTGGCGGTACTGGATGCCGGGGTAAAAGGTGAACTCGTCATTGCCGAGTTCAGCCTGAAGCTTTTCCACCAGCGGTACCGATTGTTCCGTACCGATATGGCCGGAAGAATAGTCGAACATGGTACCGTTTTCAGCAAATTCGGAAATATTAACCAGGTTCATGCGCCAGACCAGATCATCAGGTTCAAGCTTGAGGCCCTGCGCTGCGGCTTCAATGGGACCGCGTCCTGTATGGTAGGTGGCGGGATCAAATCCCAGCAGGGACATGTTGGCAACGTCGGAACCGGGAGCCATGCCTTTGGGTACGGTGCGGCAGGTGCCGATCAAACCCTTTCCGGCAAGCATGTCCATATTTGGTGTCTTCGCTGCTGCGAGGGTTGTTTTGTTGCCAAGTTCTTCAATGGGCCAACCGCCCATTCCGTCTGCAATGAGAAAAAGAAGTTTCATATGTAAAGGTTATCCTTTTAAAATGCGCATGGACATGGTCGGTCTGGTGATGAAGGGCATCTTGTCGATTTCGGCAATAGCAGCATTAACGTCCTTGGCGCTGGCCTTATGGGTGGTGAATACCACTGGTATATCCCTGTCTTCGGGCGAGCCTTTCTGAACAGCCTGCGCAATGGAAATATTGTGTTCGGCAAGGCATTTTGAAAGCGCGGCCATGACGCCTGCCTTATCCTGAACAGTGAAGCGGAAATAGTATTCCGAGGTACTAAGTTCCGGGGGGAGAATTTCGGCTTTTTCAATGGGAGCGTTGCAGAATCCGGTGTTATCCGGCTGGTCTGTTTTGGCAAGGGCCATAATGTCAGCCAGAACTGCGCTTCCGGTGGGCAGCGATCCTGCGCCCTGACCGTGGAAAAATGCGGGACCCACTGCATTGCCTTCGACGCGCACTGCATTGTAGTTACCGCCGACACGGGCCAGCAGCATCGTGTATCTGACCAATGCGGGGAATACTCCGGCTTCAAGCTTGCCGCCTACGTCGCGGACCTGACCGAGCAGCTTGATACGGTAACCGAATTCACGGGCAAAGCGGATATCCTGACCTTCGACTTTGGTGATGCCTTCTATGGGCAGTTCGGCCAGAGGGTAGTCCTTACCGTAGGCAATACGTGCCAGTACGCAGACTTTGTGTGCGGCGTCGATACCTTCAATATCAAAAGTGGGATCAGCTTCGGCGTAGCCGAGTTCTGTGGCCTGTTCCAGTGCGGTGTCAAATTCCAGCCCATTGGTGGACATTTCGGAAAGAATATAGTTGGCGGTTCCGTTGAGAATGCCGACAATGGATTTAATGCGGTTTCCAGCCAGAGATTCCTTGATGGACTGGATGATGGGAATGCCGCCGGCAACGCTTGATTCGTAATACAGGCCGACTTTATTCCGGGCAGCTATTTCGAAAAGCTCAATGCCGTGTTCAGCCAGTAGATGTTTGTTGGCAGTGACTACATGCTTGCCGGCTTCAAGGGCTTTTATGACGATTTCTTTGGCTAGAGAAGTTCCGCCCATAAGTTCTACCACAATGTCCACATCCGGGCTGGATGTGAATTCATCAGGGTCGGCGGTGAAAGTTACTCCCGGGCCGGGCAGGAAATCCCTTTTTTTGTTCACGTCACGGACCAGAATGGATGCAATCTCAAATTTTTTGCCGCAGCGGGCAAGGATTACATCTTCGTTTTCTTCCAAAATCCGGGCGAGTCCGGTTCCGACGGTGCCGAATCCGGCGATGGCAAGCTTTACAGTCTGCATTAAAACCTCTTAATTCATTTCACGGGGTTCAAAATAACTAACAGGCTGCGTTATACCGCAGCCTGTTAGAAATTTGAATAGTAATCTTTTAGCCTTTTGTGAAGAGATCTTTCATGCCGCGTACGGCCTGATTGATTCTCTGTCTGTTTTCAACAAGGGCCATTCGAACATGGTCATCTCCGTAATGCCCGAAACCAAGTCCCGGTGCTACCGCGACTTTGCATTCCCGCAGCAGCAGCTTGGAGAATTCCACTGATCCGAGGTCCTTGAATTGTTCAGGGATCGGTGCCCATATGAACTGGGTGGCTTTGGGCGGAGTGACATCCCAGCCGATGCGCTGCAGCCCTTCGCAAAGAGCATCGCGACGGTCCTGATAGATGTCCATTATTTCCCGCACGCATTCCTGCGGTCCGGAAAGGGCATGGCAGGCCGCAATCTGGATCGGCTGGAAAAGTCCGTAATCAAGATAGCTTTTGATCCGGGTCAGAGCCTGAACCATTTCACGGTTACCGCAACAAAAGCCTACGCGCCAGCCGGGCATGGAGTAGCTTTTGGACAGTGAGAAGAATTCAACTCCCACATCTTTCGCACCCCGTGCCTGCAGGAAGCTAGGTGCTTCGTAGCCGTCAAAAGTGAAGTCGGCATAGGCGAGGTCGTGAATGACCAGCAGGTCGTTTTCTTTGGCGAAATCAACGATCTTTTCAAAGAACGGAATTTCCGCAGTAACCCCGGTGGGGTTGTGCGGGTAGTTGATAATCAGAAGTTTTGGCTTTGGCCATGTCTGGCGCATTGCCAGTTCAAGGTCTTCAAAGAAATCCCTGTCTGCACCGATGGGAACACGTCTTACATCCGCTCCGGCAATGATACTTGCGTAAGGATGGATAGGGTAAGACGGATCCGGCGCGAACACAACGTCACCGGGTGAAAGCATAACCAACGCCAGGTGCGCCAGCCCCTCTTTGGCGCCCATGGTAACGACCACTTCCTGATCATAGTCCAGTTCAACGCCATATCTTCTTTTATACCAAAGCGCCATTTCCCTGCGAAGGCCCTTGATTCCCCTTGACGCGCTGTAGCGATGGTTGGCGGGTTTGTTCGCCGCTTCAACGAGTTTGTCTACAATGTGTTGAGGGGTGGGGATATCTGGGTTCCCCATGCCAAGGTCGATGATGTCCTCACCTTCGTGGCGCATCTGCATTTTCAGTTCGTTCACCTTGGCAAACACATAGGGGGGCAGCCGGTGAACTCTCGGAAATTTGTCCATGGTCGTTACTCCTAAATAATTATAAACTTGAGGCTTATACTTACCCGTGGCGACTCTTGCTGTCAAAATTATTATTCGTGTGATCGGTGTATTACCTGTTTGTAAGATCGTTGGTTTGTTTTTGTATAATGAGTTATAAATTTATAAAAAATTCGTTTATTATGAGTATACATCGGATAAAATTCAATTTTACTGAATATCGTTTCCCTTACTTATAGTGACGGTTGCATGTATTTTTTTTCGACTATGTTGACATTAAAAAAAAATCGCGATTAATTGTTAATAGAAAAATTTTATCACTGACGTTTCTGAAATTTAAATCATCAGGAGGACCATGTGGCTCTTTCCAAGAAGTTTTTGAAAACCAAACCTGTCTGCAAGGTTAAATTTGAAGTGGAAAAGACTCAGGTAGAAAACGGCGAAGCAATCTATCTGGTCGGCGATTTTAATGATTGGGATGAAAATGCCATTCCCATGAAAAAACTGAAAAGCGGTAAATATACTGTTACCGTGGATCTTGAAACCGGGCGCGATTATCAGTTCCGTTATCTGGCCGGCAGCAAATGGTTTAACGATAGCGAACCTGACCGTACTGAAACGACTCCTTACGGAGATTGTGAAAACTCCGTTGTCAGCGTCTGATTTTTGCCGGTGATGTACCATATATAGGGCGGGAGCTTGTTGGCTTCCGTCCATTTCGTGTTTCCCTGTGAATGATTTCTGCTATTTCATGACCTTGATATTCCCGTTCCTTCTTGACCTCGGACCCTCTTTTTTTTAGCTTCATTCATTCTGTTGTTATGCGTTGCAATTAAGCGAGGTCATCATGCTCCTGCGCTGCTTATATTTATAGAAGAAAATTAGGGGGACTTAATGGTTCAAAAAGCAGAAAAAATCTGGTTTGACGGAGAAATGGTTAACTGGGACGATGCACAGGTTCATGTGCTGACCCACACTCTGCACTACGGTGCCGGTGTTTTCGAAGGTATTCGTGCATACGCCACTGTGGACGGCAAATCCGCTGTTTTCAGACTGCGTGAACATGTGGTTCGTCTTTTTGATTCCGCAAAGATTCTCGGTCTGACTATTCCTTTCACTGTTGAAGAAATTCATGATGCAATTCTTGAAACCCTCAAGGTGAACGGTCTGAAGGAAGGTTACATCCGCCCGCTGGTTTTCATCGGTGACGGTGTCATGGGTGTACATCCCGGCTCCAACCCCATCCGTGTCTGCATTGCAACATGGCCGTGGGGTGCCTATCTTGGAGAAGAAGCCCTTGAAAAAGGCATCCGTGTAAAGACCTCTTCGTTCAACCGTCATCATGTAAACGCAATGATGACCAAGTCCAAGGCTTGCGGTAACTACGTAAACTCCATCCTTGCCAAGGTTGAGGCTGTGAAAGACGGTTACGACGAAGCGCTCATGCTTGATACCGCAGGTTTTGTTTCCGAGGCTACCGGCGAGAATATTTTTATCGTAAAAGATAATCTGATCAAGACAACCCCGCTTACTTCAGTACTTCCGGGTATCACCCGTGCCAGCCTGATGAAGGTTGCCCGCGATCTCGGTTACGAAGTGGTAGAGCAGCTCTTCACCCGCGATGAACTTTATATTGCTGACGAGGCTTTCTTCTGTGGCACTGCCGCTGAAGTTACCCCCATCTGTGAAGTGGATAACCGCGTAATAGGTGAAGGCAAGCGCGGTCCTATCGGTACCATCCTCCAGAAAGAGTACTTCAACGCTGTTAAAGGCGGAAATGACAAGTACAAAGGCTGGCTGGATTACTACGAAATTTAATTATTTGATGCCTCCGGCGGCTGGGGAAGGAAAACTTTTGCAAAAGTTTTCCTTCCCCAAACCCCATCTTTTCAAAACCTTTTGATAAGGTTTCGCCGCAGGTTATTTAGAACGGGGTATTATTTGTATTTTTTTCCCCGCGTATGATTGTATGTGGGATTCGTTGCTAACAGCAGCGAAGCTTAATAAAAGTTTTTTGGATTCTTAAACCTTGCGAATCAAAAAAGGTTTAAGGTTCCCGGCAGGGTCGCCGAAGGCATCTTAATTATTATGAGTACATCGAATCTGACAGCAAAATACCGTCCGCAGACTTTTGCTGAAGTCGCAGGACAGGAAGCAGTCAAAACAATCCTTTCCCGTGCAGCGGCTCAGGATAAGGTTGCACCCGCATATCTTTTCAGCGGCACACGCGGGGTCGGCAAGACTACCATTGCCAGAATTTTTGCCAAGGCGCTCAATTGTAAAAATGCACCGACCGCCGAACCTTGCAACGTTTGTGACAACTGCCGTCAGATTACTGCCGGCGTGGGTGTTGATGTGGTCGAGATTGACGCCGCATCACACGGTAAAGTTGATGACGCCCGCCGACTCAAGGAAGATATCGGCTATGCGCCGATTGAATTCCGGTACAAGGTTTTTATTATAGATGAAGCGCATATGCTTACAGTGCAGGCCTTCAACGCTCTGCTTAAAACTCTTGAAGAGCCGCCGCCGCATGCGACTTTTATCATGGCGACAACGGAAACTCACAAGTTTCCGGCCACCATTATCAGCCGTTGCCAGCATTATGCCTTTAAGATGCTAACCAATGATGAGCTTACCGCCCATCTTTCCAATATTCTGAATATGGAAAAGATTGATTTTGAGCAGGGCGCAATTGATCTTATTGCCAAACGCGGCGCGGGCAGTGTGCGTGATTCCATGTCTTTGCTGGGGCAGGTGCTGGCTCTCGGCAGTGAGAAACTGCTGGAAGAAGATGTTCGCTCCATTCTCGGTCTTGCCGGGCGGGATGTTTTTTTCTCGTTAATGCAGGCGATTCATGTGCGTGATCTGGTTTCAGTGGGTGAGACTGTGCAGCAGGTTCTCGGGCGCGGACTTGATCTTGGTTTCTTTATCCGTGAACTGGGCAATTGCTGGCGAAACATGTTTTTGCTTAACCAGTCCGGTGAGCGGGCTGTGCCTTTGCTTGGATTATCTTCTGAGGAAGCTGCCGAGTTCATGAAATGGGCTCAGACTTTTGACCGTTCCTTTATCCATGCCTGTTGGCAGATGACCGTTGACGGACAGCGTAAAGTTATGACCAGTCTTGAACCGGCTATGGCTTTGGAGCTGCTGCTGCTCAACATGGCCAGTCTGAGTGACCTTATTTCCATGGAACGGGCCGGTGCGCTCGCTTCTGCTGCTCCAAGTCCGCAACAAGCACCGCAATCACTAAATCAGACTCCTCCTCCAAGTCAGCCCGCTACGGGTCTCTCAGGCGGTGGACATCAGACCAGCGGACAAACAGGCGGACAGACTCCGCCGTGGCAGGCCGGAGCTCAGCAGGGTATGCAGCCGCATCAGGTTCCGCCTCAAAATCAGTCTATGCAGAATCAGGGTATGCAGCCGCAGGGAATGGGGGCCGTGAATGGTCGCCCCATGGGACGTACAGAGTCCGGTTCTCCGGCCGGTAATCGTTCTGCAAACGATATGGGAGCTGAGGATTCCTCCCTCCCTGACGCGGCAGATTTACAGCTCGATACAGATATTAATCCACCCGTACCTGAACCCAAAAATACGGCAGCGGAACCTCATTTGCAATTGGAGCCGGTTCCTGAACCTGCTTCTGCCAAGCCGTCATTCCCTGCATCTGTCAGCGGTCCGCGTGATTTTGATGGCTTTTTGAAGTACGTGTCCGATAGCGGGAATGGTTCCATTTCCGGCCTGAGCAAATGTAAGGGTGAGTTGATAGACGGTAAGCTTGTCCTGACCTGTGCCAATCCGTTTCATCATGGTCAGGTGGCCGGACGTGACTCACGTGGGGTTGTCGAACGATTGGTTTCCGAGTATTTCGGCCCTGAAACTGAGCTGGAAATCCAGATCAGCCAGAAGGGCAAACGTAAAAGCAGGCAGGAAATTCGTGATGAAGTGGAAGCTCACCCGGATGTAAAAAGGGTGATTGAGTCTTTCGGGGCAAGTATTATTTCCATTGATCCGCGCAAAGATATTTAACCGGACCGACGGGATTTTTCCGGCGGTTCATTGTTGTAAACAAGTCAATTATCTCAAGGAGTAATATAATGAAAGGTATGAACGATCTCGTACGTCAGGCTCAGATTATGCAGCGCAAAATGACCGCTCTGCAGGATGATCTCAAGACCCGTGAAGTGGAAAGCTCTGCCGGTGGCGGAATGGTCAACGTGAAAGTTAATGGCTCTTCTGAAGTGCTTGAAATCAAAATTGACCCCACTATCGTTGAGTCCGGTGATGTTGAAATGATTCAGGATCTCGTACTTGCTGCAGTCAACGATGCCAACAAAAAAGCAAAAGCCATGATGGAATCAGAAATGTCTGCCATTACTGGTGGTATGAACATTCCCGGCATGTTCTAAATTATTTGATGCCTCCGGCGGCAGGGGAAGGGAAACTTTTCCAAAAGTTTCCCTTCCCCAGACCCCATCCTTTCAAAATTTTTTGATAGGGCTTCGTCGCCGGGAGAGCTGGTTTTTGGGGTGTTTTTTTGTAAATATTTTTCCCCATAGTGATATTTTATGTGGAACGATTTTTGAGCTTAGACGGTTCTGTTGTTAACAGATGCGAAGCTTACTAAAAGTTTTAGGAGAGTCCAGAGAACCTTTTTGTAAAAGGTTTTTTTGACCCTCGGAGAGCCGCCGGAGGCTTCTAAATGGAAAATTTACCTGAGCCGTTAAGGGTAGTCGCGCAGGAATTGGCGAAACTTCCCGGTCTTGGTCCCAAATCCGCACTTCGTATTGCGTTGACTATGTTGAAGATGCCCAGAGAGAAAGTTACGGGCATCGGGCAGAGCGTGATTGATCTGCGTGAGAAGCTTTGCATCTGTGAGCAGTGCGCAAGCATTACCGATACCTGCCCCTGTAAGATCTGTTCCGATCCCAAGCGGGAGCACGATAAGCTCTGTCTTGTTTCGGAATGGGATTCCTTGCTGGCAATTGAGGAGATGGGACTGTACCGAGGTTACTACCTCGTGCTTGGCGGCCTGCTTTCTCCGCTTGACGGGGTGACTCCGCAGCAGTTGGAGTTCCAGAAACTTGAGGAGCGCCTTGCAAAGGGAGAGGTCAAGGAACTTATTCTTGCACTGGGTGCCACTGTAGACGCTGAAGCCACTGCTTCCTATATTAAAAATATGGTTGAAAATAAATTTCCCGGAATCGAGCTTTCCCGTCTTGCGCAGGGCATCCCCATCGGATCGGAAGTTAAGTATACAGATAAAGAAACTCTCCGGCAGTCATTGGAATATCGCCAGAAGTTGTAGTTGAGTATAACAAGGTATGCCTTCCTGAATTCCAGTAGATCAAAACTATCAAAACGTTTTGGGATTCTTAAATCCTTTTGGAAAAGGGTTTAAGCCGCCGGAGGCAAAATAATTTAATCAAATAGCGCGTAGCGCATCAAAATGAAGCCCCGCAGGGTCGCCGAAGGCAAAATGTCAGATACGCTTACTGGTGAAGTCCGGACAGTTGTTTATCACAATGAAGAGAACGGCTATATTGTAGCCCGTGTCTCATCCAAGGACGAGCCTTCGCAGATTACGGTTGTGGGAGTTCTGGGCTCTCTTACACCCGGAGAATCGGTAGAACTCCACGGGCGCTGGAAACAGCATCCAAAGTTCGGCCGTCAGTTTGAGGCCGATTTTTATGAAAGGGTCCGGCCTGCGACCGAGGCCGGAGTTATCCGGTTTTTGAAATCATCTTCCATTAAGGGCATCGGCGAAGCTATTGCTACTGATATGGTTAAGACTTTCGGCATTGACGTGCTGGATATTCTTGACGATGAACCGGAAAAACTGCTCAAGATCAAAGGTATTTCCAAGAAGAAGCTTGAAGATATCAAAGAGTCGTGGTCATCCCAGCGCGAGATAAAGAATCTTATCCTTTTCCTGCACACACATGATGTTCCTCCCACTTACGCTGCCAAAATTTTTAATCTTTATGGTGCGCAATCTGTCAGCAGGATAAGTGAAAATCCTTACGAGCTGGCTTATGAGATCCGGGGTATCGGTTTTAAAACAGCTGACACAATGGCATTGAAACTCGGTTTCGCGCCGGATTCTCCGCAACGTATTGAAGCGGCCATTATTTATTCATTGTTTTCTATGAGTGAGCGGGGCGGACATATGTTTTCCCCGAAAGCCAAGCTCATCGAGGATGTTGCCAAGATGCTCGGCGGGGTTGATCTGGAGCTGATCAGTGAGGGCATCCTTTCCCTTGAAGAACGCAAACGGGTCCGGGTGGAAAACCTGCCGGAGCAGGACATCGACGAGGCTGTTTTCCTGATGCATTTTTACCGTTTTG
Source organism: Maridesulfovibrio sp. (assembly GCF_963678865.1). Lineage (NCBI taxonomy): Bacteria > Pseudomonadati > Thermodesulfobacteriota > Desulfovibrionia > Desulfovibrionales > Desulfovibrionaceae > Maridesulfovibrio > Maridesulfovibrio sp. The sequence continues at coordinate 999,111 of NZ_OY787459.1, read as the reverse complement.
AGCGGGAGATCTGCAAAAGGCTGCATGGGTTGGTCAGCCATCCGTCACCGGTCAGCCGGGAAAAGGTGGAGAAAGCCCTACCGGAAGTTGAAGCGGAGCTTGGTTTCGAGCTTTCAGATGAACAGCGTGAGGCTGTCTTGGAGGCGTGTGTAAATAAATTTTTTATCATCACGGGGGGGCCGGGTACAGGTAAGACCACCATCACCCGTGCCGTGGTTATGACCTTGAAAGAGCTGGGGCTTAAAATCAAGCTTGCTGCTCCCACCGGACGCGCTGCCAAGCGGCTTTCCGAGGCAACCGGGCGTCAGGCCTCCACCATCCACCGTATGTTGCAGTTTACCCCGGAAGACGGCGGATTTTATTACAATGAGGACCAGAAGCTCAAGGCTGATGTGCTGGTTGTGGATGAAGCTTCCATGCTTGATGCCCAGCTTTGCCTTGCTGTGCTGCGGGCGGTTCCTTTAACCTGCCGGGTTATCTTTGTGGGTGATGTGAACCAGCTCCCATCTGTCGGTCCGGGGAACGTGCTTTCTGATCTTTTGCAGAGCGGACAGGTGCCGAGTGCCGTACTGAATCATATTTTCCGGCAGGCACAGGAAAGCTATATCGTAGTCAATGCTCACCGTATTAATGACGGTGAGTTTCCTTTAGGGCATCCGGCAGAAGCACCGGAGGCCGATTTTTTCTGGATTCCGCAGGAATCTCCGCAGAAGGTGCAGGAAATGATAGCCCAGACTGTCTGCGAGAGGATTCCAGAGCGTTACGGCCTTGATCCAATGACCGATGTACAGGTGCTGACCCCTATGCATAAGGGCGATGTGGGTACCCAGAAGCTGAACGCATTGCTGCAGGAGCGCCTTAATCCCGGAAACGGAAAAGGGTTGAAACGCGGTTTTGTGGAATATCGAGTAGGTGACCGTATTTTACAGTTACGCAACAACTACGAAAAAGAAGTTTTTAACGGTGATCTTGGCCGGGTCATGTATATTAATTCCGAGGAAAATGAACTCACAGCCGAATTTGATGGCAATATTGTCCACTATGAGCTTTCAGAGCTGGATGAGTTGACCCTTGCATATGCGGTCAGCGTGCATAAATCACAGGGCAGCGAATATCCGGCAGTGGTCATGCCGATTGTTTCCCAGCATTATTTGTTGTTGCAGCGCAATCTGCTTTATACCGGGCTTACAAGGGCCCGCAAACTGGCTGTTCTTATCGGTAGCAAGCGGGCTTTTTCAATAGGACTGAATAACGTGACCGCAGGTAAACGATTTACCAACCTGCGCTATCGCATTAAGCAGATTTTCGATGAGAATTTATTGTGATCATGTTGCCGCCTGATGCTCAATTTTTATAGCTGAATGTCGGAGAGTGTCTTAAATTCTATCTCCGTCTTCTTTCCCGTACCCAGCAGTTTCCTTCTATGGATTTAGCCCATTTTTTCAGCGATGCGGCCTGTTCGCCGATCTCCATGAGATTCTGGTCCGGTTCGCAGTCGAGGATTGCCAGCGAAACTGATACGAGCGGGAATCTGGAGACATGTCCATCACGACCTTTTCCTTCCATCCAGCCGTTTCCGGCATCGTGTTCATTGTAGTTCTGTTTGACCAGTCTTTTAAAAATGCGGGTTACTGATTTGCATATGCGTTCAGCTTTTGTGGTGTTGGTAACCATTACGAAATCGTCTCCGCCTATGTGTCCCACAAAATCTCCATTTGTTCCATGTTTTTTGGTTGCCCATGAGATAATTTTGCTGATCTGGAGAATGATCTTGTCTCCGTTTTTAAATCCGTAAGTGTCGTTATAGACTTTGAAGTTGTCGAGATCTGCGTAGATAATGCTGTATCTCTCGCTTGCCTTCATACGGCGTCCAATCTCTTTTTCAATGTCAAGGTTGCCGGGCAATCCGCTGAGGGGGTTGGTTCCTTTGGCCATTTCAACCTGAACGTGGGCCAGTGTGTCCAGCAGACGCTGCACTGAAACCGTACCCATGAGCTGGCTTTTCCGTGTAACGATAACATCATCATATGCTTTCTTTCTGGACCGGGCCATGGCCTGCTGGGATACTTTTTCTACCGTGGTTTCGAGATCCACAATGAGAGGGCCGTCATCCATCACCGAGGATATCGGCTTGTTGGAGTAGAGGGCTACCCCGTACTTGCCGGAAAGGTGTTTGTTGAGGTTGTATTCCATGACCAGTCCGCAAGGATAATTATTTTTGATAACCACAATGCTGTTTCTGGCATTGGATTCTTTAAACAGCTGCTGAACCATGGGTACCGGAGTGTCTGATTCCACAAATTCAACTTTGTTGACCAGATTTTTTACCGGGATGCCATAGGTGGTTACGTTTGAAAGTCTGTCCGATGTCCGGCGCAGGGTCAGTGCTTTTTCACTGAGTTGCGGTTTTTCCTGTTGCGGTTTGGCAAAGAAAAATCCCTGTCCCAGATGGACGCCCATGTCGGTGACCGTAATGGCCTGTTCTTGAGTTTCAATGCCTTCCACGATCAGCTTGCCGCCGATTTTTTCGGCAAAATCTGTGAAGGTGTCGATCAAGGCCCGGTTGACCTGATTGGTTTCAATGTTGTCGACAAATGACTTGTCCAGTTTGATGTAGTCCGGCTTGATTTCGGCAATGGAAGTAAGGCCGGAATAGCCGGTTCCCGCATCGTCAATGGCAACGAGATATCCCTGATTGCGGTAATGGTCCAAGGTTTTGCGGAAGGTTTTAAAGTCTTTCACGCTATGTCTTTCTGTAATCTCAAAAACGATGTTGCCGGGTTTCAGGCCCCATTTATCCAAGAGGCGTTTGGTCTCCCCGGTGGTGAAGTTGGGGTCGACAATTGTTCTGGGGTGAATATTCAGGAAGAGTTTATGCTGGGGGCTGTGGTTACCGAAAGCCCTGATTGCGGCTTCGCGGCAGAGTTTTTCCAGCTGGAACAATTTCCCCAGTTTTTCCGCCATATCAAAAAGAGTCAGCGGTGAACGGAAGGGAGATTTTTGCGGACCTCTTGCCAGCGCTTCCCAACCGTGTATTGATTTATCGTTTAAATTTACAATTGGCTGGTAGTGGCTGCGGACATTTGAACCGATGATAATGTCGTTAAATTCGTTGCTTAATTCAAGTTTTGAAATATCGACGTTTTTTTGTGCCTCAAGGCGTGCTGTACCAATGGCTGAAAGAAAATTGGACCACAGTTTGTCATTTGAATGTTCAGCTTTAAATGAGGAATGGCCGCTATTAATGGTTATGCTATTTCCGGTTCGGCTTATCTGGTCGCTTTTGATGCGGTTTTCAATCTTGACTTTTAATTGATATGCCAGTTCCTGCAACGAAAAATTGCTTATGGTTTCGGTTGGATCCAGAAGGAAAAATTCTCCGGCATTAAATGAGAAGATATGAAAATCATCATGCTTCAGAAGTTTTTTACCTTCTTCTTGAATAGCTGACCGTATTTCAGCCTCGAGTTGTTCCGCCCATTCCGGACCGTACATGGCTGAGAGGGTGGGAAAGTCCTGAATTGCAAAGTATAATATATTAAGCAGGCCTACATTCTGGATGAGGCTGCCGATTCCCGGTCCCTCGAAGATATTTAGCTTGTCTTGGTGTGATTCAGCGAAACTGGAAGCTTTTTTTTTCAATAATTGCAGCATAATTAGTGTCCCCGACAGGTAACAGTATTCAATTTATCCGTATTATGGTCTTTGAATCATTACGGTGCGCAAGAATTACTCTCAATTCAGACTACGTTGTTACTGCAATGTTACAATGTTCAGAAGAATTGTTGCGGGGGTGGCTTTGCACCTGTTTTTGCAGTTCAAATTTGAAAGTTTGCGGTCGTTTATCTGGAAAAATTACACTGAGTTTGTTGTTTTATAATAAGATACGCAGACTTTAGATTGGGCGCGATAATGCGGTTGTTGTTAATGCAGTCCCTCCCCCCGGCAGAACCGGGGCTCATTGCACTAAGTTTTTTATTCCAGCAGGTTTGATGTTTCTGATCAGGCGTTTTTCTGTTACTCGTTAGTTCGTTCCGCTGTTTTTATTTGCGGGAATTATTGCTTCGGGGAGTGTTATACGTGGCAGCTTTTTTTTCTTTTGTTTCGGTTGTGGCAGCATGGATTGTGCTCTATTGGGATTCCTTTATGCCCCTGGTGAGACGGTGGAATACCGGTGATTCTTCCTATTGCTGGCTGGTAGTTCCCCTTGCCCTTCTCCTGGCGTGGCAGAGGAGGGATTTGTTGCCGAAAGTAATAACCCCGTCAACCGGATCGGCTTATGTCGTCCTGCTGCTGACCGGAATCTTTTTTTTCATGGGCAAAGCCTCGGCTGTTGATGCTCTTGTTTTTGTATCCATGTGGCTTTGCTTTGTGGCGTTGGTTCTTTTTATCTACGGCTGGCGTTCCATGAAAGCTTTTTTCTTTCCGCTTCTAGTGCTGGCTTTTGCTGTTCCGCCGCCGCTGTTTATCAACCGTATTTTGACTTTTAAATTACGCCTTATCTCATCAGATATTTCCGTTCGCATAATGCAGTTCATTGATATTCCGGTATTCAGAGAGGGCAATGTTATTGATCTCGGGTTGATCCAACTACATGTTGTGGATGCCTGCAGCGGGCTGCGTTATGTTTTTCCGACTGTTCTGCTCGGGATACTGATGGGCTGCTGGTTTAATACCCGAACATGGCAGAGGATACTGGTTCTCCTTTCAACTGTGCCAACTGCGATTTTTACCAACGCGTTGCGTATTGCCATTGTCGGTTATCTGGCCCGTAATGTTTCAGTGGAAACGGCGGAAAATTTTTTCCACGATGCTTCGGGCATAGTTATTTATTTGCTTTCAATCGGCCTGATGGCCGCATGCAGTCTGCTGCTGAATCTGGTCGGCGGTCGAAAGCCTGAACAGCGCGCCAACTCACGGCCTGGATATTATGGGAATCCAGTTGGAAGATCTTTGCATATTTTCATCATGGCTTGTGTTTTGAGCTTGTATTTTGCCGGAAATATGTATTTGCATTCAGCGCTGTTTGTTCCTGAGCGCGTTAGTTTTGATAATTTTATCAAGAGTTTTTCAATAAAGCTTAAGCCTTAGCTTCCTGAATAATGTTTCTGTATTGAATCAACAAACGCGGGGAAATCAATGCGAAAGAATAGTGTTGCGCTGGTGCTGATTATTGTAACCGTCTGTCTGTTTGGCGGATGTGAAAAAAGACGGGATGATTTTTACCAGAAGGCGTTGGACTACTACAGTAAAAAGATGAATACAGAAGCCGGTCTTGAGATTAAAAATGCTCTTTCCCTTGACCCTGAGTGTGCTCCATGCCGTTTATTGCTGGGTAGAATTTATCTTGAAAAGAGTAATTTTCAGGGAGCTTTTGTCAATTTCAAGTATGCCGCAGACCTTGATCCAGTGTTGGTCGATGCCAAGGTTGAGCTTAGCAAGCTTTATCTGCTGGCCCATGAATACGATAATGCCGGGGACATGGCCCGTGAGGCCTTGAATCAGGATTCAACAAATATTGAAGCCCGGCTGGTACTTGCTTCCGTTCTGGCTGAGAATAAAAAATTATCCGAAGCCGAAAAGATGCTTGAAATTGCCCTGAATGGAGATCCGGGCAACCCGGATGTGTATCTTGCCCTGAATAGTGTCTACTCACGTCAGGGTAAGATGTACGAGGCAGAGAATGCACTGCTGGAAGGGATAAGCAGTATTCCCCATGACACTTCCTTGCTGATGAAAACGGTAACTTTTTATCGTAACAGCAATCAAAATGACAACGCCGTTAAATATGTGGAAAAACTTTTGGAGGCAGGGGGAGGTGATGCCCGGACTGATGTTTTCGCAGCTGAGTTCTATTCTGCATCTGGAAACGTCGGCAAGGCTTCTGAATTGCTGGCCGGGGTCGTGCGCAACCATCCTGATAAAGCGGAGTTCAGGGTAATTTATTCAAGGATTCTTAATTCTCAGAAACGATTTTTAGAGATGGAGAATATTCTTAAGGAAGGCTTGACCTTAGATCAAACTTCTCTGCCCATCAGGACGGCCCTTGCCGGTCTTTATATGTCGCAGGGGCGGCAGGGTGAGGCGGTGAAGATTTTTGAGGATGGCGTAGCCCTTGATCCTGAAGGTGCCGAGAGCTCCGATCCTGTTGTTTACCGCAAGCAGTTGACCACAATGTTTTTGGATATGAATGATCCGGGTAAGGCTCTTGAGCAGCTGGACAAGATTATTGAACTCAACCCTGATGATACCGAAGCTCACAACCTCAGGGGGCGGATTTACCTTTTTGAGGGGCGCGGTCATCTTGCTGTATCAGAATTCCGGCAGGTGGTCAGGGATAACCCCGAGAGTGCTTCCTCATATGTATTGCTGGCCCGGGCGCATCTGATTAATGGTGAAACAAGTATCGCCATTGATAATCTCAAGGAAGCAATTTCTCTTGAGCCCGGCTATGCTCCGGCAAGAGAGTTGTTGATCAATACCTATCTCGACAGCAAGGATTGGCATCAGGCAATACTTGAACTGCAGCGCTTAGGGGAAAAGCGTCCTGACGACATTGGGATTATGGCCTCTATCGGCGATGTCTATGCCCTCAAGGGTGAGAGGAGCCTGGCTAACCGCACTTTTTATGAACTATCAAAAAAGTTTCCTGATTCCCCGGTGGGGCCGATGAAAATGGCCGAACTTGCCCGTGCTGAAGGCAAGTATTCCCTTGCTGAAAAGCATTACAACGAAGCCATGAAGATTTTACCTGATTCCTTTGCTGCGATTAAGGGGAAGGTTGATGTTCTCTGCGTCCGGAAAAGATATACCAGAGCAATAAAATTTTGCGAAAAATTGTTGGTCAGGTTACCCGATAATCCGCGTATCTATGAGTTGCTGGGACGGGTTTACGCAGACTGGGGACGTTTTGAAAAAGCTGAAACCAATTTTTTCAAGGCTGTGGCACTTGCACCGGAATGGATGCTTCCTTACCTGCGGATCGGTGATTTGTATGTTGCCGATAAGAAACTCCAAGCCGGAATTGCAAAATTCAAGGAAGAGGAAAAGAAAGACAGCCAAAGTCCCGGTCCGAAGTTTATTTTGGCACTTTTATACGAGAAGTCCGGGGAGTATGAAAAATCGCGTGAGGTTTATTCAAAGCTTCTGCAGCAGCATCCCGGATTTCAGTTGGCGGAAAATAACCTTGCCTATCTTTTGGCTACAAGGTTTTCGGATAATGACGAATACATGGCAGAAGCTTTGAAGCTGGCCCGTGAGGCTGCCGGCAGCAAGAGTCCGGAAGCACTTGATACGCTCGGTTTTGTGCTTTACCTGAATGGCGAATATAAGCAGGCATTGCATGTGCTGAATTCTGCTCTTCAGATTCTTCCGGGATTTCCAGCGGCACTGTATCACAAAGCCATGGTCATTAATCATGAGGGAGAGAACGATGATGCCAAAGGTATACTTGTCAAACTTTTGAAAAACAAAGACTATTTTCCAGAAAGGGCAGAGGCGGAGACTCTGTTGAATCGGATATGATTCAAGTTTGAGTATCTGTAATTAAAACAGATGCAGACTCTGCTCAGGAATAGCCACCTTGATGGGCAGGCCCGGTTCAAGTTCGCCGTTACCGATCATTTTACGGGGTACAAGGGCGAATATTTCCATGTCTCCGTATTCAAGGGTTACTCTGGCGTGGAATCCACCGGCAGTGATTCCCTTGATAGTGGCGTAAAAACTGTTCTGTTCGTTGTGTTCCCCGATTTCACTACCCAGCAGGACTTCTTCTGGCCTGAAAGCGAGTCTTGTTTCCGAGCCTTCTTTTTCTTTAGTGTAAGTAAGATCGATATCGCCCAGCTTTACGTAATCGCTCATGGGGTTGCAGGGATAGATGTTACTCATGCCGACGAATCCGGCTACGAATTCAGAGCCGGGTGAATTGAAAATATCCCTGATTTTTCCTTTACGGACCAGTTTTCCGTTCCTGATGATTGCTCCGTTTGTCGAAAGATAAAGCGCTTCATCAAAATCATGGGTGACCATGACAAAGGTGATACCTGTTTCGCGATGCAAATTCTTGAGCAGGTCCTGAACTTCCTGCCTGAAGGCGGGGTCCAGTGCGGACAACGGTTCGTCGAGCAGCAGCACCGCCGGGTCCACCAGCAGGGCGCGGGCAATGGCTGCGCGCTGCCTTTCTCCGCCGGAAAGATGTAGCGGAGTACGGGTCAGTAAATGTGAAATATTAAGTTTTTCAGCAAGTTCGGAGGCTTTTTGTGTTGCCCTGTCTTTATTGATTCCTTTGTATTTCGCTCCGAATGTAATGTTTTCCAGCACACTCAAATGCGGAAAAAGAGCGTAGTCCTGATAAACAATGGACAATCCCCTTTTTTCAGGTGGAATTTGGGTGATTTCGCTACCGGAAATTTTAATGGAACCGGAAGAGACCGGAACCAGCCCGGCGATTGTTTCCAGCAGTACGGATTTTCCGGAACCGGTTGGACCGAGCAGGGTGAAAAAATCGCCTTCGGCAATATGCAGGTCGATTTCCTGCAGCACAAATTCAGGCAGTTCTATTGTCAGCTTTTCTATTTTTATCATGAATCCCTATTCCCCAGTCCGCGTGAAAGAAGTCTAAGTGCCGCAAAAAGCACAAGTGATAAGAAAATAAGCCAGATTGCCACCGGACGGGAGTATGACAGCCCGTAGGCAGTGAACCTTTCGTACATCAGTACCGGGGCGATCATGGGATGATAGGCTACAATGACCACAGCTCCGAATTCGCTGAGTGCGCGGGCCATGCACATGATCATCCCGGTCAGCAGGGATCGCCATGCCAGCGGCAGGGTTACCCTGAAAAATGTCTGGGCAGGAGAGGCCCCGAGAGTGCGGGCCGCTTTTTCCAGCCTTTCCGGTACGGATTCAAAACCGTCACGTGCAGCATTGAGGTAAAAAGGAAGTCCCACAAAGACCAGCACAGCCACGATGCCGGTATTTGTTCCCATAATGCGTATTTCGGCATCAATCAGTATCTGCCCTATCCAGTGGTTGCGTCCGGCAATGGACAGCAGGGCAATACCGATGACCGGATGCGGGATCATGATCGGCATGTCGATGATTGATTCAACCATTGCCTTGCCTTTGAAGTCCTTGCGTGCCAGCAGGAAAGCAAAAGGGGTGCCTATGGCGAAAGAAATAAGTGCAGCCAGACCGGAACAGAGCATGCTGCGGATGATGGCTGCGCGTACGTCCGGGTCCATGATTGTCTGAAGTAATTCATCGTAGCTGGACCCAAGAATCAACTGGCTTAAAGGAACTAGAATAAAGCCGAGGACCAGAATGGTGGAGACAATGCTGCTTACTGATGTCTTGTGAAATTTTCTCATGGGCTGGGAGGAGAAAGCCGGGTTCTAAAACCCGGCTTTCCATTTTTATCTCGTATTATTTTTTTACTTTAACAAGTTTCTGCAGTTCTGCGGGCATTTTTTTGACCATTGCTTCGTCCGGAACGATAGCCGGAATAAAGGGAGGCTGACCCATTTCTTTCAGGATTTTCAGGCCACCCTCTGGGGAAAGCATGTAAGCCATGAATGCAGTGGCAGCAGCCTTGTTAGGAGCATCCTTGAGCTGGGTAATGCCGTAGGTGATGGATTTTCCTATACGTTCGATGGTAGTACCGGGCTTTTTGCCGCTGACGGTCACTTTAGCCTGTTTGTAGAAGTTGTTGTATTTGTAATCGGAAAGGTTGATGTGTTTATCGAGGGTTATGTACTTCAGGCCGTGCTGTACTGCTACGGAGAGGTATTCCCATGCGTAGTCCATGTTTCCTGTTTTGAGCAGGGAGATCAGTTCGACTGATTTGGGGCGGACCCATTCTTTTTTACGCTGGGCGATCAGCTTATCGTAAAGGCCTTTTTTGCCGTAAAATTTTTCAGCCAGCTGCAGTACCATGACGCTGCGGTATCCGCAGGGGTCGAGGTTGGGGTCGGAGTGGCCCCAGACTACGCCGGGTCTCAGAAGGATGTCATACCAGTTGTCGGCATTGATTTCAGAAGCGAATTTGGATTTGTCTGTGTAGCAGAGAACCAACTGGTTGGAGGCAAAACGGATGTTGAAGTCCGCGTATTTAGGGATCAGGTTTTTATCGATTACAACGTAGTCTGCAGAGGCCATGATGTCTGCTGGTTTACCGACTTCAGAAATCATACGGGCCATTTTTGTGGAGCCGCCGGCTTCCCGCTTGATGTCTACTCCGGGGTGCATGGCTTCAAATTCTTTTTCCATTTTAGCGAGGGGAACAGAAAGACTGCCGGCATGGAACATTATTACATCGCCGCTGATTTTATCTGCGGCAAAAGCCGGAACAGCTGATATCAGGGAAAGCATCACAAGCATTACTCCTAAAGATATTAAACGCATTCTTCTTTCTCCGGTTGTAAGATAGTTAAAATTTAAAAGGAATCACAATAACCGTATATTTAGTAGGTGAATTATTGTCAAATCTTACATATGTCATTGCGTGCATAATAAAATTGTAGTGAGAGGAAAGAGTTTGCGGAGGGGATCAAGGGCAAAAAAAAGCAGCATGAAAATGCTGCGCGGTATGAGGTGGGTAGCTTGAATGAAGAAACATGGGCGCAAAAATACAGGTTTATCGAATTGTTTGTCCTGAATTTTTGCGCCGTCCTTTAGTTCTGTTGCCGTTTTTCGAATTGATTCTTTTTAAATATACGGCCTTGGCGTGACGGGTAATCTGGTTACTGGGGGATCTGCCCGGTCGTGTCTTTTGATGAGATTTCTTTATCATTGCAGAGTTTGACCCGGTTGTAAAAAAGGTCTTCCGGACCGGCCTTGCTGAACAATTCCTGCAAAAGAACATTTAAAAACATGCTTTTGCTGATTCCCAGATTATGGCAGGCATCCTCAATTTTTTCATTAATTTCCTTGTTAAGGTACACATCTGAAAGGCGTGTATGCATAGTTTACTCCTTTATTAAATCATGTTGCTTGAAGCCACATTGAGTTCTAATTCAATGTTTCTTCGTATACTTCTACCAACTACATAATACGGGAAAAAAGTTATGTACAGTAGGTTGCGCGGATTTAACAGTTTTGACGTCAATTCTTAAACTTAAATATTTGTGCAGGACTGAACGGATGTGCAGTTTTGTGAACTTGTGCATTGCACATATGTGCAAAAAAGATGTGCAAAAAGATGAGTAAATGGCGATAAAGAAATATGATTTTTGGTAAGCTGTTGTAAATATGTGAAAAAAATTTTGGCACACTAGATGCTAAGTAGCAAAACAAGACGGGCGAAAAAGATGTTCCCCTGCATCTGCTTCAAGAATAGCCCGAATAAATATATAGTCTTCATTCTTCATCATCACTCCTTAAAATACAAAAAGGATCGGGACGCCTCCAGCCCGGTCCTTTTGTATTTTTGTCTTCGATGACAACTTGGTCGCGCTCACAAATAAAAACTCGAAGCAATGCCCAATACTGCGGAATGACAGCGGGGCCTTTAGCCATTTTCTGGCCTTAGCTTAATTCTTTTTACCAAGCTGTTGAATCACATTTCCTCCCACGATAAAAATCAGTCCCACAAGCGTAGAGGGAAGTATTGCCTCCCCTAGAATGAAATGGATCAGGATAAGCGAAATAAATGGGGAAAGGAAAATCAGATTGCTGACTCTGGAAGCCTTTTCTGTAAGTTTCAGGGCGTTCAGCCAGAGTGCGAAGGTTATGCCCATTTCGAATAGTCCCACATAGGCGGCGGAGAGGATTGCCGGAACTTCCAGAGGCGGCGGACCGGAAAAGAGCAGCATTGCCCCGGTCACAAAAGGCAGTCCGAAGCAGAAATTGAGAAATAGCCCGATCAGTGGATCGCATTTGCTTTTTGCATTTATGATCCAGTACAGGGACCATAATATCGTGCTGAACAAGGCCAGAAAGACCCCGAATCCATTGCTGAATTCAATATCGAGCAAGTTGCCGTGGGTCGAAATAACCACAACACCCATATAACTGGTCAGTATTGCCAGCAGTTCGCGTACGGTCATCTTCTGGCCTAGCAAAGGGATGGATAATAGTGACAGTGTGATGGCCCATGTGTAGTTCAGCGGCTGGGCCTCCTGCGCCGGGAGCAAGGCGTAGGCTTTGAAAAGAATTATATAATAAAGGAACGGGTTGAGCAGGCCGGGCAGTCCGTTTTTGAGCAGCTCTTTTCCGCCCATTTGTTTTATCAGCTCGATTTTACCCTGTATTTTCAGAATGGCAAAAAGTGAGACGGTGGAGAATATTACCGCGTAGAAGAGCAGTTGCAGCGGGTCCATATAGCCCAGCGCTATCTTGAATGCCGAAGCCACTGTGGACCAGATAAGTACGGCTGAGAGGCCGTATAAGTATGCTTTTTTCTGATTGTGCTGCTGCAATTTCTAAGTGCTCCGCTGTTGCCTGAATTTCATTATTGGTGCATGTAACAGTGCATTCGAATTATCAAATAAAGAGAGACAATGATAGTCTGAAATATTTCACGGACTTTAATTGGAGGGTGAATGAAGATAACTTTCATGGGTGCAGCTAAGACCGTTACCGGTTCCTGCTATATTATTGAAACTGAAAATTCAAGATTCGCCGTGGATTGCGGCCTTCATCAAGGTAATGCCGAGATTGAAAAACGTAACCGGGGCATAGCTGAATATGATCCCAAAAATCTCGATTTCATCCTGATTACCCATGCCCACATAGACCATACAGGTCTGCTTCCCGCTGCGGTGCGTGCCGGTTTTAAGGGGCCTATCTATATGACTACCCCCACCCGCGATCTGCTGGATATCATGTTGCTGGACAGTGCATACATTCAGGAAATGGAAACCGAGTGGGCCAACCGCAAAAGGTTGCGTAAGGGGATGTCTCCCATTTCTCCTATCTATCAGCAGGATGATGCCATTAAGACTGTACCGCTCATGCGCACCGTGCAGTATGGGTCCAGTTTTGACCCTGCGGAAGGGGTGACCGTTAATTTCAAGGATGCCGGGCATATTCTCGGTTCTGCTTTCATTGAATTATGGATCAAGGAAGCCGGGGAAACCACAAAGATAGTCTTTTCCGGTGATCTGGGACATAAGGACCAGCTTATAGTGCGTAACCCCAGTATCATTGATAAGGCCGATTACCTGCTTATGGAGTCCACTTACGGGGACCGCAATCACAAGGATTCTTCCAACAGTCTCGATGAACTGGCCGAGGCAATTAAATGGAGTTACGAAAGGGGCGGCAAGGTTGTTATCCCGGCCTTTGCGGTGGAGCGCTCGCAGCAGCTTATTTACACCCTGCATATGCTCTATAAAGCTGGTAAGCTCCCGGCAGATATGCCTGTTTATCTGGACAGCCCTCTTGCTATCAAGGCCACGGAGGTCTTCAAAAGCCATCCAGAATTCTTTGACCTTGATACCAAGGAAATGATGCATAACGGCAATGATCCTCTTTCCTTGCCAAACCTGAAATTTACCCTCTCCACTGAGGAATCACAGGCTATCAACGAGACTTCCGGCCCGGCTATTGTTATTTCTGCAAGCGGCATGGCTAACGCAGGGCGAATCAAACACCATTTGCGTCATAATATCTGGCGAAAAGATTCCAGTGTGGTATTTGTAGGTTATCAGGGAGTGGGTACTCCGGGTCGCAGGCTGGTCAATGGTGCGGACAACATCACCATTTTCGGCGAAAAACTGGCTGTGGAGGCGAAAATCTTCACAATCAACGGTTTTTCAGGCCATGCCGGGCAGGATGAGATGATTGACTGGCTGAAGCACTTTGACAGCCCGTCCATGAAAATCATATTGACCCACGGCGAGCCTAAAGGCCAAAAGGTGCTGGCCGGTCGCATCAAGCAGGAATTCGGTTATAAGGTGCATATCGCCGATTACCGGGAAGAACTTATGCTTGTTCCCGGCGGGGAAATGCAGCCCGTAATCAAAGGAAAGCCTGCAAAACCTGAAATAGACTGGGATTTTCTGCTCAAGGATTCTGAGAAGCTTTTTACTGAATTCAGGGGCAGACTGGACAAGGTTCAGGCTCAATCTTTCCTGAGTCAGACTGAACTGCGAGACAGATTGCTTGATATCAACCGTCAGGTAATAGAACTTATTTCGGAATTATAAATATGAGACTTATAAGCGGTAAATACGGGGGCCGGGTGATCAAGACTGCCAGCGGTCCCGGATACCGTCCGGCTACATCCAAGGTGCGGCAGGCTATTTTTTCCATGCTCGAATCAAGAGGCGTGGACTGGGACGGGCTGCGCGTGGCGGATATGTTTGCCGGAAGCGGAAGCCTTGCCATCGAAGCTCTCAGCCGAGGAGCTGAGTTTGCCTTTTTTGTTGAGAAAAACGGGCGTGCCGCTGCCTTGATCAATACCAATCTTAAGGAACTGGGGGTTTCTCAGAAAGAGTACAAGGTCTTTAAGGCCGATTTGTTCAAAGTGCTCGGAAAGGCCCCGGATAAACCGTACGATCTTATTTTTATAGACCCTCCCTACGGATATGATCTGCTGCCCAAGGCTCTTGACGCAGCTCTGGAAAACGGTTGGCTTTCCGAGGATGGGTTTGTGTTGGCGGAAGTGGAGGATAAAGTGGAACCTCCGGAATCTGAATACGTGGAGTGTCTCGATTTGCTGGTCAACAAACTCTACGGTCAAACGAGGATTTTATTATGGCAGAAGTAAAGCCAGTAACTGCAGTTTTTCCCGGTACCTTTGATCCTTTTACCCGTGGCCATTTTTCTTTGGTTATGCGCGGGATCAAAACATTTCACAAAGTTATAGTCGCTGTGGCGGGCAGTACTTCGAAGAAGACAAAGTTCTCCCTTGAAGAAAGGGTGGACATGGCTAAGCGTATTTTTGAGCATCATCCGCAGGTGGAGGTCGATTCTTTTGATGGATTACTGGTCCATTACGTGGAGAAAAGCCCGGCCAATGTGATTATGCGTGGTTTGCGCGCTGTTTCCGATTTTGAATACGAATTTCAGATGGCACTCATGAACCGTCGTCTTGATAATGATATTCAGACTATCTTTTTGATGACTGACTACAAATGGATGTATCTGAGTTCAACGATCATCAAAGATGTGGCTGTGAACGGCGGGGATATCAAGGGACTTGTACCGCGTCAGATTTATGATGAAGTAATCGAAAGGCTTGTTCCCGGTAAATAATAATGGAAAAGCGCAGACCCGTTGTATGCATCCTAGGCCCTACCGGGGCCGGAAAGACCGCCACATCGCTGGGCATGGCCCGGAAATTTCCCGTACGGGTGATTAATTTTGATTCACGGCAGGTTTATGCAGATTTCCCGGTTATCACAGCCCAACCCAGTTTGGAGGAGAGGGGAGTCTGTCCGCATGAGCTTTATGGGTTTTTGCCTACCACCGAGGTCATTAATGCCGCCGGTTTTGTCGAATTGGCCAAAGAGCGTATTGATGCTGCTGCGGAGAATGAACTCCCGGTGCTGGTCGGCGGCACCGGTATGTATCTGCAAAGCCTGACTTCAGGACTGGCACCTATCCCGGATATTCCGGCCGAAATACGGGAGAGCATCCGCAAGCGTGCGGAAGTGGAGGGTGGTCCGGCTCTTTACGCTGAGCTGGAGAAGATTGATCCTGAATACTGCAAACGGACCCACCCCAACAACCGTCAGCGTAACGCACGAGCTCTCGAAGTTTACGAGGCCACGGGCAAGCCCTTTACATGGTGGCATAACCGTGAAGTCCCCCCTTCACCTTATAATTTTCTGAAGATAGGCATCAAGGTCGATCTTGACGAACTGACCCCGCTGCTCAAGTTGCGTATTGAAAAAATGCTTGAGGCCGGGGCGGTTGAGGAAGCTCGTAAGGCTTGGGAAAAATGTCCGGATGAAAACGCGCCCGGCTGGACCGGAATCGGTTGTATGGAGTTGATGCGGTTTATCAAAGGTGAAATTGACATCAATGAAACCGTTAACCTTTGGGCGAAAAATACCCGTGCTTATGCCAAACGGCAGATCACATGGTTTAAACGGGAGCAGGATATCCAATGGTTCGCACCCCATGAGTCTGACAGAGCTGTTAATTTTGTAGAGCGGTGGCTTGCGGATTGAGGCCTGGAAGGGTATTGGGTTTTATATGGGTAGGCGGTTATTGAATAAATTTTTCCTGAGTTGAAATTTTAATGGTGGAATACCAATGAGAATATATACTTTTCTGGCTTTAATCTTTCTGCTGGTTGCTTCTTCTGCATTTGCCCAGGAGGGAGCCATAGATAAAAGCAACGGTTTTGGCGGCCTGATTGAAAAAACAGACAGGACCGTCATTAACTGGGCTGACGGTTTTATTTCAGCTTCGTCAGCGATCAAACTGATGCCGGGCAGCATTGACCCCGTGCGCAGCAAGGCCCTCGCCGTGCGGCAGGGCGGGGTGGAATCACGTAAAGGGCTGCTGGATGTGGTCCTCGGTTTATCCGTGGATGGTAAACACAAGGTATCCAGCCTTCTGAAAAATGATATTAAATCCTTGAATTCTCTGCGCGGATACGTGCAGAACTCTTTACTCAGCACGAAATTGGATACCGGAACCGTAATAGTTACTTCAGCATTGAATCTGCGCAACGGCCTTTCTTCGATTATTATTCCGCCTACTATTTCTTTCCAGACCGGTATCCCGCCGACCATTTCCGGTGAGCGCGGTGAAACCGGGGTTGAAATTCAGGCCCTTGAAGGAGCTGATAACGGCTACATAGACAGTAATGTATACAGCGGGGTGGTTATTGATGCCAGAGGGTTTCCTTACACCCCTGTTTTGCTGCCGCTTATCTACGACGGTAAAGGGGTAGGTGTGTACGGAACTTTTGCGGTCAGCAGGGAGTCTGTTCTCAAACATGGTCTTGTGGCTTATATGGTTGATGGAAAGTCCGAAAATCTGCGCGCCAGAGCCGGAAATTTTCCTTTGAAAGTCAAGGCCGTGAATACACACGGAAATTCACGCAGCAGCATTATTCTCTCTCTTGAGGATGCAGCAAAAGTCAGGGCCGTGCTTAAACGCAGGGCGGTGGTTGAGAATTGTGCTGTAGTTGTTCTTGTTGATGGGAATAATGTTTCAGCAAAGAATGATGATTCTGTTGAAGACACATACTCAGGCCGGAAACAGGGTTCCAATGTTGATAATATTGAGAGCGGGATACAGGAAGATTCTCTTGATGAAACCAACCCAACCCCGAACCAGCAGCAATAATGAATACAGACCGGAGTTATAAATTGAAGTTTTTCCATCAGATAAGATTTTTTGTTTTTACAGCTTTTGTTGCCGTGCTGCTTTGTGCCGCTGTGCCGGCCCATGCGGTTAAGGTTCAGATTTTCAAGCCTGTGGATCCTGAAGTGGAAGTGCCGCAAAGGACTCTGCGACAGGAAGCTGTGACCGAGGCTTTTGCCCAGGCCCTGTTTGCAGAGGCTTCGCGTATGATTCCCGGAACACTCTCAGCAGCAAGGACAGAAGCAGTAAAAAAGTCTTTCGGAAAATATTATGAAGAGTACATCAGCGGTTATAAAGATATGGATGTCAAGATGGCTGAAGACGGCGTGTCTGTTTCCATTGATGTTAATGTAAACCGCAAGAGCCTGCGTGCTGCATTGAAAAAAATGGGTCTTTTTTCCAGCGGGGAAGTGGCTGCGCAGATTGAAGTCTCCAACGGGAAGTTCCCCTTGAATGAAGAACTTCTGATTGAACAGAACAGGGAGATTGACCGTCTGGTCACTCTTTACGGCTTGAGCAAATCCACAGTTGCAGACAGTAACGGTACTGCTGCGGTCTTTTCCGTGCGCCATGCTTCCGAAAAACGTTGGGCCGGAGAACTGCAGTCTTCCCGTGGAAAGTGGTACGGTTCAGGCGACAGTATTGATTCGGTTTGGCGTGAACTCTGGGGTAAATATTTCGGCTCTGAGAATATTGATGCCCTCATGAATCCCAAGGCAGTGCTGGTGGTCAGCGGCTGGTTCAATCCCGAGGGAGTACGTGATTTCGGGCGCAAGCTGAAAACATGGGACTCAGCCGTACAGGAAGTTCAGTTGCTGGATGTGGAAATGAAGCCCACTGCTGTCTCGGCCAGTTGGTCTCTTGAAATTTCTGACCAGTGGGTGCTTCGTGGTTATTTGAATGATTACCTGCCTCCCCGCGGGCTGACTTTCAGTCTGGAGGGACTTGAGGAGGCGAAAGAATAAGGAAGGACCATGGCGCGCCGGAATATCTGGACCATTCCCAACCTGATCACCATATTCAGGATATTGCTCACGCCGGGGGTTGTTATTGCCTACCTCGAGAGTCATTTCCTTGTGGCGTGGATGCTTTTCATGGTGGCCGGTATTTCGGATGGTCTGGATGGTTTTCTGGCTCGGGTCATGAATCAGCGAACCGAATTCGGGGCTATGATTGATCCTCTTGCGGATAAAATATTGCTGGTCAGTTCTTTTCTTTGTCTTTCGGCCCAGAATTATATTCCCGTCTGGTTGACAGTTGTTGTCGTCTCCCGTGATCTGATAATTATTGGCGGTCTTTTCCTGCTTAAATTTTATGGCGTGAATGTGGAGAAGAAGATCGATCCACTATGGACCAGCAAGATAACCACAGCCCTTCAACTTCTGGTGGTCTTTTCCGTTCTCAGCGGCTTGGCTTTCGGGCTTGATGTCAGCTTCATGTTTCCGGAAATTGAGATCGTTACTGTTGTTTTTACGTTTATTTCAGGTGCTGTGTATCTTCGGCGGGGTTTGGTTATGTTTGCTGAAGAAGTAGATAGTGCGCCAAAATAAAACCCCGGCTCGCATGGCAAACCGGGGCTCTGCAGGCAGTACCTGCAAAAAATCAAGCTGACAGCAGAAGTTTACGCTTCTTTGTCTTTATCTTTAGACGGAGTTACGTCAATTTCTTCAGACTCGCTGCTTGCTTTTTTAAAATTCTGAATTGCACGGCCCAGTCCGCTGCCCACCTCGGGAAGCTTTTTAGCTCCGAAAATCAGGATGATAATACCCAAAATTAAAAGAATTTCTGTGATTCCTAAACCGAACATTTTAATCCTCCAATGCTAGACGGTAAGGAACTTTTACACGGGCCTTGTCTTTTGGTCAAGAATGTCTTCTTGTCCCGGAACGGCACGGAAAATTTATATTTTTAATCTTTACAAAGGTGCGAACCGTACATAATTCATCACTTGTATACTTAACAATCCAGAACGCTGGGTGTGTTTTTTTCCGAAGGAGTTTTTTTTGGCCAAGGTTACCAAGATGCCGGGCCGCATGTGCCGGTTCTATGTGAATGGAAGGTGTCTCTATGAGGAGATGCTCAATCCCGGATACAACCGGGAATGGCGTTGTCGGGTCCTGAAGGATCTGGAAGGGGAGTATGACAAGCTCCTGCTACAGGCTGATAACTTTCATCTGGATGAACAGGCATTCCGCGATCTTTGGGAACAAAGGATTGAAGAACACTTGAAATCCACCGTGGTGTGTCGCAAGATGGTCCCGTGCGATGAAGAAGATGATCCCTTTTGCGGAGCACTGCACGATGAAATCTGTCTTTTCGAACAGCCGAAATGTGAAGGTGTTTGCAATTTCTTCAAGCCACGCAAGGATGAGATTTTTATAAAAAAGACAGATTAAGATTAATGGCGGCGAAGTATTATTAAAAAAGTTTTGGATTTTTAAACTCTTTTTAAAGGGTTAAGCCGCCGGGGGCGAATCTTTTAATCAAAAACGCGTAGCGCATCATAATAAGGAGTCCAAGCCGTGTTGATATATTTTCCGCAAATGCATGAAGAACTGATCGGGGAAAAGGTCGAAGGTGCATTGATTTTTGATCCGGGTATTGATCGGGAGGGCACCGGTGAGGTCGCAGTATTTCGGCCTGAAGATCTGCCCGTGGTGCCTCAGACCTGCCGCCGCATGGTTGATGACTTTATCAGTTACGGGGAAAGTCTTGGTAATATGTTTAAATTTATAGCCAACCCCCAGCCCTTTGACCGGGACCAGTTTGGCGAAAGGACTTCAGCCATCCACACAGAACTGACCGCACGTATTTCCCCTGATATTGTTGATAAAAGCGATGAAGAAGCTCGAATTCAGAATCAGATCGTGCTGGCTCTTTGTTATGCCTATGAAGAAAAGCACCTCGAGCTTGGCACTTTGGAACAGAATCTGACTGATAAATGGGCTGGTTTTGGCGAAAGTCTCGGTCTGGATGTAGACGATGAAGATGATCGCAAAGCAATGGTCCTCGGTGGTTTGATGGCTAACCTGCCCGGAATGGGCGGTGGAGATGTGCAACTGCCGTGGAAGAAGGTGCTGGAAGGATTCGCTTTGCTGCTGCCGGAAAATTCTGTGCTGGTGACATCTGATGTTGAGGCTGTAGCCTTCTGGCGGGACCGCGATTTTGAATTTTATGAGAAGGAAGGACTGCTGGCGGAGAAGGCCCTTGTTCTGCGTGAAAAAGTGTGGAAATTGCTGGGCCTGTCTTCCATGCCGGAAGATAAACCGTGGTTTGATCGTGAGTTCACCGTGGTCCTTAATAATAATGACGAGAAATAAAGAGGAATATTGAAGTATGGAATCCGTATATATCAGCCCGGTAACCCCTCCTGAAGTACTGAAGAGAATCAAGGGTGTTATCTTTGACTGCGACGGGGTACTGATAAATTCATTCGAGGCCAACAAATGGTATTACAATAAATTCAAGGAAAAATTCGGCCTTGATTTTATGAGCGCAGAGGAAGAAAAGCAGGTTCATGCGCTGACTCACGCTGAAGCCTTGAAGTATATTCTTCCTGAAGAGTTTCATGAGGAGGCTTTTGTTTTCAGCTCAGATCCTTCACTCAAGGAAGGTATCAATTATATTGAGGTGGAAGAAGGCCTTTCCCGCCTGCTGGAGTGGCTTAGAACCAACAATATCCGTATGGGCATTAACACAAACCGCACCGACACCCTGCCTACAGTTCTGCAGATGTTCGACATTGAAAGTTTTTTCTCACCCATGGTAACCTCGGAAACCTTGCCCAATAGCAAACCGCACCCCGAAGGGGTTCACTATATTCTGCAGAAGTGGAATATGAGCCCGGAAGATGTAGTCTACATCGGCGATACATGGGTGGATGAACGTTGCGCCGAGCGGGCCGGAGTTGAATTCTGGGCTTATCGCAGCCCACTTCTTAAGGCCAGATTACATGTGGACAGTTATTGGACACTCTGTAACCTGATGGAAAAGGCCCGCAATGATGTATGGACAAATTGCGGTTGCGGTCAGCAGAAGTTTAGTTAAGCAGTATGAAGAAGTATGGAGCGAAGGCGTTTTTTGGGTTTTCAGGCCCTTTTGTCGTGGCCACTGTACTTATATTTAATAGAATTTAGGTAAATTTGGAAAAACAGTTGATTCTTGAATCCTGCTGTGCCAATTTATAGTCAAGATCGGAAGCGGCTGCTTCTGATCCAGCCCGTTAGGAGTATGTTAAATGGATTACGTGATTCTTGCCGTGGCGAAGGTCCTTTCGCTTGTTCTTAATCTTTATATGTGGGTGGTTATCATTTCCGCCCTGATTACTTGGGTCAACCCTGATCCCTACAATCCTGTTGTCAGGTTTTTGCGTAGTGTGACCGAGCCTGTTTTCGCCAAAGTGCGTCAGTATCTTCCCTTTGTAAATATTGGTGGATTTGATCTTTCACCCATTGTTGTGCTTCTGGTTATTCAGATGCTCGACATAGCGCTGGTGGGCAACCTCACCAGACTCGCTTATGGTATGTAAGTGCCGGAGGTGGGCATGAGTCTTTCAAAAATAGACTTACTCAATAAAAAGTTTTCTAAATCCCTGTTCGGGTATTCCAAGAGCGAAGTTGACCAGCTGATGGTCGAACTCGCGGATGTCCTTGGCGCTTCTGCCGATGAAAAAAAGCAGCTACAGAAGAAGGTTTCCCGCAGAGAGAGTACTATCTCCGAGTTTCGTCAGCGTGAGGAAACTCTGCGTGATACCTTGATGACCACCCAGAGAATGGTGGACGACCTGAAAGCTACCGCAAGGAAAGAAGCTGAGCTCATTATCAATGAAGCTCATTCAAGGGCTGAAGTGATTCTGCAGCAGGCTCATAACAGGCTGGCGCAGATTCACGAGGACATAAATGAGCTGAAACGGCAGCGAACTCGTTTTGAGGTCGAGTTGAAAGCTCTCCTTGAGTCGCATCTTAAGACTTTGGAGATAGGGGATCCCGAGGTAGAGAAGGTTGAAGCCATCGAATCCAAATTAAAATTCTTCAAGAAGGCCAAGTGACCGAAGCTATTGCTGAACTGCCATCCTATGTCAGGCCTTGCGGACATGGTTCGTGGAGGGTCTCTGTATGGGTCCAGCCCGGTGCCAAAAATGAGGGCATTACCGGGGAGTATCAGGATAGTGTGCGCGTGCGGATAAACGCTCCCGCAGTCGATAACAAGGCCAATAAGGCCCTTGCCGCATTTGTCGCGACCCGTCTGGGTCTTAAAAAACGTAATATTTCCATTGCATCAGGGCATTCCAACCGTAAAAAGGTTTTACTGGTTGAGTCCGATGTCGAACCGCGCTGGGAAGGGATAATCCCTGAAGGCGCCTGAGTTGCAAACCAATTGCAAAAAGGAGTTTCACAAATGGAACAGAGAGAGATTGAACTGATCGAGCAGCTAGTGGGCCAGGATAGCGAAATTAATGCTCTATGGAGCCAGCACAACGAATTTAAGAAACTCATCGATAAAATGGAAGCCAAGTCCTACCTGAGTGAAACTGAAACTCAGGAGGTCAAAGAATTAAAAAAGAAAAAACTCGCTGGAAAGACAAAGCTGCAAGCTTTGCTCGACAAGCATAAATAAGGGAGGGTGCCATGGAGCTCACCGGAGCTCAGATATTTCTTGAATGTCTGAAAAGGGAGGGTGTGGACGTCGTATTCGGATTCCCAGGAGGAGCCGTAATTGATATTTACGACGAATTACCCAATTATCCGTTTAAGCACATACTTGTAAGGCATGAACAGGGTGCAATCCATGCTGCGGACGGCTATGCACGCGCCACCGGCGATGTTGGGGTCTGCCTCGTGACATCAGGTCCCGGAGCGACCAACACTGTTACCGGCATAGCAACGGCATATATGGATTCGATCCCGGTGGTTATTTTCACCGGGCAGGTTCCCACTCCACTGATCGGAAACGATGCGTTTCAGGAAGTGGATATTGTCGGGATCACCCGTCCCTGCACCAAGCATAATTATCTTGTAAAGGATATCAAAGATCTAGCCTATACTGTCCGACAGGCCTTTTATCTGGCCCGTACAGGACGCCCCGGGCCGGTTCTTGTGGATCTGCCTAAAGATATTATGCAGCAGAAATTTAAGTTCGAATGGCCTGAAGATGTAACTCTTAGAAGCTATAACCCGAATCTGAAACCGCATGCGCGGCAGATTAAAAAAGTCGCAAAATTGATCGAAGGTGCAGAAAGACCCTTGATTTATGCAGGCGGAGGGGTTATCAGCTCTGGAGCTGAGGATGAATTGACATGGCTCGCCAAGAGCCTGAACATTCCGGTGACCGCTACCCTTATGGGGCTGGGTGCCTTTCCCGGAGATGATCCCCTTTGGTTGGGGATGCTGGGCATGCACGGTACCTACGCCGCGAACATGGCAATAAATAACGCGGACCTCGTCCTGGCGATCGGGGCGAGGTTCGATGACCGTGTGACCGGTAAGGTTAGCACTTTTGCCCCCAAAGCCACTCTTGTTCACATCGATATTGACCCCACCTCAATTCAGAAGAACGTAGCCGTACACGTGCCTCTGGTCGCTGACTGTAAAAGCGCGCTGTCTGCATTAAAGAGTGAAATGGAACCGGATCTTGATTCCGTGGATTGGGAAGTTGCCCACGCCGTTTGGGTCAGGCAGGTTCAGGAATGGTCAGAAACTCATCCCCTGCGTTATAAAAAAAGCGATACCGAGTTCATCAAACCCCAGTTGGTCGTGGAGAAAGTCTACGAGATCAGCAAAGGGGAAGCCATTATCGCTACCGAAGTGGGCCAGAACCAGATGTGGGCCGCCCAGTTCTACAAGTTTAAACGCTCTAAATCATTTCTTTCATCAGGTGGTCTCGGGACCATGGGCTTCGGGTTTCCCGCAGCTATCGGCGCTCAGATGGCCTTCCCGGACAAACTTGTAGTGAATATTGCCGGTGACGGTTCTATTCAGATGAATATTCAGGAAATGATGACTGCCGTCTGCAACAACCTTCCCGTAAAAATTGTTATCTTGAATAACGGATATCTCGGAATGGTCCGCCAGTGGCAGGAGCTTTTTTACAATCGCAACTATTGTGAAACCTGCATGGATGCCCAGCCTGATTTCGTGAAACTTGCCGAAGCTTACGGAGCCGCCGGGTACAGGGTTACTGAAGAAAAAGACCTCGAACCGATACTCAAGGAAGCTTTTTCCAATGGAAAGCCGACTATCATCGATGTCCGTGTGGATCCGGAAGAGAACGTGTACCCCATGGTTCCCGCCGGTGCTTCATTAACCGACATGCTGCTCGTTTAGGAGGAAGTAATGAGACATACTTTATCCGTGACAGTTGAAAACGAGCCCGGGGTTCTTTCCAGAGTTGCAGGACTGTTCAGCGGGCGAGGATTCAACATTGAATCCCTCAACGTAGCTCCCACCCTTGAGGAGGGAGTTTCCCAGATGACTATCACAACCTTCGGCGATGAGCACATTGTGGAGCAGATAGTTAAACAGCTTCGTAAGCTGGTTACTGTCATCAAGGTTGTTGATATGATGGAACACAAGGCTGTTGAGCGTGAGATGGTCATTCTCAAGGTCAATGCCGAAGATGCCAAGCGGGCTGAAATTCTGCGTATTGTGGATATCTTCCGCTGTAAGGTTGTCGATGTCAGTGTGGATGAATTATCCATTGAAGTGACAGGTGACCGTGGTAAAATCGAGGCACTGATCAATATGCTTAGCAGATTCGGTATCAAGGAAGTAGCCCGCACAGGCACCGTCGCCATGAAGCGTGCCCTGCAAGTTTAGTTTAAAATTTCATAAACATTTCGGCACAAGAGTGTCCTCCGCACGGCTTTTATCAAGGCGAGCCGCCGGGGAACTATTCACAAGTTTCGTGTCCGAATTAAAGCGAATAATATCTAGGAGAAAGCAATGAAAGTTTATTATGAAAATGATGCTGATCTTAATCTGCTTAAAGATAAGACAGTTGCCATTATCGGTTACGGTAGTCAGGGTCATGCCCACGCACAGAACCTCCGTGATTCCGGTGTTAAAGTTGTTGTTGGTCAGCGTCCCGGCAGTGCAAACTACGAGCTTGCCAAAGAGCACGGTTTTGAACCCGTAAGTGCTGCTGAAGCTGCCGCACAGGCCGATCTCATTATGATCCTCCTGCCCGACCAGGTTCAGGCAGAAATCTACAAAGCTGACATCGCGCCCAACCTGAAGCCCGGTAATATCCTTGCTTTCGGACACGGTTTCAACATTCATTTCGAACAGATTACTCCTCCTGCAGACGTTGATGTAATCATGGCTGCTCCCAAAGGCCCCGGCCATCTCGTACGCCGTACCTACACCGAAGGCGGAGCTGTTCCTGCAATCATCGCTGTAGATCAGGATGCTTCCGGCAAGGCTTTTGATATCGCTCTTGCTTACGCAAAAGGCATCGGTGCAACCCGTTCCGGCGTTCTGCAGACTACTTTCCGTGAAGAAACCGAAACCGACCTTTTCGGTGAACAGGCTGTTCTTTGCGGCGGTCTTTCCGAACTGATCAAAGCTGGCTTCGAAACTCTCGTAGAAGCAGGTTACCAGCCCGAAATTGCTTATTTTGAGTGTCTGCACGAATGCAAGCTGATCATCGACCTCATTTATGAAGGTGGTCTGGCTAAGATGCGTAATTCCATTTCCGATACCGCTGAGTACGGTGATCTCACCCGCGGTCCCCGCGTAATCAATGCAGAAAGCCGCAAAGAAATGAAGAAGATCCTCAAGGAAATCCAGCAGGGTGAATTCGCTAGGGAATTCATTGCTGAGAACATGACCGGTAAGGCTCACTTCAGCGCTATGCGCCGCATCGGTAAAGAACACCAGATCGAGCAGGTCGGTGGTGAACTCCGCAAAATGATGAGCTGGCTCAAAAAATAACTGACCACTCTTTATTAAAATATTATGGCCCGCGTAAAAAAAAGTTGTATTTAAATAACCTTTTTTGCGCGGGCCTATTGCTCTTTTATCCTTGCTGGGGTATGGGGCTACATAGGCTACCGGATTTCAGCCGAATATCATAGATTGTCTTTATAGGTATTTTGTTGAATGGCTGGTTATCTCAGCGGGTTTCTGAGTACAGCAAGTGTCGTAAAGAATTTTTAAGTTCGAACGGCGGTCTGGTTTTGTTTTAAGTTCTAACGTTTTATGGAGTTTTTTGAGATGTCGAAGAACATTTACGTGGGCAATCTTCCCTGGAACTCTTCCGAGGAAGATGTAAGGGCAGCTTTTGAAGAATTTGGTGAAGTTATTTCTGTTAAACTCATCAATGACCGTGAAACCGGCCGCCCCCGTGGATTCGGTTTTGTTGAAATGGAAGATGAAGGCGCTATTCAGGCTATTGAAAATCTTGATGGTACTGACTTTGGCGGCCGTAATCTGAAAGTAAACGAAGCCCGTCCCCGTGAACCACGTCCCAGACGCTGGTAATTTGTTGCGATTTGGTATAAAGCCCCTTTGGGCTGGCGAGAATGTGTTATTCTCGCTGAAACCATTTTGTACCTAAAGACAGTCTTGATCTTCCCAAGACCGGGAAAATCAAAAATTAAGCCCGCTGTCGCAGTTGCGAATGCGGGCTTTTTTTATGTAACTAATTTTTTATGTAACTAATCAAGAATAAGAGGAAAAGTTTTGGCTAAAGAAGAAGGCATTGCAGTAAACGGTATTGTAGAAGAAGCTCTCCCCAACGCTATGTTTCGTGTAGAGCTTGAAAACGGTCATGAGGTTCTGGCTCACATCTCCGGCAAGATGCGTAAATTCCGCATCAGGGTTATGCCCGGTGACAAGGTAACGGTTGAGCTCTCTCCTTACGATCTCACTCGCGGCAGAATTACTTACCGTCCCCGGTAGTAGCTACCCGAGATTTCACGATACCTGTATTGATGGAATACCCCATGCGGGGTCGGTCCTAAAGTTACCGACCCCGTGGGATGGCATTTCAATCTTATTAGCGCTGGTTTATTTTTATGTCCACAAGCGGTGTTCCGTCTATGGCTTCCATAGGGCGGACTTTTATTTTGCATCCGTTTATTTCTGTGATGGTAACTGGATGCAGGCCTATGGGATTGGGCCTGTCCGGCGAGCGGGTGGAGAATACACCCCGTTTAGGGCGAGATTCTTTTCCACGTGGGTGAACCTTTTGGCAGTTGCGGTCTGCTTCGTGCAGCCATGTGAAGAGCAGGATTTCATTTCCCACATTCAATCCGTCCATTGATTCACGATATTCTTCATTGATCTCCACCACCGCTTCCACCCCACCTTCATTTCCCTGCTTGGGGGCATCTTTGCGTGTCTTTATCGTGGAGCTTATGTTTCCTATAATTTTGAGAGTTGTATTCATTTTGCCTCCGGCAACTAAAGACCTTTCAATCTGTTGCCTAACTTGTAGGTGATTCTTGTTTTCATATTGAGGCTAAATTTTTTGTTTCTGTATGTCTAGAGCAGGGCAAAAGAAAGCGGGTAAACTGATAATCAGTTTACCCGCTTTCTAAGTTATATTTTAGTGAAGCCCGTTGAAAGTTTGAGAAGTTTCCCAATAATTTTGCCAGAAGTTCTTTTGGGTTCCCAAGGGGCTATCTGAAGTTTTCTATAGAAACCAGTCAACTGCCAGAAGGCCGGTGATGGACATGGTCAGGGTGTAGGGAAGTGCCAGCAAGACCATTCTGCCGTATGAAAGCCTGATGACCGGGGCAAGAGCACTTGTCAGCAGAAAGAGGAAAGCTGCCTGTCCGTTGGGTGTTGCCACAGATGGAATGTTGGTACCTGTGTTGATGGCAACAGCAAGTTTGTCAAATTGGTGCATGGCTGCGTGGACTTGAGTTGCAGCGGCTTGGGGCAGTGCGGCGATAACGTCGGCACGTACAGCGTGTGGGTCTGTCAGTTTGTCCATGAGGGCTTGTCCGCTCATACCGATTCCGGGGATGGCATCAAGTAAATGTACGAAATGCATTTTGGTTTCCGAAATGTAGACAGTTGCAACGAATACGTTGTCAGAGATGGCAGATAGTAATCCGTTTGCGATGTAGTAAGCCATAAGCTGGGCTTGTCCCTGCAAGCTGAGTACGTATGAAATAATCGGCTTGAACAGTTCCTGAGAGTGGATGACGGCAACCACGGAGAAGAATACAACCAGCAATGCGGTAAAAGGCAGGGCTTCTTCAAATGCGGGGCCGATACGGCTTTCTTCGATAACCCCGGTGAAAGCAGTCAGCAATACGATGATGGAAAGACCGACAATACCGACTGCAGCGAGGTGGAAGGCCAATGCAAGGATAAGCCAGACACCTATGATGGCCTGGATGATCAGTCTTAAACGACCGGCTTGCCCCTGTTTTTCTTCCTGACGCATGGCTTCTTCAAAAAGGAATGAGCGAATGTTGCCGGGCAGGGTAAAGCCGTATCCGCAGATTTTGAACTGCTCAACGAGCATGCAGGTCAGCAGGCCGATAGCAAAAACAGGCATGGTTACCGGGGCTACATTGACTGCAAAGGGAATAAAATGCCAGCCCATTTCGCTGCCGATAAGCAGGTTCTGAGGTTCGCCAACGAGGGTGCATACACCACCGAGAGCAGTACCCACAGCGCCGTGCATCATCAGGTTGCGAAGAAATCCTCGGAATTCTTTAAGCTCTTCGCGGTTTTTTTCTTTAAGGTGCAGGTCTGAATCAAGGCTGTGAGAGCCTGTATCCGCGCCACTGGAAACATACTTATGATATACGCTGTAAAAACCCAGCGCTACGGCGATAATGACCGCGGTAACAGTCAGCGCATCAAGAAATGCTGAAAGGAATGCTCCTGCAAAGCAGAAGAGCAGTGAGATAAGCATTTTAGAACGCACATTAACCAGAATGCGGGTAAAGGTGAACTGCAGGAAGTCTTTCATGAAGTGGATACCTGCGACCATGAAAATCAGCAGAAGGATTACTTCAAAGTTGTGGTGGGCTTCATGATAGATGGTTTCCGGGTTGGTCAGTCCGATAAGTACAGCTTCCATTGCCAGCAGTCCGCCTGCCGGAAGGGGGTAGCATTTCAATGCCATGGTCAGGGTAAAGATAAATTCGGCAATAAGAACCCAGCCTGCAACGAAAGGTCCTATGGTTGCCATAATTACAGGGTTAATGATCAGGAAGGCCAGAATGGCCAGTTTATACCACATCGGGGCATGGCCCAGAAAGGTATTCACAAAAGTTTTTGCTAATGATTGGGGCATAGCGTCTCTCCATTCGCTTAGATCTGTAAAATAATGAATACTGAAGTGATTGCCCGGCATATCACGTGTTCGTGGTATATTTTGTCTGGCTAGCTGGAAATGCTAAAGCATAAGTCCGGGGGCAGGACACAACGCACGGACCGAATTTTCTGGCGGTGGTCAGGAGGCTGTGTCGCGGGTTTCAGTATATAGTGGTTGAAAAATCCACTATCCTTCGGTGGGTTATATATTCGCCTGTCAGTCATAAGTCCAGTCGTGAAGTACTAAATTATAGTATTATATTATTTTTGGTTTATAATCGGGAAAATATTCACATTTGATTAGAATAATGAAATATATTGCAGCGAGTCCATCTATACTTTGATGGTGTGCTTGAACTTTATACATGACATCCGCTTTTATAAGATGTTATGTTCTTATACAATTTCATTTAACTGCGAGCACGCGTAGCTTTTTTTTAAACGTTTTACGCTAATATGTTCGCATGGGTTTTATTTTTTTTAAAAATTTAAAAAAGGAAGTTTTTTGACTGGAGTTATTGTAGTAGTTGTGAAAACGATTATTATAATAACGGGATTTAACGCATTGTGATTTTTGAGCTAATATATTTGACGGCGAAGAACGTACAGTGATGAATGTCGATCTTGCTGATCGATCGAAGGTGAATACAGGTGAGAAGTTTTTTTATTTTATTGATATTGGTGTTCTGTTTTGTCTCTTCGGCTTTAGCGTCCTCTTTGGAGGACGTCTGGGGTGAAGTGCATCCATTACTGTCAGATGCTGTGTCCGAGCTTGATTTACGCGGAAGGGTACCGGATTCATCATGGAATCCGTTAAAAGCGGATAAAGAGAGTATCGACGGCAAGATAAATGATTTGTTGGATGAGTGTATTGAGGTTTTGGGAATTTCCGGTATGTCTGAAACGAAGGATATTATCCGCAGGTTGCAGGAAGATTCACGGGAGTGCCGGGAAAGAGTTGCAGAGCTTAAGACAGAACGGCTTGCGGCTCCCAAGAAAGTAGAGAAATGGGAGGTATGGAAAAAGGATGCCGCTTCCATTGATGATAAAATTAAAGATCTTGAAATACGGGAAGAGGTAAACGGAAAGAGGGTCGAAAAGTTGATTGACCGGCTTTTGGAGGAAATGCACGCTATCGGGATGGAGGTGGACCGCGAACAGGTGGAGACACTTGTTTACAGTGTTACCGGAGATGATGATGTGCGCCTTCTTTCGGTATTTAATAATGTGAAATTGATAACTACTGAATTGCAGCGTTTGACAGCTGAGGCCAATGAGAACATTGAGATGGCTAAGCGTTATTACGGAATGCATACATTGCTGCTGCGTATTCTGCTTAATTTGTATGATAATTATGAGCACAGGATTGAGGATGTTTATCTGGTCAAGATTGCAGATATTATCAGCAAGCAGGAAGAACTGATTCAGAGGACTGTGGAAAAGATTAACAATGAACCAGCCAAGTATCGGGGTATATATAAAACCAACCTGGCGGCTCAGGGGCTCACAGTGCGTACAGCCAAAATGTATAGCGAATATTTAAACAGAAATCGGGATCGCATTGCGGATGCTAAATCAGGTGTGAGCCATGAGTATGAGGTGGCGCTGAATACCTATGAAACCGTGCAGGGGGCGCACAGCTTGATTTCTTTGATGCGCGATGCCAATGCCATGCTTGACCGTATTGCTGAATTGCAGACTCCGGATTTAATTGTGTTTCAGAGCTCAGAAATGAAGACTGAATTTCGCAAGTTGACCAACAGGATAAATTCTTTAGATTAATTTTTTGTGTATCTTTTGTTATGAGCCTGTACTTTTTAACAAGTGCAGGCTCTTTTTTTTTATATACATTATGTCGTATGAAAATAGATAATATTGCAATTAAGGCATAAATTACTCTGTTTCAGGGCTTTAAAAAAAATCTTTTTTTTATTATGTCTTTAATGCGTCACGAGATATGAGTTTTAAAAGGGTGTTTTCTGAAGTAGAAGGGCTTTATGATTGAAAATTCTGACAAAGAGCAGATTCCGGGAATAATTTTCGTTTTTAAGGTTTTTGAATTGGTCTACCTTGCCTTGGGTAGAATCTCTTCAACGACTTTTTTTCGGGTCTTGAAGCGCAGTCAGTTACAGGTATTTCCTTTGATTGTTGTCGGAGCGGTGTTTCTTTGCATTTTAAATTTTCCCCTACAAAGTGTTACCGGAGGCTTATCTGAGTCTCTCAGAAAGTTGTTGGAGGACATTGTAAACGGAACATACGGTGTTGCCGTTTTGGTCCTTCTGTGTAGTATGAGTTATAATTTCGGGGTGATGCACAATAAGAAAGGATCAGGTGAATACGCCAGTCCGAATTTATTTGTGATAATTGCCCTGTCATGCTTTTTTATTCTGCATGGCGATATTAATTTTTCAAGTTTCAGCGAAATTGCTTCCTTGGGCAAAGGAATTGCGCAGGCTTTTTTTGTGGCCTCAGTTTCCAGTTACCTGTTGCATAAATTTATTGATTTTCAAATGCGCATACCGGTTTCCGGGGCAGGATATGACCTTTTTTCAAGGGAGATTTTATCCCTTATTCCGGCATGTGTGGCGGTGATTTTGATTTTTGGTCTGCTAAAAAAACTGATGTTGTTGTCAGGGTTCACCAATCTGCAACAACTTAAGCAGCATTTGGTGTTTGCCACGGTTAATTTTTCTGATTCCGAGTTTTTAAGCGGGCTGGTATATACTTTAACTTCACAAAGTCTATGGTTTTTCGGAGTACATGGTCCAAATTGTTTGTCTTTTTTTGATAGCACTCTTTTCGCGGATAATATTGCTGCCAATATTGCTGCCGTTAAAGCCGGAGGGGTTCCTCCACATATCCTGACTAAAGGTTTTATTGATTGTTTTGCCCTGGCTGGTGGTTCCGGGCTTACTTTGAGTCTGATTATTGCAATCCTGCTTAAGGGGAGCGATTCAGGGATCAGAAGAATTTCCATGCTCGCTTTGATTGTTTGTGTCTTTAATGTGAATGAACCCCTTCTTTTCGGCATTCCGCTGATCCTGAATCCTGTTTACGTTATTCCTTTTATTCTTACCCCGGTACTGACCTATTGCATTGCCTATACGGCTACTCTTGCAGGTCTTGTTCCGGTTATTTCGAGTGTTGTGCATTGGACAACTCCGGCATTATTCAACAGTTACATGTCAACAGGTTCGTGGTCCGGAGTTTTGCTGCAGATTTTTGTTATTTCTGTAGGTGTTGGAATTTACATGCCTTTTGTGGTTATTTTCGACCGGGTAGCCAAAAAACAGTATGAGCAGGGTCTGAGTGAGGTTCGTGCCGCAGCCCTTGGCTCCGGGAGGATAAATGGCTACAAATGTCTTGGGCTGTCAGGTTTTGAAGGCTTTGTAGCCCGGTCGCTAGCACATGATCTCGCATATGCTATCAGGCGTGAAGAGCAGCTTTACATGGTATATCAGCCGCAGGTGGACGTTGACGCCGGTAAGATTATAGGTGCTGAAGCTCTTTTGCGCTGGAATCACCCTTCATACGGTCACATCCCCCCAGAGGTGGTTGTCGCACTTGCTGAAGACATGAATTATATTGATAGCCTGAGTTATTTTGTCCTCAGAGAGTCATGCGCACAGCTTAGTGTCTGGCATGACAGATTCGGTAAAGATTTTTTTGTTTCAGTTAATTTTACACCGTCTCTTTTTGCCGATGAAAAACTTGACGAAAAAGTTATGGCCTGCCTGCATGCGACGCAGGTCCCTGCAGATTGCCTTGAAATTGAGATTACTGAGTCTGTTGCCATGTCGTCCAATGAATGGGAGCTTAAAAATTTAAACAGGCTTCGTAAGCGGGGAGTCCGCATCTCCATTGACGATTTTGGTATGGGGCACACTTCGCTGCGTTATCTGCGTGAACTGCCTATTGATAAAGTAAAAATAGACCGTTCTCTGACATTCGGTTTTCTGGATGATGTTAACATGCATATTTTGTCCAGCATTCTTGATCTTTGCCAGAACATTAATATGAAAGTTGTTGTTGAAGGCGTTGAGGATCCGACTCAGTTGGCGCAGTTGCGGGAGATGGGGGGGACGTGTTTTCAGGGGTACTATTTCAGTAAACCCCTTTCCGGTGAAGAATGTATGTATTTCATGGGAGATTGGGGGCGCAAGGACAGCAAGAAGATACATGCATTTAAGGCCATGGAATTGGGTTGGACCTGAGTTTTTGGACCCAGGTCCACTGCGCTAACGGTTTAAGATGTGGCATCCTTTAATATTTCATATCCCTCAGCCATCATAGTGGGGGTGAACTGAATAATTTCGTATTCAGCGGCTCCTTCTCGTTTGAAGGGGTCTTCATTGATTATTTTTTCAAGTTTTTCGAAGGTAATATTTTTCACAAAAATGATTCCTCCTGACCGTGGAATTTTGCGGCCAGAAGCGATGAAAATACCTTCGCTATAATGTTTTTCCAGAAATTTTATGTGCTCTTCCAACAAGGAATCAATGCTTTCTAATGATTTGATATAGTTTATATTCAGTATGTACATAGTTATTGCTCTTCATCTTTCTGAATGTTAATGATTGTCTTTGTAATTGACGTGCATACATAATTTATTTCAATATCCTGTTTGTTCTGAAATTACAATGGGGGAGCGGGGTAACTCATTAGCTGCTCAGGAGCGGAATATGATTTTGTCTCAGAAAAGGGTCGGGGACTTTGTCATTCTGCGAATTGGAGAAAATCGGGTTGACTCAACTAATTTTGGTGCATTGCAGGAACGTGTGTCTTCGCTGGTCGGTGAAGGCGACAGCAAATTTGTGCTTGATCTTTCAGCGGTGATATTCATGGATTCCTGCGGTCTTGCGGGGTTGATCCCCGCAGCATATGATGTCCCTGTAAACGGACGTTTTCTACTTGCCGGCCTGACCCCGCGCGTAGAACAGGTTTTCAGGCTTACCAAACTTGACACCATATTTGATATTTATCCATCTATTGCTGATGCCCTGATGTCCTGAATCATGATTATACGCAGGACTTGACTATGTTTTGCTGATTGTTAAATAACAGGGCGATTTCAAACTGCCAATAATTTCATGGAGGATATACTATGCCGTCTTTTGATATTGTCAGCCAGATCGACACTCAGGAAGTCGATAACGCTGTTAATAATGTTCTCAAAGAGATTGAAACCCGCTACGATTTCCGCGGAGTCAATACTGAGCTTTCCTTGAATAAGAAGACCAACACAATAAGTCTTGTGACCGGTGATGAGATGAAAATCAAGGCCGTGAAGGACATGATGATCACCCATTTCACCAGACGCAAGGTTGATCCCAGATTCCTTGATTTCGGTAAGGTCGAGCCTACTTCAAGTGCTCAGCTCAAGCAGGAAGTAAAGCTTAAGGAAGGTATTGATAAGGATACTGCTAAGAAAATTGTCAAATTGATCAAAGCTTCCAAGATGAAAGTGCAAGCAGCCATTCAGGATGATCAGGTTCGTGTTACCGGTAAAAAACTGGACGATCTGCAGGAGGTCATCTCGCTGGTTAAGGATTCCGATCTTGATATGCCTTTCCAGTTCGTAAATATGAAGAAATAATTCAATTGTTTATAAGCACTTTATGAAAACCGCCTTGAAATATTTTTCAGGGCGGTTTTCTTATTTGTTTTTACAATGCTCCTCGTAACTGACCACTGTCTCCATGATTTCCCGGCAGGTGTGTTCTCCTTGCCTGCGGACCAGCTCCGGGGCTGCATTACTGGCTATCAGCCTGTCCAGCTCCACTTTTTCAGGATAGTCATCAAGGCATTCTTCTTCCACTGTAAGCTTGTCCGGTATTACCTTACCCTGTTCCTGAACGCGATAACCGATAGAATCACATAGATGGTTTAAAGCCGCGATCACCAGTTCCTTTTCCCCTTCTTCGTCAAGTTTCGTGAAAAGCAGCTGGAGTCTGTCCAACGGATTACGTTGGTGGTCTTCATGTTGTGGCGAGGAGCAATAGCGGTTGATCTGCGTCTGGCCCCTTGAAAAGATTTTCTGCAGGCAGGTTGCCCCCAGTACTTCGCGGGAACACTGCATCATTTCCCATGTTTGGGAGGCATTATTTGTCTTTTTTGGTCTCATGCATAAAGCCTTTGTTTTAATCGTGGTTATGGTGAGCTGGGGTTGACCTCCATGCGATTTTGAAATGCGTGGGTTGAACTGATTTATTTTTCCCCTCGCTTTTCATTCCCAGGAGTTTCAATATAAAAACCGTGGATAAATAATGTTTGAATATGTTATACATAAAACAGTGCCTTTTTCAATATGAAGGCAAATAGACCAATCTGGTCAGCTTAGAGGCATATGTGAAGAAAGGTAAGTATAACATTCAGGAATGTCATTATTTTTTTTAAACTGGCTTGACTCATGGTTATGGTTGTTTTATTGCAGTGCTGTTATTTTTGAAATTAATGTGTTTGTTTGGGAAAAGTTAGCGGAATAACTTAATTTATGTTGCATATGTTGTGTAATATAATATAGCTGTTTGTATGTATTAAGTTTGCTAAAATACGCTCGATTTCTGCCTGCTCAATAGGCGGGATTGAGGGTAGAGTCATTAAAATCATTGTCCGGATGTTGATTGCCGGGCGGAATATAGTAAACCCCCATTTCTAAGGAGAGTGACATGAGGAAAACAGTATTACTTCTCATCGCTATAGTTTGTTTTTTTATAGCGCCATCCATGGCTCTTGCCACCGACCTGCCGAGGGTCATGATTGTCGGTGAAGATGCCGACCCTGATACAGTTCCCCGTAATTCCAGGGTTTTCAAACGGGTTCTTAATGCCATCTCCAATGAGATGATCAATCTCGGGTTTGACGTTAAAGATGAAACAGCACTGACTCATACGACCCATGCCCAGGGCCGTACCAGACGTGACGATGCTGAGCTTATCCAGATTGCCAAGGATGCAGGCATTGATGTGCTTTGCATTTTCAGCATTTACCCAAATGCCAAGTCCAACCAGAACAGTGTAAGGGTTACCGCCCGTATTGAAGGACGCCTCCTTTCCGTCTGGGACGGTTCCAGAATGGGTAACTTCGAAGCAGAGCCTCAGCAGTACCAGCTTGTTCCCAGACCTTACAGCCGCAATGACGTTCTTGAAGCAGTCGGCAAGCTCTCCAAAATTATCGGTTCCGATGTGGGCGCAGTGCTCGCAGACCGTCTTGATCAGTATCATCCTGAAGGCGGCGGAGACAATTACTCTGAAGGAGGCGCTTCCGGTTCCGGAGCAGGCGGCGGTTCAGGTATAGGTTCCGGTGGGCGTCTTATCGAATGGACTCTTGTTTTTGACGGTTTCAGCGATGATGATATGCTCGACGTTGAAGATTATATCACCATCTTCAGCGGTTACGAGAGCCATCGTCCTAAGACTAATGCCTTGAATACTTCTTCCCACCACGAAATGTGGTACAAGTCTTCCATTGATTCCGCTCACCTGAAGCGCAACGTGGTACGCATGCTCAGAAAGCTGAACATGAAGGGACGCGTATACGTTTCCGGTAATGAAGTTAAGGTCGTTAAGCAGCACCGCGTAAAGCAGCGCAGAAAGCAGAGCAACAGTGAATGGTAGGTTCTTCTGCCGTAAAAAGATGAGGTCTGTATGTCCTTAGCAAAACTGTACTCTCAGGTGGTTGCTGTTTCGCTCGCAATATTGCTGGCTGCCTCCACAGCTTTGGCTGTGGAGGCAACCGGGGAAGGAATTGACCGTCATCAGGCGCTCAATTCCGCTTTGCGGACTGCGGTTGAAATGCAGATCGGTACAGCTGTAGCCTCTGATTCCCTTGTGGAGTCCGGGGTTCTTGTCCGTGACGAAATTGCCAGCCATTCCAAAGGGTATATCTCTTCTTATAAGATCTTGCGGGAAGGAGCTACAGCTGACGGCTACGCCATCACCATTGATGCCGTGGTCAATAGCAAGCTCATGTATTCTGATTATACAACTCTTGCCATCCTGCAGAAAATGTCCGGCCTGCCAAGGCTGCTTATTTTCGGTTCAGGGGCCGGATTCAATTCGGTTCCTGCCCAATCCATGAAAGAACTCGTGCATGCTGTTTCGGATACTTTCGGGAAAAAGTTCCAGTTTGAGGTTATCGACTGGCCTATGTCCCGGGCTAAGTATAGTGAAATCGAAGGTTCCATGAACCTTAGGAAAGCTGCAAAGTTTAACGGTCTGCTCAAAGCCGACTACGTAGTTACTGTTGAGCTTGAGCTTCCGCGTGATGCCAACCCGGCAATCCATCTTACCTGTGTGCGGACTTCGGACGGTTTTAAAGTCGGTGAAGTACGCAAGCCGATTGAAAAGTATGTAAGCCTTTCCGGTAAACCTGCTGAAGTCTACAGCCGTGCTGTCGATGCTGCCCAGCCGGAAGCCTACTGGGCTTCGGTGCGTATTGCTCGGGACCTGCTGGAAAACATGGAGTCCGAACTGGATCGGGGTAAGGGTTTTCGTTATACGATGACCTTTCTAGGTTTTCCCGAGTTGCCGCAGGTAAGTGCTGCGCTTGAAGATGTGCCCGGTTTTGTGCGTAAGGAAATTAAACGTCAAAACGGCATGAACATGGAGGTAGCCTACTGGTCTACACTGCGTGCTGAAAATCTTTTCAAGCGTGTGAAGAGCGCACTGAAAGATGTTGGTGTGGAAAAATTCCAGAGCAGAATGGAAGGAAGGAATTTAAAATTCCGTTGGCAGAATCCTGAAGGATTCTAAATGATACGAAACCGGTGAGGGATGGATTATGAAATTTAAACCCTCGCCTGTATCAAATGTTGATGTATCATGCAGGTAAATCATGATTGTCAGCGGAAAGCATCCGCTGCAAGGAGGATAACCGGATGAAAAAATATTTAATATTTCTAACGGGATTACTCTTAATTCTCTCCCTTGCGGGCTGCGGAAAAAAAGTAAAACCCCAATCCATTGAAGACAACCCGGCCCATCATTACCTGATGGGTATGGA
Organism: Maridesulfovibrio sp.; assembly: GCF_963678865.1. NCBI lineage: Bacteria > Pseudomonadati > Thermodesulfobacteriota > Desulfovibrionia > Desulfovibrionales > Desulfovibrionaceae > Maridesulfovibrio > Maridesulfovibrio sp. Next base: position 960,565 of record NZ_OY787459.1, on the reverse strand, counting down.
GCTTATAGATCAAGGCATGCCTGACAAGGCGTTTGTTCGTTTTGAAAGGGCTGTGGCTCTTGATGATGAATATGCACCCGCCATTGCCGGTAAGGCTCTTGTTTACGCTATGCGCGCTGAAAGCGAGAGCGACAAGGAATACAGCGCTGTTGATGCTGAAAGAGCTATCACACAGTTTGACAAGGCTGTGCGTGAGGCAAGGCGTGACAGGTCTCAGAAATTCAGTGTTTATGTGACCGGTATCAGGGTTTATACCCATATCGCCACCCGTGGCTGGCTGCAGAGGGCTGAAGACCTCTACGCCGACGCCAAGCTGATGGTTAAATACGTAGTGGAAGAGGATCTTCCTTACTATCGCCAGACCGAAGCCCTTCATTATTTTATGGGTGAGGCTTATTTCAAGGGTGGTGAGTTCCGTAAGTCCGAAGATGTGCTAGGTGGAGTTCTTTCAGCTTCTCCGGGCAAGTGGCATGACAAGGCGAATGCTTTGTATAATCGTGCTCAGAAAATTCTGCGGGCCATGAGTAACTATACCCTGACGGATGTCGCTAAGAAGATTGCGGTCAAGGAAGAAGTCGACCGTGCTGACGTTGCCGCATTGCTGGTGGATGAACTCCATCTGGACAGGCTTTTTGCCGGACGTATTCCTGTTCCTGATAAAGACAGGAAGGCTGAATTTACTCCCGCTGATGTCGTGGGGCACATGTTTGAGCCCGAGATCATGACTGTTCTCAAGTGGAATGTCAGAGGACTGGAGCCTACTTATGATGAGCAGACCAGAGCTTATCTTTTTCATCCTGCAAAGCCAATGACCCGCAAGGAACTGGCTTTTGTTCTGGAGGATGTGCTCATTAAGTTGACCGGGGATGAGACCATTTCCACCAAGTACATGGGGCAGAGTAAATCTCTCTATCCTGATGTGGCATCCACCGATGCATGGTACAACGCCATTGTCACCGTGGTTAACCGCAACCTGATGGAAACCGATTTGTCAGGAGCGTTTCGCCCGGATGCTAACATGGATGGTGCGGATCTCATTCTTTCTTTGATGCGTCTGCGTAATATCATGAATATTTACTAGTGGAGGATAAAGTGAAAAAAATATTGCTAGCCCTGACAGCTGTCGTGCTTTTTGCAGGCTCCGCTGTTGCCGGGGACAAAATTGTTGAGGTTGTTAATGCCGACGAAGTATTCCAGAAGGGATACATTCAGGTTATCGGTGAATCCGAAGCCGGGCAGAGTCGTTACCGTGCCAAGCGCGCTGCTGAAGTTGTAGCCCAGAGAAGGATGCTCGAAATCTTTCAGGGTCTGCGCCTGAGCGGAAAAACAACTGTCCGTGATGGTATGCTTTCCAGCGAACGGATTCGCACAACTGTTGACGGAACCCTGCGCGGTGCTGTCCCCTGCGGTGAGTCTTTTGACCGGACCGAAGGTTATGCACGTGTCTGCCTGCGTTTGAATCTGCACGGTCAGGACTCCGTTTACAGCGCATTTGATGAAATTATTCTTAAGGAACCCAAGGAACTCAAAGTTCGTGAGATTCCTGCATTCAAGCCTGATAATGTGCAGGAGGTAGCCGCTATCCCCGTGCCCATGATCAAGGAAAAGATTGAAGTCAAGGAAGAGGAAAAGCCTGCTGCAGTCGAAGAAAAGACAGAAATTGAGGAGGCTCAGGTTCAGACAACCGAGTCCGCCTCTCAAAAAATTCAGGCCGCTGTAGCTACCCCGGTTGACGGAATAATTGTCGATGTGCGTGATTTTGATTTCAAACCCGCGCTGGTCAACCGTATCCTGACCGAAAAGAATGAAGTCCTTTTCGATCCTTCCAAGGTTCTTAATCAGGTTCTGATTGAACGCGGCTGCGGCGGTTATACCACTGATCTGCAAAAGGCCCGTGCTCTGCTCGAAACATGGGGCAGTAAGTCTCCCATGGTACTCAAGGGTAAGACTGTGCAGAATGTGACTGACGCCGTGGTCAGTGTTGATGATGCATCTACCGTATTTGTCTATGACCAGAGGTATAACCTGCTGGCACAGGCAAGGGTTGTTTTTGTACTCAAGTAAGTGAATAAGGCGGTATTGCGGTGTTGCACAAAAAGGGAATCCTCATTGGCGGAATTATTGCGGCAATGGTTATGGTCGGTTCCATGGTGCTGGTCAGGGTCCATTTTGTGGACGCCACAGAGAAACTGCTTTCTGAAATGACCGATATGGGGGTAGTGATGGAGGATATTGAACTCCATTACTCCCCCCTTCCTTCCTTGCTGGTTAAGAATCTGCGTGTACAGAGCGGTATGGATACCGTCAGTATTCCTCAACTGGAAATATTTCCCGATATTTCAAGCCTGCTAACCGGAGATATCAAGCTTCGGCACGTTATTCTACAGGCTCCTGACGTGAAGGCTCTTGCTCATCGGGAAGGAGACGGCTCAAGTGCAGGCCAGTTTGAATTGCCTGCCATCTTTCCAGATAAAATTGACGTTGTTTCGGGCAAAGTGCAGCTGACTAACTCCTATCAGGCTGAACCACTTACTGTTTCAGCCAGCATGGAAAAGGAAAGCAGTGGATTTGTTTTCAACGTACGCAGTGCATCCATTGCAGAACTTGGCTTTAAATTTTCAGGCCGGCTGGACATGATTTCAACTTCTCCGCTGAAGCTTAATCTTCAGGCGGGAGAGTGTTCTGTTGATCCCGCATCTTTTCTGGGGTTTTTGACCGGGTTCGGTTATATGTCCAATTCCACTATCCCCGAATTGGCCGAAGCCGGAAAGTTCCAGACAACGAATCTTGATTTCAGTGTGGACAGTGCTGCCGGGACCATGGATGTGAAAGCCGGGGGACTTGTTCTCGATTCTACCAGCGGTAAGGGGCTTTCCCTGCAGATGGGGCATGGCGGAACATTCCAGCTCAGTCTTGATGAAGCGCAGGTTGATGCCGGGGAGCTTTACGCTATGGCCCAGAAAAGTGAGCGGGGCCGTAATGGCACGCGTTCTTTGTGTGAATCTGCCAAGCTGAAGTCCATCAAACCGCAGGGTACTTTGATTTTCAAGGGAGTTACTCTTGTTTCTCCGCCAAGTACTGTTGCCAATAAAGGGCTTTCCGGCAAGATGACGGTCAGCGCCAAGGATTTGGTGCTGGTGCTTGAGTCTCTTGATGGCAAAAAGCAGGAATTGAGTATTTCCGAGATAGATGCCGACGTAGAGTTGAAGGATGGGAAGCCCGTTGTTTCCGTACGCAGTTTTAATATTGCTTCGGCAACTGGTGGCAGCTGCAATATGCAGGCTTATATTCCGTTTCCCCTTGATTTGAAACAGGCCCGGTTCAAGGCCGAAGCTCAGGATTTTTCTCTTTTCGATTACATAATCACCTGTGCGGCTGAAAAAAAAAATCCTTTGCGGACCGTGTTTGATACCCGGCTGAAGCTCAGGGAAACACGAGTTGAAGCTTCCGGGTATTTTAACACTCCACGTAACAATCTTTCCGGTTATGAAGCCCAGCTGAAATCTTTGAGCATTCGTGTTCCTGAAAAAGAAAAGTCCGCTTCAACAACAGATGTGGCGGAATCAAAAAAAAAGTTTGATTTTGAAAACCTGCTTGGACGGGGCATCAGCGGTAAGGCTTCCATACACAGATTTTATTACAATGACTGGCCTTTTAGCGATGTTGCCGTATTTGTTCATTCCGGGACTGATCGCGCTTTAGTTAAAGCAAGCGGCAAGCTTTTCCTTCTCAATCTTAATGCCGATGTGGTGCTGGCTAAGGATAATTTGGCCGCACAGTGTAATGTGAAAGGACGCGGGACCAGCCTGCCCAGTCTGATAGCCTGTTTTGCCAAAGATCTTTCTGTTTCCCTGCGTGGGAAAATTTATCTCAATGCCAATATGTTCATGCAGGGCGGTGATGCTGATGAGCTTGTCCGGTCAGTGCGTGGCGAGGCCTCTGCAAAGGTTGACAACCTGCATATTTTTAACCTTGCCAATCTTGATCCACGCTTGGGATTTTTCATCGATCTGCTGGATGCTGTTTCTTTCAATCCCCAGGGCGGACAGGGGTTGAATTTCAGTACTGCTCGTTTGCGTGCTGCTTTAAGCGGAAAAACTCTGCTCATTAATACTTTTAATCTTAGCGGACGCCAATTTCAGGCCTGGGGAGGGGGGACATATTCCCTTGCTGACAAGCACCTGCAACTTGAGGGGGAAGTCCGTTCCGTTCTCGGTACTGTTAATTCTTTTAATGTCGACAGGAAGTTGGAGTCTTAGCCATGGCTAACAAGCTTAGTTTTTCTATTTTTTTATTGTTTTCGGCGCTGTTGCTTTCAGGGTGCTTCGCTAAGAAAACAACACAGGCCGTGCAGTATGCCGAGGAAGAAGCTATTCCTTATAAAATTGCGGTGTTGCCTGCAGAGTACGTGAAATATACTGAAAATTCCACTGAGCATAAGTCCGTGCTGGTTTTGGATGATGACCGTGTTTTCGTGGCGGATATTGCCCGTGCGTCCATAACTAATCAACTGGCCGGGAAGGGCTTCATGCCCTTGCAGAAGGATGTTGTGGACAACACTCTTGCAGAGCTGGGCCGGGATGAAGGCTGGCGCAAGATGAGTGATACGGAGTTGTGCAAGTTGCTTAATGCGGACGGCATAGTCAAGACGGATATTTACAGTGCCGACATGATCAAGGCTTTGGCCTTTGACCTTTTCCAATTGGATGCGGAAGTGATGATGTATAATTCCTCCGGTACACTGGTTGGAAAATGGCGGGACAGTGCTTCCAAGCGCAGGATTTCAGTGCCAACCGGAGTGATAGGACTTGCCGGGACAATCGTTGAAGAGGTCTTTTCCGACCCGATCAGGCGACAGATGCGTATGGTTGTCTACGACTGGGCATGGAATATGGCGCAGGTCCTGCCTGATTGTCCCAAAGGGCCTAAGCTTCCCGAAGTCATTGCCGTGGATACCAATGTGGACAACGGTTTGTTCGGAGTTGGTCAAAAGGTGGCAGTTCGAGTTGATGCAGAACCGGGATTGAAGTGTTCTTTTGATATCGGTGAATTTAGAAAAGGAATCCCTTTGCCTCAGACTGCTCAGGGTGTTTATGAAGGATTTTACGTTGTGCGCGAGGGCGATAAGTCTGCAAATGACACCCTGATGGTTCGGATGCGCAAGGCGAACGGCGTGGAAAGGCTCTGGCCGGAATCAGGTTCTCTTCTCACTTTGGACGGAGAGCTGCCCCCTGTTATTGAAACTGTTAAATTCCGTACCGGTCGAGATGGAATCTTATTGCACTGGGAAGTACCGTCCGCTGCCGATCTTGATGAATTTGTGATTGAAAAAGGTACTGATCCAGTCGGTGATTTTGAGATTGTTTCCAGAACCAGAACGCCTGAATTTGTTGATGCGGATATAATGCAGGGGACTTCTATTTTTTACCGGGTACGTATCCGAGATAAAGCCGGTAACCTGTCCCCGATAAACGGTGTAACAAAAGTAATCATGCCCCAGTTCGATGAGCGTGAACTTTTCGGTGATCTTTCCGGGGTTCTGGTCAAGGGGAACTATAGAATAGCGTTCCCGGTGACTGTACCTGAGGGTGCTGAATTTTCAATCCAATCAGGCACAAGGATTCGTTTTGAAAACAAAGGCCGTATAGATGTTTCCGGATCTTTGCAGTCTATGGGCGAAATAAGTTTCCCGGTCCGTATGGAATCAAATGCCACCGAGGGAATCAAAGTTCTGCCTGGAGGCAAGGCAGTTCTTTCGCAATGTGAATTTACCGGATTCAGTAAAGCGGTTACTGCTGCCGGAGGATATGTTGAAGTGCGTTCTTCTGATTTCAGCGGAGGCGAATATGCTGTGGCGGTCACAGAGACTGGTAATTATGATTTAAAGGGATTGCGTATAAGTAGTGCCCGTCAGGGGCTGTTGTTCAGTGCCGGGAACGGAACCGTGGTTCGTTCAAATATTAATAATTGTACACGGGGCATTGTTTTTAGTGGCGGCAATACCGAAATCAAAGATAACAATTTTTTTGATAATGAAATAAACATATTGTCTTCCGCAAAAATGGTAGTCAGCGACAATTATTTCGGGACCGCTTCCAGAGATGATTTAAAGTTGAAGGGTGATATTCTGGTTAAATCCATCCTTGATGCACCTTATCCGCACGGACGGAGGATCATTCTGGTTGATGACAAGGATATAACACCTGAAGAACTGGAAAAGAAATTTGCGGTGCTTAAGGAGCAAGGGGTCAGTGCTTTTCATGTTCAGCACTACGGAGATGCCTTTCAGGCCTTGAATAAGGCGGTTAAGCTGAAGGATGACCGCGATGTTTACCTTTATCTTTCCTACACCCTGTTGGCTCTCGAAGATGATCTTGCATTGGCGGATACGTTGATCGAGGGGATTTCTAAGTTTCCTTACGACGTCCGTTTACATCAGCTTTATGTGCGGTATCTGGTGAATAAAGGGGATCTCAAACAGGCCCGGCAGGTGCTGGATAAAGCTTTGACGCTCAGCCCGGCAGACAGCAGTCTGCTTTATCTGAAGGAGTATCTTGATCATTTGTCAGCTCCGGTTGAGCCGGAAACTGATTCGAAAATTAATTCAACTCCGGTTCGGACGGATGAAGCAAAGCCAAAGCCGATTGAAGATAATTTTGATACAGACAAACCGGATGATATAAAATCAGAGGAGTCAAACAATGAAAAATAAGTTTAAGATGATATATAAATTTATTCTTCCGGTGTTGGTTCTGGTATTTATGATTCCTGTGGGTTCACAGGCCCGTGATTATTCTCCCGTTGAACTGGAGGATCAGGCTCAGGCCCAGTGGCATATAAACTATGCCAGTTACCTTATTGATATTGGTAAATATTTTGAAGCCCTCGAACAGTATGACACTGCTATCGATTATTCTCCGGTGGCTAAGACAAGGGTCAATGCCATGTTCGGGAAGGCTATGGTCCTATCCACCTTTCTTGATGCCCCGGAAAAAGCCGCCGATCTTTACCGTATGGTAGGACGCAATTATCCGGATTACAGTGATACCGCGCTTTATCGTCTTGGCTTTCTTTATTATCAGATGGGCAGGTATGACCGGGCTAAATCCGTGTTCCGGCAGTATCTTCACTATTTCCCCACAGGTAAATTTAGATTTCAGGCTGAGGCTGTGATTTCTTCCATGCCGGTAGAGCAGGAGCAAAAGCCTGATCAAAAAACCGACCAAAAACCAGTTCAGAAGCCGGATGAAAAAACCGGAGAGAAAATTCCTGAAAAGATAGGTAAAGAACCGACTCTGCGAGTTTGTTTGAGTCGGAAGGTTTCTTCCATGACTGTGACCACCGGATCAGGCAAAGACAAAATATGCACTGATGATCTGGGCTGTGGACGCAAGTACAAGGTCGGTATGTCCGGAAATAATTTGACACTTGATGGCAGGATCGTAACTGCGACAAGGATAAAATTTAAATCCAAAGGCGCGCTTAAGGTTAGTTACGGGTCCGAAACCAAGACGGTTCGCGGGATTATCAATGTAAGTATTCGCAAAGGCAAGCTGCTGATCCTTAATCTTGTCGAGATAGAAGATTACCTTCGTTCAGTGGTTCCTGCAGAGTCTTATGCCTCATGGCCTGCCGAAGCGTTGAAGGCTCAGGCCGTTGCTGCACGGACTTATGCCTATTATCAGAAGATGCACCGTACCCATCTGTTTTATGATGTCTACGCAGATACTTATGACCAGATGTATGCCGGAGTTGACCGCGAGGATAAACGCACTGATCAGGCGGTTAAACAGACCGCAGGCCATGTGCTTTTGTATAAGGATAAGCCGATCCTTTCGCAGTACACTGCCAACAGCGGCGGATTCACTGCTGATGCCAAGGCTATTTTCGGTGCGGGCAAGGCTTATCTTGTAGCCCATGAAGACCCGGCCAGCCTGAAGGGTAAGATGGCTTCCTGGTCCAAAAAGTACAGCAAAAAAGATATAGAGTCCAAGCTGAAGAAGATTGGTATTTCCGTGCCCGGTATCAGTTCCATTACCGCTTTGGAAAAAGGACCGTCCGGCAGGATTGTCAAGGTGCGTATCAAGTATAAGTCCGGTTACCGCGATTTACGGACCCGGACCACATTAGGCAGTTCCCGTGTTTTGAAATTGCCGGATATCCTTCTTAGAATTGACAAGAACGGAGATTATTATACATTTAAAGGACGTGGTTGGGGTCACGGTGTAGGCTATTCGCAATGGGGAGCTGCGGAGCTTGGTAAATCCAAGAAGTACGATCACATTTTGAAATTCTATTATCCCGGCAGCAGCATCAAGCAGCTGTGGTAGATAAACAAGGCCTTTGATGAATAGAACAGAGAGAATTATCTGGCTGATTTGTGTTGTTCTCACTCTAACGGTGATGGTTGGTATTATTGAGTGCCGGGCGAACATGTCTGCGTCTACGGCACTTCGTTCCGAGGTTTCCTGCGGCAGAATGGGGCAGGAGTTGATTGACCGTGGAGATTATGAACTTGCGATCTCCAGCCTTGAACAGAGTTTAAATGATCATCCCCGCTCGGACTGGCTCTACAGCCTGCTCGGGCGGGCTTATTTTAAGATGGGAGATCTGGGACAGGCTGAAGCCCAATTCCGCAAGGCTTTGGATATCAACAAAAATAACCCCGCAGCCAAGCGCATGGTCCTGGAAATGCGCAAGACTCAGGATTTGCTCAAAGACCGGGATATTACGGAATGGGTCAACATTGCCAAGGAAAGAGCAGCAGATCTGGTGACGCTGGTTATAGGTGTCTGGCTGGGTACACTGCTTTCCGGTATTTCGGGCCGTTTCTATTCCCATTTTGTGCGTACCAGCTTCAGGAAGGCCCTTGCTAAAAAGGACTTTGACTATGTTACTGATATTCTGGAGGATTTGCAGATCAAGCGTGAAAAAGCCCAATTGCGTATGCGTTTGCGGGAACTTTTAGAAGAGTATGAGCTTGAAGAAGCCAAGGGAATGATCATCGAATATGTTGATGATCGTGAAATTGAGGCTAAGCTGGTCCATTTTCTGGTTCAGATTCATAAGAAATCACAGGCGAAGAGCTGACGAGCAGTTATTAGCCAAGTCCGGAAATAAATTTTGCTGCAATCTGATCCGCATCTTCATTCTCTGCCACAACCGGGTGGTGGGTTGCAATGTAGGCAATGAGGTGGCCTGTTGTTGCCAGCAGTTTCTGGATTTCCGGTTCCATACCTTTTCTGAGTACCCCTTCTATCATATCTCCCTGATGAGTGGTGCTGAACCCTTGTGATTCCAGTGTTGTTTTAATGAACCTGATCCGTTCTATGCGCTGGGCAGGTGTTCCTTTGCCGCCCTTGAAGCGGAAATGGATATGGTTGGTTTTTGGGTCTGGATCGCAGACAGCGTCTACCTCGGTAAGGTCCTTTTCCGATTTCAGGGTGATATTCATATATGTCCGGGAAAGAATGGCGTATCCTTCGATACTCTTGTCCCCGTCCCAGCCAGAACGGTCTGCGCCAAGGCCGAACCAGAGCGCCCACATGGGGGCGGATTTGATGTCGTCCGGTGAAATATCCATTTTCCCCGCAGCCGTGGAGAATAATCCATCCGCAAGGTTGAGTACCGTTACAGATATGGGCTGGCGTGCTTTCAGCTGCTTGGCTCCGTCAATGCCGAGTCCTTTTTTGCTGACCAGCGAGAACATTTCCTCAATTCCTTTTTCATTGGCAAAGCGCACCAGATCGTACATGGAGCGGCTTTTTTCCGGCAGGAACATTTCAGTATTGCGCGGAGAGATATTCAGGCTGGCGATATATGAAAGGGCCTGCTTGATACGCACAGTCTCTTTTTCTCCTTTAAAAGGGTAGGAGCGTACTGAAGTGATCATGACCCGGTTGCGCCGGTCTGTTACCCAGTGGCATTTTTGAGGCGTTTTGAAGAGATCTTCAGCCTTTCTGCCCATGCTGGCGATACTTTTTGCAGAATGGGCTGAGAGTTGGGCCTTGTCCGGTTTGGAGAGGATGCGTTGTTGTTCACGTCTTGAAATCAGGTACGGCGTAGTCGAATTGTTACTGAAAACAGCTGAACAGCCATGCTCCCGGTCTTTTGGGGGAAGGTCTGATGATTTATGCAGGGTTTCAAGCATACCTGAATCGTGGAGATCTTTAACCGGCTGGATTATCACCGAAGACGGGCTTTCGCGGTCGGCGTAACCGGATTCAATGCGGGCTTTAATTGATTCCGCAGAAAATTTGCAGGTGACCGCTTTTTTCCATGCCTCAATAATATTCTGGACCGGAACAGGGCCGATAGTACACCAGCTTTCGGGCAGGGCGTAGAGGCTTCCTTCCGGGGTGGAAGATGCGGTCAAGGTAAGGCTGCCACTGCCTCGCGAGGTTTCAAGAGCCGCAATTTCAATCTCATTGGCGATTGATTCCGGCATTTTCCCCTGCATGAAGCGGTCGATGATGGTGCGCGAAATCTGGTTCAGTTCTGAAATGTTAGTGGATACCGCTGCTTCAAGGATTTCATCAATAGATATGCGCAGGTTGTTGGCTTCTATGAAATAATTATAAACATCGGAACCTATGACCATGCCGTCCAGAACCGGAACTCCTGACTTTTTTAACCTCGCAAGGTCGGCGGCGCAGGCACCGGCCTTGAATTCATAGTCTATCGCATCATCAAGAGTAAAGGTGAACGGTTTTGAAATCTCAGGATCAGGCACGGTTACAGCCATGCGTACGTAAAAATTGATCTTGTTGTAATAGTCCATGATATCCATGAACCGCACCGGATTCATGTCCTGAAGATGCTCCAGCATGGTCCGGATATTAATGCCGAGGTTTGCTGCCTGTTTTTCCACATAGGCCCAGTCGGTGACAGTCTGCCCGAATCCTATATCTTCTATATGCGAAATGGATTTAAGGCATTCTTCCTCAAGCTCCATGAGTTTTTTGAAAGAATTGTACCTGCGCCTGAGCAGCCTTCCCGGAGGGAAGGTCTCATATGTCCAATGACTGAAAACATGTCTAAATTTCATAATGATGCATTATATCGAAGAGATGACCATAAAGGAAGCCTAAGTCTGATCTTCGTCCGAAAGTTCATCAAGAGGTAAGATTACCTTAAACAAAGTGCCCGGACCTGATTTTTCCGGGAGTTTAAGTTTATTGCGTAAACTGCGGGGCAACGGGCTTAGCGCTTCAATAGTTCCTCCGTGATCTTTGATGATACCGAAAGAGACCGAAAGCCCGAGTCCTGTTCCCTTGCCCACCGGTTTGGTGGAGTAGAAAGGATCAAAGATGGTGTTGAGATTTTTAGGCTCAACCCCGTGTCCGGTATCGGAAAAGATGGCGGTAATGGTCATGGAGTCTGTATCCAGTTGCGTGGAGATATGTATGATGCCCTTATCATTAATCGCTTCCAGCGCATTGGAAAGCAGGTTCAGCCAGACCTGCTTCAGCTTTTCCGGGTCCCCGTGGATTATGGGGAAGCGGTCATCAAGTTCCGTTATTATCCGGACCTGTTCCAGTTTGAATGTGTGACTGACCAACTGCACCACTTCCAGAATGGAGTTGTTGAAGCACATGGTGATCTTTTCACTTTCGGTCTGACGGGAAAATCCGAGCAGGTCGGCCACTATTTTGCGGCATACTCTGGTCTGTTTCTCGATAATGCCCAGATCTTTGGCAATCTGGTTTTCCGGATCAAGGTCTTCCTGCAACAGTTGGGAGTAACCGAGGATGATTCCCAGCGGTGTGTTGATTTCATGAGCCACACCACCAGCCAGTTTACCAATGGATTCCATTTTCTGGGATTGAATCAACTGGGCCTGATAGCTCTTGATTTCAGTTATCTCGCGTGAAGTGGAAAGCACTCCTATGATGTTGTTTTTTTGCCCATGAACCGGGACGCGGATGGTGTGAAACCAGCGCGGCGGATAGTCTTCTGTTTCCGGTTCACGGGTTTCTTTATTTACCGGATGGCCGGTTTTAAGGACCATCTTGGCTTCCTCCATGCGTGCTGCAGCGACCTCTCCCGGATAGATTTCTTCGTCAGTAAGGCCGAGGATTTCTTCTTCACTGCGTCCAAGGTGTTCCGCATATGTTTTGTTCACCGCAAGATAGGTCAGCTGGGGACCCTGCAGGGAAACAAAATCCGGGGATACATTAATAATTGTTTTAAGCAGTTCCTTTTGCCGGGTCAGGTCGGCTTCGGTTATCTGCAGGTCTTCAATGTGGCAGGCAAGACTCATGGCCATTGCGTCGAAGGTTTCGGTCAGTTCTTCGATCTCATCTCCTTTGGGGGGATGGGATATTGCCCGTTTGAATTTGTCGGTAATTCCTTCCTTTTTTTCCTGTTCCTTGCGCAGTCCTGGTCCCAGATGGGTGGCAACAATATCTTCGGCGTGTTTCTGAAGAGAACCGAGCCTGAGAGTGAGTTGCCGGGCGAACTGGGTGGAAATGAGCACTGCCATCAGCAGGACAGCTCCGGTCAGTACCATAATGGCGAAAATAAGGTTTTGCACCACAGCATGTATTCCTGATCTGGAAAGGCCGATGCGAACCATGCCCAGTTTTTTATCTCCAAGGAGTATGGGGGCCGCAAAATCGAAAATACGTTTTTTCCCGGTATCTATGATGACTACGCCGATGACGTTTCCAGAGCTTTTATTGGCGTCTTTCAATTGTACGGGAAATCCGTCACTGAAAGTATTGGCGAGTACCCGCTGCCGGTCATCCATGATGAAGGCATATTCAATTTCATTGTCAGCCTTTTTCAGTTCGTTGACCATTGAACCAAGATTGAGCAGGTCTACGGAAAGCAAAGGGTTTTCTGCACGCATGGCTAGATTCCCGGCCAGAACTTCACCTCTCTTGCGTGATTGCTCAATGAGTGCATCTGAAGACATGCGAATAACGAAGATGGCAATAATCAATGAGGTGAAGGCTACAATTAGGGTAATGCCCAAGTTTATTTTGGTCCTGAATTTTAAACGGGAAAAAATATCCATCATTTTGTTCCCCCCTGTTCTTCAACATTCAGGCCCAGCTTTTCGGTCAATTCCCGTACAGAATCATAATCCTTGTCTTCCGCAGGAATTATGCCTCTCATACCGGCTTGATAGAGAATGGAGGCCTGCTGCGGGTTGTCCATGGACATTGCGAACATGCAGTATTTGATTTTATTGACCACTTTGGGCGAAAGTCCTTTGCGTGCCGCATAGACCCAGCCGGGATATGGCTCGGTTTCAGCTATTATTTTTATCTTATCAATATTGATTTTGTCGCGCACAACATTGAGTGTGCCTTCTCTTATGGATGCAAAATCATATTTACCTGCGTAAACTGCCAGTACCGCTTTTTCCTGTTTTCCCCCCGGTCCGGGAGCAAACGAAATCTCCTTGAAGTCTGATTTTTGGATTCCGTGCTTGAGGAAAAGCCCCAGCGGAAAAAGGTAGCCTCCTGCTGAGAGGGGGTCCACTGCGATCCATGTTTTCCCAATGCAGTCTTCTAATCTTGTAATGGACCGGTTGTCCTTGCGGGTTATGATCTGTCCCCTGAAAGTGGGACTGCCGGAAGGTTCGATGATACGTGCGAATGCACGTGCTCCGCTTCTGGCTATTTCCACGTAGGTCATGGGATTGGAAAAAGAAATGTCGATTTCTCCGTTTTCCACCATACGGCGGTGTTCTTCGAAGGTATCGGGAAATACCTGACGGATGGAAAAACCCGACTCTCGGGAAAGGTATTCTATAAGCCTGTTGTGGCGGAGGTAGGAAACTTTATGTGAATATTGAGGCAGATAGGCGTAAGTGATGGCCGGTCTGGGTTCGGGAACGCGGATTTCTTCGCGAATAGACATATCTACACGCACGATTCTTTCTTCCGGCTGCGAACCGAAGAAATAGATTGCGGCTCCGGCAAGCAACAAAACTGCCGGGAGAGTGTATCTGAGCTTGAACATGAATTCTCCGCAGAGAGAGAAAGGGGGCCGGAGAATGTCTCCCGGGCATCAGGCCTTGCTTTCAAGCCCGGCCCCGGTAGCTGCAGTCTCCTTTGCAACAGGGGCCTGCGCCAGTTCATTCCATGAAGTCATTTCTCCGGCTTTTTGGGCGTCTTCCGCTCTCAGGTCGTCAATTTTTTTGAGTACAGGTATGTATGATCTTAGCTTAGAAAAGCCATAGCGTACAATAATATAGGCAGAAATAAAAACAAAGGAATAGCCGAGAGAAAATTTGGTAAATGGTACGGTATGTATGTCGATCCCGGCAAAGCGTGATTGCATCCAGCCCATGGCAAAGGGTACGGGCCAGAGCGAGACAGCGAAAAGCGCGGCGTGGGAAAAGAAAACTTTTCCGAAATATTCATTGGCCCATTTATTGGCGGATTTGAAAGTGTCTTTTTCTTTATGGCGGACCGCTTCCACGGAAATATTGTGCATGCGGGTCATTTTGCGGTTCAAGTCAGTGTAGTATTCCCGGTTCCAGATATAAATGAGGCTCATGCTGAGTTCCCCGGCGATGGTACACCATAAAGCCATGAGGGCAGTACCGAACCAGAAAGCCGCAACAGTGGGCAGACCGATGCGGTAAGGTGCGATAAGCATAGAATCTATCAGCGGGTAAATTGACTCAAACATAATCTAAACCCCATTTTTACATGCGAAGTGGCGAAGCCGTTAAAGATTTTGAAAGGGGAGTCCGGAGGGGAAAACTTTTGCAGAAGTTTTCCCCTCAGGCTGTCAGGGACAAATCTTAGAACGGAGGCAGCAGGCTGTAGCCGAGGAACCCTTTGGAGGCGTAACGGATACCTACGTACAGAGCCAGCACGACGAAGAGTCGCTTGAGCCATACGTCCGGGATGTACTTGGATGTACGGGGGCCGATGAAGGAACCCACGAGGATACCGAGCAGTTCAACGCCGATGAGGGGCCAGAAAACCGGGGTATCTTTAACAACCATGTAGGTGAAGACGGAGGTGGTCATACCTACGAGTACTGCCAGTGCGGAAGTTCCTGCAACGAGGTACATGGGAAGCCCTGCAACACTGGTCAGGAAAGGCACGAGCAGGAATCCTCCGCCCACGCCGAGGAAGGATGCAAGTGCTGCGATGATGAAACCGCCGACTACGGGGATGAGGGGGTTGAAGGAGAATTCAACACCGTAGAAGGTGAATACGCACTTGGTCGGGGAGAAGCTGACAACTTTTACGCCCATGGCTTCGGTGTCGACTTTTCCGCCTTCTTTTTCATTTTTGATGGAAGCTTCGAAAGCCTTTGCTGCTTCTTTGGCCTGTTTTTTACCTGCCTGTCCTTTGGGAGTGGTTTCGTAGAACAGGTAGCAGCCCAGAGCGAGAACAAAGAGGCCGAAGAATCCGATGTAGGATTTCAGCGAAATTTTACCGGCGGTGAGCCAGGGAACAAGATAGGAACCTGCAATGGAACCTGCTGCAAGGGAAAGACCCAGCGGCAGAACCAGACGGCCCATCTTATAGTAGTTGAAAGAGGACATGGCTGCGGAAGTACCTACCAGCCACTGGTTGGATACACGGATAGAGTCGGTGACCAGCTTGTTCATGACCGGGGAGGTCTTTTTGAAGGTGGATGCGTAGTTACCGAAACCATAAATGGTGATGTGACCGACACCGGCCATGATGCCGCCGAATGCGCCGACGGTAGAGAAAATCCAACCTACCCAGATGGCCCAGACAAAGCCGATTACCAGGTTGACGCTAGGGCCGCCGGGAATTCCGAGGAATCCGGGGGCGAGTTCGGTATTGATCTGGCCTGTTTCAGTACCGGTGGGGGTTGCGCTGATGGCGTCTGCGAGCCGGTCTGCAAAGGCTGGCTGGATGTAGGCCACCACAGCCAGTGCCGCGATAGCCATAATTAAAAGGCTTTTGCGTGATTTAAACATAGTGTATCTCCTTGAGCGAAAGTTGGTTTTGCTGTGTCTGTTTTCTGCTTCCTTGCCGGCTGTTGCAGCAGCCGGAGACCCTTTCAGATTCAGATTTAACAGGAACAGCGCCTTCATTCCTATTTGTGCCTGTTCCCGGTATTGCTGTACCGGGAACAGGCTTTTTTTTATTGTTCTTTCTTAAAGATAATCAGCGGGCAGTTTTTACAGACATCCTGACCGGGGAAGCCGTCGCCGGGCTTGGTGATAGAGGAGCTGGCCAGTTCCATGCGGTCCAGAAGTCTCTGAACCATCATTTTGAACTTGGTGCCGGGGATCATCACGTTGATTTCTCCGCGCTCGGTTTTACCTGCGTTGTAGCTGCCGGAGCAGGCCGGAACCATGTTGAATTCCTGCTCATTATAGGTGTATACACAGCCCGCACAAGCGGAGGAGTTCATGGTTACGTTGGGGCGCAGGGGGTGTGTATCAGTTGCTGCGGCGTAATCTACTGCAAAGTGGTAGGCCTGCATGTTGTCACAGTAGAAGTGGACTACATCAGGCTCGAAAATACCGTCGATGGAGCCAAGGGGGGCAACTGCGATACCGATAAGGCCTTCTTTCATGCGTGGCTTGCTGAGTACGAATTTTTTGGCCTGATCAAGGTCCTTAACGTACTTGGAGTGACCTTTGATTTCGCCTTCGTCCAGCTCTTTCCATGCAAAGGCATATTTGGCATTGCCGCATCCGAGACCGGAAACATCTGAATAAACGGTCTGGCCTTTCATGCGGGCTGCGATTTCCCACTGGCAGAATGTCATAGGCTTGATGGGGACGTGGAATTCAGCTTTTTCCTTGAATTCGTCTACCTCAGCCTGATCGAAGAAATATTTAACGGCTACAGGGTAATGATAAAGCCTCATTTCCTTCATCAGCAGTTCTTGAATCTCTTTGTAAGTCATGGTGACCTCCTCACTTCCTTATTTATAATTGATAAACACCGACCATGTTTGGCGGTAACTTTTTAACTCTTCAATTTTTTATGGGACTGTGAAAAAAGAAACAATCTTTTTTGAAATAAAGAAAAAAATAACTTTTTTTCACATTGCTTCGAGCGTTTTTGGCTTTAAATAGAGTGTCTTTGTGTGAAATAATTCACAAGTAAGTTTATAACATATTGTATTATTTAAAATAAATTTGAAAATAAATTTTAAATTATTTATTCTTAAAGTGTGTTTTTGTTGGAAAACGTAAAACAATCACCAAAAATGATAAGGATAGGGTGATTCCATTTTCATAATAACATTTTATCTACAAAGCGTACCTGACTTCAGGATTTATCTTCAAATTTGAAATCTATGAGTGTACCGCGGATCAGGGTGCTCCAGTCGTACATATCCTGCTCCTGACCATATGTTAGTATTTTCTTAGCATCTATCCGGTCATTGTCGGAGCCCATGTCAATTGTTCCTGAATTGAGAAGCAGGTTTATGTTCAGCCGGTCATCCCCTGATCCCATGAACAGGGAGCCTGAATTATAAAAGATGTTGGCATTAATTGTGTCGTCGCCTGAGCCCGTGTTGAATATGTTGTTTTGTGCTACTGAAAATGAGTAGGTGGCTGAAATGATGTCATCCCCTGAGCCAGTATTGAATATGCTGTCTCCAGCAACCGAGACTCTGCCTGAGGTTATTCTGTCATCACCTGAACCTGTTTTGATTTGAGAATTTCCGTCAACGTGAACCCTGCCATCGGTTTTTATGCGATCATTTCCTGACCCGGTGTTGATGGTTCCGTTTCCGTCTGAGGAAATGTTGTAATGAGCGTAAACGGAATCGTTTCCTCCGCCTGTGCTCATGCTTGCCCCGGAGTGGATTCTGTCGGATGCTTTGATATTGTCATCACCGGATCCGGTATCCAGTGTGCTGTGTCCATCAGCGCTAATTTCATAACTGGTGAGGGTGTCATCTCCGCTTCCGGTTTTCAGGGTACTGAAACCGTCTGTATGAATTCTATATCCTGCGCTTAGGTTGTCGTCGCCTGCTCCTGTATCCAGAGTCCCGGTCCCGTCTGTACTCAGGGTGTGTCCTGCACTGAGTTTGTCATCTCCGTCTCCGGTTTTCAGCACGCTTCGGCTTCCTGTAAACATTTTGTTCCCGGCATGAAGGTGGTCATCACCACTTCCAGTATCCAGAATGCTGTTACTTTCAACTTTGAGATTCTTGTCCGCTTGTATGCTGTCGCTTCCTGAACCTGTATTTAAGGATGCGTCCCTCCAGACTCTGACACTTTCTCCACTGATACTATCATTCCCCTCTCCAGTATTAACTGAGCCTCCCAAGATAGTAATATCTTTCTCGGCCACGATGGTATCGTCACCTTCTCCGGTATCAACTGAACCTTTGTCGACCACCATATTACCCCCGGCCTTTATGGTGTCATTGCCTGATCCGGTATTGATGTTTTTTATATGGACATCGTGGCTGAATACAATGGTGTCGTCTCCGTCTCCGCTGTCAATTATTGCATTTTGTACCCTTTTACCGGCGTAGATAATTGTATCATTGCCATCGCCGCCGGACATTGTGGCTGGGTTATCCCATGAGGGAGCTTTGGAGCCGATTGTTTCAGTCCGGTCATGGGTCAAATCGACTATAGTGTCATTGCCGCCTCCTCCACTGAGGTCGCGTCCGCTCATACCTATGATAATATCATCTTTGTCTGTTTCATCTCCAGCGGTGTAGGCCGTGATGGAAATTTCACCGTTTTTGTCTTCGGTAATGCGGGCATCTGAATTCAGCAGATAGCTCTTTCCTTGCTCTCCGTCCTTGCCGGAAATATTAACCATGTAACCGAACATTTTGACTTTGTTAGGTTCATTTTCTGCTTTGTCGTCGGTTGTTACTGTTTCAGCATTGTAGGTGAATTTTTCAATTGTCACGGTGCGTCCGGACTGTGTTGAAGCTGTTGCAAGGGTTTCGGTGGTAATGTTTTCCGTAAAGCTGTCCCCGTCAATAGCTGTTGGCGTTTGCTGCGGTTGTCCGGCGATTTCTTTTCCGTCAGATGTGAGTGGGGCTTTTTTTTCGTTTTTCAATGTTTCGGATAATTCGTAGCCCTGTTGTGAAATATCAACCGTATCTTCCTGTTTTGCTGTACCAGCAGTTTCCTGTTTGTTGTCGGAAATTACAGAGTTCGTTTTTTGCTGTGTTTCAGTGTAGATATCGTTATTTATTTCAGAATTATAGGTATTATGTATTCCGTTCACAACAGCCTCTCTTTGATAAAGTTTATATATCCATCGGCGTATGTTGAGAATTCTTTAGGGCTGTGGAGTGTTTTTTTTATAAAAAAAATATGTGTGTGACTGGTTGTGGATGAACATAATTATTTCCTGTTGTTTACACTGATAAGTTCCTTTTCATGTTAAATTGTTTTAAGTTTCATCTTCGGGATAAAATAACAGTTTTCGGCGGATGACTGCTCGATGTGGATATATTGCCCAGGAGGAAAAATGGCCAAGTACAGGATTCATCCCATAGTCATGGGAACAAAGAGATTCGACAAAGGTATGATGACCTATCAGCATGATTATGGACAGCCTTACATCATCCCTATTTATAGCTGGTATCTGGAAGGAGGGGATAAAAAGATACTCGTGGATACCGGAGAAATGCAGCCCATTATTTCAGAAGATCGTGAAATCGATCTGGGCGGGAAAATTTATACTTTTGAAGATGGTCTGGCTAAGTATGGCCTCAAGCCTGAAGATATAGACATAGTGATCCATACCCACCTGCATAATGACCATTGCGAAAATGATTATAAATGTGTGAATGCAAAATTCTATGTTCACCGCAAGGAACTGGATCATGTTCATGAACCGCATCCTCTGGATTTCCGTTATCTGGAAGATTACGTGGAAGACGTGGAGGATGCCGGGCAGGTAGTTGCTGTGGACGGAGATTATGAAGTTGTTCCGGGTATTCGCATGATGCATACACCGGCCCATACGCCCGGCGGTATGACCATCCTTATTGATACCGAAGGCGGACTGGCCGCCATTACCGGGTTCTGCGTGATTATGGAGAATTTTAATCCTCCACCGGAAGTGAGGGGTATGGAAATGGAAGTCATTCCTCCCGGAACCTCGGTTAATACCTATGAGGCATATGACATCATGCTCAAGGTTAAGGAAATGGCCGATATTTTAATCCCTTTGCATGAGCCTGCTTTTGCAAAATATGACGTAATAGAGGGCACTTGAAAGCTTTTCTAATGATTTCGGAATTAAATTGTAGGTACATAATTTACGTAAAAACGATTTTCAGTAGTTTTGTTGCAGGTGAATCGTTTGTTTTTGTCCGTATTATTTTGAATACAGAAAATGCAAACGGTTGATGTTGCGATATTTTTAAAAGTGAGCTGGTAATTTTTGCTGAAATAATTTAGTTAAGAGAATCCTAAAATTAATATGAGTACCCACTGATGTGCCGAGGGGACCGGATTCAGTATTTATATGTGTTGCGTTGCGGCAACGGGCGGGCTGATTCCGGAGCGGGTTGAATGGCGTGGTGTTCATATAAGTGTGTGGTTGCGGGGAAGTATGGTATTTCTCCGTATTTTTGGTTCTTTTTTCTTTGGAGGTATTGAGGTGAACTCACTTGTTATCGCCGGTCTTTGCTTTGTGGGGTATATAATTGCTTACCATACCTACGGCAAATTTTTGGCAAAAAAGATTTTTCAGATTGATGAGAACAAGGTCTGTCCCAGTTGCGAACTTGAAGATGGAAAAGATTTTGTTCCCACAAAAAAAGAAGTGCTTTTCGGGCACCATTTCACATCCATTGCCGGTCTCGGTCCGATCGTAGGACCTGCAATTGCTATTATCTGGGGTTGGGTTCCTGCTGTGCTCTGGGTTTTCTTCGGAGCCATTTTCATGGGTGCAGTGCATGACTTCGGTTCTCTTGTGGTCAGTCTGCGAAATCAGGGACGTTCCGTAGGGGACCTTGCTGCCGGGCTGCTTAACCATCGCGTGCGCTCCCTGTTTCTGATCATTATCTTCTTTGAATTGTTGATCGTCATCGCCGTATTTGCCCTTATTATCGCTATCCTTTTTAATATGTACCCTGCAGCTGTCGTTCCGGTATGGAGTGAGGTTCCTATCGCCATCGGGCTGGGCTGGCTCATGTACAAGAAGAAGGCTGACCATACCATCTGGTCTCTCATCGCGCTGCTGGCAATGTATGCATTTGTTGTGGTCGGTGTTTACGTGCCTTTCAAGATGCCTGCCATTGCGGGAATGAACCCTATCGTAGTCTGGACTCTGATAATGCTTGTCTACGCCTTTATCGCGTCCGTACTTCCGGTTACCACCCTGTTGCAGCCTCGAGATTATATTAACGGACATCAGCTCTTTGTTGCACTCATTCTGTTGGTGATCGGTGCTGTTGTGGCTCATCCCACCTTCGTGGCCCCGGCTCTTGATCTTGCTCCGCAAGGTGCTCCGCCGATGCTGCCCTTCCTTTTTGTTATTATCGCCTGCGGCGCTATTTCCGGCTTCCATTCGCTGGTAAGTTCCGGAACCTCTGCCAAACAGTGTGAAACCGAACGCGATTCTCGCATGATCGGTTACGGTTCAATGCTTATGGAAGCGGCCCTGTCCATCCTTGTTATTGTTGCTGTCGGTGCCGGGCTTGGTCTTGGCAAGCATACTGCTGACGGTCAGCTGCTGACCGGTACGGCTGCCTTCACCACCCATTATGCATCATGGGCTTCCGCAGCCGGACTCGGTGCCAAGCTCAGCGCGTTTGTTGAAGGCTCCGCAAACCTTATGGCCAGTTATGGTATTCCATCCAATATAGCACTCGCAATCATGGGGGTCTTTCTGGTCAGCTTCGCAGCCACTACCCTTGACAGTGCCACCCGTATCCAGCGTTACGTGGTTGGAGAGCTGGCTCAGGCCTATAAAATGCCTTCACTTGCCGGCAGTATTCCTGCAACCCTTATTGCGGTAGGTACTGCTGCGATTCTCTGCTTTAACGGCGGCTTTTCCATCGGTGCACTTAAAAAGGGTGCGCTGGCTCTCTGGCCGTTGTTCGGCACTGTAAACCAGCTTCTGGCTGCGTTGGCATTGTTGATTATCACTGTCTATCTTGCCCGCAAGAAGGTTAAAGCCATTTATACCGGCATACCCATGGTATTCATGATTGCCATGACCGGCTGGGCAATGGTCTTTAACCTCCAGAAATTCTATGCAGGAGGCAAATGGTTGCTCTTCGTGGTAGGTCTGATCGTATTTGTGCTTGAAATCTGGATGATCGCTGAAACCTATCTTGTCATGAAGAAGGTTTACAGTGGAGAAGATAATGCTTCCGCAGCAACGCAAAACATTTAGCGTTTCGGTTTAGCTTAGAATTGAATGAAGAAGCCCCCGGCAGCCTATGGTTGCCGGGGGTGTTTTTATGACACTTAGATAGTGCTGTTTACTCGCGTAGAGATAAGGCCGGGCTAAATATTTCGTGCAAGGAAGAGTCGTTCGGCAATCCGCCTACATGATTTATTTATAAATCCAAACTTGACACAACACCTTTCATCCTTCATTGCTTCATTCGCAGGTACGGCTTTTTTCTATGTTTCCTGCATTGCTTCAATTTTTATGAAAGCCGTTAAGGTCCAGTAAAATATTTTATATCAGTATCTTACCTGTAAACAACAATAAATTATGAATGTAATGATCACCGGGGCAACCGGATTGATTGGTTCCCGTCTAGTTAAAATTCTTTCAAGACAGGGATTCGCCATTAAGGCGCTTGTCCGTGACATAGATCGGGCGCAGCAACTCATTAAAGAACCGATAGAATTTATCCGCGGTGATCTCACTAACGAAGCCGCGTTGGAAGAAGCTCTGCGGGGATGCAGATATCTTTTCCATCTTGCTGCCGACTATCGTCTCTGGGTTCCTGACCCGGAAGTTATGAATCGCACCAATATTGAAGGTACCCGGCTGGTCATGCAAAAGGCTCTTCAGGCCGGAGTGGAGCGTATTGTCTATACCTCCAGTGTTTGCGTGCTGGGCTGTAATGAAGATGGAAGCCCTGTAGATGAGGAGGCCGCATCAACAGTGGCGGATATGATCAGCCCGTATAAGAAATCTAAATTTCTGGCAGAGAAGCTGGTTATGGATATGGTCCGTGATAAAGGACTTCCTGCTGTTATTGTGAATCCTTCTACTCCTGTCGGGCCGGGTGATTCCCGTCCTACTCCCACTGGAACCATGGTGCTTAATGCCGCTCGTGACGGCGGGATGTTCTATGCCGATACCGGATTGAATGTTGCCCATGTTGATGACATCGCGCAGGGGCATCTGCTGGCTTTGCAGAAGGGCGAGGTCGGGCGCAGGTATATTCTGGGCGGAGAAAATCTGAGTCTAAGGGAATTATTTGCAATGACTGCGCGTATAACCGATCGGCCGGGCCCAAAATTCAAGGTTCCTCAAGCTATGATGTATCTAGCTGGCTTTACCGGTGAGTTGCTGGCTCGGATGGGATTTCTCAAGAATCCGGTAGCCACCATGGATAGTGTCCGCATGGCATCCAAAAAAATGTATTACAGTTCCGAAAGGGCTGAGAGAGAGCTGGGCTATACCCATCGTCCGGCTATAGAGGCCGTTCAGGATGCCGTTTGCTGGTTCAAGGAACAGCAGATGCTCAGTTAGTTCTTTTTTTGTCAAAAAAATCAATTTCTCCCCGGTTGCGTTGTTTTCGTGGCCGGGGTTTTTTATGTGTATGGATATATTTTTTTTAAAAGGCAAGACAATATCGCCGCACGATGCTATGGTTTGGTTAATCGTTGAGGTTGAAGTACTATTAATCCTATCATTAGGGTTAAGTGAGTTGAGAATCAAATTAAAATGGAGGGTATTTTGATGGGTGTTCCTCCGAGTTCAAACTCCAGGTGGAAAGAAATTGTAACTGGCAAGAAAACTTATACCTTGAAGTTTCTTGCTGCAAAAATTCTGCTAGGCCGTCTTATGCGCAATGTTAAGGCTGATGGCTCCGCTGACAATGTGTCCAAAGCTGTTGCTGAACTTCACGCTATTTACACCAAGAATGCAGACAACGCTTCGGCTAAGGAAGATCTGCAAACCATGTTCGGTTAGGAGGGGTTATGAATCAAGTACTTTGTAGCATCAAAGAAACCATGGATATGATTGCTGATGGCAAAACCCTTCTGATTGCCGGAGATGAAACCCTTCTAGCCAAGCTTCCGAAGGGAAAGTGGATTGGTGGAACTATTCCGTATTTCATTTCTACTTCCAAAGGCGGGCTGGTTACACAGGAACAGGTGTTTGTGACGGATATATCTGACGTTGCTGCTTCTGTTACTTTGAAAAAATATGATCAGGATGATCTTGGAAATGTGTATGTTGATGCCGGGGACGGTGGATTCAGTTTTATTATTATTCCTGCTTCAAGCCCAGCTCATGTTTCCTTTGCTCTCAACGCTCCAAATTATAAGGATTTCGGATCCCAGCCGTTAGTCGGTTGGATATCCGGTGTATTGCTGGATGACCTCGGAAAAGTTAAACCCAAGGTTTTCAGCGGAGCTACCGGTAACAGTTATGAAGATGAAGCTTTGGTAATGCATGTTGACTTGATTCCCGGAAAGACTGTTGATGTGGGAATCGTTAATATCTTTGAACAAGCTGAAGGTGATACTTTGACCTTTAATCAGGATGCTTTTGCCACTGAATACGTTATGGTTAACGGGGTCAAAAAGAATTTCGCGGAATACATTGCTGAGCAAGGCCTTGATACAAAGTTGCCGCTTGTTGCTGATTATTACGGCGCTCTTATCAACACCAGTTTTCAGGCAGTGTCAGCTGAAGATGGAGTCAGCTTTTATGCGCCTGTTTTTTCCGGTGTGCGCTATAAGCACGCAAAATCATTAAGTGATTATGCCGCGGCTTTCAGCAAGCAGTTGATGGATAACAATGTTGCAGGTAAGAAAATTGCTTTTTCCTGCAACTGCATTCTCAATTACCTCTATTCCGAATTGGAAGGCAAAAAGACAGATCCTTTTGTTGGCCCTATCACCTTTGGGGAAATTGCTTACCAGCTCTTAAACCAGACTCTTGTTTATGTGGATATTCACGATTAATTTCGTCTGAATAATGTTTCTTTTCAAGAAGCCGGTCCTTGGACCGGCTTCTTTTTTTGGGTTGATGCAGAGCTTGGCTGTGTTTGAACTTGTTGTTATGATTGCACATAAATATTTTCAAAGGAGAATAAATGCGCGCAATTTATTTTGAAGATGGGGAAATTAATTTTGTTGAGCGGAATAAGCCGCAAGTTGCAGAGGGTGAAGCTTTACTTAAAGTCCGTCTGGTCGGTATATGCAATACTGATATTGAATTGCATAAGGGGTATTACGGTTTTTCAGGTGTGCCGGGACATGAGTTTGTAGCCGAGGTGGAGGAGTGTCCGGGCAGTCCGGAGTTGCTTGGCAAGCGGGTGGTGGCGGATATCAATTGCCCGGTTGGATCTTTTGAAGGTGACCCCCGTCACGCAGCGAACCGGACCGTTATCGGCATTGTTAATCATGACGGTGCATTTGCTGAATATTTGAAGGTTCCTGTAAAAAATCTTGTTGTAGTGCCGGATAAAGTTGAGGACCGGGTGGCAGTCTTTGCTGAACCTTTGGCCGCAGGGTTAGAGGTGAGCCAGCAGATTCATGTAACCGCTGACATGCGGGTTATGGTTCTCGGTGATGGTAAGTTGGGCTTACTTACTGCTATTGCCTTGAAATTGTATAATCCCAATGTCTTGCTCGTGGGTAAGCATGAGGAAAAGCTTGCTATTGCCGCTAAGCAGGGTGTGAAGACTTATTGCATCAGTGATCCTGAAGAATTGACTGAGCTTGCCTCCCGGTGGGATAAATTTGATCTGGTTGTGGAAGCCACAGGCAGCGAACAGGGCATTAATTATGCTCTTGATTTTGTACGTCCTGAAGGGACCGTTGTGGCTAAGACCACTTCGCACCTGCCCAGCTCCATTAATCTTGCCAAATTGGTTGTGGATGAAATTTCGATAATCGGGTCCCGTTGCGGGAATATAGGGCTGGTAATTAGCGTATTGGAGCAGAGGCTGATTGATGTGAGTGGTTTGATTGAAGCCGAATATGATTTTACTGATTTCAAAAGAGCTTTCGGTCAGGCTATGAGCAAAGGGGCTTTGAAAGTTCTGGTGCGGATGTAATGCTTTCTTGACTTCTAGGTTATTTGGCAATATTACCAAATTCCTGCTTTTAATTTGGTGATTTTGCCAAATAACCATATTCATACAAATGGAGTCTGAAATGAAAGTTCTTGATGATGCTGTCGCTGAAATGGATTTTGATTTTTTGAGTTCCGGTAAACATACCATGAGCGTTGAAGGAATGCGTAAAGTATTAGGTAATGGACAGGAAAATGTGGTTTTTCTTGATGTGCGTACCGATAAGGAAATGAATTACCTAGTGCTGCCTTTCGCCAAACATATTCCGCTGCATGAATTGCCTGCTCGTATGAACGAGTTACCCAAAGATAAGATGGTAGTGGCTTACTGTTCTTCAGTTTTTCGTTCTGCTGTGGCGTACACTCTGCTCCGCGCGCATGGATTTGATCAGGTAAAAGGTATGGCAGCTTCAATGGAAGATATTATCAAGGCTTTCAAACCCGGACCGTTAGGTAAAATGTAGTCATGGATATGCTTACTGTGGGCATCGCTTTAGTTTCATTTGTGCTGAGTTTTGTTTTTGCGCTTGGCGGAGTGGGCTCGGCGGTGGTGCTTATCCCTATATTGACATGGATGGGGGTCCCTTTCAATCTGGCACGTCCGACAGGCCTTTTTGTAAATGCTCTCAGCATGATAGGGGCTACCTACTCCAATATTAAAGAAAAACGTCTTGATTTCCGGATGGGAGTTCCCATCGTACTGGCCTCTGTGATTATGGCTCCGGTCGGTGCCTGGATCGGGCATTTTCTGCCTTTGAAGTTATTGATGCTGTTTTTTATCAGTTTCCTGTGTTTTTCCGGGACGATGATGCTTTTCTTCAAGGCTTCTAAATATAAGGATCAGTTCCGAGAGGACCGTCCTTTCTTCGGCCCTTTTGGGGTTGGGGTTCTGGCGGGATTTATTTCCGGACTGCTTGGTGTCGGCGGTGGTGGAGTCATCTCGCCGCTGATGGTTCTGCAGGGTTTCAATCCCAAGAAGGTGGCTACTGTCACCGCTTTTGCCGTTCCTTTTTCATCTATCATTGCTTTTGCGGCTTATGCCTTGATGGGTTCGGTTTCAGTCAGATTGCTTGTTTTTGCCGGATTGGCAGCCTGGGGGGGCGGATATCTGGGAACAAAGGCTATGCACGCTAAGATGAAACCGGCCACGGTAAAGAAATTTCTCGGCGGGGTACTTATCCTGCTGGGTATAAAACTACTATGGTCTGTTGTTTTGAATTAATAATTTAAATCTTTATTCCATAGGATTTGTGAATTTCCTTCCCGGTTTTGGCCGGGGAGGATTTTTTTTTGCCTGAATTTCAAAAAAGTCTTCATGGCGGACACGAGTCACCTGACTCAGGTCCGCCCGGCTAATTATCTTATAGCTAAAGGAGGACAGAATTATGAAAGAAATTAAGGCTGAAACACTTGCCGCGCTTTATCCGTTGGAGACGCGGCAAATGATCAAAAACTATGCATCATTTATTGAGGAGCATCCCGAGTGGCTTGAGTCCGGGAATTCGTTACTCGACTACAAACGTCAGAAGGTAAGACCAATTTATAACAGTCCGCAGCGCAGCGGACCCGGACGAGGATCTGAGGTGGTGGAATGATCGGTTCAATTCTCGATATTGGTTCAACCATCATCGATAAGATCTGGCCTGATGCCGGAGAGCGTGAAAAAGCCAAGCTTCGGCTTATGGAAATGCAAAAAAAAGGTGAGCTAGCCGATCTTGAAGTACGGGTCAGAATCATGCTGGCGGAGATGTCCGGTAACTGGTTGCAGCGTTCATGGCGCCCGATCCTGATGCTGACCATTGTTGCTATCGTGGCAAATAATTATCTGCTTTATCCCTATCTGGCCTTGTTTTGGACTAAAGCTCCGCAGCTGGAACTGCCAGCGCAATTATGGTCGCTGATGGAATTGGGGCTTGGAGGGTATGTGGTCGGGCGCAGCGCCGAAAAGGTTGCAAAAACATGGAGGGAGAAAAATGGTTGAGGAAAGGAGTGAATTGCAGGACCTGCTTATCCGCATAGATGAACGGGTCAAGTCCATTCAGGAAGACATTGCGGAGATTAACGGGGCGCGGCGCTGTCACACCCATGCTGAAAAATTCCGTAATCTTGAAAGGGCTGTCTGGGGGACTGCTGCAGTCGTTGCAGGTATTGCCGGGCGCGTGGCTTATGAGGCGTTCAAATGAACGGGGTTGCAATTCCGTCTGATGTTTCGGCAGGTATCGGCGGAATGTTTGAAGGCGAGCGTTGTGAGCGTTGCGGACGAACGGATGTGTTGAAGCCGTTCATGATTGAGATTCGTTTCGGCGGGAAGAAGTTAATTCGCAAAGCCCGGCTTTGCCGCAAATGTATGAAGCTGGCGGAAGTAGGAATTTCCTGTTTCGCTGAAGATAAATGGATTCATTAGCAATGATAAATGGTTCCGTTCCTCTGCCCAAAGGAATCTCAACTAAGCAATCAGGGATTGCAAAGGTGATTATCCCTTTTGGCCGCCGGAGACGAAATCAGAGCAATCAAAAGCGCGAAGCGCATCAAATCAAAAGTATTTTCGGAGAAAACAGTGACCAAAAATGAAGTCATAAAAAAACAGAAAGAGGAGCTGGACCGGTTCCGGGAGGTATTCGCACTGGCGGTAGAGGGCGATGATTCTGATATGGTCAAGGACCTGAAAGCCAAGCTCGATATTATGCATAAACGTCACGATATGGAGCGCAAGGCATGGGGCATCGGAGACGTAAAAAAGGAGGGCACAGCAGCAAAAGACACGAAGAAAAGCCGCACGATCAGCCCGGAACTGAGGGAGAAGCTCGATGAAGTTTACGGATCTGGGCAGCGCCAATAAATGGTATGCGGAAATCCTGCACGAGGCGGAAGAAAAGAAACAGCCTTTGCAGGTTATGGCGGAGCTAGGGCGAAATGATTTGTTTTTTCTGCTGACACGTTTGCTTGGGCGTGCCGATGCCAACCGGGAATGGGTTTTTGAACGTTGCCGTGACGTGCAGGCAAAACCGGACGGGTGCCTCGATCTCTGGTCCCGTGAGCATTACAAATCTACCATAATCACCTTTGCGTTGACCGTTCAGGATATTTTGCGTGACCCGGAAGTTACCGTAGGAATTTTCAGTCATACCCGGCCTGTAGCCAAGGGTTTCCTGCGACAGATCAAGCAGGAATTTGAGCGCAATGAGTTGCTTAAACAATGCTATCCCGATGTGCTCTGGAACAATCCAAAAAAAGATTCACCAAAATGGTCGGAGGAGGACGGGATCATTGTCAAACGTAAATCAAATCCTAAGGAGGCCACTGTGGAGGCATGGGGATTGGTGGACGGACAGCCTACAGGTAAGCATTTTTCCCGGCTCATATATGACGATGTGGTTACCCGTGAATCGGTTTCATCCCCGGATATGATTTTCAAGACCACCGAGGCATGGGCGCTGTCCATCAACCTCGGCACTCGCGAAGGCATAAAGCGTTATATCGGAACCCGTTATCATTTTAACGATACCTATCGCGAGATCATGAAGCGTCAGGCCGCAATTCCACGTATCTATCCGGCAACTTTTGACGGGACCTTGGAAGGTGAGCCTGTTCTGCTGACTAAAGAACAATTACAGACCAAGCGCCGGGAGATGGGACCATATGTGTTCGGATGCCAGATGATGCAGGATCCGCGCGCGGACGATGTGCAGGGCTTCCGTGAAGAATGGATCTGTCGCTGGGACCCACGCGACAGCAATGGTAAAACCCGCTGGCCTCAATTCAATAGATACCTACTTGTGGACCCGGCAAGTGAGAAGAAATCCGGTAGTGATTACACTGTAATGCTGGTTATCGGTCTGGGACCGGACCGTAATTATTACCTTATCGATGGTATTCGTGACCGGCTCAATCTTACAGAGCGTGCTCGGGCTTTGTTTCGCTTGCACCGAGCCTATTCGCCGCTTGCTGTAGGGTATGAAAAGTACGGCCAACAGGCGGATGTGGAGCACATGCAGTACGTAATGAATGAGCAGAACTACCGTTTTGCCATTGACCCGCTGGGCGGAAATGTACCCAAAACAGATCGCATCAGAAAGCTGGTTCCACTCTTTGAGCAGTCCCGGTTTTACCTGCCTTGGCGGGCGCGGTTCATTGATCATCAGGGTCGGGAGCGCGATCTGGTACGTGAGTTTATAGACGATGAATATCTTGCTTTTCCCGTGGCACCGCACGACGACATGCTGGACTGCATGGCCCGTATTCTGGACCCGGCACTGGGGGCGGTTTTTCCAAAACAGCAGCATGTGCTGGAACAGCAGGAAGATATGCAGGGATTGATGGATTACGATATTTTTACAGGAGTCGGATGATGTATGGTTTTGAAGTGGAGGGAGGTTTCACCTTCTATAAATTCCGGGACTTTGACGGCACAGAAGCCCTCACGGACGGGCATTTGCACTGGTTCTGGGAAATAATGCGTAAGGCCGGGCAGATTTCGGTAATTTTTTATGACGGAACCGTGGAATCCTTCAGCGATTTTCAGCAACTGGTGCGCCGTGAAGATCAGCATTTCTTTTTCGGCTTCAAGGATCGAGAACCGTCCGGATTGTTCTGGTTGAACGGATTTACCCCGAAATCGTGTTTTGTGCACATTGCCTCCATGCCCGGATTTCACGGCAAAGGAACTTTGCAGATGGGGCGCGGTGGATTGCGCCATTTATTGTCAGTGACTGACGTGGCGGGCGGATATCTGTTTGACTGTATAAAGGGTTTGATACCAGTGACCAATGTTTTGGCCTGTCGCATGGCGGAACGGTCCGGTTTCAGGAAAGCGGGAATCCTCCCGCAGGCAGCTTATCTGGCTGCGGATAACAAAAGCGTGGATGCTGCAATTTTTTGTGCGGTCAGGAATAATCAGGACGGAGAGTCCGTAGTAAAAATTTTTAATAAAGGAGAATGATCATGGGAGGCGGAGGAGGAAAAGCACCTACAGCACCAGTTTCACCGCCACCGGCACCCCCGGTGGCCCCGGTACCAGAACCACCAAAGATGGACGCCATCAACAAAAGCGAACAGGAGCTGAAGGCCAAGAAAATGCGTGAAATGGAGCGCATGAAAAAAGGGCGCAGCGCGACCGTGCTGACCGGCGGACAGGGTGATACCGGGCAGTTGGCAACAGCAGCCCAGAATCTTCAGGCCCGGAAAACCAAGTTAGGCGAGTAGGAGGATGTGATGCCCAGTTATTACAGGCCGGATCTGCCTGCAGCAAAGGAAGGACAATCAAATGTCTGGTTCAGTAACGGTTCCCCGGGATTTAATGGATATTTTAAATGGCACCGTACTACTTACGGCACTAATCCTCGGTCATCAGCACAAGGGTTGAATGCTCCGGCTGATTGGCGCGTCCCGGAAGACTGGACCTTTTCGGAAAAAACCGGGCATTGGTACACTCCTGCAGAGATGCAGAATGCCGGGTACAGCAAAATTGACGGAGAATGGCTGCATCCCAACGATATTCGTCAGCGCGAAGTGGACCGCCAGAATGCGGAGTTTGATGCAAAGGTAGCTCTGCGTAAGGAAACACAGGGACGCATGCGCAAGGTTCATGCCCTTGGGCGCAAGAAGACCATTCTCACCGGACCGGACGGAGTGTCCGGTAAGGCGAAGATCAGTAAAGAATTTTTAAACCGCTCCAAAGGAGTTTTGAAATGATTGAACACCGCTGTCCGGTCTGCCGCAGGCTTTTGCTGAAAGGAAAAGTTATTGAAGTGCAGGTAAAATGTCCGAAGTGTAAGAAGCTTGTGAAAATTATAGGTGAGTAAAAAAAAGAGAACGTCTCCAAGTGAAGTTGTCCGAGGTAAAATCTTATACTCTTTTAATAGTAGAGCGATCAAAAGGGTTTAAGTCCTCGGATAGCCTTTGGAGGCAAAGGTTAAATATGAGACATACTAAAAATAATAAATATTTAAGACGATTGCAGAGTTTGCGCCAGGAACGCAATAGCTGGGAATCGCATTGGCAGGAGATCAGTGATTATATTCTGCCCCGCAAGGGAGTTTATGACGGAGACCGCCCCAATGACGGGCGCATGAGGTCCGGCAGGATTATTGATTCAACAGCCACAAGAGCTTTACGTATTTTAGCTGCCGGACTGCAAGGAGGTTTGACCTCTCCGGCCAGACCGTGGTTCCGTCTTGGTATTTCAGATCGAGACCTTGCCCGGCATAAGTCAGTGCGCGAATGGATTTCCAAAGTGGAGAATTCCATGTATCGCGCGTTGGCCCGCAGTAACTTTTATTCCTGTATTCATTCGCTGTATACGGAATTGGCAGGATTCGGCACCGGGATTCTGTATTGCGAACCGGATGAAGAGCGTGGAATACGTTTCCGCACCCTGACTGCCGGTGAATACTGTCTTGCCACGGATGCGCAGGGGCGTGTGGATACGGTCTACCGCGAATTCAAGATGACAGCCCGTCAGTTGGAAAAAAGATTCGGCAGTGAAAATCTGCCGGGAACAGTGCATACCAGCCTGAATGTGAATCGTGATCATTGGTTTGACGTGCTGCATGTGGTCCAGCCACGTGACGAGTTCGATGTGGACCGCATGGATACCATGAATATGCCTTTTGAGTCCGTATTCCTTCTTAATGGGCAGGGTGGACATGTTCTTTCGGAGAGCGGATTTGTGGAGAATCCGTACATGGCTCCGCGCTGGGATACTGCGGCAATGGATGTTTACGGGCGTTCTCCGGCTATGGATGTACTGGCGGATGTTAAGATGCTCATGGAAATGAGCAAGAGCCAGATTCAGGCCGTGCATCTGACTTTACGTCCGCCCATGAAGGTTCCTTCCATGTATTCAAGGCGATTGAACCTGTTGCCGGGTGGGCAGAATCCGGTAGAGCAGAATCAGCAGGATTCGGTTGCACCGCTTTATCAGGTTCGCCCTGATCTGGCTGGAGTCAGCAATAAAATTCAGGATGTGCGTACTGCTATCAGAGAAGGTTTTTACAATGATATCTTCATGATGATGGCAGGTTCCAACCGCAGAACCATAACTGCCGCGGAAGTTGCCGAACGGCATGAGGAAAAGTTGATTCAGCTCGGTCCGGTTATTGAGCGGCAGCATACCGAGCTGCTTGATCCGCTCATTGACAGGGTTTTCGGTATTCTGCACAGGGCCGGACAACTGCCTGATCCTCCCTCGGTTCTGGAAGGTGCAGATCTCAAAATTGACTATATTTCCGTACTGGCACAGGCCCAGAAAATGGTTGGTACTCAGTCAATACAGTCGCTGGCCCAGTTTGTGGGCAATCTTGCACAGGCAAACCCCGAGGTTCTGGACAAGGTGGACATGGACCGTGCTGTTGATGATTATGCGGAGCTTATCGGAGTTCCCAACGGTATTGTCCGTTCCGGTGATGAGGTCGAAAAATTCAGGAGTAGTCGCCGGGAAGAGAACATGAAACAGCAGCAGTTGCAGCAAAATTTACAGGCTGCTTCATTGGGATCGGCAATAATTAAGAATTTATCGCAAGCAGGTTTGAACCCGGCTCAGTTTCAGGGAATGGTTGACCGGGCCGGCCGAATGGGGCCGGCGTTATAGCGGAAAGCGGAGTCATTAAGG
Source organism: Maridesulfovibrio sp. (assembly GCF_963678865.1). Classification (NCBI taxonomy): domain Bacteria; kingdom Pseudomonadati; phylum Thermodesulfobacteriota; class Desulfovibrionia; order Desulfovibrionales; family Desulfovibrionaceae; genus Maridesulfovibrio; species Maridesulfovibrio sp. Next base: position 926,779 of record NZ_OY787459.1, on the reverse strand, counting down.
CTCCGCTTTTTTTAATGTATTGTGAACTAGACGTTATAGTTGTCCGGTTCGGTGCTTCTTCAAGTGTTGATCTACTTGACTTTTTTTGATTATTTGTGCTTTCTGTATTTGTACGAGGGTGTCTGGTATTTTTTTTTGATTGAAAGGAATTTTTACATGCTGGTTTTGACTGATTTAACGAGATTTAATGATAGCGATAATGTCTGCATGGCCCTTCTGGATGAGGATGATTGTACCTGTTACCGTCCCCTTCCTTATGAAAATATGGATTTTGTTGAGTTCAGGAATATCCGGCCGGGCATTATAGTTTCCGCAGATGTTATTCCACATGACAATCCTGATTGTCCTCATTTGGAAGATTGTACCTTTGAAAATGATGTCTGGCTCGACTGTGTTGATGAACAGACTTTCAAGGATTTACTGGAGCGCAGTGCAATTGATTCTATCAAGGAGGCCTTCGGCGGTATGATCACCCCCAAGAACAGGTGTCTGCCTGTTGGGGATGTTTGTGACCATTCTATCAGGACAATTCGAATAAATCCCAAATCCGTAAGTGTTTCGGTAATTAATTCCGGCGAAGATGTGAAGTTGCGGCTTTGTTTTACTGATAAGGGCGGGAGTACTTTTCGCCATACTCCTATTGCGGACCTGTGCTTTCACCGCATGGCTATGGAATATGTGCAGCAGGATCGTCTTGATGAGTTGGAAGCCCTGCTCGCCGGTGGAGAAGAAGTGTACATCCGTGCCGGGCTCAGCAGATTGTACAAAAGCAAGAATGGCAAACAGGGCTTTTGGATGCAGGCTAATGGGGTGTATATTTTCCCCGGATATTATCCGGAGTAGACTTTATTATTTATGTCTCCTTACGCTTTCTCCGGAGATAGAATGCGGCAAAACATAAGTTGAAAATCAGGCTGATTCCCAGCAGAACCCGGATCTCCATAGATCCATGCAACGGGTTTTCTCTTTTATGGGCAGTTAAGCCATTTTTACCTGTGTCGGAAATGTCCAGATCAAAAATAAGCTTATGCCCCTGGCCTCCGCTTACTTCAATTTTCCATATCCCGGGTTTGTCAGGTAGAAACGAGAATACACCGTTTTTGTCGGTTCGCCCGTTTTGAAATTCAACTTCGGAGTTATCCGGTGCGTATATCAGCACTTCTCCGTAGGCGATAGGTTCTCCGGAAGAAAAACCGGATTTGAAAGTGATGGTCGGTGAAGTTTCGATCATCTCATAGGCAACACCGTGCGCCCGTGCCACAGTTCCAAAACAGAATAACCCGACCGCAATAAAAATTACGGCCGGGAGAATTTTTCTAAGCATCATTTATTTCACTTCAAAAACCAGTACTGCGCGCATGACGTGGCTGTCATAGTCAGCAGTCGGCTGGGCATTCTTGTACTGAACACGGACCATCCAGGTTCCGGGAGCGCTGATTTTCACTTTTGCGAGTCCGTTTCCATAAGGCTCGGTAAAGTATGCGTAGCTGTTAGGGGTCAAGCTGAATCCGTCATAGGTTGCAGTCATGCTTTCGAGGGATACAGGTTTGCCATTGAGCAGGGTCTGGAATTCAATTTCATCACCAACTTTAGCCTGAGTAGGATCGCTCATAGGTACGATTTCAAGCTTGTGGCCAACTACTTTATTGTAGCTGCCGTCAGCTTTGCCTACTGTGACCAGGGTTTTACAGAATTTTTCATATTTCCCGCTGCTGATGACACCTTTCAGACCTTTCTTAGACTGTTGTTTCCAGCCCTTGGTGGTATTGGTCCAAATTATTCCTTTACGGTGTCCTGCAATGATTGCGGTACCTTCTGCTTCAGGCTTGATCTGTCCATCAAGGGTCATAAGCATTTCATTTTCCGCAAGTTTAAGAGGAGTAGATTTCCCGGCCAGAATGAGTTTAGCGTCAACCTCGTTGAGGGGTTCCATTTCTTCACTGATCATGAAAACGTGCGCGGATACGACACTGAACGGTACGACATGATTTTTTTCTGTGGTCAACTGTACAGGCTTAAGGATGAACTCATGGGCAAATGCAGTCGAGCAGAACAGAACAGCAAGCAGGCAGGACAATACGAGCGTAGTTGCTTTATTGAATTTCATAACAAACTCCAATTAAAATTTATAGATTGATTGTGTTTATGTGCTACGAAGTTTGAAAAAATGTGTCAATATTAAAATCAAATTGAAGTTGATATTTGAGAAACGCAAAAAAAACCCTCACATAGGGAGGGCTTGAAGATGTGGCTGCGTAAGTTTGATTTCAATCGGTTTTTTGTACCAAAATAAAAATCCCCTGCTGAGATTCTCAACAGGGGATTAATCTTTAATTTAATGGCAACCTTTAAAATTTCAAGTACAGTCGAACACCCGACATGTAGAATTTATTTTCCGGTTCTACATAAGTTCCTGCTCTGATGGTATCAGACTCGGATTCCTTGAAATACCAATAGCGAAAGTATGGTTCCATACCGAGAGAATAGCCTTCGAGATCGTATTCAAGGAAAGCGGAAATACGTCCACCACCACCTGATGCGAACTCCTGAGTATTGTTGACGTCGTCGTAATTTGAGCCAACAGCGGATAGTTTGCTTTTTACATTGCCGCCAAGCAAAAGGTCGCCTTCCAGTGTTCCGCCGATGGACCAGCCTTTATCAAGACGGGTGATCAGGTTTACACCAATCGGCATGTAAACCTGTTTGATCTGGCGTTCGTAACCGCCTGTGGCTTTGATGTCGTCATTCCAGTACCGGGCAGCGAGGCCTAAGTACGGAGTTATCCCGGTGCGGCCATAGTCAAAGCCCATACCGATGGTGGCCCTGCCGCTGATGAAGTAATCATCGTTGTCGCATTTCACCGGTGTTCCATCACCGTATTGACCATCGTAGCGAAGTGAGCCTGCAAGTCCTTCCAGTTCAGCATTCACCATGATGTTGTATTCTGAAAAATATCCTGTCCATGACCCGAATCCACCGTTGAGAATACCTTTTTCATTCATCGCGGGTTCATCGTAATCCATGTACATTCCTTCATAGCCGAGTTTGAATTCGCTTGAAGGAAAAAGCTCTTTGTCCGCAGCAAAAGCGGAACTGGCTATAAGCAGCAGACCGATAGTGAAAATGATTAATTTGTTTTTAAACATGAGTGCATAAACATTTCGATTAAGGATTCGACTTCTCCGTGGATATCAACTTCATCCGGGAAAAATTGGGAATACTGAGCCAAACCGAGCAGGATGGAAAAGTATTGGGCCGCAGCAACAGCAGGTTTCAATTCATCACGGAATACACCATCTTGCTGGCCTTGTTCAATAATTATTTCAGTCTTTTTTATAAATTTGTATTCGTATTCCCTGAATTTCATTTTAAAAGGCATGAGTTCTTCAGACCATTCTGTCTTATTGAACATTATGCCGAAAGCGGCCCGGAAATTTTCTTCTGTCCCCGCATGTTTGATCCAGACCCTCATCAGGCCGGTAAGCATTTCTTTAGGCTCAAGATTTTCTTCAAATTTGCTGAAAAGAAGATCGCGTACAGGCATGAACGCGTAATCGAAAAGTTTTTCAAAGAGATCTGTCTTATTTTTAAAATGCCAGTAAACTGCGCCACGGGTTACTCCGGCATCTTCGGCGATATCCTGCAGGGTTGTTTTAGCATACCCTTTTTCGTTGAATACCTTGAAGGCAGAGGCAAGCAGTGCCTGCCGTGTTTTTTCCGCTTCTTCTTTGGTCTTTCTGGCCATGTTAGTTCCTGCTTATGCTTATTTTTGTATTAATTCAGCTGATTCGCGTAACGTGACTTTATTACAGGTTGAGTGCGGAAAAGTCCAGATGTGTATGTAAATGGGGAGTGTTAAATTGGAAGGGACATGTGTTGTTGAGGTCTTTTATTTATAGGGAATCAGGTATATGTTTTTTGTGCGTCCAGTAGCAACTAAATTCTAATACACTTACGCAATATTTTTATTTGGTGAGAATTATGAAAATAGCGGTTCCTTGTACTGACTCTGATCTGGATGGAAGTGTTGCCCCTAAGCTGGGTACTGCAAAGTATGTTCTTCTAATTGATAGTAACGATATGTCCTTTGAAGTTTTGGATGGGCCTCCAAAAGATGTGGGGTCCGGAGCCGGTGTGTCGATAATATCTTTGGCAGCTAATAATGATGCCCAAGCGCTGCTTGTCGGATATGCGGCTCCTCATATCGTTAACGCCATGAAAGGAAAATCACTTAAGATTGTCACGGGGGTAAAAGGTAAAGTTCGTGATGCTGTGCAGGCATATCTTATTAAAAATTCAGTTGGATCGGACGGGAGAGTGGAACAAAGCAGTATCCCCGGCTGGCGAGAGTTATGGATCAGTGCATTCCGTAAGGGACTTCGCCAGTTTTATCAGCTCTTACCGAAATTAGCCGGTGTGATTATGTTGTTGGGGTTGTTTCGCGGTTTTATCTCTGAGAAAGATCTGTTTGCGTTATTTTCCGGATCAGCTGTGCAGGATTCGATCTTGGGAGCAACTGTTGGCAGTGTGTTGGTGGGAAATCCTGTTAATAGTTATGTAATCGGTGATAGTCTGCTTAACGCCGGAGTGAATCTTTCCGGGATAATAGCTCTGATGATGGCTTGGGTCACTGTGGGAGTTATTCAACTACCCGCCGAATCGGCTGCTTTGGGAATCAGGTTCGCAGTTGTACGTAATTTATGTGGATTTGTAATGGCAGTTGTAATGTCTTTATTGGTTACATCATGGGGAGGGTTGTTTTGATGTCTGTTAACAACTTCTGGCCTTATGTAAAACCGTGGCTGTTTCCGCTTGGCGTAGGCTGTGTTTACGGCCTATGCTATTTGCACGATCCACAATCCACAGCCAATGCGTTGCATGTATGCAGGACTCTTTTAGTGCAATTAGGCCCACCTATTTGCATAGTGTTGGTTATGATGACGTTAATCAATCGTTATCTTAACCCGGCAGCTCTAGCCAAATTTCTTGGTAGTAAAATGGGTATCAGAGGAGTGTTCTTTTCTTCTTTGGCAGGCGTAATTTCCCTGGGACCGATTTATGCTTGGTACCCGTTGTTTAAAAGCTTGAAAGAAAAAGGTGCTTCTATTTTTGTCATTGCCAATTTTATTGGCTGCCGTTCTGTGAAGCCTGTTCTGCTTCCTGTTTTGCTGGCCTATTTCGGTTGGAAGTTTTCTACTGTGTTTGTTCTGATTAATTTAATTGGAGCAATGGGGACCGCATATTTGGTGGCATTGGTCTGCGACAAGTCTGAGTCGGAGAGGTTGTGATAACCCTGAAGCTTATTAAAAAAATGAGAAGAAGCAGGAATCATATTTTCAGGATCTTTTGAGAAATATAAAAAGCCCGGCTGAACATATTCAGCCGGGCTTTTAAATTACATCGAGCAGAAACTAGAAATGTACAGGCAGGGATTTTTCAAGCCCAGCGAGAACCTTCTTGTGTTCCTTGTCTACTGCCTTGTCGGTCAGGGTCTTCTGACCGTGGCGGTATGTGATGCGGAAGGAGAGGTTGCGTTCGTCGTTATTATTTTCCGGTACGAACACGTTGACCAGTTCCACAGACTCAATCAGCGGCAATTTGAGGCCGAGGATTGCTTCTTTAATTGTTTCCGCATGCAGGGAAACGGGACCGATTACGGTCACGTCACGTCTGGAAGGCGGGAACACCGGCAGAGTCTGGAATTTGATTTTGTGGGCCATGACGATGTCACGCAGGAGATCTGCGTTAAGGTCGGCCATCCAGACTTCTTTTTTGGCGTGATACTTGTCGGCAATATCTGCCTTGACCATACCCATGAAGCCGATTTTCTGTTCACCAAGGTGAATGTCAACACAGGGTTCAAGGTAATTGTGATCCTTAACCAGAGAGAAAGCTGCTTCTCCAAGTTTTAGATCAGCCAGCAGATGTTCTACCAGACCTTTAATATCAAGGTAGTCGGCATCGCCCTGTTCGTTAGGCCATTCAACGCAGGAACGGGGACCGTTGAGCATGATGCCCAAACGGGACTGCTCTCGGGTTTCTGTGTCTGATTCTGCGTCCTTAATGAACTTCTTGGCGATTTCAAAAACACGAATGTGGGTATTACCTTGAGCGAGATTGTGACGTACTGTGTTGAGCAGGCCGGGAGCCAGTTCGGTACGCATTACGTTCTGGTCTTCGCTCAGGGGATTGGCGATGTTTACGCGACCTTCTTTGGGCAGTCCAAGCAGGTCGAGATCATCATCTCCCACGAAGCTGTAGTTGATTGCTTCGTGCAGACCAACGCCACGACCCCAGTTTTTAATACGACGATAAAAGCCGTAAGGGGTTTCCGCAATAACGGAAGCGTCAAAGGTCTTGGATATGCGGGGCAGTACGGAAGGAATCTTATCCATGCCGAAGTAGCGGGCTACTTCTTCATACAGGTCTGCCTCGCGTTCGAGGTCAAGTCTGTAGGAAGGGGTGGAGACTTTCCAGCAGTCTGCATCGCTATCGTTAACTTCCAGTCCCATGAGGGAGAAAGCTTTTTTGCTGAATTCAGGTTCTAGGTCCAGACCAAGCCAGCTGTTGCAGCGTTTGTGGCGGTAATCGTGGGTACGGTCCTGCCACGGCTTGGGTTCATTTTTTGCCACGCCGGAAACAATTTTTGCCCCGGACAGTTCACTCATAAGCTGGGCTGCACGGTCCATTGCAAAAGTATTCAGCTGCTGATCCACGCCGCGTTCAAAGCGGTAGGATGCTTCGGAGGGCAGGGCCAGACGGCGGGCAGTTTTGCGGATGAGGCCGGGACGGAACACTGCGGATTCGAGGACCACGTTGGTGGAACCGTCGTGAATCTCTGAGTTCATGCCGCCCATAACACCGGCTAACGCAACAGGACGCTCTGCATCCCAGATGAGCAGGTCGGAGCCGAGGAGCTTGCGTTCCTGTTCATCAAGGGTGGTGAATTTAGTTCCCTCGGGAGCAAGTCCGACCCGGATCTTGCCGCCTTTGAGCCGGTCTGCATCAAAGGAGTGCAGGGGCTGACCCAGTTCGAAAAGAATATAGTTGGTCACGTCAACAATGTTGCTGATGGGACGAACACCTACGGAAAGAAGGCGGTAACGCATCCAGTCCGGGGAAGGTGCAATCTTTGCTCCCTGCAGGATTCTGGCCTGATAGAGCGGGCATAGTTCGGGATCGTCGATTTCAATCTTAAGCAGATCTGCCGCGTGACCGCCGTTCTCAACGAGGTTGAGTTCGGGCATGGTGATGGGCAGGTCGAATGCCAGCGCAGCTTCACGGGCGATACCGAGCATGGAAAGGCAATCGGCACGGTTGGGGGTGATACCCAGATCCATGACTGTGTCTTCCATGTTCATTGCTTCGGTGAATTTCACGCCTGGTTTCAGGTTCTCGGGCAGAACCATGATACCATCGTGCGCGTCGGAAAGTTCCAGTTCACGCTCGGAGCAGATCATGCCGTGAGATTTGACACCGCGGAGTTTTGCCTTCTTGATTTTGAAATCGCCGGGCATGGTTACGCCAACTTTTGCCACAGGCACATTCTGGCCTTTGGCAACGTTGGGTGCGCCGCATACGATATCAAGAAGCTCGCCGTCGCCGACGTCTACTTTACAAACAGACAGCTTGTCGGCTTCGGGGTGCTGGTCACACTCCACAACATGGCCGACAACGATGTCTTTGATCGCTTCAAATGGATTGAAAATTTCTTCAAGCTCAAGGCCGAGCATGGTCAGCCTGTCGCCAAGCTCCTGAATTTCGCCCTCATAAGGAACGAAATCCCGCAGCCATTGCATGCTTAAAAGCATTTGAGCCTCCAGCAGTATTTACTGCGTATATATTAGGAAAACTGTTCGAGGAATCGGATGTCGTTTTCAAAGAACATGCGCAAGTCGCCGATGCCGTATTTGAGCATGGCTACGCGTTCGATGCCGAGTCCGAATGCGAAACCGGAATACTTTTCGGTGTCGTAATCAACTGCTTTCATCACGTTGGGGTCCATCATGCCGCAGCCGAGGATTTCCACCCACCCGGTCTGTTTGCATACGCGGCAGGGTTTGCCGTCGATGGTTCCTTTTCCGCCGCACATAACACAGGAGATATCCACTTCTGCGCTGGGCTCGGTAAAGGGGAAGAAGCTGGGGCGGAAACGCACGTCAGTTTTGGGTCCGAAAAGCTGGTGGACGAATGCTGTCAGGGTCCCACGCAGGTCTGCCATGCTCACATTCTGATCGACAAGAAAACCTTCGATCTGGTGGAACATGGGGGTATGTGTGAGGTCTGAGTCTCTGCGGTATACCTTACCCGGTGCAATTGCAGCCAGAGGAGGAGTTCTGTCCTTCATGGTGCGGATCTGCAGCGGAGAAGTGTGGGTGCGCAGCAGGATGGATTCTGAAATGTACAGTGTGTCCTGCATGTCGCGCGCAGGGTGCTCCGGTGGAATATTCAGTGCTTCGAAGTTGTACCAGTCGTTTTCAACTTCGGGTCCGGTTACAACCTCGAATCCCAGCCCGATGAAAACGTCACAGATCTCGTCCATGACGAGTGTGACCGGGTGTAGCGAACCTTCAGCAGGTTTGCGTCCGGGCATGGTGGGGTCGAAACGGGACAGGCTCTCAACGGTGGCGGCTTTTTCAAGCTCGCTTTGCTTTCCCTCGATGAGCTCGGTGAGAGCGGCCTTTACTTCATTTGCTTTTTTACCTGCTACAGGCTTGTCTTCATTGGGAAGTGAGGGCAGACCGGACATGATTTTGGCTACACGGCCCTTACGGCCGAGCATGTCGATCTTGATGTCTTCCAGTTCAGACAAAGAAGCCTGATCCAGGCGTGCGGAGCACTCCGGGACCAGGCCTTCAAGTTCCTGTAACAGGGACTTTACGTCCGACACCTTAGCTAACCTGAGCTTTGGCGATCTCAACTACTTTGGCGAATGCGGGAGCATCGTTAACAGCCAGATCAGCGAGAACTTTACGGTTCAGGATAACGCCAGCAGTGGACAGTCCGTGAATGAGACGGCTGTAGGACATGCCGTTGAGGCGTGCAGCAGCGTTGATACGCTGGATCCAGAGTTTGCGCATATCACGTTTGCGCAGTTTGCGGCCTACGTAAGCCATGCAGAGGGAGCGTTCAACTCTCTCTCTGGCGGTACGGTAAAGGGTAGATCCGGAGCCACGGAAACCCTTGGCCATCTTTAAATATTTTTTATGACGCCTCTTAGCGGCAATACCACGTTTTACTCTCATTGTATTCCTCCAGGAATCTTTCTCTAAAACCAGCCACGAACGTAGTTCCGCGGACAGGAGTGTTCATTTATTGTCTTAGTTGTTTTTACGCAATTAAGCGTAGGGAAGCATGCGTTTGACCTGACCGATGTTCGCACTGTCAACAGTTGCGCTCTGGCCGAGTCTGCTCTTACGCTTCGCATTCTTCTTGGTCAGGATGTGACGCAGACCCTGCTTACGGCGTTTGAATTTACCGCTGCCGGTCTTAGTGAAACGCTTTGCGGCGCCTCTTCTGGTTTTCATTTTAGGCATTTTATCCTCCTTGGGAATACCGGCTCGGAAGCCGGAAAAAACCTTATTTTTTGATTGGAGCCAACATCATGTTCATGGTGCGGCCTTCGGACCTTGGAGCCTGTTCCATTTTGGAAATATCCATGGTCTCTTCTTTGACTCGCTCCAGAACAGCCAACCCTCTGTCCTTATGGACAATTTCTCGGCCCCTGAAAAATATAGTGACTTTGCACCTGTCGCCGCCTTCAAGAAACCGGCGGATGTGCTTGAGCTTTGTCTGGTAATCGTGCTCGTCTGTTTTGGGGCGAAACTTGACTTCCTTGATCTGGACTACTGTCTGCTTCTTTTTGGCTTCCTGCTTACGTTTCTGCTGCTGATATTTGAACTTACCATAGTCCATAATCTTGCAAACAGGCGGGTCAGCCTTTTCTGCAACTTCAACCAGATCAAGACCCCGGTCCTGTGCAATTTCAAGGGCTTCACGTGTGGGAAGTACTCCCAGTTGGTTACCCTCGTCATCAATAACCATGACCTTGGGAACTCTAATGCGCTCGTTTCGGCGGGCACCGTCATCCCTGCGATAGGGACGCCTACCGTCTCTATGAAAAGCTATAGCTCATGCCTCCGCGTTTGAATGGTTCGTTAATGGCGGTCGAAATAAGCTCTGCCGCGTCTTCAAGAGACTTGAGTCCGGGGTCTTCCCCGTCGCGGGCTCTTACATTGACCGATTCCGCAGCGACTTCTTTGTCGCCAACTACTAACATGAACGGGATTTTTTCAAGCTGGGCTTCCCGAACTTTGTAACCCAGTTTCTCATTTCGATCATCAACCTCGGCACGAATGCCTTTTTCTTGCAGAAACTGCAAGACTTTTCGTGCAAATTCATTCTGAGAGTCGGTGACTGTGAGAATTTTTGCCTGAACAGGGGACAGCCAGGCAGGCAGAGCTCCACCGGTGTGTTCAAGCAGAACTCCGATAAAGCGTTCGATGGAACCGAGAATAACCCGGTGCAGCATTACAGGTCTGTGACGCTCACCATCTTCGCCCACATAGCTTAAGTCGAACCGCTCTGGCAAGGTAAAATCACACTGGATTGTAGCACATTGCCAGCGACGTTCAAGTGCATCTTTGATAATGATGTCGATTTTGGGTCCGTAGAACGCTCCGTCGCCTTCATTAATTGAGTATTCCATACCCATTTCTTTGAGAGCGCCTTCGAGTGCTTCGGTGGCTCTGTCCCAATCTTCGTCAGATCCAATGGCCTTTTCGGGCTTGGTGCTGACTTCTGCTTCATATTCAAATCCGAACAGTCCCATCACATCGCCGACGAATTTTGCAACGCCGATGATTTCATCGCGGAGCTGGTCCGGGCGGCAGATGAGGTGCGCATCATCCTGAGTGAAAGTACGCACACGAAGCAGGCCGTGCAGTACACCGGATTTCTCGTGGCGATGGACCACTCCATGCTCAAAATAGCGCTGGGGCAGGTCTCGGTAGCTGCGCAGTCTGGATTTGAATACCAGCATATGAGAGAGGCAGTTCATGGGCTTGATGCCGTAGGACTGCTCATCAATCTCAGTGAAATACATGTTTTCGCGATAGTTATCGTAGTGGCCTGATTTTTCCCAAAGCTCACGCTTGAGAATCAGCGGCCCCTGTACGAACTGGTAGCCGCGCTTGAGGTGTTCCTTGCGTTCGAAGTCTTCAAGGATAGCTCGGATAAGCGCACCTTTGGGATGCCAGATGGTCATGCCCGCACCCACATCGGGGTTTACGGAAAAGAGATCCAACTGGGTTCCCAATTTACGATGGTCGCGTTTTTTGGCTTCTTCAAGCTGGGCCAGATGCTTTTTCAGGGACTTGGGATCGGGAAAAGCTGTTCCGTAGATACGCTGCAACTGCTGACGGTGTTCATCGCCTCTCCAGTACGCTCCGGCAACGGAGAGCAGTTTGAAAGCCTTGAGCATGCCGGTGCGGGCCACGTGGGGGCCGCGGCAGAGGTCTGCAAATTCACCGTTGGTGTATACGGAAACAGTTTCTTCGCCAAGATCGTTGATGAGTTCTACCTTGTAATCCTCACCCATTTTCTCGAATTTTTCCAATGCATCAGCACTGGAAAGCACTTCGCGGCTAAATTCTTCGTCGGCACCAACTCGGCGCAGCATTTCGGCTTCGATTGCTTCCAGATCCTCAGGGGTAAAGGGGCGTTCGTAGTCGAAATCGTAGTAAAAACCACTTGCGATTGAGGGGCCGATAGTTACTTTGGCTGTTGGGAAGAGTTTCTTCACTGCTTCAGCCATAAGGTGTGCAGTGGAGTGGCGGATTACTTCCAGACCTTCTTCGGAATCAGCCATTACCGGCTCAAGGTCGGTACAGTCGGCAGGCACGGTGGTGGTAAGATCAAGAAGGGTATCGCCGCATTTGGCAACTACAACGTTCTTGAACTGCTTTTTGGACAAGGCCTCTTTGAGAACCTCGCCGCAAAGCGCACCCTGCTGAACCTCAAGTTCTTTACCTGCAACTTGCATAATCCATTCTCTCTTTGCGGAAAAATTGTTTCTATGCCCGAACCTGCCGGACAATCTTAAAATGTCTTCGTTTCAATGGAAAAGTTGCCGCTGCAACCTGTCGTTATCCTTGAATTCATAAGCTGTGAAGACTCTAGACATCAGAAAAGAGTGCAATAATATTACTGCACGAAAGGCGGTATATTTATCTGACAAATGATGGGAAGTCAAGTGGGAGAAGGGGTTTAGGCCAGGATTATTCAACTTTTAAGGCAAAAGCAGCCTTACCCTCGCTTTCATTCAAGCCAATCAACTCAAAGCCATCATCTTCACATCCACAATCCATTAAATTTATGGTGTTGCCTTCGAACACTTCTGAAAGAAATGCAATGCGTATGGAATTAACCTTGTTCTGGTCAAATCCCAATGGACGCAACCCGTCAAAAGACCAACGCAGATATTCGGCATTGTTGACGTGTCCGTTAGCATCAAGGGAGCTGTAGCCCACATTCAAGATCCGGATTTCTTTTTCCGGCGTACCGGGGCGCAGTCGTTTCATTGCTTCAGGGAACACGCATCTATCCTGAGCGTAGAAATTGTATTCCGGATTTATGGTTACAGGCTTGCGGGTTGTTTCATCCAGCACCATCCATTCTGAGCTGGCCCTGATGATTTCACGTCCTGATTCATTGCAGCCGGAAAATTCACGGAAAGCACGCAAACGCTTCACTCCACGTGACCATGTGCTCAGGGTGAAGTTTTCTTCACGGCGTGGCATTTCGTCAATTTCTATGCGCATGGAGGTCATTACCCACATATGACCTTCCTTGGCCATGTCGTTCACACCGATACCCAGTGAATCTGCATGGACAGTGGCTGCCTGCTGCATATGGTTCATGAGCCAGTGGCAGTGCATGCGGTCGTCCGGGCCTGTTTCGTAAGCCGGGACGACCATATTGATCTGTGCTGAATTTTTGCCCATGTTACCACTTCCTGCCGAGGTCAAGCGGGGTGTCACGGCGCATCATGATCTGCTTCGTATCTTCGTCGGCTACGAAACGTTTGTATACACCCAGCGCCCACATGGGGAAGTACTGGGAGTAGCCATGGTAACGCAGGTAGAACACACGCGGGAACCCGGTTCCGGTGAAGAGGGTTTCGTCCCAACTTCCATCTTCCTTCTGGGTGTCCAGCAGGTAGCGGATACCTCGGCTGACAGCCTTGGAGTGGACCCGTTCAGCTGCCATGAGGCCCAGCAGAGCCCATGAAGTCTGAGAAGCGGTGGAGTCACCCAGACCTGCGTAATTTTGGCTGTTGTAGCTCATACAGGTTTCGCCCCAGCCGCCATCCTTGTTCTGGTGATTTTCCAACCACTCCACAGCTTTGCAGACGTAGGAGGAGTTCATGTCTTCTCCTGCCTGACGCAGACCGCACAGCACCGACCATGTTCCGTAAATATAGTTGACACCCCAGCGTCCGAACCATGATCCATCATCTTCCTGTTCTTTTTTCAGGAAGTCGATGCCGTCCTTGATGGGGCGGAAGCTCTTGTCATAACCGATAACACCCAGCAACTCGATGACACGGGCTGTCAGGTCTGAAGTGGGCGGGTCGAGCAGGGCGCCGTGATCCGCAAAGGGGATATCGTTCAGGTACTCTGCGCAGTTGTCGATATCAAAAGCAGCCCAGCCTCCGTTTGAGGATTGCATGCCGATCAGCCAGTTGACACCCTTGATAAAGTTTTCATGATGTTCCGGCTGCTCCAGAACTCCGGCACGGCACATAGCCATAAGTACCATGGCAGTATCATCGAGATCGGGGTAGAAAGTGTTCTCAAACTGGAAAGCCCAGCCTCCGCCGTCAAGCTTAGGAGCTTTGGAAATCCAGTCGCCCCGAAAAAATATCTGCTGGTCCCAAAGCCATTTCAGGCTCTGCTGTGTGCATTTGCTGTTTTGATCCTCTCCGGCTTCCATCATGGCAGAAAGACTCAAACAGGTGTCCCAAATGGGTGAGTTGCAGGGTTGGCACATGGCTTGTTCAAGGTTTTCGGCAGTGCCATGATTGGGAGAAATATCCAGTTCCGGTGCTGCTGAAAGCTCAGTTCCTCCGGTGATAACCGTGTGTTCCCATGGGGATTTTTCAGGTACGTGGAATTTGTCGACCATAAGATCATCCACCGCCTGAATGCCGCGGGCGTAATCTGGATCAGATTCATCGTAGCCAAGCAGGCTCAGGGCTGTAACCGCATTAGCCATTGCCGGGAAGATAGCACCGATTCCGCCTCGTCCGGCCATGTGTTCACGGGTCCATTTTTCAGCAAATACCATGGCCTTTCTGTTGATTGATTTAGGTACCAGATGCATGGTTCGCTTGAGAATGCGGTCTAGCAGGATAAAAAGATTCTTGCGCCAGCCTTTGTCACGGTATTTATCAATATGAATATGATCTTCCGCAGGCTTGCAGAAAAGTTCCGGCACAGCTTCTTCCGGGCGCAAACGGCAGACCGGCTGCTTTGCGTAGATGATAAGCAAGGGGTAGATAACTGATCGAGACCAGTAGGAAACTTTATCCAGATGGAAAAAGAACCATTTGGGGAGCAGTACGATTTCTATCGGCATGGCCGGTGGGCAGTGCCACGGGATTTGGCCGAAGGTCGCAAGGCAGATGCGGGTGAAGACGTTGCAAGTTTCCGCACCTCCTTTGGCAAGGATTGTCCGGCGGGCACGGACCATGTGTTCCGCGTTTTTGTCATCACCGAGTATTTTGAGTGCCATATATGCCTTTACGGAAGCACTAATGTTTATAGGACCATCTTCATCATGGAGGGGCCATCCTCCGTCGGGCATCTGCTTGGCGCGGATGTAGTTACCCAGCCTTTCTGCAAGGCCTTTATCTATTTTTCGTCCCAGAAATCTGTTGAACATGATGTATTCTGAAGGAATGGTAACATCCGCTTCCAGTGCGAAAACCCAGTATCCTTCGGGGGACTGCAGAGAGCGGAACCGTTTTATTACCCGGTTAAGGGCATCTTTGGGCTGCAGTAGCGATACAACGTGATTTTTAGCCTTTTTGTTCATTTTCATGGCGCTTTTTTTGTTCATGATGAGAATCCTTTATATAAACGGATGATACCCGACCCGAGCGAAAAAAATATTTTTGGGTATAGTAATCAGTCGATGGCGTCAACAGCAGAGTCGATTACCTGCCTTTTTAATTTATCAAGTGGCCCCCACTCAAACGTAGGGTAGGTGATCAAAAGCGAAGTCAGACCGTGGGTTGCGGCAACTACAGAGTTTGCAGTAACCAGAATGTCTTCGTTTGAAGCATTTTTAGGCAGGCAGTCTTTTACGCACTCATTGATGCGGTTGTACATGGTTTTGCCTAGGGGGTTATTCTGAAAGTGGGAGTCGTGGTCTTTCCAAAGATCGCTTTCCATCATGAAGCCCACCCGATATGCATTGGGATTTTCGAGTCCCATATCTACAAGGGTGTAAAGGATGTTTTTCAGGGCTTCTCGTGGCGGAGGAGTCAAAGCGATGATGCTGTTGATGCGATGCAGGAAATCCCGGTAAGTCTCTTCTGTAAGGCAGAGGAAGAGTTCTTTTTTGTCTTTGAAATGATGATAGATGGTAGTTGGCGAATAGCCGATGGTGGTCGCCAGCTTGCGCATGGAAACCTGCGCGTATCCATGTTCCGCAAAAAGTTTGCGTGCAGCATCCAGAATCAGCATTCGTAGGGGTTGCTGCGGTGTCTCTATTGTTTTTGAAGTAGCATTCATCTTTGATTCTCCATAGCTTAACAGTGTTAAGCTGAGAAGCGTTCTGTCATGAATGTATAGTTCTGTCAACTTGAAGAAGCCGTCGACATATTTTATGATTAGGCATCAGTATGAGGTTAATAACTTGGTTCTGTAGCCGAAGTATATGGAAAAATAAGTAGAAAGATAAAAAATAGCTTGCAATCAAAAAACGGTTTGGATATTAATTCTCGCCTCAGACGGAGAAATACGCTAAAATTCTCCCGATGTTTTCATATAAAGTGGCCCCGTAGCTCAGTAGGATAGAGCACAGGATTCCTAATCCTGGTGCCGCAGGTTCGATTCCTGCCGGGGTCACCATCTAGTACAAAACTAGTATAATATTAAAGGGTTAACTCGTTTTTAGAGTTAACCCTTTTCTGCGTTTATTTGCGGTTTTTTTGGTGTGCTGCCAACCTTTGGTGCCAACCGGGGTGGGTGAGTTGTGTTAGATAAAATTGATTGTGATAATTAATATCTATAAGTGTGTGTGGTTCGGTTGACTGAAGTTGTTCATGGTATTGTAATTGATGTTGCGTTGTTATACGAAAAACAGAGTATTGAAAGAGTTGATTTCTGTCTCGTCGATTTAATCGGTTAAAGTTGGCAACATGAAGGTTCTGAGGCGAAAAGATGAATGTATTTCATACGGTGGATTCTTTTTTTGAAAAGGCTTTGTTGTTTTTGTACGAATTGATTAAATCATACAAATATTTAGCCTTCTTATGTTTAGTCTTGGCGTTTGTTTTTATGATTAATGGAGCGTCTGACGCTTCAATAACTGCATGGGCAACAGCATGTTTAGCTGTTTTGACCTTAGTATTGGCAGTCTCTACGTGTTGGATGGCTTATGAGAGTAAAAAGGTACGAGAATTGAATTCAAATCCTAATGTTATTATTTACCCACGAGCAGATAAACATCGAGCAACATTAATAATGTTAGAATTGAAAAATATTGGGAATGGTCCAGCATACGATATTAGAGTTGAAACTTCCAAAGAACTAAGACGCTGTTATGGATGGGGGCGTACTCCATCTGAATCGGTTGATTGGAAGGCTCTAAAATTTACACCAATGCTTGCCCCGAATGAAAGCAGAGTTTTTGGTTGGGGGCAGTATACCGGAATTTGTGATGATATTGGCGATGAAGCTATAATCGCAGAATGTTATTTTAGTAATGGTAGGAAAGAGCTTAAAAGCATTTCCAAGCTTGATATTACCTCTTTTTACTATACCCAAGATACGTATTCTCCTGTTGAAAAAATTAATAAGCATCTTGAGCAAATAGAGAAGAATATGAAGTCAATAATGCACAAGTTAAATTTTTGATTTATTGAAATGGAGTTCGGTAGTGAAGATCGTCAGGAAGTTGGCTAGTGATGAGAAGTATGAAGTAATTGATCTAAAAGATGCTGTCTTGAAATTTTTTTCATCTGAAAGTTGGGAAGAACTTTTTCATTTGGTTAAAGAAGATGATTTTATAAAAGAGGATCACCGCATTTATGATGGATTGGTCAATCCCAGTGGCGACTATTCTGATATTGTTTTGGATGTGCTTATGCGGTTGGTTGAGAATGATCGAGAAAATTTAACTATTATTAATAAATATATAGAGCGTAGGTGCTGTTGTGCAGAGAAAAAATCGAAGGTAAAGGTAATAGATTCAGTTGCTCACATTAATGGTGAATCTGACCAAGTAAATTATGCTCTGGATCGTAGGTATTTTGAAGATTTATGTTTTAAAAATAGAGACGAGTTAACTGAGATAAAATGTCCATTTTGTAGTTCAGGAAAATTAAAAGTTTCATCTGAATCATTGCAGATGGAGTATGGTTATTATGCAGAAGACATAAATGCTGAAGATTTAAACTTTGTCTACTCTGCTCTTTTGATGTGTACTAATGAAAAATGTAATCGCTATGTATCAATGGGTGGGGAAGCATTTACCGAGCAGCTACCATCTGAGCGTTGGAATATTGTCGAGACATTTGAATACTTCTATCCGAAATGGTTTACTCCTAGCATCAATTTATTCAGTATCCCTGACGATTGCCCAGATGAAATAAGCAAAAGTCTTAAACAATCATTTGCTTCTTTTTTTAACGACCCTGTTGCATCTGGTATGCATCTCCGTATTTCACTGGAAAGGTTGATGGATTTTTTCAACGTTCCCACGGAGATGGAGAATCGTAAAGGTAGGATAATGCCGTTGAGTCTTCATAAACGCATTGAAACTTACAAACTTGACGAAGAGCAAATAGGAGGTCACTTGCTAGCCTTAAAATGGCTTGGAAATGATGCGAGCCATGTTGGTAGTTTGGAACGAAGCGATATTCTTGATGGCTATGAAATTTTTGAATTTGTAATTAACGATTTGTTTTATAATAGAAAAAGAAAAGAAGTTGTTGGTAGGCGTTCACAAGAAATGCATAGAAAGTTTGCTCCAAAGCGTTAGATTAAAGCTGCGGTAACGACATTAGGGTTTTAACTCGTTCCATTTCAGCTTCATTTGTGTAGCGCAGTACCCTTTGTGATAGTTTGATTAGGATTGCTTTTTCTTCCTTAAAGGCTTTGTCTGTGTATATATCGTTTTTATCTCTAAGTCTGTTTAATGTAACCATCACATAACGTAAAAATTCCATTGGGATCATTAAGTCTGTAAGGCTGTGCCAAGAAGTTATCAAACCTTGTGAATCAAAAAGTTGTCTTTCGTAGTGGCGATCACAGCTTCCAGCGCATACACAATAAACATGTTCGAATCTTTTTTTATCTAGATCTTCAGCAAATACTATGTTTCCACCTCGTTCATCATTATATGAAGCCATTAGAAGGTCTTTTCCGCAGACAATACATTCTAGTGGTTCGTATTTATCTGTTACATGATGAATAGGTTTTACTGAAATGTATGCTTTTGGAAGATAATTTATAAAAAGATGGGATCGCGCTCCTGTTATTAGGTTGTTTTCAATATATTTGCCGTCCATGATTTTAAAATCTTTTATGTCTCCATTGGCTTTTAGGTTGTCAAGTCTAGTGCCAAGTCCGCTAGAGGCAATCGTAGAGTAAAAACCTATGAAGCCATCAGCTTTGTAGGCTTTCATTCGTTCAAGAATATTAGGTTCATCTGTTTCGGATACAGATCGTTGGCTTGTTGCTTTATGTTTGCAACTAACTAACCATTTAAACTCGTACCTTCCTATCCGTCCCTTTAATCTCTCGGTAACAATGAGATCTTTTCCTCCATCTGCCCCTCTTGATGGTGGAGATTCAATATAAAATCCACATGATTCTAAATATTCTCTAGCAAATAGTTCCCATACTTCGCCATCGGGTATTTCTGTATAGTCAATCATAAATAGTGCTTTTGATGTTATAATTATTTAATAATTGTTACTTTGCTTGGGTGATTCGGTCAACCGAAGAATCCACCAGCCAGACCACACCACCATCTGATCCACAGAATCACCAAAAAAATCAAAAGATAATCAACCCACCCCAGTGACCAAATCAAACCAATCAGGATAACCTTCAATTCTCATGATTATTTAACAATATGAAATTGAAGGAGATTTACTGATGGTAATCTATTGCGATCCACTGTTTCGGATGATCTATTCCTATACCCGGAAACAGGCGATTGAAGACGGAAATCTAATCGATGTGACCGAACAGGCTAAACAGACCGGATTCAAGGCTCCAGTAGCTGTGTCATTGAACCTGTATGAACGATACATCACTCCACCGAAAGGACTTGAAGGCGAAGGGCAGAGCGTTACTGGTCGACTCCATGACCTGTTCAGCATGTGCTTGCTGGCTATGCAGGATAAACTGGACCAGAGCAGGATAAGCTTTCAGGTCTTATTCTTAACCAAGTCACAACCGAGGACCCTTGAAGAAGTAGAAGTGGTCTGCCAGTGCGGTCCAGATGATGACATTAAACCATGTATTACTCTGATGCTGCCGGATGATGATTAGAAATAACCAAACTGGACTGGAGTTGATCTATTCGGATTCTATGGGATTTTGTGGTTTCAAAACCATACAGTCTGAGAAGTGAAGCAGGGGCAGTATGAGATTTACTGGATAGCAGACTGATGCAGAAACAATCGATCCTGTGAATATGGGTATAGGGTGTGCCTCTGTAATTCTTCAGGGCATCACCTGAACTGTGGGGTTAACATAGATCATTTCAACTGATAACCTGCGATCATGACTGAAAAGCAGCGTGCCAGATTGGGTTGGGTAAAGCTCTACGAAGAGGTCGGTGATGCCGGATTTGTCTGCCGTCGATGTGGCATTTTTCGGCCAACTTTGAGGAAGTGGTATCGCCGCTATAAGGAATCCGGCATTGACGGGTTGGTAGATATGTCCCGTCGTCCTAAATCTTCTCCTAGACAGAAAGTCTGCTCTGAAACCGAGTCCATCATTCTTTCCATGAGAGAAGAAAGGCCTCTCGGTGCAAAACGGATTAGCAGCGAGATGTTACGTCTCCACGAAATCGAGTTGTCGCCGCCAACAATCCAGAAAGTTCTGAACAGAAACAAGAAAGGTCACCTTCCCAGCAAGCTTAAAAGGAGAAAGCACACTAAACGCTACAATCTCCCTATTCCGGGCGATAGAGTGCAAATCGACGTCTGCAAAATTGCTCCTGGACTTTATCAGTACGCAGCCATTGATGATTGTTCTCGCTACAAAGTTATGGGTTTATATCCGCGCCGAACCGCAGCAAATACGATTAAATTTCTAGATCGGGTTGTTGAAGAAATGCCTTTCCCTATTCAGGGGGTACAAACAGATCGGGGACGTGAATCTTTTGCTTACAAGGTCCAAGAATGGTTGAAGGAATACAGTATAAAGTTCAGACCTATAAAGCCATATTCACCGCATTTAAACGGGAAAGTTGAACGTGGTCACAAAACAGATTTGCAAGAGTTTTATGCTACAGCTGACCTTTCTGCTCCTGATTTACACGACAGGCTTGATGAGTGGCAGCATTTCTATAATTGGCACCGCCATCATTCCTTTCTTGGTGGCAAAACTCCAATGGATCGCTATTACGAGCTTAACAAGAAAACGCCGTTCTCAGATGAAGTGATTGCTAACTATTTCCCAGAAGAAGAGCCAATAAGGGAGCAGCATTACAAGCGCGAGCAAGCGGTAAAAAAGTTGAAATGATGTCTATTAACTCCACAATAGATGAAATTAGGCTGCGCTGTTTTCGTCCATAAAGCAGGCAGTGACTTCCGTCCCGCTGGTCTCAGCAGAACGCATGGTTATGGTTGCTTTATGAGTCTCGGCAATGAGTTTGGCAGAATATGTTCCTAGTCCTGTGCCGTCTTCCTTGCCGAGGGTGACATATTTATCGAAGAATCTTCCCCTGATTTCTTCGGGAACAGCGAGCGTGTTTTTCACCGTAACTGAAACGGGCGGTCCGCTGCTGATTGCGATAGTTACGGTGTCCCCTTCATTAGATGCTTCCACAGCGTTTTTGATCAGATTCCTGAACATGGTCCGCAGGAGCATGCCTTCTCCGGTCAGATGCAGTTCTTCCATGCCCTCTATTTCTTTATCTTCCAGCATGATCGAAAGCTTTACTCCTGACTGGTTGAGCAGCAGGGCCATTTCTTCTTCCAGTGATGTCATCAGATCCACCAGATCAATGCTCATTGTTTTCAATCGGTATATTCCCTGCTCCATCTTGAACATATCCAGATGGAACTGGATCATATCCAGCATGCGGTAACCGGCCGAAGCGATGCGTTTAATATATTTGCGCTGATTAATGGTCAGTTCTTCTTCACTGTTGAGCAGCAGTTCAGGATAACCGATGACAAGATTCAAGGAAGATTTGAGGTCGTGTCTGTTGATGCGTTCCACTTCATCACGGATCATTTCCGCTGTGCGCCTTTCATGTATCTGCTGGACCAGCAGTTTGTTTTTTTTCTCAAGTTCAGCCTGTTTGGAACGCAGCTCCTTAGTACGTTGTAACACGATATTTTCCAGCATTTCGCGGTGGCTGTTCAGCCACTGGTCCCGCTTGTCGATTTTGGCCAGCATTGAATTGAATTCCGAGACCAGATAGCCGATTTCATCATTACTGCGATAGGACACCCGCCGGGTGTAGTCCTTGCTTTCGGAAATATCTCGGACCGTATCGGTCAGCTGTCCGATAGGGCTGGTCAGTTTTTTACGGATATGGTTGGTGGTCAGGAAGCATATGGTCAGGACAGAGACCAGAATCAGCCCGGAAGTGACAAGGTTTTGGATGAACCAGTCCAACTGATCGGAAAATCGACCGTCCAGAAGGATGAATCCTAACAATTCATCGCCGGAGCGGATTTCCTGAATTATGCGATAGCGGTTGAATTCTTCAATAATGCCGTCATTTCGGATCGGTAGTTTCGCTGTCTGCCTCCCGAATCCAGCAAAGACATGGCCGTCGGCAGTAAAGATAGTAGCTCCAGCGGAGTTGTTGACCAGTGCCAGTGACTGCAAAACCTCTGTTGCTGATTCCGGGTCGTTAAAATCAAGAGCCGGTGCAATGGAGGTCCCCAGCACCTGTGTCAATGATGTCGCTTTCTGTAGTGTAGCCTGTCGGAAGGAATGAAAGAAGGAGGCAACATTTAGAGTCATGGAAAGTATCACTGCAACTATGGTAGTACTTAGAATTGCGAAGCCCACCTTGCGCCCTATGCTGTTACGGTATTTTTTCATCGGGGGGTGTCTCCGCAATATATTTCCGAAAGCTTCAATAGTTTGGAGCTGATGGTCAGTCCGGCTTTGCGCGCAGCACATATGTTGACTTGCAATTTGAAACGGGCTCCTGATTCCACAAGGTTTATCATTCCGCCCAGCCGAAGAAAATCCGGGCTTTGTCCGATGGTCAGCACCGGCTTGCCTTCTACCTTGCTAAGTACGGCTGCAATAATGCGTGGGTTGTCAATGTCAATGAACAGGACGTTGCTTTCTTCGTCCGGCCAGCGTACCAGTTTGAAATTATCCTGTTTTTTGAAAAAACGGGATATTTTTTTAGGGGCTACCGCTGCAACTGTAACCGGGTTGTTGGAAGCTATTTTCCGTTTTCCCGGATCAAGTACATATTTGGTTATTTTTTTTATGAATAGGGCCTGCAACTGCGGCTGGGTGGCTGTAATCCTGTGTTGCCGGTCTGCTTCCTGCCGGGCATGGGCAGACATCGGTGGCATGGAATATACCATAAAAAGTACGGCAAGTATGATCGCCGTTGTTTTACGGAGTGTTAGAAATCCCATGTCAGCCTCAGAGTACATGACGGTTCGGTCGGAGAGAAATTGCTTTCATCAAGCGTGGTAAGCAGGTTCGAACCGATAAGTTCCAATGAGAGGTTGTCCCGGACCTGCCATGCCAGACGTGCATCAAAGCCGAATCCGGTCGAAAGATCCTTGTCATCCATGCTGTTGACGTATGATGAGAATAGGGCCAGCTCCCAATTTTCGGCCAGATCAATCAGCGCCTGCATCTTGATGCTGTATAGCGGGGTGTTCAAGGGAGGCGAGAACCCTGGAATTCCTGGGGGAATATTCTGAAAATCCTGATTGGAAATATCAATGGAAGGCCGCAGGGTCAGGAATGAATACGGCTGCCAGTCAAGAGCTACTTCAGTTCCGTATGAAATTCCGCACAGTCCGCTGACCGGGGTGGCGGTATTTGTGGTGTCATCGAAGCTGAAGGTGACCATCTGGTCGTAATTATTCAAGTAAAGTGATACATCAAATTTCAGGGTTTCACTGAAAAGTTTGCGGTATCCGGCTTCGATTGTAGCCAGTTTTTCGTTTTTCAGGTCCCCGCTAAAGTCGACGGTGTATTCTTTGTCATTGACTCTGACCCGGTAACTGCCCTCCTGAACCCAGTAGCTAGGTTTGCGGTTGGCATAAGAAGCTGCAAGCCAGTACTCTTCATCCTCTTCCATATACAGAAGACGGGCTGTTGGTTGTGGGGCCAGTTCACTGCCACCTGAATAGTCAAGCTTAAGGCCGAGGTTCAGAAACAGTTTTTCATCAATCAGGGTTATGCGGTCCTTTGCAAATCCGCTGAATTCAAGACTGTAAATGCTGTCGTTTGTTACCTGAACATGTTCTCCCTGTTTAAAGGAGTTCCAGAAATATTTACTGCCCAGCCCGAAAGTAAGGAAATGGTCCTCAAGCTGTTCGTTGGAATAAATGAATTCTGCGTCAGCTGAATTGGATATGTTTTCCATATCTGTGACGGTGAGAAATGTTCTGGTGTAGGAAGTGCGGAACTGCATCCCTGATCTTGCTCCGGTTTTCCTGTCCCAGAGAATCTGGGCATAGCCGCTGTAATCATCTTTGTCCTTGTCGGCGGAAAAAGGGTTGCCCGGAGGAGAGTGCTCCGTGATTGATGATCCGGCTATCTGCCCCTGTACAGAAAATTGGTCGGTGTATGCGTTCAGCCAGTCGGCGCGGAACCCTCCGCTTGCGGTTGTCCAGTCGGTGGATCCTTTTTCGGTCCGGCCCCTGATGCGGTATTTTTTGCCCGGCTCATATCCGCCTTTGGCGTATACGGCCAGGGTTCCGTTTTCGGAAAGATGTCCACCCTTGCGTAGATATTGGCTAACTCCATCCGTGCCTGCGGTAGTAACACTCCTGTTGCCCTGCATTTCCGCAGCGGATTTGGTGATGATGTTGATTACGCCGTTGAATGATTCGGAGCCCCAGAGACTGGTCCATGGTCCTCGGATTATTTCAATCCGTTTGACCAATTGGATGGGCAGGTCCTGACTGGACCAGATAACTCCGTTGAAATAGGGCGAAGTGATCGGGCGGTTATCCACAAGGATGAGTTGTTTGCTGTTGAAAGTGCCGGAAAATCCACGTACCCCGAGGGCCCATTTATCTGTGTCGGTACGGGTTACAATAACACCGGGCACTGTGCGCAGGGCTTCGGGTACCGATGTGGCACCGCTGCGCTTGATGTCTTCCTCTGTGAGGATAGTGTATGATCCGGCAATATTTTCAAGGGATTGCTTGCGTTCGGAAGGGGAGACCATTTCAACCTGCAGCAGGTCTTCAAGGTCAAGGTTGTCCAGATCTGCAGAGACATCCCTGTCTGCTGCAAAACATGGAGATATTCCGGCCACCGTGACCAGAATTAAGAGAGAGAGGGCAAGAACTGCTAACCTCGATCGAATCATGCTTCGGCCTGATTTCTCGCGGTCATCATATATCCGCGGCCGCGGATGGTTTTGATTGAAACTGAGTCGCCGATTTTGCGGCGTAGGTTGCTCATGTGGACGTTGAGCACATAGTCGTCAAAGTCGGCTGTCCTGCCGAGGGCGATTTCCATGAGTTCGTCTCGTTCAATGAGTTTTCCGCAACTGGCGGCCAGATGTTCAATGATGCTGAATTCAGCAGCGGTAAAGTGAGTGTCGATTCCCTTAACCTGAATGGAATGGGAATCAAGGTTGATGTCCAGTCCTCCGACTTTGATGTTTCCTTTTGAAGCCGGAGTCATGCTCGGAGGCTGCGGTGCCATGGAACAGCGGCGCAGGGAGGCGCGCATTCTGGCAAGCAGTTCCCTCAAGGGGAATGGTTTACAGATGTAGTCGTCGGCACCCATTTCAAGGCCCACGATCCTGTCTACCTCATCTCCTTTACCGGTGAGCATGATTACCGGAACAGTTGAGTCCAGCCGGATTTTTTCCAGCACATTCAGCCCGCTGATGTCAGGCAGGACAATGTCCAGCAGAACGAGGTCATACTCTTCATTGCTGAATGCCTTGAGCCCCTCCTTTGCAGTGCATTTGTGATGCAGGCTGTAGCCTTCGCCGTCTAGATAGGTGGATAAAAGTTCCCCCATTTCGGGGTCGTCATCGATTAGAAGTATCTTGTTCATAATGTTCTCCTACAACAAATATTAAGTGTTTAGAAGGGATAAGCAAATAAGTTTCGTGTAAATAAATGTTAAATAAGTTAAGAAACATTAAGATAAATAAAATTTATCTATAGTATTAAAAAAACAAGTCGGTATGAAAAAAATTCCCACGTAAACGTTCTTTACCTCCGCTACGTATAAACAAGTAAAGGCAGATGAATCGGTCATCTGCCTGATAGTGCAAGGATGTACGATACAACACGGAGGTTTTTATGTCTTTAGTAATCAATAACAATACCGTTGCAAATGCCACCGCGCGCCATCTTAATGATGCATACAGTGCGCTGAGTTCTTCTACTGAGAAGATGTCTTCCGGATTGCGCATCAACTCCGCTGCTGATGACGCAGCCGGTCTTGCTGTTCGCGAACTTATGCGTTCCGACATCTCAACTCTGCAGCAGGGTGTGCGAAATGCAAACGACGGTATCTCCATGATTCAGACCGCAGACGGCGCTCTGAGTGTTGTGGATGAAAAGCTTATTCGTATGAAGGAGCTTGCGGAACAGGCAGCAACCGGAACCTACACTACTACCCAGCGTGCATTGATCGACAGTGAGTATCAGGCAATGGCTTCTGAAATTACCCG
Source organism: Maridesulfovibrio sp. (assembly GCF_963678865.1). Taxonomy (NCBI): domain Bacteria; kingdom Pseudomonadati; phylum Thermodesulfobacteriota; class Desulfovibrionia; order Desulfovibrionales; family Desulfovibrionaceae; genus Maridesulfovibrio; species Maridesulfovibrio sp. Next base: position 900,445 of record NZ_OY787459.1, on the reverse strand, counting down.
AATTGCGAGTGCTACCGACTTTAACGGTATCTACCTGCTTAACGGTAACTGCTCCGGCGATAATGCCGTAACCATTCATTTCGGAACAGGTAACGACAGTGCGGAAGATAAGTACGATGTTGAAATCGGTACTTGCACCGCATCAGCCCTCGGTATCGGTAACCAGAGTACCAGGGACGCAGGGTTCACCGTATCCACCCAGGAAGCTGCTCAGGCATCTCTGCAGGCACTTGATGATGCTATTGTTTCCAAGGATAAGATCCGGGCGAACCTCGGTGCTCTTGAAAACAGGCTTGAAGCTACCATTTCAAACCTTGAAATTCAGGGTGAAAACCTGCAGTCCGCTGAGTCTCAGATTTCTGATGTGGACGTTGCAACTGAAATGACCAACTATTCCAAGCAGCAGATTATTACCCAGTCTGCTGTGGCCATGCTTTCTCAGGCTAACTCCCTGCCTCAGATGGCCCTGTCTCTCATCGGTTAGCTATACAAGTTTATAAGCTTTGAACGGCCCGGTATACCGGGCCTTTTTAATGCCCGCAAGCATGCGAAACCGCAATTCCGACTTATCAGGATTGCGGTTTTTTGGTGTGCGGTTCCTGCTCATGCCCCCGGCAAAAAGTTCCCTCGTCCTAAAATTGGTTCTGCAAATGAACGTTTTTCCCCTCTGTTGCCTGCGACACACCTTAAGAATCATTAGTTTTGTCCCGTTTTTATTAATCCTCCTATAGCTATTTAATAATCAGTAAATTTAATCTGTTTCATTCTGAATGTAATATAATTGTAATTTAATATTGCAAGGAATGCATGTTGCTCAATTCTAGGCAGAAGGAGGAAACATGAATACTTACATTGATAAAAGATATGAATATATTTCTGAAAAAGAAATGGGTTGTTTTTTTTATGAGAATATTAGTTTTATTAAAAATGTAGTTAATAAGTTTATTTTTTCTAAATACGTTGGAGCTGACAAAAGTGATGTTGATGAAGTTTGTCAGGAAGTAGCATTGAAGATATTAAAAAACGATTATATTTCTAAGTATTCTTCTGAAAAAAGTTCCATCAAAACATGGCTATATATCATAAGTCGCTCTGTTGCTGTTGACTATATGAGAAAAAATAATCGCATATATATTAATATAGATGAGCTGGAAGACTTTGAAGAATGCGAAAAAGATAAAAATGATTTCAATCTCCCTGAAGATATTTTGTCTAAAAGGCAGAATGAAGTGGTCAGGATGATTTTCTGGGGTGATTTAAAGGCTGTTGAAGTAGCGGAGCAGTTGGGAATTACCTCCCGTACAGTGCGCTGCATTAAGCATCAGGCAATTCAAAAACTTCGCCGCCACTTTTCAGCGGCTGACAAGAGGAGGGTCGTATCATGACCACTGCAATCAGCAGCTACACCAGCAGCGATACCACAACGATCACAACCACAACGACTTCCAGCGACAACACCTCGCTGGATCAGGTGGACTTCCTGACCCTGCTGACCACCCAGCTGGAATATCAGGACCCCACAAACCCGGTTGATAACTCGGAAATGATCAACCAGATGACCAACTATTCCATGCTCGATGAAGACGTAGAGCAGAATGAAAATCTGGAAACCATCATCAATCAGCTGGATTCACTCGCTGCTCTTTCAACCTCCAGCTACGTGGGCAAGGAGGTCATGGCTGAAGGCGGAATCATAACAGTGGAGGACGGGGATGTTTCCGACATCACCGTTAAAGTTGAAGAGGATGCTTCTGTGGTTGGTCTTAATATTTACGATTCCGACGGAAACATCGTTAACACGGTCTACACCACCAACCTCGATGCGGGCGAAACAGTAATTTCCGGTTCTGCACTCAGTGCGCAGGCAGATCTGGGTACTGACGGAACCTACTCCGTGAAGGCCTTTGCTTATGACGAGGATGAGTCGGCACTAAGTGTGACTCTTCTGTCAGCAGGCACAGTTACCTCGGTGGAGCAGGATTCCGGCGACACAGTCCTGACTCTTGATGACGGGCGTGAAGTTTCAATCACTGATGTCAGCCTGATTTCTTAACATTATAAATAATAAGGAGTGAAAAAATGGGTATTACCAGTTCATTATACACCGGAATTTCAGGATTGAATGTTAACTCTCAGGCAACTTCAGTCGTTTCCAACAACCTTGCGAACTCGAGTACCATCGGTTTTAAAGGTTCCACAACCGTTTTTGAAGATCTGTTCTATTCTTCAATCACCACCGGAAGCGGCGGCGACCAGGTCGGTAACGGTGCCGGAGTTGCCACAGTCAACACCGACTATACTCAGGGTTCATATGAAGATTCCAGTATTTCCACCAACGTGGCCCTGAATGGTGACGGATATTTCATTGTTATCGATCCCGATACCAACACCACTTACTACACCCGTGCCGGTAACTTTGATTTCGATAAAGACGGTTACCTTGTAGATACCTACGGCAATCAGGTGCAGGGTTGGGAAGTCGAGAACGGCACCGCTTCCGGTGCTTTGACCACCATCCAGCTGGACCAGTCCCAGTCTCCGCCGAAAGCTACTTCCGAGGTCAGCGTTACCCTGAACCTGAACTCCCAGAGCACTGATGAGGCGCAGACAACAAATCCGTACACTTCTTTGTTTGAGCTTTATGACGGTACCGAGAATCCGCCTCTTGATGATTCCCAGTACAGTTATTCCACCACCCTGACAATTTACGACGAGAACGGTTCCGCCCATGATCTTACTTTTTACATGGACCCGGTTGATGTGGATGCTGATGGTAATATTGTTTGGGAATATGTTGCCGCAACTGATGCTTCCGACGACATGCGCACCGGTTCCGGCGGAAATGATTTGAACACAACCAGCGGTGCAGGTCTGGCCATGACCGGTACTTTGACCTTCAACTCCGAGGGGCAGATGGTTTCCATGACTTCTTTCACCCTCGCCAGCAACGCTGCTGCAGCAGACGTCAAGGATACCTCAAGTTGGGAACTGGCCGACTTCAGTGATTCCGGTCTTCCGGAAGTCAATCTTAACTTTACCGGCAGTGCCGAAGGGCAAGATGTGGCCATCAGCTTCGGTATGAGCAGTGATAACAACACCTGGGATACCAGCGGCGGTATTGACAGTCTTGACGATATTACCAGCACCATCAGTTATTCCAATCTGCCCAAGTTCAGTGATTATACTCTGGAGAACAGTGCCACCACCAGTTACAGCGACAGTTCTTCGGCAACCTACACCGTTTCTCAGGACGGTTATGCCACCGGCTCATTGGAATCCGTAACTGTTGATGAGAACGGTATCATTATCGGTAATTATTCCAACAGCCAGTCCATTGAGCTCTACCAGCTGGCTTTGGCCGACTTCACAAATCAGGGCGGACTGACAGCCGAAGGCAGCAACCTGTTCCGGGCCACCACAGATTCCGGTGAAGCAATCATCGGTACTGCCGGCTCTGCCGGGTTCGGGTCCGTAGTTTCCAACGCCCTTGAAGCTTCCAACGTGGACCTTGCTTCCCAGATGACTGAATTGATTATCATCCAGTCCTCATATCAGGCCAACAGTAAGGTCGTTACCACCACTGATGAACTTATCCAGACCGCAATCGGACTGAAAAGGTAATTAGCTGAAAGGATGGGATGCAGGTCATGAGCTTAAGCAATGCAATGTCAATCGGGCAGAAGGCAGTAACCAATGCCCAGATATCGATCAATACCACCAGTAATAATATCGCCAATGCCGAGACCGAAGGCTATCAGCGTGCCGATGCCGTCTATGACAGTGCCAGCAATATCAATACGTACGGCACCAGCCTCGGTACCGGGGCGGACATCATTGCCATTCAGGCCAATTGGGACAGCTTTATTGAGAAGCAGTACCTTGCGGCTTCTGCCGACCTCTCTTCCAGCGAAGCCCTTTCCAAGTACCTTTCGCAGCTGGATTCCATCTTCAGCCAGAGTGAGGATGAAGGGCTGGCCGCTGCTCAGGATGAATTCCTCAGTGCATGGAGTGAACTGGCTTCGGACCCTGATTCCCTGGCTGAAAGAACCTCGCTGCTCAGTGAAGCGGAAACCCTGATTTATGCCTTGAACTCCACGGCTTCCGAGCTGAAGGATATGTCTGACACTGTGGAATCTGAGATTGTAGACCAGGTTGCAACTGCCAATGAACTTATTGATTCCATAGCACTGCTTAATGAACAGATTGCCGCTTCCCCTGATAACTACGAACTGGTTGCCAGCCGGGATCAGGCTATTCGTGATCTTGATGAACTCATCGGGGTGGAAGTTGTCAGTTCCAGTGACGGGCAGACCAAAATCTATACCGAAACCGGACAGCCTCTGGTTGAGGGCAGTGAAACCCATTATCTGGTCTACAGCGGTTCAAAATCAACTGAATCCCTGCAGCCCGGTTCCGCTTACGACGGTGAGATAAGCTACTCGGGTACTTCCAGTGAAGAGATCCTGATTGAGTTTGTTTCTTCCGGTGCGGACGGCACTGCCCAGTTCAAGGTATCCCTCGACGGCGGGGAAACATGGGAAGAGGACGCCAACGGCAACACCCTGCTTTACACCGCTGACGGTGCGGACAATTCAGTAACCGTGGCCGGGGTGGAAATCTCCTTTTCCGGTGCAACCGCCGATCATACTGCTAGGGACCGCTATAGCATCGTTGCTAAGACCGGTCTGTATTGGGAAAGTGATTCCGGGGCACTGGTCAACATCACTCCCATGACCGATTCCAGCGGTAATGACATCAACAACCGAACTTCCGGCGGAAGCATCGCCGGGCTGTTCAAGGTCCGTGACGATTACATCGAGCCGACCCTTGATGATCTGGACGACTACACTTCAGCTCTTATCTGGGAAGTGAACTCCGCTCATTCGCAGGGGGCGGGAACCGAACACCACTCCGCTGTGGAAGGTACCTACGGTGTGGATGACCAGAACGCAGTCCTTTCAAGCAGCGGACTGGCTTATGAGGATGAGATTGAATCCGGCTCCTTCACCATCAATACTTATGATGCTGACGGCAATGTGACCGGCAACTCATCAATAACCGTTGATCCTTCCACGGAGTCTCTCGGTGACATCGTAACCAAAATCAATACCGATTTTGCCGGTTCCCTGACCGCTTCAGTTAATTCTGATGGTGAATTGGAAATTCAGGGTGTGGGCGATACCACTTTTGAATTTACTGACGACACTTCCGGGTTTCTGGCTGCAACAGGTATCAATACTTTTTTTGAAGGCAGTTCGGCTTCAGATATTTCTATTAATTCTTATGTCGCTGAAAACAAAGAGCATATTAATGCCGGGGCAGTTGCAGACGATGGAAGTGTGTCATCCGGCAGCAACTCAATTGCGGAGAGCATAAACGATCTGCTGAATCAATCCGTATCAATAGGTGAGGGGAGTAGTGCCCAGAGTGCCACCTTGACCGAATATCTTGCGGCAATTGTTTCGGAGGTAGGGGCCGCCGCAGCCAAGGCGGAGACTCAGGTTACCTGCGACACAGCTTCTGCGGAGCTTTATGCCGAACAGCAGGAATCTGTCAGCGGGGTCAATGTTGATGAGGAACTGGTCAACCTGACCAAGTACCAGCAGCAGTATCAGGCTGCCTGTCAGATTATTTCGGTAACTCAGGAAATGTTTGAGACCATTCTGGGTGTTATGTAAAGGAGCAGGCCATGAGAATCAGCACATCACAGATATATTCACAGGTCTCAGGCAGTGTGGGTAACTCCCTGAATGACTACATGGATGCCATCAACAGGAACTCTAGTCAGAAGGATATAAACGCGCCTTCCGATGATCCTGCGGGCATGGCAAAGGTAGTCAACCTGCGCAGCTACGACAGCGCACTTGAGCATTACTATGAAAATTCCAAACTGGCCGGAGAGTATCTGGGCAGTGCCGACGGGTTGCTCCTTGAAGCCAGCACGACCATGACTTCCGTGTTGGAAAAGATCGAGCAGGCATCCACCGGAACCTATTCCGATGTCCAGCAGCAGTCCATCTCGGAAGAGCTTCAGAGCTATCAGGATTCCCTTTTGGCAGTGGCTAATTCCAAGCTGGGCAGCGACTATCTTTTTTCCGGTGAATCCACTGATACTTCTCCGTACGAATATGTTCCCGGTGTGACTGTAACCGGGGACTCTCCGGCCAAAAGTGATTTTACTGAAATCACGGGCGAACTTGAGGATCCGATCATTGTCCAATTCACCTCGGACGGAACCATCGGCACGGATGCGGTCTCCTATACCTACTCTCTGGACGGCGGCAACTCCTGGACTACCGGAACCATGGACGGAACAGCCACTCCGCCGGACACCACCATGGAGCTTGGCGATGTTTCCGTGGAAATGAATTCAGGTACATCCGTAACAGCGTGGAATGATGATGAAGACAGCGGCAGCAGTTTTGTGGTTCGCAATTCCGTTGCCTACAAAGGGGCGGATGATGCCATGTCCATTGATATCTCGGAAAGCACCGATCTGGACATCACCACTGCGGGCAGCGACATCTTTGGCGGTGTGGATGCTGATACCGGGGATGTTTATGGCGATCCCAATCTTTTTGAATCCATCAGTGATGCCATTGCCTATGCATGGATAGGCGATGAGAACGGCGTGTCCACAACTCTGGATACCGTTACCGAAGGGAATATCAATCTTACCAATGAAATGGCAGATGTTGGCGTGCGCGAGGAAAAGGCTGATTTCACCAAAACAAGCCTTAATTATACTCGTGAACGGGTCAGCGAGGCCATAAGCAGCGAGGAAGATGCCGATAGCACTGCCCTGACCATCGAGCTAAGCAAAACCCAGTATATTTATCAGGCCGTACTCAGCTCAACTTCAGATGTGATCGGAATGAGCATACTGGATTATTTATAGGAGAGCAGTCATGGCAATGTCAGTTTCAGCAAGTTCATATACGTCCACCTCCACTTCCGGTGGTTTTACCATCAACGGACTTGGTGACGGTACTGACTGGACCGATCTTATTGAGGCCAGTGTAGAAGCGGAAAGCTACGAGCTTGAGCAATACGAAGCAGACCTTGAGGAAGCAGAAACCATTTGTGATCTTCTTGAGGCTCTTGACGATGAATTGGTCGATCTTGCCGGAACCCTGCAGGGGTATGACGAGATGGATGAGTTCCTTTCCTATTCCGTGGTAACCACAGGAGACGGCGAAGTTGCAGCTTCCATTGAAGACGGGGCTGAAGAAGGCACTTACAATGTAGTTGTCAACCAACTGGCTAAAAATGATATCTGGATTTCCGAGGAGCTAAGTTATTCCTCCGCGGATGATGAGATTATCTCTTCAAATTCATCCATAACCTTGACCTATGCCGGGGAAGCCATAACTTTGGACGTCACTGCCGGAACTTCGCTGCAGGATCTTGTGGACCAGATTAACAGCGATCCCGATTGTGATGACAAGATTTCAGCGTCTGTGATCAGTGACGGCACCGACTATTACCTTAAGCTTACCGGGGAAGATACCGGGGCGGATAATAACATAGAGTTGACAAATCTGGCTGCCATTGACGGTTATGCCGCTGATTCTTTTACCAACACGCAGACAGCACAGAATGCCCGGCTTAAAGTGGACGGCTTTCCATCCGGAGCTGATGAATGGATAGAAACTGATTCAAACACCGTGGACGATGTTATCGACAGCATGAGCCTCACCCTAAATGCCGTGACCGATTCCGACGGAATTAATATCGGTGTCTCTTATGATACTGATGCCATGGTGGAAACCATTGAGGACTTTGTCACCGAGGTGAATCAGGTCCTTTATGATTTATTGGATGTGACCGGAGCTCTTGCTGATGTGGACGACGATGATGACGATAGTGTTTACATTAAGGATGCAACTCTGGATATGGTTTACAGTTCCATAAAAAATGCCCTGACTTCCGCCGGTCTTGGCTTTCTTTACTACAATAGTGAAACAGAAGAGGGCGACCTGTTCACTTCACTTTCTGCTGTAGGCATTACTACTGACAGCACTGAAGGCTCCGATACTTTCGGACAGCTTGAAATTGATTATGATGATCTGGAAGACGCCCTTGCCGAAGATCCGGAAGCAGTAGCCCTTCTCTTTGCAGCATCCGGCGAGGCGGAGACTGACAGTTCCGACCTGCGTGTGATATCTTCCATTCCCGGTCTTACCGGGGCAGGAGATTATGATGTGCAGTACACTGTTTCAGGCGGAACTATTACGTCAGCCTCCATAGACGGTGTGGATATGTACATTGAAGGCAACACAATTCTGGCTGGAAGCGACAGTGATGCAAACGGGCTTTATATGGAGATCTCGGATTTGACTGACGGTACGTATACTAGCACAGTGACCGTAAAGCAGGGGAAGATCGGGCAACTTGCGGATTTGTGCGAAGCTTTGACCGATGTTTCAACCGGCAGTATCCCGTTGCTGATGGCAAGCTACGAAGGCCTTACTTCAAAGCTTGAAGGTGAAATTTACGACGAAGAAGCAAGAATTGATGCTTATAAGACTCGACTGGAGGAAAAGTATTCCGCTTTGGATACCATGTTGTCTTATTATTCCAACCTTGGAGATCAGCTGGATAGCACGATTTCTTCATTAAGTTCTGATTAGGCCTGTAGGGCCTATATTATTTTGACCCGTAAACAGGCAATCTAATGCGGAAATTTGATTGATGTGACCGGGCAGGCGAAAGAAACCGGATTCAAGGTTCCAGTAGCTGTTTCTCTGAACCTGTATGCGAAGTACATCTCCCCACCGAAAGGGCTTGAAGGCGAAGGGCAGAGCGTTACTGGTCGGCTCCATGACCTGTTTTTCTTCCATCAACGGACGCCAGAAAATGGCTCTACGAAATCGGTCCCAGGATTTGCGGTGATCGCCGAACTCGAAGTATTGCCAGACGTCCTTATCGGTTTTGCCGAAGTGATGGGTATAAGCGGTTTCAGGAAGGAGCTCGATCATAGCTTTGATGTCGCCGCAGATGAAACCGATGTCGAGTTTTTCTATTTCGGCAAAGATATCTTGGTCGAAAAATCCAGAGTCCATGCGGATAACGATGGGAACGGTTTCGCTGTAGCGGGTGCGGATCATGCATACCACATGGCGGATCATTTTCTCGACAGTGTCGCCATTGTTAGAGTGCTTGTCTCCGCCACGGAAGACGGCATCAATAATGTAGTGCCCCTAGGTCATCTGGAGAGGCTGGAAGCCCTTGACCTTATTGTATGTGGGGCGGCGTAACCGGAGTCCTTGGACAGGGCATCGAAGTGCGTGAAATGACGACTTGTGCCGTCAAAGAGAAAACAAAGCATCTGCTTTAACAGTTCCTCGATGGGGGCTCCCTTGGTATGCTTTCGCATGGAACCGAATAGACGAGTAATGTGCGGAAAGAGACCAATGTCACGGAGATAGCGGACGAAGAGGGTAAGCGCAGCCCGCCCCGTCAGGCAGTCGCTTGTGACTTGAACATCGTCGATGGATTTTGATCTATTGTGTTTGCCCTTGGACATCCAGCCCTCCACCAAATGGGTGAAATTATTTTGGTCAATTGCTGGATAAAATTATAAACAAAAACAGGCAGATACGCTAGAGATAATGCAATTTAGGCTGGTGGATCGCTCAAGTTAGGTAAAAGGAAAATTATGGATGTGAACAGAGATATGTAAAAGGGGCCGGGTGTAGATCCGTTTCCCTGTGCATCTCGGAAAATGGTGGGCGGAGGGGGGCGGTGTATCAGTTATAAGTTGAGAGATTAGTCCATTTAGGCTTATATCTTCCTACGTTATTCGGATCAGTTCCGAGTATCAGCTGCAGGTGTTGACCTGCTGAATGATCAGCAACATGGAGGATAATTCGATGAGTAAACAATCCGAATATAATTTTGCGGCGGATTTGTTGTATCGTGGTACTCGTTGGGCGGATAGGACTGCACTGATCTGCGGTGAGCGCACAGCAACATATGCCGAACTGGGTGCGATGGTCAGGCGAATGGCTTCAGCGATACGAAATCAGGGGGTCCTGCATGGGGAGCGTATCCTTATTGCCATGCCGGACAGTATGACCTCCATGACAGTTTTTCTCGGGGGACTTTTGGCAGGAGTGAGCGCGGCATTTGTTAATAATCGCGTAATGTTATCTGATTATGAGGCCTTTCTGGAGGATTGTGGAGCGAAGCTGGTGGTTGCCAACGAAGGTCATCCCGCTCTGGACGCGGCATCTTCCGTCGAATGTCGGAAGATTGCGTTGGACGATGACGGCCTTGCCCGATTTCTGGAAAATGAGTCGGATGATTTCATGCCTCATCCTGCCTTCGGCGGGGGAGAGGCTGTGATTCTCTATTCCTCGGGGAGTACAGGGCACCCTAAGGGTATCCCTCATACCCATTCCGATTTTCGTATTGTTGCTGAATCCGCTTATGATGATCTTGAGTTGGAATCAGGCAACGTCGTCCTTAGTACAGCAAAGCTTTTCCATGCATACGGACTTTATTCTTCTCTGTGCGTTCCGCTCTGGAGCGGCGGCGCAACCGTTCTTTTCGGTGGTAAACCGGATACCTTGTCCATCCTTAATGCCTTTGCAGACCATGGGGTTACTGTTTTCACTTCCTCACCTACATTTTACGCCATGCTGCTCATGAGCGTTACCGACACGACGCTCTTTGCCGATCTCCGCCTGTGCATGTCTGCTGGGGAGGGACTGCCGGAAGCTATTCAGAACGCGTGGAAGGAACAGATGGGCATTGATATTCGGCAGGGCTACGGCTCCAGCGAATCCATGACCGTAAATATTCGCACCAAATCACCTGACTTTACCCCCGGCACAATCGGGAGGCCTATTCCTCCGTTTGAGGTTGCGGTCCTTGATGACGGCCATATGCCCGTCCCGGACGGAATCGAAGGTGAACTGGCTCTGAAAGGACCGACCATGACTAAAGGCTACCTGAATATGCCGGATAAAACTGCTGCCCTGTTCTCTGCAGACGGGTGGATGCTTACTGGCGATCTGGCCCGGATGGAAAACGGGGTGGTTAGCGTGCTGGGCCGCAAGGATGACATGTTCAAAGCCGGCGGCCAGTGGGTTTCGCCTATCAGGGTGGAAAATGTATTGCTTGGACATCCTGCTGTGGCTCAATGTGCTGTTACCGGAGGATCTGCGGGAGCGTTTACCATGGTGCGCGCTCATGTGGTGACCAGTCCTGATACCGAAGCGGATCGGAGCTTGATGGATGAACTGAGGCAATATGCTGCTGAACATCTGCCAGAGTTCATGGTTCCCAATGAAATTCTATTTCGTAAGGATATGCCCATGACTCCGCTTGGAAAAATTCAGCGTTTCGTCTTGCGGTAGGCTGGATATTTTATATCGCGTCCGGTTTAGTTCGTATATTCATAATAGATAAAGGGAGTTTTTTATGTCTGTAACTGTCGCCAATGTCATAGAATTGTTTGCCTCCGCCGTTCCCCCTGAGACCTTGGACAAGATAGATCCTGATACGCCTCTGCTGACTCAGGGGGTGGATTCGCTTGCACTGACCACTCTGGCCGTGGCTCTGCAGCGGGAGTTCTCCATAGAACTGACCATTGCCGATACTATTGCCCTGCGGACTGTTAATGACATTGTGAATTTCATCAATGCGAAAGGGAAGTGACATGTCCAGCAGAGATCAGGCTATCGAGACCTTGCGTGCAATCCCGGACCCGGTTCTGCCGGATTTGCCATTCGAGGTTGTGCCTTTTCGACCGGAGCATGCAGAAGGTTTGGCCCGACTGTTCCTGACTATTTACGGTGAGGCCTATCCCATTGATGCCTATTACATTCCCGATGCCATCCGTGCAGAGCAGGAGCGCGGCAATGTCTGTTCCATGGTGGCCGTTCTGGAAGATGGATCGATAGCAGGGCATATGGCCCTGTATCATTCTTCAGCTCCGTTCAAAGGATTACTGGAGTGCGGTATGGGCATGATCCACCCTCATTACCGCAGTTCCTTCATGCTCTTTTTTCTGTTCAAGGAACTTATTGAGGGGCCGGCCAAAGAGGTGCCTGCTCTCTACGGTGAAGCTGTATGTGATACCATTGCCACCCAGCATCTGAGTTCTCTGTATGGTTTCATGGAGACCGGCATTGAGCTGGATTTGCTGCCGGACAAAGGTGAGGGCCGTGTTTCATGCCTCTATCAAAGCAGGGAAAGCGGAACTGTCCAGCGCATAGTGCATGAGCCAGCAGGATTGGAGGATGCTTTAGCCTTCTTCATGGACGGGTATGAACCGAAACGAGTCACGGTTTCGGCCGATGCCGGTCTGGTGGCACCTGCCACGGATGCGACTGTGGAATATTTTGAGTTTGCCGGGGTTTTGCGGGTTAGTGTTGTACGCCCCGGTATGGATTTCATGGATTATGTCCGGGCCATGGAAGAAGACGCGAGCCGTAGCCGTAAGGGATGCGTTAATATTCAGTGGTTTTTGAATTTGGGGGGCCCGGAATGCGGGGCCGCTGCGGAAATCCTGCTTGGACTCGGCTGTTTCCCGGTAGGCTTTATACCCCGCTGGTTTGATGATGACGGTCTGCTTCTCCAGAAGCTGACAGTTGAACCGGAGTGGGAGCGGTTGCAGCTTTACTCGGATCGGGCCAAGGGAATCCTTAACCGTCTGCGCGGATTCTATCCGAAATAGGGATGAGTATAAGCAGGGCCTTCTATATGCCGGACAGTCCGGGAAGTGCTGAAGACCCCGATTGAAGGAATTAATCCTGCGTAATTATGGCATCCATGTGATGATTTCCTGTTGCGGATTTTTTTCTTTCCACTCCATGAATTCCTCATAGTTACGGATTCCGTCACGGAGTACTGCCTGATAGATTTCGATCCCCATGACTTTTTGTCCGTCGGGAACAGCGTATTTTATCTCCAGAATGATTTGTTTGGTTTCGGGGGTCAGTTTGTCTCGGATGGCATCCGCAACACGCTCAAAGTATCCGGCGTAAGGAGAGTCCATATGAATTTGTATCATATCGATCTGCCATGTTTCCCCGTCAGGGTTTTCGTACCATGCATGTCGATATCGGGATTGCGCATTAAAAGCTCCATACGTACGGAGCCTACCAATTCGGCTTGCAGCCCAGCAGCAGCCCAGATTTCCAAGATTTTAGTTTCGTCAAGAACACGTTTGGCGCGCTGTTGATTGTTCTAAGCCAGCGCCATAATATTGTTGGTCATGTAAAAATACCTATTAATGCTGTCCTGAAGACAGATAGAAAGATTTAGAGTTCACAATACGGTGATCCCGTAGGGGATTCATTTGTTGGGAAAAGTCCTTTTTGTCCAAGCATATACGTGTGAATGTCTCTATTATGATATGGTCGATTTCTTCGCTTTCCTTCAATTGACAAACGTTAACGGCTATATCATCGTTTCTGGTAATTAACTAGGAGGTTTCATGTCCTCAGCTCATAAATTGGGCTCTCGCTCACCTCGTTTTGATGCTCCCGCTAAGGCTCTCGGCAGGGAGATATTTGCTTCGGATGAATACCCTGAAAATATGGTTTGGGCAGGAGCATTGCGTGCCGGAGTACCTCATGGTCTAATTCGCAGTTTGGATACTTCGGCAGCCCGAAAGATACCCGGTGTTGTGGCGGTTCTTACCGCTGAGGACGTGCCCGGTGAAAATCGGCAGGGTTTCATCTATTGGGATATGCCTGTGTTATGCGTGGACAAGGTGCGCCACGCAGGTGATGCCGTGGCTCTGGTGGTAGCCGAGACGAAGGAGATTCTGGCCGAGGCACTGCGGGCCATCGTTCTTGATATTGAACCCCTTCCTGTTGTGGACACATTGGATAAGGCTCTGGCGTCTGATGCACTCCAGATTCATGACCTTGAAACAGGCAACGTTCTTAAGCAGGCCACCTTGCGCAAGGGTGATGCTCAGGCTGCCTTGAGCCTGTGTGATGTAGTCATCGAAGAAACTTTTTTTACTCCCCAGCAGGCACATTGTTTTCTGGAAACCGAAAACGGCACGGCGCGTATGGATGAGGACGGCATTCTGCATATGACCGTCTCCACTCAGGCTCCCTTTCGTGACCGATTCGAGATAGGACGGGCTTTGGGACTGCCGCCGAACAGGTTGCACATCATCGCCCCGTTTCTCGGTGGAGGGTTCGGGGGTAAGGACGGAGCCACCGTCCAATGTCTTTTGGCTCTGGCCGCCATGCATGCTGGCGGACGTCCGGTAAAAATGTGGTGGAGCCGTGAGGAGAGCATGCTTGCCGGATACAAACGGCATGCGGCACGGATGCATTTCCGGCTCGGAGCCGGGGCGGACGGAACCCTGAGGGCCCTGATTTGTGATCTGGACTATGACACTGGAGCCTATGCCCACCTCGGGGTGGAAATAATGGCTCTCGGTCTGGAACATGCCAGCGGTCCTTATCGGGTGGAGCATCTGGAGGCCAACGGCCGATGTATCTACACCAATAATCCTGTGGCCGGAGCGTTTCGCGGTTTTGGAGTGGCTCAGGTCTGTTTTGCCTTTGAGGGCATGATGGATCGTCTGGCTGTAAGGCTCGGTATGGACCCCTTGGAATTGCGGCTCAAAAATGCCATCCGTCAGGGGGATAAAAATGGAGTAGGTGTGACTATGGCCCGTTCCACCTGCATGGTGGAATGTCTGGCCGGACTGCAAAACCATCCTCTTTGGCTGTCGCGGAATGAATGGGTGTGTAATGCTCCTTCTTTTACCCGGCGGGGTGTGGGCATTGCCGCGATATATAATGGAATGGGCTATGGCCGGGGGCTTGCTGATGCGGCTGTGGCAAAAATTCGGATGACCGAAGAGGGACGCTTCAGGGTATATAACGGCGTCAGCGATATGGGGCAGGGCAACAGTCCTACCTTTGTGCAGATGGCCTGTGAAATTTTGAATCAGGATGAATCCCTGATGGAGTTGGTTCAGCCCGATACTGATCGTACCCATCCTTCAGGATCATCATCCGCCGGACGAACGACATATACCTACGGCAAAGCATTGATCGAGGCTTGCAAAGCCATGCGGGACAAACTCCTGCATCGGGCGGCCATGGTTATGATGGTCGATGACGTCGCGGACCTTGAGCTTGTGTCCGGTGCGGTTTTCCATGCAGCTTCCGGGCGGGAATTTCCCTTGGTCGCGCTGGCAGGTATGCTTCACCGCGAGGACAGGTTCTGTATCGGGGAGGCGATGATGCCCGTAACGCAGGATATGCCTGAGGGCGGTGAAAATTTCAGGCTCGGCTTCCCCCATTTGATTTTTCCCTATGCCGCCCATCTGGTGCGTATTCAGGTGGATGAACTTACCGGTCTTGTGTCCGTGTCCGACTACGTGGCCTTCACCGATGGAGGACAGGTGCTTAACCCGCAGAATTTTGAACAGCAGGTGCAGGGCGCGGTAGCTCAAGGGTTGGGTTTCGCTCTCTGGGAGGATTGTGTCGCAGATGAAGGACGCTTGTTGACCACGGACCTGAGTACCTACGTCATCCCCGGAGCCGGGGATCTTCCCGATATCGAGTCCCATGCGGTGAATACGGAAGAGCAGTCCGGTCCTTTCGGCATGAAGGGTATAGGCGAAGTGGGCATGAACGGTCCTCTTCCGGCTGTAGCCTCTGCGCTGCTGCACTCGGGGATGCCCATGACTGAAGCTCCTTTTACTCCGGAAAGAATTCTGGCCGCGCTCGGAGGCGGAAAATTATGATCATATCTTTTGTATTGGACGGCGAATCCCGGACCCTTGAAGTGGACGGCGGATTGCGTGCTGTGGATGTCCTGCGGGAACATTGCGGAGTGACCGGCCCCAAGGAGGGGTGCGGTACCGGGGAATGCGGTGCCTGTGCCGTGCTGGTCGATGGCGTGACCAGACTTTCCTGCCTGATGCTGGCCGCCCAGTTGGAAGGACACACTGTGACCACAGCGCAGGGATTGGATAAGGACGGGGTGCATCCGGTCCAGAGATCTTTGGTGGAGCTTGGCGGGGTACAGTGCGGTTATTGTACACCGGGCATGGCTGTTACCTCCGCCGAATTTCTTGAGCGTCATCCCGATCCCAGCCGTGAGGAGATTCGCGAAGCCCTTTCCGGCAATCTTTGCCGCTGTACCGGCTACCATAAGATCATCGACGCCGTGGAAGACGCTGCAAAACGGCTGCAAAAAGAGTGTAAGGTGCAGCGATGAATATTCTATTCCCGGTCACAGTAGAGGAAGCTTTGGACTCTTTACAGGCCAACCCGGATGCAAAGGTCATGGCCGGGGGGACAGACCTGCTGGTGAAGCGGCGCGCCGGTTCACCAGCTCCGGGCTGCATTGTCTGTCTGGAGAAGGTTGCGGATATTATGGGCGTCGGGATTCTGGAAGACCGAATCCGTATTGGGGCCGCAACGACCATGACAGCCTTATTGAAAAACGAGGCCGTCCGGGAACAACTGCCTCTGCTGCATAGTGCTCTGAAGTTTTTTGCATCCCCGCTTGTGCGCAACATGGCTACACTCGGCGGCAACATCTGTACTGCGTCTCCGGCAGCGGATTCCCTTCCGCCTCTCTATGTGCTGGGTGCGGAAGTGGAGATTTATTCGTCTGCTGGAAAACGTCATATGTCTATCGCCGATTTTATCACCGCTCCCGGTCGGACGGCTCTTGTTCCGGGAGAGTTGCTTGGTGCCGTGACTGTGCCCGTGCCCCTGAAAAATTGTATTCAGCATTTCGAAAAGGTAGGTCGGCGTAAGGCTCTGGCCATTTCTGTTGTCAGCCTGGCTGCACTGCTTCGTATTGAGGAAGGAGTCATCGCTGAGGCCCGTTTGGCGTGGGGCAGCGTAGGACCTACAGTCGTCCGTTGCCCCGAGGCCGAAGCCCTGCTCATGGGGCGTGAGCCGACCATGGAGACTTTCATTAGAGTAGGGGAAAGCGTAAGGCGTGCGGTCCGGCCCATCAGTGATATACGCGCCTCCGTAGAATATCGACGGCAGGTGGCTGCCAATCTGGTGCTCAGGTTGGCAGGGCAGGGGACGGATTAGTTTTTTATCCGGGGAGATTATATCTGTGTGAGTTTCGGCGGTGCATACTGCCGGCCAGAATCCCTCCCAGCAGCGGGCAAACCGCAAACCATGCGAACAGATGGGCCGTTGATGTTCCTGCTGCCAGTAGCCCACCGGCCAGTAACGGTCCGAATACATACCCTGCATCCATGGTGAATAACATCATGTTGGTATTGAATCCCCGTAATTGCGGCGGGGAGATTTCGAACATGGCCGCGTTCAACTGCGGAATGGCGAATCCCATGCAAATTCCATAGGCCCCGGCCAGAGCCAGAAGTGCTGAGGCCTCTCCTGCGAAACTGAAAAGAGCGATGACTGTCGCCAGTGCCAGCATAACGGCAAACAGCATGGTGAAGCGGTTCATACCGTCCATTAGTTTACCGCAGAATACCCGTACTCCGATGGTTGCGGCAGTGGAAACGCTGAAGAAAAGTCCCGCATTAAGCGTATCGAGTAATGTCAGCCGGTTTTTCATGAAAAAGAAGACTACTGTTGTGGCGGTGAAAAGCAGGCCATTGGCGGCCAGAAGGCGTCCTACTCCCGGTGCGCGGAGATTCGTTTTGATTTCGGCGAATGAAGGGCGGCTATGCGAGGTCCCTCTGTTGTTTTCCGAACTGAGAATGCGTTTACGCAGGTAAGGGAGCACGGGCATGGCTATAAGCAGTGCCGGAGAGAACAGTGCGTAGACATGCGGTTCACTGCCGGCCAGGGGCAGAAGTTTTTCCACCAGCGGTGGCAGTACTGCGTAAGGCAGCAGTCCTGCTATGGCAAATACGCCGAATGCCTGACCTGCCCGCGCGGGGGGAATGGATGCCACCAGCAGTATTACCACTGCCGAAATCAGCAGTACTAATCCCAATCCGTGGGCGATCCGAACCAAGGACAAGGCCCAGATGGTGTCGGCTACGGAATAGGAACACAACGCGCCCATAAGGATTATCAGGGAGACTGCGACTACGGAGATGCTGTTGCGTACGGTCAGAAAGGGACTGATTAACGGTCTGACTGCAAGGGCGGTGAATGGTTCCAGACCCAGCAGAACTCCACGCCAGAATGAGGGAATACCTTGTGTTTCAAGATATGCGTTCAACCCGTAGAACAGGGAAATGTTACAGAAGGCCAGAAATGTAACCGCCATGAGCAGGCAGAACTCAGGGGTCAACAAGGAATTGTCATTTCGGGAAAAAAGAAGCATAGTTGCAGATCTCAATAATAGTATTAGATGTTTCGCGGATGCAAGAGTACTTATCTTTGCTTGCGATTATCGTTTTGATGGACCTTTTGTAAAGTTTTTCTGACAGGACTGCGCCATTTAATCAAATTTATTAGCGAGGATTTTTGTGAGCACCGACGCACAGTGCATTCGTATTCATCTTCCTGCCGATGCAGCCTGGGCCGGACTTATGCAGGCTGCTGCCGAGCAGAGCGGCCGAGTCTTCGGGCTGGACAGCGCCAGAACTTTGCGTCTGGTTCACTGTGCCGAAGAACTGCTGCTCTATCTTGCCTCTGCCGAAACTGACGCAATAGAAGCAATATTCAGGCCTATATGCACCGGAGTGGAGATCGGGGTCTTTTTCGATTCGAAAGGTGTCGACCTTTCGGCTATGAATCTGGCTTTCTCCCCGGATTCGTGTGGGGATGACCGGGATTGGACCTCTCTGCCTTTGTTGCTGGCCGCGCGTATGTCGGACGGTTTTCGTGTCGGGCTGGAGGGCAGACGCATGGAGATTGCCCTGCGGGTGGACAAGACATATCCTGAGCCTGATCTGTTCCCGGTAGAAAGCTTCCGGGTGCAGGGGCAGATAACGTTTTCCGTGACTGAAGATTCGGGGGCGTTGCTTGAGGCCTGCAGTTCCATCTCCGCACTACATTCTCCTCACGTGGTGCCGGTGTGGTGTGCCTGTCCGGGCAAAGCTGCGGACCTCGTCCGGGCCGGAGAACTCAATGCCATGGAAGCCCGCGACGAGACAGGACGTCTGTGCGGAATCATTTTCTGGCAGAAGCGCTCTGAGCAGAGCGTCACCTTTTTCGGCCCCTACGATTTTTCCTTTGACGGCTCTGTTGCCGGGGGATTGATCAATTCCATGCTGCAGGCCGTGGGACGGACCAAAACTAAAAATGTATTCAGCAGTCTGGCGACGCAACCGCTGGTCGACTATGGTTTTGAGCTGCTGGCAGAACTTCCGTATATGCTTGAGGGAGAAACTGCCCCGGTTATACATTCTGTCTGGGGTAGAATGCTTCAGGAGGATTACGGTGCAACAGCTTGGACTCATGAAGGATTTGCCGATTTTCTGCGCAGTTGTTACGAGTCGCTGGAATTGCTGCGTGATCTGCGTCCGGTGAGCAACCTTGGTGAGGCCGTTCATACGAGTTCTGTTATAGGCGCGCGCTTTACCCCTGTGCTGAATGAAGTCTTTCTTTACCCGGAACTGAACGGTGCGGACATAGGTGAAAATATATCCGAACATGTGGCTTCCCTTGTCTCCGCAGGATACCGAAACATTTTTTTTGAAATCGACCTTGCCAAAGGCTGGCACGCCGCCATGGGCGAATACCTGCTCCGTAGCGGATTCCGTCCCGAACTTCTTCTGCCCCATGGAGGGCAGTCAGATACATTGATTTTTCGTTATGCCGCTGAATCTTGATCTTCTCATCCCGGCTCATATCCGACTCTTCGACCCGTACCGACCGAGTCCTCCGGACGCTGAACTGATGCAGCTTTTCGGCCTCGACCATTTGCACCGGTTGAATAACAATGAAAATTTTTTAGGCCCATCGCCCGCTGTCAGTGAACTCTTGTCCGGCATGGATACCGGGTTCATGCCCGTTTATCCGCACGGTGACAGTAAGGTTCTGCGGGAGACTCTTTCTCAGGTTCTTGGTCCGGCCCCGTCCCGGTTTCTAGTGGGTAACGGTTCCTGTGAATTGATTTCCAGCGTGGTTAAAGCTTTCTGTGAGCCGGGTGACAATATAATCACAGCGGATAAAACTTTTGCGGTCTATGAATGGGTTGCCGAGTTTTCCGGTATTGAAGCGCGTTTGGTTCCGCTGGATAGTGACTATCGCTTTGATCCTGAAGCCATGCTGGCCGCCATGGATGGCCGGACCAAGATTGTTTTTGTCTGCAATCCTAATAATCCTACGGGAAGCTACTGGGACGAGGCAACCATGCGTCGTTTTCTGGATGCGGTGGACGGGCGGTGCATCGTGGTGGTGGACGAGGCTTATTTCGAATATGTGGAACGCCCTGATTACCCGGACGGCATTAAGCTGCTGGATGAATACCCCAATGTTGTGGTTTTTCGAACTTTTTCGAAGATGTATGCTCTTGCCGCATTGCGCGTGGGCTATCTTTGTGCGGGCGAGGAAGTCACCGACATAATAAGCCGTGCTCATGTGGCTTATTCCGTCAACACTACGGCCCAGGTGGCCGCTCGAGCGGCACTGCTGGATCAGTCTCCATTCATCGGGCAGACGCTGGAGATGGTGCGCCGGGGGCGTGAAATCATCGGCGCAGCATGTGCGGAATTAGGCTTTAATCATATTATCGGCGAAGGAAACTACACCATGATTCAAACGCCGATTTCCGATACCCTGCTGCAACGTAAACTTCTGCGTCGTGGATTTTTGGTTCGTACCATGACCGGGTTCCGTTTTCCGAACTGGATTCGCGTCAGTCTGGTAGAAGTGCAGGTGCTGGAGGAGTTCAGTTCTATCCTGAAAAGTGTGTTCAGATAATTTTATAAATGTAACCGGCTGTGAAATGAGAACGATTTATTTCACAGTTTTTTTTGTGCCCCGGTTTGGAGTCCTTTTCTGGGGAATATACTGCCGCAGTTTTGAAGATGATGTGCATATGGAGAATAACGGTGAATAATAGCAGAGAGCAGAATTTGGTCCGTTTGAGGGAAGATTCATACATAGTAGAACCTGATCAGAAGTTTGAGGTTGATTATTTCAAACATGAGGATGCTGTAGGTATAGCGCGGCTCTATTACGCTGTTTATGGTGAAAATTTTCCAGTGGATCATGTCTATGATCCTGATGAACTGGTCCGTATCAACAAAGGTGATGATTTGATTCAGATTGTCGGTCGTACTCCTAAGGGAGACGTGGTGGGGCTGTATGCTTTGTTTCAAGCGGCCCCCAATCCTAAAATTATGGAAGGCGGGTCATGGATTGTTCATCCGGATTATAGAGGTACGTCCCTCGGTCTGCGGATGGTGAGCAGATTTCATAATCGTCCTCCAGAAGATTTGGAGTTTGACGGTTTTTTCGGACAGAGTGTGTGCGATCACTTAACTTCGCAAAAACTTTGCAAGAAGTTTAAAGCCTTACCGTGTGCCTTTGAAGTCGAGTCAATGTCGCCCAGATCGGGAGAGGAGGAATCCTACGGCTATATTTCACTTTTGGATGGCATGATAGTGCTGCGAAATAGCTCGGATGAAGTTGTTCTCCCTTTTCGCTATGACTCACAGCTGCGTGATATTTATGAATGGATGGGGCTGAACCGTTCATTTGTTCCGGACACGTTCGGAGCAGAGGAACTTGCTTCCGCAGGTGAAACAAATCTGTCAGTAAAGCTTCTTGATGAAGCCGGGCTGGTAAAGGTTGAAGTTGAATCCATCGGCTGCGATTTCGCAGAATGTCTTGCAGGAGTGCTTCGAGAACATCAAGGTATGCATAAGTATCATATCTATCTGCCGTTATGGTGTTACAGTATTTCTGTAGCAGTTGAAGCTGCTCGTGCGGAGGGCTTTTTCTTCGGAGGCCTGCTGCCTTTGTGGTTTGAAAGGGACGCTTTGTTGCTGCAAAAGCTGGCCGGGACCCCGGATTTTAGTAAGCCCAGCCTGTTGGTGAAGGAAAGCAAGGCGTTGCTGAACATGGTTGAAGCCGACTGGAATGATTTGCATGGCTGAGACTGTGGCTAAAACATATGCGAAACAGCCCGTTCCAGTCTGCCCGTATGGGGATTATCTGAGTATATCGCTGTCTGTAGGATACTTCAGGGACAGTATGAGATTTACTATATGGAAGGCTGACGCAGACATGCTTTGGTGTCATGTGATGAAGGTCACGTAACTATACATTTTCCACAGCTTATAAGCAGCTTCAGCAACAAACAACTTGGTAATGTCAAAGCCATCGCAATGAAAATTGACGGGGTGAAATCTGTAACTCTTCTCGGGGCCGATGCAAGACAGCACAACATGGTTAATCCGTTCCATAACATTAATTAACCGCATTTGGATTCAGGAACTGAGGTCAAATTTTTGTGCAATGTTTATAGTGCGAGGCACTTGTTTCCGGGGGGGGCTTCCGGCTGTTCATAGCGTTCCAGGATGATTAGTATTTAATCACCTCGGTTGTAATAGCAGGTTATGAGATCCTGCTTTGAAAGCATGCTTACAAGCTTCTTGGGGTTGTCTTTGGCTACAACGGGCAGTGCGTTGACATTCAGGGCGATCATTTTTTCCAGCGCGGTCTGCAGGGTGTCGTCTTCAAGAACGGTGATAACATTTGTGCTGGCGACATCTTTTGCAACAAGAACGTTGGATTGAGCCTCCTCGAACATCAGTTCCCTTATGTCGTTGATAGATAAAATTCCCTTCAGGTCACCATCAACGCTGACCACGGGATAATATGATTCCGGGTACTGGGTGACGATTTTCACCACAGAGCCGATGGGCAGGCCCTCCTCAAGGGAACTAACATGTTCGCTGATCAGGGCATCGCGGACATGCAGCACCGAAAGCACGCCTCTGGCAAATTCATTGATATGGGCAGGAGAGTCCAGCCGGCTGCTGAACTGCTTTTCATACAGGCTCATCTTGCCGAGAATCAGGTAGGATATTGTCGAAACCAGCATAAGCGGCACCAGCAGGGTGTAACTGGAGCTCATTTCGCAGGCCATGATGATTGATGCGATAGGAACTTTGGCGACACCTGCAAAAAATCCGCCCATGCCGACCAGAATAAAGGAATTGGGGTTAACGACCCAATCGGGCGCTATCATGTGGCCTATGCCGCCGAAAGCTCCTCCGAGCATGGCACCGATGAAAACCGATGGCCCGAAAACACCGCCGCTGCCGCCGGAACTGATCGTAAAGGACGTGGCTGCTATTTTTATGAAAACCAGCAGCAGCATGGTTTCCCAGATCATTTTGCCGTCAAGAGCCAGCTGAATCCATACATAACCGCCATCTATAATCTGCGGGTAGTAATAGGCAACACAGCCAAGCATGAATCCGCCGACGGCAGGGCGAAACATCCGGGGGATGGGCAGCTTGTTGAAAAAGTAGTCCCGCATTCCATAAAAGAACTTGATGTATATGAATCCCACCAGCGCGCAGAGGATGCCGAAAATAGTGTAAGGAATAAATTCCACCGGCAGATCGAAAGCAACGTTGCCGGGCTGGAAAAGGGCATGTCTGCCGTACATTTCGGAAAAAACAGCATGGGCCATGATGGCGGATATGATGCAGGGCAGGATTGCTTCGTATTCATACTCGGTTTCCCTGTAGAGTACTCCGGGGACAAATAATGCCGCTCCGAGTGGGGCCTGAAAAATTGCTCCGATGCCGCCCGCCGCTCCGGCAAGGAGCAGGACGCGCCTTTCTCTCGGTTTCAGGTCGAGCCATGTTGCCAGCAGCGAGCCGAACCCCGAACCGATCTGCGCAATCGGGCCTTCCTTACCTCCCGAACCACCGCTGCCGATGGTCAGTGCGGAAGCCAGAATTTTTATGAAAGGTGTTCGTTTTCTGGTGAATCCTCCCTGAAGGTGGAAGGATTCGATCATGGCGTCTGTACCGTGCCCTTCGGTTTCAGGAGCTATATTGAAAACAAGCAGCCCGGACAAAAGTCCGCCAATTGTCGCAATGGGGATAATCCATAAGGAAAAACCAGTTTCTGAAATATCAACGGCCAGCGGATTGCCTACATTCGGCTCAAAAAAACTGATTGGCAGTTTTACGAAAAATTCAAGGGCATTGTCCAGAAGCCGGTCAAAAAACACTGCTCCAAGCCCGGCAACAACCCCGACAGCAATACTCAGCAGCAGCCAGCGTGCGTGCTGATGCCAGTTGGAAAACCTGAATCTTTCCAAACCTACGCCCATCAACAATCTCCTAATCAATTAAACCTGCTGTCCAGAAGCCCGTCTGGTCCATAACCAAATCGGTGGTGCTTCAGATTCTAATGTATATTTTGTGTAAAAGTCAAAATATTCTATATTGTTAAAGATACGTTAGTTTGTGTGTAATTAGTTTCTGATGGTGAGTGTTTTTGGTAATGATCAATTAAGTTAAGTGGTTATTGGTTGAGCCGGTGGTAAAAAAAACTGATGTTAGGATTTATTACCGTATGAAAATTTTACGGAAAATAAAGCTGCCGGGTAGTGGTTTGCGCAGAATTCTGCCGTAGTGGGGTGTTTTATGGGGAGGTTTACAATTTGGCTTGCGGTGAAATCGAAACTGCCCATCCTGGCTATCTCGGCAGTCAGGACACTTTCTATGTCGGCACAATCAAAGGCGTTGGACGAATCTACCAGCAGACCTTTGTGGACACCTATTCCAAGTGGGCAGCCGCAAAACTCTACACAACCAAAACTCCGATCACAGCAGCCGATATGCTCAACGACAAGGTTCTTCCTTTCTTCGCGGAGCAGGAAATGGGCATTTTACGCATGCTGACCGACAGAGGAACCGAGTATTGCGGATGCGTTGAGAAACACGATTACGAGCTGTTTCTTGGCGTTTGCGGCATCGAGCACACAAAAACGAAAGCACGTCATCCGCAAACAAACGGGATTTGCGAACGATTCCACAAAACAATTCTGGATGAATTTTACAGGGTCACGTTCAGACGTAAGATATATACTTCACTTGAAGAATTACAGACTGATCTCGATATCTGGATTGATGAATACAACACACAACGATCTCATCAGGGAAAAATATGTTGCGGTCGAACACCACTGGCAACTATGCTGGATGGAAAAGCGCTCTGGAACGATAAGGTCCAAAGTTTAAACTAAACTGACAATTTCGGTCCCATCAAAAAGGCGGACTGTCAGATCGAGTATGAACCACTACAGATTAGGTCAGCCTTTTTGTAGATTAGTTCAGTCTATCTACTTTAACTTCCAGAATATCCATTAACTCTTGAATGCGTTTACTGTTGGGATCATCAGCGAGCATTTGATGAAGATCTCTTTCAAATTTTTCTTGATATTCTTTTGGCATTTTTCCTAACTTTTCCCCGGTAAGATCATGCTTCCTTAAACATGCATTATAGATACGAGTGAGTTCTTTATTGTATTCTGGTCCAACTTGCTTTTGTTCTGCTGTGGGAGTTTGTTTATAGACTGGGCCGTATCTTCCGACCTCTATGACCAGTATGCGGCAATCAGGGACATACTTGATAATTGAATCAGGAAAATAGACCAATGCATCTGGGTCGTACCCCTCTTTTTTCTGCGCTTTTCTTGCTTCCTCCGAAATCGTAACAGTATCGCCCTGTGATTTATTCGGAACAGTCGTCTCATTTGCTTGTGTTGAAGAATTATTGCGTGTCTTCTGAATTTGATTTGCCTGATATGCACTGGTTGCTGCTGAAATATTCATACATATTCTCCGTAGGCATGAATTGAACTTATATTATTTCAATTTGTTTCCCCTATCAGGAAAAAAATTCCCTATTTGTTAAGATTTGCAAAGTTTATACCAGTGATGTGATTATTTGTCTTAATGGATATAAGGGCTAGGGTATGCCTCTCTGGATCTAAACAGGAGAACTGTCAATTTATCATAACTACTTAACTTATGAAATTGATGGAGAAATTAAGATGGTAATTAAGTGCGATCCATCCTTGCAGATGGTCTATTTCTACACTCGTAAACAGGCACTCGAAGACGGAAATTTAATCGATGTCACCGAACAGGCGAAGGAGACCGGATTCAAGGTTCCAGTGGCTGTTTCTCTGAACCTGTATGAAAGATACATCACTTCACCCAAAGGACTTGAAGGCGAAGGGCAGAGCGTTACTGGTCGGCTCCATGACCTGTTCAGCATGTGTTTGTTGGCGATGCCGGATAAATAGAATGAGAGCAGGATTAGCTTCAAGGTTTTGTTTTTAACCAAGTCACAGCCGAGGACCCTTGAAGAAGTAGAGGTCTTGTGCCAGTGCGGTCCAGATGATGACATGAAGCCATGTATTACTCTGATGCTGCCGGATGATGATTAGGTAAGCAGAAAAGGACTATTAGGATTCTGTGGGATTTTGGGGATTCAAAAGCATACAGGCTGAGAACTGAAGCAGTGGCAGTATGAGATTTACTGGATAGAAGACTGATGCAGCCAATGCCGGGCCTGTGAATATGGGGGTAGGGTTGTCATTTCAGGCTATTTTTACATCTAAAAATTCAAAGGGTCGATTATTGTAAATCGACCCTTTTTTCATACAAGAATTAGTTTAAATATTTAAATTTTCTTATGGCAGAACCACCAATCATAACAATCAGTTGCACCAGTGCGTTCTTTGGCTGTTTTTACATTGTTTGCAGGTGGAACAATAACTGACTCACCTATAAGTTCATTGTTGGGCCAACCTGCAGGAATTGCGACTCCATTGGCATCAGAGGTCTGCATCCCTTTAACCGCTCTCAGAATCTCATCCATGTTTCTACCTAGTTCTTGTGGATAGTAAAACATGATCCTGAGTTTACCTTTATCATCGGCAATGAAAACGGCTCTTACAGTATTAGTTCCTTTTCCAGGATGGACCATACCAAGTTTGGCGGCAACCTTGCCCATATCATCAGCAATAATGGGGAATTCAATTTCAACATCCAAGTTCTCTTTAATCCATTCAGCCCATTTTATGTGTGAGAATACCTGATCAATTGACAATCCAATTAATTCACAATTCATAGCCTTGAATTCAGCATAGCGTTTTTGAAAAGCTACGAATTCAGTGGTGCAGACCGGGGTATAGTCTGCGGGGTGAGAAAAGAGCACAAACCACTTTCCTGCCATATCACTTGGTAAATTAAGCGTTCCGTGGGTTGTTACGACTTCCATTTCTGGAAAATTATCACCTAAAAGGGGGATTCCTGATTCCATAATAGACTCCTTCAGTTTAAAATGAGTTGAAGTTCGTTCTATAAAAATCAAAATACTACTAATTATTATCCGTATCTGAAGAATGGAGTCAACGATTATATGGATTTTGTGTTAACTAATGATATTAACGTTTGAAGTTCTGAAAATAGCTATGAGTGAGGACCGGTTAGGGCATCCGGTATATGTCTGGCTTTTACTTGATGGAAGACTGATGCAGACAATGCCGGGCCTGTGAATATCGGGTGCAGTTCTACACGTAGTCCTTCTATTCGTTTTATTCCTGTTCCGGGATAGGAATACCCTTGAAACTTAATCCAAGGGTATTTCCAAAAATTAAAAATTGAATACTTTTGCTTCTGCTGCCATGTCGATCAGGTGGGGGCCACCATCTAACTGCATATTGGAATGAAAGGTTGCTTCATCCAGATTACGATTGTTGGCACAAGGAGTACAAATACCCGTCTTGACTTCATTTTCAATCAGGTACGGAAGATAATCTTGAGGACAATCTCCAGTAGTTGTTTTTTGGGTTAAATCTCTGCCTGTGACTGCCCATTCCACTCCACCGTCAATGAAGAACATATCCACATGATGACCTTTACCGTGAGCGATTTTAGCGAATTGAAAACATCTGGTTGCAGCTTCGTTGTCGTTTTTACTCAGCACAAATAAAAAATTAGCCATGATATCTCCTGTGATCTGTCTTGGTTATTCTGACCAGCATAAAGTATTACCAGTTAGCAGGTTCATAGCATAATATATTTCATACAGGAATAGATTTGGTACGGAGTGGCAGAATGACTGGCAATTCAAAAAACGCAATTGTTTACGTATTGAAAATCACTGGTGAAAAAACAGGTGTAGAGTTTTGCGTAAAGAAAACACAGGTGTTTGACAGTAAGAATAGAACATGTCCAGCATACTGGGCAGTCGGTTTAGGTGTCCCAATCGTATCCGACTAATTGAATAATTCCACCTTGCCTCTGATTACAAAGTCTGGCAAAAAATAAGAGTCAAGATATTTGTCTTGCTATTTGGCTTTAGCAAAGGAGAAGCATGTGACGACTCTTTCATCTCGAAATTTAATCGAATTTTTGTCCGAGGACCAAACTCCGACTCCCAAGGATTTATATGATTGTTTGGCACATTCCTCAACCATTATTGAAACTTCATACGGCAAAGTTGAATATGCCATAAATGGTGAAGGACCTATCATCTTAATTTCGCATGGCGGCCCTGGAGGATACGACCAAGCCCTGATGCTTGGAGAACTTTTCCGCAAACATGGATTTAAAATTATTGCACCATCCCGACCTGGATACCTTGGAACGCCATTGAACCATGGGAAAACAGCTGAAGAACAAGGTGATTTCATGGCTGCTCTTCTGGATGCCTTGAACATTCCAAGCTCAATTGTAATCGGAGTTTCAGGCGGCGGTCCTGCAAGCTATCAATTAGCACAACGACACCCTGAAAAAACAAAGGCTTTGGTGGTCATCGACGGCATAAGTATGAACTACACCAAGGGAGATGATATTAATAAAGTTGAGGAATGGATGTACCTTAGCAACTCCGGTCAATGGTTGATGAGCTTCTTCTTCAAGCATTTTCCGGCATCGGTGGTTAAAAGTTTCTTGCGAACGGAAAGTTCTTTGGAAAAGCATGAACTGGGAAACCGAGTCAAAGAAATCGTCAAAGATGACAGGAAATTTGCCATGATTGATGCAATGTTCAAAACAATGAGTGACAAGTTTTCTGAACGCAAGGCAGGTGCTGAAAATGATATCGCACTAGGAGCGGCAATCGGAAAACTTCCTCTGGATAAAATCAGCTGTCCTGCGTTGATCATACACGGTGATTCCGATAATGACGTGCTCCCTC
This sequence comes from Maridesulfovibrio sp., assembly GCF_963678865.1. Taxonomy (NCBI): domain Bacteria; kingdom Pseudomonadati; phylum Thermodesulfobacteriota; class Desulfovibrionia; order Desulfovibrionales; family Desulfovibrionaceae; genus Maridesulfovibrio; species Maridesulfovibrio sp. The sequence goes on along the minus strand of NZ_OY787459.1, from coordinate 871,370 downwards.
GTGATGCCGAGTATGCCCATGATGCAATACCCAACTCCCAACTTCTTTGGATTGAGAAAGCTTCTCATATTGGTTTCTGGACTGCTGCTGATGCTTACAAGGTCCAGAAATACACTATTGATTGGTTGAAAAAGCAGTAACACACAGGCAGTTTGAAACCTAATTGCCGGTAATGGGTATTGATAAAATTCTAATGTTCATATCCTCCAGAACATACCCCCATCATATCCACAGAATCACCACCTGTATGCGAAGTACATCATTCCACCGAAAGGGCTTGAAGGGGAAGGGCGGAGTTTTTGTGATTATAATTTATGAAAGGTGTTTAAATATATTGGGTAAAAGATTCATTCAGAATGATGATATGATGCCCTGTAATGTTTTAATGCAGCCGAATGATTAGCTACATGCGCAAGTGGGCGATTATACTTAATTGATTAAATTAGCTTGCAGTCTCTTTTGCAAAACTATTAGCCAACATTTCCATTACAGCTTCAGAGATACCTTGGAGTAACGGAGATAAATTTCTTCGCTTATGCAGAACCTGTAAAAAAAACCTTGAAAACTGGACATCACTTATTGGCACAGTATAAAATTCATTACGTCTTAATTCGGATTCAACAACCCGTGGGGAGATACAAGTTAACGTTCCTGAGTTATGCAGAACAGTTTTGATGGCTTCATTGTTGCTGAATTCCAAAAAGATCTTAGGAGAAACGCCTTTTTGCATTACATTTTGCAGGAACAACTCTCGAGTTCCTGAACCTTCTTGGCGAATCAACCAATTTTTTTCTGCAAGTTTTGCAATAGGGTAAGGGCCATTTTCGGCCAGTTTAATGTCAGAGCTGATTACAACAAGGTTATCTTTACAAAGTGAGGCTGTGCGAACTCCTGTTGAGGTAACGTCACCTTCCACAAAGCCCATATCGAGCGTGCCGGCTTCAACTTGTTCCACGATTTCTTTTGTACTTCCAGATTCTAAAGAAATATTCACCCGGTCATGCCGGGTTTTAAATTCGTATAAAACATGTGGCAGCACATAGTCCGCAAGAGTTGCCGAAGCTCCTAGTTTCACATTTCCTACCATCGCTCCTGACATGATCATATCAATGCTGTCGTCAATCTGTCTGTAAAGCGGAGCTAAGTAGGCAAAAAGCAGCCTCCCTTTTTCATTCAAACGAATCTCTCGCCCGACTCTATCAAACAACAAAACACCAAGCTCATTTTCAAACAGCCTTAAAGAGCTGGAGACCCCTGCCTGAGACAGAAACAGTCTAGATGAGACCTCACGCATATTCGGAGTACGGGCCAGTGCCAAAAATATTTCTATGTGCCTTAACTTCATATCTGATTGATAACTTTTTCTTGTTGAATCATCAATCTTTTACCGTTTGCCTATTTGCTAATTTTTAAGAATAAGTCTGAATAACAAAAACAAACGAGGAGTGACTAATGATTCAAAAAATTATTTCGCCTGACTTTTATTCAACAAAAGCTTTCAATGGAATTCTTTTTGTAGCTCTTTTTGCATCTGCGGCTTCACAAATTTCTTCTCTGCACATGATTCGTTCGATCAACATCAGTCCCTTAATTGTAGGTATCGTTCTGGGGATGCTATATGGAAACACACTGCGCCAGAATCTGCCAGAACAATGGGTTTCTGGAATTTTATTTTCTTCCGGGCGTCTGCTTAGAGCTGCTGTTGTTTTATATGGTTTCCGCCTAACTCTTCAAGATATTACATCTGTTGGCCTATCCGGGATCATGGCAGATGTTTTTATTGTAAGCAGTACTTTCATTGGCGGAACAGTTTTAGGCACTAAAGTGCTCAAAATGCCCAGAAGGCTGGCAATGCTTACTGCTGCGGGGAGTTCTGTTTGCGGGGCCGCGGCAATTCTTGGAACTGAACCGGTTGTACGTGCTAAAGCACATGAAAGCAGTATCGCGGTTGGAACTGTGGTGGTTTACGGAACAATCGCCATGCTCCTTTATCCATTATTATATAAAAGCGGACTGCTGAATTTAACGGAACAATCATATGGCATCTGGGTAGGATCAACAATGCACGAGGTAGCTCATGCTGTTGCGGCAGGAAACGCAATTTCCCCGGAAGCGGGTAATGTTGCTGTCATAGTTAAAATGCTGCGTGTGGTACTTCTTGCTCCATTACTTATTGCAGTTGGATTGTGGCTTGCCAAATTCCCTGAAAAAAATGCTGAGACAGAAGAGACCTCCTCAAAAAGAAAAGGCTTCCCTGTTTTTGCACTGCTTTTCGTTTTATGCGTATTCATAAATTCACTGGGAATCATTCCAGAAAACGTTGTACACTTCATAAATTCATCCGACATTTTCCTGCTGACAATGGCTATGTGTGCTCTTGGTATGGAGACCAATCTCGAGAAAGCTAAAGTTGTTGGTCCAAAGCCATTTATTTTAGCCGGGATTTTGGCAATCTGGCTTATGGGTGCCGGATTACTCGTAGCTAAGTATATGCCTGGTTTATGTTCATAGAATGCTGTTACGAGTTAAATACCTAGCTGACTGTAATCATTGATCTCGTTAAAATATTCAAGGTTTCAGTGGCTGTTTCTCTGAACCTGCATGAACGATACATCAACCCACCGAAAGGACTTGGAGGGGAAGGGCAGAGTTTTTGTGATTATAAATTAAATGGTTAACCCTTTTTCAGGGTTAACCATTTTTTTGCGGAATTGCAGTGTTTATGTCCGGTTATGGCATACTGTTAAGTTGCCGATTACATTTTGAGGTCTTCAACAATTTTTTGCATTTCAGAAATCTGTTCAGCTAGTGCTCCAAGGGCTAAGGAAAATTCGTTGGCCCCGGCAGCTGTTTCAGTTGTGATTCGACTTATTTCTTCTACCGAACTACTGATTTCTTCAGAGGTTGCAGATTGCTGTTCCGCTGCTGTAGCTATGCTTTGAATCTGTGAGGCACTCGCCTCAGCTCCGTCTACAATTTCCTTTAACACGCCGCCCGAGCTTTCTGAGTATTGGTTGGCTTCACCTATGCGTTTATATACCATTTCCATGGACTTGATATTGTCTACAGCAACGCGCTGAATAGCACCTATAGATTGTGATACTTCTCCGGTTGCGGTCATGGTCTTTTCTGCCAGTTTTCTAACTTCATCGGCAACAACTGCAAAGCCACGCCCGGCCTCACCTGCGCGGGCAGCTTCAATGGCTGCATTCAGTGCCAGTAGGTTGGTTTGGTCAGCGATATCAGTGATTACGCCGATGATTGTTTCAGTCCCCTTTGCCTGCTTATCCAATTCTTCCATGTTACCCTTAAGATTGTTCACTTCGGAAACAGTGTAGTCCAGTGAAAGCCTTGATTTACTGACAATCTCGGCTCCGTCTTTGGCTTTATGTTGCGCTTCTGTGCTGGATTTTGCAGCATCTCCTGCATTGCGTGCGATTTCAAGTACAGTGGCATTCATTTCTTCCATGGCAGTGGCGGTGGTTGATATACGTTCACTTTGTATTTCAGTTCCCTTGAGGAGTTGAGCTGATTGTACAGACATTTGTTCAGAAGCTGAGACTACATGGTGAAGGACCTGCTCTACTCGGTTTGCTGCATGATGAAGACCTTCAGCGCGAGAAGTATCTGCTTTTGCCCTTGCTTTTTCCGCTTCTTTAGTTGCTTCCTGGGCTCGGGTGGACTCTTCCCTGGCTTTATCGGTTTCTTCTTTTGCTTTTGTGATATTAATTTTCAGTTCACTAACCATTGAGCGAAGAGAGTCTGCCATTCTTCCGATCTCATCCCGTTGATGAATGTCAAGTTCAGCATCGTGGTTTCCTTCAGCAACTTTGTTGGTGTAATCGGCTGTCTTGAGAATAGGTTTGCTTATAACTCCTGCCAGTACAAAAAGAACGCAGAGCAAAATCAAAATGGCTATCACTCCGACAATCGCACTGTTGAAGGCAATAGTATTAGCCTGAGCTTTAACTTTATCCATTGGGATAACAAGTGCTACAGACCATGGGAAAACGGTTTTGCCTACAACAACCGGTGCAAAGGTAATGTATTCCATCTTTCCGGTGATTGGTGATTTTCCTGTATACGAATAATGTTGCCCTCTCTTGATAGCTCTTAGAATATTGTCCTTGTGTTTTCCATCCATTACGTCTGAGAGGTTCTTAGCCTGTATATCTTTTTCTGGATGGGCCACAATATTACCCTTATTGGTGACCAGAAAGGCATAACCGGTTTCAAAAGGCTTAATGTCGCGAATTGTTTTCTGCAAATCATCCAAATAAAAATCAAAGCCGATTACGCCGATATTTTCGCCGTTTCTCGTTATTGGATATCCAGTGGAGCAGAACCATGACTTTTTACCTCCCGTTTTCCATGCATAAGGTTCGGTGATTGTCTCATCGTTGCCGGACATTGGAGTTGTGAACCATGAAACTTTGCTCATGTCTGGATCACCGGCATAATCTCCGACAATGCTTGCCCCGTCTCGGTAGTACCATTGACGGTATGCTCCTTTGTATTTGGCGCGGTACTCATCTTCTTTATTGTCAAATGTGGTTTTAGATGGAAAGACACACCATGAACCTGCCAGTACCGGATGACGTTTCAATACGTTTAGTCGAACAGCGTCTAAAAGTTCACGCTCTGGAATGCTGCTGTAGTTTGCAGCTTCCTGATATAGGGAAGCAACTGTTCTGGTTGCAGTTAGAGCTTTACTCAAGGTCTTGGATATTTCATTCCCAAATCCTTTCGCTTGGGTTTCAGCGGCCGAAGTTGCTTGTTCAACAGCCATGGTTTTGGCTTGTTCGGTCATTACTATGGTGCTAGCTGCAAGAATTAAAACAACAAAGCTGAATATTGGTATAATGATTTTAGTCTTTAAGCTCCAATCTTTGAATTTCATGTCTAGTCCTTTTGAACGTTGTTAGTCTGATTTGCGCAATTATTGTACTGGTAGCAAAATGTTAACAAAATACTTGCTATGAACTTTTACATTTAGGTTAATGGTACTATATTTTGTGTAACGACGTTGCCTGTAATTATTGGCTCTTATGCGGTGAATATTTCCAGAGAGGGGCTGATCCACAGAATCACCAAAAATCAATCCACCCCATTGACTTAATCAAACCAATCAGGATGACCTTATAGTCAGTTCTGTCATTAGGTGGAGATACATGAATTCTGCTTAAAAAATCATCAAGCGAGTTCCGTCTACTGGTAAATAGTTCACAGTGGGGCGCATCAAACCTCCTGTACTTAATCACTTTTCAAACGTCGGTGGCTGTAGTTAGTTCGACAAATTTATCATTATGTACTCTTTTTATCAATTGTCTATAGAATGAAAATCAGGCTGCCACCATCTTTCTGTCGCCATACAACCTGATCCACAGAATCACTTAAATAATCAACCCACCCCAGTGACCAAATCAAACCAATCAGGATAACCTTCAATTTATTTTGAATCGGATTTCGTGTTTGCTGGAATTTTTAGGGGTGAATGATATTCATGGTGTGTCCTGTCATGAAAAAGCCAGACTGCAAAGAGTCTGGCTGGAATAAAGAACATTAATATGGAGTGATTACAGTGTTGGCTGTTTTACACTCCCAGACGTTCGGCAATTGTTTTTGCTGCCCTGCGACCTGCACCCATGGCGGATATTACTGTTGCTGAACCGGATACAATGTCTCCTCCTGCAAAAACATTTGGAATAGATGTCTCGCCGGTTTCCGAATCAGCTTCAATATAGCCCCATTTGTTCAAGTCTAGTCCGGGAGTAGCTTCAAGCAGCACCGGATTAGCTCCGGTTCCAACGGCCATGATAACCATATCCACCTCAAGTTCCTCGGTTATCCCTTTTGCCGGTACGGGCCTGCGCCGACCGGAGTCGTCCGGTTCACCGAGTTCCATCACCTGCAGAGTCATGGATTTTACATGCGAATTTTCATCTCCATTTATGGAGATAGGCGAGGTCAGCAGGTTCAGCTTAACACCTTCTTCAATTGCATGGTGCAGCTCTTCCTGACGTGCCGGCATTTCTTCCTTGGTACGGCGGTAGGTTATGTACACGTTTTCAGCCCCCAGCCTCAGGGCTGTGCGTGCTGCGTCCATGGCGACGTTTCCGCCACCGACAACAGCTACATTGCGAGGTCTGGGAGCAGGTGTGTCGTGGTCCGGGAAACTGTATGCCCGGCCCAGATTGACTCGAGTGAGATATTCGTTCGATGAATATACCCCTACAAGATTTTCTCCCGGAATATTGAGAAATTTAGGAAGTCCTGCGCCTACGCCTATAAATACCGCATTGAATCCTTCCTCCATGAGGTCCTGAATGGTGACTGTTTTGCCGCCAACCCAATTCGGAAGAAATTTGACTCCCTTGCTCCACAATGCCCCGACTTCTCGTGCCACTATCGACTTGGGCAGTCTGAATTCAGGAATTCCGTAGATAAGAACGCCTCCCACTTCGTGAAGGGCTTCATAAACGGTGACAGGGACGCCTCTGGCAGCCATGTAGCCGGCAACCGTAAGGCTGGAAGGCCCAGAGCCTATGCAGGCAACTTTGAGATGCTCGTTGGGCATGCTGCAGGCAGTGTCTCCGGTTATGATTTCACATGCTGAGTCACTGTCAAAAGTATCGGCAACGTACCTTTCCAGTCGACCTATTGCTACAGGTTCATGTTTTTTGCCCAGTATGCACGAACCTTCACACTGGGTTTCCTGCGGACAGACTCGTCCACAGACTGCGGGAAGGGCGTTGGTTTGCTTGATTACCTTATATGCCGAGGGAACATCTCCGGCTGCAAGATGGCCGATAAACCCTTTGATATCAATTTCAACGGGACAGCCTTTGCGGCAGGGAGGTTCCTTGCACTGCAGGCATCGGGATGCTTCGGTTATCGCCTGGTCTCGAGTGTATCCGCAGGCTACTTCCATGAAGTTGTTTTTGCGCACATCTGCCGGTTGTTCAGACATCGGAGTGCGGATAGGGTTAAATTTTTTTCTAGCCATGTTCCCTCCTGAACAAATCCATTGATTGCTTTTCCTGATTTCTGTACTGGGCAAGGCGCATCCTGAGTTCGTTGAAATCAACCTTGTGCCCGTCAAATTCCGGCCCATCCACACAGGCGAATCTGGTTTCGCCTTCGATGTTGCAACGGCATGCGCCGCACATACCGACTCCGTCGACCATAATTGAGTTCAGGCTTACAACCGTACGAACTCCGAATGGCTTTGTTACACCGGCTACAGCCTCCATCATGGGAACAGGTCCGACTGCTACAACTTCAGCAACGTTCTTATCTTTTTCCAGACGTTCCCGCAGAACATCCGTGACAAATCCCTTGCGTCCGCTGCTTCCGTCATCTGTAGCGATGATCAGTTCGGGACAGAAACCGCTAAGTTCATCGCAAAATAGAAGCATATCTTTGCTCCTTGCCCCTACTATAGCGACAACATGGTTGCCGGCCATATGGTGTCCTTTAGCAATGTGATGCATTGCGGCAATTCCCGTTCCTCCGCCTACGCAGACAACGGTACCGCATTTTTCTATATGGGTGGCTTTGCCAAGTGGTCCGCAAAGATCGAGGATCGAATCTCCTTCGTTAAGGGTTTCAAGCAGAGCCGAGCTTTTACCGACTACAAGGTAGACGATGGTTATGGTTCCGGCCTGAGGATCCGTATCCGCTATGGTCAGGGGAATGCGTTCCCCGTTTTGGGATACGCGTAGAATTATGAAATTTCCCGGCTTGGCTTTTCGGGCTATCTGGGGAGCGTCGATAATCAGCATACTTGTCTGCCCAGGAATCAGCGCTCTTTTTTTAATAATGGTGTTATTCATCATATACCGCCTGATTGGTGAGAGTCCAAAGAACAGGCCTCCAGTCTGCATCTGGAGGCCTGATGGGTTTGTGAAGGCCCGCGGTATACCGTCCTGTTCGGGATGGTCTTGCCTCTCAGGTTTTCACCGCGGACTTTCACTCCGAGCATAATAAAACAGCAGTTCAGGTTTTTCCCAGCATGTTATGCTGAAATGTTAGTACAAGCCGTAGGCTCCTTCATCCATGCTCAGGAATATGTTTTTAGTCTGGCTATAGTGGGCCAGCATCATTTTATGAGTTTCACGGCCTATGCCGGATTTTTTGTATCCGCCGAATGGGCTGTGTGCCGGAAGCTGGTTATAGGTGTTAATCCACATGCGTCCGGTTTCGACATTGCGTGCCACCCTCATGGCGCAGTTGATATCCTTGCTCCAGACCGCCCCTCCGAGACCGAATTCGCTGTCGTTGGCCATGGCAATTACTTCATCTTCATCTTTGAATTTGATGACGCAGACAACCGGGCCGAATATTTCCTGTTGGGCAATTTCCATGGAGTTATTCACATCGGCGAAAATAGTCGGACACAGGAAGCTGCCTTTGCCCAGTTCTCCATCAGTGATTTTTGTGCCTCCGGTAACCAGCTTGGCGCCTTCTTTTTTGCCTGTTTCCACACATTCCATGACCTGTTTGAGCTGATTTTCACTGATAATACTGCCCATCATGGTGTCTTCTTCCCAAGGGAGACCGACTTTAACGTTTTCGAATTTTTCAGTTATGGCTGCTAGGAAGCGGTCATAAATATCTTCATGGACGAAGATTCTGGAACCGGCGCAACAGACCTGGCCCTGATTGAAAAGAATGCCCAGCAAGGCTCCTTCCACAGCCTTCTCCCAAGGGCAGTCAGGGAAATAAATGTTGGCCGACTTGCCACCAAGTTCAAGGGTTGCCGGGATAAGTTTCTTTGCCGCTGCGTCTGCGATCATGTAGCCGATGTCGGTGGATCCTGTGAAAGCAAGTTTGCTGAAGCCTTCGTGCTCCAGAATGTAGTTTCCGGTAGTGGAACCTCCGCCGGTGATAACGTTTACGACTCCCGGAGGCAGGACTCTGTCGAGTATTTTCGCAAATTCAAGCATACTAAGGGAGGTTTCAGAGGAGGGCTTGATTACTACGGTATTTCCTGCGGCAAGAGCCGGGGCTATTTTCCATGCTGCCATGAGGAATGGAAAGTTCCAGGGGATGATCTGTCCTACAACGCCGATAGGTTCGTTGAGGATAATGCTCATAGTATCCTTGTCGATCATTACCGCAGAACCTTCTTCGGTTCGGATGGCGCTTGCGAAATATCTGAAATGATCTGCAGCGAGGGGAACATCGATGTTTCTTGTTTCCCGGATGGGCTTGCCGTTATCCAGTGTTTCCACCATGGCCAGTTTTTCGGTTTCTTCATCTATGAGATCGGCAATCTTGAGAAGAACTGCTGCCCTGTCCTGTGGCGACACATCTTTCCATGTTTTGAAAGCCTCCTGGGCAGCAGCCACGGCCATATCGACATCTTCTTTGCTTGCATTGGCGCATGTTGCCAACTCTTCCCCGTTGGCAGGGCAATACGCTTTGAATGTTTTACCGTCCTTACTATCCACCCATTTGCCGTCTACATACAGTTTGTAATTCTTATCAATTGGCTTCTGCATTAACGTTCCTCCGAAATGGTTAAGTAATTAATTGGTACTGCAGTCAAACCGGCCGGTTTAATTATGTCAAAACAGACAGCAATAATGATGCCGCAAAATTTAAAATGGAAAATTTTGGCTTAAACACTGAATTAAAACAATTGTACCGATTTTAGTGCCTGTCCCTTGTGTTTTATTTAAAGTTACACTTTGTGACAGGTGTTACATTTTATGGAGCACATGACAGTTGTGTTCCATTTCTGTTGTTCTGCATTAATTTGCGGGAACTCGAATAGTCGTTCTCAAGGAGTTTTAAGTGCGGTAGATTATAGGGCAGGGGAAAGGCGTCCTTAACTTTTACCATGAAGGTGTGGCAAGGAGGGCTCTAGGCAGCTAGGGGCTTTATTGTGGCAGCCAATGTATAGTCAGGAAGATGGTTTAACTGAAAAGTTGTTCTTTAGTTATATTATAGAAATTCATCTTACGGTATACCGTGTTGCGTGAAAGATTCATTTCTCTGGCAACCTTGCTTACATTGCCTCGGTGTGCAGTCAGAAGCTGGATGATCAGTTCTTTTTCAATGATAAGGTCCGACATTTCCTTTTTTTTGTTGTCGCGGTCGGGAATGGGGTAAAATGGCGAGGAGCAGACTGCAGGTCCTTTTTGTTTAGCGGCAATTCTTTCGGGCAGATGTTCTATTCCCAGATTTATTGCCTCCAGATCGGAGCTGAGCATTTTTTCAACAACATTTTCCAGCTCTCGGACATTGCCGGGCCAGTCATGCCGTTGCAGATGCTGCATCAATTTTTCAGATACAAATCCGATGCAACGGTCCTGCCTTTTGCAGATCTTGTCTAGTAGATGATTGAAAAGGTCCCGCAGGTCGTTGCTGCGTTCCCGCAAGGGAGGAATACGGACCTGGATAACATTCAGTCTATAGTAGAGGTCCGCCCGGAAATTGCCATTCTGGACCTCCTCCATGAGATTCCTGTTTGTGGCGCAGACAATTCTGGCACTAACGGGAATAACGTGGTCTCCGCCTATCCTGTTTATTTTTTTATCCTGAAGCACGCGCAGAAGCATGGCCTGCTGGTCCAGAGGCATGTCGCCGATTTCATCAAGGAACAGGGTTCCACCGTCAGCCATTTCGAATTTTCCGGGTCTTCCTCCCTTTCTGGCCCCGGTGAAAGCTCCGTCCGTGTAGCCGAATAGTTCACTGGCGATCAGTTCCCGTGGAAAAGCTGCACAGTTCATTGCTATGAAAGGGCCATTGCGGCGTGGGCTGTGGTTATGGATGGATTGGGCGAAAAGTTCTTTCCCGGTACCGCTCTCGCCGGAAATCAATATGTTGCTGGAACTCGGTGCAGCTCCTTTGGCCGTTTTTATTGCTTTTTGTATCTCATGGCTTGATCCGATTATATCGGAAAAATTGAAGGACGCCTGAGCGCCGGTGAAACGGTTAACAAGTTTTTTTACATTGTTTATCTGATTTAAAAAGATAACCGAGCCATCCGTTTTGCCTGTTTCATCTTTAAGTGGGGTGCCGGTTGCCAGACAATGGAAGGATCCTTTTTGGGTCTCGAGCATGACTTCAACATCTGAATATCCCGTTCCTCTGTTCAGGTCCTGCCACATGCCGGGATTGCTGTTTAATATTTTCTTAATCGATAGACCTTCTATGTCATCGCCCAGAATTTTTTTACCGGATTTGTTTATCTGGCATACTATTCCTTCCTTGTTTGTTATCAACGCTCCGTCCGACATAGTGTGGAAAATTTTGTTCAAGCTGTGGTTAAGCCTGTTAAGTTCTCTGTTTTTTCGTTTAATCCTGATTTGGTCACGTATGGCTTCCACTGCGGCAACAACCATTCCGAGAGTGTGCAGGTGGACTTCGTCCGAGGGGCCGGAAACCTGCAGCACGCCTATAATTGTGCCGTCATCGCTAATTATGGGAGCTGCGGAGCAGGTCCAGTGGTGAAGGTTTGCGCAATAATGCTCTTTGCCGGATATTTGTATAGGGACCTTCAATTTTAGTGCCGTGCCTATCCCGTTTGTACCGACTTCTTCTTCCTGCCAGTTGGTTCCTGTTACGAGATTGACTTTCGATGCACTGTCTCTCACTTCATAGTCGCCTATGTTCTCAAGTATTACACCTGTCTCATCTGATAAAAATACTATCAGTCTTGATCCTGCGGTGAATTCATAGAGCTTATCCATGAAAGGTCTTGCTATATCGAGCAGTTCGGAGTGGCGCTTTTTTAACTCTGCAACCTTCTTTGGGTTCAGGATATGTGTGCAGCCTTTGCTGTAAGGGTCTACTCTTGCCCTGTAGCACCTCGTCCATGATTGGGATATTTCGGTTCTGCCCCTGAAACTATCCAGATTCCCAGTATGAATGAATTGCTCCCATGCTTCTTTTAACGCAGAGCCTGACGGTTCAAATTTTCTCTCAGGATACATATTAATATGCCTCCTCTTGAAAACAACATACTGTTTTCCAGAACTTGAGTTCCTTACAAATACGATTATGAAACCGTCCTTTCATAACTTATGCTTCCGTTTTAAAATTCAGAGATTATGTGTACGCTCTATTTGTCTAATGGTTTTGTATCGGTCATGTTAATACTGAGCTGGTGTTTATTAATAAATGTGCATATCTGCTGAATTGTACACTATGGATAGTCGTCTGCTAATATTCATGTCTTGTGTAAGCATGATGCTTAATAATTGTGTAAAACTTAAAATGTAACGTTGTTATTTTGTATGCCACAAAACTGTACATAAAAAAAGTATCATAACCATATAAAAATATTTATTATTAAAAAAAATAGTATTACTGCTTTGTGTTGGTGTCTAAAAAAATGTTTGTTTGAAAAAAATATAATTCTACCTAGAAGCCTGTTTCTTTATTGGAAAAATTGGCCTTTACAGAAGCGTTCTGCGGAAATGGTCAGGGCCGGGGCAGGTTAGTGTTAATTCTACCCATTGGCTTCCCCCTGAGTTTAAGCAGGGGGCCAGCTAAGTTGAAAAGCACGCCTCAAATCAAACTGACCGGCGTGCCTCCTGTTGCATCTGCCTCATCAATAGACTCTTTACCAATTTATCATAAATTTTGAGCCGCTTTTTATGCTCTTGACATAGACCTTAATCAAAAGACATAGTTTTTAAAAAGACACTCCCAAAAAGCAAAAAACAACGCAAAAAAACAACTCTTAATTATACACTTGACTACAATGAAATCCCATAAATCTCCAAATACAAATCTATTATTTCACGAAGATTGTATATCATTCAAAGACTTTATCGAGAACACCGATGACCTTTTCACACAAGTCGATACAGACGGTAAATTCTTATACCTCAGTCCTTCATCTGTAAAATACTATGGACTAAAGCCTGAAGAATGCATCGGACTCTCCGCATTTGATTTTATACACCCTGACGATAAAGAAAAAACTGCTATAGCTTTTAACAACTGGTTGAAAGATTCAAGTAGCAGTTTTTCATATACCAATCGACAAATCCATAAAAACGGCAATTTCTGCTACATGCTCTGGACTATAACCGCTGTCAAAGACAATAAAAATAATATAAAATGGTTTAACAGCATCGCCAGAGATATTACTGTTCAAAAAGAAACTGAGCTAGAACTTATAGAAGCTAAAGATAAATTAAAATTAATAGTTGAGCAAAAAACTGAGCAGCTGAATCTTGCTACAGAAGTATTCAAGCATTCATCAGAAGGAGTTACAATAACAAACAGTAATAATAAAATATTATTTACCAATGAAGCATTTACTCATATTACAGGATACTCGCATGAAGAAGTTGTCGGTAAAAATCCAAACTTACTGAAATCAAATCGGCATGATCCTTCCTTCTACCACTCAATATGGCGGTCACTAAAATTGAATGGAACTTGGGAAGGAGAAATCTGGAACAGACGGAAAAGTGGCGAAGTATTCCCTGAATGGATTTCAATTAAAACCATACCGGACTCAGAAGGGAATATAATTAATTATATAGCTGTATTTCGTGATATTTCTGATGCAAAAGCAAAGCAAAAAAAAATAAGACACCAAGCATATCATGATGCACTTACGGGCCTCCCAAACAGAACATTATTAATGGACCGCATACGCAAGGCAATCAAATCATTTAAAAAGAATGGAAAATGGATTGCCTTGCTATTTATTGATTTAGACAACTTTAAAAACATCAATGATTCACTTGGCTACGTCATTGGCGATGCTGTCCTGCAAGAAGTGGCAACCAGACTTAAAAATTTTATTAATGAAAGAGATACTGTTTCTCGTCTTGGTGGAGATGAGTTTGTTATCATGCTCAGAGATATAGAGAACAAGCATGATGCTGCGGTTATGGCAGACAAAATTATCAACTTGTTTTCAAATATTTTTACAGTTCAATCACATCAATTTATCATCACTCCTTCTATCGGGATTGCTCTTTACCCGGATGATGGCAATTCGCCTATTTCCTTAGTCAGAAATGCCGATACAGCCATGAATAAAGCTAAACAAGAGGGAAGAAACAGATATCATCTTTTTACCCCCGGATTGACCGAATCAGCGCTACGCAGGATATCTTTGGAAAACAAACTCAGGAAAGCCGCTAACGATAACAGCTTTACTGTTTTTTACCAACCAAAGGTGGACCTTATGAGTGGTAAAGTTGTCGGCATGGAAGCTCTGGTACGATGGATTGAGCCCGATGGTAACATCATATCTCCAGCACAATTCATCCCATTAGCTGAAGAGACCGGCCTGATAGTACCTATTGGCGAGCAAGTACTTGAAGCTGCTTGTTTGGATACCGTAGAGTTGAATAAACGATTTGGCACAAACCTTAAAGTGTCTGTGAACTTATCTCTAGGACAATTCAAACAAAAAAATCTTTCTAAAAATATCATGGACATAGTTACCATGACTGAAATTAAGCCTAATTGCCTTGAATTGGAAATAACCGAGTCAACTGTGATGGATAATATTGCGCAAACACAAAAAATATTAAATAAATTAAATGAGTTGGGTATAACATTTTCAATCGATGACTTCGGGACTGGGTATTCCTCATTATCGCATCTTAAAAATTTACCTATGCATACCCTAAAAATAGACCAGTCATTTGTTTCAGGATTACCAACAAACAAATCAGACGCAAAAATTGTAAGGGCGATTATCTCACTGGCTAAAAGTTTCGATCTTTCAACTGTCGCAGAAGGAATTGAAACGATAGAGCAGCTTAATTTCATGAAAGAAATTGGGTGTGAGATTATGCAAGGATATTATTTCAGTCCACCAGTACCTATCGAAAGATTCTCCGCCATTCTCGAATCTTCCTCTTAACCTCTTCTGTTTAAATAAATAAAAAGCATACACTCTGTAACGTTACATCAAATGGTTAACATTCACTCAATTTTAAAATCTATAGAGATATTCGGTTCATAACTTCCAGCGCTTCATCAAAATCATAATTATTTACGGCTTTTTGAATCAACTTCAATTTGTCAGTTACAGAACCCAAATTAGAAAACGATAAAAGCTCCTTTAGCACGTTAGCAGCTTCAGTATCTGAATCTTCCACAAACTTACGTAGTTTTTGCAACAGAAGCTTATACTCATCTTCTGCTGCAAATATTGTTGCAGATTCCGCAGTCTCACGATTAGCAAAGAAATCCTCCAGACCGTCAAGCACCGGATCAAGAGATTCGACAACTTTCTCAATTAAAAAATCAATTTCTGATTCTGGTAAATCATTAATGCAGGCTGATTCCAAATATTTTGCTGCGCCCTGAAGCTTAATGGCTCCAATATTTCCAGCCATACCCTTTAATGAATGAGCGCATCTGATAGCATCGACCGGGTCTCCCGAGGCCCTTGCGTCCAAAAACATGGACTTGAAATTTTTACATTCCTCTACAAAGACAGCCAATATATCTATATAAAGCTCCAAATCATTCTGTATTCTGCCCAGTGCAGCCTTTGCATCTATTTCCGGAATTTTGTTGAAATCACTCTTTACCGATATTTCGTTTGAACTTGTTAAAGTTGATTTCTTCTTACCAGAAAGCAGATCTGCCGAAACAGAAGGGGAAATCCATTTACTCAAGGTATAAAGCATCTCGTTAATATTAATTGGCTTCCCAATATGATCATTCATGCCAGCCTGCAAAGATCTTTCATAGTCATCGGCCATAACGTTAGCTGTCATGGCAATAATTGGAAGATGCTTATATTTTTCATTTTCACGAATCTTACGCGTAGCGGTGTAGCCATCCATTTCCGGCATTTGGCAATCCATTAACACACCATCATACGTATCAACTTCAAGCATTTCCAAACATTCTTTACCGTTAACAGCAAGATGCACATCTATGCCGTATTGGGAAAGAAGGTCAGTGGCTACAATCTGGTTTATTCTATTATCTTCAGCTAAAAGAATTTTGGTTCCCCTAAGCTTGGTGGCCGCCTCACGAATTACAGTGCGCCTTGACTTTGCCGACTTTGAAGACCTTTCATTATCACTTACAGCACCAACTACTGAATTCAATAAAACGGAAGGAATTACAGGCTTATTCAAATAATCAACTACGTTATCTATAACTTCGTCAACAGCGATAGATGCAGGCCCGCTATATGCAGAATCCATTACTATTTTTGGAATGGAAGAATTTTTTTTGTTTGTATTTAAAATCTGCGCAATCTCAACTCTGTCCTTACGAGGCAAACTCCAATCGAGAAGAATCAAATCAAATTTTACAGGCTCAATTTGTCCGGTCAGTATTGATGTTGTTGAAGCAACCGAATCAGCTTCTGCTGTAATAAATCCGAAATTCGAGAGTGCATTCACCAGTATTCTTCTTGAGGTTGAATTGTCGTCTACAACAAGAATATTTACTGCATCGATATCGGACATTTCTACCAATAAACTAGGGCAATCCTCTGCCTTTTCAAACTGGAGAGTAAAATGAAAAGTAGTTCCTTTATTCACTTCACTTTCAACCCAGATTTGTCCCCCCATACGATTTGTCAACTTTTTAGAAATGACCAACCCTAAACCTGTTCCACCGTATTTCCGGGTAGTAGAAGAGTCCACCTGACTGAATTCCTGAAACAATTTCTCCTGTTGCTCCCTGCTCATACCTATTCCGGTATCTTTTACCGAAAAAAGCAGGGTTAGCGCGTTATCATTCTGTTCAGTGCATTTTATACCGAGGACAACCTCTCCTTTCTCTGTAAATTTAAGAGCATTATTTACAAGGTTAAGCAGAATCTGTCCCAGCCGTAATGGATCTCCTATCAGACACATTGGCAAATTCGGTTCTATATCAAAAACCAACTCCAGACCTGATTCATGGGCCCTCAATCCCATGATGCTTACCAAATGCTCAAGTGTGTCTTCCAAGCGGAATTCAATACTTTCTATATCAATCTTTCCGGCTTCAATTTTGGAAAAATCCAATATCTCATTGATAATTCCCAATAAATTTTCAGCTGAACTACTTATTTTACTGACATACCCATGCTGCTTACGGTTAAGTTCCGTCTGTAAAGCCAAGTGTGAAAGCCCGATTATTGCATTCATGGGGGTGCGGATTTCATGTGACATATTAGCAAGAAATCGGGATTTTGCTTTAGTTGCTTCTTCTGCAACTTCTTTTGCTTCGGCCAATGCCTTTTCAGAGGACTTACGGAGAGTTACATCCTCGATAATTCCGTCGATAGAAATAGGGTGTCCCTCAGAATCC
The DNA here is from genome assembly GCF_963678865.1 of Maridesulfovibrio sp. Classification (NCBI taxonomy): domain Bacteria; kingdom Pseudomonadati; phylum Thermodesulfobacteriota; class Desulfovibrionia; order Desulfovibrionales; family Desulfovibrionaceae; genus Maridesulfovibrio; species Maridesulfovibrio sp. The sequence continues at coordinate 854,117 of NZ_OY787459.1, read as the reverse complement.
CACACAGAATGGGCAGAGATAGCAATCACACGTTCACTGCCGTCCGGGTGAATGTAGCTCAAATCAAATTGCTGTATGTCCAGCCGTTTTTTAAGCATGTCACTGATTATACCGGAAGCAGCATCAAGTTCACCGGACTTCCAATTAATTAGGGAAAGCCAATTTTTCCCGACAGTGCTATCTCTATCAAGCCCGAACACAGAAACAAAACCTTCACTGGCATATAACAATTTGCCGTCAAGGCTATGACTGAAAATAACAAACTGATCTCCAATGTTTTCAACCAGCTTCTGGTATTTTTCTTGACTGCTTTTTACCTTATTCTCCATTTTTTTACGTTCAGTTATATCAACCACCCAGCACAGAATCCCCCGTTCGCCATGAAAATCGAAATCGTAATAGGAAAGGAGGGCATCAATAACTTTTCCTTCCTGATTGACCAACCGGGTTTCAAAATCTTTAATGCATCCCTTTTCTTCCAGATCTTTGATCACCAATTCTCTAACTTCAGAGTCTACATAAATACGATTGGCAAGTTCACCAACAACCAACCCCATCCGGGTCATTGCCGGGTTGGCAAATCGAGTAATTCCATCAACAGAAATTCCCACCCCGATAGGGCTTGTATCAAGAATTAACTGCAATCGATCTTTTTCACCGGCAAGAGCTTCTTCCATTTGTTTACGATCAGTAACGTCACGGATTACAGCAACAAAAATGGTGTCCCCTTTCACTACAGCTGAATTAACTGCAATTTCCATGGGAAACTCGGATCCATCTTTACGCCTGGCAGGGACTTCAACCTGTTTGCCGACAACTTTTGCAATACCGGTCTCCAGATGCTTTTGAATATACATATCATGTTCTGTATTATAAGGATTAGGCATGAGCAGATTAATATTCTGCCCAATAATTTCATCCTCAGAATATCCAAACGTTTCCCGGGCTGCCGGACTGAATTCTGTAATTATACCTTTTGAATCAATTACTATAATCCCATTTTTTGCTGTATCAATAATTCCACGTAATCTGGCCGTGCGTTCAGCAACTGTCGCCTCAAGTTCATTCATGGTTTTTTCAAGTTGTTGCTGCGAATCTTCTATTTCAGTTATATCAACAAATGTTTCCAGCAATACCTGCTTGCCTTCTTTTTCGATAAGCGAAGCTGACTTCATAATCGGGAGCAACTGGCCATTCTTTTTGCGCAGATGTCGTTTAGACATATCTCGGAACTGCTTCAAATCCAGAACAGGGCAGTTGTTTTCAGAGGAAGGACAAATAAGGTTATGACAGATTTTTCCAAGGACTTCCTCAGCTTCAAAACCGCTAAGTTTCAAAGCGAAATCATTTATATGGAGAATCTTTCTGCTTTCGGCATCAACAAGAACGATTCCTGCTGAAATTGAATTGACAAGTTGATTCAAGTATTGTTCTTTTTTTGCGATCTTATCCGAATGCAAAACTATTTCATTTTGATACTCATCAATTGAATCAAGCATTAAATTTACATTTCTGCTCAGGCTATAAATCTCATCACTTCCCCCACTTTTGATTCTTTCCTTGGAATAACCGTTTTTACCAATTAAAGACACCTGCTCACTAAGGCTTTCAATACGTGTGAGAATTCTTCTATGGAGCAAAAAATATCCCAGCAGAGCAAAAGTCAAAAGCATTATGAAGACAGTCACATCATAAAAATGAGCTACAATGTTCCCATGCTCTGAAACTCGACGTGAAATGGAAGTCTTAAGGATTGCTACGGCCTTGTCTGTGATATCATGAAGATAAGTGACACCGATTGCTGTTTTGTCATCAGGGTAGACTATAACCCTCTTGTCGGGAGAGGCTTGCAACTTAGAGATCAGCTTTGAATTAGAATCAATCGGCTGAATAACAACGGGAAAACCCAATAGATCGGATAAATTTTCAAGTAATTCGGGCGAAATTCTGCGAACCATAAACATGGACCCTACGGATTCTCCCGTCCCGTCACTCGCCAAAATAGACCGTTTAGCAATCATGGCAAGATTACCTTCACTAAGGCTGATAATTCCACCCCACCCGGCCAAACTTCCATAAATTCTGGGCAGAATTTCTTCGCTACGCTTGATGATCAACTTATTCAGCGCGGAATCTTCTTCACCTTGTTGATTATATGAACTTGCAAAAACAACTTCATTGTCATTATTTTTAATAATTATGGAGGTGAGTGACTGGTCATCAAAAGTCTCAGCCTGCAGGTTTGACTCAATATAGCCAGTGTTTACGTCTTTAACGAATTGATACGTATCATCCCATGACGACCAGTCCACAAGAAGGGTATTAAGATTAACCAGTTCACTCTGAAGCACTTTTTTAGCAGAGCTTAGGCTGGAATATACTTTTTCATTTTCGAGTTCCTGAAACCCTTTCTGTACAATTTGTTTTGAAGCTAGATACTGAGCTGCCGCAAAAAGTATAGTCATAGCCGCTATACTCAATATGGCAAGATAACGGAGTTTCAAGTTCCCTCCCGGATTAATTACAGCTTGTTAATACATGTCAGCAAACACTCTGGGGATAATTTATATATCTTTAACGTGACATTCTTCTCTGTTTTTTTCATATATTTTAATTACTTTAGAAATATTATTGATAAAAGCAGCAACCAATTCCGGGTCAAAATGCCGTCCTGCCTGTTCTTCGATAAAACTTATAGCCTTATCAATCGGCCAAGGTTCTTTGTAAGATCTTCTGCTGGTCAGAGCATCAAAAACATCTGCAATAGCCACAATTCTTCCTTCAATAGGAATGTCAGTGCCTTTTAGGCCCTTAGGATAGCCAGATCCATCCCATTTTTCATGATGAGTGAGGGCTACTGACCTTGCCAACTTCAATAATTTATCATCATGCTCGCCGATTATTTCAGCCCCGAATTCACAATGCTTTTCCATCTCCTCGCGCTCCTGCTCAGTCAGCTTACCGGCTTTGAGCAGAATTGAGTCTGAAATGCCGATTTTTCCAACATCATGCATCGGTGTAGCATTAAGCAATAAATCGATGGTAGCATCATCCATACCTATACTTCGGGCAATAACACACGAGTAATAACTCATGCGGATGACATGCATACCGGTTTCATTATCTTTGTATTCTGCAGCCCGGCCCAGCCTGCGGATAATTTCGAGCTGACTTTGCGCCAACTCTTTAGTCCGACTGAGGACAGCATTTTCAAGTTCTCTGCTGTTATCATAAAGCTGAAGGTGTGTTTTCACTCTGGCAAGAACAATCGAAGGACTGACCGGTTTTGCGATATAGTCCACCGCTCCTAATTCAAACCCCTTAGTCTCGTCTTCAATTTCATCTTTTGCGGTGACAAAAATGATAGGTATTTTTTGAGTTCTGGAGTCTTTTTTCAATTGGCGGCATATTTCATAACCGTCTATCCCCGGCATCATAATATCAAGCAGAATAATGTCAGGGACTGTAGCAAAAGCGATTTGTAATGCTTTAGCTCCGTTTTTAGCAGCCTTGACGCGATATTTTTCAGATAAAATTTTAGAAAAAACAGCAATATTATCAGCCGAATCGTCCACTACCAGAACAGTCTGCCTTGATGCATTCTTACTCATTCATACAGCCTTGTAGATATATACAATTTAAGACTAAATACAGACTTAGACATAAATTTTTATTTCCCAACTTTCTAAAAAAAACACAAGTTACAACAGATATCCACTATTTTTTTATCAACCAATCGTAAACATCTTGCTATAAAACGCCAAACGGATCCCAAAAAAAACAATCTACTCCTTTTTTCATGCATTTCTCTTTAATTACGAGCATCAGCCGACAGCAGCGGAATTATCCCGGGCTACATGTCATCATCAGGACCACACATACAACCCTCTTCAAACCTATTTAGCATACTTGCGCCTCAGTGATAAACGGTGCGATATCAATATCCGCGCAGGTTAAGAAATTTCTAATGTTGAGAGAGCATGCCTAAGTATAATAAATTATAATAGCGCCAACTGTATCAAAAGGAGAAATCAAATGACAAAAAAAAATCTCAAGACGTCATCTGCTTAAAGGTTTAGGCATATGCTCCATTGCATTCGGATGTCCTTTAATTGGTTTTGCTGCCCATGCAAAAGATAAGAAAAACAAAAGCGAAAAAGAACTGCGCAAAAAACGTAAAGAGGAAGACCGGGAACTCAAAAAAAAGAATGATGAAGAAAAGCGAGCAAGGCAGAAAGAAAACAGAGAACAGGAACGGGCTGAAGATAAAGACGAACGGGAGCGTAGAAAGGATCAAAAGAGAGAAGAACGAGAACAAGACCGCAACGAGAAAAAACTTTTAAAGGAAAAGAAGGCAGAGGACAAAAAGACTCGCAAGAATCAAAAAGAAAATGAGAAGGAACGTAAGAAGGAAGACAGGAAGGCAGAAAAAGAAAAACGAAAAAAAAGTAAAAAGAAATAGTGAAAAGTTGGTCGGCTTCAATTTTCTATAGCTGGTGAGGTATCACTGAATTTTTTTGAAATATACAATATGCTACCGGAAGGGCTTGAAGGCGGATGGAAGAGCATAGAAGGACGACTCCGTTATCTTGTACCGTTCTTACATCCAAGAGTATTACAGGGACAGCTTTTAAGCGCTTTTCTTGATGTCGGAAGACCACAGAAAACTGGAAGAAGTAGAAGTGCACTACCACATTGTGTTGATGTTGTCCTCGTAATTTTGATTTAATGTACATCAAAATATGGAGGCAGTATGAATAATAAATTGAATATCTTATGGACAAATGCCGACCCTGTGACCGCAGAGTTGATGGTGATGATGTATGCACAGAACTCAATCAAGAACGGCTGGTGGGACGAAGTTCAGGTGATTATCTGGGGTGCGCCATCAAAGTTGGTTGCTGAAGATGTACATGTTCAGCAGTTGATAGCAGATGCCAGAGAATCTGGTGTTAAGTTTAGCGTTTGTGAATCCTGTGCGAATCAGTTGGGAGTTAAGTCACAGCTCGAAGAACTTGATCTTGAAATTAGGTTCTGGGGATCACCTTTGACAGAAATAATTAAGAAGAATGAGCACTTGATTACCATATAGTTCTATGGGATTTTTGGATGCTTTTTACCCGCAGGCTAAGAATTGATTTAGTCAGGGTCTGAGATTTACTGAATAGATGACTGAAGTAGACAACAGCGGTCCCGTTAATGAATAACAGATTTAGTGAAAAGTAGACTCTAACCGGAAAAGTAGATCTATTTGATTTTTGCCCAATACGCACTGAAGCCCTCGCAACTGTTAACAGTTGCGAGGGCTTCAGAATTGAGCGTTGTGATTTTGTTTTGCCCGCTAATGCAGGAGATTGGGCAGGAATGTGATGATCGGGGGACAGAAAGTCATCAGCAGCAGCGCTCCCAGCAAGGCAACCAGATAGGGGATCGATGCCCTCATAACTTTTTCAAGGGGTACTTTGGTGATGGCGCTGGCGACAAACAGGTCCAGACCTACGGGAGGCGTAATGCAACCGATCGCTAGGTTGATAACCATCAATACGCCGAAGAACAGCGGGTCAATTCCCAGTTTCACTGCAACAGGCAGGAATATGGGGGTCAGAATGACGACCGCAGCGGAGGCGTTGATTAAAGTCCCGATGAAGAGCAGCAGCAGGTTCATCATGATCAGGAACATTGCCGGAGAGTTGGTAAGGGATACTATGTACTCCCCGATATGGTGTGGGATTTCAAGGTTGGTAAGCATCCAGCCGAAGACTTTGGCGGCACCGACAATGAACATGATCATTGTTGTACCCATGACGGCTTGAAAGATGATGCGCGGAAAATCCTTGATGGTCAGTTCCTTGTAGATGAAGAAGCCGACGAAGATACCATATACGGCTGCCACTGCGGCAGCTTCGGTGGGAGTGAATATGCCGCCGTAAATTCCGCCGATGATAATAACCGGGGTCATTAAGGCCCAGAAAGAATCCTTGAATGATTTCAATAGATGGATAAATGAAAATGATCCTTCCGCAGGAATCCCTTCCTTTTTGGCAATGGCATAGCTGACCAGACACATAGTCAGGCCCATAAGCAGGCCCGGAACCATTCCACCCATGAACAAGTCGCCTATGGATGCCCCGGCGATTACTCCGTAGACAACCAGGGTGATGGACGGGGGAATTACGATGCCGACTGTTCCACCTGCAGCGACGATGCCGGTGGCCAGTTCGCGGCGGTAGCCTTTCTTTTCCATTTCATCAACCATTGTGGAACCGATGGCTGCAGTGGTGGCTGCTGATGACCCGGAAATAGCGGCAAAGAACATGCCTGAAACCGCGACAACCTGAGCCAGTCCGCCGGTGAACGATCCCACCAGAGCCTGCGCAAAATTGACCAGTCTGGAAGTTACCCCTCCGGCAGACATGAATGAACCAGCCAGCATGAAGAAGGGTACGGCCATGAATGAAAAGGAATCAATACCGGAGTACATGACCTGAGTGATCATGACCTGAGGTATGTGCATGTAATGGTAGAGAATTATAGATACGGAAAGGCCCAGCGCGTAGGCGACGGGAACACCCAGAAAAGTCAGGCCCAGAAATGAACCGAGTAATACTAACTCCATGACTATCTCCCGACTTCAGCTTTCTGTTCAACACCTGCGGACGATCCGCAACGTTCCCTGACCTGTTTGAAAATCCGCACCGTATCCTTCATAAGGTAAAGAATCATCAGGAAGGCACTGATGGGGATTATGGAATAGACCACGCTCATGGAAATACCCAGCCCCGGCGCGACCTGAAAAGTCATGACAGAGGTCATCTTGGCTCCCTGCACCAGCAGGAGCATGGTGAAGGCATAGCTGCAGAGATTTATTACGGTTTCCAGTGCCAGTCCTGCAGCAGTATCTTTCAACTTGCTTGGCAGGATCTGTACTGCAAGGTGTCCGCTTTCGCCCATGATCAGGGCTGAGCCAAGGAATACGACCCAGACAAAAAGAAATCTGGCAAGTTCTTCGGACCACTCAAAAGTGTGTCCGAAAAAATATCTGGTAACAACCTGAAAAAAGATCAGGACGAGCATTACGGTCATTGAAGTTACGGATATCCAGTAAAGGACCGCACGAAGTTTTTCGAATAGTTTATCCATCAGGAATCCTCCCTGAGAATCCGGAGCCGAGGAATCCCTCGGCTCCGGTTGAAACGGCTATTTTTTCAGAGCGTTGATTTTGTCAATGTTGTCCTGTCCTACGACGTCGGCGAATTTTTCATAAACAGGCTTGGTTGCTTCCGCGAATTTTTCACGGTCCACTTCGGTTATCTTGATTTTTCCGGTACCTTCGATAAGAGTCCAGTATTCATCATCCTTTTGTGTGGAGAACTTGCGCTGCCAGTCTATAGCTTCTTTGGCTGATTCCTTGATGATTTTTTTCTGGGCAGGATTAAGTCTGGCCCAGCTGATCATGGACATTACCAGCGGTTCCGGGGCGTAGGAGTGGGCGGTCTTGGATGCGAATTTCTGTACTTCGAAAAAGCGTTTGGTCCAGATGTGGGCGCTGGGGTTTTCCTGTCCGTCAACAGTTCCCTGCTGCATGGCGGAATACAGTTCACCGAAAGCCATGGGAGTAGGGGATGCTCCGAGGGATTTCATCATTTCGATGTAAATTTTGTTGGTCATGACCCTGATTTTAAGTCCATCCATATCGGCGGGAGTCTTGACTTCGCGGACGTTGTTTGTCAGGTGGCGGATACCGTTTTCCATGTACCCGAGAAGTTTGATGCCTTTCGGTTCAAGAGCCTTGCCCAGATCCATACCCACGGTATCGAGGGATTTGTAAGCATGTTCACGGTCCTGAAAAAGGAAGGGCATGTCGAAGATTGAAATCTGGGGCTGGAACTGGCCGAGAACGGCTGTTCCCACCAGAGCCATGTCAACGGTTCCGAAGATGAGTCCTTCAATGAGGTCTTTCTGTCCGCCCAGCTGGGAGGAGGGGAAAACCTTGACGATGATTTCGCCTCCGGATTTTTCCTTGACGATCTCAGCAAATTTTTCGGCACCCTGTCCGTAGGGATGCACGGGTTCGGCAATATGTCCGAGCTTGAGAACCACTTTTCCGGCAAATGCGGGAACCGACATGGCCGCAATAAGTACTAATGCACAAATCACTGCGAATAAACGTCTCATAAACCCTCCTCTGCTTAGGCAGATTTTCAAAATTTAGTCATACAGCTGCTTCCCAATTATTGCAGTGATCAGAATCTATATGAAAAAACGCAGGAGGTGTTATTATCTGCTTAATGTGTTTTTTGTGTTTTATGCGGATATTGTGCATATTGTTCACGAATGTGAAAAGGTGAACAAACTCGGCAGGATCAGTAGGTCAGGGAGGGGGATATTTTCAGGATATTCAGTGCTTCGAAGGGGCGAAGCCTGCTAAAAAAAGTCTAGGATTAAAAATGTCGGCAGGGGCGCCGGAAGAATTACGTCATGAGTCTACGGCATTGGTATTGAAATATTTACGTTCCGGTCGTCCGACTGTTCCGTACACAACATCAGGATAGATTCTGCCGATGGAAACAAGGTATTCCAGATAGCGCCGGGCTGTGGATCTGCTGGCCCCTATGATTTCGCCCATTTCTTCGGCACTGATTCCTTCCTGCTTATCGATGTTTTTCTTCCCGAATACGGCCTTGACCTTTTTTAATGTCAGGCGATCAATGCCCTTAGGCAGGTTCTCCGGGCCAGACTCCGACATGGATGTGGCCGGGTTGAGATTGCGGATATTATCCACATCTTTTTGTTCGATGGCATCTTCTGAATGCAGGCGTCGAAAATATTCACCGAATTTTTCAAGGCAGGTTACGAAGCGGTCGAGAATGACAGGCTTGATGATATAGTCAAAGACCCCTCCGCGCAGGGCTTCCTTGAGCGGTCCCATTTCCTTGGCTGCGGTGATCAGGATTACATCGGTTTCCAAGCCTCTGGTGCGTATTTCGCGTAACAGATCCAGACTGGTCCCTTCCGGAAAATAGAGATCGAGCAGGATCAGGTCCGGTTTGTATAGTTCAATGATGGTTTTGGCGTCTTCAAGACTTTGGGCTATGGCTACTACGCTGAAGCCGGGCACCCTTTCGGTAAAGCGGCGGTGGAGGTCTGCAATTCGGCCATCATCCTCGACTATAACAACTTTGACTTCGGTCATACTATTGTACACCTGACTTTTGGGATTATAACTGAGAAGAGTGTTCCGCCGGGTTTGGCGGCTGAAACGGTAATCAACCCGCCAAGTTCATCAAGTCGCTGGTGGACTAGATAAAGTCCCAGTCCACGGCGCGCGCTCCCTTTGGAAGATATTCCTTTTTCAAAGATTTTTTCAATTTGGGCCGGGGGAACTCCGGGACCCGAGTCTTCCACTTCAAAGACTATGTCGTTTCCAAGATCGGTAAAGGAAAGGAAAACGTTGCGGTTGTCTTTATCCTGTTCCAGCACCGCTTCAAATGCATTGTCCAGAAGGTTGCCGACAATAGTAACTATTTTCTCCTGCTGTATCCAATCCGGAACATCAAGCATTGTGCTTTCCCGGTCAACATGGAAGTTTATTTTCAATTCCTTGGCCCGATTGTATTTCCCGAGCACTATGGCAGCTATTACCGGATGGGGTACGGCTTTGTTCAGGAACCTGATGATGTCTTCGTAGCCGGATGATTCCCGGGCCACTAAATCCAGTGCTTCCTGATAAGCTTCGATCTGGATCAGTCCTGCTATCGTGTGGAGTTTGTTCGAGTATTCGTGGGTCTGTCCACGCAGCAGTTCGGAATATTCCTGAATGCTGGAAAGCTCATGGGAAATGCGGTCCAGTTCATCCTTACGCCGGAAGCTTGCTACCAGCCCCTTGATGGCCCCGTCTTTGAGGACCGGCACAATGTTGAAGATCAGTTCCTGTCCGTTGACGATGCGTTCCTGGTCGAATTCGCTTTCTCCTGTGGTCAGGGCATGCTTGAGTCCGGCGCAGGGGATCACATCGTCAATATGTTTCCCTACCAGTTCCGCGGAGTAGAAGCAGGTGTATTTAAGTGCCGCGTTATTGGCCAGGCGGATTTCCCCCTTGTGGTCTGTGGCGATGACGCCTTCCCTGATGGTTTCGAGCACGGCTCCTCTTTCAAGGTAGAGGTTGGTTATTTCAGCAGGCTCAAGGTTGAGCGTGATTTTTTTTAGGTGGCGGGTGATGCAGGCCGTTATCACAAATCCGAACAGGGTTAGAAGGATTATGAAGATAAGCGGTCGGTTCATGTGTTCGGCAATGCTCTTCTTTACGCTGGTCGAAAGGTAACCCACCGAAACAAAGCCGATGATTTCCCCGTCCTGAGAGAAAATGGGAACAAATGATCGGATGGACCGGCCCAGAGTACCGACAGCCTCCGAGACGTAGGATCTGCCTTCTTTGATAACCGGGCCGGTATCGCCTCCAACAAAGGTCTGTCCGATCCTTTCCGGAACCGGATGAGAAAAGCGCTTGTTATCAACATCGCCGACTACGATGAAGGTGGCTCCGGTCTTTTGGCGGATGTTTTCGGCAAGGATCTGAATTCTTCCTTCCGGGTCGTTGCGCAGGAGTTCATCACGGATCATCGGCATATGGGCTATGGATTGCGCTGTCTGGAGAGCGCGCAGCCCTATCTGTTCTTTGAGCAGATTGGATGTGAGGTCGGAAATCAGAAACCATGTAATACCCAGTTGGATCAGAACGAGCCCGGCAACCATGTACGCAAGATAATGCTGTATTGTCTTGGGTTTGATAACAGTCAGGAGTTCATATAAACGCATGGCTACCTTGCCTTTGCAGGATTATTCCAAGTCTTGATTGAGGAGTTGGAAAAGCAAAGATATTCTGACCGTATAGTTAAAGAATACACTGCATTTAACTGTGGTCTGTTATATGAACTGATTTGTAACAGCCACAAATGATGTTTGCAAATAAATATATGAAAGCCGGGCGGTTCTTGAATCTTCTTTGAGCCGTTTATAATTTCAATTCCCGAATTTGTGGAGGGAACATAATCTTTTGCTATCTTCGGTCATGTAATGAAATCGAAGTAACTGCGAAGATTGTTTGTGTACACACTCTTCTAACAGGGTCATATTAAATATTGCAGCAGCAAAACCTCAGGAAATATCCATCCTTTTTAAATTAGGGGGCTGATTCTCTTTGGGAGAGTATTTGCCGCACCAATCTGTCTTTTTTACTCTTGGCCAAATTCCCATGGATTTATTTGAGGTTGGAGAAACTGTTGGAGGCGAGAACCTGCATATTCCGTCTTCCTTGTAGTCCATTTGGCTTGGAAGGTAGTAAATACAATTTTCACATGATTTATCCATTGAATGATCTCCTTAAAAAGTATCACTGTCAGTAACATTTTGTGCTTTTTATGATTCTACCTTTAATCTTACGGCTTCTGTAATTTTAGGTCAACCGGCATGTAGAAAAGAATGCTTAGTTGTGATTCATATTTTGTGTTTGTCAGTACCGACTTCCATGTTGAGTCTTTGGCTATCTTCGAGTTTGTAAGCAGTGGATAGTTTCATGCTGCGCCTGTCCTATTGTCTTACCTGAAATGTTTTCATATAATTCGATGAATCAGGTTCTCATTTGGAGTTTTTACACATGAGTTTGTAACTAAAATAAGAAAAAATTATAAAATTTTTTGCTGCGCAATGTATCGAAATAAGCTCAATTAAAAATTAGGAGAATATTATGAAAACGAATGCAATTCTGGGTGTTAAAGATGCAATTCTACAAAGACATAGTGTGCGTTCCTTCACTTCAGAGGCTGTGAGTAATGAAAAAATTGAAGCCTTAATTGAAGCGGCACGACTTGCCCCTTCAAGCCTTAATTCACAACCTTGGCGTTTTAAGGTTGTGAAGGATAAAGAAATACTGAAAAGGTTCGGGGAGAAGAATATATCCAGAACTCAATCTTGGTTGGCTGAAGCCGGGGCTATAATTGTTTGTTGTGCGGATATATCTGGTTATGTCAAGGATTCTCAGGCCAGTGCTTTTTTCTATCGCGAAAATGATCTGATAACTGGTGATACCATGGACGGAATAGATGAATACGTCGAGAGAGAATCCTCAGCAGACGCTTATGCTAAATTTGGTTCATCTGCTATGAATGTCGGAATTTCAATCTCTTTTATGATGCTTAGAGCAGTTGAACTTGGTCTGGGAACTTGTTGGGTAGGAATGTATAATGAACCTGAAGTTAAGGAATTGGCGAACATTGATCCGGAGTTGAGAATTGTTGGACTGCTTGCAGTTGGATATCCCTCCGAAACTCCGGATCAAGATCATAACCGTAAAGAAATTAGTGATATTTTGCTGCCTTAGGCGAAGCTCTTCATCGGCTTCGGTTAAGCGAAGCCGATGAAGTACCGAGAATGCTTCAAATGTATTAGTTCCGACTTGATCTGACATTTCCTCTTGAAACAGAAGAAGTTCTATTTTCCAGAGATGTTTTCAAGTTCCTCTGACAGCTGCACAAGATTATTTAAAGCTTCGGTTGAAACCTGAACCCTGTCACTGATCGTGCTGGCGAGCTCGTTTACTTCGCCTATAGAACGATTGATTTCCTCTGAACCGGCTGATTGCTCTTCTACAGCAGCGGCAATGTTTGTTATGTCAGTTGCAGATTCCTGGACAAACGTTACGATGTCTTTCAACTGATTTCCCGATTCTTCAGCATATTCTGCAGCTCTTACAGCGAGAGCTTGTGTTTCATCAGTTATAGTTTTCGATTTACTTGTCTGACTACGTAATTCGGTGATAACTGTTTCAACTTCTTTAGTGGCATCTACTGTTTTTTCTGCGAGTTTTCGAACCTCGTCTGCGACTACAGCGAACCCACGCCCCGCATCTCCTGCTCTGGCTGCTTCGATTGCCGCATTTAGAGCAAGAAGGTTGGTTTGGTCGGCAATGTCGTTGATCACGTTAAGAACAGTACCGATGCTTTCAGCACGATCTTCCATTTTGAGCATTATCTCGCTCATGAGTTCTGTGTGGTGTTTTACTTCTGTGATAGCTGCGGTAGCGTTTAGAACTGTTTCAGCACCATTTTTAGCCCGGTCACGGGTTTCTTGTGATTTTTCTGAAGCCCGTCCGGCATTTTCTGCAACATCAAGTACACTTGCATTCATCTGACCCATAGCTGCAACTGTTTCGGATAATAGTCTTTGTTGGTCGACAACGGATTTATCTACTGCTTTCATTTCTTCGCCTAAATCGTTGCAGCTGCTGAAGACCCTTGATGATGCTTCTTTTGTAGAAGTGTTGACCTTGTTTATTTTTTCGAGCTGGATATTGATTGCATTCTCTTTTTCCACAAGGTCGCTCACATTTCTGGCTACTTCAAGGTAACCGAAGGTTTCGCCGTTTGAGTTGTGGAGCGGGGTTGCAACAGGCTGTATGTGTATATCATTGCCATGTCTGTCCGTGAGTGAGAGTATTTCCGCTTTATTTTCAATTCCTGTTTTCATGCTCATTGATATAGGACATTTTTCTGTTGAGCATATTTTGGTTTTGAAAATGTTTGAACATTTGCTTTGTTTTATTTCGTCGATACCTAAACCGGAAAAATTTTCTGTTGCTTTGTTTGTCAGCAAAAGATTAAATTTCTTATCCACTACAAAAATGGGATCTGGAACGGCATTTACAACATCGACATACACTTGCATGTTGTTAACCATTTCCGACAATTTCCCGAGCATGTTATTGAACATGTTGCATAGATTCCCGATCTCGTCATTGAATCTGATTTGCATTATGCTATCAAGATCAGCCCGATCTTCGTTAATGTCTTTTATTTTATCAGATATGGCTTGAACCGGTTTTAGAACTTGAATATTTAAACTAAAGTATATGAAAATTAACGGGATAATTAATATTGCAGCAAGGCAAAGCAAAAGCCATGTGTTCGCGTTACTGGAAAGTACAGCCAGTTTTTCGATGTTTAAGACGCCAATGAGAACGCCGACCTGTTTTCCGCGATAATCAGTTATGGGCAATGTGGCTATCGCTATATTGTCCATAGTTTTAATAATCTGTTTGGTTTTGCCTTCATCCAGCAGCTTTTTTTCAAGCAGATCGGTATATTTAGATTTGTCGGTGGCACTGACCAGCACGTAGTCTTTAATGATTGGGTATTTGGATTCATCTTGCAAAGAAGTCGAGGTGCTCAGTAAATCTTTGTTCATGAAAAGCATCGTGGATATTCCAGCATTTTCAACGTCGTGTAGGATCGGGTTAAAGCTTTTAAGAATTTCCACAGAGCCAATCGTTTCACCAGATGCGTCTTTGACAGGAACAAGCCCTCTAATAGCGAAACCGCCTCGTCCCAGTTCAATGCCGCCGACGGCTTTACCGTTTTGATTAACGTCCAGAACTGTTTGGCGGAAACTAGATATATCATCAGATATGTCTAACCATTTTCCGTTCCTTTTTGCCTGTTTTTCACGCCATAACCGGACAAGACTTCTCCCATTAGGCAAATGGAAATGGAGTCGTAACTTGCCATCTCCTAATTCTTTATATCCTTTGAGTTCTGCTTTGAGTTCATTTCTGATATGTTCGCGTGCTCTTTGCGCTTCTGGTGAGCGCTCGTCATCAATATCGCCGGAATGAGCTATTTTAAAAGCTTCAATCACATCAGGACGTTGTGAAAATAATGCAGCAAGGTGTTGCGCCGCTTTTGCTGAGTCTGCGATGCTGTTCTTTACTGTTGTAAATGCATTGCTTACTTTCGATTTAACATACATTTCTTTTAGTTGAGTAAAAGAATTATCTATTATGTAGAAACTTAAGCATCCCAGCAAAACAACGACAAAAAGTTGTGGCAAAATTAGTTTTGTATTTAATTTCATTTTCTCTCCCAAGCAAATAAATTAACACTCTTTTGACATTACCATGTGCCAAAAGTGTGGACAATATTTTTTTGGACTTTCAGCTCCTCTTAAAATTGTTCACAAAATATATCTTGGTGAGACTCTTTTTTTGTAGCAGATTTGAAAATCATTGGGATTTATTTCACAATCAGGCTTGTTTCCCTTGTTCATTTCTGTGGGCTTTTCCAAAAAGCAAAGTCTCTGACTTTTATGATCGGGTGAAAATGTAAAATACTGTCATCCCAGTAGCGGACCGTGCAGTGCTGTATCGTCTAGATAATTTGAGAGATTGGTCGATCTTATTGCCGCACCGAGTCCTCCATTTCCACAACAAAATAGAATCATGATTGAGTCCATTGAGGTTGGAGGGGCAAGCTCTACAGGTGCAAGAGGCAGGTGAATGAGCTGGTGGCACTCCGGCCCGAAATCAAGGTCAATATAGCTTTGAGTCCAATTGCTGATGAGTGCCAAGCTGTTTCCGGGTCCTGCATTACTGTCCGGTTTGGTGAAAGCTGAAAATGCTGAGACGGATTCACGTATTGCTGACGGGCATTCATACTCATCTGGGTAGAGCAGGAAACCAAGCTGGTAATTACCGGCATGGTACATTCCTATTTTAGGAGATCTATTACGGGAATTAATTGCTATGGCTCCCATGCTTGCTTTGCTTCTGGTCAGAAACCATGATGCCATTATATCATTGGTCGAAATCCAGGGAGTTATATCGTTTCCTTTGAAATCACGTTTTTGGTTTTCGATCCAATCCATATTAACACGGAAAAGTCCTCCGCTTGTTGGATGTTCTTTTCCCGGGATATCTTCCTCTTCTCCGTTTTGCATGCCTATAGCTTCTCGTGATTCTTTAGTGCACCACATGGCCTTTGATTTTAGCAACCAGTCCAGTTTGTTATTGGATGAAGGGTGAGTCCCATTTCTTGGGATCCACATGCTTCCCGGAAGTCCTCCCGTCATATCCAGAACAGCCTGAAAATCTTTTATCCTTTGCGGATTCAGTGAAACGACAGGTTCTGAACGGTCAAGCATCCGGTAAATACTGTATATGGTAAAACCATCTCCAAGAATGTGGCTCATTGAGACCACAAGCATGAACCGGTCGTCACTTCCTGTGCAGAGTCGTATTTTGTATAGCGGTTCATCGGTATTTAGGTTGTTAAAACCATGTTTCGTAAAAATTTGAGCTAAGGATTGAGAGAGTGGCATTGAGTACGTTTCAGCCAATATCGAATCCACCGTAGTCCCGGTTGTGCAAATATCAGCGATATCTACATGATCATAAAAAGGGTATAGAGGCGGAGCTTCCGCATGGATTAGACATGGTTTACCGTCCTTTTCGTCATCTTCCAATCTGGCCGCAAGCCATGGGTTTGCGGCCAATATTTGTTGGGCACGTTCCTTGAGAAAATTGACTGGCGGCTTTCCTTTGAAGATAGAAGCGATGGTGACAGGAGAATCGTACATGTTGTGCGTAATTTCCGTATCCTGCAGAGGAATGGGTATACATTTTTGGGTCATGTTAACTCCTTAGATAGATGACATAAAATTGTTTTGGTGCTTAAGCTAAAGTTGACATTATAAAAAAAGAATGATGTGTTCATTTTTAAAAATGAATACATCGTTCTTTTTTGGGCGTCAAGGAGGTTCGTATATGGTCCAGATTCGTAAAGAAAACGTAAGGGTACGAATTGAAATTGCTGCTGAGGCCCTTTTTGCGCAATCAGGTTTCCGTAAGGCCACGATTAAAGCAATCGCACAAGAAGCAAATATCGCTACAGGTAATGTTTATACATACTATCCGAACAAAATGACTCTTTATAAGGCTGTTATAACACCTGAGTTTGTTGAAGAATTTTCACGTTTAACACGCAACAGAATCAATGCATTTGCTCTATCGCAAAGCAATTCTCATACTCCTTCATACATGGAGGATGAGGCTGGGGAATTCCTGCATTTTTTGATCGAGAATAAACTGAAGGTGATTATCCTGCTGGCACGGTCAGCGGGTACCGAATATGAAGATTTTGGAAGAAAATATGTGCAGGATATGACGACTCAGGCCATAGAGCTAATTTGTGAGCAGTCTCCGCAAGTAGAAATAAGTCCACTGCTACGCTTTATGCTGGAGAAAGCCCTTGCTGATTCAGTCAGAGGAATTGTCTCCTCTCTGGAACACTTTAAAGACGAAGAGTTGATTCTAAAGGCCTTTGCTGCCGGCACGGCCTACCATCTGGGAGGGATTGCCGCACTTATCGGATGGGCAGATAGGCAAAAATAATTTATAAATTTCCGTTTATATTTTGCTGTCCAAGTCTTCGCCTTAGAATAAGGAATTATTCCTTCGAAAGGGTGCTGAAATGATAAACCCAGACAGTTCGCACGCTCAAATGTTATTAGACTGTATTAATAGGTTTGGTTTTTTGGGCGGAATACAAATTGCTTGTTGTTTTTGATAGGAAAAAAGTTCTCTCAGGAGGATTGTATGATAAATTCCATTGGTGCAGGCTACGGTAATCATCAAATCGACCAGACGCCGAACAATACTTATACTGCCAAACAACAACAGCAAACGAGAGCACAGGATACAGTGACTCTCTCCGGTGCAGGAAAACTTATGTCCAGTTTTTTTTCAGGATTGGGCATTGATTTTACACCCGGTAAAAAAATCTCCCTGAATGAGTTGGAAAAAGGGGCGCAGCAACAACAGCAGAAGTTGGATGACGATATCAAATCCATGTTTCTTAAAAACGGCATAGATGTTCCCCCGGAAGTGCAATTGACCTCTGATGAAAATGGACATGTGCGGGTTGAAGGAGACCATCCGCAATTAGATCAGATAGAAAAGTTGTTTAGTGACAATCCGGATATTGAAAATGAGTTCAGAAAGGTTTCCGGTATGTCCAGCCTGGTGACGGCAGGACACGAGTATGTTGAATTTGCAAATCAATATGAAAAAAATCCATATGCGGCAGTTGCCCAATACGGTGACCAGCTTTTCGGTAAAGATTTTGCCAACTCATTTATTATGACTATAGGGTCTTCAGTGCCACCGTCTAGACAGACTGAAGGAAAAGTAGTCCAGGAACAAACGGCAAATGCAGGAACTATTCAATCTGAGAAGACTGAACCATATGCAGAAAATTCTGCAGCTATAGATTTTACTAATACAACCCGGCAAGGACTGTTCAACTGGATGAACGACGAGATACGCGCCGGAAGAATGTCACTGGATGAAAGTTCTCCGTTTATGGCTATGACGCTTAAAGTGTCGGTTAAAACAGGGCAATCTGTCGGGCTGGAACATGATGAGACGCCTGTGGATTTTATAGAGAAAGCTCAGTCGGGACTGGAGGCAGCCACGCAACGCAACGATCTTGCCACTGCGCAGCAATTGAGAAGTGCGCTGGATATTATGGAGACTTACAGCCGACCGATCTCCTATGATAAAAGCGCGGTTAATCTGTATTAGTTCCTGACCTTCCCCTCACTGGAAAATATCTGCGGCATTTTTACGTTACAGCCTTTTCCGCGTATGTATCTGGTTGGGATGTACTTTTGTACTTCGCAGCCGACTAGGCCAGCGCTTTTACTCCCCGGATTTATTCTGGATGTGCCTTGGCTTTGAACTAATCCGAATATCCTCGTCTTTTCTGTTTTGCTCAAGCCTTATCGATTCTTGGCCCCATATTCCCTCTTCGCACGTGATCCTGATTTACGGAGAAAGCGTAATCCGTTTGCGTTAGATAAAAACTAAACCCAGCGGGGGGGGCGTTTAAATGTTGAGGGCAAAAAAGAGTTGTTTTTGCAGATCATATGATTTAAATGTTTAACGCTTTGTTGTTTTTGATATAAAAGCAGGTTGTTAAATGATTCTGAATAAACAATTGTCCACCAAAGAGTGCGCAGATACAGGAATGGCCTTTGTCCTGATTTCTCTTATCGCGTACTTGATTCTCAGGCAGGATGTCTATCTGTTCGCAGCAATGGGGTTGTTGCTTTTGGATATGACTGTGCCTAAAGTTTATGTTTTACCAGCTAAGATCTGGCTGGGATTTTCCGCTCTGTTAGGTGCGGTCATGTCTAAAGTAATTCTCAGTGTCTTGTACTACTTGATTCTTACTCCCCTGGCTCTGGTTTTGAAGCTTTTCGGACACGATCCCATGGCTGCCCGTAAATGGAAAAAAGATGCTGGTTCCGTTTTTATTCAACGTGACCATAAATACCAGCCTAAAGATATAGAATACCCATTTTAAGGATTTATTAGATGAATTTTTTGTCAGATATGCTCGGTTTTTTTAAAGAGCGTAAAAAGTTTTGGTTGTTGCCGATCGTTATTGTTTTGCTGCTGTTTGGTTTTCTGGTTGTCTTTACCAGTGGATCAGCTATTGCCCCGTTTATTTACACTGTTTTCTAGTCAGTTATGAAAAAAGCAATTATCGGGATATCCGCCTTCTATCATGATTCCGCTGCCGTTCTTCTTGTGGATGGCAAAGTTGTTGCCGCCGCTCAGGAAGAGCGTTTTACACGCAAAAAGCATGATGATTCGTTTCCGGAAAAGGCTATGAAGTATGTGCTTAAGGAAGCGGGGCTTACCTTGGCCGATATTGATGTTGTGGCTTTCTATGATAAACCGTTTCTGAAATTTGAGAGACTGCTGGAAACCTATAACGGTGTTGCTCCCTCAGGGTTGAAGAGTTTTGTTACTTCCATGCCGGTATGGATTAAAGAAAAACTCTTCATGCGCCATATGCTCAAAAAAGAACTGGCGAAGTTCGGTAAGGGAAAATATAAACTCTTTTTTCCTGAACACCATCTTTCTCATGCTGCAAGTGCTTTCTATCCTTCTCCTTTTCAGGAATCGGCAATCCTTACCGTTGACGGTGTAGGTGAATGGGCTACTACGACAATTTCCAAAGGAAGCGGAAAAGATATTGAAATTCTGAGAGAACTCCACTTCCCTCATTCGCTGGGACTTTTTTATTCTGCAGTTACAGCTTTTTGCGGTTTCAAGGTCAATTCCGGTGAATACAAGTTGATGGGCCTTGCTCCCTATGGCAACCCGGAGAATCCTTCCGTAAAAAAATGGAAGGATGCAATTTATGAAACTCTGATTGATGTCCGGCCTGACGGTTCCATGCTGCTTAATATGGATTACTTTAATTTCGCTACCGGACTAACCATGTTTCATGCCAAGAAGTGGGAGAAGCTTCTTGATCTTCCTCCGCGTACTCCTGAGTCAGACATTGCACAGGAATATATGGATTTTGCGTGGACAGTGCAGAGTATTACCGAAGAAATTGTTTCTAAGCTGGCCAAAACCACCCGTAAGTTGACCGGATGTGAAAATCTGGTCATGGCCGGAGGTGTGGCTTTGAACTGCGTTGCCAACGGCAAACTGCTTAAAGAGAATGTTTTCGATAATATCTGGATTCAACCGGCTGCAGGGGATGCCGGAGGGGCTCTTGGTGCGGCCTTGGCTGCATGGCATATCGGTTATGAGGAAGAGCGGACGGTTTCCGCTTCTGACACTATGCAGGGATCGTATCTGGGACCGGAATTTTCTGATATTGATACCATGCGTGTTGTCCGTAAATATCAAGCTCCTTTCCGCAGGATTGAAGATTTCAAACAGCTTTGTAGTGAAGTCGGTGGCCTTCTTGATGATGGAAAAGTGATCGGCTGGTTTCAGGGGCGCATGGAGTTCGGACCACGTGCTTTGGGTAACCGCTCTATTATCGGTGACCCCAGAAATCCTGAGATGCAAAAGAAGCTGAATTTAAAGATTAAATTTAGAGAAGGCTTTCGACCTTTTGCTCCCTCAGTCATGGAAGAAGAGATTTCAAATTATTTTGATATTGAATCCCCGTCTCCTTATATGTTGCTGGTTGCTCCGGTTACAGAAGAAAAATGCTTTCCGCTGCCTGAGGGGTATGGGCAGATGGAGATGTATGACCGTTTATATGTCAACCGTTCAGAAATCCCCGCCATCACTCATGTAGATAACTCTGCAAGGATCCAGTCGGTCAATAAGGATGTGAACCCCCGTTACTGGGAGTTGATAAACTCATTCCGGGAGCAGACCGGTTGCGCTGTCATCGTCAATACCAGTTTTAATGTCCGCGGTGAGCCGATCGTATGCACCCCAAACGATGCTTATGCATGTTTCATGCGTACCGATATGGATTATCTTGTTGTGGGTAATTTTATTTTTGACAAAAAAGATCAGCCCGAGTGGAACGAAGAAGTTGATTGGGAAAATATGTTTGAGCTGGATTAGTTGAGCAGTTCAATAGCCTGAAAGAAGGGCAATACTGCTGAATGCTGCTCAAAAATCATCCGGCAACTCATAATCTTTCTTCTCAGGAGCATAACAATAAACACACCGGTCCTTCTTTACGAAAAAACGAATCAAAATCATTCCGGCTACAAATCCTCCGACATGTGCGGCCCACGCCACTTTCTGCGTGCCTTCGGCAAAATGGCTCGATACGCCGGAGAAGACTTGAATCAGGAACCACAGCCCTAAGAATAATGAAGATGGTATCTTAAAGAAAAACGGGATGATGATTACAGGAAAAAGGGTCAGAACCTGTCCGTGCGGATAGAGCAGCATGTATGCGCCCATGATTCCGGCAACTGCGCCTGATGCTCCTATTACCGGGGCGCTGGATGAAGGGGTGATGATCATTTGTATGCCGATAGCTATTAATCCGCAGGTCATATAGAACAGGATAAACCTTCCATGGCCCATGGCATCTTCTATGTTATCGGCAAAAATCCATAACATCCACATGTTTAATATTATATGGAGCCAGCCGCTGTGCAGAAACATGTAGCTGAATAGCGGTAGCACCCCCGTATCTGGGTATCCGGCGTTAACGGCCCATTCGGGATGGAAGAATCTTGCCGGGACCACACCCAGCAGATGAAAGAGTGCAAGGCGCGCCTGCGGAGTCAGCAGCTGTTCAAAAGCAAAGACCGCAATGTTGGCAAGCATTATTCCGCGCAGCACGTATGGAGTGGTTAGGCAGGGAACGTTATCACGGATAGGGATCATGCGGTAGCCTTATGTTTTGATTTAAATTTTACATCAACTATACTCTAGCAGAAAAGGGCGGTGATTTCCACGGGTTGCCCTATAAAAAAACGACCCCCGCAGCAAAGCCGCGGGGGCGTGACGAGATTGAGTTGGTAGGTAAACTAGGGTTACTCACTCCCTAACCGAACCTGATGCCGAAAGCGGGGCTGGACCTTGCGTAGAATTCTTTTATGTAAAATGGACTTGCATCCTAACAATTAAATTATGTTCATTCTTCCGACTACGGTCCTGACCTCTCGCCTCAGGTCTCACTTATAAAATAACACACTGGTCGGGTAAGTCAATACTTACACTCGCGAAAACCTAGTCTTTGTCTGGTGAAAACAGCTCTTCGATATGATTTTCGAATGCAATTTCCTTATCCTTGCGGAGTGTTGCCAGAACTTCGAGAATCCGGTCTGTTTCCGAATCAAGTTTGGAAAGATCTCCGTCATTTTCAATTATAGTTGTGCAGCAGTCCATTTTGGTCTTTTCATCCCACTGCCATGAATCAAATACTGCCAGGGTTTCCAGATCAAGACCGCGTTTCTTGCGCAGCTCCCCTGTGCGTTTTTCCTCCGGTGTGCGTACACCGATGACTGCATCTACCAGCTTTTTGTCATGCCATCCGCCTTCCAGCAGCAGGGGAACTTCAGCCACAGCCAACGGTTCGTTGTTGTGAGCCTTGAAAAACTCTTCAGCGTCATGCTGCACAATAGGGTGTATTATATTCATGATTTCCCGGCGCAGGTCTTCATTCTCGCGCATGGCGACGAATAGAGCGGACTTATCTATGCTCCCGGTATCGGGGTCGATAAATCTGTTTCCAAATCTCTGACGAAGAAGCTCCCACCCTGCACCGTCTTTTTCATAAGAACGGGCTACTGATTCATCTGCGCTGAAAGTGGGAATTTTATTCTTTGCCAAAATTTTGAGAACAGCTGATTTTCCGCCGCAAGGCATGCCTATCAGCCCGACACGCTGTACAGATTTATTCAGTTTTTTAAGCATGTCGATGAAATCTTTCGGCGGAGTTTGAGTAAAACTGAGTTCTTCGCCTGATTCAGGGTGGGTAAAGGCTAGAGAATATGCATGCAGCATCTGGCGCTGGGCAAGTTCGGCCAATTGAGGATGTTCCTGCTCCCAGCGGGCATGAGGCATGGAGCCGTAGACCAGATCTCCCACCAATGGATGTCCGATGTGGGCCATATGTACCCTGATCTGATGGGTGCGTCCGGTATGGATTTTTACTTTTATCAAACTGGCAAGCCCGGCAGGGTCAGACCAGAGTGTTTTGTACTCAGATCGGGCTTCACGTCCGCCTTTGAGCACTACGGCCATTTTTGTCTTGTGGATCGGATGACGTCCCATTGGCGCGTCAATTTCACCGAATTCCCTTTCAGGTATTCCATGTACGATTGCCAGATAGGTTTTGTTGATTTCGCGTTCAGCAAAAGCCGCAGACATGGCCAGACGGTCATGTTCATTGAGGGCCACAGCAATCAGGCCGGAAGTGAATTTGTCCAGACGATGAACAATGCCGGGACGCCACTCATCCATATCCCGGATTTCCGGAAAGTGGTGGATAAGCCGGTGCACCAGAGTTCCGGTAGGGCAGCTCGGGGCAGGGTGGGTGGTCAATCCTGCCGGCTTGTTGATTACAGCAATCCTGCCGTCATTATGGATGATATCCAGCGGCAGCTTTTCAGGCACGAGTGTGGTTAATTCAGCTTCCCCTTTCAGGGTAAGTTCCTCATTCCCCATTAATTTCTGGTTGGGCTTTTTGCAGACTTTGCCGTTGATCTCGGCAAACCCGGCTTTGATCCAGTCCTTTACCTTGCCCCGTGATATTCCTTCTTCTTCCAGCATGCTGCCCCAGAATTTGTCCAGCCGGGTATTTCGGTCAGAAAAACTTGCTGATCTGGTCCAGAGCAGCTGTGTCTCATTTTCGTTAAAATCTTCGTTATTACACATGTAATTTATTCCATATTGGGTTATATTCGTGTTCAGAAGTTGGATTCATTTAAATAATTTTCAATAATACCATGTTGTTACGGTTTAAATGAAAAATAATTGTCTTTTGTCTTGACTGTCAAAGCTGTGTCTTATAAAAACACGAAGTTTTGACTTTTCGGATTTTTATAACAAATAACATGGGATCAAGGAGGCACCGTGGCGGTACATGTGGTAGACCATCCTTTGGTAAGACACAAGCTCGGCATTCTCCGTGAAGACGGCATCAGCACCAGCCGTTTTCGCGCTCTGGCACAGGAAATTTCCAGACTTCTCACTTACGAGGCAACCAAAGACCTCGCTACAGAAGCCAAAACTATTAATGGTTGGGCAGGTGAAGTCGAAGTTGAGGAAATCAAGGGTAAAAAAATAACCGTAGTTCCTATTCTCAGGGCCGGCCTCGGTATGATGGACGGAGTTCTGGACATGGTTCCGGGTGCCCGTGTCAGTGTTGTCGGCTTTTACCGTGACGAAGAGAGTTTGCAGCCTGTCGAATATTACGTCAAGCTTGCAAGCAACATTGATGAGCGTATAGCTCTTATTCTTGACCCCATGCTCGCTACCGGCGGAACCCTGATGGCAACAATTGATCTTCTCAAGAAGTCCGGTTGCACCAGTATTAAAGGTCTGTTCCTCGTTGCAGCTCCCGAAGGGATTGAGAGAATTGTCACCGCTCATCCTGATGTTGATATCTATGTCGCGTCAATTGATGAAAAACTTAACGATGTAGGATACATTCTCCCCGGTCTCGGAGACGCGGGTGATAAGATATTCGGCACCAAGTAAATGTTTTTAAGGGCACCACAAACGGTGCCTTTTTTTTGGAAAATTTTTACGGAGAATACAAATGAGCATATCCAGTACTGAATATAACTTCAGGGCAAAAGATGTTATCCTCGGAGCGCAGATGCTTTTCGTGGCATTCGGCGCTCTAGTCCTTGTTCCGCTGCTGACCGGGCTAGATCCCAACGTAGCACTTTTTACAGCCGGTGCCGGTACACTGGTTTTTCAGGTAATAACAAAAGGTAAGATCCCCGTGTTTCTGGCTTCTTCCTTTGCCTTCATCGCACCCATCATTTACGGTGTGCAGACTTGGGGTATCCCTTCCACCCTCTGCGGTCTTGCCGCTGCAGGTCTTTTCTATGTCGTGCTCAGCTTCCTGATCCGCTGGCGTGGTACCGATGTTTTGAAAAAGATTCTGCCTCCCGTCGTTACCGGTCCGGTCATTATGACAATCGGTCTTATTCTGGCCCCTGTTGCTGTTTTTATGGCAGTTGGTAAAACTGGTGACGGTTCTGCTGTTCTGGTTCCTGAAGATACAGCGCTTATTGTATCTATGATTTCCCTCGCCGTGACAGTTGCGGTTTCTCTGCTTGGCAAGGGCTGGCTCAAGCTTATTCCTATCTTATGCGGTATTGCAGCAGGGTACGCGGTATCTTTGTTTCTTGGATTGGTTAATTTTGATGCTGTGGCGGCTGCTCCATGGTTCTCAATGCCCAACTTTACTTTTCCTGAGTGGAACCTCGAAGCCGTGCTCTTCATTGTTCCGGTAGCGATTGCACCTGCAATTGAGCACTTCGGCGATGTTCTGGCAATCAGCTCCGTGGCCAATAAGGACTACGTTAAAGATCCCGGTATCCATAACACCATGCTGGGCGACGGGCTGGCCACTTCTCTGGCTGCAATGGTCGGTGGACCGCCGAATACAACTTATTCTGAAGTTACCGGTGCCGTTGCTTTGACCAAGGCTTTTAACCCTGCAATTATGACTTGGGCTTCAATAGTCGCTATTGCTTTAGCCTTTTGCGGTAAGGTCGGTGCGTTTTTGGCAACCATCCCCGTACCTGTAATGGGTGGGATTATGGTTCTGCTCTTTGGTGCTATCATGGTTGTGGGTATGAACACTCTTGTTCGTGCAGGCGATGACCTCATGGAAGCGCGTAACCTCTCCATTGTGGCTCTGATTGTTATTTTCGGGGTAGGCGGCATGTCTGTCCCCACTCCTCTCGGTGATGAGTTCAGGCTCGGTGGAATCGGTCTTGCCGGTATCCTCGGTGTGTTTCTGAATCTTGTGCTGCCGCAGCCGAAAAAAGAAGATTGACAAATCTCCGGTTGATGCCGGATTTGTATATTAGGTTTGACTTGTGAGAGACTTGTCCGGAGGCCCGTTGGGGGTGTCCGGGCATTTCTCATTTTTTGCTTGCTGGCTAAAGGGCTGCTCTGTAGTTTGTAATCGGAAAGAAGAATTACAGTTGAGATGCTATTACAAATAAAAAGTAATTCGCGGAGAATGTAATGGAAACAGGGTTTGAATATCCTGAACTGAAGGAACTTACTGCCGGGCGCAAGGTTGCCATGGCGGTAAGTGGCGGCGCTGACAGCCTGCTCTCGCTGGTCCTGCTCAAGGAGAGTGGGGCGGATATCGTGGCGGTACACGGTTGTTTTCTAGGTAGAAAGAAAGCTGAAGCCGCAGTTTCCGGACTGGAGAAAACATGCACGAAGCTGGATGTACCCCTGCATGTTTTTGATCTTACCGCCGAGTTTGACCGTTTGGTGGTTGAGCCGTTTGTTCAGGAATATCTTAAGGGAAATACCCCTAATCCATGCGCTCTTTGCAACCCTGAGATAAAGTTCGGCGTGCTGAATAATGCGGCACGTGAATTTGGTACGGAATTGCTTGGAACCGGGCATTACGTGCGTATTGCTGAAGATGCACGATACGGCCGTGTTCTGGCCCGTGGAGCCGACATGGGAAAGGATCAAAGTTATTTTCTTTCTCTTGTGCCGCGGGATTTTGTTTTGAATGCGATTTTTCCCCTTGGCAGACACAGCAAGGACCAGACTTATGCCGAGTTGGAGAAGCGCGGGATGGAAATCCCGTTGCCCTCGGAAAGTCAGGAAATATGTTTTGTTCCTAACGATGATTACCGTCAATTCCTGATTGACCGGAAGGTGAAGCTTCCCGGATCGGGAAATGCGATTCTTTCCGATGGTTCAAAGGTCGGAAAACATAAAGGACTCTGGCGGTATACTCAGGGGCAGCGACGAGGATTGGGGATAGCGTGGAAGGCTCCGCTTTATGTTCTGGATAAGGACATGAAGAACAACCTGCTCATCGTGGGAACCCGAGACGAGCTTGATGCCCAAGGCTGTGTTGCCGACAGTTTTAATTTTCTGGTCGGCTTTGACAGTTGGCCTGAAACTGTTTTTATCCAGACCCGCTACCGACAGCGATCAAAACCCGCAAGGGCCGCGCAGGTTGGCAGCAGTATAAAATTTGATTTTATTGAGCCGCATTCCCGGCCTACACCGGGGCAGATTGTGGCTGTATATACAGAAGAGGGAGCTGTGCTCGGAGGTGGTATTATCCGGGAATAACCCGGGAGATTGCGCCGTGTTTTTTCGAGACTCAGATAGCTGACTCCCTGCGCGGTGAGGCCTGTATCAGTTGGATCTTTCAAATCAATTTCCTGCCCTAGTGAGAGGGGCAATGGATTATGTTCATTGCGGACTTATTAGAAAACTGGTTGGGTGGGCATTCAATTAATCCTAAGGCAGGTTATGCGGTGCGGGCATTGAAGAGACATAGAGTCATGATACCGCCGTATAAAAAAAGTATATTTCGCGGGTTGACCTTTACCGGACAGGGGGGTATTACCTGACTTCAGAACACGGAAACATATATGTTTCTTTTCGAATATTTTCGCCCGTCAGGGTTAAATTAAGTTTAAAATTTAATACGATTCTACTGGAATTTATTTCCGAATCGGTTTAAGTGGTTTTCATGGCAAAGGAAAAAAGAATACCGAAGCACAAGGGCGTATACATTCTGCCCAACCTCCTCACCGTGTCGAGCCTGTTTTGCGGCTTTCTCGCGATGAACTGGGTTGTGGAAGGTGCTTACGAACTGAGTGCTGTAGCCATTCTGGTCAGCTGTCTCTTTGACGGTCTCGACGGGAAAGTGGCTCGGTTGACCGGTACCAGCAGTGAATTCGGCGTGCAGCTCGATTCTCTTGCGGATGTGGTCGCCTTCGGTGTTACTCCTGCGTTCATGGTTTATCATTGGCAACTCCACCAGTTCGGAAGACTGGGCATGCTTGCGGCCTTCTTGTTGATGGCTTGCGGTGCGCTCAGGCTCGCCCGTTTCAATGTTCAGGCAGGAACTACTTCTAAAGCCCATTTTATAGGTCTGCCCATCCCTGCGGCAGGCTGTACCTTGGCAACGTTGATCCTGTTTACCCCTTATCTTCCTGAAAATATTGCACAGAGTGTTCTGCCTATGTTCACTCTGGTGCTTGTATATTGCCTCGCTTTTCTGATGGTGAGCAACATTCGTTATAATTCTTTCAAAGAAATCGGAATGTTCAAAGCTCATCCTTTCAGCTCTATGGTAACCGTAATTGCGCTTTTTACTATGGTTGCCTCTCAGCCCAAGTTTTTGGGCTTCATGATCTTTGCCGGATATATTATTTCCGGTCCTATTTACACCATTTTCGTTCTATCCCGCAGAAGCAATAAGCTACTAGGAAAGTCCTCCAAAGAATTGTCATAAGCTTTTTTTAAGGTAGCCCTACAGCTACATCCGGAAAAGCTTATACGGTACCAAAATTCTTTAGGGGACGGTAAATTACTCGGTAGTTTAACCTGTTTCACTGTTTTATTCCCAAGAATTATTATAAACTGCGAATGTTCTGTTTCTGCAGTTCCTTTCAGGAGATAAATAAATGTCTGATAAAGTTTATATTTTTGATACTACTTTGCGTGATGGCGAACAATCCCCCGGTGCAACCATGAACATGGCTGAGAAAATTACCATGGCCCGGCAGCTGGAAAAACTCGGCGTGGACATTATTGAAGCCGGATTCCCCGCTGCAAGTCAGGGTGATTTTGAGGCGGTGTCCGCAATAGCAAAATCAGTTGGTGATATTCAGGTTGCCGGGCTTTGCCGGGCTCTGAAAGCAGATATTGACCGTGCTTATGAAGCAGTCAAATATGCTAAGAATCCAAGGATTCATACTTTTATTGCTACTTCCGATATCCATATGAAGCATAAGTTCAACAAGGAGCCGGAAGAAATTCTTGAAATGGCACGCAAGGCTGTGCGCCATGCCGTATCCCTGACCCCCAACGTTGAGTTTTCCGCTGAGGATGCTTCCCGTTCCCGCTGGGACTTTCTCGCACAGGTTGTCGAAGCCGTAATTGATGAAGGTGCTACCACCATCAACATCCCTGATACTGTTGGTTATGCCCAGCCTGAAGAATTCGGAAAATTGATTGAGTACCTGATCAAGGAAGTTCCTAACAGCGATAAAGCGATATTCAGTGTTCACTGCCATAATGACCTCGGCCTGGCTTGTGCCAACTCTTTGGCCGCCATCAGAGCAGGGGCGCGTCAGGCGGAAGTAACCCTCTCCGGTATCGGTGAACGGGCAGGTAATGCCGCTTTGGAAGAAGTGATCATGGCCCTGCATACCCGCAAGGATTACTATGATGTCGAGACTTCCATCGTTACCGAGGAACTGTTCCCTTCCTGCCGAAGATTGGCAAACACCATCGGCCAGCCCATATCTCCGTATAAGGCAATTGTCGGTGCCAACGCCTTTGCTCATGAATCAGGTATCCATCAGGATGGCATGCTCAAGAACCGCCAGACCTATGAGATCATGACCCCTGAATCCATCGGTAAGAAGGGTACTTCAATTGTTATCGGCAAGCATTCTGGCCGTAACGCGTTGGGCGCCAAACTCAAGGAAATGGGGTATCAGCTGGATGAAGATCAGATCGCACGCGTATTTGCGGCGGTTAAAGCTCTGGCTGATAAGAAAGAAGAAATTTTTGATGAGGACGTTGAAGCTCTCGTCTTGGAAGAGGCTTATCGTATCCATGACCTCTACCGGGTTAAGGCTCTTTCCGTATTTTCCGGTACTGCCGGAGTCTCTCCGCATGCTGCAATCGTGCTGGAGGACTACAGCAAGGATAGCGAAAATCCGGAAACCATGCAGGAAGTAGGTTTTGGGGACGGTCCGATCAATGCCGTATTCTCAACCATCAATAAAATGGTTAGCAGAGAGCCTAAACTGGAACTTTATTCCGTAAACGCGGTAACCGGCGGAACTGATGCGCAGGGTGCGGTTACGGTCCATATTACCGATAACGGTGTGAAATCAATCGGGCGAGGTTCTGACGAAGATATCATCGTCGCCAGTGCCAAAGCTTATATCAACGCCATTAACCGGGTTGAACGCATGAAACAGGAGAAAAATAATGCCTAAAACTTTAGCTGAGAAAATTTTACAGGCTCATACTGATGAAACAGTCAATGAGCCGGGCCAGATTGTCCGCTGCAATGTTTCCATGGTGCTGGCCAACGATATCACCGCTCCGCTCGCCATTAAATCTTTTAGGGCCATGGGTGCTGATCAGGTCTTTGATAAGGATAAAGTTGCACTCGTCTGTGACCACTTTACCCCCAACAAGGATATTGATTCTGCTGAGCAGGTAAAAGTTGTCCGCGAATTTGCTCATGAAAAGAACATCACTCATTATTATGAAGGCGGCGAAGTCGGTGTTGAGCACGCACTTCTGCCTGAGCTGGGACTCGTTGGCCCTTCCGATATCGTAATCGGTGCCGATTCCCATACCTGTACTTACGGCGGCCTCGGTGCATTTGCCACCGGAATGGGCTCCACTGACATTGCCGGCGGTATGGCCCTCGGTGAAACTTGGTTCAAAGTCCCTCCGACCATTAAAGTTGAAATCGAAGGTACTCCCGGTAAATTTCTGGGTGCCAAGGATTACATCCTCAATCTCATCGGTACTATCGGTGTTTCCGGTGCTCTCTATAAAGCTCTCGAGTTCAGCGGTTCCGTTGTGGATAACCTTTCCATCGAAGGCCGTATGACTATGGCCAATATGGCTATTGAAGCAGGCGGTAAGGTCGGTCTGTTCCCGGTTGATGCCAAGACACTCGAATATTGCAAGGCAGCAGGCCGTACCGGCGACGTTGAATTGCGTGCTGATGAAGGCGCAAATTATGAGCGCGTAGTCAAAATCGATGTAACCGGCATGAAACCGCAGGTTGCCTGCCCGCATCTGCCAGATAACGTTAAGCCCGTTGACGAAGTAAAAGATATGAAGATTCATCAGGCCGTCATCGGTTCCTGTACTAATGGACGTATCGAAGATCTTCGCGAAGCTGCCGCAGTACTTAAAGGCCGCAAAGCTGACAAGAATGTGCGTCTTATCGTTCTGCCCGCTACCCCGAATATCTGGAAGCAGGCTCTGCGCGAAGGTTTGATTGAAATCTTTATGGATTCCGGCGCAATTGTTGGACCCGCAACCTGTGGTCCTTGTCTCGGCGGACATATGGGTATCCTCGCAGGTGGTGAAAGAGCAATAGCTACCACCAACCGTAACTTCAAGGGTCGTATGGGCAGTCTTGAGAGTGAAGTTTTTCTCTCCAACCCCGCAGTAGCAGCAGCTTCTGCTATCACTGGTATCATCACTGATCCTGAAGCTCTTTAAGTTGATGCGCTACGCGTGTTGAAGAATGATTTGATTTTGCCGCCGGCGGCTTAAACCCTTTTGAAAAAGGGTTTAAGAATCCTAAAACTTTTTAGTAAGGTTTCGCCGAGATATTTATTGAATTGTGCAAAATTAGTTAATTCATGTTTCTAGCGGGGAGTGTTTTTCCCCAAGGAGAATTTAAATATGTCTATCAAAGGTACTGCACATAGAGTCGGGGCGCACATTGATACTGATGCCATTATCCCGGCCCGTTTTTTGGTCACCACCGACCCTGATGAACTCGGTGCGAATTGCATGGAAGGTCTTGAAGAAGGCTGGATCAAACGTGTTAAAAAGAACGATATCATGGTCGCTGATGAGAACTTCGGTTGCGGTTCTTCCCGTGAACACGCACCTATCTCTATTCTCGGTGCCGGAATTCCGGTCGTAGTAGCCAAGAGCTTCGCACGTATATTCTACCGTAACGGTTTCAATATGGGCCTCATTCTCCTCGAAGTAGGGGATGATTTTGCAAAACTGGGTGATGGTGACCAGCTTGAAGTTGACGCAGAAAAAGGCGAAATCAAGAATGTAACCACAGGTGAAACTATTACCTGTGCCCCGGTTCCTCCGTTCATGAAGGGTATCCTCGATTGTGGTGGACTGGTAGAATACGTTAAAGATCGTCTCGCAAAATAGTCAATTTCTTCGATGTAAGTTAGGCCGTTGTGTTAGGTCTTACCCCTAGCGTCCCGGCAGTTGAACTTAATAAAAGTTTTTGAAACGGCCATAGAAATTTTAAAAAATTTCTATGGCCGCGGGTTAAATAATTTTAAAATAGCGCGAAGCGCATCCAAATAGGATTTTAAAAATGAAAATATGCGTAATGCCCGGTGATGGTATCGGGCCGGAAATCATGGCTCAGGGCGTTAAGGTCCTGAACATCATCGGCGAAAAGTTCGGTCATAAATTTGAAACAACCGAAGCCCTGATCGGCGGTGCAGCTATCGACGCTACCGGTGTTCCGCTTCCTGATGAGACCGTAAAGGCTTGTAAGGAGTCTGACGCAGTACTTCTCGGTGCGGTCGGCGGTCCCAAATGGGATACCATTGATCCTGCAATCCGTCCTGAGAGAGGTTTGCTCGGCATCCGTAAGGAACTTTCCCTGTTCGCAAACCTTCGTCCTGCAGCGTTGTTTCCGCAGCTGAAGGATGCCTGTTTTCTGCGTCCCGATATTGTTGCTAACGGTATCGACATCATGGTTGTCCGTGAACTTACCGGTGGTATCTATTTCGGTGAACCCCGCGGCACCAAAGAAGAAGACGGTGAACGCATGGGCTACAACACCATGGTTTACTACGAACACGAAGTAAGACGTATCGCCAAAGTTGCTTTCGAAGCTGCCCAGAAACGTAAAAAGCGTCTTTGCTCTGTAGACAAGGCTAACGTGCTTGATGTCTCTCGTGTATGGCGTGAAATCGTAATTGAAGTATCCAAAGATTACCCCGATGTTGAACTGAGCCACATGTATGTGGATAACGCCGCTATGCAGCTGGTGCGCGATCCTTCCCAGTTTGATGTTATTGTAACTGGAAACCTGTTCGGCGATATCCTTTCCGACGAAGCTTCCGTTATCACCGGTTCCATCGGCATGCTTCCTTCCGCATCTCTCGGAGCATCGAACCCCGGACTGTTCGAGCCCATCCACGGTTCCGCACCGGACATCGCTGGCGAAAACAAGGCCAACCCGCTGGCTACCATTCTGTCCATCGCCATGATGCTGCGTTACTCCTTTAACATGGCTGAAGAAGCTGATTGTATTGAAGCCGCAGTTGAAAAGACCCTTTCCGAAGGTCTCCGCACCGGAGATATTATGGATGAGGGTGGCAAGCTTGTAGGCTGCACTGAAATGGGCGAAGCCGTTATTAAGAATCTTTAGTCGTTTTTGACGACCTCAGGGAAGGGAACCCCATGTACTTACGTCATAAGGGCTCCCTTCCCTGTTGATTTTTTTCATTCATAAAAAACATTAACCTCATTCCCATTTAAGCTGCCACATAGAGGTGGCGTAATTTTATAACAGTCAGTTCCAATGGCAATTGATCTGTTTTTGTAGGGCGCAAAATGCGTCCTTTTTTGTTGCGCTTTAGGCTCGATTCTAGCCAAAGGATTTTGTTGTTTTTGCTTAATTGATTGATATTACAGTACTGATTATGTTGGCCTCTTTTATGCAGTTATAATTGAAAAGAATAATTAATTTCAGAACAGGAGGCATTATGCTTATCGCTGTAAGTGCAAATAATTCTAATTTGGATAGCCCGTTTGAACCTCGTTTTGGCAGGGCCTCAGGTTTTGTTGTTTTTAACAGTGAAACCGGGGAAAATCATTTTGTTGATAATGGCGGGAACAGCCAACTTTCACAGGGCGCTGGTATACAGACCGCGCAATTGCTTGCCGATCAAGGTGTGAATGTCGCAATTTCCGGTACTTTTGGTCCTAAGGCTGAAGAGGCTTTACGGGCTGGCAGTATTGAGATGGTTACCGTGAATTCGGGTACTGTGCGTGAATTGGCAGAAAATTATTTATCCGAGTTTTGCAGTGAAGGGCAGCCGGTAGCTGATCTTAAGCGTTCTCCGCAAAGCTTGAGCCGTTCTGGCGGTGGTTGCCGCCGTATGGGCGGAACAGGACGTGGAATGGGAATGGGCGGAGGAGGACGTGGTATGGGCGGTGGAGGCCGTGGCATGGGAGGCGGCGGAATGGGCCGCAGATCTTAAGTCCGGGAGAGTGACGCATGCCTAAAATCGGAATTATTAGATGTGAAAAGAATGAAACTAAATGCCCGCTGACTAGTTGTATTAAATCTCATGACCAAACCGTGCAGGGCTTTAGTAATTATGATGAATGCAATTTGACGGGAGTCTTTACCTGCCGTTGTCCGGGAGATAATTTTACGGATATGGTCAAAATTTTAAAAGCCAAAGGTGCTGAATCTGTACATGTTGTTACTTGTTCTTTTTCTAAAAAAGAACAGGACGGCTGGAAGCTTGGAAATGGATTCTGCGATAAAATAGATGAGTTGGCTGGAAAAGCGGCAGCAGAATCAGGTATTCCTGTTACCAAAGGAACAGCCCATCTTCCGAAAGGGTATACTCCTGAAGTATTCAAATAAAGGCATAAATACGCTGGATGAGGCTTTCTGATATTTTGTTGAAAACGTTTATTCATTTCAAAACGTATGGTGTGAAAAAAAAATCCCCGCACGGAAAACCGTGCGGGGATTTTACAATTGTATTGCTAAGAGCAGTCTAGATCAGGCCGCTTGCTTTGAGCTGTGCTTCAAGCTTTACCTTGCTTCCGTCCATAAGCGGAACCAGCGGCAGCCTGAATGAAGTTTCTAATCTGCCCATCATGCCCAGTGCTGTTTTAACCGGGATGGGGTTGGTTTCAACAAACATAACCCGGTTCAAGGGCTGCATTTTGAAGTGCAGTTCCTGAGCCTTTTTCAGTTCTCCGGCTTTAAAAGCAGCACACATGTCGGACATCATTTTGGGTACAATGTTGGAAACAACGGAAATTACGCCGTGCCCGCCAAGTGAAAGCAAAGGCAGTACCGTGAAATCATCACCTGACAGAACTGTAAAGCCTTCAGGACACATTTCTATTACATCTGAGACTTGTCCAAGATTTGCTGTCGCTTCCTTTACACCGATCACATCGGAAACTTCATTCGCGATCATGGCGATCGTTTCCGGCAGGGCATTAAGGCCTGTTCTTCCGGGTACATTGTAAAGGATGAAGGGCATTGAAGCCTCAGCGGAAAGGGCTTTGAAATGCGCCAGCAAGCCCGCAGGAGTCGGTTTGTTGTAGTAAGGGGTTATCTGGAGGGCGGCATCAGCGCCTGCCTGTTTAGCAAGCTTAGTCAGGTTTACGGCTTCTTTAGTATTGTTGGAACCCGCGCCGGCGATGACCGGGACACGTCCCTTGGCCTGCTCGACACAGATTCTAATAACCTCACCTTGTTCGTCATGGGTCATTGTTGCCGCTTCGCCGGTAGTACCGCAGGGTACAAGACCGTCGATCCCCTGTTCAATCTGCCACTCGATCAGTTCGCGGAATGCGTCCTGATCAATCTCTCCGTCCTTGAACGGAGTGACCAGAGCAGTGAATGCTCCTTGGAATGTCATTTTTAAGCCTCCAAATTTAATTTACTTATCGTCCGAAATACCATTGAGCAGCTTTGCGACCTCAGGCTCTTCACGGAGCTTGTCGGTCAGGGTTTGCAGGAACCACTTCACATTCTGTCCGGAAGACCATTTAAAGTCGTTTGATCTTTCCGGCCATTGCAGAATATCAATCCTGTTAACCGCTTTCCCGGTCGGGTAGCTGCGAACCCACAACGTCTTGCCATTAGCGGCAAGATTGCCGGACATTCCCGGTCCGTCCCCACTCCCCAGAAGAATATCCGGTGGAGTCTCGCCAATAACCGGGTTGGCGAGAAATTTCTTTTCCCTAAAGTAACCCCATGAACTCATGGCAATTACCAGATCCGCTTTTTCCCTGTTCTCTTTAATCAGTGTGGCGCATTTATCAATAAGATCAGGGGAAATTGTGTCGGTTCCTTTTTCAAGGTAAGGAAGTACGATTATTGCTGCCTTTTTGCCATTAGCAAGAGGCTTGAATTGCACCTGTGCTTCCTTGCAATCGATCCAGTTTTTCAGAATTCCACTAGGTGAATTTTGCAGAAAAACCATTTCATTAGGGCTTAAAATTCCTAAATCATAATTAATGATTTGGAAAGCCCTAGGCAGCGCAATTCGTTTTTTATTGGAAATTTTATCGCCGGAGGTCGGCAGAAATTCAAATGCACCGCCTAAAATAAGGACATCGTGTTTCTGTGCTTCCCGCAAATCCTGAAAATAACCGGCCCGCCGGGCCAGTCCACCAAGGGTTTTGTGTCCTCAGGTAGGGCAGGGGTTTACAGTACCGAATGTATTAGCAGTGTCGGCAATAGACAACAGCACATCCTTGCCAGCATGGGCTATTGAAGTTCCCATGCTGGCAAGGATGAAAAAGACAAGTATGAAAAGCCGCATTAACCGTTCAAATATTCCTTCAGTTCTTTACCGGGCCGGAAGAAAGGAAGTTTTTTAGGGGTTACATCTACTACCGCACCAGTTTTGGGGTTGCGGCCGGTATAGCCTTTGTATTCTTTCATTTTAAAGCTGCCGAATCCTCGGATTTCAACTCTGTCGCCGCGAACAAGCGCTTCTTTGATGGCATCGACAAATGCATCTACAATTTCAGCAGATTCATCTACATGGAGTCCTTTTTCTTCCGCAAGATTCTTGATCAGTTCGCTTTTGTTCATGTCCTCTCCCAAATCGTGTTGAGTGTGACAAGTCAGTGTTTTACTACTTCTAATACAACTATGCCGAAAAGTTACCCTTTTCGTCAAGCATATTTAGTCTGCCAGTGTCGGAAATTTTTTCATGACAGGTCTTTCACCTAGTCTGCCCATATTTTCCATCCTGATCTTCTGAATTTTAACCGCAATATTCAGGATATCCCGGCTGGCATCAGATTTTGGTGCAAACTTAATAAAAGGAATCTGCCGCCTTACAGCTTCAGTTACCGTGGGATCATAGCGCACATACCCCATATTTTTCAACTTAATATTAAGAAATTTTTCGCAGGCCATATTGAGGCGCTCAAAAGTATTCCGCGCTTCTTTTTCATTTGTTGCCTGGTTTACTATTACGTTGAAATCACTGACATTATGCTTAGAGTGCAGAACTTTAATCAGGGCATAGCTGTCAGTGAGCGAGGTCGGTTCAGGAGTGATAACCACTATCCGCATCTGGGTCATGGAAGCAAAAGACATAACTGTACCGTTAATTCCGGCGCCAAGATCTAGGACCAGATACTGGTAACTGCCTACCAACTTGGTAATTTTACTGAACAACAGATCCTGCATGTCTTCATCCATTTCCACCAGTTCGGGAACGCCGGATGCTGCGGGCAGGATGTCAAAATTTTTGCCTTTTTCAATGGGAATTACGATATCGGAAGGTTTGGCTCCGCTGGTCAGCAGGTCCTGCATGTTTGATTCCGGGGAGATCCCCAGCAGTACGTCAAGGTTAGCCAGCCCGAGGTCGCAGTCCATAAGCAGCAGGCTGTTACCGCCTGCGTTCAGGGCATAGGAAAGATTAAGGGAAAGGTTGGTTTTTCCGACTCCGCCCTTACCGCTCATGATAGCAAGGCTTAATGTTTTGTTGGCATTGATCATGTCTTATCTTTTCCTTCATCGTATAACATGATGAATTAATTATATTAAAATTTAAAAAATATTGAGAGCAAGGAATCAGTTGCCTGTGAACAAGAATTTTTTTTCATTGGCATGAACAAGGGATTCCTTGGTCACAGATTCAAAGTCCAGAATATCGGCAGTGTGAATCCGATCTTTACCGGATTCTTTTGCCTCGTAAAGAGCTTTGTCCGCTTTGTTTATCAGTTCATGCATTTGAATATCCACCATGCCTTTGAAGCAGGATACTCCGGCAGAGCAGGTCACTGAAAATCTCTCAGTGGTTCCCGGTATGGAGAAGCTCAGGTCCCGGACTTTGGCTAGAAGCCTTTCCAGTAATTGCTGGGATTTAATCAGTCCGACACCGGAGAAAATTATCGCAAACTCTTCGCCGCCGATGCGGGCTACAAGATCGTAACGTCTTGAATTCTGGGCCAGCAGGTCTGCAAAGTCGATGAGAACTTCGTCACCTTTGAGATGGCCCCATGTGTCGTTGACCTGCTTGAAATTATCCAGATCAAGTATGGCGAGGCTTACAGGTGTTTTGTTCCGTCTGGATCTTTCAATTTCCTGATCTAGTGTCCTTTCAAAGACCCTGCGATTGGAAAGTCCGGTCAGGGGGTCGTGTTCGGTTTTGTAGGAAAGCTCTTGCAGCACGGATTGAATATGGCTCAGGTGTGGAGCCATGTTCCGGTCAAGTGGCATAGTCAGCCAGTCGTTCAGGCCGTGCCGTTCCGATAGGATTTCCCATGCCTTCAAGGTCATGCCCGGACA
Source organism: Maridesulfovibrio sp. (assembly GCF_963678865.1). Lineage (NCBI taxonomy): Bacteria > Pseudomonadati > Thermodesulfobacteriota > Desulfovibrionia > Desulfovibrionales > Desulfovibrionaceae > Maridesulfovibrio > Maridesulfovibrio sp. The sequence goes on along the minus strand of NZ_OY787459.1, from coordinate 815,502 downwards.
GAGCCGTAATACGGCCAGTCCTTCTGGACATTCATGTGAGTGGCAGACTTCTTTCTCATTGCAGAATTTATCCCGCACGGAAAGAAGTTCTTCCAGAAGGCTGGCTTCATTTTCAGCGATGTACTCAGCGTTCATTTTCTCCGCCGTATGCGTCAAGCATGAATTTTCTGATCAGCCCGTCGAGTTCACCGTCAAGAACCGCCTCGACGTTGCCGTCTTCGGCTCCGCAGCGATGATCTTTGACCAGCCGGTAAGGTTGCAGAGTATATGTTCTGATCTGACTGCCGAATCCGATGGAATCTTTGGTGGCGTAGTCAGCTTTTTTGCTTTCTTCCTGCCTCTTCAGTTCCTGTTCGTAGAGCCGGGACTTGAGGACCTTCATTGCGGTTTCTTTGTTTTTCAGCTGCGATTTTTCATTCTGGCATTGAACAACAATATTTGTGGGCAGGTGGGTTATGCGAACTGCAGAGTTGGTCTTGTTGACATGCTGCCCACCGGGACCGCTTGCCCGGAACACATCAACACGGATGTCGTCGTCTTTGACTTCAATCTCAATGTCCTGTGAAATTTCCGGATAAACATCCACAGAGGCGAAAGAGGTATGCCTTCTCCCGGAGGCATCAAAAGGAGATATGCGGATCAGGCGATGAATTCCGGCTTCACCTTTAAGAAAACCGTATGCGTAGAGCCCTTCAACCCGCAGGGTTACACTTTTAATCCCGGCTTCGTCGTCAGGCTGGTAATCAAGGTAGCTGGTCTTCCAGTTTCTTTTGTCTGCCCAGCGCAGATACATGCGTAAGAGCATCTCAGCCCAGTCTTGCGATTCTATTCCTCCCGCACCGGGGTGAATTTCAAGAATGGCAGTGCTTTTGTCTTCCGGTCCGGAAAGCAGTGCTGCTAGTTCGGTCTGTTCTACCAGGCTGGCCAGTTTTTCAACATTTTCAAAAAGGGCTTCAAGGATTTCCTGATCCTGTTCTTCTGAAGCCATCATAAGCCACTCTTCAACATCATTTTTGCTGGCGGAAAGGGCATCGTATGAGGAGACCTTCTCTTCAAGCATGGCTTTTTCGCGCAGAACCGGAGTAAGTGCGTCCGGTTTGTCCCATGCTCCGGGCTTGCTCAGGTCGTGTTCTATTTCTTCCAGTCTTTCCTTGCTCTGTGCGTGGTCAAAGACGCCCCCAAAGGGATTGAAATTTTTCAATACTGGTTAAAGCCTTGGATTTGAGGTCTGAAAATTGAAGCATGTGTTGGTATAGTTCCTTTATATTTTAATTCCTGCCGAATTTTTGCGGCAGGTTATGATTATCCATACTGAAAAGAGCAGGGTCAGCACCAGCGGGGTGCTAGTTACAGCTGTATAGTTTGCATGGTAGAAAGTCTCACCGTTCATAAGTTCGGCTTTCACTGCTACTGCCGCATCGACAAACAGCCCAGTGGCATGGCTGACCCGTCCCAGCGGATCAATGCACGCTGAAACGCCGGTATTTGTCCCCCTGATCATGTAACGCCCCTGTTCAACTGCCCTCATTGTAACCAGATTCAGGTGCTGAAGGGGAGCGGAAGTTTTGCCGTACCATGCATCATTGCTGATGTTTATCAGTAGGTTTGCTCCTTTTTCCACCCGTTCTTGCGCCAGTTCGGGGAAAATACCTTCATAACAAATGAGCATACCCATAGCAAGGTCACCACTTTGCAGCGGAGAAGCGTCTGATCCGGGCAGGAAATCTCCTGCTCCCTGCACCAGTTTCCCCAGGGGCAGGAATTCCTTAAACGGAATATATTCGCCAAATGGGACCAGATGCGATTTGTCATACCAGTCCATGTCTATTTTGTCTGGAGAGATAAGAAAGGCCCGGTTGTACAGGGAAAAGTCTCCCTTGCTGTGCATTACGTAACCGGGTGCACCTGTCAGGATCGGAGTTTTTGTTTCAGTTGCGAAATTAACGAGTTCCGCACGCATGATCCCTCTATCCTGTAAATAGAATGGCATGGCTGTTTCCGGCCAGACAACGAGGTCGCTGTTGTCTGTAATCTTTCGGCTCAGGTTCAGGTATTTTTCAAAGGTAGTTTTTTTGTATTTGGCATCCCATTTTCTGGCCTGATTAATATTGCCTTGAACTATACCGATGGATGTCTCTCCGGTTTTTTCAAGATAGGTGAACTGTTGCGGGGTAGTGCGAACACCTCCGAGGATGATGATCAATGCAACTACCGCTACAGCCCAGATTTTGACCGGGTTTGATATTTTCCAGACCAGAATGGCTGTTGCCACGGAAACCAGCAGCCCGGAAAGTCCGTAAGCACCGATAAAAGCGGCCCCTTGAATCCATTCCGGCCTGAAGGCCAGAGCGGAAGAGAGAGTCATCCAGGGGTAGCCGCTGAGCAGCACTCCCTGCGCCGTTTCCATGGTGGTCCAGAGCAGACCGCTGAAAATACAGAGCGCAAAAGGCGGTAAAGTCCTCGCCGCATGGTGAAGTATGTATGTGTATAGTGCGTAGTATGCACCCACAATCATACCCACAAGAACTGGGCAGGGTATCGCAAGAGCCCACGGCAGTCCTCCATATACACCTACTGGATATGCTATCCAGTACATGCAGGCCATAGCGGCCAGAGATCCTGCAATCCAGCCTCTTTTCAATGCCTTGCGTGGTGATTCTGCTGAAATGGCGATGAAGCCGAGAGCCAGCGGAAATGCGAGGATTGCAGCAGGTAAATGAAGCAGGGGATTGGCATAACCGATTCCAGCCGAAAACAGTGCAATAATGATCGGAACAGCTGGGTGCATTCTAATTTCCAGTGGGAGGGTCTATCAGGATGGAGATAATCTGTTTGGCATCTCCTTCGTGGACTGTGAATTTGTAGCCTGAAATATTAATGAATTCCCCAACATGAGGGATCCGTCCGGTCAGTTCGGAAATGTAACCGCCTATGGATTCCACATGTTCTGAATCCAGAGTAAGGTTTAATTTTTCTGAAACTTCGGTCAGGGGAACTCTGCCTGAAATCAGGAATTTGCCGCTATCCAGCACTTTGAAGTCCGAAGGACGGTCAGCATCATGTTCATCAGAAATATCACCGACGATTTCTTCCAGCACGTCTTCCATGGTCAGCATGCCGGAGGTTCCTCCGTATTCGTCCTGCAGGATAGCCATATGAATCCGTCCGGTCTGAAATTCCTTGAGCAGGGATTTTACTTTAATGTTTTCGGACACGAAGAAAGGTTTCCGCATTATTGCGTCAAGCGGAGTATCGGTCTTGCCGTGAAGCAGGGGGGCGATAATGTCTTTCGCGTGAATAATGCCTACGATTTTATCCTTGGAATCGTGAAAGACAGGGATGCGTGAATGTCCGTGTTCAATGATCTGTTTTGCAACTTCAGCAAGTCCGCTGTCTATCTCAACACCGATCATATCCGTGCGGGGAATCATGATTTCGCTTGCTTCAGTGTCTTTGAGTTCAAGGACATTGAGCAGCATGCAAACGACTTCTTCCTTGATTTCACCGTCTTCACTGGCTTCGAGAATGTGCTCTTCAAGGGGGGCGTCTGTTTTTTTGAAAATATTGACCATTTTGGCCCACAATCGGCCTTCAGAACCGTCGTCCAATTCAATGCTCCTTTTTATGGTTGATACATATGTTTTAAACTGGGAATCAGATTTACTTTTATATCTAATGATTATGTGATGCCGGTGTCAACCGGCTTAATTAATCGTTACCTTCTCTATACAATTCAAGATACAGGTTGTAAGTCCAGTCATCCATTTCCGGGCACCCGTTTTGGCTGACCCGTTCCCATTTGGGCTTTTTAGTGTCTTCAGTAAAACCCATAAATTGTGCTTCATATGAAAGGCCCAGCTGTGCCCGACCCTGAGTAGGATCTATGAAGACCCTTCTGACTTTGGTAACAAAAAGGTAGCGAATAATGCCTTTGTTGCCGAAATCAACAAGACTTAGCAGGACTAAAAAATTCTGTCCTTTTTTCAACTTGAATTGGGAGGCTTTTTTTGAGGACATCTGGCTCAGTTCAAGAGAGAGTCCTCCACCGGAAATATCGGCAAGAAAGACATTCGCGTCTTTGCCGCCCATATAACCGGGGGCGTATTCGCCATTGGTGGCTATGAATTTCAGTCCTGCGGCCATACCTTGTTTGGTATCCGGGATTACGTTTACGTAATCATAGTTCCGGGAGGGCGGCGAAACCCTGAGGAATTCGCGTTTCTGGGTTTGCTCGATATATTTGGGAAAATCGATAATCAGGGTGTAGTATTGAGAACCTTTGGTCTTTATTTCAGTTATTACCGAGTTGAAGTTATAGAAAATTATCATGCCCGCCTGTTTGGCCGGTACATGGAAAAAACCTGTCACCTCTCGCCCCACCCATGATTTACCGACCTTACCTGTTGCCGGTATTTCAAGTATAAGGCTGTCGGCGACGTCTTCTATGGCGCAAGCAATTGTGCGTCTTTTTTCTGATGTGGAATGGAAACTTAAATCTATTTTCGAACGGTATACCAGAGCTGTTTCAAAGATTTTTTCAAGCTGACTTTTGTCCGTAATCCAGCTTGTCGGTACCGAGGTCAGTCTTTTTTTCAGTTCCTTGTTGTTGTACCAGAGCACTGCCGCCACAATAGCTACGACACAAAATCCAACAACAATCAGCATGTTGACTGTTTGCTGGGGGAGACCCGTATCTCCGAACCCGCGCAGGGTCTTATATAAAAATTCCTGATCTACCGCCATCTGCTATAGCCTTGCTAAATGTTAAAGCATTTTTTTTATGATACTTTTTTTTTATTCTTTTGAAAAGTAAATGCTTTAACCCGATGGCTTCGGTTTATATGGCTCCGATTTTTTTAAGGTGAATTTCAATGGAGGAAACAGCTGCCGGAGTAATTCCTGAAATTCTGCTGGCTTGCCCAAGGGTCAAGGGTCGTACTTCTGTCAGTTTTTCAACTCCTTCACGCGTGAGTCCGGCTACTTCAGAATAATCAATGGAATCAGGGATAGTTACCGATTCCATTTTGCGGAATTTTTCAACTAATTCCTGTTGACGTACAAGGTAGCCTTCATACTTGATCTGGGTTTCAGCTTCAGCAAGGATGTCTTCCGCATATCCTTCAATTTCAGGTTTGAAGTGGGTCATGTCTGCTATGGAAAGTTCCGGCTGGCGCAGCAAAGCTGCAAGGGGGACAGATTTGTTGGGAGCGGTTCCACCTATTTTGCCGATGATTTCTCGTGTGGGCTGATCAGGTCTTATGCGGATAGAATTTATCAATTCCAGAACTTCATCCAAACCTTTCTTCTTGGCAGAATAGAGCGCCCAATGGTCATCTTTGACCAGTCCCAGTTTTCGTCCTATTTCAGTTAGGCGCAGGTCTGCGTTGCCTTCGCGCAGCAGCAGCCTGTATTCCGCACGGGATGTGAACATGCGGTACGGTTCCTGAGTCCCTTTGGTGACCAGATCATCGACCAGAACGGCAATATAAGCCTGATCGCGGGAAAGCACGAAGGGGTCGCGCCCGGTGAGCTTGCAGAATGCGTTGCAGGCCGCCCAGAGTCCCTGTGCAGCAGCTTCTTCATAGCCGGAAGTTCCGTTGATCTGCCCAGCCAGATACAGGCCGGGGAGCACTTTGGTCTCAAGGGTCGGCAACAGCTGGGTGGGCGGTACGAAATCGTATTCGATTGCATATCCCGGACGTACAATCTGAGCCTGTTCAAGCCCTTCAATGGAGTGAATCATGCGTTTCTGCACGTCCAACGGGAGGCTGGTCGGAATGCCGCTGGGGTATACTTCCGGGCTTTCATAACCTTCAGGCTCAAGAAAAATCTGGTGGCGGTCCTTTTCCGGGAACCTGGCAACCTTGTCTTCAATGGAAGGGCAGTAGCGTGCTCCGGTACCTTTGATCACCCCGGTGAACATGGGGGAACGCTCGAAGCCGCTGCGAATTGCTTCGTGGGCTTTTTCGTTGGTATAAGTGATGTGGCAGCTTACCTGCGGCAGTTTGATTTCAGTTGTCCGGAAACTGAATGGCTGTGGCGGATCATCTCCGCGCTGTTCTTCCAGCTTGTCGTAATCAATGGAATCTTTAAGCAACCGGGGAGTTGTTCCGGTTTTGAGGCGTCCCAGAGTCAGTCCCGCCTCTTTAAGGCTTTTGGACATGCCGACAGAAGCTGGGTCGCCCATGCGTCCGCCGCTGAAATTTTCCAGCCCGATGTGGATTAAGCCCTGCAGAAATGTTCCGGTGGTCAGCATCACGGCACGGGAATGGAATTGTTCGCCGATCCGGGTAACAACTCCTGCGGCTTTGCCGTCCTCAATGATCAGGGATTCGGCAATATCCTGCCGGACCCAGAGATTTTCCTGCGAGAATATATCCTTTTGAACCACACGCATGTATTCATTGCGGTCCATCTGGGCACGGCTGGCACGAACCGCCGGTCCTTTACGGGTATTTAAAATACGGAACTGGATTCCGGCCTTATCGGACCAGAGCCCCATGTAGCCCCCCAATGCATCAATCTCTTTGACCATGTGTCCTTTGGCAAGTCCGCCGATAGCCGGATTGCAGGACAAATGTCCGATGCGGTCCACATTGATGGTCAAAAGCAGGGTTTTCAGGCCCAGATTGGCAGCAGCCATGGCAGCTTCACAACCGGCATGGCCTGCACCTGCAACTATAAGATCGAATTTACTCGGCGGAGGTTCTTTTCTGATCATGGTCTGAGATGCCTCCGGCGGCCAGAAAGGGAAACTTTTTGGAAAAGTTTCCCTTTCTGGACTCTCCCTTCAAAATTTTTTATCGGGCTTCGCTGAGAGGGCTTATTAAATTTGTTGTGGACTTAATACCTACCTCCCTATTCATCTTTGCTAAGGCAAGACTTAAGGAGGTAGTAATCAATAGAACTATTAAAAGTTTCTCTGGCGCCCCGGAGGGGGCGTCGGCAGGCTTGCCGAAGCCTTAAAAAGGCAGAAGTGCCATTACTTTTGCGTCGTTCAGGGTATTGCTGATCGATCCTTTTTCGTTAGGCTGATGAGCCTGATGAAGCAGGGTGGACCAGACAACTGTTTGATATCCAAGGACTCGCAGATGCTTGGCGACTGTACCGCCACCGATTCCGCCGGGCTCGGCATCCACACCGTAAACTTCTTTGACTGCGAAAACTACTTTTTCCACTATTTCGGCATCAGCTGGAGTGGGCGGAGCAGCCTGACTTTTACTTTCAATATCCACAGAAACTTTTACATCGTACTCTTCAGCTACATACAGAGCCATTCCTTTGACCTGGTCAATCACTTCCTGAAGGTCGTAGCTGGGCAGGATGCGGCAGTCGATGTAAAATATATCTTTACCCGGAATGGTATTGATATTCTCGACGTTGGCTTCTTTCTTGGTCGGTTCGAAGGTGGAGTAGGGCGGGGAGAAAAGTTCGTCTTCTTCGTCAAAATGGTATTTCAGGTCCGGAACTTCCATGATCATCGCAGCTGCAGCCACGAGGGAGTTTACGCCCTGTTCCGGTGTAGAGGCATGACACTGCTTGCCCTCAACGGTAACTTTGAACCAGATTGAAGATTTTTCTGCTATTTCAACAAGTTTTGAGTCCGGTTCTCCAGAGTCTGGAACCAGGAAAAGGTCATTCTTCTTGAAAAGGTCCCCGTGTTCCTTGACCATGTACTCAAGCCCGTAGTGGGAGCCTGTTTCTTCATCGGAAACGAAGATGAGCCCGAGATTGATGCCCGGAGTCATGCCTGAGTCCATAAGGGCTTTGGCTGCCATTACGGAGCTGACCAGTCCCTGATGGTTGTCTTCAACTCCCCGCCCGTAAAGGGTGTCTCCGTCCTGTACCAATTTGAAAGGATCGGTGTCCCAGAGGCTGAGGTCGCCAACAGGCACAACATCCATGTGGGATATGATCCAGAGTGTTCTGGAGCTGTCTTGTCCGGGGATTACGGTAACCAGATTCGGTCTGTATCCGCACTCGACTCGATCATCCGGAGCATTATATGATTTTATTTCACCGAAGCCGTTTTCCTTGAGATATTCGGTCAGGAAATCAGCTTTTGCTTTTTCACCGGTTCCATTATTGGTGGGACCGATGGCGGGAATGGCAACCAGCTTGGTATGGAGGTCGAGGGCTGCGTCTTTCATATTGTCAATTTTTGAAAGAAGCTGAGTGGGCATGGGTATTTCTCCGCTTATGCATTTAGATACAGGTTTGTGTTAATCGGTTTGTGTCTCGGCGAACCAAAGAGAAGAGCCGGAACAAGTCCGGCTCCCATGATACACGAAATGAATCAGTTGAAAAATATCCGTATGAATATTTTTCAGGTAATATGCAGTTAACGACTTGCCTGAAAAGACAGTGTTCGCTTGAAACTGGCATCGTGTTCACAAAAAAATGTGAACAGAATTTAAATTCAGTCGATGCTGTACTAGCGACCGCGTGCAGCACGCTTGGATGCTTTAAGCGGGTTAACTTTGACTTTACCTTCTTTGTCAACACCGGCACGCACGTGGGTGGCGAAGTTGCATACGCTGTGGGACCACTTTTTAGCGGGCTGAGCGTAGCTGGGACAGTAGTTGGAACCTTCGAATTCAACTGCGCGTTCACAACCGTCACACTGTTCAACAACGGTTTCGAGAATTACGCCTTTGTAAGAAAGACCTTCAGCAGTCATTTCTGCACCTTCGAGTGCGTGTACTCTTGCATTCTTTTTAGCCATGTAGCGCCTCCTGTTTGGCAAGTCGCTTGCGAACAAGCGTTAGTTTTATCTTAAATTGCTTTGCTTGGAAAAGCACAAATCCATATGCAGTCTTACCCTATGTTGTCAAGGGAAAAACGCATTCAGGGTTCTAAAAATATATCCGGTCAGCGGTTTTCAAGTCGCTGCAAAGCCCATTCTACGGCCTTTTCCGCTTCTCGTGAAATTGTTTCCACGTCTACGGTCAGAAAATGTCCATCCCGGAAAATAACCTCTCCATCACATACCGTAAGGCAGATATCCTGTCCTCCGGCAGAGTAAATTACGTGCGAGAGGGGGTTGTATACAGGTTTAAGGTGCATCTTGTCCATATCTAAGGCGATGATGTCCGCTTTCATTCCTGCTTTAAGTGAACCGATGTCTTCAAATCCCAGAAATTCGGCCCCGGAAAGGGTTGCCATATCAAGGACAGCCTGCGCCGGCATTGCTTCCGGGTCCTGCAGAAAGCCTTTCTGCAGCATGGCTGCGGTGCGCATCTCATCAAGCATGTCCAGATTATTATTGCTGGCAGCTCCGTCAGTTCCCAGCCCGGCAGTAATTCCGGCTTCAACAAATTTTGTCAGTGGGCAGATGCCTGAGCCCAACTTGAGGTTGGATTGCGGATTGTGGGCGATCATGGCCCCGCTCTCTTTGATCCAACTAATTTCTTCGTCAGTTACATCCACACAATGGTGCAGGCGGGTGCGTTCCCGAAGTAATCCGTATTCTTTCAATATTTGGATAGGCCGTTTCCCGAATGTATCCAGAGTCAGCTTTGTTTCCGGTACGGATTCCGCTGCATGAATCTGCCAGAGCAGGCCCAGCCGTTCTGCAAGCCCCATGCTCTCGGCCAGTTGGTCCGGATCGGTAGTGAATACAGCATGGGGCGTAACTGCGGTTTTGATGCGTTCATGCCCGGCAAACTGTTCATGCAAGGCTTCGATCGCATCCCATGCATCCTGAGCTTTTTTGAAAAAAGGTGAAGGAAATTTGAAAAATCCTTCCCCGAGCACAGCTTTCATGCCGGTTTCATCGACAGCCTTACCAACCACATCTTCATGCATATAGCCGTCAAAAATTGCAGTGGTTCCGCTGGCAACCATTTCAGCGCATCCGAGCCGCGCCCCCAGTTCAACTAAATCTTTAGTAAGCCCTGACTCAATGGGAAACATATAATTGTGCAGCCATTCGAGCAGGGGCAGATCATCTGCCACCCCGCGCATGAGGGTCATGGGCACATGGGTATGTGAATTGATCAGGCCGGGCAGGATGACCGATTTTCCGCAGTCAATGGTCTCATCCGCAATCCATTCTTTGGCAATATCAACCTGCTTGCCGATAGCGGAAATATAGTTGCCGCTGACGGCAACAGCCCCGTCTTCAATCAGTTCGCGCTCCTCATTCTGGGTGAGAATGTAAGAGCCTTTGATAATCAAATCACATTTATCAGGCTGCATAGTAACCCCGCACAATCTTTGCGTTAGTATCGGCGAAGCCCTGACAAAAGTTTTAGGAGAGTCCAGAGAGCCTTTTTTCAAAAGGGTTCTTTGGTCCCCGAAGGGCTACCGGAGGTATTAAATCATTTCAATAGTCTTGATCAGCATGGAAGTCACGTTCTCGGCATTAGCCTTGAAAATAGCGAGAATGTCATCCCATGTGACTGGTGCTTCGTCGGCTTTCCAGCAATCGTAATCAGTGGACATGGCTACGGCTGCATAAGGAATTCTGGCTTCGTTGGCGAGAATGGCTTCGGGAGCTGTGGACATATTGATGATATCCGCTCCCCATGCGCGAAACATATGTGATTCAGCGCGAGTGGAAAAACGGGGACCTTCGATGGTTACGACTGTGCCTTTGTCGTGAACGGTAACCCCGAGTTCCTTGCATGCTGAGTACATTTTAGTGCGCAGATCCGCATCAAACGGTTCGGCCATGGGAGTGTGGGCCGGAGCATGCGGTTCAAACTTCTCAAAAAAGGTGAGTTCCCGTTTGCGGGTGAAATCAATGAACTGGTCAATGATAACCAGATGCCCCCGGTCGATTTCCTCACGCAGTGACCCTACGGCAGTGGTTGCAAGGATGCAGTCGCAGCCGAGGTCTTTAAGGGCTTGTATATTGGCCCGGTTATTTACATAAGTGGGCGGGATGGTGTGTTCGCGTCCGTGGCGTCCTATAATGTGAACCTCTTTTCCGGCTATGGTTCCGGACTTTACGGGAGAACTCGGTGTGCCCCATTTGTTGGAAACATCCGAATCCTTAGCATCTTTCAGAATATCAGGATTATCCAGACCGCTGCCGCCGATGATGCCGATTATTGCCATGGGTTTTATCCTTGTCTGCGAATGTAAAAAAGAAAAACTCCTGCTGCGATCAGTGATCTGCGGCAGGAGTTCTGACTTATCTTGATTAGAGCTGGATCAGGCTGCTGGTATCAATGCCGTTGAGTTTGCTTTTCCCGTCAAGGAAGCTCAACTCGGCAATGAAGCCCATGGCGGAAACTGTTCCGCCGGCTTTTTCCACCAGTTTGACCATCCCTTCTGCTGTTCCGCCCGTGGCGAGAACATCGTCGATGAGCAGGACTTTTTCGTCCTTGGCAACTGCATCTATGTGCATGCTCAGGTTGTCTGTCCCGTATTCAAGATCGTAGCTTACGGAGATTGTCTCATAAGGCAGTTTGCCGGGCTTACGGATAGGCACAAACCCGATGCCGAGCTTACTGGCAAGAGGTGCTCCGAAGATGAAACCGCGTGCTTCTGCTGCAGCGATTTTATCAACTTTGTAATCGGCAAAACGTTCTGCCAACTTGTCGATAGTATATTGAAAAGCTTTAGGCTCAGCCAAAAGCGGGGTAATATCAAAGTATACGATTCCTTCCTTGGGGAAGTCGGGTACGTCGCGTATATAATCCCTCAGGTTCATGAATTTCCTCCATCGGTTATTTAAAAAATTTGCTTATGTATTTTTGTACACTTTGTCAAAGGTGGAGGATTCAGTAGTTACCTGTTTATGAGATTAAAAACGTACTTCGCACAACATTCCCTTGGGTACTTCTGTTAATGAGCTGTCAATTGATTGAGCAGGGGTTCCGCCTCCAACTCCACCTGAGCTTTCCGCTCCTTTCCTTTTGTTGAGGATGTCCAAGAGCATTCCTTGATATTGTTGCAGTTCCTGCTCTTTCATCTCTATTGCTTTTTTATTTTGTTCAGGATTCTGTCTTAATTCTTTGAGCTCTTTTTCCAGTTGTTTGATTTTTTTTCTTATCATTTCCTCTGTATCGTTCTCTTTAGAAACCTCACTGGCGACTTCTTTGGCTGATTTTTCATTGACCTCATTTGATTTTTTGAGGCCTTCTGCTGATATATTTACCGAGTCCCCGTCCCCGGTTTTGATTTTAAGTGTTGATTTATCAGGAGCTGTAGTGTCCTCCTCGGTTTTGATTGGGGTCATTTTGAAAGTTGAGTTATCAATTTGGTCTGCCGTCATTGTTCCAACTTTTAGATCGAATCCCATAATTACCTCTCTTGGCGTGGGTGGTCATGTTATTAATATCGACTAAAAGTGTAACATCTTTATATTGACTTAAGGTTTTTTTGCGATAGGTAGATTTTAAAAATAAAAACCCCACCAAGAACTTGTCTGGATGGGGTGCTAAAAATATTTAAAATACTGTCTATGTCAGGGAGTTGCCCATGCCTTCAGCGCGGGTTCCACCCTTGGAGCTGGTGCCGGATGCTTTGTTCTGTTGCTCTTGCAGCTCAACGATCTGGCCTTGCAGCTGCATCAATTCATTCTGCTTGGCGGAAATCTGGTCTTTGTTCTTTTCCGGGTCCTTTTGCAGTTCTTCTATCTCTTCCTTGACTTTTTCAATCTGTTCTTTGACCTTCTCGATCTGTTGATCAATGTTTGAGCTTGGGTCGGAACTGCTGTCGGTTGATTCCGAAGACTGAGATCCTGCCTGCATGGCAGCAAGTTTATCTTTGCCCTGTTGGGAAATGGAAATAGTATCCCCGGTTTTGTCTTGGCCCATGGTCAGTCTTGTCTTTTCATTTTCCGTTTCTTGCAACGCATTGGTCTGTGCGGTTGAAACTGCGTATGATTGTTGCGCGTCGGCGCCGATACGAAAGTTAAAACTCATATAAATAACCTCTTTTTCAGGTGTTATAATCAATTGTATCATATGGTTCGGTAGTTTTTGAGGAAACTTTAGGGCTTTTAGGGATATAGGCCTGCAGAAATAAGGCCGTTGACAGGAAGTCCGGGCAACCTCAGACTTGCCTGATACACCATTCAGAAGCTAAGGTCGTTTTTTTTAAAATATAAGTGGAGTTTTTTGTGCAGACAAGACACAGAGCTAAGAAAAGCCTTGGGCAGAATTTTTTGCAAGATGCCAATATAGCACGTAAAATTGTAGATAGCCTCAAGATTACAGAGAAAGATTCAATTATTGAGATTGGTCCGGGGCAGGGTGCTTTGACAAAATTTATTCTTGAAGCAGGTCCTGAAAGTCTTACCTTGATTGAAAAAGACCGCGATCTCGCTCCGGCATTGGAGGAGGATTATCCGCAAGCATCGGTTGAGCTTGAGGACGCCTTGAAATTTGATTGGGCCGGGCTTGATCCTGAAAAAAACTGGAAGATTGTTGGGAATCTGCCATACAATGTGGCATCTAAAATCATGTGGGATATTGCGGCACAATGCAGTGCAGTTTGTGTCTTCATGGTTCAGCATGAAGTTGCGGAGCGCATCACTGCAGGTCCGGGGTCGAAAAAATATGGAGCAATCAGTGTCTGGGTGCAGAGTTTCTGCAAAACGGATTACCTTTTCAAGGTTCCTCCCACGGTTTTTAAGCCGAAACCCAAGGTCGACTCGGCTGTAATAAAATTTTTCCCATTGCCTGAAGAGGAAAAACCCAGTGATATTGAAGGGCTTGCCAAGCTGGTCAAATACTGTTTTCAGTATAGGCGCAAGCAATTGGGTAAGATATTGAAATCATTCATTTCTGACTCTGTGCATGAGTGGGCTGAAGCTGAGGGGGTTACGCTCAAAGATCGCCCTGAAGCCTTGTCACCACTGCAATTTCAGAGTCTCTATAAATGCGTTAAAAACGATTTTCCCTCTTGACTTGTTGGCTAAAATTTTGTTTTAGATTTTCATCAAGGACGTTTGATCTGGCGATTCTGCTTTATTTCCAAGGAAAATGCGGGATAGGGGGCTTGTTTTAAACGTCCGTGGGTGTTAGCAAAACAAATTGCAGAACGGGAATATTTCCGTCGCAAGTATTATGAACCCAACTCTCGCTTTTTAGCGAGGTTAGTGCCAGGCACGATAACGTGCCGCAATAATCATTTTCCGTTTCAAGGAGGAAGGACTGATGACAAAGGCTGAACTGGTGGTTAAAATTGCTGAAAAAGCAGGTATGACCAAAGCTGATGCAGAGCGTTGCCTGAATTATTTTCTGGATACAGTGGAAGAAACTCTCGTGAATGAAGGAAAACTGACTCTTACAGGTTTCGGAACATTTCAGGTTGATGAAAGAAAAGAACGCGTAGGACGTAACCCCCGCACCGGTGAAGAAATCAAGATTCCCGCATGCAAGGTTGTAAAGTTTCGTCCCGGTAAGCTTCTTAAAGACGCTGTAAAGTAGTCAAGGAGATTTGAATTATGTTGCATGGTGAAACTGTTCATAGTCCTCTTCCGATGGATCTTCCTTGGTGGCAGCCCGATCATTTTATTTTCTTCGGCGTCCTTTACGTTGTTCTCGGTATTCTCGGTGCCGGAATGGCTTACTGTGCTGTAAAGGCATGGATGGATTCCAAAAAGGATACCGCTGCTCACTAATTTCACTTTTCAAGTGATTTTTCGTTCAGCATCTGCATATGTAGATGCTGAATTTTTTTTGGAAATATCCTTGACGTTGAGTCGTTTTTAGGGTTAATAAAAATCTCTTCCGCACATTTTTGTGCGAGATTAATTCAGGGGGGTGATTTGATTGCCCGGTGTTTATCTCGAAGATTCTGATAACTTTGAAATAGCTCTTCGCCGCTTTAAGAAGCAGGTTGAAAAGGCTGGAGTTCTTTCTGAACTCAAGAAGCGTCAGCACTATGAAAAGCCCAGCGTACAGCGCAAGAAGAAAAAAGCTGCTGCCCGCAAAAGGCTCATTAAAAAAATGCGCAAAATGTCAATGGGTTAGTATATGAGTCTCATTGAGCAGATTGATAAAGACTACATTGCGGCCTACAAGGCCAAAGATGATGTTAAGAAGACAGTTTTGAGGCATCTCAAGACTGCCATCAAAAATCGCATTGTTGAAGTGAAAGGGGATGCCCTTTCCGACGACGACGTACTTGATCTTGTTGCAAAGCAGATTAAGCAGCGTAAGGACTCGATTGAGCAGTACAATGCTGCCGGTCGTCCGGAGCTGGCCGAAATAGAGGCTGTTGAAGTCGAAGCCCTGTCCGGCTATATGCCGGAGCAGCTTTCTGAAGAGGAAGTTGCCGCTGCCATAGATAAAGCGATTGCCGATCTCGGCGCATCATCCATGCAGGATATGGGCAAGGTGATGAAAGCCATCACTGAAGCTTATAAAGGACAGGTTGACGGAAAGGTCGTCAGCGGCCTTGTTCGCGCCCGTCTCTCCTGATATCAGCTTAAGCTGAATTTTAACGGCAGGCCCCGGAGTTTCTCCGGGGCTGTTTGCCGTTTTTTCTGTATTGGTATCCCGGTTCAGCGGGATGCATGATTAAACACTTTTCTACACTGGAATCCCATGGAGCCAAGATCTCTCCAGCTACTTGAATTTCCGAAAGTTCTGAATGTCCTTTCCGGCCATTGTGTTTCCACATCAGGCGCAGAGGCTTGTCTGGCCCTGTTGCCTATGGATAATGCAGATTCCATCAATTCTACAGCACGATTTTTCAGGCAGGGCCAGAATTTTGTTAGAGAAAGCGGATTCAGGCTCGGCACTTTTCCTCCTTTGGAAGGATTGTTCCAGTACCTGGTCAAGCCCAGCAATGTGCTTGATGCGGATGCCCTTTATGCTCTGGTTCAGACTCTTGGACAGGCCCGCACTCTCAAGGAAGCTCTTGAGATTGCCGAGAAGCGAGAGTGGGATACAATTCTTGAATTTCTCGAAGGTGTAAGCTGGCCTGAAAAGACTTTTTCCGGTCTCAAGCGCTGCCTTGATCAGGACGGTAACATCAAGGATGAAAGCTCTCCTGAGCTTTACGATATCCGTCAGTCAATCCGGTCCCTGCACCAGCGTTGCTCCAAGAAAGTTCGTGATTTCATCCACGGAGAAGATATTTCCCGTTTTCTGCAGGATGATTTCATGACCATCACTAATGACCGCTATGTTCTGCCGTTGAAAACAAATTTCAAGGGCCGCCTGCAGGGGATTGTTCACGATTATTCCAATACCGGCGAAACCTGTTATTTTGAACCCATGTTCCTCGTGGAATTGAATAACACCATGCAGGAACTCAAGCAGCAGGAAAGAACCGAAGAGCTCAAGATTCTGACTTATCTTACCGGTTTGGTCCGGTCTGAGTATGACCAGTGTGTGGCTGCGTATGGTTTTCTGGTTGATTATGACGTCCTTCAGGCCAAGATCAACTTCGCAGCAGCTGTGAAAGCTGTGGCCGTGGATGTACAGTCAGGTTCCGGTTTTGATCTTAAGGGTGCTCGTCATCCTTTGCTTGCTGCTGTTGAAGGCGGGGTTCATCCTCTCGATATCGAGTTGCCCACAGAACAGAAAGTACTCATTATCAGCGGTGGTAACGCCGGCGGTAAGACTGTCTGCCTGAAGACTGTGGGGCTCCTTTCCGCCATGGCTTTCAGCGGAATTCCTGTCCCGGTGGAAAAAGGTTCCGTGCTGCCGCTGTTCAAAGAAATTTTTGTCATCATGGGTGACGAGCAATCTCTTGAGGATAACGTAAGTACTTTTTCAGCCCAGATTCAGTCTATCAGCCGTATTTGGGAAGCAATGGATTCTTCAACTCTGTTTATTCTTGATGAATTCGGTTCAGGTACTGATCCGGCACAGGGTGCGGCCCTTGCGCAGGCTGTGGTGGACGGACTGCTGGAAAACGGGGTGACTTGTTTCGCGGCAACGCATTTTCCGGCGCTTAAGACTTACGCTCTTGTGACTGAAGGTGTTCGTGCAGCCAGTGTGCTTTTTGATCCTTCTACCAAGAAGCCGCTTTTTTCAATTGCATACGATCAGGTCGGGGCTTCCATTGCCTTGGATGTTGCCAGAGAGCACGGCTTTCCTGAGTCTTTGCTGGCTAAGGCTGAGCAATACCTGCTCATGGAAGGTTCCGATTCCGGTTCAGTTATGAACAGGCTCAACGAACTTGCGGTCACTCGCGAGAAAGAGCTTGAAGAAATGGATCGCATCAAGGCCAAGTTGGAGTCCAAACGCGCCAAGCTGGAAGAAAAATTTGAGCGTGAACGCCTTGCTGTGCTTGCGGATGTGAAAAAGCAGGCTCAGAATGTGCTTAAAGAGTGGCAGGACGGGAAGATCGGACGTAAGCAGGCTTTGAAAAAACTTTCTGAGGCCCGTGGCTCCATTGGTGGCGATGAAAAAGCAACGCCTGACGTGAAACCTTTTTCTTTTGAAGATATCAAGGTCGGCAAGCCCATTTTGAATATCAGCTGGGACCGTAAAGGCATTGTTCTGGAAAAAGACGATCGCAAAAAGCGGGTAAAAGTTGATATGGATGGCGTAGCTATGTGGATTCCCGCTGATCAGCTTGGTCCTGTCGGGAAAAAGGCTGTGCAGGAAAAAGTACGTCAGGTTATCGAAAAAGATGACACAAAAGCACCTAAAGGTGAAATGACCCTTAAGGTTGACCTGCGTGGAAAACGGGCAGATGTGGCTATCAGCGAGCTGGCTCGTTTCTTTGATCAGGCTTTATTACGCGGGGCTACCGAGCTTGAAATTGTTCATGGTCGCGGGACTGGTGCTTTGCGCCGTGAAGTGCATATCTTTCTTGACGGTAACCCTGCGGTTGCCGGGTACAGCCTTGCTCCGGAAGATCGGGGCGGCGACGGGATGACTGAGGTCGAATTAGTATAGTGCAAATTATTGCATGCCGTGCTATGGATGTTCTGGCGTAGTGATTATGCATTATTTCAGCTGGTTCGAAATATTTCGACGCTGTTATGGAGGGACCTTTGGATAGAGCTGCCATAGAAGCCATCAAAGATCGCCTTGACATAGTCGATATCGTGCGCAGGTATGTAGAACTGAAACCTGTTTCCGGGCGCTGGATGGGACTTTGTCCTTTTCATAATGAAAAGACAGCTTCTTTCAGTGTTAACGGCGAAGAAGGTTTTTTTTACTGCTTCGGTTGTCAGGCGTCCGGGGATATTTTTGATTTTTATTCCCATATCAACGGGATTGAATTCAAGGATGCTCTTGAGCAGCTTGCTGCAGAAGCCGGGGTGGAGCTCACCCCGGGCAAAGTGGACCCGCAGGCAGCTAAAAGAAGCTCGGAACGTAAAATTTTCATGGATATGCATGAACATGCGGCCAAGTATTTCAGCCGTATGCTCAAGCTTCCGGAAGGGCGTGAAGCCCGAAAATATCTCGAAGGCAGGGGGATGGATCCCTCTGTGGTTGAATCTTTCGGTCTGGGGTGTAGTACCGATGATTGGCAGGGATTGGAAAAGTTTTTGATTTCCAAGGGTTATACAACCGAACAGGGAGTCAAGGCCGGACTGCTTTCTCAGAACGCCAAAGGGCGGACCTATGATCGGTTTCGTGCAAGGTTGATCTTTCCCATAACAAATTTATCGGGAAGGGTTATTGCTTTTGGCGGAAGAATAATTACTGATGGAGAACCGAAGTATTTAAACAGCAGTGATACTCCCATCTATAAAAAGGGAGAGCACCTGTATGGCCTTTCAACGGCCCGGAACTCTATAGCCCGCACCAAGCAGGCTTTGTTGACCGAAGGTTACATGGATGTAATTTCTCTGCACCAGTTCGGATATACTAATTCATGCGGGGTGCTGGGAACGGCACTTACCCCGGATCAGGTAAAACGGCTCTCGGGGTTTTGTTCAAAAATCAACCTTGTTTTTGACGGTGATGCAGCCGGGCTGAAAGCGGCCCTGCGCAGTACTGAAATGATTCTTACGCAGGGTGTCTCCTGCGGTGTAGTCGTCCTCCCTGATGGTGAGGATGTGGATAGTATCCTTCAGGCCGATGGGGCCGAAGGGTTTCAAGTGTTTCTGGATCAGGCCCGTGACGGTCTGGAATTCAGTCTGGAAACATTGCAGACGGGGGCTTCTCCCCGTGAAGTTATGGAATGGGCGCAGGGGTTCCTGAAGGGGATGGCCAGTGCGTCTTTGCGTGCTTTTTATCTGCCCAAGGTCGCATCCGGCCTGGGGGTGGCTGAAGCGCAGTTAAGGTCGGTTTTTTCCGGTGCCCTCAACGGGCCGGTTCCGCAGCAGCAGAATTCTGTTCTGAGACAGCAACCAAGTGCTGCGACTCCGGTGGGGGGCCAGGTTAAAGATGATAAATATTTCTTGAGGTATGCGGTAAAGCATCCAGAATATGTTGTCGAATTATCGGAAAGGGGAGTAGCTCAGGTCCTGACCTCGCACTGGGGCAAAACACTGTGGTCTAAAATTGTGGCTCACAGCGGGCAGGACATTATCCCGTTACTCGATGATTCTGAAAAAAGATTCTATGCCGGTTGCAGGATGGAGGAAGCTCTGTCCGGCGAAGAACTGGAAGATGAATGGCGACATGTCTGTAAGGTAATTGCCCGGCGGCGGTACGATATGGGCCGAAAAAAGCTCACCGATGCCTTGCGCCGTGCTCAGGCTCAAGGCGATACCGAACGCGTAAACGCGTATCTTAAAGTCCTGAACGACTCTGTATGGAGGGATGATGAGCAACATTAAGGATATTCAGGCGATTAAAACTCTGATTTCTGAGGGTAAGAAACAGGGGTTTCTGACCTTTGAACAGCTGGGTAAGGCTCTGCCTGCCGAGTTCAACAAGGCCGATCAGCTTGACGATGTTATCAAGATTTTCGACCAGTTGAATATTGCGATCGTCAATACACCCGAAGACGGCAAAAAAATTATGGATGCCGGGGTGGACAATGATGATGAAATTGATCTCACCGAAAGTGAAGAGGAAAGCGTAGATTACGTTTCCCGTTCCACTGATCCTGTCCGCATGTATCTGCGCGAGATGGGGGCTGTGGGCTTACTTGACCGTGAGGGCGAAGTTGTCATCGCCAAGAAAATTGAAAACGGCGAAATGGAAGTTCTTTATGCTCTGGTTGAAATCCCTGTGGCTATCGAAGAACTTATCAGCGTCGGTGAAGATCTTGACGAATCCCGCATCAAGCTGAAGGACGTCGTTAAAACCATTGAGGAAGACGACCCCAGCGAAGATGAGATGAACCAGCGTCAGCGAGTCATCTTCCTTCTTGATGAAGTCAAGAAGCTCTACAATAAAAAGAAAAGTTTGTACGGCAAGCTCGACGACTGCGCCCGTCTCGACAAAAAGGTCGCCAAGCAGCAGAACGAGATTGTCGCCTACAAGCAGGATATTGTCGAAAGACTGCGTGACATCAAGATTGAAAAGACTCTCATTGACCAGATCATTGAGACCGTAGGTGACTACGTAAGGCAGATGCATAACTGCCAGCGTGACCTTTCCGCCTACATTCTCTCCACCGGGAAAACCCAGCAGGAGATCAAGGATCTTTTCAAGCAGATCGATGCTCGTGAAATCAATCCTGTGGCTGCCTCAGATGAATTGGGGCTTACTGTGGACGAGCTTTTTTCCTTTAAGGAAATGATTTCCGGTAAAATGGAGATTCTGGTCCGCCTGCAGGATAAATGTTGTCACAATGTTCATGATCTTGAGGAAGTGCTCTGGCGAATCAAGCACGGTAACCGTAGCGCGATGCGTGCTAAGCAGGAACTTATCCGGGCCAACCTTCGTCTTGTTGTTTCCATTGCCAAAAAATATACCAACCGCGGACTGCAGTTTCTCGACCTGATTCAGGAAGGTAACATAGGTCTGATGAAGGCGGTTGATAAATTCGAATACCAGCGTGGGTATAAGTTTTCCACATACGCCACATGGTGGATCAGGCAGGCCATTACCCGCGCTATTGCGGATCAGGCCCGCACAATCCGTATCCCGGTCCATATGATCGAGACTATCAACAAGCTCATCCGTACCTCCCGTTACCTTGTGCAGGAACTGGGACGCGATCCTTCCCCGGAAGAGATTGCCGAGCGTATGGATTATCCGCTTGAGAAGGTTAAGAAAGTTCTCAAGATCGCCAAGGAACCCATTTCCCTTGAAACACCTATCGGTGATGAAGAGGATTCGAGTCTCGGCGATTTTATTGAAGATAAAAAGGCTGCAGCGCCTGCCGAAGAAGTGGTCAGCACCAAACTAGGTGAACAGATCGCAACCGTTCTTTCAGACTTGACTCCCCGTGAGGAACAGGTTCTGCGTAAGCGGTTCGGTATTGGAGAAAAATCCGACCATACTCTTGAGGAAGTCGGTAAATTGTTTAACGTCACCCGTGAGCGTATCAGGCAGATTGAGGCCAAAGCCCTCAGGAAACTGCGCCACCCTGTTCGGAGTGCATTACTGCGTTCCTACTACGAAAATTAAAATAAGAGAGCGGTACGGATTGTTGTCTGTGCCGCTTTTTTATATGATGGAGAGTCAGCAAACGTCCGGTTCTGTGGGAAGGATCGGACGCGGGGTTCTATTATCCTTGTAAAGGGTGGAATAGTGAGATTCTTGCCCCCGGCTGTCCCTGTATGCCGGAATTAATATTTCCGGTCGAAACGCTTTAAGACTTGAGGATAAATATCTGATGGACAATTCTACTGTTTTGTTTCTTGTACCTGTTATCGCACTTGTCCTTGATCTCGTTTTAGGAGATCCCAAGTGGTTCCCCCATCCCGTACGGTATATCGGAATGGCTTTGGACAAGTATAAAAACTGGGTTTATTCCACCGGCATGTCCCGTAAAATTATGGGCGGCTTGGGTGTACTGGTTTTCGCAATAGTGGTCTGGGGCGTACTCAAGATTTTTCTGGCAATCCCCTTTATCGGTGTGTTGATTGCCCTGTACCTTGCTTACGCAGGTCTGGCCCTCGGTTCCCTGCTTGAAGAGCATAAGAATGCAGCCTCCCTTCTGGATAGCGGCAAAATTGAAGACGCTCGTTCTGCAATTGCAGAACTTGTCAGTCGTGATGTTTCCGATCTGGACGAAAACGGTCTGCGTAAAGCTCTTGCAGAATCTACCAGCGAAAACCTGACTGACGGCTTCGTTGCTCCTTTCTTTTATCTTGTCGTAACCGGCCCTGCGGGCATGTGGGTTTACAAGACTATCTCCACCATGGATTCCATGTGGGGCTACAAAAATGAAGAATACAAGGATTTCGGGTGCTATGCAGCAAAAGCTGACGATATTCTTGCTTTCATCCCCGCACGCATAACCGGATTCATGATGCTTGCTGCTGGTCGTATCATGAAGTTCGACTGGGAATCAGCTTATGATAACCTGATCGATGATGCCAACAAGACCGAAAGCCCCAACGCCGGTTGGTCCATGGCTCCCGCAGCATGGCTGCTCGGTGCTTCCATGGGCGGCAAGGCTGTTTATTTCGGTGAAGAAAAAGAAAAGCCTGTCATCGGTCCCGAGGCTGGTGAATGGACTTCCCTGAAGCTGAAGAGACTCGGTTCTCTGGTTATGACCACCGCAATCTTTACTGCCGTACTGCTCGACATTTACTTTGTAATGGTCTGGGCTTCTCAGGTAGTACACTAAAATTAATCAGCTATAATGCTGACAACGAACCGGAATTCCGTGCATACGGGATTCCGGTTTTTTCATGTTAATAAAAAAGGAGATTTGAAATAATTCAAATCTCCTTTTTCGTAAATATTACATGCCGTTCCGGGGTTTGTTGATCAAAACCATTAAAATGTTTTGAAGGTATAGGTCTGGGGAAGGGAAGCTCTTTTAAAAGGTTCCCTTCCCCAGACGCCGGATGCATTTTTATTTTTTCCCGAGTTCCACACTCCGCTCATAGCTTTTGCGTACCGCATCAATGATGTTTGCGCGGGTAGCAGTGCGGTCCAGATGTACAAGGGCTTTGACGGTTGTTCCTCCGGGGGAGGTGACCATTTCACGTAACTGGCTGACATGGAATTTACTTTCCTGCGCCAGTTTGGTGGAACCTTCGAACAACTTTTGGACCATAGCTGTGGCCTGCTCGCGGGGTAATCCCAGCTCAACCGCGGATTCGATCATGGCTTCAATGAAATAGAAGACATAGGCCGGTCCGGATCCGATAACACCGGTAAAAGTGTCGAACTGGTTTTCCGCCAGCACGTAGACATCTCCAAGAGGGGTGAACATCTCGCGAGTGAAGTTTGCCTGTTCTTCGCTGAGGTGGCTGTCATCAATGCAGACTGCAAACACACCCGCATTTACCAGAGCGGGAGTGTTGGGCATTACCCTGACAACAGGACAGCGGTTTTCGCAGGATTCTTTGAGCTTCTGTACGGTCAGGCCTGCGGCAATGGAGATAATGCATTTGGACTCGTTGAGTTCAGGAGCTATTTCTTCCAGAACAGCGGGAGCGTGCTGTGGTTTGACCGCCAGCACGATGAAGTCGGATTCCCTGGCAAGGTCACGGGGAGTCTCACATTGAATGAGCCCGGTCTCTTCGGCTAGGGCGTTAAGTGCCGTTTTGTTAAGGTCGGAACCTAGCAGGTTGATGCTGTCGTTGCCAGCCAATCCTCTGATTATGGCGGCGCCCATATTGCCTGTGCCGATAAATCCAACTTTTGTAGTCATTTTAGTTTACCATTTCGAGGTTGCTGAAGAAGTAAGGTACTTCGATGGCTGCGGTTTCAGGAGCATCGGAGCCATGGCAAGCATTAGCTTCGATTCCAGCGCCGAAAGCCTTGCGGATGGTGCCTTCTGCTGCTTCATTGGGGTTAGTGGCGCCCATGAGGTCACGGTAACGTTTGATAGCGTCTTCGCCTTCAAGAACGGAAACCACACAGGGACCGGAAATCATGAACTCGACCAGTTCGCCGAAGAAGGGACGCTCTTTGTGAACAGCGTAGAAACCTTCAGCCTGTGTCTGAGTCATGTGGATCATCTTGGTTGCCTTGATCTTAAGACCTGCATCGGAGATCATTTTCAGGATGTCGCCGATTTTGCCGGCTTTAACTGCATCAGGTTTGATGATGGAAAAAGTAAGTTCGCTCATTGTTTAAGTCCTCCAAGTGTATTCTTTTTTGCGGATTTTCGCATTACTCAGGTTTAACCCTGAACGGGAAGTTTATGTAGCCGCAATCAGGAAAAAAGCATCCTGTCCGTGGCCACATCCTCGCCTCGAAGGGAGTAGAACCGATCCAGCAGATCTTCTACTTTCAGTCCCTTCTTTTCCTTCCCGGAAATATCCAGAATTATCATGCCCTGATGGAACATGATTAATCTACCGCCCATGTTGATTGCCTGATTCATGTTATGGGTAACCATAAGCGTGGTCAGGTTGTCACGGCGCACAACGGCGTCGGTTATATCAAGAATTTTGCGTCCTGTCTTGGGGTCAAGTGCGGCTGTATGCTCGTCCAGTAATAATATGTCTGGCCTTGTAATTGTAGCCATGAGCATCGTTAACGCCTGCCTTTGTCCACCGGACAACAATCCAACCTTGTCTTCCAGCCTGTCTTCAAGACCGAGGCCGAGTGTCTCCAGTTGCTCCTTGAACAGTTCTCGGTCACGGGCTTTCACGCCCAGCCCTAACCCTCTACGTTTGCCGCGTTTGAGGGCCAGAGCCATGTTTTGTTCTATGGAAAGTGATCCGCAGGTCCCCAGCAGAGGGTCCTGAAATACGCGTCCCAGATTGGCCGCTCGTTTGTGTTCCGGCCATCTGGTTACGTCTTTGCCCGCGATATGTATGCTACCGCTGCTGAGCATGAAGGTTCCGGCAATGGAATTGAGAAAAGTTGATTTTCCGGCCCCGTTGGAGCCGATGACAGTAATGAATTCTCCAGCATTAACCTGAAGGTCTACACAGCGCAGGGCCTGCACTTCATTTACGCTGTCCGGGTTAAAGGTTTTGGCTGCTTTTTCCACTTTAAGCATTATGCAGCCCTCCTTTTGAGCAGTCCTGACTTAATTTGCGGGGAGACCAGTGCCACAACCACCAGTGCGGCGGTGACAAGGTTCAGGTCGCTGGGAGTGAAGGCAAAATCACCGAAACGAACCCCCAGTGCCAGTGCTATGGCGATGCGGTATACCACAGATCCCAGCAGGGCGGAAAGCATGGCCCGTGTTACGTTGGGTTTGCCGAAAAGAGTTTCCCCGATGATGACCGAAGCCAGTCCGGCAATAATGGTTCCGATACCCATGTTCACATCTGCGGCTCCCTGGTTCTGGGCTACCAGAGCGCCGGAAAGCGCCACCATGCCGTTTGAGAGACCTACTCCGAATATGATCATCATATCCCGGTTAACGCCAAGGCTGGTGATCATTTTTGGGTTATCTCCAGTGGCGAGCATTGCCAGCCCGAAGGATGTTTTCAAAAACCAGATCAGGGTCAGCAGAGCCACCCCGGAAATAAGCGCGAAAAGTATAGGGGTGGAATAGTGGGGTGCAAGTCCGCTCAATTCAATGAACTGGTCAATGAGGGTGTCTTCTCCGAGCAGGGTCATGTTCGGCCTGCCCATGATGCGGATATTTATGGAGTAAAGGGAAATCATGGTCAGGATTGAGGCCAGCAGGTGCAGTATCTTGAATTTGGTGTTCAGGATTCCGGTAACCGCTCCGGCAATAAACCCTGCTGCTAGAGCCATCGCCATTCCTATGAGTGGGTGATAGCCGTTGCTGATTGCCACTGCCGAGACCGCAGCTCCTAAGGGCAGGCTTCCGTCCACCGTGAGGTCGGGAAAGTCGAGTACCCGGAACGTGAGATATACACCTAAAACCATCAAACCAAAGGCAGAACCTTGTTCAATGGCCCCCATGAAAGCATAAAGACTAATCATAAATATAAAACCAATTCTTTTAAATAGCGAGATATTTAAAAGGTATAACAGTTGAAAACTAATAAAAGTTTTTGGGATTCTTAAACCTTTTTTACAAAAAGGGTTTAAGGCCACCGGCAGGGCCGCCGAAGGCAAAAGAAAAAGGCGCAGTATGTACTGCGCCTTTAACTCTTATATGGAAGATTTGCAAATATTTACTTAATGATCTTATCTGCCCGTTCCATGACTTGTCTGGGGATTTTTACACCCATTTGGGCTGCTGCCTTTTCGTTTACAAAAAGGCGCAGGTTCTGAAGAGTTTCAACAGGCATGTCTGCTGTTTTGGCTTTACCCCCGAGAATGCGGGCTGCCATGTCAGCGGTCTGCAACCCCATGCGGTAATAGTCGACAGCCAGTGCGGCCACGGTTCCACGTTTCACGGAATCGGTGTCTGCCGAAAAAATGGGCAGCTTGTTCTGGCGGCAGACTTTGATGGCTGCTTCCAGCCCGGAAACAACAGTGTTGTCCAGCGGGATATAGATAGCTTCACATTTACCTACGAGGCTCTTGGCGGCCTGATAAACACCGCTGGAGTTTGCAATGGAGGCTTCCTCAACCTTAATGCCGAAATCTTTACAGATTTCTTTAAGCAGATTGGTCAACACAATGGAATTGGCTTCTCCGGCGTTGTAAATAGTACCGATTGTTTTAACCTCGGGCATGAATTCCTTGATCAGCTCAACCTGACGGAGAACCGGGCTCATGTCTGTCATACCGGAAATGTTTTTGCCCGGCTGCATGAGACTTTTCACAAGTCCGGCTGCCACGGGATCGGTTACGCCGGTGAATAATATGGGAATGTCCTTGATCTTCTGGGCTACGGCTTGTGAGGACGGAGTGGTGATTGTCAGCACCAGATCGGGATTTTCGCCTTTTATCTGGTTGGCAATCTGGATATTGGTCGCCTGATTTCCCTGAGCTATGTGCTCATTGTAAATAACATCGAATCCGGCTTCTTTGAGACGGTCTTTGAAACCGTCCCGCATGGCATCAAGGGAGGGATGTTCAACAATTTGTGAAATAGAGACTGTGTAAGTCTGGGCTGAATGGATTACGGGGACCGTAACCATGAACAGCAGTACGAGAAATAGGAGGATTTTTTTCATCCTGATACAACCCTTTCTTAAAGTAATTATTTATTAAATTGAATTTGCCCTTAAAATGACTTTTAAGTCAAGACAGGAACAAAAATATTTTTTACGATTATAGATTTTGCCGCAGATTTAAATAACGTATTTGTCTCTATTCAGCGACATACCTGCGGCGGTTCATTAGCTGTTGGGGCGCAACGAACTTACGGGAACAATTCTTATTTTGCCCTTGTTCTCGGCAACCCATTGGCGGATGGCTTTGAGTGTCTCTCGATTCGGATGTCCTATTGCAATTGCTTGTCCTCGTTTGCGGGCGATTTTAGCGGCTTTTGAAAGCTGGTATTTAATGGCACCGACATTTTTTACGTTATCAAGAAAAATATTGCGTTCATAAAAGGTTACACCAGCTTTGGATGCTGCTTTGCGGCCGGCGCTTTCAGGAGTGGTCCGGCTGTCAAGAAAGAAGAGATGTTTCTTGTGCAATTGGGTCATGACTACGCTCATGCCGGTTTTAAATTCGGTAAAGCGGGAACCCATGTGATTGTTTAATCCTGTTGCTCCGGGCACTTTTGCGATTGCGGCAAGGGTTATCCTGCTGATTGAATCGGCGTTCATTTGTATCAGAAGAGCATCTTTACCGGGATTAACCTTGGGGTAGCCCTTGGGTTCCATGGGCAGGTGGACCATAATTTCATTTCCGCTTTTCCGGGCAATGGCAACGGTCTTTTTAACATGTGAACTGTTGGGCCAGATGGAAAAGGTTATTTTTGCATCTAACGCAGCCAGTCCTTTGGCCAGTTCCAGATCCTCGCCCATGTCATCAATGACTATAGCCATTTTAGGGGCATTGGGATCAAGTTTAACCGGAGCAGGTTCAAGTTTCATCGGCTTCGGAGTGAAGATTGAAAACTTATGGGTCGGTACGCCGTTGATGCTGATCAGCCAGCTGTCTGCAGCGACCTCATGCAGGCTGGCGTTGAGCTGAGTGGCATCAAGACCTTTCTGTATCTCAGTGACAAAGTTCTCTTTATTACCTGAAACAGGAAAGCTGAGCTGTTGGAAATGGTAATCCCGTCCCTGATGTTTTTTTAGGGAGACATCTTCCAGTCGCAGTTCGCTCATGGAAATTTTGGATTTCTTAAGGGTATTGATCAGACTCAGGTCAATCTGCTTAACCAGATCGTCAAGATCTCCTTCCATGGGTTCTTCATAAAGTTGCGTAGAAACGGAAACCGGTTGTTCGTTTTCAGCAATCTGTAAAGATGCATTGCTTTCCGGAGAATCTGAAATTAGCAGGGCAATTATCAGGCAGATACTTGCGGCAGCCGCAACAGTCAGGGAGACAATGGCTGCAGGCTTGGAAAGGTAAGCCCGAAATCCCGGCTTTGTTGCCGGGATTTCGGGTTGTTCATTGTGTTCGGGATTGTTCTGATCCACTTTGCTAGACCTTGATATTACTTGATTTCTTTCAGGCGCGGAAGCTGTTTTACCATCTGCAGGGCCAGTCTGAGCTGGTTATCTCTATCAAGCATTTTTTTGGCTTTGTCATCTCTGGTATTATTCTTTTTCTTGTCCTTGCCGTTATTTTCAAGGTGACGGCTAAGGTCTTTTTCGCGCAGGATGAAACGGTCGTCATTATCTTTATCCTCAACCGGTGGGACAAAGGGATACACAATATCCGGATCAATTCCTTCAGCCTGAATTGAACGGCCGCTTGGGGTATAGTACAGGGCGGTGGTCAGCTTGATGCCGGAACCGTCAGCCATGGGAATGATGGTTTGTACAGAGCCTTTACCGAAGGTGCGTTCCCCGAGCAACAGTGCCCGGTCATGATCTTTGAGTGCTCCGGCTACGATTTC
Source organism: Maridesulfovibrio sp. (assembly GCF_963678865.1). Lineage (NCBI taxonomy): Bacteria > Pseudomonadati > Thermodesulfobacteriota > Desulfovibrionia > Desulfovibrionales > Desulfovibrionaceae > Maridesulfovibrio > Maridesulfovibrio sp. The sequence continues at coordinate 786,705 of NZ_OY787459.1, read as the reverse complement.
GGAAGCGGATGCAGAGCCTGCGTTGATCAAGGTTACGATGGGTACGTTTACGTCTGTGGCCTGCTCGGCAGCCATGAAATCCTTGCGGCTGGCTTTGCTGCGGCCTTCAATGTAGACGATCAGTCCGTCGTTGAGGAAGGTGTCTGCTACAGATACGGCCTGTGTCAGCAGTCCTCCGGGGTTGTTGCGCAGGTCGAGAACCACTCCTTTGAGAGTGTGCTTCTTCTTGTATTCGCGCAGGGCCTTATGCATTTCACGAGTTGTGTTTTCGTTAAATCTTGTCAGTCGCAGGTAAAGAATTCCGTCTTCCAGTTCCTGACTTTTTGCACTGATGATGGGGATGGTATCACGGGTAATTGTTACCTTTTCAGGCTTGTTGGCATCTTTGTGCAGGATGGTCAGGATTACATCCGTACCGCGTTTGCCCCTGATTTTACCGACAGCTTCCATAAGCGAAATGGACTGGGTGGATTCACCGTTGATTTCAAGGATGATGTCGCCGGCCTTAAGACCTGCTTTGTAGGCCGGGGTGTCCTCAATGGGGGAAATTACGGTCAACCGTCCCTTTTCCATGCTGATTTCAATACCGATACCGCTGAATTCTCCGCTGGTTGATTCCTGCATTTCCTTGAAATCATCAGTGGAAAGAAAAGTAGAGTGCGGGTCAAGCTGCTCGAGCATGCCCTTTACAGCGTCATCAACAAGTTCTTTGCGGGAGATGTCTTTAACGTAATTGTGTTCAACCAGATCAAGAACCTGCGAAAATCTCCGTAGGGGTTCAAAGCGATCTTCATTAACGGCTTGTGTGGTTTCCGGTGCAACGGAGATTGCGAAAAGGGAGACGATCGCTATCATCCACAATGTTTTTCTCATGTGTTCCTCCAGCGTGGTGAGTGCTGTATCTTGCTCAAGTAATTATACATTAATTTCGGGCAAGCCATTTTTGAGGGTTAACGGGATTCTGATGAAAACGTAATTCAAAATAGAGACCCGTTTCTTTCAAGTTAGGGTAATACCCTGTTTTACCGATAATTTCATCCTTTTCTACCTCCTGACCGGTTTTTACGAAACTTTCGGCCAGATAAGCGTAAAGGGAGTAGTAGTTGTAGCCGTGATAAATAATCACAACCCGCCCGAATCCCCTGAGGGTATCGTTATGCACGACCTTGCCCCAGAAGATTGATTTTACATCGACATTTCCGGTTGTCTGTATTCCGATCCCCCGCACTGGCGGTTTGGCGGAAGGTTTGAACCGGACTTTGGTGTCCCCTTCGCATGGGCGAGGTAAGGACCCTTTAAAATTGGCAATTTTTTTGCTGGTCAGGCTTTTCAGTCTGTAATTCAGTTTATTGATTGTTTCAAGAAGACCTTTCAGTTCCTGTTCTCTGTTGATTTTCAGTGCGCGGATGGATTTGATCCCGGCCAGAAGGCTCAATTTGTCCTCCAGCAGGCTATCCTTTGTGCTGTTGATTTCAGCGAGTTTGGACTCCGCCTTCATACGTAAATCTTTTTGAGTTCCGAGGTTGGCGGTGATTTCGTCAGCTTTTTTTTGCGCTTTATCCAGTTCGACTCTGGTCTCTTTGTAAAGCGAGGCGAGCCATACGAAATTGCGGTCAGCTTTTGCCCAGTCATCAAGAGAGCCGAACCTGTTTTCAAGTTTGCGGGAATGAACCGGCCAGAGTCTGGACAGCATATCTTTCAGTTTATCAACAATTTCTGCCAGTTCAGCTTCAAGAACACGTTGGTCCGCTTTAGCGGCCTGTTCATCTTCCATAATGCCAGAGAGGTCATCTTCCTGCCGGAATAAATCCCGTTCAACACTGGTTATGCGGTCTTCAATGGAGGCCAGTTCCCCGAACATGGACCGTTCTTCCCGGGTCAGCTTAAGCAGTTCCTGCTTCTGTTGCTTAACAGTCTGTCTGGTATCCTGAATCTCATCTTTCAGACGCTCCACCGTGGAATCAGCCCAAGCTGCATTAACACCGCAAAGCATCAGCACTGCGAAAGCCATAGTGAGCAGATAAGTTTTAGAGCACATTCGGGACATAGGCTGAAATCAATTTTCCAGAAATTTACCCAGCGGGCAGTTAGCGCAGTCAGGGTTTGATTTTTTACACCATTCTTTAGCCGTCCGCACAATCAACGCATGATATTCATTGTACAAGTTTATGTCAGGATCAAGAACGTCCATGAAATATTCCTGTAATTCATGGTAATCGATGTCTTCATGAACCAGCATGTGGCGGTTGAAAATCCTGCGCGTATAGGCATCGACTACAAATACGGGTTTATCAAGTGCATAAAGCAAAATAGAGTCCGCCGTTTCCGGGCCGATTCCTTTGACTGCCAACAGTTTTTCCCGGAGTTCAAATGTATCTGCTTCCGCCAGGTCCGTGATACACTTTGCAGAATTTTCGTCAAGGAAATCAAGGAATTTATTGAGCCTTATTGCCTTCATCCGAAAGAAACCGGAAGGTCTGATAAGTTCCTGCAACTCTTCCGTGGAGAATTTACGCAAACCTTTCGGAGTCAATCCGTCATTAGCCCTTAGGTTATCAATGGCTTTTTCTACATTTACCCAGTTGGTATTCTGGACCAGTATTGCACCCACGGCAATTTCGAAAGGACTTTTACCCGGCCACCAATGGGAAGGCCCCAGTCTTTCTGAAAGGGCTTCGTAATATTTTAGTAATAGGTCTTCTCTATTCATGTCTGCCGCCGGAGGCATTCAAATTAATCCGCACTAACGTCGCGCCAGAGGAGACCTGCCCATTCGCCCATGGTGAAGATTTCCGGGGCTGGCAGTCCTGCTTTGATGTACTCCGCAGCTACTTTTTCGGCCTGTTCCACGAGGATGCCGGACAGTATGAGGATGGAATTTTCCTTCAAGCGTGCGGTCACTTCCGGGCAGAGTTCGATGAGCGGGCCGGAAAGGATGTTTGCAACGACCAGTTCGTATTTTAAAGTCGGGTCAATGGAATCAGCGCTGCCGACGGAAAGGATGATGCCTTCGACATTGTTATTGTTGAGATTCTCCTGTGCACAGACAATGGACTGCGGGTCGATGTCTACACCGACACCTTTGAGTCCAAGCTTGGCAAGGGCAATGGCGAGGATTGCGGAGCCGGTACCGAGATCGAAAAAGTCCATGTCCGCATTGAGTTTACCTTCATCGGCAAGCCTGCTGATCAATTCAAGACAGAGGGCGGTGGTGGGATGGCTGCCTGTGCCGAAAGCCATTTTAGGTTCGATGATAATGTGTTCTTTGCCAGCGGTCTTTTTTTCCAGCAACCACGGGGGCAGGATTTCAAATTTTCCGCAGGTTACGGGTTCGAAATAATCTTTCCATGCAAGGCCCCAGTTTTCGTCTTCTATTTCTTCGGCCACGCATCCGGCATGTGGCCAGCTGGATTTGATCTCTTCCACGATTTCCATGCCGAGAGGATGGTCTTCCAGATGGATGGTGTAGAAGATTGAATCGTCATCAAGCGGCTTTTCTTCCCAGCCATGGGCTACGCGTGTGCCGAGGTAAACCTGACATTCATCGCTCTCGAGTTCGGAAAGGGTAAACTGGATTCTGAGCAGTTTGGACATTTGTGTTCCTTATATTTTGATCAATTTTGATTGTTTGATTCTTGTTTATTGTTTTTGAAATAGCAGTACATGAAAATGCTCAGATACTCTACCGAGTATCTGAGCATTTCAGGTTTATTTATTTAATCCCCGTAAAGCAGGGCCGTGGCTGTCTAAACAATGCGGTCAATGAGATTTCCCTTGCCCGTCAGGCTGTGTATTGCCTGATCCGTAACTCTTTGCTGTTCCGCCTCATGCTGGTGCATGGTGGGCGCATCAATCGCGTCTGGCAGCACATCGGGTTTTTCCGTGGGCAGCCTAGGCTCAAGAGCGGTATCCCGGACACCGCTATCTATAGAGGCGGCAAGTGCAACTTCAGTCATAATCTAAAGTTAATCCCTCATTCCTCATTGGTCAAGCTATGCCTGATCAGCCAGCAACTCTTCCAGAGCATTCAGGAAGGCAACGAGGTCTTCCTTTTCAATAGTGAGAGCGGGGAGCAATCTTAAAATTGTTCCTTTGGTCAGGTTGAGTATGAATCCCTTGTCGCGCAACGCTGCGAAAATCTCGCTGCCGTCAAAATTGAGCTCCACGCCGAGCATCAGGCCGAGTCCGCGCACGGACTTGATTTTGCCGGGGAATTTATCCTGCAGTTTTCCAGCTTCAGTTTTGAAGAAATCACCAAGTTCGGCTGCGCGTTGATCCAGTTTATCCTCGGTCATGATGTCGATGACTTTGGATGCAACTTTTGAAACAAGCGCACCGCCGCCGAAGGTGGTGGCATGGCTGCCGGGGGTGAAGCCTTTGGCAACTTCTTCGGTTGCCAGCATGGCTCCCATGGGCAGACCGTTGGCAAGAGCCTTGGCGGAGGTGAAAATGTGCGGCGTTACTCCATAGTGCTGGTGTGCCCACCATTTTCCGGTTCTGCACAGGCCGGACTGAACTTCATCCACAATAAGCAGGATGTCGTTTTCTTTTACAAGTTCGGTTACTGCTTTAACGTAATCTTCCGGCAAAGGCTTGATGCCGCCTTCGCCCTGCACCATCTCAAGCATGACCGCTGCAGTTTTGTCTGTGATGGCGGACTTAAGTTTTTCCACATCTCCGGCAGGAACATACTTGAAGCCTTCCGGCAGGGGGGAGAATCCGTCTTTAATGGGGCCTGTCTGTCCGGTTGCGGTCAGGGTTGCGAGCGTCCGGCCATGAAAAGATCCTTCAAGGGTGATTATTTCGTAAGCATCCCTTTCTTTTACAGTGCGCATGTAACGTCTTGCCAGCTTGATGGCAGCCTCATTGGCTTCGGCACCGGAGTTGGCAAAGAAAACTCTGTCCGCACCGCATGTGCCGAGAAGCTTTTCCGCCAGTTCAACCTGTTCTTCCTGATAAAAAAGGTTGCTGACCTGTACCAGCTTGCGGGCCTGCTCAGCCATTACATCGGCGAGGTCGTCGCGGCAGTGGCCGATGTTGACCACGGAAATGCCGGAGAGAAGGTCGATGTATTCTTTGCCGTCAAGATCCCATATTCTGGAGCCTTTGGCTTTGTTTACATTAACGGGGTATCTGCCGTAAGTGTTGCAGATGGATTTTTGTTCGGCGGCTACAAGTGTATCGTGTTTGTTCATGATATTATTCTATTTCAGTGGATGATCAATTCTTGCCTGTATGCCCGAATCCCCCGGCACCTCTGGTTGTGTCGGAAAGTTCTTCGCTGGGAGTCAGCAGGGCATGACAGTAGGGCATGAAAACGAGCTGTGCAATGCGCTGTCCACGCTCAATTCGTCGTTTTTCACCCGAGGTGTTGAGCAGGGAAACTTTTATTTCTCCGCGGTAGTCAGGGTCGATAACTCCGACTCCCTGACTGACGGTCAGGCCGTCCTTGGTACCCAGTCCGCTACGGGAGTAGACAAATCCGGCAATACCCGGTGCAGTGATTTCAATGGCGATTCCTGCGGGGAAGGCGAACCTTCCGCCCGGTTCTATTTCCACGAAATCATCTTCAATGCAGGCACGCAGGTCCACTCCGGCAGAATTGGGAGTGGCGTAGTCCAGCCCTCCTTCGCGGGCGGTTTCGTTGAGGAATTTTACTTTTACTTCAACAGGATTGGATTGGGTAGGATTCATTCTTTTTCTATCCTTGAACAAGTGATATTTTGAAGGGGCAGAATGCTCTTGTAAGTCGAATGTGTCAACTTTCTATCCAGATAATTGCTAAACCGTCTTGAAATGTTAACCTGAATAAGGCAAATAATAAAAATGAGTGTAAAAGGTTCGGGGTTTCTGATATGTTCGGTCCACCACCCCGTTTTGAATCAATATTCAAGGAGATAACTATGCAGCCGCTTCGCGTTTATAGCGTCGTTCCACGTCTGCCCAGTCAACTGAAAGAGCTTTGGGACTTGGCATATAACTTTCTTTTTGTCTGGAACAGCGACATTGCCAGTATCTTTTCTTCAATCGATCAGGTGCTCTGGCGGGATTGCCAACAGAATCCGGTAAAGTTCCTGAATAGTCTGCCTCAGCAGAAGCTTGAAGAACTCGCCAATGATGATTTTTTTATTCAGCGTCTCAGGGAAGCAGTCAGAGTTCAGAGAAATTATCTTGCCCGTGAGGGTTGTTCCTACAAATTTGATGGGGCTGAAAAAGGAGAGCCAGTTGTAGCGTATTTCAGTTTTGAATACGGCATCGGTCTCAGCCTGCCTATTTATTCCGGCGGTCTTGGTATGCTGGCCGGAGACCATCTGAAATCGGCAAGTGACCTGAATATTCCGCTGGTGGGAATAGGACTTTGCTATCAGCACGGTTATTTTCGCCAGTATATGACTCAGGACGGCTGGCAGCAGGAACGTTATCCCAGTCATGATTTTGAGGAAATGTCCATCAAAGCCGCTAAGGACAAGAGCGGTAATGATGTTAAATTCACCTTGAAGATTAAGGGTGAGGATCTTAAAGTCAAAGTCTGGTATGTTGAGGTCGGGCGTGTCACCCTGTATCTGCTCGACACCAATATTTCTGAAAATCCGATCTATTTCCGCAATATTACAGCACGTCTTTACGGCGGAGATCTTGAAATGCGACTCTGGCAGGAAATCCTGCTTGGAATTGGCGGAATCAAGGCTCTTGCGGTTCTTGGGCTTGAACCCAGTGTTATCCATATGAATGAAGGTCATTCAGCTTTTGCCGGGCTGGAGCGCATCCGTGTTTTCATGACTGAGCACGGCCTTTCTTTTGAAGCAGCCATGGAAATGGTCGCTTCTTCAAGTATTTTTACTACCCATACACCGGTTCCGGCCGGTAATGACCGTTTTCCGGCAGACCTGATGCGTCCTTATTTTGAGCCTTATGCCCAGACCATGGGACTTGCTTACAAAGTTTTTCTTTCCCTTGGCAGGGAAGATCCGCATGATGATGCCGAGCAGTTCTGCATGACTGTGCTTGCCCTGAAACTTTCTCGTTTCAATAACGGTGTGTCCAAGCTGCACGGACATGTTTCGAGGAATATGTGGCAGAGGGTATGGCCGCAGTATCCGGTAGAGGATGTGCCTATCGGAGCAATTACCAATGGCGTGCATATGCCTACATGGGTCGCTACGGATTTTTCGTTGCTTTTTGATCGTTATCTTGGTCCTAACTGGCGTGAGGACCCGGATTGCGGCCGTGTCTGGAAACAGACTGACAACATCCCTGATGCTGAACTCTGGCGAACCCATGAACGCCTTCGTGAGCGGCTGGTGGATTTCGTGCGTAAACGTCTGCGTCGTCAGCTTATGAATGTCGGTGCCAGACGCAAGGAAATCGAGCTTGCTGATGAAGTGCTCGATCCCCGTGCATTGACCATAGGTTTTGCACGCAGGTTTGCAACATATAAGCGTGCAGGGTTGCTCTTCAAGGACAAGGAACGTCTGCTGAAGATCATTTCCGACTCCAAGCAGCCCGTGCAGTTTATTTTTGCAGGTAAAGCGCATCCTCAGGACAATGGAGGCAAGAAGCTCATTCAAGACCTCATCCAGTTTTGCCGTCGTGAAGAATGCCGCATGAGTCTGGTTTTCCTTGAAGACTATGACATGAAGATTGCAAATTACATGGTTCAGGGCTGCGATGTCTGGTTGAATACGCCGAGACGTCCTCTTGAGGCCTGCGGAACGAGCGGCATGAAGGCCATGGCAAACGGTGTGCTCCAGTTCAGTACCCCTGACGGCTGGTGGGATGAAGCCTATCTGCCCGACAACAGCCTCGGCTGGGCTATCGGTCGGGGAGAAGATTACAACGATCATGAATATCAGGATTTTGTGGAAAGCCAGACTCTTTACAAAGTGCTGGAAAATGACATAATCCCAGAATTCTATGACCGTGGTCACGGCAGTCTTCCCCGTAACTGGATTGTCAAGGTCAAGAAAGCGCTTCGAATTCTGGGACCTGAGTTCAACGCAAACCGCATGGTGGAAGATTACACTGAAAAAGCTTACCAGCCAGCATTCAACAATTACAAAACCATGCACAAGAATGATTTCCAGGGGGCCAAGGAACTGGCTGCATGGAGAATGGAAGTGATGACCAAGTGGTCCAGCTTGAAAGTCCGTAACATAACTTCGGAAGTGCATACCGATATTTATGTTGAGGAACCTATCATCATCTCTGCAGAAGTTTTCCTCAACGGTTTGACCCCGGATAATGTGCAGGTGGAAATTTATGCCGGGCCTGTTGGGCAGGATGGTAATTTTGCCCGCCGACGCACCGTCGTCATGACTCAGGAAGAAGACATGGGCGGAGGCTGGCACGTCTATCAAGGCGAGGTTATGCCCCATGAGGCAGGAAGATTCGGTTATACCGTACGCATCCTGCCTAATCATGAACTGCTGCTTGATCCCCATTCCCTCGGTTTGATCCATTGGGCGCAGTAGAAGGAATTGAATGCCGAAATTAGAAATTGAAAAAAACAATTTACGAAGCGGGGTCCTTAAGGGCCCCGTTTTATTTTTTATTGTATGTTGTCTGTTATTCAGTGCGGCTTCAGCATCAGCGTTTGAGGCTGAAGTCCGTTATGTAATAGATGGTGATACCTTCATTCTTGATAACAGCAAACGAGTACGCATTGCCGGAATAGATACTCCGGAAATAGGCCGGAAAGGCAAAGCTGACCAATATTATGCCCAAGAGGCCAAGGACCTGCTTTCTAAGTTGATTCTCGGTAAACGGGTACGTATTGATTTTGCGGGAAAAGGGATTGATCGTTATAAACGCATAGTCGGTTGGGTCTATGTGGATGATGTATTCGTGAATAAATACATGATCAGCAAGGGCGCGGCTTTTTTTTATTTTCATGAAGGTAATGACAGCGGCAGGCAGAAACTGCTTCTCCAGGCCCAGCGAAAGGCTTATAAAGGAAAGAAGGGCTTTTGGCCTGTGGTCAGTAAATTGAAGAAATTTAATATGCCGTGGGTTGGCAATAAGAATAGCCGTCGCTGTTTTCTACCCGGAGATAAATATGCTAAAAAGATCAGTTGGAGAAATAGAGTAAATTTTTCCAGTCTGGGTGAAGCTTTTTACGATGGATATTCACCAGCAAGGCATTTGAATTTATGGCCTTTAGTAAAATAGAGATGGAGGCAGTGACGTAGTTTACTGCAAAATTTTAAAATACCCCGGAGCGAAGCTTGGTGAAATGTTTCGAATGGATGGGGTCTGGGAAAGGAAGGTTCTGCTAAGGTCTTCTTTTCCTGTTGCCGGAGGCATCATTGCTTTTCAGAAAATTTGCCAGCACATTTCATGAATTCCGTATAGTGCGTAACCCTGATCTGTGTATAGACTGTAAAGTCTGTATAAAACAGTGCTCTTACGAAGCACATTTCTGGGATGATGCCCGTGGAAAAGTGGCTCATGACAACCGGCGATGTGTTGGGTGCCACCGTTGCGCGGCCATGTGTCCCACTGCAGCATTGACGATCAGGTTGAATGAGTCGGATTTCCGTCCAAATGCCACATGGCGACCCAATTTTATACGCAACATTTATAATCAGGCAGAGAGTGGCGGAGTGCTGCTGGCTGGGATGGGCAGTCCGGTGGATATTCCTGTGTATTGGGACCGTCTGTTGCTGGATGCCAGTCAGGTCACCAATCCGTCTATTGATCCTCTGCGTGAACCAATGGAATTGAAGACTTTCCTCGGTGCTAAGCCGGACCGGGTTGAGGTCGCATTTGATGCTGAAGGTAATCCGAAACTCAAAACCGAACTGCCCCCCCAGATAGAATTGGCTACCCCGATAACTTTCGCAGGTATGTCTTTGGGTGCAATCAACTACAATCTGCACGCTGCAATGGCTATGGCGGCCAAAGAATTGAATACGGTTTACAATACCGGGGAAGGCGGTTTGCATAAATCGTTGTATAAGTACGGACAATGGACCATTGTGCAGGTAGCTTCTGGACGGTTCGGTGTTCACGGCGATTACCTGAATGCCGGGGTGGGTATTGAAATCAAGGTCGGGCAGGGTGCCAAGCCGGGTATTGGAGGGCATCTGCCGGGTGAAAAGATTAATAGTATGATTTCCGAAACGCGTATGATCCCGCCGGGCTCAGATGCTATTTCACCTGCTCCGCATCATGATATCTATTCCATTGAAGACCTGCTGCAATTAATTTTTGCGCTTAAGGAAGCAACAGAATACCGGGTTCCGGTAGCTGTTAAGATTGCGGCTGTACATAATGTCGCGGCAATTGCATCCGGTGTTGTACGCGCCGGGGCGGACATCCTGAACATTGACGGCATGAAGGGCGGAACCGGGGCGGCTCCGGCTATGACCCGTGATAATGTGGGCATTCCGATTGAACTGGCCCTCGCAAGTGTGGATCAGCGGTTGCGGGATGAGGGGATTCGTTCAAAAGCTTCAATTATTGCCGGGGGGGGATTCCGTTGTAGCGCTGATGTTATCAAAGCCATCGCTCTTGGTGCCGATGCGGTCAACATCGGAACTGCGGCATTGATAGCGGTGGGGTGTACCCTCTGCGGACGTTGTTATACAGGAAAGTGTCCGTGGGGCATTGCCACTAATGACCGTAAACTTGCCAAACGTCAGAATCCGGAAATAGCCGCCGAACGACTGGTTAATCTTGTACGCAGCTGGTCTCATGAGATCAAAGAAATGCTCGGGGGCATGGGGTTGAATTCTATTGAGAGTTTGCGTGGAAACAGAGATAAATTAAGGGCCGTAGGGTTAACGGAGTCCGAAATGCATATTCTGGGCGTGAAGCATGCCGGCAGGTAATGCAAATATAAATTTTGTGAATAAAACGGTTGAGCTTTATCATTTTTGGAGAGGATTTAAGGCCCTGTAAGGCCTCCGGAGACATAGATGAAAAGAATTTATCCAGATAAAAATTTTTGCATAGGTTGCTGTCTTTGTGAGATGGCCTGTCTTGCGTCTCATTCCAAAGATAATGACCTTATCCTTGCGTTCAGGAAGGAACGGGCCGAGGGGCTGATTTCCCGTAAACGGGTAATTGAGAATTGTGATGTTTATGTCGCCATCAGCTGCCGTCATTGCGAAGAACCGGAATGCGTACCTGTCTGTATTTCCGGTGCGCTGATTAAGGATGAGGAAACCGGAATTACGGTGTATGATGCTGATAAGTGCGTAGGCTGCTGGACTTGTCTCATGGCTTGCCCGTATGGAGCCATTCAGCGCGATAAGTATAATAATAAAATTATCAAATGCGACCTTTGTGCCGACAGGGTAAAAGGTCCGGCCTGCGTGGAAGCCTGTCCCAACCGTGCTTTGAAGTACGAAGAGAGGTAAGCCATGGCATATGTTATTATCGGAAATGGCATTGCATCACTGGGCGCCATCGACGGCATCAGGAAATATGACCGTGATACCCCCATTATAGTGATCGGGGCGGAGAATACTGCTGCTTACGGTAAGCCGCTTACTTCTTACCTGCTGGCAGGACGCATCAATCCCGAACGGTTCTCCATGCGTTCGGGGGATTACTACACGGGTAAGGATGTAACCCTCAAACTTGCAACCTATATTGAGAAAATTGACCTTGAAACACGGGAACTGCTGACCTCTGATGGCACCAAAATTCCATATGAAAAATTGCTCATTGCTACCGGGGGCAAACCATTTGTGCCGGAGATCAAGGGTGTTGAAGGGGATGATGTTTATAATTTTACCGCCGCTAAAGATGCTTATAAATTGATTGAATCGGTTAAGAGTTTGAAGCGGGCGGTTGTTATCGGCGGCGGATTAATCGGGATGAAGGCTGCTGAGTCTTTATACAATCGAGGTGTGGAGGTTACTGTTGTAGAAGAGAGGGATCGCATTTTGTCCCTTGCTTATGATGACAAAGCAGCCGGGTTGATTTCCCGTCGGGTGGGAGAAGCCGGAATGATGGTTCGCTGCGGGGTAAACGGCAGGGAGATTGTGCGCGACAAAACAGGTAAGCTGCGCGGAATCCTGTTGGACGACAAAAGTTTTCTTGAAGCGGACGCCATTGTTCTCGCTATCGGTGTGGTCTCGAATGTTCGGCTTGCAGAGGAAGCGGGACTCTCTGTGGATAAGGGGATTCTTGTCGATGACAATATGTTTACCGGAGTAGACAATATTTATGCAGCCGGAGACGTAGCTCAGGCCCGTGATGTTGTCTTTGACAAAGACAAGGTTGTCCCGATCTGGTCTAATGCTTACACTCAAGGTTACTACGCCGGGCGAAATATGGCTGGAAATAAATCCGCCTATCCCGGAACCATGTCCATGAGTTCGATAAGTTTTTTCGGCCTTCCTACTATTTCTGTAGGCGAGGTCAATCCAGATTCTGCTGATCCTGATTATGAGATTTATACTTTTTTTGATGAACCGAAGCAGAGTTATCGCAGGCTGGTTTTTAAAAAAGATCAGCTGGTCGGTTATGTTCTGGTAGGGGATATTGATTTCGCAGGCATGTATACATCGTTTATCAAATTTAAATTCAAAGTAGATGCTCAAACCCGTAAACGGCTCAGTGAAGGAGAGCCGGATGTCCTCATGTGGCCGGACGATTTTTTCAACAAGGCATGGAACCCTGAAAGCAAATAGGCCGCCGGAGGTCTCAGACATGAAAGCACCTGATAATTATCATGATTTTGAGAAGGATATCTCGGGTTGCGGGGTGTTCGGTGTAATCAGCAAACGCCGGGAGTGTATTCCGGGCGATATTCCCATCCGGGCCATGGCCTGTATGCATGACCGGGGCAACGGACTGGGCGGCGGTTTTGCCGCCTATGGCATTTACCCGGAACTGGCGGATAAATACTGCCTGCAATTGCTTTGCGATGACCAACAGGCTCTTGATAAGGCTGAGGTCATAATCAAAAGATTTTTTGATATTAATGAGTCCGAACCCATACGGACCCGGAAGGTGCTCAGCATTACGAATCCGCCTGTGGTCTGGCGCTTTTTTGTTTATCCCAAAGAATTGAGGCCCCAATCCGATTTTAGCGGCGGAGATGAAGCTGATTATATCGTCGGCGTGGTTATGAAGATCAATAAGGAAGTTCCGGGAGCTTTTGTGCTTTCCAGCGGGAAAAATATGGGTGCCTTTAAAGGGGTGGGATACCCGGAAGATATTGCGGAATTTTATCGGCTGGATGAATATACGGCTTATCTCTGGACCGGGCATAACCGGTTCCCGACCAATACGCCGGGCTGGTGGGGCGGGGCGCATCCGTTTACTATTCTGGACTGGTCCATTGTTCATAACGGTGAGATATCATCATACGGTATCAATCGTCGGTATCTTTGTACCCATGGGTATGAATGCACCATGAATACCGATACGGAAGTTGTTGCATATTTAATTGATTTGCTGGTACGTAAACACGGTTTGAGCCGAAAACTGGCTTCCTCTGTTTTTGCTCCTCCTTTCTGGGAGGAGATTGAAAAAATGGATGAAGAGCAGAAAAAGCTTTACAGCGTACTTAGAACCACATACGCAAGTGCCATGCTGAACGGTCCGTTCGCCATTTTAGTGGCGGATTCCGACAGCCTGTGGGGGCTCAATGACCGTATCAAGCTGCGCCCGCTTGTTGTTGCCAGCAAAGATGACCGGGTCTACATGTCCAGTGAGGAAAGTGCCATTCGTAAGGTCTGTCCCGATCTGGATGAAGTCTGGATGCCCAAGGCCGGGGAGCCGGTCATAGTTCAGGCGGACGGGTGAAACCATGACCGGATCATTCAGAATAGATGCCACGGATATGGATTACCGCAGGCTCAATGAGATTGTGCGGGAAAATGTTCATAACGGCGTGAGTGAATTCGTTCTCGACAATGTTGTCGGACAAAGGTACATAGCTACAGCCCTTAAGGGTAATTTGACTTTTACGGTCAACGGCACGCCCGGTCAGGACATGGCTTCTTTTATGAAGGGGCCGAAAATAGTTGTAAACGGCAATGTTCAGGACGGTACCGGAAATACCATGGATGACGGATGTATTGTCATCAGGGGAATGGCCGGGGATGTTCTTGGTTACTCAATGCGCGGCGGGACTATTTACGTTCACGGCGATGTCGGGTATCGGGTAGGAATCCATATGAAGTCTTATATGGATCAACAGCCGGTAATTGTCATCGGCGGTAAAGCCGGTGATTTTCTGGGCGAATATATGGCCGGAGGAGTGATTTTACTTCTTGGCATGTTTTCTGGTAAACCAGATGCTCCCATTGCGGGAATGGCCTTGGGTACCGGGATGCACGGAGGAGTTATCTACGTGCGTGGAAAGGTTCCCGATGGGCTGCTCGGCCATGAAATCATGGCTGAACCCGCAGATAAGGGCGATCTTGAAGCTATAGCTGAGATTGTCCGGGATTATTCAGAGGAAATCGGTGTTGATGCGGATTCGATAATGGCTTCTGATTTTATGAAGCTTCTGCCCCGCTCACACCGTCCGTACGGGGATATGTATGTTCCCGTGTAATAGGCGGATTGTTTTATTCGTACACAGTCTTTTCAGGAGGACGTAATGTTTTTTGCAGATATCGCACACGCGATGGGTGCAGCCGGACAGCAGGCCCAGGGCGGGCCCATGGGCGCACTCGGTTCTTTTCTCCCTCTCATCCTCATGTTTGCAATTTTCTATTTTCTGCTCATCAGACCGCAGCAGAAAAAAGCCAAAGAGCACAAAGCAATGCTGGATGCTATCCAGAGGGGTGACCGTGTTCTAACCGCAGGCGGTATCTATGGCCGCGTAACCGCTGTTGATGGCGATGAACTGACCGTTGAGCTGGCAGAAGGCCTTCAGGTCAAAGTAGAAAGATCTTTTGTTTCCAATCTCGCAAACCCCGCGAAGAAAGAAGAAAAGAAAGGTAAATAATTTTTTTGTGTAGTTAAGCCTATCAAGGCAAGTTGCTTTTCGGGGTAGCCCGGAAGTGCTTGCCTTTTTAGTGTTTTTGTAACCTATCCTAGTTGAATTTATAAAGGGAGAGGAGATGAACGGGAGTCTTCGTTGGAAAATAGTCCTGACCCTGCTTGTTGTCGTGTTTGGAGTTGCTTACCTCCTTCCTTCACTGCCTGCGGTTCAGAATTCGGGAATGGCTCGCTTCCTGCCTGATGACAAAATCAGTTTGGGACTTGACCTCAAGGGCGGTATCCATCTTACACTTGGTGTGGATATGGATAAAGCCATGGATAACAACCTTGCCCGTATGGGGGATGACCTGAAGGTCGTTGCTCGCGAGGAAGGTGTAATTGTATTGAAGCCTAAAGTGCTTAAAGGCGAGAGAATCGAAGCGGTTCTTCTTAAAGAATCCCAGAAGGAAGAGCTGGAAAAGATTGTCAAGGAGAGCTTCGGAAACCTGACTATCCTCAGCACTGCAGTGAAGCCTGACGGCAAAGTCACTTACGTTTTTGCTCCCACCCCGGAATACAAAAAGTACCTGACCAAGCTGACCATGGATCAGGCAATTAAGACCATCCGCAACCGAATTGACCAGTTTGGTGTTGCCGAACCGGATATCCGCAAGCAGCAGGGTAATCGCATTCAGGTGCAGTTGCCCGGTATGCAGGATCCTGAAAGGGCAATTAAAATTATCGGTAAAACCGCCCACCTTGAATTTAAGTTGGTCGATGAAAACGCTGATCTTAAAAAAGCTGAACAGGGCATTGTGGCTCCGGGGCGTGAAGTTACTGTGATCAGACACAGACTCCCTGACGGTTCTTATATTGAAAAGCCCATCGTCCTGAAAAAAGACGCTATGCTGACCGGTGAATATATCACTGATGCCCAGACCCGTTTCGACCAGTTCAACAAACCTTACGTCACCCTGAACTTTAACAGCAGGGGCGCAAGAATTTTTGAACGGGTTACCGGTGAAAACATCAAAAAGCAGATGGCTATCGTTCTGGACGGCAAAGTTTATTCCGCGCCTACCATTCAGGATAAGATTGCCGGTGGCCGTGCTTCCATTACCGGAAGCTACTCAACTGATGAAGCCCACGACCTCGCTATTGTTCTGCGTGCCGGTTCTCTTCCTGCTCCGGTTAAAATCCTTGAGCAGAGAACTGTCGGTCCTTCCCTTGGACAGGAATCCATTGACAAGGGTATCTCTGCCGCTATCGTCGGTAGTGCGCTGGTACTTGTATTTATGTTTGCCTACTACGGCTTTGCCGGATTCGTGGCTGACGTTGTGCTGGTGCTTAACGTGATACTGATCCTTTCAGGTCTTGCAGCTTTCGGTGCAACCCTGACTCTTCCCGGTATTGCAGGTATCATTCTGACTATCGGTATGGCCGTTGATGCTAACGTAATTATTTTCGAGCGAATTCGTGAAGAACTCAGACGGGGACTTACCGCTAAAGCCGCTATTGTTGAAGGCTACAGCAGGGCGACCCTGACCATTCTGGACGCAAACATCACCACTGTGATTGCTGCGGTTATTCTTTACCAGTTCGGTACCGGGCCGGTGCGCGGTTTCGCGGTAACACTTACTCTGGGTATTATTACCTCCATGTTTACTGCTATCTTCGTGACCCGCATCTTGTTTGATCTTTACACCTCCAAGCGTGCCGCCGATGCACCGCTGAACATTTAAGGAGAGTGAATAAATGGGATTGCAGATAATTAAACCCGATACCAAGATTGATTTTATCGGAGCAAAGAACAAAGCGTTCATGATATCCGCTTTGCTGATCCTGCTCGGGCTCGGTTCGCTTATTATGAACGGCGGCCCAAAGTACGGCATTGACTTTGCCGGCGGTATCGTGGTTCAGGTTAAGTTTGATAAGAAAGTTGAAGTAAAAACCGTTAAAAGCGCCTTGAAGGCAGCCAAGCTTCCCGGACTGGTTGTCCAGAGCTTCGGTCATGATGATGATAATGAAATCCTGCTTAGGACTTCATCTTCCGATATCAGTTCTTCCGAGGTTCGGAACAATATTTCAGCCGGGCTGGAGTCCGGTCTGAAAGGAACCGGATTTGAAATCCAGCGTCTGGAAATGGTTGGCCCCAAAGTCGGTGCCGACCTGCGCACCAAGGCTATCGAGGCCCTTTACTTTGCTGTGCTCCTGATCGCGATTTATATTTCCGGTCGTTTTGAGCAGCGTTGGTTTGCAGCGGCAATCATGGCCGGTGGTCTTTTTGCCGGAATCAGTGCATTGCAGCTGCTGGGAATGTCCACCACAGTGCTTATTTTCGGTGCGCTGTTCATTACTGTGGGACTCTGCTGGTACTTGAAGTTGAATTACGCACTGGGTGCAATTGTGGCGCTCATTCATGACGTCGTGATCACTGTCGGTATCTTCTCCCTGCTCGGCAAGGAGTTTGATCTGACCATTATCGCGGCGTTGCTGACAATCATCGGTTACTCCCTGAACGATACTATCATCGTTTTTGACCGTATCCGTGAGAACCTGCTTGGCAAGGTCAGTAAGTCACTTGCAGAGACCATCAATATCAGTATCAACCAGACTCTGAGCAGAACCATCCTTACTTCCGGCACCACCCTGCTGGTTGTTGCGGCCCTGTTTGCTCTGGGCGGCGGTGTAATCCATGATTTCGCCCTCGCTCTGCTCATCGGTGTAGGTGTTGGTACCTATTCCTCGATCTTCGTTGCCAGCCCCATCCTTCTCGGATTCGGTCCCGGCGCAATTGAAGACGACAAAGGTGAAGCTGAAGCAGCTTAGTTTCAGTACCCTTTCAAGGTTTATTCAAAGCGGGGACAGTTTATGCTGTTCCCGCTTTTTTTATGCATTGTGTGGCTTTTGATAGAATCTATAGATCGCTTTTCTTCATTTTAAGTTCAATTGATTTAGAGTTAATATTTTGATAAAAATGAATGTATAATTAACGGGATATTCAAATAGATAAGTTTCAGCCGTTCCTGTCGGCGTAAGGAGTCGTTGTGCATTACCCTTTCTTTTTTTTGCATATTCCCAAAACCGCAGGGACAACTTTAAATCATATTTTTGCTGCCAAATTTCCTGAAGAAACCATCTGTTCCGTATATACAAAAGAAGAGATTGATTACTTTAAAGGCATTACCGCTAAAGATATGGAACATATCCAGCTAGTTCAAGGCCATATCTTTGTTCATAATTTTGATGATTTTTTTTCCGGTTTTCTAGGCAAATACGCGTTCACTTTTTTGCGAGATCCAGTTTCACGAGTTGTCTCAGAGTATAATTTTCTGCGCACCTGGCCCGGACACCATCTGTACCATTATTTAAACACTGAGAAGATTACTTTAACCGAGTACGTCAGTAGTCAACGTCCTGAGCTTATTTATCGGGGAAAGGACTTGATGACTCGGTCGCTTTGCGGTGCTGAGGGAACTGGTGGCTCTATGCTTGAAAGAGCAAAGAAAAATCTGCAAAAAATGCATCTTTTTGGAATTACCGAGCGATTTGATGAGAGTCTGTTGATGCTGAAAAGAATGATGAATCTTGAAAACGTGTTGTACGAAAAGCGTAATGTCAGGCGTAAAAAAAGTGAGATTACTGACGACGAAGTTGCTGTTGTGAAAGAGTATAACCAGTCGGATATTGAACTTTATGATTTTGCATGCCGTCTCTTTGAACAGCGTGTTAGTGATTTGGGAACCGATTTTAAGCAGGAGTTGAATTTTTTTAAGAAGATGAATGAGCGTTATCAGCGGATAGCAGATCTTCTTATGCAGAAAAATGAAGATGAAGATGCAGATTTTATTTTAGGTAAGTAATTGTTTCTGTAATAATTGTATATTTATTCGGTATGAATTTTGGGTAGGGTGCGCCTATGGGCGTACTCTTTTTTTTGCGTTTTTTTTATTGGCTTGGAATAAATGTTGTCGATGAGTAGGCGCTTTATAATGTTATTCAAGTTGTAAAATGTTCAAATTGGAATGTATACATATGTACTTTTTGTATTGAGATGAAAAAATGATCTATTTTGAAGCGTATTGGGGTTGTTTTTTATGTTGTATGTGATTATCTTTTAATAAAATACAAACCAAAACGGTAATATGTCAAAAAAGATATAATAAAAACTTATGTGCTTTCATGGATATAATTTAAATTCTTTGACAATAATGACTGTAGGTATATAATCTTAACACTTATTAACGGAAATGCTTTATTTAAAACGAAGGTTGGATTTTACTAATTTTTAAATTTTATAGGGGGTTGTTATGCCCAGAATCCTTAGAATTAATACCCGTACCAAGGAGTTCAAATTCGAAGAACTCGGTGATTACGCAGGTCTTGGCGGACGCGCTTTGACTTCAAGAGTCGTAAACACCGAAGTTCCCGGTAATTGTCATCCTCTTTCCGCCGAAAACAAGCTCGTTTGGGCTGCCGGTATCCTCGCCGGTTCAGGCGCTGCCAACTCCGGCAGGCTTTCTTGCGGTGCAAAGTCTCCTCTGACCGGTGGTATCAAGGAAAGTAACTCCGGTGGACAGTTTGCACAGGTTCTGCCCCGTCTCGACATTCAGGCTATTATCTTTGAAGACAAGCCTGAAACTGACGCCCCGTTTTCCATTGTTGAAATTTATGCTGACCGTGTAGAGTTTAAAGATGCTTCTCCTATTGTGGGCATGGACAACTACCCCGCACACGAAGAACTTAAAAAAATGTACGGCGACAAAGTTGTTACCGCTCTGGCAGGACCTGCCGGTGAGCAGTGCCTGGCTGCTTCCACTATCCAGTTTTCCGACCCTCACCTGAATCCCGCACGTTCCGCTGGCCGTGGCGGCATGGGCGCAGTTATGGGTTCCAAAAAGATCAAGGCAGTTGTTCTTGATTCTGCAGCAAAGGGCCGTGTCAAGCCTGTTAATGAAGAAGCATTCAAAGTTGCCCGTAAACGTTGGCTTGAAATCCTCATGGGCCATCCCGTAACCAGTGAAGGTCTGCCTGCGTTCGGTACCGCTATTCTCGTTAATATCATTAACGAAGCCGGCGCTCTGCCCACCAAGAACTTCCGCTATGGTCGTTTTGATGATGTTGCCGACATTTCCGGTGAAAAAATTGCTGAAGTCATTGAATCCCGTGGTGGTAAGACCAAAGAAGGTTGCCATACCGGTTGTGTTATCCAGTGCTCTCAGCGCTATAATGACAAAGACGGCAACTACCTGACCTCCGGTTTTGAGTACGAAACCGTTTGGGGTTTCGGTGCAAACTGCCTGATCAATGATATTGACGATATTGCCACCATGGACCGCATATGTGACGAAAAAGGTATCGACACCATTGAAATGGGTTGTACCATGGCAGTTGCAATGGACGGTGGGGTTCTTAACTGGGGCGACAGCAAGGCTGGTATCGAACTGCTCAAGAAAGTCGGTTCTTCCGATGCTATGGGCCGCATCATCGGTAACGGTGCAGATTTCGCGGGTCAGGCTTTCGGCGTAGATCGCATCCCTACCGTAAAAGGTCAGGGACTTCCCGCATACGATCCCCGTTCCGTAAAGGGTGTCGGCGTTACCTACGCTACCACTCCCATGGGCGGTGACCATACTGCCGGTTATGCTGTAGCTACCAACATCCTCAAGGTCGGTGGTGATGTTGATCCTCTTTCCAAGGAAGGACAGATCGAACTTTCCAAGAACCTCCAGATTGCTACCGCAACTATTGACGGCCTCGGCCTCTGTCTGTTTGTAGCCTTCGCGGTTCTGGATACCGAAGATGCCGTTCAGTGCATGTGCGACCTCGTCGCTGCTACCCACGGAATTGAGTTTACCGCTGATGACTTCATTGCACTCGGTGTAAATACCCTTAAGGATGAACTTGATTTCAACCGCAAGGCCGGTTTCACCAAGAATGATGACCAGCTGCCCCGTTTCTTCTGCGAAGAAAAGCTTGAGCCTCACAACACTGTATGGGAATACACTGTTGAAGAACTTCAGGCTGCAAAAGTCTAAAGCTGCTTAAGATAAAATGAGTTAAGCCCGGTTGAGAAATTCTCGACCGGGCTTAATTTTTTACATCATCATATAATATTTGCGCAGCATTTCCAGCGGATATGGAGAATCCCAGTGGTTGGTGAACCGGGCAGCGGAGTAATAAACCAGCAGAATGACCAATGAGCCTGCAGCGATTATATACCATGGCAGTTTGATCCGGCTCAATCTGTCGGTGACATTTAAGCAGTCCTCTACCGGACATGCATCAATGCATTGGGTGCAACCGATGCATTCTGCAGAATTAACAGTCTGCTTAAGATCAACTTCAATTCCGCCGGGACAAGCCTTATTGCATTTGCCGCAACTGATGCATTTTTCTGGGTCTCTTTTGATTGCCACCGGAGATATTTTGGCAAGAATTCCCAGCAAGGCCCCATATGGACAGAGGAAACGGCACCAGAAGTAGGGTATGAAAATACCAAGTATCAGAATTGCACCTATGATCAAAGCAGCCGTTACGCTCATGTCAGTAAAAAAGTTCATCATACGTGCTTCGGCGGTGAAGTTGTACGGAGAGTGAATAAAGGCATCCAGTTCCCGTCCGCCCATTTTGAAGAAAACACTATTCAGGAAAAAGGCCAGCAATATGTATTTTGGGATAAGCAGCCCGAATTCAAGCTTGCCTTTGATGGTTACGGTTTTACCGATTTTTTTCCCAATCTTGTTTAGCAGGTTGTGAATGAAGCCTACCGGACACAGATAGCCGCAGAAACCTTTGCGTACGATCAGGCTCATGACCAAGACTGCGATGAAGATGGTCAGTCCGGCAGGGTGGATTTCATCGAATACGCCTTTGCTGAAAAGCTGTTTCAGGGAAAGCAGGGCGCTGATGGGCAGGAATCCTTCAACAGCACCGGGTTTGCTTACGGCAATGTCTGAATTACCGATCATCCATTGGTAGAAAAGATAAAAGCGGTATCCCACCCAGATGCAGAACAGTGTCATTGCAAACTGGATAGAATCCCGCACTAGTTTTGGGGATATTTTTATCATTTTTCCTTTGTCGGGAAGATTAGTCTTCCTGATTATCTTTCAGGTCGTTGTATACGTAGTCCCGCAGAGCCTGTACCCATGGGCGTGGAGTGATCCCGGTTACTTCCGTGAATTTGGCAGTATCGAGAACAGAGTAGGGCGGTCTCTTTGCTTTTGTGGGGTAGGCGGATGTCGGGACCGGGTCGACCCGGCAGTTGATGGCGCAGCTATCGATTGCCTCGGTGGCCAGTTCGCACCAGCTTGCCTTGCCGGAGTTGACTACATTGAAAATTCCGTAAGCGTCGTTTTTAAGTAGTTCAATGGTATATTCAGCTAAATCAGGGGTATAGGTCGGTGAACCGTTTTGGTCATGGACAACTGTAAGGCTCTCACGTTCTTTGGCGAAATTCAGAATCTTCTGTACGAAATTTGTTTTGTGCGGGCCGAACAACCACGCCGTACGAATAATCAGAATCTCGTTGTAGCCCAACTCCGAAAGCCGCTTTTCACCTGCCAGTTTAGTCTCTCCGTATACGGACTGGGGGTTGGTCGGGTCTTCTTCGGTGTAGGGCGAGTCCTTTTTGCCATCAAAGACGAAATCTGTACTGTAGTGGATCAGTTTTACATTAAACTGTTTGCATAGTCTGCCCAGAGTTGCAGGCAGAGTTGTGTTCAGCAGGTGGGCTTTATTTTCTTCGTCTTCGGCCTGATCAACCATCGTGTAAGCCACGGTGTTGAAAATGAAGTCCGGTTCTTCTCTTTCCAGCAATGCTGTCAGGGCTTCTTCGCTCAGGGGATCGAAGTCAGAACGGGACAGGGGGATGGTAACGATTTTTTGAGCCTGCAATTTTTCAGCTAGGCTTTGCCCTAGAAGGCCGGTTTTTCCGCCGAGGATTACGGCCTTTTTGCCTGCTAATTCAATCATTTTCGCTCTCCGTACCATTGGTCCATGAATTCGCGGTATGCTCCGCTGCGGACTTCTTCTAGCCAGTCGCTGTTTTCCTTGTACCACTCGACGGTTTTGCGGATTCCTTCGTCAAAGGCAACTGCCGGAGTAAATCCCAGTTCTTTCTCTGCCAGCGAGTAATCCATGGCATAGCGCATGTCATGACCGGGTCTGTCTTTGACATAAGTTATGAGTGATTCGTCTTTGCCGAGAATTTTCAGGAGTTCTTTAACCAGCTCAAGGTTGGTTTTTTCCGCAGCTCCGCCGAAGTTGTAAGCTTTGCCGGGCTGACCTTTGAGCAAGGTCAATTCAACGCCTGTGCAGTGGTCGTCAACGTAAATCCAGTCCCGTATATTGGAGCCGTCGCCGTAGATGGGCAGGCTTTCATCCGCATTGGCTTTGATGAACATGAGCGGGATGAGTTTTTCCGGAAACTGGTAAGGACCGTAGTTGTTAGAGCAACGGGTGATGGAAACGGGAAATTTGTAAGTCTCAAAGTAGGCACGGGCCATGAGGTCCGCACCGGCCTTGGAAGCGGAGTATGGGCTGTTCGGTTCAAGGGGATTCTTTTCACTGAAAGCCGGATTATCAGGGCCGAGAGTGCCATATACTTCGTCAGTGGATACGTGAACGAATTTTTCAATTCCGGCATTGCGCGCACATTCCATCATATTCTGGGCACCGAGGGTGTTCGTGGTCAGAAAAGGTGCGGGATCATTGATGGAACGGTCAACATGGGATTCAGCTGCAAAGTTGACTACTGCATCTATTTTATAATCGTGCAGCACGGAAGTAACAAAATCTTTATCGCAGATGTCTCCGTGAATGAACGTGTACCCGGAATCGGCATCCTGTTCCAGTTGGAGCAGGTTTTTGCGGTTTCCGGCATAAGTTAGTTTATCAAGGTTGAAAAGAGTCCAGTCCGGATGCCTTTCTTTCATGAGGTAAATAAAATTTGTTCCGATAAAACCGCATCCACCGGTAATGAGAAGTCGCATAAGTTCTCCACTGATTAAAAAACTATGAGGGCGAACATACCTGTTGCCTCTGTGTTATGCAAGAAAGTGCAGGTGCAAAATTGTGTGCAGGATTCGTGCTATTCCTGCTATTTGAAAGAAACTTCACCGTCCAGACAGGATAGGGCCTGATAAAGAATGATTCCCGCAGATGTGGAAAGATTCAGGCTGCGCACGTTGTCCGTGGTGGGAATGTTTACCGCATGTTTGAATTCGGCAAACATCCATTCCGGTAGTCCCCGTGTTTCCGGGCCGAGTACCAGATGGTCTCCGGGTAGGAATTGAAATTTGAAAAGATGGGTACCGCGCTTTGCGCTGGTAGTTACCAGCCGTCGTGGTTTGACATTATCTTTGTATTCCTGCCAGTCTTTCCAGACCGAAAGCTTCACCTTGGGCCAGTAATCCAGCCCGGCACGCTTGAGGTGTTTGTCAGAAATGGAAAAGCCCAATGGTTCAATGAGGTGCAGCGGAGTATCTGTTCCGGCGCAGAGTCGGGCGATATTTCCGGTGTTGGGTGGAATTTCCGGTTCAAATAGAACTATACTGAAAGGATTCGTGAATTTTTCCTGTGTCATGGCTGGAATCGATAACAGGAGATTGTGCTGAGAGCAATCCCCTGAGAGGTGTAAAATAGGGCATAAAAAAATGTCCGGATCAATCGCGGGAGGGAGGCAGAATCGCTTTTGTGTATAATTTAATTTTTAAGCTGTTCGTTTCTACCGTTTCCTGCACTCGCCTATCAGTCCAGAGCATTTTTTACAGATGGGGTTAAGAACGACTCTTAATTATAATGGCTTTCGCCTGTATTTTTATTTTGTTTAGTCTGTTCTTTTTGTCCGTCTTGATTCTTTATAAGCATCTTACGTGCCAAAATCTCACGTCGATTAGTAACTGCTTTGTATTCTGTATTTTTTTTGAAATTGTAGAAAGAGGCAGTAATATTGATCGTGGTTAGTGTCGGAAAATAGGACGTTTTTGGGCGACTCATTTGCTGAATTTGGAAAGTATGAACTACAAATTTGTAGATAAAGGGGCTTGTAGCCCCCTTCTCGAGATTCAGCATCATATGCAGGCTGGGCGGCGAAGCCTGATTAAAATTATTTAAGGCTTCCGGATGGTCTCTCAATAGTTAACGGGAAGCTTTGCTCCAAGTTTTACAGATTATTGAGAGTTTGGTGCAGTCGGAAACTGAATAATTTAAACAGCCGCGATACACTTAATTTCAACGAGTCCGCCTTTGGGGAGTGCGTTTACTTCCACAGCGGCCCGTGCGGGTTTGTGGCAGGCAAAGAACTCGGAGTATACGCTGTTCACCTTGGCAAAGTCGTTCATATCGGTGAGGAAAACGTCAACACAGATTACTTTGGTCATGGAACTGCCACATGCTTCCAGAATGGACTTGATGTTTTTCAGAGCTTGGCGGGCCTGTCCTTCTACCTCCTCGGAAACAAATTCGCCGGTCTCAGGCGAAAGGCCGAGCTGTCCGCTGACAAACGCCTGTGAATTGTAGATGGTGGCTTGTGAATAAGGACCGATTGCGGCAGGCGCATTTTCGGTATTAACAGTTGTAACGGTCATGGTTGATCCTTTTGTTTAAGATTGTTTGGGAAGTCCCCATAAATATTTGTCGGAAAACTTTTCCGGGATGAATCTGGTCACCTGTACCAGTGTAGCAACAATCAAACAGGACATTATCAAGCGTCCCCAGAATAGACCGGATACGTGTCCGCCGATCATCATCAAAAGCAGGGTGTCTTCGATAAGGCTGTGGCAAAGGCTCATCAGCGTCAGGGAATAGAATACGTCTTTTTTGTCTATGCGTCCTGATCTGGTCTCGTGGATAATCATTCCACCGCCGTATGAAAGGCCCATAGTAAGGCCGACAACAGTCAATGCCGAGGCCTTGGAGCCGATCCCCATCATCGTCAGAAAGGGGCGGAGCAGGAAATCCATGGCCGCGATGACACGGATTTTGGTCAGTATCTTCATTATCGAAAGCAGGCAGAATATGATACCGAAGATGGAAATGAGGTTGCGTATTTCACCTATGGCCCATTGCAGGAGAGTCTTGTCAATTGCTGAATTCTCCGGGGTGAGCAGAATGTTGGCCGGGCCTTGAAGCAGATCAAAATTCTGGTAGATCAGGTGCAGGATCAGCCCCATTAGGAAAGCTCCACCCATGCGGATAAGCAGTTGGAAACCGAGCTTAGGGCCGGAACTTTGGACAACCCGCAGTTCAACGGGCATGGCGTGGGCCACAAGGAGCATGGTGCCGAGAACAGTAGCCTGTGCGGCAGTTAGCGGCTGGTCTTGCGCAAGACTTAAAAATACTATTAAGCCACTGTAAATATTGTTTATAAGAGCTGTTGCCCAGACAAGGCCCATCTCTCCGGGGAGCCCAACCAGTTTCATGATCGGAGCCAGCGGTGTTGCAAGGTATCCTATAAGGTTTAACTCTTGTAGAACTTTAACGGCAATTACCACCGGAATCATGATTTTGAACAGACTAAGGCTGATGCGGGCCGCATCTTTTACTGTAGCGAGTGTGGTGCTGATGATAGTTTTCAGGAATTTCATAATGGCTGCGGATGTTGCGGATGGGAAAAAATAAAGCCGGGCAGACTGTTGTCTGCCCGGCCCAAAAAGGTAAGGTTCGGTTAGGCCAGCATTTTTTCTTTTAAGCCTTCCACAGCTTCCTCTTCGGTGCCGTAAAGTGCAAAAACTTTATGCAGTGCTGCGATATCAATAATTTTTTTAACCCGGTCACTGATGTTGAACATGGCTATGTTGCCTTTTTCTTTCATCAGCTTGTTACGCAGGGTAATCAGAGTGCCGATACCCATGCTGTCCATAAAATCAACGCTTTCCATGTCCAGTGCTATATTGAATTTTTTTTCTTCAAAGATCGGATTGATCTGGCGCTGGAACTCATGACTGACAACGTGGTTCAGTTCTGTAGATTCAATTTTGACAATAGTTATTTCATCTATCTGTTTAAAGCTGATTTCCATTCTTTTTTCCTTATTCTGTGGTTCTGTACAAGGATCACGTGTTGCAGGCTACACCGCCTTTTCAATTCAATCAAGTCTGAGTTTATCCAGGAAAATTGATTTGAAACGTTGCCCCTTTGTTATTAAAGAAAATTACTTCCCCATTTAGTTGCTGGGCAAGTGTTTCCACAAGGGTCATCCCCAGTGTTCTTGATTCGCTGATTGTAAAATTTTCAGGAAGTCCTATTCCGTTATCAGAAACCTCCAGTTTGATGCGGCCATCCTCCCGGTGCATGGAAACTTTTAGTTCGCCACCAGTCTCTCGCGTGTAAGCATGCGTAAGTGCGTTCGAAACAAGTTCGTTGATTATCAGGCCGCAGGGAATCGCGGAATCAATGCCCATATGTATGTCTTTAATATTATAAGTCGGCCTGACTTTGCCGTCCGCTGAATAGGAGCGGAGCAGAAAGCTTATCAGGGTCACAGCGTATTCACTCATATCGATGCGGGAAAGGTCGGCCGACCGATACAACTTTTCGTGTAACATGGACATGGAACGCACCCTGTGCTGGCATTCCCGCAGAAGGGTTGTTGCTTCAAGGTCTTCCGTATATCCGCTTTGCAGGCTGAGCAGGCTGGAAATTACCTGTAGGTTGTTTTTCACCCGGTGGTGAATCTCTTTGAGCATTACCTCTTTTTCTGATAGAGATGCCCGAACAATTGCCTCGGATTTTTTGCGGGCGGAAATTTCTTCGGAAAGGACTTTGTTCATAAGTTGCAGTTCTTCGGTCCTTTCACGGATTTTACGTTCCAGTTCTTCTTTGTACCTTTCATTTTCAACCATCAGCCGCGCCCTTTCACGGGTACGGTTTATGGCATTTTCAAGATCAGTAAGATCGGTGATCGGTTTGGGAATGTAATCCCAGGATCCCAGTCTGACCGTGGCGATGACGTCTTCGAATGAACCTGTGCCTGAAACAACAATAACGGGTGTCTGGGGGGATTCCTGACCTAGTTGTCTGAGAACAGAGAGACCATCCATTTCCGGCATTCTCAGGTCCAGCAGTATTACATCAGGTTCCTGTTCCCTGAATATTTTAAGTCCTTCATGACCGTTATCTGCCTGCAAAACCTGATACCCGCTGTCCTCAAGGTAGTGGGCAATTGAAAGCCTGACACTTTCGTCATCATCAATGGTCAGGATTTTTGGAATTTCATCCATGATTTATTTCCGATATAAAATTGGTCGTGAGTTAAATCTGCTGCCCGGTCATCAAAAACAAGGCAGCTGTGGTTGTTTGAACATTCAGCTTAAGCTATATTAGTGCTTGAAAACCGTTATAACTGTGTATTTTTTTTATTTTGTGAGTATATATTGATAACGGCTAATAGCCAAGCAGAGATTTCGATTTTGGAGGTTGGTTAAGGGTGGAGAAAATAAGAATCTTACTGGTCGCTGCTCCAGGTGACAATAGAGGGGTATACATCAATGCCTTGAAGGAGTTTGATATTCAGTTCGATGTTACCGAATCTCTCCATGAAATTGCTCTCAGTCATAGCAAGGTCAAGTATAGCGGATTTCTTATTGATATACCGACGCTTTTAAGATCTTCAGCTTCTGATAAATCTGAAGCCAATCTACTAAGCGATAATTTTCCTGTTATGCGTTTGAGCCATAAAGCCGGTGAAGGGATTCGTTGTATTCCGACCGGTAAATATTCCGGGCATGGCAGTACTCTGGACGAATTTTTCAAGGACAGCTGTCTTAACTTTACAGCAAGGTCTTTACGTGGCACCAAAAGAGCAAACAAGGTGTTGAACGTCCTGCTGAACAGAGACATTAATTCTGCGCACAGCCAGATGGAAAAGAGCGTAGCACTTAATTTTTCCCCTGAGGGGTGTTTTTTGTATTCCGTTTCAAGGTGGAAGAAAGGGGATACCTTATGGATTGCCATAATGGAATTGGACGACAAAGCTCCGATAAAAGCTGAAGTGCACTGGACGGTACCTTGGGGTACAAAGCTTCAGATGCCGGGGATAGGAGTTAATTTCTTGTCTTTATCCGATGAACAAGGTGATCAGATTGAAGCAATAATTCAGGCTAAGAAGGTGTAACGTGGGTGAGTTGAAAGAAGATAAGAATTTCGAACGGCTGCTGGAATGTATGGCGCGCGGAATTCTTGTGGGCGGATCGATCGGAGCTATTGCGGGGTGGTTTTTCATGGATCTTCAGCGTGCCCTATTGTTGGGTATGCTGGTCGGTTGTGTTGCCGGATTTACCATGAAGAATGTCCGGGATAAAAGGGACTCCAAGGATTAGTTTATTTCATATATTTAAAGATCAAAAGGCCGTCCTGCGAAAGCAGGACGGCCTTTTGATTTGTTCTAATGTCGTTATCTGCTGTGTTTTTACAGAATCTGATTCAGAAAAGCTCTAGTTCTGTCGGATTCAGGGTTGGTGAAAAAGTGTTCGGGATCGCCTTTTTCAATGAGCATCCCCTGGTCCATGAAAACAACTTCGTCCGCAACTTCACGGGCAAAACCCATTTCATGGGTAACCACAACCATAGTCATCCCTTCTTTTGCAACGGTCTTCATTACGTCCAGAACTTCTCCGACCATTTCCGGGTCAAGGGCAGAGGTGGGTTCATCAAAAAGCAGAACTTTGGGTTCCATTGCCAGTGACCGGGCAATGGCTACGCGCTGCTGCTGGCCGCCGGAAAGCTGGGTGGGATATACGCCCGCTTTATCGTGGATGCCTACTTTTTTCAGCAATTCCATAGCTATTTCCCCGGCCTCTTTTTTAGATCTTTTACGAACTACAGTCTGAGCGATAGTAAGGTTCTCCAGTACGGTCTTGTGCGGAAAAAGGTTAAAGGACTGGAAGACCATGCCCACCTCTTCGCGAATCTTGTTGATATTCGTATTGGGAGAGAGAATGTCCACACCGTCTATGAATATGTGGCCTGAATCAGCATATTCAAGTCTGTTCAGGCAGCGCAGGAAGGTTGATTTGCCGGAACCGGAAGGTCCGATAACGACCACAACCTGACCTTTGTTCACTGTGTGAGAAACATTGGAAAGAGCCTGAACTTCATGGGGAACATAAAATGTTTTGTATATATTCTGTACTTCTATCATTATCTCTGCACCATTTTCTTTTCAAGATACTGGACAAACATTGAGAATGCAAAAGTCAGCATCAGGTAGAGCAGGGCGCAAAGGAACCACAGCTCAAACGGCTGCAGACTTGTTGAAACCGCTTCCCTTGTGCCTTTGGTCAATTCCCTGATGGCAATTACGCCCAGCAGGGATGAATCCTTGATCATACTGATGAACTGCCCTGCCAGTGGAGGCAGGATTCTGCGGAAAGCCTGCGGCAGGATAATATGTTTCATGGCGTAGTATTTAGACATACCCAGAGAACGGGCCGCCTCCATCTGTCCCCGATGTACCGACTGGATTCCAGCGCGGACAATTTCCGCAACATAGGCTCCAGCGAAAATTGCAAGGGAAGCGATACCGAACCATAGTGGTGGAATCTGGGAAATATCATACTTTGCAAGCATGTTATTGACTAGTGTTCCCAGTACAAAATACCAGATGAACATCTGGACCAGCAGCGGTGTTCCGCGGATAAGTTCGATATATGTTATGGCGGAAAGCTTCAGGGCCGGGTTCTGTGATATTCGGGCCAGTCCGGTGAATAGTCCCAGCAGGATGCCGAAGACAATGGAAATGGCACTGACTTTAAGCGTGACGAACAAACCGTCAAGGATTACACCGGGCTTCCATTCTTTTTGTACACCGATGGTGTCGCCGACAAAAACAGTGTCGTCTTCGTACACATTCAAGCCGGAAGCAGGAACTTCATACTGTTTCGATTCGTGGTTTTCGCCGGTAACTGTAACTATAGCATTTTCACCCTGTTGCTTTATGGAAGTTACACTTCCTTCAATAGTTGCAGTAGTATTAATTTCGTCTTCGTAATAGAAGTAGTTTGGAATGCGCTCCCATCGCCATACATAATCAACCTGCTGTGTTGCCCAGTAAAGTCCGAACATGGTGGTAAACAGGCCGATAAAAAAAACAGTCTTCCAGAAAATTTCGTAGTTCCGGCCTCTGCCGGGAGCTCTCATTGATGTTCCACTCATAATTAGTCTAGCCGATTTTAATAATTTATATTCTCAAAATTAAAAAATTCAGATTGCCGGAAAAGGACCGATGAAACGGCGCAGTGTCGAACCTTTTCTGCAATCTGAATGAATGGGGGAGGACGGTGTAGGTCCACCCCCCTTTTGCGTATCAGTCTTATTACTGGATGTTTTTACGCCATGCAGTGCTCTCGAACCATTTGTGGTAGAGCCTGTCATAACGTCCGTCGTTCTTGATCTGATGCAGGAAGTTTCCGAGGAAGTTCAAGAAGTCGGGATCACCCTTGCGGATACCCCAGCCCAGGGGCTCGAAGGTGAAGGGTTTGTCGAGGAAAAAGATTTTTCCGTTGCCCTGCTCAGCCATGAAGATGGCGTTGAAGGGCAGGTCGTAGATCAAAGCGTCTGCTTTGCCGTTGAGAACTTCAAGGGCTGCGTCGGTCTCAAGGTCGAAAGATTTGTATTTTGCCTTGGGCAGGAAACGTTTTGCAGCTTGTTCACCGGTGGTGCCGAGCTTGGAAACGATGGTGTATTCAGGCTTGTTAAGGTCTTTGTAGGACTTGATTTTGCCTTCAAGTTTTTTGTTAACCAAAGCGGTCTGTCCTACAACCATGAAAGGCTCTGCAAAGTTGATCTGCAGGTTGCGTTCCTGGTTAACGGTCATACCGGCGGTGATGATGTCGATTTTGTCAGTCAGGAGAGCGGGGATGATGCCGTCGAATTCCATGTTGACCGGAACAAATTTAACACCCATGGCTTTTGCCATTTCACGGGCGAGGTCTATTTCGAAACCGACGATACGGCCTTTTTTATCAGTCATCTGAAAGGGAATGTAGCCGGAAGCGATGCCGCAGCGGAGTTCCCCGTTTTTCAGGATGGAGTTAAGGGTTGATTTTTTGGCCAGATCGATGTCGGCTGCATTGGCAGTGGCAGCAAAACCCAGCGCCAGCACTATGATCAGCATCATGCAAATTTTTTTCATTGCGTTCTCCTTTAATGTCCTTGTCTGCAATTACGTCAAAATACTCTGAGCAAATACCGATCAACCGTATTTGCCCTCAGTCAGTACTTCCTTCACAATCATTTCGATCTTGCAGACCGGGCAGATCGGCATTGATTCTTTTGGGAAATATACAATTCGGGTTTCCCGGCATTTGGGGCAGATAACCTCAACGGCCTCCTGCCTTTCTGCTTTGACTTTGTTTTTCATGAGTAATGCCCCTTTGAAAAAATAATCAGCAAAATTAACTTTTTTTTGAATAAAGTTCAAGAGAACATTTTTTTGCCTACCTTATAATTCATTGAAAACAATATTGTCTATGGAAACCTTTATTGACACGTTTGTTTTTTTGTATAATTTTCATGCTTGTGATTTTAAGGGTATTTTAACTTATTTGGAGGAATATTTATGAAGAAGATTATAGTTGCCCTGCTCTTGGCTGTTCTTGCCGCAACACCTGCTCTTGCCGGAAAAAAGGTGATCACCATTGCCTCTGATTGCACTTGGCCGCCCATGGAGTTTGTCAACAAAGATAAACAGATTGTCGGTTTTTCTGTTGACCTGATGAAAGCCTGTGCTAAGGCGGCTGGTTACGAAGTAAAAATCAAGAACGTTGCCTGGGACGGTATTTTTGCCGGTCTTGCAGCCGGAAAATATGATGCTATCTGTTCTTCTGTCTCCATTAACGAAAAACGTAAGAAAGTAATGGATTTCGCAGAACCATATTTTGAAGTTCAGCAGTCTGTTGTTACCGCCAAAGATGTTGACGCTGACAGTCTTGCCGCTTTCAAGGGCAAAAACGTCGGTGCCCAGATCGGTACAACCGGATATTTTGCCATTAAGGGTGAAGAAAGCGTAATCCCCAAATCTTATGATGAAATCGGTCTGGCTATGGAAGACCTTTACAATGGTCGTCTTGCTGCTGTTGTATGTGATGATCCCATTGCTGCAGACTTTGCACTGCAGCAGGAAGAGTATTCCAAGAAACTTAAAATCGCTTTTGTAATCAAAAGTGATAAAGCCGAGTATCTTGGTGTTGCTGTTAAAAAAGGCAACAAAGAAGTTCTTGATCTGATCAATAAAGGTCTTGCCGCTGTAAGGGCTGACGGTACCTATGATAAAATTAAAGCCAAGTGGTTCGGTAGCAATTAATTGCGCAGAACAGCAGGCTTGAGTTGAATATGAAGAGCCGGGATCGGATGTAAAAAGACCGGTCCCGGCATTTTCATGCAGCCCGGGTGAAATATATTATGAAAGAAAAAAAAGTTAAGATTGAGGTTACGGATGGGGCCAGTATTCCGGACAGCAGCGATAAAGGCCTGCTGAATGCGTGGTGGGTTTCCTTTATCGGCGCGGTCGGGGTTATTGCGTATCTGATTATAACTAAACCAGAACCATACAGGGAAATTCTCCTTTTTATACCTGATGGTATAGTGGTTACTTTTGAAGTGACCATCTGTTCTATTTTCGGGGCGCTGGTTCTCGGCCTTTTTACCGGACTGGGCAGGATTTCCAGAAATAGAGTAATTAATCTGATTGCATCTACCTATGTGGAAATTGTCAGAGGTATTCCGCTGCTGGTACAGCTTTTTTACATTTATTATGCCATGGGCCGTGTGCTTCAGGTTCCGGATATGCTTTCAGCCATCATAGCCATGAGTGTATGCTATGGTGCGTATATGGGCGAGGTCTTCCGTGCCGGGATCGAGTCTATTGATGACGGCCAGACAGAGGCCGCAAGATCGCTTGGTTTTAACAGGAAGGAGACCATGTTCCTGGTCATTCTGCCGCAGGCATGGCGGACTATTCTGCCTCCGGTAGGAAATGAATTTATTGCCTTGCTCAAAGATTCTTCACTTGTTTCGATTCTGGCGGTTGCGGATATCCTCAGGCGAGGACGTGAGTTTGCAGCTGAGAGTTTTCAGTATTTTGAAACGTATACCATGATCGCGCTTGTTTATCTCGTGATTACTTTGCTCCTTTCAAGAGCAGTAAGCCATATGGAAGAGAGGTTGAATCATTATGACCGCTAGTCCCATTATTGAAATCAAGAATGTCTAC
The DNA here is from genome assembly GCF_963678865.1 of Maridesulfovibrio sp. Taxonomy (NCBI): domain Bacteria; kingdom Pseudomonadati; phylum Thermodesulfobacteriota; class Desulfovibrionia; order Desulfovibrionales; family Desulfovibrionaceae; genus Maridesulfovibrio; species Maridesulfovibrio sp. Next base: position 752,597 of record NZ_OY787459.1, on the reverse strand, counting down.
AAATTCTTCGGCGACCTTGCAGCCTTGAGTGATGTTTCCCTTGATATCAAGCAGGGAGAGAAGGTTGTCATTATCGGTCCTTCCGGTTCCGGTAAAAGTACATTGCTGCGTTCCATCAACCGTCTTGAAGAGATTAATAGAGGGTCGATCCTTGTTGACGGACTGGACGTGCATGACAAGGAAAATGATATCAACTCTATCCGTCAGGAACTTGGTATGGTTTTTCAGTCATTCAACCTTTTCCCGCATAAGACTGTTCTTGAAAACCTGACCATGGCCCCTGTGCGCCTCAAGGGTGTGGAGAAGGAGGAGGCAAGGGCTATCGCTGTTGATCTGCTCAAAAAGGTCGGCATCCACGAGAAAGCCAATGTTTATCCTTCCAAGCTTTCCGGTGGACAGCAGCAGAGGGTGGCAATCGCCCGCGCGCTGGCCATGAACCCCAAGATTATGCTTTTTGACGAGCCAACTTCCGCCCTTGATCCGGAAATGATCGGTGAGGTTCTGGATGTAATGAAAAATCTGGCCAGAGAAGGTATGACCATGGTTGTGGTTACCCATGAGATGGGCTTTGCCCGTGAAGTCGCGGACAGAATTGTATTCATGGAAAACGGCAGGATTCTCGCCTGCGCTCCTCCAGAAGATTTCTTCAACAGTGCTGAACATCCGCGCTTGAAACAGTTTCTGGATCAGATCCTGTAATTCAGGTGTTCATACCAACTTTGTGAAGCCGGTTCTGAAATTTCAGGGCCGGCTTTATATGTAATTGCGTAAATTAATAAGCTGAAAATGTTTTCAATTGTGTAATTATTTATTATACGGAGGATGAAATTGATTTTTAAATTAATGTTGGCGGGGTAGAGTTGATGTCAGGTAAGCGGATTCTGGTTGTTGATGATGAAAAAATAGTCAATCTTGATATTCAGGCTACTTTAAAACGCTTGGGATATGTAATTGCAGGTGACGCTGTAACTGGCAGGGATGCTGTTGATAAAGCGGCTGCAACCAACCCTGATCTTGTGCTTATGGATATCAAGCTTCAGGGCGAGATGGACGGCATTGAAGCAGCAAATATCATTATAAAGACATACGACATCCCCGTTGTTTTTCTTACCGCTTTTTCTGATGAAAAGACCCTCAGTCGGGCCAAATTATCCGGCCCCTTCGGTTATCTTCTCAAGCCTTTTGAAGAGCGAGAACTCCGTTCTTCCATTGAGATTGCACTTTATAAACACGGTATGGAGCAGGAGTACAGACAGGCTGTTGCCGATGCTGAAGCTGCAAATGAGGCTAAAAGTTCTTTCCTTGCCACCATCAGCCATGAATTAAGAACTCCCATGAACGGGATTCTGGGATTGAGTGAAATTCTACTCAGTACCGGTATGAGCCACGAACAACAGGAGTACGTCGAGCTGATCAAAGGTTCTGCTTCATCCCTGCTGCGGGTGCTTAATGATATGCTCGACTACTCAAAGATCGAGCGCCGTATTCTGGAATTAAGGGAAGGCGTTTTTGCTGTGCGCCAGATTCTGGCGCTGGTTATGAACTCCCATCAGCCGAATGCCGAAAATAAGAAGCTTCGGATGGAGTGTTTTGTCCATCCTGATGTGTCCGGAGAATTACAGGGTGATTCCGGCAGGCTTACCCAGATTTTGAATAATCTGGTCAGCAATGCGATCAAATATACCGATATGGGCGGCATTTCAATTGAAGTGATGCCCGATGAGTGTGATGTCGAGCCTTATCCTGCCGGGTGTATCCGGCTTCTTTTTGTTGTTTCTGATACCGGTGTCGGGATATCCCGTAATGAAGCGGATACTATTTTTGAGAGCTTTACTCAGCTGGAAGACTACATGACCCGCAAGCATGGCGGGATCGGGCTTGGGCTGGCTATTACCCACAATCTGGTGAACATGTTGCAGGGGGCAATCTGGCTGGACACCGAGCCTGATCAGGGCAGTAGTTTTTATTTTACCGCTGTATTCAAAAGCGTGCATGATTGTCATGAGGAAGAGTTGCCGCAGGAACAGAAAATTTATGATTTTTCCAATTTCAAGCGGGTCATGCTTGCCGATGATAATATTATAACCCGCAGGGTTGTTTCCGCATTTCTTGAAAATCTCAATTGTGAGCTGGAAATGGTTGAGAATGGCCGGGAAGCTATCAGCCTTCTGGCCGGTAAGCCGTTTGATCTTGTTATTATGGACATCCAGATGCCTATCATGGACGGATTGGAAGCCACGCGGCTTATCCGTGCAGGTTATATTGAGAATGTAGACCCGCAGATTCCTATTTTGGCACTTACGGCACATGCCATGAAAGGGGACCGGGAGCGCTGTCTTGAGGTCGGCATGGACGGTTATCTGTCCAAGCCTTTTAATTCTGCCGGATTGATGGAAGCTATGCTTTCAGTTGTGGAAAGAGGCGAGGGCAAGAGTCCTATTCGTATTCAATCTCAAGAGAATTTAAAAAAACTTACCAGCCTTGATTTAAAGGGCACCATTGCCCGCCTTGATGGTAACGATGAACTTGTCCGTGAAATTTACCGCCACTTTTTGACGTTGGTGCCTGCGCATATTACCAAACTTAATGAAGCCGTGGATAATACTGACGTGGAAAAGGTCAGGAGTGAGGTTGCGCTTTTACGTGGTCTGTCTTTGGATGTCGGAGCCCATAAATTGTCTATACTTTCCCGGGAAATAGAAAAATATCTGCAACATGGAAATCTGGTTACAACACATGGGTTGATTTCTAAGATGAAGGGTGAAGCCGATAACGTTCTTGCGGAAATGGCTGATTATATTTTCAAATCTTCCTGATTTTAATTGTGCTTGTTTTTTATATCTGGAAGTATGGGCGTCTCTCAACTTAACCCGTTATATTTAAGGATTTGAGCATGGCTGCCCCCGACGACAAAATAATAAAATCTCCGGCGATTTATACCTTCTTTCTTATTCTGCTTTTGATTTCTGCAATTGCGCTGGGCTACTCCGTCATTAAACCTTTTATTAACACGATAGTCATATCGGTTGTTCTGAGCGGGATCTTTTATCCTTTGAGCAGAAAAATTTGCCTACGTGTTGGGGGGAGACCCGGAGTCGGGGCCTTCTTGACCGTACTCATTATTGTTTTTGCAATTATTATCCCGGCAGTGGTTTTCTTCTTCGGTTTGATCGGGCAGGGGGTGGATTCCGTCTCTGCCATCAACGAATGGTTGCGTACAACTGATTTTTCAAAGTTTTTCAATTCAGAACATTACAATACCTATCTGCACTGGATAGAACAGAAATTTCCTTTTTTAGAGATCAGTTCGAGCGATATTCAGGCCAGAATACTCGAAATTTCAAGAAGTTTCGGGCAGGCAATGCTGACTTCAGGCACTTGGCTGGCTGGGAACATGGCAAGTCTTGTTGCTCATTTTTTGATAATGATTTTTCTCGTTTTTTCCTTTCTTAAAGATGGTGACCGCTTTATTGACCGGCTCAGGTATCTTTCCCCATTACGTTTAGAGCAGGAAGATTTTATTATTGAAAGCTTGAGAAAAGTATCCAAGTCAGTTCTTTTCGGAAGTCTTTTTATTGCTGTATTGCAAGGTGTTGTCGGAGGGATTGGACTGGCTATTGCCGGTATCCCGGCTCTTTTCTGGGGTACAATGATGAGTTTCGCTTCTTTGATTCCGGTACTGGGAACCGGATTGATATGGATGCCGGCAACAATTTATCTGTTAATTATAGGAAAACTTAAGGTTGCGATATTTTTGTTGCTTTGGTGCGGGATACTCGTAACCGGAATAGACACTGTGCTGCGTCCGCTTATTGTCCGTGAAGCGTCGAGGGTCTCTACTATCTATGTCTTCCTTGCCATTCTTGGTGGAATCAATGCTTTCGGTCCATTGGGAATTCTTTACGGTCCGCTAATACTTTCGTTCCTGATGGTAATGCTCCATATTTACGGTGTGGAGTTTCAGGATGTACTTACTCATAAAAGTTAAAATTTTACCGTCTATGAAAGATTTGTCAGGCCGTTGATGCAGACGGGTAAATTTAATCTTTTTGATTATGTTGAGTTCCGTCCGGGCTGTATATAACCGGGCGGAATTCTGTTTTGAGCTTTTTCATTTTGAGCATCCCGGATTTTACAACATCAATAATTTTGACAAATGTTTCAACTTTTCCCGGAATTTTTTCAAGCATTATGTAGCCGTCGCCACCTCGGGCAAGGTATGAATTAGTAGCAATCGAATATTTGCGGTTCTCGTTTATCAATTTGTACTTCCCGGATGTGTCGAGAATTTTGATGTCAGATACTCGAGATCCCGGTGTCTTTATTTTTACGGGTTTGCCGCGTTCATCAAGTTCCAGTTCCTGTGGATTGCCCTTGAGGTCAAGAGTGAATTGCAGACCTGAAATTTGAAGGAATGCACCGGAAGGCGCGGGAAGACTGTGTACCGAGCGCTCAAGAATCTGTTTCAGGGTCTTTCCGGTGACCTTTATTATAGTCACTTTGTTCCCGAATGGAAACATGGTGCTGATATCCTTGTCTGTGATTGGTCCTGCGGGAATAATTTTATCCCCCCTGATTCCGCCTCCGTTCTGAAAGGCTATGTCTGTCTTGAATTTTTCAAGGAAGATGGAGCTGACAATGTTTCCGGCCAGAGTGTCCACAGTTCTGATTACTTTAGCACGGGTGTCAAGAGGAGTAGAGGTTACAGCCAGTGGAACCGGTTCGGTGTAGCTTTTTTCAGCATCTGCTGAAAGAAATGATTTGATGCGGCTATCTTCGATTGTGTTGTCGGTTACGGGGATGATGGTCCATTCGTGATTGCGGATGGATTTATCATCCATGCTTATTTTTAAAACTCCCACATAGCGTCCCTGACTTCCGCACTGGACCATTAATCCGGGGGTGAGAGCGTCTCGAGCTATTTTTTCCTGTCCGGGCAAAATATCCTTATAGCTTTGCCCTCCGCATATGACATCTATTTCCGGGACTTTCTGCAGCAGTGTTTTTTGCTCTTCAAGGGTCAGATGGCTTAAAAGAACGATAAGATCCGCTTTTTCTTTTAGTTTGCGGGCTGTCTGGCGGGCGGATTTGATTATGTCCGCCGGTACGGAAATCCCTGAGCCTGGATTTGAGATCAGTTTAAGTTCAGGCAGTATCATGCCCATAAATCCGACTTTAACGAAATTTTTTTCAATGATTTCAGTCTTTTTTATATATTTTCTGAGAGGGTTGCCCGCGGAGATTTTCAGGTTGCTGACTACGGTGGGAAATTTTTTGTTTTTCAGACAGTTGACCAGTAATTTTGATCCTCTGTTAAATTCGTGGTTGCCAAGGGTTGAGATATCGAATCCCATCATGTTCATGGCATTGAATACTGTTTTTCCTTTTGCATTTGTCAGTGCTTCACCCATAAGGTCGTCTCCGGTGGCCACTGTAATTGTAGAGCCGGGATATTTTCTTCTATATGATTCAAATATCGACTGAATTCTTGCAAATCCTCCGAAAGTACGTACCATGGCGTTAGCGTTTTGATCATTTTTTTCTTCTGCAGGGAGCAGTTGCCCGTTAAGCCCTGATGTAGTCAAAATAATCAGGTCCCAGCGGTTTGCTTGGGCGGGGGAAGTGAGAGTTGTGATGGCTAAAAAGACTGCTGCGATTGCAAGTAAACGCATAACTGATTCCATGGTCTTTGGGTGTAAGCTGTGAGTAGTAATGTGTATTTTGAATATACCCCTAACGTAGGCCAGTTTCTGTTATTAATCCAGTATTACCGTTTAATATTTCTTCAATAAGGCAGGGCCCGGTGCATTTATTCAGTTTTAGGAGATTATTTTTGTTGTTTCCGCTGGGAATGATATCTCTTTTTGTTTTTTGCGGCTGCTCTACCCGTAGTGTACCAACTGAAACAATCTCCAAAGGTTATTACAAGGTTGACAGTGTTCAAGTCTCAGGTCTCATAAACCGGTTGCAGAATCAAAGAGGTGAAGGATTTTCATGGTTTGATATGAAACCGGGTATTGAGCGTAATATCAATTATTTATCTCGTAGACCAAAAGACAAGGCGGCCGTAAAATATGGGCGTATGAAGGTTACGTGGGGCATGCTTAAGCGGACCAATGAGGAAATGCTGGAGCTCCTGCCCCGTCTTGAAAATGAACCGGAACTTTTGAATGAAAGATTCATCTGGTATTCCATGGTGCCGCGGACTTTGCTGACCGGATATTACGAACCGTATCTTGAAGCATCACTTACCCCGAATCCGGATTATCCATACCCGTTGTATAGCATACCCACCGACCTTAAAACTCTCGATCTGGGTAAATTTCATCACCGTTGGAAAGGACAGCATCTGATTTACCGTCAGGAAGCGGATGAGGTGGTTCCTTATTATGATCGCGAGGATATAGATTTTAAGGGAGCTTTGCAGGGCAAAAAGCTTGAAATTGCATGGGTGAAGGATCTGGTGGATGTTTTCATTTTACAGATTCAGGGCTCGGGACGTCTTGTCCTTCCTGATGGAAGCGTTAGGCATGTTCTTTACGCCGGTAAAAACGGACTGAAGTATGTTTCGCTTGGGAAAGTTCTTATTGAGCGTGGACTGTTGCCCAAAGAGGGGATGAGCATGCAGAAGATTAAAGCTTTTCTTGATGCCAACCCTGAGTTGGTGGAAGAATTGCTGACAACCAACCCGAGTTACGTTTTTTTCAGGCTTGATGATGAAGGTCCATTCGGTTCCATGGGTGCTCCGCTTATTCCCATGACCAGTGTTGCTGTGGATAGCAGAGTGCTTCCTCTCGGCTCCCTTGCCCTTTTGACAACCCGGCTTCCGCAGCAGGGGGAGAATGGTAAGACCCCTTTCACCCGAATTGTAATGGCTCAGGATCGTGGCGGCGCTATTAAGGGAACACGGGTTGATTTGTTTTGCGGTTCCGGTCCCGAGGCTGAATATCTTGCAGGACATCTGACTTCCTGGTCTCATGTGTATCTTCCTGTAAGCCGGGCTTTAGTTGAAGAGATGGAAGCCGTAAAATAGAATAAAGTATGCAGGTCCGTTTAATTCATATTTTCCATAATTGTTTTGTTCTTGAATCAGGAGACGTGAGTTTCGTTTTTGATATTCCGGCAGAAAGGTTCAGGAGCAGAAAAAGTTTTGAAGCTTTACAGGAGGTTTTATCCGGCCGTAAAGTTATAGCTTTCTTTTCTCATAGCCATCTGGATCATTTTGCACCTGATTACCGGGAAGTGTGTGCCGGGGCAAAATCATTGCAGGCTGTGCTTTCTGACGACATCGAAGAAATGTATCCTGATTTGGATTTTAGGGAATGCCTGATTGTTGAGCCGGATGAAACTTATGAATTTAGCGGTATTTCAATAGAGACTATGATGTCCAATGATCTGGGGGTGGCTTTTCTTTTCAGCACACCTGAAGGATTGAGGGTTTACAATGGCGGAGATCTGGCCTGCTGGGATTGGGAAACTGCTTCCCGGAATGAATTGGATTTTACCCGTTCTTTTTTTCAGGAGGCGGTGCAAAGGGTTAAGGCTTACGGTGTCCATGTTGCGTTTTCAAACGTTGACAGGCGACTTGAGAGTCTGGCCGGAGGTCCTCAACTGGTACGCGAGGTCAATCCGCAGGTCTTCGTCCCGACTCATGCCTTAGGACGTACCCAGTGGTTGGAAAGGGTTCACAAGATGCTGGTGATGGAGAATAGGGAGTGTTTTGCTTATCGCCGAACCGGTGATGCAAAAACCTATGAAATCAGAATGTAACAGCAGGTAAAAGAACCCCGGAAGATTGTCCGCCGGGGTTACGATTCCATTATTGCCGTCTTTTTAGCTACAGCCACTGCAGCCTTTGCAGGGTTCTTTGTATCCACCCATTCCTTTGGGGATGCCGTTGGGGCGGACATTGCCCATGGAGAGCATTTTTTCACATTCTTTTTGTCCGCATTCCGGGCAGTCTGCCTTGGCATCTTTACCGGGCATTACCAGTTCGTCAAATTCTTTACCGCATTTGGGACATTTGAATTCATAAATAGGCATCTTGCTGACTCCTTGTAATATCTAATGGGAGCATGGCTCCGTTAATTGCTTTAACTGAAGTCAGGGTTAAGAGAAAATTACGAGCTTTTCAAGTGAAATTTATATTGTAGTTGAGAGCAGTGTACCGCCACCCATCATGCCCAACTGCGAGAAAAAACCGTTCAACTGGCCGTGTACCTGTCCTGCCTGCTGATCCTGCTGTTCCTGGATGGAAGCTGCTTTATCCAGCAGGGTGTTGATATTTTTGGTTATCTTCGCAAGTTTATCCTGCTCAGCATCGGACAGAGACGACTCCTTGGCTTTTGCTTTCAGAGCCTCGGCCTGTTCATCCAGCTTGTAGTAGAGATTTTTTTCCGCTTTGCTGAGACCGTGGGTTACCAGACTGCCTGCGATTTGTTCCATTTCTGCAAGAATTTCTTCAGCGCGTTTTTTTTCCGTTTCGGTCAGTTCTTTTTTGGTTGTCCCTCTGATCTCGTCAATCTGTTTGTTGAGTTCATCCGCTTTTGCCTGCTCATCCTTATCAAGTATCTTTGGACCGTTTATGCCGAAGAGTGTTTTTAACTCTTTCTGTATGGATGCTTCTTTTTTCTTTTCTGCAGCAGTCAGGACTTTGCCTTCAGGGTAATACATTTTTTTCAGTTCCCACTTAAGGGTTTCAGCCCTTTGTCTGTCTGCACCCTGCGGGTCCTTGGTCGGTACTATTTCATAAAGGTTGTCCAGTTGCTCCTGGAGATCATCCACTTTTTTCTGCTCTTCGGAAGTGAGCTTTTTGGGTTCGGCGTCAAGTCCGTAAAGTCCGTCCAGTTCTTTTTTCAGTTCTTTGAATTTTTTTTCCTGTTCTTCCCGAATAGACGAATCGTTGACACCGTAAATATTATTAATCTGGGAGAAATATCCATTAACCTGCTGCTGTTCATCGGAAGAGAGTCCAAAACTCATGGTGGCGAACTGCATCTGCAGTTGCCTGCGGATTTGGTTCGGACTGAGGCTGCTGGAAATATTGGGTGTTCTGGCACTCTGGGTGTTGTTGGCAATATTGGAGAAGTAGCTTCCTGCAGTGCTTGATCCACTTAGAATTGAGCTGGTGAACATGGTAGTGCTCCTGAAGAAATAAATATTGTTAGGAAATCTTTTCCGAAAAATTTAGTTTTCTTTAAGAAAGCAAATTCCATGCCTATAGATGATTCGTGTGATCAAGGCAGTTTTTTGAATGTCTAAAGATAATTTATCATCAGGGCTAGTATCAAAGATCAGTCTTCTGATTCGGACAAGGTTGCACTGCCGGAATTTTTGTGAGAAGCACGGAGTGTTTGCAGGGAGGTTGGACCATGATTTTTAAAATTTTTAAAAAATGTTTAAATTCTTGATTTGAAACCTTCCTTGCAGTATAGTCCTTTTTCGTTATAAACACGATCATTTAGGAGGAAAAAAATGAGCGCAGCAACTGAAAAAGTGCATCAGATTGAAGATTACCAGCAGAATGACGAAGTGCTGGGTGCAGACATCGCAGCAGGTGTCGGTGAAACTGCTCAGAAGGACATGGGTAAGGTAGCAATTATCATTTCCTTTATGGCAGTAGTTCTTCTCGTAGTATTTTTCTACGGCCTGAATCAGAACCTGACCAGCTTGACCGCTGAAGTTAAAGATCTGCAGTCCGTACGCGGTGACGTGGAAGCCCTGAACACCCAGATGACCGTTGTAGACGGCAGACTGGTTGAACTTGAAAAGCTCCCCACTAAAACCAGACATATTATCATGGACGGCATTATTGAAGAAATGAACCAGAAAGCAGAATACGTTGGTGCCCAGCTCGGTGAAGAAGAGCAGGCAAAACTTGCCAAGGTTCAGGAGCTCCTCAAGGACGTACAGTCCGGCCTCCAGAAATAATAGCTTTGAGTTATCAAAGTTCGGGCGCATCGGGATTTCCCAATGCGCCTTTTTTGTGTCTTGTCTCTGCTGTAACTTAAGATATCAGGGCAAGTTTTTTAGAAAAACACTCGCATATGTGAGATTATTTTAGAAAGCCTGTGTTCATATGTATGTTCAGCACGGGCTCGTTTTAATCCGGCTGCAGCAATTCTTTTACGTTTCTGTGGATTACCTGCCCACTCAGTTAAATATTCTTTTATTTCGCTTATTCCACGGTAGCAGATGACTTCCTTTCCTGGTTCAAAGAGTTTTTCGAGTTCAGGAGAATATTCAGTCAGCAAAAATGCCCCGCAAGCAGGGACGTCAAAAATTCGCTGGTTCATGGCTGCTAGAGATTGCAGGCTGGTGACGTTGAAATTAATGGAGGACTGCTGATAGAAAATTGGTAATTCCTGTTCGTAATTAATACGGCTCCACCATGTGAATTCTTTTTTGAAGCCGGAAAGCGCTTTTTTCCAGTATGCATCCCCGACAATAACAGGATTAAAGTCCAAGAGTTCAGCAATCGACGCAACCCGTTGTTGTCTTGTCCCAGCAAGCTGGATAAGGCGTTGAAACATTTTTTGCTTGTGTGGGGGGATGTTTGAATAAACAGCCTGTGCGCCGGAAGGCATTTGCTGCAGGAGTGTCTGTATGCCTGTTTCCGGATTTTCAGCATACATTCGAGCAAGGTTACGGTATGTTCTGAGCAGGGGGGCCGGGAGTTTTGCTGCTTGGAGCAGTTCGGCAATTTTTGTGGTCCACGAGGATCCGACAAAGGAAACCTTATGCTTTACAGGCAATTCTGCCGGTGAAGGATGGAAAATTTCTGTGTCTGTACCAAGAGGAAGGTAATGAGCTTCCTGAACATTTTTTGCCTTGAAAAAAGGGATTGATTGCGGGTCCCAGCAAAATACTGACAAAAGCGAATCTGAAGCGACATCACTTTGCATGAACATTTCAGGACGGTCCACAAACCAACTGGCAAACGGAATTCCACATTGTTTCAACAACGCCAGTACCTGTCCATCTCCATCCAGCCCTGCGTGGTTGATGCTTAGTATGAAATGAGGGGAGAATGCGGCTATTTTTTTGAACAATTTTTGCAGGAATTGTGCATTCTGTTCAAAATTTACTGTACAGAAATCGACATTGCTTTTTTTCAATGCCCGTAGCAGTTCAGGTATTATGAAGTAGTTCTGAGTGATCAGCAGGATGCGCGGAGTGCGTCCCTTGATGGATGGTATTTTCAGCATGTATTTAAATTACCGGAAGTTTGCCAATGCTGTCTGATGCGATTTCATAGAGGAAAAGAATTATTGTGTTGGTTTTATTGAACCTGATATTTCCCCAGAAAATCGTAGACATACTTTGCCAATACAGTCCTTCCTTCAAGGGAAGGGTGCCCGTCCACATTAAGCGGATTGTAAATAGGCAAATGCATAGTATTAATTAGATAACTTAAGGGATCAAGTATGTGCATACCCTCTTTATCGCAATGTTTTTTCAGTGATGTAATCACTTCGGATTCGTTTTCATACAGGATGGACATTTCCCTATCAGATGAAAATTTAACATCTCCATAAGATAATAGTCTGTTATATAACACAAATTCTTTGGTAGGCATAATCATTAAAAACAGACCGTATTTTGTATGTTTATCGGCTATTTTTTTGATTTTTAAAAGAGCTTCTTTGGCGAGGTTAAAACCTACTTCTACATATGGATCTTTTAAGTTTTGAGAATTGGATCTTATGGCAGGTACTGAAAAATGTATTAATTTATCAATTGTAGCAGTTACATAGTGTTCTTTTTCATACTTGGCCAGTTTCATGAATTCCATGATCTTATCTTTGGGAGAGACGGAGGCGAAAGGGTCAACGTCCGGGTTTTGGAAGGACATGGAAACAGTATCATCATAAGAATTAAACATTTTTTTTAAAGCAGACGTTGATTTGCGAAGAGTCGGTAACGAATTGATAACATTGTTGGAAGTGTAGAAAACACAAATCATTAAATCCGGCTTAAGGGAAGCCAGCTCTCTTGCTGATAAAAAATTCTGTACTATACTGAAGCTGCCCATAGCTGCATTATATGTCCCGATCCCAGATGAATTTTGCAACAGGCCTGGCCATGTTTGATTTGGCGGACAGGAGAGTGAATGTACCTGGGAATTTCCCAGAACTATTATCTGAGGCCTTTGTTTAAGAGCATCGTTTTTGTATCCTAAGGGATCATGGAATATGTAACGGGGATCACCTCGAAATACGAAAAGAGGATCGTTTATCAAGTAAGGCACGTGAGGTTTAAATCTGACAAGAGGTGCACCAAGCCTTTGCATGGTCTGCCTGACTATGAAATCATAGCAAGTAGGATCATATTTGTTTTTGGACTTGTCATTGCGAAGACGTTCAATAAGAGAAGTTTTTTCATTACTCATTTTATGTGCCGTACCGGAAAATTATAACCTTGAGTTGTTCAACATCCGCAAAATACAATTACAATGTTCTTTAAAGCATATTGTTCATGATTAGTATGCAAATACCCAAAGGTTGTAAAGGTCTGGCAATACCAAGAAAATTGTGATTTTCGGACTGTACTGGAATTTATTATTCAACCTTTTCTCCGACCCGTGAGGTGAACACCTTATCCAGTTGAATGTCTCGGTCGTAGCAGGTAAGTCCGCACCGCAGGCAACGTGATGTTTCGTAGCGAAGTTCTTCTTCACAAAGGCATCCTTCAACTTCTTTGAAGGTACTGGTTCGGTCTTTTTCGGAACACAGGAGGGGCATTTTTGAGCGTTCCTTGTTCTTGCATCCGTCCACATCTTTGAACAAGGTATATGGAATAGGTTCGCGCAGCAGGTTGTCCGAAAGCGGAATTTCACCTGTTGTAAGCAGATAGTGGATTGACCGAGCTGCAATTCGCCCGGCGCCCACAGCAGAAATAACAAGGTCCGGTCCCGATACGGCATCCCCTCCGGCAAAGACATTGGGAATGGAGGTCTGCAGTGTTTTCGGCTGGGCGTCAATTGTCCTCCAGCGCGTAAAATCAAGATTGCATTGTTCTTCGCCGTCGGTATAGAAGCAGGAAAGCTGTGGTTTCTGTCCGATGGCTGAAATAACCGTATCTACAGGATAGCGGGTTTCGGAGCCTTCCACGGGAACAGGGCGGCGGCGTCCTGAGTCGTCTGCTTCGCCGAGCTCCATTTTTATGCATTCCAGATGAGTAGCCTTTCCCTGATCGTCAATAATGACCTTGGTAGGGGCTGCCAGAAAAACGAATTTTACACCTTCATCCTCAGCAGCTTCAATTTCTTCGCTGTTGGCAGGCATTTCATTACGTGTGCGTCTATAGAGCATGGTTACATCGCAGCCCAGACGGACGCAGGTCCGGGACGCATCAATGGCAGTGTTTCCACCGCCGACAACAATCACTTTCGGACCTACTGCCGGAGTCTGTCCTAGTCCTACGGCGGTAAGGAATTCCGTACCGGAAAGGACTTCCTGTGCATCTTCTCCGTCAATACGTAACGTTCCGCTGGCCCATGCTCCAATACCCATAAAAAACGCTTCGAAACCTTCTTCTTCAAGGTCGTTTACGGTGAGGTTCGCACCCATCTTCTGCCCAGTGCGTACTTCCACACCGAGATTGAGAATCCCTTGAATTTCCCATGCGAGGTCTTTTTTAGGCAGCCTGTATTCAGGAATTCCGTAGTGAAGCTGGCCGCCAAGTTCCGGCATGGCTTCGATAATTGTCGGGCTGTGCCCGAGACGGCGCAGGTAGTAGGCACAGGAAAGGCCCGATGGTCCGCCGCCGATAATTGCAACTCTGTGTCCTGTGTCTTTGGCACAGGGGATAGGGAGGCGCTGGTTGTTTTTCATTTCCCAGTCAGCCACAAAGCGTTTTATCATGTTGATACCTACCGCTTCGTCCACATGGGTGCGGCGGCAGACGGTCTCGCAGGGACGGGGACAGACCCTGCCGCAGACCAGCAGTAAGGGATTTCGTTCACGTATAATATTGACTGCAGAAGCGTAATCACCCTTGTTGGCGGCTTCAATGTAGCGGGGAATATTGATGTTTGCCGGGCATTTTTGCTGGCAAGGTGCGAGGCAGTCGCTGGTTTCTTCCAGATGGAGCAGCTTAGCGCCCATGGATACAATGGAAAGTACACCGCGTGGGCAGGCTTCAACACATTTGCGGCAGGCCCGGCAGGCCAGCGGGTCCACGACGGGCAAATCTTCCGGTCCCATATGGATGGCATCAAAGGGGCAGACGGCAACACAGGTTCCGAGGCCGAGGCAGCCTTCAGGGCAGGTCTTTGCTCCATCGTAGAGCAGGGCCTGTGCCCGGCAGTTGTTCGCACCTTCATAATTGAAAAGTTCTTCAGCCCGTTCTCCTCCGGTGCAATCCCGGAAGGCCAGTTCCGTCTCCATGTCCAGCACTTCAAGCCCCATTACTGCTCCAACCGCCTTAGCAGTACCTATGCCTCCAATAACACAGACATTTGCCCCGGATTTACCATCCACAACTGCATTTGCAGCGCCGTTGCAACCTGCATATCCGCAACCTCCGCAGTTCACTCCGGGCAAAACCTCCTCGACCTGTGCGATTCTCGGGTCTTCTTTGACGTGCAGGATTCTTGAAGCCACTGCGAGAATTGTGGCGGCGGTAAAACCCAAACCCATGAGTACGAGAAGTGAATTAATAATCATATGATCTGCCTGTTAAATGTTTACAAGTTGAAACAATTAAAAGGTTTTGGGATTCTTAAACCCTTTTGTAAAAGAGGTTAAGCCGCCGGGGGCGATAGCTTTTAATCAAAAAGCGCAAAGCACATCATATCATGCCCTTAAATGCAAAAAATGCCAGTGACATCAAACCCGCCATGACCAGAGCAATGGGCGTACCTTTCATTGACTTCGGTGTCCGTGAAACTTCAATCCGTTCGCGGATGGCTGAGAGCACAACCAGCGCAAGCATGAAGCCCAGACCGGAGGCAAAAGAAAATGCTACGGTCTTGATGAAAGTGAATTCTTCCCGCTGGCAGATAATGGCGATACCCATGACTGCACAGTTGGTGGTAATCAGCGGCAGAAATATGCCCAGCGATTTGTAAAGAGGAGGGACTACCTTTTTAAGGAACATTTCCACAAACTGAACCAGCGAGGCGATGACGAGGATAAAGGTCAGGGTCTGTAAATATTGTAAGTCCAGAGGATCAAGCAGATATTCCTGTACAGTCCATGTAATGGAAGCGGCCATGGTTGCGACAAATACCACCGCACTGCCCATACCTATAGCCACGGATGTTTTTTTGGAAGTGCCGATGAACGGACAGTTGCCCAGATACTGGGCCAGCACGATGTTGTTGACGAATATGGCAGAGATGAAGAGCAGAAAATATTCTTTCATGGCTTATTCCGGTTAGCGGCTGCAAATGCCGCAGGTCCTGCATTCGTGAGCGGGGTTGTCAAGCACGGCCTGTCCTTTGCGTCTGGCATGCCAACTGGTGAAGATATTCATTGCCGAGAGCAGCAGGCCAAGGCAGACAAACGCTCCCGGAGCTTCAACCATGAAGGCGAACGGCTTGTAACTTGCGGCCATGACCTGACTGCCGAAAAGAGTCCCATAGCCTAGAATTTCTCTCAGTCCGCCGAGCAAAGTCAGGGACATCGTGAATCCCATACCCATGCCCAGTCCGTCTGCCGCTGCAAGCAGAATAGGGTTTTTGGATGCGAAAGCCTCTGCTCTGCCGAGGATTATGCAGTTAACCACAATGAGCGGAACAAAGATGCCTAACTGCTGGTAGAGGGGGTATGCAAAAGCCTGCATGAGCAATTCTACCGCTACGACCAGTGAAGCAGCAATGACGATGAAACAGGCAATCCTGACTTTGGACGGAATAATCTTACGGAAAATGGAAACAAGAATGTTGGACATGGTCAGCACAAAGATAACCGCCATGCCCATTCCTAATCCGTTATCAGCTGTCTTGGTAACAGCCAGCACCGGGCAGAGTCCGAGCACAACCTTGAAAGGGGGCAGGTCTTTCCATAGTCCTTTCGAAAATTCTTTCCATAGTCTATTCATGTGATGCCCCCTGTTATGAACCGTTGCTCCATGCCTGTGCAATCTGCGGCCTTAGTTTTTTATAGATGGCAATAGCCTGCTTCACTGCTTCAACCGAGGCTGTGGAGGAAATTGTGGCTCCGGCAACCCCATCGATATCACCACCCTTGGAATTTAATTCCACAGAGGCCGGATGCCCTTTGAATTGGGTGGTAAAACCGTGCCCGGCAACTTTCGAGCCGACACCGGGAGTTTCTTTCATGGTGGTTATGCCGATGCCGGACAGCTTATCTCCGTCCATATCAAAGCCTACCATAACACCTACATCTCCGCCGTAACCTTTAGCAAAAGTTTCAAGGGCTACACCAAATATCTTACCGTTTTTCATTGCAGGGAAAATTATAACCTGTTTTTCCGTGCCGTGAAGGGTAAATTTCTTACGGTCTTTTACCGGAGAATTGTCATAACCGCTGAGGACGTGTTCAATTGCCGGTCCCTGCACATAGGTCAGCACCTGTTCTTCAATGCGGGCTTCCGTAGCCTGTCTCAGGCTGGCAAGGGTTACGCTGAACATGCCGCATATCAGGGTCAGTACGGCGATCATTTTCACTCCTTCTTTCATGACCGCCTCCGCAAATGGATGTTGGTTATGCCGCCGAATGGTGCGGGGCGTATTTTGTCGATGAGCGGAGTCATAAGGTTGGCAAGGAGAATGGCAAATGGCACACCGTCCGGATACATTCCGTAGACCCGGATTATGACGACCAGTACCCCTGTGATGAATCCGTATATGAGCATAGGAATATGACCGGCCGGTGAAGAAGGCCCGTCTGTAGCCAGAAAAAAAGCTCCGAATAATGTTGAACCGCAGAGCAGGTGGTATTCCGGGGAAGCATATTCCAACGGATCAATGAAAAAGAAGATTGCGGCAGTCACAGCCACTCCGCCG
Organism: Maridesulfovibrio sp.; assembly: GCF_963678865.1. Classification (NCBI taxonomy): domain Bacteria; kingdom Pseudomonadati; phylum Thermodesulfobacteriota; class Desulfovibrionia; order Desulfovibrionales; family Desulfovibrionaceae; genus Maridesulfovibrio; species Maridesulfovibrio sp. The sequence goes on along the minus strand of NZ_OY787459.1, from coordinate 735,622 downwards.
ATAAAGGCCAGTGGAATGTCGGGCCTTACGATTCTGCGGGCCAGAATGTAGATTCCGCCCAGCAGGACAGCTCCGGTCTGTGCCGCTCCGGTTCCACCGAGCTGGAAGCCGAGCAGCAATGATCTTATGGTGTGCTCGTCAAGCATCTCCGGACCGAAACCCTTCAGCTGACTTAAGGGGTATGTCAGTTCTGAAGCAAGCATGATTATGTCAAAATTCATCAGGTCAGGCCACGATACGGTTAGTATGGCCCAACCTACAAGCGGAACACAGAGCGGGTTTGCACCCAATCCTCCGAAAATCATACGGCCCAGGAAAATTGAAATAAAGCTGCCTGTTGCAACCATCCACCACGGTGCCGCCGGAGGCAGAAGCAGGCCGAGTAGCAATCCGTAAAGCAGCGCAGTGTAGTTGTCAGCCTCAATTTCCCTTTTCATTAAATACAGGCATACGGTTTCAGTGATGACTGCTGTGAAGGATGATAGCGCCAGCACCCGCACTGCCAGCATATGATAATGATACACTGCAAAAGCCGCAGCCGGAAGCAGGGCTAAAATTGTTTCCTGCGCGTCATGTTTGAAAGTTCGTCCGCAATTGGCGTGGGGAGAAAAGGATACGGTCAGCACGGGTGACCCGGACAGTGGTTTCATTGCTGCTCCCTTAGATCTTTAATTATCGGCTTGGCGGCCAGTTCCGTTTTTGCAAGGCGGATATACTGCAGAATGGGACGCTGGGCTTTACACCAGTACCCGCACAGTCCGCATTCGAAGCATGATGCAATGTTGTAGGTTTGAGTGTTTTCATAAAGACCGAATTCTGCATGCCGGGAGATCATGTTCGGCATCAGCCTTGCCGGACAGTGTATCACACACTCACCGCATCCCACGCAGGGGTTGTCTTTGACTGTTGGTTCGTTTTTTGCCCTGAGAATTGTTATGGCTTGTGTCTTCGGAGATATTCCGTGTTTAAGGCTGTAGACGGCTTTTCCGGTCAGCGGTCCACCCAGAATTATCCGGTCATGTTCAGCAGGACGGAACCCGGCCAATTTCAAAAGAGTTCCCACCTGAATCCCTACCGGAGTGAGAAAAAGTGTGCTGCCTATTTTAACTATTGCCAGAGTTACCGGCTGGCATCCATGTACGGTGCGTCCGATGCGATACAGGGTTGTGGCGTCAATTACGCAGACTTCCGGAGGTATTTCCTGTCCGGTTACCGCTTTGGTTATCAGTTCGGGGAGACTGTTCGGGTATACGGGAATGATTTCATGTACGGTACAGCCGGGAATGCTCCAATTCATCCCTTCAGGAACTGCCAGAGCACAGGCTTTGGGTGAAAGGGCTTTTTTCAGGTAGTTAAGTCCCGTAACCATAATTTCGGGAAATTCTTCAATCAGGAAGCGGTGTCCGTCCATGCCTTTTTCATGGGGAACGGCATTTATTATCAGGGTAAAACCATGTTTGAATCCTCTGATGTCTATGCCGTTTCGGCGGAGTGATTCCAGCATGGAAGCAGGATCGGTTGCGGAAAAATCTGCAGGAGGGGCTACTCTGGTCCCTTCTTCTCTGATGGTAATGAAATCCTTTTTTACATCAATCACTGTCCCGGATACCGAACTGTGCTTATCCGGTTTTATGCCTGCCGGATCAGAGGCTACGGGCTGGGCTTTGGAGATTTGGTCGTTAATCTGAACAAGCGGGGCAAGGCCGCTGATTTCAAGGCATACTTCCAGCGGGGTGCCTAGTTTTTGTTCCCATGTGTTTATTATGGGGCCGCGTTCGGAAGGAGTTAGTGAAAAAAGAGAATTCATATTCGGGCTTCCCATTTTATTTTAAGTGGCATCTGCTGCATTCATTGTCTTTGTAGGGGCCGCGTTTCATTTCCTTGTGGCAGTCCATGCATTGATCATGGAAGGCGCTGGCCCGGTTCAGTACCAGGTCTTTATCGTTTTCCTGATGGCATTGACCGCAGGCCGTGTAATCGCCGGAATAATTCTTCATGTTCTGCATTTTGTGACATGGAGTACATCCTTTGAGCCCTTCATCGAACATTTCATCGTGACAGTTAATGCAGCGGTCATGGGCTGCATTCCGAACACTGGGAATTTTTGAGGTTCCTGCATTGGTGTGACAGTTGCCGCACTTTTGAGGTTTGTCCTCAATATTAGTGTCATGGTGACAGGTCTGACAATCTTCATCCGCATATTCTTCGTGGGCTTTGTGATCGAAATTGAGCTTGCCCAATTCTGCATGGTGGCATTTATTACAATAACTTGTGTCCGGGAACGAGCGGATATGTTCGCGTACATAGTCTTTGTTAAAGGATTCAGGGTGGCAGGAACTGCAGGGCAACGGATCCTGATCGCTGGTTTCACGTTCGTGGTGGCACCTGTCACAGGGTATTTCATAATCCCGGTGGTGACGTATGTGGGTGAAAATTACTTTGCCGCCGCTGTTTTTAAATAAAATTCTGACCGGTATTTTTTCTTTTTTCTCCGGTGATATATATCCGGCAACAGACAGCCCGAAAAGAATGGCAAGTATTAAAGTAATGGGGAAAAAATTTTTACGCACCGGATGAGTCCTTGTTTTATTAAACAATATTAACTGTCTATTGTATACCCAAGCCGGAGGTATTTGTCCAGCTTTAAAGTATGCGTGTCTAAAGTGGTTATGTTGTATTTCGTTAATATGATAGCAGATGTATCAACGAAAAATAAGTTTTTAATGAATTAGTGAAGCTTGAAAATAATTTAAAATTAATATTTCACTGAAATTTTCCCAGTGGTTGGGTTTTCATAAATTTCTTCCTTTTGTGACATGGTAGACACATTGCCCTGATAATAATCCCATCTGAAATGGGAACGTTATTCCCGTTTTGTAAATAAAAAAATCAGGAGAAAGTGATGAGATTTTCCAACAAATTCAAAGTATTGACTGCCCTTATGGTCTGTGCCGTAATTATGGCAGCAGTGCCTGCTTATGCCAAGGCCAAAAAGGTCCGCGTATACAAAGGCCAGCCAGCCAAGTACGTTTTCCTCTTCATTGGTGACGGTATGGGAATGCCGCAGAAAGGCGCAACCGAAGCTTTTACCGGTGAACAGCTCCTCATGAACACCTTCCCCGCACAGGGAATGACCACCACTTACGCTGCCGACAGATTCATTACCGGTTCAGCAGCTTCCGCTACTGCCCTTGCCAGCGGACAGAAAACCAACATCGGCATGCTTGGCATGGCTCCTAACCAGAAGCATGTAAAGTCTGTTGCTGAAATGGCTAAAGCTGACGGAAAAAAAGTAGGTATCGTTTCCAGCGTATCTATTGATCACGCCACTCCCGCCGCATTTTACGCACACGTTCCCACCCGTGGCCAGTACTACGACATTGACGTGGCTCTCTCCGAAAGCAATTTCGATTTCTTCGGAGGCGGAGGTCTCAAGGATGTTGCCAACAAGAAAAAGAATTCTCAGAATTACAAGGGTAATGCTCTCGATCTGATCAAGAAAGCCGGCTACAAAGTAGTTACTGACAAAGAAGAATTCATGGCTCTCAAACCTGCTGACGGCAAAGTCATTTCCTGGAACTCATGGTTGCAGGATGCCAAAGCCATGCCTTACGCCATGGATATGCGCCCTCAGGATATCACCCTCCCTGAATTCACCGCTAAGGCTATTGAAATGCTCGACAACCCTGAGGGTTTTTTTCTCATGGTTGAAGGCGGCAAGATTGACTGGGCCTGCCATGCCAACGATGCGGCTGCTTTTATCAAGAACACAATAGCTTTTGATGACTCTATTGCCAAGGCTGTTGATTTCGCAAAAAAACATCCCAAGGAAACCTTAATTGTTGTTACCGGTGACCACGAGTGCGGCGGTCTGACCCTCGGTTTTGCCGGAACCAAGTACGGCTCCTACTACGATGCGCTGAAACCCCAGACCATCTCATTTCAGCAGTTCTCTGACCAGATTGTTAAACTCTGGAAGGAAGAGCACAAAGGCAAAGCAAGCTTCGAAGATTTCGAACCCACCATTACCCATTACTTCGGTCTTGAATTCGAAGGTGACGCCAAGAAGAATCCTCTTGTTGTAAAGGGGTATCAGCTTGCCATGCTCAAGGATGCTTATGATCGTACCATGAAGGGCGAGAACGAGTTCAAGAGTCCTGAACTTTACAACCTTTACGGCGGTTATGATCCTTTGACTGTGACCATTACCCATGTGCTGAACAACAATGCCGGTCTCGGTTGGACTTCCTATAAACACACCGGTGTTCCCGTTGCTACTTCCGCAATGGGTGTCGGTTCTTCCTCCTTCAACGGTTACTACGATAACGTTGATATCGCATACAAAATCATGTCCATCATGGGTATGACCCCTAAAGTTCACGCAAGTATTAATAACGCCGCATTTGCTGCAAAATAGCATATTAAGCGTACTTTAACTGTTTCGGGCGGGGTTTCTTTCGGAACCCCGCCTTTACTTATCTGATAAATTTTAACCCCAGAGAATATGTCCGGACTACTTAAAAACAGAGAGTTTATTCTTGTCGCTGTCTTTGCCGTGCTGACCGCTATATTGTATTTCATTCCCACTGAATTTGATCAGCGTGTTGCCGATAATGCCGAACGCTGCCGGGCCGAGGTCCTTTCAGTCGATAATTCAGATATTGATCAGTTCGGTATAGTAAAAACAGGCCCGCAGTCTGTAACCATGAAAGTGCTGGATGGAAAATTTAAAGGCAAGATATTCACAGGGACCAATGAGCTTCTTGGTCAGATGGATAAGGACAAGCTTTTCGTTTCCGGCGATGAGGCGCTTGCCGTGATCACCTATGATGAGCAAGGGAAGCCCATGTTTGCCGTACCGCAGGATCACTACCGCATTGATCTTGAGCTGACAATACTGGGGCTCTTTTCTTTTTTATTGATTGTTTTCGGGGGCTGGACCGGGGCCAAGGCTCTTTTTTCATTTGTGTTTACTGCGTTGGTTCTTTGGAAGTTGCTTGTTCCGGCATTGCTTGAGGGAGTCGATCCTGTCTGGATCACCATGGCCGTAGTGGCCGGGTTGTGTGCTGTAATCATTTTTATGGTTGCCGGATTGAATAGGAAGGGTGTGGTGGCCTTTTCAGGGGCCTTTCTGGGAGTACTTACAAGCTGTTTGCTTGCGATTTATTTTACCGGAAAGCTGCACCTGCATGGTGCGGTAATGCCTTTTGCCGAGACCTTGCTCTATTCCGGCTTCGGTCATCTGGACCTGACCCGTATCTATATTGCCGCTGTATTTCTGGCCTGCTCTGGGGCGGTTATGGACCTTGCCATGGATGTAGCTGCCAGCATGGATGAGGTTGTGCGGGCCAACCCGGAGATAACCCATATGCAGGCTCTTGGTTCGGGAATCCGGGTCGGCAGGGCGGTTGTGGGCACCATGACCACCACGTTGCTGCTCGCTTATTCAGGAGGTTTTATCACTTTGCTCATGGCCTTTATGGCGCAGGGTGTTCCACTAATGAATACTTTTAATTTTGTTTACGTATCAGCTGAAATTTTAAAGACATTGGTAGGCAGTTTCGGGCTGGTTACTGTGGCTCCTTTTACCGCTTTGGCTGGGGCATTTGTTTTTATCAGGAAAAACAACTAGTTCAGTATGATACACTTGCCGGATAAGGTTACGGTGTGCTAAAATGCCGTAACCTTAATTTTCTGGCGGAGGAATTTTTGTTGAAATTACGGTTGATTTGTTTGTTCCTGGTTTTGCTCTGTTGCAGTGGATGTGTTGCATCCAAGGATCGGAGTATGAAAATACCTGATGCGATGGTTTCACTGCCTGAGGCTCGTGAACGGATTGTTGCCTACCATGAGGGCGGAAAATTCGACAGGGATGTTTCTCTGCAGGCTGAATCCGTTTCTGATGTTGTGGATAAGGCTGTTAAAGACCATGTTAAGTATCCTGCAGTTGTTATGGTGGTGGAAGATGTGCTGCTCTCCACTTATGAAGCGCGTAGAGAGCAAGGGTTCTCGGAAAATCAGGCCGCTGCAAGTAATCTGGAATCCCATGTCATATTAAGTTCTCTTCCGGCCGTTAAACCGTCACTTGCCTTGTTCGACTTCTTGCTGCAACGCAATGTGCCTGTCTTTTTGGTTTCATACCGGTCAGAGGGATTCAGGATTCCGGTTATGGAAAATCTATCCAAAGCAGGTTTTTCCGGATGGCAGAAAATATTTATGAGGCCTTCGACCTATCCTGAAAATTCAAATTTCAGCGAAGAAGTACGTAAAGGATTGCAGAGGACCGGCTATAACATTATCGCCACTATCGGGGTTTTGCCGGAAGATGTTTCAGGTGAATTTACCGGGAAAGCGGTCTTATATCCCAACTATATTTATTCAAGTCGCTAGAAAAAAACCGGGCTGACCAAAAGGACAGCCCGGTTTTATGCTTTATGTTTTACGGACATATTTGGCGGCGCTTAATCCTGCCACACAACCTTCTCCTACAGCTTTAGCCATCTGGAGCGGCGGACCGCAGATATCTCCGGCGGCAAATATTCCGGGTACGTTTGTGCGCTGCTGTTTGTCTGTTTCAATAAATTTCATGGATTCATCCAACTGGATGCCAAGCTCTGCAGCAAGGGACATAACACCCTTTGCGCCCAGCTCGATGAACACACCGGTTACATCTAGTTTTTCCCCATCTTTGAAAATGAGTCCGTCGACTCCGCTTCCCCCGGTGATTTGGTCTACCTCAACGCCTTCATGTATTATGATGTTTTCGGCTTTGAGCTTTTCCATCAGTTCTGGGGCGAAATTGAATTCCTTGGAAACCAGATGCACTTTGGAAGCGAGATGGGCCAGATGGAGAGCACCGCCGGCAGCAGCACTTTCTCCACCGACAATGGCAACATCCTCGCCCCTGAAAAAGTTGCCGTCGCATTCAACGCAATAGCTTACACCTTTTCCAAAAAGGTCCTTCTCTCCGGGAACACCGAGTTTGTTACGGGTTGTCCCGGTGCAGATAATGATGGCTTTAGTTTTGAACTCCTTGGTCTCTGTGGTCACAGTGAATCCGCCTCCACCAAGGTCCATAAGGTCCGGCGTCCTGATTTTCAGGACGTCTTCATTAAAAAACACAGCTCCGAAGTTTTCAGCTTGTTGCTGTCCTGTTTTCAGGATCTGTTCTCCGGAAATTTCAAGTGTGCAGCAGAAGTTCTCAATATGCGCCCACCAGAGACTGCTCTTGTCATTTTTGCCGAGGATGAGAACTTTAAGTCCTTTTCTCGCTGAATGAATAGCAGCTTGCAATCCTGCAGGGCCTGCTCCCAGAATGATGATGTCGTAATTGGTTTCGGTCATTGGCAGCTGTCCGTTAGTGAATAGTTATGTTTAAAGGTCTACTTCGAAAAGTAAGATTTAATCTACAAATGACAAGAAAGGGTGAGGTCTATTATTCCACAAAATCTATCAAGAGTTAAGCTGTTCCATTATCGCTGCGTGAAGAGATTGTATTTGACTTGTGTGAGGAAGCTGGGCCATCAGCTTTTCCACGTATCCGCGTTTAAGCATTTCCCTGCGTGACCACTTATAATTAAGGGCGTAGGCCCAACTTAAGAGGAGCAGGCGAAAATCATTGAGGCAGCTCATGTTTAGATATGAGACCTGTTTTTTTTGTTGAATTTCCTGCAGCACGGATTCGGTTACCTGTCCGGTTCTCTCAGGCAGTCCCATGAGTGTCGCTTTGTTTTCAGGTCTGACATTTTGCATGTGCGGGATTAGTACTTTGATTATGTCGATTTTATCGGAATCCCGGACAATTTCGGTACATATTCGGAGATCGTCGGAAATAAATTCGGGCAGGGTGTTGCGGTTGTGCAAAGCTATTGCGCCTAGGACGGTGTTACGCTGTTTGCGAGGCAGGTGGCTAAGAAGTTTGTGTTTCAGAATGGTTCTGGCCCCGAGAGTTCCATGATTGCAGGAATCGACATCCCTGAAAGTCTTGTATTTCAGGTATTGTGGAAATCTTCCTGTATCATGAAAAAGGGCTGCTATGCGGGCAGTCTCGTCCAGTTCTGCAGGAAGCGATAATGATCTGCATATATTGCAGCTGTTTTCGAATACATCCAAAGAATGGTCGAATTTAAGTTGCATATCCGCTTTTTCGTTTTCACCCGCTTTTTGCAGGTACGGAGTGGCAAAATCAGTGAATATTTTAATATTATGTTCCATGGATTAGAGCATGATTCTTTTTTTCTTAAACTTGTAGTCAACCTCGGATATTTTACCGGATTTAAGGTCTTCTTCAAGCTTGGCAAGAGCTTGTTCACGCATTTCGGCAGCTTCACGGTCGAGGTCCGGGTCTCGGAATTTCCCGTTCGGTCCGTAGAGCACGCGCAGGAAAATCATAATTACGCCCAGTATGACTGCTACAAAAAGCATCTTGGTCACAGAAGCCCAGAAATCACCATAGCCGGGTCCGAATGGCCAGTGGTCCCAGTGGGGGTTACTTTCATATTTACCGGATATAAATGAAAAAATGGATGAAATTGTCTCTATCATGAATACTTCCTGTTTTGTTTTTGTGAATGAATACCTTTCATTTTAACTCTCCGCAAGATAAACCGGAAGTGTAATATTTATATGTAGTTATGTATAAACAGGGAGTCGCAGCGCATTTTATCGAACCGTTTAATGTCCAAAGTAGAAAAATATGTGAGGGTATGCTGCGGCTGGGGGCAGAAAAAAAATGAATAGTACCGATATTACTGGACAGAGGGCATTAGCGTAATTATCTAAGGAACAGCGGCTTCGGTCGCAGTTTTTTTATAACCTAAGTAAATGAGGTATTAGATGAAACTACTCGGGTATTTGGTTCTTCCCCTTACTGTTGTCTGCGTGCTGGCCCTGTCGGTCGGAAATGCGGATGCGAAAAGATTTGGTGGCGGAAGATCATTCGGCAGCAAGCCATCTTTTTCAAACACATACAAGAAACCTACATCGACAACTGCTTCTCGTACGCAGACAACCGGTACGAATAAGCAGCAGGGCGGTTTCGCCCGTCCCGGTATGGGGCTGCTCGGCGGACTGCTGGCAGGAACTTTTCTCGGTTCCATGTTCGGCGGTTTCGGCGGCATGGGTGGCGGTTTTTTCAATTTGCTGATCATCGGTCTGCTTGTTTATCTTGGATTTAAATTTTTTAGGTCCCGCAGTCGTGGAGCAGATAACATGTATCAGCAGGGCAATTATCAGCGTGGTCCGGACAGGTCTCAGTCTAATCAGAATATAAATAATGATCCCTACGCTCGAAGAGAGCAGAATGCTCAGAATGCATGGGAGCATCTTTCTTCCAGGTCTGCAGCAGGTTCTGCGGCTCCGCAGGAAGGACCGGTTGTGAACACTCCTGCCGGTTTCGATGAAGAGGAATTTTTAGAAGGAGCTAAAGCTGTATATACCCGTCTTCAAAAGTCATGGGATAGCCGTGACATGGCGGATATTGAACAGTTTGCAACTGCCGATGTCGTAAATGAGATCAAGCAGCAGGCCAAAGAAGACCCCGGTCCGTCCCAGACGGATGTTTTGATGGTTAATGCAAGACTTCTGGAAGCAAAAGAAGAAGGCGGCATGACAAATGCCACTGTCTTTTACGATGTCCTGTTGCGTGAGGATCCATCTCAGTCTCAGCCTTCGCAGGTGCGTGAAGTCTGGCATTTCATAAAGCCCATCGGTTCTGATGGAATGTGGAAGCTGGATGGAATTCAGCAGCTCGAAGATTAATTTTTAAGTATAGTCGGTTTATGGCAAATTGTTTTGCTTGCGAACCAACAAATTGATAATAGATAGGGTACCGTCAATGGCGGTGCCCTTTTTGTTATAAGGCCCGGAGCTGCAGGCGCTATAACGGTGGAGAAATCCTATGGCAGGACGAATTGTAGAGAAAATTCAAAAAGATTTAGAAGGGTTGATTCCCGGATTTATGGTAATAACCGAGAGAGAAATAGAGGAGCTGGGAGAGGCTCTCCGGGGCGGGGATATGAAAACTGCAGCCCGCATAGGTCATAATTTGAAAGGATCGGCATTAAATTACGGATTCCTTCATCTTGGCAATATAGGCCGCAGAATTGAGTCTAATGCCGCTCTTAAGAACGTGGTAAAAGTTCATGCTGAACTTGAAACTCTTAAGGATTATGTAGAGCGTGTGGAAGTAGAATTCGTGTGAATCAGCATATTCTTAGCTCTACCAAAGGAATCTGTTCAGTTCCAGTTTGAAAGTCTTCGGATGAATGCATTCCACAATTTCCAGATTATCTTTATGAGCTTGTTCTGCTTGTTTAGATAGATCTATGAATTCAGGGTGTATGGCCCTGAATCTGCTGTTGAATACAATTTTCACCTGCGGAAGCAAAGGCGCTTTTGGGGTGTTGTTTGTCACTACACCATAACGACCGTCCGAGAGTTTTACAAAACATCCTACCGGATAAATTCCCACACATTTAATAAAGCTTTCCAAGTATCTGGGATGAAATGCAGAATTAGCCATGGCATACAAGTGCTTGATCGCTGCATTCGGGGTCAGAGCCTCTCTGTAAGGGCGTTCAGATGTCATTGCATCATATGAGTCACATATTGAAATGATACGTGAGAATTTTGGGATATCGTTACCGGAAAGACCTTCAGGATATCCTGATCCATCATACTTCTCATGGTGTGACTGAACTGACTTAACAATTGAATCCGGTATGTGCTGGCTGAGAAGGTATTTGCTTCCTTTACGGGGATGCATTGCTATCTCGTGAAATTCTTCCTTTGAAAGTTTTCCTTTTTTTTGGAGCAGATTCGGAGATATCCAGAGCTGTCCAACGTTCATCAGCATTGCCGCAATTGAAATTTCTTCGATTACTTCGCGTGAAAGTCCCATATACCGGCCAAGAATTGCACTCAATATTGCGGTATTGAGGCTGTGGGTGAGCAGGTATCTGTCTGTGCGGGCCAGCACAGTGAGACTTGCGGCAGCACTGTTGTTCCTGTCGATTGAATCAATAAGCGGGGAAATATCTTTTTTGTATTCAGTTAGTTCAAGCTCACCTTGAGTTTCTATTGTTTTGTATATTTTCTGCATACAATGCAGAGCATTGTTGTATGCTTCCCGCGCGAATAGAATTTCTTCAGAGTAAGTAACCTGGGGAAAGCTTTCCTGTATGGAACTTTTTTCAGAATCAATCAGAACTTCACCGATGTTGAGACTGAGTATGGATGATATATCCGTTTTTGAAGAGATTGTTTTGTTGGAAAGTTCCGGCGGGAGACTGATGAAGCCGCTGGCCGAGCAAACAACGTACATCCCTTCTTGAAGATTGGTAGTTTTTATTTTTTCTAACATTATGTGATATTTATTCGTTTTCCAGAATTTTACAGTGCCTTGATGGGTTTAATTGAAATTAACCTTGAAGAAGGGCGTAGGGCAAGAAAAAAGTGCGTGTGCCACGCTACGCGGCTGTGGGATGTTACTCCGTCACTTTACGCACTCAAATGTTTTTAGCAGGCGACTCAATTCGCATTCTTTTTCTTGCCTTGATTCTATTTCTACATACCCTCCGTCGATGTTTCTCCCATCTGATTAAAATATAATCACTGTTTTGGAACTGTCCAGCACGGCGCCTGTTTTGGTGGCTGTGTCTCATTGTGTTGATTGTTCAATCTGATTTGATCAATTGATTGTGTATTTGTTCAAAAAAGGTTGATCTTCTGTTTTGTAGGGTTTAATGTGTATTCATAGTAATAAATGAACAACAAATGAGCAGGGGTCATGTCTAGTCAGTACTTAAGTTTGAGAGAGGTTGGCAGGAGGTTGGGTATTCCTCCGTCAACGGTTGTATACTATAAAGATAAATATTCAAAATTTTTACCGTCGATTGCTGGTAGTGGGCGTAGGCAAAGGTATTCGGTTGAAGCTTTGGAAATTTTCAGGAGGATTCGTGAAATGTATGGATTGAATTGGACAACTGAACAAATTGAAAATGAATTAAGTCTTAAATTCGGTATGTTAGTAAGTAGTATTAATGATGATCAACAGTTGATCAATGACGCAGGGTTGGAATCCAGTTCGGATATGCAAACTGTCATCAAGGGATTGTCCTCTGTTCTTGGCAAGGTTTCGGATCTGCTTTCGAATCAGGCTCTTTTTCAAACAGAATTGCGTGATTTGCGGGAAGAGGTGTCAATATTGCGAAGTGAAAAGCGCAAGCTTTCAGCAGAGACAAATGAGCAGATTCTGGACATGGCTATGGAGATTGGTCGTCTGAAACGGGATCGTGCAGAGCTGTTCCGATTGTTGCGCGCCGGTGGGACCGGTCCTGATGAGTCTTCTTTTCCTGCAGCAGGGTATCTTGAGCAGCCTCTGGTTATTCGTAATTCTGAGGGGGAATATCTCGGAGTTGCCGGAAAAGGGCGGAAGCATTTTTCATTGGAGGATTTTGTTAAACTTCTTGAGAATAGTGTAACATCACATAGAAGTGTTGATCTTGAGTGGAGACAAAGTGATGGGCAGTGGATTCTGGTTATTGATGCCAGTGAAAGCAGTGTCGGCTCACAGAAGAAAATTGTTCTTGTTACTGAAGAGAATGTAACTCCTAACAATAATACTGTTGTTCGCATTGATAGTATGGAAATTAATGGCAAGGCTGTTCCGGGTGCTCTTTTGTTTAGTCTTTTTAGACAGATACGCGAAAGCTTTGATCGTTAGTATATTCTGTTATTTTTCTAGAAAAAGTCTTGATGTGTTTTGATAATGCGGTTATTAATTGAGAGCTATCAGTAGAGGAGTAATCTCAGGAGGGAGATATGCCGCAGGTTGCAGCCAGAATTACTCATGATCACGAGCAATGGCTCAAAAATTACTTTAAAACCAAAAGCGCCGGGGCCGAATTTATTTTGCCGTGGGCTGTGGATATGTTTTTCAAGTCCATGCGTTCTGTTGCACAGGAATTGAATGTGGCTGAGCTCAAGACTGTATTGGAATCATATCAGGGTGTAAAAATCCTGCCGAACCAATGCAAGGGAGCTTATCTGTTTTTACAGGTGGAAGAGGCGTGTGAGGCGGAGAATGTTCATAACAATCATGGGGTAAGCTGGTCGAACCTTGAAGCCAAGTTGAAACGGCTTTCAGATGTCCAGTCTTCTGCTCTCATGATCTGGGCCTCTGCATACTGGGTGAGTAAGGTGTGGAACGGAGTCAGTTTTGAAGAGTATATAAAGCTGACTTGCGGTTAAGATTTTTTTTGGATTAATTGTTGTATGTTCTAATTGGGTTTGCTTTTTGGAGAACTGAAAGCAATAAGGCCTCTTTTTCCTAAATCTCTAAGAAATGAGGCGGTGGCAACTTCTGCTTCGCGGGGCAGGACCTGATATTTTTTTGCAAATCCCGACGCTATTTTTCGAACACTGTTTTTTCCGTCTATCATATCCCAGACCAGCGTTCCCATTTCATCAAGTTCCAGTCTTTTTATAGGCTGGTTTCCGTCTTTCCACATACCGAATCTCTTTGCCACATCTGCAAAAAGAGGTTTCAAACGCAACGGGTAAGATAGTCTTAACAGTCCATTTTCCATGCGCTTTTCAGATACATCCCGGTTTTTTACAGGCTTGCAGGCCATTGCCTCACCTCTGGTCATTTCCGGGATTGTTGTCTTTTTTTTACTGAATAATTTCATATTTTTTAAAAATATTTTTAGCCCTGTCTTCCGGAATGTACTGCCGTGATTTTACCATGACAGCCAGAATGCGGTTGCTTTCTGCGGTATAACGGATTTCAATCTGCCCGAAAGGTCTGAGTTTCGGATTTAGTTTGGCAAGGGCTATTTTTGCAGCAGATGGGCCTTTTTCCTGTCCGAACATGCAGGTGGCACCTTTGCCGTATTCAAGTTCAGCAATGGAAAGTTTTTGTTTATTTATTTCATCTTTGAACAGCTCACGTGAGAAATCACCCAGTGAACAGTCTTTCAGGATTATGTCCGCAGGGCTGAATCTGTAAAAATCTATTGTTTCGGTCTGGTCGGCAAGACTAATATTGAATCTGCCTGGTTTGAATTCAAATGATTCCAGAGCCATGGAAGCAGGCATTGATAGTTTCATATCATAGATGCACCATGGCTGTTCTTCTTTCGGATCATTGAATATGAGACTGTTGAAGAGCATGACTGCGGCATCATCAATCTGTTCGTCGCATTTGCCTATGAATTGAACCAGCATGACCTTGAGGGCCTTTCTACAGTAAAACATAACTCCACGCCCTGTAGCCAGATCGGACTGCCAGTAGAATGCTGTGGTGTCATATGCTTTTAGAGGTTTTTTCCAAGAGGACGGAAGTACAGTTGATTCAATCTTAAGCCCCGAAGAAGATTCAATTTTTTTGGCTAGTTGCCTGAAATATGTCTTTTCCTTGTATGTCTTGCCGGCATCGTACCAGCGGAGTTCAATACAGGGGTATTCTCCGTTATCGAGTTGCAGGAACCGTTTGTCGATTCCGCTGACCTCGAAATTGGACGGAACATCAAAGCTGATGCCATCCCATGCTATATTCTTAAAATCCATTATCTGTTCCTTATGGAAAAAGCTCTTCCACTGATTGGCAGGGTAAGCCGAATAATCAAATTGGTGCAAATGCAATGAGCATCGTCAAGCCGAAGGATGGTTAACTAAAACATTTTCCGGCAGTCCGCAAAGCATTAATTTCAGTTCGTCACTTGTGAACGTTGTTTCGGGATTGTGATCAGTATGCCATTTTTCCCAGTGATTTCAAGATAAGGGTACAGCCCATGGCAAACATACCGGTCAATCCCATTCCGCAGGAGAATCCCGCCAGCAGAACCGGAGCATACTGCCGCCACATGGCTCCATATTTTTTTTGGAAAAAATAGCGACCGATGAGGGCGCCGGTAACTTCAAGGATAAAACCGTGAGGAGTGCTCTGTCCCAGTCCCCTGACAACACCGTAGACCAGCAGGACCGGTAGTCCCAATGCATTAAGAATGGCATACAGTACGAGTCCGAGGCTGATTCCGCCCATGACTACCGGGCCGCTCAGAGCCTGAAAGAATAGGGAGTTTCCTTCAAGGGTTGATGTCTGCATCAGCAGGGTGTTCAGCGCCTGCAGATGCCAGAGTTCCTGCGCATAAGGGTAGTTAGAAGATGGGATGGGTGCAAGTTGCCAGATAAATTGTGAAAAAAGCAGACTGGCAATCATGACTACCGGAAAAACAACTAATTCAGCTTTGATGATACCCCGGATTGATGTTCCGGTCAGTTCAATTTCACGGAAATGGACTGTCGCTTCCCCGTAATTGTGGATGGGAATGGGTGCGTACCAGATTTCGATCCCCTGATAGCCGAAGAATTTAGCTCCTGCAATGAAGCTGGCTTCCCGGACCAGCGGCAGACTTACAAACTGTCCGGCAATACCTTCCATGCGCGCGGTAATGTAAGATATGATCGGTGTATAAATAAAACCGTAAAGCAGGAAGAATATCCATGGGAAATTGGGCACCAGCAGCAGACTCATACCCACGTAGGCAAGAGTCGAGAACACGTAAATGGCAATGGAGACCCAGAAGTTGATATCGCCGCGTCCTTCCGGCGGTTCGAAAAGTTTGCTCCATGATTCCCGGCTCTTGGCGTGTTCACCCCTGAATGATTTGATCACGTAATAGATACCGATGATACCGATGGCCAGCCCCAGCCCGATAGAAAAGCTCATGTAAAAGTCAAAGTTGTTTGCAAAAACTGTTTCAACGGTTTCCATGCCCGGATGCCAGCGATGCAGGATGCCGTGCTCATAAAGTACAGGGTTGGCGGCAAAAGTAATGATGATCCCGATCAATCCGCCGATGACGGCCCAGAAGGGCAACACCATTCCGATAAAAAACAGGCCGAGGTCAAACTGGATACCGGTGGCAACTGCGGGCAGAACCTTTTCCGTATAAGGCGTAAGTTCAACCCACGGAATAGGTATTAGCCTGATCGGTTCGGTGAAAAGCAATCCCGAAACCGCAGGCAGTAAAACATAAACAGCTCCGAAGGCCAGCCCTATAACTCCACCAACCGAGAAGACCCGCCATTTCCAGCTGGCCTGTTTTTCTTCCGTGGATTCTGCCAGAGCCATTGTACCCAATGCGCCTACCGGTGCCATGGGAAAGGGCAATTTTTCCACATCGGAAGTGATGCGGTAAAGGGCATAGCCCAGCCCGAAATGGTCTATTCGCTGGACAATCTGTGCACCGACCAGCAGCAGGATGGGTATGAGCCAGTCGCGGTGAAAGAAAGTTCGCTCAATAAGTGATTCCGAACCCGGTTGCGGGGCTACCCATGCAGGAATAAATTCCGTAAGTCCCAGCATGCGTGCTGCGTCCGATTGCACCAGATATTGCTGCCATAATAATCCCGAAAAAGGTGAGGCCAGTGCTGCCCCGGCCATGTAGTAGAGCAGGAAAATTTCCTGTTGCTTAAGCTCCGTGTACGACCTTTTAGCTATCTCTGCGAAAAGGATAATGGTCACCCAGCGTGCGGCAGGGCCGATGCCCTGGCCTATGACCAGCTGCAGGTACATACTGCCCGGCATCATCAAGAAGCCTATGAATATGGCACCGACTACTGTCTTCCAGTCAAAGCCTTCTTCAAACTTGGTCGGTGTCTTCAGTAAGTCCCGATACTCTTGTAACTCTTTATCGTCGTACATATTGCCAGTCCATGGTATGCCTCCGGCGGCCAGAGGGGAAAAACTTTTGCAAAAGTTTTTCCCCTCTGGACTCCCCTTTTCAAAACCTTTTAAAGGGGCTTCGCCGCCGGGGGCTGAATATTTAAGTTTATTTTAAAACTTGTATACCCATGTTCAGTATTACAGATGGGTATTGCTTTTTTAGAGTAGCTTGTCGAATAAATCAGCTAAGCTTATTAAAAGTTTTTGAAGAGTCCAGAGAAACTTTTTCCAAAAAGTTTCTTTGGTCCCGCTGAAAGCGCCGCCGGAGGCTATCCCGGCAGAACCTGATAACTTTGTCCTGCGTACAACCCGTAAAGAGCCCAGAATCCGCCCATTAGGAAATCACCCATAATCAGGCCGAAGAACAGATAACGGACACGTTTAAATAGACCCACTCCGCCGTAGCGCAGGGTCAGCTGGTTGCAGATCCATCCTAGGAAGAAGCTGAACCAGAGAATTTTCATGGCTGAGCTGTATGCGGTCAGGTATCCGATCGGATGCAGCGGCCACCATGGCAACCTGTTATAGGCCAGCACCAGCGCGAACATGATGATCGCCCCCAGAGTGGCAAAGGTGGTTACCCAGTGCGAAGCAGCCGCAGGCTCCTGAATAACTCGGACAACATTGTCGTAGACGTTTATGGATGTTCTGGTCGCCCAGTCCAGCTGCAGTTCGCGGATGCCGTATTTATAGCAGACCATGAGCATGGCCCCGAAAGAAACGATAACACCCAGCAGCAGGATTATGGTTATACCCAGCAGGAACAGGCGTTTGTTTTCAAGCCACTCATTGACTTTAGAACCGTGTACCAGCGAAGGCATGAGCGATTCACGCAGGTCAACAAAAAGTATTTTCTGGCAGACGGCGGTGACGGCTATGCCGACAGAGCCGAAGAATTTGGAGCCGAAGATTGTGGTTACGCTGTCAAGAGGTGCGGCTGTGAGGGTGAAGTAAGCGATACCTCCCTGACAGATAGCCTTGGAGGCAACCAGTGTGAATATGAAGAAGGCCAGTAGAACAACAACAGCCACCAGCAGGGGAATACCGAAATATACACACCATGAGGTCAGCATCAGTCCGGATACAGCCAGTCCCCAGAATGAAAAACGAAGTGACATCCATTCGGCCTCGCCGCGTGTTGATTCTGCGCCGAAGGCTTCTTTGATTACTTGTTTGAGGTGCTGGCGGGCCAGCCAGACTATGAAAATAAAAAAGACCAGATAAGCTCCGATCATCTGGGTTTCTTCGGGTCTTGTCAGAGTTGGGCCGAAAGTTACGCCCAGTGCGGAGGCCGGAATATTCAAACCGGCAACGCTCAGTATTCCGTAGAATAGACCGCCGAGCAGAAAGAAAAACCAGAAACTGAAAGAAATCTGCCTCGAAGCCAGAAAGGCAAAACCCACAAAAGCGGGATAAAAATAAATTTTCAGCTTATAAAAACCGGAGAAAAGTCCGGTCTTGGAAAAATATTTTCCGGCCAGAATTAAAGTAGGCATCTCCGGCACCGAGGGTATGTAGAAATGTAAACCGTTCATCAGGTGCAGGCAGACGCAGAAAATCAGGCCGGTCAGGAAGAATCTGTTCCCGAGAAAAGAGCCGTACAAGCCTTGATCCATGGATTCTTCCATGAAACGGGGCAACTGCAGAAGCGGGAAGTTTATGCGTTCATTTTCGACCCATTGCCTGCTGAAAATATTCGTCAGGCAGAGCATCATGAAATAGCAGAGCAGGATAAAAATACCCCACCACATGAGCGGTGTAATCCATGATGCCCATGGGATGGATTTGAATATTTCAACGTTGTCCATAAACGGACCGCCCTTGATTCCGTTGTAAAGCAGTTCCACGGCTTTGGGGTCCGTGGGATGCAGGGCATCCGGCAACAGTGGTTGCAGTACTTCTTTCCACCTGTTGCCTATAGTGGCAAAATGAAAAGGTGCGGTCAGATTTATAAAGAAGGTCCTTGCCAGCCCGGTATAGGAAATGCCGGACACAATTACCATCAGAATCCACATGGTCATCAGGTCCAGACCGGTCAGCAACGGGTGCGAATGCAATAGCTTGCGATGCAGACCGCAAATAGCAGTCAGCCATGCCAGTATGAAGAACGGGGCCAGCGGAAAATGTCCCCCGGCCAGTGGAGTGGCGTTCAAGTAGGTGTTATTGAAAGGTGTGAAAGCGCAGATGAGCAGCCCGAAAAGGGTTCCCAGCAAAATCGCTCTTTTCCTTATTTTACCATGCATCTGTGGAATCCTTATATTTAAAGGTCAGCAAGTTTTTTGCTTGTATTCAGTCCGGTAAAGCCGAAGGCCATCATTTCCGGAACTTTCTCACGGAAACTTTTTTGTTTTTCCGGATCAAGAGAACGCCAGATAAGGAACTGTTTCCTGATGGCGTTGATAAAATCTTTATTTAAACGTTTCCAAGCCCCGATTTCACCTGACTCTCGGGTGATGAACAATACTGCTTCAAGGAATTGCGGATGAGCTTCAGACGGCCTGAAGCGCAGTTCGACCATCTGTTTTACTCCGAAATCGAAGGGAGCGAGCCAGACCCGTACATTGAAACGGAAACAGGTAATGTGGTTCGGGCATCCTTCCAGCAGATCGCAAACCGACTCAGGTAGAGTTTCCTGATTGAAGTTTACCTCAATCTCTGAAGTTGAGAATAAACCATGGGATACTTCTGTATGAGACTCCAGATATTCCAGGAGAAAACCGCCTGCATCCTGCTGCTCGGCGTGCTTGAGCAGGAAGGGCAGGGGGGCTTCAATTGTATTGGTTTCGGTATCAGGCATTTTCCAGGAGCGGTTTACATCCGGGATAGCGATATTTGCAGCTACTTTTGACGGATAAATGACCGAAATCAGCGTGACTGCAATAACAAGCAGCATTGCTGCTACACCTGCCATAGATGAGTAGTTTGCAGTCATACCAGCCCATAGAGGGGTTCCGGCCAAAAGTCCTGATGCTGTTTGGGCGATAAGATAACCCACCACCACGCTGATTACCGCGAAGGCAATGGCCTCTGCAATGAACAGGAATGATACGTGAGTCGGGGCCATCCCTATTGAGGTATAAACCGCTATTTCTTTTTTGCGTTCATAAACACTTGTTATCATGGTGTTTAAGACGATAAGAGCTGAAATGATCAGCGGGATGATGATATTCGGGACACCTGAATAATTCATGGTGTCCGAAGCCTGGCAGATATATGTGCCGCTATTGTCGCAGCTGAAGATGGGCAGGCCGTAGCGGTCGATCAGGCTGTTTACTGTTTTTTTGGAAAATTCACCTGAAAGAGGTGCAATGGCCACAGCTTTAAGGTTCCCCCCCATCGCCATCAGTGTTTCGTAAGGAATGATGGCGGTAACTTCACCGGGAATGTGGGTATAACGCCCCTGAAAGGTGTCAATATCTTCACCGGACTCAATGGCTTCGGCTTCAACTTCACTGAGTTCCTGCGCTGCTGCAGAGGGGAATATTACCGGCGTCATGGGTTCACCGTCGAGGTCGGTGTGTTCACTGAATTTTTTCCCGTCAAAAATACCTACAAGTAGGAATTTGCTACCCCAGACATTTACTTCATCTCCGGCGGAAGCACCTAGACGTGCTGCCATTTTCCGTGAAAGCAGGATTTGCCTGTTTTTGTCAGGGACAAGCCATTTGCCGGCCACAAGAATTTTTTCAATTCCGCTGACTTTCGGTTCAGTGGGGTTCAGGCCCACAAGTCCTTTAACTTCTTCCTGTTTATCACCAAAACTTACCGGGGTGACTGCCGAGGTCGTCTTGTCTTTCAGCTCCATCCAGCCGCGCGGGGCGACGATGCCGTTTTCGTCAAAGTCGTTGCTTACAATGCCAAGAGTTTCACGGGGCAGATCGTGCCAGCCCAGATTCTTCATGAATAGGCCGTGGTATGGCTTGGCATCATTGAATTTGACGTAGGTATGCTGGCGCAGTGATTTTACCGCGGTAAAGCTCATGATGGTGAAAGTCAGGATGGTCAGGGTCAGGCAGGTCAGGAATGTCCTGAGTTTTCTGCGGCGCAGGTTGCTGACCCCGATTACAAATGCTGAAGTGAACGCTTTCCATTTGCTTATTTCAGAAGTCTGGGTCCTGTGTGCCCGCTGCTGGAGCAGGATCATTTCCTTTTCAAAGCGGAAGAAAATGATCAGCGAAACCATGACTGAAAGGCCGAGGATGAAGAAGGCCAGAATTACAACCATGGGACTGTAGGTCAGTTGAAAAGCGGGATGTACGGAATATATGACCGCAATCACCGCAGAAAGGATGGCCAGAAAACCTATAATTCTCTTATGGATATCTGCAAAAGAGAAAATCAGCCGTTCCATGCAGTATGCAAAGGGAATGAAAAGGGCAATATAAAACAGAACCCCGACCAGTACGTCTTTTTGGGTCTGGTCAACGTCCAGGTATACTTTTGAAGCCAGCGCCCATGCATGGCGGGCTTCGCTCATGAAATCATCATAGCGGCGTTCTTTCCATGCCGTTTCAGCATTGCTTAATGCTTGTTTCCCTTTCTGTTCAAGGGTTCTGATCTGCTGGTTTACAATTCCATGCGATTCAAGGTTTTTGATGCGCGGGTCAAGCAGGAGCCACATATCTTGTGCTGCGCGAAAGTCTGTTGCCGGGATAATAGGCCACTTCTTGAGGTTGTAACCTTTTCCTGCCGGATCGGTCGGTTCGGATTGGATGAGGATCATTTTCCGGTTCAGCACCGAGTCCGAGAGGGTCATTTTCAATGGAACATCAGGTTCGAGAAAGATACTGGCAATGGTTGATGACCGTGTATCAATACGGCTGTACCAGTAATGCATCGGCGTTGCATCGCGGGTGCCGTCCATTACCTCTACCTTGGTCATGTAACGGAAAGTGCGCGGGGTCAACAGGTCAAAGAGTGTCGTCTGGCGGCAGGCGAACATGACCAGTTTTGTTTCCATATCCAGCCTGCGCATTTTCAGTCTGTATGCGCTTTTTCCGGTCTGTTCCTTGTCGATGGCCCAGACAATCCTTCCATCCTCATTGTATTTATATCCCTCAAGGATCAGTTTGGATTGGACCAGCTTGTTAGAAGCCACGCCTTTATACTTGAAGTCTCCTTCGGAATCGGAAAGGGCGTAGAATCTGGTTTTGCCTTGAAAAGCCATGAAAATGGCTCCGGGAGCGGGCTGATCTGCAAAAAGTTCTCCCTGACGGATGAAGCGGGCTTTTCCGTTAACCATGGCGAATCCCTTACGGGGCAGTTTGGTGGTCAGCGGGCCTTCGCTGTCGGAAATTTTCCTGATCAATCCTTCTGTCAGTTCTGCCTGTTTACCTATTTTGTTCCAATTAATATTTTCAATGGTGTCAAAGGGAGTGCCCCAGTATTCGCGGCCGTCATTGACAGTGGCAAAGGTAAAGCTCAGCTTGCCGGACATGATGCCCACTTCGCTGCTGAATTGAGGCTGGTCAAGCAGCCATGTCTGCCACGGGCGGGTACGGTCCGGGCGCAGGGTATCCTTATACATGCCTTCGGTTCCGGTGTTTCTTTCCACTTCCGGGACAGCATTACCTAGGATGTCATTGATGCGCGAAAAGGTACGTGAAAGGTTTACTCTTTGTCTGAGTTCATAAAACCAGCCCTGACCGAAAGCCCCGACACCTTCACCATGACTGGAAAGATGCAGGGATATGCCGCAGACCATTTCCTTGGAGCGCACAATTTTGCGAAGTTCCCGAGCGCTTTTGATGGCGGAGAGTTGTTGTTTGATGTCCTGTTTGATCTTGAAAACTTTGTCTTTTACGTGCGGAAAAAGGTTTTTTACTGCTTTTGCTTCTTCAGGAGGGAGTATGGAGTAATCACTTTTCCATGAAATTCGGCGCAACAGCTTCCGTCTGTTGTCTAGTTCGGTAATGATGTTTTGATCAGCATCCTCCTGCAACCTCAGCTGCATGAGTTTTTTACTGATGATATCCACTTCGTCCTTGATCTGGTTTTTCAAGGTTTCATAAAGCAGGGTAAAAAGTTTCGGATTCTTCACAGCCAGATCTGCTGCCAGCGGATTATCAAGCTTCAGGCCGTCAAGGATCTTGGATGCGTCATTCTTTTTATTACGCAATTCCACCTTGATTTTTTTTAGGGTTTTGCTTTTTCCTGAAACTGCGGTGGCGTATTCACGCATCCCGCGCAGGGATTGTCCGTGTCCGGTGGTTGCCAGCAGCAGCACTGAACGTTTAGGAGGATTGGCGGCCATCTTTTTGCCTATTTCAAGAAGCGAGGCAATGGAAAGGGCTTCATCCGCTCCGGGAGAGTCTCCCATTATGTAAACGGAGCTGTCGTAAAAAGCTTCAATTACGATCAGCTCTTCTGCCATTTCAGGATCGCTGCCCTCAATTAGGCAGTAAACGTTCTCCGCTTCTATCCTCTCCCATTTGCTGGAGGATTTAAGGCTTCCGGAATTGGTAACGGTCTTTGATCTTCCATCCGCGTTCAGGCCCAGCATGCGGTGCGCGTCGGCTGCCGACATGTAATAACGGGGAAAGTCAAGCGGGGAGAGTTCCAGCTTTTCCTCGAAAAATCCCTTCAGGGTCGGACCGTTGTCAACATAGATTAAGGCCGCAGCCCCGAGGCTGGCTGCATTGAGCCAGTTCTTTCCGGACTCCATGTCCATGAGCACAATTGCATCTTTGACTGGAAGACCGTTGAAATCATTAAGAGATCCATGCCCGACATAGATTACCGGGCCGCTTAAGCCTTTTACCGGGGTTGCCGGAGGGGATACCGCGTTTAATTTAGCCGGCTTGATGCTGATTTGTCTGCCGTCTGCTGTACTGAAAACGGTTTCCGATGCTGTCATCGCCGGAGCAAGGAAGAGGTGTTTTCCGGTTTTGAAATCACCGAGTTCTTCAAATTTCATTTCAATGTAATCTGCAGCCCGTTTTGCTCCTTTGGAACCGAAGGAACGGTCTCCAAAAGATGACAGTTCGGAAATAGTCCGCCTGATTGAGTCGGCAGAGCTGTATGCTGTACCGGGTGCACCGCAGCTCAGCATAATTAACGCGGTCAGCAGAAAGATTGCAGTCGTGCCGCGTGAATGCGGAGCTTTATTCTGTGATGTCAGTGTGGACATTAAGGGAAGCCTCCGGTGATCAGGCCATGCGGATGCAGCCCACATCAATGTTGAGCTGGTCGCGGTGTTCTATTTTCTTGATCAGTCCGTCTTCGATCCAGACAACCCGGTCCGAGGCGCTGAGCATTTTGTAGTCGTGGGTTGCGGTAATGATGGTCACTCCGCGTTCCTTGCTCAGTTCGTTCATGAGTTTGATGATTTCTTCCCCGGTGGAGAGGTCAAGGTTCCCGGTAGGTTCGTCAGCAAGGATGATGGCCGGGTCGTTGGCCAGCGATCTTGCTATAGCCACACGCTGCTGCTGTCCGCCGGAAAGTTCCTGCGGCTTGTGGTTGTATCGTTTGTTCAGCCCAACCAGATCGAGCAGTTCAATGCCTTTTGCAACAGCGGCGTCGTTATGCACTCCGGCGAAAATCATGGGCAGGGTGATATTTTCCAGTGCGGTCATAACCTGAATAAGGTTGAAGGTCTGGAAAATGTAGCCGATTTTGCGGTTACGCAGCCATGCCAGTTCAAAGGCGTCCAACTGGGCAATATCCACCTCGTCGATGTAGACCTTGCCTTCAGATGGTTTATCCAGTCCGCCGATCATGTTGAACAGGGTGGATTTACCGGACCCGGAAGGACCCATGATGGAGAGGTATTCACCGGCATAGATTTCAAGGTCCACGCCTTTCAGCGCTTGAACGTCAGTGTTGCCGAGTTTGAAATTACGCTTGACTCCGGTTACCCGGACAATGGTGTGCTGGTCGGCCATATCTTTCGCCTTTTATCTTATTTGGGTTGCTGTTTATTTTATTTATTCTTCCACGCGCATTGCTTCGATGGGGCGCATGCGTGCAGCAATGAATGCCGGGTAAAGTACTCCCAGAAGACTCAGGCCGAATCCTACCCCTATTGAATAGAGAAGAGACATGCCGACTTCATCTAGGGGAAGCAAAATTACGGCGTTGAGCCCAAAACGGAGTATGCCGATCAAGAGTGCGATTATCGCTCCGAAGATGGCTCCCAGCAATGCTCCGGCTGTTCCCTGCATGGATGCCTCAAGCAGGAAAAGGCGCAGCACAAAACTGTCCAGTGCCCCTAGGCATTTCATGGTTCCGATTTCGCGGAAGCGTTCAGTCACAGCCATTAGCTGGGCATTGATGATTCCTACGGTGCAGACCAGCAGGGAGAGAATTACTATCCAGCGTTCCTTGGCACTGCCCCCCGGTTCGTACCCGGTTTTTTCAAGGATTTTGATCAGCCCAGAATCTCCTGAATTGTACAGGCCGCTGGAAATATCCGAACCGATCAGTACATAGGCCAGAAATGATACTGCCAGAATGAGACTGGTGACTGTAACCATGTTGCGCAGGAATCGAGATTTCAGGCTTTTAAGGCTGATCTCAAAAGATTTTTTAAAGGGTAGGACCACCTGAGCCGCAATATCCGGTTCAGTGTCCTGATTCTGAAATGGAATTTTCTTTTTCAACATGTCTGGCTCGGTTAATGTACTGGGGCCGGGACCGGAACTGTTGCCGGACCGTTGAATTAAGTGGCGGCATAAACAGCCGTCTGCCAGTCTATGCAATCCAGAGGGCTACCCCGTGACCCATGGACTATTAAATTACGGTTAAACAGTAATTAAATAACTGAAATGCCGTGAAATGCAAAGTGAAAAAGCTAAAGAAGCTACAACTCTACCGTTACGAATTTTAAACGGCAGCGATGTGCAGCGTTTTTTACTGAAGGTTCTTATGGAGCGGAAATTTTTTCGGAGTTAACTCCTCTAAAATATGAAAAATATGGGAGTATCAATTATGAGTGCCGAGCAGTTGTTGGCTGAAATTGCCGGTGCGTAACCGAGACTATCCTCAAACAAAAAAACGCGGCTGAAAGTATTTTCTTTAGCCTTAAATGGTTGAAGCATGCTGTTGAACATTGAGCGTTTTAGGTGGTTGTGTTCTAAGCCATTTTTTCGTTTACGGGTGTTGTGTACACTTATAGTACAGTTTTTTTGTGTAGGAGGGTTAAAAAAAATCTTGTAAACTCAATCCCTATTTGAAATGCTACGCAAAAAACGAACTGTTCGTTTTTAGTGTAGCATTTCAGCGAATAGGCTTGCAAATATAGCCCCGGACTCATATTAAACGCAAATAAGCGTAGGCGAAGGAAATTCACTGAAAACCTATACTTCAGGTCGGTTCGCGGGCTCCGACCCCAAGATTGAACACAGAACAACTACAAACCAACGAGGACAGGAAATGAAAAGGGAACATGAAGATCTCAAGCTCATTTACATAGGCTACCACCCCCGGTCGAATGATGGCAGCTCTCCACGATCACTCTCCCATAGTGACGCCATTGAAGTTATGGATGACTTCAACAAAAAGCAGGGGGAGGGGAACCTTCGTGCCGAGGTTGTTGAAATCGCCTTCAGCGGTTATTGCGCCGTTGCCGTTATGGAAACAACAGTCAACAAAGTCTGGCAGTACCTTTAATTTCCGCCAAAATCCTTTCAACCGTCTCTGTAGTCGAGTCCCGTTTCTTTGGCGATACTCAATTCATACACTATTTTAATATAGGGGGCTTTTTGGTCCCTCTCCCCAATGCAGCCCGGTCCTGATTATATTTGACGGATTCAGGGCTGCATTGAGTTGTTATAGCTATGAGGAGTTATGCCGAATAAAAGGACATCCACCTCCCAGATCTTGAAGAATGGTACTCCCTTTGTTGGCGCAAGGCGCAATGATGATCCACGCAACCTCGGCCTACTTTGAGTAACTCCGAAAGTTTAGTTATTAAGTAAACTTAATTAAAGCATGTTGCGGATATCTTTAATGCGTAGTCCGGGGGTGTTGTTGATTTTACCGAGCAGGTAATGGAGGAAAAGTTGTGAGGTTTTATTCATCCGTTGATGGTGAAGCATGAATCCGGCATGACCTGATTCAACAGCTTCAATGATCAGTTTCTGCAGAGTTTTCATGCCCTTCTGCGGGGAGGATTCCTTAATGGTATGCAGGTCGATATTGACCGGAATGTCCGGCAGATTCTCAGGCGGTTGGGGTGAAACATTGGTGCTGCGCGAAATGGCATTGAAACCGAGTTCAACAAGGCATTTCATGGTTTCAGCAGAGCAGCGGTTCCATGGCGGCGTAAATAAAGGGCAGAAGTGTTTCCCAAGCAGGCGGTTCAGTTTTGTTTTGCCACGTTCTAGTTCTCCGTGGATGACGTGTGCCTCCCGCGACGGTCCGAATTCAAATTTTTTGCCCTGTTTTTCATGGTTCATGTGCCGGTAGCCGTGCTGGTGCAGGCTCCATAAATCAAGATCCGGTCCCAGCTCCTTAAATAGCAAGTCCCTGTGATTTTCATTAAACCATGCCGGAACCACAGCCAGAGCCAGCGGGGTGCGGTTTTTTTTGAAAGCTGAGATCATGGCTGAAAACTGTTTGCCCGGATAACCGATGTCATCAGCTCTGAAGAAAACATCGCAACCTTCCTGCGGAATGTGCTTTTCTAGATTACTCCACCAGAGGTCGAAATTTTCAGTGAGGGTGGATATGTTGTTTTTCCAGATTGCTGATACTGGTCTGCCGGGCATTAATTCGTCCTTAGTTTTCTGATTGATTCTGCAGAATTGTTTGCGCCATTGAGATTTATTCCGTGTTTATCTGTTGTGCGGTCTCGGTTAAGAATAGTTTTAATGGCTGTTTTCATACAGGAAGTTGAATCAAGAATTTCCAACTCAATATAATTTGCAATTTTTTCAGCACGCATGCGTTGCTCATGATTCTGGGCAAAAGGGATTACTGCCGCAGGAATGCCTGAGGTCAGGATGTCCATACAGGTGTTGTATCCTGCCATGGAGACCATGGCGTCTCCGGCAGTGAGCAGGTCTGTGAAGTCAGCAGCAAATCGTTGGACTGTGATTTCTGCATGTTTTTTTGCAATGGAACACAGAGTTTCATATTTTTTATCATCCAAAAAGGGACCGGTCAGCATGAGCAGCCTGTTGTCCGGTGTATTCATTTCAATATACGACTCAAGCACGGATTCCATTAAGGGACCGCCGACCTTCCCGCCCCCTGCGCTGGCGATGAGCAGTTTCTCATTTTCGCTTATACCCAAGTCCGCCCGGATTTTATCCCGCAAATTTTCTACAGGTTTGCGGGCGGCGAATCCTGTATATTCACAGGGAATCTCAATTTGATCAAAAGCTTGAAAGGTTTCATCCAGTGAAGCTATTTTGGGGTCGGAATGAATCAGCAGCAGGTCAAAATATTTGTTCAGGTATTTAACGCAGCGTGCTTCATGTTTGCCGCCATCATTGCGCTCAACAAGGATATCCCGCAGAGAACAGACAACTTTAACATTCCCGAATTTACCAGCCTTGATCGCATCAAGGACCGGGAGCAGTTCAAAGCGGAAGGCTTTACGGCCGAAAGGAAATAGTTCAATGAGAAATACATCCGGCTTCTCGTCTTTAAATATTCTGGATAAAGCTGCTTTGCGTTCTTCTTTTACCTCTTCAAGTTCGCGGCCCTCATCAGTAGGCATGAGTCCGCCGAAATTTTCATCCATGCATAATCCGGGCAGTTGCCGGTACTCCACATTGGGTGGCAGAGGCTGATCCGGGCGTTCTCCTCCGGCAACAAAAATGACCTGTTCCCGGTCCAGTCCTTTTGCAATCTCGAGGCTGCGGAAAAAATGGCCCATACCTAGTATGTGCTGACAATAGTGAATTATTTTCATAGCTTGTCATTCAACCTTTCTACGCGGAGTTTCCCGTCCCAATTTAGCCAATGCAACCTGCGTTTTTTGATCAGTTTCTTTTTTTCGGGCATGAAATCATGATCCAGAAGTTTATAAATGACTGATTTCATAGTTCCTTCATGGGAAACAGCAAGGATTTTGATTTCGTCTTTGTTAACGGTACGAAGTATTTCGCTGATCCCATCCTCTAGGGCTTTGATGCCCCGTGCCGCACAGTCAATACGGTTTTCACCTGAATTAGGGGTGAAGTGCCAGCCTTTGGCTACTTCCTTATCAAGTTTGCCGGGGAAATTTTCATGAAGTTCAGCCGTGGTCAGGCCGGACCATTCTCCCCAATCCTGTTCCCGCAGGCCGGGCAGGTGCAGCATGGGTATTTTCAGGCCTTCGGTGATAATGTTTGCCGTCTCGATTGTCCGGCCTAGATCGCTGGTCAGTACTGCATCGAAAGTTTCCGGTTCAAGTATCTTTTTCCATCCGGTAGCCAGTTCCCGCCCATATTCGGTAAGCGGAGAATCGAAATGTCCCTGTATACGTCCTGCTTCGTTCCACTCAGTTACCGAGTGACGGATAAATGCGATTTTTACCGATTTCATGAATATCTCCACAGGCTGACTTTGTTAAGCCTGTTTTCAACTTTTTTCAGGTTTGTTGTGAGATTAAAATGTGTTTTTATGCGTTCAGTTGCGGCATTCCCCATTTTTTCACACAGGGAGGGATTGGAGAGCAGCTTAATCAGGTTGGTTGTCATGGCTGCGATATCACCTTCAGGTGAGAGTAATCCTGTTACACCCTGATCGACAGCTTCCTTCGGGCCCGGTGTGGAGTAGGCCACCACCGGAAGTCCTGCACATTGGGCTTCGAGATAAACCATGCCCAGTGCTTCATTAATACCCGGATAGGCGAAAATATCCGCTGCGCTGTAATATTTATACAGTTCATCACGCTCGACCCGGCCTAGAAATAAAATTTTCCCTCCGGCTTGCTTTGCGGCAAGTTGTTCCAGTCGGGGCCGTGCTTTTCCATCTCCGGCAATGAGCAGTGAGGTTTGGGTAATTTCTTTTGTTACCGGTGTAAAAGCTCTTATCAGGTCGCTGATGCTTTGGGCTTTTACATCTTCACGGAGCATGGCTGTGCTCAGGATAATTTTCTCACCGTTCAGTCCGTGTTTATTGCGTATTTCTTCTGCGCTCACCGCACAATATTGGAATTTATCCGGTTCAATTCCAACATAGGTTCGCGAAAGTTTTTCCGGGATGATGATCCGGGAAAGATTGCGAAAGTCCCTGTTTTTGTTGGCGAAAACATGATCAGCATGAAGAAGGGCATGTTTGTTGGTGATGTAGCCGGCCCATGTTTTGAAATTCCGGCGGTATTTGGTGGCGAATACTCCCTGATATATTACGTAGGGAATGCCTAGTTTTGCAGCAATGTGCGGGCCCAAAAGGTCGGGGGATTTGTAGTAGCTGTGGTAGGTCAGCCAGAGGTCTGGTTTGAACTCCTGAACCCGTTTTAATGTGCGGCGGAACTCAAGATACAATCCGGGCCATTTGGCAGGCTTGCAGGTGATGTGGCGCAGCCTTGAATCGCTGGCAACAAGCAGCTCATGGCCTTGATTTTTGAGGAAATCATGCAGGGTCCGTCCTATGATCAGGTCCCCGGATGGTTGCGGGTGATCAATAGGCTTGTGGGGTGCGAAAAAAGCAATCCGCATCTGCATGGCTCCCTGAATTTTTCGCCTCTGGCGGTCCTGCCGGAGGCCTTAAAACCTTTTGCAAAAGGGTTTAAGAATCCCAAAACCTTTTGTTGAGCTTCGCTGAGTTTAATTATGAATTCGTCATGACGAGCTATGGGCGAAGCAAACTAAAAGGTTTTGAAAGGATGGGGTCTGGGGAAGGAAAACTTTTGCAAAAATTTTCCTTCCCCAGCCGCCGGAGGCATTTCTATGCCTTGATTCCGTATTGCTCGTACACATCCGCCAGCTTGTTGATCCAGTAGCGGTTGTCAAAAATTTCGTGAACCCTTTCTTTTGCTGCCGGAATAAGTGTCTTGCGCAGTTCCTGATCAGTGAGCATGCGTTCCATTGCGTCAGCCATGGATTCATGGTCTCCCGGTTCAACCAGAAGTCCTGTTTTGCCGTTTTCGATCAGTTCCGGGATACCTGAAACAGTGGTGGCTACGACAGGAACAGACATGGCCATGCTTTCAGCAAGTACGTTGGGAATTCCGTCGCGGTCACCATTGGGAGCTATTTCGCAGCCGAGAGCAAAAAGATCGGCCTTGCGGTATTGCTCAAGTACTTCTTCATGGGGTTTGGTCCCCAGCCAGTTGCATCTGCTATTCAGGTTCAGTTCGTCCAGCAGTTTCAAGGTCTCTTCACGTTCATCGCCGTCACCGATGATATTGTAGTTGAAGTCGATTCCTTTTTCTTCAAGCTTCTTGAGAGCCTTGAAGACCGTGGGCAGTCCTTTTTTGGTGGTGAAACGGGCTACGGTGAAAATTTCATAAGGACCGGAGCAAGTGAATTCCTTATCGGAACTGAACAGGTCAAGATCGATACCGTGGTAGACTTTGTGGACCGGCTTGCCTTCCGGGGCAATTGATTGCAGGTAGTCGCAATTGTATCCGGTGCAGGTTACCGCGAACTTTGCTTCGGAAATTTTAGCAGTGATCTTTTCCGGCTTCTGGGTGTAAATATCCTTGGCATGGGCAGTGAAGCTGAAGGGCAGTCCCGAAAGTCGGCTGGCGTTTCTTGCTACCGAGCATGGGGAGTGTGCGAAATGGGCATGGAAGTGGAAAATATCTGATCCTGGCAGGATCTTTTCTACAATGTATTCTCCCTGCAGCATGTGCTTGAATGAAGCTTCGCTTCCGGTTTCTCGGTATACATTCCAGATTTTATCGATGCGTGCGGTGAATTCTGCATCGTTTCCGTAACGCTGGTCTTTGAGCCCTGCATCCATATCAGTTGATCCGAAAAGCTCTTCAAGACACCCTTCAACAGTAGAGGGAAGGTATGAAACTTCGGCTTTTATTTCAGATATGGATTTGTGAGTGAAATTCTCACGCGGTTTACGCATTGATATGATGTGAATCTTGACGCCTCTCTGTTCAAGGAGTCTGATTTCATTGGAAATAAAAGTCTCGGAAATACGCGGATAGCCCTTGAGAATCATCGCAAGGACAGGTTGGGTGGAATTTGTCATTAGCAATTGTCTTTAAAGTAGCCCACGCGGTCATGCATGACCTCGAGGCCAGTGAAGTTGAAGTTTTTGACTGCTTCCCGGATGGAATGGGAATTGTCGAGCAGGTGATTGACTTTTCCCATGATTGTATCTGGACCGAGGTCGTGCCATGGCAGAAAGTCGGCAAGATTCTGATCTTTCAGAACGTTGGCCCGTATGGTCTGTTCAAGGCGCGGAGTTTCGCGCGGAATGATCAGGCTGACCTGCTTGTGTGAAAGAATTTCGCAAATTGTATTGTAACCGCCCATGCTTACCACAAGGTCCGCATTGCTGAACAGCTTCTCCATTCTTCTGTAAAAATGGTAGAAAGTCACCGAAAGATTTTTAGCCCTGCGGGAAAGATCCAGGCGTTGTTCCTTGGACATGAACGGCCCCGTAACCATTACGGTTCTGAAATGCTGAGGATTGTATTTTTCAAGAGCTTTTAAATATGCATCCATCATGGGGTAGCCGTCACCGCCGCCTCCGGCTGTGATAACTACCAGTTTTTTGCCGTTTTTCCTTTTTTCCGGGCAGGAACGGCTGTGGGTTTTCCGGGGAATGTATCCGGTAAAAACCATTTTTTTACTGATGGATTCAGGGATGGCGTATTCCTTGATGGGATCGTAATACTCCTGATGTCCGTAGACCCATATTTCGGAATACAGGTTTTCCAGTACGTCGTAGATGCCTTTGTCGGTCCAGTCCTGAATGGTGCTTTCGGAATCATCCATGATATCGCGCAGGCCGAGGATGGTCCGGGTCTGGCCTATCTGCTTCATCCATTCGAGGGTGGGCATGATCTCATGCTTCATGCCTTTCGGGGCTTTGTCCACAATAAACAGGTCCGGGCGAAAGCTTTTAGCTGTAGCGTCAATGATGGACTGACGGATGGACATGGCATGAACAGGCTCGATCTTGATGGAGTGCGGAACGTACAAATCGTTTGATTTTTTGATCATTCCGGGTACGCGTACAAAGTCTATCTGTTCGGGAAATTCAAAACGTCCTACAATGGGGGATCCGGTGAGGATAAGTATGTTTACCCCTTTGCATCTCAGCTGTGATGCGATAGCCATTGTACGACGGATATGCCCAAGACCGTAGGTGTCGTGGGAGTACATTAATATGTTGTAAGTCTTGTCCATTTATCGTACCGATTCTCAGGGGTTAAACCAATTTCGCCTTTGCGGAATATTGTTGCGTCTCCGCAACCGTTGGCATACCTAGCGTAAAGGGTAATTTATGTAAATCCTTATTCGTGGCGAAAGCGTACGTATTGATTTCTATTATTTTTTTAAACTGTAAGCAATCCCTTTTCTTTTTTTTTGTTGATATGAAAAATAGTTTTTATTTTGTTGAAATTGTTGCTTTTAGTGTGATGCAGGTCCTTTGATGAAATCCAGCTTAGATGTTTTGATTTATGCTCATGACGGCAGGGGGCTTGGACATGTGAGCCGCAGTGTCGGGATAGGTCTAGCCTTACGTCGGTTGTATCCCCGTTTGTCTGTGCTTCTGGTCAGTGGTTGCGCCAATACAGCGGAACTGATCGGGGGCGGAGCTTTGGATTGGATCAAGCTGCCTTCATACAGGACAAATGTTATTGCAGGTAAGTCTTCCGGGGTAATGGGCAATTCCAATATTGATGATAAGCTGCTTGGGGAACTTCGGGCACGTAACATTCGTGATATTGTTGATGCTTACAGGCCGAAGGTGTTTCTTGCAGATCACACCCCGCAGGGCAAACATAAGGAGCTGCTGCTTTCCCATGAGGTTTCTCCGGAAACTGTTCGGGTTCTTGGAATACGGGCAGTTGTAGGGGATGTCGGCAAGGTCTGGTCGGAGTTCTCTGCCGATGTTTTTTCCGGCACTTATTCAAATATCCTCTGGTACGGTGATTCTTCTGTGGCCGGTTCGGCAGAATTGGAACATCTGGCTGCACATTACGGTGTAGTTCCCCATGAAGCCGGATATGTCTCCCGCCTGTCCGAGCTGGGGTATTCAGGTGGTCGAAGTTCAGCAGAAAAGTCTCTGGCAGGTGTTATTTCAATACCGTGGTCCGGTGAAGGTACGGCAGTGCTTATGCCTAAACTTGCACAGGCTCTAGGCGGAGTTGATAAGAGTCTTGGTAATTGGAAAATTTATATGGACCTTAGTAAGCCAGATGCTGAAGAAGTTGTTCATAATTTCAGCAGCCTTGAGCATGTTGCTTTTGCGCAGGTAGGGCCGCAATTCCTTCATGATCTTAGTAACGCGCGCAGTGCCATAATTTACGGCGGGTATAACAGTCTGACAGATGTCATGGTTTGCAAAGTTCCTTCTGTCGTGTTGTTACGGGGCATGAAGGATGGTGAGCAGGAGGAGCATGCGGCTATTCTGGAGCGTAAGTCTGCCGCTGTTCAGAATGTTTTTTCAGATTTGGATGTGACAGTAGAAGAGTTACGGGATTCGCTTCGTAATTGTATTGATGCCGAGGCTAGCGAATTTTCCATAAAATTAGATGGTGCTGCCGAAGCAGCCCGTTATCTTGCCGCTTTGGCAGGAGTTAGTGATGTTGACTGCCGGTTCTGATTTAAGAAAGAAATTAAGAGGATTGACCAAAAAATTATCCCGTCATGAAATGAAGCAGTGGGAGAAAATTCTCTCTCCCCTTGATCGCACCATGAGTATTCTTGAAGTTGGTTGCGGACGTGGTGCAAAGACTGATTTTCTGTATGCACAGGGTTTTAAAAATATTCTGGGTGTCGAGAAAAATGAATTTCAGGTCCGCGAATGCTGCAAGCGCGGGCTGGATGTGGTTACACTTGATGTTTTTGTGCAAGAGCATGCAGATGATAAGTTTGATTTTATAGTACTTTCGCACATTATTGAGCATTTTGAATTTGAAGAGTTGGTGAAATTTGTTGACGGCTATCTTGATCACTTGAAGCCGGGTGGGTTGTTACTCATAGCCACCCCCATGCTGCATCCCCATTTCTGGCTCGATTTAGATCATCAGAAACCGTATTATCCGCAGGGTATTAAAAATTTTTACAGCGGAGCGGATGAACAGGTCGGGTTTACGTCCAAGTACAGATTGAAGTTGAAAGATATCCGTTTTCGCAGAAGTCCTTTCCGGGTCAAGAACAATCGTAATCTTCTTTTAAAAAAGAATGATCTACCTATGCTTTTATTTAATATGATAAGTGCCGCACTGTTTAAGGTCAGTTCTTTTATGGTAGGCTACAAGAGTGGATGGGTCGGACTATATAAAATGCATGTGTAATTCTTTTTTGTTGAAAAAGAGCTTGCGCATGGTGCTCCATTGGACTATTGATTTCAGAACGATTTAAATTTTTACGAATTTTTTAGAGAAGAACTGAAATGCTACTATCTACCCTCGATCACATGAATGCAGTCGTCGCAACCGTCACTAACGTGGTGATGGTCGTGGTTTCTGTCGTGGTCGTGCGAGGCTTCATTGAGCCGGAGGGAAGGTTGTAAGCAGCAGTTTACATTCACAAAGTCTAGTTGTAACCCCCGCCGGCCCAGCCGGCGGGGGTTTTTTATTTTCATCTGGAAAATGAGAGGGTGCGAAAATGGAAATCAGCGGTGCTAAATTGGTTATTAAACTGTTGGAACAACAAGGGATAGATACAATATGCGGTATTCCCGGAGGTTCCAATCTTCCCATTTATGATGCTTTGCGGGACAGCCACATCAGGCACATCCTTGCCCGCCATGAGCAGGGGGCCGGATTTATGGCTCAGGGCATGGCCCGGACAACCGGCAAGGCTGCAGTATGTATGGGTACATCCGGTCCCGGTGTAACTAATCTGCTTACTGCCATAGCCGACGCAAGGCTCGATTCCATACCTGTGGTTGCTATTACCGGGCAGGTAACCAGCTCCCTCATTGGTACTGATGCGTTTCAAGAAGTTGATACCTATGGTCTGACTATTCCTATTACCAAACATAATTTTCTGGTTCAGTCCGCAGCCGATCTGCTGGAAGTAATTCCCGAAGCGTTCAGGTTGGCGGAATCCGGCAGGCCGGGACCGGTTGTCGTGGATATCCCGAAAGATGTTCAGAAAGAGATAATTGAAATTTCGGAACTTCCTGTTTTTGAGCAGACCGTATCCTCCTTGGGATGCGATTCTGATCAGATCAGTCAGGCTGTTTCCATGATTAATATGGCCCGCCGTCCTATCATCTACGCCGGGGGCGGGGTTGTTGCTGCGGACGCTTCTACAGATCTGATTAAATTTGCACGCAAAAATTCCATACCTGTTGTTACCACACTCATGGGACTCGGTGCTTTTCCGGCCGATGATTCCAATTATCTGGGCATGCTTGGGATGCATGGTTCCCGTTCAACGAATATGATTATGGAGGAAGCTGACCTGATAATCGCGTTGGGAGTACGTTTTGATGATCGTGCCGTCGGTAAGGCCTGTGAGTTCTGCAAGCACGCAGATATTTTGCATGTTGATATCGACAGGTCCGAGATAGGCAAGATCAAGTCTTCCAATCTCTCCATAGTTGGAGATGTCGGACATGTTCTGCGCGAGCTGGTTGAGAAAGTTGAAATATCCATCAGGATCAGCTGGAGCGCCCGTCTTGCATCCATTCGCATGATGTATCCTGATCAGCGTCCTGACGAACAGGATACCTTTCATCCCCTTAACCTGATCCGGGTAATGGGTGAAACCCTGCCGGAAGAAGCTATCATCACCACTGACGTAGGCCAGCATCAGATGTGGGTGGCACAGGGATATCCTTTTCGCAAGCCTAGGACCCTGCTTACTTCCGGAGGGCTGGGAACAATGGGTTTCGGATTGCCCAATGCCATCGGGGCGGCCTTGGCAAAGCCTGAGAACAAGGTTGTGTGCGTAAGCGGAGACGGTTCTTTTTTGATGAATATTCAAGAGCTTGCAACTTTGGCCGAGCAGCGCTTGAACGTAAAGGTTCTTATCATGAACAACCACCGTCTGGGATTGGTTCGCCAGCAGCAGGAACTCTTTTTTGAAGAACGCTATTTTGCATCAAGTTTTGAAAGTAATCCCGATTTTGCTTCCATTGCCAGAGGGTTTGGTATTCCGGCATTTGATTTGGGCGAGCAGGAAAATCCGGAGCTGTTTCTGCGTAAGGTGCTTGGGCAGGATGGACCATGTGTAATAAATATTCCCATTAACTTTGAAAACAAGGTTTTTCCCATGGTTCCGCCGGAGTGTGCTAACCGGGAAATGATAGGAGGTTAGCCATGTGTAAGCATAATTTCGTTATTGATCTGCGGGTACGTAACCATGCCGGGGTTATGAGCCAGATTACCGGCCTTTTCTCACGTAGAAATTTTAACCTTGAGGGTATTATTTGCGGTCCTGTGGGAGATGGCAGGGAAAGTCGTATGATTCTTACTGTCGCAGATGACAGCAAACTCGAACAGATTCTGTTGCAGCTTGATAAGTTGTACGATGTGTTGGCAGTAAGGCAGGTTGAAAATAGTCCGCTGACTGAAGTGTTCAGTAATCTTTAATGGAAACGGGGTTGGATTTGTGGTCCGGCCCCGTTATTAGTTAGAAACTATTGTTGTTTTGGAATAGAGTGTTTTCCAATTTTGGGTTGCAGGGCAATAGAATCCGCCCTGGGTGAGCAGTTTTGCGGACAGTCCATTTTTCCGCATTATTTTAATTCCTTTCTGCAAGGCTTGAAAGACTTTTTCTCCATCCGGGTGTGTTTTGGATACGATGAAGTGTCTGCTTTCTTTGAGGGGGATTTTGATGCCTTTGACCGGGACAAGGGTAATGCCATTGTTACTGACACTTAGATCTTTAGCAGCGTTATGAAATCCCAGCGGAACCCAGTCGGCCCGGCCTACTTTGATCATCTTGAAAATGCAGTCCAGGGTTGGAGCTTTTTCAATTTCGTCTTCATTGATGCCAAGATCTTTTAAGGTCCGGCACTCATTGACCCAATGTATTCCGACCAAAGGTTTACCTGCCTTTTTTAAATCCTCAATGTTGCGTACGTTCAGTACCTTATGATTGCCGGGCAAACAGAAAATACCTTTTTCAAACTGGCCGTCTTCAATTACTGGATCACTGATAAAAATCTTATCTTTATATTCGGGCTGTTCGAAGGTGCTTTTGGTGAACAGGTGTGCGCCTATGGCTGCATATCCTTTAACCAGTTCATTTTCTTCCCGTCGGGTATTAGGAGTTGCTGAAAAATTAAGCTGTGCATCTATACCTCCTAATTTGAAGGCGTTTTTCAGGAGCATTATGCTGGCAGTGCAGCGTGTGCGTATTTCTGGCGGAATTTTATTGACTGGCAATGGGACTTTTTTGGCGGAATCCGGGAGGCTGTTGTATTTATCTAAGGCGTTTTGTGTACAGGTAATTGAAATGACCATCTTTTCAGCAGCTGTTGCCGGAATTGAAAAGAATGTTGATAGAAAAAAAACAGCTAAAAAGAAAAATTTTGAATGTCGTGAGGTCATTAAAAAATATTATTAAATGTTTTTCGAGTTTTGTTAATGAGCATTTTTTCAAGAGTGTTTAACAATGATATAATTCAACTAGTATTGGTTTTGCACCAAATGTTTTCAGTAATCAAGTGTTAAATGCAAGAGAGCTAAAAGGCATATTAATATAATCAATAAAAACTATAGGTTAGATGATGAAAAAATTATGTCATTTTTGATATGATTAAAGGGGGAGCATTGGGTAAGCTTATCCTAGCGCTTGAGAAGTTTTACATTGTCCAGAGCCCAGAACTCTGTTTTGCGCCCGGTCAGAAAACCTTTGAATTTTATCTCAACAGCTCCGGCTTTAATTGATGTAGAGGGAATTGTAATACTGATCGGTTTTATCCAGTAGGCGCGGTTTTTGGGGCCGACCCGCACAACTCCGTCGTTACCCACAGGTTTTGAGTCGTCATTGTCGATGAGTGTACAGGGGAATTCGGTCATAGTTAAAAGTTGAGGGCCGTCATCAATTGATACGACAAATTTATCAGCCAGCTTTCCGGCATTGTCCCAACTGCCTACGAATATCATGTCGAATCCAAGCTCAAGATCCGTATCTGCCGGAAGGTCCTTTAAACTTAACTTGGCAATAGAAGGATAGCGTTTGTTCCGGTCATTAAAAATGCCAAGCCTGCGGTTTTCACCGATTATGAATGTCTTGCGGGGAGACCAGTCCCCGGAGGCTTTTTTCTTATTGAAGGTGTAGGTCTTGAGTGTGGTTGAATCAGCCGAAGCCGAAGTAATGCATAAAAGGGCGCAAGTAATGATTGAACAAAGTAATATTGCTTTTTTCATAAAATTATTCCTCAATCCATTTTTCAAAAGGTGGTGGAGTGCTGACGCAGGAAAAAAGCTGTTTCCATTCACAGACAGCGGTAAGCTCAACACCGCGCTGAATTATTGAAACAGGTTTGTCTGCGGAAACAACAATAACGATCAAGTTGTCATGCTTGGCTGTGAAACGCAGGGCGGAATTGAAGCGTGCGCCTCTGGCCCGGTTTTCGCCTGAAACTGATTTACCGTCCAGAAGGCATGCAAATCCATGCAATTTCATATCCTTGCATATGTGAACGGCTCCGTCCAGTTTGGTCAGGGAACGGGCCAGTCCACGTATTTCAGGTTCATGCAGGTCAAGCGGTTTTTCAAGGGGCTGCCCGGCAATGGCTACCGGTTCATCATTGAAATCAAGCACCAGCGTGCAACCGTGGCTACGGTGGTTTGCAGTGGAAATCATTTGAGTGGCCAACTGAAAAAGGCTGTGTCTGGTATCGGCACTGAGATCTAGTTCCAGCAGATACTCTTCCAGATGTACAAGGTTCGGTTTATAATTGGTGGAGGAAAATTTAGCATCTGCGAAGCTGCAGATAACTTCGCTGCCAAGATAGATTAAACCCCAATCTCCTTTAAAGGCCGCTGAGATGGAGTTATTGGTCGGGGGCAAGGCTGCAATACCGACTACGCTTTTGCCGTCGGAAACAAGTTTACGGCTGGAATTTTCTACGGACTGCAGCAGTTTGCGAACGTGTTTGTGGTTCTTTAAGGAGGGTCTTTCTGTTTCCGGAAATTTAGCCATGTATTTGATGGCATCAAGTTCAGATGGTTCGATAAAGATAAGTTCACCGCGTGCCCAAGCACCTTCTTCTCTGGTTCTTGAAATGCCCAGAACAGCATCCAGAATAGGGTATACGCGCAATTGTGTATCCCAGCCCATAATTCGGTTGCGTTGGTCAATAATGTAGTCGCGTACAGCGTGGGTGGAATACTCACGGAGCAGGTGGCCGGAACTGTCAATGCGAAGGATATTCTGGGTGGCGAAATCCTGCGAGAGCAGCAGGGCGGCATATTCCATCCAGCTTTCAGTGGGGCCTATGGAACACATATCAGGGTGCTGTTCGGTAAACCAGCATTGGTAGAAGATGCTGCTGGAGCGTGCGCTGCAGGTAATCAACCCTGCCAGAGCCAGATCTTTGGAGCGGATTACTTCTATGAGCCGGGTATTGTCATCATGATTGCTGCCTTTGCGCCATTCCTGTGACTCCGCAAAGTATTCTTTCAGTTTGGGCTGGTGCTCGCGCAGTAGGTCCTGAGGATCGTAAATGCGCAACGGATCGTTTGGTGTTACCGCGTATATCAGGGCTGTCCGGCTGTTGGAAGAAAAATGGGAAAGCCCGTCACGCAGTCCGTCCATTATATGAAATATGCACAGGTTGGCAAAGGATTCAGAACTCATTTAGTAATCCGCTGTTGAAGTTCAGGTAAAGGCTTATATTATATTAATTGCCTTCTGTTTCCAACAGTAATTACTTCATTTTTTTCTTCTTTGTGAAGCCTTTTCCACTATTATTACGCTTAAAATATTTTCCGCTTCCGGTATTTTGGGTCTCGGGATCGCTTTGATCGGATTTTTTGCCTTTTCCGGTCCTTTTTTTGCCCTTAGGCACACGATTATTCTGTTTGTCTTCAGAAAGTTTTTTTCTGTCCGGCTTTCCTCCCTGTTTTCCGGCCCGAGGATCACGTCCCGGATCAGGGATCAGTATGCGATGCTGTTTCAACCTTTGGGCATCGGTTCTGGCAACGTATATTTTATTACCTGCGGGATCTGTTTCACAATAAAACATGGCTGTGGCAACTGTTCCCGGCGTGGGGATGAAGCATTGCACCTGCCGTGGTTTCCAACCTCTTGCAGTCAGCCATGAACTCAACTGGCGCATATCCT
Organism: Maridesulfovibrio sp.; assembly: GCF_963678865.1. Lineage (NCBI taxonomy): Bacteria > Pseudomonadati > Thermodesulfobacteriota > Desulfovibrionia > Desulfovibrionales > Desulfovibrionaceae > Maridesulfovibrio > Maridesulfovibrio sp. The sequence continues at coordinate 694,567 of NZ_OY787459.1, read as the reverse complement.
TATCCGTGCAACCGGGAAAGGCGCTCATCAGGTAAGGAATGACATATTGTTCCTTGCCCGCTTTTTTTGATTCCGCTGCAAACATCTCCAGAAAACTTTCGAAAACGGGCAGATCCGGTTTACGCATATGCTTGAGCACGGAAGGCGTAATGTGTTCCGGGGCAACTTTGAGTTGTCCGCCTACGAATTCTTTAAATATTTCTTTCAAACTGGGTTTGTGTTGCTGACCGAGATCAAAACGCACGCCGCTGGCTACGCGCACATGTTTGATGCCGTCCATGTTGCGGGCATCTCGGTATAGCTTGAGATTGGCCTGCTGGTCGTATTTAAAATTGGGACAGAGCTTGGGTACGAGGCAGCTTTTGCGTTTGCATTTGCCCCTTTCCAGCGAACAGTGTGCATTCCACATGTTAGCGCTGGGGCCTCCTATATCGGAAACCGAGCCGCGGAAATCCGGGTGTTCCTGCATCCGTGTCAGCTCATTCATTATGGATTTTCTGCTTCGGGAGCGGATATGGCGTCCCTGGTGCATGGCAATGGAGCAGAAAGAACATCCCCCGCCGCATCCACGGTGAGAGGTAATGCTGAATTCGATCATGTCCGCCGCCGGAATTCTCCCCTGATTTTTGTAGATAGGATGGGGCAGACGGGCATACGGAAGGCTGTACAGCCAGTCCAGTTCTTCGGTGGAAAGGTAGTCGGAGGGAGGAGTGATAACTACATGGCGCTTATCAACCGGCTGGATTGCCCACGAATCGCCGAAGTGGACCTGTTCTTCCAGAGCGAGGGTCGCTTTCATCAACTGTTGAGGATTATCCAGAATGTCTTGATGGGAGGGAAGTTCGATTATCTCCGCATCGTTTTCAATATCATCCGGTGAACCCATGAAAGCTGTTCCGGGGATTCCTTTCAGCTCATCAGCAGAAGGTTCTTCTGCGGCTGCAAGGCGGAAGGCCGCTTCCAGCATGGCCCGTTCTCCCATTCCGTAGATCAGCAGGTCTGCTTTGCTGTCCATTAAGATCGGCTTGCGGACTTTATCTGTCCAGAAGTCGTAATGGGAAATGCGGCGCAGAGAAGCCTCAATCCCACCCACAATTACCGGAAGACCCTTGAACGCTTTTTTGATCAGGTTGGTGTAGATTATACATGCCCGGTTGGGACGAGCTCCGGCTTTTCCACCTGGAGTGTAAGCATCATCGCTTCTTTTTTTGCGGAAAGAAGTGTAGTGGGCGACCATTGAATCCAGAGCCCCGGCGGAAACTCCGGCGTAGAGGCGGGGGCGGCCCAGTCCCTCAAGGGCTTTGGGATCATTCCAGTCCGGCTGGCAGATCAGGGCCACCTTGAATCCATGGGCGGAAAGAACCCGGCCCAGCAGAGGGATGCCGAAGCTGGGATGGTCTATATAGCTGTCTCCGGAAACAAGTAGAATGTCCGGTCTGTCCCAGCCCAGCCTGTCCATTTCTTTCCGGGTCATGGGCAGAAATTCCGGCTGGGTACGCTTCTTGGCAATGATGCTTTTTGTCATGGGGCATACATATAGCCGAACCCTTGGTCTGGCAAGGAAGTAAATGCGTTATTTAAGGGGCAGTTTGATGATAAATTTAGTCCACTCACCGGGGGCGGACTGTACATCCATAATGCCGCCATGTTGATCATTAACTATAAAATAGGAAACAGACAGTCCCAGCCCGGTCCCTTTGCCTACGTCTTTTGTTGTAAAGAACGGTTCGAATATGCGTCTTCGGACTTGTTCCGGCATGCCGGGACCGTTGTCTGATATTTCCACCACGGCCCAGTTTCTCTCTTCATAAATTCTGCAGGTGAAGCAAGAATCCCTTTGCGAGGCAACCATAGCCTCAGCTCCATTTTTCAGGATATTCAAAAAGACCTGCTGGATTTCATTGCCTTCGCAGAGTACCGGCCTCATATTTTTGCTGTAGTCCCTTACGATTTTAATTTGTTTAAAATCGTATTCTTTTTTCAAATCATAATCACTGGAAGCCAGGGCTATCGTATTATCCAGCAGATCCGGTATGTTTTGCAGGGTAAAATTCTGTTCACTTTTACGGCTGAAAGCGAGCATATTGCGGACTATGGTGGCAGCACGTATGCCAGCTTCATTTATTCCGTTCAGCATGCGTGGAATTTCTCTTTTATCCAAGTAGTTACGTACTTTTTCTAGGGAAACTCCGCATTCTTCTGCTGCGGAAATATTTTTGTCCAGATCCTCATAAATGCGCTTTTTTATGTTACTGGCATGCCCCAAGATGCCTGAAAGCGGGTTGTTGATCTCGTGGGCCATGCCTGCGGCAAGTCCTCCCACTGACATCATTTTTTCAGATTGAAGCATCATGCGTTCAATATTGACCCTCTCAGTAACATCGTCGATACGGATTACCGCACCGCTCACTCCGTTTGCAATAAGGGGGTAGATGGTGATGTCTTCACATGTTGCGTTATTATCGTCAGGGCCGGGTCTGTTTAGATATGTCTGCTTGCGCCGGGTGTTTATCGCTTTCCGGATGCGGTTCATTTCTGAAGCAAGCGTCGGCATTGTTTCATCAAGTCTGGTTCCCAGAGCTTTGTCCTGAGCTATGCCTGATACGGATTCAGCTTCTTTGTTCCATTGGGTTATCTGTCCGTCAGGATCAACTCCTATGAGAATGGAAGGCATTGAGTTGATTATGTTGGCAAGATAGTTGCGCAGGTTTTTTATTTCCTCTTCTGCCGCTTTGCGTTGTTCAATTTCAATGAAATTTCGCATGCTTTTTGTAGCCGAGTCAGACAGGAAAGCAGCAAGGGTGATGTTGTATTTCAGGATTTGATCTACACGTTCTTTTTTAAAACGTGGCACTTCATCAAGAGCTGCAAGGTAATCGTTCTTGTCAAAACCGTATTGTTCGGCCTGTTTGATGAAAAAAGTTCGGTCAGGTTTTTCATTTTCATAGAAGAATTGGCCGAGAAAAAAAGTTGCTACGTGTCTTTCCATGCACATGATGGGTACGCCTATGTCCCATATGCCGTTCGAACATTTATAACCGTAGTGGGTTCCTTTTTGAATTTTGTTTTTAATAGCTGTGTCGTTGGCAATACACTTGGCGCATGTCTCAGGATGTACTCGATGGAAATCGATACATATTCTTTGCCATCCGGCTTTGGCGTAGACTTCTCCGGTGCTTGCGTCGATAATGCCGGAGGGCATTCCCGTGGCTGAATAGCTGACATCAAGCATGTTCTGCAGTTCATCAATCTCTACGAGGTCTTTTAACAGGAGACCGGAGAGTTTATTTACTGTGTCGGAAGAACTGTCTTTCATAGTTGATATGCCCATAGCTGCCTTTGAAGAGTTTTAAAGGGTTTAAATTATTTTTAACTGTTTTTCTTAGCAATTATAATAAATCATAGGGGAGAGTTTCTGTCCAGATTTCTCTGTTGTATAAGTTACTCTGCTGCATGTGTTGACCATGTGCGGAACGATGGGTAAAGTTCTTGAATTGATACTTAAATATAACTGCCCAAGGAGGCATAATGAAACCGCTTCCATGCGTTTTGACCATTGCAGGTTCCGATTCCGGGGGAGGAGCCGGGATTCAGGCCGACCTGAAATCCATTTCCATGGCCGGGTGTTACGGAGCCAGTGCAATTACCGCGCTTACCGCCCAGAACACAACCGGAGTTACTGGGATTGAGGCTGTCTCCCCTGAGTTTGTGTCTCTCCAGATTGAAACGGTTTGCAATGATATTAAAGTTCGTGCCGCGAAAACAGGAATGCTCTTTTCCGCTCCTATTATCCGTGCGGTGGGTGAATCATTAAGAGATAAAGATTTTCCATTGGTAATCGACCCGGTTTGTGTGGCAACCAGCGGATCCAAGCTGCTTAAGGATGATGCTGTTGAGGCCATGAAGGATATTTTTCCACTGGCAGACTTACTTACTCCTAATGTGCCGGAAGCGGAGCTTTTTACCGGTATGGAAATTAAGAGCCGTGAAGATGTATTCAGGGCTATTGATATTTTACTTGAAATGGGGCCCAAGGCGGTGCTCATTAAAGGTGGGCATTTTGATTCCGTTGCAGCCACGGACTGGCTGGGCATAAAAGACCGGCAGCCTATACCGCTCATGCAGCAGCGGGTGAAGACCCGGAACAGTCATGGTACCGGTTGCACTCTTTCTGCCACGATAGCTTCCGGTTTGGCAAAAGGTTATGATATGATTACTGCCGTGCGGAAAGCACAGGAGTATCTCAATCTAGCACTCCGGGCCGGGTTTGATCTCGGCGAAGGCAGCGGACCGCCTAACCATCTTGCCCCTATGCTGATCGAGAAGATGAAGCAGGGCCTGCTTTCTGATCTTCATGAATTCGGCCTGCGCCTGAAGTGTATGGACGGTCTGAATGAATTGATTCCGGAAGTGCGTATGAATGTGGCAGCTGCTCTGCCGTGTGCAGGAGGGATTAAAGATGTGGCTGCTTTCAGCGGAAGAGTCTCCTGCTCTCGCAAAGGTGAAGTTATGGTTTGCGGGCATCCTGAATTCGGAGCCTCAACCCACATTGCTAAGGTTTTGCTTTGTGCCCGTAAATCCAATCCTGAAATCGGCTGTGCTGCCGGATTGCGGCTTGATGAGAGGATTATGGATTCGGTAGCTGAGTGCGGATATGTAGAAGCATGGTTTGACAGGGCCGATGAACCGGGTGAAGTCTTGGGTTCAGAGGAAAGTACTCTTGAGTGGGGAACCTGTAAGGCAATGTCAGAACATCCGGAACCGGAAATGGTTGATGTTGTCTGCGATTCCGGAGCTAAAGGGGTAGAGCCTTGTCTGCGGTTGCTGGCTAAGGATTTTGATGATCTGGAAGTTAAGCTCAGGAAGCTGCTGGCAGCCATGCCTGTTTAGCTGGAACAGACCGTTTCCATAGAATTTTGAGCGATTTTTATTGACAAGCTTTAGCACTGCTTATATTAACGCAACGGCTGCACGGGGATACCCCCGGTAGAATTCGGTCTTTCAAGGATCGTTTTTAATAATTAGCCCATAATATTTGGTTGCGAGAGTGGCGGAATTGGTAGACGCACTGGATTTAGGATCCAGCGGTTAATCCGTGAGAGTTCGAGTCTCTCCTTTCGCACCAACCGTAATAAAAACACCCCCTTACAACATCATCCGCATAGATGTTGTAAGGGGGTGTTTTTGTGTTTTTGGCCCCTATTTGCCCCCGCTAGTCGTGGAAGGTGGTCATGAACATGTCCGTACCTCCCAATAATATGGAGCTTGAAAGAGCTGTTCTCAGTGCTGTGATTCGAGATAACGGTCGCAACGTTGATGATCTGCTTCCCATTCTCAAGACTCCGGATCATTTTTATTCTCCTGTTCACCAGAATATTTGGCAGACAGTCCTGGCTCTGCATCGGGAACAGGTCCCCATTGATATTGTCACACTCAATGACCGACTTATGCAAAACGGTCGTTCCGAGGCCTGTGGCGGTGCTGTCTTCCTTGCTGAACTGGCTAATGAGGTTCAGCCGATTCGTCATGCCAGAAGCTGGGCTATGGACCTGCAGGGCTATGCCCGGCGCAGAGCTATGGCCCGGTTAGGGCAGCAGCTAATAGAACATGCCTACACTGCTGAAGCTGATCCTTCCGAGTTTGCTGCTGCAGCGCAGGGAGTAGTTGATTCTGTTCTTGAGGATCGGGTTGATGTTGCCTCTCAGAAGCCGTCAGAAATTATCAAGGAATATGTGAAGTATCTGGAAGGTCTTGAGCAGCGCGGTGGGGACGGGATTAAAACTCATCTTTACAAGTTGAACAGTATCACTGGCGGATTTCTTCCGGGAGAGATCGTTATCCTTGCCGGACGTCCTTCCAACGGTAAAACCGCTCTTGCGCTTAATTTCGCTCTGCACTCCATGGCCCGTAAGGTTCCGGTGGGAATCTTTTCTCTTGAAATGATGCGTTATCTGCTCGTGAACCGCTTTCTTGCATCCACTCACGGCATCAACTCCATGCGTTTTCGTGACGGTAAATTCTCCCAGCAGGACTGGCAGAATATCTATGACTTTGCCCAATATTTCCAAGGTACAGATCCATGGTTGCGGATCTGGGACAGGCCTTCACTCTCTGCTTCAGAACTCCGTGCCCAGTGCCGACGTTGGAAGCGAGAGTTTGGTTTGCGCTTTGCCGTGGTGGACTACATCCAGTTAGTGCGGCCGGATTCCCGTGGCGGATCCCGCGAGAGGGAAGTGGCTGAGATCTCCCGGCTCATGAAGGAAGCAGCCATGGAGAGCGGAATAACTCTTCTCGTGCTGGCTCAGCTTAATCGCGAGGTTGAGAATCGTAGAAGTAAGGTTCCGCTTCTTTCGGATCTGCGTGAGTCCGGAGCGATCGAGCAGGATGCTGACCAGGTTCTTTTTATTCGGCCTTGGAATCCCAAGACCACTGACGATCTTGTGAATGTAACTCTGGATGTAGCTAAGAGCAGGAACTCCAACACTGGCAGCTTGGACACTGTGTACAGGCGCAGGCGGCTGCAGTTCCTCAATGAGAACGAACAAGACTGGAGCTGGTTGGATTTTCTGCCGGCTTAAGGAGATCAGAATGGCTGAATTAGTAAAGGCAAGTGTGACTGTTGAATCCGTTACCCGTAATTTTTTGCTGGCACTCATCAGCGGGGCCTCTTGCACAGTCGATGAGTGTCTGGCTGGCATCGAAGCGGGAGTTGAATCTGTAAAGCGGATTGCCGAAGGCGATCTGAAGGTTGTGAAGGAGGACAGGAAGTGAGTCTACGTTATCATATAGCAGTGTTGAGATTTAGGCATCGTGGTGAGTTTGTGGCTGATGTTGATCTGGTGACGGATCCTTGTCTTGGAGTTTGTCAGGAGGAAGCAACTATCCGGGCGATTGAAAAAGCTTCCACCCTTCATTGTGATTTTGACTCAGACGGTGAATTGCTGGTTGTCCTGGATAAGTCTCCAGTCTGGTCCAGTCGTGGGCCTTTGGGGAGTCCTAGTTCTGCTGGGGAGGTGAGGTCATGAGTATGGAAGCTAAGCCTTTTTTGCGTCATGCCACTAACGAGCAGTCCAAGTTTTCGCCATGGCGCTTTAAGGTTGAGGGCGTGAAGAAATGTCCCCGAAAAGGTCAGCTCGTAAGAGTGCGTCAGATCGGGGAACGGGTGTGTTGTCCTATGTGTGATCATCTCTGTGTTTGTCCTAAGGACGTGGAGCATGATCAGGAGATTCGGATTGATCGGGTGTGAGGAGTGTTGGTTGAAATCTACCGGTGTTTTTTATTTCTTAGCTGGTTCACCTTCGATTATAGGTAAAGTAATTTTTGGTGTCGATTTTCCTGACTTGGCTAATGTTAGTGCCTTTATTTGAAGTGGGGTAACAGCTGTAGTTATGAGTCTTTTTGATTTGGATAATTTTGGGATGTCGTCACTAATTTGGTCAACCAATTGATTAAATTCATGGTTGCTGGAAAGTCTGTCTGTGAAGTCATGGGCTTCTTCAATGCTTATAGAAAGGTTATTGACTAATGCAAGTTGGTTGTTGATCTCTTTTTCATGAGCTTGTGCATTTTTTAGTCTAGTATCAGCCTCTTGATTTTTGATTTTAGATTCTTCTCTTTGTGCTGAATATTTAAGGTTACTGAAATCTTGAGCTGCCTGAGATAATACAGATATGATTTCGCCCATTTTTTTTAAGATGTAAGGTGTAGATACGGCTAACGCTGTTGTCTGCACTTCTGGCGTAACTAGTTGTGTGATGATTGTTTCTAATGATCCACTATGGATTGAGGAGATACATATTTCATGCTCAAGAGGAGGGTATACTGAGTTTCTTGAAAGATTTGATTCTATTTTAGATAAGTCATGTTCATCCGTTGTATATAAATACAGCAGGTTGGAGTAGGCAGACTGTATACTCATCATGAAAATAGACATGTCTCTTGGTGTCCAAGGTGAATGATCAGTGTATTTGATTCCCAGAGCGTTAGTTGGTGTTACCGTTTCTTGTTTGAATTGTGGTGTATATATGGGCCTAAATTCTTCCTGATAAAATTGTTGTTCTTCGATAAAAATGCAGTGAGCCAACTGAGCGGGGGTTAGTGGGTTTTCTAGTTCGTTGAGTTGTGATCTTGATGTGAAGAACGTTTTGTAAAATTGAGCATTGGTGAAGTCTACATTTGAAAGATTTGCTCCTCTAAATGTTGCGCCCTGTAAGTTTGCTTCTGCAAAGCTAGAAGAAGTAAGGGTGGTGTGTTTGAAGTTGACATTTAGTAGTTTGGCTTTTTTGAAATTAGCGTTTTCCATTTTTGAATTTTCAAAGGAGGAATGCCAAAGCACTGTGTTTGAAAGTAAAATTCCCGTTAGTTTGATGTTGCTTAAATCGCTGTTCTCAAGATCTATCGGGGGGGTTGTCTGTGAAATGTATTTATTCCAACCTTCAACGTCAGTCTTAAGGAGCTCAATCATTTCTTCTTTATTCATAGCCAACCTCAAATTTGAAAAATAATAATTATGAGGTTGTTCTATAGGAGGAAGCAAATTGTCAAGAATTAACGATGGAATGCACTAGCAATGCCCAAGCATAGCTAGTGCATAAAACTGGCAGGGCCGGAGTTTTAGTGAATTCCGGGGCGCCGCCGAAATTTTTTCAGGGTACGCCCTGTTTTTTTTGAACCTTTACAAAATGTTATGAATGAAAATTTGCTTGAGTAATGCTTGAGCATTGCCCATGCAATAAATCCGCAAAGCTGAAAAATTTTTAAGGAGTGCGGTGTGGCAGGTCGAGTTAAAAATGTGACTGACATCCGGCTTGATGTTGAGTTTGCAGAGGATTTCCGGACTCAGAAAATCATGAGGAAGTTCGGAGCCGAGGGAGCATTGGGGTTGATTTTTCTGATGTGCTATTGCGCCAAGCATTATCCCAGTGATTCCGGCTATTTCCCTATGAACTTTGATGAGGAAGATCTGTTGTTTGCCTGTAAGGTTCAACTGGACCGTACTGACTATGTTCAGATGCTGTTAGATCTTGAAATTATAGGGAAAGATAAGGATCGTTTTTATATTTGCGAATGGGATGAAATGCAGCCTTGGGCCGCTGAAGCTCGGGCGCGATCCGAAAAGGCTAAGAAAGCTGCCGCTGCACGCTGGAAAAAAGTAGAAAAACAGAGGGATAAGAAGAAAAAAGTTCCATCTGAACAGCCTGAAATAAAACCGGATGCTCAAGCAATGCCCGAGCATGAATCTGGCAATACTGAAAATATGCCCGAAGCCGATTCGGGCAATGCCCCTTCTCCTACTCCTACTCTCTACGTAAATACCCCCTATAGTCCCCCAGAGGGGGAAGAGGTGGTGGAGGCTTTTTGCGAACTTCTGCCCGACTTGCCGAAGCCGGAAGTTCTCACTGATCCGCTGAGAAGGAAGATCCGGAAATGCAAATGTGAAGGTGGGCCTCCGGAGAAAGGGATAGAATGGTGGCGTTGGTATTTTTCCCTGGTGAAGGAGTATCCCCGTTTGCTGGGTGAAGGGGAATCGGGATGGAAAGCCAGTATCCCGTGGTTGGTTGAACCGGGGAACATGGCCAAAGTCTTGGGTGGTGGGTTTCAGAGCAGAGAACAGATGGAAGTTAACGAGTTCACTTCCAGTTCCGGACAAGGAATGAGTGAAGAGGAATATGCGAGAAAACTTGCCGTTGGTGATGGTTAAGCAGAGGTTAATTTTAACTGCACAAAAGTAAAGTTGTGAAGTTATAAAGTTAATGCAGTGCTAAAATATAACAGTGTGAGTTTATTGTTATGCTTGATAAATTAAAGAAACATCCTTCGTATAAGAGTGGAAAGATAGATCAAGAAATGTTAATTAAGCAGTTAGTTGAGCTTGGATGGAAGCAAAGTACATCTGCTGATTTTTTTGCTGTGTCTCAAGCTGCAGTCTCAAAGGCTAAAAAACGTATTGATCTTGCTGTGTCCAAGGATGTTGCATTGTTTTCGGCTCCGAAGATGATTGATGCCAAGCTTTCACTGGCCGATCAGCTGGAAGCTCTGGGGAAACAATGCCGCGAGCTTCTCGAAATGGTTAACGTTGTCCTTCATGGCGATCAGAACTCGCAGGAATATCGCGATTCGCAGGCAAAATTGCGGCGGCTTGCCGGACAGAAACGTGATCTTGGCGGTTTTTTGATCCAGCTGCAGGCTGAGCTCCGCAAGCAGCTCGAGTTTGTTTTCAAGATGCAAAGCGAAATATACTCGCTGAAAAAGGTCGAAGAGTTCCAGTCCATCGTTTTGGAGGAAATTCAAAACGCAGCTCCGGAAGTTCAGCAGCGGATTGTCTCCAGACTGACCGAAATCAACGCAGCTCGCTCGGCTCTCGATTTCGGAATCGGTGGCAGCGACAAGTCTAACTTTTAATTTTTTCTGAACTCGAAAAGTCTAACTTTTAAATATAAGTTAGATTGGTGAAAACGGCGATTAAGTCTTGCAAATAAAAGGTTTATGAGATTTTTCGATAAATTAAGTTAGAAAAGACTCTTGTTTAAGATTAAGTTTTGTGGAAATATGATTAAAACTTAGACTTTAAACAAAGAGGCCGAAAATGGAAAAGAAGAATCCGAATCATCCCGAAAAGGGCAGTCAGATCAAAGTGGATCCGATCACTTCGCTGAAGGACATTGCGAACCTGAAAAAGCTCCTCGAGGACAATCCCCGGGATCTGGCTTTGTTCGTACTGGGGATCAACACCAACCTCCGGGCCATTGATCTGGTCCAGATTGAAGCAGAGCAGTTCATTCATGCCAAAGTCGGTGACGAGCTGGTGCTGAAAGAGCAGAAGACTTCTAAAGGCCGCAGGATCACGCTGAACGGAAGTGTACTTAAAGCGGTTCGGCCCTGGGCCCTCCAATGTCGGGACAATGAGCAGAAGTACCTTTTTGTCGGCAGAAACGGCAAGCACATGGCTGCTAATTACGTGAATAAGCTGGTCAAGAAGTGGTGCGAGAAAATCAATCTGAAGGGCAATTACGGTTCTCATACGTTGCGTAAGACTTTCGGTTATCACCAGCGGGTGGCTTTCGGTGTGGATATTCCGACCTTGATGGAAATTTTTAATCACGCCACTCAAAAACAGACCCTTGAATACCTCTGCATTCAGCCTGAGGAAATCAGGGACGTCTACATGAACGAGCTATGAGTAAATCGTTGAAAGCAAACGGGCTGATGGGGAACCTGCTCATGAATTTGAAAGAGCAGGTCCCACAGGTCGAGTCTGAATACATCGGTACCGGGAAGCCGGATATGTCGCTGAAGGAGTTCATTCGCAATGCATGGCACGTTATCGAGCCGGGGCGGACCTTTGTGGACGGCTGGCATATCGGGGCAATTGTGGAGCATCTGGAGGCGGTCAGTACCGGGCAGATCCAGAAGTTGCTGATTAACATGCCGCCTCGTCACATGAAGTCGCTTTCCGTGTCCGTCTGCTGGCCGGCATGGGAATGGACCTTCAATCCGTGGATTCAATTTTTCTTCAGCTCCTATTCAGCCATGCTTTCAACGCGAGACAACATGAAGACCCGTGAGATTGTCACTTCTCCCTGGTACCGGGAAGCATGGCCTCATGTGCAGCTTAAGAAGGACCAGAACGCCAAGGACAAGTTTGAGAACATGGCTGGCGGCTTCCGTTTTTCATCCTCAGTAGGCGGTAGGGCAACAGGTGAAGGTGGTGACCGCATTGTCGCTGATGACCCGCACAACATGTCCGAGGTCAATTCCGATGCCAAGCGTAGGGAAGTTCTGGATTGGTGGGATAACACCATGCAGACCCGTCTCAATGATCCCAAGACCGGAGCTTTCGTGGTCGTAATGCAGCGTGGCCATCAGCAGGATCTGAGCGGCCATATTCTGGAAAAGGGCGGGTATACCCATCTCTGCCTGCCTGCACGGTACGAGGGGAACAAGTTTCATACTGTTCTGGGGTTCGAGGATCCCCGTGAAGAGGAAGGAGAACTGCTCTGGCCTGAACGGTTTGATGAAGAAACCCTGACTCATATCGAGGAATCCTTCTCGTCTCCCACTGAGGCCGCAGGGCAGCTCCAGCAGCGTCCGGTTCCCAAGGGTGGGTCAATCTTTCAGCTGGATTGGTTTAAACGGTATACCAAGCTTCCCAAGTTCAACCGTATTGTCGAGCACTGGGACACGGCCCAGAAGAAGAACAAGACCAGCGCGTATTCCGTGGGGCAGCTCTGGGGCGAGGCCTACAACGGCTACTACCTGCTGGATCTTATTCGCAAGAAGATGGAGTACCCGGAGCTTAAGCGGACGATCAAAAACCGTTATGTGATCCATCGTCCCTCGGCAATTGTTATTGAGGACAAGTCCAGCGGGATTAGCGTTATTCAGGATCTGCAGGATGAAACGAAGCTTCCGGTGGTGGCATGGGCAGTGACCGGCGGGGATAAGGAAAACAGAGCCAACGCTGTGGCTGATACTGTCGAGGGCGGCAATGTATGGTTGCCGGAATCAGCTGAGTGGCTTGATGTTTTTCTGGATGAGGTGGAGCACTTCCCCGGTTCCAAATACAAGGATCAGGTGGATGTGATGACGCAGGCCTTGGAATATTTCTTACGTCGTGGTGGTCTGACCGAAGGCCGCGACATGTCTTAGGGGTGGATTATGAGACTTATTGAGAATTTGAAAGTTGTGACATCGCCCATGACCGGGCAGCGCAGCCTGAAGGACCCGGTGACCGGCAATGCGTACCGTAGGGTTTCAGGTGGTGTGGCATGGCCTTATGATGTCAGGCCGGGGGCGGTGACTGTTCTTGCCGAGCATAGGGATCTCATTCACGGCACGGATCAGCGGCGGGTAGATGTGGTGGTGGAATTCATGGATGAGGATACTGAAGCTCTCTGCCGCGAAATGGCGGCACTGCAGGACGCGCTTAAGGTGGAGATCTGGCGAACTCCGCTGACTCATGCTTCTACCCGGCTGGTGCATATGTTTAACGATCGGCGGCGCAGGTTGCGTGTTCCTGCTCTCGATCTCGCTTCACCTCCGGCTATGAATGGGAGCCGCACTTTTCGCGATTATGACCGTCTGGTGGATAGGCGGACCCGGAATATCAAGACTCTCTATTTCGGGGAATCGCAGGCTGTGCTGGAGTACAACATTCTCGGTCGTGAAGATCTGGGCCGCAAGCTGGAGGAATTCCCGGTGGTGGCGTCTATGCTCTACGCGTTGGCCGGGCTGGATCTGGAATGTGTCGGGCAGCATCCGGTGAATGACGTCCGTCAGTCCGGAATGACTCATTCAGCAGGGGGGTACTGATATGGTTGTACGGCCTGTTGAGATTGTTACCGGGTTAGAGAGTATCGGGAAAATTTTCGGAGTAGGGCGCAATACCGTCCGCGCTTGGGCACAGAAGGAAGGTTGCCCTATCCGCCGTGTGGAGGGGAAGTACACGACGGAGAAGGCAGAACTTTGGGAGTGGATTAAGGAGCATGCTGGTGGGGAGATTGGGGGTTAGTTTTTAAGAAAAGACCTCATTATTTCTTCTGATGGGTCGTCGAATAGACGGGGGTGCGTCTTTCTAAGTTCTTTTTCGAGTTTTGGTGGAAGTTTGGTTTTGTATAGAGATTTTACTTTTGTGAAATCAACTTTTTCGAGATCTGCCCCCCTGAGGTCTGCCAAAGCGAAGTATGCATCCCTTAAATTTGCCCAGCTGAGGTCTGCCCCCCTGAGGTCTGTATTTTCAAAGTATGCTCCCCTGAAGTCTGACGCGAAGAGGGCTGCTCCCCTGAGGTCTGCCCCCGAGAGGATTGCTTCCCTGAGATCTGAATGGTAGAGGGCTGCTCCCTGGAGATCTGCACCCCCAAGATTTGCTCCCCGGAGGTTTGAATTATTTAATGAAACATAACATAGACTTTGTTTATACGCTTCTATTGTGTGCAAAAGAGTTGCTTGCCCATCCTCATATTTTTCATTTGTGTAAAAGGATTTAATAGTACTGGAAGGTTTAAGAATATCCGGTTTCTTAGGGACTTTGATTTCTTGTAGATTACTGAGATTGGCACAAACTTGAGGTCTAAATTCAGTCGTCATCTGTGTCTGCCAAGCGGCAATTTGCATCTCGTAGGAATTTACAGCCCGATCGTACCGTGCAGAAGCAATACTAAACAACGCCACATAGATACTCACTGCCCACGGCACAAAACTACTAGGCTTCACATACTCATCAGCATTCAGCACAGCATTGCTGGGTGGGAATATCTTCTCAACAACAAGTCGCACTCCTGAGTAGTGATACAGGTTGTAGAGTGGTCTGGAGGAGTTCCTGATCAGGATCAGGATTATGATTCCTATGTGGTAGGTTATGTATGCTTCCATGGTGGTGGCCTAGTTTGTTTGTTCTTCTTTGTTGTACCAATCTGGTTTTTCGAATAGGTGGGGATGTGTTTGTTTGAGTTTTTTTTCTATTTTTGGGGGGAGTTTAGCTTTATAGAGAGTTTTGGCTTCTGCTAATTGTGCAACAGAAATGTCTATTTTCTTTTTGAATTCTTGAGAATTTCTCCCCTCGGAAGTTAAAGAACCGAAAGAACCGAACCCTGGATTCATAATGTATATTTGTTTGTATATTTTTCTAGTGAGTTTGTCTGCAACTTGTTTTTTGTAGTATTGACTTTCTGTATAGTTGCTAATTTTTTTATATGTTATATTGTAATTATGGTCCATGAAGAAATGTTTTTTAAATTCTGTGTTGTTATATTCCTTGTGGTTTACTGAAACACTTGTGCCTCTTCTTTTATCTATTCTTATGAAGTAGTCTAGCTCATTTTTTGTGTAAGTTTTTTGTAATTGTGTTCCTATAAGGATAGCATTTTTAAATTGTGCATTTTGAGCATCTACATTTATTAATTTTGCATTTGTTAAGTCTGCATTAAAGAAGTCTGTATCTGTAATATTTGAGTCTGTTAAATCTACGTTTTGCAAATTTGCACCACAAAATTCACATCCTTCCAAGTTTGAACGCCATAGATTAGCATTTTTAAGATTAGCATTCCATAGTATAGCGTTGCTTAAATTGGCATCAAGTAATGTCGCATTTTGTATGTTGCTGTCTATCAACTCAATGTTTGATAAGTCTGCTCCATTTAACTGTGCATTTAGAAGGTCTTTTTTATAAGAGTTGATAGTTTGAATTATGTTCTGAAAGCCTTCTTCGTATTTTTGGTATTTATAAAAGCTGTAGAAAACTGTTAGCGGATTTTTAAAGTCTGGCTTATATGGTACTTCATTTTGTTGAATTAATCTTATTTGATTACAGACTTGAGCTTTTTGGTTAGTTGTCATTTGTGTTTGAAATGCTGATATTTGCATTGCTAGAGAATTTACAGCTCTGTCATATCTTGAAGATGCTACAGAAAACAATGCGATGTAGACACTTGCAGCCCAAAGAATGAAGGTGCTTGGTTTTGGTTTGTTTTGATCTCTTTTCGTAGTTGGAGGATGTAATTTTTCCCATATAGCTCGGACTCCTAAGTAGTTTGCTAGAAGTTGGTATATTTTTTCTTCAGGGGTGTCGCGTATTGTTTTGTATATGGTTATGATTTTTTTTAAATTCATGACGGTTTTATTTTTGTAACTTTTTTTTGAAGCTATTGTAGGGGGATAATAGTTATTTGTTATGGCTAACCACTTTGCCGTACCATTTTATTAGCAAATAATGTTATCAAACCACCAAGCATGATATAGCCAAGCGTGACTTCAGCAGTGAGCCAGAGCTGTCCTGCCGTATTTGTAGGCGTGACATCTCCAAATCCAAGGGTGGTGAAAGTGACTATGCTGAAATAGTAGGGGGTAAACCAGCCGTCTTGTATTCCGGGGTTGCTGTAGCTGAAGGCAGGGGAGATATAAGTAAGGAAGGTTTTCATCCAATCCGGTAACCAAGACCAGACAGGGTAATTTGCAAAGGCAATTCCAAAGCTTAAAGCAAAACCGATAGACCATAATGCCCAGCGTTCAAAAGAGCGGCCGCAGTCTGAGGTGATTTTCCACCACCAGTAAAATTTAGGGTGTTTTTCTTTGGTTTCTTCGATGTAGTCTAAGTCTAAGACGTGGCGGACAAAACGTTGGCTTCCTTTACCGTTTTGTATGTTGACTCCTCTGCATTGCATAGTGTTGTCGAATTTTACTCCATGCACGATGGACTCTTTCATAGAGGCATAATTAAGTTTTGTTCCTCGTAAGTCTGATCTTTCTAGGTTTGTGTTTTCAAGGTTCGCTCCACGAAGATCAGCGTTTTGAAGGTTAGCACCCCTTAAGTTGGCATATGATAGATTTGCTTTCCTAAGGTCTGCGCCGTTAAGGGTAGCTCCTCTAAGGTCTGCTTTGGAAAGATCTGCCCATCTTAGAGTTGCTTTTCTTAATTTCGCTTCATGTAGTTTCGCTTCTGAGAGATTTGCTTTTTTTAGGTTTGCATTGTCTAGCTCAGCCCTTTGGAGCCTTGCTTTTTTGAGCGAATGAGGGGTGATTTTCGTATGTGAGTTTTGAGTTTCATTATTTTCTGTGCGCCATTTATTCCATGTATTGACACCTTGTAGTAGTATTTTTTGGGCTTGCTTTGTTCCTCTCATTTTACCTCCATATAAGCAGAATATGAAATGATTTTAGATATAAGATTCTAAATAGCGTGTAATGTCAATGGGGAGAGTAGGGTTTTAAAATTGTATTTCTTTAATGTCGTTAGTAAATAATAATGTGTATTTTTGATTTTCATCTTTGACAAGAAGGCCGTTTTCAAGTTTAAGATATATAAGATATTTTTTTGTTGTCTCTGACGTCCTTATTGAACATGAGTTGTCGCTAAAGTGTTTAAGATAGTCTTCATGACTTTTTGGCTTCTCTATTCTTGTTGTTTTGTATTCCAATGCAAATGTCCAGGTAAATAATGTGAGTAGTATTGCTGTAGTGCATGTGAATACAGTGATTGCTCTGTTTGACATCATGATTGTCACTGTTAATACAAAACCTAAGAGCAATATAAAATAAAGTATTGGGCTAGTTTTAAGTTTATTAAAAAATATTAAAATGAAAAATAATAGAACTACAACTATAATTATTCGAGATATTTTTTTGTGATCTTTAATTTTTTTGTTTTTTTCTAGTTTTTTACTTATTTTATATTCAAGTTTGGTAAAGAATTTTGAGATATACGAATCAAGATTCTTGAATATATCTATTGCTGATTCTGTTATTAAGGTAACAAGGATAGCCACAACTAGTGAAAGAAAAATGCATATAGTGATTGTTTCACATGACATCTGGTATACGTCATCGATTTTAATCAGTGGTTTGATGCTGTTTGAGTTAAGTGCAAGTATTTTATTGATATATTCAAGTATGCTTTTTTTGCATATGTATAGATTTATATAGAAAATTGTTGTGTTGAATACAATGAAAGCCATTAAATCATTGGCATCTATCGTTAGGCGATTGAGTGGGTAAGAGTGCCTTCCCTTAGTGGACGTTTTGTTTAATTTGAATTTATGGATCAACTTCTTTAAATTCATTGTGATTCTCCTAAAATATAAATAATTCCATTCCTCTCTCTAATCCCCACACCCCTGTCAACCCCCTCCCCACTGATCTCTGACGATCTGGGACGATCTCTCACGTCCTCACTTTAAAACCCCGTGTTACAGATTCCCGTAAGTATGGAGGCTTTGTTTTCGCCTTTATAACCTCGTTGGGTGTTCGTGCCGGTCGGTTGGTACGAACACCCCCTCTGGGAGTCTGTTGTGGGTTCATCAGTTCTTGATCCGGAACTTCGGAAAGAAATTACTGCTGCTGTTGCTGAAGGCATAGCTATCGGTTTGCAGAATACCGGTAATGGTAGCTGCAAGCTGAAGCCGGAAGCCGTTGAGCAAGTCGGCCATTTGATGGGCATGGTGAAAGATCTTGGTGATGGCGAACATTCCAAGGGCATCGAGAAGATGCGTGACCATCATAAGGCCGTGGGCGTGATGCTCGAAGGCCGCAGGGCTTTCTGGTGCATGGTTTTCAAGATGCTGGCTACTGGCGGAATCGGTTTTGTCGGGATCGCCATCTGGGAACATTTCAACAAGGTGGTCAAGTGATGAGAAAACTTCCACCGCTTGATGCATTTATCCTGCGCCGTCCCTTTACCGATCAGGGAACTATCGGCGTGCTGACCATTCCTGAGGCAGACTTCCAATGCTTCACTATTGAGCTTCCTTGGCGTGAAAACGGCACAGGGATCTCCTGTATCCCGGTCGGCGACTATTCCCTTTATCGCCGCTGGTCTAACCATTGGCACAGCTTTGTTTATCAGTTTCGGAATGTGCCGCAGCGCATTGCAATCCAGTCCCATACCGGCAATGTGGCCGGCGATAAATCCCTTGGCTACAAATCTCATTCCCTAGGCTGTGTGCTGCTTGGCTCCGTGGTCTGCCAGATCTGGGGGCAGCTGGCCGTGGGTAATTCCAAACCAACTTTTCGCAGATTCCTCAAGGCTACCTTGGGCCGGGATCTGCTGCTCGAAATCAGGGAGGCTCATCATGGCTGATGCTGCTTTATTTGATCTGGTCGGCTCCTCGTTGCTCGGTATCGGTACCGGGAGCGTGGCTACTATTTTTCAGAATATCTTTGGCGGTATCTCAACCTGGATTGGTGAATGGCAGAAGCGCAAGACGCTTGAGCTGCAGCACCGGCAGGAAATGGAGATGACCGATAAGGAGATTGAACGTCTCCGCGCTGAAGGTGATGTGAAGGTCCAGCAGGCTCGTGAGGACCGGGCTATGACCGAAACCATCATTGATGGTCAGAACTATCAGGCTTCACTCATTCATGACGCCGCTACTTATTCGCGGGGCAAAGACAATAGCTGGGCGGATTTTCTGCTGGTTGTTGCCGACTTTGTGCGCGGCATTACCCGGCCGACCATGACCGTGTTTCTGTGCTGGATCACATGGTCCACCTATCAGCATTTTACCGGATATCTTTCTACTAACAATGTGCTGGTCAGTCCTGATACCGCTAATGAAATGGTCCGCTATATCGTGACCAATACTGTCTTTATGTCCAGTTCTGCTGTGGGCTGGTGGTTCTCTTCAAGGCCGACCAATAAGGGTAAGGCAGCTGTATGAGTCAGGATCTCGGTGTATTCATAAAGACGCTTTTCAGCGAAGCGGAGTCAGCCCGTGCTTCCAAGGAAGAAGTATGGATGAAGGACTATTTGCAGACGAAAAGCGAATATGAACCTGACGAGCTGAATAAGATCAAGCGTTCCAAGATGTATGTGCCGGCTACGCGGGTAAAGCTGAATACCGTGCTTACGCAGGTAATGGATTTTCTGTTTCCTGCATCTGAAGAGCACAATTGGGATCTTAAACCTTCCCCCAGACCGGAACTGCATCCTTCGGTTATTACTCACTACCAGCAGCAGGCCGCAGCGCAGGGGCAGGAACTTTCACAGGATGAGCTTGAAAAGCTGGTGGATAAAAAGGCTAAAGCTTCCTGCGAGGCCATGTGTGAGGAAATTGCTGACCAACTGGTGGGCGGTTCCGGTCGCAAGTCTTATCGTGCGGTTTGCAAGTCTGTGGCAGAGCAGAAGCTTAAGTACGGTACCGGAATCCTGAAAGGACCGCTGGTGCGTGAGGAATTCCGCGAAGGATACGCCATTGCTGAAGACGGAAGCTGGCAGCTGCAGAAGTCGCAGGTAACTGAGCTGCGTCCATATTATGAAGATGTTTCTGTCTGGAATGCGTATCCGGATGCTAATGCCACCCGTCTTGAGGATTGTGAGCATATCTTTCAGGACCACATTTATAACCGCAGGCAGGTTCTGGATCTGCTGACTTATCCCGGATTCAATAAACAGACCATCACCGATTACCTACGCGACAACAAAGACGGTGACCTTGATTCTTACAAGGCGCTGAAGCTGCAGCAGAAGATCGGCAGCGGTGAAACCCGCAAGATGGATAAGCGTTACCGTGTTTATGAGTTCTGGGGAACTCTTACCGGGGATCAGCTTGCTTCTGTAGGTATCAAAATTCCGGAAGAGGATCTTGCTGAGATCTTCCCGGCTAACGTCTGGATGCTGGGCGATAAGGTCATCAAGGCGGTCATCAATCCGCTCGAGGGCGCAACCATCCCTTACCAGTTTGATTACTTCGTGGAAGATGAGGATTCAATCTGGGGTGACGGTCTGCCCACACTGCTGCGTCATCCGCAGAAGGCCTTGAACTCGTCCATGCGCATGCTGCTGGATAATGCCGCTGTTTCCTGCGGTCCTCAGGTTGCCGCCAATATGAGCGCCTTCACTCAGGATGAGGATCCGCGTGACATCTATGCTTTCAAGTTCTGGCCTTTCAGATCCGTGGAGGACATGAATAAGGCTCTTAAATTTTTCTCTGTCCCTTCCTATACCAACGAGCTCATGGCACTGGTTCGGGTTTTCAACGACATGGTGGACGATATGTCCGTGCCGCGCTTCATGGGCGGTGACGGCTCCCAGATGCGTGGAGCTGGTAAGACAGCCCGTGGTCTGTCCATGCTTATCGGGGCTGCGCACCAGATTCTAAAGGATCTGGTTAAGTCCCATGATGAGAACATTACCCGTCCGTTTTTCAAGAAAATGTACTTCTGGAACATGCAGTTTAACTCCCGAAAGGATATCAAAGGCGATTTCGAAATTATTGCCACCGGGACCTCTGTGCTCATGGCCAAGGAGGTGCAGCTTGAACGTATGCAGACCGTTCTGGCCATCACAGACAATCCTCGTTTTGAGGGCTGGGTGGATGATGAAAAGCTGCTCAAGGAAATCAGCAAGAACCTTGAATTGCCGGAAGGCGTTCTGCGTTCTGCACGGGAAAAGGAAAGCTATGAGCGTGAAAGGCTTGTGGAATCTGCAAGGGCAAATGTTCAAGCATTGGTTGAAGAATTGGAAAATAAAGGCGTGGATGTGCAGCATGAATTGCTTTCCATGCTGCAACAGCAGGCCGGTGCTTTAATGCCGGAAGGAGGTCAGCATGAAGCTGGTAGAGCTGCGGCTTAAACCGGAAAAGAAAAAGAAGACTTCTAAGGTTGAAGTTGTGGCGGAGCATGAAGAATTCCCGTGGGGTTTGCGGCTTCATTTAGATGACAAGGTTATTTCTAAGCTGGGTTTGAAGCCCAAAGATATGAAGGTCGGTTCCACCGTGAAGCTGGAAGCAAGGGCTTATGTCTGCGGTGCCAGGGCGCAACCGGGCGGCAAGGACAAAAATATTGAGCTGCAGTTGGTGGCGATGGGTATCGATACCGCCGGAAGCTTTGAGGATGGATTCAACGCCGGAGCTGATGAAGATGATGACTAGCCAGATGAAAATAAAAGAACTCCTTGAGTGCGGTGGTTCAGCCGTAAACAAAGTGCGTGAATTTCTAAAGCTGCGGATTCAGGAAGAAACGGAAAATCTGGTCAATGCCCGTGTTGAGGCCGTCCCGCAGTTGCAGGGCAGGATCAAGGCTTATCGGGATTTTTTGCAGGATCTGACTCCGCTCAAGGAAACTAAAGAAAGCAAGAATCCATACTAAGGAGGAAATGATGGCTGAAGACACACTCCATACTGATGAACAGAAGCAGGAACGGGAAGATTTCGAAAATGCTTTTGATGCTGCTGAATCAGCTGACGAGCTTGCTGACGAATTCTTGAATGAGGATCCGCAGGAAGATTCTGATGATTCAGAGCTAAAAGCCGAAGACGGGGGCGAGGGTGACCCCCAGTCCGAAGATGAAGGCCTTGAAGATGAAGGGGCCGCTTCAGACCAGATTTTACCTGATGAGGATGAATCCGGGGAATATCCGGATTCATCGGACACTGAAGACGAAGAATCGCACGGAAGCGAAGACGCGGATCCGCTGGCTGAAGGCCGGAATATTCTGGAGCAGTACTTCGGTAAACAGGAACAGCCGGATCAGGCTGCAGGGGATTCTCCCGCGCTGGTGGATGTCCCTGAAGACATCAAGGCCGAGACTGAATCGATCCTTAAGCTTAACCCGCAGTACAAGGACATTCTGCTGGAAGATTCCGAGCAGGGCCAGCGTTACCGGTCCAATCTGTTGGAATACGGTCCTGAGGCAGTGGTCGGCATGCTGGAATCCGTTCATCAGCTCCGGCAGGTCAATCCTCGTGTGGAGGCTGTGATCAGCCGTCATGAACAGGAAGCGCGCAGAACTCATTTTGCTGAGATCGGCAAAGCGCATCCGGATTATGCACAGCTGATCGCTGATCCTGAAAAGCTCGGCAAATTCAATGCCGGGTTTGACGGCTGGATTGAAGGGCTTCCCTACAAAGAAGCTGTTGAAGCCAAGCGTGTACAGAAATCCGGCAGCGCTTCAGAAGTGTCCGATTTGTTGACCAGATACAAGGAAGCAACCTCCGGGACCAAAGAAGACAAGGTCGATAAGAAAGCGGCCAAGGATATTCTTGCGGTTCCCGGTAAACGCAAGGCTGTGAGTGGCAAAAGAGGACCCGATGAAGATGATTTTGACGGCGGGTTCGATGCCGCAGCGGCTGAAGATTAGGAGTTGAAATGGCAACTACCATTTATGGCGATATCAGCCCCAGAACAGCCGGTTACTCAGTGCCCGGTTTTCTCAAAAGGGCTGCAAATTACAATATCTTCGGTAAATTCGGTCAGTCATTAAAGATGCCCAAGAATAAAGGGCAGCTTATCAAGTGGCGCAGGTATAATGCTCTGGAACCGGCAACTACACCGCTCGTTGAGGGTGTAACCCCTGCCGGCAAGAAGCTCACCAAGACTGACGTTACCGCAACTTTGAAACAGTACGGTGACTACATTGAGCTGACCGATGTGATTCAGGATACCCACGAAGATCCTGTGCTTCAGGAGTCCATGGACATTCTTGGCGAACAGGCCGGACAGACCCTTGATATGGTTCTGGAAGGTATTGTCCGTGCCGGTACCAACGTGATTTATTCCGGCGGAACTTCCCGAGGAACCGTTACCAAGCCCATCACCAAGAGTGTGCAGCGTCTGGCTACCCGTGCTCTCAAGCGGCAGAAAGCTCGCAAGGTCACCAAGGTCATGTCTTCCAGTGTGAAGTATGGAACCAAGGCTGTAGCGGCTTCTTTCATCGGTATCACTCATTCCGATTGCGAATCCGATATCCGCGAAATGCCCGGTTTTGTGCCGGTTGAAGAATACGGTCAGCTTACTCCTTACGAGAATGAAATCGGTAAGGTTGAGGATGTCCGTTACGTGGTTTCCACTTCCATTGAGCCCCTTGTTGATGCCGGTGGTGCGAAGGCCGCTTCCGGAACGGAAATGCTTTCTGAATCCGGCACCAATGCCGATGTTTATCCCATCTACATTATCGGAGCCGATGCTTATGGGGATGTAGCTCTTAAAGGCAAGGAAGCTGTTGTTCCCAAGGTAGTGAATCCTGACACCCCCAGTAAGAGTGACAAGCTCGGACAGCGGGGCAGTGTCGGCTGGATCACTTACTACACCGGCTCCATTCTGAATGATGCCTGGATGGTCCGCCTTGAAGTGGCTGTAACTGAAATTCCTCCGGAAGCATAAGGAGTGATCTGAAATGAGTAAGAATGAGAAAGCCGAAGATAAAAAAACGCCGGAAACTTCGGTCAATGAAACAGAAGCAAAGGTTGAAGCGTTGAGTCCGGAAGAAGTGGCTGAGCTTCGTAGACAGCTTGCAGAAAAAGAAGAAGCTCTGCAGCAGTCTGAAGGCGCAAGAGCTTTGCTTTCAACAGAGCTATCATTTGAAAAATCTGCCCGTGAAAAGCTTGAGGCTGAAAACCGCAAGCTGGATAAGCATGCTGCGCTGGTCGAAAAGTCTGAGCTTAAGCGGCTGCAGAATGAAGAGAAGATTACCATTAATATTGCTGAAGGCGAAGGCGCTGACGGCAAAGATGATGTCTTTGCTTCTGTTAATGCCGTTCCCTACCAGATCAAGCGTGGTGTTGATGTGCCTGTCCCCATGTCCATTTACAAGGTTCTCAGGGATGCTTCTTATACTATGCGTGAAGTCCATGATGAAGGTGATGGAAACGGTGTGACATATCGAGAACGTCAGGTTCCTCGTTACAATATCAGGGTCGCTGACTAATGCTCGCCTCGGAACTCATGACCGGACTGCGCAAAGCCCTGCATGACCCTGACGGTGTGCGTTGGAACGACGAAGATCTTCTTGATCTTATCACCAGGGCGCAGCGTCATCTGGTCATGCTTCGGCCGGATGCCAGTTCCGTAGTGGAGCGGGTAACACTGGAAACAGGTTCTACCCGGCAGGATGTTCCTGATCAGGGCCGTTTTATCGGTCTGGTCAGGAACGTCAACGGTGATGGCACTCCCGGAATGGCCATTACTCCGGTAGACCGGAATTCTCTTGATGAGGCCAATCTTGCATGGCACGGGGAACCTCCTTCTTCAGTGGTGGATAATTACGCCTTTGAGGAAGAGGTTCCTACCGTGTTCTGGGTTTCTCCGGCTCCGGCTGCAGGTGTGCGTGTGGAGCTGGAGTATTCGCGCAGGCCTCCGAAGCTTGAGTCGGTGGAGCAGGAACTCATTGTCCCCGACATCTTTTCCGATCCTCTGGAAGATTACGTGCTTTATCGTTGCTGGGCTCGGAGCAATTCTTCTCCCAGCAGTTGGCAGAAGGGCATGGATGCTTTGCGTCAGATGTACGTTTCCCTTGGTGAGGAAGCCAAGGCCCGGCTGCTGATCAGTCCTAATAGCGGGAAGGTGAACAATGGCTAAGTTGCTCATGGTCGGCTGGCGTGATTTCCTTCCGCTGCTGCAATCCTCACTCCCGCGTTGTCCGGTTCCGCAGATCATGCCGGAATTGCGTAGAGCTGCAATTCGTTTCTGCAAGGATTCCCGTGTCTGGCGGCATCGTTCCGATCTTATGGACGTTTACAAGGATGAGTGCCGTTATGTGTTCGAGCCTCCAGCTGAAGCAACAGTGGTCAGTACCCGTGAGGTTGCTTTCCGGGATGAGATCCTGATCCCTCTTGATGACCGTGTTGTTCGTGATGAACCGGGCATTCCCAATTCTTTTCAGGTTGAAGAGCCGGGTGTTGTGCGCCTTGTTCCCTGTCCTAGTGAGGATGAGGAAGCTGTGCTGCAGACTGTGAACGTTCTTGCTCCGTATGTAACCGCCAAGTCCTGCCCCAAGTTCCTGCTGGATTTCCATGGTGAAGTCATTGCTTCCGGAGCAAAGGCCATGCTCATGCTGGTTCCTGATAAGCCGTGGTCTGATCCTGCCCGGTCACAGGTTGAGCAGAAAAAGTTTGATGACGGTGTGGCTGAGATCCGGATTCGGGAATTGCGTGGCGGAACCAACTGCCAGCAGGAAATCAATAGTCCTACTTTCTTTTAAGGAGAAATTTCATGGATACCTGCAAGTCTCAATATCTCAAAAATAAACTGGCTTCCCATGTACTCAAAAATGTTCCGTACCAGCCTTCGGAAAAGGTCTGGTTGGCGTTGTTTCGTGCCGGGATCATTGAAACCGATTCTGTGGATCTCAGAGTTCAGAAGAACGGTGCGGTTCTGGCCGCATTGCGTATCGGGGATTTATCGACTGAACTTCCGGCGGATTCCAATTATCTGCGTCAGCAGGCCAACTTCGGAGCGGATCCTGTCAACGGACGTCTGCTGAACACTGACGAAATCCGTTTCCCGCAGTTTACCGCTGATGTCGGTCTGGTCACTCACTGGGCAGTCATGGACGCGCAGATTGCCGGCAACGTTCTTTACTTCGGACCGCTTGAGTTGGCCCGGATGGTTTACATGGGTGACACATTTCACGTTCGTCTTGAAACCCTCGCCATTGAGGACGGTTAAGTGATTCGCTCTGCATGTATAGGTGGTTGTTCTGTTGCTGAATTCCCGTTGGGCGGCGGCTACTGCCACTTTGAAGTTGACGCGGGTGCTGAAGCCAGAAGCTGTTCTGACACTGAACTGAGAGGGAATCTTGATCTCTGGGATCGCGGTGAGTGCACAAGCTGCTCCGCTGTATCGATTCAGACCGTCCATACTATGATCAAAGTGGGGGATGTTGCTTCCGAAAGCAGCATGTCCTGCACTGCGCTGGTCAAGCGGCAGGGGATAGGTCCGGTTATTACTTTCAATGGAGATGATTTATGATTGTTCTTAAAAATCTGGCGGAAAGCTTTATTACTTCCGCCATTGATGCTTCCGCAACCCAGATTACTATTCCGGCTGATCATTCCGGTAAGTTTCCGAATCTGCTGGAAGGGGATAATTTCCGCTGCGCCTTGGTCAATCCGGCTACTGAAGCTGTGGAGTTCATCAACGTCACCGCACGCGCCAATAATGTGCTGACCGTTTCCAGAGGCGAGGAAGGTTCCGCTCCGTTGGCCTTTCCGGTGGAAAGCCGTATTCACATACGCATGACTGCTAAGACCTGGGAAGAGATGGCTGCTGAATGTTGGCTCCGTCCCAAGGATACATCTGGTGATTTTGTCCTGCCCCAGTATGAGAATGCAGACAGCTTCAGTCTTACCGGTGATTTTACTTCCTTCTTTTCGGTGAATAGGGCGGTGAAGACTTATCCCAACAAGTCTGTCGGCTTTGTTGAGTCAGCTGTTTTTGTAGATGGGCTTACCACCGTAAAGGTTATTGAAATGACCGTCCCGGCTGACCTTACACATGTTGAAGCAGGCTTGGATCCGGATGCACTTGCCAAACGCAGTCTCTCCAATGAAGAGCTTCTTGGCTATATGACTCCGGTTCCTATTCTGGAAATGGAGGCTCTTGAGGTTGATTGCGGTACTCTTGTCTCCGGGACAATCAAGCATCCTGAAGCCGGTAAGACCTACCCTGATTCAACTGAATTCCATTTCAATCTACCTGATGAAATTACGGATTTTTCCATTACCGGGCAGTCTTTCCAGATGCGCATGCCGGTTGTAACTGAGCTGGAGTCTCCTAAGACGATCGGGCCTATCACCTGTCGTGCTGCCCAGCTTTCGTTAATTCTGTCTGATCCATCAAATGCTGTTAGTCTTGCTGTACGCTATGTGGGGGTCAAAGCTGGAGTTACCCTTGCCTTTGCTGATACCGAGGCCGGTTATCCCGGTGCTGATGTAAATGCGGATGGTGCGCAGCTCCCCGCAACCACCGCCGGGCTGGATAACCCAACGGGGAAAGCCTTTGTTAGTGGAATTGTAGAGTATTTTATCTTCGGGGGATTAATTCAGTTGAAGGACGGTACTACCGAATCCGTCCTCAAGCTGGCGCTAGCGGTTGCCGCCGGGGATGTGATTCTCACGGATCAGGGCGAGGTGGTTGTAGTTAACTTCACAACCATCGGCTCGATTAGAGCCAGCACAACGATGGTGCCCAAGACTACAGTCAGTATGCTGGGCGAGGCTCCTGTAACCCCTGCCACTGTAGGTGCTGATGGTTGGGCAGATCAATTGCGTATGTATTCAACGGCACTTAATACTGGTGCAGACGTTACAGCACTCGCTAATGACTTTGTTAATACCGATGGTATGTACTACCTCTATCATATACGCAATTGGGATGTAGTTACTATAAACAATCCATTTGCTTACCTGTTACACTTCGATACTTATGGGGGTGGTTCTGGGCAGCAGACCATAGGTTTTTTCTTCTCAAAAGCTGCGCCGGAGTTTGGCGGGAAAACGGGGTTCGCTGCTTGCTATGGTGCAGATTACGGCAATTTCCTTGAAGTTCCTGATATTGATAGAACTAAGGAGATATGGCTCGTATACTCAGTAGACAAGGGTCAAGTCAGTTTCGGATACAAATATGGAGATAAGGACAACAGACCTGATTCTATTGCTGATCTGGCTGGGAGTGTCACATTTGCAGCCACACCACTGACTGCGCCTATAATGCGAGCCGCTATGATTGGTGATTTCAGTTCAGGCCAGTATTATGTCAAAGGGGATGTTCGTCATATTGAATATGGAAAGACGCCTTATGCGGTTTTTACTAGTTCTATAACTGTTGATCCTCCGCTCCCCGGCGTACCCGCCAAAGCAGTGAAAAAGCAGGATGTGCAACTGAAAGTTGCGGCTGGGGCAATCGGCCAGTCATTTGTTGAGTCTGATTTCACAACACCTCTCACCATTGATACCTGCATCCTTTCAGGGGATGCCCTCAAATATACCTGTGCAAAGGTTCCTTTTACTGACCCTGATATCAAGCGCCTGTCCCTGAGTTTTTCCGGGGATCCATCTCTGCGCGTGAAAGCCGCTAAAATCTACACTGAGGAGGGTGCGTAAATGAGACAACGTAAAGTCGATGACCAGCCGGGCGGTTCCGCTATTTGGGAAGAAGTTGTCGTCCGACCTCCTGAGGAGTTTGATCTCAATCAAATAAGCGAAGAATCCAAGGCTGCATTACGTAATGCTTCCACCGTTGATGAGTTCAAGCGTGCCTACCTGACTGTGCAGTGGGGCCGTGAAGCTGCTGAATGTATTCTTGGACCTGCTGAGTAGTCATGTTTGAGGTCAATGTCTTTTCCGGCATGAAGCCGGCACTGGCTGTACATTTGCTGGAGGTAGGGCAGGCTGTTTCAGCGGTAAACTGTCTGCTTGATTCCGGAGAGCTTCGTCCTCTGGGAGGCCTTCTTAAGGTTGCTGCAGTCCAGGGCCGGACTGGAACTATCTACCGTTACCGGGGGCAATGGTTGTCTTGGGAGAATCGTGTCACTTTGCGTACCGGGCCTATCGCCGGCGATTATAAGGAACGTGTTTACGGTACAGATGATAAAGGCGCTTTCATTTTCTGCTCAGATGATGAACTGGACAGGAATAGTTTTGTAAGTCGTTACAGACTCGGTATGTCGGCACCTGAAGCTGCTCCGTTGGTGGCTGTGTCAGGTGTCGGAGAAGATGAAGCAGAAATTGTCTCACGGGTCTATATTTATACTTATGTCTCTGATCTGGGCGAAGAAGGCCCACCTTCCCCGCCTTCTGCTTTTGTGGATGTGAAGAAAGGGCAGAGTGTTGCGGTTTCATCCCTCAGAGCTGAAGCGGAGGGCTTCAGGCCCGTGAAGTTGATCAGGATCTACCGCACGGTGACCGGAACTGAGTCCGCAGAATTTCAATTTGTGGCAGAAATTGAAGTTCCCGAAACTACTTTTACCGATACTGTCTCTGATTCTGATGCAGGTGAGGTCATGCCTTCCCGGTACTGGGTTCCTGCTCCTGAAGGCCTTTCCGGTTTGACTTCCCTGCCGGGCAATATGTTTGCCGGATTCAAGGGCAATGAAATCTATGTTTCAGAACCGGGCTTCCCTCATGCATGGCCTGATGGGTATTCTATGTCTGTGCCGCATAAGATTGTGGCTATGGAATCCACCGGGAATACTCTGGTTGTCCTGACCGGGGCCAACGTCCACACCATTACTGTTGATGATCCATCCCTTGCTGTTCCGTCCAGATTGGACGGATATTTGCCATGTGCATCTGCTACTGGTGTGGTTGCCTCGCCCTTTGGGGTTATTTTTCCCAGTCTGGACGGGCTTTATCTCGTTTCTCCCGGAACGGCTCCGCAGAATATTACTGCCGGGATCTTCACGGAAAAAGAGTGGCGGGAGCTGCGTCCCGAATCTTTTAATGCCGTCTGGCATGCCGGGCAGTACATCTGTTTCCATGAACCGGGAGTCGGCTTTGTTTTTGATCCTTCTTCAAAGGTTCTTTCCCGGCTTGGATTTCATTGCACGGCTTTGGTTGTAGAACCGGAAGGGCGAGTGCTGCATGCTGCTTATCCATTAGGAAATGAGTCCGTAATCTGTCGCTGGGATGCATCGGATTTTACTCTCAGGTGTGAGTGGATGTCTGGAGAAATGCGCACCAGTGAACCTTTGAATATGGAAGCTGCAATGGTCGTTGCTGATTATGCGCAGGCTCCAGATGACTCAATTCTTAAAGTAGAACGTGAACTTTATTGTGTGGGGGCGGAAATGCCCGGAGCGGTTTGCCTTGGCGGGGATAACCGTAGCTTCTACCAGGTGCAGCGGAAGGGGGAAGTCCATTTCACGCTCAAGGCTGACGGGCAGGATGTTTATACCTGCAGGGTGCGTTCATCTGATCCGTTTATTCTCCCTGCCGGTTATCTGGCTACCCGGTTTCAAGCCGGAGTTATTTCGGACATTCCTATTTCCAAACTGGCCGTGGCTCCGGCTGTGGGAGATCTCTTATGAAACAGCCCATGCTGCCGGAAGTGCGCGAATCCAATTATCTCCATTTCTTGCGCCAGCTGCGCACGGTACTCCGGAGCAGGGTGTATGGCATTCCAGATCCCATACATAGATGTCCTACATTCAAAGATCTGGTTGAACTTGGTCTTGTCCCGGAAGACAAGGCCAGAAAGCAGGCGGAGAAACGATGAGTTTCGAAATGATTCCCTATGTTGAGTGGGATGGGGTTCGTACGTTTCCGGACAAATATATGAGCGGCCTTTATGAACAGTGCGTTGATGAAGGACATGCGCAGACGGTGTTCTATGAAGGGACTGTGCGTAATGCTGATGACTTTTTAGCAGCTCTTAAAAAGTCTGTCTGCTGGGTGATTGCGTGGAACGATGTTGCCGTAGCTATTGTATGGCTTAATCGCCATGAAGGGCGTTTCGCTCGTATGCATTTTATTGTTTTTAATGATTGTCCTCGTCGTAAGTTGATTGACCTGGGACGTTTCACTTACCGAAGTCTTCTTGCCCTCAAGGAAAAATCAGGGCTGTTCTGTTTTGATATGTTGCTTGGTCATGTCCCTGTCAGGAATCGTGTTGCAGTCAAATATGTTTTGAAATGCGGTGGCTCATTGATCGGGGAATTGCCTAACGGTGCATGGATGGCTGATGAGCGGAGGAGTGTTCCTGTGGCTGTCTTGGCTATTACAAGGGAGATGTTGTCATGAAAATTTATACGAAAGTTGTCTTTGATATTGCGACTGCTGAAGTCGAAGAGGCTGAGTTTTATGAATATGACGGCCCAATTGCTCAATGTAAGGGTGGAGGTGGCGGTAGTGACGCTGTTGATGAAGAATACAATGCGCGGATGGCGACAATCTATGAGGCCCAGCAGGAAATGGCGGAAGATTATTTTGATTTCTGGAAATCTGATTATCAGCCCATGGAACGTGAGCAGATTGCCGCAAACCGTGAATTGATTCCGCTTCAGACAGAAGTTGCCAAGGAACAGCTGAAATCATCACAGGAACTTTTGCCGTTGCAGACAGAAACAAGCAAAAAGCAGCTTGGAGTTCGTCAGCAATTCATGGATCAGGCCAGCAAGGGAGTCAATGTTGATCGGCGCGTTTCGCAAGCTGAAGCTGATGTAAAGCATGGCTACGGTATGGCTACCTCCAAGGCACAACGGAATTTTTCTCGTGCCGGCTTGAATCAGAATTCAGGTCGATTTGCAGCAATGCAGAATGATTTGGCTCTTTCTGAAGCGCAAAGTGTTGCTGGGGCTAAAACTAAAGCCAGGCGTGATGCAGAAGATGAGAATTTTAAGCGCCTTGGTACTGCCGCTACAATAGGTATGGCATAGGGGGATATATGAATTTCGGAATGTTTGAAGTTGATAGTCCCGGCGATAAAGCTCTGTCCGGTATGGCTGCTGCTTCCAATACCGCTTCGATGATGAGTCGAAAACAACCAGGTCAGAAAAAGCCGGAAAAGTCTGCCACAGGTGCCGCTGTTTCTGGTTTTCAAGGTGGCATGATGGGGTTGTCTGCTACGACAGCCATGACTGAGGCCGGCATTATCGGCAGTACTGCTGCTGCGAGTGGAACTGCCGGTGGAGCTGCAGTAGGAGGAATGGCCGCAGGCGGAGTTGCTGCCGGTGGTGCTGCCGCAGGCGGAGCTGCAGCCGGTGGTGTTGCCGCAGGTGGAGCTGCAGCCGGTGGTGCTGCCGCAGGAAGTGCTGCTGCCGGTGGTGTTGCCGCAGGAGGAGCTGCCGCTGGTGGGGCTGCTGCCGGTGGAGCTGCAGCCGGAGGAGCTACTGCCGCCGGAGGTGCTGCGACTGGTGCTGCTGCCGGATCTTCGGCAGGTCCAATTGGTGCCGCTGTTGGTGCTGCTGTTGGTCTTGGGATTTATCTAATGTCATAGGGGGCTGATATGGGCTTTGGTTTATTTGGAGATGAAGCAGCAGGACAGATTGTCGGAGCCATGGGTGGGTTGTCCGATATTATGAACGCATATGCAGATAGTCAGCAGGTTGATAGGGCTTATGCAAGTCTGGCTGCTGGGAATGGTATGCCGAATGGAATTCGTTCCCGCAATGAGCATGCGGCGTATTCAAGATACAACCAGCTTCAGCAGGGTGAGCAAGCCCAATTCAATAGTGCGGTCCGTAAAGAAACTGAACGGCTGGTTGGAGAGTTACAAAAGAATTCTTGGGATTTCGATGCAATTGAGCCCCCTAAAACATTGGTTGGTATTTCCGCTTTTGGTCACGCTGCAGATTTAGCCACAAAATTTGAAGCCGGAAAGGAAGCACTGAAGCAGCGAAGACAGCATAAGATAGATCAGACGTATCAGGAATTTCGTAAGGTCGGCGGAAGCGCATTGAATGAAATGGCTAATGGTAATTTTGATGCCGCAGTCATTGATATGAAGCGGGCTTCTGAGCTTGCCCCTATGCCATATAGACTTACAGACTTTGATCCCCGCTCCAAAACCTATGGAATTGAGTTTCGTTCTGACAAAGAAGGTGGCTGGGCTCAGACCGGACGCAGGCTGACCATTGAGCAGACCGGGAATGTCATCAAGCAGTTTCTGGCTGGAGAAAAGACCATGCAGGGCGGTAAGACCTACAATCCTGTTTTTGCCGGAGCTGCCGACCGTTATATGGAAGCTACCCGCCGGGGGAATGCTGAGAACCTTAAGGACCCTTCTAAGTGGATCACGATGGTTAACAAAGCTGGCCATATGATTCAGGCCGTTCCTCAGAACAGTCTTGATTATTCACAGGGAACCCATTTTATGGTGCTGGATGAAGATAACGGCCAGACAATAATGGTTGATTCCTTGGATCGTCTTTCAGGTTACGTGCGCACTACTATGGACCTACGTGAGAAGAAGCAGGGACTTGCAAAGGGCAAGGCAGATATCGCCCATACAAAAGCACAGACCGGAAAGGTCTACGCTGATACTGATAAGACTCGTGCTTCCACTATCAAAACTCAGGCTGAGACAGATCAGATTCAAGCTGAAACAGCAGGTCTTCCGGATAAGCAGGCCGCTGAAAAGCTGACTCAGATGCGCAAGTCCCTTGGTGATGCGCTCAAGCCGTTCCACCAGAAAGGTAAAACATTATTGGATCCTGACACTTATGAGCTCACCAATGAAGGGAATAATGCTTTCAATGATGCTGCGAGTCTGGTTCAGAGTTTTCGTTCCGGTCAATGGAAGCCTGAAAATGAAGCGGATAAAATCAGGTTGCAGGCCGCAGGGCAGGCAGTCGGTATTTATCAGCAGATTTTGCAGCAAGGTTCGACTCACGTTCCTGCCGAGGATCCGGAGCAGCGTAAACAAGTGGATGAGATCAAGATTCTCATTAAGCAATATGGCCCTGCTGGAGCCAAACGAATTTTGAATAAACGAAATGATATCCGGACAGCGCCGACCAGACCCGGAGTTAACGAAAGCGGGTATGGGGGGTAATTATGGATATGAACGCCTTGTTTGATCAGGCTGTCAGGGAACTGGACTACGAACAGAAAACGCAGAATGCACCGGGTTCTCCTGATAAGGGGAGCCCGGTTTTTTCGTCTGTGCCGCAAGTGCCGGTCGATACGTCCGTGCCGGAACAGCAAGGTTTTGGTATGCCTTTCGTAGATTCAGCAATTGATTCCACTGTGGGTATGTACCACGGACTTGCTGCCGGATCCGCCGGACTTGGTGAATCATTCGGTGCCGGGCTGCAGTGGCTGGGTAATCGGATGGATAGCGATACGGTTGCTGATGCAGGTGAAGCCATTGCGGACTACTACAAGCCGCTGCGGGAATCCCATGCTCCTGCCAAGGAATTGCAGGGGAATGTTATGGATAATCCTGAACTGATGGCTCGCGGTGACTGGTGGACTTATCAGGTTGGTAATCTTGGTCCCTCATTGGGAGCGGCCATGATTCCCGGGGCTGCTGTAGGTAAGTTTGTTCAGGTTGGAGGAAAGGCCCTGCAGCTTACTCCACAACTCCTTGAACGCGCAGCGCGTATCGGCCAGGCTCTGGGCGCTGGTGCCGGAGGCGGTGCGCTTGAGGGGACAAGCACATACCGGGAAGTTTTGGAGGCTGGTGGTTCAGAAAAGGAAGCAGCTCGTGCCGGCGAAATGATGGCTTTGGCCAGTGCCGGGTTGAATGCTGTTTCATTTGGTAAGATGTTCTCTAAGGCCGGGCAGGGTGTTGTGGCCAAGACAACAAAACACCTCGGCTCTGGTCTTGTAGAAGGGATCAGCGAATGGGCTGAAGAACCTGCAGAATCTATTTCCAAGGATCTGGCACATTATATTGAGACCGGGGAAATGAAGCCTGGTGTCTGGAAGCGTGTCAAACAAGCCGCCAAGGAGGGCGTGAACGTCATTGGGCCTGCAGCTATTACCGGTGTAGGCGGTTCTGTAATGTCTGGTCCTGCAGGTTTGTCTGGAGAGGAAGACAGTTCCAATCAGAATTTCATCGAACAGATTGAGCAGATCAAAGCTGGTGCTACCGTGGATCTGCTGGAAGGTGACGCTGAAACGTCAGAGCGTCATGACGGTATGATGTCAAGCCGTCAAACAGAAGCGGAAAGGAAACCGGCGGATCTTCGTTCTCCATTGGTGAAGATGAGGGATTTCTATTCCCAGCAGGAAAAGGATCTTGGTCAGGAGCGTGAATCTGGATTCGGCCTTCAGGGGGTCATTGATTCTCAGTATGAGTCGCCGGCAGGGATGAGCGATCTTAAAGCAGACATCCAGGAGCGATACAGATTCCGTCCTGATCAGGACCTTGAGCAGCGTATTAATCATGAAATGGCCATGAGGGATGGCTGGCGACCTGCAGAGTTTGAAAATGAATCGTCTTTATCACCGTCAGGGGAACCTCAAGTTCTGTCTTCATTTGAACCGGTGGACCTTCTGCTACAGGAAAAGCCGCAGATTGTTCCTGAGTTTAAAGGTGGAATGAGCGGTTTCGGGGATCAGTACCGGGAGAATATGTTTCGTGATGCTTCCGGGATGTATGATGTGGCGGCTCCCGAAGTTGTCGCTCATCCTGATTTTGATCAGAAAGCAGCTGAAGCTGCAGAGTTTAATAGAAACTGGGATCAGAATCTCGAACAAGCCTGGTTTAAAGCTGTCGAAGAGTTGGAAAAGGAAGGTAAAGGGAGTGATCCGGTCGTGCGAGTGCCGGAGGTTGAGCTGTCTAATCAGCCTGAGATAGAATTCCCTTCATATGGACTTACGGGTGGACTGGACAGCGTAAACACAGATCTTCTTCAAGATAGTGCAGTTGATCTGCCACAGCGTCAAGACGTCATGACGTCAAGCCGTCAAAATGAGCTGCAAGAGGATCTGTTTGATGTGGCCATGCTTGAGCTGGAGGAAGAAGGGCAGTCTGAAAAGGGCAAAGGTAACGAAACAACCCTTGAGCATACTGACGGTCAGGACAAGGTTCGTTATGAATTTCGTGAGCTGGATGAAGTTGTTCCTTCCCACGATGCGCTGAAGAATTTTATCAAACATCCATCCTATCCTCAGGAAGCTCAGGAGCGTCCTTACCATTCGGATCCCGGTGAACAGCAGAAAGTTAAAGGTCATGCTTCTCCGCTCAAGCCGCAGCATTTTGTGAACGACAACCCGACCGCTGCCAGTGGACCGCCGATCGTTACTTCGGACGGAATTACCCTTGGCGGTAACTCCCGGATTATGTCTTTGGCTTTGGCCTATGACCAGCATAGCGACCAAGCACAGCGTTACAAGAATGTTCTGAGGCGGAAGGCTAAGCAGTTTGGCCTGAAGTCTGAGGACCTGAAGGACATGAAAAAGCCGGTTCTTGTTCGAGTGCTGCAGGACGAAGTGAAGGATTTGTCCAGGGCTTCCAGAATTTACAATCAGGATTTCACTCAGGGACTCGATCCTAAAGCGGAAGCTGTGTCCAGAGGCCGGATGCTGTCCGATGAATCTCGTGCTCATCTTGGCGCAGAGATGGAGAATCATGAAACCCTGAGACAGTTCCTTGATTCCTCAAGGTCTTCTGATTTCATGGCTGGGCTTAAAAGGGATGGAGTTCTTGAAGAAACCCAACTGGTCAGGTTCATCAATAAGGAAACCGGGCTGCTCAATAGTGATGGTAAGAATTTTATTGAATCAGTTCTACGTGGCGTAGTGGTGGATAGCCATGACGTTCTGGATATGGCTCCTCCTTCTGCTCTGGCAAAGCTTGATAAGGCTCTTCCTGCATTGATTCAGGCTAATAACCGGGGGCCGGATTGGAGTTTGAATTTCCCTGTGCGGGATGCCTTGCGCATTGTTGGCAAAGCCAGAAGTGAATCCATTCCGGTTAAACAGTTTTTGAATCAGGGCCAGTTGGTTGAAACTGTTCCGGGGCTTAACGATAAAAGAGCGCGGATCCTTGCTGAAGCATTTGGCACTAAGCCCGGCGAAGGTTCAGGATTGAAGTCTTTCAAGACCTCTTGTGAGCAGTATGCAAAACTATCCGGTATGTCTGCTGAAGGGCAAAGTCTTCTTCCTGGCTTATCTGTCCCTGAACCTGCTGAAAGTTTTGACAAGGCTTTTATTGGGGGTATAAATAAAAGAGAGGAGAAAGATAAAAATGTACCAGATACCGCAAGCAATTTGGAACCAGATAGCTCAGAGTCAGGAACTGAAAACCAAGTGGGCGAGCCACATGTTTCAGGTCAGTCCGGAAGTGATGGATCTGGTGATTCAGGACGTGGAGAACAATCTGGACAAGCTGGGATACTCCAGCAAAGCGATAACCTCTTACGTTCAGGTAGTACCTCTTTTGGTAGAGAGAGAGGCGATAACAGCGTTTCTGGAGCAGAGCGGCAGGATGGAACTGCGCAACGCACTTCCGGAGATTTTGGATTTGGACGAAGCAGTAGAACTGATGACTCTGGAGAACAGACTGACTCCGGAACAGCAGGAAGAACTACGGAAACTGGATCCGAACGATCCGGCGGATCTGTCTCATTACTGGGGAGCGGCAATCGAAAAGCATCTCCAGATCGATTACTTTCAATAGAAGAAAAAGTTCGTCAGCAGAAAGAGGCGGACTCATCCATTAAGGTTGTTCCCGGAAACCTTGAGAACATCCGTGAAACCCTTCCTGTCCTGTTTCCCGAACAGCAGGACGATGTCTATAAAGCCGAACAGCGTTTTGCCAACACCGAAGACGATACAAGCCGAGGTATGCTTTTTACCAATGGCACCGGGACCGGGAAAACTTATACCGGGCTTGGCGTTATCAAGCGTTTTGTGCGTCAGGGCAAATCCAATATTGCTATTGTAGTTCCTACCGACAAGAAGGCCCGTGACTGGATTGAGGACGGGCGTAACCTGCATCTTGATATTACCCAGCTTAGCGGAATCAATGACGGTGGCCGGGATGTTGTTGTTACCACCTATGCCAACTTCGGGCAGAATGAAGCCCTCGCCAAACGCGATTTCGACCTTCTTGTTTTCGATGAATCCCATAAGCTTTGCGAAAATGCGCAGGGTGGTGAAACCCATGCCTGGCAAATGATGAACAGGCTGGCTGGTCCGTTTATGCCGCAGCAGAGTGCGAAGATGGCTTTTTCAGATGAGATCCTGAAGGCAGCTAAAAAGCATAAAGGTTTTGAGCTGAGCGAGAGCGCTGAAAAGTCTCCTTGGACTATCAACGAAAAATTCATCCCCAAAGATTTGATGCAGCGCATCGAGGGCAAGGCAGAACGGCTCCTTGAAACCAAGGTTGTTTTCCTTTCCGCTTCTCCCTTTGCTTATGACAAGACTGTCCGTTATGCGGATGGTTTTCTGTTTGATAGCGATCACGGGATGAAAGAGGATGGATTCAGATCCTACAACACCGGTTCCAATTGGGATCAGTTTATGATGAGCAAGTTCGGTTACCGGATGCGCTACAACAAGCTGACTGTTCCCGAATCAGGTGTTGAGTCCGCGCTCATGGAACGGCAGTTCAACGAGTGGCTGAAAAAGAAGGGTGCTCTTTCCGGGCGTAGTCTGCAGCTCAATCAGGACTATTCCCGTCAGTTCGTGGACGTGCCGGCGCAGCTGGGCGAGAAGATCCAGAAAGGAATCGAGTCCATGTCCGACCGGGAGAAGTATCCGGATCTGGCCGGAATTGTTCATAAGGCTTTTGACTACCACTATACCACCAGTTTGCTTGAGGCGCTGAAGGCGCGTAGTGCTGTTAACCGTGTTCAGGAGCATCTTGACCTTGGCCGTAAGGTTGTTGTCTTTCATTCCCGCAATAAGGGTATGCCGGGGCATCCTTTTAGTTTTGCTCGTTTTGATAAAGCATGTGGTTATGACACGAAGGCCATGGCTCAATTCAAGAAATGGGTGGCAGATAATCCGGCCTATGCTCGAATGGATATCCGGGGGTTACAGAATGTCCGTGATGAAATGGGAGAGGCTTTCGGGGATAAGGTGGCCTTTTTCTCTGGTAAGGAATCCAAGAAAGAAAGAGTTAAGGCCGTTAATGAATTTAATGATGATTCCAGCGGCGTTGATGTCATTGTTGTACAGAAGGATGCAGGCAAGGAAGGGATTTCCCTGCATGATAAGATCGGGGAAAAGCAAAGGGCCCTTGTTTCTTTGTACCTGCCTACCAAGCCCACGGATGCTATTCAGACCGAAGGACGTATCTATCGTCTTGGTTTGATGTCTGATGCGGTTATCGAGTATTTGAAAACAGGGTTGTCCTTTGAATCCCGCGCATTCGGCCAGAAAATATCTGAACGTGCCGGGGCTGCAGAGAACCTGGCCATGGGTGAACTTGCCCGGGATCTGCGTACAGCCTTTCGTGAAGGTTACCTTGATTCGACCTCAAGAGCTCCCAGCTTGGAGCAGGGGCGCGGAGGCAAGGAGGCTGATTCTTTTGTCGAGCAGGCTTCTCCTTTCGACCAGGCTAAGACCCATTACTATTCCCAGCAGAAAAGGACTTCCCGCAATAAAGCTCGGGAAGGATCCGATTACTTTGCCACTCCGGAGCCTCTTGGATTCAAGATGGTTGAATGGTTGGATCTGAAGCCGGGAGAATCCGTTCTTGAACCTTCTGCCGGGCATGGTGCTATTGCCCGGTACTTTCCAGAATCTGCGGACATAACAACTGTAGAGCCTTCAGACGAGTTGTTTTCCAAAATGTCGGTCATATGTGACGGCCGCAAGATCAATGAGCGATTTGAGAATCTAGCTGCAGTCAATAAATATGACGGCATTGCCATGAATCCTCCTTTCGGATCCGGAGGGAGAACAGCGGTCGATCATCTGGGTAAGGCCTTCAATCACCTGCGTGAAGGTGGGCGTGTAGTTTGTATCCTTCCTGAAGGGCCTGCTGCCGACCGTAAGTTTGATAAATGGTATGAGTCTAAGGAAGCCGAACACGCGCACAAGGTTGCCGAGTTCGGTTTGCCGTCTGCAACATTCGGTCGTGCCGGAACGAAAGTTAAGACCCGTATTGTGGTTATTGATAAGCTGGGCAAGGGAGCTGAAGGTGTTCAGTCCAGAGGGCGTACTGACTTCAGTGCCGATACGGTCGAAGAACTCTTTGAACGTATCGAGAGTGTTACCGCTCCGGAGCGGGTGGTTAAGAAAGCAGATACTGAAGCATCATTAAAAGAAGCAGGCCTTGAGCTCAAACAAGCTTCCAACTCCAAGGGAGATTTCTGGGTCGTCACCGGCGAGACTTACCAGAATAAGCAGGCCTTAAAGGAGGCCGGAGCTCGCTGGAACCGAGCGGAGAAGGGCTGGGCTTTTTATCAGGAAGAAAGTCCGCTGCAGGACATTGCCGAACAACTGGATAGACTTCCGGCCTCACTCGGTGGTACTGTTTTGGAACCAGTTGACCGGAGCACCTATGACGAAAGATCAAAGCGAACAACAAAAGAAACCCGACTCTACGAAGAGCAGCTTAGAAAAGAATATGGACTCGACTTTCCGGACGGATCAGTCTTCGCAGTTAAGCCAGGAAGAGTTCGAAGAGCTGACGGAAATGTTTCAGATCCGATTCATCAGGAAGTCGGACGGGAAGGTGTTTACTCCCAGACATTGTCCTCCTCTCGGGAGGGACTAGAGACTCTGGACAGAATTGCGGGTCTGTTCGGTAAAAAGCTTGTTTATGTTGCTTCTGATCTGCCGATTCTGCCAGCTGAAGCCCATGCCGATCTGAAGCAGAATATTGTCTTCATGAGGCCTGATTCAAATCATCCTCATTTATTTTTGCTTGGACATGAAATTGTCCATTTAATGAAGTCTGAAGCTCCTGCTCTTTACAACAAATTTTACGATTTAGCTGATAACCAGATAAATGAAGGGATTTGGGAAAAGCACCATAAGTGGCGTGAGCGTCTTGAACGTGAATCGGGTAGAGAAAAAGGTCTAACCCGTGAGCATGCAGATGAAGAATTCCTTGCAGATGTTTCTGGTGAGCAGTTTCTTGAGCCTTCCTTCTGGGAGGATATGGCCGAGGAAGAGCCAAGCTTATTCCAAAAATTCGGTGAAAAGGTAAAGCAGCTTTTAGACCGAGTCCTTTCGGTGTTTAAGCAGGAAGGTACTGCCAATCGTT
The DNA here is from genome assembly GCF_963678865.1 of Maridesulfovibrio sp. NCBI lineage: Bacteria > Pseudomonadati > Thermodesulfobacteriota > Desulfovibrionia > Desulfovibrionales > Desulfovibrionaceae > Maridesulfovibrio > Maridesulfovibrio sp. The sequence continues at coordinate 653,752 of NZ_OY787459.1, read as the reverse complement.
ACTTCCATGATATTGAGTTAGTCCGCAAAGGGCTGGTTTCCGTGCTTGCTGAATACTCCAGACAGCAAAACGCTAAACCGTCAAGCCGTCAAGACGTCAAAACGTCAAAGCGTAATGACGGTATTCATTTTTCTAAAACATCCAATCCTCGCAATCACACTTCCACAAGGAACGTGCGCGGAGCTGTGCAGGGCTTACAGGCCAAGGCAGAGAACGCGCTGCCGCTGGAAGTGGTTTCCGTATTCGAGGAGCTTCCGGAACATATCCGCAAGGCTTTCAAAGCGCAGGGCGGTGGTTATTGCGAGGCCTGCAATGATCCTAAGACCGGAAAGGTCTGGATGGTGGCCGAGAACATTGCTTCCCGCAAGCGTGCGGTGGAGCTTTGGATGCATGAGCAGGGAGCGCACCACGGCTTGCGCGGCCTGATGGGTGACAAGGATTACGTATCCCTTCTGGGTAAGGTGCATCGTGCCGCCAGGCGTGAAGCCGGCTACAAAGAAGTAATTGCAGATTATGACCTTAATTTGTCTGAACGTGGTGACCGGTATCTGGCGGCTCATGAATATCTTGCCAGGCTTGCCGAGAAGGTCCGGCTTGATGAGGTCTTGAGCCCGAAAGAGAAGTCAATTTGGCGCAAGGTTGTCGATGCTGTTCTAAATTGGTTAGCGCGGATCCGCGTCAAGTTGCCCGGCTCTCTTACTCGTGCGGAACTGAATCGGCTTGTTTCCGATGTTGTGTTTTGGACTGTTCACGGCGAAAGTGCAGCGGACATCAAGTCCGGTGAAGCAGCTCCTTCCTATTCTCGTTCCAATCCGAATCTGAAGTCGGCAATGTCCAAGATCGGCTCCAAGGGTGAAATCAAAAGCCCAGTCGCGGAGAAGATTAACCAGGTACGGGAGTTCCTGCGTACTGAATTGAATCAGGGTATGTTCGACCGTTTTGCTTCGCTGAAGGATCTGGACAGTGCTGCGGGTGTGGATAATTTTGAAGACTCAGCTTACGTGGCCGCAAGAATGTCCACCTCTCATGCAGACCAGATTGCGGCCGTAATCGAGCATGGTCATCCCGTCTGGCGTGATGGTGCCATGGATGTGGAAGGCGAAGGCCTTGCCAAGGTTTTCGAACCAGTTGCCGGGGAGCTGGACCGCTATACTGCGTGGCTGGTTGGTCTACGTGCGCGTAAATTGATGGATGAAGGGCGCGAGAACCTTTTCAGCAAAGATGAGATTGACGAACTTTGCGCACTGAACAATGGGCGTGAAACCAAATATGAGGACGTGCGCCAGAACTACATCCAGTTCAAGACCAAGGTGCTCGACTTTGCCGAGGCTGCAGGTGTTGTTTCCGGTTCAGGTAGATTAGTCTGGGAGCATGATGAATATATTCCTTTTTACCGCATCAATGATGAAGCGGATGTAAAAGCTCCAAAGGGTAAGAAAGGTATCGCCAGCCAGTATTCCGGTATTCGTCGGTTGCAGGGTGGCACTGCTAATCTTGGAGATCCTTTTGAGAATATTATCCGTAACTATTCGCACCTTATTGATGCCAGCGTGAAGAACCGGGCCATGGAACAGGCCATGACCAATGCCGAGAAGATTGGCGAGGCTGTTCCGGCAGATTTTAAATGGCAGGCTCTGAAGCTGAAAGGTGGGGCCCTGCGCAGCGCGTTGGTCAAAACCCTTGGTGATGACAAGGCCGTGGGGCAGCTTTCCGCCGCACAGCGCGATTCTCTGCAGACCGTCTTCAGGATGGTTGCTCCGGACGCCAAGGACATTGTTCATGTTCTGCGGGACGGTAAGCCTGTTTACTACCATGTGGGTGATCCGCTCCTTCTGCGATCGCTGACCGCGGTGAATCTCCAGAGCTGGAACAATATGGGCATGAAGGCCGCGCGTTTCTTCAAGCGCTTGCTGACCACGGGCGTTACTTCCACACCTGACTTCATGCTCCGGAACCTTGTGCGCGATACCGTGCATGCCTGGGGCGTGGACCGTACCGGGCATTTCGTGCCGGTAATCGGCTCCTTCAGGGGAGCAATCAAGAGCCTGCGTAAGGATTCGGATACCGTGAAAATGATGGCTGCAGGAGCTGCTTTTCATGGTGGCTACTCTTATGGACATGATCCGGGAGCCGGCAAGCTGGTGGTGGAGAAGCTGGTCAAGAAGCATGACATCGATGAGTCCACAATCATCGATACTCCCAAAAAAATGGCCAAGTTCATGAAATTCGGATGGGACCGTTGGCAGGAATTTGGAAGCGCATTTGAGAATGCTACCCGGGCGCGGCTGTACGAGGGAGTGAAAGAAAAGGGCGGTTCTCATCTTGAAGCTGCATACGAGGCCAAGGATATCATGGATTATTCCATGGGTGGTGATTGGCCGGCAATTCGTTTCTTGTGCGAGACTGTGCCGTTCTTCGGAGCGCGTATGGTCGGTCTGCACCGACTTGGCCGGGGAGCATATGAGAATCCGCAATCGTTCCTTGCCAAGGGCGCAATGGTGGCCATGGCTTCGGTGCTGCTTTATCTGAACAACCGGGATCGGGACGAGTTCAAGGAGCTCGAACACTGGGATCGGGATAACTACTATCATTTCTTTGTAGGTGATCAGCATTTCCGCATGCCCAAGCCCTTTGAAATCGGGGCTATATTCGGAACTCTTCCAGAGCGTCTGACCGAATACGCAGTAGATGGTCAGGACGGGGATCTGCTTGCCGACCGTCTGCAGTTCATGCTGACCCAGACCTTCAGCGTAGGCACTCCCCAGATAATAACCCCGGTCCTTGAGCAGTGGGCGGACAAGTCCTTTTTTACCGGGCGTTCCATCGTACCCATGAGATTGAAGAGGCTCCGGCCGGAAGCGCAGCGCGATCACCGCACCAGCGAGACAGCCGCGCTGCTGGGTGAGAAGACGGGAACTAGTCCCAAGCGCATCGAACATTTGGTGAATGGTTATTTCGGAACTCTGGGAGTTTATGCGCTTTCCATGTCTGACATAATTACCCGCAGAATGGTGGATGCACCGGAAATGCCGTCAAGACGTCTTGACGACATGCCGCTAATCAAAAGCTTCTATCGCGATAAGCCGGCAAAGCACAGCCGTTATCTCACGGAGCTGTATGACATGATACATGAAGCGGATGAGCTGTATTCTACCGTGAAGGCCTACGCTCAGTCCGGAAGTTCAGAAAAGGCTATGCAGCTCCTGCAGGATGAAGATAACCGCAAGCTGCTTGGCAAGCGCGGAGGGCTGAACCAGCTCCGCCGTGCGATCGGGGAGATTGAGACGGGGATTCGGCAGGTTCACCTCTCTAGAATCCTTACCCCGGCTCAGAAGCGGGAACGGATTGATGCGCTTCTGGAGAAGCGGAATGGGGTTGTTCGGAAGGTGATGGGGGACTAAAATGGAGAATATTCATCGGTATTAAATAAAACAGAATTTTTTCCTAATAATTCCTTATGAGAATCATGAAGTAGCATGTCTTCGTGTAATTCGTTGAAGAAGTTATATCGAAGACTCATTTTTTTGAGTTGATCGTGTTCTGAGCTGTAGTAGAAAAGAATTAAAAGTTCTTGTTGAGAAAGCATGCGTGAAAATGTCCTTGAGAATGATATTGCTGTTTTTTCATTTGTTGGTGTGTTTGAAATTTCAAATTCGTAAATGCAAATTAAGATTGATAGTGCACTCTTTAAATATTGATCAAAATAAAATGTACTCTCTTTAAGAAATGATATTAAAAAATTGTGAAATTCATTTCTATTTGCGTAGTATTTATTTTTAATATGTTCGTGGCCTTTTTTGGATTCATTTTTTATGTAGTCATTATAATATGGTCCTAATTCAATATCTCTTGCTGGACTATAATTTTTGCTTCTTAAGGTAAGTGTTTGGTTTTGAAATATTGTAAAAAAAAGCGATGTTGCAATTTTTCCTTTGTATTCTTTTACTTCACCAGTTGTGTATCTGTCTTCATATAAAATGAGTTCTTTGATGATTGACCTGTGATTTTCGAGCAAATTAAAAAAAGTTGTTTCAAATTTTTGTTGTTCAAATACTTCTCTTGTGGCTGCCAGTTCTTCCCGTTGTAATTCAAGGTCCTTGTTTTGAGCCTCTAGCTGTTCCTTTTGTACTTTAAGCGCTGCAATAAAAAACAATACAGCAGCAAGAGACCAGATGGGGCCGACAATTCCACCGGCAAAGTCTCCGACTTGTGAAAATACGTTTAGCTTTTGAGCAAACCATGGAGAAATAAGGGTGCCAGCCATGCAGCCTGCTCCGATGATGACTGTAGCCCATGCCGCTTTTTCTATTGTGTTTGTTTTGGGCATTATTCTGAAAGTAGTGTGAGGTTAAAATTGTCAGTAAAGTCTAAGCTTTTTATGATATAATTATGTACTGTTGACTTATAGTATTTGGTAAAACGGCGAAAAAATAATGCTTTGCTGTCGTGTGGATCTTCTGTTTTGGGGAATATTACATCTCCCCCTTTTTTGTTGTCGATACATTTAGATATCCATGATGAATAATAATTATAGTGCTTGGAATAACGAAGTTTAATTTTTGTATTCAGAGTTGGAGGTGAGTCTGAATAGTTAAAAATTTCAGGCATATCCATTTTTATTTTTAGGTATAATTCATTGTCCATAATTTTGATAGCGGCGTACAATATAAAAGGCTCTGGCCAATAGTTATTATGGTCTTTATACATATGTCTAAATAGATTCGATCCTGCTATGAACGTTTTTTCGATGTCTCGCAGGCTCATATTTAGCCATTCAGAAATGTATGTATATGTGGCGGTCCATTCATTGTAGTCGTCTATGCCAGTTGTATAGCTTGGGCCTATAAATACAGATTTGATATTAAAAATTTCTTCAGATAAAAAAGTTATATAATCTTTTTTGCTAGGTTCAGGTAGATTGTACTCAAGATCGATGAATCTTCTAAGGTATCCATCTTCATCAATGTTTCCATATAGTGATTTTACTGTGTTACCAAGTTGAGTTCTGTCGGTAGATAAGACAAAAAGGACTCCTTCTACATCAAAAAGATGCTTAGCTGTTTCCAAAAATTCGATTGCATAAGTAGGTCTGCAGCGGTCCAATTCATCTATGAAGATATACAAAGGCGGCTCATTCTCTCCACCTCTAACGCTCTCGACTAGTTTTTTTAGATCATCACGAAGGAAGTCTAGTTCAGATTTGTTTTGGCCGTGGGAGTCTACCGCAGATGTTATAGCTGTTTCAGCTGAAACAATCGCTCCTCCTGTTCCGGGGCAGGCTATTTCGGAGGCAACGGCTGATCCGTACAACCCTAGTTTCGTAAGTGTTCTTTTGTGTTTGGAGAGAAAGTGTGTTGTTTTTTCTTTGAATGCTTTGAGACGCTCAAGAATGGTTTTCTTTTCTGCTGCCTTCAGGGTCTTGGCGTACCGATCTACTTCTGCCTGTATTTCAGCCATGAGTGATACAATAGGTACTCCCGAAAAATCATGTTTCCATGAATTGAAGAAGACGCTTGCTCTGGGGCCGCCTACGATCTGGTCACTTTGTAGGTATGCCTGCCACATACGCACGTATGAAGTCTTTCCAGATCCCCATGGTGAGTTGAGGGTTAGAACGAATGGCTTACGGATTAAGTCAGTATATTCAGTCAGGCGCTTAATATCTTCGTCTCGTTTGAGCTTGTCGCCTTTGAAGGGATCTGCCGGAGTGGGAGTGAGTGGGGTGTTTTTTATTCCGAACATACTGAGTTACTTATTAGAGGATGCTAAATTGTTTGCATAGTTTACGGTGAGCTTTACCAACTTTTGATCTACTTTTACAAGAGTTAGGTCTTACCTCTGCAGCAATTGCTAAGAATTTGTGGAATATGAACATATACTGATTTCCTTTTCTCCATACTACCGTTTCGCTATCTCTTGTGCTGTATGAATGAGGATTTTGGGCTAAGTCGTCATAGTAGTCTGAGTTATGCTGTCCCGTGTATTGATTTTCAAATTCCATCCATGCATTGGGATTGTATACACTTACCTGAATCAGTTGTTTTTTGGGGTTGAAGAGTTTTTGGGTGTCAGCGAAATATTGTCCTTTTGTTAAGAATAAGCCGTAGTCAATAAGCTCTAAACCGCTGAGGGGAATAGTCATCTCAACCATCCCATCATCTCTCAGAATTGCGGAATTAAGTGCTTTGACTGCTCTAGAATTGTTGTGTTCCTTGTTTGTAATTGCATCGAGAAAGGCAGCGTATGCTACTTCATCATTTTGTGAGCATACTTTCGAGACCCATCCAATAATATAGTCACTCTTTCCCTTTTTTTCGTTATTGCATTGTTTGCAAGCATAAAAGTCAGGAGGAATGGCTTTCTTTGAATGGTAAAGAGTTCTGGGGATCAAATGCTCCTTGGTCTTCTGCTCTGGGGCATTGTTTATGGAGCTCATTTTTATTCCACAGTATGGGCAGATTGTGTTGCTTATCATATTAACAAGTTCGTCATAGTTGAGTATATTAAATTGTTTTACTTAGTTGCTCAGTGCTGCGTGAGACGTCTTACTATTTTCTCATAATTAATGGCCGCGCTGATATGACGTATGAAAATTATCAATGCAGCAAAGAGCAAAATAGCTGATGATACAAGTATAAGTAAAGTTTTGTAGTTAATTTCGTTAGTTTGAATTTTTTTTGTGTCGCTGAGCTTGTTTTTAAAAAAAATACTATCCGAGATTATTTGTTCGTAGTCAGTGTTGGGGACTGAAATTATAACGTTGTCATCTCCATAAAATTTATAGCTAATTTGCCCAGATGTTCCGTTGGAATGGTGATAGTTTACAACAGATTTTTCTTTGTATATTAGTTTGTTTATGTCATCTGTTTCATGAATAAAAAATGTTGCTACAGAAATCTGCATAGCAACCATTACACATAAGAATTTAAAAAAACTTAGTCTTTCATCAATTGGTTTTACTTTTATCTCTCTTGTGTCACTTATGCGGTGTCTATATTTGGTTTTTGAATTTAAATAGTTTACAATGTTTGCATAGCTTTTATTCTGCGGAATTTGTATTAAAGAGCTAAATCTCACAACTTCATTGATTTTAAACAAACCTGTTTTTATTTCTAGTTTGTGTTCGTCTATAATATCAATTTTTGATTTTATTTCTTTTTTGGATATTGTAGTGGATAATATTTCTGCTGAAAGACATTTAAAATCTGTTGGCAGTGTCAAATTGATTGGTTCTTCTACCATATTTAATGTGATATCTTTTTTGCCTGTATTAATGAATGCCCCAACTAGTAAGATTAGTTTTTCATCTACTATTTTACCGTTGTATGTGACATCTAAACCGTCTAAAGACTTCGCTATTGAATTAAATAGCTCAATAGTTTGTAAATTAACAAAAGTGATTTGCCCAGGTGACCATGATTTAAATATTTGGACTACTCCAAAAAATCCAAAAATTATTGAAACTAAAAATCCTATTGGTCCCCACCATGCCGAGCTTATAAATGTGTCCATTTTATTTTTACTTTTTTATTTAAGTTGAGTTGATTTGTTGAGTATGTCCTGAAAGGCCATATATATATCAAGTAGGGTTTCTTGATTTGAGTTTGTAATGGCCCATTTATACATATCATCGTATGTAGCCTGTTTTAGCCATTCTTCAAAATATGCATTTTTAGGAAATTCTTTCCAATCCGGGCATTTGAGTTTCGCTCTTTGTGCTATAGGGCTTTGCTTGAATTTTGTGATTACGGCAATGACTTCGTAAGCGTTGCCGGATTTGGATATTCGCTGCACCTCATCCGATTGTTTGTTCTTCCATGCCACAAATAAGGGATTGTAAACTATCTGGTCTAAATCCGGGTGAATTTGTTTAATTTTTTTGAAATGTTCTTTCTTGGCTTCTTCTGCTTGTTCCTTGCTAGGCAAAAGATTGAATTGTCCTTTTTCATCCTCACTAAGTTCCTTGTCTTTAATTTTTACCCATCCCTTACCGGCCAAGCATTGGTTGTATATATTTTCTCGATTAATACTTGCGGCTATAACCGACATAGAGTTGGCCATGTCTGCCACCTGCGCTGCTGAATTGTCGTAGGTCGTGTATGAGCTGTAAGTGCCGGAATACTGGTTGCTATTGTCGTAGGCGTTGAAATTCCCATAAGTCGTAGAGCTTGGGACTGAGTTGACTACTAATTGTTGCTGCGGGATCGCTCCGGAGGCCAAAGCGTTGCAGAAAGCCATGTCGCGGTTCAGCATTTGTTGCTGCAGGTTGTCCGGGAAAGCAGGGTTGTAGTAATATTTTGTGCATCCGCTGAAACATAGGCAGAAAAGTATTATTAATATTTTTATGGAATTGTTATGGCAATATAAACGCAATATACGATCATTTCTCATATTACAATCCACTTATCGATATAAATAGTCAAAAAATTTTCCCGTCCGGTCCATATAAACCATGGAACCAGACGGGATATGTCATTTTCCTTAACTCGCCTTTTTCTGGCTCTGGTGAGGCTCTGCCTTTCCCGTGTCTCCTTGGGTGATGTTTTTAATTACATCATAGAGGACTTCAGGAGGGGCATCCGCAAGTATTCTCTGAGCCTCTCTCATTCTTTTAACAATGGGATCCTCCTCAGTATCGTCTACCGAGGGTCCTTGTTTATTAGATAAAAGCATTTCCCCTTCGCCTGTGAGTAGCCAGTGTCCATTTAGTCTAAAATCTCTACACCATTTAGATAAAGTTGACATCGATGGCTGGCTTTCCTGACCAAGATAGGCTGCAATCGTAGGTCTTTTTACGTCTGCTGAATTTGCAAGATCTTGTTGGCGTAGTTCAAGTTCCTTGACGAATGCCTTTATTCGTAAGGTGTACTCTTCAAGTTCGGGTTTGATTTGTTTTGTTGCCACTTCTTCTCAACGTTTTGTAAGTTTTATTGACAAAATGTAGAGAAATAATTTAGGGCTAAATTTAGTTTAAGTTGTTCAGTCAAATTATTTCTCAGTAACCCAATGAATTAACAGTCAAGGGGGTTGGTTTGTCTTTAGCACTAAAGGTGAATTCAAGTCAAAACAACAAGCGTTTGGAGCTTGATGTTTGGTTCATGACGCACGGCATTAAGAAAAAGGAAGTGGCTGACAGGCTTGATGTTTCGCCTCAAAGGTTTTCCCAGATTCTTAAGGGAGATTATACCAGTAGTGATGTTTATGAATCTTTGCTTGCCATGAGCTTTGGGGAAGATGGAGTTTCTATTCCTGTCGAATTAGTACCTCGTCCATATGTAGGTAAAAAATCCGGTCCTAAAAGCAAGGAGGCCTAAATGGAAAACCTCCTATACATAATCATATTCGCCACCCTGATTGTCGGAGTGATCTTTTACTTCCGTAACCGCAGGGACCCTGCGCGTGTTAAAGCTGTATGCGAAGTCCCATCCTTTTCCCGGCGCAAGAAACGTGCTCCATTTGAAGAATCCATATCTGTAGCCATATCCACCGATCTCAAAGATGAGTTGGTACGAGCTTCTGGAAATCAACAATCGAAGTACGTCCGTGCTTCACTGCGTCTTGCGCTTCCAACGCTTAAAGCTAGGCCTAGTTTAGTTGATATTCTGGATGAGGAGTAAAGGCAATGTTGATTAAGCAAGTCATACTTCCATCATTACAAATGGTTGGGGTTGTGAACTTGTTAAGTTTTGTTTTTGGCTTGAAGGCGGAATGGAGTCTGCTTTCAGGCGAGGAATAAAGCGAAAACTTAATGGAGGTTTCCATGCTTATGAAGGGAAGTACGCAATTCGAGGAAATTTTATCCCGTTTGGGAGAGGCGTTTTGTATTGATGGAAAGCTAACTCAGGTCAAGCTGGCTGAGGCCTTAGAGATAAGGCAGTCATCTATTTCTGATGCCAAGAATCGTTGCGGCAGGGATAAGCGTTATCCCGTGCCGGCGGAATGGTTGCTCAAGGCTCTTGAGTTTGGCGGCGTGGATCCGAACTGGATTGTTACCGGAGAAGAACCGAAATATCGGGTGCTTTCTGATGATGGAGAAGGGGCTCTTACTGTGACTGAGGTTAGAAAGAAGGTTGCAGAGGAGTATCAGCGTCCGTTGTCCTTTGAAGAGCTTCTTGAGGAGTTGAATAGTCGCCTTCCGGATGGAGCAAATTTGAGGATTGATTATCCCAGAAGTAAAAGTTTCACAGAGAGATACCTTGAGGCCAGTCAAATAGTTGTAGAGCAGCAGGAGGATCATAATGCGTAAAATAGGGATTGCCATTTCAAAAGGCGGTACTGCTAAGACCACCTCTGCAGCAAACGTCGCACATGGTTTGGCCAGGCGTGGTCATAAAGTGGCGTTGATAGATCTGGATACTCAGGGGCAGGTAAAAGGTTTTTTTGGTGTGGAGCAGAGAGGAACCCTGGCTGCTCTGGTGAAAGGTGTCCCGCTTGCAGATTGCTTGCTGGAGGTTCGGGATAATTTGCATCTCATGACTGGAGGGCCGGAGCTGGCCGAGCTGGAGGAATGGATTTCCACTCGAACTATGAAGCGGGAAATGGTGCTTTCCGAATTTCTGCAGCCGCTCGAGGATATGAAATTTGATTTTGTGATTCTAGACACTGCACCGGGTTGGAATGCGCTAAACGTAAATCTTCTGTTTTATGTGGAAGAGCTCCTATGTCCGGTAAAATTAGAAGCTATGTCTATGGATGGATTGAAAGAGTTTATCGGGCATTTGGGGCAGGTTCAACAGTATCGTGCTGATTTAAAGATGGATTACGTTGTTCCCACTTTTTTAGATCGCCGCGAGAATCAATGTGGGGAAGTGCTGGAGATCTTGCAGAATCATTTTAAAAGTTCTGTGACAATGCCTATTCCCAAGAATGTCCGTCTGGGTGAGTCGTTCGGGCAGGGGCAGACAATCTATGAATATGCTCCTGATTGTCCTGGTGCATATGCATACAATGATCTGACTGATCTGGTAGAAAGCTATGTCCGGAAATAGGAAGTCGACTCCGGATATTCTTGGAAGTGTTCTTGGTGGGAATACTTCCGGAGATAACAAGGCTGACGGTCAGGCGGTAAAGCGTCATGACGTCATACCGTTAGAAATTAACGAGAAGCCATTTAAGCTTACTTCATATATACATTCGGATTTGAATGATGAAGCGGATATGGCCGTGGTCAAGCTGAAGAAGAAGGTCGGTAAGGTGAGTAAGTCCATGCTGGTGGAAGAGTCCTTGCGGATCTGTCTGGCGGAGCCGGAAGGTAGTGGGCTTGAGGCAGCTTTAAGGAGGCGGAACAGGAAATGACAAAGAACATTAATTCCCGCCGGAGAAGGCAGGGAATTGCAAATAGACAGCTTCACATTGTGCTTTCGGTGATTGATTCGGGCATAGACCTGCTTTCCAATAATCCGGTCAAAGCGGACAAGAGAATTGATTCTGCGCTGGAAACGATCGGTCGCTGGAGCGAAACTGCACTTGCCAAACTTGAACCATTGAGCAGCCATCGGGCAGTGAAAGCAAAGGATCTGACGTTTGCTGAAATTCATAGGGTAATTGAGGAGATGTTTCCAGATCATGAGTTCGGAACTGAGGAATGGATGCATTTCTGGCTGGCGGTAAATATGCAGTTGGATACTGCTCTTAATCTGGAGAAGGTGCAGACCGGGAACAGAGCTCCGTGGCGTTACATGGATCAATCGTCAATGAAGTTGATCAGAGCCTTGGCCGGCCCCATGGAACAGGAGCTGTATGAAGTCGGGAGTGTTGAGGATACGGAACCACTACTGGGTACGGCAGTGGGGGAAGCTTTAACTGATATAATTTGGAGTGAGTGATGGGGAATCTGTTTACTAGCGAAGAAGCACGCAAGGAGCTTCGGGCAGCTATGCGTGAAATTATGGCTCCTGTTGCTGAACTAGCTTTGTTGAACCAGCGTTTATCTGTGGATGAAACAGAGGCGGCTAAGCTGGTTGGCGTATCACCCAATACTCTCCGCAACTGGAGGGTACAGAAGCGTGGACCAGAATATTCAAAGATCGGAACTAAGGTTGTTTATGAGGTGTCTAAACTCCGCAAGTGGTTGGAAGCAAATGGTAGAAAGACTATTGCCTGTTAAAATAATCTTCAAAGGTCACGGTTGCCTGTTTGTATACATCGGGGCAGAGATGAGCGTAACGTTTAACCATTTCAAGGCTGGAGTGGCCGAGCATGTCGGCTATGCTGTAAAGCGAGACTCCCTCAATGGCCATCCAGCTTGCAAAGGTATGGCGCAGGGAATGGAATACAATTTTATCCCGGTCATCTATAACCCCTTCGTTAATGCCAAGTCTGTCAACAGCATTACCGAAGCCTTTGCTGATGCGTTTCATCACAGTTCCATTTTGAGAGGGGAAAACAAGAGCGCCGGTATTAAGTGGCAGAGAAGAAAGCATGTTAGAAACCTGGCTGGTGAGGTACAGGGTGCGGCCTTTATAGTTTTTGCTTTCAACGATGCGCAGGGTTCCGTTCTTAAGGTTAATATGTTCCCCGCGCAGGTTTGCGATTTCAATGAAGCGCATTCCTGTATGCAGGGCCAGCAGAGTCATATTATATGTAGTAATACTTCCTTTTCGGCTTTGCGGAGTTTTGGACGGTTTAAGTTCTTCCAGCAACTCTTTGGCTTCCTGTACGGTCAGATATCGATAACGGCCATTATCCGATTTGGAGATTTTAATATCTACGGTGGGCGGAGTGCCGGTCCAGAGTTTCCATTCAATGTGTTTTGCATATGTGCGGCGGATCAGTCCAATGATGTGGCTGGTAGATTGGGGTGCATATTTTTGCAGAAGATCGGATTTAAATTCTTCCAGATCAAATGGCGCGATTCTGGAGAGTTGCATATGGCCGAATCTTGGTTGGATGTGCTTACAGTAGCGTTGGTCTTCAATCTGCACGGTTTCAGAGTTTTTACTGAGCGTGAGATGGGTATCCCGGAAACGTTCCCATGCTTGGTCCAGAGTGATGTCTTTGCCCTGCAGTGCGGTCGGCAGAGTCTGATTGCGGAGTTGTCGCAGGCGTTCTGCGCGTACTTGGGAAGCGAATGCAGCAGAAAATCCTTCGGACAGAAGGCCAATTTTTTCCTTTTTGCGCTTGCCGCTTATCTTGTAGGAAATGTAAAAGGTGCGGTCCGGTTTTCCCCGAAAGCGCTTAGTGGAGTGTTCATAATAGAACACACCGGTCATGTTTTTTACCTTAATAATATCGGCCATTTTTTTTGTCCCCTATTTGCCCCTACAAGTGTAAATTGTCCCTTATTTTCCTCATTAAGAGTTGCGCATGGGTTTGTGCAGGTTTTGCTGATCTCTTTTAATTACTGGATTAATTGCGGTCAAGTCTATGTAGGTCTCTTGTTGTATGTAGTTATTTTTGGATTTAGGATCCAGCGGTTAATCCGTGAGAGTTCGAGTCTCTCCTTTCGCACCAACCGTAATAAAAACACCCCCTTACAACATCATCCGCATAGATGTTGTAAGGGGGTGTTTTTGTGTTTTTGGCCCCTATTTCGCCTTGCAATACAGATCTTGAATTTTGCTTGGTCTTGTGTATCCATAGCCTGCATGAATCATTTAAAAAAATATGCGGATCAGGTTAAATATATTTCAGACGAAATGAAATCCGGGCAGATGACTTTGGCGCAAGGAGCGGTACAGTTACAGGCTGTAGCTACTCTTGCTGAGCAGGATGCCGGGCAGGTTGGCAATGAGCAATACGCGCAAAGGCTGCGCAAGTTTGCGGAAATGATTTATGATGTGATTGAAAAGATGAATCCGGAAAGAAGGGTGATTCAGTAGGGCCATGGTTGAATTACGCAAAAAATTTGGAGCCCCTGCTTTGAAAGTTCAAGGCAGGGGCTTTTCATTATTTTTGGGTCTGGTTTGACTTCATGATTACCGTACCGTTTGCTGCGGTCCCGTTTTGCGGTGGCGGTGGTACTTTGCTCATGTGGATGGAGAGTGATATTCCAAGTATTATTAAACCGGGCAAGGCGTAAATAAATTTTCTGGCACCTTTGGCATGGGCAACGATTACGCCGATAGAAGTGACGATGACCCCGATCTGCCCAAGAATATCCACCGGCATGAATGGTTTTCCTTCCGGCAGGGTAACAATGTATACGAGTATGGAAATTATACTGTAGAGCAGGAAGAAGACCCCGAATCCGCTTTGCCCTTTCTTTTTCGCATAGATTGAAATCCCGATTATCGTCAGCAGGGTTATGCCTGCAAGTATTAGTGGCAGCAAGGTCTTCCCCTTGTTTTAAAGTTTGCATTTATGCATTTCCTGTTGCTTATCTTCTTTGCAACCGACCATTGCTGTCAAGTTGATTTGACTAGAATCCTTTGACCATATCGTGCGTTGTTTTCAATGAAAATTACATGCTGCAAATTAATAGTACTGTACGTTAGCCTTTTTTTCGTAAATGGAATTACTTCAAATGAAAATAATGATCTTTTTGATTCAAAAACTGAATAATTTAATCCGTTATGCTCAAGTTACCGTACAATCTGCGCTAAAAAAAAATAACTTGTACACAATAGTCTGAATGGTTAAATAGTAGCCCCTTTTTACGTTTTAGGTTGTTTTTGTTTTATTACTTGATCAAAAAAGGATTTATTGTGATTCAGACTGAGACTTTGCTTACTTTTGGCGTTTATTTGGTTTTCCTGCTGGCTGTGGGGTGGTATTTTTACAAGCGAACTTCTGATATTGAAGGCTATATCCTCGGCGGGCGAGGTCTTGGTGGCTGGGTTACGGCTCTTTCGGCACAGGCCAGTGATATGTCGGGATGGCTGCTCATGGGATTGCCCGGAGCCATATATCTTGGCGGTATGACTGAAGCATGGATCGCAATCGGTCTTTTTGTGGGAACTGCCTTGAACTGGATTTTTGTTTCCGCCCGTCTGCGTGTTTACACCCAGTTGACCGATACTCTTACAATTTCATCCTTTTTTGAAAAGCGTTTCAATGATCCTACCAGCCTTTTGCGGGTAGGTTCTGCGGTCATCATCTTGATCTTTTTTACTATCTATTCCTCATCCGGTCTGGTGGCTGCAGGTAAGCTTTTTGAGTCCATGTTCAACATTGATTACTCCGTGGCCGTTATCACAGGTGCGGTAGTAATTGTTTCCTATACTTTTCTGGGCGGATTCATGGCTGTCTGCTGGACAGATTTCTTTCAGGGCGGTTTGATGTTTTTTGCTATAGTTCTTGTCCCATTGCTTGGAACAATTGATAATGGTGGCATTTCTGTCATTGAAGCTGAAATGGCGGCCAAGAATATTTCCACCAGCCTTTTCCATAACGGTGCGGGAACGCCTATCTCTATCATTGCGGTCATTTCCACCATGGCCTGGGGTCTTGGCTATTTCGGACAGCCTCATATCCTGACCCGTTTTATGGGCATCAGTTCAATTAAAGAATTGCCCAAAGCTACAGCAGTAGCACTTATCTGGGTTGTAATTTCTCTTGCCGGAGCGGTTGTTGTCGGTATGGTTGCAATTCCGATGTTTGACGGTCTTCATGGCGGGGAGCAGGAAAAAGTCTTTATTTATATGATTTCCAAGCTCTTCAATCCTTGGGTGGGCGGTGTCCTGCTGGCGGCGATTCTCTCTGCCATCATGTCCACTATCGATTCTCAGTTGCTGGTTTCTTCTTCTGCACTGACTGAGGATTTTTATAAGAAAATCCTGCGCCGTGACGCATCGGAAAAAGAACTCATGCTCGTGGGCCGTCTATGTGTTCTGGTTATTTCCATCATTGCCATGAGCATGGCTTTGACTCCGGGCAACACTGTCCTTGGGCTGGTTTCTTATGCCTGGGGCGGATTCGGTGCCGCTTTCGGTCCTGTAGTTCTTTTTTCGCTGTTCAGCAGAAAAACAACTTGGATTTCTGCGCTTTCCGGCATGGTGGTCGGAACGCTGGTTCTTGTTTTCTGGAAGGATTCCGGGCTGGGCGCTACCATGTATGAAATTGTGCCGGGTTTTGTTGCAAACTTATTGACCATTATGCTTGTAAACATGTTTGCGCCTCAGAAGGATGAGCAGATACTCGCTGATTTTGAAAAGATGCAGGTGTCTTTAAAAAAATAAGAGCTTGTTGTTTAGCCTGGTTATGTTTATAAGGCTCTGCCGTACTGGTGGAGCCTTTTTTTATTGAGTTAAAGGGTGTATGCATGAATTTGATCTACTACCCGTATTAAATATATTTCAGGGAATTTAATTGCCCGGTGAGGTTTATATGCTGGATTTTGAACGTAAAAGTATTGTGCTGGTTACCTGTCCTAAAAATTTCAGTCCTTATCTTGCCGAAGAGATGGAACGCCTCGGCTTTAAAATCCGGGCTGAGCTTCCTGCCGGGGTGGAAACCAAGGCTTCCCTGAACGACTGTATGCGGCTTAACCTCTGGGTGCGTTGCGGGCACCGTGTAATGTATCAGCTTAAAAAATTTAAAGCGGATACCCCGGATCAGATGTACAATCAGGTCAAGGATATGGTCTGGGAAAAAATTATTTCACCGGACGGTTATCTTACAGTGACTTCGTCTGTGCGCACTGAAACCGTAAATGATTCCCGTTTTGCCAACGTCAAGGTCAAGGATGCAATTGTGGACCGCATCCGCGAGAAGAGCGGCCGGCGTCCTTCCTCCGGGCCTGATATGTCCGGAATTGTAGTTTTTCTGCATTGGAAAGATGATGAATGTACTGTTTATCTAGATACTTCAGGTGTTCCTCTTTCCCGCCGGGGCTACCGTAAATTTCCGCATAAGGCACCTTTGCAGGAGACTCTGGCCGCAACCCTGATCAGGGCTGCAAAATGGTACGGTCGTGGCAATTTTGTTTCTCCCATGTGCGGCAGCGGCACTTTGGCTATTGAGGCTGCGCTTGTAGCCTTGAACGGTGCTCCCGGATTGATGCGTGATAATTACGCTTTCATGCGTATTCCCGGTTACAATCAGGAATACTGGGATAACCTTTGTATTGATGCCGAGGACCGTGAGCGTGATTCCATAGAGGGTAAGATTATCGCTACAGACCTTGATCCGGAGGCTGTTGAAGCGGCGAAAAAGAATGCCCGTGCAGCTGGTGTGGAGCACCATATCCAGTTTGATGTCTGCGATTTTCGTGACACAGAAGTCCCTGACGGTGGCGGTGTTATCATTATGAACCCTGAGTACGGTGAACGTCTTGGAAACAGGACCAAGCTTGAAAAAATATATACTGCGATCGGTGACTTTTTTAAAGCTAAGTGTCAGGGGTATAAGGGGTTTATTTTTACCGGTAATCTTGAGTTGGCGAAGTTTATCGGTTTGAAGGCCTCGAGAAGGCTGGTTTTTTATAATGCCAAAATCGAATGCCGTCTTTTGGAATATGAAATTTTTAAGGGAAGCCGCAAAGCACGTTACTAAGTTTTTTTCTTTAATGTCTTGAAAATCTTTTTTTTAACAGTTAAATCCTAGCGTGACAGCTGCGTTGTAATTTTTGCGTTTGCTGTCTTAGATTGTCTGATTAATTTTTTGGGAAGTTAAGGAGAGTTTATATGCCCCGGATTCTCGTCGTTGATGATGATCCCATTTCACGTCAGGTCCTCAAAGCCATGCTGGAGAAAGAAGGGCACCTTGTTACTGAAGCCGAAGACGGAGTTAAGGCTGTACAGGGCTATGACAGCAATTTGATTGATCTGGTTATCACGGATATTTTTATGCCGGAAAAGGAAGGCGTGCAGACTGTACGCGAGTTGATGAAGGAAAATCCGGACGTTAAGATTATCGCTGTGTCCGGCGGGAGCTCTTCCGCAAATTATGATTCTCTTGATTGGATAAAAATGTTCGGTGTAAAATATACTTTTACCAAGCCGTTTAACGCCAAAGCTATTCTGGCCGCAGTGGACGATCTTTTAGGTATCTGATTTGCGTCACCTCTTAATTAGTTGCATATTCTTGAATCCTGCCGTATCCATGCTCCAAAAATTAACAGGAAATGATTAATGGCAGATAAAGAAAAGTTTCGGGTTAAACTTGAGTTTGATGATGTTGGGCTGGCCAGTGTGCTGTTCGGCGCCCAGAATTCCAACCTTGATCTCATCTCACGGCAGTCCGGGGTGCGTATAGAGAGTAGGGGTAATTCCCTGCAGCTGATCGCTGAAAACGAAGAGCTCATCGATCCGGTGGCAAAGTCTTTCACCCAGCTTTACAGATTGCTTAAGTCCGGAAAGGAAGTGTTTCCGCAGGATGTGGAGGCCGCCTACCGTATACTCTGCCGTGATCCACAGGCCGACCTGATTAAAATTTTCCGAGACGAACTCTTTGCGGTTTCACCGAAAAAGACTTTGACTCCGCGAACTCTGACCCAACGGGCTTATTTTTCCGCAATACGTGAAAATGATATGGTTTTTTCCGTTGGTCCTGCCGGGACAGGTAAAACCTATCTTGCTGTGGCTATGGCTGTCTATGCCCTGCAGCGCAAGGAAGTCAACAGGATCATCCTGACTCGTCCTGCCGTTGAGGCCGGGGAAAAACTCGGTTTTCTGCCCGGTGACCTTGTTGATAAGGTCAATCCCTACATGCGCCCGCTCTATGATGCGCTGTACGATATGCTTGATATGGGGAAAGTGCAGGACATGATTGAGGAAAATATAATTGAAATTGCGCCGCTGGCTTTTATGCGCGGACGGACTCTTTCCAATGCTTTCGTCATTCTTGATGAGGCCCAGAATACTACCCCGGAACAGATGAAGATGTTTATTACCCGCCTCGGTTTCGGTTCGAAGGCTGTGGTTACCGGGGATATAACCCAGATTGACCTGCCCAACCGTGATCCTTCCGGACTGGTTGATGCGATCAATATTCTGCATGACGTGCGTGGGATCAGTTTTATCAAGTTTGAAGAATCTGATGTTATCCGTCATCCTCTGGTTGCCCGGATTGTAAAAGCCTACGACTCGTACGAGTGCAAGGGCGCTAAATAATGGGCGTAAATCTGAGCATTGAATGTATCCCGGATGCTAACTTCCCTCTTGCAAAGAGGGAACTGCTGCATATGGCGGATATGTTGCTTGAGGTGCTTGGCGTGGAAGGTTTTGACTTTGATCTTAAAATAGTCAATGATGCCGCTATTGCAGAAGTAAACGAAGAATTTCTGGGGTGCGTGGGGCCGACCAATGTGCTCAGCTTTCCTTTTTCGGATGCTCCTGATCTGGAAAAAAATAATTTTTTAGGAGAGATAGTTTTGTCTGTGGATACACTTGTCCGTGAAACCAGGCTCTACGGTCAACAGCCGGAAGAGCATACTGTAAGGCTTCTTGCGCATGCAATGTTGCACCTTGCGGGGTATGATCACGGTCCGGAAATGTATTCCCTTACCGATACAGCTGTTGAATCCGTGGCTCCTGTTTTCCGACAGCGAACTTTGGGTTGGCAATAATTTAAAGCCAGCCCGTTTCTTTGCAGCATAGTCCTGTCCGGGGCTGTCCATATGCTGCGCATGAGTAAATCCCGTTTTTGGTCCTTTTTTTAGGCCATGATGATTCTTTATGGTTTACAATGGCGGGTCTTACAGGCAATAATTCCCGATTGCTTTTTTTCATTGTCAGTTAAGGCTCACCTTAAATATATTTGGAGTTTTACGATGATCAGACATCTTCTTAAAATCAATGATGTTCCCCGTTCAGAACTGGGCCAGCTTCTGCTGCGCGCCAAAGAGCTCAAAGATAATAAAATCAGGAATAACGCCCTTGAAGGGAAAACCGTTATCATGATTTTTGAGAAAGCTTCCACCCGTACACGTGTTTCGTTTGATATTGCCATTGAGCAGCTCGGCGGTCATTCCGTTTTCATGACCCCGGCAGAATCCCAGCTCGGCAGAAGCGAACCTTTGGAAGATACCGCGCAGGTCCTTTCACGGTATGCGGATGCTCTTGTTGTTCGTACTTTCGGTCAGGATAAAGTGCGCACTCTTGCTGATTGCGGTTCAGTTCCGGTCATCAATGCCCTTACAGACCGTTATCATCCCTGTCAGGTGCTGAGCGACATGCTGACTATCTACGAAAGGACTCCCGATCTTAAAAACGTGCATGTTGCATGGGTCGGTGACGGAAACAATATGGCTCATTCATGGATCAATGCTGCCATTTATTTTCCGTTCTACCTGACTATGGCATTCCCCAAAGGTTATGAGCCTGACCATGACATTCTTTCCCGTGCTCTTTCCATGGGCGCCAAGATCAATTTGAGTTATGATCCGGCGGAAGCCGTCAAGGGCGCGCATTACGTCAATACCGACGTATTCGCTTCCATGGGACAGGAAGAAGAGCAGAAGAAACGCGAACTTGCGTTTGCAGATTATCAGGTAAATGAAAAACTTCTCGAGCATGCTGATCCTGATTGCAAGATTATGCACTGCCTGCCTGCACACCGCGGCGAGGAAGTAACCGCTGAAGTGCTGGACGGACCCAGATCAATTATTTTTGATCAGGCTGAAAACAGACTGCATATGCAGAAAGCCATTCTTGAATGGGCTGTTAACGGTATTGAAGTGGATTACGATGCAGTTGAAAAACTGCTCGGACCTGTGCAGGCTGTGCCGCACATGCATACTATTGAGTAATATAATTTTTTGAAGGATTTATAAAAATGAGCAAAATTGAAAAAGTAGTACTGGCATATTCCGGCGGTCTGGATACTTCTATTATCCTTAAATGGATTAAACAGGAGTACAACTGCGAAGTTATCACCCTTACCGCTGACCTCGGTCAGGGCGAAGAACTTGACGGTATTGAGGAAAAAGCCCTCAGGACCGGTGCGACAAAAGCTTTTGTTGAAGATCTTCGTGAAGAATTCGCCCGTGATTTTATTTTTCCTGCGTTCCGCGCTGGAGCTATCTATGAAGGACGCTACCTCCTCGGAACTTCCATTGCCCGTCCCCTGATCGCTAAAAGAATGGTTGAAATTGCCGAAATGGAAGGTGCTCAGGCCCTTGCTCACGGTGCAACCGGTAAAGGTAACGATCAGGTTCGTTTTGAACTCGGCGGCATGGGCATGAATCCCAAGCTTAAACATATCGCTCCATGGCGTGAATGGAATCTCAAGTCCCGTACCGACCTCATGAAGTTCGCAGAAGCTAACGACATTGAAATTCCCAACACCCGCAAGAAGCCTTGGTCCATGGATGCCAACATGCTGCACGTAAGCTTTGAAGGTGCAGAGCTGGAAGATCCCTGGAATGCTCCTTCCCCCGAGTCTTATCGTTACTGCCGTCCCGTTGAGCAGGCACCGGATGAAGCTGAAATCATCACTATTGATTTCGAAAAGGGTGATCCTGTTGCAATTAACGGCACCAAGTATTCTCCTGCAGCTTTGGTTGAAAAACTCAACGAACTGGGCGGCAAGCACGGTATCGGCCGTGTGGATATGGTTGAAAACCGTTTCGTGGGTATGAAATCCCGTGGCGTTTACGAAACTCCCGGTGGAACTATCATGCACATAGCTCATCGTGACCTCGAGGGCCTTTGCATGGACCGTGAAGTCATGCACCTGCGTGACAGTCTGATCCCCAAGTATGCTGAAATGATATACAACGGTTTCTGGTTCGCTCCTGAACGTGTTGCACTTCAGGCCATGATCGACGAAACCCAGAAGACTATAACCGGTACCGTAAGACTGAAACTCTACAAGGGTAACGCGATTCCCGAAGGCCGTAAGTCTCCTTACTCCCTGTATCGTGAAGATCTCGCTACCTTCGAAGAAGACGAAGTATACAACCAGAAAGATGCTGAAGGCTTTATCAAGCTGGTGGGCCTGCGTCTCAAAGGCAAAACTTCTTCCGGCTCCGAATGGATCAAGGAAGGCGACGTCGAAGACGTAGATTAGTAACGTTCTGAATTGCCCGGACGGACGTGAGTTCGTCCGGGTTTTAAATATTGAGCCTGTTCCCGGCACAACCGCTGACGACAGGCTTTTTCTTTGATAAAAGTAATACTGCTTGAACGTGGGTATAAGAATTTTACTTCTCCACATAAATTTATGACCCCGGTGGCGAAGCCCTATCAAAAGGTTTTGAAGGGATGGGGTCTGGGGAAGGGAAACTTTTGCAAAAGTTTCCCTTCCCCAGCCGCCGGAGGCGAAAGAGGCTCATAATGGCAGATAATAAATTATGGGGCGGCAGATTTGCAGCCAAGACCGCGCAGTCTGTTGAAGATTACACTGAATCCGTAAGCTACGACCAGAACCTGTATCGCGAAGATATTTCCGGCTCTCAGGCTCATGCCAAGATGCTGGCAGAGCAGGGCGTATTGACCGCCGAAGAAGCCGAAACTCTGGTCAAAGGCCTTGATCAGGTGCTGGAAGAGATTGAATCCGGTAAATTTGAATGGAAAAAGGAGATGGAAGATCTCCATATGAATATCGAAAGCAGGCTGACCGAGATTGTCGGACCTGTGGGCGGTAAGCTGCATACCGGGCGCAGCCGTAACGATCAGGTCGCTACTGACTTCCGTCTGCACGTGCTCCGCTCTTTGGATGCATGGAAAACAGCCCTTGAAAAGCTGATCGCATCTTTCACAGCCAAGGCTGATGCAAACAGGGATGTGCTGCTCCCCGGTTATACTCATTTGCAGCCTGCACAGCCTGTTAGCCTTGCACACCACATGCTGGCTTACGCATGGATGTTCAAGCGCGACCACAGCAGGGTCGTCGACTGCATCAGGAGAGCAAATGTCTCCCCGCTTGGTGCGGCCGCTCTGGCAGGAACCACCTACCCGCTTAATCCTGCTGCCTCCGCTAAATATCTTGGTATGGAAGGAACTTTCCGCAACAGCCTTGATGCTGTTTCCGATCGTGACTTTGTAATGGAAGCCATGTTTGCCGGAAGTTTGATCATGATCCACCTGAGCCGCATCTGCGAGGAAATGATCATCTGGGCCAACCCCTGTTTCGGTTTCATCAAGCTTCCGGATGAATTTTCCACCGGCTCATCAATCATGCCCCAGAAAAAGAATCCCGATGTCTGCGAACTCATGCGTGGCAAGACCGGACGCGTCTACGGAGATCTTTTCTCACTGATGACCACTTGTAAAGGTCTCCCGCTTGCCTATAACCGTGATATGCAGGAAGACAAAGAGCCTTTCTTTGACTGTGATAAGACCGTGCATGCTTCCGTGGTGATCATGGCTGATATGATGGATGCCATGGGTTTCAATCCTGATAACATGGAAGCTGCATTGAAAAAGGGTTTCCTCAATGCGACCGAACTGGCTGATTACCTCGTGGGTAAAGGTATTCCTTTCCGCGAAGCGCATCATATCACCGGTTCAGCTGTTGCCGGAGCAGAAGCGCTGAGCAGGGGCCTTGAAGATATGAGCCTTGAAGAACTCAAAGAGTTTTCTGATAAGATTGAAGAAGATGTATATGAGGTTCTTTCTTACGAAGCGGCTGTTAAACGCAGGGTTTCCCCCGGTAGCACCGGACCGGAATCTGTTGACGCGCAGATCAGCGAACTCAAGGCTTGGCTGGATAGTTAGATTCAGTCTGCAAAAAAAATTAAAAAGCCGGGATCTGATAGTTTTACTGTCGGATTCCGGTTTTTTTATTGTCAGTCATGGGGGTTGCTGGGAAGGCGATGATGGATTAATGAGAGGATAGTAGTCGTAACATATTTAAGGGACGCAAAAAATGAGCAAAGATCCGGAATTGTATTGCATATATGAAGAAATGCTGCCCAAGGCATTTGAAAGCAAAGAAAATGTCGTTTTGTATAAAAAGAGGCCTCTGGTTTTTAATAAAATGGAAAAGGTAAAAGATTCCACTCAAGTTACCATGAGTAACATTATCAATTGGGGTCGTGAATACGATGAGGAGTCCAAGGAGTGGAAAAATTCGATGATGACCAGTACAATCTCGTTTGACCTGCCTAATGGTGCCGATTTCGAAGATTTTTTTTATAAAGTAGAAGAGTCCGACCAAGGTTATTCTTTGTGGATGGAATCGCAGGAAAATCTTTATCGTCCACTGATAGATGGCGGACATTTCTAAAATAAATAACAGTTTAATAAATTTGGATTCTGTTGCGAAAGGTCTCTCTGGGCGGAGAGCTGAGAAAAAAATAGATTTAGGCTGAAATAAAATGGCGGAAGTGTATAGGAGTCGAACCTACCGACGAGGGTTAACCCGTCCACTGGATTTGAAGTCCAGGCGCAACACCGGTTACGATACACTTCCGCTTTGAAGAAAAAAGGGCTAACAATTTTGATGGCAAAGGGCAAGCATAATAATATTTTTGAATATGACTTGCCTTTTCCCGAATTAGTCTTATTAATACCTGATTGAAACTGTAGAAAAAATGTAAATACAGTCCGGTGCTTGCCGCATATTGACAGGCTCTGGCAGACCGGACGCATATCTAAGGAGATTGACTTTGAATAGTTTTGCCAAGAATCTCTTGGTCTGGGTAACCATTATGCTGGTAATGATTGTTTTATTCAATTTGTTCAATCAGCCGCAGACTTCCCAGCTCAAACTTTCCTACACCGACTTTTTAAGCAGGGTCGATGAAGGAGAAGTCCTTCAAGTAAAGATTCAGGGGCAGAAGATGAGTGGGGTAATGGTTGGTGACAAACGTTTCGTCACTTATAACCCCGATGATCCGGCCCTTGTACAACATCTGCTCAAAAACAAAATTGAAGTTGTGGCCGAGCCTGAAGAAGAGGCTCCATGGTATATGACCCTGTTCATATCATGGTTTCCCATGCTGCTTCTGGTCGGGGTATGGATTTTCTTCATGCGTCAGATGCAGGGAGGCGGTGGAGGCCGTGGCGGTGCCATGTCTTTCGGGCGTTCCCGTGCGCGGATGATAAATGAAGAAACAGCTCGCGTAACTTTTGATGATGTTGCCGGAGTTGACGAAGCCAAGGATGAACTTTCCGAGGTTGTTCAGTTCCTTAGCGAGCCTAAAAAATTCACCCGTCTTGGCGGACGAATCCCTAAAGGTGTGCTGCTGGTGGGCCCCCCCGGTACCGGTAAAACTTTGCTTGCCCGTGCAGTTGCCGGTGAAGCAGGTGTTCCTTTCTTTTCCATTTCCGGTTCCGATTTTGTTGAAATGTTTGTAGGTGTCGGTGCTTCCCGTGTGCGTGACCTTTTCGCACAGGGTAAAAAAAATGCACCCTGCCTTATCTTTATTGATGAAATTGATGCTGTCGGGCGCCAGCGTGGCGCTGGTCTCGGTGGCGGACATGATGAGCGTGAACAGACCTTGAACCAGTTGCTGGTTGAAATGGACGGTTTTGAGTCCAACGAAGGGGTAATCCTCATTGCGGCAACCAACAGACCTGATGTACTCGATCCCGCGCTCCTGCGTCCCGGTCGTTTTGACAGACAGGTTGTCGTGCCTACTCCGGATGTTCAGGGCCGTGCACATATCCTCAAGGTTCATACCCGTAAAACTCCTCTTGCCGGTGAAATTGACCTTGATGTCATAGCCCGCGGTACTCCCGGATTCTCCGGTGCGGACCTTGAAAACCTCGTTAACGAGGCAGCTCTGTATGCAGCTAAGAATAATCAGGACTATGTCAAAATGGCTGATTTCGAAGAAGCCAAAGATAAAGTCCTCATGGGCCGCGAACGCCGCAGCCTGATTCTTACCGATGAGGATAAAAAGACCACTGCTTATCATGAAGCCGGTCATGCTCTCATCGCTAAACTGCTTGAGAACTGCGACCCTGTTCACAAGGTTACCATTATTCCCCGTGGCCGTGCTCTGGGTGTGACCCAGCAGCTGCCCGTGGATGACCGCCATAATTACAATAAAGCATATCTTGAAGATACTCTGGTTATGCTGCTCGGCGGGCGAGTGGCTGAGGAACTGATTCTCAATCAGGTTACCACCGGGGCCAGCAATGATATTGAGCGCGCCACCAAGATGGCCCGTTCCATGGTCTGCCAATGGGGTATGAGCGAAAAACTCGGTCCCATGACCTTCGGTGAAAGTCAGGATCAGGTTTTCCTCGGCAAAGAACTTGTTCAGCACAAGGACTTCAGTGAAGATACTTCACGCCTCATTGATTCCGAGGTCAGACGGATTATTGATACCGCTTACGAAACCGCTAACAGACTCCTTTCCGATAATGAAAAGTCTCTGCATGCTGTTTCCGCAGCCCTGCTTGAGCGTGAGACTATCGACGGCAACGATCTCGATATACTCATGACCGGCGGCGAGCTTCCTCCTCTTGAAACCGTAACTCCCTCAAAACCTGCTTCTGCCTCGAGGGCGTACGGCTCAACTTCCAAACCCGGCTACACTCCTGTTGTCGAGTCTGAGCAGGACGAAGAGGCTGAAAAGGGTGAGTTTGCTTTTGAAGAGCAGACTCCAGATCAGGCAGAAAATACTGAAGATGAATTCAAGCTCTCAGATAAACCTGCAGAGACTGATAAAGAAGACAAAGCTGAAGAGCCTGAAGCTTCTGAAGATAAAAAAAGTTCCGAATAAGGATTCAGGATTTATGTCCCGTAATTATTCTTGGACCATAAATGGGGGCAGGGTGTTAGGCCCTGCCCCTTTTTTTATTGCCGGTATTGTTAATGTTACCCCTGATTCCTTTTATGACGGGGGAAAGAACTATGATCCGCGGCAGGCTATTGAGCATGGCCGCCTGCTTGCTGAACAGGGGGCGGATATTCTTGATGTGGGTGGTGAGAGCACACGGCCATTTGCCGATCCCGTTTCTTTGGAAGACGAGCTGGCTCGTGTAATCCCGGTAATCAAGGAATTGAGCCGTGATTATGTGGTTTCTGTTGATACGGTTAAAAGCGGGGTGGCCCGTGCTTCCATAGAGGCCGGGGCCGCAATTGTGAATGATGTCTCGGCATTTTCCCAGGACCCAACCTTGCTGGAGGTAGTAGCCGACCTCAAGCCGGGTTATGTGCTCATGCACAGTCAGGGTAGCCCGGAGCAGATGCAATTGTCGCCGACTTATGATAATGTAATAGAAGATATTTTGAGTTTTTTTGAAAAAAGTCTTGAAAAACTCATAAAGTCAGGCTTACCCGAAAGTCATATAGTGATTGATCCCGGTATTGGTTTTGGGAAAACCCTAGAGCATAATCTGGCTATTCTGCGCCGAATTGATCGGTTTATGGAATTGGGTTTCCCGGTTTATATGGGGCTTTCAAACAAGTCACTTTGGGGTAAATTGTTGGGATTGGAATCGGATGAGCGGCAGAATGCGACTCAGGCTGCCACTGCTGTTTTAGCAGCTCGCGGGGTTCCCATCCATAGGGTGCATGAGGTTGGGCTGACCAGCCAGACTTTGAAGATAGTAAAGGAGATCTGCGGGGATTATTGATGTTTGAATTTCTGGGCTTTCAAATCTCCTGGAAAGAGCTGCTGGACATAGGTCTGGTGGCTATTGTCTATTTTTACATCATCCTGCTGGTGCGCGGAACCCGTGCTGCTGCGGTAATCTGGGGACTTTTGCTGGTTCTGCTTGTCTACTACCTTTCTGATGTTTTCGGCCTCTATACACTGAACTGGTTGCTGACGAATTTTTTAAGTTCTATCTTCCTTGTAATTATCGTTCTTTTTCAGAGGGATATACGTAAAGGACTGGCCCAGATGGGAGCAGGGCGTTTCTGGCGTAAACAGGATTTCGAGATTGCGGTGATCGATGAAATCTGCTCCGCCATGGATTCCATGGCCCGTCAGAAAATCGGGGCCTTGCTGGTTATTCAGAAGAACGTACCCCTTGGTGATATTCTTGAAAAAGGGATCGAAATAAATGGCCGGGTCAGCAAGCAACTGCTGGTTAATATTTTCTGGCCGGACACTCCGTTGCATGACGGGGCGGTGGTTATTCAATCCAACAAGATTGTAGCTGCTTCCTGTATTCTGCCGCTGGCACAGGTCCCTACCCGCCAGAGTTCCATCGGCACCCGGCACAGGGCAGCCCTTGGGATCAGCGAGGAGACTGATGCCATTGCCCTTGTTGTTTCCGAGGAGCGCGGTACTATTTCTGCTGCAATCGGTGGTAAATTGACTACAAGCCTTGATATGGTCAGGCTTAAAAGAGTCCTCAAAAACGTATTGACTTAATGGTATGAAAACACAGCACTGGAAAATAGCCGCAATGGCCCTCATGATGGCTCTTTTGACCTGGTATTTGGTTACCGGGCGTGATCTTGTTGAGACATGGGTGGAATTTCCGCTGGAGATAGTCAATCCCCCGCAGGGTATGATTATCCGCGAAGGGATGATCAGTAAGGTTTCCGTGCGTCTGCGCGGTCCTAAAGGTCTTATCCGTAATCTTGATACCAAAAAAATAGCTTATTCGCTGGATACAGGACATCTTGTCGTGGGTAATAACCCTGTCAACATTGTTCCGGAAAATTTAGGTCTGGGAAGTGCGCTTGAGGTTGTTGAGATTAACCCTTCACATATTAATCTGGTCATGGATATGTTTGTTACAAAGAGGGTCAGTGTTATCCCGGTATGGGAAGGAGACCTGCACCGTGACTATACCCTGAAGAAGAAATTTGCCGAACCTGAAGAGGTTGACCTGCGCGGTCCTGCTTCTGTGCTGAAAAAGATTACGCAGGTCAAAACCCAGCCGATTATGCTGGATACTGATTCTCCCGGTTTCTGGCGTGGGGAAGTTCCCCTGCAATTACCGGAGACTGTGGAATCTACCCCCGGTCTGGTTAGTGTTAATCTCGATTTTGCGGTTCGTTCCGGCAAGATGTGGGTCAAGGTTCCTCTTTATATTTTGGGGTCGGATGATATTGACTTTACCGCCAGTCAGAATTACGTCAGGCTGCTTGTAGAAGGACCTAAGCCTTTTTTCAGGAAAAATGGATTCAGAGATGAGATTACTGCTTCAATCGATTTGAGCACGACAATTCCAGAAGGTGATAATGTCGTTCCTTACGAAGTTAGCCTGCCCAAAGGTTGTGCTGTGCAAAAGAGAAAGCCTGAAGCAATAACTGTAACTATATCAAGACCGGCGCCGGATGCGCATTGATGAACGGTCTGTATATTTTCGGAGAGATGGATGAATAAACGTTTGTTCGGCACTGACGGCTTGCGCGGTCAGGTAAATATATTTCCAATGACAGCTGAAGTTGCCCTGCGTATGGGCCTTGCAGCCGGTTCATATTTCAGGAACGGAAATCAGCGCCATAAAGTGATTATCGGTAAAGATACCCGCCTTTCAGGATATGTGTTTGAGTCTGCGCTTACTTCCGGGCTTTGTGCCATGGGTATGGATGTTTTTCAGGTCGGGCCTATGCCGACTCCGGCCGTATCTTTTCTGACACGTAACATGCGTGCAGATCTCGGCATTGTTATTTCCGCTTCCCACAACCCGTTCATGGATAACGGTATCAAGTTTTTTGATGCCAGCGGCTACAAGCTTCCTGATGAGGTTGAAGATAAAATTGCAGAAATGGTTATGTCTCAGGACACTCAGTGGGATTATCCGCAGGCAGAGAAAGTGGGCCGTGCATTCAAGATTGATGACGCTCGCGGACGTTACATCGTTTATCTTAAATACAGCTTTCCACAGAATATGACTTTGAACGGAGTCAGGCTTGTTCTTGATTGTGCCAACGGAGCTGCCTACAGCCTCGGTCATATGTTCGAGGAACTCGGGGCGGAGGTTGTCCGTATAGGTAACAAGCCCGACGGTCTGAACATCAATGACAAATGCGGATCCCTGTATCCTGAAATTCTGGGGCAAAGGGTAGTGGAAGAGCATGCCGACATCGGGCTGGCCCTTGATGGTGATGCTGACCGGTTGATCGTTGTTGATGAGAAGGGGCAGGTCCTTGACGGAGACGTCATCATGGCCATGTGTGCCGCTGATCTTATGGAGCGGGAAAAGCTTAGCCGCAACATGCTTGTGGCCACGGTCATGAGTAACATGGCTCTTGAAAATTTTATGAAGGAAAAGGGCGGTTCCCTGTTGCGTACTCCGGTCGGGGATCGTTATGTGGTGGAAGCCATGCGCCGTGAAGGAGCTATTCTGGGCGGAGAGCAGTCCGGCCATCTTATTTTTAAAGAATTCAGCACCACAGGCGATGGGCTGCTTGCAGCCTTGCAGTTATTGCGTATACTGTGTGTGAAGAACAGACCGCTTTCCGAGCTTTCCGGATTGCTTGAACTTTATCCGCAAAAATTACAGAATGTTCACGTTAAGCGGAAAAGGCCCTTTGAAGAGGTTCCCGCTGTGCAGGAAGCCCTTAAGCAGGTTGAGCATGAATTGGCCGGAAAAGGGCGAGTTCTACTGCGTTATTCAGGAACTGAATCTGTTGCCAGAGTGATGGTTGAAGCAGAAGACAGTTCCAAGGTTGATTCTTATACTTCCGAGCTTGCAAAAGTTCTGGAAGAACATTTGCGCTGACAATTAGTTTAATAGCTGCAGAAGCACCCAATATTTCAAGGAGATATGATCAATGGTCATCAAGAAAGTTATTGTTCCGGTTGCTGGATGGGGTACAAGATCATTGCCTGCCACCAAGAACATTCCCAAGGAAATGCTGCCCATTTTCAAGAAACCCGTTGTGCAGCATGTGGTGGAAGAGGCCATGTCCAGCGGACTGACTGATGTTATTTTTATTAATAACCAGAACAAGAAGATCATTGAAGACCACTTTGATTACAACCTTTCCCTTGAAGACGTGTTGAAGCGCGGCGGTAAGACAGAGGCCCTAGCGGAAGTCAGGAAAGTTGCGGAAATGGTAAATATTATTTCCGTACGTCAGAAAAAACAGCTCGGCCTCGGGCATGCAGTGCTTTGCGCTAAAGAAGTATGCAAGAATGATCCTTTTGCCGTTATGGTCGGTGATGACCTGATGTTCGGGCTTGAGCCTGGCATCAAGCAGCTTATTGATGCTGCCCGTACTGAGAATATGGCTGTTGTCGGCGTTATTGAAGTTCCTGAAAATAAGGTCAACCGCTATGGTATTATCCAAGGTGAAGAATTTGCTCCGGGTATGTACCGGGTCCGTTCACTGGTTGAAAAACCTGCTATCGGTCAGGCCCCTTCGCGGTTGGCGATAGTAGGGCGTTACGTTCTTCTGCCTGAGATTTTTGATCATCTGGAAAGTCTGGAGCCGGGCGTGGGTGGAGAAATTCAGCTCACTGATGCTCTGCAGGGACTTGCTCAGGATAATAAGCTTCTGGCGGTTAAACTTCGTGGACAAAGGTTTGACGCCGGGGATTGGGTGGATTATCTTACTGCAAATATTTATTTTGCCCTTCAGGATGAGGGGCTTCGTGATGATATTGTATCCAGATTGCGGGAGCTTTTGTCTTGTTCGTAAAGAATTTAAATAGTTATGTAGTACTTTCAGTCCTTGCCGTGAGCCTGTTTTTCAGCAGTCCGGCAAGGGCTTTTTTTCCGTCTGATGAGGTAATTAATGATGCCATGTACCGTAACTATGGCTCACTGACTTCATTTGAAGCGGAATTGACCTTTCCTTCGGAACCGGGAACCCGTCTTATAATCAAACGCGGGCACGATCACTGGCAGCAGACTTTTATTGAGTCCGGGGGCAATGCCACTGTAGAGGCCAAGTCCGTGGGACAATATTTCAAGACTATCGCCCAGTGTCCTTCCGGGGCGGAAATGCCGGTTTCAGTATTGCAGTTCTGGACCCCGGATGATCCTGTTGCAGACTGGAAGTCTATAGGTGTTTCCAACTCCACAAGAAGTTACGGATTTTATGAAGATACCCCGGCTTTCGTGTTCGGTGCGGAGCAGGGAGATGATTCTTCTCCGCAGATCTGGTTTAATAATGAAGATTTTGCACCACTTAAGATAGTCTTAGGTCCGCAATGCGAAATTACTTTCGGCACTTATTCAAAGTTTGCCGGTTTTATGCTTCCGCATACCGGAATCATTAAGCTAGGCGATGAGAAAATTGATTTCAGGGTACAGTGGAAGAGTATTCGCAAGAAGTTTTCCCCGGCGGAATTTGCTCCTGCAGCCATTAAAAAGGCCAAAGGATGCGGGATCCCCGGTGGCAGGGTTTATGAATTTCTGAAAAAATGTCTCAAACCGGGTAAAGAATAGTAATGACTAGACTCTGGCAGGCATGCCTCGCCAGCCCGCCATATTCAATTTACACATACGAAGCACCCGCCGACCTTCCTGAATTGATGGAAGGGCAGCGGGTGCTTGTTCCTTTGGGACGTTCAGTGCGGGTGGCTTTTCTTATTGAAACAGTGGAAATTCCGCCGGAAAATGTGGAACTCAAATCCATAATCTGGCCTCTGGAGCGGGAACCGCTTTTAAATTCAAACCATTTCAAGCTTTACCGCAATATCGGTGCCCGTCAGATGCAGCCTCTGGGTAAGGTGCTGGAAAATGTTGTTCCCAAACGGTTCCGTAGCGCCAAAGTATCTTTCAAGGTCTCTGACCGTTCTTTTCCTGCCCGGCTGAAAGCCCTTGATATCGCCCGCCTGTCTTCCGAGCGCAGAATGGAGTTGGTTCATATTTATAACGAAAGGCGGATGAATGTCAGCCTGCCTTCTTCCATTGAAAAAGAGGAATACGTCAGCCTTACTTCCGATCCTCCGTGGCCGGTGCGTCCTAATGCTGCCCGCCAGCTACAGATTCTGGAGTTTCTTTTTGAAAACGGTCCCCGTGAGAAAGGTTTTCTGAAAAATATCATGGGCGATTGGACTACCGGAGTGATCAAGAAACTTCATTCTGATTCACTGGTCAAAATAGGCCCTCCTCCTGAGGAAGAACGCAATCCGGCTGAAAAATGTGTGGCTACCGGACCTAAATGGGATTTTGTGCCTTCAGAGCAGCAGCAGGGGGCTATTAATGAATTGCTTTGCGCTCTCGAAGAACCGAAGGGCGTTGTCAAATTGCTGCATGGCATAACCGGAAGCGGCAAGACCCTTGTCTACATGACCGCAGCCCGTAAATGCATGGAGCAGGGCAAGTCTGTTATAGTACTGGTTCCGGAGATTGCACTTGCTTATGCTTTGTGGAACGGTCTCTGCCCGTTGTTTCCTGAAACGCGTAAATACCTCTATCATGGCTACCAGACCCCGGTACGTAAAGAAGCTATTTTTCGAGCCTTGGCCGAGGATGAAAGTCCGGCACTGATAGTGGGGACCCGCTCGGCTTTATTTCTTCCCGTGCGTAATCCCGGTCTTATTATTGTGGATGAGGAGCACGACGAATCTTATAAGCAGGAGGAGCGGCTGCCGTATCAGGCCAAAGAGGTTGCTTATGTTCTGGCTCATATGACCGGAAGCCTTTTAGTGCTCGGTTCGGCCACTCCGGATATCAAGACCTTCCATGCTGCACAGCAGGGTGCATTTGATGTTATCTCCATGGAAAAACGGGTAGGTAAATCAGTTCTGCCGATGGTAAAAGTGGTCGATACCAGTAACATTAAAAATCCGGAACAACCCTTTGCACCGGAAACAGAAGCCCGTTTGAAAGAAGTAGTGGAAAAAGGGGAACAGGCGGTAGTCATGCTTAACCGCCGCGGTTTTTCACCTCTTATTTATTGCACTGATTGTGAGGAACCGTTTAAGTGTCCGCATTGCAATGTCAGTATGACCTACCATAAGGCTCGGGAACGGGTCATATGTCATTATTGCGGCAATGCCTACCATTTCCCTTTGCCTTGTGCCACTTGCGGCGGCAGCAATCTCATGCCTCTGGGAGGAGGAACTGAGCGTCTTGAGGAGCAGGTTGCCAAGGCTCTGCCACCGGAAACCAAAATTTTACGCATGGACCGCGATTCCACACGAAGACAGGAAAGACTGGATGAAATCCTGAAGAGTTTTGCCCGTGGTGATGCACAGGTGCTGGTAGGCACTCAGATGCTCTCTAAGGGACATAATTTCCCCGGCGTGACGCTGGTAGTTGTTTCCGAGGGCGATCTCGGTTTGAATCTGCCGGACTATCGTTCCGCAGAGCGTACTTTTCAGTTGCTGGTGCAGGTCTCAGGACGCGCAGGGCGGGGAGATAAGCCGGGTGAGGTCATCATTCAAACCCGTAACCCCCAGAATCCTATCTGGGGAGCAGTCACTTCAGCTGATTACAAAACTTTTTTTGAGAAGGAAATCGAAAAACGGCGCAGGTTCCGCTATCCTCCATTTACCAAATTAACCTTGATTCGTATCAGCCATCCCATGGGTTGGGAAGGGGAGCATCTCTGCCCACCGTTTTTTAGCCATATCCGTGAGGCAGCAAAGGAGGCAGGTATTATGGCTATGGGGCCGGTTCCTGCACCTCTGGCTCAGTTGCGCGGCCGCAAGCGGTTCAATTGTCTGCTCAAGTCTGATGATTGGCTGAAAACGCGTGAACTTTATGCAGAAATATTGCGCCGCAATCCAGATAAAAAACAGATCCGTATTACAATGGACCTTGATCCGGTGAATATGCTGTAGTTGATACTTTGCGTTCGTAGGAATTATCAGTTTAGAATCTGCTCTGGATACCCGGAACATCAGCAAAGAAATACATAGCACCTGAGCGGTGCATATTATTGCTCAGCGCCGGTGAGATTTTGCTGATTGTTATTTTCTTCCCGGCTTCATGGAATTTGCGGCCCAAGAAACAAAGGGCTTCCATTCCTTTGACGGATGCCGCGTGAGTATTGGATAAATCAAGAGCGGGTGAGAAGTTTCGATCCAGCATGCGGGTTCCGGTACGGAGCAGGTCCGGGATTAGTCCTGCATCCAGTGTTCCAGAAATTTCAATTTTTGCCGGGATGCAGGTTTCGTCAGTTCTGATTGAAGATTGCAGGGCGAGCGATGCGGTCTGTTTGATTTCATCCAGTAAATCTATCTCTTCACGCAGGAGCATTAACGGGGTGATTATGTTGTCAACTTTATCTGCGATACGGTTTTTATCGACGTCCTGCGGGATGCAGATTAGAACGCAGTCATGCATATGTTCATAGATTTTCGGTAGACAGCAGCAGATTGAATCCGGTCGGGCCGAGATAAGTACGATGTCCGGGCGCAGGTTGTTGGCACTTCCGATGATTGATTGCACATCGATGTCATCCAGTTCACCTGTAGTCTTGAAATGGGTGAATAAATCCCATGAAAGGGGCACGAATCCATCCCTGACAAGGATATCGGTTTTCAGGGCTGTTTCGGATATGTGGAGCAGGCTGTAGCCGTAGTGGGCGCAGATTCGGGCGATCTGTTCCGGGAGTTCAAAGTACTCCAAGGGCATTTTCAGCTTGATATCAGATTTTTTCGCGAGGTTTACTAATTCTGAATCTGTTGCAAGAATAAAATCAGCATAATCAGGGCAGAGGTGCGGTGCTTTTGCATAATCCAGCAGCCACGGGAAAGAGGGCGCAAAGATCATGGTTTTTTCTTTGGCCCCGGCTTTTTCCCCAACAGCATGCATCAGCTCATTGAAATCTATATTGAAAAATGGAATTCCAAAGGCCAGCTTAATTCTATCCGGATTATCATAAATTTCCACAGACAGCCCTTTTTAATCACCTGTTCAGAATATTACCCGGTGAAACTGCATCTAAGTTCTTGGGATTTAAAATCATTTTTTGAAAACTAGCCTTAATCCTTAATTCAGCCTAACAGGACTTCGGCTATTTTTCGAAATTAAAATTCTTTGCCCCAGTTAATGCCTTTATCCCATTTGACTTTGCCCTGAACTTTCTTCTGTTTGCGCAGCAGGATGTAGACAGCTCCGGCTCCGCCGTCCTTGGGCTGAGCAGTGCAGAATGCCAGTACCACTCGACGGAACGGGTCGCGGGTCAGCCATTCTTGGATTTCACGTTTGAGCACCGAATGTCCGCCGGGGGAGTTTTTGCCGCGTCCGGTTACGGCCAGTACACAGCGCTTGCCCTGCAGGAAAGATTCACGGATGAAAAAGAGCAGGTTGTCGAATGCCTGTTCGGAATTCATACCGTGCAGGTCGATATGTGATTCGTAGCTGAAAGCACCCATCTTAAGTTTCTGGAAAACCTTGGTATCCGTACCGCGTACAAAGCCGAACATGAATTCGTCGGTATATTCCAGCTCAAATTCAATTTTACCGGAAATCAGACTGCTTAAATATTCTTTTCCTTCATCATCTTCGGATTGTTTTGGAGCCGGTGCTGGTTTTGGCTTCTTGAGCGCTACTGTAGATTTGTCGATTCGCTCCACCCCGATCATGGCGTCCATGAAAGCCTGATCATCATCAACTTCAACTTGCTTTTCCTGTGATTTAACTGGAGCGGGCTTTTTTTTGACCGCTTCCAGTGCCTTACGCACTGCTTTAGGAACGTGTTCTTCTTTTTTATCTTCTTTGAATTTTAACCCTTTCAGATCGGAAAGGGAATTCATTTTCTTTTTAGCCATAAAAATATCTCCTGAAAAAATGAGCTATCAAGTTAGTCATAATCAGCTTTGAAGTAAATCGTTGTAGTCAGGAAATTTGAGTTTTTATTTTTTGCATCTTGACTTTTGCTGAGTAGTTACCATTTTTCATAGCACGTTTTGTCTGGCACGCTTGGGATATTGTGAAATTAATCATTATTTATTCTGGACTTGAAATGTGAATTTTATTAGCTCTTCAAGGCGTACTTAATTCGACTAAATAACTCCATTTTTGGCTTTTTGCTTATAAAGTGAGGAATTTCAATGCTTAAGATAGAAGACTTGCACGTCAATATCGGCGATAAAGAGGTTATCAAAGGCCTCAACCTGCATATAAAGGAAGGGGAAACCTTCATTCTGTTCGGGCCTAACGGTTCCGGTAAAACTTCTCTGCTCATGACTCTCATGGGTTTCACAAATTATGAAGTTACTCAGGGTAAAATTACTTTTAAAGATGAAGATATTACCTATGCCCCCATCTACGAGCGTGCCAGACTCGGCATCGGTATGTCCTTTCAGCGTCCTCCGACCATCCACGGTTTGAAAACCCGTCATCTGGTTAAGATGTGCGGCAACGGCTCTGACGTGGATGTTGAGATGCTGGCCCAGCGGGTTAATATGACCAATTTTCTTGACCGTGATATCAACTCCGGTTTTTCCGGCGGTGAAATCAAGCGGTCTGAACTGCTCCAGCTTATGGCCCAGAATCCTGGCCTGCTGCTTTTCGATGAGCCGGAATCCGGTGTTGACCTGGAAAATATGCATCTCATCGGTAAAATGGTCCGTACCCTGCTCGATGGTGAAATCAAACCCCAGCTTGATTTGAGCATGAAAGAGCAGAAGATGAAGCAGGGCACAAAAACCTGCGGCCTGATTATCACTCATACCGGGCACATTCTGGATTACATCAACGCTGACCGTGGACAGGTCCTTTTTAACGGACACCTCTGCTGTGAAGCCAGACCTCGTGACATTCTGGAGCACATCCGCAAGTACGGATACAAAGAATGCGTGAAATGCCTGAACTAGCAGTGTAAATCCACGGAGTAATATCATGAAAAAAATTGATCTGAACGATTTTAAATTTGAAGGGCTGGAGCACGCAGTAATTGAAGATCTTTCTTCAATTGGAGCTGAAGAAAAAGAGCAGCTGATCATGGCAGGCGTTGATGTTGACGCCAAGGATGTCAGCGCCACCTTTATGCAGGTTGATCACTCCAACGTACACTGCGGTAGCAATGATAAAGATGTTGAAGTCATGGACATTAAAAAGGCCCTTGATAAATATGACGGCCTGCCGGACTACTACTTCAATCTCATTGACAAAGACAAGGACGAGTTTACCCGCAACGCTGCAGACAATCTGCACGGCGGATACTTTGTGCGTACCAAAAAAGGCGCAAAGATTGAAAAGCCTGTGCAGTCCTGTCTGTTTCTCAAAGCTGAAAACTCCGGGCAGAACATCCATAATATCGTGGTTGTTGAGGAAGATTCCGAGCTGCACATTATTACCGGTTGTGCTGCTGCCCATGATAAATTCTCAGGCGGACATTTCGGTCTTTCCGAATTTTATGTTAAAAAGGGCGGTAAGCTCACCTTCACCATGGTTCATAACTGGGGTGAAAATACTGTCGTGCGTCCTCGCACCGTTGGTGTTGTTGAAGAGGGTGGAACGCTCATCAACAACTATGTGCTGATGAAAAAAGTTAAAGACCTCCAGTCTTACCCGACTATTTTTCTGAACGGCGAAGGTGCGGTTGCACGTTTCAACTCTGTTCTGGTCGCTCCCGAAGGCTCTCATGTCGACACCGGGACCCGCATTATCCAGAACGCACCCAACACCAAGGCGGAAACCATTTCCCGGACCATCACCACCGGTGGGACTATCATTGCCCGTGGTCATATTCAGGGTAACTTTGTTCCTGCACGCGGCCACATTGAGTGTCAGGGACTCATTCTCGGCGGCGGACGCATTCATGCTGTTCCCGAACTGGAAGGCACAGTGGAAGGCGTGGAACTTTCCCACGAGGCCGCAGTCGGCAAGATTGCACAGGAAGAAATTGAATATCTCATGGCTCGCGGTATGGATGAGGATGAAGCAACCTCAACCATTGTACGCGGCTTCCTCAACGTGGATATCATGGGCCTGCCCGAAAAATTGCAGAAGGAAATCGACAAACAGATCGAAGAGCTTGATGCAAACGAATCCATGTAGAGATTCTGCATTTATCACAATTAAGCGCCATTCCGGACAGGGATGGCGCTTTTTTTATTTATATATCCAGCTTGCTGCTCCTAAAAGAGTTCATTAAGTCCGTATAGTTTGGTCATTATCCGTCCCCGTAATTCAAGGCGGTCTAAATTATGGACAGCGAGGCGGTATTCAAATATATGCATGGACAGAAAGTTTATGTTTTACTTTAAGTTTATTTCAATTAAAAATAAGTAGTTATAGAATGCCGGGATATAAGGTTCATGTCAGTGGTTCCGTTGTTGCCGGAACAGTGGTGCTTTTGGGATTGGTTAATATCGGGCTATATGTCATTGATCCTGAGCAGGTTGTTTCGCTGTTTGTTATTTGTGCGTTAGGTGCTCTTTTCCCGGATATCGATACTGATTCAAAGGGTAAAAGAATATTTTATTCTGCAATGCTTATAATGTCCTTATCTTTGATCTATCTGGATAAATTTAAATGGGCTGCTTATCTTGGAGTTCTTGCCATGCTACCCGGTGTCAGTGCACATCGCGGCTGGACCCACACATGGTGGGCGATGTTGCTGGTGCCCATGCCTATGCTTGCTCTGCCATATTATGTTTACGGGCAGCCGCTTTCGACATTGATGCCCTATTATGTTGCTTTTGTGACCGGGTACTTTTCACATCTTTTGCTGGACCGGGAATTTTAAGGGTAGCATTCAAAAAAAAGGAATTGAGCGTAAAACTCAAGTCCTTTTTTTTTGACTACACGAAAGATATTGAAGGCATCATGCCTGAGTATCTTTCAGGAGGAGGTTTTTTTTAATCGTCGTTTCGCTCCAATGCATCCATCAGACTTATGGTCAGTTTTAGAAAGTCAGCCTCAGTCAGGATGCCGATTAACCCATTATTTTCATTGACCACCGGAAAGCAACCGTATTTATGGTCCAGCAACATTAGTGCTGCTTCTTTCAGGGAAGTGTCGGCTAATACTGTTTTGATGTCAGTACGCATTATTTCCCCTACAGGAATGCCGGAATCTATTTCGCCCTGAGTTGCCGGATCAATGTCCGCTAATTGTGAAATAGTGGCCCGCAGAATATCCCTGTGGGTAACAAGTCCGATAAATTCCCGTTTATCATTCACAATGGGTATGTGTCTGATGCGCTGCAGGTCCATGAGTGACCTTGCCATTTTTAAATTATCTGATTGGCTTAGGGTGAAAAGTTCCGTAGTCATAAGATCGTCAACTTTCAGCATGTGGTCCTCCTTTTGTCCTTACTTTAATCTCTCTTTATGTTGCTTTAGTGTCAAGATGTATGTGGAAAAAACAGGTTTAAAGCTTAATTTGGGCCATTCAGGTTGACTTGACCGCTAAAATCTGATTTTCAACTGCAAACAATGAATTAATCTGCGGTGGTGATCGGCCCGGAGATGTTCATCGTTCAAAATTTATTTTCAGGTATTTCATGTTGAATGCCTGATGGGGGATAAGTGCGTATAGATCCTAAGCGTTCCAGATTGAAGATGGTGGATGAACAGATTGCGGCCCGGGGAGTGGTCGATAAAAATGTTCTTGATGCCATGCGTAAAGTTCCGCGCCACCTGTTCGTGCAGGACGCCCTTGCTTCACGCGCATATTCCGACAGCGCTCTGCCGATTGGTGAAGGCCAGACTATTTCCCAACCGTACATTGTTGCCGCCATGTCTGAATTGCTCAAGATTAAGCCGGGACATAAGGTGCTTGAGATCGGCACCGGTTCAGGATATCAGGCCGCAGTTCTGGCTGAGATGGGGGCCGATGTTTTTTCCATTGAGCGGATTCGCAAGCTTTTTATCACTGTCCGCAAATTACTTTTCGATATGAGGTATTTTAACATTCAGCTCAAGCTGGATGACGGCACCATGGGATGGCCCGAGAATGCTCCTTATGATCGCATAATTGTAACTGCCGGGGGGCCGGAAATTCCGCAATACCTCATCGATCAACTTGCAGATCCGGGCATAATGGTAATTCCGGTGGGCGGACAAAGACGGGTACAGCGGCTTATGCTGGTCACCAAAACAGATGGGAAAATTGAAACCACCGACATGGGCGGGTGTGCCTTTGTGGATCTGGTTGGCAAGCAGGGCTGGTAGGTAATCATGAATTTTATGCAAGCTTGGAAAAAAGGTCCGGGACCCGAATCAACCCGTGACTACCTTGTACTTATACTTAAGGGTATCTGTATGGGGGTTGCTGACATCATTCCCGGTGTTTCCGGTGGAACAATGGCTTTTATCACCGGAATTTATGACAACCTTATTGATTCCATCCGTTCTTTTAACGGAAAATTCATCAAGAGCCTGCTGCGTTTGAATTTTTACGGGGCAGTGGCCGAAGCTCATCTCAAGTTCCTGCTCCCCCTGCTGCTGGGTATTGTTGTGGCCATGGTTTCGATGGCGCGGGTTATCCATTCACTGCTGGGAACCCATCCGGTGCAGGTTTGGTCCTTGTTTTTCGGCCTGATTGCCGCTTCCATTCTGGTAGTCGGCAGAAGGGTCGGTGATTTTTCGTTCAGAAATCTTTTTTTCGGGATTGTCGGTGCTGTATTCAGTTTTTTTCTTGTGGGACTGATTCCCGTAACCACTCCGGACACCCTCTGGTTTGTTTTTATCTGCGCTTCGATTTCCATCTGTGCAATGATTCTTCCGGGGATAAGCGGGGCATTTATCCTTTTGCTGCTTGGTAAATATGAATTTATCACCGGGGCTATCCGCAATCCTACAAATCTTGAAAACGGCGCCATCCTTTTAGCTTTTGTCTGCGGTTGCGCTTTCGGGATTTCTTTGTTTTCACGGGTACTTCATTTTCTGCTGGAAAAACATCATGCAATAACCGTCAGTCTGCTGACCGGGTTTATGGCTGGAGCCATGCGGAAAATATGGCCTTGGAAGGAGGTTCTTGATTCCGTAGTGATACGGGGAAAGGTTCACGTGCTGAGTGAGGCCAATGTGCTTCCTCCTGCCTTCAACGGTGAATTTGCGGGTGCCGTGCTTCTGATGGTTGCCGGATTCGCAGCAGTGATTATCTTGGAATGGGTATCTTCAGCCAAGGACAGCTGAAGTTGACAGGGGAGCGGTTCCCTGTATTTTTAATATACAACAAAGGCAATGATATGAGTTCATCATGCAGTTCCTGTTCTTCTGCTCCGCAGAAGGGCGGTGACAAAAAGACTAGTGCTGCCCAGGCGTTGCAGAATGAGTTGATTTCCTCAACTCTGCAGAAGATCAAATACAAGATTTTTGTAATGAGTGGTAAGGGCGGCGTAGGTAAAAGTTCTGTGGCGGTCAATATCGCTGCAGCCCTTGCTGATAAGGGGTTCAAAGTAGGTATCCTTGATGTGGACATCCATGGCCCCAGTGTTCCCCACCTGCTTGGAATTACCGGGCAGCTTGATGTTGAGCGCGGTAACCTTGTGGTTCCCAAGAAAGTAAACGACAACCTGCACGTGGTTTCCATGGAATCCCTGCTCAAGGACCCGGATCAGGCTGTTCTCTGGCGCGGTCCCATGAAAACTTCCGCCATCAGACAGTTTATTTCTGATGTTCAGTGGGGCGAACTTGATTTTCTCGTGATCGATTCCCCTCCGGGGACCGGTGATGAGCCCATGAC
The DNA here is from genome assembly GCF_963678865.1 of Maridesulfovibrio sp. Lineage (NCBI taxonomy): Bacteria > Pseudomonadati > Thermodesulfobacteriota > Desulfovibrionia > Desulfovibrionales > Desulfovibrionaceae > Maridesulfovibrio > Maridesulfovibrio sp. Next base: position 611,522 of record NZ_OY787459.1, on the reverse strand, counting down.
CGTGCTCAAAACCATTCCCGAATCTCTTGCTGTAGTTGTTACTACTCCGCAGGAAATTTCCCTTGCTGATGTAAGGAAAGCAATTAACTTTCTGCAGTATGCCAAGGCTAACATCATGGGTGTGGTTGAAAATATGAGCGGACTTATTTGTCCCCATTGCCATGAGAGTATCGATCTCTTCAAGAAAGGTGGCGGTGAAGAACTTGCAGCCAAGTACAGCCTGCCTTTCCTCGGCGCAGTTCCCCTCGATCCCACAACCGTTGTTGCCGGCGACCTTGGCAAACCGGTGGTTCTTCTTGAGGAAGATTCTCCTGCTAAAATTGCTTTCCGCAAAGTTGCTGACAAGATCGCTGAAGCAGCTGAAAGCAGCTTTGAAGTTGCTTCCAGTACTCATACTTAAGGAAAAATCGCCTTTTTTCAGGCGTAAATCAAATGCCGGGTTGACATACGGTCTTCATCGGCACAGAATCATACAGTTCCTGCGGGGGCCTTATACGGTCCCCGCATTTCGCAAAGGCTAATCAGGCTTCAGGGCTGCCGCTCTGACTAAATGAATTTCTCGACCCGGGACTCTTTATGTTCAATCTTGCCAACTCCCTGACTCTTGGACGCATTCTGGCTGTACCGTTAATCGTTGCTCTTCTTTACTACCCGAATAAACTGACCATGTTTCTGGCGGCCTTTGTCTTTTTTCTGGCATCGCTGACTGACTTTTTTGACGGGTACATTGCCCGGCGGAGCAATCAGGTAACCAATCTCGGTAAATTTCTTGATCCGCTGGCGGATAAGCTGCTTATCTGTTCAACTCTGATCATGCTCAGTTATATGGGGTATGTAAGTGGATGGATTACTGTAGTTATTGTCTGCAGGGAATTGGCTGTAACCGGGCTGAGAGCCATTGCCGTTGATATGGGACTGGTTCTTGCCGCGGACAAATTCGGAAAACTCAAGACAGTTGTACAGAGTTTCGCTCTTGGACCTTTGCTGCTGCATTTTCCCTATTTTGGAATAGATATGCACCAGCTGGGGATGTGGATTCTCTATGTGGCAGTGTTCCTGACCGTATTTTCCGGTGCTAATTATATGTACAATTTGCATAAAGTCTGGTTAACTAGCGAATAATAAAAATTTATTAGAAAAAGTTTACTGACAGGACTATCAATGAACGGCAATGACCGACAAAATCTTGTGCTTCGTCTAAATAATTGTCTTGAGACCATTATTGAAATGGAGCAGGAGCTTGAAAATCTTGATTTGAATCGCAAGTTCATTGAAGAACTTGAGGTTCTTAAAGGTTTTATGAGTAAAATGGAAAAAATCAGGGTAAGTGAAGCCGAAGTAGAGCGGATTGAGACTGCCACTGATAATTTTCTGCATGAACTCAGGGTCCCGCTGGGGCAGGTTGAGTCTTCCAGAAAAATGTTTTCCAGGCTTCAGTAGGGGCTTTTTTTATGCTGCGGCGTAGAGTTTTGCTGGGAGTTCTGGTTGTTATCAACCTTGTATTGTTGATTCGTCTGGGATTAAGTGAGCAAGGTTTTTTTGGGTATCTTGACCTTGATGAGAAGGTTAAAAAACTGGAAATGAAGATTGATGCTGCAGATAACCGCACGCTTGAACTCAGCAGGGAAATACGTAGATTGAAAACAGATCGTGCGTATCAGGAGAAGATCATTCGCAGCAGGATGAATTACGTTAAGGAAAACGAAGTGTTATACATTTTCCCTGACTCAGGGGAAACAAAGACTCAGGGAGCAGGTGCAGATGCAAAGCAAGATTGAGTGGTATCAGGAAGTTCTGGCTCTGGAGCCCAGCTCTAAAGTATTTTTTCCTCTGGCCCGCCTTTATGTGGAAATGGGCAGTCTTGAAAAGGCTGTGACCACTCTTCGGATGGGACTTGACCGCCACCCTGACTATCTTGAAGCACGCCTGCTTCTGGTGGAAACCCTTGCCAAGCTCGACAGGGATTCCGAAGCAAAAGCTGCGGTTGCTCCTTTGACAAGACTCTTTTCTTCGTACCCTTCATTCTGGAAAATGTGGGGTGCTTCCGTTTCAGAAGGCAACAGCGATGTTGCAGGGGCAATGGCCTTTTTATTCTCCGCGTTGCACGGTTCTCCCGTTTCCTGGTCTGATGTCATGGCCGAAGGAATCAAGCAGTTGACCGGTATTTCGACGGAAGGAGCTGTTGATAGGGTTTCTTCTGCGAAAAAAGTTGAATCCGCCGAGTCTACAGGTGTTTTCTCCCGTCCCGAGCCTGAAAGCAGTGATTTGCTTGCCGATGAAATTACTGAGGCTGCAGCTCTTGTTGATTTTGATGGAGACACAGGTGAGGATCTGACAAGTCCCGTTGTCATGGATAGCCTGAAAACCAAGACCATGGCTGAAGTACTGGCGTCCCAAGGTGATCTTGAAGGTGCGCTTGAAATATACCGCGACTTGCTTTGCAAGGCTTCGGATGAAGAAAAAGATGAACTGATGTCTTTTATGGCTGATATTTCCAGCAAAATAAGCAATGCTCCATTAGATGAAGTCGCCGGTGATGACGCAAGCAAGGATCCCTATTTTCGGCATGCCAAAAGCAAGTTGATGGGTACTCTTGAACTGCTTGCTGAACGTCTTGAAGCGCGGGCTTCCCGATAATAAATCTCTGTTTTCGGTTATTATTTATAGCTATAACTTAATAATATACATGAGGATTCGTGCTGGTTAAGCACGGAGCCGGGTATGAATATGGAATTTAAAAATTCGGTGCGATCCGTCGCGCTTTTTGTTTTTTCAATGCTGCTGCTTTGTGTCAGCGGATGTGAGTACGGCAGTAAAGTCTGGCATGATGCCCAGCAGACTGTTGACCCCAACCCGGAAATCAATCTTAAACATGGCGGGATCCAGAATCCTGACGACAATAAGCTGGCTCTTCTTTTTACCCCTGTGGATGCAAAGATTCTGTCTCTTTGTGAAATTCTTTCCACTGTGGATTCACATCCTGATGAAAATTGGTTTAAACTCCTTTTCATGCGTTTCCCTTGGATCAGCGGGGTTCTGACTGTAGATGATGAGGCCAGTATTCTGGTGAAGCTCCCCGAGGCAGAGATCAAGCCTTTTAAACCCGGTCCCCTTATCGAGTATGAAGGAGATTGGAATGAAATTAATCTTAAGTCGTTTGTAAGTTATTCCGAGTTCGGCCCTGAAATGTATCTTGCAACTCCCTTTTTCAAGGATGCTGAATTCAAGGGGCTTGTCGTTGTTCATTTTGATCCCCGTATTTTGCTCAATTTTTGTCCTGATCCTAAAAAATTGATTATTATGCAGCCGGATGGGGGAGGCGTTTGGACCGGAGCCGAAGAGCTGAATAAGGAAGCTCTCCTTAAAATAGACTGGGACGAGTTGCTTGATAATAATGTACACGGTGTTGTGAACGTCGATGGTACCCGTTATGTATGGCTTGCCCGTTACGTGGGCGATACTCAGATCGTCTACATGACAAAAGCTGTCAGCACTGCGGATGAAGACGATGGCATACTCTTTTTTTAAAAATGTAGGTCTTAGTTGAAAAATCTGGTATAAAGCTTATTACTTTCTGAAAATCGCGCAGCAGGGACATTCCGAAGGAGGATAAATGACCCAGCAGATCACTGTTACAGAACACCTGTTATTGCACCAGAAACAAATCCCCGGAGCCACCGGTCAGTTTACACATCTGTTTAATGAACTGGTTCTTTCCGCCAAAATTATTTCCAGGGAAGTGAACAAAGCCGGGCTGGTTGATGTTCTTGGTTTTACAGGTGAGATTAATGTTCAGGGCGAGGAAGTAAAGAAGCTTGATGAATACGCAAACCGTATTCTGATTCACCGCATGGCCCGGTCCGGTGTGCTTTGTGCCATGGCTTCCGAAGAAAATGCTGATATTATTGAGATTCCTCATGGATTGCCTCAGGGTAATTATATCATTATTTTTGATCCGCTGGATGGCTCTTCCAATATTGATGTGAATGTCAATATCGGGACAATTTTTTCTATTTTCCGGCGTAAGAGCAAGCTAGGTACTCCTGTACAATCCACGGATGTACTGCAGGCAGGCTGTGAGCAGGTTGCCGCCGGGTATATACTTTACGGTTCGTCCACCATGCTGGTTTTTACTACCGGGGATGGTGTGCACGGCTTTACTCTTGACCCCGGCGTTGGTGAATTTCTTTTGTCCCATCCGAACATTAAAATTCCCGACTGCGGTAAAATCTATTCGGTCAATGAAGGGTACTGGCCTTTCTGGTCTGAAGCCACAAAGAAGGTTGTCGGACATTTCAAGTCCAAAGACAACATTCATGGTAAACCATACAGTTTGCGCTACATAGGTTCTCTAGTGGCTGATTTTCACCGAAATCTTATCTACGGCGGCGTATTCATGTATCCTGCGGATCATCGTGATCCATCCAAACCGCGAGGAAAGCTGAGGCTTCTGTGTGAAGCTTCGCCCATGGCCATGCTTATTGAGCAGGCCGGTGGCCGGGCCACCGATGGGACTCAGCGGATACTCGATATTGTCCCGGATGATCTTCATCAGCGCGTTCCGCTGTTTATCGGTTCACGTCACGAAGTGGAAACAATAAGTGCCATATACGAGGAGCATGACGGATAATGCTCTGTCTCGGTATTGAGAGTTCATGTGATGAAACAGGACTCGCCCTTGTACTCGACGGCAAACTGATCGCAGAGAAGCTTGCCTCACAGGTTGACGTGCATGCTGTTTTTGGCGGTGTCGTTCCTGAGATTGCGTCTCGTGAACATTTACGTGTGCTTCCAGTTCTTTTTCGTGAACTGCTCAAAGAACAGAATCTGACTGTCGATGATATTGATGTCGTCTCAGTAGCCAGAGGGCCAGGATTGCAAGGCTGTCTGCTCATGGGGATAAGCTTTGCCAAGGGACTGGTTCTTTCCAGCCGGGCCAAGCTCATCGGTGTGAACCATCTCTGGGCACATTTGACTGCTGCAGGTCTGGAACAGGAACTGCAATTCCCTTCCTTGGGATTGCTGGTTTCCGGCGGTCATACCCATATTTATCTTATTGAAAGTCCCACGAAGTTTACTCTGCTAGGCAGGACCCTTGACGACGCTGCAGGGGAAGCATTTGATAAGACCGCAAAATCTTTGAATCTTCCCTATCCCGGAGGCAAGCTGGTTGATGATCTTGGCAGGCAGGGCGTTGTTGATAAAAAACTTTTTCCTGTCCCATATGTAAATAATGACAATCTTGATTTCAGTTTTAGCGGTTTAAAGACGGCTGTGGCTACCTATGTCAATAACCATTCCGATCTGCGTCTTGAGGTAATGGGTGTGCCGGAAGACGGTGAAGAGGATTCCGACCTTGCGGATGAACGAAAAAATATGTTGGCTTCGTTCAATTATACTGTCGGTAGAACACTTGAAGTGAAGGTGAAAAGAGCTCTTGAGCGCAATAGGGGCGTGAAGTCCTTGATTGTTGCCGGGGGAGTTGCTGCCAATTCAGTTGTTCGTTCTGTTATGGCGGATGTTGCTGCCGGGTTTTCAATTCCGCTGGTGCTGCCTTCCATGCATCTTTGCACTGACAATGGGGCTATGATTGCCTATGCCGGATATCTTATGGCAGAGGCCGGATGCAGGCACGATCTGGATCTTGAAGCTATAGCGCGCGGAAGGGTGGTCCCGTCCGATTGGATATGTGAAGGTTAAATTTGAGATCAGGGTGTTGCCTTTGCCGCTAAGGGTGGGTATTGTCTAAAAGTAAATGCCGCCCTCTGATGTTTGTTCGTCTTGACACTTGAGGCAACGGTAATTAGATTTCTGAAATTGAATGACACTCTCAAGAGAGTGTCTCGGAAGAAGACAATTTGATGTGTCGTTTTTACCGGATGGCACAGCTACTAGAATACTGTAACAAGGAGAAAATCATGGCTTTGCAGGTAACCGATTCCAATTTTCAAGAAGAAGTTCTTAATAGTGATAAGCCTGTTCTGGTTGATTTCTGGGCTCCATGGTGTGGACCCTGCCGTGCAATGGGCCCCGTGATTGATGAACTTGCTGAAGAATTCTCCAGTCAGGTGAAAATTTGCAAGATGAATGTTGATGACAATCCCGCATCTCCAGGAAAGTACGGTATCCGTGCCATCCCGACCCTCATTCTCTTTAAGGATGGCGAGGTTGTGGATCAGACCACAGGTGCAGTTTCCAAAAGCAGCATAAAGGAAATGATCAGCAGCAAGGCTTTGTAAAGAATGAAGTCTTATGACGCCGTTGTAATCGGGGGCGGCCCTGCCGGAATGGCGGCCGCCCTTTATCTTGCGAGGGCAGGAGTTAATTTTCTTGCTGTCGAAAAGATGTCCCATGGTGGACAGATGCTCTTGACGGATGAATTGGAAAATTTCCCCGGATTTCCTGATGGAATCAAGGGGTATGAGCTGGCAGACAGGATGGACAGGCATGTAAAGCATTACAAGTATGACCATGTGTATGACGAAGTCCTGCAGATTTTTCCGGGAGAAGAGTATCATGAAGTCGTGGTTGCCAGCGGTGATCATGTCAGATGCCAGGTGGTTATTATAACATCCGGTGTGACTTTCAGAAAATTAAAAGTTCCCAACGAGGAAAAACTGCTTGGCCGCGGGATATCTTACTGCGCTTTGTGCGATGGGCATTTCTATCGTGACAAAGTAGTAGCTGTTGTCGGTGGCGGAAATTCCGCGCTTGAGGAGTCTGTTTATCTTTCGAAACTCGTAAAGAAGCTTTACCTTGTGCATCGCAGGGAAGAATTCAGGGCGGACATGGTTTATCAGGAAAAATGTCTGGCCAACCCGGTAATTGAACCGGTGATGAATTCAGTTGTTTCAAAGTTTGTCGGCGATACGGAAGTGGTCGGTGTTGAGATCAAAAATGTTGTTTCCGGCGAGTATTCTGTTCTCGACGTGGACGGTGTATTTATTTTTGTCGGTTTTGACGCAGTGTGTAGCTTTTTTCCGAAAGAGCTGGCACTTGACCAGTTTGGATTTATAAAAACAACCTGCGAAATGGAATCAAGTATTCCCGGAATATATGCAGCAGGTGACATCCGCTCAAAAAGATGCAGGCAGGTTGTCACTGCAGTGGGAGATGGCGCAACGGCCGCTACTGCCGCGTATGCATATCTGGAACATAAATAATGCGAAATAAATTTTTTTCTTTTGTTTTAGCTTCTTTGCTTCTTATCAGCCTTTCAGGTTGTGGACTTATTGACTATTACTTCCTTCCCAAACCTGAGGATACCGCACAGGAACTTTATGAGGCCGGTGTGGAAGCCATGAAAGAGAAGGATTACTATGATGCAACCGAGTATTTTTCAAAGCTTAAAGACCGTTATCCTTTCAGCCCATACACTCTGAAAGCAGAGATAAGTCTTGGTGACGCCTATTTTCTTGATAAAAAATATTTTGATGCCTCTGAAGCATATAAGGAATTTTCAGCATTGCATCCCGGTAGTGAAGAAATTCCGTATGTCCTGTTTCAAATCGGGTTGAGCAATTTTAATTTGTTCAGTTCAATTGACAGACCGCAAACGAATATCACGGAAGCCCTTGAATATTTTTACAGGGTTGAAGAAGCTTATTCTGAAAGTGAGTATGCCAAAGCATCGAAGGGATATATAGTAAAATGCCGCCGGGCTTTGGCTGATCATGAATTGTATATTGCGGACTTTTTTTGGCGCTCTGAAAAATTCGGTTCTGCATGGAAACGTTATGCCTATGTGGTCAGGAATTTTAAAGATCTGCCAGAAGTTCAGAAATATGCCATGAAACAGGCTGAAATGTCTTATTACGAGTACCAGAAGACTCTTTCGCAGGAAGAACGCGAAAAGTTACAGGGAAGTTGGAAAGAACTGGTTGACTGGCTCTAGGCTTGTCTTTTAATATTGCAAAATCTGCCCGACAGACGTATGTCTGCCGGGCTTTTATTTAGTTGTTTTGGTGTGTTGATTAATGCTTAACAATGACGCCATGGAAGAAATTTATTAATAGTCCGAATGATTATTAGGGAAAGTTTCTTTGGCTGCCGGAGGCATCGACTATGTTTGAATTTCCAGAATGGTTGCAAACTTATCAGATAGAAGATGAAGTTTTTGCTGATGCATATGAAGCGACCTCGCCTTCCCGGCGTGCGTGGTTGAAAAAGACCATCGCACAGGTTTACAGCGTGAATTCGCCGGAAACACCGCAAAAGACATGGAACGTAAATACTTGGAACGGAGGCTTTGAAACCGAAGTCGCGACAGCTCCGCTTGAATGGACGGTGCTCCTTCTAGACGCAAGGTCGGTTTCCCCGGTACGCATTCTGGCCGCACTTGTCCCGGCTCTTACTGCCGGGGTAAAGCAGGTGCTGGTGGCTTTTTGCGGTGAGGGGGAGATTTCAAAGCCTGTGCTAGCCGGATTTGAACTTGCAGGACAGGAAGACGTGGTTCAATTGCCCATGGATAAAATCGAAGAATTTCTGGGCTTTTTGCTGAACGGCGGTGCGTATGGCGCAGTTCTCGACCTGCGTGGAGATCCTGATTTCGTGCTCAATGGACCATGTGTGCGTTACTGGCGTGTACCGGAAATTTCCAGTATATCAGTCTGCAAGAATGAGGATTTCCCGGATATGGATGTGCTTGCTTTTGTGCATCCTGATGTCGAATTTGTTGAAGTGGATGAGGATTCTCTTGATGAAGGTGAAGCTGATGCAGCTGTAGTTCCTGCCGAGCTTGTTGGAGAAGCACTGATGACTTTTAACATCGTTTTGGCCCATGGTCAGGAAGGCTGCTGGTTGTGGAACGGTTTTAACAGTTCTTTTTTCAAGCGTGAATGTGTTGCTCTTGCTGTTGCTGAATAAGTTTTAGAAAGGGAAGGTGGTCCGTGAACGTTAAGCCTGATTTTTCTGCAAAAGGTATTGGAAAAATACGAAATATTGGAATTATTGCTCATATTGATGCCGGTAAAACTACGGTGACTGAGCGCATGCTTTATTTTTCAGGCCGTATCCACAGATTGGGAGAAGTCCACGAAGGTACGGCCACCATGGATTACATGCCTGAAGAGCAGGAGCGCGGCATCACTATTACTTCAGCAGTGACCACCTGCTACTGGGGTGATAAAACGATTAACATTATCGATACTCCCGGACATGTGGATTTCACTATTGAAGTGGAGCGCTCGCTACGTGTACTGGATGGGGCCGTAGGAGTCTTCTGTGCTGTCGGCGGAGTTGAACCGCAGTCAGAAACTGTCTGGCGCCAGAGCGAGGCTTACTCTGTTCCCAAGCTGGTATTCATCAACAAAATGGACCGTCTTGGCGCAGATTTCGAAGCGGTGCTTGAGGCCATGTCCGCAAAACTCGGGATAAAAAGCCTGCCCGTGCAGATACCTGACGGTTCCGGGGATGAATTCGGTGCTGTTTATGATGTGATCCGCATGAAAAAGCTTGTCTTTGACCCGGACAGCAATGGTGAAGAATTTGATGTGCTTGATCTGGATGAACGGGATGAAGAATTTATCGCTCCTTGGCGGGAACGTATGTGCGATACGCTTTCAGAAGTTGATGACGAGTTCATGGAACGCTATCTGGAAGATGATATTGATCCGTCATACATTGATGAAATAATCCGCAAGGCAACCCTTGGGTTAAAGCTTGTTCCGGTTTTTGCAGGATCGGCGCTGAAAAATGTGGGTGTACAGCCTTTGATGGACGGGGTCGGAAAATTTTTACCCAGCCCGCTGGAAGCTTCGAAAGTTAGTGGGATAAATCCTAAAACCGGGGTTGAGCAGGTTGTTGAACCTGTTGCAGGCGGTCCTTTTCAGGCTCTTGCTTTCAAGGTCGTCATGGATTCAGGGCGTAAAATGGTACTGATGCGTATTTATTCCGGCAAAATCGAGGCCGGAGATACGGTAAAGAACTTCACGCAGGGAAAAGATGAGCGAGTTGCCCGTCTTTTTAAAATGCATGCCGGACGTAAGGAACGTCTTGATGTGGCCGGGGTCGGTGATATTGTCGGAGCTGCAGGCCTGAAGGATACCCGCACCGGAGACACTCTATCCACTGCGGAAACTCCGCTGGTGCTGGAACAGATCGAGATGTACAAGCCGGTTATATCAATGGCCATTGAGCCGCGTAATGTGGATGAATCCGATAAACTTGAAGAAGTGCTTGATAAGTATCTTCAGGAAGACCCGACTCTAGCTCTCAATACGGATGAAGATACCGGGCAGATTCTCCTTTCTGGTATGGGAGAACTTCATCTTGAAGTTGTTCTGGACCGTATGAGACGGGAGTACAAACTCGATCCCAGATCTGGTAAACCTCAGGTTGTTTATCAGGAAGTTCCGGGCAGGAATGCTGAAGCTGAAGAAGAATTTGATAAAATTCTCGGTGAGGATAAGCATTATGGATATGTCCGCCTGGCGGTTGAACCTAAGGAGCGTGGTTCCGGCCGGGATATTGTTTTCGAAATCGATTCGCAAGAGTGGCCTTCTGATTGGCTGGATGCTGTCGCAGAGGGGATTGATGACGGTCTGCAAAGTGGAGTGATAAAGGGTTTTCCGGTTCAGGATGTGAAAGTGCGCATTCTGGAATTGCGCCGACGGGACGGTGACTCCAGCGTTCCCGGCTACCATATGGCTGCGGGTCGGGCTCTCAAGGCCGCTCTGGCTGCCTCATCGCCTAAGCTTATGGAACCGATAATGGACGTGGAAGTTTCTGTTCCCGAAGAATTTGTAGGCGATGTTATCGGTTTGCTGGGTGCCAAAGGAGCACGCATTGAAAATATGCTGGACCGCAACAGCCAGAAGATAGTGCAGGCTTTGTCGCCTCTGCGAAATATGTTCGGGTTTTCCACCGAGCTCAGGTCGGCTACTCAGGGCAGAGCCGGTTTTGCCATGAAATTCCATAGCTTCGATGTTCTGGATTGATCCGGTACAGAGATGGGAACAAGTGAAAAATAATCAGCAAAGGGAAGTTGATGCAGAGAAATCACAGCAGGACGGATAAGCTCAAACGGCTTTTCAAATTGTATTATCTCAAGGTGATGCGAATTAATGCTTCGCCCCATACTATTGCCATGGGGATCGCCTGCGGGGTGTTCGGGGGATGTTTCCCGGTTATCCCGGGATTGCCGCTGCAGACAGTTATCGCAGTGGTAATGGCTTTTATCACCCGCAGCAGCAAGATTGCCGCTGCAATTGCCACTTGGATATCAAATCCCTTCAACTGGCTGCTTTTTTACTACGTGCAATTCAAGATCGGGACTTTCTTTCTGCCTATCGATATTGCTTTTGATCCGGCAGCGTGGCAGGTTTCAGATTTCATGGATATAGGCTGGCAGGGTGTGACGATCCTTATCTTCGGTGGATTTGTGCTTGGCTTACCCTTGGCTGTAATTTCATATTTCATTGCACTTTACTTTATTCGCCGTTACCGTAGACGCAAGACTCTTAGGATGCTTGCCCGGCGCAGGAAGTTGTAGCTTTAATCAATTTACGGATAGCTTTTTTTGATTATAAATATAAAATATACAAGGCTCTTTGATATCAAAGAGTCTTTTTTTGTTTTTTTACCTGTTTGATAATTATACTTCTTGATTGAAATTGATTAAATGTTTAAAAATAGTAGTGTTTATCAGCTCATTCAAATGACTTGGAGATTTTTTTATGTCTGATGATATGACAACTCAAGTATTCAAAGAAGAAGCGTACGAATTGCTGGGTGAATTGGAGACTTCCTTGCTTGAGCTTGAGGATGTTCCTGATGATATGGATATAATAAATCGTGTTTTCAGGGCATTGCATACAATCAAAGGGTCCGGTTCCATGTTCGGTTTTGAGGCCATTGCGGAATTTACACATGAGGTGGAAACCGTATTTGATATGGTCAGGAACGGGGAACTACCCATATCTAAACCTTTGCTTACCTTGTCCCTTTCTGCTCGTGATCATATTTATTCCATGCTGGAATCTGCATCCGGGGAAGGTGATTCAAGTGTTGGCAATGGAATATTGGATGGGTTGAGGGATGTTGCTGCAGGTGCTCTTGGTGAAGAGGAGGCCGAAGACGATGTTTCAACCGCCGAAGCTGAGCTGGATCCAGCTGCAGATGCACCGGAAGATGGCAAGTCGGAAGATTTGCCTTTGAGGAGCCTGTACCAGATAATAATTAAGGTTTCTGCGGGAAATGATGTTGAAGAGGAGAGTCTTGATTCATTATTGCAGGAACTCGAACGTTTGGGGGATATTCGCTCCAAGAATCTTCATAAAGAGAAAGAGACATGGTGGGATATTGTATTTGAGAGTGACGCCGATTCCATGTCTGTTGAGGAAATATTCTTTTTTACTGATATCCCGGTTTCAGTGAATGTCCGGGAAGTGGCTCGTGAGGATTTTGCAGATCTTTTTGGGGCTGTTGATGATGCTGATGATCTTGATGAAATGATAAAGACGGGCGAGGCGTGTCCCGTGAAAAAGCTCGGCGAAATTCTTGTGGAAAGGGGCGATGTGCCTTCAGAAACAATTGATGCCGTGCTTGCAGACCAGAAACCGCTTGGTGAATTGCTTGCCGAAAAAGGTGTGGTCAGCAAAGAGAAGATTAACAGTGCCCTTGCCGAGCAGAATGCTGCCAAGGAATTTAAGACCGCTTCCAGAAAGACCCGTAATAAGGTTGATGCCGCGTCTTCAATCAGGGTTTCTGCCGAAAAATTGGACTATCTTGTGGATCTTGTCGGTGAGTTGGTTATTGTTCAGGCCCAGATCAGTCAGGTAGTCAGTTCCAAAGCTGACCCTTCCCTGACTGCGCTTTCCGAGGAATTGGAGCGTCTTTCTGATGAACTAAGAGACAGCACCCTTGGAATACGCATGCTGCCCATAGGTACTACTTTCAGCAAGTTCAGAAGGTTGGTGCGTGACCTGTCAGAAGATCTGGGAAAAGAAATCGATCTGCATACCAATGGTGCTGAAACCGAACTGGATAAAACTGTGATTGAGAGGCTCGGTGATCCTCTTGTGCATCTGCTCCGCAATTCTATTGACCATGGGATCGAAGATCCGGAGACACGCAGCGCAAAGGGCAAGTCCCGTAGGGGCAGCATTACCCTTTCTGCTGAACATTCCGGCGGTGATGTCATGATTCTTATTGAGGACGACGGCAAAGGCATGTCCAAGGAGGCCATCAGGAGCAAAGCGGTTGAGAAAGGTCTTATATCTGCTGATCAGGATCTTTCTGATAAGGAAATTTTCAATCTTATTTTCGAGCCCGGATTTTCAACGGCTAAAAGCGTGACTAATGTTTCCGGGCGCGGGGTAGGAATGGATGTAGTCAAGCGTGCTATTGATACCCTGCGCGGCAGCATTGACATTAACAGTAAAGAGGGCAGAGGTACGGTAATTACCATCAGGCTGCCCTTGACGCTTGCTATTATCGACGGGCTGCAGGTGAGGGTGGGTGATGATTATTTTGTTATTCCGCTTTCTCTCGTTGAAGAGTGCGTGGAGTTAACCAATAAGGATGTAGAAGAGGCTAACGGTCAGCAGTTTGTGAACCTGCGCGGGGAGATTGTTCCGTATATCAGAATCCGTGAATGGTTTGAGGTGGAAGGTGATTCTCCGCCTATTGAACAGATAGTTATTACCGGACTGGACGGCAGCAGGATCGGGGTTGTGGTGGATACCGTTATTGGTGAGCATCAGACCGTAATTAAAAGTCTCGGGCGTGTTTACAGGGATGTGGAGGGTATTTCAGGCGCGACCATCAAGGGAGATGGAACCCTTGCCTTGATTCTTGATATTCCGAAACTTTTCCGGACTGTATTGGCAGAAGTAAAGGCGGCTGGCTGATGGTTTTGAAAAACAATAAAAAGGGGACCGATAGTAATTTGGTCGGATTGACTCCTAAAATGAGCGATGCTGATTTTGCGAAATTCAGTAAGCTTATTAAAGAAGAATTCGGGATCAAGATGCCTCCTTCCAAGAAAACCATGCTGGAAGCCCGTCTCCAGAAAAGATTGCGTGCTCTTGGTTTGTCTGAGCATTCGCAATATTGTGATTTTCTTTTCAGCCCCGGTGGATTTGAAAGGGAACTGACTCAGCTGATTGATGTGGTAACCACAAATACCACGGATTTTTTTCGGGAGCCGAAACATTTTGAACTCCTGCTCCGCACTGTCCTGCCTGATTTGTGCCAGCGTAACAAAAGACCGTTAAAACTCTGGTCCGCCGGATGTTCCAGCGGGGAAGAACCTTACACTTTGTGTATGGTTTTAGAGGAATTTACGGAGAATAATCGAAATTTTAAATATTCGTTGATGGCTACAGACATTTCCACTGATATATTGCGTAAGGCCATGAATGCCGTATATCCCATGAGTAAGGTGGATGTGGTTCCTATGGTCATGAAAAGAAAGTATTTGCTCAAAAGCAAGGATAAGAACAAGCCGCTTGTCCGTGTGGTTCCAGAATTACGTAAAAAAGTTGATTTCAGACGGCTTAATTTTATGGAGCCTTTTCCTTTCAAGGATCAAAAAGATATAATTTTTTGTCGTAATGTTGTCATATATTTTGATAGGGCGACTCAATATAAGTTGTTTCAAAAATTTTGTTCTACATTGTCCAAAGGCGGTTACCTGTTCATCGGACATTCCGAAAGCATTTCCGGGATGGAACTTCCTGTCAGGCAGATTGCTCCCACTGTTTATCAAAAGGTTTAGGTAATGAAGAAGACAAAGGTTTTGATTGTAGACGATTCTGCATTGGTTCGTCAGGCATTGCAGCAGCTTTTTTCTACTGATTCTTCCATAGAAGTTATTGGCAGTGCCGGTGATCCTTTCGCTGCTGCGGAAATCATGAAACGGATTGTCCCTGATGTGATTACTCTCGATATTGAAATGCCCAAAATGGACGGGTTGACCTTTTTGCGCAAATTGATGACGCAGCACCCCATTCCGGTGGTTATCTGTTCCACCCTTACTGAGCAGGGGTCCGACGCGTATATGAAGGCGATTGAATACGGGGCCATTGATGTGATTACCAAACCGAAAATCGGTACCAAGAAGTTTTTTGATGAATCAAGCATCAGGGTTTGCGATGTAGTCAAGGCTGCGGCCATGACCAAGCCGAGCAAACTTTCAGCACGGCCCATGACAGTTCAGCCCAAGCTTACCGCGGATGCGGTTCTGCCGAAGTCCCGTCCCAGAACTACTACTTTGCAGACCACTGAAAAGGTGGTTCTTGTGGGTGCCTCCACCGGTGGGACCGAGGCTATTCAGAGTTTTCTGCAAAGTATGCCCCTTGATTGTCCGGGGATAGCTATTGTTCAGCATATGCCGGAGAAATTTACGGCTGCATTTGCTTCAAGACTGAATACAATTTGCCGGATAACAGTAAAAGAGGCACAGGACGGAGACAGTATGTTAAGAGGGCAGGCTTTGATCGCACCGGGTAATAAACACATGCTCCTCAAGCGTTCCGGAGCCCGCTATTATGTGGAGATTAAAGACGGTCCGCTGGTCAGCCGCCATAGGCCATCTGTCGATGTGCTTTTTCGGTCCGGTGCTGCAAGTGCCGGAAAGAATGCAGTTGCGGTTATCATGACCGGAATGGGTGATGACGGAGCAAAGGGCATGAAAGAAATGCACGATGTAGGAACTCATTGCATAGCGCAGGATGAAGCCTCCTGCGTAGTCTTCGGCATGCCGCAGGAGGCAATCAAGCTTGGCGGGGTGGATAAGGTTATGCCACTTAAGAACATCCCGGGGGCGGTTGTCAGTCTTTGCAACCGCTGAGACTGATTCTTACTGTTTTTCACCTTCATTATGTTTATGAATGACTACGTTCACCTCTTCGGAGGTGACCAGTCCTTCTGTCATGTTTTCAGCCAGGAACTCAATCATTTTTTCTACTTTTTCTGGTTTATCAATGATTTCGATGATTAATGGCAGGTCTTCTGAAAGCCTTAGAATCGAAGTGGTGCGAACCTGACTGTTTGCTCCGTAACCCATAACCCCCCTGTAGACAGATGCTCCGACGAGTCCCTGTTTGCGGGCTTCTTCAACAATTACTTCATAGAGGGGGCGGTGTTTGAGCCGATTTTCCTCACCGGTGAAAATTTTGAGTCTTACAGCCTTTTCGGTTAAAGTCATATCAGCTTCTCCGTGTAATAGAATTTTTAAAAATCAGGAAACGATCAGTCTGCCCAGTGCCAGTCCGCCTATAATGCAGAAAAAACCAAGAATGCTTTGGCCGCCTATATTCATTGCTGTCATGGCCCATTGTCCGGATTTGACCAGACTGGCTGATTCGAACATGTAGGTGGAAAAAGTGGTAAAGGCTCCCATGAATCCGGTCAGGATCAGGAGTCGCATCTCAGGTGGAAAGCCGAGGCGATCCTCAAATATACCGTTTACCAGCCCGAATAAAAGGCATCCGATCATGTTGACTGCAAATGTCCCTGCCGGAAAGGATGAGTCGACCATTTTTTGAACCACACCTGAGGCCAGATAACGGCAGAGGCTTCCGGCAGCTCCGCCTGCAGCGATATATAAATATTTATGCATGATATCCTTCTGTAACGTTTGTTTATTTTTTGTTTGTAGCACTTCAAGCTGAGAGAGAAAAGTAAAATGGCCCTTGAAATAGAATTGAAATACCTGAATGCTGATCACGGCAAGGCACGGAGGATTATGGAAAAGTTGGGTGGTAAACACCTGACCAGACATTATGAACGTAACATTGTGCTTGATGATCCGGGACGTACTCTTTTTAAAAGATCGGCATTGTTACGGGTACGGCAGGCGGAAAATGTGACTATGACCGTCAAGCGTATTCCTGCTGATCCTGTGTCGGGCAAGGCCAAGGTCTATATTGAGCATGAAACCGAGGTTTCGAATTTTGATGAGACTGTGGCGGCTTTACAGGTTTTGGGGTATGAGCCGGTCTTCTGTTATGAAAAAATAAGGGAAGAGTGGAAGTTTGCGGACTGCCACATTTGTCTTGATCTTCTTCCTTTTGGCCCGTTTATTGAAATTGAGGGAATGGAAGACAAAATTCTGGCTTGTGCCGATCTGCTTGGACTAAACTCCGAAGATGCAAGTAAAAAAACATACCATGAGTTGAATCGAGACTACAGAAATGAAGCCGGACTTGAGCAGGATGAAAATTTTGTCTTCAGTGCTGATGAAGTTAAGAAATTGCTTTAACCTGACAGTTTTATAGAGATTAAATGTTTTCCCAGCTTAAAAATTATTAATTCTTCCTCGACAGGTGGGGAAATTGTTCTTATTGTTAAGTATAGTCAAACATAAAAATATTTAAAAACTAAGAAATATGGCTGAATATAAAGAAAATTTTGAGTCGGATGTACTGCTTGAGGACGAGCTTAAAGAACCCAGGAAGTTCAGGGTGCTGCTGCACAATGATGATTATACTTCCATGGAATTCGTTGTAGCCGTGCTTATGCAGGTTTTCAGGAAAACAGAAGAGGAATCCACGCAGATAATGCTCAGGGTCCATAATGACGGAGTCGGGGTGTGTGGAGTTTATACGGCAGAAGTTGCTGAAACACGCGTTGAGATGGTCAAGCAGCTTGCGCAGCAGGCAGGCTACCCGCTGAAATGCACAATCGAAGAGGTCTAGTATGCTCAGCAAGGCATTAGAACAGGCATTGACTTCTGCGGTTAACGAAGTCAGGCTCAGAAATCACGAATTCCTTACTCTTGAACATCTGCTTTATGCGGTCCTTCAGGAGGAGATGGGAGCGGACATCCTTGCCGGGTGCGGGGCAGAGCTCTCCAGGCTCCGCAGTCAGCTGGAACGTTTTTTTGATGAAAATCTTGAACCCCTGCCCTCGGGTGTTGACACTGAAGTCATTCAGACTCTGGGCGTAAGACGCGTTCTGCAAAGGGCTATCTGGCAGAAGAAAGCCGCCGGAAAGGATGTGGTCGAGGTCGGTGATGTGATTGCTGCCATGTTTGAGGAGGAGGATTCCTATGCGGTCTATTTCCTCAAGACCCATGATATTTCGCGCCTTGATATTCTTGAATATATTTCACATTCCATGAGCGAAAGCGGATGGGCCGATGGATTGGACATCAGCCCCAATCCCCGGCACGGAGCTGGCAGCTCTTCCCCTGAAGGTAAGCCCTCCGGCGGCAAGGACGATAAGAAGTCCCCGCTGGAAGAATTCACTTCCAACCTTACACAGCGTGCGCGGGACGGTAAGATTGATCCGCTCATCGGACGTGATCTTGAGGTTGAGCGTACTCTGCAGGTCCTTTCCCGCAGACGCAAGAACAACCCTATTTTTGTCGGTGATCCCGGTGTCGGCAAGACTGCTATGGCCGAGGGGCTTGCCCTTGCCATTGCCAAAGAAAATGTCCCGGCATCTTTTAAGAATACTGATGTCTTTGCTCTTGATATGGGAGCGCTGTTGGCCGGAACCAAGTATCGCGGTGATTTTGAATCCCGGCTCAAGGGAGTGCTGGCCCAGCTTAAGCACAAGGAAGGGGCAATCCTTTTTGTCGATGAAATCCATACCATCGTTGGGGCCGGGGCGGTAAGCGGCGGTTCCATGGATGCATCCAATATTTTGAAACCGTTTCTAGCTTCCGGCGAAGTCCGTTGTATTGGTGCCACCACTTATGAAGAATACAAGAATCATTTTGAAAAGGACCGTGCTCTTTCCCGCAGGTTTCAGAAAATTGACATAAGTGAACCAACAGTTGAGGAAACCATAGAAATCCTCAAGGGGCTTAAGCCTTATTACGAAGAACATCACAATGTGTTTTATGCTCCTTCGGCTATCAAGGCTGCTGCGGAGCTTTCTGCAAGGCATATAAACGAACGTTTTCTGCCTGATAAGGCCATTGATGTCATTGATGAAGCCGGGGCTTTTTACAATCTCAGCCAGCGTAAGCGTAAGGATAACCGTATTGTTGTTTCCGATGTGGAAAAGGTTATCTCCAAGATGGCCCGTATTCCCACTCGACAGATTACAATGTCCGACCGTTCCCGTTTGCAGGAACTGGATATTAATCTCAAGTCTGTTGTGTTCGGACAGGACGAGGCTGTGGATATCATTACCCGGGCTATTCTGCGTTCCCGTGCGGGTATGAAGCAGGTCGGCAGACCTACCGGTTCTTTTCTGCTTACCGGTCCCACCGGGGTAGGTAAGACTGAACTGGCCAGACAGCTGGCTTCTACCATGGGCGTTCATTTCATGCGTTTTGACATGAGTGAATACATGGAGAAACACGCGGTGGCCCGTCTTATAGGTGCGCCTCCGGGGTATGTCGGTTTTGATCAGGGCGGTCTGCTTACCGAAGGTGTTCGCAAGAATCCTCATTGCGTTATTCTTTTTGATGAAATTGAAAAGGCTCACGAGGATGTCTTCAACATTCTTTTACAGGTAATGGATTATGCAACCCTTACCGATAATAACGGCCGTAAGGCAGATTTCAGACATGTTCTGCTGCTTATGACTTCCAACGCCGGGGCCCGTGAGATGACCAGAGGCGGAATCGGTTTCGGCTCTGCCAGCGTGGGCGGAGTGGACAAAGATCGTGCCCTCAAGGCCGTGGAAAAGATCTTCAGTCCTGAATTCCGTAACAGGCTGGACGCTATTGTGCCCTTCAACCATCTTGAAATTGATGTCATGGAAACCATTGTCGTTAAGTTTATTAAGGAGCTTAATGACCAGCTTCTGGAAAACAGGGTCTCCATCGAAGTTGATAAGAAGGCACGCCACTGGTTGGCAGAAAAGGGGCACGATCCTGCTTACGGAGCACGACCCATGGCCCGTCTGATCCAGACTTCCATCAAGGATGAAATTGCTGATGAAATTCTTTTCGGCAGACTGGTTAAGGGCGGAACAGTTACGGTTAGCACCAAGGGCAAGGGCGAAGAGGAAGAACTCAGCTTTAAGTTTAAGCCGGTTGGAAAGAATTAAAATTACTTAGCTGAATTGATAAGTTAAATTTAAAGGGAGAAGCATCTCGGGCTTCTCCTTTTCTTTTTTTGAAGATTATAAAAATGCGGCACAATATAATAAGTCAAACTCTATTGCCAAATTATAATAATCGTTTATTATAGAGGATAGCCCGAATACCAAAGGATTATTATGGTTGTTTACAGACTGATAGAAGACCCCATTTTTCCCCACCCCGATGAAGCGGAGCCGGATGGTCTGCTTGCGGTTGGTGGAGATTTAAGTCCAGAGCGGTTGCTTTCAGCTTATGCTTCGGGGATTTTTCCGTGGTACGATGAACGTTCGCCAATTTTGTGGTGGTCGCTTGATCCTCGTTTGATACTTAAATTTGATAAGTTGCATATTTCCCGCCGGGTCAGACGTAAGATCAGGAAAAAAGAATATACGGTTACCTTTGATCGCGCTTTTGAAAATGTAATTTCCAACTGTGCTCGTAAATTTCGTCCAGGTCAGGCCGGGACATGGATTTTGCCTGAAATGATTGAGGCTTATGTTAAACTGCACAAACTCGGTTTTGCACATAGCGTGGAAGTATGGAACCGGGAGGGACGTCTTGCAGGTGGCCTGTATGGCGTCTCGCTAGGTAAGTTTTTTTCCGGTGAATCCATGTTTTTTCTTGAGCCTGATGCCTCGAAGGTAGGATTTTCTTACATCGTCCAATGGTTGAAAAATCGCGAATTCCATTTTGTGGATTGCCAGCAACCCACTGATCATCTCAAATCTCTTGGTGCTGAAGAAGTCAGCCGGGAATACTTTCTGGAAAGACTGGATGAGTCCTTGGAATTTCCGGCCCTGCGAGGTCGATGGGAGTTTATGGAAGGGGAGTATGAGATGATAACAAAAATTTTAAGCTAGGATGTATTAAAGCGGAGGATTCATCATAAATCCTCCGCTTTTTTGTTCTAACTTCTTTAAATCTTACGGAAATTGATTTTATTTGTTTTCGTCCAGATAGGACACCTTGTTCATCTTGGTAAACCATCCGGCCTGCAGAAGTTTGTGGGCAATAATGTCAGCGAAGATATGGTAGCCCTTCTTATTTAAGTGAGCAAAATCCATGGGCCCATGCAGAAACCCTTTTTTAGCTTCTTTGCGGAGTCCGGGAGAGGTGTCTATATAGAGAAGTCCATGTTTTTCAGCGATGTTGCCGACTTCTTTTTCCATATAAAGCTCGTTTTCACGGCATTCGGCAGCAGTAACCGTTTTTTCGGACATTACCAGCGGCGAGACAAAGGTATAACAATCCATCATAGAAGGAATATATACCAGGGCTTTCTTGGCGTGAGGGTATTTTTTACAGACATAGGCTAATGACTGGTCAAGCATGTAGAAACCGAATTTAAATTCCTCATCAGTCAATCCTAATGAAAAATTTTGCATGGGTTTCCCTACCTGAGTGGGGTGACCATTAAATTCAACAACATTTACTTTTGACCAGTCTACTTTATCCGGTACTGCCGTTGTGTCCCCGAAGTTAGCTACAACAGAATCTTTAGCCTTATCAAGGTAGTCTGCTGTAACTTTGCCGATGTATGCAACAGAAGTAAAGTTCACCAACGGGAAGTAGGTTCTATCATTCTCTGAAAATTTATCAATCCAGCCTTGAAAATATTTTTCATCATACAGCTTGTCTTTATCATAACTTCCGTAGGCATTTCTTCCCATTCTGTGTATAATGTCTTCGAAGTCATTCCCAGCATAATAATAAAATAATATCATATCCGGCTCAGGCATACTGTAGAGCCACATACTATTTATATAATCAATTTGGTTGGGCAGATCAGATGTGTAGGTCCGTAAAAAATCACCGCCGGCTCTTCCGATGGGTAATACATCTACGTTGAATATTTCATGCAGAAGGTGGGCTGCCTGATACGGTGGCGGGGGAAGTTCCGACTTATCAACTTCCAGAAACCAATCCCCATTTCCTTTTGCGTAGGAATCCCCGACAATTGCCATGTATGGAGTTTTGGGGATCAGATTGTCCTTGGAACTGGAGGCTAAAACCCGCATAGGTCTTTCCAGGTAAACAATCCTGTTTAATGGCAATAACGAAATTAAGGATTTGAAGAAGAAAATATCTATGAGAAGAAAGCCCACCAGCAGGCTGCATATGATTATTGCAAGATTTGTCAGCTTTTTCATTTTATCTACTTTGAAAATTTTATTCAAAACGTGATTCATCACACCCGGAGAAAATATTTCTTTATGCCTGAGAATATATCAGTTGAAACAAGGTGAAGTTTTTGGCCCGGAAGCAAAGGTTGCGCCGGAAGAACTAAATCAGTAATCAGTTCGGGTAGCTCCGGAGCACATTTGCGGCGTTGTTGTGAAAACCGCTGGCACTTGTGTATGGTTGACTACTCTCGTTCCAGCGGTTTTGTGGGTACCTTGCATCAATCGCTTTCTCAACGGTGTGTTGATATTTATATTTGTCGGCAAACCCGGCAGCATATTGGGCTGCCCTTTTTCAACCGGTTTGATTAAAAATATAGTTGGAAGCAAGGCTAGTTGTCATCATTCTCGCGTGTTTCAACCAACGGACGATGAGCGCCAAGATTGTAGAGTCCGCGCAGGGCGAAAGACAGGTTGAAATGTGGAACCTTTTCAAACTTGATCAGTCCTATGTCTTTGCCTTCGGTTATGGATGAAAGCGGGGGCAGGCCGGCCGGAACAGGAAATTCCATGGGGGTGGAAAAGATGGATTCCAGCCTTGAAGAGTAATGCTCCTTAAGATATTCAACAACCTGATCGCGTTCTTCCAGAGTGAAGGATTCAAGAATGATCTTGCGGTCATTTTTTTCATTGGGAATGGCATCAAGGGTGGCAGGGCTGCCGAAAAGATTATCCCACTTAATTTCTGCTTCGTCCGCTTCATCCCATTCGGGGCGGAAAAGATGCACTTCAACGTCACGACGACCTTTAAAACTCTTGATTACCATGGATACAGCGTATCCTCGTGGACTGGGGATTTCTCTATTTTCAACCTGGATTATAGGAATCATTGCTACCTCGCAAAATGAATGTTTTAATTAGCTTGTCAGCTTGTTTATCTTTTTTACATAACTATTTTAATTTAACAGCACAAGTCGGGAACCCTGTATAATGGCGAACAATTTTGAGCTTGTCAGTGATTATACGCTTAAAGGCGACCAGCCTGAAGCGGTGAAACAACTGGTTGAAAATATCAGGCACGGTGTGCGGGATCAGATCCTGCTCGGGGCAACAGGTACGGGTAAGACTTTTGCCATGGCCAACGTGATTAAAGAGTTGAACCGCCCCACATTGGTGATGGCGCCCAACAAAACTCTGGCCGCCCAGCTTTTTAATGAATTCAAGGCGTTGTTCCCCCATAATGCGGTTGAATATTTTGTCAGCTATTACGATTACTACCAGCCGGAAGCCTATCTGCCGCATTCAGATACTTATATTGAAAAAGATTCATCCATTAACGATGATATTGATAAACTCCGGCATTCGGCCACCCATGCTTTGCTGACCCGCAGGGATGTTATTATCGTGGCTTCTGTTTCCTGCATTTACGGTCTCGGCTCTCCTGAATTCTACGCTAAGATGATCATCCCGGTAGAAGAGGGACAGGAAATGTCCATGGAAAAGCTTATGGACCGGCTGGTGGAAGTGCAGTACGAGCGTAACGATTACGATTTTCACCGCGGAACTTTTCGGGTGCGAGGCGATGTAATTGAGATTATTCCTGCTTACAGCCGAGAGCAGGCCCTGCGTATTGAATTCTTCGGTGATGAAATTGATTCCATCCTTGAGACCGATCCCCTGACCGGTGAAGTCACAGGACGAAGACGCAAGACGGTAATTTATCCGGCCAGTCACTTTGTATCGGATCAGGATAACCTTGAGCGTGCGCGTGAGGACATCCGCAATGAGCTGACTGAAACTTTGACCGCGTACAAAAAAGATAACAAGCTGATAGAGGCGCAGCGAATTGAGCAGCGCACCATGTATGATCTGGAGATGATCGAAGAAATCGGTTACTGCAACGGAATTGAAAATTATTCCCGCCATTTGGATGGACGTAAGGAAGGTGAGCCTCCGGCAACTCTTATCCATTATTTTCCTGATGATTTTCTGCTGTTTATGGATGAATCGCATATTGCCGTTCCGCAGGTGGGTGCTATGTATAATGGCGACCGTTCGCGTAAAACAACGCTGGTCAACTTCGGTTTCAGGCTGCCTTCTGCGCTGGATAACAGGCCGTTATCTTTTGAAGAATTTCTTGATAAAATAGGGCAGGCCGTCTATGTTTCCGCGACTCCCGGGCCATGGGAAATGGAACGGGCGCAAGGCCTGGTGGTCGAACAGATTATTCGGCCCACCGGATTGCTTGATCCCGAGATTGAAGTTCGCCCGGTCAAGGGGCAAATGGACGATCTGCTGGCCGAATGCAAGGAACGTGAGAAGCGTGGTGAGCGGGTATTGATCACCACTTTGACCAAGCGTATGGCTGAAGACCTGACCGATTATTTTAATCAGATGGGTGTGGAGGCCAAATATCTGCACTCGGATATTGATACCATGGAACGCATGGCGATTATTCAGTCTTTGCGCGCCGGGGAATTTGTGGCCCTCGTGGGTATTAACCTTTTGCGTGAAGGTCTTGATATCCCGGAAGTTTCCCTTGTTGCTATCCTTGATGCGGATAAGGAAGGCTTTCTGCGCTCCACCCGTTCATTGATTCAGACCTTCGGGCGTGCGGCCCGAAACTCTGAAGGAAGGGTTATCCTTTATGCGGACAATGTTACCAAATCCATGCGCACGGCTATTGACGAGACCTACCGCCGCCGGGCCAAGCAGATTGAGCATAACGAGGAGCACGGCATCGTGCCCCAGACTATCGCTAAATCACTGGATAATATGCTGGGAACATTGTATTCTGACAACTGGTCGGGCAGCGAAGTCAAAATCGCGGCTGAAGACGTGGCCGAGTATGGACTTGATCCTGCAAAAATGGAAAAAGAAGTACGCAAACTTGAAAAGGATATGCGTAAATATGCAGCAGAACTTGAGTTTGAAAAAGCTGCCGAGTTGCGTGACCGGATTCAAAATTTGCGGGAGAAGATTCTCAGTCTTGGATAATCTCTGCCGGTTAACTATCAACTTGGACTGTCAGGAATGAAATCCAAATCCCTGTTTGTTAGGCTGCTCCGCTTGAGGCGGGAATTCGGAATGTTCTGGGGACTCATCGCCGGTTTCATTTACATGACGCTTGTTTTTTTCGGCGGCATTATCGGCTACATGTGGCTTGAGGGCTGGAATTTTTTAAACAGCTTCTACATGGTTGTGATCACCCTTTCCACTGTGGGGTTTATGGAAGTTCTGCCTTTGTCGGATGACGGCAGGCTGTTTACGTCCTTCCTGATCCTCGGCGGTGTGGGTGGTTTTGCATATTTGATCGGTGCCTTTTCCCAGTTGCTGGTGGAAGGGCGGTTGCAGACAATTCTAGGGAGACGCAGGATGCAGAAAACAATCGGAAAACTCAAGAATCATATTATTGTCTGCGGTTATGGGCGTATCGGTGCCATCGTTACCGGGGAAGTCATGGATGAAGGATTGGATGTGGTTGTTATTGAAAACAATCCTGATCTTATCACCCAGATGGAAATTGCCGGAATTGCCTGTGTCGAAGGCGATGCCACCAGCGATGAAACCCTAAAGCTGGCCGGTATTGATAGTGCCAAGACTCTTATTGCCGCTCTTTCAGATGAAGCGGCCAATGTATATGTGACTCTGATTGCCCGTCAGTCCAATGTAAATTTGAATATTATTGCCCGTGGTAATGACACAACCAGCATTTCCCGGCTTGAGTTTGCCGGGGCAAACCGGGTTGTGTTGCCTCATACAATCGGCGGAATACGCATGGCCCAGTCCGTATTGCGGCCTACAGTCACAAACTTTTTGGATATTGCCATGCGCGGTAAAATCGACTTGCAGATGGAAGAGCTTTTCGTTACCGATTCTTCCGAGCTGGTCGGCATGGACCTGATTGAATCCAAGATTCGTCCCCGTTTCAATCTGATTATCATCGCCATCCGCAAAGGAAGCGGTGAAATGGTCTTTAATCCCGGACCGAAAGAAGTCATCGAAGCGGGGGATACCCTGCTTACCGTAGGCAAAATTTCCGACCTTTCCGCTATCAGTAAAATTTTGTAGGGATGCCTTCCCCAGACCTCATCCCTTCAAAACCATTTAGTATGCTTTGCAAGTGGCTTACTATGACGATCTTCGAATAAAAAACGGCGAAGTCTCAGCAAAAGTTTTTGGGATTCTTAACTCCTTTTTACAAAAAGTGGTTAAGCTCTCGGAGAGCCGCCGGAGGCATCTTCACCAATAAAAGCGCGTAGCGCATCAAAATAATAAGTAACTGTGAAAAGTAAAAACAAAGAAATTAAAGAGTTAGTTGCGCTTCTTGAGAAGCATAATGAAGCTTACCGTCGCGGTATGCCTACCATCAGTGATGCCCGCTATGATGAGTTGACTGAGCAGCTGCGTGACCTTGATCCTGAAAACCGGTTTTTGAGCAATGTAGAGCCTGAAAGTTTCAGCGAAAAGGTTGAGGTGCGCCACCCAAGGCCTATGCTATCTACCGAGAAAGCTTACACCACTGAAGAGCTTGAGCGGTTTGTTTCCCGTGTGGAAAAGGAAGCGAAAGCTATGGGCATCAAAAATGTGAGCTACCGGATTACGCCGAAGCTGGATGGTCTGGCTGCCCGTGATGACGGTAAGGTTTTTGCCACCCGCGGTAACGGTGAAGTAGGCTATGAAATTTCCAGTGCCTTTGCCAAGGGTGTGGTCGCTGTTGGCGGACGGGCACAGGGTGTGGGCGAAATTGTCTGCAGTCAGGAATATTTTACTGAACATCTTGCTGATTCCTTTGAGCATCCGCGCAACATGGTTGTCGGTATCATTACTTCGGATAAGGTGAATGAAGCTGCCAAGCAGGCTTTGCAGGATGAGGCTGTGCGTTTCGTTCCTTACAGTACTTTACCGAAGAAAATGGTGGACGGAGCAGAATTGGTCAGCCGGGTCTGGGAAATTACGGACGAACTCTGGGCGGCTACTGATTATCCCTTGGACGGCATGGTTGCCGAGGTGACAGACACTGCGCTTCAGGAACGTCTTGGAGCCACTGCCCACCATTACCGCTGGCAGATTGCAATTAAAAAGAAAGGCGAATCGGCGGTAACAGAAGTTGAGGGAATTCGTTGGCAGGTTGGCCGTATGGGTGCGGTAACCCCGGTTATGGAGGTTAAGCCCGTGTCTGTATCCGGCGCGACTATCCGTAATGTTACTGCCCATAATGCCGGGATGTTGCGTGACCAGTCCATCGGCATCGGTGCTACTATCCGGATTATCCGCAGCGGCGAAGTTATTCCCAAGCTTGAAGAAGTTATCAAGCCCGCACAGGATGTGGAGTTGCCTGCTGAATGTCCTTCCTGCGGCGCGGAACTTTTCTGGCAGAATGATTTTCTGAAATGTCCTGATTTCAGCTGTCCGGCCCGTGTAGAACAGCGGCTTGAGTACTGGTTCAAGACATTGGGCAATGCAGACTGGTTTGGCAAGAAAACCATCTCCAAACTGGTCAAGGCCGGGTATAATTCCCTTGAATCGGTTTACACTATGGCGGAAGATGATTTTCAGAAGTTGGGGTTCGGTCCGGTTCAGTCCGCGAATCTTGCGGAGGCCATTTATATCAGTAAGACCAAGGAAACTGATGATTGGCGTTTTCTGGCTGCATTCGGTATCCCTGATCTGGGTAAAGCGGACAGCCGCAAGCTGCTCGGGTATTTCAAACTGGAGGACGTGGTTAACGTTAAACAAGAGCAACTCATTGAGCTGCACGGCTTTGGCGATATTACCAGTCATTCGGTGACCGAAGGAATCGCGGCGATCAAGGAAACTATCCTGCACATGCTGGAGTTCGACTTCAACCTGCGCAGGACTCCATTAGTTGCCGATACGGAAAGTTTGGAAAG
The DNA here is from genome assembly GCF_963678865.1 of Maridesulfovibrio sp. Lineage (NCBI taxonomy): Bacteria > Pseudomonadati > Thermodesulfobacteriota > Desulfovibrionia > Desulfovibrionales > Desulfovibrionaceae > Maridesulfovibrio > Maridesulfovibrio sp. The sequence continues at coordinate 583,521 of NZ_OY787459.1, read as the reverse complement.
TCCCATTAGCGGAAAGGGTATAGTTTTTACCGGAAAGATGGAGCAGGGCAGCCGTGAAGACATGCAGGCCATGGCCAGACGTCTGGGCGCAAAAGTCCAGACTTCAGTTTCCGGGAAGACTGATTTTCTCGTCTGTGGCAGTAAAGTCGGATCCAAAAAGATTGAATCTGCTCAGGCAAAGGGCGTTGAGATCATGACTGAAGTCGAGTTTATGGATATAGTGAACGCTGAGTAACGCAAAATTTAATGTCTCCGGTGGCTTAAATTCTTTATTTAAGTTTTTGCCTTTCATATATTGAAGATTATTTTAGTGTGCTATATGCGAAGCAAACTAAAAGGTTCTGAAGGGGATGGGGTCTGTGGAGGGGAAAACTCTTGCAAGAGTTTTCCCTTCCACAACCGCCGGAGACATAATCCGTACATAAAAAGCGCGAAGCGCATCAAATTTCAAGGAGCTAATATGACAGATGTAGTAATTATCGGTGCGAAAGGCCGCATGGGTGACACACTGGTTCGCTGTGTACAGCAGAGTGATGATCTTAAACTTGCAGCAGTCATGGAGCGTTCCGGCTGCGAAGAAGGTCTTGATTCTCTTGGCTGTGTTTGCGGCACCGATGCCGCAGAAGTGCTGACTAAGGTTCCCGGTGCGGTCGTGGTGGATTTTACTTCCCCGGCAGCAACCCTGAAACTTCTGGAAACAGCTGCTGTAACCGGCAACCCGGTCGTTATAGGCACTACTGGCATGACTAATGAAGAACTGGCACAGGTGGAAGAATTCGCCAAGAAGGTGCCTGTCTTTCTTGCCCCGAACATGAGTGTCGGTGTTAATGTTTTGCTTAAGATTCTGCCTGAACTGGTGCGCATGCTCGGCCCTGCTTATGATATGGAAATGACTGAAATCCATCATAATAAAAAGGTGGATTCCCCCAGCGGTACCGCGCTTAAGCTCGCTGCATGCATGGCTGAAGCACGCGGTCTTGTTTATGATGAAGTTAAAAAGCATTCCCGTGACGGAATTGTCGGCGCAAGAACAAAGGATGAGCTTGGTGTAATGGCTGTGCGCGGCGGTGATGTTGTAGGTGATCATACTGCTTATTTTCTCGGACCCGGTGAACGTATTGAAGTAACCCACCGCGCTCATTCCCGTGAGACCTTTGCACAAGGTGCTCTCCGTGCAGCACGTTGGCTCAAAGACCAGAAGCCCGGTAAGCTTTATAATATGGCTGACGTATTCTAGTTTTTTTGAGAATAGCTGATCTTCAAAGGCTGCATCATTCCGGTGCAGCCTTTTTTATTGCGATTATTACGAGTTTGGTCTGATGTTTTTACAGGCGTCGGCCCTTAGTATAAAGTACAGCCAGTCTAATATTAAAAGACCAAACCGGTCAGGTTGAATATGTCATTTTATACAAGAGCAACAATCACTTATATTGTTTTTTACCTGTATATCCGGCTTTGGATATGTAGATTGCTGGTTGATAATCCCAAGATCAAGCGCGGGGTGCTGCTTTCAACGGATGTTATGACCCTAGTGCTTCCTGTAACTATTTTTTTCCCTGAATCTTTGCCCTATCTGGTAAAGATTCTTATGCAGGGGGCTGGCTATAGTTGGGCGGCTATCATTGCTTGTATGGTTCCGGTAGGGCTGTGCTTTGAACCCATCCGCTGGGGCATAAAATTGCTCGGTGACGGGATCAGGGTTCCGAGACTGAAAATTTTTGCTGTGCTTTGCCTGATATCCATTGCGATGACTGTTGGCGGGTATATCAATGCAACCTCTCCGGTCGTGAAGGAAGTTGCTTTTGATCTTTCCAAAGGAGCTAAGGGAGCCAAAGAGTTCCGGGTTGTCATGTTTTCCGACCTGCATGCCGGAAAGCTTATGACCCGTGACCGTGTGGGGGCAATTGTTAACATGGTCAATTCCCTGAATCCCGATCTTGTGCTGATGGTAGGGGATATTCTGGATGACCATGACAGTGAATTGAGCGGTGCTGCTGATGAGCTGGCACTTATCAAGGCTCCACTGGGCAAATTTGCGGTGCTGGGAAATCACGAATATTACCTTGGTAACAGTTGGTCCCGGCGTATGCTGGAAAAGCAGGGTGTTAAGGTCTTGGGGGACAGTTCTTCCATTGTGGATGATAAGTTTTTGCTGGTCGGGAGAAATGATTTTGCCAATCTGCGCAGTGGTGGCCCCCGGTTTGCGCTGAAGAATGTGATCCCTGAGGGAAACAGCCTGCCTATTATTCTAATGGACCATACTCCGCATCGACTTGATGAGGCTGAGCAGAACAATGTAGCTTTGCAGGTCTCAGGACATACCCATAACGGGCAGCTTTTTCCGTTCAATCTGGTTGTGAAGAAGCTTTATGAGCAAGAGTACGGGACGTATCAAAAAGGAGAAACCCAGTACTATATTAGTTGCGGCGTCGGCACCTGGGGACCGCCGCTCAGAACAACATCCAGACCGGAAGTGGTGCTGATGAAGGTCAGAATTTAGGTGGAGCAATGCGGGGAGATTAAAAAATCTCCCCGTTTTTTTGCTTATCTTGGAAAGGAGCCGTTATTTATATCAATGCAGGTTCCATTAATGTATTCCGGGCAGTCTGTTGCCAGCCAGTGCATGGCTGCGGCTACTTCTTCCGGATTACCGAAGCGACCTGTATAGACGGCGGCCTTGATTGCATCCTTTCTGGCTTGGGGGATGGTGTGCAGCATGTCTGTTGCTATAGGTCCGGGGGCAACGGCATTGATTACGATTCCATGCGGTCCGAGGAGCTTGGCAAAGCTTTTGGTCATGTTGATGACCCCGGCTTTGGTTATCCCGTACCAGATGTCGGGATGTCCTATTTGACCGGCTATAGATGCGTTGTTTACAATACGTCCGTACTTTCGGTCTTTCATGGATTTGGATACTGCGGTGATCAATGTCACCGGAGCCTCAATATTGATTTTGAGGATTTGATCCACGCTCTCAGCTGTGTATTCATCATACGGAGTCGCGAACATCACCCCGGCATTGTTGATCAACACATCTATTGCAGGCAGACTGCTGATGAAATCCGGGATGTCCGCCACGTTAGCAAAGTCGAAGACTTCTGTGCGTACCTGCGGGTGATCATTGAACTTAAAGCTTGAGAAGTCGCGGGCTGCAACGATTACATCTGCGCCGTCCGCGATGAACATCTCTGTCAGTTCAAGGCCGATTCCTTTATTGCCTCCGGTTATCAGGACAGTTTTATTTTTCATGAAGGGTTTCTTTTTTAAAGTGTTACTTTAGGTTTTAGGTAATTATTTAATTTTAAAAGAAATTGCAATTAATGGGTTCATCTTTTTGTCTGATTCGTATCCAGTCTCGGGTGTGCTAAAAAAATTTATTAGATTCAAGTGTGAGTTTACTTTTTATTGAATGGTTCGGATAATAATATGAAAAATGAAAAATTAAAAGAAATCGGCACATACCTGCTGGAAAATATAAATGCAGTCTCAGGGATGTATGCCGCTTTACTGCTTGAGTATCAGCCGCGCTGGTACGGAGCGATAAATTCTGAAGAGCGTAAACGCATAGCCGGGGGGGGAGCGTCCATGATTTTTGAATGCTTTACCCGTGGTGATCTTGTTCCATTGGAAAATTATTTTAAAAGCTGTGCTTCGATCAAGCTTGATCGGGGCGTGGGTATCCGTGACGTGGTTGAAGGAACCATGCTCGGCAAGCAGGCTTGTATTATTGCCGGTCAGAATTTCTATACAGATCAGGCTGAGTATTTTGAGTATCTGGAAGAGCTGGAGATTTTTTACCGTAAAGTTCTCAGCCTTACCACGGACCGTTATTCCAGTATGCTCCTGTCCCGATTGAATGCCGAACATGTTCGCAACAAGTTGCTGCTGGAAGCTTCGCGAACTGTAACCAGCGCCCTTGACCCGGATGAGGTTTTAAGCCGACTGGCCGAGGTTCTGGCCGGAACTGTAGGTGAGGGGTGTTGTACTATTTTTCTGGTTGATCCTGAGACTGGCGGTCTCGCTCCCTGTGCCGGATTCGGCTATGGATCTAAGGAGTGCCAAAGTGCTTTGCAGGGCTTACGCCTTTGTCCCTCCGGCAACAGCCTCAGCGGAGTTGACGGCAAGAGTTACGGGTTCTGTTCTTCGAACAAAGCCAGCCGGTCTTTTGCGGATATCCTTCCTGCTGCTGTGCGTTCCGGCAGTGCCTCTCTTTTTCATATTACCAATAGCGGACGCATGGTCGGCGTGGCGCTCGTTTCTTCCGATCAGCCCGGATTCACTTTTGATGATGCTACTACTGAGCTTATAGGCGGTATACTGAATACCGTAGCTGTAGCTATCGAGAGTGCGGCTGCTGCACGTCAGACCAAACGCCAGCTTATGGAGAGTGAAAGTCTGCGCCGGGTCGCGAATGTCCTTCTTGAGAGTCCTGAAGGCAAGAACGGCAGTGTTCTCGGTCTAATTGCCGATGAAGCCCGGACGATTGTAAACGGGATGGGAAGTGCTCTTATGCTTCTGGAGGGAGATTCACTCCATTGTGTCTGTTATTCCGGTTCGCCCAGATGTCCCATGGATTTCTATCCGGTGGATAATAGTTTTTACGGTAATGTTTTTAAAAGAGCTGAAACCACAATCGTACGTGATGCCCAAAGCGAAATACCTGAAGCAGAGCGCAGCAATGAAATACGCACCCTCATAATTGTTCCTTTGCTGGAAGGTCATAAGAAGCTTGGGCTGCTCATGGTTTCCAATAAGAGCGGCGGGTTTGATCGCGCGGACAAGCGTATTATGGAAATGTTCGCAGCGCAGGCGGTTCTTGCCCTGCGTAACAGCCGTATGTTTGAGCAGAGTGAAAAGCTGGTTGTACAGGGTGAGCGCCAGAGGCTGGCTCGTGAGCTGCATGATTCTGTTACACAGGCTCTTTATGCGATTACTTTTTGTTCCGATGCTGCCGTGCGTTCCCTTGAATCCGGCAAAGATAAGGCCGCAATCGAACAGCTCAAAGCTTTGCAGGGCATGGCTCAGCAGGGTATGCGCGACATGCGTTCCCTTATTTTCGACCTGCACCCTCCGGAGATGGAGAGTGAAGGTCTTGTGGGGGCTATTCAGGCTCGTTTGAATTCTGTTGAAATCCGTTCCGGCCTAGAAGCGGATCTTTTTGTGGAAGGAGATGAAAGACGTCTGCCTTTGCGGGTAGAGGAAGAGCTTTTCCGTATCGCCATTGAGGCCTTGAATAATTCTACCAAGCACTCCAAGGCGGAATCCGTTACTGTTCAGGTTGATTTTGCCGAAGGCGAGACAATTCTACAGATTATTGATGACGGTCAAGGTTTTGATCCGGCAGCTTTGCCTACGGGCGGTATGGGGTTACGCGGAATACGTGAACGGTCAGAGCGTATCAATGCTGATCTCAAAATAAACAGTGAACCCGGAAAAGGTACTGTGCTGACAGTGAAAGTCGTAGAAGAAATCGGAGGCGGAGATGAGTGATTTGATCAGGGTTTTGTTGGTTGACGACCATGATATCGTACGTATCGGCGTGCGTAGTTTTCTGGGCAGTTTTGATGATATAAAGGTGGTCGGCGAGGCCTCCAACGGTCAGGAAGCAGTGGAAAAGGCCGCTGAGCTTTCACCGGATGTTATCCTTATGGACATGTTGATGCCGGTAATGGACGGTATTCAGGCCATCCGTGAGATACGTGACCGCAAGCTTTCCGGGCGGATTATTGCCTTGACCAGCTTTGCTACTGACGACAAACTTTTTCCGGCAATCAAGGCCGGAGCCATGGGGTATCTGCTCAAGGACTCCACTCCGGATGAATTGCTGGAAGCCATCCGCCGGGTGTTTCGCGGTGAACCTTCCCTTGCCCCGGATATTGCACGCAAGGTTCTTTCTGAACTTTCCCTGCCCGGTGAAGATGCCGCCACTCCCACTCCGGACCCTCTGACACCACGTGAACTGGACACGCTCAAGCTGGTCGCAAAAGGTAAGAGTAATAAACTTATTGCCGAGGAAATGTTTGTCAGCGAAGCAACTGTGCGAACCCATATGACCAGTATCCTTTCCAAGCTGCATCTGGCCAATCGCGTAGAGGCAACACTTTATGCCTTGCGCGAGGGAATCGCATCGCTTTAGCGCAATGAATATATTCCGGTCTGCTTTCTTTATCCTTTTCCTACGACAAATGTAGTACCTTTTACCGATTCATATTCATCTTTCCTGCGGAGGTGTTCTGGGGGAAGAATTTATATATTTACAAATGGACATGAGAGAGCTCTGTGCTGCTTTTTTTGTCCATTTATTATATTTGAGAATAAGAAAGGTTAATACGATGTTTTGTAAGGATAATTTTATTATGACCGCGCGTATCAAGGCTAAATCCGGTTGCGTGGATGAATTACGGGCCAGACTTGAAAAGAGTGTGGGCGGATGTGCGGGACAGGAAGGGTTGCTTATATACTATCTTCACCAGGATAAGGACGATCCTGCTTTGTTCATGGTTTACGGTCATTTTTCATCCGAGGCATCTTATCGTATGCATATGGATAGTGAACTGCTTCGTAAAACTTACGATGATATCGTCGGATTAGTCGAAAGTTTACCGGAAGTTAAATTTTGGACAATGCTTGAAAAAACAGGAGTATAAAAAATGAAGAAATCCATTAAACCCAACACACTTGCCATGCCTACTCCGGTCTGGTGCGTCGGCAGTTACGATAAAGATGACAAACCTAATGTTATGACTATTGCATGGGGAGGCATCTGCTGTTCTGTCCCCCCCATGATTACCGTTTCCCTGCGCAAAGCTACTTATACTTATGGCTCCATTATGGAACGGGGAGCTTATACCGTTTCAATACCTTCCGCCGAATATGTTACCGAGGCCGACTTTTTTGGCATTGCCACGGGTAAAAATTCCGATAAATTTGCGGTCACCGGATTGACCCCGGTACGCTCCGATGTTGTTGATGCTCCTTATGTTGAAGAATTTCCGCTTGTATTTGAATGCAAGGTTGTCGAAACATTTGAGCTGGGACTGCATACGCAGTTTGTGGGTGAGATCCTTGGCATCAAGGCGGATGAGAGTGTTCTCAATGAAAAAGGTATGCCTGTAATGGATAAGGTGAATCCATTTGTTTTTACCCCGGCCACCCGTGAGTATGTAGGAATGGGTAAGACTGTAGGGCAGGGATTTAAAGTCGGTAAGAAATTTATGAAGTAATTGATGATTAAGTGTTTAATCTTTTTATACATTTTTCGTAATGGCTGAGATAACAGGTTGCTGGGTGAAAGGTGTCTGTTTTAAAAATGACATGGGCATAGCTGTGGTTGATACGCGGACAATTCTTTTCTCAGCGATGAAATCTACGGATGCCGTTCATGCTGCCATATAAATATTATCTGTAAAAATGTGGAGTGGATATGAAGAATTTTATTGTAGATAAAGACTTATGCGTACAGTGCGGTTTATGCGCTCAGGATTGTTTTTTCGGCCTTATTGAACTTGATACCTATCCAAGAATTAAAGATGAGCAGAAGTGTTTTGAATGTCAGCATTGTCTGGCGGTCTGTCCTGCCGGGGCCATTTCCATTCTCGGCAACAGTCCTGAAGACTGCACACCTCTTAAGGGCAATATGCCGGGCGAAGATGAGGTCGCGACTCTTATAAAGGGACGCCGTTCTGTGCGGTCTTATGACCCGGAACCGCTGGAGCCGGAAAGAATTCAGAAACTGCTTGATGTCGCGTGGCATGCGCCTACCGGTGTTAATTCGCGATGCGTACATATCACCCTTATGGATGATCCTGAGTCCATTAAAAAATTCAGTAAAGAAGTTCATTCCCGTCTTGATTCTGCTATTGATAAAGGCGTCTCTGACTTTCCGTATCTTGTTGATCTCTTTAAAATGATTAGTAAAAGGATGAAAGAGGAAGGGGTGGATATACTGTTTCGCGATGCGCCCCATTTGATTATAGTCTCCGCCCCGCAAAGTGTACCCAGCCGGATAGGGGATATGACGATTTTTCTTTCCTATTTTGAGCTGATGGCCCACTCCATGAAAATCGGTACTCTCTGGAATGGCCTGCTTAAACGGGTGGTAGAGTCCATCTTCCCGGATATGAAAGCAAAGCTGGGCATTCCTGAAGGTCACGATCTGGGGTATGCCATGCTTTTCGGCACTCCTGCAGTTAAGTACCCGCGCACTGTAGAACGCGGTAGCGCTCGTGTAAGGCGGGTTGAGTGGGAATAATCTGCTAAGGTCAAACGAAGTTAGGAAGCCCGGTATTTCATAATGAAATGCCGGGCTGTTTTGTTTGTCTCATCAATATGTAATGACTCAGCAAGTTGCCCCCTGAAGCCGCATCAACGGCTTCAGGGGGCAACTTTTTAAATGACTGGTTTCTTTGTTAGTTCTGGCCTGCAAAAATGCAAGGCTTTGTGGAATTGTTATTGCTCCATGGATATTCACAGGTGTTCGAGTTTTTGCCGGGTACTGTGGTCTGGTCAGTGAAGCTGCAAACTCTTTTGGGGTCCTGCTGGCAGTACCAATTGGCTCCAGCCAGATAAGTTGGGATGGGATTTGTCGGTGTTGTGCGTCCTTTGGTTTTGTTATCAGGATCAGTGTAAATGGTTGTTCCATATATATAGGCCGCTTCGGGGGTATCCGACATCCTTTGTTTGAGCAGGTAGGAAATAGCGACTTCGCCGGTTCTGTCTTCTCCTGCACTGCAGTGGAAATATAGCACATAAGGAATTCTATGTTTTTTGTTCATGATGGAGCTGATTTGGGTTATCAGTCCATCTAAATTACTCTTTGATGCGCCCCCGGCTTGTTTGGTCAACATCTGCCACCAGATGAAACGGCCTTTTATGTCGTTGCCGGAAAGTTTGGCAAAGGTAGTATTGGAAGGAAAATACTGATGTTTTGCAAGAGCGGTGCTGTTCCCTTTAAAAGGTGCATATTCCGCGTTAAGCTGTGGGCCTTCCCCTGTGTCGTCGATCAGGCTGATGTCCACAAGAATGAACTTGTCCGGCAGTGATCTGTTCAGCTGGGATTTGGCCCTTGATTGCAGGGTCGCCAGCAGTCCTTTTTGGTCAAATACCCATTTGCCGTTCTTTTGCAATACAGGTCTGGGACCCCGGAAGAGGAAATTATAATTTTTGTAATCCAGAAGGTAGGCATGTCCATAGCCTGCAACTCCCGTGTTGCCACCACAAGGGCAGCCTGAGTTGAGCATGGAATAGCCATCGCTGTTTGTTTGAGAGGGGGTGGTTAGGTATTTGCATCCAGTGCAGTTTGCCGAGGTGGAAGTTGAAGAGCAGCCCTGCGCGTACTCCCAGCCGCTGCCGTCTTCTTTAATTTTAATCATGCATGGAAAGGGTTCATCTTTAAAAGAGAGATCAACTGTGTTTACTCTCCAAGTCGTACCCGCAGGTAAGTATACATATTCTGTTTTTGGTGCTGTGACAGTATATTGGGGTCCGTAAGTGCCATTTTCAACTTTGTTGAATGCTGTTCGCATGTTGTCAGTAAATGTTTTATTCATCGACGGTATTGTGCATTGGCAATTATAGGCAGGTGCAACAAATATTTGTGCACATTTCTGGTTTTTAGGGCAAGGCTCCGTAATTGAACTGTTGCTTTTTGCAGTAGTATCTTTCTCTGCTGCATGTGATAAATTTGAAAACGAGAAAACTAGAATAAAAATAATTAGAATGTGTGCCGCTAAATGTGGTGATAAATAAATACTCTGTTTTTTTTGCATTAAGGCTCTCTCCTTCGATAGATTGGTGCTAACTTAAGCGTAAAAAAGTGATTACAACTATAAATGCTATAACTGTTTCTGTGTGTCAAGTGGGATAATTTATTTTTTGTGTTGCTTTGTAGTTATTCACCTGAATTGAATTTTATAAATGTATATTTCGAGGGGAGCACACAAATGGAGCTGGATATCCAGTATGAAGTGCTGCCCCCCCCCAAGTTAGTGCCTTCCAAAAGTAGAATTTTCTTGTGGTGAAAGTGTTTGGATATACTCGACTGGAGTCATGTCTCCGAAACTTTACTATGCCGATGGTACTCGCCCGGACCATCCTGGTTGATTGCCACTCCCTCTTATACTTTACGCAGTAGCCTATTACATATTGGCAGCAAAACTTCGCACGGCTTGCGATATTTTGGTGGGCATAATGACAGCAGATTGGGTCAAAATGAAAAGCCGTCCTGAATTGAAGGACGGTTTTTCATTGGTTAGATTGTTGTTTTTTGATCCAAGGCAAGCTTCATCTGCACTTATCCCGGGAGTTTTTTTCCGGAGTTTCTGTCCTCGGACCTTGTCAATCTTTTTGAAGTCCGACTTTTTCATACATTAGAGCATAGTTTGCGTGGCTTATGTCTTTAAAAATTTAAATTATTTTAAGGAAGTAGCGTATGAAAAAAGTACAATTAGTTCGTGTCGAAAATGGGGAGGAGGCTACATTGGGCGTGCTACTTGTAGATGGTAAGGCTGTTTGCTGGACTCTTGAGGAACCATGGAGAAATAACATGATGAAAGTTTCATGTATTCCTGCAGGTCTTTATCCGTTGGAATTAGAGTACTCACCATCCAAGGGGCGTAATTTGTGGACAATCAAGGATGTTCCGGGGAGATTATATGTTCGTATCCATATCGGTAATACTGTGGACGATACTGAAGGATGTCCTCTGACCGGAAGTAAACCCGGATATTTAAAGGGTAAACGTGCTGTGCTTGGCAGTAAGACCGGGTTTAAACAATTTATGGCAGCTATGTCCGGTAGTCATCAGGGGGAGATTGACATTCGGACCACATTTGAACTATATGAACATGATAATCATTTTCAGTAAATTTTTAGCTGTTCCAAATTGGAGAAACATATGCTTGACGGAGTAAACAGGTTCGGAACCACATCGGATATGGTAATTCAGGAAGTGGATCTCAATGGAGAGAAGAAACTTCTCGCAATTGACAGTAAGGGCTTATACCTCACTGAGCAAAGCAGAGTGGATAAAAAACAGGCGGATGTTAACCGTTATGGCGTGGATCGACAGGGGATATGGGATTTGCTTGAGGAAAACGGTTTTGCAACAGTTGATATTTTTGAAGAAAATAAACATCGGATCAAAACTGTAACCGCAGGTAAATCCAAGATGATCAACCCGCTTAAGGCATCAAAACGAGCCATGAAATAATTAAATGCCTCCTGATCTATTTTTCGTTCAGGAGGCACTCAATTTGTATACCTAGTCTTCTTTGATAGTAAATTTCCAAGCACATACCCACTCTTCCGGGTGTTCGTCAGGGGGGCATCCGATGCACTCACAATGCAGTCTGGGGTCAATTTCCCGGGCGAATCCGGTATATTCGGTTATTCCGCCGGATTTGCAGGGGTAATCCTGCAGCCCCTTACGTTTACGGGCCGACTGGACCCTGCAATCAGTCATCCAGAAAATTATTGAATTATCGGTTTCTTCTATGAATTCCCAGCGGTTGAGATGGGCATACATGCGTACCTTTAAAGCTGCTTTCAAGGCCGATATGCCACCGAGTTCAGGCAGTTCCAGAACGGCTTTGGCCCGGCGGGCCTCAAGAGGTGAAAAACGGGACCAGCAGGTATCGTTTACCCGTTTTGCTGTATTTATGTCGGCCTGACCTTCGATGGCCTGAAACCAGACCCCATCAGCAGCCAGCCATGCCGAGCGCAGAGCCATACCCAGTTTGTCCATGGTTTCCTGATCCGTTTTCTTAAGCAGATCTTGCGGACGGATGCCCAGTGCCCGTCCCAATTTACCGGAAAGGATAGTAAAAAATCGATCCCCGGCTTCTTTTTCGGCATCCAGTGCTGCCTCAAGACCCAGTTGGTGGACACTCTCGGCCAGCCAGAGTCCATAATGAGCTACAAGCTGGCGGATGATTTCGGTTATGTCATCCGGGGTAGTATGGCGATGGTCATTCATGGGGAGACTCCGGTGAAATTAGTAGGTACGTTTTTTTAACCCGAGAATTTCCTGAATCTTCGGCTGTGATAAATTGTCTTTAGTTATCAGGTAGACGCCAGTTTTGGTGTTTGCGGGTATTTTTTGACCTCGGGCAGCCATTGCAGCCTGAGTGACAGCAATTCTTCCGATTTCAAAAGGGTCCTGCGCGACACCTGCGGAAATAGTATCATTCTCGATTTGAGTGATCATATTCGGATCAGGATTGAAGGCAACAAAATTCAACCCTTTAAGCTTATCAAGCTTTTGGAGGGTTTCAATCAGAACCTCACTGCTGCTTTCATTAAATCCCACTACGGCATTTATTTTTTGTTTTTTTCTCGGGCCGGAACTACCATACATGGCTACGCGGATCTTTGAAGCTCCCTTTTCATAGGACTTGCCGACGTAGATAGATTTAGCAATTTTCAATTTTGAATCAGTTTTATCCAGTTGATCCTTAAATCCTTTAACCCGGTCGTTTACAGGAAGGTTGCCTTGAGTGAATAATCCAAGCACCACTGAACCTGAATTATTCAATTTCTTTTGCAGATATTCTGCAGCAAGCGCACCTCCCTTGAAATTGTCGGAATGCACGTATCCGGTCTTGATGCTGCGGGATATCTTTGAGACCATCTGGATGACGGGTATGCCTGAGTCTATCACCTCTTCTAATGGTTCCGCCATCCTCAGGACATGCACAGGGGATATCACAATCGCATCGACCTGATGCTGCATGCACCATTTAAGTTTTTTCTTTTGTTCTTTGAAGCTTCCGTATCCTGCAGGATTAACCCAGAGAATCTTGATTTTCCCATCATCAGTGGCAGCCTTTATCGCTCCTTTTTTCAGCAGATGCCAGAAATCCAGATCGCCCCTTTCCGGAATAACTGCGATGGACAGTGTTTCAGAATTAGGTGTATTCGCTGCGTTTGCCGGATATGAAATACACAGAACGGCTGATAATAATAGAAATATTATCGAGATTTTAATTTTTTTCTTGCAGTTGAACAGGGGCATCCGGTCTCCTTTGCAGTATTTCAAATTTTTGATGATTACCGGAACTATAGCCCTAAGTAGTTTTTCATTCAAGACTTGTCGGAGCGATGCGTGTTGATAAAGTTTTCCACTTTTGATCCTTCTACGGGACGTGAAAACATGAATCCCTGTACTGCGTCGCAAGACATATCCTGAAGCATGTTCAATTGACTTGATTCTTCAACGCCTTCTGCAACAACATCCAGTCCGAGGCTTTTGGCCATGGCTATAATTGTTCTGACTATTTCCTTGTTTGACGGGTCCTGATTCTCGCCGGAGATGAACGAGCGGTCTATTTTGAGTCCGTTAATGGGGAAACGCTGCAGGTAGCTTAATGATGAGTAGCCTGTTCCGAAATCATCTATGACCAGTTGAACTCCCATCTCACGCAGAGTTGTCAGCTTGGACATGGTTTCGGAAGGGTTCTGCATCAGGCAGCTTTCAGTCAATTCCAGCTTGAGATTGGCCGGTGGAAGGCCTGTCTGTTCCAGAGTGCTTTTGACAAATTGAGTGAAATTGGGCTGCCCGAATTGTTTGAATGACAGGTTGACGTTGACCGTCAGATCTTCAAGTCCGGTGGTTTGCAACCATTTTTTCATGCTTTTACATGCATCGCGTAATATCCACTGCCCAAGAGGCACTATCAATCCCGTCTCTTCTGCAAGCGGAATAATTTCTGCTGGAGAAACCATTCCCCGTTCTGGGCTATCCCAGCGCAGCAGGGCTTCAAATCCCCGTAACTGGCCGTTTGATGTGTTCATAATGGGCTGATAGTAAAGGGAAAGATCTTCATTTTGGATGGCTTGACGCAGGTCTTTTTCCAATTCAACTTCAGCAAGAAGTCTTGAATGCATTCTCTGGTTGAATACCTTGAATCTGGAACGACCCATTTCTTTGGCTCTGTACATGGCAATATCAGCGTCGCGCATAACCGCATCGGAATTATCATAGTCTTCATTTTTAAGCACAATACCGATACTTGCGCTGGAGGTAACTTTGCCTTCGGCCAACTCAAGAGGAAGCTGCAGTGAGTGCTGAATCCTTTTGGCGATCTTGATAACTTCCTGGTAAGAGGAGAATTCTTCGATTACTATCCCGAATTCATCACCACCGAGACGCGCGACTGTATCCACTTCCCGTATGCATGAACTGATACGGTCCGCGATGGCAATCAGAAATTCGTCCCCTGCATGGTGCCCCAGAGTATCATTAATCCATTTGAACCTGTCCATATCGAGCATCATTGCTGCGAAACGATATTGCTTGCGGCGCTTTGAGCGCTTCAATGCCCTTGAGAGGCGTTCGGCAAAAAGGACCCTGTTCGGCAGTCCGGTCAGGGAGTCGTGGAATGCCTGATGAGCTAACTGGTCTTCAAAGGCTTTGCGTTGGGTAATGTCTGTGTAAATATAATATATCCCGCTGAGTTCATCCTCAACATGGATGGGGTAGCCGATGACTGATATGGGAATCAGTCTGCCGTCCTTGTGTCGACGTACTGTCTCCCTGTCAACAAGGCGTCCGGTCATGACTGATTCACTGAACTGCTTGGCTTCAGCCTGCAGGTTCTCCGGGACGACGACACTTCGGTTGTAAGCTCCGAGGACTTCTTCACGGGCAAATCCGAAGAGTTGCTCGAATCCTTTATTTACATTCTGAATAATACCTTTTGTATTCACCTGCACAATTGCCTGCGGCGAGCTTTCGAATAGCTGTTGAAAGTAGGCCTGCTGTGTGCGTATTTTGTACTCAGCATCCTTGCGCTCGCTGATATCTCTTATGATAGCAATATAGAAAGGCATGCCTTTAGCAGGCGTTATAACAGCTTCAACCGGGAATTTGTTACCCCCAACACTGTTGCCGCTCAGTTCAACCGATCGGGAACAAAACAAAGTCTCCGTAGGAATTCCTTCAGCATTTACGAGGTCAGTGAATTGTAATCCCTCAAGTACACCGCCCCCGGGAAGCGCAAACATCTCTCTTGCCCGCGGGTTGGCTTGAAGCAGTTTCAACGAATCTCGGGAAAAAGTCAGGATGCCGTCTGTGGCGGAATTAATTATTGCTTCGGTTTTGGATACGTTTTCTTCAAGTGCGGACATGACCTGATTGTAACAGGTGGCGATCCTACCGACTTCGGTGAAAGGTTCTACCGGAATTCTCAGGGATAGGTCTTTGGTCAGGGCCTGCTGTTCCATGGTCTGGAAAAGGTCCAGCAGGTCTGTATGCGCACCGTGTTCGGAAATGTTAAGCCCGACTTCCTCTTCCTCGGGAGTGACCCGTAGCGGTAGGAAACGGTTGATTATAGTCAGTAATATGTACGGAAGTAGAAAGGCTACGGCGAAAGCGGCGAAGACTCCGGTTAACTGGATGATAAACTGGTCATACATTCCCAGCCCTGTCCCGATGAGCTTGGGATCGCCAAAGAAAGCGACCGCCAGTGTTCCCCATATTCCACAGCCTAGGTGTACCGGGACCGCTCCAACTGCGTCATCGATTTTTGCTTTTTCAAGCATCTTTTCCAGCCATATGCAGAGAGGGCCGGCCAGTCCGCCTATGACCACAGCATCAGCAGCAGAAACAACATGGCAGTTGGCGGTAATGGCAACCAGACCGCCAAGTGAACCGTTTATAAGATTGTTGACCTTGGGAATCCGGGTGTCAAACCAGCCTAGAAGGGTGCATGTTGCGCCCCCGGCTACTCCTGCCAGAGTTGTGTTTGCGATGATCAGTGGAACCGATGCATCCAGAGTCAAAGTGGATCCGCCATTGAAACCGAACCAGCCAAACCAGAGCAGCAGGGTTCCGAGAACGGACATGGGCAGGTTTGAAGGATTCATTTCCCTAACCTTGCCGTCCTCTGTGAATCTTCCGCTGCGTGGACCTACGACCAACAGTGCGGCCAAAGCTACCCAGCCGCCTACGGAATGGACAACGGTGGAACCTGCAAAATCGATGAAGCCACGGGAACCCAGCCATCCCAGCAACTCCCCGTTTTCAAGGCCGTTCCATGCCCAGTTGCCGAAAAGCGGGTAGACCAGGACTGAAAGTATCTCTGCAACAATAAGATAAGCCCCGAAAGACATACGCTCGGCTATTGCTCCGGAAAAAATGGTTGTAGCCGTACCGCAGAACATGGTCTGAAAAATGAAGAATGATGTGAGGTAAGCCGAAGAATCAATGGAAGGGATGAAAGAATCGGTACCTATTATACCCGCATATTCAGCTCCAAACATCAATCCATAACCAACTGCCCAGAAACTTAAGGCGGAAAAAACAAAGTCCGCCAGATTTTTAGCAGCCACGTTGATGGAATTTTTGGATCTTGTCAGTCCGGATTCAAGGCACATGAAGCCTGGTTGCATCAAAAAAACAAGTGCTGCGCAAATCAAAATCCACAACACATCAACTAGCGAGTTTTCCATAATTCGATCCTTAGGCAGGGCAAAGGCTTGTTTGCAAAAAAGACATTATATTATCTTATAGCAGTTGGTTTTGAAAGAGATTTTCTCTTTTTGTATAAAATCAGACAATCGGATTGATGTCAAAAAGATTTTTTATGAGGTTTTTGTAGTTAAGTTGCTGACAACGTCTTTTGTAGTGCGTTTTCTGTATGGTGTAGTTGTGGATCCTGAAGGTGTTTTCCGGACTAGCAAATATGCGTAACGAACCTTATCCATAAGAAGCTATAATTGCTTTAGATACTAAAAGCACGTAAGCTACAAGTGAGTAGGTTTATATGGAGACGATTGGTGATGTTTTTATAATAAATACAGGAGAGAGTAGTCTCTATGAGATCTCTATGTTTATATATTTGTTTAACATTTATTTTGCTGATGTGCATGGTTTTGTCTGCTGCAGCACAGAGCGAAGGTTTCAAGCATGTGCTGATCCTTCATTCCTATCACCCCGGCATGGCTTGGGTAGATAACTTGGATAAGGGGATTCGTGAAGAATTACTGCGGCCTCCTTATGATGATACAATTATCCATACCGAATATATGGATACTAAACGTCATCAAAGCCAAAAATATTATGACAAGTTATTGCATATCTATAAGGAGAAATACCGCAATATAAATCTGAATTTGGTTATAGCGACAGATAACAATGCCTTTGATCTGCTTTTGAAGCATAAAAACGATCTATTTAAAAATGTGCCGGTTGTTTTTGGCGGGGTTAATAATTTTTCCGACAAGAGTATTGAAAACAGAGATGATTTCACTGGTGTTGCCGAAATAGTGTCCTTGCGTGAAACTATTGAAATAATATTTAAACATTTTCCGGATACGAAAGAAATCTTCGTGATTAATGACTATCTTCCTTCGGGACGGGCCTGGGCCGAAAGTATTTTGCGTGCTCAAAAACCTTTTGAAGATAAAGCCCGTTTCGTACACAACGAGAATCTTTCCATGGAAGAATTGAAAGGCAAAATCAATTCTCTTAAACCCGGAACCGTAGTGCTTTTCGGAGCATACTACACAGATCGGAATGGTCAGTATTTAGCATCTGAAAAAATAGGGAACTGGCTTACTGAAAACTCATCCATGCCTGTTTACTGCCTTGCCCGCAGGTATCTCTGGGATAACGTTATCGGAGGCAAGATTCTTGATTCCGGTCGAAAACATGGTCGCGTAATCGGGGAGTTGGCGCGGCGTGTTTTAGGTGGAGAAAGCCCTAAAAATATTCCGGTAGTAAAATCTGTGAACAATACTTACATCTTCAATTGGCTTGGTATGGAAAAATACGGTGTTTCTCGCGAAGACATCCCCAAAGATAGTGTAATTATTAATCAACCTCATTATTTTTATAGAAAATATCAGTCTTTTATATGGATATCTGTTGCTATAATTTCGTTGCTTTCCTTGTTGGTGTTCATGCTTTTCGTCGCATTTATTAAATTGCGCCGTACCAGAGAGGAGTTAAGTTATTCGGAACGTAAATACAGATCCATTTTTGATAATGCTATCGAAGGAATCTTCCAAACAACCTTTGATGGCGAGATTTTAACCGCTAATCCGGCTTGTGCGGCGTTATTCGGTTATGATTCAATAGATGAATTAACAACCGCTTTAAAGGGAACTACAAATAATATTTACATTGACCCTGATGAACGAAAAAGGCTTCTCAGCATAATCTGGCAAGACGGTAAAGTTTCAGGTGAAGTCCGTATATACCATAAAGATGGGCATAAATTATGGCTAAATGTTAATGCCCGGCAAGTAGTTGATCATGACGGGAAGTCCGTCATAGAAGGATCGGTTGTTGACATTACTGAGCGTAAAAAAGCTGAAGCAGAGCTGAACCGTATGCGAAAATATCTAGCCAATGTTCTTGATTCCATGCCTTCGATTCTGGTGGGTGTGGATCAGGATGTGCGTGTAACCATGCTGAATAGTACCGGTAAAGAATGCTCAGGCGCATCCCTGGATGATGCGCAGGGTAAAATTTTGACTGAGTTATTCCCTTGGCTGGATCCTTTTGTGGATATGATCAAGGAAAGCAGTAATGAGCAGGTTCCCCGACGCGCTTGCAGGGTTCTTCGTCATCAAGCAGGGAAAGCCCGGTACGAAACTATTACAGCGTTTCCGTTGGACCCAGACATATCCAAAGAAGTCATTGTTCGCATAGATAATGAATCCAGAAGCGTGCAGATGGAACAAATGATGGTCCAATCGGAAAAAATGATGTCCATTGGCGGACTGGCAGCTGGTATGGCCCACGAAATTAATAATCCGTTGGCTGTTGTTATGGGGTCAGCCCAAAACATCAGCAACCGGATTTCCAAAGATCTTGATACAAACCGAATCTTAGCTGAAGAATGCGGCACAACCATCGAAGTTATAAATGAATATCTGGATAAGCGTGGAATCTTGAGGATGCTCAACAATATGACAGATGGAAGCGAGAGAGCGGCCAATATTGTCGGTAATATGCTTACATTCAGTAGGAAGAGCGAACCCTCAGGGGCAGGGCTGTTCAAGGTAACATGCCTGCTGGATGAGGCTGTCGGGCTAGCCACTAATTTTTATGATATGCAGCGTCAGTTTGATTTCCGCAGAGTTAAAGTGTCACGTCAATATTCAACGAACCTTCCTGATATTAAATGTGATGGTAACGAGATGCAGCAGGTCTTTCTCAATTTGTTGAAAAATGGAGCTGAAGCCATGACCGAGAAGGATTATGGGGATCAGGTTCCGAAATTTATTCTTCGGGCATATTTAAAAGAAAACTATGTTGTAACCGAAATAGAAGATAATGGCCCCGGAATGCCGGAGCATATCCGTCGTCGAATACTGGAACCTTTCTTCACCACCAAGCCCGTTGGTCAGGGGACTGGACTTGGCCTGTCTGTTTCCTACTTTATAGTTACTGATTTGTATAAAGGCAGTATGGAAGTTCAGTCTGAAGAAGGTGAATGGACTCGGTTCATAATCAAGATCCCCAGAGCGGATTCGTAATATTGTAGTGTAAGTATTAGGCTGTTGAATTATTTATACAAATGCCGACGCGTTGATTCCTGCTCAGAAGATATTATGCGGATTACAACGGACATGGAAGGTCTTTAGATGTCGATCGTATTTTTCGTTGATGAAGTTGGCGCACGGGTTATTGAAAACACTCGCCACCGGCCTCAGAACTACACTATCGTGTATGACCCGAGACGTTATGAAAACCAACCGTGGCTTCACGTTACGGGCGTCCATGCAATCCCTCATCCTCCCAAAAATGAACGGCAGATATTTCTCGAACAATTGGGGTCCCCACAACTGGGGATTATTTGCTCCTATAGCCGAATATTATGGAAAGAATTGATTGATTTTTTTCCCATGGGAGTGGTGAATCTTCATGGCGGAAAGCTGCCGGAATACCGGGGTGCCAATACCCTGCAATGGGCCATAATTAACGGTGAAAAGAGCACTGCTGCGACGCTGCATTTTGTGGATAAAGGCGTGGATACGGGACCGGTCATTGATGCCGCCGAAGTTGTAATCGAAACAAATGATACCATGCTCTCCGTACTCGGCAAAATTCTGAATGCTTCAGTTTATCTTTTGGATATTTGGCTCCCCAGTCTTCTTCAAGGAAAAGTTCCCTCATACCCTCAGGATGAATCTAAAGCTCACGTGTGGCCTAGTCGCACTCCTGATGACGGACTTATTAACTGGTCGCAGAGCGATGAAGAAATTAGCCTTCTGATACGCGCCTTGGCTGCGCCTTGGCCGGGAGCTTTTTACTACACCAATGACAACAGGAAAGTTGTGATTGATCACGCTCTTTCGCCTTATGAAGTCGCTGAATTGAGGAAAAAGGTGGCAGGGGAATGATCTGAGAAGTAAGGCGGACCTGAAGATTCTGACCAATGATATAGTTCATTCATCAGTTATAGAAGGGGATTTCCTTAGTCCTGAATATGTACGGTCCCCATTGCTGACGTCTGGATAAACGGTAGGAATGTATTTTTAATGCTGTCTTTATATTTTTCCGCCACAGGATTGCCTTACGACCAGTCTGCTTTCAAGAACCACTCTTCGTGTAGGTCGTTTAGGATCGTCAATGCGTTTAAGGAGTAATTCACAGGCGGTCTGCCCAATGGCGTAAGTCGGTTGCGCAACTACGGTGATGGCGGGACGGGTCATGGAAGTCCAGATTGATTCATCGAAGCTTGCAAAAGCCACGGATTCAGGAACCGGCAATTCTTTATCTCTTATGGCTCTGAAAGCTCCAGCTCCAAGTCTGCCGTTACTGGTGATGATAGCTTGAGGAGGAGTCTCAAGATTCAATAATTCGGTGACAGCTTTATGGGCGGCCTGATCTGTGGGCGGAAGGGTCTTGGTTATTACGTTTTCTTTTGCAAGTCCCGCTTCCCGTACAGCCTCTTCGAATCCGGACTTACGCTGCTGTCCTGTGGCACTGTTTTCGCCGAAAAGAGCCGCAATGTGTTTGTATCCGTGCGCAAGCATATGCCTTGTTAATTCCACAGCAGCCTGATGGTTATCTATAAGAACCATGTCTGCTGCATATCCATTAACCTGTCGGTCGATAACAACTATGGGCGAGGTGTTATATCTCGTCAGTTCAAAGTTGTCGGAAAGTCGCAAGGTAGGGGCCAGGATAATTCCTGCAGCGTTTTCACTCTGCATCATTTCAAGGTACATACGTTCTTTTTCGTGATTTTCATCCGTGTTGCAGAAGATAACACTGTAATTGTTCTTTTGAGCTACATCCTCAACAGCTCTTGCTACCGAAGCAAAAAAAGGACTTTGAATATCGGCAACGATGAGTCCAATGTAAGTGGACTTTTTTGAGCGCAACCTTTGAGCCGCCTTGTCCGGTCTGTAATTGGTTTTGGCTACAATATTCAATACTTTCTCTCGGACTTCCTGCCGAACATTGGGTTTGCCTCCCAGAACTCGCGAAACAGTAGCGGTAGAAACTCCTGCAGCTTCAGCAATGTCTTTAATTCTCATGTGTTACCTCTTTTGTTACATAAAAATGTAATCGATTTCATAAAAAATTACAACTTTTTTAATGGCGAGAGACAGTATTTTCCTTCTAACAGGCTATTTAAAAAATACTTTTTGAGTTTTGGCGTTGTAAAACACCACCTATTTACAAGATTAAAATTGTATGTATAATAAAACCAAAATATTTACCCGCTGGGTAGAACGGGAATGATCAAGTTTTTTTGAAACAGATTGTAATCGATTACAAAAAAATTTCAAAAGTATGAATCGATACAGGAGGCAGGCATGATCAGCTTTGACCAGACGAGCATTGAGTTGGGAGCAACAGCTTCAGGTAAAATTGAAGCGATTGAAAAAGTAGGCAAAATTTTGGTGCGGCAGGGGTATATTGAGCCTGAGTATATTGAGAGTATGAAACGCAGGGAAGGCGTTGCAAATACTTTTCTTGGAAACGGCATATCCATACCGCATGGACTGCCCGAAAACAGGGATAAAATTATCAGGACCGGTGTGGCTGTTTTGCAGGTCCCGGAAGGCGTAGCCTGGAATCCCGGAGAAGTTGTAAATTTGGTCATAGGCATTGCTGCCAAATCTGACGAACATATTGAGATTCTGACCAACCTGACTCATGTACTTGATGATGAAGAGACTGTAGCCCGTCTTGTTGTGACCAGAGATGCTGCAGATATCGTGAGTGTGCTTAGCGGTGAATGCAAAACTGAATCCCGGCCGGCTCCGACTCTTGATGTAACTGATTTCGATTCATCTATTGATGTAACAATTATGGGCGAACATGGTTTGCACGCGCGTCCAGCAACCTTTTTTGTGGATATTGCCAAACAGTTCAATGCAGAAATTCAGGTTGAGTTTGATGGTCGGTCCGGCAACGGTAAAAGCCTTGCCTCCCTGCTCAAACTCGGTGTTTCCGGCGGAAAGACTATTCGTATTCATGCTAAGGGTTTTGATTCCGGAATTGCCTTGGCTGCGTTGAAGGATGCAGTGGATGCCGGTCTCGGTGAAGAGGCTGAGGAAGCTGTAGATAAGCAAATCGTGCATGGCTGGGTTCCTGTGAATGTAAAGAAAACAATTCCCGGATGTACTGCATCTCCAGGTCTTGCTTCGGGGCCGGTACATCAGCTGACTCAGCGGCGTATTGTGGTTGAAGCTTTGGCAAAAGATCCGCAGCATGAATCAGACGAATTGACTCACGCAATTAATGCTGCACGACAGAATCTGCATCATCTTTATGAAGAAGTACGTGCCAAATCCGGTGAACCGCGTGCGGCGATTTTCAAGGCACATGAAGCTTTCCTCGATGATCCTGAAATGTTGGCCGAAACCCATGATCTGATCCGCAAGGGTAAAAGCGCAGGCTACGCATGGCGTCAGGTTATTGAAGACCGTGTCCATGTAATGGAGCAGCATTCCGATGAGTTGCTTGCAGCAAGGGCAATGGATCTGCGTGATGTTGGACGGCGGGTGCTCAAGCATTTAGCCGGAATAGTTCAGGATGAACCTTTTACTCCAGAATCCCCGGTGATACTCATCGCTGAAGATTTGACTCCATCTGATACCGCTCAACTGAATCCTGCCTTCATACTTGGTTTCTGCACAGCCAGTGGCGGACCGACATCTCATTCTGCCATTATTGCCCGATCTCTCGGAATTCCGGCTATTGTGGGAGCCGGTCCCAGACTGCTTGAAATCTCTAATGACACTCTCGCGATTCTAGATGGAGATTCCGGCAACCTTTATCTTGAACCTTGTGAAGAGGATATCAAGACTGCAAACGAGACGAAGCTCCGGCTGGAAGAATTGCGTAATGAAGAATATCGGACCCGGTTCGAACCTGCTTTAACCACGGACGGTGAACGAGTTGAGGTTGTTGCCAACATCGGCAAGGTCAGCGAGGCGGAGAAGGCCGTTAATGCCGGCGGAGAGGGTGTAGGTCTCATGCGTACCGAATTTCTTTTTCTGGAACGGGATACTCCCCCGGATGAGGAAGAACAGTATCAGAATTATAGGGCAATGGTTGAAGCTCTCAACGGCTTACCTATCATTATCCGTACCCTTGATATCGGTGGGGACAAGGCTGTTTCATATCTGGATCTGCCGCCGGAAGACAACCCGTTTCTCGGTGAACGCGGAATCCGTCTTTGCCTGAATAGACCTGAAATGTTCCTGACCCAGCTTCGCGCTATCTATCGCGCTTCCAAGTACGGCCCAATCAGGATTATGTTTCCCATGATCGCAACACTTGAAGATCTTGATGCGGCAAAACGCCTTGCTGAGAAGGCCCGTATTGAGGTCGGTGCCGAGCCTGTGGAGATTGGAATTATGGTCGAAGTTCCGTCTGTTGCCGCTATGGCCCGTGAATTCGCCAGAGAAGTGGATTTTTTCTCTGTCGGTACCAACGACCTTACTCAGTATACCATGGCTATCGACCGTGTTCACCCGACTCTGGCCGCCAAGGCGGACAGCCTGCATCCGGCAGTGCTGCGTCTTATCGAGCAGGTAGTCAAAGCTTCAGACGAGGCCGGAATATGGACCGGCGTATGCGGAGGATTGGCCGGGGAGCCGCTCGGAGCAGCCATTCTGGCTGGTCTAGGCGTTAAGGAACTTAGCATGGTTGTACCGAGTATTGCCGCAGTAAAGGCCCATATGCGAGCCATAAGCATGGATTCGGCCCGTAAACTGGCGCAGAAAGCATTAGCCTGCCGCAACGGTAAGGAAGTGCGGGCTTTAAGTCTGCCTTAACGTGGAGAAGTACATGTCTACAAAGACAAATATTGTTACCGTGACTATGAATCCGGCCATTGATCTGGCCTGCAAGATTCCGGATTTCACGGCCGGAAAGGTTAACAGGGTCACGCAGTATCAGACTGATGCGGCAGGCAAAGGCGTAAACATAGCCGTTTTGCTGCGCAAGTTTGATCTGCCGGTAATTGTGACTGGATTTCTGGGGCAGGATAATGCCGGTATATTTGAAAAGTTATTCACGGAAAAAGGGCTTGTTGATGATTTTATCCGTGTTCCGGGTGAAACGCGTATCGGTATTAAAGTCCTTGATCCAAGTACTGAATCAACCACGGACATCAATTTTCCCGGCCTGTCTCCGGATGAGGAGCATGTTGAGGAATTGATGCGTAAGGTCGGAGAGTTGGCAGAGGAAGCATTGATAGTTGTAATCGGCGGAAGTCTTCCATCCGGTGTTTCTCCAGATGTTGTTGGGCGGCTGGTCGCTATCATCAAGAGCAAAGGAGCAAAAGCCGTTGTTGATACCAGCGGTTCTGCCTTGGTCAGTGCGATCAAGGCCGGTCCTTGGTTGATCAAGCCTAATGATGATGAGTTGTCAGAGTTGGTCGGGCGTCCGCTTAAGGATAGCCGGGACATTCTTGATGAAATGCGACGCATGAACAGGGCCGGAATTACCAACGTGGCTGTTTCCCTTGGAGCGCGGGGAGCCTTGTTCACAGACGGGGAAGAGGAACTTTTAGCTAAGCCTCCGAAAATAGAGCCTGTCAGTACTGTGGGAGCAGGTGATGCCATGATAGGCGGTCTGGTAGCGGGAGTTGCGTTCGGGCTTTCATTAAAGGAACGGGTGCGCCTTGCAACATCCATGTCTGCCGCTACTGTGGCTCAGGCAGGTCCCAGTCTGGAAAGGCTTGATGATGCTAAGGAACTGGAAAAACAGGTAATTGTTGAAGCGATAAACTTGTAAGGGAGAACTTTTATGTCAAAGATCGTTGCTGTAACAGCGTGTCCTACCGGCGTGGCCCATACCATTATGGCTGCCGAAGCCCTGAAGAAAGTCGGTGCCAGCATGGGACATAGTGTGGAAGTGGAAACTCAAGGGGCAGAAGGCGCAAAGGATGTCCTCAGTCAGCAGGCCATTGACGAGGCCGATGTGGTTATCATTGCCGCAGATATCCATGTGGACCCGGCCAGATTTCAGGGTAAGCCCATGCATGCGGTCTCTACCAGTGATGCTATTCGCAAGACAAAGGCAATTATTGAAAATGCCTTGAAAGAGGCTGAGGAATTCAGCGCACAGGAAGTGTCTTCTGCTTCCGATGGTGGAAGTAAATACATTGTCGGAGTTACTTCCTGCCCGACTGGCATTGCCCATACTTTTATGGCTGCAGAAGCATTGCGTAAGGCTGCCGAGGGTCTCGGTTATGAAGTCAAGATTGAAACTCAGGGTTCAGTGGGTGCCAAAAATGTTCTCACGGAAGAAGATATCGCCCGCGCCGATGCAGTTGTAATTGCAGCTGATGCATTTGTTGATCCCAAGCGTTTTGCCGGTAAGCCGCTTTATGAGACCGGAACCAAGGCTGCTCTCAGGGAAGGTGAGCAGGTCATCAAGTCAGCGTTAGCCGCTGTTCCTGTAGTTCATCAGGATCTTGCCGGACAGGTTGAGGACTTGAAGAAAGAGCGATCCGCAGCCCGGACCGGGCCATATCGCCATCTTATGACAGGTGTTTCCTACATGCTTCCGGTCGTTGTTGCCGGGGGGCTGCTTATTGCGCTGGCCTTTGCCTTCGGTGGTATTTACGCTGGAGACAAGCAAGGAACCCTCGGCTGGGCTCTTATGCAGATCGGTGGAGCAGGGGCGTTTTCCCTGTTTGTTCCTGTGCTCGGTGCATATATTGCGTATTCCATAGCCCAGAGACCCGGTATCACTCCCGGTCTGGTCGGCGGGCTGCTTGCCACCAATGTAGGTGCCGGATTCCTTGGCGGTATCGTTGCCGGGTTCATTGCCGGGTATCTTACCAAGTTTCTGAACGATAAGATCAAGCTCCCCCAAAATCTGCAAGGACTCAAGCCTGTATTGATTCTGCCATTTTTATCTACCCTTGTAGTCGGCTTGCTCATGATTTATGTAATTGGTCCGCCGGTAAAGATCGCTTTAACATCTTTGTCCGAGTGGTTGCAGTCCATGCAGGGAACGAGTGCTTTGGCCCTCGGGTTGCTGCTTGGAGCAATGATGGCCTTCGATATGGGTGGCCCGGTAAACAAGGCTGCATACACTTTTGCAGTAGGTCTGCTTTCCGCAAAGATTTACGGCCCCATGGCTGCAGTGATGGCTGCGGGTATGACTCCCCCGCTGGGTTTGGCCTTGGCAGCAAGCCTGTTCAAAAATCGCTTTACCGAAGATGAGCATGAAGCGAGTAAGGCTGCTTTCGTTCTGGGTATCTCTTTCATTACTGAAGGCGCGATCCCATTTGCTGCGCGTGACCCATTCCGGGTAATCCCATGCATCATGCTCGGTTCTGCTGTGACAGGAGCCATATCCATGACCATGAAGTGCACCCTTATGGTTCCTCATGGCGGGATTTTCGTTCTACCTATCCCTAACGCAGTTACCGGTCTGATTCCGTACACTATAGCTATCATCGTCGGAACAATAGTTACTGCCGGGGCTCTCTTCGTAGCCAAAAAGCCTATTGAGCAGACGGCATAATATTCAACTGAATCTGCTGATAAAAAAGCTCCCCAACTTAATTCTGAGTTGGGGAGCTTTTGTCTTGTATATTATATAATTGCTAGGTCAGGGATAAGTGGGTCTCTCCGGGATAATCATATGTTGAGCAGATAATGTCTGTTTATACTTCTTTTTGTAAAAATAGTACAAGCTTTGACTTCGTTTTCATCAGTCCTACGCTTTGGCTGATTATTTTTATAATTAAACAAACGTCTCTAGTTATGGTCTAACATTGCTTTTTCTTATCCTGTAATTAATAAATATGAATATGAAAGATAATCAAAATGGCTCTATAGGGCTTTACGGCGCAATAGCCATAGGCATTGGTGGTATGGTTGGAGGAGGTATTTTTGCTGTGCTGGGACTCGCTGTCTCAATGGCACATGGGGCAACTCCAATCGCTTTTGCTCTTGCAGGGAGTATTGCTCTGTTGACTGCTTTTTCTTACGCGAAGCTCTCAGTAGCCTTCCCCAGCCAAGGCGGTACGGTTGTATTCTTAGACCGGGCTTTTGGTCACGACAGCATTGTCGGAGGACTTAATTTTGTATTGTGGCTCAGTTATTTGGTTACCTTATCTCTCTACGCCACAGCTTTTGAATCGTATGCCAAGACTTTTTTCCCCCTAAATATGCAATCTGCGTGGTTGCATCATGGCCTTATCAGCGTGGCTATCATAGTTCCTGTGATCATAAATTTACTTGGTGCGGAGCTGATCAGTAAATCTGAAATATTGGTAGTTATGCTCAAGTTATTTTTACTTGGAATTGTTGTAGTTTCAGGATTCATGTATATACAGCCGGAGCGCCTTGCCATGTCGACATGGGCTCCAGCTTCTACTGTCATCCCTGCCGGAATGGTCATATTCGTCGCTTATGAGGGATTTGAGTTAATCGCCAATGCTGCGGAGGATATCAACAATCCTTCAGTCACCTTACCTCGGGCTTTTTACGGTTCAGTCGGGATCGTAATATTTTTATATCTTCTGGTCGCAGTACTTACCGTTGGAGTAGTACCGGAAAGTCTTGTTGCTTCCTCGAAAGATTATGTGCTCGCTGAAGCTGCACGGCCTGCATTGGGACAATTCGGTTTTGCTCTTGTAGGTGTAGCAGCAATGCTTGCGACTATCTCAGCTATTAACGCAACAATTTACGGTAGTGCCCGTTTGGGATTTATCCTTGCAAAAGATGAAGAACTGCCAGATATTATGGAGCGAAAAGTATGGGATCAGCCCTTTGGAATTCTGGTTGTCGGAGCAATTACTTTGTGTATGGCTAATTTATTGGAGATCGAATCCATAGCCGTGATTGCCAGCGCAGGATTCTTGTTGATATTTGCTGCTGTAAACCTGGCAGGAGCCAAGCTTGCTGGAAAGATTAACGCGAAAAGACTTCCTATGCTTATTGGTGCCGTCGTCTGTTTTGCTGTGCTATGCATTTTGCTGTGGCGTGCCGCTTTTGATAATTTGCCTGCCTGCCTGACATTCTTTGCTGTCCTTATCTGCGCGTTTCTGTTTGAGTTTGCAATGGCTAAATTTTCTAAAAACACAAAGCGCGCATGGCATAGTCTGCGTTAGCTTTAATGGTTCTGCAGAGTTTTTATCCAAGTTCAGATCTGTAACTTGTAGTATTTTCATGTAATAAATAAAAAAGGTGTTATTATGGGTTTTTTTAAGAGACTGAATAAACTTGTTCCCACTAGTGGTAAGGTGTCGGCTGTCTTTATCCCCTTGTTATTGTGGGGACTTTGGTGGGCCTATTCTGGTATTGGCTATATGTTATCCGTTACTGAGTGGCCTGAGATATCACCCTCTGTTTGTTCGGAGATCGTAGCGGTTAAGGCTGATCCTGCTTTTAACAATCCAAATATTTCTGAGTCTGATAAGGAACATCTTGAGACTTTGAAGGGTAGGGTGCTTGCGTTGGCTATTGTGTCCCGTTTGGAGGCCGAGTTGGCTGATGGGTGGACTCCGCAGTATCTGTTTGTGAATCCTAAATCTCATTTCGATAATGCGGTCAATCGTAAGCTTGGGGTTCTTACAGCGACAACTCTTTTGCAGAAGTTTTTCTCCACTACCATGGCAAAGTATGGTTCTATGGACCCTGAAAATAAGTGGATGCAAGAAGCTCGTGAGCGTGATTTTACGTATGGTCCTCGCATATGGGGGTTCTTTGAGAGATCTTCCAGCTCAGCGTATAAAGATGGCGTGGCTAACGTTCACAAATACGCCGATAAACTTATTGGCTTGAATTTGACCAATAAGAAGAAAGATGATGTCCGTGCTATTGTCAACATTAAGGCCAGTGAAATCTATGAGATGTTGACCTTCATACTTTCCAAAAACTTTATCGACGTTCCACTCGGTTGGCTCTCCGCACCTGGAGGATCGTTGTCATGGTCCGAGCTGGATGATCGTGTGTACTTCGCGCAAGGCATGACGTTGGTTCTTCGTGATGTAATTACTGTGCTGAAAGAACTGTATCCTGAGAAAATCACCAATGTGGACAAGGGTGGAACTCAGAACCTTGAAGAGGCTATGATAGCCATGAACAAGATCTGTACCTTCAACCCTGCTATTGTCTTGCGAGGCAAGGAAGATTCTATGTTCGCTGACCATCGAGGAAAGATGGCTCGCTATATGTTCACAGTGAGAGAGCGCTTGCTCGACGTGGCGGAGACCATCCGAAGATAAAGAAAGCAGGTGCGGCATTTCAGTTCTGCACTGAAAACCACTTAAAAAAAAGGGCTTACATCAAATATGATGTAAGCCCTTTTTTATTGCATAAATAAAGTTTTTCATAGGCTCGCACTTCCTTATCTATGCGGGTAACGAGCTTAACTATTTTATTGGTGAGAAGTTTGCCGCGAGCATGATTTTATTTTCCTGTTTTTCCAACATTTGCATTGCGTTGGGTAGAAACTTGGTTTGCCAGTCGCAATCCTCATAAAGTTTTTTACGGCTAACAGTTCTTTGATCCAAACTTTCATACCGCCACAAATGGACAACTTGGTTTAACTCACCAATCTCTGTAAACCAGTAACCGACTAGCTCTGCATATTTTCCAATAATGGGTAGCCCTACATCCTCAAAGAGTTTCATGTAGGCTGGAAGCATGCCAGGGTGTATTGTGTAAGTTCGCATTTCAAAATACATTTTTTTAAATTCTCCAGTAAGTTAGTTAATAGTTAGGTTATATTATATTTCTAAATAGCTATTATAAACTATCCAATTGCGCAGTTAGTTTTTCGTGAAATGGGAAATCCTTATTACAGCAAAGTTGCATCCCATGAAAAGGTCGAAAACTGAGTGTATTGATCTGAAATCTATTGAATAAAGATACTTGTGGTCAAATAATAAGTCTGATAGCATCAATTTAATCTTTGTGTAACTATTAGTTAATACTATTGATCTTGGTGTGACATATTACTTGATTTTATACGCGAATATGTGTTTCGTGCTACTTAATTTGTCTTAGTTTTATAAGGAATAGCAAAATATTATTTTTTTGTTTCTTAGTATCGAAATTTCAAGCTTTAAAGGATCAATTTCAAATGGATAGATTGAAGTCAAAGATCGAAAAATATTGGAACTGGCGTAGTTCAAGTTACGCTTTGGATATTGAGAAATCACCGGAAACGGAGAAGGCTTGGGATACGACCATAAAAACTTTGGCAAAGTCTGGTCAGAATCAAGATGCATTGGATATTGGTACCGGACCTGGACAACTTGCATTCTACCTTGCTGGAGCAGGTTTTAATGTAACCGGGGTAGATATATCTTCCCAAATGATTGCAAGCGCTCAAAAGAAGGCGGAAGAAATGCAACTTGGCATTGATTTTCGTACTGGTGACGCTGAGAAACTGGATTTTGAAGATAATAGTTTTGATGTCATTGTTTCCAGAAACCTTATCTGGACATTGCCAAATCCTGATCTGGCGTTGAAGGAATGGTACAGAGTATTGAAACCCGGTGGTCGAATTATTGTTTCAGATGGCTTCTGGAGTAACCAGACTTGGAGAAGGTTTTATGAAATACCAATAAATATGATAAAGAGTGTATTTCAAATGAAGAGTAGAATATCATTACGTTTTTTTCTTCATTACGCCAGTATGATGAAACATTTGCCTTTATATGAGGGTGTTAATAAAAACGAAGTACAAAATTTATTACAACATGCCGGGTTCAATGAAGTTTTATCTTGGGATATTGGACAGTACTTTAGAACAAACCCCTATGAATTTGATATGAGTATTAGACCAACGTTTTTTATCGTTTATGCAGACAAATAGCTGCACCTTAAAACTCTCTCACTGAGATTCATATTTCGCCGCACAGAATGGGGTACCCACCTGAGCGATTCATCTATCTGTTTAAACTATTTCATTTAAGGAGATTGCACGATGCTTTCAAAAAAAAGCACTAATTTTTCTATGTGCTTGAGTGTATTTTTTTTGCTGATATCCGTTTTGATCTGTTCGCCGATCCACGCGGAAGCTGCTCAGCCTAAAGTTGTTCGCATTGGAGATCTATTCGCTAATACATACACCAGTCTTGATCCTCAGAAGGGGTCGTTTGGTTGGTATACTTCTACGCTGGGTCTTTCCGAAACTCTGTTCCGTATTGATGATAGCTACGCTGTTGTTCCCTGGTTGGCAGAATCAGCTTCTGTTGATGGAAATACCTGGACTATTAAACTAAAAGACAATGTATTTTTTTCAGACGGCAGCAAGCTCACAGCTGATATCGCAGTAAAATGTATAGAGCGTGCATGCAAGGTGAACGAAAGGTCTCGGATGCTTACTGGTGCATCTTTAGCTGTAGTGGATGAGAAAACATTTACCATTTCTACCCCTAAGCTTCTGCCTACAGTGCTTAACGAATTGTGTAACGTCTATATGGCGATGGTAAACCTTGATGCTTCAAAAGATATAGAGAATGCTCCTGTTTGTACTGGGCCATTTAAAGTAGATGAATTTGACCCCGGTGTATCAGTTAAGCTCGTACGTAACGATAATTATTGGGCTGGCAAGGTAAATCTTGATGGAGTTGAGGGATTGTACATTGCTGATGCCGACACTCTTTCTCTGGCCTTTCAGAATGGAGAGATTGATGCCTATATCGGCCCCACAACCAATGATCTCAGCATCTTTTCTGCTTCTCCTGAAAAATACACGGTTGTCGCTATTCCGGCTTCCCGCTTGTATTATTATTATTTGAGCATGGAGCGACTTCCGGAAAAAGAGCTTCGTGCTGCAATCAATATGTCCATTAATCCTAATGATGTGTGCATCCTCCTCGCCGGTTTAGCCAGCCCCACTGTTGGAGCTTATGGTACTGGCACAGCATATGGTAATATTACAAAACACGGTTTTGATCCTGTGGAGGCGAAGAAGCTTATTGAGAAACTCGGCTATGCTCTTGATGAGAATGGCTACTATGCCAAAGATGGCAAGGAAATTGAGTTAGATATTGCTTACTACGCAGCCCGTTCAATTGATAAAATAGTTCTTCTCATGCAGGAACAGTTAAGAGCTGTAGGCATCAAGGCTAAGCTGAGTGTCACTGAGGACCCGGACGGGACCTATATGAGTACTGGGGACTTCGATATCGGCGTATATTGCATGACTGCGAACCCTTCAGCAGATCCATATTATTTTATGGAACGTGTAGTCGGCGGCGGCAAATATACCTCTGGCAGATACAACAATGCCAGAGCCAAGAAGCTTCTGGGGCAGCTCTACTCGGAACCTGTAGCAGCACAACGGGCTAAAATTGCTGTAGATATCCAGCAGCAGATCATAAATGATGAAGCTATGGGCTTTTTGGCAATCCTTAATAAGACTACGGTTATGAGAGCCGGGGTTGCCAACTGTAGTGAAAGGAATCCGATCAGTTTTTATTTTCTGAATGACAACACCACAATAAATGACTGATGGATAAAGCTGGTATGTTTTTTAACGGCGTGTGGATTTATTTTCCACACGCCTTTTTGTGTCTTGCAGGTTTACTATGTTTAAATATGTTCAAAGTCGTCTATTAAGGCTGATCCCTGTGCTTTTAGTGATAACGTTCATTACGTTTTCCCTTATGTTCCTTGCTTCAGGTGATCCGGCACAAAAGAAGTTGATAGCCCAAGGAATAGCCCCAACGGAGGAAGTGCTTAAAGCCACTAGGGAGAGCATGGGCTTGAATGATCCTTTTCTTGTACGTTACGGGAACTGGCTGTGGTGTTTTTTGCAAGGGGATCTTGGCGAGTCATACGCAAAAGGGCTGCCGGTCTCCCGGCTAATGTGGAATGCTATGGGTAAAACTGCGATGGTGGCAGTTTCTGCACTGGCACTTTCCCTGATTGTATCCATTCCTCTTGGAATCTGGACTGCAGTCAAAAAAAATACAGTTGTAGATTATCTTGTTCGGTTTTTTACTTTTTTAGCCAACGCCATCCCCTCGTTTTTGGCTGCTCTACTGTTAATTTATCTGTTTTGCGTGTTCCTTCAGTGGCTTCCCGTGCTTGCGAAAAATAATTTTCAAGGGCTTATTCTGCCTACTGTCGCTCTTGCCATGCCGACAATAGGCAAGTTTATCAAGCAGATTCGGGCGGAGGTGCTTGGTGAGTTGGGACAAAATTATGTAACTGGGGCTCAGGCAAGAGGCGTAAAGTCCGGTACTCTTTTAATTAAAGACGTACTGCACAATTCCATGCTTTCCATATTAACGGTTATAGGCTTTGCCGTGGGCCATTTATTTGCCGGTAGCGTTGTTATCGAGGCAATTTTCCAATGGCCCGGAATGGGTAAGCTGGTAATGGATGCTATTACAGCCAGGGACTACCCGGTGATACAAGGATTCGTGGTTTATATTGCGATCATCTATGTACTTATCAACTTGCTGACCGATCTGGCTTATCGCTATTTTGATCCTCGGGTAACCGAAAGCTGAGAGCAACCCTATGAAAAAAATACATAAAGATTTCTGGTTGAGGGTGTTTCTCATCATAGCCCTTTTTCTGATAGTAGGAAGTTTATTTGCAACACATTTTGCTCCGAATGATCCTTATGCCACGCATATAATGCGTATGCGGCAGGCACCGGGAATGGAATTTCCGATGGGAACGGATGCAATGGGCCGCTGTGTTTTCTCTCGATTGCTATACGGTGCTCGGACGAGTGTTTTTTCGGCTTTGAGCCTAGTTTTTATTACCGCTGCGTTTGGGGCATGTGTCGGCATTCTCTGTGGTTATTACAGTGGCTCGGCGGATAGGATTGTCATGCGTTTTATCGACGGTATTATGGCCTTCCCACAGATGGTTTTAGCTATTTCCGTGGCCGGTATCCTCGGAGGGGGAATGGGCAATGCAATGCTGGCCATGGGATTTGCCAGTTGGACACCATATGCCCGCTTAGCACGAAGTCGAGTCATCTCGCTGAAAAATGAAGAGTTCATTCAGGCCGCCCGAATTTCAGGCTGTAGCGACAGCGTGATTATGATTAAATATATTTTGCCAAATATTTTCAATTCGCTTCTCACCTTTGCAACTTCCCAAATTGGTACAGTCATGCTGGGGTTTGCGGGACTTTCCTTTCTTGGGCTCGGCGTACAGCTTCCTCAAGCTGAGTGGGGTAGTATGATCAGTGAGTCCAGGGGGATGTTGCGTACTGCTCCATGGACGGTCATGTATCCGGCTGCGGCACTTGTTATAACTGTAATGGTATTCAATTATTTAGGTGACGCCTTGCGTGACCGTATAGACGTAAAGGATCTTGGCGAGGACCGTATATGAAAAGTACAGTGTTGAAGCTGCAGAACCTTAGCGCTGGATATAATGGGGAGGATGTCATACGGGACATCTCCTTTGATGTAGGTGCGGGTGAAATTTTCGCTTTGGTCGGTGAATCTGGATCTGGTAAGTCTACTGTTTTAAAGACAATAATGGGACTTCCTTCTAATAGAGTACGGATTTCCGGCGGCGGGATAACATTCAACGGGCGGAATTTAACTGAGCTCTCTGCTGAAGAACATAGGCAACTGCTTGGTGATAAACTGTGCACAGTATTTCAGAACCCTGCTACTTCCATGAATCCCATACGGAAGATACGCAGTCAGTTTTTGGATACCATGCGTAGTCATAAACGGTTTGATACTGAAAAATCTCTCGCTGCAATACGAACCGCTTTTATAAAACTTGGGCTGGGCGATGTTGATCGAGTGCTGGACTGCTGCCCCTTTGAACTTTCAGGGGGGATGTGCCAGCGTGTTGCTTTGGCCATGGCTATGGTAATGGAACCAACTCTCATCCTTGCAGATGAACCTACCAGTGCCCTAGACGTGATGAACCAGAGGCAGGTTATAGAGGAATTTCGTATTTTACGTGAAGAGTGCGGGGCATCTATCCTTTTGGTGACTCACAATATCTCGCTTGCGTCTCATATAGCCGACAGGGTGGCTATCATGCACCGGGGGAAGATTGTCGAATGCGGAGTCACCAGAGAGGTCCTTAATTCACCGCAGCATTCATATACGAAAGAATTGATATCTGATGTTCCCTGTTTGCGGGCGGCTTATCCTGTTCTTAATAATTCTTCTAAATTTCTTGAAGTGAGCAGTGTAACAAAACGGTACTGTATTGCTGAACGAACGATAGAAGCAGTCCGGGACGTCGGTTTTACTCTTTCTCGCGGCGAGGTTTTAGGGATTGTCGGCGAATCTGGATCTGGTAAGAGCACTCTTTCCAGACAACTCCTGCAGTTGGAGGAAACGGATGAGGGGAGTATTAGATATGAAGGGGAAGAAGTTACGGCTATGAACAGGCGGAGCCTGCGCACTCTTTATCGTCGGGCACAGATGGTGTTCCAGATTCCGCTTACCTCTTTTGATCAGAATAAGAGAATTCGCGTAACCATGAGAGATGCTGTTCGGAACCTTACTGACCGGAAAAGAAAAAGTGCAGCGGATGCGTATATCAACGAATTGATGTACAGAGTGGGCCTTGCACCGGAGTTGGCGGATCGTTATCCATGGGAAATATCAGGAGGGCAGTGTCAGCGTGCAGCCATAGCCCGCGCTTTGGTTGCCGAACCTGAACTTCTTATTTGTGACGAGGCTACCAGTGCGCTCGATGTTTCTTCTCAGGCACGGATTGCAGACCTTTTACGGTCTTTAGTTCGGGAAAGTAACATGAGCATGATATTTATTTCTCACGATATTGCCTTGGTCAGTGGCCTTTGCAATACAGTGATGGTCATGAAAAATGGTCAGTGTGAGGAATACGGTCCGGTAGAAAAAATTATTAATGCTCCAGAAAGTGAATATACTATGGAATTATTAAAAGCATCGTCTTTTTGTTAGATGGATCAGCTCTTTTTTGGGTCCTAATTCGCGGGAGGGCTATAATATCAAATCCTTTTTATCCAGCGAATACAGTGCATCGAGAAAATGCATCTGAAAACTGCCGGGACCCTCAGCCTTGGCTGCAGCCATCCCTCCCGCACTGTTCATGATAACCATGCCCGCCACGCCAGCATCAAACGCTGAGTCGGCTACTGCAGCACAGGCACCGCAAATGGCTGTAGAAGTGCATCCCATGCCGGTAACTTTGGGCATTAGGGGACTGCCACCCCGCAACCACACAGTCTCTGTGGCGGAAACCACCATATCCTGCTCTCCGCTTACAGTCACAACACAACTAAAGTGCTCTGCAAGATATTTAGCAGCTTCCTCTGCCGTTTGAGTATCATGCATGGAGTCCACACCTTTGGTCTGTCCGTCCGCGCCGGCCATAGCCATAATTTCGGAGGGATTACCACGAATAATCGTAGGGGTAACTTCCTGAAGAATTTTAGTACAGGCCTGCGTCCGGAACGAGCTCGCACCCACGCCCACCGGATCAAAAACAACCGGCTTGGATGCCGCCTTTGCCGCCTTTCCGGCAACAAGCATGCTGGAAATCCATGGGGCGCTCAGCGTACCGATATTCAGTACAAGGCTGTTGGATATGCCTACCATCTCCTGCATCTCTTCCTGCGCATGCGCCATTATGGGGGATGCACCAATAGCCAGCAGGGCATTGGCCGTATTATTCATAACCACATAGTTGGTAATACTGTGTACTAGTGGTGCTTTGGAGCGAATCCGTTCAACAATATTCCAGGACCGATCTAATATAGTCATAGTGCAGCTCCCATATGCTCGTTTTCTGCTATGATTTATCAACATCTTCTATCCTGAACTCCGGCTGTGGTCCAGCAGCATGTTTTATAAAAATAGACTCGTTTGGCTGTGTTACGTGACTTTCTTTAAACTGCATAGTAATATTATATTTGTTGTCATTATGATCTACTTACAGCATGTAGTTTCAAAAATAATCATGGTAGATGGTAAAGTATACTGCGTGTTTAAATGTGAGGTTGATATTGAAGAACTATATCGGAGCCTGTGCTATTGCCCGGGATGAAAACTATTTCATAGAGGAGTGGGTGCAGTACCATGCAATGATCGGTGTAGAGAGATTCATTGTTTATGACAATGAGAGCAAGGTTCCGTTACGCGAGACACTGAGCGGGTATATAGAGTGTGGGTTGGTTCAAATATATGAAATAAAGGGGATATCTCCTCAACAGCAAGCTTATCAGCATTGTCTGGATAAGCATGGGGATGAATTCAGGTGGCTGGCCTTTATTGATATTGATGAATTTATTGTTTTAAAAAAGAACGAGAATATTCATTCGTTGCTCGCATGTTATGAAGAGTGTGCCGCCCTTGCAATTAATTGGGTTATGTTCGGTTCCAACGGATACATCAATAATCCACCTCTTCCTATTTCTTTGCATCTTAGAGAAATTGTAGATTATAAGATGCCGAATTCAAAGATTAAATCAATTGTGCAGCCTCAGTACGTGGAAAGGGCCAACCTGAGTCCTCATTTTTTTACCTATACCGGCGGAAAGTGCGCCGTTAATGAACTGTATATTCCTGTACATGGAAATAATTCTCCACCCAGCGTGCAATGCATTCAGCTCAATCATTATATTTTCAGAGGGCAGCGTGAATATCAGAACAAAGTTGATCGCTGGCACTACAATCACATTGAAAGAGAACATGAAAGTCTTTGGAGTGATTTTTTCAGGCATGTTTCATGTAAACAACAGATTGATGATTCCATCTTTCCTGTTGCGGCGAAGTTAAACAGGCTTATGAAGTTTGGCAGGCCTGAAATTTTTGCAGACCTGAATGATTACGGATTTAAATCAAAGGAATTATTTGCGGCAGTTGATGCTGTTTCTGAAGCTATTACTAGAACAAATTATGATCTTGCCTTAAAACTGATTGTTCTTGCGGAAATGCAACATAGTGAAGGCAGTTTTATTTTGACAAAATTAAAGGCCGAAATTCTGTTATTCAAAGGAGAAGTAGAGCGGGCCGTAAATTTGGTCCAGAAGGTTCTGCAAGACGGATTTTGGTGGGAAGGTTACGTTGTTTTGTTCTATTGCTACAGGTTTATGGGGAATGAAATCTTGTGCAGAAATATAAAATTGTATCTTAAAGATCTTGTTAAAATTGCTGAAAATCAATCGGCAGAAGTGCCTGAATCAGTCTCGTCTTTATTAAGTGGGTCCTCGTATACAAACGAATATATCTGATAACAGTGTGAGCGTGTCCTGCGGCCCATGTATTATTAAACTTGGTGTGCCATTTATGCGTCAGCTTATCCTTACTTACTCAGAGCCACGGACGCCAGCGGAGTTAAGCGAACTATAACGAACGTATAAAAAACGAAAAAACCCTTGTTATTCGTATGAATAATAAGGGTTTAACGTTCTTTGTGAAACTGTATGGTACAGTATGGAATCAAGGAAATGGTGGCGGGGGACATCGAATTGATGGTGTATGGTGTTGGGATTATTTAGTTTTTTTAAATTGTTTAAATTGCTGTACTCGTGTGGGTACTCGTACGGGGATATTTATTTTGTGGGCTGATTAGATTTTCTGTATGAAGAGTGTATTGATTTTATTGTTTCTTTAAAATATTAATTACTCTTCGATAATGCAAATTTAAAAATTAAGTTTGGATTTGGAGAGCTTTTTTTTTATGCCGTTACCTATTTTGCCATTAGTAGGGATTCGTCCTACGCCGATATATCCTAGGGTGTTAGATAGATTAATAATTAAAGATGCTGAAATTCAACGTCTAATTACAAGTTGGCTATTTATATCAGAAGGGCCGGGGTTAGACATTAAATTGCCTGATGGGAGGTATATTCAGTACAGAGGGATTAGATTCAATGGAAGTCCACAGCATATTTTTTGGTTTGAATTTTTACCTACACTTTTAGATCATACTATTCGTGAGGAATTAAAAAAGACTGCTGAACTTGCTAAAAGTACATCTGTTTCTGTTGAACAGAGTGTTGCTGAAGTTGTTGGTTTATTGAATAATCTAGTTCAAAGGGCTTACATTAGGGCAGTGGATGTTGATCGATCGCTAATGGGGGATGGTTTCACGAAAGGAGAATCTAGAGATGTTGCTCATAATATTGAAGGGTACAATAGATATATTGCTGAACAGTCAAATGTTTATGTTTTAGAGTATTCTTATGATGAAGATAAAGTTAATCCTGTTATTGTACAAGAAGATGTTTTAGATATTAAACCAAATTTTTGTGGCATAGTGATAAATATAAATGCATTGTGGAGGAAGATAAAAGGAAAATTCCTCCTTTAGTTAATTAAAATATGATTAAATCTTAATATACATAATGAAAAAAATATTAGTTGTCACAAGTTCCAACGATAGAACGGTTGACTATATCCAGTCTAAATATAGAGATGTTTGCTTTATTCGATTTAATGTTGACTTGTTTTATGAATATAAAATTGTTGTCACAAATGATAGTATAAAACTTTCATGTAATGAATATGAATATACTTTGAGTTCTCAGGATGCCATTTACTATAGAAAACCTAATTTACCAGATCTTACTAATGTTTTGAGCAATGAATATCATGACTTTGTTTATAGAGAAGTTTTTTCGACTATGGATGGTATTGTGGAGTTGCATTCGGGGGTTTGTTTAACAAAACCAAGCCTTTTAAGAAAGGCAAATAATAAAATTTATCAAGTTTGTGTTGCAAGGAAGATTGGTTTTAATCTTCCTAAAATGGCAATAACAAATTCGCGAGATGACATTAAAGCTTTTTTAGCTGATGAATCAATTGTGAAACCAATTGCATCTGGTGAGATTATACATACAAATGAAAAGGAATTTGTACAAACAAATTTAATTGATGCAACCTTGTCGTTAGATAAGCTTAGGTATTGCCCTGCCTATTTTCAGCTTTTTGTTCGAAAGGATTTTGATGTACGTATTGTTTTTGTTGGTCGAAAAGCTTTTTCATTTGCAATATATTCGACTAACAA
Source organism: Maridesulfovibrio sp. (assembly GCF_963678865.1). Classification (NCBI taxonomy): domain Bacteria; kingdom Pseudomonadati; phylum Thermodesulfobacteriota; class Desulfovibrionia; order Desulfovibrionales; family Desulfovibrionaceae; genus Maridesulfovibrio; species Maridesulfovibrio sp. The sequence continues at coordinate 543,132 of NZ_OY787459.1, read as the reverse complement.
CGTTGATTGGAGAAAGCCAGATGCGGAGAATAAGTATTCGGTCATAGAAATTCCAAGCCAAATTTATTCAATGTGTTGCGAGATGCTAGACGAGGTTGGCATGAGATTTGGATGTTTTGACTTTATTGTTAAAGGCACTGATTATTATTTTTTAGAATTGAATGCTAATGGTCAGTGGGCATGGCTTGAGTTTGAAACAGGAATTAATATTTCGGGTGAGATTGTTAGGGAATTGCTTTATGGTTAGTTTTTTATTGTGGCTTAGGGATTTTGTTGTTTTGTTTTTATGTAGAAGTCCCATATGTTCAGTGACCAATGATTCCTCATTTGATGAATTTTCTCAAAAAAAAGATATTCGACTGTCTTTGTTAAGACTTTCTTTTGGAACGAGGATATTATATATCATTACATATGATCAAAATGGCTTTGCCATTTATAAGGTTCTATCTATCGACGAGTTGTGTGCATGGCCCAGAATGTCTGAGTTTAGTCAGCCGTTGAGTGAGTATCAAGATCATTTAAATATTTTAAGTAAAGATAAAGTTGATGTTGAAATTGATTATCTAAAAAGTTGTCTTAACGATGCTGCAAATAGTAAAAATCATTTTCATATGAAAGTTTCTATTTATTTAGTCGTATTGTCAATTATTACTCCTTTGTTTGTTGGTGACTTAGCTAAAATGTTTAAAAATAATCCTAAAGAATTGATACAATATATTGTTATGGGGGGGGCTCTTTTAGCTTGTTACTATTTTTTTAAGACAAGTGTTTTTTTGATAAAATATTTAAGAACTAAATCTGTTGAAAAGATGGTTTTTAAACGCTTGAAAGAAAATCCATCTGTTCATAAATTAGCAGAGTTTTACTATGCTAGGAAAGTCTTATTGGAACAACAAAACCGATGTCTTGGTAGTTATGTCCGGCATATAGAAGAAAACCTTTTGATTTTTTTTCTTTTAGCAATTTGTAATTATATTTTATGTCAAGATATTAGTTTAGGAACAATGATTGATTTTTCGATTAATTTTTATATTAATTAATGGAGTAATTATGAAGCCATATATAATGAGTTATTCAGAGACAATTAAACTAAATTCGACTAAGGGCTCTGATGTATCCTATGATACAACAACGATGACTAAAACAATTGAGCCTACTGATCCTGACTTGGTGTTGATTGATACAACGACGTTGACAGAAACAATTGAGCCTAGCGATCCTGATTACTTATTATTAGGGAGTACTGTTCAAACTCTAACTATTGAGCCTATTGATCCTGATACCAATACTATTGTGGCGGGTACCTCACATAAAAGCTTAGACCCTGATACTACTGTTGGTACTGAGTCTTTAGAAGGATCTGATGAAGATTTTTATTTGTTAAAAGGTCATGCTGAGCTCAGGCATCCAATTTTTGGATTTTAATGGTTCTTTTATTCGTATTGCCTTTGCCCCAAATACACCCTACAATCACCGCAAAACCTGCGGCGAATAACCACAGCATTCACCGCAAATAAAGGCAAAAGCAATGTGGATACACGAACATCAAGACTGGCCGAACTTCACATGGAACGCCGAAAAGCTAATTTCCAAACTGGCAGACGTCCGCCATCGGCAGGGCGTGTTGCTTGGTAAGATTGGTAATCTGGGCTTTGACCTGAGAAATGAGGCTGGCCTGAAGACTCTTACCAATGACATCGTTCATTCATCAGCCATAGAAGGGGAACTCCTCAATCCAGAGGAGGTACGTTCCTCTATTGCTCAGCGTCTGGGAATCGATATTGCCGGACTGAAACCGGCTGGGCGTGATGTGGACGGCATAGTTGAAATGATGCTTGACGCTACACAGCGATATGCGGAGCCTTTGACTAAAGATCGGCTATGCGACTGGCATGCGGCTCTATTCCCGACCGGACGCAGCGGCATAAAGCGTATTACCGTTGCAGATTGGCGGCCTGCGGAAGTTGGAGCCATGCAGGTAATCTCCGGCCCTATGGGACGCGAGAAAGTCCATTTTGAAGCACCGCATGCTGATCGCCTTGAAGGTGAGATGGCAAAATTTCTGGAATGGTTCGAGAGCAAAGATGATACTGATCCGGTTCTGCGTGCCGGAATAGCCCACCTGTGGTTTGTTACCATTCATCCCTTTGAAGACGGCAACGGACGTATTGCTCGTACCATCGCGGATATGGCCTTGGCTCGTGCTGATGGGGCGGCGGAGCGGTATTACAGCATGTCCACGCAGATTGAGCTGAAGCGCAAGGATTACTATTCCCATCTGGAGCGGCAGCAGCGCGGCACACCTGAAATTACCAAATGGCTGGAATGGTTTCTTGATTGCCTCAAAGAAGCACTGATCAATGCCGAATCCACGTTGAGTCATGTACTCCATAAAGCAAGTCTGTGGGAACGGATATCCCAACAGTCACCAATCAATGACCGTCAGCGGTCCGTACTTGAGCGCATGCTTGACGAAAACTTCAAAGGTTACATGAACTCATCCAAATACGCCAAGCTGGCAAAATGCTCCACAGATACAGCACTGCGTGACATCAAAGATTTGAAGGAGCGCGGAATATTGGTGCAAAACCCCGGAGGCGGGCGGAGTACTAGTTATCGGTTGAGTGAGGGGTAGTTACCTATATTTTAGAATGTTAGAGTGCGCGAGTGTGGTGTCGCGTTGTTAGGATATCTGTCCTTATGGTTTTCGAGGTATAGGTGTTCGAACGCAAGTCAGTCACTGAAAGTGATCTGGCAGTCAAAGGGAGTTGGGCGATCTTGCGGATCGCCCGTTTGATATTTTCATCAGTGAATTCAGGCTCTGTCCCTGAATAGAGATGGAGTTTATGTGTCGTATAAGTCGTTAAGCTACAGATTGAGTTGATGGAACATCATAGATATTATGGCTTAACTCTGAGAATAATCTAAAGTCATTCAGAATTTTAAAGAGGTCGGGCATTCTGTCTGTGTTTGGTATTATTTTCCCATATTCATCGAATTCAATTCCCCAATTTCGCTCTTGGTTTTTGTTTTTCAATCTAGTCATGAATTCATTGTTTTTATAAAATCCTTTGTCCATAATAGATGAGATTGACCGTAAGTAACGCATGTCTTCGCCGATAAATTCGCTAATGGAATCAACGGAACTAAATATTCCAGATGCTTCGAGATCTGTAACGGCTTCATCTCTACGCTCAATCATACTTTCTTTATAATTCATTGCTGATTCAAAGCTTCGTTTATCTGAGATGAAGACTGTGTCTTTGTAGCAAATAAAGTCCACGGACTTGTATATTTGAAAGACAGACTCTTGTGAAATGCCTATCATGCATCCATTTCTAAAGAACGCACCATAAGAAGCTTTCACTTTTTTTGTTGTCCAAGACGAGGATGTTTTTTTAAATGCATATAGGGATTCATCGCCAGCTTGAATATGGATTACATATCCGGCGGCATTGAGCAGTTCTTTTTCTGAAGTTACTTGACATTCATCTCCTGGAATATTCATTTTATCTAGTATCAAAGGCATATTTGTGTTTTGCGCGTCTACTTTTAGTAAGCAAAACTCGTCAGGAGTTGCCACAAAATCATAGTCAAGATCATCTTTTTGAATAGTGACGACATTGTTTACTGTAGAAACCAATTGGCTTTCAAGGTCATTATTATTTTCTTCTTCGCCTGCTATTTCAACCCAGCGAGCGGTATATTTAGCTTGTTTTTGTTGAATACGTTTTTTCACAATCCACAATGAAGCAGTAGCATTGTTAAAGGGGAAGCCTTGAAGATCTGCAAGAGTTATCAAATTTAGTCCTCCTTTTGTGGAATTCTTATAGTTATAATTGGTAATGATGCAATTTTAAGCAACCTATATCTCGTGTCTGGAATTAGGTCGTCTTTTGCTAGAATTCTAGCAGATCTAATACACGAGTTTATTTCATAATCGACATCGTAAAGACTGTACCCAAGAACTGCTAATATTGGATTCATGAACAATTGTTTAGATTTGTATGTCAGGATGAACATAAAGATCATAAAACATAGAAAACCAGCTACTTTAGGTCCATCTCCTAAGTCCACACCAATGAAGGCAACCATGTATGGAACAGTATAGTTCATTAGATCTGATGGGTTTTTCAGGGATTTAATTACCTTGATGTTTTGTCCTCCTGATAAGCTTTTCATTGCTGCTCGTAGGATAAAGATACTGACAAAACAGATGAGGGATATAGGCAATGAAATCTCTGGGTTGTGGAGCAAGTTTGTCAGCCCAACTAACATTTGCTTTATTGTTCCAATTGGAGATTTAAAAAGAGCTGGCAATAGTTCTTGAATTTTATCAATAGTGATTGAACGTACAGCTTGAGAGTTGATATCCTGAATTAACAAAACTAAGGAAAGAGGAAAGTAAGAACTTGTAAACACCATCATTGCAGCCCATATTTTCCAATTTTTATTCACATTAATTTCCTTAGTTTAGTGTTATAAAACAGTTGGAAGCTTCCCTCCGACCGTATGTTCATCTCCCTCCGCAGGGAGGGGAGTATTGAGCTCTTAGCTCATGCTCAACTTCCATACGTCCAGCTTTTTGTTTGCCTGACGTATAGATAACAGCATAATCCAAGACACCTTCGGATTCCCATCCCCAGCATTCTTCACGATCATGATCTTGTACTCGGCTGCGAATTTCTCTGGACTCTCCAATATCAACAACTTTCCATTTGTTATTAACAATGTTCTTTTTAGTCAGGAGAATATATACTCCCGATCTGTCTTGAAGATCCTCAGTGTTAGTATACGGACCTGTGGCGGTAAAACCACCAATACTAATGGACAATATTGCCTCCACGAGGCTTCAAAGCCGTCTTGAATTAAAAGGAACCTTCATGTAAATCTAACTTATCAAGTGGCGGAGGTCCCTCTATTACCTGCAACGACTTTGGTTTGAGCAGGCCGACCTCAAGGGCGGTTGGGTGTTGGCGCACTCAGCCGCTTTTTCTTTGAAGTCTTCAATCATCTTCGTTTCCTTCAGTTAGCCAGTTACCCCTTGGGAGGATATGGATCATTGCCGTGGCTGTCAGACTCTCTGATTTGTCCGTTGGGACGGTGGATCTGGAGCTCTGTTCCTTGATTACGGCTAATTCCTCTGGCGATGTCAATTCCTTCAGTCTGAGTATCTGTTCTATGAGATGCTCTGCTGTCGCCATCGCGCCTAATTTGCCATCCGCCGTCAGGGTGCGGCATTACGCGGTGTGTATCGCGGGCCATACGAATCACCTCCTTTTTCGTTATGTCTACCGGGGGTACCGGGAACGAAAACATGTTTATTGGCAACACACTCAGTGTGATGTAATAATATCTAGACTAAATCTAGGCGGCATTATAGGAAAATCGTATACGTTTGCCAAGTTTTGCGCGCGATATTAAATAACACTATAAAGCTAGTGTGTTAGGGGTGTGTAGTCAGCGCAACCATGCTTTATTTTGTAATAATGGGCTTGTTTTTCTGCATCAGTTTTTAGGTTGGATCTTGCAAAACATAACTCTATTAGTTAACTCGAGGTCGATAATAACTGTTTAGGAGCATTTTGTGAAAAGAGCCTATTATTCTTCGCCAGTTGATAAATTCCTTCTTGATTCCCCGTCTTCAATTCTTGGTGATTTAACTCAGAACCATACATTTTCATTAGAAGATTTACAAAAAAATGCCTGGGTGGCTCAGATAGAGATACTTCAACGTGAGTTAAAAGATTTTTCTGGGGCTTACATAGCTTTTGAATATGCAATTCCCAGAATGGGAAAACGTATAGATGTAGTCATTATCTATAAGGGGATCGTTTTTGCGCTGGAATTCAAGGTTGGCGATAAGAAGTATACGAAGTCGGCAATAGAGCAGGTACTAGACTATTCAGTTGATTTGAAAAATTTTCACGAGCAAAGCCATAATTGCGTGATTGTTCCGGTCGTTGTTTCAACAGAAGCGCCTCGAGAACAGTTTATTCTCAAAGAATATCCAGATGCTATTTATCAGCCCATTATGGCGAACAAGAACAACATTGCTGAATATTTATCTGAAATATCAAAAAAAGTTGAATGTATAGGTCAAATAGACTCTGAAGCATGGTTAGATTCGGTATATAGGCCTACTCCTACAATTATCGAAGCTGCTCAAGCTCTTTATACAGGGCATAGCGTAAAGGAAATTTCTAGATCAGACTCTGGTGCTATTAATCTCGCCGCTACCTCAAATACAATTTCAGATATTATTGAGCACTCTAAACTTCAAAAGCGGAAATCTATTTGCTTCATTACAGGTGTTCCTGGTGCAGGTAAGACTCTCGCCGGACTTAACATTGCAAATGAACGGCATAATGTTGACGAAGGTGAGCATGCCGTATTTCTATCCGGTAATGGACCTTTAGTTGATGTTTTGCAGGAAGCTCTTGCAAGAAATGAAGTCGCATCATGTTCAGGCGTAAAGATAACCAAGGATAAAGCCCGTCGAAAAGCTAAAGCATTCATCCAAAATATACACCACTTTCGAGATGATAATTTGCAGAGTGATTTAGCTCCAATCGAACGAGTGGCTGTTTTTGATGAAGCTCAAAGAGCATGGACTAAAGAGCAGGCGAGTTCTTTCATGTCTAAAAAAAGAAATATGCGTGATTTCTCAATGTCTGAGCCTGAATTTTTAATAAGCGTTCTCGATAGACATGAGGATTGGGCGACGATCATTTGTCTGATAGGCGGAGGCCAGGAGATAAACACAGGTGAGGCGGGACTACCTGAGTGGTTTACTGCAATACATGATTCATATCCACATTGGGATGTATATGCTTCTGACCAGCTTACTGAGATTGAATATACAAATGGAAACAATATCTATTCGGCACTTTCAACTGAACAACTTAAGATCAAAAAAGATTTACACTTATCTGTTTCAGTTAGATCTTTTAGGTCTGAACGACTTTCTGGATTTGTAAAGGCTATATTGGATCTAGATCTGGAGACCGCTGCAGAGTTGAATGAAGAATTAAGGGAAGTATATCCACTTAAAGTTACTCGTAATCTTGAGGAAGCAAAAAATTGGCTTAAATCAAAAGCGCGTGGCAGTGAAGGACTTGGAATAACTGCTTACTCAGGAGCATATAGATTAAAGCCTTACGGTATTCATGTTAAATCGCAAATCGATCCTAAGACATGGTTTTTAAATAATAAAAATGATGTGCGATCAGCGGCATTCTTAGAAGATGCAGCAACTGAATTTGATATCCAAGGTCTTGAGTTAGATTGGACCTGTGTTGCTTGGGATTCGAGTTTAAGAATTAAAAACGGGGCTTGGGAGTTTAAAAATTTCCGAGGAACCAAGTGGCAAAATGTAAATGATGAAATACGTAGGCGATATCTTCTTAATGCGTATAGGGTGTTGTTGACCAGAGCACGGCAAGGAATGGTCATTTTTATTCCTGAGGGTAGCACTGAAGATGAAACCAGACTTCCTGAGTTTTACGACCCTATGTACAATTTCCTTCTAGAGTGTGGCGTATCTAATGTCTAACTATCAGCAACAATAGAGATTATTTCCCATTACCTTCCAGAATCTTCACAACCGATTCTTGAGTTTCCCGCAGGGACTGAGAAACAAACACGCAGAAAGGGGCCAGCTCACCTTTATCTGCCTGATGCAGGCTTTCAATATAATCCTGACGGTTTTCATTGTTAATGACGGCAGGGAGATACCCGTTTTTCATAAGGATTAGGTTCATCAGAAGCCTTGCCCCGCGACCATTACCGTCATCGAAAGGGTGGATGCGCACGAAATTGTAATGCGCTATAGAGGCCGTAATCAGCGGATGTGTTTGCTTTTGTTCCTGCTCACCAATCCATTCAAAAAGATAATCCATTTCAGCGGCCACTTGTTCAGGCTCAACGTAGGTATGGATCTCGCCGCTTGGTGTTAACACATGGTTCGGATGCTTTTTATATTCCCCGGCATGAGCTTTCTTTTTGGTGCTCTGCCCATCGGGTGTCTGGGCTGCTGTGTAACTGACTCCATTGAGAATCAAGGCGTTTATTTCTTTCATGAATCCAACAGAAAGCGGTCTTTCATCCTTGATGGTATCCTGAAGTAAATCAACAGCTTCAGAATGGTTTCTGGCGTCCAGAAAATCCTTGAGCGGCTTGCCCTTCACGGTAAGCCCTTCACGCAGAAAGAACAGCGTTTCGCTTGGGCTCAAGGTGCTGCCTTCAATAGCGTTTGAGTTGTAAGTCCAGTCTACTTTCAGCTTAAACTGGATCACGTCCCAAAGGTCACCTTCCAACGGGCGTTTTTTATCAATAATCTTTTGCAACCTGTCATTTTCGGCAAGGCTGGTGGTGAGCTCTGCGGAATCAGGAAGTATGTAGCTTGAAGGTATATCTTGTTTATTCTGGGACATAATGTGAGCCGTGTGTTTATGTGTTAACGATGCTTGATTGTAGCTTTTTTTGAACGGAGAGCAAATTGAAATAAAACTGTATTAAAATTCAGTTAATTTTGACGTTATCCCACATTTGCTGAAAGCGTCCTGTTCTTCTGAGTCTGTAGCGAATTCGCCGTTGTTGGCTTGGGCAAGGCTTTCGTGGATGAGGGAAATTTCTGCAAATTCATTTTCAATGTAACTTTCAATTGCAGAGGTTATGAGTTCTTCCTGACTGCGATTGGTGTATCTGGCAAGATCCTCCAATCTATCTGCTATCTCTTCGGAAATACTTATTTGTTTCGTCTGCATAGATTCTTTTATTCCTGTTTAAGCTGCTCATTTATCTTTAATTGCTTATCCAATTCTTCAAGTAAAGGATTAACTTCTTGTTCTGCCTCTATGGACTGACTGTTGGCTGCTTTTCGGCGCTCTTTCACCATTTCCTTAAAGGTTTCAAAGTCCCTGCCATTCTCGTCTTTGAGAGTTGGATCTGCACCAAGTTTTAGAAGTAGTTCGACCGCTTCAAGTCTAGCACTTCCGTAAGCATAATGAAGCAGGGGATGTCCCTCTTGGCCGTTAACACTGAAGCCCATTGAGATGAACGCCAGCAACATTGCTTTGCAGTTATCCGAAAGAAAGCTGTTATATATTGCCGGTAATCCTCCGTCTGAAGGTTTGGCATAAATATCAGCACCAAGAGCGACCATGGTCGTTACTGCTTCCACGGACAGACCGCAGGCCGCCCGGTGTAGGGGAGGGCCGTAATTGCTATCTTCAACGGTCAAGGATGCGCCATATTCATGCAGCATGATGATTGTTTCAGCCTTGCTCGCGTAGCATATGGGGGTGAGGTCTTCGGCGTTACGGTTATTAGGATCTACGCCGACATCAAGCAGCAGCTTTGTGGCATCGGTGTTATCATTTAACGCTGCGATATGGAGCAGTGAATCTCCGTATTCAGTGATATGGCGCGGATTGCCGCCATGCTCCAGCCATTCCCATACGGCTTCTATGTCGTGTTTGCTGAGCGCATCTTCTATATTTCCTTCGTAATGATTCATTTACTGACTCCTTTACCTGCTCAATAGTTTATTAATTCCAGCTTTTAAAGTCTTTTTGCGGCTTCTGGGGGTCATAATTTTCTGGACTAGAGCTGAGCTAATTTTTCCAATTCGTTCAAAACTTGCTCCAATTCGCTCTGCAAGTCCCGGCAACCTTGTATTTCCTTTTCCAGTTCGGCTATCTTTTGATCTTGTTCGTCCAGACGGCGAGCTTGTTCCTTTGCGATTCGGTTCAGCGCGTCCGATAAGCTCTTCTGTAATTCGTTCATGGCTCAATCCTTGAGTAAAATGGCGGGACGGTTTCCTGATTGCCAATTCTGCTTCAGGCTTGTTCCGGCTGGCAGAACTATGAACCTGCGGTTGTTGTCCAGAAGGGGCGTTACTCCCCAGCTTACGAGCTTTTTCTCTATTGTCCTCTGGTGTTCTATCTTTTCGGAAAGCTCTGCTAGGGTTGTTCCCTGAAGATCTATCCAGAATAGAGTCCCGCCCACTAGGACCAGACAACACACGAATGTCACCGCTAATGATACTGCGACTGGGATCTTCAAGGATCGGTGCATGTCGCGGATTAAGGTTTGTTGAATTTTCGAGAGTTCTGCGGTCTCTGTTTTTATAGCGGTTTCGATGGTACTCAGCTCGTGTTTGGCGGATTTTAGAAACGCTTTTCTCAAGCTCTGCAATCCTTCTTGAATTATCAGCTTGGAGCTTTGCACTTGCTCCTCCATCTGCTCCTTCATTTTCTCGGCTAAGCTCAGCGCGTTGTTTGAATTGCTCGGCTGTCCATGATCTTGCATAAAGTACTCCTTTTAGCCTGATGCGGCGGTTTTTCCGTTTCTGGGAAACAGTGCTGTTGTCGTTTTCTGGTAGTTCGATTGTTATGTATTCTTTGCTTTGGCGCGGTACACCAAACCCGAATTCCTCAAGAGTCCTGACGATGTCTTGCCGGTTATGAATAAGACCGGCTTCCACACCTTGAACTATCGCTTCAGTTACGGTCCGCCTTACCTCTGAGGCATTGCCGGATTTATAGCTCTGTATCGAGCTTCCCGGACTGACCAACCTTGCGCGTTTCATTTCATCAGGGCGTGCCCAGTTGTGACGACGGTTGTGAAGTTCACACCACGGATTATATTGTTTCTCCCATCCCGGCGGGCAGGGATTGAAAGCTTTGTCTGTTCGTAGTTCTGTGCGCGGAATCACAAAATGCATTTCATGATGGCCAGCATGGCTGTGGCGCACCCAAAGGATTGAATATTGGTCCGGTTCAAGACCTGCAAAAGCGTATAATTCAAAGCTGTCCATAAGCTTTCTTTCGTCTTCAGGCGTGACCTTGTCCTCCGGAGCCCATGAAAGAACGCCGGAAGTGTATCGCCATTTGCGGGTAGTGGTATCGATGAGGTCTGAAGTTAAGTCTGGATCTCCACGCAGTACTTCAGGTGGATTTTCCTTTCTCTTGGAGTCCTTCTTACCCGTCACATATTCAACGACCTTCGCCCCGCGTCCAACTCCGTGCCGGAACACTTTCATAAGCATTTGAGCTGTTCCTTGATTTCGAGGAGAGCTAGGACCACCTGTGCCGCTTCAGCATTTTTCTTATAAGTATTTGCCCAGCGAGCTATTTGGTTCATGTTGTTGCCGATGCGGGCCAAGTGGATGACTTTTTGTCTTTCTGCTTTCGTCTTCCTGACTCTTGGGCGATTGAGTTTTTCGCGCACATAATCGCCTAGGCTCATGTCTTCGGCTTCAGCCTGAAGCTTGAGTATTTTCTTTTCCGATGGAGTGACACGTGTGTTCACGAACTCGGTGCGTTTCTCTTCATTATTCTTCATGGAGTCTAAACCTCGCAGAGAGTGGAGTGCTTGCACGGCTCTTAATCTTACGTGGGATCGAAGGGAGAGAATCTCCCTCGCCAGTTCCCGATGTGCAACATTGGGTAAACTGGCTTGGACAGCTACAGCACATTACTATGTACGAATTTTGGTCTATCCTGCTGGCGCGAAATTGGGTCGCAGGTTTAACTCCATGGAGAAATATGAGAGCACTTTTATCAATATGAGTTATTAACCCTAAATGCGGTGTCACAAGTGTCACATCCGTCACTCCTGTTGTAGGTTGCTGATTTTATGTACATTTTTATCGGTGACACTTGGTGACGGGTTGAAAATTGGTGTCACCTTATGTGTCACTCTGTTATCATCTTGAAATTCCTTACTTTTAACTGTGTCAGTGACACTTGTGACGCTTGTGACGGATTTTTCAGGTGGGAAGTGCTTAGAAAGAGCTTGGATAATTTCAGGCGATATCTCAGCCCCTCTTACCTTATTTGTGCGGCTCGATTCGAGACCTAATTTCTTATAGGTTTTGCCAACTGTACCTGATGTGATGTGAAATGCTTGAGGTAAATCTTTGTTGAGAAAATCAACGATTTTTGAAGTAGGCAGAAATGATTTTTCTAGGCTTACAGAAAGCTTAACAATGGCCTTTGCAACTCTCCGTTCAATGGCTGAAGCTTCCTGAAATTTGTTTCCGGCAGAAAGTAAGGTCCAGACCTGTCTTTGCTGTTCCTGAAGCCATTCCATCAAAACAATGGTTCGCTGAATTGATTCATGATTAACAGGGCTCATCTCAGATTTGCCAGTGCTCCAGCAGTCCAACATGTGAATAATCAGGCAGATTTTGAAGAATGCGCCACGTAATTTGGGTGCAAGAGATTCGAATTGTTCAAGCTCCGGTTGATACCAGTGAGACAAGACCTGATTGTCGTACCAGTCTTTGACTGTGTGTTTGGCCGCATCGGATAGCTTTATTATTTCAGGGGGAGTTCTCCGGACCAAAATTCAAGTCTAATGCCTGATGAATGAATCCATGGATATGGTCAGCCGGTTCTCCATCGAAGCTTTCGGATGTCCATAGGGGCGGAGCTTCTTGCTCACAGCGGATAAACAGGAAGCGAGGCAAGAAGCCGGAGACGGTGTCTTTGTGCTTGAAGAGTGACGGAAGTAGATCTGGCTGGACTGTCCCGAAGATAGAAACGCAGGCGTGAGGTATATGAAGAGCGTCCTTAGTGCTGCGAGATACTTTCCATGCGCCACAATCGTATGCGGAAAGCAGACGGGCTTTGTCGCCTCCGTCACTGCCTTTGTTGTCATAGCGGCCTAGATCGGCCAGCAGACCGGAAAGTTCATCACGGTACCAGAGAATGCCACGGGGATTATTGGACAGAATTGAACCCACGGCTTGCGTGGTACTGTCCTCAACGTAAATCTGCTCCCAAGTAGGGTAGATGGGCTTATTTGGAAGCGTGTCGTTTTTGCGCTGAGCGCGAGCAAAAGAGCTTTGCCATTCCCTTAATTTGTAGTGGTTCATACTTGATCTGACAGTCCGCCTTTTTGATGGGACCGAAATTGTCAGTTTAGTTTAAACTCAGAACCTTGTCGTTCCAGAGTTCTTTTCCATCCAGCATAGTTGCCAGTGGTGTTCGACCGCAACACATTTTTCCCTGATGAGATCGTTGTGTGTTGTATTCATCAATCCAGATATCGAGATCAGCCTGCAATTCTTCCAGTGAAGTGTAGATCTTGCGCCTGAACGTGACCCTGTAAAATTCATCCAGAATTGTTTTGTGGAAACGTTCGCAAATCCCATTTGTTTGCGGATGACGTGCCTTAGCCTTTGTGTGCTCAATGCCGCAAACGCCAAGAAACAGCTCGTAATCGTGTTTCTCAACGCATCCGCAGTACTCGGTTCCCCTATCGGTCAACATGCGCAAAATGCCCATCTCCTTCTCCGCGAAGAAAGGAAGGACCTTGTCGTTGAGCATATCGGCTGCAGTGATCGGCGTTTTGGTTGTGTAGAGCTTTGCGGCTGCCCACTTGGAATAGGTGTCCACAAAAGTCTGCTGATAGATCCGCCCAACGCCTTTGATTGTGCCGACATAGAAGGTGTCCTGACTACCCAGATAGCCAGGATGGGCTGTTTCGATTTCACCGCAGGCCAAATCATCATCCTTTTTCTTCTCAAGGGCCTGAACCTGCGCCTCGGTGAGTACAACTCCTTGCTCTGCTGAAATCTTCTCCAGCGCAGTCAACCGGAGCTTGAAATTATGGAGATTGTGCCGGAGCCAAATGGATCTAACTCCTGAAGGCGAAACAAAAACGCCCAACTTTCTTAGCTCATTACTGGTTCTTGTTTGTCCATGAGCAGGAAAGTCAGTTGCGTAAACAACAACTGCGTCTTCGATTGCCTGATCTACCCGATTCTTCAGGTTCGGTTTACGACGGGACTTATCAAAAAGTGCTTCCACACCGCCTTCTTCCTTGGCTGAATGATACCGGTAAAAGGTGTCCCGAGAAAAGCCCATCAGCTTGCAAGCTCTGGAAACATTACCGAGTTCTTCCGCCAGATTCAGCAGACCTATCTTGTGTTTTATGATGTTTTGATTGAAACTGGACATGTGGTTCTCCTTGGGCACGGTGCCCTGTTTTGATGGTTCCTTAGTATTCCCATCAAAAAGGAGAACCTCTTCTGTTTCAAGAGGAAATGTCAGATCAAGTCGGAACTAATACACTTAATTCCAGCTCGTATGCTTCTAACTCTCGCTTATGCTCTTTAAATGCAGCATTCTCTTGCTCATGAATTGGTTTTAATATGGCATTTGAGCACGGACTTTTACCCATGCCCGACCGCGCTACCAGTCCCCAATATAGATTCGGGTGCGTGATCCAGCTTGGTTTAATTTCAAGGCCTCTGGTTCTTCCGACTGCTGCACCGATCACAGCAAGAAAGGTTACGGCAGGAACGGCAAAAGGAACCGTAAAGGCTGAAGCTGCTACGGATAGCGAGTCTTCAACACTGGCCGGGAGAACTCCTTGCGGGAAAGAGGTTGGCGAGGGGAGCAAGTTACTCCCCTCAAAAGCCATGGACGCCATATTAGACATGTTAGGCTTCGCTCTGATTTGGGAGTTCATCAATCAGTCTGCGAATATCACAAACACGCCATGCTGTTGTGCGTTCAGTGAGTTTGACCGGCTTCGGGAATCTGCCGGTCTGGATACCTTTCCACCACGTTGTTTTAGATACCGGGATGACCTTCAGGACATCTACAAGTCTCACAAAGCCCGTATTAGGCAAGTGGTATGAAGTCTGGTTTGATTCGGTTCTCATAAGCTTTCCTCCGTTTTTTGACGTTTGAGGAAAGCCTACAAGAATCGGATTTGTTTTCTAGACGGGTTGAAGGGGTAAAAGGGGGTAGAAAAATATAAGTAATTGTTTTTATGGTTTTTATTTTTAAAGAATTTGAGTCTTAAATATCTATTTCGAGGCTTTTTTACCCCTTCCTGAACCTCCTGTCATATCTTTAACCGTGACCGGAACACATCTCCATGACTCTCTTAAAGCTGAACCAAAAGGTTCTCCTTTTACGTTTTTAATTTCATTGAAATTTGGATAGTGCGATATCACTCTGGTAAAAAATTGTTCTTTTTCGATTATGATAGGATGGCTTGAATTAACTGTGTTTTCACGAATAATATCCCCCATAGCAGTGCATGCAGGGATAAACCATTTTTTCCATTTATTTTTGCTTATGATGTCTTCTTGTTCGGCGAGTTGTGTTTCTAAGGATTTAATCTTTTCCTTAAGAACTAAAGTTTGTTCCAGATCTTCCACTGTGTTTTCTTTCGTATTCTGTTGGGCATCATGAAGTTCGCTAAGAATAAATTTTTTAGTACTAGAAAGAACTTCCAGTTCATTTTCCAAATCTGATATCTTTTTATGGTTTCTGATGATTACTATCGCGTAGCAGATAAATATTGCTACCAGCATTGCGATTCGGATAAACCATCCGAAAAAGATTTCTTCACCAATGGATAAAAATGATACTCCAATTGCTGTATACAGCATGAAAATTGGAAAAATGTCTTTTGCAATGTCTTCTTTTTTATCAATTAACTCTAAAAATGATCTCATACTAACCTCCAGTTTTAATTGATCTCTGGGATTTCTTCTTCATTCTTCAAAGCATCTAAATAATCAGCCCACCATTGCATCATTTTACGTCGCTCTGGCAGATAATCGGCATGGTTGTATGCTGCTCGTACGCTGTTACCTTCAACGTGAGCTAGCTGTCTCTCAATCACATCTGGTTTCCAACCATTCTCGTTTAAGTTTGTCGACGCCATTGAGCGGAATCCGTGACCAGTGATTTCTTCTTTGCTGTAGCCGAGACGGCGCAGGGCACCATTAACGGTGTTTTCACTCATTGGGTATGCTTGGCTGCGTACGCTTGGAAATAAAAACTCACAATCACCGCTAAGGGGCTTAAGTTCATATAAAATTTCTAAGGCTCGCCGGGATAGCGGCACGATGTGTGGACGGCGAGCTTTCATTTTGCCCGCAGGGATTCGCCATTCAGCTGCTTCGAGGTCAATCTCACTCCATAGACCATGTCTAAGTTCTCCGGGGCGGACGAAAACTAACGGAGCCAGTTGCAAAGCGCACTTGGTTATGTGTCTGCCTTCATATTCATCAATACTGTTGAGTAGGGGACCGATTTGTTTAGGGTCAGTGATTGAGGCCATGTGTTTGTGCTTTACTGGCGGAAGAGCACCTTTAAGATCTGAAGTAGCGTCGCGAGTCGCGCGGCCGGTCGCTACGGCATAACGTAAAACCTGACCGAGAATGCTGCGTACACGGTGGGCTGTTTCAAGCGCACCCCGGCTTTCAATTCTTCTGAGGACTTTTAAGATATCCGGCGGTTCAATCTCACTGACAACCATTTTGCCGATCCAAGGGAAACAGTTCAGTTCAAGACGTCTGATAACTGTTTGGGCGTGTCCAGCGGTCCAAGTACTTTTGAATTTGGTGTGCCATTCGCGGGCGATTGATTCAAATTCATTTTCTCCACTTGCCGCAGCTTGTTGGTCCTTTTTGTATTCGGAGGGGTTTATACCACGTTCTAGAATTTTACGTTGCTCGTCTCGCTTGTCTCGGGCTTCTTTTAGACTGGTCGCAGGGTAGGAGCCTAAAGACATCATTTTTTCTTTGCCGTTAAAACGAAATCGGTATCTCCACAGTTTTGTGCCGGAGGGTGTGATTTCGAGACAGAGCCCATTTGAATCTCCGAGGCGGTATAATTTCTTTTTGGGTTTTGCGGCTTGAATCTGCTTTACGGTAAGAGCCATGCGGGTTCCTCCTTTTTGCGGGTAGATTGGATGAGTATTTGCGATATACTCGATCGTCTACCCATATCAAACCACGGATGTCAACGGGGTTAAGCGAACTATAACGAACGTAGAAGAAACGAAAAAACCCTTGCTATTCGTATGAATAACAAGGGTTTAGAGTTCTTTGTGAAACTGTATGGGACAGTATGAAATCAATGAAATGGTGGAGGCGGGGAGAGGCGATACACATTTTTAAAAATGTATCAATATATTGGTTGCATGGATGTTACCGCACTCCATTTTGTACTTCTTATTGTACTAAACCGCCCTCTATGTCAATTCGATTCCTGAATGAGGATTCGAATTAATTGTTATGCAGGTCATCCTAGGTAAATTTGGATGTGACAAATATAATCATTAGGTGTATGCAATAAATCTACAGAGCCAATTTCAAGGCTGGTATGATTAAGTCTATATTAAAAGGCGGTTAAAGGCAGGGGCGGGGAAAGCTAGAGTAACCCGACTTCTTGCAGCAAGGCTGTGGGGCTGGCGTTAATGGCTCTACAGATATGGATAAACTCCACAATATCTATACGCCGTTCATTGCTTTCGATCTTTGAGATGAACGACTGAGGTTTGTTAAGGCGTTTGGCTAGCTCCTCTTGTGTAATATCGGCCTTTTTGCGGGCTAGTCGAAGCGAAGATATAAGATCATTATATTCAGGCGTGTAGATTGATTTCATTTCTTCTCTCTTGTGGTTAAGAGGGAAGTTTAAACGCCGGAATGAAATATCCCAAAATGGGATATAAGAAGGTTTATTTGAACTGTTCAATGGAGGGGGTAAATATGAAGGAGATGAAAATTATATCGCTGGTGGCTCTTCTTGGCTGTCTGTGCGTGTTTTCGGGGTGTGCTTCATCTGGTGCTATAGGGACTTTGCCTGAAATAAAGAATGTAAATTCGGCAGGTGAAGTTTATGTAATCCGGGAAAGTAGTATTGTAGGTGCAGCTATAAGTTATGTCGTGACTGTTGACGAAAGTGATATTTTTGAGATCGGTTCAGGCCAATATACAAAATTCAAGTTGAATCAAGGACGGCATACTATTGGGGTGAAATGCTTTGGTAGTTGGACTCCTACCATTAAGGAAGAATCTATTCAGGTAGCAGTTAAGGCTAATGGGAGTAGCTTTCTTGTAATTGCTCCTAATGCTCGTTGTGCAGGGATTAGGCAAATAGATAGCAGTACGGGGCAAGCAGAGGTTAAATCCAGTAAGTATGTGCCTTTTGTTGGAGTGAATGAATAATGAAATTCAAAAATCCTTCAAATGGCTATGTTGAGGAAGTGTCTGATAATGTTGGCTGGATAGTGCTTTTGTTCGGTCCATTTTATTTCGCAGTCAAAGGTGTATGGACTCATTGCGCTGCTAGTTTAATTATTGCCTTTTGTACTGGCGGTATTTCATGGTTAATTTACCCTTTTTTTGCGAAATCAATAATGGAGAATCACTATCTAAAAAATGGGTGGAAGTGGACAAATGAGAGAGGTCATTCAGGGTATGTCCGGGAAGAGACTGAAATAGTAAATGTCGTTGCTACATGTTCTGAGTGTGGAAATGAAAAAAATGAAAGTTCAGAATGCTTTGAATCAAGTTGGTGTCCTTTCTGCAAAACGAAGTCAGCTAATATTAATTTTAAGTGTAGTGAATGTGGATACGATCTTGAAAAAGGGGCTAAGTACTGCAAGGGATGCAAAAAGGTATTGAGTGCATTTTCGGATGAGTATGTTGATATGAATGAAAAAAATAAAGTTCTGTCAGATAGTCGAGAATGCCCTTATTGTTTTGAAGTAATAAAAGCTAAGGCTATCAAATGTAAGCATTGTGGGTCCGAAGTAGAGCCTATATAGCGACCATTATTATAAAAAAAAATGAGACATAGTGATACAAGGCTGCATCTCGGGCTAAGGTCCGAAAGTGAAGATGCAGCCTTGAGGCATATATAAACGCACCACAGAAGGGCATTACATAGGAAGCTAGCAAGTCAGCAAGGAAAGAGAGGAGCGGCACTTTCCCAAACTTTCTACGCTATTATAACATATTCAGAGAATTATTTCAAGACAAATATAGATAAATCTATTTAGATTATACCTATGATTTGGTTGGTTTTCATAGATTGGTATTATTTAGGTAACTATTAAAGAGTTACAAGGGAAGATATTAAGTAATATGATATGTTAAAAAAAAAAAAAAAAAAAAAAAAACATAGAATATATAAAGACTGTAATAACAGAAATAACAATATATCTCATTACTAGGCCAATTAGTTTATCATACAGCGAGTGAGTGCTTACAAAATAAGGGCTAGCGAGATTTTAAGAGGCTATTTTTTGTCTACAGCAAGAGCAATCCCTACAACAGCCTCAGAAGCTTCCTGCATGGTCTTTCTTAAAGTCTCCTCATGTCTTTCCTGAACACAAAAAGAGTCATGCACGGGTATTGCTGGGATATTCATCTCCGCTAACTTGAGTAACACTATTTCTGCTATGTCCGAATCAATTCGCTGAAGTCTTGTTCCGTCTCCGGTTCCAAAGCTCTGTTTAATTGGAGCATGATATTTTTCCATAGTGTCATAGGCCTTAGTGTACCACTCCTTCTTTCGGCTTCCAGCTGCTATCTTATCGCCCAGAGTCAATGCTTTTCCCCTGTAGCCAGCGAAAGCCTCTTCCTTGGATCTGGCATTTAGTGCCATGTTGAAAAGCAGCTTCATGGACTTCCGGTTTCGTCTCCGTTCTTCCTCAGAGTTGTAATCGAGAATTTGGTAAGGGTCTTTAGGGCATTCTACTCCAGCTTCGTGGTATAAGATTGTTGGGTGCATTGCCTTGAAGTCTAATTCCACGGTTGGCTCATCGTTAATCAGTATATGCTTTCTGAGCGAGCTTGGAGCATTTTGGGGCCAAATACCATAGAACCTTCCACCGTGTTCAAAATCGACATTAAATACCCTGTGAAGCTTTGTCTTAAGAGGATTTGGCGGGTAAGTCGTCTGCTTGCGAGTATTTTTACCCTTTTTCTTCTTTTTGCTTGGGGCCGCCATTTTCTTGATAATATATTCCTGAATGAACTCTTCCTCAGTTATATTGAGGGTCCATTTGGCCTTGCTATGGAATTCATTTATCAGATCGACATTCTTCTTGAATGGCTTGGCATTTTGGGCGTGCTTGCCTGCTTTGATGTTGATATTCTCTTTGTTTGCCCTTCTAAGATATACAGGTTGGTGCTCTGGAACAATCTTAGGCAGGTCAATAATCATAGAGCTAAACATCTCTTGAAGTTTTTCGGTCGCAATTATCCGTGTAAAGTGTCCTTTTTGTGTTTCTCGGTTGAAGCTACCTTTGTGGGCCTCTATCAATCCTTTAAGCTCCAATAATTTGATAGCGTTCGAGACTCCTTCGCGGTTAAAAAATAATCTACCTAACCGTTCACTCTTCTTGTAGCGATCTTTTGCCAGAGGAACCGCAATGTAAAGACGTTTGGATATTCTCCATGCTACAAACAGGTTCAGGACAACCGAATTGAGGTTCTTCTTGTTCTTTTCGATAGATTTACTTATCTTGCCAATGAGACCAGAAGGTGCATCTCTGCGTATCTCCTCCACAAAAGAGTTTAGCCCTTTGAATTCTGCCCTATTATATGCATCTAGTAGTATGCTGAAGTTTAAATGCTTCTCCTTATATTTTGTTTCGTCTTCGATGAAAAGTCTTTCCATTCATATTCCTCTTCTTATGGTTTGAGTTGTATTTTGTTTCGCCTCCATATAGCTAGTTATTTAGTTAAAATTGTCAATAGTAGCCATTGAAATATATCACGTAATAGGCCTATTTTTTGTATATTGCATTCAAGTTGACAATTACTGTGTCTCATAAATTTATTTATATGCTCTAAATATGGTGTTTTACATAGAGTCTTCGGCCTAGAATCCATTTTTACTATAAAGTCGACCTATGGGTCCAGATTGATACTAACAACGCTTAAAATTTTTTAAAACACGTAACTATGAGGGTTCCACTTTTTAAGGAGATTTTTATCAGATCGGATTCAGTTTTCAAAAGACTAGATTTAAGTCTTTTACTCTTCATGGAGGTTCGACCATGAAAATACGTTTCGACTTGTACTGCTGACCCTGCGATCAATAGAGATACCCCCCTGTAGTAAATAATACTAAGGGGGGGGGCAGGGGCTAGGCGTTGATGTTTTTATATATCGTCTGGCGGGAAACACCGTATTCATTTGCTAAGTGGGTTACTTTTTCCCCTGCATTCATTCTTTCCTGAATCTCTGATACTTGTGAAGAGCTTAAGGCTTTCTTACGGCCCTTGTACTTCCCTGCTTGCTTGGCAATAGCAATTCCTTCTGCTTGCCTTTCTCTGATAAGGTTCCTTTCGAATTCACCAAACGCTCCAAGCATCTGAAACATAAGCTTTTGAAGTGAGGATACTTGCCCGTCAAAGGTTAGATTCTCTTTATGAAAATGAACAGATATTCCCCTTGCTGAGAGGCTTTCGACTATATCTTGTAAGTCCTTCAGGTTGCGAGCCAGTCTATCAATGCTATGGACGTGCAGCGAATCACCTTTTCTCAAATATTCAAGGCATTCAGTAAGTGCAGGGCGGTTTGTATCCTTACCTGAAACCTTGTCTTTGAATATTTTATCAAGCTCAATTTCGTTAAGCTGTCTTTCGGTGTTCTGAAGCAAGGAACTTACCCTAATGTATCCTATTCTCTGGCTCATGCTTAATCCTCCTTAAGTGTGTTAATAAGAAGTCTAGGACTTAAGCTGACACTTGTCAATAAAATACGAAAACAATTCTAAACTGACACTGTTTGGTGTTTTTAGGTTGTCAACTTAGAGTTTACCCCAGAATGACAGTGTGAATGTGATTGTCTGTTGGTGACACAAGTTTAGTATTTCGTGCTACTTGAGCTTGTGTTGGTAATATTGTATACCATTTTGGTATGATTTAAGGTGTAGGGGGGAGCAAGGACAGCCGTGGCGTGATTGGACTTTGTTTATACTCTGCCCGCGCGTTATTATGTGTAAGGGTTAAGGGGAGGGGATGATATCTTTTCATCGTCTTGAATCCTTATTTGCCAAGTACATGTTTAGATTTCTTTAAGTGTTTCAAATTTAAGTCTTGGTCAAAGCTGATATTACAGACGATTTCTTCGAATACGGTTTTGATTTCGTAGGCTTTGCCGTATCTATCTAGTGTCATTGAACCTAATGAATGCCCGTCAAACTCATGTAAGAGTTTGGAATCAACAAGTTTTTGCTTGAGGTGGTTGATTAGTGTGTGCCGGAAACTGTGAAAGTCTTTTTTCGCTTCATTGTTAGACGGTTTGATTCCGCATTTTATTTTGTATCCTAATGAGTTGCTGGAGTTGCCATTGTACCAACGACTTATCCTTTGTCCATATCCGTCTCTTCCTCGATTTATATCAGGAAAAAGTCGTTTCTGTTCTGAATCTCGTAAGCGTTGGGCAAATGCTGGTAGATTTAATTCTTTTGATAAGAAGTTGTGCATTGGGATTTTGCGCTTAGCATTCTTAGTTTTTATTTTTTTATCATATGTACTGTCATTAATATCAAAATACCAAATATCATCTTCTTGTTTGATGTCATCAAGATACAACTGAGCTATTTCCGTTTGGCGCATGCCTGTAAATAGGGCAATAGGAATCGCCCAGAACATATAAGGGTATGTGAAATTATCGTTTACGTATTGCGGTGAGTCAAAAAGTTGTTGAAGCTCTTGATTGGTATATACTTCTCGTAGGTCAGAATCTTTTGTTTCAATTTTCAGTTCTAATTTTTCTGCTGGATTAATTTGCATACTTTGAATTTTAACAGCAAATTTGAATAGCGATGACATTCTATTCAGTTTTTTGTTAACAGTGCTGGGTGACATTGTTACGTCAATTTGCATGCTTAAAATTTCGTGTATTGATTTATCTCTATACTTCCGTGACTTGTTAATATTCGGCGGAAGCATTAACAGTGCATCTCTATATCTTGTCATGAGTTTATAGTTTATGTCTGCACATCTAATGTCTTGACCTGCGAACTCTATGAATGTCTTATAGCAAGCAATGTTCTCTTGTTTTGATTTTTCATTCCACCTGCCTGTCTTGGTACGGTCCTCGACGTAAGCATCTACAACTTCTTGCAGCAAGGGTGAGTCTGGTTCATTTATTTGAGGTTGTTGCTTAGGTAGATATTTTTTTGGTGTTATTGGACATTTGCCTTCTCGCTGGTCGCAAATAAAACGAGCTGCATCAATTCTTGCTACAGAAAGATTATTCAGAAAGCTTCCATTAAAATCTTTATCATTCAAACGATGGCCATTATATTCAGCAGACATCTTTACATCTGTAATAAGGCGGTCAAAGTCTCTTTTATTGTGACTTTCGATGGCTGTTTCTAAATCCATCTCTTCGCCATGATTTCTGAAAAGATTAATTAGAGGTGTTGGGTCAGCTGAAAATATTTCACAAGTCTCTGTAATAAGAGGGTAGTTGTTGAAATCGTCATCAAGAATCTTGTCATTCATTTCGATGAGATATTGAAAGTACTGGGTTATGATTTTCTTTTTCGTTTCATCTGAAAGTGTTGATTTCGCCATTATCGCCCTCGTATATTGGATAATTTTTTCAACTTTTTCACCCAATACCAAAGACTTGCGCCTTGCTTCAAGCTTATTTCCAGTTTGAAGGCTTTTTTTAATTTCACGTTTACCAAGGTAGGGGCGCAAAGGGGCGGGTATAACTTTTCTATAATGGTAGGTGTGACCCTGAAGGCATAAAAAAAGGCCCATAATAAATCCTTTTTGTACTAACCTTTGTACTAAAAGTTAGCTTAGATTTACCATGAACCAATTTAAAACTGAAAAAGTTCAGTTATTTCAATAGGGTGGTGGAGGCGGGGAGAGTCGAACTCCCGTCCGAGAATGCTCCACCAAGGCATCTACAGGTTTAGTTCAAGTATTGTATCTCGCCCGTATGAACGCCCCTGAACAGGCAACATATGAGCCAGCGCGTGCTAGGTTCTCGCCTCTCTACGGACGTGCAACGCAGAGATAGCCAGCCTGATAGGGTTGTTGTCAAAGCTAATATCAGACATCAAAGCTATGACATGGCAAGCTTAATTAAGCTGCCATTGCGTAATCGTAATTGTCGTTTGCAATTATGATTGTGCCGCTTTTTACGTGGCCAGCGGCGCCACGACCTGCAACCTTGGCTTCATTCACCCCCGTCGAAACCAATGCGCCCCCATTTTCAAAGAACTTCTTCCTACTTATATGATATACACGCAGGAAGATGATGCAAGGTTTACAGAAAGATAATTCTTCTAAGCCCTGCAGGTGAAGAACGTTTAGTTATAGCATTACCGGACAGTTGGCAAGTGCTGCACGAGTAGTTTTTATTTTTCCCAGCCTTCATCGCAGGGGCCGCAAAGTTCAGAGCATAAGGATGTCCCCTGTGGATCATAGCCACCCTTGCGTACTTCACCTGTCAGTTCATCGCGGCAGGAATATTCCATTTCATATTCGCAAACCCAATCTGAAAGCACATCTCCGTTAATATCAGTACATTTAATTTTGGCTGTCCCGAAATTGACCCTTTCGTCAATGCAACCAGGTCCGTCGTCGCATTTAAAATTGGAGGTATCTGCAATTGCAGTTGTACTGATCAAAACGATGGTCAGGATAAGTAGGATTAGGGGAGTCCTTCTCCGGTGTTGTCTCATGGCATTTCTCTTTTGCTTAATATGCTGATGCTGTTCGCAGTAACTTGAATTTCTATAATAATATCTCTTTCTTGTCATTGCGCAAAGTGCTAAAAGCCTGATGTTGTAGAATAATAATTTAATGGAGGAACTATGCAGAATCCTTTCAAGTTTTATATTTATGAGGAAACAGCTTACATCTATGACACCAATCAGAAACGGATATTCATGATGGGTGTGGATGAGAGCGCTGATGTGGCTAAGGACATGGAGGCCAAGGTTTTGGAAAACGGTGAAGAAGTAGATAAAGAAAGGGCTTGGGAAGTCTCAGGTCTGGATAAACTTCAGCCGGTATAAGCTTTTTAGCTAGTGCAGTTGGCTGTCGTTTCCTGCATGACAGCCTGAAATGCCCTGACGCATTCCGGGCATAACTCATTGGGACATATATTATCGATAAATTCCATCGTTTGCTGATGAGTAAAAGCTTTTTTGTAAGGTCGGTCTGTTGTCAGGGCATCATAAACATCCGCAGTTGAAATGATACGTGCCCAGAGCGGAATCTTGTTGCCGGAAAGACCATGCGGATAGCCTGTTCCGTTCATCTTTTCGTGATGATGAAGCACAGCCGGGATGATATCTTCCATACTCGGGATAGGGCTAAGGATATCAGCTCCCAGAACAGGGTGTTCTTTGATTTTGGCAAATTCATTATCAGTAAGAGGTCCGTTTTTAAGCAGTATGTCGTCGCGAATGCCGATTTTACCTAGATCATGCAGTCTTGCAGCAAATGCGATACGTTCTCTTTCAGATTCCTTTAAACCGAGCTTCTTGGCTATGCTGACGGATAAATTAGACACCGTATCTGAATGTCCCTTGGTGTAAGAATCCCTTGCTTCAAGGGCCTGAATCAGACTGGTGATGCTGCCCATGAGCAACGTGCGTTCTTTCTTAAAAAGCTCACGTTGTTGTAAAATAATCTGAAAATGGTCACTGAGCAGCTTTTCGGCAGTAATCACTAACTGGTCAATATTGAATGGCTTGACTAAAAACGCTGCAGCCCCTTTGTGCAGCAGTTCGCGCATGGTTCTACGGTCTGAACCGGAGCTCATGATTACAAAAGGAATATGTGAAAGTCCGGGATGGTTCTGCACTTTCTCGCACAGTTTAATACCATCCATAACCGGCATATTTATGTCGGAAAGAATCAGATGCGGAGCTACTTCGCTGACCATTTCAAATGCTTCTAATCCATTGCGTGCTGTGATGACTTTAAATCCTGCTGAAGTCAGGCCGGATTCCACAACGTTTAGGATGTATTTTGAGTCATCCACAACTAGAACAAGTTTGTCGCGAAGAAGTTTGGCACGATTCAGAATTTCTCTGATATAGGGCAGTAAATCTTTCCGGGCTTTGTTCTTGGTAACATACGCAGCCGCTCCTACTTCGAATCCTCTTTCGATTTGTTCATGTCTCTCGTTGCTGGAAAGCATGATTACAGGAGTCGATTGCGTGTCCGGGTTTTTTTTGATTTCTGTGCAGAGCTGGTAGCCGTCAAGACCGGGCATTGTTATATCCGTGATTACAAGATCGTAATGCCGTTCACGGGTATAGTTGAGCCCCTGAAGGCCGTCAGCAGCCTCAGTGACGTCAATTGAGTACTTCTTTAATTCCGAACTTATGACAGATCGGATAGTTTTGCTGTCGTCGACAATCAAAACCTGAGGATTAAGCATTCATGCTCCGTTTGTCTTTTTACAAATAAAACAGTATTTTATGTTTATTTTGTATATCTGTACAAAAAGTCATAATGAGCTTGAGGATAAAAGTAAAGGCCGGCAGCTAGATGCTACCGGCCATAAATAATAACCAGCTTGCAAGCAGATTGTCTCTATTTATTTGCTTTTATAAGGAATCATTTCAATCCAGAGCACTGCTCCAAGCTCAACATCTTTTCCTTTTATTTTATAATCAGCATCATTCAGTGCGGCAAATCCCCACCAGCCGGCTTTGGGGCAGGCGAATGTGAATACTCCGTTTTCATCGCAAAGAACTTCTTGGGTAACCATGCACTCATAAGGAGCTTCAAATTTTGCGTCTTTGTTGTAAAGTTCAACCTCTACGCGGGTAAAGGGTGCAGGCTTACCGTCCAGCAAAACAACTCCCTGAAAAACGTTACCGGCATAGTTGCCCCAGGGGCGGGTCAGCGGGACGATTTCTGTTTTTACACCAAGGGGAGTGTTCCAGTTTTCTCCTTCGTTAAAGGCGGAGACGATGGTTTTGGTATAGTGAATAATGTAATTGTCTTCTGCAGGCTCCGGGTAGGGAACCGGTTCCATGAAGAAGGTATACATGCCCGGTCTTTTAAATTTGAATTCAGTGTTGAAGGCATCATGGCCAATGTTTTTGGTTTTTTTCAAAGAAGGCAGAAGGTCGGTCTCTTTGCCGTCATGATAAACGCTGAATTTTTTGGGTTTAACCAGATTCATACCGGCCATTTCAAAAGGATGTGAAAAAGAAAGCTCAATTTTTGTACTTTTTTGGGCCGGGGTGATAATTGAGTTTCCGGGGATCAGCATTCCGAAATGGGCAAATGCGGAACCGCAAAAAAGAAGAAGCATTGAGCAGGCCAGAGTTGAAATAAACAGTTTACGCATGGAATCACTCCGTATGAAAGGTTATGGAAAAGCTACTTTTTCCGTGCAAGAAAAAAAGCGGCTATACCGAAAAGTCCGAGGATGTATCCGATCCCCGAAAATATTTCATTAACGCCGGGGCCTTTCTCCTGCTGACTGATAATTAGTCGTTTGAGAGTCTCGACCTTGTTACTCAGCGTTTTTACCTGTGAAGAAAGTTCGGCAAGTTCAGATCCGGGGACAATTGTTGCGGATTGTTTGACTTGTGGGGCTTGAGAAGGGGAGGGAGAGTCTTCTGCAGCGGGTTGTGCGGTGGACGACTCAGGGAAAATTTCATCCGGAGTTAAAGTCCATACAGCCTGATGGCCCTCTGATGCATGCAGTTTGATTAACACACCGCTTTTTTCGGCTTTTGTTGTTTCGGGGATAGGGAAGTTGAAGTCTCCGTTGTCATCCGTAATTCCTGTAAGCAGGAGTTTGTTGCTGCCAGTACTGAAGATTTCAAGTTTTCCCTGATGTACTTTTCTTTTTTTGCTGAAATAACTTTCCGTAAACACTGTATCGCCTTCAACATAGGCAAACAGGCTTACTCTGTGGGCAAAGACCGGATGGCTTCCGATAACAAATAAAATTAGAAGCTGCATACAAAAATGTTGCTTAAACGACATTCTTTCTCCCCTGATTATGAAAAATTAAAATGAATAGCTGTATTGTGCTACTCTTTTGGTATGAGTAATACAAAGACAAGAAAATGAAGTCAATAAAGAAATAAAAAAAGCTCTTAACTTAAATATGTTAAGAGCTTTTTTTTTATTTGTTATGCTGCTAAAATCAATCAAACGTGTAGCCAATGTTGAGCGAAGTGCCGAGATATCCATTGGGATCGTCAGATTTACCCCCGATGGGAGTCGTGTAATTAATATCTCCGCCAATCGTAAAACCGGAATCGAACTTATATAATATTCCGGTTTCAGAGCCTATCAAAGGAGCTCCGTCGGAAAGATGGAATTCTGTATCGGGGTGGGAAAAGAAAGCATAGCCGCCGCTGCCGCCAATATAAGCGGTTAAATTTTTACCGGTATAATAACGGTAAAGCAGGGAGGCTGTTAATGAATAAGTACTGAAAGACTTCTTTTTGTAATCATAATCTGCTGAATCGGTTGAGTTGAGAGCATAAGAACCAGACCGTCCATTACTCAATGAATATTTGAAATCACCACCGATTCCTAGTCCTGAAGGAAAGAAATGGCGGATGCTTATTGCATCGTTTGATCCCCAATTTTCATACGGAACATTAGACTTAGGCTGCATAACTGCATGGAAACCGGAGTTTACACCGACATAGGTTTCTGATTTACGTTTTTTTGTAAAAAAACCTGTAGGTTTACGGTCTCTACGGGAATTCTTTTGTACACTGACAGCCAGATCGTAATCTTGTTTTGCCGCATCGCCGGGCTGCTGCATCCGGGGAGCCTCTGTTTGTTGAGCGGAAGTTGGGGATGATTGCTGTACAGGTTGAATACCGTGCTGTTGTGTAGTGTAGGTCTGCTGCACAGGTTGTGCTGCCGGACGTCCCGGCCATAGTCCCAATTGTTGCTGTGGAGCCTGATAAACCTGAACATATTGCACCTGTCCGGGCTGGGGCTGAGCAGGGCGGAAAGTTGGTTGTTGAACCGGTTGGGGAGCCGCAGCTTGAGCCTGTGCTGATTGTTCAGGAGTGAGCTCATTAACTATTTCATCAGCATTGGCTTCTGTTGCCTGGGCTGTATCTTGTACCGGTGCTGCCGGTTCGGTGATTTCTTTGGGTAACTCTACCGGGGACGTATCAATTGCAGGCGGAGCCTGAGCTGAGCTTTCCACAATCCCGTCATCAAGCAGTTCTTTTGAGAGGGATTTGCCGTCAACAGTAATGTCTCCAATAATGGTGCCGTCTTCGGTTTTGCTGAGTTCCCGGACTTCCACATCGCGCATCAGAACATCGTTACTGCTTTCCATACGGGCTTTGGCCGGATCCATGTTCGGCGAAGGCTTTACCCCGGCAATATTCACTTTTACAGGGGTCTGCCCATTTTTCAGAACCACGAATGTTGTGGCTCCTTCCACCGCTACTATTTTTCCCGGCCATGCGAGTGCTATGGACGGAAGCATGAGGATGGTTATGAGAAGGGTCAGTAATCTCAGCATAATTTTTCCTTTAAATTTTAAGACCATTACAAATTCAATCGGCATTTATTTAATAAACTTAACACCGAAATTTGTAATTTTGGTTAATGATAACCCGAATTGGAAATTATATGAATAAGTTTACGTTTGTGTTGGCCGGGACCGATTGTTACAACAGCAAATTAGTGATAGATTACACATAAATTCAGGAGGGCGTCATAGCTGTGTGTAATAAGATACTTTCTGTTGTGTTTATATTTATTCTGCTTTTCCCGTCCGCCCTGCATGCGAAAAAACTTGTGTTTGTTACTTTGGATACTCCACCTCAAACATTTCTTCAGGACGGCAAGCCTAAAGGCTTTCTGGTAGAAATAGTTGCTGAAGCCGCAAAGCGGGCGGGGTATGAACCGGATATACGTATTGTCCCGTGGAAAAGGGCTATGGCAATGGTTAAAAAAGGGACTGCCGATGCTATCTTTAATGCCGGATATAATGAAGAACGTAATAAATATTTGCGTTTTTCTGAAACTGTTTTGATTACGGAAAAAGTTGTCGCATTGCGCCTTGCCGGATCAAATGTGTATTTTCCCTCTGATTTTTCCGGGGCAGAAAAGTATTCAGGTGGTGTAGGCCGGGGATTCTACTATGGTAAGAAAGTGGATCAGGCCCTGAAGAAGGGAGTATTTTTAAGGATCGAAGAAGTGCCGAATATAGATCTGAATGTAAAGAAACTGCTGCTTGGCAGAATTGATTTCTTTTTTGCAGATTACTATCCGGCATTAAATTTTCTAAACGACAATAATCTACTGTATAAAGTTGAGGCCATCATTGCCCCGGAAAGCGGTTTGCCTTTGATTTATTCCAAATCGGACACATATCTTGCCTTTTCAAGAAAAAAGGATCCTGAAGCTTTTGAAAAAGTTAATGCTGAACTGAAAAAAATGAAGCAGGACGGTTCATATCAAAAAATAATTTCCAGATATATCCCCGTTCATGAAGGTTTTTAAAAGCCCGGGTTTATTTCCAACCAATGGGGTCGTAGCCTTTTTCGCGTAGGCAGCGCTCCACAAATTTTCTGTACAGGGAGTTCGGGTTATCCTGCATGGCTCCGCCTACAGCTCCTCCGGCTCCTCCTCCTGCTGCACCTGCCAGTGCTGAAGTTCCGGGACTTCCAGTCACTATTCCGATCCCCAGCCCCACAGCTCCACCTATCAGTCCTCCCTGAATTCCTGTTTTAAGGGATGTTTTCCCCTTAGAGTCTTTGCCAACGCTTTTTTCTGCAAGGGCCAGACAATATTCGATGTCTTCGGAAGATTTGGCTTCCCCGGCTTTTTTGTATTGCTCATTAGGGTAGAGCACAGGCTTTTTAGCACAGGCCGGGCAGCTCAGAAGCATAAGGGCCAGCAGAACAGGTATGGTTTTCTTAAACATAATGATCATATCTTTGGTATTTTAATAGTAAATTTCGAACCCTTACCGATTTGGGTGTCAATCTCAAATATTCCGCCGTGGTTTTGTGTTATTATAAAATATGACACTGAAAGTCCAAGCCCTGTTCCCATACCGGGGGATTTGGTAGTGAAAAATGGTTCAAAAACCCTTCGTTTTACATCTGCAGACATGCCCGGCCCGTTATCTTCCACTTCGGCAACAATGTACCGATCATCAGTTTTTGTCCTCAGGGTGATGGTGGGAGTCCTGATGTCGGCAATCTCATTAGTGGCATATGCGGCGTTTTTAACCAGATTCAGGAGGACCTGTTCGATTTCTATTCGCAAACAATTGATCATACCAAGATTATCCTGATATTCTTTGACTATTTTTGTATGCTTGAAATCGTATTTTTTCTTGAGATCATAATCGCAGGTAATGATGTTCATAATGTCATCAAAAAGTTGATTCAGGTTGCAGTTGTTTCTGCCTTCATCGTTTCTGCGGGTGAAATTGAGCATGGTCCTGACTATGTTGGCAGCCCTTTCTCCTGAACTGTGTATGCCGTCCAGCATTCTTATTACGCCTCTTTCTTCAAGAAAACTGTTTATCTGTTCACAGGTACAGCCATATTTTTCAGCCGTTTTTATGCTGGCAGGCACATCCGGTGAAATTCTGCGGTGAATATTTTGTACGGCCTGCAGTATCCCGGCAAGAGGGTTGTTGATTTCGTGGGCCATGCCTGCGGCAAGACCTCCTACTGAAATCATTTTTTCGGTCTGGATCAAAAGTTCCTGAGTTTTTACTTTTTCTGTCATATCGAGGAGAGAGGCTACGGAGTCAGTGCTATCGTCGATAATCTCAACTTGTACGTGGACATTTCGTGTTTCGCCATCAGCGCGCAAAAAAATAAAATCGTATGATTTTGGCGGGGACTGGTTGTTGGACCTTCTTGCTTTTGCATACTCCGTCATTCTTTCGAGTTCTTCCGGGGCAATAAAATCCGTCCACTTTTTTTTATTTTCAATCTCTTCCATAGGCAAACCGCAGAGCATGGCGAAATTTTCATTGCATCGTTTTATCAGATAATTTTCACCGAGGATTGTTGTCGCCGCCCCGGTATTATCGAACAGGCTGCGATAATATTTTTCACTTTGTTTAAGCTTATTTTCTATCTCTTTGCGGGTATTGATTTCGTGTTTGAATTTTCCGGCAACAAAAATAGAAGCCAGCAGGATAACTATGATTACAATAAATATTACGGCTGCAATAAAAGCTGTTTCTTCTTTAATAGTTACTTTACCTGCTGTCGGATTGAAAAAGAATGGTGAAAGATCTTTAGTCTCGGTGACTAAACCCTGTTTCCTGAATTCATCGCCAATTTGTTCCCAGCGAGCCGGATTACTGTGCCCGATGCGTACCAGTTTGGGCAAAATCAAGGTTTGTATTGTTTCAGCTTCATATTTCAGATGCCCCTTGGATTTCAGCGATCCGAACTTATTGATTATGATATCTATCAGTTCGTCCGGATGGTCTAGAGCGTATTGCCAGCCCTTAAGGCTTGCTTTCAGGAATTTATTGACCCGTTCCGGGTTGTTCCGGACTTGTGCCTGAGAGGTAAAAAGTGTGTCTCCGTAGAAGTCAATACCGTGGGTGTATGGGTAGATTATTGAATAAGGAACGTGTTCTTTTTTCAGATAATAAGGTTGATTTGTGATGTATGCTGCTATGACGTCGATTTGAGGGTCGAAGTAATCCTCAGGAACGGCAAAGCGGTCTATCAAATTGATGTCATCGAACGAGATTCCGTTTCCTTCTAGAAGAACTTTCAGCTCAATATCTTGTGAGGCGGAACTCATAAGTACTGTTTTGCCTTTCAAGGCTTGCGCTGTATGAATGAGCGGTTGATTTTTCGAAATAAAAACCAACGGTGAATGCTGGAAAACAGAAGCCAGCAGTACTAATTTCTTGCCACGCAAATAGTTAAGCAGCACTTCGGAATTACTGACCCCGAAATCAGCGTCACCGTTAAGCACCTTGTCTATGGGATTACTGCGCAGGTCCCGCTCGATGATTGTAACTTCAAGTCCTTCATCTTCATAATATCCCTTTTCAAGGGCGGCGTAATATCCGGCAAACTGGAATTGATGAAACCATTTTAGTTGCAGGGTTACTTTATCCAGTTTTTCGTTGGCAAAGCTGTTGTTGGGTAATTGGATTAGAAACGATAAAAAGATGAAGACAAAAAAAGTTGGCAAAAATATATTGTGCTTACGTGTTTTATGTATTTCGAAAGGATGCTGCTTTTTCATGAAATACTAATCCTGTATTAGTTCGGGTGTGGTCTTGTCTTCATGAATAACAGAAAGGATGGCCTTTGCAAATTATTCCCTTGAATTATTGACAGGCAGGCTTTGAAAGGAGAGGGCAAAAGAAAAGGCTCTGCAAATTATGCAGAGCCTTATGATTTACGTGGTAGCGAGGGAGGGAATTGAACCCCCGACACTGCGGATATGAGCCGCATGCTCTAACCAACTGAGCTACCTCGCCACTTTTGTGGGCTGGACTTCCCGTCCAACGAGGACAGTGTTTATACATTCCTGAGCGGCTTGGCAAGTAAAAAATGACAAAAATTTCGGTATAATAATTATATGTCCATCTAACCGGTCAGCTGGAAAGAAAAAGGCTTTGCAAAAATTTGCAAAGCCTTATGATTTACGTGGTAGCGAGGAAGGGAATTGAACCCCCGACACTGCGGATATGAGCCGCATGCTCTAACCAACTGAGCTACCTCGCCACGTTTTTGTGGGCTGGACTTCCCGTCCAACGAGGAGTCTTTCTATACAGTCTGCCTGCACTTGGCAAGTAAAAAAATAACTTTTTTTAAATTTTTTTTAAAATAGTGCATCGAACCAGCATGTTGAGTGCCTTTTAGCTCCAGAAGAGCAGGATAAACGGAGCAAGTGCCAATCTGTAATAAGCAAAAGGCCGCAGGGTCAGCTTGCCTAGTAAATATATAAATCCTTTGACCGCCGCCCATGCTGAAAGGAAAGAGACAATGAAGCCGACAGCCAGAAAGGGCATATCACCCATAGTGAAAAGTTTGTAGCTTTTAAGCATGTCGTAGCCAGTGGCAGCAAACATGATCGGTACAGCGGCGATGAAAGAGTATTCCGCAGCAATTTTACGTTTTGCTCCCAAGAGCATCCCCCCCATGATGGTTGCCGCAGACCGTGAAAATCCGGGCCATAATGCCAGACACTGAAAGCAGCCGATGCCAAAAGCGAGTCTGGGTGTTACCTCATCAAGTGAATAGCAGTTGGGCCGGATATCTTTTTTTTCAACGATCAGAATCATGATTGCGCCCACTCCCAGCGCCCATGCCACTGTGTAGGGATTGAAAAGGTATTGCTTGATAAAATCGTGTGCAATCAGCCCCAGAACCGATGCCGGAAGACTTGTCAGGAAAAGCAGGTACAGCCCGCGAATCCCTGAAAACCTCTTGGTCGGATCAGGAACAACCAGTCCCCAGAAACGGGACCAGTAAAGAACGACAACGGCAAGGATGGCCCCAAGTTGGATGGCTACTTCAAAAGAGGCGGCTTTTTCACCGGTGAAGCCGAGCAGGTGTCCGGTGATAATCAAGTGGCCGGTACTCGATACCGGCAGAAATTCAGTAAGACCTTCAACAATGCCGAGTATGCCGGCGGTAAATAGTGATGTCATAGGTATTCCTTTATGATTGCCGGAACTTCCGGCCTAGTTTACAAGTTACCTGTTTTGGGTAAGCCAGCCTGCACAAAGTTGCAAGGGGCGGCAAGCTCGTGTACTGATAAATATTAATCAATTACGACTTTAAATGAGGATAAAAATATATGGCTACTATCGTGCCTCCCTGCGAACTGACCAGAAAAGCGATTAAATGGATTTCCGAACAGCATGCTGACACTGGCAAGCCATTGAAATCCCTGCTTGAAGAAGCTGCCATGCGCTTTAACCTTTCCCCTAAAGATATGGAATTCATGGAACGTTTTTACGCTGAAAACAACGGCGAAGAACCTGATTGCTAGCTATCTGCACCCGATAATTTACGTCACGGGCTTTTTTTAAAGTCCGAATGACTTGTTTGAAACTCTATCTCTGCATATTTTGCGGGAACTAAATTGAAGCTTCTTCATCGCAATATTTTTAAAGAACTCATATCATTATTTTCCTTGAGTCTCTCAGGATTCATGGGCCTGATCCTAATCGGAAGACTTCTCCAGTTTCGCGACCTGTTCATGGGGCAGAGTATCGGCGCATTGGAGATGGCCAAACTGTTTGTGTATCTCTGTCCGTTTTTTCTGCTTATACTCACTCCGATAGCAACCATGCTTTCCATTTTCCTTACATTTTTAAGGATGAATGCGGACAATGAAATTACAGCGCTTAAATCAGGTGGGTTGAGTCTTTACAGGCTGTTGCCCGCGCCCATAATTTTTTGCCTGATTTGCACTGGGGCGGATTTTTATTTTTCTCTTTACGGACTTTCATGGGGTACGGAAAATTTCCGCAGCGCCTTAATGGATTTTGCCCGCACACAGAGTCAACTGGCAATCCAGCCCGGGGTATTTAATAAAAATTTTCCGGGACTGGTTTTTTATGCTGAGGATGTTGATGATGATAACGGGGTTATGCGCTCTGTATTTGTACGTGACAGTACCCGTAAAGACATGACTGCCACAATCGTGGCTCCCTTGGGTGAAATTCGTACCGACCCGATGATGGGCCGTTTACTGATTCATCTGGAAAACGGCCGTATTTATCAGCAGGAGCGCGACCAGCTCAGCGTGCTTAAATTTAAAAATTACGACGTACGCATTCCTCTTGCCAATATTTTGAAAGGATATGATGTGGACGAATTGCGGCCCAAGGAAATGTCTTGGGAAAAACTGGTCCGCATCAGCCGGGCCGGGGATCGTGCTGAGGATATTGATCCTGGTTTCCTGAAAAAAGTTCAAGTGGAGGTTCAAAAAAGGTTGGCCCTGCCTGTAGCCTGTCTGGTTCTGGGGATGTTCGCCATGCCCATTGCCTGTATTTTTCGGGGGCTTAAGCAGCAGTATGGCTTACTTATCTCCATGGGGCTTTTTCTGGTCTATTATACAATGCTTTCCCTTGGGGTTACATTTGGGGAGAGCGGGGTGCTGACCCCGGTTATCGGGCTTTGGCTGCCCAATGTGTCCTTTGCGGTTATTTCAATTGTTCTGCTTAAAATGGCGGTTATGGAGCATTCTTTCAGCCTCAGGATTCCGTTCCTGAAAAAATTCAGGAGGAAAGAAGCATGATCCGCAGACTTCTTCCTGGATATCTGGCGTCATATGTTTTGAAGCAGAATCTTTTCCTCATGGGTGTATGTCTTGGGGTGGGGACCGGAATTTATCTGCTTTCGGATCTCTTTGACCGTTTGGATGATTTCATCGAGGCCGGGCTGGGGATGGGGACTATCCTCAAATATTTTCTGGTAAAAATGCCGCTCATTTTCTCCCAGATTCTGCCTGCGGTCTTTTTAATCTCCATGATTGTGCAGCTTTGCGTCATGGCCCGTAGCAAGGAACTTCTGGCCCTGCGTACGGGAGGACTTTCACTGGCGTGGTTTCTTAAATTTTTTGTAATTTATGCCGTGATCTGGTCCTTTGGACAATTGCTTTTTTCGCAGGTTATCGGTGTTTACGGAGAACAGGAAGCTTATCGTATTTGGAAAGAAGATGTACGAAAAAGCATGCTTGATAAAAGGGTGCTTAAAAACATCTGGCTCAAGGAAGGGCGGTTTGTGGTAGAGGCCAAGGAGGTAATGCCTTTCGGCAATCGGGCCAAGGGGATTACCGTGTACGAGTTTGCCGAAGATAACGGCGGAATCAAACGTGTTATCACCTCCGACAGTGCCGAAGTCAGCAGCAAGTACGGCTGGAAGCTGGAGAATGCAGTTGAGCTCAGCCCGGACCATTTTGCTTCTCGTGAGCATCCTATTTTTACTATGCCCATCAAACTTAATCTTGATGTTTTCAAGGTGGTCGATCCGGACATTGATCCGGCGCAGCTGCCGCTCTGGCAGTTGGATCAGGTCATTGAGCAGTTGAAGCTTTCCGGCTCCAGCGTAGATAGGCTTATTACGGCATGGCATTCAAAATGGGCCTATGCCTTTTCTCTCTTGACCATGGCTCTTGTTTCATTGGCTCTGGTTACTGTTACCGAGAATGTTTATATAAATATCGGGCTAGGGCTGGCTCTGGTCTTCTCGTATTATGCGCTCTTTATGCTTGGTGCTTCCGCCGGTGATTCCGGTGCCTTACCTCCTATTATAGCGGCATGGCTGGGTAATATTATCGTCAGCTCTCTTGCTCTCAGTAGAATAGCATGGGTGCTTGTGCCTGAACATTTCGGCAAATATTTTGCCAAGATGAAGAGATGATTTGGTGCGTTTTCGCCGGTCTTTTATTCGAAGGCAGCCATAGCGCGCTTCTTGCGAAGCATGCCAGAAGGCTTTGAAGGGGATAGGGTCTGTGAAAGGGGAAACCTTTGCAGGAGATTATCCTTCCACAGACGCCGGAGATTTTTTTATTTATCTTCAGCCTGTGCCAGTTCCGGCATGGCTGTTATATCAAGTAGATTCCAGAGTCTGGTGCGGTTCATGCCTGTTTTGCTGGAAACGCAAAGCGGCTTGACCTTGAGGATGTCTTCCCATTGATTTTGGATCTTGGCGCGATCTTTCTGCTTGGTTTTGTCCGATTTGGTCATGATCGGCAGAACGGGGATGTTACAGTGTTTGAAGTAGGAAATCAGGTCCAGATCATTTTTTTGCGGACTGTGACGACTGTCCAGCAGCACCGCTGCCGCCGTGATGTGCGGATTGTCAAGCATGTATTTGTCAATCAGCGCGGCCCATTTGGCCCGTTCGGATTTTGAACAGCGTGCGTAGCCGTATCCGGGCAGATCTACAATAAAATATCCGTGCGGACTTACCTCGTAATAGTTGAGGCTGCGTGTTTTACCCGGTGTGGAGCTGATTTTAGCCAGTTTTTTTCTGTTTGCGAGGCAATTGATCAATGATGACTTGCCTACATTTGAGCGTCCGGCAAGAATAATCTGCGGAGCAGCCAGTTCTTCAAGCTGATTGATCTCGTAAACTGTTTTAATTAGTGTGAGTGTATTATCCATAAGGAATTTTCCTTGATTATTCGTGGTTGTTTAAACCCGGCTAGTTCACTTATTTCTTAAGGTTAGTCAAGCCGGACGATCATTACAAGAATATTTTACCTTAACCAGAACACAAAGGCGGATTTGATGAAAACTTTCCTGATTCTTAACGGTCCCAATCTCGGATACGTTGGCAAACGCCAGCCTGAAATCTATGGTTCCGATAAAATAGAAGATATTCCTGATCACCTTAAGACTCTCATGGGAGATAAAGCGGACGGAATCAAGCTGGAATTTTTTCAGTCCAACTCTGAAGGCGCTTTGATCGACAGATTGGAGAAGGCCCGTGAAGACGGTATTGACGGGGTTGCCTTTAATGCCGGAGCATATACCCACACCAGTCTTGCTCTTGCCGACTGTCTGGCCTGGATCGAAGTTCCTTGCGTGGAGGTCCACATCAGCAATATCTGGGCAAGAACAGAAGATCCGGTTCGCCAGAAAAGTTTTATGGGAAAACAGTGCATTGGAGTAATTGCCGGATTCGGAATAATGAGCTATGCCTTGGCCGTTCAAGCATTGTTTTCACATGTGGCAGCTGATTAATGTCGAGATTTGACATTTAGGCCGCTGAAAACAGCGCGCTGTCACCTTATTAATATGCAGACAGCGGGGTAACGCGCAAGGCGCCATTTAAGGCCCTGCAAATAATATTTATTCGGAGGAAATATGATTTCTACTAAGGATTTCAGGAACGGACTTAAAATTGAGATTGACGGTAAACCTTTTGAAATTGTTGAATTTCAGCATTTTAAACCCGGTAAGGGCGGAGCATTTGTCCGTACTAAACTGCGTAACATGTTCACCGGCCGTATTACTGACCAGACTTTCCGTTCCGGTGAAAAAGTGAAAAAGCCCGACATGGCAACCAAAGAAATGCAGTTCCTGTACAAAGACGGTGAAGAGTATGTGCTCATGGATCTCGAATCCTATGAACAGATGAATGTTGCTGCTGATGTTATCGCAACTGCGGGCGGTTTCCTTAAAGAAGGTGAAACCAACAAAGCGCTGCTTTACAACGGTGAGGTTATCGGTGTTGAACTTCCGGCTTCCGTTATTCTTACCGTTGCCCAGACCGACCCCGGCATTCAGGGGGACCGCGTAAGTAACGCAACCAAGCCTGCTACTCTTGAAACCGGACTGGTTATCAACGTTCCCCTGTTCATTAATGAAGATGACAAGATCAAGGTTGATACCCGTTCCAGCGAATACCTCGGTCGCGAAAAATAGTCTGATATTGACTTTTTCGGGGGGCCCGGTGCTCCCCGAAAACTTATTGTTTCATCAGCCCCGATCCGGCATCAAACGGAGGATGCGCCACTGCCCAGCGGAAAATTCGCAAAAGAGATTTTCGGCATGTTCTGGATTTTTTTAGCCGTATTTCTTTTTATCAGCATGTACTCCTACCATCCGGGGGACCCAACCTTCAATCAGGCTGTCAGCGGCAGTTGGAAGGTCAAAAATTTAATCGGTCCTGCCGGGTCATACGCCGCAGGGGCTATGGTGGATTTTCTTGGTCTGGGGTCATGGCTGATTCCTTTTTATTTTG
Organism: Maridesulfovibrio sp.; assembly: GCF_963678865.1. NCBI lineage: Bacteria > Pseudomonadati > Thermodesulfobacteriota > Desulfovibrionia > Desulfovibrionales > Desulfovibrionaceae > Maridesulfovibrio > Maridesulfovibrio sp. Next base: position 503,659 of record NZ_OY787459.1, on the reverse strand, counting down.
TTTTTCTGGGTATTACCTCCTTCCTTTCCGAACTTAAGCAACCTTGGTGGCGTTGGGTCGGGTTGATACTCCTTTACGTCTGCCTGCTGGCATGGTCCGCCCATCCATGGCTGATCCAATTTCAGAAGTCTATGGTCATCCATCAAGGAGGCTTCATAGGCGCGCTTCTTTCCAAATGGTCTTTTAAATACCTTAAGCCTGTTGGCGCTTTTCTGTTCTGGATGTTCATGAGTCTTGCCGGAATTCAGCTTACCCTGAATCTAAGCTGGGCCTCCATCGGCAAACGGCTGCGTTCCATATTCATCGATTTCTGGCTCAAGAACAAGGAGCGGGTGGGACGTAAAGCCAAGCGCATGAAAGCGGAACAGAAAATTAAACGTGCCGAGCGCAAAAAGGCGAAAGCCCGGCGCGAAGCTGAAGAAGCGATAGCGGAAGAACAGGAAATCGAATCTGTTGATGTTGAGGAAGAGGGCGACTTGCTTGTACTCAAGCCTTTTAGTGATAAGTCTTCTAAAAAGGAAACCGCCAAGGCTAAGCCTAAAAAGCCTAAAGCGAAGAAGATTGATATCAGTACAGATTTTCCCGCCCTTGATTTTCTGGCAGAACCAAAGGTTGCCGGTGTCCAGTTTGATCCTAAGGATCTCGAAGAAAAGACTGAATCATTAAAGGTCTGTCTTAAGGATTTCAACATTGACGGTGAAATCCAGAAAGTTACACCCGGTCCGGTTGTAACCATGTTTGAATTCCGTCCTGCTCCGGGTGTAAAAGTAAGTAAAATAGCCAACCTGACCGATGATATTGCTCTTGCGCTCAAGGCTACTGCTGTGCGTATCGAGGCTCCTATTCCGGGTAAGGATTCCGTTGGTATCGAAATTCCCAATGACACTCGACAGACCGTTTATCTGCGTGAAATTTTTGAGCACAGCTGCTTTACCAACTCCAAGTCCGCACTGACCATGGCTCTTGGTAAAGATATTCAGGGCGTACCTGTTTCCGCAGACCTTGCTAAAATGCCGCATCTGCTGGTGGCTGGAGCTACCGGGGCCGGTAAGAGTGTCTGCCTGAACGGCCTGCTTATGTCCATGCTCTACAAAGCCGGACCGGAAGAACTGAAACTGCTTCTTATCGACCCCAAACGTATTGAGCTGGCTGTTTACGCCAGTCTGCCGCATCTTGTGCATCCAGTGGTCACTGATATGGCTCTTGCCAAGTCCGCTCTTGAGTGGGCTGTTTTCGAAATGGATAAGCGCTATGAGAACATGGCCCGCCTCGGAGTTCGCAATATAGCCGGCTACAACGAAAAACTGGCTAAATCCGGTGATGATCTGCCCGAAGAACTTGAAGATCTCGAACCGATGCCATACCTAGTCATTATCGTGGATGAGCTTGCCGACCTGATGCTCACAGCCGGTAAGGATGTTGAAATCAGCATTGTGCGGCTGGCGCAGTTGGCTCGTGCTGCCGGGATACATATTATTCTTGCAACCCAGCGTCCATCTGTTGATGTCGTCACCGGTCTGATCAAAGCGAACTTCCCTACGCGTATATCTTTTCAGGTTACTTCCAAACATGATTCACGCACAATTCTGGATATGGTCGGCGCGGAAAAGCTGCTCGGTCGAGGTGATATGCTCTTCAAGCCCAGTGGTTCAAAGCTTCGCAGGCTGCATGGAGCACTGGTTGAAGATGACGAGATCAAGGGCGTTGTTGATTTCTGGAAGAAAAAATATCCTCAGGATTTTGAACTTGATTTCAGTGACTGGAAAGATTCAGGTCAATCCGGTCCCGGAGTCGGAAGTATGCCCGGAGAATCTGACGATCCTGTCTATAACGAGGCTGTACAATTTGTTCTGGAGCAGGGAAAAGCTTCTATCTCCCTCCTGCAGCGTCGTTTCCGCATCGGGTTCAACCGTGCTGCCCGTTTCATTGAACAGATGGAACAGGACGGCATACTCGGCCCACAGGACGGCAGTAAGCCTCGCATAGTTTTGGTTACTAAAGATTAAAATCTCTTCGGAGTCTGGGGAAGGAAAAACGTCTGCAATAATTTTTCCTTCCCCAGACTCCATCCCATTCAAAATTTTTCAGTATGCTTCGAAAGTAGCGCAAGAAACCGTTTTTCAAACAATAACCGCAATATCTTTCGAAGATATTGCGGTTATTGTTTTTGCATTGATTAGCGAGTGAGGCTGTAAAGCTCGCTATAAGTTTCTTTGGTCCCCAAAGGGCTGATGGAAGCTATTTCCAGGTAAACTTAAACGGGCAACAGTCTCCGCCTTCTGCCAGTGTAGTTTCTCTGGTCATGCTTAGGCTTTCGCTGTAGCCTTTGGCAAAAGGTTCGTCTCTTGAACAGGAGAGCAGGGTGCAAAGTTCTTCTGGCAGGCCCATTTCACGGTAAGATTCCTGATAGCGGCACTTGGTGACTTTAATGGTCAATTCATTGTCGTTGAGGGAAATATTGCTGATTTCGATGGCATCACCTTTTTTCCAGACTTCCACGGCTGTTGCGAAATGTTCAAGATTTGGGGTAGCTACTGAGGCAGCAAATGATTGTCCGGCTTTGCGGGCTGAATTTTGCAGGTTTTCGGTTATGAGCTGCAGGGCCTGTTCTTTGCCGATTTTTTTGCTAATGGTTTCATAAAGTTCGCCATACAATTCCGCTTCAATCAAGCGACGGGAAATTTGTGATACAGGTTGTACTTTCATAATTAATCCAAAAGGGTTAAGACAGTTTTTGTAGATGAACCCGAATTCACGAGGAGAATAATGCAATTCAGGATTTTAATACTTGTAATCTCGGTTTTACTTTCATTCAGCTCCATAGCAGGAGCAGATGAACTGACTTCCGAAATTCAGAAAACATACGATTCCATTAAAACTTTCAGTGCGGATTTTACCCAGACTTTGACCAATGCCGCAAGTAAAGAACAAGACATTCGTTCCGGTAAGATTGTTTTTAAGCAGCCTTCGTTGCTGCGTTGGGAATCAGTCAAGCCGGAACCGGAGCTTCTCATTGTGGGCGAATCCGTTGTCTGGGATTATTTTCCGGAAGATGAACTGGCCCTTAAATATCGCACCCAGCAGCTTTTCAACTCCAAGACCATGATTAAATTCATCTCCGGGCAGGCCAAGCTCGAAGAAGATTTTGTAGTTGAAAATCAGGGTGATGACAACGGGCTGATCAAGCTCAAGTTGCTGCCCCTTGAACCTGAAACAGGTATGGTGCTAGCCTTTGCGTGGATAGATCCAAGTAAAAAAATGATGAGCAAGGTGCTTGTTGTTGATTTTTACGGCAATGGAAATGAAGTCTCCATGAGCAACATTGAAATCGATCCTGATGTGGATGCTGCTGCGTTTGAATTTACTCCACCGGAAGGTGTAAATGTAGAAGACAATACAAAGGCTAATTAAAATTACCAACAGAGAAGGCCCGGATTGACTATCAAATCCGGGCCTTTCCTATTTAATGCGAAATATCGTAAACGGTGATGAAACTTTTTAAAAAATGGGATTTTTGAATTATCCCTTAAGCGAAAAGTTTTGCTTACAGTTTCGAAAATTACGATGGATACTTTTGTACTGGCCTTGAGGCAGCCAGAGGCAATTCTACTTCATTTTCAAATCGTTCTTCAATAAAGTCAGTTCTTTATCGCTCAGCTCACGCCATTTTCCGGGTTTAAGATTGCCCAGCTCAATACGTCCCTGACGAACTCTTTTAAGACGCAGGATGGTTTTGCCGAATTCATCGAACATGCGCCTGATCTGGCGGTTGATGCCTTGGTGCAGTTCCATTTCATATTTGGTGGTTTCGCCTACCTCGGAAATTATTCTTATTTTGACAGGGGCGAGAAGCTCCCCTTTATCTTCGAGGAACATACCGTTTTTTATGACCGACATTTCCTTGTCCGAAAGTTTTCCGCGAATGGTTACGTGGTAAATCTTGGGCAAGTGCCATTTAGGGTGGGTCATGCGGTTGCACAATTCGCCGTCAGTAGTCAGCAGAAGCATGCCTTCAGAATAGAAATCAAGCCTGCCTACGGGAAAGACCCGGCGTTTGATGATTTCAGGTGGCAAAAGATCGAGCACTGTTTTGCGCCCTTGGGGGTCCTTGGCTGTAGTAACGGTTTCAATGGTTTTGTGCAGCAGGATGTATATGTCCTTGGACTTTTGGTTGTGCTGTACGAGCTTGCCGTTTACTTCCACCTGGTCGTTTTCAGGATCAACCTGAATTCCGGGTGAATCCGCAAGTTGACCGTTGATTTTTACCTTGCCCTTTTGGACAAGCTCATCTGCTCCGCGTCGGGAAGTAAGCCCGGCGGAGGCAATATATTTATTCAATCTGATTGTTTGTTTTTCAGTCATTTGCTTCTAGCGTTAAAAGTGAAATCTCTTCATGCGGTAACCCCATCCAAACAGCAAAGTAGCTCTACGAAGTACATAACGTGTTTTGATGGTAATTCCAAAGGGAAAGGGGGAACTTTCGGTGTTAGCAAAAGTTCCCCCTTCCTCTTCAGCTGCCGGAGGCAACCTCTTAAGCTTTTATGACTTTAGTGGCAAGCTGCAGGCTGGTGACCACATCGAGCATATTTGTGGTTTCGCCTACCTGTTTTTTGTCGAGCAGTTTGAAATGATCGAGACAGGTCCCGCAGACAAGAAGGGAAACACCTGACTTCTCGAGTTCCTGCAGCTTTTCAAGGCACTTATTGCCTTCTGTTGCAAGTTTTACCGCACTGTTGACCATGATAATCCGCCAGAGGGAGTCCCCGAGTTCGGGCAGGGTTGAAATAAAGTTGAACATAAGTCCGGCACCAAGTTCGTCGTCACCGCTGCCGAGAAATTCGCTGTTCAGGAATACGAGGGTTTTACTGCCCACGTTGGAAAGTTCTTCGTCGCTCATTACATTACAGACTTCACATTCAGCCGGAGATTCGGAAGTAACGTCTTTTTTGCCTTTTACCACAAAAAGGTCGCCTTTTTCCTTAACACTGACTTCGTAGCCTTTGGTTCCCATGAACCGGGAGACATTTTCTTTGGCCGCTTCATTATCAACTATGATTTTGATTTTTGCAGGGTTCTCAGATTCAATAGCATTTTTGCATTTGAGTACCGGTTGTGGACATGGCAAGCCTTTACAATCTATTTTTACCGACATTTCAGATCTCCTTTTTATATTTGTTAAAATAACAGCCTGTGTTTAACGGTCAAATTGATAAATTCAATAAACAAACATTTAAAAGATAGACCATGCCTATTTGCCCGGAATAGACACTTGCGATTGACGGCAATGAGAAGTAAAGAGATATCGCAATCGGCATTCAGCCATAATAAAGGAGTCTAATTTGCCCAAAGGCGAAAAATATAGCTATCTGAAAAATAAACATCTTATTAAGAGATGTCTTTCGTATTTCGGACCTTATAAATTCAAGGTTTTTGTTGCATTTATATCCATGGGTGTAGTTGCTGCCGCAACTGCTGCCACGGCATATCTGATTCAGCCCGCAATGGATGACATTTTCATCAACAAAGACCGTCAGGCACTTATGGTGGTGCCCATAGCATTTGTCCTTGTTATGTTGATCAAAGGCGTGTTCAGATTTTTACAAAGTTACCTGATGAACTGTGTCGGATTGCTGGTGCTGCAACAGCTCAGGAACGACCTCTTCAGTAAGATTATATGTCTGCCCATGGACTTTTTTGAAGAAAGTCAGGTGGGCATGCTTATGTCTCGAATCTTGAACGACGTTATTGAAATTCGAGCCAGCCTGCCTTCGTTCATTATGATGATCCGCGAGGCGTGTACTATTGTCTGCCTGATCGGTCTGGTTTTTTACCGTGATGCATATCTTGCTGTTTTCGCGGTACTTGTGCTGCCGCTGGCTATCTTTCCCTTCTTTTATTTCGGGAGAAAGCTGCGCAAACTTGGACGCAAAAACCAGAGCAAAATTTCGGACATCAACGCCTTGTTGCAGGAATCTTTCAGCGGGGTAAAAGTCATCAAGGCTTTTGCCAATGAAAATCGTGAAACTGAAAAATTTGCACAGGAGAACTCCCGGCTCGTCAGGATTGCCATCAAATCAGTTCTCAACAGTGAACTTTCCTCCCGGATTATGGAGATAGTAGGGGCGTTAGGCATCGGTCTTGTGCTTTGGTACGGCGGTTCGCAGGTTATTGACGGCTATTCAACTCCTGGTACTTTCTTTTCCTTCATCGCTGCGCTGGTTATGCTCTATGAGCCGATCAAAAAGATTAACTCCTCCAATCACACCATCCAGCGAGCTCTGGCCGGTGCGGAAAGGGTATTTGAAATTCTTGATTCGGATAATATCAATGTGGAGCAGGGCGGCGAAATTGAACTGGAACAGGGTTTTAAAAAACTTGAAATCAAGGACCTGACCTTCAGTTATTCTTCTTCTGAAAACCCGGTACTGAATAATATTAATCTTAATGTAGAAGCCGGACAGAAAGTGGCTATTGTCGGACCCAGCGGATCAGGTAAGACAACTCTGGTCAATCTTATTCCCCGTTTTTACGATGCAGCGGAAGGCGGTATTGTTCTTAACGGCAGGCCGGTCCATGAGTACTCTCTTAAGTCCCTGCGCTTGAATATTGGTATGGTTTCGCAGGAAACTTTCCTCTTCAACGCTTCAGTCCGGGACAACATTTCCTACGTGAGTCTTGAATCTGATTCCGATAATGTTGAGGAATGTGCAAGGACAGCTTTCGCCCATGAGTTTATCGAAAAACTGCCCGAAGGTTACGATACCATGGTCGGTGAACGCGGGGTAAGACTTTCCGGCGGACAGAAACAGCGGCTGACCATTGCCCGTGCCCTGTTCAAGAATCCTCCGCTGCTTATTCTCGATGAGGCTACCAGCGCCTTGGATACCGAGGCTGAACGCATTGTCCAGATGGCCCTTGAAAATCTCATGAAAGACAGAACCAGCATTGTTATCGCCCACAGGCTTTCAACGGTGCTTTCCGCTGATGTGATTGTGGTCATGGAAAAAGGTAAAATCGTTTCCAAGGGTACTCACAAAGAGCTTCTGGAAAAATGTCCCCTTTACACCAAGTTATACAAAATGCAGTTTCAGGATGATTAGCGATCATGAAGATTAAGGTTGATCCGGTCATATTCGCACCTCAAGTGGCTTTCCTCTACCGCTGGTGGGTGCGTTCCATACGCTTTGATGTCAGCGGATATGAGAACATCATTGAGCCGCATAAGCAGGGCAAGCCGGTAATGCTGGCCTTGTGGCATAATGAGCTTTTCAGCCTGATCGGACTCGGTTTTTTGAAAAAACTGCCGTTGGTAACCATGGCCAGCGACAGTAAGGACGGACAGATCATTACCGATGTGCTGGAACGTATCGGTTATGAAGTTGCCCGTGGCTCATCCACCCGAGGAGGCCTCAAGGCCATGCTCGGAGTGGCTCGGGTTATGCGCAAGCAAGGTAAAATCGGGGCTATTACAATGGATGGTCCCAAAGGGCCGCGTCATGAGGTGAAGCCCGGTATTCTGGCTATTGCGCAGAAGACTGGGGCAGCTATTATTCCCATGCGGGCCTATCCTGCAAATCCGGTTGTTTTTCATAAATCATGGGACCGCTTTGAGTTGCCCAAACCTTTTATGCCGTGCAGAATTATGCTGGGTGAGCCTTTTACGGTTACGGGACAAAAGCTTGATGATCAGGTTCTCGCAGCAGAAGCTCGACGTCTGGAAGAAGTCATGGCAAGCATGAAACCTGATTAAATCGTGTTTATCCAATAAAGATAGGAATGCGCCCTGATCCATAATGGCTCAGGGCGCATTCCTATATGCAGGTTTGGAAAACTAAATCCCGGCAGCGTAACTTAAACGTTCGATGAGCTTTTCAAGCTCCTGTGCCGTTCTGGCGAGGGAGGTAATTGATTTTGCAGAATTCTGCATATCCACCTTTGTATCTCCGGCCAGCATTTTCAAGTCTTCCACATTTTTATGAATCTGGTCATGGGCTTCAGACTGCTGGTCCGTAGCCTGGGCAATTCTTTCTATTTCCGTAGCCGTATCAAGCGACATTCCGGAAATTTCCTGAAAAGCCTGTACAGACCTGCCGACAAGTCCGCTGGCGTGCTCAACAGCCTCAACTGTCTGGTCCGTATTTTCAATATTTGCCTGAGCCGAAGCCTGAATACTTTTAATTGCGAGTTCAACTTCCTTAGTTGATTGCATTGTTTTTTCTGCCAGTTTGCGGACTTCATCCGCAACCACAGCGAACCCGCGTCCAGCTTCACCCGCACGGGCCGCTTCAATGGCAGCATTAAGTGCCAGCAGGTTGGTCTGGTCGGCAATATCGTTAATTACACCGATGATTCCGCCAATGGATTGGCTATGGTCACCAAGCTGGTGCATGTTCTCCTTCACTGTGTCGGAAAGTGATTGCAACTGGTCAATGGCAACGCTGGTTTCAGTCATGGTCTGCATACCTTCTTCCGCGCGTACCCTAGTGGATTTGGCCTGCATGGCTGCATTTTCAGCATTGGTAACGGAATTCAACAACGTCTGGTTCATCTCGGTGATTGCCTGGGATGAATACTCAATACGGTCAAATTGCTTTTCAGTGTTAGAACTGACCTGATCAACCTGCTCCTCAATTTCAGCTGCCCCTTTGGTCAGGTATTGGGATATGGATTGCGCTTTTTCAGTGATTTCCACCATGACTTTATGCTGTTCTTTAATCTGTTTTTCTTTGGATTTCATGTCGCTTAAGTCAACGATAACAGCGAATCCGCCTATTAGTTCATTATCAAGGTCGTATAGCGGGGCAGCATCAATACGAACATCCCTGTAATTGTTCTTTTTGGTTTTCCAGCAACGTTCAACATTCAAAATCGGCTGTTTTTCATTCAGGCAACGGGTAAGAATACCTTTTTCTCCGGGGGGAGCCTGCAAAAGTTCTTTTACCGGGCGGCCGACCCATTTATCACATGATTCACCGCTTTCCAGCAATTCACAAAGGGGCTGGTTAAGGTAGGAGATCTTCGCGTCTGTATCAGATATGAGACAGGGGACTGTCATTCCGTCCAACATCCCCTGTGAAAAACCGAGTTTGTTTTTCAATTCCCCGACCATGATCTGGATTCCGTCGGCCAGATTTTTTATTTCGCTTTTGAATTTGCCTTCAAGGGTAGCTTTAAAATCACCAGCGGCAATGGAACTGACAAAAAACTCAATACGTTCGAGTGGGCCGAGAATTGATTTGCGCAGGAATATAAAAGTGACCAATACGACGATAAGCGCAGTTATCCCGGAGATGATCAGAGCAAAATTTCTTAATCTGGTAACAGCTTGGAATGCCTCGTCTTTGTGTATTTCCGCAATCAGAGCCCAGTTGGATTTTCCAATTTCAATAGGAGTGTATGCTACGAGATATTCATCTCCGTCTGCTGCGGTCATCAAAGCTGTATTGCTTTGGCCTTGAAGCGCTAGTTTGACTTCCTTGGATTCAACCTTTCCCTTATCAGGATTATTGAAAGAATTATTAACGGTCCGGTACCGGGGATCAAGTTCAGAATCCGAGCGCATCAGCAGGTCCGGTCCCACAAGGTAGGACTCCCCGGTCTGCCCCATGCCTGAACGCTGAGTCATAATGGAATTGATTTCTTTCAGCGGTATACGCAGTGCCACAACGCCCTGAATATCCCCGGCATGTGAATGGACCGGAGCGCATATAAATGCCACCGGTATTCCGCCCATAGGGGCATATGGCTCGAAATCAGCAAAAACTGTTTCACCTTTGACTGCTTTCGCAAAAGCCCGGCCAAGGTTAGTGTTTTTGTATTTCCCCTTTTTTATGTCAGCACCTAGGTCTTTTTCTTTTTTTACAGAATAGAGCACCCGACCGTAATCATTTATAAGCAGGGCATCATCGTACCCGAGTGTTTTTACAAAGGGGATAAATGGAGCTGACGCATACTGATGAATTTCTTTATATTCATCGGAAGTTACATCCATGGGTTTGCCCGGAACGGCGTACTCCATTGCATATTCACCTGCCATACCTACGGTATTGTAAACTTCTTTTACGTTGGAATAGAGTTCAACTTCTTGAAACCATTTGTTTACCAGATCTTGAAGGTTTTTCTTTTTTGAATCACGCACTGATTCCAGTTGACCGAAGGCTTGATCAGATAAAGCCTTTGACGCCATACTGACACTTAACGCGCCTATTAGAATTAAAGGTATGAGACCTATTGCAACACAAAAAGTGATTAATTTTAATTTCAAGGACATAGCGTTCCTCCTCAGGTTTGCTGATGGCAACTTATGTGTTGCGGGTGATGATTACTATGTCCTGAAGGTTACGGTTGTGTGAAATGTGTTGTTATTTCGCAATGATATCTATATGTTGTTGATTTTAATGAAAATTTATTTGACATTCCCATGAAATTATAAATGAAATTGTCTTGATTATATTTTAGAATAATAATTTTAACTCAATCGCGATTGACACTCATTCTCAATTTAAATAACGTGCCATCTTATTCCAGGTTAAATCAACTGTTCAAATAGATGGTATTGTATGCGAAAGATAATAGATTTTTTTACCAAAAAAGATACTTGCAATAATTGCGTTGCAAGCATGACCGTACATCAATTTGCTGAATCTTTAGGGAACGCGATTGATGCCAAAGATCACTATACATGTTCACACTCGGAGGAAGTCGCCGTAATAGCTCAGGCTCTGGGCATGCAATTGGGGCTGCAAAATCGTGAATGTGAACTGTTGCATATTGCAGGGCATCTGCATGATATCGGCAAAATAGGTCTGCCGGATTCTATTCTTAAAAAGAAAGGCAAACTTACTGCTGAAGAATATGAAATTGTAAAACAGCATCCGTCCATAGGAGCTGAAATTGTTAAGCCTGTAGCGACAGTAGCAGGATTGGATCGGATTACGGGCATAATACTGCATCACCATGAGAGATATGACGGGGCCGGATATCCGCATGGTCTAAAGGGGGAACAAATTCCTTTCGGAGCACGGGTCATCGCTGTTGCAGATACTTTATCAGCCATGGCCAGCAACCGCACCTACCGTAATGCAATTGAATACAGTAAAATTGTCACAGAAATAAAAAGATGCTCAGGTTCACAGTTCGATCCCTTGATAGTTAATGAATTTTTAAAAATTTCAGACCGAATTGAAGCTTATTTTGCAGAGGGAATGGCATTGGATGAAAATCCTTTCGGCATGGATAAAGCATATACTCATGTACATACAGCGGCAGTTCATCAATGAGGTTGCTGCTTGTGGCTGTTCATTCTTTTCTCAAGGTTCCTTACGGCTATTGAGCAGGGGAAGGTGAGGAGAAAGTACAGGCCAATGATAATGGTCCATATTTCGAAGGTTCTGTAGGTGGCGGACATCAACTCCTGTCCGGCAAAGGTCAGCTCCTGAATGGAGATTACCGAGACAATGGAAGAATCTTTAATTGTGGAGATGAATTGTCCGGCCAGTGAAGGAAGTGAGCTTGAAAAAGCCTGTGGCAGAATAATGTGTATCAGCTGTCTTGGCCTGCTGAAGCCCAGTGCTGCAGAAGCTTCCCACTGTTCTTTATCTACGGATTCAATGCCGGCGCGGACTATTTCGGTGATATACGCTCCTTCAAAAAGAGCCATGGTCAGCACACCTGAAAAAAAAGCAGGGAGTTGTTCCACCGGACCGAACAGAGTTGCTAAAACAGGTGATGTTTTATCATTCAGAGAATAAGAAAGTTCGGTTATTCCAGTAGCCTGCATGATCTGATCACCGAGAAAGAAATAAAAGATAAAGATCAGTACAAGCGGAGGGACATTTCGTACTAGTCCTACGTAACTGCTGGAAATCATACGCAGCAGAGGCCGTGGGCTTACCCTCCAAATACCCATAATCGTTCCATTCAGCAAAGCCAGCAGGATGGACCACAGGGAAAGGCGAAGCGTTACCAGCAACCCCAGAGTCAGCATACCTGCCCGCCAGTTTCCGGAATCAGTATCAAAACGGGCAATATAGCCGGGAACTACCGACCAATCCCAATTGTAGTTAAGTCCGTAGGCCAGATGGCGTAAAAATAAAATAGTTCCTCCCATGATACATGCCAGCAGCAGGATATCACGGGAGGATATTTTTTTAGGTGAATCAAACATTTAAAAGATTATTCCACCTGAGATTTCCAATCTTCGGTTTTGAACCAATAATTGTAGCGGGCTTCAAGCCAGCCTTCGGAATTGCAGACCCTGATCCAGTTGTTCAGGTAGTTGAGAAAGTCGGGATCTCCTTTGCGGACAGCGAAGCCGATCGGTTCTCTGGTAAAATCAGACTGCAGGGGCAGATAAAGCTTGCCGGGATATTTTTTGACCAGATTTTCGGGCAGGGGGTTAGAAGCTACAAGACATGCCGCTTTGCCGTTGAGAAGTTCCTGAATTGAAGCTGCCTCATCGTTAAATTTAAGCAGATTTGCCTTGGACAGAAAGTTTTTGGCTGCCTTCTCAGCTGTAGTGCCGAGGCGAACGGAAACCTTGGTTTCAGCATTGTTGAATGCTTTAAGTGAGGATTTCTCCGGGGCGACTGACTTGTTGGCAACAATTGACATACCGCTGAATTCGTAAGGATCGGAAAAATTAACCTTAAGGTTACGTTTGGGGGTGATACCCATACCGCCTATGATAATATCAAATTTACCTGTCAGCAGGGCAGGGATGATACCGTCCCATTTGGTGGGGATGAAACGAATTTTTACACCCATGTCTGAGGCAAGGCGTTTAGCCACGTCAATTTCAAAACCGATAAATTCGCCATTCTTGCCTTTCATGGCCCACGGCTTGAAAGTGGAAAAACCAACCCGCAGTGTTTCGCGTTTCAGGACGGCTTCAAGAGTACTATCCTGTGAAAGATTCTGTCTGGCGTCTCCAGCCCAGACAGCGGATGAGAGGCCCATGATCAGGAGCACAGTAGTGATGCCTACGCTGACGGTTTTCCATAAGGTCATTTTTTCCTCCGGAATGTTATGTGGTGATTACCATGCGCTTTTGAATTTACGGGCCGCATTATCCAGCGTCCATGAAAGCAAAAGCGTAATTGATAAATATATGGCTGCAACGGTAAACCATATTTCAAAAGTTAAAAAAGTTTCGGAAATTATGGATTGGCCCTGCATGGTCAGGTCGTAAATAGCAACGGTGCTGACCAGTGCGGAATCTTTAACCAGAGCTATGGCCTGTCCTGCAAGGGGAGGAGCTATGCGCGGCACAGCCTGCGGCAGGATGACATTGTAATAAGCAAATCGTTTATCTCCCCCCAGACTGAATGCCGCCTCCCATTGTCCGCGGTCAATAGAAGTTATCCCTGCCCGAAATATTTCGGAAGCATAGGCTCCCTCAAACATACTCAGCGCGATGACCGATGCCCAGAAGCCGTCAATACCGATTATGGGAGCGATTACAAAATATATAAAAAAAAGCTGAATAAGCAACGGGGTATTACGAATTATCTCAAGATATATGCGGGCAAGGCTTCTGGCTGTAAAAGAACTGGAAAGACGCATGATAGCCGTACCCAGTCCTATGGCGAAGGTTAATATGAAACTCAGGCCGGTAATCTTGAGCGTTACCCAGAGCCCTTGCAACAGTGGACCGGGGATGAACTGGCCGTCATTAATGGAAAAAATAAATCCGGGTACCCTGAACCACTGCCAATTATAACCAAGTGTTTCGGTCCCTTTGTAAAGAAAGTAGCAGAAACAGGATACAAGCAAATAGAAGAGCAGGAAATCAATAAGGAATATTTTATTATCAGCCTTTAACCGCTGGCCGTCAGATTCAAACATACTACCTGAATACTATGAAATTAAATACAAATCTAGAACGTTGTTGAATTGGAAAGGTCAATGACAATTTGGATGAATTACTGGTAATTTTTTACTGCAGGCACAAAAAAAATCCCTCTCAACCCGAAAGGATCAAGAGGGATTTTAATTGCAATGGGAACTCTTGCTACATCATTCCAGACACTTTATCCATCAAACGGACAAGCTGGTTTGTGAAGCTGGCTTCGTTATCGTACCAGATGATGAGCTTAAGCATTTTGCCGTCCATGACTTCGGTGCAAGGACCGTCAACAACACCGCCGTGGGTGTCGCCGAGATAGTCGGTGGAGACAAGGGGCTTTTCAGTGTAGCCCATATGTTCGTTAGCAGCCTTGGCAAGTACTGCGTTGACTTCTTCCTTGGTGGTGCTGCGGCCAAGGTCGCAGGTAAGGTCCACAAGGGAGACATTGGGTGTGGGAACACGGATGGACATGCCGTCCAGTTTGCCTTTCAGTTCCGGGATAACCATGGTTACAGCCTTGGCTGCTCCGGTAGTGGTGGGAACCATGTTTACCGCGCAGGCTCTTGCCCGGCGGATATCCTTATGGGAACCGTCCAGAACCCTCTGGCTCATGGTGTAGGCGTGGACAGTAGTCATCAGTCCGCGTTCAAGGCCGAATTCATCGTTGATGACTTTAGCTACGGGAGCAAGACAGTTTGTGGTGCAGGATGCGCCGGAAATGATATTGTGTTCCGGTTTGAGGTCACCGTCGTTTACACCCATTACGATTGTAGCATCGGAATCAATGCCGGGGGAACTGATTACAACTTTTTTAGCGCCGCAGGCCATATGCTTTTCGCAGCTGGCGCGGTCGCGGAATTTACCTGTGGTTTCAACAACCATGTCACAACCGAGATCTTTCCAAATCCACTCACCGGGAGCGCATCTGGTAACCTTGATCTGTTTGCCGTTGATGGTGAAGCCGTCATCATTAGCTTCAACATCGGCATGGAAGGTTCCATGTACGGAATCGTGTTTGAACAGAAGAGCGAGGTCTTCATTTGATGCACGGGCGTTAATGGCTACGAGATCGAATTCTTTACTGTCGTGAATCAGGCGGACGAGGTAGCGCCCGATTCTGCCAAACCCATTAATACCAACTTTTACAGCCATTGCTTGTTTTCTCCTTATTCTGTCTCCTGTTCCCTGAAATTACGGACTAGTTTCCTAGCGTGTCCGGAAAATAATCAGGAAAAGTGGCGGCAGATCACCCAGCAGCCGCTATTTTCCCTGTTTGCGGCGGTGATTCGGCCCGGAGACATGCTTCCCTTTGGCATCTATATAAGATGCGGGGCCCTGGTTTAGTTTAATACAGGCCGTTTATTCCCTGGAAACGACCTGTAAAAATTATGCTTTATTGGAGCAGCCCAGCACATTGATAATTTTGTGGCGGACCATTTCCTTAACAGCCTTGCGGGCTTCACCGAGATAACCTCTGGGGTCGAAGGCAGAGGGGTTTTCCTTCATGAACTTACGGATAACTGCAGTCATGGCCAGACGTATATCGGTGTCGATATTGATTTTGCAGACCGCTTTTGAAGCAGCCTTGCGCAGCAGTTCTTCGGGAACGCCCTTAGCTCCGCCGATTTCACCGCCATACTCATTTGCCATGGCTACGAACTCGGGAACTACGCTGGATGCACCGTGCAGTACGATGGGGTAATCGGGCATCATAGAGCCGATTTTATCAAGGCGTTCAAAATCGAGCTTTGCTTCCCCGGTGAATTTGTAAGCACCGTGGCTGGTACCGATTGCGATGGCAAGAGAATCACAACCAGTGCGTTCTACGAATTCTACTGCTTCATCAGGATCGGTGTAGATGGTTTTTTCGGAAACAACATGTTCTTCAACGCCTGCGAGACGTCCCAGTTCTGCTTCTACCCAGACACCTTTACTGTGGGCGTATTCTACTACTTTTTTGGTCTCAGCGATATTTTCTTCAAAAGGAAGATGTGAACCGTCAATCATTACGGAGGTAAATCCGCCGTCGATTACTTCTTTGCAGATTTCAAAGTTTGCGCCGTGATCGAGATGCAACACGACCGGAAGATCGCTTTCCAGCAGGGCGGCTTCCATCAGTTTGGTAATGTAGCCCAGTCCTGCGTATTTTTTAGCACCGGCGGAAACCTGAAGGATAAGGGGAGCGTTCTCCTCGCTGCCCGCTTCCATGATTCCCTGAATGATTTCCATGTTGTTCACGTTGAACGCGCCAATGGCATAGCCGCCGGCATAGGCTCCCTCGAACATTTCCTTGGGCGAAACTAGTGGCATGTAATCCTCCTTAGTGGATAACTATACTTAAATGATGTCGCGGCATTCTTCCTGAAATTGCTTACAGCAGACAATGAATTTTTATCTCCCGTACTTCCCTTATCCAGTTCTTGTTGCCGCAAATTGGTTCCAAATATACTTTATATATCCTATCTTGAAACAAAATGTCCACATCCTCTTGCAAAAGGACATGGACTATATACCAAAACTTTGCTCCAGAGTTGCAATTGCCTCCCGATCGGTGAAATCAAAATGCAATGGAGTCATGGTGATATGGCCTTTGCTCAGCAGGTCGCGATCAGTTCCGGGACTGATTTTTTCCTTGGGCATAACCCCGTCCAGCCAGTAATATTTATGTCCGCGCGGATCTTCACGCGTTTCATACCAGTCCTGCCATGAAACACGGGTGTGGCGGCATATTTTCAACGCACCGGCATCCTTGACCGGTACAGCCGGAAAATTAAGGTTGATCACGGTTTTGTCGTCAAGATCGCTCCAGGGGATTTTTTTGAGAAGCTCAGCACAGTAGGCCCCCTGATCAGTCAGTTCTTCCGGCTTGAAGCTGTCATAGGATACAGCCATCGCCGGGTAGCCCATGAGCGCACCCTCTGTTGCTGCAGAGACAGTTCCAGAGTATAAAATATCCACACCCACATTGGCGCCGCTGTTGATGCCCGAAACCACAATGTCCGGTTTGGTTTGCAGCAGTGTGGTCAGTCCCAGCTTGACGCAATCCACCGGAGTACCGTAAACCCCCAGCCCGGTAAAGCCGTCCTCTTCAAATCTCTTGACACGAAGGGGCGAGGAGAGCGATACGGCGTGTCCTACTGCGGACTGTTCCGCGACAGGGGCAACAACCTGAACATTCATCCCGGCTTTTTTTAGTCCGTGATATAGGGCCCGCAGTCCGATAGCCTGAATCCCGTCATCATTGGTAAGAAGGATATTCATCAGCTTTCTCCGGTGACATTACAAAAATAATTGGACAGCCAACCCGTGGGTTGACTATGAATACAAATTACGGGCAGTTATATTAATAGCCCTTGGCAAGACAAAAAACACATCGCCTGTTGGCGAGGTATCAAAGCAATTCAGGAATAGCAAGAAGTGTCGCAAAAATATACATATATTAAAGATCTTATAAACGGAGAGAGAGTAAAAGATATATTCCTCATCGGTGATGCCCAATTACGTGAGTCAAGGAACGGTCCCTTCTGGAACCTGCGTCTTCAGGATAATTCCGGAACTGTGGAAGCCAAGATATGGAGTCCGTTAAGTCAAAATTTCCGGCAACTTGAGGCGGGGATGTTCGTAGCCGCCGGAGGATTGGTCGGTTCATTCAGAGATAAGCCTCAGCTTACAGTCGAAATGCTTGACGTGCTGGATCCTGATCTTTGCGGTTTGGACATTACTGATTTTCTTCCCTCGAGTGCAGAAAAACCGGAAGACATGATGCAGGAGTTGGATTACCTTATAGCTGAGCATATGGTCCATATCCCATGGAAAAAATTTTGCCGCAGGGTTTTAAAAGATGAAACCGTCAGCGGAAGGCTGCTCGTAGCAACAGGTGCAAAGGCTGTTCACCATGCTTATGTTGGGGGGCTGCTGGAGCATACTCTGGCTGTAGCCAAGTTGTGCATGTCCATTTGTGACAACTATCCGGAAGTTGACCGGCAGGTGGTACTGGCTGCGGCTATTTTTCATGATCTCGGCAAGGCGTGGGAACTTTCCGGGGGACTTACTAATGATTACACCGATGAAGGGCGTTTGCTGGGCCATATTCACATCGGGGTGGAAATCCTCGAGCCTTTTCTGCAAAAAACAAAAGACCTTGATCCAAAGTTAAAGCTTCACTTGAAGCATCTCATTCTTTCCCATCACGGGGAATATGAATTCGGTGCCCCTAAACGGCCTAAGACCCCGGAAGCGTTTATTCTGCATTTTGCCGACAATATTGACGCAAAAATGAATACAATTTTTGCTGAATTAGGTAAATTGGAAGGCTCGGAAAGCAACTGGACTCCGTATCAGCGGTTTCTGGACAGATATTTATATAAGGCGGAAAAATCACCTGATAACCCGTCAAGCAAGTGTGAACTCAAAAAATCGGAGGCTCAATGTTCATTACCTTTGAAGGGATAGAAGGTACCGGAAAAACTACCCAGATAAAAAAACTGACTGCTTTTCTCCAAGAGTCCGGGCATGAAGTGGATGTAACGCTTGAGCCGGGAGGAAGCCGTATCGGCAGAGAGTTACGGAAAATACTCCTTAATATGGATAGCACCGACATAACAGGTGAATGTGAACTTTTTCTTTATCTGGCTGATCGCGCCCAGCATGTAGGGCAGGTGATCAAGCCCGCTGTGGAAGCAGGTAAAATTATCATTTCCGACCGCTTTGCCGATTCTACTATAGTTTATCAGGGGTATGGCCGGGGTCTTGATCCCAAACTTTTGCGAGAACTCAATGATGTTGCTGTCTCGGGCAACTGGCCTGACTTGACCGTTCTGCTTGATCTTGATCCTGAAATAGGCCTGAAACGGGCTATGACCCGCAATCTGCAGGAAAACAAGATGCAGGAAGAAGGGCGGTTTGAGGCGGAATCTCTCGAGTTCCATAATCGCGTTCGTGAAGGATACCTGACCTGGGCGGCTCTAAATAATGAACGAATCGTTGTTGTAGATGCTGATCAGACTCCTGAAGATATTTTTGCTGAAATCAAGGTAAAAGTGCTGGAGCGTCTGGAGCGAATTCGTACTAAATAACACTTAAAAAAAAATATTGTTCCTTGAAACGCAGCCCTAACAGGCTGCGTTTTTTTTGCGATATTTTGCGTGTTACTTTTAACATAAATAGTGCGAACTTTGGCCATGCTATCAAGATGATAAGCTTCGGTTTATTTTGATTACACTTAAATTATACATCGAACTAAAAGAATATGATTTTTAAAAACGTAATACTTGGTGCTAATTTTATCTATAATTCTGAAAAACAAGCATCTAAAACAATAATCTTCTATTTTGGGTTGACGCAGTGATAGTTAAATGATTTAAGAGTAATTAGAATTTTCAATACATTAGCACATATATGAAAGACATAATCAGAGTCTTGTTGTCTGAAATATGTGTTGGTGGATAACAAAATTAGTACGCATTGCGGTTTTGAGACGAATATGTTTTCGGCTCGGATTGGAGGCTGCAATGCTGGGTGGTAACCCCACTTATCTTTAATTAGAGGATGGAGGTTTTTATGAAATTCTCTGTGGGACTCGGAAAAGATGGAGCGGAAAAACGCCTGGAGCAGAATGGCGTCTCCCGCCGCGATTTCATGAAGTTCTGCGCAACAACTGCCGCTGTTATGGGAATGGGACCCGCTTTTGCGCCGACTGTAGCGGAAGCCCTGACCATGAAAAAGCGTCCTTCTGTTGTTTATCTGCATGCAGCTGAATGTACCGGTTGTTCAGAAGCTGTTCTTCGTACTGTTTCTCCGTATATTGATGCCCTTATTCTCGACACAATTTCCCTCGACTACCATGAAACCATCATGGCTGCCGCAGGTCATGCAGCAGAAGAAGCACTGCATCAGGCAGTTCATTCTCCCGAAGGCTATATCTGTGTAGTTGAAGGCGCTATTCCTACCATTGAAGGTGGTGCCTGGGGTAAAGTCGGTGGTAAGACCATGCTTGAAATCGTGCAGGAAATAGTTCCTCACGCAAAAGCAACTATCTGTATCGGCACCTGCGCCTGTTACGGCGGAGTTCAGGCTGCTGCACCCAACCCGTCCAAGTCTAAAGGTGTTTCCGAAGCACTTGGCGGCGTAACTACCGTAAACCTGCCCGGCTGCCCGACCAACCCGTTCAACTTTGTCGGTACCGTTGTTCATTACCTGACCAAAGGTATCCCCGAGCTTGATGATGTCGGTCGCCCGACTCTTTTCTACGGTGAGTCTGTGCATGACAACTGTCCGAGACTCAAGCATTTTGATAATGATGAATTTGCACCTTCCTTCTCCTCCGAAGAAGCTAAAAAAGGCTACTGCCTGTACGAGCTGGGATGTAAGGGACCGGACACCTACAACAACTGTCCGAAAGTCAAGTTTAATCAGACCAACTGGCCTGTAGAGGCCGGCCACCCCTGTATCGGTTGCAGTGAGCCCGATTTCTGGGATGAAATGAGCCCGTTCTACGAGCAGAGTTAGTGCTCTCAACAATTTGAAGTTATTAAACTAACTTTCAATTCTTTTGGAGGATTGTATATGTCTGGTTGCAAGGCTAAATCGGGCCCCGCTGTAATGGCGACCCCTTATGATAAAAAATACACCGGTCCGGTGATTGTCGACCCGCTTACCAGGATTGAGGGACACCTCAAGATCGAGGTTGAGGTCGAAAACGGTAAAGTAAGTAATGTCTGGAGTAGCTCTCAGTTATTCCGTGGTCTGGAAATTATCCTGAAAGGCCGTGACCCCCGCGATGCACAGCATTTCACCCAGCGTTCCTGCGGTGTATGTACTTATACCCATGCGCTGGCATCCACCCGTTGTGTTGATAATGCTGTTGGCGTTGATAAAAACCTGCCCGATAATGCACGTCTTATCCGTAACCTCGTGCTGGGCGCACAATACCTGCATGACCACATTGTGCACTTCTATCATCTGCATGCCCTTGACTGGGTTGATGTTGTAAGCGCACTTCAAGCTGATCCTGTCAAGGCTGCAAAAATCGCCAACAGCCAGTCTTCCCGCGTAACCAAGCCCGAAGACCTGAAAGCTGTTCAGGATAAACTTAAAAAGTTTGTTGATTCCGGCCAGCTCGGTATCTTTACCAACGCTTACTTTCTCGGTGGCCACGACGCTTACTACCTGCGTCCTGAAGAAAACCTCATTGCTACTGCTCACTACCTTGAAGGTCTCCACCTTCAGGTTAAGGCTGCTCGCGCAATGGCTGTTTTCGGTGCTAAAAACCCGCACACCCAGTTTACCATCGTTGGCGGTGTAACCTGTTACGATTCCCTGACTCCCAAACGCATTCAGGAGTTCAAGGATCTCTACAACGAAACAATGGCATTTGTTAACGAATGCTACATCCCCGATCTGTTGATGGTCGCATCTTACTATAAAGACTGGGCCGGAATAGGCGGAACCACCAACTTCCTGACCTTCGGTGAATTCCCGGATGTTGAAGCAGACATCAACAGCCGCTTCCTTGAGCAGGGTGTAATTATGAACCGTGACCTCAGTAATGTCATGGATTTCAACCCTGATTCCATTAAGGAAGACATCAGCCACAGCTGGTATAACGGTGATTCTTCACTGCATCCTTATGACGGTGAAACCGAACCCAAGTATACCAACTATGAAGACCGCGACCGTTACTCCTGGATGAAAGCTCCCCGCTACAAAGGAGAATCCATGGAAGTCGGTCCGTTGGCACAGATGCTGGTTTCCTACGCTCGCGGCAACAAGGCTGTTGTCCCCGTTGTCAACCATGTTCTCTCCACCCTCGGAGTCGGACCCGAAGCACTGTTCTCCACTCTCGGCAGAACTGCTGCTCGTGGTATTGAGACTGTTGTTGCAGGTACCAAGATGGTTGAGTGGGTTAACAACCTTGAAGACAACGTTGCTTCAGGCAATACTGATCTTGCGGTTGAATGGGAAATGCCTGATGAAGCTGAAGGCGTCGGCTTTGTTGGCGCACCTCGCGGTGGTCTGTCTCACTGGATCAAGATCAAAGGCGGAAAGATCGAAAACTTCCAGCTGGTTGTTCCTTCAACCTGGAACCTCGGTCCCCGCTGTAACCAGAACAAAATGTCCGCAGTTGAGGAAGCCCTCATGGGTACTCCCATCGCAGACGCCAAGCGTCCTGTTGAAATTCTGCGTACTGTTCACTCCTATGACCCCTGTATCGCCTGTGGCGTACACGTCATCGATGCTGCAACCAACGAAGTTCACAAATTCAAGATTCTCTAGTTGGTTTAAGCTTTATGAAAGTATTACGGGAGCCTGTTTTGCAGGCTCCCGTTTTTTAATTTCTATCTGAAATATTTGATTTTTTAGTTGTGTTTCCATTCCAAATTAAGCTACAGAGATTTATAGGTATGGAATAGAAATGGACTGCATAAAATTTTCATCAAAGCCCGTAGAGAACTTATTAAAAGGTTTTGAATGGATGGGGTCTGGAGAAGGCAAAATGGATAAAAAAATTTTAGTTCTTGGTGTGGGAAACATTCTTTTTACCGATGAAGGCATCGGCGTGAAAGTGGTGAATGAACTGATGAGCCAGTATTCATTTTCCGACAATGTTGAAATCATGGATGGCGGGACTCTTGGCACCAAGTTGATGGGCCCTATGATGGATTGCGACTTCCTGATTGTAGTGGATGCTGTGTTGGGTAATGACGAGCCGGGTTCTGTTTACCGCTTGACAGGAGAAGATTTGCGTAGG
The DNA here is from genome assembly GCF_963678865.1 of Maridesulfovibrio sp. Classification (NCBI taxonomy): domain Bacteria; kingdom Pseudomonadati; phylum Thermodesulfobacteriota; class Desulfovibrionia; order Desulfovibrionales; family Desulfovibrionaceae; genus Maridesulfovibrio; species Maridesulfovibrio sp. The sequence goes on along the minus strand of NZ_OY787459.1, from coordinate 481,064 downwards.
AGTCTGGCTTTCAAGGATTCAATGCATCAGACCGACCTGCTCGACACTATGGTCCTGTGTGAGTTGTGTGACCGCCGTCCTGAGTGCGTGGTTATCGGTGTTGAACCGAAGGATTACGAAACCATGCATGATGAGGTTTCTGATGTAACGCTGGAGCGGCTTCCTTTCATGATGGAAAAGGTGCTTGAGGAAGTTTCCGCAGCCGGCGGCAGTTATGAAAAGACGGCTTAACAGCCGATAAGGGGTGTTTTTCATGTGTTTAGCTATTCCTGTTCAGATTAAGTCCATTGAAAATCAAGTCGCCAAATGTAAAGTGGGTGAGGGCGAAACTTATCTTGATGCGTCACTTATGCTTTTGCCGGACGAAGTTGAGATCGGTGATTATCTGATTGTTCATGCCGGATTTGCGCTACGCAAACTGGACCCTAAAGAGGCTGAAGAAACCTTGAAGATTTTACGTGATATGATTGAATTGACCGAAGCGGAACGGAATAAAGCATGTAACGCTTAACGATTAAATTTCATTGAACATAAAGAATCCCGGCAGTCTGTAAGGTTGCCGGGATTCTTTATGTTCAACTTGATTGCACAAAGATAAGAACAATAAAATATTATGACCTAAATTTGTTTTAAAAATTACCACTGTTCAATGCTTTGTTTCGATGCTAATTATTCCAAAACGAAATTTGAATAATATTTTGGAGATATTATGATTAATAAAGAGCGAATTCTTGACCTTTTTTTCGAACTTGTACGTATTGACAGTCCTTCCCTGCAGGAAAAAAAAGTGGCTGTTTGTCTGCGTGAAAAGATGGAAAAAAAAGGTTATGTTGTACATGAAGATAAGGCTGGTGAACTCAGTAACGGTGATACGGGAAATTTAATTGTGCATATCCCCGCTACCGGCGAAGGTGCGCCTATAGCCTTTTCCGCTCATATGGATTGCGTGCAACCATGCATTGGAGTGGAGCCTGTTCTTGACGGCGATGTTGTCCGCAGTGCCGGCGAAACTGTTCTCGGCGGCGATGATAAGGCTGGGATTGCCATGACCATCGAGGCTCTGAATCATCTTGAAGAAGAATCAATACCGCATCCGGATATTTATCTGGTCTTTTCCATTTGTGAAGAGTCCGGCATGTTCGGTGCTAAAAATATTGATACTGATCTACTTCCGGCCAAAGATATTATTGTGCTTGATTCCGGGGGGGCGGTTGGAACTATCGTCGTTGCCGCTCCTGCCAAGGCCGGTATTACAATGACCTTTACCGGAAAGTCTGCACATGCCGGCATTGCCCCTGAAGAGGGGATCAGTGCTATTCAGATTGCAGGGGAAGCCATATCTAAAATGAGCCTGTTGCGCATTGATGAAAGCAGTACTGCCAACCTTGGACGTATTGAAGGAGGAACGGCTACTAATATTGTAGCTGATTCCGTGACACTTACGGCAGAAGCCCGTTCTTTATTTGAAGAATCTCTCCAGACTCAATTGGATCATATGGAAGCATGCTGTGCTGCTGCAGTGAAAAAAGTTGGGGGCGAGTATGAATTTGATTATGAAATTTCATACCCGGTACTTCGGGTTGATGATAATTCCCCTTTCCTTAGCAAAGTAGAAAATTGTTGCAAGAATATCGGCCTAAAGCCTAAAAAAGTTCCCACCGGTGGTGGCAGTGATGCTAATATCCTTTTTGGAAAAGGATATAATGCCGTGACTCTTGGAATTGGGATGAGCAAGGTTCACACCACCGAAGAGTTCATTACAGTTGAAAGTTTAACCAGTTGTACTAAACTGGTAGCAGAGATTATGAAAAGCTGAATTATCATGAAACACTGCCCGGATCACTTATGATTACCCGGGCAGTAGAATCAGGCAGCTTGCCCCTTAATCAAGTTTGTCCACTATAATGGAGGTTTAAATGCCTTTACCAGAGAAAGATGCCATAATATTCCATCCAATAGGATACATCCGCTCTCCATTTGAGACTCCCGAGGGTATGCCGATCCAGCCTTCTGGAGCCAAAGATGTGGCTGGAAAAATAGAGCTTCACGATGCTCTTAAAGAAGGTTTGCAGGATCTTGAAGGCTTCTCTCATATCATTCTTCTATATCATTTCCACAAGAACGAAGACTATCATCTAAAAGTTAAGCCGTTTATGGATACTGAAGAACGTGGACTGTTTTCCACCCGTGCTCCACGCAGGCCGAATATGATCGGGATGTCTACTGTGGAGTTACTCAGCATTGAGGGTAATGTTCTCCATATCAGGGGAGTGGACGTACTCGACAGAACCCCGCTGATAGACATAAAGCCTTACGTAAAAGAATTTGATGCTGTTCCCGCAGACCGTTTCGGCTGGCTGGAAACCAATGCTAAAAAGTCTGAATCATTGAAATCGGATGAACGGTTTGCAAATAAATAAATTTTCCAGTGTATTTGCATGAAAGACGAGAAGCCCCTGCCTTTAGGCAGAGGCTTCTCTAGAGGAATAGACTGTTTTTTTCTGGTTGTTATTTTATTCCATCAGGATGACAGGCGGAGTTGATGCATCCGGTCATTTCCTTATCATTACCGAATTCCTTCACATGACAGCCGAGGCAAGAAGCACGTTTGAGGTCTTTGCGCTTGTAATGCATGGCCTTGAAGTAGGATTTGTATCCTTTGCTCGGAATCGGTTCAAAGTTAGTATGACAATCTGCACAACTGGTAGGTTCGCCTGTTTTTTTCATTTTGTGGTGGCAGTCAATGCATTCATAGTTTGCATGGCTTGAATGGTTGAAAACTACACCGTGATCTTTAGGACTTTTGCCCTTGATGAAATTGATGACCAAATCATCATCCGGGGCAGTCCAATCTTCCTGTGCGCCAGCACCGATGGCGACGAACACAATGCCCATCAAACACAGGCATGCGATCAATAATTTTTTCATTTTATTTCTCCTGCCTGCTAGGCTTTGTTTTTAAGAGTGGTGAGGAAACCGCGTCTTGAAGTTTTAGACGGAGTTACCCCGGCCAGAAGCGTCTTGCGTTGCTCTGCGGAAGCGACGACATTACCGAAGTAGTTTTCCGGTTTGGTTTCGCAGAGATAAATCACGCGCACATCCTCGGGATCGGCGAGGTAGGCATTGGGGTTGGCTTTTTTCACTTCCGCAAGTCTTTCCTTGGCCAGCTTGAGCATGTCCGCACGGTCGCCGAAGTTCATGGTTCCGGTGGGGCAGCTCTGCACGCATGCGGGCTTCATGCCCATTTCCACACGGTCGAGACACATGTCACACTTTGAGAATAGTCCGGTTTCCGGATCCTGACGGGGAACATTGTAAGGACACATTTCCCAGCCTTCCACCTTGCCCTTTGGCAGGATGGCTTTATCGGTCATTACCACGGCCCCGGTCTTTTCATCCTGAACCACGGCACCCGGTGCGTACATGTTTGCAATGTACTTACAGGGAGGCTCAAGGCAGTGACGGCATTGTTCCGGGAAGAAAAGCCAACGTAATTTACCGTCTTCGTCCCGTGCTTCACTGAAGCGTACCAGCCGGATAGTCTTGGACGATAGATCCTGCGGATTCTGATGGGAACCAACGTTACGGGTTTGCTCTGCAGGCAGTTTTTTCCACTGCTTGCAGGCAACCTGACAACCGCGACAGGCGGTACAAAGGGTGAGATCTACAAAGAAGCTTTTACCGGACATTAGTTATCACCCTCCTTCCACTTACGGAGATTGACCATAAAGGCCTTGTATTCGGGGATACCGGTGTTCGGGTCACCCACGTTGGGGGTTACGATGTTTGCGGAATCACCGCCGTTCATTGGGGTTACCCAGCCGTAATGCCAGGGCATGCCGACCATGTGAACGTCGCTTCCGTTAATGTTATAGGGCTGGATACGTTCGGTAACCATTGCAATGGCCCAGAGCGATCCACGGACACTTTCAACAGTAACTTTGTCACCATTTTCAATGCCGCGCAGCTTGGCCAATTCGGGACTGATTTCCACAAACATCTGCGGCTCAGCTTCAACCAGCCAAGATTGCCAACGAGTCATGGAACCGGTCTGCCAATGTTCGGTAATACGGTAAGTCGTTCCGACGAACGGGTAGCGCGGATCGCAGACAGCCTTTTCCTCGCCCTGAATTTGAACAGCCGTGGGGTTATGCAGGGTTTTGGAGAAAGGATGGTTGTCTACCGGGCATTCCAGCGGTTCGTAATATTCGGGCAGGGGACCGTCTGCACGGCCGGGACCGAATAGCTGGCCGAAGCCGTTCTTACGCATGATGAACGGATGACGGGTGCCGGGCTTCCAGCCACCATCGGGAACATCACCGATCCACTTGGAACCGTTCCACTTGATAACCGCTTTCTTGGGTGCCCAAGGCTGTCCTTTTTCATCAACAGAAGCTCTGTTGTAAAGGATGCGGCGGTTAACCGGCCAGCACCATGTCCAATTGGGGAAGAGGCCTATATTGGCTTGTTCCTTGGTCTGGGTGGCATCGTGGCGTTCCGACTTGTTGCCTTCGTCGGTGACGGAGTTGCAGTACAGCCAGTTTCCGGAGGTAGTGGAACCGTCTGCCTGCAAGTAGGCAAAGCTGGGGACCTGCTGTCCTTTCTTGAACTTCTTGCCTTTCACTTCAACATCACGGGTAAACCAGCCGTTACAGAGTTTGGCGGTTTTCTGAGCGCTGAAGTGCATGTGGCCGTGTCCATCATCTTCACACATGTTTTCAAAGCTTAAATGGGTGATCGGTTCAGGGTACGCACCACCTTCTTTTTCATAAAGAGCTTTGAGTTCTTCCCAGATTTCGTGGAAGTAATGGCCGTCGCTCATAACTTCACCAAAGGTTTCCGGGCCCTTGTAACGCCATTGCATCCAGCGTCCGGAGTTGGATACTGACCCTTCTTTTTCAATAGGAGAAGCACAAGGGATGAAAAAAGTCTCGGTCTTGATCTTTTTGGGATCCATTCCCGGACCTTTCCAGAAATCACTTGTTTCACACGGGAAGAGGTTTACGTTGACCATCCAGTCCAATTTTCCGAGGGCATTACGGGTCTTAACGGAGTCAGAGCCTGAACAGGCCGGGTTCATACCCCAGATAAGGCCGCCAGTAAATTTGCCTCGATACATGCGGTCAATAAGCGGAATCCAAGAATACTGGCTGGCCTTGTGGTTATCAAGGCGAGGCAGATACTGGTATCCCTGTTCCGGAGTATCTTCGGAATACATGGCCTTGATAAGGCTGGCCGAGTACTTGGGATAATGCTGCCACCAGTTAGCGGATTCAGGATCATTACTCTTGGGTGTATATGTGTTGTTGTACTGTTCAAGAGTGTCCTGTCCGGCAAGAGGAGTCTTCAGGTAGCCGGGGAGAATGTGATAGAGCAGGGCGTAGTCAGTGGAACCCTGTACGTTACATTCGCCGCGTAAGGCGTTAACGCCGCCGCCTGCGACACCTATGTTACCGAGCATAAGCTGGATCATGGCCATTGCACGAATGTTCTGAACACCCACAGAGTGCTGGGTCCAACCCATGGCGTACATGATGGTTCCTGCTTTATCCGGTTTTCCGGTAGCGGTGTAAGTCTTGTAGAGCAGATCAAGATCTTTCACCGATACACCGGAGATGGAGGATACTTTTTCCGGAGTGTAGCGGGAATAATGTCTTTTCAGGATCTGGAATACACAATTGGGATCCTGCAGGGATTTATCCTGCTTGGGAATACCCTTGTCGTTCAATTCAAAAGCCCATTTTGATTTGTCGTAAGCATTGGCTTTACTGTCAAAGCCGGAGAACAGGCCGTCTTTGAAATCGTAATCTTTACCTACGATAAAAGAAGCGTTGGTGTAATCAACCATATATTTATGGAAGTAACGCTTGTTTTTGATGATGTAGTTGATCATACCGCCCAGTACTGCGATATCAGTACCGGAACGCAGAGGAATGTATGCATCCGAGCGAGCGGAAGTACGGGTGAAGCGCGGATCCACATGGATAATCTTTGCACCGCGTTTTTGTGCTTTTACAGCCCATTTGAAAGAAATGGGATGGTTTTCGGCAGCATTACTGCCCATTATCAAAATACAATCACTGTTCTGAAGGTCATTCCAGTGGTTGGTCATCGCGCCGCGTCCGAACGACTCTACCAGAGCCGCAACAGTTGCGCTGTGTCAGATACGTGCCTGGTGCTCAACATAGACCAGGCCGAGTGAACGCATGAAGCTGTGCATGGCATAACATTCTTCGTTATCCAGCGCAGCGGAACCGAGAGAGGCGATACCCATGGTGCGGTTGACCACCTGTCCCTTGGCATTTTTCTTTTCAAAGCTTTCGTCGCGAGATTTTTTGATCAGTTTTGCTATGCGTTTTTTGCAAAAATCCCAATCTTTTTCTTCCCATTCTCCACTGTATGGAGCGCGATATAAAAATTTTCCCACACGTTGCGGGTTTTCGGTCATCTGGATGGCAGCAGCACCCTTGGCGCAGAGTGCTCCTTCGTTAATGGGGTGGTCAGGGTTACCTTCCACATTTATAGCACGTTTGGTCTCAAGGTCGGTATTGACCAGAAGGCCGCAACCTACTGAGCAGAACGCGCAAATAGAGGTGGTCTGCTTGGTCCATTTGGGACTGAGCTGCCTCGCCCGTTCCTCGGCTGTATTCGCAAAGGCTTTACCAAGCCCGCCGAACGCCGGAACAGCGGCTATCCCCGCAGCTGCCGCAGTCGTCAGCTTTACAAAATCTCTACGATTAATGTTCATCATCGCTCCTGAAATTTGAGGGTGTTCCAATCATCTGAATAAGAACTTATCCGTCAATAGGTTTGATGGGAAAAAAAAATTGCTTGAGACATGAATGACACAATTTAATATGTGCGTTTTTTGATATAATTAGCAGTTTTGATCTTAATGTACTGTATTTTAAGCTTAAAAAGCAATGTGGGCGAAGTCTTAATTCTTGAAGTGAATTATATTCATGTCTATTTAAGAAATAAGCATCTTATCAAATGCTCCTTACTTAACATCCTAAAATAATGAGGTTTAACGAGTCGATCTGCTGCCTGCTAGAGCAGCTTATCCCGATATTGTTACTAATCAGACATAATTGATGAAATTTTGAATAAAATAGGGACCGTTTTTGGTTTTAAAAACGGTCCCACCTTGTTTTTCCAACTACTTACGAGCAATCAATGCAAAATCATTGCTTTCGTTTTGGTACTTGTTTCCGGCAACATTGCCTAAAAGTTCAATCCTGCTGAAACCGCAATTGCTGAATTCCGATTTTAATACTCCTGGACTGAAATATTGCAGCCAATTGTAGATCGTGCGGGTGCGGTCTTTCTCGATGATGGTATATTTGTCTAACATTACCTTTTCTTCTTCATATTTATATGTATTCAAGAATCCGTAATACTTGTCAGCAGACCAGAAACCATCCATGAGGTTGGGTTCAAATACATGCTTTTCCGCAAGTTGGTTGAATGCGCTGAGGGAAAACACATCCAGCAGAACTGCTCCGTCAGGTTTAAGCATCGCCTTGAATTTGAGCAGCATTGTTTTCCGCTGCTCAGGGCTGAGTGCGCAGAAATCACACATGATCGTCGATTTCGGGATGTAAATGGTAGCTTAGCATCTGTTTGGAGATGTGTTCATCGGTCCAAAGATCAGCTGCAGTATAGACTTCAAAGGGAAGGGGACGGGAATTAATATCCATAAGTTCTTTAAACATAACAAAACCTTAATATCCTTACATAGAATATCGTTTGAAAAGGTTGTTCCTGCCGGAAATCAGACAGAACAACGCAAGAGCCGAGAGGTCTTTATATGATTAAAGTCTGGACATAACGTGAAACTTCTAACTTGACGTGCTGAAAGAGTCCAGCTCTTCCCATGTTATGCCTTTGCTTAATTGCTAAAAAAATTGCGCAGGGGATGGCGTTTTTGTCTTTGCATTTTTTGCTGTTGCGGAACCTGTAGAAAATTAATGATTTTGGATGACCCGGATATCTCCTGTACAGTCTTGAGAGCTGATTCCTGCTCTTGATCATCGAGAACTCCAATTATGATCACAGTATCCTGAACAACTTTAACTGTTAGTTTTGAAGAAGGATAATTCGGTTCAAGCATTCCCTTCAGCTTAATTTCGAGTTCAGATGGTGTGCTGTTATCTGAAGACTTTTTTTGAGGGAGAAAATAACTGACCCCGTTGAGATCAGTGATAGATTTGGCGCATTCCACTAAACCAGCTCGTTCAGCATCATTTTCCACTTCGCCAACCAAGAATCCGTGTCCCAAGTAAACATAGCTCGAAACTCCGGTCATACTTTCGGGATAGTTCAAGAGTATTTTTTTATGCAACTGCAGCTGCGTCCTGCTGTCTTGAGCCTGAGTAATGTACGGCCGCTCATCTTTTACTGCTTTAAATATTCTGCCGTAAGGCACAAATCCGGCTTCAACAGTAGTAATATTGAATGCCGATACAATTAGCAAAAAAGAATAAATAATATTTTTAATGACGCTGTTCATAGCTTGAGTTTAATGTGTCTTCAATTAAAAATAAACCCCGCCACTTAACAAAGCAACGGGGTCTATTCTGCGTATATCTAGCTTGATTTAATCTAATTTTTTTCTGGCAGTACCTTCTTTGTAGAAAGGCAACTCACTTTTCTTCGCTTCTAGATCCTTGCGGGCACCTTTGATGGTGAAAACTTCTGCTTCGGCTGCATCCTTGGCGACGTAGGCCAGCGCGATGGAGTAGCCGAGAGTGGGGGAGAAGGATCCGCTGGTTACCTTGCCCACTTCCTTGCCGTCGAGCATAACGATGTCATCGTGGCGGGCGGAACGACGTCCTTCAATGGTCAAGGGGATCAGGATTTCCTTAACATCGGTATAAGCATCAGCCGGAAGAAGGAATCCGTAGCCGCCTTCACGGGGATTGTGCTTGGTATCGAGATCCTGACCGTAAAGAGGATAACCGCACTCAAGACGCAGGGTGTCGCGAGCGCCGAGTCCGATGGGTTCAACCCTTTCGTCAGCGACCAGCTTTTCCCACAGGGAAATGGCTTTGTCGGAAGGCAGATAAAATTCGTATCCCAACTCACCGGTATATCCGGTACGGCTGACGATCAGTTTGTAACCGTCAAATTCAGTTTCTTCAAAGTTAAAATATTTAAGATGCTTGAAGTCTCGCCCGAAAACAGATTCCAGAACCTCGAGAGCAAGGGGACCCTGCAGGTCTATTTTAGCAGTCTCGTAAGAAACATTTTCAAAATTAAGACCTTCCGAAAGTCTGGAATCAATCCACTTAAAATCGCCTTCTTCACAGGCGCCGTTGACTACGAGCATGTAGGAGTCTTCAGCAAGGCAGTAAATAATCAGGTCATCAAGAACTCCACCCTTATCGTTGGGCAGGAAACCGTAGCGGCATTTGCCCGGTGCGAGAGTGTCCAAATTCTGAGTGACCAGTTTATTCAAACTGTCTTTGGCTCCTTTTCCGCTGAGCTTGAATTCACCCATATGGCTGATATCAAACACACCTACCTGTTCACGGGTCTGCTTGTGTTCAGCTATAATGCCTTTGTATTGTACGGGCATTTCAAACCCGGCAAAAGGAACAAGCTTTGCACCGTTTTCACGGTGCCACTCAGTCAAGGGGGTTGTGCGCAGTGCTGTCAATTTTTTACTCCGTATAGGTTGAAAGCACCGGAAAAACCCTGAGTGCTTTCACTATTAAATTTAAACCAGCCCGCTTATAGACGCACCTTCATCATAGAGGGAGCGGCTTTTACGGATTGACCTGAATTCATCCAGTACAACAACCATACGGCCATAATATTTTTTCACGTCTTGACCGTAGGGTGTCAGTTCGTCTTCCAGACAGGAAATATATTTTCGTCTCAGGTAAGAGTCGTTCAAAACTCTGTCGCCGATCTTTAAAGCTGTTTCAACCAGCTTGTCAAAGTAGTTGACAATTTCAAATTTCAAATCATTCAAAATCTCGGTCATCACTTGCAGCATCTCGAGATAACTGATGCGCTTGCCACGAAACTTCCTTTCCTTGAGATCCTCAAGAACTTTCAATTTTCGAGCCTGCTGAATGTAACTGTATTTGGACCAGACTTCCTGATACAGGTCGGTCAGGTCATTAAAAGGTTCATAATTATCGGGGGCCAGCAGGTAACTATCCAGAACTTTAACTACTCCGGAATAAAATTCGTCAGAGTAACCGATGATCCTGCGTTGATGCTTAGACAGCCATGCGAACAGGAATTTCAGCCTTTTTTCATGGGTCTCGGTATCCTCAATCAGTTCATTCCGTTTATAAACGATGTTGCCCGTGTATTCACCCCGGACAATATCGTTAAGCAGGATGGTCATGCTTGAGGCATCTTTAATCACGTTGAAGTGAGAAACGCATTCTCCGGTGATAGGATGAATGACTTCTTGCCGGTAAACCGAAAGGGCGCGGTCTTCACGCACGTTTTCCGGGTTGAATTTATGCTGTCGGTATTTAACTTTGAGGATTACCACCCGCTTTTTTTCATCCACAAAAAAACCGCCTTTTTTCAGTTCAGCAATGGTTTCAGTGTTGTCTTTGCTGACCTGTACCAGCGCAATTTTTTCAACGCGCGGATAGTGACGGGCCTTGGGGTGTGAAAAAAGTGAAGTAATAGTCCGGTCGGATTGTCCCAGCACGCGAACCATGAATTTTTCGCCCATGCGATGCAACCTGCGGGCAAAAAGGGCAGAGGAGGTACGTCGTTCAGAAACAATGGGGAATCCGTGAAGCTCCATGAGAAAAGTATACACAAAGAGACGGTTGTATTCATAGAGCAGGTTGTCACCGGGCTTGAATTTGCCGATTCTGATCCCGAACCTTTTCAACTCGTTATCAAGGTCGGACGGAAAGGATCCGAACACCCCTGAAAGATAGAATTTTCCGGTATTATCCTGCGCCATGATATGGGCCCGCTCTATCTCAAGCAGATAGGGGATAATCTGACCGTAATTCTCAATCGCCGAGATATCCGTATTGCCGTATTCGCTGATGAAGTCTTTGTGCGAACGTTTGGGCAACCGGCTTTCAAAAGTCTCGATATTAGCGTTTACAATTGATTCAAAAAGCGGGCAGGCGTCTTCTGTGGTACTTTCGTCCAGCAGGCGTGGGCTGTGAAGAATGTCGAATTGAAATATTTCTTGAAAAAAATTCAAGGGGCGTTCCAGAGCCACCATGCTGAAACCGGGAAGTTTTTTATATTCGTAGAGATCTACTTCAAAAGAAGGCAGAAGTTCGCGGGAATCCACCAGAGGATACTGATTTCGTTGCTCGAAATATGGTCGCAGCAGGCAGTTCTTGATATGAACGTGATCCAGATGCTGACGTAACCCGTCCAGCGATCTGAAATCATAAACATCATGCGATGAACCGGCTTCGGAATCACAGGCTTCCCCTGTATATTTGGAAAAAGCTTCCTGCCACATATTCATACCCTGCATGTGCTGATTAAAGAAATCCTGCCGTTTTGTTTTCTTAAAAGAATCTCTCTATATTTAATAAGGTATGATTAGCTTGAACCGCAAATAATTACAACAGAAATTATCTAGATAAATTGTAGAAATTAATTTTTTTTTAAAATAAAGTGTTTTCTTGCCGAAAAACATCATTTTGCGAGGAATTTGAGGTTTCTTTATATAAACTTTCATTAAAAACGGAAATAAAAAGGATGGCTATTAAACTTTGTATCTGTTGACCGGGATAGCTCTTTCAAATAAGAATGATAGGGATTTGCTTATATGATAAGATTTCTGTCTTTTTAACGATTTGATTTTAAGGATAAAAGTATATGAGTTTAGAAGGCTGCGCCAATATTAAAAATAACAAGATCGATTGCCCCTGCACGTACAGTGGCTGCCCCCGTGCCGGAGCGTGTTGCGAATGCATCACGTATCACCGCGCCAAGGATCAGCTTCCCGCTTGCTACTTTACACCGGAGCAGGAAAAAACGTATAATCGGAGCATTGATTATTTCATCGAGTGCAGGACTAAATAGAGCATGCCTAGAAACGAAATCCTTATTAATATCCTCAGCATTGTCTGTAATGTTTTTGAGGCGCACAGCGTAGTCCTCTACCTTCCTGATGGACAGCACGGCTATTCACTGTCGACCTATTTCAGCCTTGGGGATGATATCTCCCCCAAGGGGACTCCTTTGTTGAAAAAGAGTCTTGCGGGAATCGTTATTGGAAAAAACGAACCGCTCTTTATCAATAATATGGACCGCAAGGGAGCCACCACAATCGGATACTATGAAAACCGCGAGGACTCCAAGGTCAAAGCGTTCATGGGCACTCCGCTGGAACAGTCCCTTGGAGCCATCTGTCTTGACAGTAAGCGGACCTACTCTTTCAGCACCAAGGATTTGAAAATTCTTTCCCAGTTTGGAAAGATGATTACATCCATGCTTTCCTGTATCCGTTCAGTAGACGCAGACGGCCGTAAAAATGAATATTTCATGACTCTCAAGCTGCTTCACGACCTGCGAAAACGTCAGCCCAAATGGAATGCTTTTCTGGACAACCTTTTGAACATGACCGCAAGTACCAGTGGATTTTCACATTCTTTTCTGACTGTTGTTGATCCGAGAGGTACTTCTTTCTATGTGGAAGGGGAAAACAAACCAATTTTGCATAAAGGTGATTCCAGAACCGCTTCTTTTCCTCTGGGCAGCGGGCTTGTTGGTTGGGTATACAAGAACAACGAACCCATGTTTATTGAAGAAAATAACGCCGGACAGGCTGCATCCAGTCTTCTTGGAGCCAGTGCAAGTACCGTTGATTTCATGAGTGTTATATGTCTGCCTCTTGTTTTCAGGCGTAAGACCAGGGGAGTTCTTGTACTTGCCGATGAAGCACCGAAACGTATTGATGAAGATTTGAAGGATTTCCTGTTTATGGTATCTGAGTATCTGAATCAATTTCTTGAGAATCTTTTTCTAAAAAGCAAACTTGCAGAAGCAAGGACCGCCTTGCAGAAAATTACCCCTGCCAAAACCGATACGGTTTTGATTAACGATTATTAACTGCTTCAAGCATGAGGCCTTTTTAGTATGGTATGGGCTAAATTAATGAGCTTTTTCGGCAAGGATCTTGCCATGGATCTGGGCACGGCAAATACGCTGCTCTACACTCCGAAGGATGGAATTATCCTCAACGAACCTTCTGTCGTAGCCCTTGATGCCCGTGATGAATCTGTGATTGCCGTGGGCAAGGAGGCCAAGGAATATCTTGGTCGTACCCCGGATAAAATTAAAGCAATCCGTCCCATGAAGGACGGTGTTATAGCCGATTTCGAAGTTACCAAAAAAATGATCGCTTTTTTTATCAAGAAGGCAATCAAGGGACGAAATCTGGTCAAGCCCAAAATCATCATCTGTGTTCCAACCGGAATTACTCAGGTTGAGAAAAGGGCGGTAATTGAGTCCGGTCAACAGGCCGGGGCACGGGAAGTCCGCCTTATAGAAGAACCCATGGCCGCAGCCATCGGTGCCGGACTGAACATCCATGAACCTGAGGGGAATATGGTTGTGGATATCGGCGGCGGGACAACCGAAGTTGCCGTGATCACTCTTTCTTCTGTTGCACACAGTCAGTCTGTACGCGTTGCCGGAGATGAGATGAATATGGCGATCATGCGTTACATGCAGGATGAATTTAAACTGCTTGTAGGTGAGAACACAGCCGAGAGAGCAAAAATCCAGATCGGTTCCGCAATGGAATTGCCTGAACCGTTGACCATGACTGTATCAGGGCGCAATTTGCTGGACGGTAAACCCAAGTCCATTGAAATCAATGACGCGCAGATCAGGGAGGCTATTGCTGATCCTGTGGCGGCTATTGTTCATTCTGTACGTGTGGCATTGGAGCACACCCAGCCAGAGCTGGTGGCTGATATTGCCAGCAACGGACTTCTTTTGGCCGGCGGCGGAGCATTACTTAAAGGTCTTGACGAGCTTATACACCGTGAAAGCTCTCTCAAAGTAATTATTGATAATGATCCACTGACTACTGTCGTTCGCGGTACCGGCTTAAGCCTTCAGAAAAACAAAGGCTTTGAGAAAGTCTACATTAATTAAATATAGCAACGAGTCGGTTTATCAGCTCACGCAGCGAATCATATGCAAACTCTACTTGAAAAAGCTACCGCAGCAGTCCTTGAGGCCGGTGAAATAATCAGGGAAGCGTATAACAAACCTAAGAAAATTAAGCATAAAGGCCGTATTGATCTTGTGACCGAGACTGATCTGGCTGTTGAAAATTTTCTTAAAGTAAAACTTTCAGAACTCCTGCCAGATTCATCTTTTCTGGCTGAAGAAACTTCAGGTAATGCTGAACTGATTGACCGTACTTGGATCATTGATCCTCTCGATGGAACAACCAATTTTGCTCATGGTCTTCCCATGATAGCCACTTCGGTTGCCCTTTGGAATGAGGGGCAGGTGCAGATAGGTATAGTTAATCTACCTATACTTAATGAAGTATTTGTTGCCGTTCGTGGTGGAGGGGCGTTCATGAACGGTGAACAGATCCAGGTTTCGGATTGTGATTCACTTGAAGAATCCCTGATTGCCACCGGTTTTCCGTATGCAATTGAAGAACATGTTGATTTTATAACCGATGCTCTAAGCAGGGTACTGGTCAAGACTCAGGGTGTGCGCCGTCCGGGAGCAGCGGCTTTTGATCTCGCTTATACTGCCTGCGGGAGGTATGAAGGCTACTATGAAAATGCCCTGAAACCTTGGGATATGGCTGCCGGATGGCTTCTGGTAGAGGAAGCTGGAGGACGGGTGACCGAATACAAAGAGGATGAATTCAATTTATATTCGCCTGCTATTCTGGCTACAAACTCCCGTATTCATGAGAAATTAAGAAGTCTTATCATTCCTGAAGGCTGATTTATTTGAATTTAAAAAGCAGATTCCGATCGTGAAGAAAGACCAAGGCTGGAACCAGCAGTTCCCGATATTCCCGGACCAGCCAGTCCAGTTCGTTTTCGGAATAAAAATAGCCGGAATCAGCTTCGTCACTGTTTAATTCAGGGATTGAATTTTGTTTTTCAAGCACGTAAAGGGTTACAAATTCATACCCTGTCTCTGAAGAAGCATCTATTTCGTGAGTGAGCTTAAGACTCGCGCTGCGAATTCCCAATTCATGTTCCAGCTCACGAAGGGCTGCTTTTTCATTGGATTCACCTGTGCGGACATGACCGCTTGCGGAAACGTCCCAGCGCCCCGCATACAGTTTTTTTTGCGAGCTTCTTTTTTGAAGAAAAAGTTTTCCTTCATGGTCATAGACAAGTATAATCACCGAACGGTGACGTAGCGACTGTCGATGGACTTCATTTATGTCCATACTTGTAAGAGGACGGTTGTTTTGGTCGACAACTTCGACCTGAATGAATTTTTTTTTCACTTTTAAACAAAATATTTTCGTTTTTGAACATCGAGTTCTTTCAATTCAGAGAAATTGTGTGTAAGAGATTCACATTGACTTTGATTGTGAACTTATATTTTACACCCATGCACAGGTAGATAACCTATTTATGAAAAGCGCGGAAGTCACCTCTGGCATTCAAAAAATTTTTGATCTCGGCCCTGATAACCTCAGTCAGCTCAGGGCGCTTGAATCGCTTTGCTTTGAATACCATTGGACCGAAGAACAGTTCCGTCTGGGACTGGAAAGGAATGCCTTTTTTGTCTTCGGTTATGAAGAGCAGGGGATACTGGTCGGATATCTGGCTTATTCAATTGTTCTGGATGAAATGGAAGTTCTCAATTTAGGGGTGCATCCCCGGTTCAGGAGAAAGGGAATTGGCAGGGCGCTTATGCTGGAACTGATGCATAAATGCCGGGAGATGAATGTAACCAGAGGGCTTCTGGATGTTAAGGAATCCAATGCTCCCGCCATTGGGCTATATGAGAGCCTCGGCTTCAAGCAGGTGGGAATAAGGAAGAAGTATTATCCGGATACAAGGGAAGATGCCCTCCTGTATGACTTGGATTTTAGTCAGTAACCAAAACCGATTTAACCACGGAGTGATCATGCGCTTCATTGACCAACTTGACATTGCAGGTAAAAAACTGCTGATGAGAGTTGATTTCAACGTCCCTCTTGACGGCGAAACCATCACTGACGACAACCGCATCAAAGCTGCTGTCCCTACCTTTAAATATGCAATTGAAAAGGGCGCCTCGGTTATCGTCATGGCCCATCTGGGTAAACCCAAAGGCAAGAGGGTTGATTCCTTAAGCCTTGCGCCGGCAGCTAAACGCCTTGGCGAGTATCTCGGCATGGAAGTTCCCCTTGCTCCAGATTGCATTGGTGCCGAAGTGGAAAAAATGGCTGCCGAACTGAAACCCGGTCAGGTCATGATGCTTGAGAACCTGCGCTTCCATGCAGAAGAACAGGCAAAGACTCCTGAAGAGCGTGGAGATTTCGGTAAACAGCTCGCCGCTCTCGCTGATATTTATGTAAACGACGCATTCGGCGTGGCTCACCGTGCCAACGCTTCTGTTGTTGATGTTCCTTATGCTGCAAAAGAATGCTGCGCCGGTTTTCTGCTCAAGCTGGAGTGGGAATATCTTGGTGAAGCTCTTAAAAATGCCCGCAAGCCTTACATTGCTGTTTCCGGTGGAGCCAAGGTTTCTTCCAAACTGGGCATCCTCAACAATCTGATTGGTAAAGTTGATGACTTCATTATCGGCGGAGCCATGGCCAACACCTTCCTGCTTGCCCAAGGCAAGGCCGTAGGTAAATCTCTTGTGGAAGAGAGCCTTGTAGATACCGCCCGAGAAATCATGGACAAAGCCGCATCTTCCGGCACAACACTGCACCTGCCCACCGATTTTGTCTGGGGTAAGGACATTGATACCGCGCAAGGCGTTTGTGACGGTGATTCCGTTCCTGAAGACGGCATGCTGCTGGACATCGGCCCTGAATCCGCAAAAAAATTCTGCGAAGTAATCGAAAGATCAAAGACCATAGTCTGGAACGGCCCCATGGGACTCTTTGAAAAAGAGCCTTTTGCACAAGGTTCCCTCAAAGTTTGTGAAGCTATGGCCAACCTTGAAGATGCCACCACAATCGTGGGCGGCGGTGATACCGATGCGGTAGTTCATCAGGCCAAGCTTGAAGATAAATTTACTTTTATTTCCACCGGCGGCGGATCTTTCCTTGAATTCCTCGAAGGAAAAGAACTTCCCGCATTCAAAGCACTAAAGGAGAACAGCTAATGAAAAAATTAATGGCCGCCAACTGGAAAATGTATAAGACCCGCGCAGAAGCAAAGGCCACCGCTGAAGGACTTCTTGAAAAAATCACAGGTAAACTTCCTGCAGATCGTGAAGTTGTTATCGCTGCTCCTTATACTGCACTTGAAACTGTAGGTTCCGTGCTGGCAGCAAGTGCAGATTGTCATCTTTCTGCTGAGAACCTGTACCCCAAAGCAGAAGGAGCTTTTACCGGTGAGATTTCTCCTGCCATGCTCAAGGATGTCGGCTGCGTATATGCGCTGGCCGGACATTCCGAACGCCGCGCAATCATAGGCGAAACCAACGAACTGGTAGGTGAAAAAGTCGCATTTGGACTTGAAAACGGCCTGTCCATGATTTTGTGCATCGGTGAAACTATCGACGAAAGAAAAGCCGGGGAAGTACAGAAGGTTATTGACGAACAGCTTGAAGCTGGTTTAAAGAATGTAGCTTCCGACTTCGCAGCCGAAACCGTTGTTGTTGCTTATGAGCCTGTTTGGGCCATCGGCACCGGTGAAGTGGCCGGCGAAGATGAAATCGTTGAAGCTCACGGCTTTGTAAGAGAAAAACTGAAAAAACTTTTTCCTGAAAAAGCCAGTGAAATCCGCATCTTGTATGGCGGTAGCGTAAAACCTGCTAACTGCGCCCAGATCATTGCACTTGACAATGTGGACGGAGTATTGGTAGGAGGCGCGAGCTTGGATGCGGAAAGTTTCAGCCAGATCGCACTGGCTTAAATATCTGCCTTATTCCAGGTGAAAAAATAAAGGAAAAAAGCTTTGCAAACGCTCGTAATTACTGTACACATTATCGCCTGCGTCTTTCTGATCATTTTCGTTCTTTTACAGAGCGGTAAAGAAGACATGGGCGTGATTTTCGGCGGAGGAAGTGGATCTGTTTTCGGTAGCACCGGAGCAGGCGGGGTTCTCGTAAAGGTCACTGCATTTCTGGCAGCTGTCTTTCTGGTAACTTCTCTTTCCTACAACTACCTCTCCGGCAACAGGATTTCTGATGACTCTGTCATGCTTGAAGGTGACACCATCATCACTCCTAAAGTAGAAAAGCCTGCTGTCACTTTTGAAGAGCCCGTAAAGGCTCCTGCAGAAGAGACCAAATAGTAAGTTTTTAAAAACTTCTTGTAAGTTCTTTAAAATATACAGCTCGTATTTTCAGAGCCGAGGTGGTGGAATTGGTAGACACGCTGTCTTGAGGGGGCAGTGGAAGAAATTCCGTGGGGGTTCGAATCCCCCCCTCGGCACCAGCTGAAAAGCAGGTGCTTCAAAAATGAAAATCCTAAATATTACGAGCAATTATTTGCAAAAAAATCTTGCGAATAAATTCAGAGAACGCTATTAGTTTCCTCAACGAGACGTTCTTTGAACACACCTCGGGCCGAGGTGGTGGAATTGGTAGACACGCTGTCTTGAGGGGGCAGTGGAAGAGATTCCGTGGGGGTTCGAATCCCCCCCTCGGCACCATGCAACTGAGAAAGGGTTGAAGCAAAAGCTTCAACCCTTTTTTCGTGGTTTGCGAATAAGTAGCCTTCTTATCTATTGACTTTGATTTTATTATTAAACTATACTAATATAAATTTACCTATAACACTTAACTTAAGAAGGTCCTTTGTGCAAAATATCAATCATAGCTTAATGATTAAATACGGTCTCGCAAATACTCCTAATGATTTTGAGGTCGAAAGATGGCATGAGTTAGTCATAAAATTTATTAATGAAGGTCTTTCGGCAGAAGAGGCTGGAGGTAGAGCTGCTCAACAAACTTTTACTTCATTTAACTCAAGTGTTTATGAATCTGCCTCAGATACGATTGCTGTTTTGCTCAGCAAGCTAGGCAACAAGTAATTGTGATGCCGCAAGATTTGAAGGATCCTAATTTTGTTTTATTTTGGAAAAACTATGGGAATATAATTGTTCCCATAGTTACTTTTTTATTAGGTTTTTTTACTCAATTCTTTTTTATGTCTAAAAAGGATCGTTTTGATGCTAGCGAACGTTTACAACAGCATGTCCAGAAACTTCAAAATGATCATAATGATGCTTATGAAAAGTACACAAGTGTTATGGGTAAGGTCATTAATAAAGACGGAAAATTAGACGTTAACGATTTTATTCGTATTTCCACTTCTGGAGAAAACTATTTCCGGACTGTCAAATCTATCAGTGAAGCAATTCTGGAAGGCAATTTCAAAAAATCTACTATAAAAGATGTTTTATCTCCTTTAGTTCGTGACGCTCTTCATGTTCTCCCTATTCATTATGATAAACTATTAGAGATTGCTGAAAAAAATAATTTTGATGGGCAAAAGAAATTGAATAAAGAAAATTATCGTTCTTTGTACTTAGTTGCGGAAAAATATCCGGAAGAGAGTTAGCTTGGTCTTGTGCTCAAGTCTTATTTAATCTTATCCTGGGTGATATCGAATTTTGGGAGTATGATGACGAGACAAAAATAGTACGTAAGGTTGAAATCTGATTTATTTTGGTTTGATTTTATTGATAAGGGCAAATATTAATTAATTTCAAATTATTACAAAAAACATCTTGCCAAGGATGTCAGATTTACGTAAACACTTCTTCACACGACGTTCACAGAAACGTTGTTCACCTCTTGCCGAGGTGGTGGAACTGGTAGACACGCTGTCTTGAGGGGGCAGTGGAAGAGATTCCGTGGGGGTTCGAATCCCCCCCTCGGCACCATGCAACTGAAAAGGGTTGGAGCAAAAGCTTCAATCCTTTTTTCGTATCTGGAGAAAAGATGATTATTAGCGATGCAACTAAAAGCGATTATGAAAAGCTTATTGGACTCTGGGAAAGATCTGTTCGTGCGACTCATGATTTCCTTGATGAAAGCGACATTGATTATTTAAGGCCGCTGATTATAGAGCAGTATTTTGATGCTGTTAAGTTGAAGTGCGCGAAAGATTCCCATGATAACATTCTCGGCTTTTGCGGTGTTGCTGATGGAAACCTCGAAATGCTTTTTGTTGATCCGCAAAGCATGAAACAAGGGGTCGGTACGGCATTGTGCAGGTATGCCATCGAAAATTTAGCTGTAACCAAAGTAGCTGTGAATGAGCAGAATCCTCAGGCTTTAGGTTTTTACGAACATATAGGGTTTCATGTGATCGCTAGATCAGATCTGGATGGACAGGGTAAGCCATTTCCGCTTTTGTTTATGGAATTGAAAGACAATAGTATTTACACAAGGCTATAATTTAGCACGGAAAATATCACTTTTCAGATTGGCTCAGAATCGATTTTTTATTGTTTTTGTATGTGCTGTGTTGCGCTGAATATTAGGAAGCGTCAGAATTGATTTTTGCACATCATTAGTGAGGTGCAAAAAATTTATAATGTTTGATTGGCTAATTGGATATTTTTTCATTGAAATTATTAATAAAAAGACAGTCTAAACTTTTTTTGGAATTATTATTAAAAACATCTTGCCAAGGGTGCCAGATTTCCGTAAACACTTCTTCACCGAGACGTTCTTATACAGAACACCTCAACAAGCCGAGGTGGTGGAATTGGTAGACACGCTGTCTTGAGGGGGCAGTGGAAGAGATTCCGTGGGGGTTCGAATCCCCCCCTCGGCACCATGCAACTGAAAAGGGTTGAAGCAAAAGCTTCAACCCTTTTTTGCGTTTTAATTGTCAGGATTAATCGCCAGCTTAACAGTGAACATAAATTCTACATGTTGAATATTTTGACGTATGTCAGATGATATCTTGCAGCTTATTTTTCAATGTGTTTATATGCATGTTGATACTTTTCAATTTTAATGAGGTAACTTTACTTGTTTATTCACTAACAACGGTAACTGAAAAGCCAGACGGGGTAGACCATGCTTCATCATGTTAAAAAAGATAAAAGAAACTCTGAAGATCGTAAGAATTACATCATGCCCATCTACGGTTCACGGGACCTTGAAGATCCGATTCCCAAATACGCTTTGCCTGAAGGCAGCATTGATCCTCGCCATGCATATTCGCTGGTTCGCGATGAACTCATGCTTGACGGTAATTCCCGCCTGAACCTCGCCACCTTTGTTACCACATGGATGGAAGATGAGGCTCGGCAGCTGATGACCGAGACTTTCGATAAAAACATGATCGATAAAGACGAGTACCCGCAGACGGCTGAACTGGAAGACCGCTGCGTGCATATTCTTTCGGATCTTTATAATTCACCGGATGAAGAACATGCCTGCGGCTGCTCTACAACCGGATCGAGTGAAGCGGCCATGCTCTGCGGTATGGCGCTGAAATGGAAATGGCGCGATCGTATGAAAGCCAAAGGCAAGCCTACTGATAAACCGAATATGATCATCAGCGCCAGTGTTCAGGTCTGCTGGGAAAAATTCTGCCGTTACTGGGAAGTTGAGCCGCGCCTGATTCCTGTTTCTGATGGTCATTACAGCATGAAGACCGAAGACATCCTTGCTGCGTGCGATGAAAATACCATTGGAGTGGTCGCGATTCTTGGAACCACCCATACCGGTGATTTTGAGCCGGTTAAAGAATATAATGAAGCCCTTGAAAAATATAATGCTGAAACAGGATATGAGATTCCTCTGCATGTTGATGCTGCCAGTGGAGGTTTCATCGCCCCGTTTCTGCAACCGGAGATGGAATGGGATTTTCGCTTGAAATGGGTCAAATCAATTAACGTTTCGGGGCATAAATTCGGTCTCGTATATCCCGGTGTAGGCTGGGCAATCTGGCGTACACCTGAAGAACTGCCGGAAGATTTAATCTTTAGGGTAAACTATCTTGGCGGTGAAATGCCTACTTTTGCATTGAACTTTTCGCGCCCCGGCAATCAGGTTGTAGCCCAGTACTACAATTTCATCCGTCTTGGCCGTGAAGGTTATACCCGAATCATGCAGGCATGCATGGATACTGCCAATTTTATTAAAGCAGAGCTTGAAGAAACAGGGGTTTTTCAGAGCTTGCTGCCTAAACTGCATATGCCGCTGATTACCTTTCGGATCCGCCGTGATGTAGATGTAGAATTTGATGTATACAAAGTTTCCGAAATGCTGCGCCATCGCGGTTGGCTTGTCCCGGCCTACAGCATGTGCGAGAATTGTGAAGATGATAACGTGCTTAGAATCGTCGTTAAAGAAGGCATGTCCATGGACATGGCTCACCTGCTTATGGATGACATACGGCGCATAATTAAGTCTTTTGAAAACGAAGCCGAAGAAAAGAAAACTACCAAAGCTACTTTCAAACATTGCTAATCATTTATTAATAGACATCCTTATTTACAGGCAATATGATCCTACTTGCCTGTAAATAAGGATTTTCATATGAAGGAGTTTCGTAAATGAGTGAGATCAAAAAAAGTGTCGACTATATTTTTCATGGACTTGAAGCCCTTGACATGCTGCTTTGCTCCAAGGAAGCAGAAAATTTGAATGTTCGTAATATTGTAGGTCTTCTGCATCCTATTCTTGATGATGCCAAGCGCAGGGCGCATACTGAGATTTCCGCCAGAAGCAACAAAGAAAAAGAATAACACACTTTAAGGATTCCAAATGTGCTTGAATGAACTGGTTCAAACTGAACTGGAAGATTTGATTCGTATATATAAACATTTGCATGCCAACCCTGAGCTTTCCAATCAGGAAGAAAAATCTTCCAGACTGATAGCTGAACAGCTTGAAGCATGTGGAGTAACCGTGACCCGTAATTTCGGAGGACACGGTGTTGTAGGCATTCTTGAAAATGGAGAAGGCTCGACCGTAATGGTCCGGGGCGATATGGATGCACTGCCCATTACCGAAGAAACCGGACTGGATTATGCCAGCACAATCATAAGCACTGATAATTCCGGCAGCAAGACCGGAGTTATGCATGGTTGCGGCCATGACATTCATATGACTACTCTTATGGGGACCGCCCGTGTCCTTTCTCAATGCAAGAAAAAATGGAATGGAAGAGTCCTGTTTGTTGCTCAGCCTGCAGAAGAAGTTATGTCCGGGGCTAGATCCATGATAGAGCAGGGGCTTTTTAAAAAATTCGGTATTCCTGATTACTGTCTCACTACTCATGTTCTTCCTAAGCTTGAGGCTGGGAATATCATGGTTAAGCCCGGCCCGATAATGGCCGGAACCTACCAGTTAAAAATTACCGTCCGCGGAGTAGGGGGTCATGGAGCCATTCCGCAGGAATGCATAGACCCGGTAGTGCTGGCTGCCCGAATTATCACTTCATTGCAAACCATAGTCAGCCGGGAATTCAGTCCGCTTGATCCGGCTGTTGTTACTGTAGGATCGATTCATGGTGGCACAAAGGCAAATATCATTCCCGGCCATGTCGTCATGGAAGTTACCGCACGCTTCTTTGATTCAAAAGGACATGACCATATTTTCGAATCAATTAAAAGAATCTGCAAATATGAAGCTTTGTCCATGGGAATTCCGGAAGAACTTCTTCCGGTTGTTGAGCTTGATGAAGTCAATGATCTTCCCGCTACAATAAACAGCAAATATCTGGCTGAGATTGTCCGCAAGTCTGCTGAGGCTAATTTAGGTGTAGACAAGGTTCAAGAAGCTGTAATGCTCATGGGCAGTGAAGATTTCTCTCTGTTTAGAACTGCCGTTGAAAAAGAAATTCCCTCATGCCTCTTCTTTACCGGAGCTACATCTGCGGAAGAGATGGCGTTGTTTCACGAAAAAGGAATCAACCCTCCGTCTCTTCATAACAGCAGATTTTGTCCGCCGCCGGAGCCTACAATAAAAACAGCCGTTACTGCCATGGCTGGAAGTGTGATGAGTCTTTTAAGTTAAAACAAATGCCCTGCTAAGTTTCTTAGCAGGGCATTTATATTTAGAATCCTAAAAACCAATTTGCTCTAATCGAAGCTTATGCTTGCAAAAGGGCACAGCCGGAGCCGTTAAAACGGATAACTGACATCCTTACCCGCTCCGACCTTGGCCAGTTTGGTATCAATGGCATTAAGCCTGGCTTGAGCGGCTTCCTTTTGGGCCTTGCGATCAGCACGCTTGATGACTGTTCTCAAAAAACGCTTTGCTGTTTCAAAATGTCCTTTGTGTTCATAAATCATGGATGCACGATACATTGCAGTCACTGCCCAGATATTCTGTTCCGGGAATTCCCATGCCAACTCAAGGTAATGCTGGAGCGCCTTTTCTTTCTTGCCCATGGCATGTTCTCCTTCAGCAATCCAAAAAAGTATTTCTGCACGCAATTCATTATTCTTTAGGTCGTCACGTGTAGACCAGATTCTTTCAAGTATTGCTTGAGCTTTTTTTAACTCTCCTTTCTGCTGAATCATAAGTGCCAACTTTAATTCTTTTTCAGCAGGCAGCGTCCCTCCAGATTGTAGAATTTCATTATAGGCTTTCATGGCTTTGGCATCATTTCCTTCTGCCAAGTCGTATTCCACTGCGGCAGTGAGCCATTTCATACGAAGTTCCGGTCCATATTTATCCTGATCAACACGTTTCAGATAGTAAGCCGAAAGTTTGAAATCCCTGTTCACGGCTGCATAGTCAGCCAATGCGATAAAACTTTCCGCTCCGAGCCGGGACTTGGGAAACAGAAATGCGCAACGGCGGGCAACCTTAATTTTATTTTTTATATCTTCCTGCTGCGCTAAATCAGCAAAAACAAGTAGTCTGTCCAGCGGGTTGGCATTTATGGTCTGATTCAGGGATTTATGGGAAATCGGACTCCAAAAAGGAGTATCTATTCCTTTAAAATAATCAACTCCAGCAGCTTCACTGAGTGTTGATATGATATAAAGATTTTCATTTTTTCCGTAATCGACAGTGCTGATGACCTTGGATAAGGGCAGCTTGAAAGCAATGCCGCTGGCTATCCGCAGGCTGATTGGCAATGTGTCTGCATCAAGCCGCTTGAGGACATTGCGGGCAAGTTCCATGTCCCCTGTCAAAAATGCAAATGCGAGACGATAATTCTGCAAGGCATTAACCAGTTCGCTTGAAAGGAGCAACGACCCGGTTTCTCTATCAATAGTTTTCAGCGCTTCTTCCGGCTCCATCTCAAGCAGTTTTTTCCGAAATACATTCCATGCCGTTGAAGTGGGAGCCCCCAACTGCCAGAGTGCAGGGGAGAGTACTGCAGGCTCAAGAACCCCTGCCTCAAAAAAAGAAGCAGGACGGATCAGGCCAGCCTGACTGAAAGTTGAAGTTGCTTCAGGTGTCTTGCCCGACTCCAGAAACATATTTACAGATTTCCAGAAAACTTGAACCGTTGAATTGGAAATCATATCCAGAGCATGGTCTGATTTTTCCCATTCACCGATACTGGATGCTGCAAGTGATTTGGCGATGGCCATACGGTCATCTTCATTAACAACAGTTGAATTACTAACAGCCGGGTCTACCTCGGAAGAGCTGTTAAGTCCTGCCAGTTTCGTTTTACTGTTAACGATAAAATAAGTTGTAGGCCAAACTTTTTCAGCCTGACGAAAAGTTTGCTCAAGCAGCATCTTACGTGATTCGCGGGCTGAATCAGGTGTTACCCGATACCCCCAGTAGAGAGAGCGCCAGACATCAAACCAGACACTTTTGAAATATGAATCCTCTTTAAATTTAGAGGTCATGGTTTCCTGATCCATCAAACGTGCGGCCTGACTGAACCAGATCACACCTTTCACAGGATCGCCAAGTGCCCGCTGGCATTTGCCACCCAGCCAGAGCCGGGTGATCTCCTGATTCTTATCAGTGAAAGCCGGTGTGGACTGCAAAATTCCGAGGCATGCTGAATAACGTCCTAAATTGAAGGCCGTTTCAGCTCTTTTTAAAATCAACTCCGGAGTATCTCCAGTCTGAGAATAATTTTGTTCCAGAACATCCCAAGCCCCATATTTTTCAAGCCATGACTCAAATGAATCTTTTTTATTGGTAGAATCTGCAAAAGCAGTTCCTCCTGAACCGAACAACACAGCCGCAGCCAGAAGGGAAGACAATATTTTTTTCTTAAGTCTCGAACTCATGAAAACCTCATGGATTTAGATTTCAAGTCAACGTAATTCGCTATCCAAGTGAGATAAAGAAAAGAGCCTCAAGAGGCAAATTTTATCACTCATCTGAATCAATTTAATACTCTGAAAAGGCTCAACAACCACGAACGTCGGGTCTACATGCTTCTAATGTGTACGATAATCAATAAGTTGCCTATTTTTAATACTTAATTAGAAAAGAGCTTATCGATTAAAAACTGAAAGAGGTTTGAATAAACACAAATCATTTAGTTTTCATTTTGCAAAGTTTACATAATTTACATTATGAGACTAATGTATAAAGTTATTAATATCAGGGTATTACAAACAATAGATCCAGTTTTTAACCATTTTGACTGTTTCTGTTGTCAAATGACCCCCTTTAATATTTTCCAGCCTTGTCATTTCGAACGAATTTCAATTTTAGCTGTCTAAGACCTCTCAAATTTATTCGTAAAGTCAGCTTAGGAATTTCTTTCAAAAATTGCTTAGGAGCAAAATATGGAGATCGTCTTTTCTTAAAAAAATATCCTTGCCTGACCTCAGGCCAGACAAGGATATTCGTATAAACGATTGTGTAAAATCATTCTTGATGCTAGCTGCTGTTTCCCATAAAGCTCATCAAGTTCGTAAACGAAATTTCAAGACCATGAATTCCGGTTCTGGTTATTCTATCCAGATTGGTCGAGTTACATGAAATATCTGCAAGGACATCTGCACATAGATTGTGTTTGTGGAAGATTCTTATTGTGTCGGTCAGAAATCCGAAGTCGTCATTGTGTTTTTGCTGGACCATGTTCATATCAAAACTGATAAAATCAGCTCCGGACTTGGCTGCCATTATTGCTTTAGTAATGCTCTTCAGACCAGACATGCTTACAGGGATATTTTTGCCGGAAAGCAACTTGCAAACTTTGAAACCTTCAAGCGTAGCTTTAACTTTAACCACAACATTAGGACTGAGATGTACAAGTCTTAGCGCATCAGCAAGCAATTCTTCAACATCATTTCCCATGGCGGAAATGAAAACCGGACCTTTTAAGCTTGAAACGATGGATTTAATATCATTGTCAGCAGCTACACATTTCTCGTCACTTCTTTCGGATAATAAACTGATACCGTCAATCAAACTATAATCAACAGACGTTTTAACCTCATAGAGCGAACAGGTCTTGAGGTAAATTTTCATGTTTCTCCCCTGCTCTTTTGAAGCTCAAAAATGAACCCTTTTAACAAGGTCAAAAGGGTTTATTGAAATGTTGCGGTCGACTTATTCTTCGCCATCTGCCTCAAGGCGTTTGATGTACTTGTCGCGGCATTCATAAGAACAGAAGCACTCGACTTTTTCGCCGTTTCTAACCCTGATATCACCATCTTTGGGTACATAGGCGCCACAAATAGGATCTTTGACCATTTCACCGGTTTTGACCTTTTTTTCAAAATTCTTGCCGGCTGTATCCTGCTTCTTTTTCTGGTCGCCACTGAAAAGCTTCCACATGATGAATGCTGCCAGCGCAATAACAACAAATTTCAACATAATTTTTAACACCTCAAATAAAAAGGCCGCACCTATGAAAGATGCGGCCTGAGAATTAATCCTGATAAATCTTTTTACCTTCAGTACGGTAATCGATTTTCTTCAGAGCATCGGCAACGGATGTTCCATCAGGGAACACCAGTTCAGGGTCAATATCGGTCAGCGGAATAAGCACGAATGCCCTCTCTAATGCCCGTGGATGCGGAACAGTAAGATAACTGCCACTGTCGATAACCCGGTCTCCGAAAAGAATGATATCCAGATCAATGGGTCGGGGGCCGTTTTTAATTTCCCTAACCCTATCCATCTGCCCTTCCACAGCCTGAAGCGTGGAAAGGAAGCCTTCTGCGGACCAGAGTTCGGGATCAACAGCAAAACGGACAACCTGATTCTTAAACCATGGCTGATCTTTCAATCCCTGAGGTTCGGTCTCATAAGTTTCAGACCAGACTTCAGGATCAATGCCTTCATATTTTTCCAGTCTTGCAACGGCCTGGTTCAAATTATCTTCAGTGTCTCCAATATTTGAACCAAGACTTACATAGACCTTTATAGTTTGGATATCCGTGATACTGCCTCCTTGAGTCTTTCGGTATCAACAGTCAGCGAAATTCTGAAATACCCTTCACCGGATTCGCCGAAGCCGTTACCGGGAGTGACAACAACACCGGTTTCCTTCAGGAGCTTGGATACGAACTCGGAAGAAGTATAGCCTTCGGGAGTTTTGGCCCATACGAAGATGGATGCATCAGGCACCTTGCAGGAGATATTGATCTTTTCCAGAGCTTCAATAACGCAGTCACGACGCTCTTTGTAGATCTTGCGGAATTCCTTAACATAAGGTTCGCCTTCTTTTAGTGCAACAATTCCGGCTTCTTGTACAGCCTGAAAAATACCGGAGTCGACATTTTCTTTAATTTTTCCAAGTCCTGCCACGAGTGAGGCATTACCCACAGCCATACCACAACGCCAACCGGTCATGTTGTATGTTTTGGACAGGGAATGAAATTCAATGGCCACATCTTTCGCACCGGGAGTTTCCAGAATGGAAATGGGTTTTTTGTTATCATCGTAGTAAACTTCGGTGTAAGCGGCATCAGAGACAATGATTACGTTGTGTTTTTTAGCTTTGGCAACCAATTCTGAGTAGAATTCGGGGGTTGCGGTAGCGGATGTCGGGTTATTGGGGTAGTTTACGAAGAAAATCTTGCACTTATCCCATGTTGCGTCGTCAATGGCATTGAGATCGGGCAGGAAGTCATTTTCTTCCAGCATGGGGATAATCTTAACGTCACCACCGGCAAAACCGGAAGCAACCGGGTAAACCGGATAGTTGGGAGAAGCTACCAGCACAAGGTCACCGGGGTTGACAAATGCCAACGGGAAGTGAGCTATACCTTCTTTGGAACCGATCAGGGAAACGACTTCTTTTGCTGCATCCAGCTCCACGTTGAATCTTTCTTTGTACCAATCAGCAACAGCCTGACGAAAAGTCAGCAGACCTACATATGAAGGATACTGATGGTTGACCGGGTTCTGAGCTGCCTTGTGCAGTGCTTCAATAATAAAGTCGGGAGTCGGAAGGTCAGGATCGCCGATGCCGAGACTGATGATATCTACTCCCTGAGCTGCAACTTCAGCTTTGAGTCTGTCGATTTCAGCAAAAAGATACGGGGGGAGTGTTGCAAGCCTGTCGGCAAGTTTAAATTCTGGCATTTCGATATGCTCCTGTCATTTTGGGTTTAAATTATTATCAAAACTGTTTAAATATGCTTGTTTGCTCTGTCAATAAACTTGAGCAGTCGCACCCATACGTGTAATGAGTACGGGATATGACCGAGAACGAAAACATTACCTGTAACCACCAATGGATCGACCGTTATCTGGAGTACCTGCTCATTGAGCGTGGGCTCTCGGAAAACAGCCTGAACGGATATCTGAGTGATCTGGAGTCTTTTCAGAATTTTCTAGAGGAAAGGTCCGCGAAAATAGAAGACGCCACAAGTCAGACACTCATGCTCTACCTTACATATCTAAGGTCTAAAGCATTGAAATCAACCTCGCTGGCGAGGCATCTTTCGTCTTTGCGGGGATTTTTCGCGTTCTGCACATCGCGGGGTTTCATTAAAGAAGACCCGGCAACATTGCTGGAAAACCCGAAGCTCCCCAGAAAAATTCCTGAATTCCTTTCACCGGAGGAAATCGGCCGCATTCTAGCTCTGCCCAAGCTGACCGAAAAACTAGGTTTTCGCGATCGTACAATGCTTGAGCTGCTGTATGCTGCCGGTATGAGAGTCTCCGAACTGATCAATCTTAACATTGAAGACTTTGATCCTCAAACCGGAGTTCTCATTATTTTCGGCAAAGGTTCCAAGGAACGGCTGGTGCCGATTCATTATGTGGCGCAAAATTTCTTAAACCAATACATTAAAGATTGGCGTCCTGCTTTTAATCCCAAGGTCAAGAACATATTCTTAAACAGGTCCGGGAAAGGACTGACCAGGCAGGGAGTCTGGAAACTGATCAAGAAGTTCACACTGGAAGCAGGTATAAAACGTTCAATATCTCCACACACTTTCAGGCATTCTTTTGCCACCCACTTGCTGGATGGCGGTGCGGATCTGCGTACAGTCCAGTTGCTTCTCGGTCATTCTGACATCAATGCTACCGAAATATACACACATATTCAAGCCGGAAGATTAGTCCAGCTTCATAAACGCTTTCACCCACGTTCTGTAATGTGAGATTTTAATAATGTCAAAAAATGAAAACCCGATAAAAGCGGAAACGATAATTACCGGCCATGTAAATGCGGATTTCGATTGTCTTGCCGCAATTGTTGCTGCCGGTAAATTATATCCCGGCGCCACTCTTGTTTTCCCCGGAAGCCAGGAAAAGAATCTGCGTAATTTCTATATGGAAAGCGCAACATACTTTTTTAATTTTAAACACTTAAAAGAAATTGACAAGAGTTCGGTCAAACTCCTGGTTGTGGTGGATACCTCCCGCCGCAAACGAATTGTTCATGTGGATCCCATTCTTAAGAATCCGGGGCTCAAAATTCATATTTATGACCACCATATGAAATCAGAATGTGATCTTGATCCCGAGTTTATGATCAAAAAACCATGGGGTTCAAGCGTCGCAATACTCTCGCATGAAATCAGGGAACGCGGTATTGAAATCAATCAGGAAGAAGCGACCATCATGGGGCTTGGGCTTTACGAAGATACGGGGTCGTTCACTTTCAATTCCACCACGGAACATGACTTTGAGGCCGGCAAATGGCTCTTAAAAAACGGTATGGAGCTGGATGTCATCACCGACCTGCTTAACCGGGATCTTTCAGCGCAGCAGATAACCCTGCTCGGCAGGCTGCTTGAGGGGGCCACCACCCACACCATTAATGACCTTGATGTGGTCATAACGGAAATCAGCACCCCGGAATACGTGGTTGATTTTTCTGTACTGGTCCATAAATTCATGGATATTGAAAACATCAAAGTCCTTTTTGCGCTGGGACGTATGAATGACCGAATTCATCTGGTTGCCAGATCACGCACACAGGATATTGACGTGGGCGCCATCTGCACTTCTTTTGGAGGTGGCGGGCATGTTTATGCGGCGTCCGCCACTATAAAAGACCGCACTTTGGCCGAAGTTCGGGATGAACTTTTCGCCCTCCTCTATTCAAAGGTAACCCCCCGCCTTAATGTGGAAGCCATCATGTCCAAACCGCCGGTCGCAATTCCCCGCGACATGACCATTTCCAAAGCTGTGGAACGGATGACCCAATACAGCCTAAAAGGGGTTCCAGTAGTGGACAACATGGAAAATATGCGCGTTGTGGGATTGCTGGAGCAAAAAACAGCGGACAAAGCACTTTCCCATAATCTTGGTCATGTGGAAGTTGAAATATATATGCAGCACCCTTTTTCTTCCATTAAGACCGATTCAGGGCTGCACCGGGTCATGGAGATTATCCTCGGCCAGAAACAACGTTTGGTTCCGGTTGTGGAAAATGACCGGGTTGAGGCCGTTGTCACCCGCACGGACCTTATCAATATGCTGGTTCAAGATCCGGCACGCATTCCAGAATCTTTGTTTCCTGATAAGAAACAGGAACGCAATATCCGCAATATCATGCGTAACAGATTGCCTAATAAAATTCTCAACATCCTTGAAACTGCCGGGAAAATGGCTGCGGAAATCGGAACTGAAGCCTACGTGGTAGGAGGATTCGTACGCGATGTACTGCTGACCAAAACTAATCTGGACCTTGATCTTGTTGTTGAGGGTGACGGAATCGCCTTTGCTAAAAAGTTAGCCCAAAAAATGGATGGACGAGCCAAATACCACCGCAAATTTAAGACTGCAGTAGTAATCCTGCCCGACGGGCAACGAGTTGATGTGGCAACCGCCCGTCTCGAATATTATGAATACCCCGCCGCCCTGCCCACCGTAGAACTTTCATCAATAAAGATGGACCTCTATCGCCGAGATTTTACCATTAACGCTCTGGCTGTACACATCAACCCGGCCAGCTTCGGAAAACTGGTGGACTTCTTCGGTTCCCAGCGTGACTTGAAGGACAGGACCATTCGCGTTCTTCATGCCCTGAGTTTTGTGGAAGATCCTACCCGGATCATGCGCGCCATAAGGTTTGAGCAACGTTTTGATTTCAAGATCGGAGGCCAGACCCTGAATCTGGTCAAAAATGCCCTGAAACTTAATCTGATCAACAAGCTGTCGGGCTACCGCTTAACTCACGAAATGCGTATTATATTAAATGAAGCCAATGTGCTGCACAGCATCGAACGCATGAACGAATTAGGAGTGCTCGAAGCAATCCACCCGTTGCTGGCGCTTAATTCTTCCCGTTCTCAAGTTATAGGAGAACTTGAAAGGTTAATGAGTTGGTACAGTCTGCTTTATCTGGAGCCTCCCCTTTCGGTCTGGAAAACATATTTTCTCGCCATGTGCATGGGTATATCCAAGGCCAAAATGGAGCAGATATATGACCGCTTCAGTTTTTCGCCGACCGAACGCCGGGAATTTGTACATATGCGGGATACTATTTTCTGGGCAGCCGGAAATATCATGAATATCAAAAGGGAAATGAAGCCAAGTGAAATTTATGAAACTCTCAGTCCGGTTCCTCTTGAGGGAGTGCTTTTCATCATGGCCCGCACCAAACGGGAGATGATAAAAAAATATGTATCGCAATATCTTACCAGTCTCAGGCTGAAAACAATTGATGTCACAGGTGAAGACATCAAAGACTTTGGACTTGAACCCGGCCCCATGTATTCCCAATTATTAAATGATGTAAAACTCTGCAGCCTTGACGGTAAGATTAAAGGACGCGGGGAACAGCTGCTTTATTTGAAGGAAAGAATCAAAGAAATAAATGCTCAAAAAGCAGATTAAAGAGACTTAACCAGTTTAGAAAGTATATCAACAACTTCAAAAATGGTTTCCCTTGCTCTTACCCGGTAACCCGTGTAGAACATGCAGACTTTTGCAATATGGTGGACAAAATGCTTGTTATGAAGCTTTTTTTCAGGAATAAGCTGTTTTTTTCATATTTATTGTTGATAATTAGCTGGTATTTAATTACTGGAATTTAATATTGTTTGATAAAAGACAATACAAATGTTTTCTGCTTAATTTTAGCAGGACACACGCCCAGCGACTTCACTGCTGTGCGAAGGTATTGTAAAGGTTGTTTTACAAATGGAAGTATTATGGGCACCATGGCGAATGGACTACATCCTTGGTCCTAAGCCGGATGAATGTGTTTTCTGCATTCCGGAAAGCATTGAAGAGGATGAGGAAAGATTAATTCTGCACAGGGCTGAACACTGCTTTGTGATAATGAACAAGTTTCCGTACAACAACTGCCATCTGATGGTTACACCTTACCGTCATGTCAGCAAACTCACTGATCTTGAAGAAGCTGAGGCTTCCGAGATCATGAAATATATAACCATCAGCTGCGATATTCTGGAAAAGGCATGCAATCCTCAAGGGATTAATGTCGGCCTGAATATAGGGGAAGCAGCCGGAGCTGGGATCGCCGCCCATCTCCATTTTCAATTAGTACCCCGTTGGAACGGGGATGCATCGTTTATGGCAGTTTTCGGAGAAACCAATGTTATTCCCGATCACTTGTCTTCAACTTATAAAAGGCTCAAGCCGTTATTTGACAGTTGCTGTCGCTAAGTAACACTAAGGAGGGTTTCATGCGTTACTTGAAGGTTTTGGCTCTGGTAGTTCTCTTTTTCCTTTCCATGGTATTCTTTATCCAGAATACTCCCGAACTTTCCAAGGAAGTAACTCTGTCCATAGAACTGTTTAGCTACAAGTTCATGAGCCAGCCTCTTCCGTACTACCTCTTGATCCTGATTGCGTTTGCTGCAGGTTCCGTACTCTGTCTGCTCTACTTCATGGCTGACAAAATCCGTCTTTCCGGTCAGCTCCGCACCTGCCGCACCAGAATGGCCAACCTTGAGCAGGAAGTTAACTCTCTGCGCAACCTGCCCCTCGATGAGGGGAACTATCCCTCCGCAGAAGAAAGCGAAGAGAAAGCTTCTGAATAAATAAGCGCATATACAAGGAGTATACGTGTCCTTTTTAAGCGTATTTAAAAAGAAGAGAATGACGGCGTCCGATAATCGGGCGCCGTCTTATTCGTCCGGGGCCGGAAAAGGCAAGTCCGGACTGGCTGATACCCGCGCAGCTATTGATGAACTCAGCAAAGTTGTAAAGGACACTCCCGAGGCGGTGGAAATATACCTCGCTCTGGGCAACCTCTACCGTTCGCAGGGCGAAATAGAACGTGCTGCCCAGATCAGAAACAGCCTTATAGTACGTCCCGGTCTGGACCCGGCCATCAAGGCCCGCGCTCTTTATGAACTGGGACGAGATTTCAGTCGTGGCGGTTTTCTGGACCGTGCAATTCATGCCTTTGAGAAAGCCCGTGAAATAGTAGGCGATTCCCCTGAAATCCTGACCGAGTTGGCGGAATTGGCCGCCGGGGGACGCGAATTTGAAAAAGCCGCAGCTTTTTATTCAATGCTGAACCAGCCAGTGCAAGAAGCGCATTACCTTGCCCGCCTTGCAGAAGATTATACATCTGAAGGCGAAGATGCTGCCGCACAGCGCACCTTGAAAAAAGCCCTTAAAATTTCATCAAGTTCAGTTGAGTCCTGGCTTCTGGTGCTGACCAGATTGAAGCAGGAGGGATCACTGGACAAATTCAAAAAAAAGTTCAACACCGCGCTTGCGCAGGTTCCAAAACATTTAACCTTTGTTCTTGTGGAAGGCATTCTGGCTGAATCTCTTGTCTTCGGTGATACCCCGATCCTCAAAAAAGAACAGAATAATGATCGCAACTATCCTTTTTATGAAGTGATGGTTGAAGAAATTTCTCACTCAGACCCCGATGTGATCATGCACTATTATGGTTCGCGCCTCCTGCAGCTTTGTGGTAAACAGGAAGAAGCCGGGGTCTGGCTTGAAAAGACACTCATGCTCAATCAGAATTTCTGGCTGGCAAGACTTGAGCTGTTTGATATCGCACAGGACCAGCAGAGATTGACTTCCTCTTTTAAAAACCAGCTTGATTTTTTCGTAAATGTCGCGAGGAAAGTGCAAAGGTTCACTTGTTCCAGTTGCGGTCTCAAGCGGGATAGAATATTTTTCAATTGCCCACGGTGCCGCAGTTGGCATTCAATTTCGTTCCGTAAAGAACTGAACCAGTAAGCCCCTTATATTATTGTGAGCAAACAAAAACTCACTCCCATGTTCGAGCAGTACATGCAGATCAAGGCCGAATACCCTGATTCTCTGCTATTTTTTCGCATGGGAGACTTTTATGAACTTTTTTTTGAGGACGCTGAAATAGCAGCGCGAGAATTGCAGATCGCTCTGACCTGCCGCAATCCCAAATCGGATGATAAAGTTCCCATGTGCGGAGTTCCGCATCATGCATCACGGGTTTATCTTTCTCAATTAATAGATAAAGGTTACACCGTTGCACTTTGCGACCAGCTTGAAGATCCCAAACTGACCAAGGGACTTGTAAAAAGAGGGGTAACAAGGGTTTTCACCCCCGGAACAGTAGTTGAAGACGACACTCTTTCTGCCAAAGACAGTAACTATCTCGCCGCCCTGATCTGGGATGAAACAAAATCAGCAGGTGGGCTGGCATGGATGGATTTTTCGACCGGGCAATGGAGTGGTATCCAGAGTAAAAATGAAAATGATCTCTGGCAATGGGCATTAAAAATCAGTCCTCGGGAGCTGATCCTTCCTCAAGGTAAGACCATTCCCGGTCAGTACTGTGAAATTGATGCCCGCATAGCCCCGGCCCCTTCTGCCGGGTATTTCAACTACAAATCCGCAAGGGAAAACGTCCTTGAAGCGCAGAATGTTGCTGATCTGGATTCACTGGATCTTGAAGATAAACCTCAGCTGACCCAAGCCTGTGGAGCACTCATTTCCTATCTGCGTCAGACCCAGATGCAGGACTTTGACCATCTTGGAGAATTTACGCCCCTGAATCTGACCAAGTTCATGATTCTGGATGAAGTTACCGAGCGCAACCTTGAACTTTTCAAAAGACTGGACGGTAAAAAGGGCAAAGGCACCCTGCTTAAAGTACTCGACAAGACTATCACCCCCATGGGCGGGCGTTTGCTTGCCGTACGCTTGAAACAGCCTTGGCGGGAGATAGGCCCCATTGAAAACAACCAGCGTGCGGTAACTTTTTTTCATAATGACGATTCCCTGCGTTCTAAAATCAGAAAACAGCTGGATACAGTCTACGATCTGGAGCGGCTTTCCACCCGCGTGGTACTGGGCCGGGCAACACCTAAAGATTTTATCAGCCTGCGGCAGAGCCTGAAGACACTTCCCCCGATTCATGATCTGTTGTTTGAGGCAGTCTCAAGCGCTGATGAAAAGAATCCGGTTACTCCGGCTTTGAAGACCATTGTAAATAAATGGGATTCAATGACCGATGTGTCAGAACTTCTGGAGCGGGCCCTTGTGGACTCCCCACCCCCGGTGATTACCGAAGGCGGACTCTTCAGGAGCGGATTCAACTCAGAACTCGACGAATTCATTGAGCTTACCGAGCACGGTGAATCAACTCTTGCCGGATTGCTTGAAAAAGAAAAAAATGCCAACGACCTGCCCAAGCTGAAACTGGGATTCAACAAGGTTTTCGGATATTATTTTGAAATTTCCAAAGCTTTTAAAGGACAGATCCCCGAGTATTTCGAACGTCGTCAAACACTTGTAAACAGCGAACGTTATATCACACCGGATCTCAAGGAGCTGGAAGAAAAACTAATTTCCGCCTCTGATAAACGCAAGACTTTGGAATACAATCTTTTTCAAAAAATCAGGGAAGAAGTAGCCCAAAACCGTGGTCGCTTCATGTTCATGGCCGATGCCATCGCTGCCCTTGATTTCTGGCAGGGTCTTGCGGAAGCAGCACGGGCCAACCGCTGGTCCTGCCCGGAGGTACACTCCGGTATGGAAGTAATTATCGAAGAAGGACGCCACCCCGTCGTCGAGGATGTGCAGGGAGCTGCAAACTACATCCCCAACAGCCTGACAATAGATGAAAAACGGCGTATCCTGCTCATAACCGGACCTAACATGGCCGGTAAGTCCACGGTACTCCGGCAGGTAGCACTCATGGGTATCATGGCCCAGATCGGCTCCTACATTCCGGCTAGCAGCGGGCGAATCGGACTTATGGACCGCGTTTTTTCCCGTGTCGGCGCATCGGACAATCTCGCACAGGGCCAGTCAACCTTCATGGTCGAGATGATGGAGACCGCCCGTATTCTGCGTCAGGCATCCATGCGCAGTCTGGTCATTCTTGATGAAATAGGTCGCGGAACCTCCACTTTTGACGGACTCGCTCTGGCCTGGGCAGTGGTTGAGGAACTTTCCAAACGCGCACGGGGCGGTATCCGTACCCTCTTTGCCACTCATTATCATGAGTTGACCTCGCTTGAGGGAGTAATTGACGGCTTGCGTAATTTTAATATTGCAGTACGTGAATGGAAAGGGGACATCCTCTTTTTACGCAGACTGGTCCCCGGCCCTGCTGATAAAAGTTACGGTATCGAGGTTGCAAAGCTTGCCGGGGTACCCAAGCCTGTAGTAGTCAGGGCAAGGGAAATTCTTGCGAATCTGGAAGAAAAATCGCAGGATATGGACGGACAACCTGCGCATAAGGCCCCGTCCGTGCAATCAATCCTGCCGGGAATGCTCTGCACCGGAAATGAAAAGAAAAATGAAGCTCCGCCCGAAGATCACGCACTGATCAAAGAACTGCGCAATCTTGACGTGAACGGACTTTCACCTATAGAAGCCCTTACCCTTCTGAATCAGTGGAAAAACTCGCTTGGAGAAAATTGATGAAATTTCATATGTTAAAAAAACAAATGCTGCTGGCCGTTCTGGCTGTTTTCGTTCTCTCCGCCACTGGTTGCGGAGTAAAAATGTGGCCCGCTCCTACAAAAAGTGAAGATTATTTTAATTTCACATCTGTTGAAGGCCGCCGCGTAGGTGAATGCCTTAAAGTTGTAGTAAAGGTTGACGGCGCATATAAAAATGTAGACAATTTAAGTCTTCAATTTCAAGCTGACGGTTCCGGTCCGGGAGAAGGCTGTCCGACATGTCCTTTCTTCCCGGCTATCAGGAAAGAATTCACACCCGGTTCCGAAGGTATTCAATCCGACGGCTCCACTTTCGTATTCAGCGAATGTGGACTTGATCCCGCTAAAAGCTATCGTTGGAGAGTCGTAGGACGCAATGTCTACGACGCACTTGGAGTGGTCATTTCCGACGTATACACAGCTACACCCTAATATTTTAATGGAGTCCTTCCACAATGCATCACTTTGAAGTCAAAAATAATGAACTGCATGCTGAAAACATCAGCATAACCGAACTGGCCAAAGAATACGGCACCCCGCTCTATATTTATTCCGCAGCCACCCTGCGCAGGCATTTCGAAGCTTTTGATTCCGCCTTCAACGGGCTGGAGCACATGACCTGCTATTCCGTTAAGGCCAACTCCAACTTGAGCGTGCTCAAATTGTTGGCCGAAATGGGCGCAGGCATGGATATCGTTTCCGGCGGAGAACTCTACCGCGCACTCAAGGCAGGTGTCCCCGCCAGCAAGATCGTATTTTCCGGCGTAGGTAAAAAAGCTTATGAAATTGCCGAAGCGCTCAAGGCTGACATTCTCATGTTCAACGTTGAATCCGTAGGTGAACTGCACCGCATCAACGAAGTTGCCGAGTCCATGAACAAAGTCGCACGCATCAGCTTCCGCATCAACCCGGATGTTGACCCCAAGACCCATCCCTATATCTCCACCGGGATGAAAAAGAACAAATTCGGTCTGGATATGGAAACCGCCAAGGAAGCCTACAAGACTGCCAAAGAGCTTTCCAACATATCCCCCGTCGGCATGGATTGCCACATCGGTTCTCAGTTGACCACCATTGAACCTTTCCTCGAAGCCCTCGACAAGCTTCTCACCTTCCGTGATGAACTGAGTTCCATGGGCATTGAAATTGAACACCTCGATCTGGGCGGTGGACTGGGTATCACTTACAACGAAGAAGAACCGCCTCACCCAAAAGAATTCGGTGAAGCCCTGAGCAAGGCTCTTGCCGGGACCGGACTTAAAGTAGTACTTGAACCCGGACGTGTGATTGCAGGTAACGCAGGAATTCTCGTCGGTGAAGTCATCTACACCAAGAAAACTCCGACCAAAGATTTCCTCATAGTCGATGCTGCAATGAATGATTTGGTACGCCCTTCCCTGTACCAGTCTTATCACCGCATTTCCGAGGTAACCCAGAACAACCGTCCTGAAATTGACTACGACGTTGTCGGCCCCATTTGCGAGTCCGGAGACTTCCTTGCCAAGGATCGTATGCTGCCCGAAATGAAACAGGGTGAGCTCATCGCAGTATACTCTGCAGGAGCTTACGGTTTTACCATGTCTTCCAACTACAACTCCCGCCTGCGCGCAGCTGAAATCATCGTCGATGGCGATGACGTCATCGTGGGCCGCCGTCGTGAGACTTATGAAGATCTGTTGAAATTGGAATCTTAATTTGCCTATCACAAGGCCATGAGTACTTATGCAGTATTCATGGCCTTGATTGCCTTTGGCGAGCCTCCCGGCGGGCGCTTTCAGCGGGACCAAAGGGAATAAATCCCTATTAAGGGATTTTCTTTTTTTGAGAGAAACAATGGCCAGACTTAATTCATTTTATCTTCCTCCCGAAAATTGGGATGCGCCCTTCGTTCTGGAAGGTAGCGAGGCAAAACATCTTGGAAAGGTTTTGCGTACCCGCGTGGGTGATACCGTGCGTCTTTTTGACGGCTGCGGCCGTGAAGGGTTATTTATCGTAACTGAAATCACCAAGAGCAAAGTCCAACTGGAACTTGGTGAAGAAACATACGTACCGGATACACGCAACATCACTCTTGCCATAGGCTGGAATAAAAGTTCCCGCCGCAACTGGATTCTGGAAAAATCCGTTGAGCTCCAGACTCGCGGACTGATTTTTTTTCAAAGTGAATTCAGTCAAGGCAAGGTTCCTGCCGAGATTAAGGAAAGCTGGAATGAAAAATTGGTTTCAGCTGCAAAGCAGTGTGGTAATGCATGGATGCCCGGACTTCAAACTGTTCCCGGATCACTTGAAAAGCTGATCGAAACTTCCGCCCAATTCAGCAATAAACTTTTCCTATGGGAAAAAGCAGATAACGGTGCAGTGCCTGAAAACGCTGTTTTCAGCGCTGAATCCACATTGGCGGTCATCGGCCCCGAAGGTGGGTTCAGTCCGCGTGAAGCCGAACTGCTGATCGAAAATGGTTTTAAACCCTGCAGTCTCGGAAAATCTATCCTAAGATGGGAAACAGCCGCCCTGCTCTGCATAGGAGCTGCATATCTGGAAAGTCAAAAATAAATTTATATTTAAAAATGGCGAAGCCATAATAATCGTTTTTGGGATTCTTACCCCTTTTTTCAAAAAGGGTTAAAAGCCCCGGCAGGTCCTTCGGCGACAAAATCTAAACTGCCTTGAAAGCGTCAAATATCTGCTGGGCGCGCTTTTTCCCAATCCCCTGTACACTTGAGAGTTCTTCCACGGAAGCCTCTTTCATTTTTTGCACTGATCCGAATTCATCCCAAAGCAAACGGGCTGTCTTGGGGCCGATTCCGGGCAGGGAAAGGACTTCACTTTGCAAAACCTTCTTCTTGCGCGACTTACGCTGCCTGCCGATGACAAAACGGTGTGCTTCGTCACGTACGCGCTGCAGGTAGAGAAGTTCAGGGCTTCCGCCTTTGAGCGGCAAATGGTTCTTACGGCCGGGCCTAAAGATACGGTCTTCAAGCTCCCCGGCTTTACGGGTCGGCCCCTTTGCTATGGAAGCCAGATGCGGAATCGGTTCATCATATTTCCAATTCTCGGCAAAAGCCTTTTCAACTGAAGCAAGCTGCCCCTTACCACCATCTATTAATATAAGGTCGGCCCACGGCGGTCCTGAATCTATGCGCTTGAGCACCCAATGATATAACGCGGCATAATCATCCGAGGAATGCTCCAATTCCGGGAAAGCGTAGGTCCGGTATTGTGATTTTTCCGGTTTGGCTTCCTCAAATACAACCATACCCACACGCATGCCCTCTCCGCCGAGATGTGAGGCATCAATACATTCTATGCGCTGCGGAGAACCGGAAAGTTTCAGCTTTCCGGCCAGCAGATCGAGGATATTATTGTTGCTTTTTTCCTTTTCTTTGAGGCCCAACGCGGCATTTTTTCGGGCTATTTCCAACAATCGTTTTTCCTCACCACTATGGGGAGTCACGATGCGTACAGTGGTTTTGCTCCGTTCACTAAGCAATTCTGCCGCCCCCTGCATATCGAATTCAAAAGGCACAAAAAGTTTGGGCGGAATAAATTTAGTTGAGGAATAAAACTGTGAGACAAAACTGTGCAGCACTTCCTCTCCATCCTCAAGACTGAGGCCCGGCCAGTAGAAATGTTTCTTGTCCAGCAAGCGCCCTTTTCTGATGAAGAGCAGTCCAAGACCAACTCCCTGCGAAGATTCCGCCAAAGCGATCACATCAATATCAGAGCGTTCATTAAGTACCACAGACTGTTTTTCCACGGTTTTCTGAATGGCCTTGATCTGGTCCCGAAACTTCGCGGCCTGTTCGAATTCCAAGGCATCGGAAGCTTCTTCCATCTGGCGGCGCAGTGAGCCGATCAAATCTCCGGACTTACCTGAAAGCAGCATCTCCACCTGATGCACCAGATTCATGTAATCCTGCCTTGGAACAACATTCACACAAGGCCCGAGGCACTGGCCGATGTCATGGTAGAGGCAGGGGCGAACCCGGTTGCGGAAAGCTGAATCCGAGCATTTACGCAATGGAAAAACCTTGCCGAGCACCTTCCATGTTTCGCGGGCAAAATAGCTGGATGTGTACGGACCGAAATAAACTGACCCATCACGAATCACTTTGCGGGTCATACGCAGCCGGGGAAATTCCGACTTCTTGTCCAGTTGGAAAAGCACATACTGCTTGTCATCACGGAGGACTACATTATAGCGCGGCCTGTGTTTTTTGATCAGGCTTGCTTCAAGCAGCAACGCTTCTTTCTCAGTCCCGGTAACAAGGGTATCGATGGAATGTATCTTCGAAACCAGCACTCTGGTCTTGGGCGTATGCTTATGCATAGCCCGAAAATAGGATGCCAGCCTTTTGCGTAATTCACGGGCCTTTCCTACATATATAATCCGGCCCGCAGAATCCTTCATAAGATACACACCGGGCAATGCCGGGAAATCGACACTTTTGAACTCAAAACTCATAGTACATAAAACCTGTAAAAATTTTTAAACCCGCCCTGTAAATCATATTCAAGAACTATCTTCCGGCTTATTCCTTGTCAACAAAGGGATTTCTATCTCTTTAAAAAAGTCTAGAGATTCTCTTAGCTTTCATAACATTGATGCGGGTAAAAAAAATTATACGGTATAATTTTTTTTACCCTTGTCAAAAAAATGTAAATTTTAGCTTGCCATGAGAATGCTGAAAAGCTAGAACTGTTCGTGAAGGTAGGCGTCAGGCAATCGTGCTTAAACTCATTTATTCAGCAAAAGGATAATAAACAATGAAAAAAATTGCTATTCTCGCAGTCCTGGCCGCTATGGTTCTGGGCTTCGCAGCAAGCGCATCTGCAGTTGATCTGGACGCAAAAGGCCAGTTTCAGTTCCAGATGAACATCATGGACAACACCGGTAGCCTCATCCCTAACGACAAGACTACCAACAACTCTAACAGCGAAGACGACCTGAACTTCTGGTTCCGTGCTCGTACCGAATTCCGTTTCATCGCTAACGAAAACCTGTGGGCAGTCCTGTACACCGAGTACAAGAACCGCCTCGGTGATGCACACCGCAACTACTCCCAGACCGGTCCTACCGCTCTGGACGCTGGTGCTAACGATGAAGGTCTGTACGTAAAACGTGCTTACCTGCAGTACCGTTTCCCCGGCACCGAAGTTCTGACTTCTGCTGGTATCATGTCCATCAACCTGCCCGGCGCTGCTGCTGGTTCCATGATTCTTGGTGATGCTGACCTCGGTACTTTCCAGGTTGAAACTCCCATCACTGACCAGATCGCTCTTGCAGGTGCATTCGTTCGTGTTGAAGACGCTAGCAACGGTGACGTTGGCACTGCTAACACCAACAACAAAGACGAACTGGATATCTTCTACGCAGCAGCTCCCATCACCATTGATGGTCTGTCCGCTACCCCTTACTTTGCATACTCCCTGATCGGTAAAAACACCACTGCTGTTGCAGGCCTTCAGGGTCCCGCAGGTAACGCTCTGAACAAAGAT
The DNA here is from genome assembly GCF_963678865.1 of Maridesulfovibrio sp. Taxonomy (NCBI): domain Bacteria; kingdom Pseudomonadati; phylum Thermodesulfobacteriota; class Desulfovibrionia; order Desulfovibrionales; family Desulfovibrionaceae; genus Maridesulfovibrio; species Maridesulfovibrio sp. The sequence continues at coordinate 437,259 of NZ_OY787459.1, read as the reverse complement.
GCTACTGCATGGTGGCTCGGTACTACCTTTACTCTGGATATGTTCGATCCCATCGTTTTCAACGCAGACATCGTTTACGGTGCTGTAGATGCTAACCAGAAGCGCAACGATCGTTCCGGTCTGCTCTTCGACGCATCTCTTGCTTACACCGGTCTGGACTTCGTACAGCCCAAACTGGTTTTCGCCTACACCACTGGTGAAGATGACAAAACTGATAACGGTTCCGAGCGTCTGCCCGTAGTATCTAACGACTGGGCTTTCGGTACCACCTACTTCGGTGGCTCCGCTCTGACTTCTGCTGATATGGACAGCAACGAACAGGTTGGTTTCTGGACCATCGGTCTCTCTCTCGAAAAGATCTCCTTCTTCGACAAACTGAGCCATGATATCCACGTTCTGTACGTACAGGGTACCAACGACAAGGATCTGGTTAACAGCGCTGCAAAATACGCTGCTATGACCAACATCACTGCTAACGGCGACTTCCTGACCTCCGAAGACCACGTTTTCGAAGTTGACTTCAACACCAACTACCAGATCTACGACGAACTGGCAGCTATCGTTGAATTCGGTTACGTTGACGTTGATCTCGACAAAGGCGTATGGGAAGACGGCGCAGGCCAGAATGTTGACTTCGATCCTTCCCTCAAGTTCGCTATTGGTCTCGTTTACAAGTTCTAATAAATCTTAGAACAACTTATTTAGCATAGCCTTGACGCCGGGGGCCGGGAGTTTTACTCCCGGCCCTTTTTAATTTCCTACTTCCGGCAGTCTATTCTGCTCGACTTTTGATGCACATTGAGATATGGGTCAAGGCATCTTAAAGACATCTCTTCGTAATTTTTTACGCACTAATCACATCCATCAAGTTAAGGACACTTCTATGCCTTGCAGAGACATTAATTATTCCGGACAGCAGGACTGGCCGGAAATCAAAAAATGGCTTGAACTCCGGGTCAACCCTGACAGCAAAGTAGACTCCATTGTCAAAGACATCCTATCTAGAGTTAAGTCCGAGGGGGATCAGGCCCTTGTAGACTATACCAGACAGTTCGACTGCCCTGATTTCACCCACCATATGCTCAAAGTCGGCACCGACCAGCGTCGCCTTGCCTATACCGAAATTGAATCACAGGACCTTGAGATAATCGAGGAAGCAATTCGCAACATCAGAGATTTCCACCGCAGACAGGTAGAAGAATCATGGTGGACCACAGGAGAGGACGGAACCATCCTCGGCCAGCTGGTTCGCCCGGTTGACCGGGTAGGTCTGTATGTTCCCGGCGGACAGGGCGGAGAAACACCCCTTATTTCCAGCATGATCATGAACGCAGTCCCCGCTCAGGTAGCCGGGGTCAAGGAAATCGCGGTAATCTCCCCTCCCCGCAAAGACGGAACTCTTAACCCGTATATCCTCGCCACAGCTCAGGAACTGGGAATCAACGAAATTTACACATCCGGCTCCGCATGGGCTATCGGTGCTCTAGCTTACGGAACTGAAACAATCCCCCCCTGTGACGTCATTGCAGGACCGGGCAACATCTTTGTAGCCACAGCCAAAGGCCAGCTGGTGGGCGAGGTCGGTATCGACATGATTGCCGGCCCCAGTGAAGTAGCCATTCTTGCGGACGGTAATTCCGATCCGGCATGGATAGCCGCCGACCTCCTTTCACAGGCTGAACACGACCCCCTTGCTTCCTCCATCCTTGTAACATGGGATGACGAACTGGGACTCAAGGTAAAGTACGAGCTCAAAAAACAGGCCGACCTGCTCCCTCGCGGAGAGATTGCCCTCAAATCCCTTGAAGACTGGGGCGCAATAGTCAAAGTCCCGAATCTAGAAGTTGGGATTGACTTTGTAAACAGGATGGCCCCGGAACACTTGGAGCTTGCCTTTGAAGAACCCTGGGGGGCAATAGGCCGGATCAAACACGCAGGTGCGATCTTCATGGGCCACTTTACACCGGAACCGGTGGGTGATTACTTCGCAGGCCCCAACCACGTGCTGCCCACCGTTGGCACCGCACGTTTTTCCTCCGCGCTTTCGGTGCAAACATTTACTAAAAAGACAAGTCTGATCTATACTGACAAGAGCTACGTTGACCGCCACGGCGCTAAGATTGCCAGACTGGCACGCCTCGAAGGACTTGAGGCTCACGCCCGTTCTGTTGAAACAAGATTGAAAAACTGATGCGCTTACGCGTTTTTATGATTTAATTATGCTACGGTAACCCTTCGGGGGGGCAAAGAACTTAAGAAAGAGTTCTTTCGACTCTCCCGAACTTTTTTTATAGGGCTTCGCCGCTCTGCATGACCGATTGTCATTTTAACTAACTATAAGAGGATACGCAGATGTCCAAGCATGTAATTGAAACTGATATTAAAGAATTGAATCTTCTTTCCCGCGGTAAAGTCCGCGACATCTACGAAGTGGATGATGACAAGCTTCTGCTGGTAACCACCGACAGGATTTCCGCATACGACGTCATCATGCCCAATCCAATTGATGATAAAGGTAAAATCCTAAACCAGATCACTCTGTTCTGGATGGACATGTTTAAAGATATTGTCCCCAACCACCTGATTGCATCCAAAGTGGAAGATTACCCGGAAGTGCTTCACAAATACCGCGACCAATTGGAAGGACGTTCCGTGCTGGTAAAAAAAGCCAAACCGTTGCCCATCGAATGTATCGTACGCGGCTACATTACCGGGTCCGGCTGGAAAGACTATCAGAAAACCGGAGAAGTCTGTGGTCACAAACTTCCCGAAGGGCTCAAAGAATCTGAAATGTTGGAGCAACCCCTGTTCACCCCCTCCACCAAAGCGGAGCTTGGCGAGCATGATGAAAATATTTCCGTGGAAAAAGCCATGGAAATGCTCGGCGAAGAACTGCTGGAAAAAGTTCAGGATGTTACTCTTTCCATCTACAAACGCGGCCGTGATTATGCCCGTGAAAAGGGAATCATCATTGCTGATACCAAATTCGAATTCGGTCTCATCGATGGAGAACTGATTCTTATTGACGAAGTGCTGACCCCGGACTCCTCCCGCTTCTGGCCCATGGAAGGTTATGAAGCAGGCAAGGGACAGCCCAGCTTTGACAAGCAGTTTCTGCGCGACTGGCTGACTGAAATCAAATTCAACAAGCAGCCTCCGGCTCCGGAAGTACCTGAAGAAATCGCAACCAAAACCCGTGATAAATACATGGAAGCATTCAAACTCTTGACTGAAAGTGAACTTGACGCTTAAGTTAGTGCGCTACACGATATGAAGAATTAATAAATAAGGAGAGATTAATGCTGCTCAAAGGTAAAAAAGCACTGATTTTCGGTGTTGCTAACAAAAAAAGCATTGCTTACGGCATCGCCAAGGAATTCAAGGAACAAGGGGCCGAGCTGGCTTTCAGCTATGTTAACGATGCCATTAAAAAACGCGTCGAACCCATCAGTGAAGAACTGGGCGGAGCATTCACTTTCCAGTGTGACGTTCAGAGCGATGAAAGCATCGCCGAATCAGTTGAAGAAGTAAAAAAACAGTGGGGAGATATTGATATTCTCATCCACTCCGTTGCTTTCGCCAACCGCGATGACCTGAAAAACCGCTATATTGAAACTTCCCGCGAAGGTTTTCACCTTGCCATGGATGTTTCAGCTTACTCTCTGGTCAGCCTTTGCAACGCATACGAAGATGTAATCAACCCCGGCGGTTCCGTCATGGCTATGACTTATCTCGGTTCAAGCAGGGTTATTACTAACTATAATGTTATGGGAGTTGCCAAAGCGACTCTTGAAGCCAGTGTCCGTTATCTTGCTGTAGACCTCGGTGCCAAAGGTATCCGCATGAATGCCATCAGCGCCGGTCCCATCAAGACTCTGGCCGCTTCCGGCATATCCAGCTTTAAAGACATTTTCAGACACATTGAAGAACGCGCTCCGCTCAAACGGAACGTAACCACTGAAGATGTTGGTAAAACAGCTGTTTACTACGCATCAGACCTTTCCGCCGGGGTTACCGGGGAAACACACTTTGTCGATTGCGGTTATAATATTCTTGGAATTTAATTTCATTCGGATATTAAATTACAAAGCCGAAAGCCTTTTTAAGCTTCCGGCTTTTTTATTTTTTAGATATAGTTTCATTCCTGCTTGACAGGACTGAGTGAAGGGAATAAATATCCCTTTTGCCTTGCCCTTATATAGGAAAGGGCCATAGACCATAAGGAGGAGTTAATAATGCTCAGAAAGTATGAAGTACTTTTGCTTTTGAGCCCCGAACTTGCTAGCGACAGCCGCAAGGAAATCGTTGAGGGACTCATCGCAATCATTGACCGCGAAGGCGGCAAGATGGAAGAGATCGACGATTGGGGTTCCCGCCAGCTGGCTTACCCTGTCCAGAACCAGACCCGTGGATACTATGTCCGCCTTGTTTTCGACGCACCCGGCCCGCTGGTTGCAGAACTCGAGCGCAACATCCGTATCACCGACGGTATCTTCAAGTTCGTAACTGTTAAACTTGATGAAACCGCAAAGGCAGAGGAGGCTTAATCATGGCATTCAAAAGAAAATTCACACCCAAAAGAAAGTTCTGCCGCTTCTGTGCGGATAAGAACCTTCCCCTCGATTATAAACGTCCTGACATTCTCAAGGACTTCGTAACCGAGCGCGGCAAAATCATTGCCCGCAGAATTACCGGTACCTGCGCCAAGCATCAGCGTCGTCTTACTACTGAAATTAAACGTTCCAGACAGATGGCTCTCATGCATTACACCACTGTGCACAGCACTGATGTAAAGAAAAAAAGCATCTAGGGGGATCACATGAAACTTATTTTACGTGCCGATGTAGACTCCCTTGGAAGCCTTGGTGAAATTGTATCCGTTAAAGCCGGTTATGGTCGTAACTACCTGATTCCTCAGGGACTGGCCATGCCCGCTTCTGAAGCAAACCTCAAGCAGTTTGAGCTTGAAAAAAGAAAGCTTCAGGAAATGGCTGACAATCTCCGCACTCAGGCAGAAGGTCTCAGAGACAGACTGGCTGAAGTTGAAGTTAACATTGAAGTTCGCGTTGGTGAAGGCGACAAACTGTATGGTTCCGTAACCGCAGTTAACATCGCTGAAGCTCTCGCTGAAATGGATTTCGATATTGACCGCAGAAAGATCCTGCTGGGCGAGCCCATCCGTTCTCTCGGTGAATACGCAATCGAAATCAAACTCCACCCCGAAGTTCGCGGTGAAGTTAAACTGGTTGTAGCCAAAGTTGGCGGACCGGTTGAAGAAGAGCCCGCTGAAACCGAAGCACCCGTAGCTGAAGCAGATGCAGAAGCAGAAGCTGAAGCGTAAATCAGGCTCAGACTACAATTCGGGCGGAGCGTCTAACGACGCTTCGTCCGATCTTTTGCGTAAAGTCCCGCCACATAACCTTGAAGCTGAACAGGCCGTGCTCGGCGGGGTTTTCTTAAGCAATACCATATTCAACGATCTCGTTGATATCGTCAAATCAGACGACTTCTACTCCCCTGCCCATCGGGAAATTTTTCGGGCTTTTGAAGCCCTTTATACACGCAACGCCCCCATCGATCTGATCACGGTCAGTGAATATCTCACAGCCAGTGATAAAATTGATTCCGTGGGTGGTCCCGTATATCTCGCAGAGCTCGCCAACTCTGTAGTCAGTTCTGCAAACGCCCTGTATCACGCGGAGATAGTAGCTGAAAAAGGCATCCAGCGCAGCCTGATAGATACTGCTGCCAATATTATCAACGAAAGCTTTGAAGCACAGGATGTGAAAGAACTGCTGGATCATTCCGAGCAGGCGATCTTTGATATTACCGACTCCAAAAAGAATACCACTCTCAAAGGTAGTAAGGCGATTATTCAGGAAGTCTTTCAAGACCTTGAGAACAGGGTTTCCCAAAAATCACTGGTCACCGGGATTACCACCACATATCATAAATTCGATGAAATGACTGCAGGTCTGCAGAACTCTGACCTGATCATCATTGCCGGACGTCCAAGTATGGGTAAAACCGCATTCGCTCTTAACGTCGCAATGCGTGCCGCCCTGCATTCCGGTGTGACCACTGCCGTTTTTTCACTCGAAATGGCAATGGGACAGTTGATGACCCGTATGCTGGCCTGCCACGGTAAAGTCGATCTTTCGCGTTTAAGGACGGGACAGTTGGATGACGAGGACTGGGCCAAGCTTTATGATGCTGCTCAGGACTTGACAGAAGCACCCCTTTTTATTGATGATACTCCCGCAATCTCCACTATGGAACTGCGTGCACGCTGCCGGCGCTTAAAATCCCAGCACAATCTGGGGCTGGTCATGGTCGATTATCTGCAGCTGATGCGTTCCAGCGCCCGGGTTGATTCCCGTGAACAGGAAATTTCCGATATTTCACGATCCCTCAAAGCTCTGGCCAAGGAGCTGAACTTACCTGTCATCGCCTTGTCGCAGCTCAACCGAAAGGTTGAAGAACGTACCGATAAACGCCCCATGATGTCTGACCTGCGTGAATCAGGTGCTATTGAGCAGGACGCAGATATTATCCTCTTTCTTTACCGTGAAGATTTCTACAATAAAAAAGAGGACAAACCGCTGACCAACAAAGCGGAAGTCATTATCGGCAAACAGCGAAACGGTCCCACAGGTATTGTTGAACTGGCCTTCCTTGGTCCTTACACCGCTTTTGAAAACCTAGCTGCCGAACCATATCCGTCTGAATACGACGATGAATAATCGGATAATATTGATGACGTGATACACTGAAAACACTTACACGGAGAATATCAATGTATTTTCATGAAGCCGAAACCCTTGAAAAAGGAAAACTGGAAGAACTCCAGGTTAAAAGACTGAAAGAAACCATCCAACTGGCTGCAAAATCTCCGTATTACAGTAAAGTTTTCAAAGAGAACGGCATAGATCCATCCATCATCAAAACAGCAGATGATATAACCAAGCTCCCCCTTACTTCCAAAGATGACCTCCGTTCTCAGTATCCATACGGGTTACTGACCCAACCGCTGGATAATTTTGTTCGCCTGCATGCCTCTTCAGGCACTACCGGAACCCCCACTGCCGTTCTTTATACTCAGAAAGACCTTGATACCTGGGCGGATCTTATGGCCCGCTCAATGTACTCCGTGGGTCTCAGAAAAAGCGATGTTTTTCAAAATATGTCCGGTTACGGACTTTTTACCGGCGGACTCGGAATCCATTACGGTGCAGAAAGGCTGGGTTGCCTTACAATCCCGGCCGGCGCAGGAAACACCAAACGACAAATTAAACTTATCCGCGATTTCAATGTTACCGGATTGCATATCATCCCCTCTTTTGCGCTTTATTTTGCTGCAAAAGTACGTGATGAAGGTTTTGATCCGGCCGATATGCCTTGGAAAGTGGCACTGATCGGTGCGGAACCGCATACCGAACACACCCGCCGTAAAATTGAAGAGTTAATGCACATCAAGGCCTACAACTCTTACGGACTTTCTGAAATGAACGGTCCTGGCGTAGCTTTCGAATGTCTCGAGCAGAACGGTATGCACGTCTGGGAAGATTCCTATATTGCTGAGATTATCAACCCTGAAACCGGGGAACATGTTCCAGAAGGTGAAGTGGGCGAACTGGTAATGACCACCCTTACCCGCGAAGGCATGCCCATTATCCGTTACCGCACCCGCGACCTGACCCGATTCCTTCCGGGGCAGTGCAAATGCGGACGTACCTCCCGCCGTATAGACCGCATTATGGGGCGTGCAGACGATATGCTCATCCTTAAGGGAGTGAATATCTATCCCATGCAGATCGAAAAAATCATCATGGGTATCCCCGAAGTCGGTCAGAACTACCTTATCGAACTGATCAAGGAAGGTCTTATGGACCAGATCAGAGTCAAGGTTGAAATCAAGGAAGAACATTTCGTTGAAGATATGCGAGTACTGCGAGGCATTCAGAAAAAAATCGCCTCCATGCTGCGCGATGAAATCCTGATCACCCCCAGAGTCGAACTGGTCCAGCACGACACCATTCCCAAAGGGGAAGGCAAAGCTGTGCGCGTAGTAGACCTCCGGGATGTAGAGGAATAAAATATGATTACCGCATTGGCAGTTCTGGTTATTCTGCTTATGCTGTGCTCATTGGCACTGCATGTTTTCGGGCTTCCGGCAAACTGGCTGGTTCTGGCTATTGTAGCCGCCTGGAAGCTATACCAGCCCGAAACAATGACCTGGAACTTTATTATCATTCTTGGTGTAATCGCCCTTGTCGGTGAAATCCTTGAATTCGTAGCCCAGTATTTTGGGGGCAAAAAATACGGAGCAACCGGTCGCGGCAACATCGGCGCGTTCATCGGAGCTATCGGTGGCGCAATTCTTGGCGCACCGTTCTTTTTCGGGCTCGGCGCATTACCCGGCGCCCTGCTCGGCTCTTTTGGTGGCTGCCTCGTACTGGAACTCACTCACGGCAGAAGCTTTGATGAAGCCAAGCACTCCGCATGGGGGGCATTTTGGGGCAAGGCTTTCGGCATGGCTATTAAAATCAGCCTCGGAGTCTGGATGTTTGCCATGAGTATTTCCAAAATCTGGCCTAGTTAAGAAAATTTGATGCGCTTTGCGCTTTTAGATAAAAGATTTCGCCTCCGGCGGCCAAAGAAACTTTTTGGAAAAAGTTTCTCTGGACTCTTCAAAAACTTTTAATAAGCTCCGCATATAGCGTATTAAAAGGCTTAATAAATTTGATAACCCACATCGGCGAAGCCCTAATAAAAGTTTTTGGGATTCTTAAACCATTTTGCAAAAGGGTTTAAGGCCCCGGCAGGGATCGCCGAAGGCAAAAGAGGACAAACGATGAGTCTTGCTAATAAGTTTCCTGAATATCGCGGTAAAATGGAGTATCACTGTCTGGGCTGTAACGCCCGCTACGACATTAACGAGCTGCATTACACCTGCCCTGAATGCGGTTCTGTTTTCATCCTTGAAGACCTGAACTTCGACGAATTGAAAAAGACCAGCGGCAAGGAATGGCGTGAGATTTTTGATGCCCGTTGCTCCACCAAAAAAGATGCTCTGCGCGGTATCTTCCGTTTTTACGAACTTTTCGCCCCGGTGATGGAAGAAAATGAAATCCTCTATCTCGGTGAAGGCAACACCCCCATAGTTGCTTCAAGCCCGGCCCTCAATGATGTTACCGGAATCAAAACCGCATACAAAAACGACGGCCAGAACCCAAGTGCATCATTCAAGGATCGTGGTATGGCTTGCGCATTCAGCTACATCAATGCCTTGATGAACAAAAACAACTGGGATGAAATCCTGACTGTCTGCGCTTCCACCGGTGATACTTCCGCTGCGGCAGCCCTTTACGCTTCATATATGAAAGAAGGTGTTAAATCAGTTGTTATCCTGCCTCAGGGAAAAGTTACTCCGCAGCAGTTGGCCCAGCCCCTCGGCAGCGGAGCAAAGGTACTCGAAGTTCCCGGCGTCTTTGATGACTGTATGAAAGTTGTTGAAAATCTGGCGGATAACTACCGGGTAGCATTGCTCAACTCCAAGAACTCATGGAGAATCCTCGGTCAGGAATCATACGCTTTTGAAGTTGCCCAGTGGTATGATTGGGACCTCAAGGATAAATGTATCTTTGTTCCCATCGGAAACGCGGGTAACATCACCGCCATCATGGCCGGGTTCCTGAAATTGTACGAATTAGAGATAATCACCGACCTGCCCCGTGTATTCGGCGTACAGTCTGCCCACGCCGACCCTGTTTACCGCTACTACGCTATCGAAGATGAAAACGAACGTGAATATAAGCCTGTCAAAGTCCGGCCCTCTGTTGCACAGGCTGCAATGATTGGAAACCCGGTTTCCTTTCCGCGCGTGAAACATTTTGCAGAAAAATTTGAAGCTATCGGCGGGGAAAAGGCTTTTCAGGTAATTCAGGTCAGCGAACAAATGATCATGGACTCCATGCTGCTGGCTAACTCCCACGGACATATTGCCTGCACTCAGGGCGGAGAATGTTTTGCCGGACTAATCCGGGCCAAAGAACTTGGGCTGATTTCCGAGACCGAAAGTGCTGTGCTCGACTCCACCGCACACCAGCTCAAATTTGTGGGCTTTCAGGATATGTACTACCAGAACGAATTCCCTGCAGAATACGAAGTAACACCGGATGCAAACCGGGCCAACAAGCCTGAACTTGTTATTGAAGGCAGTGAAAAAGACAAGATGTCCGAAGCTGATTACATTGCAAAGGCTGCGGACAACGTTGTATCAATGCTCGGTCTGGAGAAAAAATAAGTGGCGAAAAAGGAGCGCGCAGACCAGATGCTCTTTGCTCAGGGACTTTCCGAAAGCAGAGAGCAGGCTAAACGCATAATCATGGCCGGACAGGCCCACTATCTTAAGGACGGGCAAAAAGTACCGGTAACCAAACCCGGCATGCAACTCGACCCAGACCTTGAAATCGTGGTCAAAGGTCGTGACCGCTTTGTCAGTCGAGGCGGATATAAACTGCTTACCGCCATTGAAAAGCTGGGGCTAGATCCTGAAGGCAAAGTTGCTCTTGATGCAGGAGCTTCCACTGGTGGCTTCACTGATTGCATGCTCCAGTTCGGTGCGGAACGGGTTTATGCCGCAGACGTGGGCTACGGACAGTTGCATTGGAAATTGCAACAGGATGAGCGGGTCACGAATCTTGAACGCATCAACCTGCGTCATGCTGAGGAAGACCTGATCCCTGAGAAAGTCGATCTGGTTGTCTGTGATGTTTCTTTTATTTCTTTGACTAAAATCCTTCCGGCTCTAGTTCGATTTCTTAAAGAAAACGGAGAAATAGTCTGCCTTATCAAACCACAGTTTGAAGTAGGCCCCGGTCAGACCGATAAAGGCGTCGTCCGTGATGAAGGACTCCGGCAACAGACTGTGGATATGATTGTGAACTTTGCCTCCACTGAACTGGGACTGCACCTGAAAGGACTTGTCCCTTCCAGTATAAAAGGTCCTAAAGGTAATCAGGAATACCTAGCTTATTTCATTCGCTGATAAAATGACTATATAACTTTAAAAGGCAGTCCCATTAATGGGGCTGCCTTTTTTCATGTTGATTGGCATATCTTCGTTTTTATTCATTCATAAGGTTACAGATGGAAAAACATATTGGTAAAAAAGTATTCCAGAAACAATTGCTACTACATGGCCATAAACAGTAACAACATTGTATCCAATGTATAAAGTACAGGCTGAATTCAAACAACACTACAAATTACTTTATATTCAGCAAAATTATTTTTTTTACTTACTACCAACAAACAAACATACACACATGTATGCAAATATACATCAATATAACAGTTGATTATTTTCACAACAATTTACGTTTGCGTCAATTTTACTTTACTAAATTTAACATTCAAGCTAGTTAGTATGTGCATTTTTATGAGGGGATGGCTTTAAATAATCAAAGTCATTAAGCATTTTCAGTATTCTTTGAAGGAGTGTATATGAGGACCAGATTTACAACATGTTTCAGCATGTTTATCATTTTAATGGGGCTGGCTATAGTCTCTGGATTCAGCAATAAAGCTGAAGCAGCAGGCTTTGCGATCTATGAGTGGGGAGCTCGTGGGAACGCACTGGGAGGTGCCATGATTGCAAAAGCGGACGATCCATCTGCAATTGCATGGAACCCGGCCGGTATCACTCAGTTGGAAGGCACCCACATGTCTGCTGGTGTGGCCATGCTCTCACCCAAGATGGACTTAACCACTACAGAAGGTGGAGTTTCTACTGTAAACAGCATGACCGAGAACGTTTTTTTTGTTCCCAACGTATACATTACACAACAGATCAATGATAACGTATGGCTCGGAGTAGGAACGTTTACCCGCTTCGGTCTCGGAACTGAATTCGACTCCAAATGGTCAGGAAGATACGCTTCCTACAATACAGCCATAGAAACATACTCTTTCAACCCTAACCTCGCCTACAAATTCAACGAATACATCTCATTCGCAGCCGGTATTGAATTCATGAAAGTACGTGCTGACTTGAGAAAAACTCTTGATGCCGCAAGACAGTATGATACAAGCACATATAATACTGATGTTGATCAGCGCATCGTTGTAAACGGTTTTACCCCGGGGTTTAACGCTGCTATTCACATTACCCCCAGCGAAGAATGGTCTATCGGACTTTCATGGCGCAGCAAAATGAACCACCGGGCTTCCGGATGTGCCAGCTATGAAGTTACTCCCGGAGCTGCTGCTCTTGGAACCGGCCTGTTCAATGACAGCGAGGTTTCAATGGACATGAATACTCCGCACATGATCTTCGGTGGTGTGGAATACAAGCCCTTGAAAAATCTGAGTCTTGAATTTGATGCAGTCTATTCCATGTGGAGCGACTATAGCTCAATTGATTACCATTTTGATAAAGCTTCAGCTGTAGGTCTGAATGACATCAGTTCACCCAAAAAATGGAACGACGTATGGAAGTTTCAGGTCGGCGTTGAATACCTGCCCATTGAAGACCTCGCTCTCAGAGTCGGTTACTTCTATGATCAGAGTCCCATCCCCGATGGTTACATAGACTACATGCTGCCAACAAGTGACCGTCAGAACGTATCCTTCGGTATAGGCTGGAAATACCAAGGCTTCAGCATTGACGCAGCCTACAACTACCTGTGGATGAAAGACCGCACCATTGATGCAAGAACTGCAGATCATATTGTTGCAACTAAAGTCACCAATTCCCGTACTCATATCGTAAGTTTGGATATGGGATTTGAATTCTAAAGCTTTCCCGGTATCACAAGTTAAAAGGCCCGCTTCTGTTGAAGCGGGCCTTTCTTTTTAGCTTTCCCTTACTGTTTTTTGCCTATCTGCCAATTCCCAGATCAATTTTCATATCATCAGGGGCAGTCATTTCTACTGAATACTCCAAGTTGTATTTACCGGTCGCAGGTATCTCAACATCCCATTCAAAATTATCGTCTTTGATTTCCGCTTCCGGTTCAGTAACTACCTTAAGCTTTATTCTCTTGTCTCCTGAAACAGGGGCTGGCTCCTGAACCAAGACCCTTACCGGTGATCTACGGCTGTTTTCCAGCTCAATTCCATACTTCCAGTTATATGTCTGTTTAGAGCTGAACATTCCTTTATCGCCGGATTTCTTTTCAATAATCTTACGTTCAACTTTGAGCATGGGATCAGACCCGAAGAACTGCTTATTCTCCTTACCTGAAAAGGAAAATTGCCTTTTCCCGATCATGGTACCTTCCATGAACATCAATGCTGTTCCCAACGGGTAGTCCTTTGCAGCTTCCAGCGTGGTTTTAGAATAAACAAAAACATCAGGAGTAAGCGAAGGACGGGCTATAAAAGAAAAGTCAGATTTCCATGTTTCACTTTCAACCGCATACTTGCGGGTGCTTCCAGCAGGAATGTTTTTTCTACCCATCTCCCAAAGCGAATATGTTGCCTTATTCACCCGCCTGGGGGCAGCCTTGGCCATATTCCTGCCTACACCAGCAGCCATGGGAGCTATTTCTATGGCATCACGGACCATTAATGTCTCCTGCTCCGGCTCGGGACGTGGTTCAATAACCCAACGTCCCAACTGAGGGGGAGAAATTCTGGAATTTTTCTTTACTGTTGCAAGTGCCACATCACAATTCTTGAAATCCATACCGCTGCCCTGTTGAATTTCAGCTTCAAAAGCGAATTCAATATTTCCGGCACCGGGATCGGCATCCAGTTTATATTTTGGAGTCCATCCGCAATTGCGCAACATATAACCTATTTTAAATTCGGCACTTTTAGCATTCTTTGCTGCCACTGAAACCTTGATGTTCCAAACCAGCTTGCCACTGCCGGACATTTCCCGCAACTGTCTTTGCAGATCATTAATCAACTCCTGCAACTCGATAATTTTGATTTTGAGCTTTGCGGATTCAGTGTAAAGCTTTGAAAGATTGCTGACTACCTGACCGGCAATATTTCCAAGATCGGCAGGTTTGATCTCCTGTTCCTTACCTCTTTCCTTCCAGAAAGATATTCCACCCTCCACGGCCTGCTTCTCAGAAACAAGTGAATCAAGTTTAAATTTCAGCTGGTCAATTTTTTTACCAAGTTCAATAGCTGCGGGGGAACGTGATAAATCACTCCGTGTCCATGAAACATCATTAACAGCCACGCCCTTAGTCATGGAGGCAATTGTAAATGTGTCCGGCACAGCCTGACCGGTAAGAGTAAACATTACATAATTACCGTTTACATCCGTCATCACATTGGCTTTTACCCTGCTGCTGAAATCGGCACCGGACGGATAAAAAACCACCCTTTCAGACTCAGCAGAAGCAGCACTGCAAATCACAAAAATTAAAATCAAACTCATCCATATAATTTTTTGACGCAAATTATTACCCTCTGTTAATTGTCTTCGTAATTACAATTTTCTTATCTTAACAGATACTATGCATAATCAACAATACTCAAAACAAGCTCCACTCGGTATTATCTATTCGCCTCTCGACAAAATCCTAGTTTTGATAAATAGTCGTTTGGTTCAATATTTATATTGTTAAATACAATCGGAGCAAAACTATAATGAGCACTAAACTATCCCTACTCGTCTGCGGAGGAGCAGGCTATATCGGCTCTCACATGACCAGAATGATTGCCGAGTCAGGGCATGATGTCACAGTCTTCGACAATCTTTCAACTGGCCATGCAGAAGCCCTCAAATGGGGTAAATTTGTTCAAGGCGATCTACGAAATCCAGCTGATCTGGAAAAAGTATTTGCAGAAGGCAAGTATGATGCGGTTTTCCACTTTTCGGGATTAATTGTAGTCAGTGAATCCGTTGAAAAACCTTATGAATACTATGACAACAATGTGACCGGGACCCTAAATCTGCTGCAGGCCATGCGCAAATACGGGGTTGATAAATTTGTATTTTCATCCACCGCAGCTGTTTACGGTGATCCGGTCATGGATATTATAACTGAAGACCATCCTCTCAAACCGCTGAATCCATATGGCCGCACAAAACTTCAGGTGGAAGAAATTCTTCAGGACTATGCAGTAGCTTATGGACTTGATTCTGTCTGCTTCAGATATTTCAATGCCGCCGGAGCACACCCTGACAGCGCTATCGGCGAAGCCCATTCTCCAGAGACCCACTTGATACCAAATATCCTGCTCAGCTGTATTGACCAAGGCCGCAGACTGAAAATTTTCGGCAATGAATATCCGACCCCGGACGGCACCTGCGTACGCGACTACATTCACATCCTGGATCTCTGCGATGCCCATCTTAAGGCTATCAATTTCATGAGCAAAAATAAGGGGGCTCATTCTTTCAACCTTGGCAACGGCAAAGGATTCAGTATCCTCGAAGTAATTAAATCCTCAAGTGAAGTAATCGGGAAAGATATTGAATTTGACTACGAACCGGCAAGAGCCGGAGATTCACCAAGGCTGGTTGCAGACAGCTCCAAAGCAGCAAAAATACTCAACTGGAAACCTGAATACGCAGACTTGCGGGATATAATTGAAACCGCATACCGATGGCATAAAAATCCCGCATTTTAATTCTATCATCTCAATATGAAAAAGCCGGAGCAAGGACCATAAAATCCAAACTCCGGCTTTTTTAATACTAATTTAGGCTTAGCGGGTAATCAAAAGCACATCCTGATGATGACTTCCCTTCCTTCCGCACCAGTTTCCGTACATTATTTCTTGTATCTTGAATTTTCGCTGTTCAAACATATTTAACGCAAATTTTTCATCATAACCAACCGCATCCATGGGATCTTTAGGGTCAGCAGTATAAAAAATACCGTACTTAAAAAAATCGTGGACGCTTTTGCCCTGATTCATAAGTTCGTTCGATTCATTGTTAACAAGAAAAAAAGTAGCCATAATACGTCCGGTTTCACTTAAAACACGATCCATTTCTTTAATATAGTTAAGGATATCATCCGGCATCATGTGAGTGAAAACGGAATTGAGCATTATGAGGTCAAAAGAATTATCTTCATAAGGAAAAACAAAATCAGCTGCTTTGGTCTGGGCATAGGGATTATACGTTGAGCTGTAAATATCCACCAATTGAAACCTGAAATTAGGAAATTCAGGAGTTATATTTTCAGAACACCATTTAACACCTACCGGGAAAGTATCAAAACCGTCGTAGCCCCCCTCTTCAGAAAGGTATTCCAGCAACGGAAAGGCTAACCTGCCGATCCCGCAACCGATGTCCAGAACCTTTTCATATGGTTGCAGATTCAATTTTTCCCGGCAGATCCCGATCATATTATTCCCGATACCACGGAAATTTCCACCGCCGAAACAGATGTGCAAATCTTTAGGTGGCTCTGAAATATTATTGATATCGCGCATAGTTACCAGCTTACATCTGATTCAGGCAATCTTCGCAAATTTCACCTTCCGGAGTTTCGACCGGAAGCTGTTCTTTTGTCTTTTCCAGAATCATCTCGACCATTTGGTCAAACTTATCCGCAGGAAGATAGCCCCGAACAGCAACTCCGTTAATCAGAAAAGTAGGAGTAGCATCGATCTTGAATTTATTGGCTTCCTGTTCGTCTGCCAGCAAGTATTCGTTCAGCTTTTCAGAATTTATTATTTTTTGCAATTTGGCAGGATCAACTTTGATTTCCTTCAGAATCTTTACCAGCTCAATGCCGCTTTTATCTTCATACAGTTTCTTCTGGCGTGAAAAGGCAAGATCATGAAACATATAAGCCTTTTCCTTATCGAACTGTGCAATTGCCTCAAATACAACGGCGAGTTGTCGGGATTTTTTGTGCATGGGCAGATGCTTGAAAATAAGTCTATATTTTTCCGGATGTTCTCTTGCCAACTTGGTGACAACAACAGCACCCTTGCTGCAGTAAGGGCAAAGAAAATCAGAATACTCTACTATTGTTACCGGTGCATCAGGATTGCCCAGCATTGGTCTTTCCGACCATATCCGGGGTTGAAACGGATTTTTGATTTCCTCTTCGAGCATTGCTTTACGTTTTAGTTTTGCCCGTTTATCAAAACCCTGCTCAACTATTTCCAGCAAATCCAGACTGTTTTCCCGCATGGCATCCAATACAATCTGAGGGTTTTCTCGGATGGCCTCTGCAATCTGCTCTTTGAGCATTTGCTTGTTAGCACACCCTGAAACCATGATAACAACCGACAGAATCAACAACAACCGCTTCATGAAAGATACCTCTTCATCAAATTATTCAAGAAAAAACCTCCAAGCAATTTTGCAATGGAGGTTGTAATCAATATTATGCATAGATATGAAACTAGTAAGCTCCAATGTTCCATATATCGTCAAAAGATTCCGTTTGGTTATCAACTTTTTCAAAGAAATCGGAATGAACATAATCAGGATCCATTGTTGGAACTGAAGGTCCGCCAAAGGGAGAAGTGACAATATCATAAACACCGGAAACAATACGACCGCCAGTGTAAGCCACACCGACAAAGAAACCGCCGATATATCCTGCAGCCTGCTCCGCAGGGGCGTCATTCTCAGCAGCAAGATCAACCGCCTGATTAGGAATTTCAAGCGGTGCAGTAAGAATATTGGTCATTCCCCTCCCCAGCTTACGGGGAGCACGATCAGAATAATTTTCCTCATTGCCCACGTAATTGGCAGAATTCAGGGAGCAGCCGCTGAGCGCCATTGACAAAAGAGCAACTGCGACTAGCAATATTTTTACGAATATTCTGGATTTAATCATGTGTTCTCCTATTCCCTAAAATATGCCTCTGCTCCGGTTCCATGTCAAGTTTATGCGTGTTTCTGCAGGCTCAATAAAAGAATCTTAATATATTTTAAAACAGAAAGGCCGTCCCGGAGGACGGCCTTTTGAATCTCATTTAAGTGAACACCTACCACTTTTTGGTACGTTGCTCCTGAAGAGCTGCATCCTGCTCCTCAAAAGAAGCAAAACCGGCATGGTGCATGGCATCTTCTACCGTCTGGTTCCAATCCCATGCAGAGTAGATAACCGGCTTGTGGAATGTTCCGCGGAAATTATCCATTTCCTGCCTGATGAAATCTTCACGGGGAGTGTCCATGTTATCACGGAGTTGCTCGTTATGCCTTCTGATTTCACCTTCGTACCAATCTTCAAGATCTTCAGGTGTCTTGTATTTCTTGATGATATGGCTGTACCCGTTTTCTTCCATGAGTTTGGCAAGGCGTTCGAAATGACGGGCCTTAATCCAATCTCCAAGTCCGCTGACCTTTATGTTCTCGGCCTCAACAGCGGCCATATCCAGCTTGGTCTGCAGATAAGTATCGGGAACAACAGAAGCTGAAACAATTCCGGCAATGCAGACTACACCGCGCAGAATGACACTGTTTGATACCCCCTGCCCGCAGAAACCGATTTTCTTACCAAACTTCTGCCCGGTAAAAATAGTGGAAAGGATCGCCCAGACAACTGCCGGATCTTCTTCATCGTAGATATGCTGCAGGCTGGAGTTGTCTCGGTCAGTACCAAGTACCAGTTGGGTCATATCATTTGAACCGATGGAGAAACCGTCAACTTCCTTGATGAATTCCTTGCTGAGCACGGCGTTACTGGGAATCTCGGCCATAAGGATCAATTTCAGACCGTCCTTGCCGGACTCCAGATTGTGAACCTGCGAGAGGTAGCGTTTCATGCTGCGTGCTTCCTCAATGGTGCGCACGAAAGGCAGCATAATGTGCAGGTTCTTGCCACCGAACACGCCACGGGCCAGCTTGAATGCTTCCAGCTCCCAATCGTGAATGTTTCTGGAAACACCACGATAGCCGAGCATGGGGTTGTCTTCATGGTGCTCAAAGAGCAGACCGCCAAGCAGGTTGTGATATTCGTTGGTCTTGAAGTCAGTGGTCCGGTAGACAATATCTTTTCCATAGAAAGCCATGGCAAAGAGAGCCAACCCCTGAGACAGAGTCTGAATATAGTTTTCCTTACCTGAACGCAGTCCACGGGATTTAATAATATCCGAAATGCGCTGGCGAAGTGTGGTAACTTCATCCATTTCGGACTTAAGTCCCATTTTGTGTGCCACTTCTTCACGCAAGGCCTTAACTTCTTTAAGATACTCAAGAACAACAGGATTCTCTTTGGCTTTTGCAAGCATTTCCGGAAGTTCATCGAGGGATTCAGTACGCTTGTAGATAAATTTCGAGTCAGCATGTTCTCCGGCATGAATGCCGAGAACCCCGCGCAGGTGCTCCTCAATGTCTACTGAAGTTTTAAGCGCATAAAGACTTTCAGTCGCATGCTCAAGATAGTGATCGAGCTTTTTGTCCAGTTCACGCAGTTTGCGGTGCATGGCCAGAACTTCTTCGGTCCCGCGGGCGGTATTGGCGTTGGCCATGGAATCCATTTCCTCGGTCAGGCCCGTCAGTGCGCCAACATATTCCCTGAGATTGATATTCAGGGAAATAAGACCTGAATCAAGCTGACTCTTCATGACAGTAGTCAGCTTTGCATCAAGCTCATCAAGCTTATCCTGAACCAGCTTATCAAGGGTGCCGTTATCGTAGGCTTCAAGAGCCAACGGATGAACTGCCACGTTACCGAGCATAAATTCAGCACGTAACAGACCGACTTCAAAATCGGGAACTTCCCTCAATCGGGAAAGGAACAGAGACTGTCCCACGTCTGCGAGGATCAGGCCGACTTTGGTCTTGGTAGCCGGAAGTTCTGAAACATTAATAGTCCCGCCAACCTCGATAAGAGGCAATGCACCGCGGTAAACCTTACCACGGGAACCGTCGACTGTGATTTCCTGACCTTCAAGAGAGCGCAGAATTTCAAGCCTCTGGATACCGATGATTGCCGGAATCCCTAGTTCTCGGGAGGTAATAGCGGCATGACTGGTATCACCGCCAACATCAGCGAGAATACCGGAAGCGATACGCATACCCGGCACCATATCGGGGTCGGTACGTTCAGCCGCAAGAATGTCGCCCTTATGAATTTTATTCAATTCAAGAGCGGAACGCAGATACTTAACAGTACCCTGCCCGGCTCCGCGTGATGCTCCGTTACCTTCAAGTACTACTTCAGCTTCTTCAAGCTCTTTGGGGTCAACCTCCAGCCTGCGCATGAAAATGGCGTCCGGATGCTGTTCGAATTCTTCGTTCCAGCGGGTTTCCGGGCGCGCCTGAACAAACCAGAGCCGGTCAGCAGCATCAAGGCAGAACTCGGTATCCATAATCATACCGCCGTATGCATCACTGATGGAGCGCACACCTTTAGCTACTTCCTCGGCCTGAGCCAGGGAAAGAGCCCAGCGGTAAACAGCACCGGGCTGAACTTTTTCTACTTTGGTACCGCCCTTTTCGCTGTAGACAATTTTCTTGTCCTTGCTGCCCATATTGCGGACAACAACTTCAGAGCCGTCATCACGCTGGAATACATAAAATTTATCAGGAGTGACCATCCCGCCGACAACAGCTTCACCAAGGCCGTAACTTGCATCGATGGAAACAAGATCCTTACGGTCTGTTCCACGGCAACCGGTGGCAGTATCGGCACTGAATGCAGTACCGGAAATCACCGGGTTGATCATGCGCATAATGCATACGGAAAGTGAGGTGTTTTCGATGGCCCACTCTTTTTTGGCATTTTCAGCAATGGAGGCATCGCCGGTATTCTCTGCAAGGGTAACTGCATCAAGAATGGCTTCACGGCGGTAAGTCATGCTGCGCAGGTTGTATGCAGATGCGCAGTCCCAATGATAGGCTTCGGCGCACTGATCTTCGCCGACAATATTGAGGTAGGTATCCTGTAGTCCGGCAAAAGCCTTTTTACGGCTGTCTTCACCGGCTGCGGAAGAACGTACTGCCACAGGTTCGTTTTCAAGCCCGGCATCCTTGCAAATGGAAAGATAAGCATCCCTTACTGCTGTTTCAACCTCCTTGGGTAAAACAACCGAGAGGATTGCACTCTGAACAAGTACAGACCTTTTACGGAGTTGGTCAATTCCTTCCGGGGAAGTTGCGAAACCTTCAACAACGTTATTGATGAAAGTACGCAGCTGAATCTGGGTTTCAGTATGTTTGCGGGATTCTTCTTTGATGACCTGAGCAATGGAGCGAACAAATTTCTGTAAAAATTCACTGTCGCTGTTGACTTCTTCACTGCTCCAGTCCACAGCATTATATTCGCTGTCCACAACAGCCCTGACAACACTGGCATTAACTTTGGTCTCATCAAGTAATTTATGAAATGCCAGAGATGAAACCGCCCTGAACTGGGGAGACCTGATGCCCTCGACCTGACTTATCAGCGCGGTATTATAGTTCTTTCCGCCGACCAGCAGTTCTGCATCTTCACCGATTTTAACGATATCGGCACCGGTTAGAATCAGCTTCTTTTCAAGCTGTTTTTTAGCCTGGGACTTTTGGGGAGCTGCTGCTGCCGCTTCTTTAGCGGGAACTGCTTCTTCCGTCTTACCAGCCATCACTTCCTCCTTACACATCATTAAAAAGATATGTCTTTGGATTTTTGTTTAAAATCCAAGTATTTAAGATACTCAGTAATCGAAAAGAAATTAACAGAATAAAACAGACATAGCACCCTGCTCGGCAAAAAGACAGGGCTGCAAACGAAAATGATACTGATTCGGGCACATACGGAAGAACTCCGCTGCATTCCGCGGTTGCCTTGGTTGGATGAAAAGCTTCCCTTCAATTCATCCGGCAACAAAGAACAAATTCCCCAGCAGAGCCCGTATGTCAAGAAAAAAACAATATCTACCACATTATAAAGGCATTACCGATCCTGAATAAATCTCATGCTGCTCACCGTTGTAATCAATCACAAGACCTCCGTCGGACCGCAATCCGCAGATCACGCCGCGTTCAATTCCTTCAGGACCATCCACTATCTTCACTTCTTCTCCGAACCAAACCAGACGATCGGCAAGTTCGTACAGAAAATCATCGGTCTTCTTCATGGAAATAATCGAATCAAAATTACTGCGAAAATACTTAATCAATTCGACCCATGTTTCCAGCGGACCTAGCTGCATGGTATCGGTATTTATCTTTCCGGCTGGAACGGCATGGTCAACCCGGAGCAATTCTCGAGCAGGGGCATAGGACAGATTCAGCCCGATACCGACCATAGTGGCATTTCCCCGTTCCTCAATGAGGATTCCGCCGGCCTTCTTTCCGTCAATTAGGATATCGTTGGGCCACTTAAGCTGTGTTTCTACGCCAAGATCGCGTAAGGCGTTACAGGTAAGGTAGCCGACAATGAGAGGCAGAATCCGGTTCCAGACCGGACGGACCTCACCGGGCTTGGCTTCCGGAAGTGCCGGCCACTTGATGGTTCCGTAAACATTACCGGGAGGAGAAATCCATTCCCGGCGAACCTGTCCGCGTCCGGTATTCTGCTCCACGGCCAAAACACTTCCCCATTCCGAAAGATCCTCAAGGGAATTCAACCGCCATGCAACATCCAGGCTTGAAACGCAAGAACCGCAAACGGCAATAGGTACTCCGGTACGCGAACCGGAAATCCATGTTGAATAGGTCCTGTATTCGGCATCTTCGCTGTTCCACGGGCTGAAACTTTCAATATCCCGCGCCCATAAAGGATGGGACTGGAAAATATTTTCAGGAGTTGTCTTTGGAAGAGGACTGGAGTCCTTACCGCTTATAATGGTAATTCGAGTAATCATGCTGCACTATCCCATGTTCAGGTGATGATTGACAAGGTTAAACATGTTTTTATTAATACTTTAGCTTAATTATATTTTTAACCAAAGAGGCCGGGATGTGCAACGATATTTTTCCAAACAGTTTGTAAAATACTTAGTGCTATAAGATGTAAACCATGATCATTCAGTTTTCGAAGACTTGACCTCCCTGATAAGGTCCACGAGCTCTTCTTCCACATCGTCAGCTTCACTTTGGTCTATGGCGTCAGATGAACGGGAATCGCGAGAAATAGCTGCAGCTATCTTTGTTGATATAGCCGCCAGAATACGTTTTTTTGCATCCTCACCTGCAATTGCAAGCAGAATACCCAATTTGTAGTATCCCAGCTGACGGAAAACCAGTTTCAAGGTTCCAAGGTCAACAAAAACGATATCTTCAACACCTTCAAGTTCCTCAATGGACTTACGCTTGCGCTTTACTTCCCTGAAAAACTGCTCTCCTTTTTTCTCAACCCACTTTGAAGTGGCATCCTTATGCAGCATACAGATATCTTCAGGAAAATCTCCAACCCCTATTTTCTTGTAAATCATTTCCGGATTGGAATCGACCATATCTGAAAAGTCATAGATATCAACATAATCAGACATGAAGACTTTTCCGCTGAATTTATTGATATTATCAGAAAGATTCTCGGCAATAACCAAAAAATCATCAGGATTGTTTATGGTCAGATAAGTATGAGAGGCAATCTTGTTAACCGAAATCATGTTGAACCCGATTGCGGACTTGAGAAGTCGGTCAATTTCATGCTGATGGGCATTGGTAATTTCTGAAAATTCCTTGGACAATTCATCAAAAGTTATACCGATTGGAGCATCTTCGCCGCGCGGTGCTGTCTGAAAGATCCGGTGCTTCATATGAAGAAGCCGACAAAAAGTAAGCCATAAATTATCGCTACGGTTCTCCGATATGGCCCGGTCGGCACGGGCCAGGCGCGAAGCCAGCACCCGGGTCAGGTGAAAAACAGTGGGATGGCTTTTCTTGAGCAGCATGAGGATCAACCGGGCTGTCAGCACAAGCAGGATACTCTCAGAAGCAGCCTCTGCACCGGCCACTCTTACACTTCGCGAAATGATTGCCATTTCCCCGAAAATCTCACCGGGCCCGAGAGTGGCCAAGACTTGACGTTTACCTTTAATATTTTTGACAATATTAATTGATCCTGACTGAATCATATAGGCGACATTCCCCTGCTCGCCTTCCCTGAAAATCACCTCACCTTTAAGAAAAGTTTTTGCTTGAGGTTTAGCCATAATTACTTAACCCCCTTAAGCTTACGTACAATATCAAGGAGTTCATCACAGCACTCAAGTACCTCATGATCATTGGGATCACGATCTGCCGGGGGTTCCCGTAACAGGATCTGGGCAACCTTCTTGCCGATATTGCGCTTGAGCTTATCCCTGCCCTGCTGGTCCAAAGCTGAATAAAGCACAGAGATCTTGTAGTAATTAAAACCTTCAAGAGCTTTCGTGAGAGTAGGATTATCAATAAAAATAATATCTTCAGCGGACTCGAGATCTTCCAAGGCCTTACGCGGCCTGCGGAATTTCTTGAAAAAATCAGAATCCTTATCCTTACGCCATTCCATGGCTTTTTCCCGGTTAAAAAAAAGCAGGTTTTCAGGCATCTCTTCCTTGATAACCTTTTTATAAATCAGCTCCGGGGTACTGCCGGTTCTCCGGGCAAGATCTGTAAAACTCATGAAATTCATGCGCTGATCAACATTGGCACCAAGTTCCCGCATCTGTTTATAAAGACAGCGTAAGTTGGGCATAAACTGTTCAAAATTCTTAATGCTGATGTAACGTTCGAGAAACGCGCTTTTATCCCCCTTCTTGATACTCTTAATCTCAATAAGGCGCAGCTTGAAAACAGTCTCCAGAAAAGACTCAATTTCAAGATTGGAAAAAACGGACAGGCTTTTAACTGTTTCGGTATAGGACTTGACCGAAAGTCCCATTTTGTAATTTTCAATTTCGCGCTGTTTGTCACTGGGGGTGTAGGCGAATTCCCGGTATGCGAGATTGAGGATAGTCGCAAGCGCAAGAAAAGAATCATTCTGCTCAGATCCACCGGTTTTCAAATCCGTTGCAGCAACCCTTTTTGCCAGCAATTCAAGCATCTTTGTTACTGTTGCCGGAGAGGCCTTGAGCAACTTGTTCATCATCTCTTCCGTGAGAACGACAAGCTCACAGAAACTTGCAGCTTCCGCACTGGCGGTACGTTTCTGATTGGCAAGCAGGGACATTTCACCAAAGATATCACCCCGGCGCAGGGTTCCCATGACAGTCTTTTTCTTGTCGATCATTTTGAAAATATCAACAGTCCCGGACTTGATCATGTAAGCAATCTTGCTTTCCTGACCTTCATTGAAAATAATTTTACCCTTGTGGTAGGTTCGTATGCTGGGTGCAGTTCTGACAATCATATTTAAACGCGCTTAATTTAACTGAATATTTCTAAACGTTATACATTACGACGGGCTTTTACAAGTCCTACCGCCTTTTTTACCACAAGAGGAAACAAACCAAGCAGGACAAATGAAAAAAGCAATCCCGGCTGCATAATACCGGAAAGTGAATCAATCTGTCCCAACTCCTTTCCTGCATTAACATAAACCATGGTTCCCGGCAGCATACCCAACTGAGAAACCCAGTAAAAAGTCCCCAGCCTCATGGGAGTGAGCCCCATGATCAGGTTAATTATGACAAACGGAATGGCAGGAATAAGACGCATGGTAAAAAGATAAAGTGCGCCCTCCTCCTTAATGCCGAGGTTGACTTTTTCCAACCTGTCCCCGAACCTGCGCTGCACGTAATCCCGAAAAAGGTAACGGGAAAAGACACAGGCCAGAGTAGCACCGATAGTGCTGGCAAATGAAATGACCAGAACTCCCACGGTAAAACCGAACAAGGCTCCACCTGCAAGTCCCAGTACAGTTGCCCCCGGCAGGTTTACCCCGACAACAAGTACATAGACTAAAAAAAAGGAAAAAACAGTTAAAAACGGATTACGATCATAAAAAAACTGAAACTCCTGACGAGAATTTTTCAAATATTCAAGGGTCAGGAACCTGTCCAGATCAAAGGCAAAAAAAATAACCGCCACAACGACAATAAATATAACTATCAATATTTTCTTTTTCATTGATCATACGATATCATCAAACCGGAATTAATCAAGAACATGTCCCACTTGCATTATGTTATGGGCAGGCGTAACCAAATAAAGATAAATGACTGAAAATTCAACTAATTTAAAAATACTCATAGCCGGAGGAGCCGTTCGGGACCTGCTGCTTGGCCGTAAGCCGAAAGACCTTGACTACCTTATTGCTTCCGGAACTGCGGAAGATTTTATTGCGGACTTCCCAAAAGCCCGTCCAGTGGGCAAGTCATATGAAATCTTTTATCTGAAAGGATTAGAATTTTCCTTTCCGAGGGTCAGAGGCAAAAGCATTGAAGAAACGATAGACCTTGATCTTTGCGCCCGCGATTTCACGGTTAACAGCTTTGCCTTGGATGAAGAAGGAGAGCTTTATGCTCATCCAGACGGTTTGTATGACCTGCAAAACCGTATCCTACGCCCTTCTTTCCCGGAAACCTTCACAAAAGATCCGCTCCGTGTTTTTCGTGCAGCAACTTTTCTGGCACGCTTTCCTGAATTTTCTGCCCATCCGGAACTGATTGCAGGAATGGAACAATGCGCCGCGAAAGGTTTACTGGCGGACATAGCCCCGGACCGCATCGGCGTGGAGCTGCGCAAAGGACTCTGCGGCCCCAGACCGGGAAATTTCCTGCGTCTGCTGATCCGTACAAATTGCCTCGAACCATGGTTCAGCGAATTATCCAGTGCTGACAGCATCCCGGCAGGCCCCCCGCAATACCACGATAAATCCGTTGCCGGACATACTGCCGAGATAATGGATAAAGTTGCGGGAGATCCCCTGACCTGCTGGATGGCCATGTGCCATGATCTGGGTAAAGCTCTAACACCGCCGGACATACTCCCTTCCCACCACGGGCATGACAAAGCAGGGGCAGATCCTGCAAAAAGACTGGGCAGCAGGCTCATGCTTCCGTCAAGGTTCATCCGTGCCGGAGAGACGGCAGCTCTTTTACACATGAAAGCGGGAAATTATCGCGAACTCAAGTCTGGAACTAAGGTTGACCTACTTATGAAACTGCATTTAAACGGTCTACTGGAAAACATGATCAGCCTCTGCCATGCCGACAGGGACGAAAATGTTCTTGAGCATGCTCCAGCAGATCTGGCAGAGATACTCAAGGTATCCCTGCCGATTCATGAAAGAAATCTCGGTGAAAAATCAGGTGAAAAGCTGCGTAATATGAGAGCCATGAAAATCAAGGCCTTCAGCAGCAAAAGGAAATGGATTTAATTATTCAAAAAGATATTTATATTCGTCAGCTATTTTGTCGGTCCTGTTCATGAGTCCGGCAGCGGAATCTTCCACATTGCGGGAATTCACCAGTCCCAACTCCTGCTTAAGATAAAAAGGCACCACTTCTCCACTTTCCGCAAAAGTCCAGACAACGGAATAAACCGAACCGATTTCCGGCCTGTCACGGAACTCACTGCGGGATTCAACATTAACCCGCACGGCTTTTGAGTCTTTATCCTCAAGTTTAAACAACACAGATTTCCTAAAGCGTTCCTTTAACTTTAAAGCCAGAGTTCCGCCGAGAACATCGTTCCCTTCATGAAGAACAACCACGGGGATTCCCAGATTTTCACCGGCCTGCTCTATTTTTGCCGTTGAAGCAGGCTTGGCTTTGGAATCAGGAACAGCCTTCTTTTCCTCAGCAAAAACAGTGGTCCCGAGACAGATTACAAACAGCAAAACCAATATGAACCCGACAGTTTTTTTCATTACAACTCCTTACTTGCATTCTTTCTCATATCCTTAAGCAAAGCTTTTACCCGCACTTTGTCATGCGCCCAGACCTGAGAACAATACCCGGAAATATATGATGCTATTTCTTTCCGGTCCGGCAGAATCGGAAACTCGGGGAAATCAATATCCTTAATCGTGATTACTGTGAAAGCCATCTCATCATCAATGGCCTTACACTCAGGCCCGACGCATCCGGCAATATTCTCTTTGTGTATTGATTCGGGATCAAGGGACTTAGTAAATTTCAAAACATCCGAGGCAGTAATATTCTTGTTGACCTTTTCAATCTTGATGTTGATCTCTTCTGCCATCTTAAAAAAATCTTCACGATTCACAGTACGAATTTTACGGCCTTTTCCATCATCCTTAATCGAACCGTGCATATAGTCTTCAATGGCAACAGCCAGCATATCGTAAACTATTCCAAGCCATTTAATGTATTCTCCCCTGCCGGTAAACGCAAAAGGAGGATTATCCAGAATGGAAGCAAATTCAACTCCGGCAGGATAATAGAAACGATTCCTGCTTATTCCTGTACAGACCCAGAAATCATTGAATCCATCCGGGCCGAGACATACTTTTTCCATCAGGGCACAGACTCTGAAAACCTGATACAACTTGATATGCAGCTTCTCAGAAACTTCGTGAAACAATTCCAGAGCATCGTCCACGTCTACACGGGCCCCGAAAAAGGAATCAGCCATGTCGCTTAGAACTTCATCCGTTAAAGCATCGGTTAAATCCTTAAAATCAGCCATAATATTCCCTTAGTAAACATAACTTAAAAATATTATACGGAAATTTTTTATTTCCGCTCTATCCGTTTATTTAACAAGCTTCCCGGACAGAACCGCTGTTCAACCCGCAAATGAAATCACTAATTAACCTTGAGAGTGCCATATAATTGAATTATATGCCATGGGTACAAGTATCATAAAATTATCCTTGTAACAAAATTATTCAAGATGTTTAGGTTGTTAAATTACCTGCTCGATTTTAACGATTTAAACTGAAAGGGATTCCAGAGGGGCCGGGCTCCTTTAATCCCCGGAGGCGAAACATGATGACCAAAGCGCTAAGCGTATTATCTACATCATCCGCATACAGGAGGGAGTATGCTTCTCAATGAACACTTAAGTAAAATACTGCTCAAAGAGGCCGGACTGCCTGTGCCCACCGGGGTAAAAATCTCAGAAAAAGACCTTCCCGGTCTGGAACCATATTTCCCCCTGCCGTGGATCCTGAAAGCACAGGTTCCGGTAGGCGGACGCGGTAAGGCCGGGGGTATCCAGAAGGTAGATTCTCAGGACGATTATGAAAAAACAGCCCGCCAGATTCTGGGAATGGAGATCAAAGGCAACAAAGTTCCCTTTCTGCGGGCAGAACCTGCTGTGGACATCCGCAAAGAATTTTATCTTTCCCTGACCCTATCCCGCCAGCGCCGTAAAGTTATCATGACCGTGGGCCGGGAAGGCGGGGTGGAAATTGAAAACATGGGCCCGGAAAACCTGCTTATTCAGGAAATTAGCCTGCCCGGCGGATTGCAACCCAACCAGATTCGCGCTGCATTCTTCCATATCGGAATTGCCAAAGAACTTTTCTTGGATTTCAGCAACATAGTAAAGAACCTCTACAACACCATGATTGATTACGGCCTGCTGCTGACTGAGATCAATCCCTTGGCCCTGACCGGATACGGCAAGCTGCTTGCTCTTGATGGCAAAATTGAAATGGATGACAACATAGTCGACCTTAATCCGGCTTTTGAAAAATTCTACCAACCGGAGCACTCTACCCCGGTAGAAAACATAGCCCGTGACGCCGGAATGAGCTTTGTTTCCCTCAAAGGATGGGTAGGTCTTATTGCCAACGGGGCTGGCCTGGCTATGGCTTCCATGGACGCGCTCAACTTCTCCGACCTCCCGGCGGCAAACTTTCTGGATCTGGGAGGTGCAGCTGACCAGAAACGCATTGAAACCGCCTTGAGGCTGCTCTTTGATGATGATCAGGTAAAAGCAATCCTGATCAACCTTTTCGGCGGAATCCTTTCCTGCGAACTGGTTGCCAATGCTCTAGTAGCAGCACTGGGCGGAAAGGAACCGGAAAAGCCCATCGTAGTACGTATGTCCGGTAACAGTGCCGAAGAGGGGCTTGAAGCACTCAAGCAGGTTAAAGGCGACAAGCTGCACCGGGCCAGAAATATGCAGGAAGCTCTTGACCTGCTGACCGGACTCAAACCTGCTGACTCCCCGAAAATAGAATTTCCCGAGCCTATCGCAGCCATGCCTGATTCCCGTCCCAAGGACATCGGTTACAAATCGCCGTACAATTTCGGAATCAACAAAGACACTCCCATCCTCGTGCAGGGTATCACTGGAGCTGAAGGTCGTTTGCATACGAAACTTATGCTTGAATACGGCTCCAACATCGTGGCCGGGGTAACCCCATTCAAAGGCGGACAGGAAGTTCTCGGAGTTCCGGTATACAACTCCATCAAAGAAGCGCAGCGGCATCATAAAATCGGGGCCAGCATCATTTTCGTACCGCCCAAGCTGGCTACAGATGCCATCCTTGAAGCTGCTTCCTGCGAAATTCCATGGGTAGTCTGCATCACTGAAGGCATTGTTCAGTCAGCCATGCTCAATGTGCTGGAGCAGGTCAAAGGCGGTAAATCACGCATCGTCGGCCCCAACACACCCGGCATGATTGTACCCGGACAGACCAAAATAGGCATTTTACCAACAACCCCGTTCTCCCCCGGTCCGGTGGCGGTACTTTCCCGTTCCGGGACACTCACCTACGAAGTCGCTGACCGCCTCAATCAGGTTGGCATCGGCCAGTCGCTGTCCATCGGCATAGGCGGTGATTCATACATCGGGACCACCTTTGCGGATGTTTTCGAAATGCTGCGCAATCACGATGAGACCAAGGCGGTCATGGTCCTTGGTGAGATCGGCGGAACCGCTGAACAGGATCTTGCGGATTACGTAATTGAAACAGGATTTGACAAACCCGTACTTTCCTTTATTGCTGGTCAGACCGCACCTCCGGGCAAACGTCTGGGCCACGCAGGTGCAATCCTTCAAGAAGGAACCGGGGTACAGGGCAAGCTGGAAAAAATGCGTGCAGCAGGATTCACAGTATGTCCCAGCCTTGAATCAATACCGCAGCTGACAGCAGACGCACTTGGAATCAAGTTAAGTGAATAAAAACATATGCTTTTTCAATAGCAACAAAGCCTGGGGCGGCGGGGAGAAGTGGAACCACCACTTTTCCCTGCTCCTCCGGGATCAGGGTTACAACGTTTTCGTGGTAACCAACCATAAATCCGAACTGAAATCCCGCCTTGAAAACGAACCGGGCATCACACTGCACAGCGAACCCATCGGCAATCTTTCCTTTCTTAATCCAGCTTTAATGGGTCGCTTGAAGACTTTTTTCAAAGACAACAACATCCAGACCCTGATCACCGCACTGCCCTCCGATCTCAAAAGCGGAGGCATCGCCGCCAAACGCGCAGGGGTTAACCGGATAGTTTACCGTCGCGGGATTGCCGTTCCGGTAAAAAATTCTTTCCTGAACCGCTACATCTATAAAAATGTTGTTGATCGCTTGATCGTCAATTCCCTTGAAACTAAACGGACCGTTTTAGCCAACAACGTATCCCTTATTGATGAAAGCAAAATCCGCCAGATCTACAACGGTTTTGATGTAGCCGAATTCGATAAACAGAATTTTTCTACTCTCTATACACCACAAAATGGTGAAGTAGTAATCGGAAATGCGGCCCGCTTGACTGCCCAAAAAGGCCAAAAACATCTCATTGAGTCCGCAAAACTGCTTAAAGAAAAGGACTTGAATTTCAAAATTCTCATTGCCGGAAAAGGTGAAATGGAACAGGAACTGAAAGATTACGCCACAGAACTGGACGTAAACGACAAGGTTTCCTTCCTCGGTTTCATCGAAAACATGAAAAGTTTTCACGCTTCGCAGGATATTTTCTGCTTACCTTCATTATGGGAAGGATTCGGTTATGCTCTTGTAGAAGCTATGACTTTGCAAAAACCCGTGGTAGGATTTAATATCAGCTCCAATCCAGAAGTTGTTGCTGATGGCGAGACTGGAATTTTAGTTCCGGTAGAAAATAGTGAGGAATTGGCAGCAGCTCTGGAAAAGATGATTATTGATGGCGAGTTACGCAAGAAAATGGGAGCTGCAGGGCGTGTGCGGGTGTTGGAGAATTTTAATACGCCGTTGGTTTTGAAGAAGTTGATTGAAGTTATCGAAGAATAACGGCTTTACTTCTGAATATGTCAATTTTATTCTATATAGATAATTCTTGCCTCTGATACTAAAGAATCTGCTCATACTGCCGCAATAATTATTAATCAGGAGTAAAAAATGACTAACCTTAAAGAAGATCTATTTGCAAATGCAAAACAATGGGGCGCAGATCTGGTTAGAGTTGCAGACTCAACCCGTATGGCAGGAATGGAAACCAGACCCGAGAATCTGCTGAACAATTTCCCCCGGGCAATTTCAATTGCAGTTCAGCTAGCGGACGGAATTATTGATACCATCGTAGACACCCCTACCGAAATTTATTCCCAGCACTACCAACGCGTTAACGCCCTTCTTGATCATATCGCCTGCCGGGTAAGCAGCTTTATCCAAAATAACGGAGGTAAAGCCCTGCCCCTTCCAGCCAGTCAGATTCTCTGTGAAGAACGGTTTGTATCCTATATTTCCCACAAGGCTGTAGCAATCAATGCCGGATTAGGCTGGCAAGGCAAATCTTTGTTGCTGGTTACCCCGCAATACGGACCAAGAGTTCGTCTTGTAACAATACTTACAGACTTGGATATTCCTGCCGACGAACCGATCAGAAACCGTTGCGGCAAATGTACAAAATGCACCGACGCCTGCCCTTCAGGAGCCATAAAAAACGTCAATACCGACCTTTATTATGCTTCACGCAATGAAGCTGTAGATTTGACTGCATGTGTGGATCATTTGAACAAAGTCTCGGGATACGGGAATTTGTCGTCGTATATTTGCGGGGTTTGTGTTGCCAGTTGTCCATGGGGAAAGAAAAAACGGCAGCCCCAAAAGCTAGCTTTAATATTTTGCTGGTTTTGGGGAAGTAGGTTGAGGGTGTGGAGAAGGATAATTAATCTAAGCAGTCATCAATAAGAGATTTAATGGATTCAACCTGTTGTAACCTTCCTAATTTTAGATAAATAGTTTGCGATTTCTTAAAGTTATCCACAGCTTCGATAACTCTATCCTGATCCAGATAAAGATACCCCAAGTTTTTATATTGCATCGCAATGCCTTCTTCTCGTCCTATTTCTTGATTAATTTTCAAGGAACTCATGTAGAACTGTTCTGCCTTAACAAATTCATTCAATTTCTTTTTAAGAGTTCCAAAATTTCCATACTGAATTGCAATTCCAACCTTATCGCCAAGTTCTTTATATAAATCCAATGCCTTATTATATAAATATTCAGCAGCTGGTAAATCACCTTGATCTAAACAAATAACTCCAAGATTTGCATATTGAATACTCATACCTTCTTTGTATCCTGTTTTACAATCTAAATCTAATGCAAGCTGACAGTATTCTTTAGCTTGATCATAAATTCCATTTTCATAAAAAATAAGTCCTAAATTTCCATATTGAGTAGCAAGCCCAACAACGTCTCCTAACTCACTATTAATATTTAATGCTTTGTCGTAATTATTTTTTGCTAATTCAAAATTACCCTGAGCCAAATATAAGTTACCTATATTAGTATATGATACTGCCACACCTTCTTTATTATTTAATTTTAAATCAATTTTCATAGCCTTATTATACAACGCAAGAGCTTTATCATAAAAACCTTGAATTTTATACAACACACCCAAATTAGAGTAAGAGGCAGCAACTCCCTTAAGTCTATTTAATTTCTTATCTATTGCTAAAGCCTTTAAATAGTAGTTTCTTGCTGCATTAAAATCACCCTGTAAACTTTTAACATTCGCTATATTATTATAACCACATGCCAACTCATGGGACTTATTTTTTATATCAATTTTCAATGACTTTTTAAAATAACTTACCGCAGTATTATAATCGCCTTCAAGCTTATAAATAATTCCTAAATTACCAAATGCAGCTGACACAAACTTATCGTAAGCACCATACTGCTCACGCCTTCGTAAAACTTCATAAAGCGAAGCTTTAGCATCCCCGAACAATCCAAGATGCTTTTGGGCGAGAGCCATACCGATCCACCCTTCTACTGTATTGGGATCAAGTTTAACCGCCTTCTCGTATGCTTTAAAGGCCTCGCGATAATTACTCAAAAAAGATAACGCTGCTAAATTACGATAAGCGTTCGCAGCTTCTACATTAACAACTTCAGCGCACTTTTCCTTATCTTCCCCAACTTGCCGATAAAGAGCCTTCGCTAACTCAGTATTCCCTTTCTTCAATTGTTCTTCAGCTTGCTTTGCCAATTGTGCAGTATCATCTTGCTTCTCAAGTTCACGCAAACCTTCAACAGCATCTTTAAGCCCTTTCTTTAACGTACTGATCTCTTCATCTTTCGCTTGCGATCCACTTCTATAATTATCTAATAATTCTCTTACAGTCTCATCTGTTTGAGCTTCTTTGGCTATCTCATTCTGTCGTTGCATAGCCCGATATGTCAGAAACGCGATGATCAATCCTCCAACAGCACAAAAAGCCATCACGCCATTCCATACACCAGCAGGAACAGTTGCAACCTGATCAAGAAAACTTAGAGTTTTGTTCATTGCTAAAACCTTCGACTAAAATTTAACTAAGCAAAAAGAACTTACATAATCAGAACAATCACAGTCAATAACCATATTTTTTAACAATGTTAGTTCAATCGTGTTATCCAAACAAAAAACGGCAGCCCCACAAAGGAACTGCCGTTAAAAAAAACATAATCCAAAAACTCAAACAGCCCTACTGATCAAACTCCTCAATAAAACGCTTGATCTCCTGACGGGCCCGTTCAACATAGCCGGGGAATACCGCCTTGCAGGTATCGGTCATCTCCATGGACCAGTCAGTGTAGTTCTCAGGCTCCATGCCCAGAATACGCATTGCAGGACGCTTGCCGACTGCTCCGGCCATATTCAGGGAATCAACAAGATCAATGTCGTGCAGTGACAAACGTTGTTTCTCGTTGTCGATAATATCTTTTTCTTCAAGATAATATACGGTGCCGCCATCCTTCCCGCCATGAACGATGTCCAGCACCAGAAGTCCGTCATAGCCTTCCAGAATATGAAAAATATCATGAGTGAATGTGCCGCCGTCCACCAGATGGACGAACTCGGGCCATTCTTCTTTCTTCAACTCTTCTACAGCATGCACCCCGACGCCCTCATCGCCAAGGAGGATGTTTCCAATCCCAAGTACCAACAGTTTCTTCATTTTATATCCTTTTTGGGATGCCTCCGGCGGCTGGGGAAGGGGAGAGAAAAACTTTGGGCGTTAGCAAAGTTTTCTCTCCCCTTCCCCAGACCCCATCCCCTCTCTTTCAAAGACGTTTTAGTTATGCTTTGCGAATAGCTTTCTATGAAGGTCTTCGAAAACAAAGACGGCGAAGCCTTACTGAAAGGTTTTGGGAGAGTCCAAAGAACCCTTTTGCAAAAGGGTTCTTTGGACCTCGGAGAGCCGTCGGAGACTATAAAGGGAAACTCCCGGACACAGGGACCCTGCGACCGGGAGTTTATATTCAGTGAAACGTCGTTACGTTAGCAGCCTTCGCCTACGTGAACAACATGCTCTTCACCGGTCTCTGCGTGCAGCACGTGCACGGCACAACCCAGTCACGGGTCAAAGGATCTGATGATCCTTGAGACGTCAACAGGGTTTTTCGGATCGGGAACCGGAGTACCCACGAGGGCTTCCTCGATGGTACCGCGATGACCTTTGTCATCACGAGGGGTGCTGTTCCAGAGGGTCGCGGGGATCATCTGGTAATTGGCAGTCTTCTGGTCCTTGATGTTGATGTAGTGCAGCAGGGAGCCACGGGGTGCTTCGGTAAGACCGAGACCTTCTGCAGACTGCGGAATTTCAGACTTGACGTAGGTTTCTTCGCCGGGTTTGACTTCCTTGAGCCATGCATCCTGAATTGCGTTTGCAACCATGTAGGCTTCTTCTGCGCGTGCAACGTGGCGGCCCATGAGGGAGAATGCCATATCTTCGCCCAGATCGCGGAACATCTTGGCTTCGATGCCGAAGAGATCCTTGAGCTGTTTTTTACCCATGGGGCTGAGCTCGGGGTTATGAACCCACATACGTGCAAGGGGACCGACTTCAACAGCGTGGCCGTTGTAGCGGGAAGCCTTACAGAAGCTGTAAGCGTCCTTCTTATGTACATCCGGGATGGTTTTACCTTCGCTGGGATGCAGATCGGAACACTCGTCGGTGTACCATGCGTACTTGGTGTATTCCTTGATGAGCTTCTGGTCAAAGCCTGCATCTTTGCCGTCGATGTATACACCGGGCTTGAGCAGGAATTCGGACTCAGCATCATCCATGGGGAATACGCCGTAAGCCATAGCATTTTTATAACCGCCACCGATCTTGAACAGATCTTTGTAGACGGAACCGATAAGGTAAACAGTGGGGACGTAGGTTTCAGCAATGAACTTCTGGACCTGCTTGAAACGGCTTGCGTATTCAGCGAGCTTTTCCTGGGTCGGAATTTCAGTTGCACCACCAACGACCTGACCTGAGATGTGAGGCATTTTACCACCGAAGAGAGCTACCATTTCGTGGCAGATACGGCGGATTTCAAGAGCCTTAACGTACTGGTCTACAGCTACCTTGTTGGTTTTTTCATCAAGACGCAGGTCAGGATGTTCGAAGCGGGGAACAAAGGGAGCTTTGCCGGGACCGCGTACGAAGTCCAGAGCTGCAAGATGATAGAAATGCAGAATATGAGACTGCAGGTAGTTAGCGCCGAAGATGAGGTTTTTGGTTACACGACCGTTGGTGGTCAGCTTTACGCCAAAAGCGTCATCAAGAGCACGGGTGGAAGCAGTGGAATGAGCAGTTGGACAAACACCGCACAGACGCTGGGTCAGCTGGGCTGCATCACGGGGATCACGTCCGACAAGGATGTTCTCGAAACCGCGATACATGCCGCCGGAGAGCCATGCATCCACTACTTTACCGTCTTTAACTACGACCTCAGCCTTGAGGTGACCTTCGATTCGGGTAACCGGATCAATGGCAATCTTAAGTTTCCCGTCCTTGGCGGCGGGAGCATGAGATGAAGACATAAGGATTAATACTCCTTTTCCGGTTAACCGGCTTCGTAGAAGGGAGACATTTCATCCGGGAATCCCGGTTCTACACAGCCAAGACATACTGAGTTTTCAACACACCAGTTAACGCCGCCGTTCCACTTGCGTTTGAAGCAGTCGGAGTTGGCGTTTGGACCTTTACAGCCAAGCTCGTAACGGCATTTAACGGGGTCAGTGAATACTTCAGCATATTCGTCGTTGTCGAACTGCTCAAGAAATGGGCAGTTGTCATGAATGTTTTTACCGAAGAAAGGTGTAGGACGACCGTTGTCATCAAGAATCTTGACAACTTCAGCCAGACCGCCCTGCAGCCCTTTTTCCTCAATAGCATTGATAGCGACAACGAGGGTTCCGACCATCCAGTCTGGATGGGGGGGGCAACCCGGAATGTTAACTACGGGAGTCTTCACACCGTTTTCTGCAAGGAAATTGGTTACAGACATGGAGCCGGTAACATTTCCCTCAGCAGCGGGAATACCGCCATATGCAGAGCAAGTACCAACGTTTACAACCACAGCAGCATTTTTGGCCATCTCGAGAGTGGCCTCACTCATGGTGTATTCTTTATGGTTGGCGTCTGCACCAACGATACAGAAATGACCGTTCTCAGCTGTGGGAACGGCACCTTCAACAATAACAATGTACTTACCCTTGTTGGCTTCAGCCTGATCCATCATGTATCCCCAGGCTTCGTGGCCTTCGGAACCCATGATAGTCGGATGATAATCAAGGTTAATCACATCAAGAAGAACCTCTGCAATAGAGGGATGCACTGAGTTAAGTATGGAAACCGAACAACCGGTGCAGCCCTGTCCCTGCAGCCAGAAAACATTCGGTACAAACTTTTTCAGCGCATGCACAACACTGGGGTTGAACATCTGGGAAATCCCAAATCCAGCCACAGTTCCTGTGCACATTTTCACGAAATCTCGCCTGGTCAAACTCATCCCTACCTCCTTGGTGGTTGCCGGCGTAGTAAGGCACTGTCCTTACTAAATAAAAAAAACCGCCACGGCGACGATATTTTTGAAAACAAATACACACTCCAGCTTTTTTCGTCAACAATATCTGATATAAAACTGGCATATGCATAGATAGTACCTATACAACTCATAGATCGTTCTTTTTTTAACAATGTTGTATGTTGAATCCTGTCTAGATTTATGGTTATGCTCAGCAGGAGTACAAAAAATGTGTGTTTTTAAAGATTCACATGAAAAAATTAAGGATTTATAATGGCTAAAAAGAAAAGTCGTATTGGACAAATTTTCCTGCTGATCATTCTTGTCGCTGTAATCGGGACCGGGGCCTATCTACTTTACAAGGACACAACCTCTCCTCAGGCAACCTTGAAACCGGGCAATGGTTATACAACCTATGATACTCCTATCAATGTGAATATCAGCGACACCCAGTCCGGCCTTAAAGCAGTCAAAATAGTTCTTTCGCAGGGTGACAAGAAAATTACTCTCACCGAAAAAAATCTTCCCAAGGGAAGCTTTGACTACAATGAAGACATTCTAATTAAGAAAAAACAAATCAAGGAAGGACCTTTTGAACTGGCAGTATGGGCTGTAGATACTTCTCTTGCCGGATTCGGCAGCGGCAATGCGGTTATTGCCCGCGGTAACTACACACTTGATACAATTGCCCCGAAAATCACTGTTCAATCCACCACCCATAACTTTAATCAGGGTGGCTGCGGTCTGCTCATTTATAATGTCAGTGAAACCCCGGTTAAAACCGGAGTACAGGTGAACGAAGATTTTTTCCCCGGTCACAAACAACCGAACGGGACTTACGCATGCCTCTTCGCCATGCCGTACTACACTGAGAAAAAAGACTTTAACCCTGTGCTGATTGCAGAAGATGCCGCAGGAAATATCCGCAAAGGTTCATTCTGGTACCATGCCAACGGCAAAACCTACCGGCATGACCGGATTAACATCTCAGACCGTTTCCTGAACACAAAAATGCCTCAGTTTGAGGGAGATTATCCCGGCCTGCCCAGTCAGGTGGAACTTTTCCTCAAGGTCAACCGTGATCTGCGAAAGAAAAACCGTGCTGAGTTGCACCGGGTAGCAAAAGAAACTTCATCTACCTTTCTTTTTGAAGGTAAATTCATGAGGTTGCCCAATGCCGCTCCCCGTGCCGGATTCGGTGACAAACGCAGCTATTACTATGGTGGAAAAGTCATTGACAACCAGACCCACTTGGGAATTGACCTCGCAAGTACCCGGCAGGCTCCCATTCCTGCGGCGAACAATGGTCGCGTTGTACTTGCGGAATCAGATTTCGGCATCTACGGCAACGCGGTGATCATTGATCACGGTCTTGGCCTGCAGACCCTCTACTCTCACCTGAGTGTAATTGAAGTGGAGCCCGGAGACATGGTCGCCAAGGGCCAGATTATCGGTAAGACCGGAGCAACGGGCATGGCTGGTGGCGACCACCTGCATTACGGTGTCATCTGTGCCGGTATTCCGGTTAATCCTGTCGAATGGTGGGACGCTCACTGGATCAAAAACAACATTACCAGCAAACTGAAT
Organism: Maridesulfovibrio sp.; assembly: GCF_963678865.1. NCBI lineage: Bacteria > Pseudomonadati > Thermodesulfobacteriota > Desulfovibrionia > Desulfovibrionales > Desulfovibrionaceae > Maridesulfovibrio > Maridesulfovibrio sp. The sequence goes on along the minus strand of NZ_OY787459.1, from coordinate 397,681 downwards.
TAGAATTACTCTCTAAAAATATAAAGTCCCGGACAATCTCTGTCCGGGACTTTTTTTTACTGCTGAGAAAACATCATCTACGACATTCCTATCTTTTTCTCTCCTACCTTCGGCACTTCCACAAAAATCCGTCTTTTTTATTATGTGAGCCAGATCTTTTCAGTTGCGTGATTTATTGAGTTCCTTAACTCCGCATAAAATAAATCCTGCCAGTATCGCTGTAATCGGCGCCACCAGAACAAGCCCTACACTTCCGACCAATGTGCGAAAAATTTCCGCTGCCACCAGCTTAAAATTAAGCATACGCGTAAAAGACGTAGCTTTGGCCATAAAAACCATCAGCATAGTCAGATAACCTCCGGAATAGGCCAGCAGAAGAGTCGTTGTCATGGTCCCGGTAACCATACGTCCTACGTTGAATCCGGACTTGATCAGCTCATTGCGGGTGATGTCCGGCTTCTTAGCCAAGACCTCGTTCATGGAAGCGGCAACATCCATGGCAATATCCATAGCCGCCCCGGAAGCCCCGAGTATTACAGAAGCATAAAAGATATCCAGCAGATCCAGTGTATAGTAACCCGAAAAAACCAGCATGCTTGCAAACGGCGCGGTCATGCCCGCCAGCTTAAGTTTTTCGCCAAAAAACAAGGTAAGACTCAACGCCAGCAAAAGACCGCAGAGAGTCCCCATGGTAGCCACTACAGTAACCCTCGACAATCCGGCTACACAGGTAATGATCACCACTGTAAGCAATGTAAGGGTAACCACAGTCAAAAGAATTGGATTGCCGCCGCCAAGCAGTCCGGGGATGAAAAATTTCCAGATAATATAAAAGCTGGTGATAAAACTGAACAGCGCCTTTAAGCCTATTAATCGGGCATAAATCAACAGGATAATGATAAACAATCCGAACAGGCTAAGCTCCCAGCCCTGACGGAACTGGTGAACGGCGCGTGCTTGCGTCGGTTTACCGTCAACAATGCGTACCGCCATGAGAATAGTATCTCCGGGATGAAACAGCTCATCCATTTCCGGCTGACCGGTCAACTGATTAACTCCGGTTACGGTCTGCCCTTTGACTTCCCCGTCCTGTAATATCGCAGTTACATGTTGTCCGCCTATACGGGCAGTACCCATTTCGACAAGAGCATCATTATTTACCGCAGTAACGGTTGCCCGCAATTCGTGCAGACCGGTTTTTATATCCGTCCCGGGATCTTCATATTTCAACAGGCCGACAAGCCCGACAATCATCAGGATAAAAAAAACAGGGGATGCGAACTTTTTCATTACTACCTCATATTACACAGAGTCTGGAAAGAGCTGAAAACAAGGATCAAAAAAAGGCTGGAACGATGCGTATATAATCACACGTAAGTTTCAGCCTTTTGCAGTGCATCCAAGCGTAAGATAATTCATGTCCGCAGACTCACGGCCATTTATTTTACGCTGCAGGAGATACCTATATAAGCAATCAGAGGTCCCCACGGGCGTGGGGACCTTAAATCGTCAACTAATTCGATACAACTATTTGTTGTACGGAATTTTCGCGTATTTTTCCTGGGGGCCGTAAGTCTTACCCAACAGAGCCTTGGAATCGGTATGTTTGATGTCAGAAAGTTTAACTTCCATCACTTCTGCCATCCGGTTGGGGATATCAGTGTTATCAATGAAGCCGTTAAATCTTTCAGACCCTACTCCGATGGCGGTTGCAGGAATAAATGTCCCGGTGTGTACAAAGGAAGTCCATGAAATCCTTGCTCGCTGGGAAATCAGATCGGTAACAGCTACCATGGTCGGAGTATAAGAATATCCGTAACTCACTTTTTTGTCTTTGGGCAGGTTCTGGTTCTTATCCTGAACATCCATGGCGTTTACGAGAATCTTATCTTCGGCAGCAGTACGGTCAGTCAGGCCCCACTCTTTTTCAACATAAGCGATGAAAGCGGCATGACGTTTTTTCAGGTCTGACTCTTTAGCTGCCAGTTTGTTATAATATTGATTCAGATTGTCTTCTGCGGAAACACGAACCTTTTCCAGAGCCTTAAGATTGAGAAAGTAACCCTTGGAATCCATGGAAATCCCAAGTCCTACACCACCTGTTTCATGGTCGGCCGCGGTAACGATCAGAGTTTCTTCAGGATGCTTTTTATAAAAATCATATGCAACTTTCACAGCTTCATCCATTGCGATAGTATCAAGAATGGTGGAAGCAGGATCGTGAGCATGGGCTGCATGGTCAATACGTCCACCCTCAACCATCAGGAAGAAAGGTTTCTCTTGAGCGGCAAGGGATTCCACTGCTTTCCCAGTCAGTTCGCACAGAGAAGGCAGCTTATTTTCAGTCAGCTTACTGTTACGGCGCTCCACTTCGTAAGGCAAATGGCTGTAAGTCAGAGCAGCAAAAACTTTCTCCCCTTTTTTAGGCTTGTAAGAACGAAAAGCATCGCGGCTGGAATCACCAACGAAAGTTTTATAACCTTGGTCGGCGAACATTTTAACAACATCCACATCATCCATACGCTTTGACTTCAGACCCTGTGCGTTGTTCTTGGCTACAAAATAACGATAACCGCCGCCCGCAAAGAAATCAAAGCCGGAATCAGCCTGATCTACCGCAATTTCATTAGCAGCATTACGGTCAGGATTGTGTGCGGAAAAAGAAGCCGGTGTTGCATGAGTCAAACGGGTAGAAGTAACAATACCGACTGCGTATCCGTTTTCTTTTGCAGCTTCAGCAATAGACTTGATATCACTTCCATCAGGCAGTTTACCAAGGTAACCGTTAGTGGTTTTGTAACCACAGGACAAAGCAGTTCCGCCTGCTGCCGAGTCAGTGATCAGGGTGTTATCTGAGTAAGTGGTTACCAGTGCAGATTGGGGAAAAGTATTCATGATCAGCTTGGCGTCGGCATCATTCTTTTCCATTTTGTTGTAAAGCTCTGCAGCCATACGCTGTGAAGGTCCTAGACCGTCACCAATAAAATAGAAAACATACTTGGGAGCTGCAGCAAAAGCTGTAGCCGCTACCATTGCCAGGCAGATAGCCAAAACCAATGGACGAACAATTCTTCTAACCATTTTCACATTCCTTACCGTTTTAAGTTACGCTATTCACCGGTAACAACCGGGAATAACAGCTGTAATGTTCACTTTACAACCTGTGCGTCATTACACGACACCACAGACACAAAGTTCACAATGCAACATTGAGCATGTGTAATTATGAACTTCCGACAGATCAGTCCGCATCAAAGTGATCCACCAATTCCCAGAAAGGGAATAGTCCAAAACCCATGTCAACAACACGTCATTTCACGCTGTTAGCATGAAATTACAGCCACATTAGAATGAATGTCCACATTGTCAATAGACATCTAATTGAAAAATAACGAGAAGCAGTCGTAACACGATTGTAACAATCTGAAATTTTGTCTTTTTTAAAAAATGAAAATAAGTTCATTTTTTTAAAAATATTTCCTTAATAACGCATTTAATGACTAAAAAAGAAAAATATGTGTATTTTCGAAAAGATAAAATTTCTATATCCATAATCCATTTCATATTTGAAATGGATTATTTCATAAATGAATATCTAATTCAGAACTTCACCCAATGTTATGGCCAAACATGCCACAGCAGTGGCAAAGAAATCATGAGCGCAGAGTTTCACACATACACATACTCAAGACTCGCCCCTGTATTTCAACATAGCAGCAACCTTAAATCGAGAGGTACACAGGACGGAAAATCGATTATTTTTCCTACCTAATTACAAACAGAATCACGACACAGAGCCTCATCTTCCTGAATTATTGGGATTACAGCGTGATGGCCCATATTTTGTATTATTTCATACGACGAGGGGATAAAATTTCCGCACATAAAAGGGAAGGTGGAAAATGTGGAAATCAATCATCATTACAACAGCCCTGCTGTTCTTCGGTACTAACAATGTCTTTGCTGCTGATTTCGGATATGTTGAAGACGCAAAACCAAAAGAAACTCAAACAGTTTTGAGTATGGAAGAGAATCTTTCTTTAACTGATTTTATAACAGGTCTGAATATTACGGATGAGATGAGCACAAATCTTATTTTCGGTCTGGACGATAACCCTGCATTCACCAATGACGGACCGGACGCACCGCCCAGTACAATTGGTATCGGACTGGGATTCAGCTTCAGTTTTTAGCGTTTTTAAATAATACCGAGTTCTTTACAATTCTCCAGAAAATAGATTCTGCGGTTGCTTTCCGACCTCCTCCGTAGGCCTGACCATTGGTCAAAATGACAAAGTAATACCCCTTGTACCTAAAAGCGGCGGCTGTATATATGCCTGCGAAATTACCGTTATGCCCTACAGCAGCATACTTGTACATCACTCCCAGACCGTATGAAACACCATCATAAGTTACAGGTAAAAAATCCATCTGTTCCGATAAAAGACTGCTCCCTATGCCAAACCCGTTCAGATATGCCTTTATCCAATTTAATAAATCCTGCGCTGTCGACACCCCGTTTCCGGAACACCATGCCCATGAAGGATTAATTTTCAAACTCAGATCAATAATCTTACCGGTCTGGAAATTATAATCATACCCATGTGCATACGGTTCAGAAATATTGGCACTCCTAACAGGGAAAGTTGTCGATTTTAAATTCAAAGGATCGAGTATCCTTTGATAGACTTGATTTTCAAAACTATCTCCGGTCACCTCCTCTATCAGCAACCCCAGAAGGATATAGTTAGAGTTGTTATATTCAAATTTCCATCCTTCCTTGCATCGCTTCTTTTCCCCGAATTTAAGGAGATGTTCAGGTTTCCAATGCGTCCACGGCCTTTCCCTAAACAAACGCAAAAACGCCTTATCCATTGTAAAATTGCCCAGACAACTCCTCATCTGCAACAGATTCCGAACTGTGACATGCTCATCCTCAGAGAGGATATCAGGCAAAATATCATGAACTTCGGTATCAAGTCCGATTTTGCCCTCTTGTACAAGCATAAGTACAATAGAAGCCACAAATGTCTTTGTAACACTGCCTATCCGAAATCTAAGATTATCACTCATGGGTCTGCGGCCTTTGACCCGGCGCACCCCGGCCCGGTAGGTCCGGACCTGTCCCTGAGGATTTTCCACCATCATCACTGCACCGGGAATTTTCAGTTCCCGGATCGATTCCTGCAAAATCCGGTTGAGATCATTATCACCTGATGCAACTGAGCAAATAAAAATAGTAAGAATAAAAACAATTACAAAAACAACCGTAAACACATGTCGTAACCAGCCTATAATCAAAGCTTCTTTATATATTTTATGGTTACTTTCCATGCTTAACTCTAGCATGAAACCATGCCCTACGGAACCGGGAATAAAAAAAAGGATGCCCCGCTACAGGGCATCCTTTCAAAACAGCTATACACAAACCGGACTTAATGCGGCTGAGCCTGATACTCTTCCTTAATCAGATTGAGCGCTATGGGAGTAGCGCTGTCGCGCCCCCGGAACAACTCTTCCGTTGAAAGATTATCCAGAGCATAGCTAAGCACTTCATCCATACTCTCCACCGGAATAATTTCAAGATCCTTAAGAATTACATCCGGCACATCCTTAAGGTCTTTCTTGTTATCAATAGGGATCAGCACGGTCTTGGAAAGACCCCTGTGAGCAGCCAGAAGCTTTTCCCGAAGGCCGCCGATAGGCAGAACCCGGCCACGCAAGGTGATCTCCCCGGTCATGGCCAGATCATGCCGAACCGGAACATTCAGGAACGCGGATGCAATGGCGGTACAGAGAGTAATCCCTGCAGATGGGCCATCCTTGGGAGTAGCTCCTTCAGGCACATGAACATGTATATCGATCTTCTCATGAAAATCTGATTTCAGCCCGAAAAGGTCGGAACGGGAGCGAATATATGAAAGCGCTGCCTGAGCAGACTCCTGCATGACCTCACCAAGCTTACCGGTAATAACAACTTTACCTTTACCGGGCATGAGTACAACTTCCACCATGAGCATTTCACCACCCACCTGGGTATAGGCAAGCCCGGTAGAAACCCCTACAAGGGATTTCTCTTCACTGGCACCGTACCGGAATCTATATACTCCGAGAATTTTGCTCAGATTTGCAGTGGTTACGTGGACACTTTTATTTTTGTCACCCGACTCCACGATCTGCATGGCAGTCTTTCTACAGACCTTGGCCAATTCCCGTTCAAGGTTACGAACTCCTGCCTCACGGGTGTAGGTACGAATAATGTCGATCATGGCATTATCGGAGATGGCAAGGTTGTCTTCCTTAAGACCATGCTCACCTATCTGCTTTGGCAGCAGAAAGTCCTTGGCAATATGTATCTTCTCGGTTTCGAGGTAACCGGGAAGCCGGATAATTTCCATCCTGTCCTGCAGAGGCAGCGGAATGGAATGCAGATCATTCGCAGTCGTAATGAAAAAGACCTTGGACAGGTCGTAATCAAGATCAAGGTAATGATCATTGAATGTGCCATTCTGTTCCGGGTCGAGCACCTCAAGAAGAGCAGCGGAGGGGTCACCCCTGAAATCGGTGCTCATCTTATCAACTTCATCAAGACAGATGACCGGGTTGCTGTATTCGCAACGTCTCATAGACTGAATGATCTTACCCGGCAACGCCCCTACATAAGTCCGGCGATGGCCACGGATTTCAGCTTCGTCACGCACTCCGCCCAATGAAAGGCGAACGAATTCGCGTCCCATGGCTCTGGCAATAGAACGGGCGATGGAAGTTTTACCAACGCCGGGAGGACCCGCAAAACAGAGAATGGGCCCTTTAATTGTCTCTACGAGTGACTGCACGGCCATGTACTCAAGAATACGTTCCTTGGGCTTCTCAAGACCATAATGGTCTTCATCCAAAATTTTACGCGCTTCAGCTATATCAAGCTTGGTCTTTTTATATTTATTCCAAGGAAGCTCCATAACCCAGTCCACATAATTGCGGACCACGGTGTACTCGGCAGAGGAAGGTGCCATCTGGCGCAATTTTTTGATTTCCTTGCGCACCCGCTCTCTGGACTCTTCTTCCATGTTCTTTTCATTGAGCTGTTCTTCAAGGTCATGGGCTTCCGCCTGAGGATCATCCTCGCGGCCCATTTCCTTATTAATGGCTTTGAGCTGCTCGTTAAGGTAATACTCTCGCTGGTTTTTTTCCATCTGCCCTTTAACGCGGTTCTTGACCCGTTTTTCAATGGACACGATTTCAATTTCGCCAAGCAGGAGCTCATAAACAGCTTCAAGCCTTTCAATGGGATCAACCATTTCAAGAATAGTCTGCTTTTTGAGGAATTCCACCTTAAGGTGGGGCATGATCGAATCAGCCAGCTTTCCGGCAGTACGAATGGTTGAAATAGCAAGAATTGTCTCGGGAGCAATCTTCTTGTTCACTTTACCGAATTTTTCAAGGGCCTCGTGAACAGAGCGCACCAATGCCTCGGTAGTATGCTCTTCGGCAGGCAGATCATCCACCCGCTCAATATTTACCAGCGGAAAATTTTCACCGAAAACAACCTCTTCTGATTCGGGATTCCACCGGGCACGGTACATACCTTCAAAAAGCACCTTAATCGTGCCGTCTGGCAACCTGAGCATCTGCAGAATCTTACTGACAGTTCCGACCTGAAAAAGATCTTCCGGCTCAGGTTTTTCTTTTTCAGGAAATTCCTGAGTGACCAGAAAAATTTTCTTGTCGTAATCGGAAATAGCCTCTTCAATAGCCTTGATCGAAGACTCACGACCGACAAAAAGAGGCACAATGGAACGCGGAAACATTACTACTTCCCGCAAGGACATCATTGGCAGAATATTTTGTTCAGCGGATGTATTGCCACCTTCAAATACTGTGGACGACATTTATCCTCCTGCTTTTAACCCGGAAACGTCTTTAAACCGAACGAGAACAAACGATACGTCCGTTCATAGGCTTAGGCACCAAATCAGGGAAAAATGTTATGTTGAAATGTCAGTTAAACAATTAACACGACGATTGATTTTTAAAAAAGTCATCAGCATATCGTAAACTTGCCTGCGTTCACCTGTCACTTTGTTTCAGCCATGTGAAGCTGAAAAGCAAGGAAACGATAAACCTTTAGAAACATGAAATAATACCTGCTACCATTTTGTCAAACCGCAAACCGTGATTAATTACATTATACATAAAAAACACCTGCTGGCGGGGACTGCACTCTCTATCGGGAAAAGTTTCAATAGGATTACCCCGGTTCTTTAAAAACTGATTCATCCTATTGCCGAAATCTCATTTTCCAAATGCTGTTGCAGAATAGGCAACGAGATAACAAACTTCGTCCAATGGCCCGGAGAAGAATAAACATCCAAAGAACCCTGATGAAGGTCAGCTATAATAAAGTATGAAATCGCCAGTCCCAATCCCGTTCCTTCTCCTACCTTTTTAGTTGTGTAGAAAGGTTCGAAGATCCGTTTACGGACTGCGCTGTCAATGCCCTGCCCGTTATCTTCAATTTCAATATTAATGCAACCTGACGTCTCATAAGAACGGAGTATGAATTTCGGGCCTTCGTTCTCATATTCCTTCGAATTCATGGACTGGGCACCATTCTTCAAAAGATTCAAGAAGACCTGTTGAATTTCACTTCCTTCACAAAAAACAGTAGGCACATCAATATCGTATTCACGGACAATCTCAATTTTCTTAAAATCATATTTAGTCGAGAGATTATATTCATTTCCGGCAAGATCTATTGTCTTGTCTAAAAGCTCAGCAAGAGAATGCTGCTTAAAATTGTCCTGATTCTTGCGGCTGAAGCTGAGCGTATTCCTGACAATTCTTCCTGCCCGGTCAACAGCGGAAGCTATCCCGTCGATAATTTTAGGAATTCCCCGGTCATACATATAACCCTGCAGATCTTCGAGATTCACTCCCCTTTTCTCTGCCGCTTTCTGGTTCGCGGGAAGATCACCCAGAAGCCGCCTTAATATATTCTGGGTTCCCTGTGCAATAACTCCAAGCGGGTTATTGATCTCATGGGCCATGCCTGCAGCAAGTCCCCCCACAGAAAGCATCTTTTCGTTCTGGACCAGCATATCCTCCAACCTGACCCGCTCCGTTACATCTTCAATCAATACAACAACGCCCTCCTGTTCTTCATCAAAAAGCGGGTAGATCATAATGTCATCATAAAAAATATCACCATCTTTTTTGCGCACGACACGTGAATCAGTCCAGACTTCGCGACTTCGCGCCGTTTCCCTGACATGCTCCATATACGGAGATAATCTGGGAAAAACATCGTCAACCTGACGTCCTAAAACATGTTCATCGCTAAGCCCGGCAACCTCAGAAGCCTTCTTGTTCCAGCGAGTCACCTGTCCTTCGCTGTTCAATCCAACCAAGATAAAGGGCATAGAATCAATTATACTTTTCAGATAGTTACGCAAAAGCCTGTTTTCTACAAGAGAACTTTTCAATTCAGTTATATCGGTATGTGTACCGATCATTCGCACAGCCTTTCCAGACTTATCCCTCTCTACAGCATTACCGCGCCCGAGAATCCACAACCACCTTCCGTCCCTGTGCTGCATACGGAATTCTACTTCAAAATTCTCAATTTTATTATCTATACACTTACTGTTCTCGATGAAAGCCTGCTCCCTGTCATCCTCATGGATAAGGTCAAGCCATGAATCAACATGGTACGGGAGCTCATATTCACCATATCCAAGCATGGCTTTGTAGCCGGGACTATAATAAACATCATCTGTTTTAATGTTCCAATCCCACACACCATCCTTGTTTGCAGCCATGGCAAGGGCAAACCTTTCCTGACTCACACGGACCAGTTCCTTCGTCCGGTGCAATTTGATGTAGGCTAATAATAATGCAATGGAAAAAACCAAAAGTACCAGAATGATAAGACTTCCGACAACTATTTCAATTTTATGGCTTTTCCACAGAGATTTAGTTTCGTTGATTATGGTGTGATTTTTCGGAAGTAAATAATCACTAACATTATAACGGTTCAACATATTACGATCAAAAACAAATTTATTGGCGTCACCACCTTCAACAACAGGAAGGTCTTTAACGGCCCTGCCATTGATAATATCAAGAGCTATACGCCCGGCAATAACTCCCTGCTCAAAATGAGATATTACCTTCCCCCCGAAAATCCCGTCGCCAAGGCCATGTTCATAAAGATGAAAGACTGGTCTTTGGCAACGAGACATAATGGCCTGCAAACTATCGTCAAAAGATTTTGAAAAACCGAATTTATCGCGATAGGCGGAAAGCAGTAAAACAGCACTGTCAGCGGACAAAGAAGACAAAGCATCACCCAGTTCCGCCCAGCTCATATGTTTTAGTGAAAGTTCCTCAAATTCAATAGCTGGAAATTTATCCAACAACTGATTCATCACCGAAAGATCCGCTTGTCCACTGGGAGTTGAATCCACTATGGAATAGATCTTATTAATATTGGGGAAAATATTAGTTATTGATGCAATTGTTTCTTCCATGGAAACCGCCTCAATAACCCCGGTAAAATCATCATTGTTGTTTAGGGATCGAGCCTTAGACTGGTTATTAACTCCACAAAAAACAACCGGAATATCGGGAAAAAGCTTATTCCGGTTCTCAAGCGCAAAATTCAGAGCATTATCATCCGAGGTAACAATAACGTTATACCGGCCTAACTCTGAAAGCTTCATCGCCAGCAACTCTTTGAAAGCACTAATATTTTTCTCATTCATGAATCGTTTAGAATCCATAAATTCCACATCAAGATGTACTCCGGCAGGACCGAGAACAGATTTAAGGCCTTCGATTTGATCGAAGAAAGTAGGAAATCCGGGATGATATGAATTGATGAGCAAAACTTTACGCTCTGCTGACAACCCGGTGCTAGCAAAAAAGACAAGCAGAAATATCAAGCTAAAAAGAATTAACAATTTTTTTTTCATAAACATAATGACCTAAAAATAAATTATCTATGTGAAATTAGATAATACTTTATTAATCAATTGTTGCCAATCCCTTAAAATGAAACAAGCCTGCGGAAGAGTATCAGCTTTTAAGCACGAGGACAAAAAAAAAGCCTCCGACCCAAAAAGGATAGGAGGCTTAAATAATAACAGTTTAAAAAAGGCTAAGCACTTTTGACTTCGTTATGGAAGAACAAAATGGGTTCCATTCCGGTATCAACAACACTCTTGTTGATCACGCACTCCTTAACTCCGCTCATGGAAGGAAGCTTGTACATGATATCGAGCATGATGGATTCCAGAACGTTACGTAGGCCGCGAGCACCTGTTTTACGTTCAACAGCCTTTGCGGCAATCGCTTTCAGGGCGTTGGCAGTAAAGGTCAAACGAACACCGTCGAGGTCAAACATTTTTTTGTACTGCTTGACCAGCGCATTCTTGGGTTCCTGCAGAATCCGTACGAGATCTTCTTCTGTCAGTTCGGAAAGCGCTGTCTGAACCGGAATACGGCCCACAAATTCGGGAATAAGCCCGAACTTGACCAGATCGGCCGGTTCTGCCTTGGCGAACATTTCACTGATACCCTTGTCATTCTTGCTTTCTACCTTAGCTCCGAAACCGATACCGGAACCGGACATGCGCTGTTGCACGATAGAATCCAAACCGATAAACGCGCCGCCGAGGATAAAAAGGATATTAGAGGTATCCAGCCTGATGAATTCCTGCTGCGGATGTTTGCGGCCGCCTTTGGGCGGAATATTGGCTTCAGTTCCTTCAATAATCTTCAACAGAGCCTGCTGCACACCTTCACCGGAAACATCTCTGGTGATGGAAGGGCTGTCTCCCTTGCGGGAAATCTTGTCAATTTCATCAATGTAGATAATCCCGCGGGAAGCAGCATCAATGTCATAATCAGCATTCTGCAAAAGCTGAACAAGGATGTTTTCAACGTCCTCGCCCACATAACCGGCTTCGGTTAATGTAGTGGCATCCGCAATGGCAAAGGGAACCTTAAGTACTCTTGCCAAAGTCTGAGCCAGCAAAGTTTTACCGGACCCGGTGGGACCGATAAGAAGGATGTTGCTCTTATCAATTTCAATATCGTCAGCACCGCTGGACTGTGTGTAAAACACACGCTTATAGTGATTATGAACAGCTACAGCCAGAATCTTTTTGGGATGTTCCTGACCGATAACATATTCATCCAGCAGCTCTTTAATTTCCTGTGGGGACAAAAGCTTACCTGCATCAAACTCCTCACCGACCGCTTCCTGGGCCATGATGTCATTACAAAGCTGGACGCATTCATCGCAGATGTAGACATCAGGTCCGGCGATCAGTCGCTGCACCTCATCCTGAGACTTGGAACAAAAGGAGCAATGAAGGTCCTGTCCTGAACCGTTATTTTCATTACTCATAAGGAATTAACCTTCCTTGGATTCAATATTTCCGCGACTCTCCAGAACCTTGTCGATGAGGCCGTATTCTACAGCTTCAGCAGCGGACATGAAGTTATCGCGATCCGTATCCTTCTCAATCTCCTCCACGGTTTTGCCGGTATTTTCGGCCATGATTGAGTTAAGGGATTTTTTAAGTCTTAAAATTTCACGGGCCTGAATATCAATGTCAGTAGCCTGTCCCTGAGCACCGCCCAGAGGCTGATGGATGAGGATACGGCTGTGAGGCAGTGAGTATCTCTGGCCCTTCTCACCTGCGCTAAGCAGAAAAGCACCCATGCTTGCGGCCTGTCCCATGCAGAGTGTTGCTACCGGAGATGAAATATATTGCATGGTATCATAAATTGCCATGCCAGCTGTCACCACGCCGCCGGGGGAGTTGATGTACATGTAGATTTCTTTTTCAGGATCTTCAGATTCCAGAAAAAGAAGCTGTGCGCAGATTACGCTGGCAACATGATCGTCTACTTCACCACTGAGCAGGATGATTCTATCTTTGAGAAGACGGGAATAAATATCGTAAGCGCGTTCAGTACGCCCTGTAGTCTCAACAACAATAGGTATAGTTCCAGACATCTATATCTCCCGGAAATATTTAGTAATATTAATGAAAACTTAAACTAGCTGAAAATAAACCCGTCCGATTCCAAACGGATGTTCACTTGAAAATCATCCTAAACATTTGAAGGCTTGAGTACAAGTCCAAATCAGGCAGGTTTAACACTACACACTGTTAACCGCATATAGAATTATTAACAACCTATTTCCTGCAAAGCAAAAACGGCGGCGCGGTCAGAGAAACCACGCCGCCGAACATATTTATCAATCGGCTGAAATTACTCTTTGTCCTTTTTAACAGGATCGATTTCAGTAACATCGGCATTTTCGTAGATAAATTCAGCTGCTTTATCAGCAAGCAGGCGATCCTTAAGAGGAATAAGCAGGTTATTCTCTTCGTAGTAGGATTTAACAGAACTGAAGTCCTGATGTGTCTGCTGTGCGATCTGGTAAAGAGCGCCTTCAACATCCTGAGGCTGAACTTCAAGTTCTTCACGTTTAGCCACAGTAAGCAGGAAGATTTCAGTACGTACGGACTCTTCTGCCACGGGACGCTGCTCTTCACGAAGCTCTTCCATGGTTTTGCCGAGAGATTCAAAGCTCTTGCCGGAACGCTCAGCACGACCGATAACGTCAGCAACCATGCGGTCAAGACGGTCTTGCATAAGGGAAGGAGGCAGAGGGAAGTCGAGTTCCTTAACGATATCGCTGATCAGTTTGGTCTGAGCTGCAGATTTGTTAAGCTGCTTGCGGTTTGCAGTGTAAGACTGCTTAACTACTTCACGCATTTTTTCAACGGACTCGAAACCACCGGCCTGTTTTACAACTTCATCTGTGAGCTCAGGCATTTTACGCTCTTTAACAGCGTGAACAGTAACCTTCATGGTTGCAGTTTTGCCTGCGAGATCAGAGTTGATGAAATCTTCGGGGAAAGTGATGTCGGTTTCACCGGACTCACCTGATTTCAGAGTCTTGACGAAATCTTCAAATTCTTCAAGGGAGTGACCTTCACCGATGGGCAGGTCAAAGTTGTCAGCCTGAACACCGGGAATGGGTTCACCGTCCATTTCAGCGGAGAAAGTTACGGAAGCGAGTTCACCGTCTTTTGCGGGACGGTCTTCTTCGATGGGAGCGATCTTAGCCATGGACTGCAGGAGTCTGGTTTCAACGTCCTTGAGATCTTCGTCGGAAACTTCAGCACGCTCTTCTTCAACAGGCAGGCCGAGGTAGCCGGGAGTATCGAATTCGGGAATGATTTCAAATTTGATCACGTAGCTGAAGTCTTCACCGCGAACCAGTTCCTTAGCATCAACGTCAATCTTGGAAACAGGTACGAAGGATTCGCCGTTGAGGATTTCGTTGATCTGATAGTTGATCAGGTCTGTAGTAGCTTCACTGATAATCTGCTTTTTGTACTTGGACTGGATAACAGAAGCGGGAACTTTACCCTTTCTGAAGCCCTTTATCGGGGTCTGTACCTTGTACAGGGCAACGGTTGCGTCCAGCGCAGCACCTACTTCTTCAGCGGGTACAGAAACTTTAATCTCTCTTTCAACCGCTGATACTTCTTCAATATTAAAATCCATCTTGGCATCCTCCTGGAAAATATATCCGCCGCAAACAAATCGCTCCGGCAGTTGTGTACTTTGGCTTGAGTCGGTCAAAGTGAAGTCTTTCACATTATTCCAACAAAAGAACTGGGATTATTTAGGCAGTTTCCCCACAAAGTCAACCCCCTTACAGGAGTTCAACCGCAAATAATGAATAAATTCCTGTTTTTTGGCCTAAAAACAAAAAAATCTGGCAGACTTGTTAAAAAACTCCAGCTGCAAGGGACAAAAGTTTGGAACGTCATGTTTCATATGGCACGCGGTCTTCAATCTTATTCATACAGATTCCGCTAGCTGTGTTTTATAAGATGTCTGCAATAGCCCTTCTATCATTAATAAAGAAGGCGAAGCCTCAAGAAGAGACTCCGCCAAGCAAGGAGGAGATGCGTATTATCAAAAATTTATGCCGCAAGCTGCTGTATCAATTGCTCCCTTTTGGATTCAATTCGCTCAATCAAAGCAGCCTGCCCCTTATGCCCCGGATTGAGAAAGCTGATTGCGAGATCGTAGGCTTGAACAGCCTCCTCCATTTTACCTGACATCTGCAGAACTACGGCAAGATTGTTATGCAGGGTCGCCCTGTGAATTTTCTTGGACTTGCACTGGGACATCTGAATAGCAGTTTTCAAATTGCTTTCAGCCTTATCAAATTCACCGTTGTTGCAGGCTTGCATACCTTCTCTGTTAAGTTCCCATGCCTTACCGAGTTTGCACATATTCACTCTCCTGAAATATATTTATTGATTATCAAAAAGATTTTCCTTGTTTGTTGATTTAAATGTATTGAAAACGATTTTCAATGTCAACAACAAATTTAAGAATAACCCCGTTCGAAATGAACGGGGTTGAATAAATTATCCAAGAGCAATGACGCAGCTCCACTGAGATTAAACTATCAGCTTTGGTAGGCAACTTTGGCAGGGGTATTCTCTCCGAAGATACGGTCAGTAAAGCGAACATACCATGCTGCGGACTGAACCTGAATAATATAAGCCATAGCAATAACCAAAGCCGCGTCAGAGCCCTGCGGTCCGAAAGCGTTTATGGCGATAGCCAGAGCAATGGAAAGATTACGCATCACCGAACCGTACACAAGAGCGATGGCATCTCCACGGGGCAGAAAACTTTTGCCGATCAAAGTGCTCAGGGTAAAGTTAAAGAAGTAAAGCACCAGCAAGGGGACAAGAATACTGAGTAAAACCTCAGGAGCGGAAGCAATTGTTTTCGCCTTCAAGGCCAGCGCGACAAAAACGATCCCAAGCACGCCGAGAGTAGACAAAGAGGGAAATTTTGGACCGAGACCCTTTTGGAAATCTTCCTGCCCGTACCTGCCCACCAGAAAACGCTGCGTCATAAAACCGAGAATCATAGGGAAAAAGACAATAAACACAATCTGCTTAAAAACTGCATAAAGATTAATTTCAATGGAAGCACCAAGAAGCATTTTCGCAAAAAACGGAGTCAGAATAGACCCGGCGATAAGCCCGACTACAGTCATTTTCACTGCTGCGGACATGTTGCCCTTGGCAAATCCGGTCCAGGAGATGGTCATTCCGCTGGTAGGCACCAGCCCTGCCAGCAACAACCCAAGGGCCATATATGGTTTATCACTGAAAAAATATAACCCGAATCCATAGGCCACAAAAGGAACAATGCCAAAATTGATTAATTGAGTCAGCAATTGGGCTTTACCGTCCCCGCCCTCGAAAACTTTTTTGATTTTCAGGGTGACCATCATGGGATAAACCATTAAAAAAGTGAACGGAACAATCATGGATTTGAGCCAGACGGGATCGAAAAACAGTCCATACACAAACCCCGCAACCATCATTACCGGAATCGCGATAATCAAATTTTTAGTAATTTTCTGCAAAATAATCCACATATTATTCTCCTATGCTTATGGTTTCATTTATTGCCCTACCCCTTTCTGTGGTATAGAACCTATCAAAACCACTAAAACCGGACATTGATCTCGATCAATGAGTCCAATTTTATTCAAAAAAATATGAACAGACATAAATTAGAAAATATAATCAGCGAGATACCGATCTTCTCCAAATTGGAAAAAGAACAGCTGGAACGAATCGCACGCCACGCCACTGTGAGCGATTTTTCCAAAAAATCAGTGCTCTTCAGCGAGGACAATTCTTCTAAAGGATTGCACATCCTTCTCTCCGGCAAGGTAAAGCTCTTTAAAATTTCAGATGACGGAAAGGAGCAGACCATTTTTGTATTCGGCCCCGGAGAACCTTTCTGCCTGTGTTCGGTCTTTTCAGACGGGCTTCTCCCTGCAAATATGGGCGCGCTTGAAGACAGCCGGATACTCTTCATCAAGCCTGCCGAGTATGAAAAACTTGTTCAGGAAGACCCTACAATATTAATGAGTATGATGAGGGTCATGTCCAGAAGGTTGAAAGATGCCATGGAAATGATTGATTCCCTTTCCCTCAAGCAGGTCCCCTCCCGGCTTGCCGCTTACTTTCTTACCCGTGAGAAAAACGGACTGGTAAAAATGGATATTTCATACCGTGAACTTTCAAAAATTATCGGAGTCACCCCGGAGGCTCTTTCCCGAGCCATGAAAAAAATGGCCGCAGCCAACTTAATCGAAGTTGAGGGTAATGAAATCAAAATCTTTGACCGCAAGGAATTAATCCGCTGCAGTGAAGGGGAATGCCTGAGGTAAACCTCTTCCCCATAAACTGAGCAACTTTGTACTATCAGCGGAAAACGACTCCATGCCACTTTGTGGTCACAGGCAATAATAGCATGGAGGAAACAATGAACCTTGCAGCGTTTCTGGCCTACAGCATAGTGGTGACCTTCACCCCCGGGCCTTCAAACATAGTAATCTTTTCAACAGCCCCAAACTATGGGTATAAAAAAGCACTTGAATTCGTGGCAGGATCGAGCATTGCTTTCTGCATAATGCTCAGTCTCTCAGCAGCGCTGAACAGTTACCTGTTTACAATTATGCCGGAAGTGCAAACTGTAATGCAGATCGTCGGCACAGGGTATATTCTTTATCTGGCCTGGAAAATCCTGAAAATGGATGACGGAGGAAACGCGGACAGCTGCGGCGGATTTATAACCGGATTCACCATGCAGTTTGTCAACCCCAAGGCCGTACTTTTCACCCTGACTGTCATCGGCAGTTTTGTAATCCCCGCCTTCAGCGACCCGCTGGACATTGCCCTTTACGTGGCTATACTTACTTTCATCGGTACGTGTGCATACAGTTCATGGGTTGTGTTAGGAACACTCTTCAGACGCTACCTTCGCCCATACCAGAAACAGGCCAACTTCATTCTTGCCCTGACCATGGTCTATTGTGCATGGTCGATTTCAGGAATAGAGAAACTCATCTAAGCCCATAGATATGCGTGAATTCAATTATACCAAACATGACGACCTGACTGTACTCTCGGCAAAATTCGATAAATTCGAATACCGCAAGCATTCCCATGAGGAGTACGCCATCGGGGTTACCCTGGCCGGGATTCAGCGGTATTGGCTGGATGGGGAAATGCTTAACTCCGCTCCCGGCGGAATCATGCTCTTCCACCCGGAACAACTGCACGACGGATGTTCTGGAGATAAGACCGGGCTTGAATATGTAATGTCTTACATCCCCCGGCAATTATTTGAGAGTATTTCCGGCAGAAAAGATGTACTGAAATTTTCATCCCCAATCATATATGATCGCAAGATGGCTGAGAATATTGTCCGTATGACCCGCTCTATTGAAACCGGACACGGCTCCCTGCTGATCAGTGAACTGATCATGGATGTAATAAACCGCGCCGCAAACACAGTTGACGAATTGCAGACACCGAAAAATTTCAAAGCCGTCAACCGGGCTGTTGAAATAATGTACGATAATTTTGAAGCTCCGTTAAAGCTCGATGAAATCTGCAAAGAAGTGCAAATGTCCAAATACCATTTCATCCGCCAGTTCAAGGCCGTCAAAGGACTTTCACCGTATCAGTTTTTTCTCGGACGCAGAGTTGAACAAGCCAAAAAATATCTGGATGACGGCAAAGAATTATATGCGGTAATGCTTGAATGCGGATTCTACGACCTCTCCCATTTTAACCGCCAATTTAAAAGCGTGTACGGATTAACCGCACATGCCTATGCAAAATTACTTCATAAACCCTGCTGATCAGTCCCCGATATCAATATTTAAAGGTTAGCATATTTAAGCCCTTGGCTCACTGCTTTTCGGCAATAAAAAAACCGCCCCTTTAGATAAAAGACGGTTCTAGAATGCTGACTTACAGGAATGTATTTGTACTCAGTTTCTATCTGGCCAACTCATAATGATCGACCTTGCCGGAAAGCATATCCAGCAATTTATAAATACGGACTTTGCCTTTCTCCCATTTATAACCGTCCCATTTACCAACATCCAGCCAGACCCGTCCGGCTTCACTACCCTCACGGTAAGCGACTATCTTGGCATCAGCTAAATATAATCCTACTACCCACGACCAGCGCCCCTCATATTCAAGTGTCCATTCGCAAATATCTTCGGGAGTCCCCTGAGGATAAACATCCGGAGTAATCCCCTGCTCTCGCAACCACTCTTTTATGGTTGTTTTAAAGCTTTCGCGGGTATCATCATGCTCAATAATACATACTTTATCAGCCTGTAAAATTTCCGGAACAGGTTCATTGGTGACCTCCATAGAAGTACACCCGGCAGTAAAACCGAAAAAAATCAGAATCAAAAATAGCTTAAAATACTTCAATGCAAATCCTCGCTCATGATTTGTGCCGGGATATTATGGATCAACAATGTGGTCAACCCTGACTCAAAAGAAACAGGCCGTACTGCATATGCAACACGGCCTGTTTCGGACAATGGAGTACGGGACTGTACTAAACGCAAAGTTGTTTAATCAAAGTATTCAGCTCGTCGCTCATCCTGACCAGCTCAGAACTGGCCTTATTTGCGGCGTGCATACCTTCAGCTGTCCGGGCCGCAATGGAATTGATGTCATCCACCGCCCGGTTGATTTCCTCACTTGTTGCGGACTGCTGTTCTGCGGCAGCAGCAATGGACTGGACCTGATCCGAAGTCCCGCTGACAATTTCAACAATCCTTTCGAGCGTCTGCCCGGAACTGCGTGCAATTTCAGTGGATTGTTCCACTGCTTGGCTGGCCAGCCTGACACCTTCAATAGAACGCTGGGCACCGTTCTGAATAGCACTGATGGCGGAACTAACCTCATCTGTAGCTGTCATGGTCTTTTCCGCAAGCTTGCGAACTTCATCAGCAACAACGGCGAATCCACGCCCGGCCTCTCCGGCACGGGCAGCTTCAATTGCTGCGTTCAAGGCCAGCAGGTTGGTCTGGTCGGCGATATCCTGAATTACAGTAATCACGCTGCCAACAGAATTAGTCTGCTTGCCAAGATCACTCATAAACATCCCGAGATTATTGGCATGGCCATTCATGGTTTCAATGGAATCAATCAGATTACGGACTTCGTTCTGCCCTTCCCCAGCATTCTCGGCTGCGTCAGTGGCATTGCCAGCAGCATCAACAGCGTTTCTAGCTACCTCGAGCGTAGTGCTGTTCATCTCTTCCATGGCAGAAGCTGTTTCCGTAATTCTGTCAGATTGATGCGCCGCACCCTTGGCTGCATCCTTAATCTGGGAAGCGATCAATCCGGCAGCAGAATTAACCTGTCCGGTAATATCCACCAGCTCAGCAGCAACTTTAGCCACCCTTTCTGAATTTTCCTGAATCTCACGCTGGTGCTGTTTAACTTCGGTAAGATCAAAATAAATAGTTAGCGCACCGCACAGATCACCATCAAGATCGTAAAAAGGCTCACCGGAAAATTGAAGTTCATGCAATCCGCCTTCACCCTCAAACGACGTTTCTCCCTCTATCCTGATTCCTTCGCCCACAACGCGATCTGTACGTGTTTTACGGGAATTATCCCCATAGACATACCCCCCGGTTGTCAGGCCGTAGTAGTCCTCAGGTTTACCTGTCTTACCTGAAATCTTAAAAAGTCTGCTCCCGACAAAATTAACTTTTGCGTCCGCATCACAGGTCATAAACGGATACGCTTCAGCAATAGCATTGAGCACTCCCTCGGCAAAACCGATCCTTTTTTTCAAGGCATCGATAGTAATGCACATCTGAGCACTGATCTTATCGAATTCACTTATACCGGACTCCGGCCTGCCGGAATTAAAGTCCCCTTCGGCAACTCCTTTCAGGTAAAAGATCATTCCATCTGCACTTTTAGCTGTCCCGGAAGTCAAAACTTGAACGATGACTCCTCCACTCAACAAAACCACAATAAAAACAAGACCGGCAGTAACCACAGTTTTAAATTGCGGATCTGAAATCAATTCCACTGCCCCCAAAGCAGACAAAGCTCCAAGCACAGCACACACAAACACCCCGATAAACAATCTGGATTTCATAGCACCCTCTTAGTCGAAAGGTTCAAATGAAGGGTAACAAAACAACACCCCCGAAGAACCAACCAAGAAGCATCAATTTCAAACATAAAACAACATCTTGATCGATTCCGAAAAAATTATTTTCGAAATTACTCAAACAAAGAACTTGAGTCAATAACTTGTGACATTTTAATGACGCATGTTACCACTCGAATTTAAAAGCATGAGATACTAGAGACTTATATGCAATGAAATCATACAGTTCAATATACAAATACATATTCCATCACGAGAGAAAACCCCTGTAATAATTTATTCATAATCGCTCAACAGTCTTTCTATTGATCACTAAGAGCCAAAATTTTCTAAAAATATCTATCTCAAGAAAATGATTCTAAAAATCCTGCAAAAAGCAGAAAAAATACAGACTTTTCGCTTGACAAAAAAGCATCACGATGGATACTAAATCGTTCTGCGCGGGCAATTAGCTCAGTTGGATAGAGTGTCAGCCTCCGGAGCTGAAGGTCACAAGTTCGAATCTTGTATTGCCCGCCAATTATTTCAATAGTTTACAGCAAAAGGGTGAGTAAAATTATCAAATTTTACTCACCCTTTTGCTTTCCTGATATTTCAAGCCTCTTCGGATGAGCAGGCTTTTTTTATGTCCTCTAACTGAATCACCTTGCCCGTTCCGAAAACCTTTCCAGTTCCACAGGACGAAAGCCTCACAATGCGATAACACACTGTGAGGCTTAACTTTTTCATGGAGCCAACGAGGCGAATTGAATGCCCGACCTGCTGGTTACGAATTGTCTGGTGGAAGATTAAATTTTGCGCCGAGAATGCCCGTAATCTCTTGATTCAAGCGCCCTGCCCATATTTCATCCCATTTCCAAAACTGCCGAAAACTACCTAAAACTACCGAGTTTGTACGCAGATTTGCGGACAATATGCGGAACCGACAACAGAATAAAATTTGCTTTTTCCATATGCACCATTAGTGTTTCTTTGATTATTATTAATAACAAATAAAAAAACATCCTGATAATCACACAGCAGATACGGGAAAAATAACTATTGTCTTTCAGATCCGACTAATACTCCTCTGCAGAAGTATCCACACCGAATTTTTCCCATTGAGCTTCGGCTTCTTTCTTGGCTTTGGCGATCATATCCTCTTCCCAAGGCTCAAGGATCAACGTTTCAGCAACCAGTTGCCAGATGTATTTAACCTCATACTTGTAGTCAGTATAATATTTGGGAATACGCTTCATGATCTGGTCCCGGCAGTTGGAACAACCCACCAGAACTACATCCGCGCCGCTCCTCTTGATCTGGTCGAACTTGTGCCTTGCATGCCATGCGGATTCATCCTCATAGGGAGCAGGCCACATGCCTCCGCCGGCACCGCAGCAATAATTCAAACCCCGGTTGGGGGTCATCTCAACAAAATCATCGACGCATTGGTTGATAAT
This sequence comes from Maridesulfovibrio sp., assembly GCF_963678865.1. NCBI lineage: Bacteria > Pseudomonadati > Thermodesulfobacteriota > Desulfovibrionia > Desulfovibrionales > Desulfovibrionaceae > Maridesulfovibrio > Maridesulfovibrio sp. The sequence continues at coordinate 375,155 of NZ_OY787459.1, read as the reverse complement.
CCAGCGCGGTTCTTCGAAAAAGCCCTTGCCGAAATGACGGGCCAGTTCCCGGCCATGCTTACAGGAGTCATGCCAGGTAAAACGTTTTCCGACATTCACGGACTTATCAAGCTTTATGCGTCCCTCGCGAATAATCTGCACCAAATAATCATAAAGATAGGTGAAACCGACCTCGTTCCTCGGATCTTCCAAAACGCATTTTTCCATACCGGTACGACATCCATATGAACCACCGCCGCAGTCCGGCATGATCATACGCTTGATATTGTATTTTTTCATGTAATCGATCTTACGCTGGGCCAGAACCTTGTTGGCTTCATAATTTCCAGTGAACAGCGCCCAGTCTACGGCCTCCCAGCCTTCCGAAGGAACGGTCCAGTTTTCTTTGGCGGCGTAAAATACCTTCCACCACCAGAACTGGTCTTCGTAGTCACCATATACTTCCTTGGAGTTGGGAAAAAATAGAATATCGGCATCCTGCTTATCAACCGGCACATAAAATCCGGGACATTCCTCCGACATTTCTTCGCCCAAATCTGCCATTCCCATAAGATAATCGTCTTTGGGGATGGCCAGATTGTTACCGGAATCCACATTATTCATTGTTCCCTTGTGGAGTGATCCCGGCACCTTGTCACGTTCACGCATGCTTTTCATATGGGCCATGACCGCAGGAATATCTATACCCATTGGACAGGAATAGGCACACCTGCCGCAACCGGTGCACAGCCATGGGAATTTTGATTCCACAACTTCGTCAACCATGCCGTAGGCAAGCATGCGCATGACCTTACGGGTATTCCAGCCCTCCATACCCGGAGTCCCCGTAATCGGACACCCGTTGGAACAGGTTCCACAAACAAGACAGGCGCTGAAATCGAACTTGTTCAAAAATTCCCGGACCTCTGAATCCATCGTTTTCGGCACAACCATATTCATGGACCGCTCCTTTTGGCATGGAGATTAACCGGTTATTATTCCGGGGGGAGTACATCCCCCCGGAAATTCGATTTTTAATTCAACAATCAGCATACATCCAGAAGCTATGCTGACGCTTCAGCCTGCACAACGGCTCCGGTCTGGTCATACATCAGGCCGCAACGTAAATCGAAGTGATGGTTAACACTCATAGTCGGGCAGGTGGCATTAAGCGCAACCTGAACCACGGTAGAACCAAGGAAAGCCTTCTCAGGATCCTGTTCCTTGGAGTGGTGAGCCATAATCACCAGATCGGCATTGCCCTGCTGGGCCTTCTTCAGAATTTCCATTGAAGGCTGGCCCTGACATCCTTCGAATGAGGCGTTCAATCCGGCCAGACGGGCTCCATATGCCTTTTCAAGCCGTGCTCCGCTATCGCCTTCCGCTTCCCCGTCCGCAACATGTATTACGCTCAGGTTGGACTTGTACTGACGGGCCATCTGCCCACCATAACTCACTGCACACTCCGCCTGATCGGAAAAGTCCGTGGCAACAAGAATGTTCTCAAAAAGAGGTTCCTTGCAGACTACGTCCTTATGCACAATCATGACCGGACAACGAGCCCTCTGGCTGACCCGCTCCAGAGTGCTTCCGGCCATACCCCACATCTTGGAGCGCTGTTCCTCATACTCCTTGGTATGAGGCCCCATGATGATAAGGTCCGTATTCTTCTTTCTGGCCAGACGCAGGAGTTCGCTATGGGGAATCCCCGGAACCACCATAATTTCAAAGTTAGGAATATCGCCGAGCATAGCTCCGTACATTTCGGAAATCTGCTCCTTAAGCTTTCCGGTTTCACCGGAAGGAGCCAGATGTTCTATAGCTCCCCAGCCCTGCTCCATTCCTGCGACATGCACCAAGTAGAGATTAGCTTCAAACTTCCGGGCAAATTCCACAGCAGCCTTGACTGCGCAATCATCAATTCCGGTAGGGGTAATACCCACGATAATGTCCTTAAACATAAAGTCCCCCTTGGTTAGGGTTTACGGTTCAACATCAGTTACATCTCCGCCATGCTCGGAAACAGTCTCCTGAGCCCAGACCTTGTCTGCAAAATCCTTCCTGACGCCAGCCGTCACAGTCAGATTCTTATTAAGTTGTGTCCCTTCCTCTCCAAATCCAAAAGACATCCCCATAAGCTGTGACAGGTAAATGACCGGCACATGCTTCACACCGGCCCCCGCAAGCTGGTCCTGATAAGCCTCAAGATTCATCTGACACAAAGGACAGACAGTCACGATGACATCCGCTTCAGCCGCAGCGCTCAGAATGGAACCTACCGAGTGCAGGGCCACATCCCGGTGCCCCATCATAAGCGATGCTCCACAACAGCGGTTACCTGAATCCCACTCGAACACCTCGGCTCCCAAAGCCTTCAAAACAGGTTCCATTGACTTCGGCTTGCGAGGATCATCAAAAACAGAATACGGGCGTAGAATCTGGCAGCCGTAATACGGTGCCACCCGCATGCCCTCCAGCCCGTCGACCACCGCAGCTGCAATATTGTCCGGCCCGATATCGTTGAGCAAAACATCGCATAGATGGCGAACCCGGACCGATCCCGTATAAGCCAGACCGGAAACGCCCAGCACCTTATTCACCTCATCGTGAAGCTCCCTGTTTCCGAAAACCTCACGGTTGACCTTGAGTAGATTGAGGTAGCAGGCACTGCACGGAGCCAATACATCCAGACCGCTCAATTTTTCTTCTGCAATGGCTAAATTACGTGCCGGAAGCGCGTAATTCATCAATCTGCTGACAGGTTCCGCTGCACTGGCTCCGCAGCAGGTCCAATCGGGAATTTCCTCCAGCTCCACACCCAGCGCATTCATGACGGCCCTGACCGACACGTCAAATTCTTGCGCACTTTCAAGCAGGGAACATCCGGGATAGTATGCGTACGTCATCAGCGTCCCTCCATTTCTCGCGCCTTGGCAAACATGGCCTTCAGCGTATCCCGCTGCATCGTATCGGGAAGATGCAGCTTGCCCTTGCCGAGCATCTTTATTCCGAGAGGGATAAAAGTCAGCGGCAGGACAGGATTCATGCTTTTCATGAAGTATCCGTTCATCAGGCTCAATTCCTGAACACGGCCATACGTCTCCACATTGCTCATGAATGCCTCATAAAAATCCCCGGTTTCCGCCACATCCTGCCCGGACCTCAACCGTGCAAGCCGCTTGAGCATACCCATGGCCGAAGTCAGCTTCAGTCCCCGAGGGCAGCGCAGAGTACACATGTAACAGGACGAACAGAGCCAGAAGGTATGGCTCTTAAGAATCCGGTCCAGCATGTCGAACTGAATCATCCTCCACATGGCGCGCGGGGAAACATCCATGGCAAACCTGTTAGGACAGGACGCCGTGCAGGTGCCGCACTGCATGCAGGCCCCCACCGTCTCCTTGAGTTCGGCAAGAACCGACCGGGTCTCTTCGTCCGCCGGACTCCACACCTGTCTTTCTGTACCTTTCATGGTTCACCATCCTTAAAATATCGTGATAATCCGGCCCTATGCCGGTTCCTCCAAAACAGCATCAATCACTGACAACATCGGCCCGTCGTGGAATCCCTTGAGTACCGTGGCACTATTAGGGCAGACCGCGGCACAGACCCCGCATCCCTGACAAAGAATTTCATCAACTGCGATCTGTTCAGTTTCCAGATCAACAACCCTCGCCCCGTACGGACAGGCGGAAACACAGGCCTGACAAAGTGAACACAGGGAATGACGAACAGATGCGACAACGGTCTCACGGGCAATTTTTTCGGCATTCAGAATCCGCAAAGCCCGCTGAGCAGCAGCCTTTGCCGAAGCCACGGTCTCATGCATACGCTTGGGCGCGACAGCGGTTCCGCACATGTAGATACCCTGCTTAAGGAAATCCACAGGACGCCACTTAAAATCAGCTTCCTGATAAAAACCGTCCGAGTTGACCTCTACGCCAAATATTTCCTGTAAATCCTCAATATCATTAGGATCAAGCCCGCTGGAAAGAGACAGGAGATCCGCACTTATCCGGACGTTATCCCCAAGCACGGAATCAAAGGCAGTAATCACCGGCTTACCATCATCGAATTCAACATTTGGGGGATTGTCAGAATCGAAGCGAATAAAGATGGCTCCGGTCTTACGGGCCTGAGTGTAATAACTTTCAAGAAAACCGGGGGCCATAATGTCCCGGTAAAAAACATAGATAGGAAGGTCTGGATTACGTTCCTTGAGAGTCAGGACATTTTTCAGCATTTCAGGGCAGCAGACCTTGCTGCAGTACTTTCGGTCCTCAGTTAGCGAACGCCAGCACTGAATCATGGCTACGGCAGACAATTCCCCTGCATCAATCACACCGGAGGCCAGCCGCTCCTCAAGGGTCAGATGAGTCATCACCGACTTGTGCACGCAGAAACCGCTTTCATAAATCTTGCCCTCCTGCGCTCCGGTGGCGAGGATGGTCACTCCGTGCTCAAGAGGAAAAACTCCTTCAGGACTGGCTATGGCCGAACGAAATTTTCCGGCACTTCCTCTGGAAAGAACCACCCGGGAATCCTTGAACACCTTTATATTGGGGTGTTTCATGACCTGCCCGATCAGTTCCTCCATGAACTTTCGCGGATCTGAACCGTCAAGCTGGGTGTGCAAACGCATAGCCATACCGCCGAGTTCCTCTTCGGACTCGACCAGGCAGACCCCGTATCCCTGATCGGCAATCGCCATTGCGGAAGTCATGCCTGCCAGTCCTCCACCTACAATCAAGGCGGATCTGGTTACATCCACCATAACCGGTGGAGGGACAGGGTCCACCCCCTGCAAGCGGGCAGCAGCGGAAGCAAGGGAAGCGTATATTTCCTTTTCCGGACTGTCCTTCAGGCCCGGTTCAAAGGTCGGACTGTAGATATCAACCACATCCATCAATGCGGGATTCAATCCAATACTTTGGCCCAACTCTTTGAGTCTGGGAATATAGGCATAGGGCATACAGGCCCCGATGAGCACCCGGTTGGGCTTGAATTCTGCAACGCCCTGCCTTATTTCATCCCAGCCATCGGCAGTACAGGCTCCATTGACTGAAACGACCTTGCATACGGAATGTATTTTAGCCAAACGGACGCTCAATTTTTCCAGGTCAACGGCCTGCCCGAGAGTCGGACAGGAGGAGCAAACAGCAACATAAATCCGGGCTGCCTGCCTTGAAACGTCCGGGTATTCCGGTTCCGGCTCGGTTTCAATGCCCGCAAGAACGTCATAGACTTTAATCAAACGAGATGCGCCCTGAGCGGCGGCCCCAGCCTGAATAACTGAATCAGAAATATCTCTGGGTTCGTTAAAAGCACCTGCGGAAAAGACACCGACCCGACTAGTCTTTTCCGGCGCATAGGATTTCCTATCCGCAAAACCCCAATCATTGAGTTCAATACCGGTGGTCCGGGCAAACTTTTCCATACCTGCCGGAGGACGCGCCCCCACGGCCAGAACAACCATGTCAAAGATCTCTACTTCCAGCTCCCCTGCTGGGCTCAAATACTCGATTTTAAGTCCCTGACTGCCTTCATCCGGGGTTATGGAATGCGGCCTGCTCGGCACGAAACGCACCCCGAGCTCGGTTTCTGCGCGCTGACGATAACGTTGGTAATCTTTCCCGACAGTACGCATATCCATATAAAAGATTGTGGCATCGACCCTACCGCCTGTGGCCTTTTTAGCCAGCACAGATTCCTTGATGGAAAACATGCAGCAGATTCCAGAGCAGTAATCCGCTCCCTTCTGCACATCACGCGAGCCCACACATTGAATCCAGGCAATTCTCTCTACCGGCTTATTGTCTTCCGGCCTGAGAAGTCGCCCTCCGGTAGGCCCGGTCCCGCTCAACAAGCGTTCAAATTCCAGAGCGGTGACAACGCCGGGGTGACCATAACTCCAAATATCCTCGCCACCCTGCGGGTCCATCTTCGGATTATAGCAGTCGAATCCTCCGGCAAGCACCACCGCGCCGACCATCAACTCCTCGGTTGTGTCAGACATAATGCGCATGTAGAGCTTATCCAGCCATGGCACAAAACGCTTTTGCCCGAGGGGCTTGACCAGATAATCACGTGCACCCTGCATCACGAGATCAGCTGCGTTTTCTTCCTGTCCAGAACCGGACATGGCTACTACCGGCAACCCCGGACGCAATTCATGGCAACGGATCAGCACGCGGTCAGCAGCCATGTCGTCAAAATTCATCCCCAATAGCACCAGTCCAATTTTCTGATCACCGGAAAGCATATCAACAACATCGCGCCCCGATGAGGCAAAATGCAAAGTGAAATTCTGCTCCTGCAGGCTCTCTTTCATAAAAGAAACAATTTCAGGATCACTGTCTGCGATAAGAATGTGAAACTCTTCGCGTTCGGCGAACTTGAAATCAATGGCTCCGGTAGGACAGGTTTCATAACACTTCCAGCAACGCTGACAGTTATCGAGATCAAGGACATAATGATTGGGAATGGCGTGCGGCACCGGAAGATATACCGCTGCACGTTCCGTCAGGCCGGCATTGAATTCACTGGGTACCCTGACCGGACAGACCTCGGAACACTTACCGCAGCTCACACACTTTTCAGGGTCGATCAGGGGAGATTTCCGGTTAAGTGAGACGAGAAACTTTCCGGGCTCGCCCTCAAGTTCAGCCAGCTCGGTGGAAAGCATGATATCGATGTTATCGTGAAAGAGCCCCTTACGCAGGCAGTACTGACTTGATGAATCCCGCGACATCAGCGGCAGCATCCGGCACATACCGCAATGATCGGACGGAAATTGATAGTCCAGCTGGGCCAGAATCCCACCGTGATTGGGCCGTCTGTCAATGAGAGCCACTTTGTGACCGGTAACAGCCAGATCAAGAGCGGCCCTGATTCCGCCTATGCCAGCTCCGACCACCAGTGCTCCATATTGCTTTCTCATAAAGTCCTCCCGCGACCAGTCTCACGTCCACAAAATAAATATAGATTTATTTTGTATGAAAATTAAATTTCATTTAATTACAAACATTAACCGCAACACTAGGCCATATGCGATACCGTTTCCTGAAATTCATCTTCCTTGAACACCGACAACGGCGGCGGCTCATTAAGGCTCCTGCCCGGTAGATAATCAAACCCCTGCTGTGTCTGCGCGGCAACAGTCCTGAACAATTCCATAACCGGGATATCGTTGGGACAGGCATTGGAACACTGTCCGCAACCTACGCAGGCCGTACTCATGTGGGTCATCCTAGTCAGGTGATAGAAAACCGTGTCCGTAGGCAACTTCAGACTGCCCTTGCGCTTTGCCCAGCCCATGAACTGCCACGGCTTGTGCTCAAAGACATCGGTATTGAAGACACATTCCTTGCAGTAACAAACAGGGCAGGCGACCCGGCAGTTATAGCAGTTGACACAAGATGAAAAGTATTCGGAAAGTTTCGACAAAGACCCGGTCAGAGCTCTTGTTTCTTCCATCATTGTATCCCGAGCCGCCGTCCGGCGTTCAATAATTTCCTTAAGAGTCTTTTCACGTCCGTTGGGAGTTTTCTCCTCAGGCAGACCGAGACTGTTGAGTAAAGCTTCCCCGCGCGCACTGGATGCCGAGACCGGTATGCTCACGTGCAGGTCAGCACCGGCTATTCCGATTATGATGTCGGCATTGGCCGGAGCCGGATGCTCACAGACACGACAGGCGGAAGCTATGTCCACGCCGTCCACAGCAGTTTCATTTGCGCAGCCGTACTGTCCCCAAAAATCAATGGTGGCCTTGACCGGATCATTGCTGCCGACAAACTTCAAATAATCGGTGTTACCGTAGGCCCCGGCACAGTCCATACCAACAATAATGATACTGTCGAGACTGCCCTGATTCAGCTTGACCAACTCGACAAAGGCCCTGATCTCGCACGGGCGCATGACTGCGGCGATTTTTTCCCCGGACTGTCCACGGGTCAGCCGGGAAAGAAGCTTTGCGCTGTTCATGGGAAATGCCGGAGCCAGAGGGTCAGCCATGGACAGCTGTTCCGGATCAGTCACCAGCGTGGGCATAGGCATGCCCTTGCCGAACAGATGGACAGGCACCATAATGCCGCCCAGAACGTCATCATTCAAAAGCCCTTTCAAAAATCCCTGCAAAGCCTGAACAGGATTTTTTCCTTCAACCTTTATTCTTGCAGTGGTCGCCATGTCACAACCTCCCGGTCCGCAGCGTTAGATAACCGCCATGGAACGCGCTTCCATGGGACCCATTTCACGTATTTCATTAATGAAATTATTAACCGTGGCCGCAAATTCATTTCCTTCACTGGCGCCGACCCAGGTCAGCTTCACCCTTTCCTTCTCAATGCCGAACTGTGGAAGAATCTCATTCAGCAGCTTTATCCTGCGCCGGGCCTTGTAGTTGCCGTTGATGTAATGGCAGTCACCGGGATGGCACCCACTGACTAGAACTCCGTCAGCCCCGGAGAGCAGTGCCTTGATAACGTACTTGGGGTCCACCATGCCGGTACACATCATCCTGACCAGCCTTAGGTTGGGTTGCTGCACCATCCTTGAAGTCCCGGCGAGATCTGCCGCGGTATAGGTGCACCAGTTACAGACAAAAGCCACTATTGTCGGTTCGAATTTATCGCTCATGACCGTCTCCTCAAGCCTTTTCCGCGGCCCGGATTTCAGTGGATTGTTCAGGAACGGCCTCCGGCATCATCCCCAGAAGGCCGTCGATTTCGTCAAATATCTGGTTCTCGCTGAAGTGCTTGATCTGGGCTGCTCCACTCGGACAGTATCCGGCACAGCTGCCGCAGCCTTTGCACATTGCTTCATTAATGACCGATACCTGCCTCCGTTCATCAAATTCAATTGCGGAATAGGCGCAGAGGTTAATACAGACCTTGCAACCGATACAGATATCCGGATTGATCCATGATGTGGTGGGTGAAATAGAAACCTTTCCCTTTGCCGCCAGAGCCAATGCCTGAGCAGCTCCGCCTGAAGCGTGAGCAACCGCATCAGGAATATCCTTCGGTCCCTGACAGGCTCCTGCCAGAAAAATTCCGTCTGTAGCGGTTGAAACCGGCCCAAGCTTGGGATGCTCTTCCAGAAAGAAGCCGTCCTGTCCCTGCGATACACCGAAAATACGGGCCACATCAGTCATGTCCGACCGCGGCTCCATGGCAGTACAGAGAATAACCATGTCCACCGGAACCCGAACATCCATGCCGAGCAGGGTATCCTCTCCAACCACAACCAGCTTTTCGCCTTCCTGAACAATTTCTGCGGGACGGCCACGGATAAAGGTCACGCCCTCTTCCTGAACCCGCTTGAAAAACTCTTCATACCCCTTACCGAAGCAGCGCATATCAATATAAAAATTGTAGACATTGACATCATGACCGACCTTATCCTTGATAAGATGATCATATTTAAGGGCATACATGCAGCAGGTCCGGGAACAGTACTCGTGATAATTCTTGTCGCGACTGCCCACGCAATGGATTATGGCGACACTTTCCGGCGACTGACCGTTCTTCATTACTATCTTGCCCCCGGTCGGACCGACGGCATTGTTCAAGCGTTCGAACTGCAGGGCCGTATAGACTTCGTCGTACCGGCCGAACCCGTATTCAGCTATGGGAGCGGGGTCCATTGTGTCGTATCCGGTGGCAAGGACAATACTGCCCACATTGAAGACCTCACGTTTCTCCTGCATGGTGTAGTCAATGGCCCCGGTGGGACAGATTTTCTGGCAGATTCCGCACTTGTCCTTGGTAATTTTCTTACAGACTGTGCCGTCTATGACCGGCGTATTGGGAACCGCCTGCGGCGAATTGCGATAAATGGCCTTACGTGTACCCAACCCTTCGTTAAATTCGCTGATGGCCTTGGTCGGACATTTCTCCAGACAGGCCCCGCATCCGGTACAGATCGTCTCGTTAACATAACGTGGCCTGCGCAGGACCGTGACCGTGTAATTGCCTACGAATCCCGAAACATCCTCAACTTCGCTCCAGGTCATGAGATTGATATTGGGTTCCTGAGAGACCGCAACCATCTTGGGGGTGGAAATACAGGCCGCACAGTCGAGGGTGGGAAAAGTCTTATCGAACTGGGCCATATGTCCGCCGATGGATGGAGCCTTCTCCACCAGATGAACCTTGTGTCCGGACTTTGCGATATCGAGAGCAGCCTGAATACCGGCAATCCCCGCACCAACGACCATTACATCGGGTAAAACATCCACCTCACGGGAGAATAGCTCCTGATGCCTGACCACCCTGTGCACAGCCGCCTCGACAATATGCATGGCTTTGGCTGTAGCCTGATCAGAATCTCCCGTTATCCATGAACAATGCTCACGGATACAGCAATGCTGCATCAGATAAGGATTAAGACCGGCACGGGCACAGGCCTTCTGAAAAGTCTTTTCGTGCAGCCGGGGGGAACAGGACGCGACCACAACGCGGCTGAGACCATATTCATGAATATCCCGAATAATCATTTCCTGACCGGGGTCCGAGCACATGAACTGATAATCCCGGGCAACCGCAACATTCTTAAGTTGCCTTGCAAAATCGGCAACTTTTTCGCAGTCAACCTTGCCCGCTATATTCGATCCGCAATGGCAGACATATACGCCGATCTTTTTTGCCATGATTACGCCTCCAAAAGGTGGTCAACGAATGTTCTTGCCGTTATTCAATTCCAAAGTAAGTTCACCCACCAGCCGCTTGAGCTTCTCATTCTCTACTGCCAACTCGGATTCAGTCGGAGGACCTGGCTGCTTCTCGAAAATCAAATGGCAATTCTCCATAAATTGCCCCCTCCATTTGTAGTACTGGCCCGGACGAAGATCATGAGTACGGCACAATTCGCTTATGCCTCCTTTTGTAAGCCCTTCCAAAACGATTCTGGCTTTTGTTCTGGCATCCCATTTTCGCCTCATCCGACGTTCCTCCTTGCCAGTCTGCCCATGTATCCTGTTTTCTAGAAATCTATATGGAGACTATGAGACTATCCGCCATATATCCGCGCATTATCTGACTTGAGCTGTGCATTTCTATTGCTTCTATTTTAAAGAATAAATACAGCTTAAAGACTCTTTGCTCCCTACTACCGCCTCATCTCACTTTCTCTCTAAACAAGATGCATACCGGATTGAATATAGACAGAAATCTCCATTAATTGATCTCATTCTCCAGACTTCGAACATCCCGATAACAGCGCTAAAACGCAATTTTCAGTCTTGCGAGACAAGACAAATCTTGTTTTACGAAGTTTGACTGCCCACAAAGTGAGGACTGAGAGCACTAACCATAATGATCACTGGATATTTCTATTGAACACCCTCTCTTTTATCACTTCAGCACACTGTCCCATAATAAAAGACACTATTTATTTAAGATACTTATCATGATTTATATCCTTTTTTTATACAGAACATGAAGACATAGTTGGCAATCACTCACCTAATTGTGCTATGGTTTGTAGGGGAATTTCCAATATAGATATTAACGGAGAAATTCATGGATGACTGACATACTCATCATTGACGGCAACAACTCTTTTACCGAGACATTAGAGAGAGACCTGGCTCACAACAATCTGCCTGTGGACAGATGTGATTCACTCTCAAAAGCCATGGCCATGCTGCATCTCGGCAGCTATAAAACCGTATTGCTTGGCGACAATCTCCCGGATGGAGACGGCATGGATTATCTATCATCAATACGGGAGATACCATCGTTTCCGGAGGTCATTATCCTCTCCAGCAACCGAGACCCAGACACTGCCGAACGGGCAATTCAGAACGGAGCCTTTAATTATCTCACCAAGCCTTCGAATAAACAGTGCCTGTTTGCACAGATCAATCTGGCAATGGAATCTCACATTGAAAAAAGCTCAGCGGGCAAACCGGTACAATTTAAGCGGGAAGGCATAGTCGGAAGCAGCAGACGATTAAAATCATGCCTGAACAACGCAGCACGTGCTGCGGCATCTAAATCAAGCGTGCTTATCAACGGAGAAACAGGCACAGGCAAGGAACTTTTTGCCCGGGCCATACACCAGAACAGCAAATGCCGGAACAAACCCTTTATCGTCGTCGACTGCGCAGCCCTGCCGGACACACTCGCGGAGAATCTACTTTTCGGCCATGAACGAGGGGCTTATACAAGTGCGGACAGCAGTTCGGTGGGCCTCATCAAACAGGCTGACGGAGGCACCCTTTTCCTTGATGAGGTGGGCGAACTTCCATTATCGCTTCAAAAGGTATTTCTCAGAGTATTGGAAGGACGCACTTTCCGGGCCGTAGGCAGCGCCAAGGAAACAGCCAGTGACTTCAGGCTGCTGGCTGCAACTAACAAGGATCTCGAAACAATGGTGGAAAACGGGCAATTCAGAAGAGATCTTCTGTACAGACTTCTTGGAAGCCACATCCAGCTACCCTCACTCAGGGACATTTCTGAAGACATCAATGAACTGGCCTGCCATCATATTCGTCGCTACTGCAAACGATTCCAACTGCCTTATCGTGATTTTTCACCTGATTTTCTGGAAGTTCTCCTGCAATATGACTGGCCCGGCAACATCCGCGAATTAGTAAATACGGTAGAACAGGCCGTTACACTCAGTCGAAATGAAACAACTCTCCACTCTCGCCACCTGCCTAAAAGCATGCGCGCTCGGCTGGCAAGGCAAACAATAGTACAGACCACTGCAAAAACATCCCGTATCGAGACAGCCCCAAAAACAACAAGTCTGCCGGACCTAAAAACATATCGCAATACACATACTGCTGAAATAGAAAAAGACTACCTGATCAAGCTGGTTGAAATCACAGATGGCGATGTCGCTCAAGGATGTCGCATATCAGGACTATCCAGGGCTCGTTATTACGCTCTTATGAAGCAACATGGGGTTTCAAGGCAGGTTTGAGAGCAGCAAATGAAGTACAAAGCAGAAAAGAATAAACTTGGACACTAAAAAACAGAATTATCCTTGAATTGATTAATTACTAACTAGATGTAAATAATCTTTAAAACAACAATTCAAAAGGGATAAACGGGGGCATAAAACAAACTCATCCAGACGTAATTTCATTAAAAATGGATCTCCCCTACTCACCTTTTACTCACCTTTTTTTACAGGTGAGAACGTAATATAAGAGAAAAGAACGGGTGTTAACCACCTGAAATAACATACCCAGCAGGAAATAGCCGACAAGATGGGGATTACTCAGGCCAGCTTTTCACAGATGAAAAAACAACTCTGATAAATTGCGCCCCAGCACCTTGAAACGGATCGCTGACGCAATGGTATTGAATGGGAGTAGTTGGCGGAAGATTAACTCAATAATTGATTAAGTTGTAATTGATTACAGATTAAGTGTTACGGTCTTGCGCTTAAACGCATTGTAAGCTTTTTCTACATCTCTGTAGCGAGCTGCTCTATATATAACTCCATAAACTTAACTCTTTTCTTGGCTTCTCGTTTAGCCGAAGCCGTATTCATTTGATCAGCCAGTTTAAAGAGCTTTACTTGAAAATGGTCCAAAGCATAAGTTTTATCATCAAGTGCACGGCTTTCAGCATAAGGGTCTTCACTGTGATACAAGCTGGCACCAAAACTTGAGCTGACCTGAATGCATCGTGAAATGCCGATCGCACCGAGAGCATCAAGCCTATCCGCATCTTGGACTATCTGAGCCTCAACGGTGTTCGGCTTAACTCCCGCGCTAAAACTATGTGCCACAATTGCGTGTTTAATTTCCTCCAAGTACTCTTTCGGGTAGTAGATCGATAGAAGAAACGCTTCCGCTTTTTCTGCGGCAACTCTGGAACTTGATACTCGCTCTGGGTGATTTTTAGGAAAGGTAAAACAGTCATGCAAGTATGCCGCAGGTAAAACGACCTCCAGCTTTGCCTCTTCTTTATCGCACAGTTCTTTGGCTGTTTTAACAACCCTACGAACATGGTTAATATCATGAGCTGAATCTTGAACCATCTCGGATCGGATATAGCTTTCAAATTTGCTTTTGTATTTATCTAGCACCAAATCTTCCCTTAATTAATCTCAACAGCTAACAGTGAATTATTCGAGACTGGAAAACGCCAATTTTATCCTAATTTACAAACACGTACAATTTCTACAAAAAAATATTGTGGTAGACAACCGGATTGAGACCACGGCACCTTAAAACACATCACTGACAAAATGGGCATCGAGTGGGAACAATTGGCAGATGATTAATTTTTCCCGCTCAGACAGTCCACCGCCGGTAAACCTATCAACACCAGAGCTCCCCGATCACAATATCAACTTCCAATGTTTCAAGACTAACCTCTTTTCCATTAGGGTCAGTGGCTACCGCAGTAGCAGTAATTGCATAATTATTTTTATAACTACATCTTTACAGACCTAGACAAACTGAGATATTTTGCATGCGACCACTTTTCATTATCTTTTTACTGCACAAAAATAACAAAAGGTAAAAACGCCCCTCTCAAACAGCCGTAGCCAATAACTATGTCGAACCACAAATTTACTTCATCACCAGCAGCAGGCAAATCGGTAATTCCAAGTTGCCTGCTGTTGGTGATCCTTCTCTGTATTACTCCAGTACTGCTTGGAGCGGACAGCGGATGCGGTGTTTCATCTTCAGATTTCGTAATCATAAGCGACGTACATTTTAATCCGTTCAGTGATGCAACTCTTTTCAATCGACTGGTAGCGAAACCGGCGGCCTTTTACAATCTCTACGGATCTGTATCCCCTGCGGCCCTGAAATCATTTATTTACAAAACCGTCCGATTTTTCGTGTTTCAAATCAAGTCCCGTTTTCCGGATCAACCTGTTCTGTTCAGCTTGGGAAACAACGATGCTTACGCCGGAGATTATAATCTGTTCGCAGGAGGAAACTTTTTGTCTGAGACGGCCTCCCTGTTTATGAACCAATGGCTGGAAGGCAGGGTTCAAGCAAAGGGGAACTGTTTTTCCAAAATAAATATCATAAATACAATAAGACAACAGAGATCAAAGACAGAATTAAAAGGTCCGGAGGCATTGATGATTGCTTAGTTGAATTCAAAAAAAAGTTTTATCCTTGAATCGACCGATAATTGAGATTACAAAAAAAAGGATATCCTACAAACGTTTCATACAGATTGACGTTTTATAATACCAGAAAGGTACTCAAGATCGAAGCATGCGGGTTCCTATCGCTAAAGAATAGTCCCATTGCCACGGAGAAATGAAATGGATTTCGACACTACAAGCATTAATAGAAGAGATTGTATTCGTACGCTTTTGGCAAGCACGGTGATACTGACCATGCCGGGCTTGGTCGGCAGGGTCTTTGCCGGAAAAGAATCTCCGTGCGTGACTCCGGAATTAATTCAGGAAGCAGCACAAAGACTTCGGGGCCATGTTCAGCGAACTCCACTGGTTGCGGGAGGCATGCTTTCCAAACGGACCGGGACGGACTTATACCTCAAACTTGAAAATATGCAGTATACCGGCGCATTCAAGGAGCGCGGGGCTTACAATAAGATGGTGACACTCAGCCGGACAGAGCGGGAGCACGGGGTGATCGCGGCCAGTTCGGGAAATCATGCACAGGCCGTGGCTTACCATGCCAAATTGCTCGGAATCCCTTCGGTAATCGTCATGCCCGAAGTAACGCCGCACACAAAAATTCGCCGTACACGCAGCCTAGGCGGCGATGTAATCATCCATGGAAAGGAGTTCGACGAGTCTCTGGCGTTTGCATTGCATAAAGCCGAAAAGGACGGTCTGACCTTCATTCACCCGTTCAATGATCCATTGGTCATTGCCGGACAGGGGACGGTGGGATTGGAAATCATGCAAGATCAGCCTGAGACGGAAATTATGCTTGTGCCTGTGGGCGGAGGTGGATTGATTGCCGGATGCGCAACTGCGGCCAAGAATCTCAATCCCAAACTGAAGGTCTACGGGGTTGAAGCGGCGAGTTATGCGGCTATGCATCAAATGATGCACCATGAACCGGTCAGGACCGGCGGCGAGACGCTGGCGGAAGGGATTGCCGTGCATACTCCTGGTCAACTGCCATGGTCCATTGACGAGCGTCTTTTGGAGGATGTTCTTGTGGTAGACGAAGAACACATTGCCCATGCCATCACCCGCATATGGAGTGAACATAAGCTGGTGGCAGAAGGAGCCGGGGCCGTAGGTGTTGCCGCACTCCTGCAACATAGCGGCATGTTTTCCGGGAAGAAAGTCGCAACGCCCATCACGGGGGGCAACATTGATGCCCGTCTTTTTGCCGTTCTTTTGGAACGCGACATGTTTCATCAGGGACAGTTGGCTCAGATTCGCGTGATTTCCCATAACGGACACGGCGACATTTACCCTGAAATTGCAAGGATAATCGCGCAAAACCGTGCTGAGGTGGTCAACCTTGAGTACGATCCCATCTTCCATGCAGCTTCGCCCATGTCCACAGCCTATGAACTGATTATCGAAACCAAGGACAACAAGCATGTGGATTCCGTGGTAAAGAAACTTAGTGCTGCAGGTTTTGAAACGAAACGCATGCAATAGACAAATGTTGAACTTCATTTTCTATTAAACCGCCAAAGAGTTGCATATTTTTTAAGAGTACGACTTCGTCAGCATAACACTCTAAATCGGAAAAGTTGCAAGGAGCCCAGATGAGCTTAGGCACTTAGTGACCACTCCGTTTCACATGCAGGAATTTTCATGTCACAGAATACAAACTTTTCTTCGCATCAAACGGACATCCCCCTTTCAAAAGCAACCCTAAAAAAGATAAAAGATTTTTCCTCGGACACCAATGCCCGTTTGATTACGGTTGCGGCATGGGTGGCTCTGATTTCCAGGTATTCCGGGCAGGAAGAATTGGATTGGCTAGAATACAACACCACCCTCAATCTTTCGGGCAGACGTTCCATATCCATCTCGCAAGAAAACGGATTTCAAGATTTGTTGAATATCCTTTCCGAAGCACCCGGATCTTGCGATTCAGACACTGAAGTCGGCACCGTTCCCATCAACGGGAAATCGCTTCGAATCGCGGTTGCAGACAGCGTGGATATTTTTTCGGACGACGAAGTCCTTCTTTTTATTCAAAAACCGGAGTCGCACGAACCTCCCATTATAGCAGCAAATACAAATCTTCTCAGTTCGGAATTTTTGAAACAAATGGCTGCTCACCTCTCAATGCTGCTCGAACACTGTCTCGAAAATCCGAAACATAGCTTGTTCGAATTTCCATTGCTCACAGAAGAAGAAAGACGGGACGCACTAATCAATTGGAATGTCGTGGAGCAGTTCGATTGCACAGGACGCACCCTGCACGGACTTTTCGCTGAGCAGGCCGCTGCATTCCCAGAAAGGATTGCCATCAGTTGTCAAGGACGGGAATTGACATATCAGGAGCTGGATGAACGCTCCAACAGAATAGCCCACGCCATTCGCGCTCTGTATGAACTCACCACCGGAGAAAAAATGCGGCCAGATGAGCTGATCGGGCTTTCAACCGACCGCAGCCCGGACATGATCATTGGTATTCTCGCCGTGCTAAAGGCAGGAGGAGCCTATGTGCCTTTGGACCCCCGATACCCCGAAGACCGTCTCAAATTCATGGCGGAGGACGCCCGTTGCCGGATCATCCTTACCCAACAGCACCACTTGGAAAATCTGCTCTACATGGTGGATGGAGACTACGGCATAATCTCTCTGGACACTGGTTGGGAGCATCTGTCTTCCTATCCGGCGACCCAGCCCGATCCCATCTCCACGGATACAAATCTGGCCTATGTTATCTATACTTCAGGGTCCACGGGAAAACCCAAAGGGGTAATGCTCGAACACGGTTGCGCAGTCCGCCTTTTCTACACAACAGAAGCCCTGTTCAACTTTAATGAAGAGGATGTCTGGACCTGCTTTCATTCATATGCATTCGATTTTTCAGTCTGGGAAATATGGGGGGCACTTCTGCATGGTGCGCGCCTCGTGTTTGTTCCGTACAACACCTCACGTGAACCGGATCGCTTCCATGAGTTGGTTCGCAGGGAACGCGTCACGATTATGAGTCAGACTCCTTCCTCATTTTATCAATTTTCCG
The DNA here is from genome assembly GCF_963678865.1 of Maridesulfovibrio sp. Classification (NCBI taxonomy): domain Bacteria; kingdom Pseudomonadati; phylum Thermodesulfobacteriota; class Desulfovibrionia; order Desulfovibrionales; family Desulfovibrionaceae; genus Maridesulfovibrio; species Maridesulfovibrio sp. The sequence goes on along the minus strand of NZ_OY787459.1, from coordinate 357,052 downwards.
AGGCGGATAAAAATGCGGAACACTCCTGCACGACCCTGCGGTATGTGATTTTCGGAGGTGAGGCTCTGAACATCGCCCGACTTGAATCATGGTGGTTGCGCCATCCATGGGATGCGCCTCGTCTGATCAACATGTATGGCATCACCGAAACCACTGTACATGCTACATTTCATGAAGTCGCCCCAGATGATCTCAAACGCAAAAGCGCGTTATCACCCATCGGAGAGAAGTTGTCCGATCTTTCGTTTTATGTCTTGGACAGTAGGTTGCAGCCGATGCCTCCGGGAATTCCTGGTGAACTGTATATCGGAGGGGCCGGTGTTGCTCGCGGATATTTTCGAAGAGACGACCTGAATCGAGAACGATTCATCGACTCCCCTTTTGCTAAGGAGATCGGCCCGGGAGCCCCTTCGCGGCTGTACAAAAGCGGCGATCTTGTGGTGCGTCGGCAGGACGGAACCCTCGATTATCTGGGACGAGCTGATTTTCAAGTCAAAATAAGAGGCTTTCGGATAGAAACAGGAGAAATAGAAACCATACTGGAAAAGCATGCCGACATTCGTGAAAGCGTGGTGCTGGCTTACGGAGAAGGAGAAGAAAAAAAACTGGCAGCCTACTATATCACCAACGACGGCAACCCCATCGCCACACGCGTTCTGTGGGAACATCTCGCATGCACCCTGCCGGTATATATGATTCCCTCACGTTTTATCCACATGCATAATTTTAAACTGTCTCCCACGGGCAAGACAGATCGCAAGGCTCTTCCCGCACCGGACATTGTTCCGGATCAACAGGACCGCGATGATATGGTGGTTCCGAAGACAGGGACCGAGCGACGGCTGGCACGAATATGGTCCGATCTGTTAAACTATACGTCTGTGGGTGCCCACGACAATTTCTTCATGCTCGGCGGAGATTCTCTGCTCGGAGCCCGCATGGTCATGCTGTGCAGGCAAGCGTTTTCCCGGGATCTCTCCATCAAGGATGTATTCGAACACCCGGTACTTGAAGAACTGGCCCGATGCATTGAAGCCAGCGATGCTGTGCAATACGAAGAGTTTCAACAGGCTCCGCTCCCCGACGCATGTCCGAAAAACCAAGTGACAACGTTCCCGGCATCCCCGGCACAACGCTCCATGTACTACACCTATCATGCCGAACCGCCAGAGACATACAATGTTCCGTTTCTGGCGCGGTTTGACGGTCCTCTGAATCATACTTTTCTGGAAGAGGCGCTCAACCGATTGCTGGAGCGGCATGAAAGCCTGAGGACCACCTTCTTATTTGAACACGGCGAATTGTTTCAACGGATCAACGCGCATCAACCTTATACACTCCCTCTCGAAAAGGTGGCTGAAAACGATATTTCTGTAACATGCAGCCGGTGGGCAAAACAGGTTTTCGACCTTGAAAGATATCCGCTTTTTGATATTCGATTGATTGAAAGCGTTAACGGGAAAAGTGCTGTCTATTTTAATATCCACCACATCGTCTTTGACGGCAATTCCTATGATGTCCTGCTCAAGGACCTTGGACGCAGCTATGCCGCCGTATCCACCGGCAGACCTCCTCTGCCGGTGCCGCACATGCAATACCGCCACTACGCCCATGCCATGCGGGAATCCATACAAAGTCAGCACTCACAAAAAAATCTTCGAAAATTGGCTGAACATTTCAAGGGCATGGATTCTGAAATTCATTGGCCGCACTCAGTTCTGATGAAAAACAGCTCCGGGGAAAATCTGGTCCGCCGTCATCTTGATCACGACACAATACGCAAACTCTCCAGCCTAGCTAGGGAAAGAAATGCCACTCTTTTTGCCCTGTTGCTGGCACTGTACCAGTCTTCCATATTTGCCTTGAGCGGACAGGACGACCTGACCGTAGGAGTTCCGGTTTCCTCACGCCCCCTATTCCCGCACGCAGACGACTTGATAGGATTTCTGGTAGTGACCGCTCCGTTTCGCACCCGGTTTACAGACACAACAACCTTGAACAGCCTGATAGATAACAACCAACGCGATTCACTGGCCATGCTGGACCGGCAGGAAGTTCCACTGGATGCGCTTGCAGAAATGCTGGACAAACGAAATCGGCAGGGCGGCAACCCTATGTTCCGGGCCTTGTTCGCCATGGAAAATTCCATGTCCATGAACGGCTCATGGCAGGGACAGAATTACGAGCTGGAGCAGCTTTTCAATGGAAGTGCCAAATTCGATACTCTGCTGTTTTGTTTTAACAGGCAGGAGCAGGGACTTGAGGTCATACTTGAATACAACCCGGAAAAACCGGGACGACATACGGCAGAAATCCTTATAGATATTTTTGTTCATGGAGCCCAAAAACTTGCCGAGCAGGCAGGAACCGACGCGTCTATAAAGCTGCGCAGCTTACTGTCCGGCCTGTTACCGACAGACCGGGCGGAAATAACGGCCAACCGAAGTGAAGCCGAGTACCCGGCAGTTTCACTCGGCAGACTTTTTAAAGATTGCGCAAAAAAATATCATGATCGCCCGGCCCTTGTCTATGATGGAAGGACCCTTAATTATTGGCAACTTGATGCGCTCTCCGATCAGACGGCATACGATCTGCTTTCAAAAGTGGGCCCCCCGCAGGAGGCAGGAGACTGTATTGGAATCCATCTCAGACGCGGTCCCGAGATGGTTCCGGCTATGCTCGGGATTCTCAAAGCGGGCTACGCTTACCTCCCTCTGGACCCGGATATGCCTGCCGAACGACTGTCCCGCATTTACAGCCACGCTCGCCCGTCGTTGGTGATTTGCAAAGATGAAAACAGTATTCAAGGTATTCCCGATCGCGTTCTCACTCGATTCGACAGCCTTACAAACTCTTCGTCCGTAAACCTGAAAGAAATTTCCCCCGATGCTCCGGCTTATATCCTCTACACCTCTGGCACTACGGGAATGCCCAAAGGTGTTATGGTAGGTCACCGGTCGGCGGTAAACCGTGTCTGCTGGATGCAACGTGAGTACGGACTGACGACCGGGGAAAAATATTTATTTAAAACCCCCTGCCATTTCGATGTCTCGGTGGGCGAAATATTCTGGCCCCTGACCTGCGGAGCAACATTGATTGTGTCCGGTCCGGACTGCCACCGGGACCCGGCCTGCATACTGGGTCTGCTCGAGTCGGAAAGAATCAACAACGTTCATTTCGTACCGGCGATGCTGTCTATTTTTCTCGACTACCTTGACAGTGGAGAAGAAATCGAACTGGCGCATTTAAAACGCATTTTCTGCAGTGGTGAAGGGTTGCCCCAAACTCTGGTCAACCGCTGCAAACGCAAACTCAACGTAGAAATCCACAATCTATACGGTCCCACGGAAACTGGGGAAAGCAGCGCACAACCTTGCCCGGAAAAAGCCCCCGGACAAGGACCGGATATTGTGCCTATCGGATTCCCAATCAGCAATACCCGCTACTACCTGCTCAACCCGGCCGGAATGCCTGTACCGAACGGACTGTGCGGAGAGTTGCACATTGCCGGAGATTGCTTGGCCGAAGGATATCTGCGCGAGCCTAAAAGAACGGACGAACGGTTTATCTCTTCGGAATTGATTCCGGAAAAACGGCTTTACCGCACTGGTGATATCGTTGCTTGGGGGCAGGAAAATTTATTGGAATACCATGGGCGTACTGACCACCAAATAAAAATAAGAGGATTCAGGGTCGAACTCGGAGAAATTGAATCAGCGATCATGCGTCTGGAAGGAGTCCGGTTTGCTGCTGCGCGCTATTTTCAACAAAGTCCGCAGGGTCCGTGCATCATTGCCGACTACGCAGGAGATGCCGACTCTCCTGATCCGGAAGAAATCCAAACGGCCCTAAAAAAAGTACTCCCGAGCTATATGGTCCCGGCGAAAATTTTCAAGCGCGATCAACTTCCGGTCACCCCGAGCGGAAAAGTGGATCGCAAGTCCCTTCCAGAACCGGAATTCAGCATGCTGGGCGGAATATCCTCCCCTGGATCACGGACTCAGATAAAACTTGATCGAACTGAACAGGAATTGGCGGAACTTTGGGCGCGGTTGCTCGGGCAGGAGCCTGATCAATTTAACCCGGACAGTGATTTTTTCCAGTATGGAGGACATTCGCTTCTGCTCATGCAGATGATTGTAGAGTTACGCAAAGAAAAGGGTCATGAAATAAAATTACCGGTCTTTTTGCAAAAACCAACGTTGGGGTACCTTGCAGAATTGTGCAAAGACGATGAACATGGAGCACAAAAGGACACCTCCATTGATCAGGCATATAAAGACTCACGCTTGCTCATAGACTGGGAGTCAGGTCCGTCACTGCGCGTTAATGCCGACAAAAAGACGGTTCTGCTTACGGGCGCAGGCGGATTTGTAGGGACTCACATTCTGAAAAAACTGCTATGCAGTAAAAAACAGCCGGTCATTGCCTTGGTCCGGCCAAAAGACGGCCTTGACCCGGCACAAACACTGGATAGAGCTCTGAACACCCGCAACATCAGCCTTGAGCCGGAAGCTCGTAAACTGTTGCGGGTTTGTAAGATGGATCTGGCCGCTCCCGGCCTTGCGTTGGAAGAACTGGATCTCGACGTTATTACGAACACCGTCGGACATATCCTGCACTGCGGTGCCATGGTCAATCATCTGTATGGATATGCCCAGCATAGGCAAGCCAATGTTCTCGGGACACTGGAACTCATCCAACTTGCGGTCAAGACAGGCATCCGACGATTCGATTTCATCTCCACCACAGGGGCTGTTGCTGCGGAGGATCAGCCTGATCCGAACTGGTCGGGCTATCTGTTGAGCAAATGGACCGGTGAACGGTTTACGGAGCGCATGCGCAGGCACGACTTCGACGCACGTATCCTGCGGGTCGGATACGTGACCGGGCACTCCCGGAGCGGACTAGTTGACCACAGCCGGAACCATCTTTCCCTACTCATCCGGGCCTGTGCTGAAACCGGAGTCGCTCCTGACTGGGACCGAAAACTTGAGATTACACCGGTAGATTTTCTGGCGTCTGAAATAATCAGACTGATCAACATGCCCCAAGCCGCACACGGAAGCTGGAACTTGAGCGGGGTTCTGCGGTTAACCTGGACAGAACTAATAAGCCACATTGAGAACAATGGATATCCGGTCAAAATTACCAGCCATCAAGAATGGTATGCCGAGTATCTGGAGAAAGCTCCGGAAGGTTCTGCGCTGCACATGCTCAAGGGGTTATACACGGAGGAAACTCCATGCTTCCCAGATCCTCTGGAAAACAACTTTCTGGAACTTCACCCAACTACGCATACCCAGAAGGATATGGATCTTGCGCAGCTGTTCAGGCGGTATATGAACTACTATCTTGACTCGGGATTTATTGGGAAAAATGAATAATCGCCCTAATCGGCTGATCGAAACGGCTCTTGAATTCGGATGCGACCTGTCGACATTATTTCAACCGGCTGAAGGGGTGGACATTATTGTGGTGCGCTTACCCGAAGATCGATGCCGACTGATCAAGCATGGACATATCTTGTCCCCTCAAGAACGTTCACGGGCGGGGAAATACAAGTTTGCCCGGCATCGAGAAGAATATACTGCGCGTAGGGTCCTGCTTCGTCTATGGCTTGCGGGAGAACTTTCTGAACCTCCTCAAGAAATTCGTATCGGATACACTTCACATGGAAAACTGTTTTTAGGTCAACAAAAAAGCAACCCACCTTTGACCGACTTTAATATGTCGCACAGTTCCAACAGCCTTACTTTAGCTATCCATCGCACAGGGAGGATCGGGATTGATATTGAATACGAACGAACGCAGCCGGACATTATCACCATGCTGAAAACCATCTGTACCCCGGAAGAATTCAGATTTTTAAAATCGCTATCACTTTCGGAAATGAAGTCTGCCTTTTACCAACTCTGGACGGCCAAAGAAGCTTATCTAAAGGCCATCGGTGTCGGGTTGTCGCAAAATCCAAATTCCGTAAATTTACAATGGGATATTCACGGGGATACCCCTCAAATTGAAGAAAAATCACTTCCGGGTTGGAACTTCACTTCTGGTTTTTATTCCGGGCTTCATCTGTGCGTTTGTTGGGAAAACGATCTCATGCAGGAGAATATAAACTACTGATGATATGTTTGCCCTGAAGGATGTAGCCAACTATTTTCATATAGATAACCGATAATGACGCAGAACTGATAATCATGCCATCTTGTCTGTGTTACTAAATTCAAAAGGACACCGGGCATTCTACAAAACACCTGTTTTCCCCAGCGGGGGTATTAATTCTTCTTTCGCTGGTTGCAACTGTAATCATGAAGATGTTTCTATGCCTAAGTCTTTTGGATGTATTTTGACAGTTGCACCAGAGCTTCCTGCACTACTTGCCTTATGAATTCACCATCCTTAATATCCTCTTCGCCTTTAAACTCCGGAGCCGTTCCGTCTACTGACGTAAAATCACCTCGCATAGTCCGAGCCAGTGCATTGTCGCTGTTGGCAAGTTCCTGGAATCTACGGCCTGCGTATTTCAATCCTCTCGCCAGTGACCCTGCCGGGATATACTCGCGCATGGAATATCCCATAGCAACAATTGCTTTCTTGATCGGATCCCCCATGCCGTAGAGCATTTGCAGCTCGATATCCTTTGAAGAAATCCCCAGAGTTTCGGCAAGGCCCATTACATGAGCGATGCTTCTAATATTGTGTGTAGCAAATGCGGGCTGAATGACATCCCGATTGAGCAGCATGTATGTGCATAATCCTTCGTAATTAGCATCTGTTGATGGCTTGAAATTCCAGACCGGGCTTTTCCGGCCTTCTTCCTGAGCTTCTTCCCGTTCATGGACAAGGTAGGCTCCCTTGACCAACCTGATCGGAACCCGGAAGCCCTTCATCTGCGCCCACTTGGCGAGAGCTACCACATCTTTTGCGGAGTCGCGCAGATAAGCCTGAATAACGACACCCAGACGCAAGCTGCCGTCATGGTTACGGATCAGGGACGGATTTTCCTCAACAACTTCCCTGAATATTTCCAAGGTCATGTCCTTGAAGACATATTCCTCCATGTCGATACGGAGAAATAACTTTTTGGGGGATTGTTTTGCCGCTTCAAGCAAGGCAACCAGTGCGGATTTGATTTCTTTTCTTTTAGCTGCTGCTTTTTGGGGATCGGCCATATCCACTGCACTTTCCTGATTATGGACCAATGCGGAAAATTTGAGGGACACGGCCAGTTCCGGGATATTTTTATCGCGGACAAATTGCTCTATGAGTTTGAGATAGTAGTTGCGGTAATCCCGTGCATCCTGCGGTGAAAGAGAGGCGTCGCCCACGTTGTCCAGACTGGATTCCATTCCGTCCTTTTTCAGGCGGGAAATCAGGTTGAAGACCGTATTCACTTCTTTTCGGGAATCAGCGCCTTCTGTTTCCACCGGAAAAATGAACGGTTCACTCATCCATTTTACAAGCGGCATGGCAAAGAAAAAAATATTGCGAGCAGTCCCGCTATCACCAAGGGTTTCAAGAAACCACTGACTACATCCCGCCATTGGCCCCCACATGCTTAGGTCGATCAGGTTATTTCGCAATCGGTCTGAAAGAGAACTCTCGTCACTGTCCAGATACGCCTGAAGTTGTTTCTCAATGGTATCCAGCTTTTGTACAGTAATAGTTTCGGCATGCAGAAAAAACTTTGAAGGGCTGCTATCAGTCCGCTCAGGTTGTCCGGCCCATAAGAGAGGAGCCTCTGAACCTATTAAAAATTGAATACAACAAACAAGTGCAATAGTCCGGAAGAAAAAACGTTTCATTTTCCTGTGCTCTTTTTTGTATTTTTAAAAATAAACAACTGCCAAAATAATTACTATTTTTAATTTTTCTTATCAATAACGCCCCAAGGATATTAAGACAACAAGCTGTTGAAGATAATATCTTGTATCTATATATTCAAGGTGTTATTAATTTCAGTCGCATACAAGAAGTCACCAACCGGAATACCGTAATAAAACCGGAATTATTCAGGGAGAAATGAATGCCGAATAAACAGGATACCATCAAAAAAGTATTAAATATTCTGAATGAGGAAATAGTTCCAGCGCAGGGGTGTACAGAGCCAATTGCCATTGCTCTGGTTGCCGCCAAGGCCAAAGAGGTTCTGGAAGAACAACCTGAACACGTAAAAATCTTTGTTTCCGGGAACATAATAAAGAATGTAAAAAGCGTTGTTGTGCCTAACAGCGGAGGAATGATCGGTATTGAGACTGCGGCAGCCATGGGCATTGTTGCCGGGGACTGCAAAAAAGATTTGATGGTCATCAGTTCGGTCACCGAACATGACATGGAAAATGTCAGGGAATACCTTAAAAAGGTATCATTTGAAATCGTCCATGAAAATACTCCGGTTAAACTTTACGTACGGGTTGAAGCTTTTGCCGGAGACAAAAGTGCTCTCGTGGAAGTGCAGTACCTGCACACCAACCTCACCAAGGTGGTCAAAAACGGACAAATTATTCTTGACCGTGGATTCAGCCCGGAAAATTTCAATACAACCCAGGAAGACCGATCCATCCTATCGGTTCAGCTGATTTACCAGCTAGCCAAAGACATAGATTTAGATCTGATCCGACCGCTGTTCGAACAGGTAATAGAACTCAACACCACTATTGCGGATGAGGGGCTGCAAAATACTTACGGAGTGAACATCGGCAGCAGTATCGTTAAAAATATCGAACAGGGAATTTACGGAGACGATATCCGGAACCGCTGTGCCAGTTACGCTGCCGCAGGAAGTGACGCAAGGATGAGCGGCTGTCCTCTTCCGGTAATGACCACCAGCGGCAGCGGCAATCAGGGCATGACCGCCTCACTGCCCGTGATCATGTATGCTCGGATGAAAGTAATATCCGATGAAGAATTGATCAGAGCCCTTTTTCTGTCCCATCTTTGCACAGTACACATTAAGACTCAGGTAGGTCGCCTGTCCGCTTATTGTGGTGCCATGTGTGCTGCAGCCGGTGTCAGCGGGGCAATTACTTTCCTGCTCGGCGAAGATTATACTACCGTGACCCACGCCATTATAAACACTCTGGGAAACATTTCCGGTGTGATCTGCGACGGCGCAAAACCTTCCTGTGCCATGAAAATCGCCACCGGCATTTACGCAGCCTTCGATTCCGCCACTCTGGCCTCCTACCACAAGGATCTTCATGGAGGTGATGGAATTGTAGGCAGCGATGTGGAAGCCACAATCCGCAACATAGGAGAGCTGGCCAGTTGCGGAATGAAGCAGACCGATGACGTTATACTGAAAATTATGACTTCTTAATCTATAATAGTTGTAACAGGGATTTGTTCCATCGACACTCATGTTCATGCAGAGTGCCTGTTTTCAAAATCAGCTATAACCGCAAAGGTGCGCACACATGAAAATGAATTCAAAAGACTGGGGATGGGTTGCTGTTAATATCGGCATGGGAATCGGGGCGGGGATCGTATTCCTGCCCATTCAGGCCGGACTTGTCGGGCTGTGGACATTTCTGCTGGCAATCCTCATTGCCTATCCAGCCTTATACCTGTTTCAGCGAATGTACATAAATACCCTAATCGAGTCTCGGGATGCCTCGGACTATCCAACGACCATCAGCGAATATCTAGGCAGCAAATCGGGAGCGGCACTGGGCATCATATATTTTGTAATGCTTCTGATCTGGCTCTGCGTGTACAGTGAAACTGTCACGAATGACAGTGCTTCCTATATCCAAAGTGCAGGGTTGACTGAGGGGCTGTTGTCCACAAACCATCTATATGCCCTGCTGTTGATTTGTTTTCTGGTTTTTCTCGCTTTTGCAAGTAAGAATTTGCTGTTTCACCTGTCCAAGGTTCTTGTCGTCGTCATCCTTTCATCTTTGATCATTCTTGCCTTGATGATCACTCCCCAATGGGATTTCGACAATATAAAAGACATTTCTTCCATCTGGAACATGCTCTCACAGACTATCGTGACACTGCCCTTTGCCATGACCTCGATTCTGTTTCTGCAATCATTGAGCCCAATGGTAGTCTATGTACGCTCCGAATACGAGGACATCACTGTTGCCCGGGAAAAAGCATTTCAGATAATGAACCGCGCCTTTCTAATTCTGGCCAGTGTGGTCTTTTTATTTGCATTTTCATGCACCATGTCCATAACGCATCAGGATGCCTACAACGCCTTTGTACAAAACACATCTTTTTTGGCGATAATGGCCAAGGTCATACCAGGAACATTTGTCCCTGCTCTGGGAGTGACCATAGACATTTGTGCTGTAACCACTTCCTTTTTCGGAGTGCTGCTCGGACTGCATGAAGCCTGTGTCGGGCTTTATTTCAACCTTTTCCTTGGAAACAGATCCAAGGAGTCGGTTAACATGAGCATGCTCTCCGCCGGGGTTGTGGCTCTTATAGTGCTGCTCGGCTGGACCGCGACCATAGTCGATTTTCCGATTCTTTATTTCACCAGCATCTGCAGTCCTATTTTTGCTGTCATCGGCTGCTTTATTCCCGTTCTTCTTGTTTACAAAGTGGACGCCCTGACCAAATACCGGGGACTGCAACCCCAAATAATAGTGCTGACAGGAATCCTGTTGGTGCTGTCACCCTTGATTGCCCTAGTCAATCATCAATAAAAACTAGTGGTACAGCTACACCCAATATTATTTAACAACATCCTTCAGAACGGGATCATCCTTAAATGCTTCATGCACATTATCCAGAGTCACGACCTGAGGCTTCAGCAGCAGGGCCGGTACAATCTTCACACCGTTATTGTAATTTGTAGTGTCGGTTATTTCGGGACTTTCACCTCGGCTGAGCGCGTCCACCATGGAAACTGTAGCACGGACCAAATTCTTGCTATCATTTTTTATAGTTGCATATTGCTCTCCACGCATGATGGATTTTACGGATTCAACCTCTGAATCAAGGCCTGTCACCACCGGTAGATCCTTGCCCGCCGCCCTGACCGAGGTGATGGCGGCCCGGGCCATGGTATCATTGGGTGCCAGCACTCCGTCAAGATTACCATTCCGGTATGTACCAGCGAGAATGGTATCCATACGCCGCTGGGCATTTTCCGCCTTCCAGCCTTGGGTCGAGGCCTGAGAAAATTTAGTCTGACCTGATTTTATGATCAGGGAGCCATCATCAATCAGAGGCTTGAGGACACTCATCGCTCCCTTAAAAAATATCAGGCTGTTGGAATCATCCGGGGAACCTGCGATCAACTCCACCGTCCATGGAGGCGTGCCTTTCAATTTTTTCAATCCCTCCAGCAATGCCTGCCCCTGCAGGACCCCTATCTGGAAATTGTCGTAAGCCACGTAGTAATCCACATCAGCGGAATTCTTGATCATGCGGTCATAAGCGATGACCTTAGCTCCGGCCTCTTTTGCTTCCTTAACCTGAGAGCCTATCTGCGCCCCATCAATAGCTCCGATGACAATATATTTAGCACCCTTGGCGACCATAGTAAGAATCTGGTTCTGCTGCTCAGCCACACCTGAATTTGCGAACTGCACATCATAACGAAGTCCGGCATCGGTAAGGGCTTTTTTGAATTCCTTCTCAGCCAGCACCCAGTTTTCAGAAGTTTTCTGAGGCATGGCCACACCTACAAAATCTCCCTTTGCAAGAGAAACTGCGGCATTATCAGTAAAATCCTTCCCGCTACCAAACAGCCCGGCACCGGCTATCCCCAATCCGGCAATCACTGCTACCGTAATCGCAACCACCGCCGGTCTTGCAAAGGCCGGTTTACGCGCCCCTGCTCCGCCACTTGCGCCATGTGACCGAAAGATCAACCCCAGCAGAGAAGGTTTACCCTGCGTCTTGTTGTAGACATCAAAAGCTACGGCCAAAAGCAGAACAAGACCTTTGACCACCTGAGTCAGGTCAGCCCCCACGCCCATGAGCTGTAATCCGTTATTAAGCACGGCCATGACCAATCCGCCAACAACCGAACCGATAACCGTGCCTACTCCGCCGCTTACCGCCGCCCCGCCGATAAATACGGCGGATATGGCATCAAGCTCCCAGTTCATTCCGTCAAAAGGACCAGAGGCTGTTGCCCGGCCAATAAACATCAGCCCGGCAAGCGATGCAAGGACCGACATATTAACCATGACCAGAAAAACAATTCGTTTGGAATTGACCCCTGAAAGCTCCGCCGCATGCAATGCCCCGCCCACGGCATAGATGTGGCGACCGAAGACAGTACGTTTGGTAATAAAACTGTAGCTCAGGGTCAGGCAGAGCAGGATCAGGCCAGGAAAGGGAAAGGAAGTACCGGGACGTCCGCTGGCGAAAAGATAGGTGGCGAAAAGGATTACCGCACTTAAACCTGCGATCCGAAGCATATCCAGCCCCGGAGCAGCAGAAGAACCACCGAAACGGATGGCGGCACGCCGGGATATCAGTGTACTTGCAACAAGCCAGAGTATTGCCGCAGCCCCCAGCATCAGGGTCAGGTTGTTAAAACCGGTATCCGGACCTATGGATGGAAGATATCCCGCACCCAGAAATTGAATATCAGCGGGAACCGGTATGGTATTTGATTGTCCGATAAGCTGGTTGGCCCCCCTGAAAAGCATCATACCACCCAGGGTAACCACAAAAGCCGGGATGCCCACATAAGCCACCCAGAATCCCTGCCACGCGCCGATAGCTGCTCCCATGACCAGACAAAACATCACCCCCTGCACCGGGGAAAATCCCCAGTCCCGCAAGGCAATGGCCGTCATTACCCCGGTCAGGGCGGCTACGGAACCTACGGAAAGATCTATATGTCCGGCAATAATAACCAGTGCCATACCGATGGCCAGCACAAGGATATATGCATTTCCGTTAAGCAGGTTGAGCATGTTTGCGGAAGTCAGGACCAGTCCGTCTGTTTTGACTTGAAAAAAGACCGTCAGGGCCACAAGTGCGAACAACATTCCGAACTGTCTGATGTTGCCCGTAAAAAGACTCTTGCTATTTTCCACTGCGCATCTCCTTTTCCGTGAAAGTGGTCATCAGCCGCATCAGTTTTTCCTGATCGGCTTCGGCCTTGTCCAAAACTCCGCTGATCTCACCTTCCCTGATTGTGTATATCCGGTCCGCCAGCCCCAGCAGTTCAGGAAGCTCCGAGGAGATGACAATCACACCCCTGCCTTCTTCCGCCAGTTGAAAAATGAGTTTATAGATTTCGTATTTCGCACCGACATCGATGCCTCTGGTCGGTTCGTCAAGGATGAGCAGATCAGGATCGGTAAACAGCCATTTGCCGAGAACAACCTTCTGCTGGTTTCCTCCGGAAAGTGTGGCAACGTTGACATCCACCCCTGCTGACTTGATATCCAGTGAACTGCGGTAGCTTTCGGCTACGGACAACTCCTGCTTCAAGTCAAGGCAGCCCATGTGCACTATGCGCTGCAACGCGGCGGAAACGATGGAAGTCTTGATGTCGTCCAGCAGGTTAAGTCCCAGACTTTTTCGGTCTTCCGAGATATAGGCCATCCCCTCGGCAATAGCCCTTGCAACCGTGCGCGGCGCGATCTCCCTGCCGTCCTTGAGAATTGTCCCCCGCTCAAAGATTCCATAGGAATGACCGAATATGGAACGGGCAAGTTCTGTGCGCCCGGCCCCCATGAGCCCTGCGAACCCGATTATCTCCCCGCGTCTGACAGAAAAATCCATATTCTTGCAGGCGTATACTTCAGGGACATCCGGTTTACGCACAGTCCAGTCCCTGACCTCAAAAAATACATCTTTTATATCCGGCGTTCGTTCCGGGAAGCGGGATGTCAGAGCCCTTCCGACCATGCCGCGAATGATCCTGTCTTCATCAAGCCAATCCTTTTCAGCCCCCCCGGGACGCAGGGTTTCAACGGTCCGCCCATCCCTGATGATGGTAACTGCATCGGAAACAGCCCGAACCTCATTCAATTTATGGCTGATCATAATGCAGGTCATTCCCTTTGCGCAAAGGCCGCGCAACAGTTCCAGCAACTGCTCTGAATCATCTTCATTCAAAGCCGCTGTCGGCTCATCAAGAATGAGTAGTCTGGCATCCTTACTTAGGGCCTTGGCTATCTCCACCAGTTGCTGCTTGCCCACCCCGAGATTCTTGACCGGGGTATCCGGATTTTCGTGCAGCCCGACCCTGTCCATCAACTTGCGGGCTTTGGAAGTGGCTGCCGGCCAATCGATAATTCCTTTTTCCGCGACCTCATTGCCGAGAAAAATGTTTTCGGTAATGGACAGCTCCGGAATCAGGGCCAGTTCCTGATGTATGATGGCGATACCGGCCCCTTCAGCGTCACGGATATTCCTGAAATCGGCATGGCTGCCCTGAATAAGGATTTCCCCGGAAAACGATCCCTGCGGATAAACCCCGGACAGGACGCGCATTAACGTTGATTTGCCTGCTCCGTTCTCTCCGCAGATTGCGTGTATCTCAGCGTTTTCAACTGTTAGCGAAACCCCGTCAAGAGCCTTTACTCCTGGGAATTCCTTAACAATATCACGCATCTCAAGTAATGCGTTCATAACCTGTTTTCTCCCGGTATTCATGGGTTGAACATCTACTTTGAGATATTACTCCAGCATTCACGATTGATTTCATTCTCACTACTGGCAATGGCACAGGTAACGGCAAGGTCACCGGTTACGTTTGTGCAGGAGCGGCCCATATCGAGCAGAGCGTCAATGCCGAAAATCATGGCGTAAGCCAATGCCGCAGGTGAGCCGGGCGTAACATCCAATCCCACGGAATTCAGGACTATCATAAGCATGATTGCCCCGGATCCGGGAATACCGGCTGTCCCTAGCGAAGCCAGAACAGTAGTTCCAATTATGGTCATCTGCTGGTTGAATGTCAGGGGTTCACCAATGGCAAATCCAATAAAAAGCGCGCATACTCCCTGATAGATTGCAGTGCCATCCATATTGACAGTCGCTCCAAGAGGCAGGGAAAAAGAATAAATTCCCTTGTCCACTCCCAGCTCCTTATCAGCAACTTCCATGCTGATGGGCAGCACCCCGCTGCTTGTTCTGGTTACGAATGCGGCAATGGAGGCAGTTTTTATTTTACGAAAAAAGACAATAGGGTTTACTCCGAAAAACAGCAGTCCGCCCCCGTAGACCACAAGAACATGGGTGGCGAAAGCAATATAAATTGCACATACAACCATTCCCAATGGGCCAAAAGCACCGGCTCCCTGCGAGCCGAAAACAACGGCAATGAGGGCGAACACGCCGATGGGGACATATTCCAATACCCAGCCGATCACGATGTACATAACCTCGGCCAGCCCCTCAAACAGGTAAAAGAGGGAATCACCGGCATTTTTGATACGTTCATCCTCGCTGTGGCGCAGGATGGAAATGGCGATTCCCATGGAAATGCAGAAAAAAATGGTTGCCAGCACATCGCCTTCAGCAATGGCCTGAAAAGGATTAGTGGGGATGACCATGATCAGGACATCCCAGAAGGAGGTTTCATTGAAAGGAATAGGGGCGAGGGTTACACTGCCGGCAGCAAGCTCAAGCCCCTTGCCGGGATGAAAAAGATTACCATAAAACAAACCTATGACTACGGCAAAGGCTGTTGTCAGCATATAAATTCCCATGCATTTCGCACCGACCTTTCCCAACTGACTGGGGGTTACGCTGCCTGCTCCCACGATGATTGTGGAAATGATCACCGGCATCACAATCATTTTCAATGAACGGACCAGAATATCCCCCACCGGGGAGAAAATTTCAGCCTGCGGCCCCATTATCAACCCGACCACGACACCAAGTATAAGTCCGACTATTATCCGGACCAGCAAATTGGTTTTGAAATACCAGGATAACATTTTTCCTCCTTGAAATCAGTTGCTATATATTTATTATATGATTCAAAGGAAAACGCTCAATAACCCCTTCTTGCAGCTGCACCCCATCTCCCACCAATATCACATGATGCTTTCAATGTACTCCCGAATCACTTTTTCATCACGACCCTCGGTAGAAACAAAGTATCCTCTGGCCCAAAAGCCTTGCCCCGCGTAAACGCGTGCTCGACCTTCGATTTCACGGGCAATGTGAATTGCACTCTTACCTTTTATAAAACCAACAACTTGGGCTACCGAATATTTGGGAGGGATATTAACAACATACGCACATGATCGTTGCATAAGTGGCCTTCCTGCAACATAGCTGGAGAGTTCCAGAGGACTAATGTAAAAATAGCGGCAATAGGTCCACAGATTATTTGCAGGGACCAACCGCAATCCCAGCCAAAACTTTTCCCGATTTTCCAATAGACATAACTTCGTACAGCTATGGATTAGCGGCTTTTCGGCATCTGCTGAGAAATGCAATGAATACCACCGCCACCGGCATTTACATTTTCAGGATTAATCCGGACTATTCTGCGATTGGGAAATACCTTTTCAAAAATTTGCTGCACCCGTGCATCTTTTTCTTTCATACGTTCGCTACGCCCCTCCTTCCAGTAGGTCGGGACCAAAACAACATCATTAGCAACCAAAAAATTCATGTAGCTGGCAGCCAAAACGATGGTTACGGGTTCGCCTTTTTTGAATGTATAACCTTTTACGTACTCCAATTCTGCCAATTTCTGATAAATCGGATCTTTGTCGGTCACGGTTACTTCAATAGGTTCAGCGATAGGGACTCGTACAATAGTAAATGGTTGCCCATCCTGATCCACAGCATGGCTGAGAATATTATAGTTGGTTTCCATACGTTCATAGGTGATGGCATCAACTTTATCTTCGTCTCGTTCGGCCTCCGAAACCTCGGCAAGTAGAATGGTATGCGGGTCGGCGAAACGTGCGTATTCGTCAATATGACCGCCGGTAGTCATCACCGGCAGCTTACCATTTGGCAACGGTCCATAATACGTCAGATCATCATCAGCCAGACCCTGCTTCAGCCAGATGACATTTCGAACATTGCAAACGCGTTTAAGCTCGTCGGTAATTTGTTCCTTTGTCATGCTTGGATTACGCTGCAGTTCTACAGCCTCTGTGGTGAGCAATGTGCCACGACCGTTCGACTCGCGATCACCGCCTTCACTGATCAAAGAAGAACGAACAATGGGTAATTTCAAATCACGCGCAACCAGACGGTCCACGCGCTCGTCCTCCATCGCGTCCGGGTCGGTGGGGTTGCTGTAGCTCCATTCATTAAACCCAAAATCTGCGACTCGAAGCCCCCCCTTTCTATTGGAAAGAAAAATAGGCCCCATATCCCGAACCCAAACATCGGTATGCGGGACGGAATGATAACGCACTTTTCCCTCGGGTATTTCTAACGATGCAACCCATTGTTCAGCTTTTGCACGGTCGTCCTCATCCTGTACAAGCAGATCAATGTAGTGATTTGGTGCCAATGCCTTGATCATGGCCCCCTGAACCTCAGATATCGGGCGCCCAGCCAAATTATCGTAACAAGGATAAGCCAGCCACACTGATTCAATAGCCTCAAACTCCCCAGGCAACACAAAGGAATCCGCTGCCTGTACAGCCTTTTCATTAACATCCTGATTCCGCAACTCTGACGCCGACACGTTATTCCAACAGCCAAACATGCAGGGAATAAACAGCAGTAGACCAAAGCACATCCATTTATTTCTTTTCATAAGTGTTCCTCCTTTTGTTTCCTCAATAACCCGGCTTAATGATTTATGTCGAGCTTGATAATTATATGGGTGGAATTAAAATTCAAAAAAACATCCCATCTAGCCTAGTCAGCCCTAAAAATGAAAATGCCCCGAAAAATTATTTTCGAGGACATTCATGTAATATGCAGGTAATGCCTTCCGGGTTAAGGTTACATATGGAGCTACAGTCAAATTGGACGATACACAGTTACGTCTTTGTGGCACAAATTACATGGCTGTTCGGAGCCGATAGTTAAGTCCGCCATGGACATAAGAAAGCTCCCCATCAGGTGAAAGGTTCGTAGCCTAAAGGGGCTATCTTACCTTGTTCATCCAATGGGGGGCGATTCAGTTCAGGGGATTTCTTTATATTATTATGATATGATTTAAAGTTCCTGGGTCACTTTTATGTGAGAAATTTTAATTCAATTTCCTCTGTGCCTTCTTTTTGCTCCATGTCAAAACGACCACTAATTGCAATTGAGAAATCTCGTTTACTTGCTGCATCGATCAATAATTTTTCAATCTCGGAAACTGCTTCGTCAGTGCAGTCAGCGTGGAAAAAAATTTTAAGGTAGCTGGGATTTTCATCATCAAATTGAATTAAAAAAGGGTTGTTTTCCACAAAAACAAGATCGTCATATGTATGGGTAATGTTCAATCCGATACTCTCGAGTATGTCCTTAGTTATTCCCAATGGTCTAAGCTTCATAGTGCGTAGCTCCGTCATGAGTTTGTTGAATTGTAATTCAGGTTTACTGCTGGCTTTCAGTTTAACTACCATAGCTGGATTACTGTTTAAAAGCATAAATAAATACGATTTAAGTATATTGAATATTTTAATTTGTTGTATTTGAAAAACAGATCATTCAAAACTCTGACGAATTACTGTTTTTATTTTCCCGCAATTTCACATTTGCAGATTTTCAATAAAAAAGACCGCATAAATGCGGCCTAAAAAAAAGATTAAATATCAATCAGGTTAAATTATATCCGACTTCCTGAGCTTCAAAGACAGCCCGGCCAACATAAGCAGGACTACATCCCGTAATATTGTCATCTGCATATTGGAGGCAGTGGAAGCATCTGTTGAAAAACAACCACAAGCTACGTCTATTCCGCGATAAAGATTCGCAGACAAAGCTGCAATAAAAACCAGCAGCATGGTTACAAGAATGACTGCAGCAGCATCAATGAACACACCACAGACAAGCATTGCCCCGCAAACAAATTCCAGCCACGGCAGAAAAAAAGCAACAGGACCGATCATTATTTCAGGCAATAACTGATAATTTTTAATAATTTCTGCGAAAGCAAGCGGATCGATAATTTTATCCAGACTGGCGACTATAAATACAAGTCCCAAAAAAATACGGGATAGTGATCTAAAACTCATTAATTCGCCTCCAAATCCATTCCGGCTCCAATCCAGCCGTCTATTCCTTCAACATATACAGAAATACTCTTAAGACCTATTTCCTGTATTTTTTTAGCCACAATGCGACTCTTACCGCAAGAGAGACCGTCACAATAGACTATAACCGGAACCTGCGGGGGAATCTGCGCAACCAACCCTGCAAGCTCTTCTCCCACCGCCCAAGAAGGAATATTCAAGGCACCGGGAATGTGTCCCATAGCAAAATCCATATCACTGCGGGCATCAACAAAAAAGAAATTCCCGGAAACAAAATCCTTAACCAGCTCAGAGGTACTTATTTCAGCTATCTGAGGTGGCTGCGGATGATTCAACTCCGTAAACGTATATGGCTTAAGGCGTGCATCATTAAAAACTACCGCCAATCCGCCGGAGATTAAACTAATTAATATTACTTTGACCAGAAACCCGGCCATTTTCCCAAACTTCATTTGGACTCGCCTGAGTTAGAATTTAAAACTATCCCGCAGGATTTCCCAGCAAAACTTGGAAAAGATTGCACGGTTTCAAAAGGGAAAGCAAGTACAGCGCAGAATTATATTGCAATAAAAAAGGGTGTGTTCATGAAGAACACACCCTTCTTTCAGCGAGACCGGACACCCGGGATAAACCGTTACCGCTGCTTCCTTTCGGACCTGACGGGGTTCACAGCGCACCCGCCATCCGGCCTCTCTGTCAAAAAAACTTTTGTCGTTGCGACGAGGTGAAATACATATTGATTCCAGCTGAAATTGTCAAGCCTTATCGATAAAATTTCAAAGTTATTTTAAAAATTCTTTAAAAAAAGAAGTCTACTACGCTTATCTTGAAATTTAAAACCGCAAACATTCAGCTTTATCTCGCCAGCTGTTTCTGATTTACTATGCAAACTCAACCGCACAAACAAATCTCAATCCCGGAGCATAATATGGACGCAAAAAATGTTAAAGATGTTGAAGGCATCAAAGTTCAGCAGATAGCCTACAAAGGCGAAAACCATGAAGTTAAAGGGGTAACCATCCGTTGGTTATCCAAATCCGGCCAGGATGAAAACGGACAGCCCGAATACGGACTGCGCCACTTCACAGTTGAACCCGGCGGAGAAATTCCGGCCCACAACCATTTCTATCTTCAGACAGTTTATGTGGAAAAGGGTCAGTTCGAATGTTTCACTTACGACCCGCAAACGGATGAAGTTGTTGAAAGCCAAATTTGCGGTCCCGGAGATTTTGTTTTTTCAGACTGCATGGAACCGCACGGCATGCGCAATATCAGCGAGACAGAAGAAGCAACATTCCTCTGCTGCATCGGTTGCGTTTACGAGAAATAAATTCAATTATAAAAGATTGAAACAATTTGAAAAGGCCCGCTCAGTATCACAACGGGCCTTTTCAATTTAGTGTCGGTGTTGATCCAAATTGCCGGTTTGAATCAGGAGTTATAGTGTCAATTCTGAAAAGCTTCTTGCCCTAATTATACATTATGAGGCTTTTTTTGCAATCTGAATTCTATAATTAATTATGTCATCTACGGTCAGTACAGGTATGTCGTGCTTCTGGCCGAACTCAACAATCTCCGGCAGTCTGGCCATGGTACCATCAGGTTTGGTCAGCTCACAAAGCACGCCACATGGATTAAGTCCTGCTAGAGTCATCATATCCACGGTAGCCTCAGTATGCCCTTCTCTCTCGAGCACACCACCGGACCGGGCCCGCAAGGGAAATACATGTCCGGGCCTGTGCAGATCGGCAGGGGTGGCGCCATCAGCAATGGCTGCCTTTACCGTGGTAACCCGATCAGCTGCGGAAACACCTGTGGTTACGCCCTCGGCGGCTT
Organism: Maridesulfovibrio sp.; assembly: GCF_963678865.1. Lineage (NCBI taxonomy): Bacteria > Pseudomonadati > Thermodesulfobacteriota > Desulfovibrionia > Desulfovibrionales > Desulfovibrionaceae > Maridesulfovibrio > Maridesulfovibrio sp. The sequence goes on along the minus strand of NZ_OY787459.1, from coordinate 336,110 downwards.
CAATAGTAACGGTGAACCCGGTCTGATAACGGCTGGAGTTCTCCTCGACCATCATAGGCAAGTTGAGCTGCTCAATCTTTTCCTCGGTCAAACAAAGGCAGACAATGCCGCTGCATTCGCGGATCATCATAGCCATCTGCTCGTCACTGAGCATTTCCGCGGAAAAGATAAGATCACCTTCGTTCTCGCGGCTTTCATTGTCAGTAACAAGAATGCCTCGGCCTTCACGCAAAGCCTGAAGACCTTTCTCCACCCTCTCAACAGGGGTACCATACTGGGATAATAGATTCTGATTCATGGTAAATCTCCATAAATTGTTACCAGAATCAGGGCGATAGAATAGACAGCTGCCCGTAAAGGAACAGCGCGCAAGTGTAGGGAAGACCACCTGCGGTATGACTGTCTCATTCTCTTTCATCCGGACTTTAACCGTCGGCTCCGGAATCACACCGGATCTGCTGACCCTTCTCACCGATTGAAAAGGCGCTCGCGGGCTGTCTTTAAATATAAAGAATCACCGCCGGTGGGGAATTTCACCCCGCCCTGAGAATTAAGATATTTTTTTCTACTGATAAACCCACCCTTTAGTCAAGGGCAAAATAAAACCCCGCTCCAGAAAGAACGGGGTGAATAATTACATGACGAATGAGACTGCTATTTAAAACTGTCTTCAAAAAGTTTTTCTATAGCCTTTCTGCCGGAGTCCTCAAGAAAACGGGTTCCGGTTGCTGTGAAGTGCCTGTGAGTGATTTTAGGGTCAGCGCACTCCGCCCACTTTTCTTTTTCCCAGCAGAACCATTTATTCGAGTCCTGAGAAAATACATACAAGGGCTTATTGCAGATTTTAGCAAATTCAGCACCCCAGCCGGTTCCACCTTTCACGGTGCCGTCTTCAAGGATACTGCCGATAATGAAAATTTCATGACCGCTGTTCACCTGCCAGCAGATGGATTGCAAGACTTTGCGAAAAATAGGGGCGCGGGTAAAGCTACGGTTCATCAGCTTGGAAACATAGGTAAGGCTGACATCCTTGCTTTCAAGCTCCTTCTCGGTGAGCACACGCAGGCCGCGTTTACGGGCATTCTGGTGACCTTCGAAACTGTAGTTAACTTCCTGCAGGCCATACTTTTCAGCATTCACTCCGAACTCACTTTCAGTGCCGGAAGCACCGCCACTATATAAGATAAACTCTTTAGGATTACTCATTCCTTCCTCCAGTGTTGGCTTGTCTAGATTCGTGAAACGACTGATACATAAAAATGATCCAGTCCACAATCGTGATTTTCGGTTGAACTACAATTTGCACCTGACTTGTTGCATACGACAAAATTTTGATCTTATCCACATAAAACAATGATTTTCACGGATTAAGATAAAACCTTAATATTCAACACGCAACTTTAAATTACGCTATTGATGTACTGAAAAAAATTTTCTTTACCGTAATGTTTAAGCAATATAATTCTGTTCTTTTCCATTCTGTAAAGTACTAAGTGCATAAATTGGTATTGTATTAACATAAACAACACCCTTGTTACAAAATTCACATACCATGAGATATACATTATACACCTACAAAGACAGGACAAATATTCCGGTAATCACAGAGACGAACTTTAATGATTTTTTTACTCACTAATGAGATCTGGACAAAGACTAAAAATAGTGTATTATGCACTTGTTGATTCGGGCTGGAAAATCTCAAGACGATAGTAGCCAAGGCTAAACCGTACAGGAGGTTTTTATGAACAAACACAGCACTATAGAAGAGACTCCAGAAGCTTTTAAAAAATTGGAAAAGAACAATCCTCAAAAGTATCGTTCTGTGAGCAAGCACATTGCCGCCATGGTCAAGTCTCTGGATGAACAGGAAAGAAACAGCTCTTCCGAATCTAAAGCGGAAGACAATCAGGACTAAGTCCTGCGCCTCAATCTCTTACTCATTCTCTAAAAAGCAGTTATATATTCCGCAGAAATACCATGCGTCTGACTAGTTTGAATCAAGCCAGGCGGAAATACTGCTGACAAAATCGCCGGATAAGCAATCGATCCACTCTTGGTCTGTCCCCACTCCTTCTCCTACGGAAGGAGTAGCATCAATCATGACTATTTGATGGGGGGCAGACTGGAATCCGGTCAACATTACCGGCACAACCCTCTTCCAGTCACTGCCGACTCCGCGAAACCCTATGAAAGTAGGCAGGGTATCGGCAAGAACAGACGCAAGCCTTTCTGGAAATAGACCTTCATCAGGATGGTCTATAGTCAGAATGACAAACTTAAAAAGTCCCGCTGGCAAGTCCATGCGGGGCATTTTTTTGGCCCCGTACCCCCTTGCCCAGACACCGATACGTGCGGGATCAACCTTGGGATTTTGACGTAATTTGTCATACCCCCTGCGCAATTCCGCTGGGCTGAAATTATCCGGACAAAAGACAACAATCCCTTTGCCGCACAGATGTCTGGCTACTTCAGCAAATTCTTCGGATGGGATATCAATACCGTAAGGGACAAGTATGACTGCAGGATACCTGCCCTCTAAAGCCGGAACAAACAGATCACAACGTTCCTGCTCCTTTCCGCCTGCAACAGCATCCACTCTGCCCTTCACCGGATATTCAGCGGGCGCACCGTCCGGCATCCACATAAACCGGTGGATCCAATGTTCATCGCCGGGAAGAAAAACCACTGACCCTTTAACCGGCTCATCCTCATCAAAAGAAGGCCCGTAGGTATAAATAAAGTCGCCGTACTCAGTCTTCTTTAATTTTCTGATCAATCCGCTCTGTCGGTCATAAAGAATCAGCCGCCCATGTTCAGCGCGTCCATCAATGATAACCACCTGCCGCCCTGTAAATGTCTCATAATGCCCACGGAAATCGTTCTCATCAAACTCATATGCAGCCAGAGCGGATAGAGAGCGCGCTTCTGAACCTCGCTTGAGCACCATAGTCGAATTACCTACGGTTATTCCTTTACCCTGCCGCAAAACAACAGCATCCGGGCTTTTTGATGAGCCAATTTCAATATGGGGATAATTTTTGGCAGGCCGGGTAATCCGTTCATCCTGAAGATGCTCAGATTCTGCTTGTACCTTGCTACTTTGATCCGGTTTGTGACTGGCTGGCTTATGAGGTTTTAAGCGCTTGATCTTGTCAGCTCGGAGCTTTGGCTTGAGTTCTGTCCTGCTCAGGTCTTTTTTCCCTTCAGGACGGTGCGTATTTTTCTTCTTCACTGAGTCAAAAGAGCTAAAATCTTTCTTAAAAGGCTGCAGGTCTTTTGGAAGGTCAATGAGCTGTATCTCAAATGGATCAACCTGATCATGAACCGGCACTACAAAATCAGCCAGAATAAACATGGCTGAGATATGCAACAAAATAGAAAGCAGTGCGGCAAGGTAACGCAAAATTCCTCCGAGTTCTTAACCACAGATTATTCCTGAATATGGATTTTTTCAACTCATGAGTTAATTTTTTATTTCATTCCAAGATGATATGGATTTATTATCTCTCCAACTGAACACCTATTCAGTATATATAAAAACAATAATTCAATTTTATGGTTGACAGTTACAGAGAATACACATAGATCCTTCTTCACTTGAGTCGGGATGTAGCGCAGCCTGGGAGCGCACTTGAATGGGGTTCAAGGGGTCGGAGGTTCAAATCCTCTCATCCCGACCACAAGAAGGAACCCCGAAAGGCCACTGAGCAATCAGTGGCTTTTTTCTTTTGTAAAGACAAAATTAAAAAAGCCGTGGACTGGTCCACGGCTTTTTTTAATTGAAAATATATTCAGCTAAGCCCTACTCCGGCGCAGCAACCCTTCGCACAGTAATCTGATAGTTTTCAGGAATTCCATCCTGCGCCCTGTTAAGCATGAGATCGAGGACAAGATACGCTTCGCTCTCCCCATCAGCACGCTGCCTGATCATCATATCTTTCGGCGAGATTTCAATATCAGTATTAAAGGTAACAATCCTGCGCATGGAAACAACAGCCTTCAATCCTTCGATGCGTTCACCGTCCGCCTTAATCAGAGCCACATCATCTTTAGCCATTCCGGGTAAAATCATTATATTTCCTCATTTTTTAATTAATACATGGATCGCGCCATCATAGTCCTGTGATCGGCAAAGTCAAATTTTAACCTATTAAAGTATGAAACCAGAATCACAGCACAATGCCGCATGCTGTTTCACCGGCGAAAGTAATAAGTATCCGGTAATACGTATTAATTAAAGTTTGCGCGCAGAGCAATTAACTACAGAATCTTATGGAACTAAAAAATTACCCTGCCACAAAGTAAATCTTCTCGCTCAGTAAAGATGAAAATGCTATAATAACCTGTCTTGAATCCCGTACATCCCTCCTGACACGCCTTAAAACAATGCGTCCCTGCGGTTCAAGATCAAAACCACCCAATATGGACAGTCACGAACAAATCCATATCAACAGGTCATTAAAACGCAACCTTTCACCCCAAGCATGCAAACTTATAAAAAGGAGGTCCTCATGAAATTAAACAATGTGCTAATGCTGGCAGTCTTCATCACGACCATATTTTTCACAGGGTGCAGCACAGCTTACAAAGCAGTAATGGACGAACGCAGTATCAGCACCCAGACTGCGGACGCAACCATATCGGGGACAATCATGAAGAAATATCTTGATGACGACGATGTCTCCGTTATGGGCATTGAGCCGTACACCTTTGCGGGACATGTTTATCTGGTGGGCGAATATGAGAACCTCGGCCAAAAATCAAAAGCAATCTCAATAGCCGAGAATGTTGAAGGGGTAACGAATGTAACCCAATACCTTTTACTTAAAAAGGAACTCCCCGACTGCGGGACAACCGAAAACCTGTCTATTCTGGCTGACGTAAAATCATCATTGATCGGCGATGGAGATATCTGGTCTACAAATGTTGAAGTAAAAGTAGTTCAATGTCAGGTAGTGCTTTTAGGGCTGGTTGGGTCCGAGTCTGAAATCAATAAATCAATCACCCACGCAAAAAACACGGAAGGGGTTCGTAAAGTGAAATCATATCTTCGCGTCTCCAATAAACCATGAGGACAGATCATATAAAAAAATCCCCTTACAACATCTGTTGTAAGGGGATTTAAAATTCAAGCTGGCGGAAAGGAGAAGATTCGAACCTCCGATAGCGTTAACTATACACGCTTTCCAGACGGGTAAGACAACAAACTCAGTCAAGCAAATTCAAGTATTTTAGATACTTAAAATTTTTCAGATAAGATCAAATGCACCAATTTTACCCCATATTTATTAAGTTTTGGTGCAAATTTGGTGCATAACTTTTTTTTAAACCGCTACCGGAACATCAAACTTAGCCTCTCCCGGATCACCTCATAGAAATCAGTTTTAGACTCAGTTTATTTGCAGGCTGCATATTTTCAGCAAAGATATTTTATACTATTGATATTACTCTAATACTGACATATTTACAGTTCAGAACTAATATTTGCAGACCATTCAACTCTTTGAGACCTATAATGAAATTTCTAAATTTCAAATTGCGCATTGCTACTCCAAAATTATTAAAAATAAGTTACCAGACACTCGTCAAAACATTGTATGTGGCTATTTTATTAGTAATATTTTTATTCTTTATAAAACAATTCATTCAATCTCCACCACCCAATATATGTGGTTCACTAGACCCAGACTTAAATTGGTGGAATTTAACGATGCTCCATCTTAAAGAAGGTTCAAAAGATGGTATTGCCAACTACATCATATACAGAAACATCGGACTTTTTGTAGCTGGTTTTATAGGTGCTTTTCTTGCCTTTTGGCGTTCAAAAAGTCTTTCCCGGCAAGCAACAGTAGCTGAGCAAGGGCATATAACAGAAAGAATTATTCGTGCTTCAGAGCAATTAGGAAGTCCAGAAGTCCATGTTCGGATTGGGGCTATTTATACCTTATGGAGAACTGCCACTGATACGAATCTAGAAGCAGACAAGAGTATGATTCTAGATATGTTATGTGCTTATATAAGAAGCCCTACCGAAAATCATGCTAATAAGAATTCATTAAGCCTTAAAGATAACTACGGTATAATTCGCAAAAAAAATACAGAGGAAAGAATAAGAGATGATGTTCAGATATGTTTAAATCTTTTATGTAAAAAGATTGTTGAACTTGACCTGTCGTCGCCATATTATTGCAATCTTAAAAATTCATTCTTAAAAAATTCTGACCTCGGGGATGCTGACCTCAGGGAGGCTGACCTCAGGGATGCTGACCTCACGGGGGCTAAACTCAGGGAGGCTGACCTTACGAAGGCTGACCTTACGAAGGCTGACCTCAGTTGGGCTGACCTCAGTTGGGCTTACCTCGGGGGGGCTAAACTCGGGGGGGCTTGCCTAAGGGGGGCTGACCTCGGGGGGGCTTACCTCACGGGGGCTAAACTCAGGGAGGCTGACCTCACAGAGGCTCACCTCAGTTGGGCTGACCTAAGGGGGGCTGACCTAAGGGGGGCTGACCTCGGGGGGGCTTACCTCAGTTGGGCTGACCTAAGGGGGGCTGACCTAAGGGGGGCTGACCTCACGGGGGCTAAACTCAGGGAGGCTGACCTCACAGAGGCTCACCTCAGTTGGGCTGACCTCACGAGGGCTTACCTCTTTGAGACGAAACTCACGGAGGCTAAACTCAGGAAGGCTGACCTCACGGAGGCTAAACTCAGGATGGCTGGCCTCACGGGGGCTTACCTCTCGGAGACGAAACTCACGCAGGCTGACCTCAGGGGGGCAGAACTCTCAGGGGCGAAACTCGCGTGGGCTGACCTCACGGGGGCTAACCTCTTTGATACTAACCTCACGCAGACAGACCTTACGAGGACTAACCTCTCGGGGACGAAACTCGCGTGGGCCGACCTCACGGGGGCGAAACTCACTAGGGCTGACCTCACGGGGGCAAAACTCACGAGAGCTCTCCTCACAGGGGCGAAACTCACGCAGGCTAACCTCACGGGTGCTAACCTCTCGGGGACGGAACTCACGGGGGCTATCCTCACGGGGGCGAAACTCACTAGGGCTGACCTCACGGGGGCTTACCTCAGGGGGGCTGAACTCACGGGGGTTGACTTATGGTCAATACGCACGAGCTCTATAAATATAGGAACAAATGAAATAAAACTAGATCCGAATCAGCAAGATATTCTTGGGTTAACTGCTTATAAACACATAATGTCGAATACAAAATAACTTTATGCTTTCTCCCCCTCAACCGAGGTCACATACCCCCCACCCCCCAATTTATGAGTAGCGCGGGTAATAGACCAAATCCCGTTCTTTAACAAAACGACAGCAAAAAGGTGCAATTCGTGGTGCACAAAATCGGCCCCAAACAGAAAAAGGCTTACGTCTGTTGACGTAAGCCTTTGAATTAGCTGGCGGAAAGGAGAGGATTCGAACCTCCGATAGCGTTAACTATACACGCTTTCCAGGCGTGCTCCTTAAGCCGGACTCGGACACCTTTCCGCTTGGGAGAAATGTATCTATCTAAATCACTACCGCTTGGCAAGCACTTTTTTAATTTTTTTAAAAATAATCAAAAAAATAAAGCTATACCAGTTAACAACTTGGAATAAAAAACAACACGCAATAAAATTCAAAGAAAAGTTAACAGGAATAAACCTTGGCCCAAAAAAGCGATGTAACATACTACAGGAAAATAAAAGTTCCCCGCAACCTCAGGCTGCGGGGAACTTCTCTTTAACCGATATATGAGAAAGACTAGTCTTTGGCTCTAGGAAACCCGGTCATGATGCTGAGAACCGCGACTACTGCAAGAATGAAGCAATAGTGCATGTTGCCGATTATCTCCAAAGGTGAAAGCCCGGAAATGGACCCGGCCAGCAGGACCTGTGCCCCGTAGGGAATAAGTCCCTGAACAACGCAGGAGAAAATATCCAACAGGCTTGCACTGCGGCGGGGATCAACATTATGACTTTCTGCAATCTCCTTGGCCATGCCCCCGGTAAGGATAATGGCTACAGTGTTGTTGGCAGTACAAAGGTCAGACATTACTGAAAGAGCACTGATACTGAACTCACCGGCCTTGGTGGACTTTGTGCCCTTGGTCAGCTTGCCGATAAAATTGATGATGTAAGTGATACCGCCATGGAACTTAATCAGCTCCCCAAGCCCGCCTACAAGCAGGGACAACACAAGGATTTCCTGCATTCCGGTAAACCCTTTGTAAATATCCTGAGAAAAAGTAAGCAGATTAAAGCTGTCCATTGCAATGAAGCCGACCAATCCGGTAAAAACAATACCCGCGCCGAGGACGACAAATACATTTATGCCAAGAACAGCCATCACAAGAATGGTTATGTAGGGAAGCACCTTGAGCAGACTGTAGCCACCGTCAGCAACAACCTGACCGCCCTCCCCGGCAATATACAAAATAACGACAGTTATAAGTGCCGCCGGTAAGGCTATAAGCAGGTTCATCTTGAATTTATCGCTCATTTTACAGCCCTGAGTGCGGGTTGCAGCGATGGTGGTGTCGGAAATCATGGACAGGTTATCCCCGAACATGGCTCCGCCCACAACAGCACCCATGAGCAATGCGGAAGGGATATCTGTCTTTCCGGCAACACCTACGGCAATGGGGGCAATGGCAGCAATTGTACCCATGGAAGTACCCATCGCTGTGGCGATAAATGCGGCGATAACAAACAGTCCGGGCAGAACCATGGAAGCAGGGACAATGGACAGCCCAAGATTAACAGTGGATTCAACGCCGCCGATGGATTTGGCGACCGCTGCGAATCCCCCTGCCAGAAGGTAAATCATACACATGGTGATGATGCCCGGCTCCCCTGCACCGCGCAGAAAGATATTAATCTTATCGTTAATCTTATCTTTTCCCATCCATATGGCCCACGCAATTGCGGGAAGAATGGCAACAGTTGCGGAAAGCTGATAAAAAGCCATGCTGGTTCCGTTCATGGTCAGAAAAAAACCGGTACCAATAAATATTACCAAAAATAACCCTAGCGGCGCTAGAGCCAATCCGTTTGCTTCCTGTTTCATAGCACTATATTCCTATATAAAGAGTTAGACATATAGTCCGTTCAAAAAAATCTCCGCATGGCGGAGCGATTGTTCGAACTGTTTTTTCATATAAGCGAAGTAAACAGCTATTTTTAGGTAAAAAAAGCAATTTTTTTGTAAAATACTACACCTTCGCGTTAACGAAGGTACAAAATGCTCATCTTTTGACGGCTGTGTCAACTAAAAGAGCAAAAGTTTTTCTTAAAGTAATACATTAAAAAACTCCCCCTGCGCAACAGACACAAGGGGAGTTTGTACAATTATTCATGACTGAAAATCAGTACTCTATTTCCACAGCAGAAGAGGCGCGGATAGCACGGGCTTTCGCATCATCCACGTCTTCCCCAAGGGCAAGAGCTACGCCGAGACGACGAACACCATCACACTCCCCTTTACCGAATATGAGCACCTTGGTATCCGCTTCTTCAAGAGCTTTATCCACGTTGGCAAAGGCCGGGGCTTCGGATTTCCCATTGGAAAGGATAACACAGGAAGCAGCGGTTCCGTACTGACGGATTGCCGGAACAGGCAGGCCAAGTATAGCTCGTACATGGAGCGCAAACTCGCTGAGGTCCTGTGAAATTACGGTAACCAGTCCGGTATCATGAGGACGCGGGGAAACTTCGCTGAAAATGATTTCCTCACCTTTCACGAACAGTTCCACGCCAAAGAGACCTCTGCCGCCAAGAGCATCGGTAATCCTGAGAGCATAATCCTGCGCTCTGGCAAGAGCAGCTTCGGACATGGGCTGAGGTTGCCATGATTCACGGTAATCACCATCGTCCTGACGGTGACCGATGGGAGCACAATAAGATGTGCCTCCGGCATGACGCACGGTGAGCAGAGTGATTTCATAATCAAACTCTACAAAACTCTCCACAATGATGCGCCCTTCCCCGGTTCGGCCACCGGACTGGGAGTAATCCCATGCATGATCAATGTCCGCTTCGGATTTCACTGTGCTCTGACCTTTACCGGAAGAACTCATAACCGGTTTGATTACACAAGGAATACCGATTTCCTTCACGGCAGCAAGATATTCTTCCTTGGTATCAGCAAACTTGTAGGGGGATGTTTTCAAGCCGACTTCCTCAGCTGCAAGACGGCGGATACCTTCACGGTCCATGGTCAAGCGGGTAGCGCGGGCAGTCGGTACAACATTGAAACCTTCCTTTTCAAGCTCCAACAGAGTCTCGGTAGCAATGGCTTCAATTTCCGGTACGATAAAATCGGGTTTTTCAGCTTCAACCACACGGCGCAGTGCAGCAGCATCAAGCATGGAAATAACATAGCTGCGGTGAGCCACCTGCATTGCCGGGGTATTTTCATACCTGTCCACAACAATGACTTCAACGCCTAGGCGCTGGGCTTCAATGACAACCTCTTTACCAAGTTCACCACCGCCGAGCAGCATCATTTTGCGGGCGGAAACGGTTCCGGCAGTTCCGAGAGTGACCATAGATTATTCTCCGTAAACTGTTTTTTGTCTTGTGGGATATATCTCTTGTTTGGGTGTGTTTCTAGTCTCACAAGGCCGAGAAAAACTCAAGTTATTAGATAGCGCTCAACCGAACACCGAAAACTCTTGCCTCTTCCTCTTGTCAGCGATATTCCCCTGATGTATTTTGTATTTCAATATGTTCAGCCTGCATAAGGAGCATCTACATTAATGGATAAGAAAAAAATCATCCTTGCTGCCAGCGGAGCCAGCGGAACAGTTTATGCGGTCAAGCTGGCCCGGTGTCTGGGCGGGATGGATAATATTGAACTGCACCTGATTATTTCTGATGCAGCACTAAAGGTGATGGAACTGGAAACAGATTTCAAACCGGAAGAGCTGACCGGAAATGCGGATTTCGTATACAGACAGGACAATATTGCTGCTCCTCCTGCAAGCGGTTCGTGGCGCCATGCGGGAATGATCATCTGCCCCTGCTCCATGGCCACGCTGGCAGCTGTAGCTCAAGGACTCGGTAACAACCTCATTCACAGGGCCGCAGATGTCTGCCTCAAGGAACGGAAAAAACTTATTCTCGTCACCCGTGAGACCCCGCTGAACCTTATCCATATCCGTAACATGGAGACCGTCACCCTTGCCGGAGCCACGGTAATGCCCGCATCACCGGGATTCTACCATGCACCCAAAAGTATCGATGACATGGCGGCACATATGGCAGGACGAATTCTTGAACAACTGGAAATACCCCACTCCCTGTACCGGGCATGGGGCGAAGACTCTTTGAGGTAAGCTATGAAACATACTATCACTTGGAACGGTCATTCAAACTTTAAAATCCAGTCTGACGACAAAATTCTTATCATCGACCCTTTTTTTGAAGGTAACCCCAAGGCTTCAAGCTCATGGGAAGCCATTAAAAAAGCAGATGCGGTGCTGATAACCCACGATCACGGTGACCACATCGGGCAGGCGGTGGAAATATGCAAAGCAACCGGAGCCACGTTGGTCTGCATCTTTGATCTGGTGGAAGCAATGGTTGGACAAGGCGTTGACCAAAACAAAATTATCGGCATGAACATCGGCGGTACAATTTCCGTGGCCGGAATCAAAATCAAAATGGTGCAGGCCATGCACTCTTCGGCTACAGGAAATCCGGCCGGATACATTCTCACTTACAAAGATAATTTCTGCCTCTACTTTGCAGGAGATACCGGTCTTTTTGCCAGCATGGAACTATTCGGCAAGCTGCATGATATTGATGTTGCCCTGCTGCCCACCGGAGGCTGGTTCACCATGGATTCAAAAGATGCCGCCTACGCCTGCAAACTGCTCAATTGCAAGACCGCCATCCCCATGCATTACGGCACATTCCCTATTCTGGAACAAAATGCCGTAAACTTTAAAGAAGAATGCGCAAAACTGGCGCCGGACTGCAGTGTAGTTGAATTGGAAATTGGTAAAGAACAAGAAATTTAAGCACATTCCAGCGACTCTGAGTCACGACAGATGTTGCGGCTCGACGCAAGGCTTCCGGCGGACTGCCCGGAAGCCCAGAAGGACTGTCGGCAGGATCAGCAAGGACCGCCGGAGATATTCATGAAATTAGAATTAACTGATAATCAACCTCTGGCTGATCGTATCCGGCCAAAAAGCATTAACGAATTTGTCGGACAGGCCCATATTCGAGAAAGGGTCGAGGCTTTTGAACGCTCTAAGAGACTTCCAAGTTTATTACTTTTCGGGCCTCCAGGCTGCGGAAAATCAACACTCGCACTATTGCTGGCTAAATCCACGGGCCGACATTTTATGCGCATCAGCGCCCCAGAGTCCGGTATTGCAGCTTTGCGTAAGCAATTGGCCGGCATGGACATTCTCATCCTTGACGAACTGCACCGTTTTTCCAAATCCCAGCAGGATTTTTTCCTGCCCATTCTGGAATCCGGGGAAATCACCCTGCTGGCAACCACCACAGAGAACCCATCCTTCAGCGTAACCAGACAACTGCTTTCAAGGCTGCATGTCCTGCGCTTGAGAACACTCAGCAAGGTAGATTTGCTGGCTATCTGCAATCGCGCCTGCGAAGAGCTGGAAGTAGAGTTAAGTGAAGAAAGCCTGAATCTGATAACCTCCATGGCCGGTGGTGACGGGCGTGCCCTGCTTAATCTTCTGGAATACACTTCGCAATTACCGGAAGAAAAACGTAAAGCTGAGAATCTACGGAAAGTTTTACCGGAAACAGTCATTCGCGGTGACCGGGACGGAGATTCGCATTACGAACTGGCCTCAGCGCTCATCAAATCCATTCGCGGAAGCGACCCGGATGCGGCAGTTTATTATCTGGGCTGCTTGATTGAGAGCGGAGAAGACCCGAAATTCATTTCCCGCAGACTGATTATTTCCGCAGGTGAAGATATCGGGCTGGCTGACCCTTATGCCATGACCATGGCGGTCTCCTGCCAGCAGGCAGTTGAATTTATCGGCATGCCGGAAGGATTTATCCCACTTGCTGAAGCCGTGATTTATCTGGCTCTTGCACCCAAAAGCAACAGCACCTATGCGGCCTATCACACCATAAAACAGGAAATCCGTCAGAACGGCATGCTCCCGGTCCCCCTTCACCTGCGCAATGCCACCACCAACCTGCAAAAGGAATGGGGATACGGCCGAAATTATCTGTACCCTCATTCTTACCCCAATTCATATGTTGAGCAGGATTACCTGCCACCGGAAATAGCGGACCGTATGTTCTATGACCCCAAGGATCAGGGAGAAGAGCCGCGTTTGAACGCATGGCTGAAAGGCAGACGCAGACCTCGTCAGGGCAGAAAACGTCCGGAACCTAAAAAATGGGGTAAGTAATAAGGCACACAAGCAATTTTGTTGCCTAGGATCCTGCGGGAGTGTATGATTCATTCAAACTCCCATAAGGATGTAAAAATGCCTTCTTTTAATTCTATCATTGTTGAAAACATAATTGAAAGCATCGATGTCGGGATAATGGTTATTTCCCCTGATGGAAAAATCGTTTTCCTGAACTCTGCTGCCTGTGAAATTCTCAATTTAGAAATAGAAAAACACCTCGGCTTCGGCTGGGGTGAACTTTTCATAACTGACGCCACATCCAATGCTGAATTCAATCAGGTCATCCTTGATGTCATAACCGAGCAGAAAGCCGGTCTTAAGCATGTTGTACCCTATACAATTAAAGACCGGAAATGCCCGAAAAAATTATCCATAACATCCTCCTATCTTACAGAAGATGACAAGATAATAGGACTTGTATTTCTTTTTGAAGATATCACTGAAATTTATAATGCAGCGCAACGTGAAAAAAAAGCATTGTCACGCAATGCTGAATTGCAAAAGGAAAGGATAGAAGGGCTGGATTCTCTTTCTCAGGCTGTAGCGCATCAGGTTTTAAACCCCACTACAGTTATAGGAGGGATGGCTAATCTTATTTCCCGCAAACTGCCACAGGAAGATCCTTTGCAGCTCGAGTTGAAAATTATTTCCGAAGAAGCCATGAAGTTGGAAGGATTGGTTGCGGCGGTAAAAGCATATTCCAACATACCAAAACCATACCCATCCGAAATAAATACAGTAGAGCTTTTCAACAATGCACGGGAAAGTGCAAACCTGATACTGGAACGCACCGGAGAAAAAATTGAGATGAAGCTGGATTGCACAGTAGAAACAATTACTGTGGGTAAAAGATTATTCCAAGCCGCAATAGTTGAACTGTTACTCAATGCCAGCAACTTTACCCCTGAAAAAACAACTGATGTGACAGTTACGGTAAAAAGGATAGAGCATACCATCCTGATCAAAATAATTGATCACGGAATAGGAATCGAGCCACACGTCATAAATCATGTGCTGGACCCCTTCTTTTCCACCAAGGCCAAAGGGGTTGGCATGGGCCTGGCTCGAGTAAAGAAAATAGTCTTTGAACATCAGGGCAAGCTTGATATTGAAAGCCCCGGATCAGGTAAAGGGACAACTGTTACAATTGAACTTCCATGCCACGATGCTGAATGCTGCTCAATAAACAACAACCATTAACTGAAAAAAGTACTGAATAATTCTTTAATCTGGTAATCATAATTTTCAACGATTTTTTTCAAATCTTCGACATCAATATCCAGCAGCTCCCAGACTTCTTCATCCACACCCGGAAGAACATACATGCCTCCATCGGCAATCCCGACGGCCAGGGCAAGGTTGTCTGCCACCTGCAGTATGCAGGCTTCTTTTTGCATTTCACATTTACCGGGCGCATGGAGACAACTAATAATTTCTGTTAGAGCCGGTGGGAAATTCCATTTTTCAAGCATACAGCGGGCAATCTGGGTATGGTTGAACCCAAGAATCATGTCTTCAGCCTCCACCAGAGGAATGAAATTTTCACGGGCGAAAAGCATAGACTGCACCGCACTGTAAGGCATTTTTTTGTACAGGACCAGACGACCAACATCATGAAGAAGTCCGGCAGTAAACATGATCTCAGGGACTACGCCATCAACCTTTTCAGCGATGATTTTTGAAAAAACCCCGCAGGTGAGTGAGTGCAACCAGAAAGTACGCATATCAATCAACTCGGGAGGAATATCCTTGAAATAACCTATCGTGGAAAGACCGAGAGCAAGGGTGCACAATTCTTTACCGCCGATCAGGGCCACAGCGCGGACCAGATTGTTGATTTCAGAAGGAAACCCGTACAAAGGACTGTTGACCAGTTTCAGTAGCTGGGTGGAAAGCCCCACGTCCAGCCCCACAACTTCGGCAATATGTTCGGCAGTACTTTTAGAATCCTCAACAACATCTTTTACTTTAAAAAAGATATCAGGAAAAGAAGCGACCTTGAGTTCAGCATCAACGATATCTTCAAAAGTGCCTTCGTCACGAAAAAAGAGATCCCGCATTCCATCAAGGACTGCTACGTGCTGTTCGTCTTTGGTGGGCAAGCGCCAGCCTTCCATTATACGGAGAGCTGTTTTGTAAACGGCAACATCAAACATGTGCATGATTACCGGATCATCATGGTTGACGAACATAAAATAATCACGGGTATAAACAAAAGCTTTATCGATACTTTCTTCATCCGGCTCAGCTCCTCCGGAAGGAAGAATCTGTACAGACTCAATACCCTGATTTTTAAAAACTGAAATAATCTTGTTGGTCAGAACAGATCCTGCAGGCAGGAGCATTCTACCACCTTTTTTTAAGTCTGCAGCTAAAATCATTCCCGGCTGGACGTTTTCAATGCTCACTGTTTGCATATATTTCCTCGCTATGTTGAACGGCAGAATCAAATTTTATGATACGTAATAGTACCTGCATGCTGCTTGGGTTTGAACTTGTCGGTTACGGCGTGTAATGCTTCGGAGTGTCCCACATACAAGTGTCCGTTATCAAGCAAATTATGATGAAAACCATTTAAAACTCTGATTTTCATCTTTTTATCAAAATAAATGATCACATTTCTACAAAAGACAACATGTGATCTGGGAATCCTTTTAAGATCACGGTCAAGGTTGAGGTTGATTTTTCCGAACCTTACAAGACGCTTGATCTCAGGCTTAATCCTGAAAACATCATTTCCCCGATCCTCGAAATATTTAGAAATGATGTACGGAGGGGTGGTTCTTAATGAATACCGGGTGTAAATACCTTTTTCAGCCATCTTTAAAACGTTGCTGGAAATGTCGTTAGCGGTGATCATAATTCGCCACTTGCGGATATCGTCTTTAAGGGCTTCATGCAAAATCATGGAAAGAGTGTATGGTTCCTCGCCCGAAGAGCATCCTGCTGACCATATTTTTATTTCTCTGCGTCCTGATTTAATCCCCTCATCTATAATTTTTTTCAAGGTAAAATTTCTGAACACCTTCAACTGTGAATTATCCCGAAAAAAGCTGGTTTCATTGGTGGTGATCAATTCAGTGAGCATCATCAGTTCTTCAGTCTTACCTTTAGGATGCTTTTTTAAATAATCCAAATAATCTGAATAACTTTTAAACTCCAGTTCAGAAAGACGGGGAGCAAAACGGTTCTCAATCAAGAACTTTCTGTTGTCCTGTAAATAAATACCGGACAACTCATAAATAATATCTCTAAGTTCCAGAAACTCTTTTTGAGTAATCTTGATATTGCCGCTAAAACCTTTTCCTGAAAATAAAGCACTCATACAACTAGCTCATAAGTATAAAATCATTTTATAGACAGACCTGATCATATTCCATACTAAATCAACATAGAATAGAGGAAGTTGAAGAATCACCTCTTATATGTTTTCTTCCATTCATCAAGAAAAAGAACAGCTGTGTCCAAAGGACTCAGCTGTCCCTGCTGCGCCCTGACAGCGGCTACCAGGTCATCGAATCCAACATTGGCAGGCAATCCCAACTTGGAAACTAAACTGACAATATCATTTTTCAATTCTTCTGGGAAATTATTGTCAAAAAGGGTGTCGGTTTTCCTCTCTGCCGGCCAATCCGAAAATTGCTGCTCAGTAAAATCAATCAGTGACTGCATCCGGACTTCATATGTATGATCTTTAAGCACCCTTTCCCGGGATCTTTGCGTGACTGCCTCACGCTCTTCAGGGTGGCTCAAAAAATATTCTATTTTTCGATCCAGATCATCAAGATCCTCAAAGTGGGCCAGTTCGCCATCATCAAAGGCTTCGGACATCAGCGTCCGTTTATCCACCAGTTGAAACGCTCCGCAGGCGGCAAGCTCAAAAGTGCGCGGGTTGATGAAGTCCCCGCCGCCGACCAGCTCACCTGCGTTGATTGATGAGTGAAGATTTAGGTTGATCTTGGTCCCGTTGAAAATTTTTACGCATTCTTCAGATGAAACCCGCCGCCCGCCAAGCTGGACATAAGGTTCAAGCACATGATCACCGTCCCATTCGGTACCCCATATTTTCAAGCCGTGATGAATAAGCTTGCGGAAGGCCAAACGCCTGTTGGGATAACCTGCGCCCATGAAAGACACATCCCCGCCGTACTTGCGGGCATCTACAGAATTAAGTTCCTCAGGCTTGTGAAAGTCAGGATGGGCCGCCAGAGGCAGATAAAGCGAATTTTCTACCCCGATCTGTCTTAATTCACTTATGAAAGGTTCTTTCTGAATTACAGCAAAAACATCATAGAACGGCGCAAAGGATTGCCAGTACGTAAAAAGACGAAAATCTTCAACAAACCACATGGCGGTCTTAACATTATCATTGCGCATTCTTTTAAGCGCCTGATGCGTCAACGGTGCCTGCGCCATGGCCAGAACCATATCCGGCTCAAAGGTTTCAACTTTTGCCAGCACAGCCTGCGACAGCATATTAAGGTAGCTGTTACGTAAATACTGGTGCCGGTCAGAAGTGACTTTTAAATCATCGATAGCGGTATATGCACCATAAAAATCAGGAGCTTCAAATGTTTCAACCAGATGCCCCATTTTTTGCAGCGCAGAAACACAAAACCGCCCCACAGGGAGAGAGCCGCCATAAAGAGGCAAAACAACCAGAATACGCAACACCTTATCTTTATTCATAATAAAACCTTTTAAGGAGTTATCCAGTCTTTATCTTTGTAAAATTTTTCCGCCAGATCAGGAAAAGGCCCTTCTTCACCAATATCCAGCAGTCCCAGATGGCAACCGATGAACCTGCGTAAACGTTGTCTACGCTCCCCCGTGGGGTCGTTTCCTGCTGCAAGAACGAACTGCGTTCCCAGAAAATCGCAACCGGATTCAAATACTGAAAGACCTTTTGGAAGATGATCACGGTTGCGGGTAACTACATACCGCGCTGCATAAGGGTCGCTAAACGGTTTCAGGCAATTCATATCATTATAGCAGGGCTGAGCTTCAATGCACGGGGAACAATCAACATCCGCCTGCAAAACAGTGTGTCCTTCACCGTAAGGACCTGTTTCAGAACACCATGCTGAAGAAAGAAAACACCCCAGAACAGGAACTCCCATATGAGCAGCCAGATGCATAGTACCGGTATCCGGGGTAATCAGAAGATCCAACCCGGCAACAGCATCGGCAAGTCCCGCCCAGTCTGTTTCACCTGCGAGATTGACCGCATTCTCAGCTACTGCAGCAGGAAATTTAGAAAGCAGTTTCTTGCCTGCTTCCCGTTCACCTTTGCTGCCCAGCAGAAAAATATTCTTGTTTTTATTAACGGAACGAGCAGACAGGACCAGTGGAGCCAGTACATTGTAAGGAAGTGACCGCCTGCTCTCGCGTCCTGCAAGAACAACCCCGATTCCTCTCCCACCGGGAGAAGCGGCGGGATTAACATCCGCTACCGGGATCATGTCCGGACTGAGTGCCGCCCAGTAATCCACCAAATTGATATTATTTCGCCTCTCCGCTGCAAGCCGGAAAGCCAGTTCAAACCATGCTTCTTTCATGGGTTGCCCATGTATGCGTTTATGTCCCTTGACCCTTGCCGGATCAAACATCGAAGACAGTGCATAATTCATGGTCGAAAAATTCAGATTGTACACTTCAGTAAAATCTATCTCCGCCAATTGTCTGAAGACCTTATAGTTGACCGGCAGTACTGAATCTTTACCCTGTCCCTCTATCCCGCTACCATGCGCAATCAGGGGGTGAATTTCACAATAAGGATAAATAATCCGGGCCAATCCTTCCAGAGAACGGTCTATACACAAATGGACCGTGAAGCCGCGCCGCTGTAGAGTCAGCACCAGACGTTTGGTCTGAACCAGATCGCCGAATCTTGTCAGTTGTATAACCAGAGCCCGTTTCATTTAAAAAAAGTATCCTTGCAAAGGGTTGATTTTTTGAATTATATATTTTTATCAGCACTTTGTCATTTTACAATACACATACACTTTTGTTATGCAGGACTTCTATGACCTACTACCCTATTTTTCTCAAAGTGAAAAACCGCAAGTGCCTGCTGGTCGGTGCCGGAGAAGTAGGTGTCCGCAAACTCAAGTCGATACTTGAATGCGGTCCCGCTGAAATTTCCGTACTGGATACAGCTGCCCCCGGTCTGGATATGCTTGAAATAAGCCATGATCCACGGGTAACTTTTGAACAGCGTCCGTTCAGGGATAATGATCTGGACGATGTGTTCATGGCTTTTGCCTGCACCAGCAATACGGAAGTCAACCGGCGCATGGCCGATCTCTGTGCTGAAAAAAATATCCTCTGCAATATCGCCGACTTTCCCGAAGGAAGCAACTTTATTGTTCCCTCGGTAATCAGGCAGGGGGATTTAACCTTGGCAGTGTCTTCCGGGGGAGCAACCCCGGCATTCACTAAAAAAATCCGCCGCGACTTGCAGGATATTTTCGGCCCTCACTATGCTGCGTTTATAACTTTAATGGGAAGAATAAGACCGCTGGTCCTTGACCTCGGCAAGGAAACAAGCCACAACACCGCTTTGTTCAGACAGCTTGTTGCCTCTCCGATTCTGGATGAGCTGGAAGTTGGAAACGTGGACCGGGTAAAGGATGTTCTGGCCGAAACCCTGCCCCATGAACTTGTTCCCCGTATACCGGAGTTAATTGATGACCTTATTTGAATTATTCCAGTACATAATTATCGCCCTCTATCTTGCGGGCACGGTTTGTTTTTTCATCGGAAGTCTCAAGAACAACAAGGTATTGGGAAAACTGGGCAACCTTTCCGCTGTTGGCGGTTTTGCCCTGCACACCATTGATCTGGCTCTTGCTGTGACCCTGTACAAGGGAACTGTTCTAAGCGACGGTTACTTTTATTTCAGTCTGCTGGGCTGGAGTTTCATTCTTGTCTACTTCGGGCTGTGGTGGAAACTGCGCAGTACTTTCTTCGCGCTCACCGCTTCACCGTTCGCCCTGCTGCTTTTTATTATCTCACTTGCATCCCAGAGCCTGAAGGTCACCATACCCGCACATCTGGCCGGGCTGTTCATCGGCCTGCATATCGGAACCATTTTCGTCAGCATCGCGCTTATGGCCATGGCTGCCGGGGCGGGAGTTGCTTTCCTTTACCTGAACAACAAAATAAAAACCAAGGCAAACCTGACCGGAATGGGCAAGGAAATGCCTTCGCTTAATACCTTCGACAATGTAAACCATTGGTCGATTATCATCGGATTCCCTCTCTACACTCTGGGACTTGCCGCCGGATTCCTCTGGGCCCGGGCTGCTTTTTCCAAAATGTTCTCATGGGACCCGAAAGAAATTGTTACTTTAGTAGTCTGGTTTCTTTTCGCTTTTGTATTTCATCAGCGCATCATGGTGGGCTGGAGAGGTAAGAAACCGGCAATTCTGGTGATCATCGTTTTCATAATCACCATGATTTCCCTGTGGGGCATCAACTTTTTTGTTCCCACTCACCATAGCTTTAAAGTCTGATATGGACCATAATATTTACCTGATCGGCCTGAACCACCGCTCCGCCGGAGTGGATGTGCGGGAACGCTACGCCCTGACTAACGTGGAAGAGTTCGAAGTCGGCCTTCTCGAACGGGGAGTGCGTGAAGTAATGGCCTTATCCACCTGCAACAGAGTAGAAATACTCGTTGTCTGCTCCCCGGAAATTACACGGACCAATATCCTTGCGTATTGGGCCGAAAGATGTTGCGGTTCTGTCAGTGAGCTTGAACCCAACAGCTACTGTCATGAAGGATTAGGCGCTGTGAAGCACCTTTTCCGGGTAGCCTGCAGTCTTGATTCCATGATCGTGGGCGAGCCCCAGATTCTGGGTCAGCTTAAAGATTCCTACCGCAAAGCAGTGGATGCCGGTGCAGCACGGGTCATTATCAACCGCATGCTGCACAAGGCCTTTTTTGTTGCCAAAAGAGTTCGCACGGAGACTTCCATAGCCTCCAGCGCGGTTTCCATCAGTTATGCAGCCGTTGAACTGGCGAAAAAGATTTTCGGTGAATTGCAGGGCCAACGGGCCATGCTTATCGGAGCCGGAGAAATGGCAGAACTGGCGGCGACCCATTTGCTGAACTGCGGTGTGGAAAAGATATCCATTGCCAACCGCACCTTCTCCCGTGCAGAAGAACTAGCCCAATGCATGGGCGGAACAGCGGTTGCTTTTGAAAATCTTTACGACCATCTGGCGGAGACTGACATCATCATCAGCTCTACAGGCGCGCCCCATGCCGTCATCACTGCCAAAGAAATGAAGAAGGTCATCAAGAAACGAAAATTCAGACCCATGTTCTTCATCGATATCGCCGTCCCCCGCGATATTGATCCGGACGTAAACGGTCTGGACAACGTATATCTTTATGATATCGACGACCTCAAAGATGTTGTTGAAGAGAACAAATCCCAGCGTGAGGATGAAGCTGTCAAAGCCAACTCAATTGTCGAATTCGAAACCCTTTCCTTCGGTAACTGGATTAATTCTCTCGACCTGCAGCCGACCATTGTGGATCTTTTCAACCGCAGTGAGAGTGTGGCCCAGCAGGAGCTGGCCAAGACACTGAAACGGCTCGGCGATGTGGATGCCAAGACTCACAAGGCTCTTGAAACCATGGCCATGTCCATAGGCAAGAAACTTTTGCATGAGCCTGTGGCCTTCCTCAAGCGACGCACCGAAGAAGAAGGCAAAGCGGATGAATTTGTTGACCTTGCCCGGCGCATGTTCAACCTTGATAATGAGACAATTCCTGCGGACGCTCATTGCGGACGGAAGAAAAAAAATGATCTTGAGAACTAAAGGACTGATTCATGAGAAATTACCTTCTTGAAGATATTTATAACGAAGACCTGACTAAAATAGTCGATGCTCTTAAGGAAATCGGCTTTTCCGGGCCTATCGACGATATTTTTTATCTGCCCATTCCCGAAGATCTTCTTCAGGATGTTCAGAAGGAACATCTCGGTGAATGCGGTCCCTACTTCATGGCCCTTGAAGTCATGGAAAACAGCATGAAAATTGAGCTGCTGGTTCGTGCGCAGAACAAAATCCGTTGCGAATGCGTAGCCTACGCCACCGCGGAACAGCGCAACCATATGCTCGACTACATGGATAAAGTCATCATGGATCTCGGTGTGCATTTGTAAAAGGCATGCCTCCGGCGGCTCT
Organism: Maridesulfovibrio sp.; assembly: GCF_963678865.1. NCBI lineage: Bacteria > Pseudomonadati > Thermodesulfobacteriota > Desulfovibrionia > Desulfovibrionales > Desulfovibrionaceae > Maridesulfovibrio > Maridesulfovibrio sp. The sequence continues at coordinate 313,494 of NZ_OY787459.1, read as the reverse complement.
CCGAGGGCCAAAGAAGCTTTTTGTAAAAAGTTTCTCTGGACTCTTCAAAAACTTTTAATTGGCTTCGCCGTGCTTTTAACCAAATGGGATCACTACCAAAATCAATTCAGGAGCTTAATCCGAGGTTAGCCCGGTTATGTCTGAATATTGAAAAATTTGGTAAACAGAAGTCAGGGAAAGATTTTACAGCCTCCACCATGCTCGTCGGCGTATCCGGCGGTATTGATTCTACTGCCCTACTGATTATTGCTACCCTGCTCGCCCGAAAATCGGGGGGCAGGGTTTTTTGCGCCCATGTGGATCATGGCTTGAGAGATGAGTCTGCCGGAGACGGGGCTTTTGTAAAGGAACTGTGCGAGCGGTTGAATGTACCGGTGGAATTTCTCAAGGCCGACGTAAAGGGCTATGCCGAAGAGCATTCAATAGGTCTTGAAGAGGCCGGACGTATAATCCGCTATGATTTTTTCAGTAGCTGCCTGGATAAATTCGGTGCGGACTTTCTCCTTCTGGCCCATCATCTGGGAGATCTGGCAGAAGATGTGGTTATGCGGCTGATTCGCGGCACCGGCTGGCCGGCCCTTGCCGGGATGGATGCGTATGATCCGCAGCGCAAACTGCTACGCCCGTTGTTATCTACTGATAAAAGGGAACTGGAAACTTTTCTGCATGCAATCAACTGCCCGTGGCGGGAAGATGAGAGTAATACCAGTGAGGCATACACCCGTAACAGAATCCGCAACAACATTATGCCCCTGCTGAATGAAGAGAATCCCAATCTTGGTGCGGGGCTGCTCCGGTTAAAAAATCAGGCTGAGCTTGATGAAGATTTTTGGAAAGATCAGGTTACGGAAATTTTAAGTCTGGCTGAACAGAATGATAACGGAATTGAATTATCTTGTTCAATTTTGAACAAATGCCATCCTGCATTAAGACTTCGTATTTATAAGAAGATTTTAGACGACCTTGGACCGGGACACGCCCTTTTCGATTCAATTATGAATCTTGATCAGGCATATTCTGCACGTAAATCAGGAACCACCTGTCAATTTCCGGGAAATAAGGTTGTTAAAGTCCGTAAAAAAGGACTGTTATTCAAAGTTAACTAGGGCATTGACAGCGACGACGGCAAGGTTTAGAACTTTGTGAAATTTGTTACTAATTCTTTAGGAGGACAACAGTGAATATTCTTATTTTTGGACCCAACGGTAGTGGTAAAGGTACTCAGGGCGCTCTCGCAAAGAAAAAATACGACCTCGATCACATCGAGTCCGGCGCTATCTTCCGTAAGCATATCGGTGGCGGCACCGAACTCGGCATGAAAGCTAAAGAGTACATCGACAAAGGTGAACTCGTTCCCGATGATATCACCATTCCCATGGTTCTCGACGTTCTCCAGTCTTCCGGCGAAAACGGCTGGCTGCTTGACGGTTTCCCCCGCTCCATCGTTCAGGCTGAAAAGCTCTGGGAAGCTCTTGAAAAAGACGGCGTAAAGCTCGACTTCGTTATCGAAATCCTGCTTCCCCGCGAAGTTGCTAAAAACCGCATCATGGGCCGTCGCCTCTGCGAAAACGATCCTAACCACCCCAACAACAAATTCATCGACGCTATCAAGCCCGACGGAGACAAATGTCGCGTATGTGGCGGTGCTCTTTCCGAGCGCGCTGATGACCAGGACGAAGATGCAATCAACAAACGCCACGACATCTACTACGATGATAACACTGGTACTATTGCTGCTGCATACTTCTACAAAGATCTGGCTCCTAAAGCTGGCTTCAAATACATCGAACTCAATGGTGAAGGCACCATCGACGAGATCAAAGAAACCCTCATGGGTCAGCTCGTTTAGTTCGAAGTTAGCCGAAAATAAAAAAAGCCCGCAATCATTCCTGATTGCGGGCTTTTCTGTTTTTAATTAACTGAACTTTTTTTAAGACCTGCTGCCAAAGCCAGAAGTCTCCTAATCATCCTCAACAATAATTGTCGGGAACATTCCTTTCTTTTCTCCGCTAAGGTAAGGCTGGAACAAATTGTAGGAAACATACTGTGTTTTCTGAGCATGCCCCCTGCTTTCCGGCTTACCGTTATATCTGGCACCGTTATCCACAAGTATATGCTCGATACGGTTCTGAAAATCTCGGACAAACGCGGCTCCGTCTCCGCTGAATCTCATTCTGTCTATGCTTATTTCCTTCAATTTAGCAAATTCAGCAAGTGACATGGAGTTGCTTGCTAGATCACTCTGCTTGGTAATATATCCCCAAGCTATGGTTTCATCCGGGATATCAATGGGCTCTGAAGCATGTATAATTGTGTGCGGCATGATGATTGAGCCAGACCCCACAGATACTTTATTCTCTTTGGTTCCATACAGAAAAGAATTAAACCCGATAAACACTTTTTCATCGATATAAGAATGAACAAGCTTACCACCGTGAGCCACGACGACCAGCCCTGCAAAATGAGTATCCACGATAAAACTGTTTTCCTGAGCATTAGACCCGGTTCCAAGCACTGAATTTTCTATATATGCCCGCTGAGCCACAAGGCAGTTTTCACCGATATCACAATCACCTCTGACTACCGCATAACGGCTCACAAAAGCGTTAGCCGGAACCCATACAGGATATTTAGGAGCCAGAGAATCATACACAGGCAAAAAATCATTCCTGCGGTTTTTAAGAAAATCAGCAAATAAACCGACAAGTTCACCATTATGATCCCAGGATATATATTTTTCAAGAATAGCTTGAGGATAACGGTAAGCAAATTCATATTTTCCGTCAGCCTTGATCCAGATACGACCAGGATCGAGACACATCTTGGCAAGGTCCCCGGCTTGAACATAACTGTAGTCACCGACAATGCAATTATGCATTACGGAAAGGTCCACCGTGGCGAAAGCTCCAAGATAGGCCCCTTCAGTAGTTGTTCCATGAATATTGGCGTAATGCATGGAAACAGTATTTTGGATTCGAAACAATTCCGGAATTTCGGGATTGCGGGAATGATTATGAACTAGTGTTTTATACAAGAAACTGTTTACAACCAGAATGATTTCATCTCGGTAAAGTTCTGTCTTAATACCTCCGAACTCAACTTTAGTTCCGGCCGCCTTGAGTTCATCACCGCGAATATCACTTCTGATAATGATTGAACGGTCGACATCACATTTTCCAAGAAAATATGATCCGCCAAGATTACTTTCCCGAAACCGGAAATAAATGGGATGGTCAATGGAAAGCGCATAATAGGCATAGTCTGAAGCCATCTCATTGTCTTCCAATGTGGTTCTCAGTACCTGCTCTATATCCAACCCCATGGGCCTGAGGTTTATATTTACCCTTGATATAATATGATTGATAAGTTTTTCGACTTTTTTCATCTCTAACCTCATTTCAGCCGGACGAAAGCCCGATCATACCGGGAATTTACCGGATTGCCTGCTTTATGTTCAAAACACATGCCGCAGAATTTTATTTTTAAAAAGGTACCTTTTACCCCTTCACCGTTCAATAGAAAAAAGTCGTAATTTTTAATTAAATCTCAAAAAAAGACCCACCCGAGTGTTAAATACTCAGATGGGTCGAAATATATAGCATTCTTTGCAACTACAGTAGAAAGAATCCTGCAAGTCCCAAAAGCGAAAGGAATCCGAAACTATCCGTTATCGTCGTCAGGAAAATGGATGAAGCCTGCGCCGGGTCACGTCCGAATTCCTTAAGAATAATCGGAATTGCCCCCCCCACAACAGCACCTAACACCATATCAATAAACAGCGCCCCGGACATAACCATAGCCAGCGTATAATTACTGGTCAGCATAAAAACAGCGCCGAGCACCAACAGGGCAATACAGATGCCATTGGCAAGGCCGATTTTAAATTCACGCAGAACCGCTTCCCATGATTTTTTGCGGTCAAATTTTTCAGTTGCAAACTGCCTGATCATGACCGCAAGGGCCTGCTGTCCGGTATTACCTGCCTGGTTGGCAACAATGGGCATCAATACGGCCAAAATAGCCATTTTAGCGATATTGCCTTCAAAAAGATGGACCACCCATGCGGAAACAGCGGAGTTTGCCACGTTGATAATCAGCCACGGCAAACGTTTTTTCACCGAATATCCCCACGGGGAATCAACGGTTTCGTCAGTACCCGCACCAACCATTGACTGCATATCTTCGCTGGCTTCTTCATTAATAATGTCAATGACATCATCAACAGTAACAACACCGATGAAACGATGGTCAAAATCGGTAACAGGCATGGCCAGGAAATTGTAGTGCGCGATGAGCCGGGCAACTTCCTCTTTATCCACATTGTAGGTAACGGAAATTAAATGCTGGTTATGAGTCAGGTCGGTAAGCATTTTACCGGCACGAGAGATAAGCAGGTCACGCATGGATACAACGCCAACCAGTTGATTACGGCGTCCAACCACATAAGCATAATAAGGGATACTTTTGTCTTCAACTTCCTTACGGATAGCGGCAATGGCCTGATCCACGGTCATGTTATCTCGGACAATGGCTACCTCGGTGGTCATTACACCACCTGCGGTATCAGGATCGAAAGTCAGCAGGGTTGAAATTTCTTCCCTGTCCTCGGCTTTGATCTGACGCAGGAGGGTTTCCCGCAGATCATCATCAAGGCCCTCAAGAATGTCCGTGGCATCATCCGGGGACATTATCTCAAGGATACGGGCGGCCATGCCTACATTAAGCCTTTTAATCAGCTCCCGTTGGTCGTATTCTTCCATCTCGGCAATGGAATCTGCGGCATCACGGATAGGCAGCTGTTTGATAAACTTGACCTGTTCTTCAAGGCCGAGTTCTTCAATATGGTCTGCAGCATCCGCAGGGTGCATAGCATCAATAACACGCTGATCAACTTCACCTGCGCGCCCTTTGCCGTGTTCCTGCCACCGCCGGAGTGGTTCGGGTATTCCTTTTGGATTCGCCATGGCGCTTCAACTATACCAAATAGACCCAAAGGTCAAAATTTATCACCTTGAAACAGTTGAAAAATTAGTTTGTGAAATCCTTCTCAGCCCTTGTGCTGCCTCACAAAACGGGATACGAAATTTCGTTACATGACCTCAAACAGAATGTTACAAAATATTAACAGGAATCATATGAGTAAAAACACATTTAATGATTTTTTTCAGGCCGAAGCAAAAATGTTTCTTCTGGCCACTATACGCATAGCTTTAAGCGAAGACGGCCCTGATCTGACCTCTATGGGCCTGTTTGAGCAGGACGATATTGCCACTGCTCAGATCATTGCTAAAGAAGATACTGTAATCTCCGGACTGCCCCTCATTAACTTGATTCTTGAATTTGCAGATCAGGAAAACAAGTGTCAGGTGCATCTTAATGTTGATGAAGGAGAAAAAATCTCCAAGGGTACGCTCATCGCGGCCATTCAGGGACCTGCCGGCCTGCTCCTCAAGGCGGAACGGGTTATCCTGAATTTCATCTCCCACATGTCCGGAATAGCGACAGAAACCCGTAAATACGTAGACGCGCTGGATCATTGCGAGACTATCCTCCTCGATACCCGCAAGACCCTGCCCGGCCTGCGTTATCCTGAAAAATACGCTGTCCTTTGCGGCGGAGCGAAAAACCACCGCCTCAACCTGGTGGAAATGCTTATGCTTAAGGACAATCATATTGACCGCGCCGGATCAATCACATCCGCCGTGGAAAAACTGCGTGCCAAATATGGTGATGAATGTCCGCCCATTGAGGTGGAATGCCGTAATCAGGAAGAAGTGGATGAAGCAGTAGCCACAAAAGTCGAGCGCATCATGCTCGACAACATGACCTTTGACGAAGCAAAAGCTGCCATCGCCACTATTCCCGATGAAATTGAAACCGAGATCAGCGGAAACGTGACCCTTGAAACCATTGCCGCTCTTGCAGAAGCGGGCCCGGATTATATCTCAGTGGGCAGGATCACCCACTCCGCCAAATGCTCCGACATGAGCATGCAGATCATACCAATGTAGGTTATACTTTGATGTATTCAGAGATAATTGCTGAACAAAAGAAGAAATACGGAAAAAGACTGGCGATTCTGGGACACCATTACCAGTCTGATGCGATAATAGAACATACCGATCTCAAGGGCGATTCTTTGGAACTGGCCCGCCAGATCGAAAAGCTGGAAGCAGAATACATTGTATTCTGCGGTGTCCACTTCATGGCTGAATCCGCTGCAATTGTGCGCCGGGAAGACCAGAAGGTCTATATTCCCGATGCCAGCGCGGGGTGCGTCATGGCCAATATGGCCCCGGCATGGCTGGTGGACAAGGTGCTCACCAGACTCATCAATGAGACTGGACGAAAAATAATTCCGCTTGCTTACGTAAATACCCCCGCAGCAGTAAAAACAGTCTGCGGTAAACACGGAGGCACGGTCTGCACTTCCGCCAATGCCGAAAAGATGCTCCGCTGGGCACAGGAACAAGGGGACGCAGTCCTCTTCCTTCCGGATAGGAACCTCGCGCTCAATACTGCGGAAACCCTCGGTATCCCTCCTGAGAAGAGCATGATCCTCAACGTCCGTTCTCAAGGAGACCAGATTGACGTTGCGGAAACCACGGACAAGGAACTTCTCATCTGGCCCGGACTCTGTGCCATTCACCAGCGTTTCAAGCTGGCCCAGATAGAAAAATTCCGTGCAGAATATCCCGGCTGTAAAGTAGTTATTCACCCCGAATGTCCGCCGGAGCTCGTAAGGGCTTCAGACGGAGCTGGTTCGACTTCATATCTCATTAAATATGTTGATGAAGCCCCTGCGGGTACAACGATAGTCGTCGGTACGGAAACAAACCTTGTACTCAGGTTGAAGGAAATGTTCCCTGAAAAAAACATCATACCGCTAGGCATCAGCTATTGCAGCAATATGGCTAAAATTACTGAAAAAAATCTTGCTGAGCTTCTCCAGAATCTGGAAACCGCTCCTTACGAGGATGTTTCAGACGACATAAGGGAACCGGCAAGACTGGCTCTCGAAAGGATGCTCGAAGTCTGCAAATAAATTCTACAGATTGAACCTTTAGCCGGAACCTGTAAAGGCTGCCGTAAAATGAGATATTAGGCATGCAAGAAAACCGGATAAAAACTGAAGTTTTAATTATCGGATCAGGTATCGCCGGGTGTATATCAGCTCTGACGATAGCAGAAAAAGGTATTGAAGTAACACTCTTAACTCCGGGAGATGACCTCTTTACCGGTAACACAAGGCTGGCCCAGGGCGGCATTGTCTATACCGGACCGGATGATTCACCCAAGCTACTGGAAAAGGATATTTATACCGCCGGTTGGAATTACAACAATAAAAAAGCGGTGCGGGCATTAGCTAAACAAGGACCTGAGATCCTGAAAAAGCTCCTGCTGGAAAAATATCCCGTTGCTTTCCATAAAAAAGATGACGGAGAATTCAGCCTGACCAAAGAAGGCGGCCATGCTGTCAACCGCATCCTCTATTGTGCAGACCATACCGGACAATCGATCATGGATGTGCTTACTCAATATGTGGCTAAACATCCATACATCCGGGTCTGTGCCAACAGGACCGCTATCGATCTTTTAACCAACCATCACCATGCCCGTGACAATGAATTCAGATATTCCCTGAGTAACAAATGTCTCGGAGCCTATGTTTACAATGAATCACTGAATATGGTGGAAACGTTTCTAGCCGATTTCACCGTACTGGCAACAGGCGGACTGGGCCAGATTTACCTGCATACCACCAACACCCCCGGTTCCATCGGGTCAGGTATAGCTATGGCCAACCGCGCCAAGGCAAGGGTGATCAATGCGGAAATGGTTCAGTTCCACCCCACTTCCTTTTTCCAACGGGTACGCACAAGAGCCAGCCGCCGCTTCCTTATATCCGAAGCTGTCCGTGGAGAAGGTGCAAAACTTATCAACTGTTACGGTGAGCCTTTCATGCATCGCTACGACCCTCGTGGCGATCTGGCACCCCGTGATATTGTCACCAGATCGATACTTGAGGAAATGCTGCGCACCAAGGAAGAATGCGTCTATCTGGATGCCGCGAACCATGTAAAGCAGGACCTGCCCACAAGATTCCCGACCATCTACGGGAAATGCCTTGATAATGGTATCGATATCAACAACCAGCCCATCCCGGTTGTCCCGGCGGCACACTACTTCTGCGGCGGGGTGCTGGTTGATGAAAAGGGCAAATCCACTCTGGACCGCCTTTATGCCATTGGCGAATGCTCCTGTACCGGTGTTCATGGCGGAAACCGCCTTGCCAGCACCTCCCTGCTGGAAGGAATGCTTTGGGGCTATACATCCGGTGACGATATTGCCAGCCGTCTGGCAAAGAGATCAAAAATTGCCAAGAAATTATTCAATGCTGTACCGGATTGGGAAGCCCCGGGCTCAAATGAAAATGAAGACCCGGCCCTCATCGCTCAAGACTGGGCTTTCATTCGCAACATAATGTGGAACTATGTGGGTATAACCCGCTCCACATCACGTTTGAACCGGGCAATTGGGGATCTTCAAAACCTGAATGGCAATCTGCATTCATTCTACAAGCGAACCCCCATCAGCAGGCCGCTTATTGACCTCTTTCACGGCAGTCAATCAGCGCTGATTGTTACTCTCGCCGCCTTGCGCAACAAAAAAAGCATAGGCTGCCATTACAGGGTAAGCTAAATATGAGCCATCAAAAATTAAGGGCAGTCCTCAGGGGCTGCCCTTAATTTTTACTACCTATTTTTCAACAAATTTTTCTTCAGGAATGGCGTAAAACACACTTTCATCCAGACCTTCCGAATAATGGCCGATCTTGAAGACATAATCCTTCAATTGATTCATCAGCATCAAAGGAATTCCTATAAACTGCTTCTTGGAGTGATAAAAACAGATAGCCAATTGGGGTCGATCCCGTTCAATGACTTCCATAGCACCTTCAAGCATTGGGATTTCCGCATTTTCAATATCGGCAATCAACAAATCCAGTCTGGGAATGGAAAGCCTTCCGGCTTCTTCGGTCAAAGTAGTAAGTTGGACTGTTCCTGTGCTCTGGAAATCCACAGCGCCTTTCACAAAACTGGCGCTGCCGTCATAGGCAAAATCGGCAATAGCTTCACAATTCCAAAGCCCTTTCGGTATTAGAGAAAACTTCCCCGAATCACTCAATTTCGATCGTGCAGCCTCAGCGATAGCTGTATAACCCAGGGGCTCAAAACCATACAGCATCTTCAACTCTTTCAGACCGGACAAAAACAGAGCCTCGCTACCGTCATAAACTCCGGCTTGCACAGCATATTCAACCTTTGAAAGATCTACAAAGTCAAAATAGCTGGAGGTAGTATGCTCAGGGAAAATCTTGGCCGGCTTAAGTTCCTTGAAAATAAAGTTACCGCTATTTTCTGATACATAAACCAGATCCACCAACTCAGAGCCAGCTATCCGAGCCTCACACAAGAACTTAAACAAAGCCCGGTCCGTGTCTGAGTGCAAACTCTTCAGAATAAAATTTATTTCCCCGTTTAAACTGACCAACTCATCCGGCAAAAACTGATAGCCATAAAACTTGGGCCATGAGAACCCGACCGCACTTTCAATTCCCAGTGAATAAAGATTTGTAATTATCTCTGGATAATAACAGGAACATATCAGAATCAGATCATATTCATCCTTGCGGTCGGCAAGGGCCTGCGGAGTAAGAATTTCAAACCCATCAAATGAACCTGACTGATAGGTATCCGCAAAAAATACGACTTCCAAATCGGGACGAATCTGCCGAAGCAGTTTCAAGGATTCCGCTCCGCCTTTACCAACACCATATAAACAGACTCTTTTGTTATACGGTATAGCAGTGTGGTCGATATATCTGATTTCAATTTCGCTCATATAAAATTCAATGAGCTGCCTACTTTCTCCAGAACTCAGGCACACAAAGCACAATCACGGTATAAATTTCAAGACGTCCCAGCAGCATGCTGAAAATAAGAGCCCATTTGCCGATTTCAGGAATATGGGCATAGTTCTCAGTAGGTCCAACACTGCCGATCCCCGGGCCGATGTTGCCGATACAGGCAAGGGATGCCGCAAAGGATGAAACAACATCCACACCAGTCGCAGCCACAACTAACCCACATAGAACGAAAAGAAACAGCCAGAGCACACAAAACCCGAGAATATCGTTCATGGTTTCCGGCTTGACCACGGTTTTCCCAAGTTTAACCCGGTTGACGGAGCGAGGGTGGATAATACGGAAAACTTCCTGATAAGCCTGTTTCAAAAGCAGCATGATGCGCAAATGTTTCATACCGCCACTGGTGGAACCGGCACAGCCGCCGAGAAACATACAGAGAAGCAGCAAACCTTGCGCCACAGCAGGCCAGATTTCATAATCCGCAGTAGCATACCCGGTAGTACTGATAATGGAAGCTACCTGAAATGAAGTATAGCGAAAAGAATCTGCAATGGAATCATAATTGGTGGCCGAGTAAACAAAAACGGTAATGATGGCCATGATAGCAAGGGTTATGATACCGAAAAATCTAAATTCCGGATCTTTCCAGAGCAGGAGGGGGCGCCCTTTGATCATCTGGTAATGCAGACTGAAGTTGACCGCCGCAACCAGCATGAAAAAAGTAATTACATAATCTATGTAGGCACTCTGGAAATAAGCCACAGAAGAGTTTTTAGTGGAGAATCCCCCGGTGGCAAGAGTGCCGAAGGTGTGACAGAGAGAATCAAAAAGGTCCATACCGCCGAACATGAGTAGAACAGCTTCAATAGCGGAAAAAAGTACGTACACCTTCCAGAGCACCAGCGCGGTATCCTTGATACGCGGCTTAAGTTTATCTGGCACCGGCCCCGGAACTTCGGCCTTATACAGCTGCATCCCCCCTACTCCGAGGAAAGGCAGAATAGCAAGCGAAAGCACGATGATCCCCATTCCACCCAGCCAGTGAGTCAGGCTGCGCCAGAAAAGAATCCCTTTGGCATTCTTTTCAATATCCATCATCACCGAAGCCCCGGTGGTGGTAAATCCGGACAGGGATTCGAAAAAGCAATCTACGTAACAATTAAAAACATCCCCGAAATAAAACGGCAGACTGCCGAAAAAACCGGCAAAAACCCAGCCAAGTGCAACAATTGCCATGCCTTCACGGTGACTGAGTCCTTTGGCGCCATCCCGGTCCTTAAAAAGAAAGAACATTGCCAGCCCGCAGATGCAGGTCAGGCAGAATGACTCAATGAGGGGCATAATCCCGGAATCCTGATAATACAGGGAGAATCCCAACGGGAAAAGCATGGTCAGCCCTACGCAAATAGTCAAAGCCCCTATAATGTGCAGAACTATTTTCCAGCGCATTAATAAAGCTCCAGCTTGGTAGTGAGGGCCTTCTCAATCTTGGGAATATTCTTATGGGTGGAGATTATCAGCAAACGGTCATTAGGCTCAATTACAGTTGTTCCCGTGGGAATGATAACCTCATCACCGCGTTGAAAGCAGAGAATCAGCGTCCCTTTGGGTAAATTAAGTTCCATAATCGGCTTACCCACAATTGCAGACTGCTCCTGCGCGATGGCTTCAAGGGCTTCCGCTTCCTCGCCTTTAATGGATACAGCTGAAATAACCTTGCCCTGACGCACAAAATGCAGAATGGAGTTAATTGCCGAAAGACGCGGACAGACCAGATAATCGATACCTATGGGCTCAATCAACGGGATATAAGCAAATTTGTTAATGCGGGTGATAGTTTTACGCGCACCGAGGTTCTTTGCCAGCAGGCAAGAGAGGATGTTCATTTCCTCATCACCGGTCACGGCTATAACCATATCAAGATCGCCAACATTTTCTTCATTAAGCAGATCCTGATCTGTGCCGTCACCGTTAAGGACAATTACCCGGTCAAGGGTTTCGGAAAGATCAGCACAGCGGGCAGCATCACTGTCAATGAGGCGGGTATGATATTTTTTGCTGTCCAGTGCCTGAGCAAGCAAAGAACCGACATTACCGCCACCGACAATCATGACTTTCTTTATCGGATCGGAAAGGATTCCGGCACGGCTGAGCAGTTCGTCCTGCTGATCCCTGAGGCATGTAAAATATATGATATCGCCTTGTTCAATGGTATCGAAACCACCGGGAATAATCAGCTGATCGTCACGCACAAGGGCGGCGATAACCACATCAATATCATCGCCGAGGGTTTCGCGCACGTTCATGAGCTGAACCCCCACCAAAGGACATTGATCAGGAAGCTTGACCCCTACAAGGCGGACCTTCCCGCCCACAAAGTCATTGATTTCAACAGCTCCGGGAACACTCATTACCCGAAGGATGGACTCCACCACCTCTTCATCCGGATTAATGAGAGTATCGATACGCAGATCACCCTCAGTGAACATATCGGAATACTTGGTGTAATCTTCCTTACGGATTCGAGCCAGCTTGATTATTTCAGGATTGAGTCTATTGGCAAAAAAAGTGGAGATGAGGTTGATTTCATCCTTATCCGTTACCGCCAGAAAAATATCCGCTTCACTGACCCCGGCTTCTTCCAAAATTTCAGGACTGGAACCGGAACCCTGAATAGTCTGCACATCCAAAGAATCGGAAACCTTGCTAAGAGCTTTCGGATTCATGTCAATTACGACAACATCCTTGTTCTCACCGGAAAGACGTCTAGCAACGTTAAAACCAACCTCTCCGGCTCCTACTATGATAACTCTCAAAAGTTACTCCTTGCTCAATGCATCTGGCAATAGATAGAAAGTACTGTTGAAATCAAAAGCTGCTTATAACTTGATAGCATAAAATCAGCAACAACAACTTTTTTTCAAAGTGTAAAGAACGTAAAAAGCCCGTCGCACAAGGCAACGGGCTGAATTCATCTTGAAAGAATAAAAATCTTTTAAGACACTAAGCCATTTTGTTAACGGCTGCGTTGAGGCGGGAAATCCTACGTGCTGCGGTGCGTGCGTGGATAACCTTTTTGGTAGCTGCCTTGTCAAGGACGGAGGTAGCTTTGCGCAGTGCAGTTGCTGCAAGCTCGGTATTGTTAGCTTCAAGAGCTTCACGAACTTCTTTTACAACATTTTTGATACGGGTGCGTACCATGCTGTTACGCAGGTTGCGCTTTACGCTCTGACGGTGCCTTTTGAGTGCGGATTTATGATTCGCCAAGGTATTTCTCCTTAAAATTAAATTTCTATTTTTTAACCCGGTTATCCGGGATTAAGTTCAAACGAAGAGTGTCTTTAACCAATATCAGCCTCAACTGTCAAGGTTAGATAACATTTTTTTCAATGAAAAATCTAGAAAATAATGCTTTTACACTCTCTAAGTGCCGGGGCAGCAGAATTAAACCTGCAGAGCTCCGAAATCAGCCAGCCTGCTCAGCCTGTCTACCAGAGCTTTAAGCAGATTGAGACGGTTCATCCTGAGGCCCTTGTCTTCGCAGATAACCATTACATTATCAAAGAAATCGTCGACATAGGGACGCAGTTCGCCGAGGATTGCGAACAGCTTGGCAAACTCGTCATTTTCCCAGAGTTCCTCAAAGCGGGCAGCTGTTTCATCAAGCTTTTTAGCCAGCTCAATTTCCTGCGCTTCTTCAAACTTATCAGCTTCAAAGCCGCCGGTGAGCGACACACCCTGCTCACTGCCCTGCTTCTTGATGATGTTTGCTGCACGCTTGAAAGTAAGCACTGCCTGTTCAAATCCATCAGCTTTGGCAAAATCTGCCAGAGCTTCAACCCGTGCCTTAAGAGCAGTTACATCACGGTATCCGGCTCCGAGAGCTGCATCAACAACCCTTGTTTCAAAGCCCTGACCAGTGAAGTAGGCCCGGAGTCTGTTGGAAATGAACTCACCCAGTTTTTCGAGGAGTTCAGACTTTTCAAGCTTCCACTTGATATCTTTGGAGTAGCCTTCAAAAGCCATGTCCATGATTTCAAGGATGTCCACCCGAAGGTCATATTCTATAATCATGCGCACGATACCCAGAGCGGCGCGCCGCAGCGCGTAGGTATCGTTTGCGCCAGTGGGGATCTTATTCAAGCCGAAACAGCCGACCAGAGTGTCAGCCTTATCAGCCATGGAAACAATTACACCGCCGAGAGTGGAAGGCACAGGGCTTTCCGGTCCTGCAGGCAGGTACTGTTCATACAGGGCCTTGCACACAGCGTCATCTTCACCGCATTTGGAAGCATAAATGCCGCCCATCATGCCCTGAAGCTTATCAAATTCATTAACCATCTCGGAAACAAGATCAGCTTTGGCGAGACGTCCGGCCCGAGCCATTTCCGTCTGCAACGAAGCATCGGTCTTACCAGCGATCAAAGCGGCAAGACGTTCCATTCTGCGCGATTTATCGCCCATGGAACCGAGAGGTCCGAGGAAAACAACATGATCCAGCTTGGCAAGCCATGTATCAAAATCAGTCTTGAGGTCGTTCTTCCAGAAAAAACGTCCATCTTCAAGTCTTGCGCGGAGAACCTTTTCCCAGCCCTTACGAACCAGTTCCACATCTTTGGGAATGAGGTTAAGGGTACACAGGAAGTGCGGGAGCAGTTCACCGTCTTCTTTCTGGATACCGAAACATTTCTGGTGGCTTTCCATACTGGTCAGCAACACTTCCTTGGGAAGCTCTAGGAAAGACTCATCAAAGTTCCCGATGATGGGTACGGGCAACTCAACAAGGTTACTGACCTCTTCCAGCAGGGAGTCTTTCCAGACCACGGTACCGCTGAGTTCTGCAGCAAGTTTGTCACCTTCCACGCGGACGTGCTCTCCCCTTGCTTCAGGTGAAATGATAATGGAGCTTTTGTCCTTAATCACATTAAAATAATCATCTGCGGAGGCAACATCCCAAGGGCCGGCACCCATTACGCGGTGACCATAAGTCTGGCGACCGGAAGGCATGCCCGCCATTTCGAATTCTACGACATCGGAACCGAACAGACAAAGCAGCCAGCGCAGTGGACGTCCAAAGGCAAAATCAAGGTTGCCCCATTTCATTTTTTTGGGAAAGGAAAGCTTCTTGATCGCGGTTACGCAAAGCTCAGGCAGAATGGAGATGGTTTCACCACCACCCACGGTTTTCCTGGCAGCGAGGTAATCACCCTTGTCGGTTTCAAGGGTGTAAACATCTTCAAGGGCGATACCCTGAGACTTTACAAAGCCTGTCAGAGCCTTGGTGGGGTTACCATCAGCATCGTAGGCGATACGGGCCGGAGGACCGGATACTTCCTCTTCAACCTTCCGCTGCACTGCGGCCATATCCTTTACAAATACGGTCAAACGGCGCGGAGTGGCAAAAGTTTCTACGCTTGCGTTATCAATCATGCTCTCTTCAAGAAGAGTGCTGAAAATATCTTTAATATCGATACCCAGCCGGGGAACAAAGCGGGCAGGCATCTCTTCAATTCCAATCTCGAGTATAAAATCGGCCATCTTAGCTTCCGTTTTTTTAATCGTTTTCAAGCATGGGGTAATTCAGGTTCTCGCGTTCTTCCGCATACAGTCTGGCTGCTGCTGAAGCGAGATTACGAACTCTGCCGATGTAAGTTGCCCTTTCAGTAATGGAGATTGCTCCGCGGGCATCAAGCATGTTGAAGGTATGGGAACACTTCAGGCAATATTCGTATGCCGGGCGGGGCAACCCCGCTTCGCAGAGCTTCTTGCTCTCAGCTTCGAATTTATCGAAGAGATCCAGCAGCATGTCGGCGTCGCTGTGCTCGAAGTTGTACTTGGACTGCTCCACTTCATTCTGGTGGAAAATCTGTCCGTAGGTAACCTTGTCGTTCCATTTAAGGTCGTAAACAGACTCAACGCCCTGCAGGTACATACAGATACGCTCAAGGCCGTATGTGAGTTCGACAGACACGGGCTTGAGGTCAATACCGCCAACCTGCTGAAAATAGGTAAACTGGGTTACTTCCATGCCGTTAAGCCATACCTCCCAGCCGAGACCCCATGCGCCGAGTGTGGGGGATTCCCAGTCGTCCTCGACAAAGCGGATGTCATGCTCTTTAGCGTCAATGCCGAGGACTTCAAGACTCTTAAGGTAAAGGTCCTGCACATCGTCAGGAGAAGGTTTCAGGATAACCTGAAACTGGAAGTAATGCTGAAGCCTGTTGGGGTTTTCACCGTAACGGCCGTCAGTAGGACGGCGGGAAGGCTCAACATATGCGGTATTCCACGGCTCAGGTCCGATTACGCGGAAAAAAGTTGAAGGGTTGAATGTGCCCGCGCCAACCTCAATATCAAGAGGCTGAACAATGCAGCATCCGTAATCAGACCAGAAGTCCTGAAGTTTGAGTATAACATCTTGAAAATTCATCAAATTCCTCTCATCTAGCAAACAAACATTTGTATTGATTCATTTCCGTTTCTACGATTTACGCAGCCATGGAAATGTCCGGTTTACAAACAAAAAACGCAGAACAAAACTCAATTTATCCTGAGCATACACTCCACTTCTATCAGGTGGAAGAAATTTTATATCTTCCGGTAACTGTTGCCTTCCCAGACCAGCCCCATATGATAAGCCATGAAACGGTCCATCACGGAAAAGCACTCCTGCCGGATCTCCGCCGGAAGCTGCAAAGCAACCCAGTTAGCCGGTCCGGTATCCTGAATCCAGGCCAGCGTCCGAACTGTTCCGGGATTCACTGTCTCCCCGTCCCGGCCATCAGAACAATCCAGACATCTGATCTGGCCTTTCTCTATATTGAAGACCACAGGACGGGAACTGAACAAAGGTTTGCCGCATTGAGCGCAAATTGTAAAGTCTGGATTGTATCCTTGCTCAAAAGCGACCTTGGCCCGGAAAAAAAGCGGGAAGAAATCATCCGGTTCCGCTTCTTCGATTACATCCAGTGTCTCGGTCAGCAAATCGAAAACAGCACGGCAGCCATCCCGTTCCAGCACCGCCGATTCAATAAATTTGAAACAATTGGCGGCCAATCCCATCCTGCGCAGATCGGAACGGATACCGGGGTACCCTTTTACAAGGCTGCCTTCCTGTAAAACCTGATAGGTTCCGGTCTTATTGGTTCCGGTTTTGAAGAGCACCTGAGAAAAAGGTTCCAGACACCCTCCGAATCTCCGGCGACTTCTGCTGCCCCCGAAGGCAAATGCGTTCTGCACCCCGCGGGTGGCGGACATAAAACGCACCCAAAGATCATTTTCCTTAAATTTTCCGGTCTTGAGTATTATAACTTTTTCAGTCAGTTCCATCTGGCGCCACAACTGGACAGGAAAACCTACTGGGTAGCAGAAAATTCCAATTTCTTAACTTTACCCTTGGGCGCATCAAACTCTAAAGGCTGACCGTCAGAAACAATTTCAACTCCGCCACCGTTGCCGAGCTTGATCTTAAGGTCGTCCTTATAGGCAAGAGAAAGGGTATCACCCTCCTGAAGCACATATTCTTTGGTTTCACCGTCAACCACAGCTTCCATCCAGCATGCTTCGCCGGGTTTGGCGGTGATGACAACAAGATTCTTAACCGGAGCGGCTACAGGAGCTGCTTCCTGCTTAGGCTGACTGGCAAGAGGTTCTGCAACCTTCTCAACCACAGCTTCTTCGACAACCGCCCCAGCCTCAGGCTTTGCAGGGCTGGACTCGGCTTCGGTGTTTCCAGAATCAACGGACGCGGGAGCTTCCTGCTCAGTAACAGCAGGTGTTTTCTCTACAGTTTCTTCAACAACCGCAACCTCTGCAGTTTTTCCTGATTCCGTATTGAAAAAAGAATTATCATGCAGATAATACACCAGCCCCCCGACAATTCCGACCAAAATAAGCACCAAAAAAATCGTACCGGCAGAACTTTTTTTCGGTCCGGAGCCATATTCCGGTTTACTGAATACCTCTTGCTCTGCTGCGACTTCAGTAATTCCTGAGGCCATAAGACGTGAAAATTCTTCACCTATTTCATCTGCATTCAAACCCAAAGATTTTGCATAATTCTTAATAAATCCCTTTGCATAAACCTCATGGGGAAAGTCATCACGGTCACCGTTCTCGATGGCATTAATGTTGATGCGACTGACTTTAGTGATCTCCATGATCTGCTCTACAGTCAATCCCTGCCGCTCTCTTTCCTCTTTTAACCGGGAACCTAGCTCTTTCAAATCCATACTACCCTCTCGATTCAATCTGGAAGTAAAGTTTTTGTCGTCAAAGGCCGCCCGGAAGGCGACCGAACTCCGCTACAGTTTTCCCCGAATTATTTAAGCTCAATAACGGCTTTTTCCCTGAGCTTTTTGATAAAATCAGCAAATAAATCATCTTGTTTCTGACGATAGAGCCGATCATAAATTTCCTGCTTGCTGTCTTCAAATGAGGTTTCTTGAGCGTTTTCATACGAATCAAGCTTGAGCAACGCTTTAGAATCCTGAACATTAAAAATTTTGCTTATACCGCCGGGCTTGAGACCTTCAAGAGCGTCATGCCAGGTCAAAGCCAGATCATTCCATTCCAGAACACCTAAATCGCCGCCGCTGCCCATGCCGGGACCGGTAGTGTATTTATCCGCTGCATCCTCAAAGCTGATTTTTCCGGCAAGTATCTGCTCGCGCACCTCTTCTGCGGAAGTGGTTGCGGGAAAAAGAATAAGCTTCAAGTGTACACTTTTAGCAACTTCACCCTGATCTGTACGGGTGCTGTTCCACGCAGCCCTGATTTCATCATCTGTGACAACTACTTTGCTTTTGACCTTATAGGAAAGCAAACGGTGCTTGCGGATATCTTTTCCAAGTTTCTCTTTAAATTTAGTAAGATTGGTCTTCTGGAGTTCGAGCTGACGTTCAAACTCTTCATCGGTGAGGTTACTTTTTTCCTTAATTGCCTTAATTTCATTTTCAACGTCCTGATCAGCAACCTCAACCTTAAGTCTCTTGCTTTCCTGATCGATGATGATCTGATTAATTAAACGATCAAGTATCTGCTGGCGGACTTTTTTAAGCTGTTCAACTTCAACAGCGGACAACTCTTTTCCAGCAAACTGCTGCATGATGGGAGCCATTTTTCTATTAAGCTCATACATGGTCACAACTTCACCGTTAACAACGGCGACAATACCATCAACGACCTTTTCTTCAGCACTTGCAATGGATGCGGAGCAAATGGCCATACAGACCAGAATACCGGCAATTATGCGCTTCAATTCAATATCTCCTGAAATATTACCAGCCGACATAACCGGCTTAATCATCAAATAATCAAAAACTGCCAGAGGACAGACAAATCTACAAATTCCTATGACTAACTAAACTCTTTCACTGAACTATGCAACTATTCAGCTTTTGTGGCTTCCGGCAAGGAGCTTCCCTGCCCGGCTTGTTCCATTTCAGGCAACAGTTCTTTGCTGATCCTGATATTTGAAACCGACAATTTATTTTTCAACCAGGCCTCAAACTTATCTTCAAGCATCTTTTCAAGCAGGACCTTTTCCACTGTTGGATAGGCCTGCAGCGGAGTCAGCAGGGTCGCCTTTTTCTTTTCATTGAGAATAAGACTGAAAAACTCATTTTTCTGGGTGATTACAGATGTAGCTTCACCAACTTCAAGATTTTCAACAAAAGGTTTCCAGCCGGCCGGAACCTGTCCGCTCCTGATCCAGATCTCCCGAACAGATACATTACGCAGCTTTGCGGATACAGCCGCAGGAGAAAGGCCTTCACGATAAAGCTCAACGCCCTTGGTGACCAAATCCTTACTCAATCCCTTAACCATAATAAAACGAAACCCTGCAGGCATATAAAAATCCGAAAGATGAGTCCGGTAATATTGTTCGGCCTCTTTATAATCGATTTTAATTTCAGGTCGCAGGATTTCTCTATAAAACTTATCCATAGCCAACTGGTACTTCAACTGAGAACGCCAGGCGTTCAGATCGACATACTCTTCAATGAGTATCTGCTCAAAAGAATCGTCAGGATAATCCGAGCGGACTTCATCCTCAGCATCTTTCAATTCCTTATCAGAAACAGGTATTTCCCGTTGCTCCAGTTCCTGTGCCACAAGCTCCTGAACAATAAGATCCCCGAGAATCTGCCCGTATTCGTCCCGAACCTGTTCCACCGAAGGAACAAATCCACCGTTTCCTTCATGGGTGAGGTCATATTTATATTCGAGCTGGGTCAAATATATGGGCTTTCCGTTTACCCGGGCAATGACCCCCGGTTCCTCACTTTTATTCTGGCAACCGGAGAAGAGTAAACACCCAAGTATTACGACGAGAAATATCTTTTTCATATAATTTTCCGTATAGTTTTTATACGTCAAAGCTAAAGTAAAGGTTCAAGTTTTTTACAAACCGTATCAAGACCTTGAGCTATTGACAAACTCTGATCAAGTCGAACTTCCAGAGCTGCCGGAGGCTTGAGTTTAGCCTTTTCGCCCTGCTCTCCGATCCATGCTATGAGTTTAGCAGGATCAACCGGGTTGTTGTTTTCTTCCCAAGTCAGGATGGCACGGGTGGGGAACAGGTCTGCACGGACTACCCCAAGACGGGCCAGTGTCCGCTTGAGATACAGCACGGCAAGGAAATTCTCCACCTCTTCCGGAAAATGACCGAAACGGTCTTTAATCTCGGCAGCCAGTTCTTCAATCCCGGCTTCGCTGTCAGCAGAAGAAAGAGCACGGTAATAGCGCAACCGTTCCCGTGCATCCGGCACAAACTCTTCCGGCAGATGGGCTTTGAATACAAAATTCATTTCAGGATCACTGACGACTCTTGAATCATCACCCTTGATCCTGCGTACTTCTTCGTCGAGCATTTCAAGAAACAGGTCAAGCCCGACCTTTGCCATCTGCCCGGACTGCACTTCGCCGAGAATATTTCCGGCACCGCGCAGCCGCAGGTCTTCCATGGCAACCTTGAACCCGGCACCCAAGTAATCAAGCTGTAGAATTATCTGCATCCTGCGTTTTGCCTTCTCTGAAAGCGAATCCAAAGATGAAACCACAAAATATGCATATGCCTGCCGGGTGCTGCGTCCCACCCTGCCGCGCAATTGATAAAGCTGCCCCAGACCGAACATCTGAGCCTGATCCACAATAAGGGTATTTGCGTTGGGAAAATCCAGCCCGGACTCAATGATGGCCGTGGCAACCAGAATATCCAACTCCTTATGCCAGAATTTATGGATGGTCTCTTCAAGATTTTTCTCGGTCATCTGACCGTGAGCCATGCCGATTTTAGCTTCGGGCGCTATTTTTTGAACAAACTCCACTACCCGCTCAAGTCCCTGTACCCGGTTATGAACCCAGAAAATCTGCCCTCCGCGCTCAAGCTCACGGGATACTATGGACGCGAGAACAGCTTCCTCCCGCTCAATCAGTGCCGTTTCAACCGGTTTACGATCCACGGGCGGAGTTTCAATGGTACTCAGACTGCGTACGCCGGACAGGGAGAGCTGCAAGGTCCGCGGAATAGGCGTTGCTGTCAAAGTCAAGGCGTCAATATTCTTACGCATTTCTTTGATACGTTCTTTATGGCGCACACCGAAACGCTGTTCTTCATCAAGAATAAGCAAACCGAGATTAGGAGCTTCCACGTCCTTGGAGAGAACCCTGTGAGTCCCGATAAGGATATCCAGTTCTCCCGAGGCCAGCTGTTCCAGCACTCTTTTCTGCCGCGATTTGGTCACAAAACGGCTGAGCATGCCCACGCTGACCGGAAATCCTTCCATGCGTTGCATAAAAGTCTGGTAATGCTGTTCAGCAAGCACGGTTGTAGGACAAAGCAAAACAACCTGCTTACCATCCAACACAGCCCTGAAAGCCGCACGCAGGGCAACCTCGGTTTTACCGAAACCAACGTCACCGCATACAAGACGATCCATGGGTTCAGGACTTTCCATATCGCGGAAAACATCCTGAATGGCCTTTTCCTGATCCGGTGTTTCCTCAAATCCGAAGGTGGATTCAAATTCCCAATACATCTCATCAAGCGGACCGTAGGCATACCCTTTGGCAATTTTACGGTAGGCATACATTTCAACCAGTTCACCGGCTATCTTTTCAATCGCTTTCCGGGCCTTTTCACGGGTCTTGGCCCAACGAGCACCGCCGAGCTTATCCAGTATAGGACAAGAACCCTCCGGGCCTTTATATTTCTGAACCAGATTCAAGCGGTCTACGGGAACATAAAGCTTATCTTCAGAATCAAAGAAAAGAAGCAGGTAGTCGTTCGCCACGTCACCAACATTCATATGGTGAAGACCGCCGAAACGGGAAAGGCCGTAATCACGGTGCACCAGCAGATCATCCAGAAGCAGGTCCTCGTAGCTGGTCATGCCCTCAAAGGCTTTATCCCGGCTGCGGGTTCCCTTTGAGGCCTGCGGCTGAATAACGTCCTCACCTAATATAACGGTATGGTTCCATTCCAGTTCCATACCCAGCTTAAGAGGTGAGACAAGAGCATAAATGCCCTTGTTTAAAGGCGAATACTCAGTAGAAATGGTCAGTTGTTCCGGCTCAATCAAAGATAGAAATTTTTTACGGGAACGCTCAGAGCGAAAGCTGAGGACAGTTTGGAAACGCTCACTTTTCCATTCTTTAAGAGCGGCTACAAGTGCCGCCCACGGGCGTTTGATCTGTTCCGGCTTCCAAAAGATATCAGTAAACGCTGAAATGGACCGTTCAGAAAGATCAATCCCATCTTTTTCCCGGCCGATAACGAGGTCTTCAAAAACTATCTGCCGTTCATCGCGCCACGTGGACCGGGCTTTTTCCTCATTCCAGCAAATTACATGTATAGGCCATTTGCAGCCGTTGTGAGCGGATTTATCCTGTAAAAAAGATTTCCAGCCATATTCCTGATCCTGCAATTTAGAACGCAGGTTGGAAGCGGAAGAAAGCACATAAACGGACTTTTGCGGAAAGAAGGATTTCAGATCCACAGCCTCAGGATAAAATAGTCCCGGCCAGATCATACCGTCGGCATTTTCAGCTTTTTCAAGTAAACGGGTATAACCTTCGGATGAAATTTCCCCGGTCTTTTTGAGCTGGGACCAGAATTTTTCAGCGTCATCAATATGATTCCCGGTTAGCATCGCCGGGGCAACCGGCAGCAGTGTAACTTCATCCAGATCGGACTTAGAGCGCTGTGAGGCGGGATCAAAAACGCGTATTTCCTCAAGTATATCCCCGAAAAACTCCAAACGTACCGGAAGATCGTATCCGGGGGCATAGATATCCAGAATATCTCCGCGCATGGACATTTCACCATACCCGGAAACCAGCTTCGTCCTCGTATACCCCCATGTTACGGCCTGCTCCATGAGCAGTTCCGGATCCATCTCTTCGCCTTTGACTAAAACAATATAATTGTTTTCCAGAACATCCGGGGAAGGCCATTTAGGCAAAAGGTTATCCGCTGTCATAAGCACAGACTGCCTGCCGCCGCGGGTAAGGGCATGCAATGCGGCCCAGCGTTCAGCCCAATCGGAGGCTGTGGGATTTTTACTCAGATGCGGCGGCAGAAAAACCCAATCCCTTTCCCAGGCAGGAACAACCTTGCCCTTGTTCTCAAGTTCATTGCGACTGAAAAGGGTCAACAGAGCTTTAAGTTCGGAATATTCCCGTGCCCCCGGAGCCACAAGTACCACGGACTCTCCCCGCGAATGCAGATTGTGGGCGGTAAAGGCCTGTGAACCATGTCCGCTCTTAAAAATACGTAAGTTATCCCCACTTCCGGAAACGAAAGCAGAAAGTTGAGCTGGTAAAGACAATTTATCTCCAGAAATTTGTCAAAATTAAAGTCGTTCTCCGCTTAAGCGGAGAACGACTTTTTCTTGCAGATAAATGCTGCCGCTGTCCAGTTCAAAAAAAATTATTACAAGCAACCGGGTCGGCAACAAGAAGTACTCAGACTGACATCAGATGTGGTCAGCCTGCTCCTTCACAGTATCGGTTAAACCTGAGCCAGCTGTTCTTGTTCGTCACTGGACAGAAGTCTGTTCAGGTCGAGCAGAATAAGCAACCTGTCTTCAAGCTTACCGACTCCGCTTATATATTCGGACTCAAGGCCGGAAACAACAGGCGGCGGCGGTTCAACGGTGGATGCAGGAATTCTAAGGACCTCAGAAACGGAATCCACGACAAAACCTACAATCATATCATTAATCTCGATCACGATAATTCTTGTATGCTGGTCATGCTCACGGGTCTGAAGACCGAACTTGCTTCTAAGGTCAATAATGGGGATAACCTTACCGCGAAGGTTAATTACACCTTCTACGAATTGTGGTGCCCTGGGGACCTTGGTAATTTCCATGGTTCTGATAATTTCCTGGACCTTAAGAATATCAACCCCGAATTCCTCTTCACCTATACTGAAGGTAACCAACTGAATCAATTCCGCGTCAAGCGTAATCTTCTTACCTTCTTCCATATTTGTCCCCCTGTTATTTTTTTACAGTGGATGACCAAGGGATTTGATCAAATTTTAATTTCTGAATAAATTCAAAAGTCCTAATCTAAATTTTATATTATTATTCATCTGAAATATTTGCAAGCTAATCCTGAGATTATAAAAGGATTACGACATTTTTCTTGTCCCAAAATTTGACTAGCGGCTTTTTAATGACTATCAATGATAATTGACAGCAAAAAGCGAAGCTCAGGAGGGTTTGAACTCGCATGGCTCAGTTTTCCCCGACAGAAAATATTTCTCTGGAAGATCAGATTAAATCATTGGCAAACGAAGAACTGTTAGATTTCTGGGAAGAGACCCAGTTTCTGGCCAAGGTTCTGGAGCAGGACAATCAGGAAGATATTCAATACAGCCCCGAGTATGAAAGACTGATTCTGCAGGAACTGCAACTCAGATCTTCAATGAAGACTCTGGACACTTAAAATATAAAAGGCCCGCCATTGGCGGGCCTTTTATATTACTATTACTTTTCGAACTATTCCCCTGTCCCTACAGGACGGCGACCTACGCTGAAATAAGCGAATCCATTGCTACCAAGGTAGCCGGGATCATAAAGGTTTCTACCGTCGAAGAGAAGAGGAGCCTTAAGCGATTCCTTAACTTTTTCAAAATCGGGATTCCTGAACTGGTTCCAATCAGTTACAACAGCAAGTGCGTCAGCATCTTCAAGCACAGCATACTGGCTGTGAACAATCTCCACCAGATCATTATCACGCAGGATTTCTTCCGCTTTTTCATAGGCAACCGGATCAAAAGCTCTTATCTTCATACCGGCGGCTGTCAATTCTGAAATAATGGATAAAGCAGAAGACTCACGCATATCATCGGTATTGGCTTTGAATGCAAGACCCCATAATGCAAGAGTTTTTCCTTTAACACCGCCCTGGGCTTCAAAGTAGTCCAGAATTTTTGTAGAAAGCATTTTTTTCTGACGGTTGTTAACTGAATCGACAGCCTCAATAAGTTCAGGCTGTGCTCCTACTTCCTTGGCGGTATTGATCAGGGCTTTTACATCCTTGGGAAAGCATGATCCACCATATCCTACACCGGGATAAATAAAATAATAACCGATACGGTGATCAGAACCGATACCCAGACGCACTTCACGCACGTTGGCACCGACCTTTTCGCATATTCCGGCCATTTCATTGATGAAAGAAATTTTGGTCGCCAGCATGCAGTTTGCAGCATATTTAGTCATTTCCGCACTTCTGGTGCCCATGAAAATCAATTTTTCACGGCTGCGTGCATACGGAGCGTAAAGAGTTTCAAACTGTTTGCGTGTTTCTTCATTTTCAGTACCCACAACAACGCGGTCAGGCTTCATAAAATCACTGACGGCGTCCCCTTCCTTAAGGAATTCAGGGTTGGAGGCAACATCGAACGCAATATCAAGACCACGCTTATCAAGCTCTTCTTTAATGGTTGCCCGGACTTTATCTGCAGTCCCCACGGGTACGGTGGATTTATCAACCACGATCTTCGGTTCAGTCATATTTTGTCCGATCTGACGGGCAACAGTCTCCACATAACTCAGGTCGCAACTGCCGTCAGCACCGCAGGGAGTTCCCACACAAATGAAAACCATCTGTGCTTTTGCAAGCCCCTCGGTAAGATCGGTTGTGAAGAAAAGTCTTTCATCTTCATAGTTACGCTTAACAAGAACATCAAGACCGGGTTCAAAAATATGCACTTTACCCTGCTTGAGGGTTTCAACAACATCCGGATTAACATCCACGCACCAGACGTGGTTACCCATTTCAGCAAAACAGGCCGCACTGACCAGCCCCACATATCCGGTACCTACAATACAAATGTTCATTCTTTATACTCTCATTTTATTTATGGCATTTAAATTTCTTATAGATCAGACGGCAGAAATAAAGCTGCCGCGCAGACGTTTAATTTATCCTAGAGCCGATAACGCCATAATGCTTTCAATGTCAACTCTACACCAGTTACAAAGACATGACGGTTGCCATCAAAGTCCATTAAATATAATGTGCTGTTATCAAGCCGAAAACCGCTTGTTCATGAAAAATTAATTAACTTATCGGAGGATATAATCATGCCCCTCTTATGCGTCAATGTCGACCATGTCGCGACAATCAGACAGGCCCGTCAGGGAATCGAACCAGACCCCATAACCGCTGCCGCCATGTGTGAACTCGCTGGTGCTGCGGGAATCATCATGCATCTGCGTGAGGACCGACGTCATGTTCAGGACCGGGACATTGACCTGATCAGTAAAACAATTCAGACCGACTTCCATTTTGAAATGGCTGCCACCGACGAAATGCAGCGTATAGCTCTGGATATCGTTCCGGCAACAGTATGCCTCGTCCCTGAGAAGCGCGAAGAGCTGACTACGGAAGGCGGTCTGAACTGCATAGGACAGGAAAAAAGACTGATCGAATACCTCGCTCCGCTACATGAGAAAGGTGTCGGATCCAGCCTGTTCATCGATGCCGATCCTGCTCAAATCACTGCCGCAAAAAACATCGGTGCCGAATACATTGAAATCCACACCGGACACTTTGCCGATGCCACAAGCCGTAGTGAGCAGAAAGAAGAGCTGGCCCGCATTCTAGACGGCATCAAAATGGCGCAGGACCTCGGCCTCAAGGTCAACCTCGGACACGGTCTGAACTACGTGAACATTCTTGATTTTGCGGATGTTCCCGGTATCTGCGAATATTCCATCGGGCACTCCATTATGTCCCGGGCCATCTATGTAGGCATTGATCGCGCAGTCCGTGATATGAATGAAATAATTAGAAATTTTGTTGATTAATTCATGATCATCGGTCTTGGAATAGATATAACCGAACTTGACCGCATCAAGCGTTCGCTGGATAAATACGGTGAACGCTTTGCGGAAAAAATCCTGACACCTGCTGAACTGGAACTGCTTCCTGACAAAACCCCAGTCCCTTACGTTGCCGCCCGGTTCGCAGCGAAAGAAGCTGCGGTAAAAGCTTTGGGAACCGGATTTGCTGAAGGGATAACGTTTCATACGATTGAAATAACCCGTATGGAGTCCGGAGCACCGCATTTGAATTTTCTTGGCAAAGCTCTTGAGCGCAGCAAGCTAATGGGTGTTGCAGGAATCCATATTTCAATTACTCATGGCCGCGATACTGCAGCCGCTGTAGTTGTTTTAGAAAAATAAACGGCGAAGCCTTATTAAAAAAGTTTGGGATTCTTAAACCCTTTTTTCACAAATCCGCAGGAAAGCGGATTTGGACGTTGCCAAAAAGGCAACGCCCCGCAGAGGTGAGCCACAGGACGTGGCGAATCAAAGGGTTTAAGGCCCCCCGGCAGGGCCGCCGGAGGCAAAAGGAGTCCATATGTTCTCACCGCTTCCTACCCCGTCCGAAATGTCCAATTGGGACAAGATAACCATCAATGAAGTCGGCATCAAAGGCGAAATCCTAATGGAAAATGCCGGACGCGAAGCTGTCTTCGCCCTGCTTAAGGGCTATGGCGATGTATCCGGCAAAAAAATCCTGATCATCGCCGGATCAGGCAATAACGGAGGTGACGGCTTTGTCATGGGCCGCATTCTGGCTGATCTGGGAGCGGAAGTGCTCATCCTGCACACCATCCCCAAGGGTAAGTACAAAGGTGATGCGGCCTACATGCTTAAAATTGCCGCTCGGCTGGGCGTGAACATTAAATTTTTCCGGGCCACAGACAAAGTTCGGCTGCCGGAAGCCGATATTATTATTGACGCTTTGCTGGGAACAGGATTCAGCGGAGAATTACGCCCCTTTGCCCATGCGATAGTTGAAGCTATTAATTCAGCAAAGAACAGCTTTCTTTTTGCGGTGGACATCCCTTCCGGTTTAAACGGACTTACCGGGAAACCCGGTCCTGTTGCTGTTCAGGCCCACATGACTGTCACCTTTGAAGAGGCCAAAATCGGACTTGCCTTGCCCCAGTCCGAAGCATACACTGGAACATTAGTGGTCGCTCACATCGGTATACCGGGCGCGGTAAAATACAAACACCCGGCGACTCATCAGCTGATCAGGAGCAATGTCCTCGAGTTCATCCCTTCGCCCTCGCCTGCCATGCATAAAGGAAATTCCGGTCATGTGTTGCTGGTGGGAGCCTCTAAAGGTCTGACCGGAGCACTGCATCTGGCAGGTATCTCCGCCCTGCGTGCCGGGGGCGGACTGGTAACCATGGCCTGCCCGGACGCACTTGCCTCCGAAGTCAAAGGCGGCAAGCCGGAATTGATGACCAAAGGGCTTGGTTGCGGCGATCAATGGAATGATCAGATGATCGCGGAGCTTCTACCGGAACTTGAAAAATATGATGCGCTGGTCATCGGCCCCGGACTTGGACGCGATAAAGGTGCACTTGATCTTGTTGAGGCAGTAGTCAAAAACGGTCATCCCCCGGCGGTCTACGATGCAGATGCCCTGTATGCATTTGCTGAACGCCCGGAGTTGCTGAAACTGGTTGCGGAAAATTCGATCCTCACCCCGCACCCCGGAGAAATGGCCCGGATGATCGAAAGAACTATCCCCGAAGTTGAAGCCGACCGCATCGGCACAGCACGAAAATTTGCAGAATTGAGCAAAACCATGCTTGTGCTCAAAGGAGCCGGAACTGTCATCGGCTGCCCGGACGGACAAATTATAATTTGTCCCCTTTCTGCTCCCAACCTTGCTGCAGCCGGGTCAGGAGATATTCTTGCCGGAATGTGCGGAGCTTTGCTGGCAAGAGCAATTCCCCCTATGCAAAGTGCTTGTATCGGAGTATACTGGCATGGACTGGCAGGACAGTATCTTGCTGAAAACTTTCCGTATCGAGGCAACATCGCAACTGAAATAGCGGATGCGCTCCCCCAAGTGCTCAAGGAGGAATTATGCTGACAGCCAAAGATATTATGACATCCGGTGCCCTGACCCTTGAACCTGAAAGCGATGTGGCTACCGCTGCCAAGCTTTTGCTGGAAAAACACCTGAACGGACTCCCGGTCGTGGACCGGAACGGGAAGCTGGTCGGGGTTCTCTGCCAGAGCGACCTTGTGGCGCAGCAGAAAACCATATCCATGCCTTCCCTGTTTACCATACTGGATGGATTCATTTCATTTTCATCCAATGATGAACTTGAACGGGAGGTGAACAAGATTGCGGCTACCAAGGTACAACACGCAATGACACCAGACCCCATAACCATTGAACCCGACACAACTATTGAAAAAATTGCCGATCTTATGGTCGAGAAGAAATTCTACACCCTGCCGGTAATTGAAGACGGCAAGCTTGTCGGTGTTGTCGGTAAAGAAGATGTATTAAAGGTTTTAGCAAAGTAAATGAATAACGATAAGCTGATCATCACACTGCCGGATGTGGAGGCGACTTTAAAACTCGGCTCCACTCTGGCTTCTTTTTTTCTGGAAACCAAAAAACTGGTTCCAATCTTCCTGAACGGGGACCTTGGAGCAGGAAAAACAACTTTTGTTCGCGCACTGGTAGAATCCTTCCCTGGTGCGCAAAACGCAGAAGTTAGCAGCCCAAGTTTCAATATTCTTAATATTTACCCCACAAAACCTCAGGTTGCGCATTTTGACCTCTATAGACTCGAAGGTCAGACACCTGATGACGATTTCTTTGATCTACTAAGTGATAAAAAAACTTTGACAGTTGTAGAGTGGATTCAGTATCTGAATATTGAATTCTGGCCTGAAAGCGCACTGCTCTTCACTTGGACCCCTGCCGCATCCGGCAGAAAAATTGAATTGACCCTACATGGTTCAGCGACCTCCCTCTATGAAGAGCTTGCCTCATTTCTTAAGTCATTCCAATAAGATCCGTTGAACTCATGTGGTAAGGAGATAATGTTCAAATGAACATCGTAGTACAGAAATTCGGTGGAACCTCGGTCAGGAACCTCGAATGCATGAAGCAAGTACTGGAAAAAGTCATGGTGCCTTATGAAAAAGGCAACAAAGTTATCGTAGTCCTCTCCGCAATGGCCGGTGAAACAAACCGGTTGATTGATCTGGCCAATGAATGGTCCGAAGAACCTGACCCGGCAGAAATGGACTCTCTGGTATCAACCGGAGAACAGGTTTCCGTAGCCCTGTTTTCCATGCTTCTGAAAGATCGCGGAATCAAAGCCCGCTCCCTGCTGGGTTTTCAAGTCCCCATTAAAACGGACTCTGATTATTCACGCGCACGTATCCTTGATATCGACCGCGATAAAATTGACGAAATGCTGCAGGAATACGACATACTGGTTATGGCCGGTTTTCAGGGCTGTGATGAAGGTAGACGAATTACCACCCTTGGCCGTGGCGGTTCCGACACTTCCGCTGTAGCTATGGCCGCTGCTATTGAAGCAGATGTCTGCGAAATTTTTACTGATGTTCCGGGTGTTTTCACAACAGACCCCAACATCTGTTCACTGGCCCGCAAACTGGACCACGTTTCCTATGACGAGATGCTTGAGATGGCCAGTATGGGTGCGAAAGTACTACAGATTCGTTCAGTTGAATTTGCAAAAAAATATAATGTTAAAGTTCATGTCCGCTCTACTTTCAGCGATGAGATCGGCACATACGTTACTCAGGAGGATAAAAACATGGAATCAGTACTTGTTTCCGGGATTGCATATGACAAGGACCAGGCCCGCGTAACCCTATCCAAGGTTAAAGATGAACCGGGCGTCTCCGCAACCCTGTTCACTCCTCTTGCTGAAGCAGGCATTCTGGTTGATATGATCGTCCAGAACCCCAGCCGTGACGGCCGCACAGACATGACCTTCACCATTCCCAGAGGCGACCTGAAAAAGACCCTTGAAATCATCGACGAAATAAAGGACCCCATGGGCGCGCAGGACGTTCTCTACGACCAGCATGTCTGCAAGGTTTCCGTCATCGGCGTTGGAATGCGTAACCATTCCGGTGTTGCATCCAAGGCATTTCAGGCCCTGCGGGATGAAAACATCAACATCCTGATGATCAGCACATCCGAAATTAAAATTACCTGCCTTATCGAAGAAAAATACACCGAACTGGCTATAAGAACGCTTCACAACACGTTCGGACTCGATAAATCAGGGTCCGAAGAAAACACGCTCTAACAAATGAAACATATAAAAATATACGACACCACACTGCGTGACGGTACGCAATCCGAAGAAATAAACTTAAGCGTACAGGACAAAGTGCGTATTACCCGCAAGCTGGACGACCTCGGCGTACATTACGTCGAGGGCGGCTGGCCCGGTTCCAATGCCACTGACAAGGAATTCTTTCAGGAAATTCAGAACTACGCTCTTAAGAACTGCAAAGTATCCGCCTTCGGTTCAACACACATGAACCGCCTGACTCCCGAGAATGACCCCAATCTGAACGCCCTGATTGACTCAGGAGCCAAGGCCATGTCCATTTTCGGTAAAACATGGGACTTCCACGCCACCAGTGCGCTTGGTGTCAAGCTTGAAAGAAATATCGAGCTGATCAGCAACAGCATCGGTTACCTGCGTCCGCATGTGGAAGAGCTGTTTTTCGATGCTGAGCATTTCTTCGACGGCTTCAAGGCCAACCCGGAATTTACCATCAACTGCCTCAAGGCTGCACACGAAGCTGGAGCGGATGTTCTGGTGCTTTGCGATACCAACGGGGGGTCCATGCCGGAAGAAGTTGCAGAAGCCTGTAAAGTTGTTCAGGAAAAAATTCCCGGATGCAGCATCGGCATCCATGCCCACAATGATTGTGAGCTTGCTGTAGCCAACTCACTTACCGCTGTGAAGAATGGTGCTATACAGATTCAAGGGACCATGAACGGATATGGAGAGAGATGCGGTAACGCTAACCTCTGCTCCATCATCCCCAACCTTGAATTGAAACTCGGCTACGATACTATCGGCAAAGACAATCTGCTCAAGCTTAAGGAAACCTCCACCTACATCACTGAAATTGCCAACCTTCGCCCTTTCCTGCGCCAGCCCTTTGTAGGACAGGCCGCGTTTGCCCATAAAGGCGGCGTACATGTAAGCGCCGTGCTCAAGGATGCAACCAGCTACGAACATATTGATCCGCTGCTGGTCGGTAATGACCGCCGAGTACTGCTTTCCGACCTTTCCGGTAAAAGCAATGTCCTTTATAAGGCTAAGAAATACGGTTACGACCTTGATAAAAACGACCCTGCGGTACAGACCATACTGGCCGACATCAAGGAACGTGAATCCATAGGGTTTGAGTATTCCGCGGCTGAAGCATCTTTTGAGTTGCTTTTCTTCAAGGCCATGGGCTGGTCCAAACGTTATTTTGAATTCATTAACTTTTTTGTGGTCGATGCCAAACGCAAAAATGATCAGGAACCTTTTTCCGAAGCTACTGTCATCGTTAAAGTCCACGGAGAAGAAAACCATACCGCCGCTTCCGGGGACGGCCCGGTAAACGCATTAGACAAGGCTTTGCGTAAGGCCCTTGAGCCTTTCTATCCTTCCTTGAAAAATGTTCGTTTACAGGACTTTAAGGTAAGAGTATTGTCAGGAGCGGTACGTCAGGCAGCCGGGACCAGCTCCAACGTCCGCCTCCTTATCGAATCCACTGACGGCAAAAACCAGTGGACCACCATGGGCGTCAGCCACAACATCATTGAAGCAAGTTGGCAGGCCCTTGTGGACTCCATTAACTACAAACTCTTCAAGGATGATCCTCAAAAATGGCCATCGAGATAACAGGAAAATATACTGAACCGTGCAGAATATCCGTTCTATGTGATAACGAATCCCAGAGGACAGATCTCGGTAAGGAATGGGGCCTCTCCATGGCCCTTGAACTTCCCGGTGACAACCTATGGCTTTGGGATTGCAGCGCAAGCGAGCTTTTCCTGAAAAACGCCTCCGCAATGAATATTGAGGTCAGCAAAGCCAAAGGACTGGCTATCAGTCATGGACATTGGGATCACACCGGAGGCATGGATGCACTCATGGATGCTGATTTCATAGGACCAGTCTATGCACATCCGGACTTTGCCAACAAACGTTATACAAAAGAAGATAACGGTTCAGCCAAAGAAGCATCATTTAACTGCGAATATCCGGGAACTATTATTGTCCGCGACAACGTGGAACTTGATGACGGACTGTTCATGATAACTGAGATCCCCCGCCGGGACGGTTTATTCGAAGCAACAAAAGACTTGTTTCTGGACCAGGAAATGACTCAGGTCGACCATGTTCATGATGACGCTTTCATGCTGCTCATGACTAACTCAGGTCCGGTGGTGATACTTGGCTGTTGTCACAGCGGTCTGGCAAATTCGCTCTATCACATGCGCGACATCACCGGGATTGATTCAGTGCATGCAATCCTCGGGGGCCTGCATTTATACGTCGCAGACCATGCTGAATACGAAGAAACCGCCAAAGTAATTGAGGAGTTCAATCCAAAGATTGTATCCCCCGGACATTGTACCGGAAAAGACGGATACAAATTCCTCAAGCAAAGACTTTCCTGTACTGTTCTACCTATGGGCTCAGGTTCAGTATACGAATTCTAGTTTTACTTTAGAACAAAACTCAAGAAGGTCCGTCAGCTGGTGCTGGCGGACCTTCTTTTTTCCATTTAATTTTCATTACAAATCAAAACCGATCATTCTTGCAAACTCAGGGTCGCTTTCACCCTCCAGCATCTTATCCCAGTAGCAATTCTGCAATTTCCAAAGATCAAGGGGCAGATCAATCTTACGCGCACGCTCAATTACGTCTCGAATGCTTTCCCAGAGAATAAGATTGTTGTGCAGCATCATGCAAAGCTGACTACTTAACTGCTCGATAAAATGATCCAAATCTGGATGCCCATCTCCAAAAGTTTTGACAAAACCAATGAAATCGTCACTGACATTATCGCCGGAAAATACATAACTCCAAACTAATCCGGTCCATAAACTTTTCCAGCGGGCTTCCCAGACATGCCGGGTCTGGTAATCTTCGAATTTATCGAAAAGGACCGGCCCGCATCCTGTACTACCGATCTGCGCACGCCATTTTGTATCGGCAATTTTTTGTGCCCAGGCAAGGGAAATTGACTGCTTTTTCTTCCATGAAATTTCAGTCAGCGGATAATACTCAACCTGTCCCCCGGGAAGTGATATTTCCACCGACCCGGTAAGAACGCGTTCCCCTTTCTCCCATTTCCAGCTGTATTCCTTAACTTCCGACTCAAGATTCCATTTGATTTCAGCATTACCACGAGCCATAACCAAAGAACTGTCATTGGTACTTATCTGCACAGAAACTCCCGGCCAGCTGATGCTCCCCTCCTCTCCGGGATGAGGCAGCACCCCTTCCACATAGAGTCGCCCCAGGGCCTGACCGATCAGGCTGCCGGGAGTCTCACTCTGAGGCTTGATCTTGTTATTCCACAAGTCAGATGCAGAACCGTAACGCTCCTCATTGGACCGGGCATCACCGGCAATAGAAAGAAACTTTTCCTCAAGGCCGATCAGCCCGGTTTCCTTCGATAATTCAATTGCCCTCAAAGCAAAGGCCATATTGTTCACCGGCTCAAGCCGGGCCAGATCATCAAAAAACCAGCCGCAACTTGCAAAAGAGGAAAGCGCCCATTTCTGCATGGAAAGAAGTTTCCAGCCAAGGTCGGCATCAGCACTGCCCTTCGAGACCGTAAAATGCTGCTTGAAGAAATCATCTTCAGAAAGAATACCGCTTAAAACAGAACCATACTCAATCAGAGCGGCACGGGAATCCTTGAAAATTTTATCCCCATAGTTAAAATAGTGAGCATCCATCAAAACTTTTATTGCATCCAGACCTTCACGCAGTGGTTTCCGCCATTGCTGGTTCCAATCAGGATGTCCTCCGGTACAACAACCGCAATCACTACGCCAGCGTTCAATCCCGTGATAACAGCTCCATGATGAATCCTCTCGAATCTTCACCTTACGGGTTGGCGGATGCTGGGCAAGATAAGCACCGTAATTGAGCAACGAGACACCGTCTCTCTCTTCAAGTGCTTGAGAAAGCACATAAGCCAGTGCCATTTCACCGAACTCAACATGGTGCCCGTAAGTTTCTCCGTCAGTGCCTATGGAAAGCAGGCCTTCAGACGAAGCACCGGAAAGCCTGTTCCAGAAATCGTCGCCATTCTTAAGCAGACCTTCAAAAGCAATGGCCTGCGACAGCCCTCCATCGTAAAAGAAGATGGAAATATTCCTGCCTGAAGGTAATTCAACAAGATACGGTTCTTTTATGTTTAAAGAATGTTCATCTACCTCCTGCCACTCATCGGAACCAATTTCGGCAACGGCTTCAGCCTGTCGCGGAGCAAGCAGGGTAAAAGTAATCCCGTGATCAGCGAGAGTTTCAAGGGTTTCGGTGTTGCAGGCGGTTTCGGAAAGCCACATTCCTTCCGGTTTGCGTTTGAAACGTGATTCAAAATCAGCAATAGCCCATGCAACCTCAGCTTCACGGTCCAGCTTCGAAGCAAGCGGCATAATCACATGATGATAAATCTGTGCAATAGCATTTCCGTGTCCCCAGCGTTGAAGACTTAACGCATCACCTTCCAGAATCTTGGCATAGAGCTCCGGCTCGGACCGTTCTATCCAGCGAAACAGGGTTGGGCCAACATTAAAACTCATCCACTCATAACAATTGATAATATCGAAAATTCCGGCACTGCCCATTCGTCTGGCCCATGCCAGCGGAGCATAACTTTCCCGACAGATGCGTTCGTTCCAATGCCTGAACGGAGCCGCGCTCCCTTCTGGAAAGATCATATCCAACCAGGGATCTTCGCGAGGGGGCTGGTAAAAATGGCCATGGATGCACAAAAATTTGCCTGACATATTACTTCCTCACAGTTTGAGCACTAATGGAGTACAGTGAAGACTATACCAATTATATGTTGAAATCCAACACTAAGAGCCGGTAAAGCAAGATATTAACACTTCATGGCTATGAAAAATAAAAAAAGGCCTCCCGGACCACCGGGAGGCCTTAACAATAGATTATAAATAAACTTATTTCACATACCCGGCCTGCTTAAGCATCCGAGAAGCCCGGTCGGCCAGAACAAATCCGCTTTCATACGATATAGTCGGCCCCTTAAGGGAAATTTTATTGATATACCCCACATCAAGCAAGACATTCAGGATATCTTCGGTAAAAGCCTCCTGCAGCAGACGCTTCGGGGCAATACCACGAAAAAGTGAAATTCGTGAGAAATGAAAAATATCTATTAAAGCCCTGATATGAACCTTATCCAGGATTTCATTAACCTCAACATTAATGCCGCAAAATGTTTCCCAGTCCTGATCCCTCACAGCCATGCCCAGTCTATCAAACTCTTTCTCGGCTTTTCTGGAAATCCTGTAACCCTCAAGATTGTTGCCGCAGGCTACACAAATGCACCCCTCATCAATCAGCCCCGCATCAAGAAGTTCGCCGATGAGCTCCGGATCGTAAAGAAAAGTTTCCCTTTTTGGCAATAACCCGTGATATCTTTGAATTTTAGAATAACTTTTAACGTGCTTCAGAAGCTGTATATGTCGTTCATTGAGGATCATGATTTCGGATTCTCCGTTATTTCAATACAACATGCCTATAAAGTCAGTAACTCCCATAATTCTAATTAAATATTACATCCACCGTTTTTTTGTGACAATTACCTGGTCCTGAAAATAGAAATGGAACTGCCTACAATTGTAAACAGTTCCATTTCAGGGTTCTTATCAAGGACTGAAAAAATGAATACCGGTACTTAGCTGAAAAGCCTGAGCAGAGGCTTGGAGTTCTTCTTGGGCCTGCTTTTATGAATAACATTGCCGGTAGGCATTTTCACAAACAGATTCTGGCAGGAATAGCACTCCCAATGCTTGGACCGTTCCTGAAGCCTGATCAGGACTCCGTCACGGTCATAGCAAATCTGGCAGTATGGACCTGTTTTCTCATTTTCCTCATTTATCCAGTATTTCTGCCCATCAAATTCCATGCATTCAGCTAGGTCAAGAATCTCGGCGACTTCTTTAATTTGAGATCGCAATTCTTTATTTTCCTCATACATATCAAGATAGTCTTCCTGAATTATTCTAAGCAGATTTTCTGCATCAGAGCTGCGCCCTTCATTGAACAAATCAAGAACTTTCCGGAAATTTGTTGCATGGATATTTTTTTTACTCATTTTTAAGCCCTTTCGTTCTTATTAGTTAGGAACAACTGTCTGCTATATCGACATCAGTAATAATTCCTTTAGGGATAAGAGAAAAAATATTTTAACACCATTGACAGCTTCATATACGATTCATATATCAACAATGCCGAAGAGGAGGTATTGAAGCTCCCGTCTCTTGCATTACAAACTAAAAAATATTTACAATAAATATAAGGAGATAAACATGGATCAATCTATGGATAAATTCAAGACGACTCTTGATGAACATCACGAGTGGCCCTGCGACTACACCTTTAAATTCATCGTTCCGGGTAAATCCCTTGATGAACTTAAATCCATGCTTGAAGGTATTCAGCATAGTGAAAAAGATTCCAAGACAGGCAAATACACCAGTGTGACCGTAACTATCCACGCAACCTGCTCCGATGAAAT
This sequence comes from Maridesulfovibrio sp., assembly GCF_963678865.1. Classification (NCBI taxonomy): domain Bacteria; kingdom Pseudomonadati; phylum Thermodesulfobacteriota; class Desulfovibrionia; order Desulfovibrionales; family Desulfovibrionaceae; genus Maridesulfovibrio; species Maridesulfovibrio sp. Next base: position 275,436 of record NZ_OY787459.1, on the reverse strand, counting down.
CGTGACCATGTACCAAAAAGCTTCAACCATTGAAGGCCTCATTTCATTATAAAGAATGAAGCAACTCCGGGTTGACTTCCATCACACCTTGTTTAAAGATGACGCCGCTCATTTTTGAGCATTTTTTTATTTTCAAAGTTTTGCCTGAATGGTTGTGTGCTTTTCCACAAGCTGTCAAAAATTGTTCATTTACAACATAACAAGCTGATATCTTTAGTTCTTGTTTTGAACAACATCTATCAGGCAGCGGTAAGTGCTTAAAAACAACCTTTAATCAAATATCATATCCAAGAGAGTTCCGGAGGACTTTTCCAGTCATGAGCGATTATAAAAAGACCCTGTGTCTGCCCAAGACAAAATTTCCCATGAAGGCCAACCTCAAACAGCGTGAGCCCGAAATGCTTAAGCGCTGGGAGGAAATGTCCGTCTACGACAAGATGGTCGAAGCCAATGCCGATGCTGACAAATACGTCCTGCACGACGGCCCCCCGTACGCTAACGGACACATTCACATGGGCACAGCCATGAACAAAGTCCTTAAGGACATCATTGTAAAATCCCGCAACCTTCAAGGTATGAAGGCCGAATATGTTCCCGGCTGGGATTGCCACGGGCTGCCCATTGAGCACAAAGTAGAGCAGGAACTTAAGAAAAAGAAAAAAGAGCTTCCCACCACTGTTATCCGCAAACTCTGCCGCGAATACGCAGCAAAATTCGTTGATATCCAGCGGAAGGAATTCAAGCGTCTGGGTGTGCTCGGTAACTGGGAAGATCCTTATCTGACCATGAAACCGGAATACGAGGCTGCAACTGCCCGAGAATTGGGCCGTTTCATGGAAAAAGGCTCAGTTATCCGCGGTAAGAAGCCCATCCACTGGTGCTGCGACTGCCGTACAGCTCTGGCTGAAGCGGAAGTTGAATACGAAGATCACACTTCTCCTTCCATCTATGTACGCTTTCCCCTTAACGATGAAAAAGTTCTGAAAGCACTTCCAGAAGATGTTGCCTCCAAAGTGGACCTTTCCCGCACCTACGTATGCATCTGGACCACCACTCCCTGGACCATTCCCGATAACGGGGCTGTGGCTGTTCATCCTGATTTTGAATATGCTGTTACCGAAGTTAACGGCGATATTTACATCCTCGCTGAAAGACTGCTGCCCGTCTGTGCCGAATCCTTCGGCTGGGAAAGCTGGAATGTTCTGGCTACCGTTGAAGGTGCCAAACTCGAAGGCGCAGTAGCCAAGCACCCCTTCTATGACCGCGAATCTCCCATTGTACTGGCCGATTACGTAACTCTCGACTCCGGTACCGGCTGTGTTCACACCGCTCCCGGCCATGGTCGCGAGGACTTTGAAACCGGCCTCAAGAATGGTTTGGAAATTTACTCCCCCATGAACAACAGCGGTGTGTTCCTTAAGGAAGTAGAATTCTTCGCCGGTATGAATGTTTGGGAAGCCAACCCTAAAGTCATCGAAAAACTGGAAGAGGTTGGCAACCTGCTGGCGCAGGAGAAGATCACCCACTCCTACCCCCACTGCTGGCGCTGCAAAGAGCCTGTCATCTTCCGCGCAACCACTCAGTGGTTCATCGGAATGGAAGAAAATGACCTGCGCTCCAAGGCACTCAAAGCCATTAAAGATGATGTTGACTGGATTCCTGCATGGGGTGAAAACCGCATCTACAGCATGGTTGAAAACCGTCCTGACTGGTGTATTTCCCGTCAGCGCAACTGGGGTGTCCCCATCATCGCACTGATCTGCGAGGACTGCGACGAGGTCTATAATGACCCCGAATGGGTTTTCTCTATAGTAGACGAATTTGAAAAGCATGAACGCGGCTGCGACTACTGGTTTGAGAAACCGATGGAAGAAATCGTTCCCGAAGGCCTGAAATGCCCCAAATGCGGAGGCACCCACTGGGCCAAAGAAGACGACATTCTCGACGTATGGTTCGATTCCGGTACCAGTTACGCTGCTGTTGTTGAAAAACGCAAGGAACACCGCTTCCCCGCTGATCTGTACCTCGAAGGTTCCGACCAGCACAGAGGCTGGTTCCACAGCTCCCTACTCGCTTCCGTAGGTACCCGCGGCGTGCCTCCCTACAAGACCGTACTTACCCATGGTTACGTAGTTGATAAAGACGGAAGAAAAATGTCCAAATCAATCGGCAACGTTATGGCGCCGCAGGAAATCATAGACCAGCACGGTGCTGAAATCCTGCGTATGTGGGTTTCCGCCGTAAACTATCAGGAAGATGTCCGCATCTCCGACGAAATCCTGAGCCGCATGGTTGATACCTACCGCCGGGTACGTAACACCTGCCGCTACATTCTCGGCAACCTCGACGGCTTCAACCCCGAAACTGATGCAGTTGCACCGGCTGATATGCTGCCCATCGACCATTTCGCACTTGATATGGTCAACCGCCAGCATGAGGTAATCCAGAAGGCGTACACTAACTTTGAATTCCACAAGGTTTACCATACCCTGCACAATCTCTGCACCACGGAGCTCTCTTCCTTCTACCTCGATATAATCAAGGACAGACTGTACGTCTCAGGAGAGAAAAGCCTCGAGCGCCGCTCTGCGCAGACCGTGCTCTGGCAGACCATGCTTATGCTGCTCAAGGACATGGCACCGATCCTTTCCTTCACCGCAGAGGAAGCTTATTCCCACCTGCCTGAAGAAATGAAAGGGGATGCTGAAACCGTCTTCGCCATCCGTCCTGAGCTGCTCAAGCCCTCCATAGACGATGCTGAGCGCAAAAGATGGGAACTGCTCATGGAAGTCCGTACCGAAGTAACCAAGGCAATTGAACCTCTGCGCCGCGAAAAGGTCATCGGTCACTCTCTCGATACCAAGATCACCCTCTTCGCCGACGAAGACATTGCAAAAGCTCTCGATGGTATCGAGCGTCGCGAATTCTTCATCGTATCCGGTGTTGAGATTGCTCCGCTGGCCGAAGCTCCCGAAGATGCAGTCAAACCGGAAGAACTGGATGGTCTGGCCATCAAGGTTGAAAAGGCACAAGGCGAAAAATGCAGCCGCTGTTGGAGATACGACACTCTCGGCACTAACGCTGAGCATCCCGAACTCTGCCCGCGCTGCGCAGCAGTTCTCGTCGGTTAATCTCCAGCTCTTTGTAAATTGAATAAGTAAATGCCCCCGCCCTTCCCGAAGGACGGGGGCATTTTTAAAGAAAGATGCCCCCGGCGGATCTACCGAGAGTCCCTCCGGGGGCCAAAGAACCCTTTTGGAAAAGGGTTCTCTGGACTCTCCTAAAACTTTTATTAGGGCTTTCGCCATCTTCATATTCAACGGACTTATCTGCATGCTACATGCGAAGCATACTAAAAGGTTCTGAAGGGGATGGGGGCTGGGGAAGGTGAAACTCTTGCAAGAGTTTCACCTTCCCCAGACGCCGGAGGCATCAAAAGGGTTCCTATGAATAAGTACTTTTCAGCTGGGATAATTGCGACAGTGACGCTGATACTGGATCAGGTCACAAAGATTGCAGTTCGGGAAAAGATGGTTCTTTGGACATCGGAAGTCGTTATTCCCGGATTGTTTAATCTGGTCCACGTAATCAACAAAGGTGCGGCCTTCGGATTCCTGAACAGCGCCGATATTACATGGCAGCGCAACTTTTTTATCGTGGTTACCATTATTGCCCTCGGTGCAATCGGGATGCTGCTCAAATCCGCTGAGGAGCGGGATAAATTTCAGATTGTGGGACTGGGACTTGTACTGGGTGGTGCTCTCGGCAATCTGATCGACCGGATTCTCTACCATGAAGTAACTGATTTTCTGGATTTTTACTTCGGTTCCCACCATTGGCCGGCATTCAACATAGCGGATATTGCCATCTGTCTGGGCGCTTTTGCCATGATCATATCCTTTTACAAAAACAAGTAATATGAATCCGATCCTGTTCAGCATAGGTTCTGTAAATATTTACGCTTACAGTGTGTACCTGACTGCCGGATGCCTGCTGGCTATGGGCTGGACCATGCGCGCTGCAAGACTTTGGGAACTGGATTACAAACTGGCTCCAGCCACCGGAATAATCGCAATTCTCAGCGGTATTATCGGAGCAAGGGCTCTTTATATCGGACTGTATCCCCAGGAATTCACTGGAAACCTGCTCAAAATATTCTATATCTGGCAGGGGGGACTGGTTTTTTCCGGTGCCATAATTTTCGGTTCACTGGCCGGGTTGCTCTACCTGCGTTCCAAACAGCAGCCGCTTCTGGATTGGATGGACTGTTTTGCTCCGGGAATCGCTCTGGGACAGGCCGTGGGCCGGCTGGGCTGTTTCTTTGCCGGCTGTTGTTACGGTAAACCGAGTGATCTGCCATGGGCTGTGACTTTCAAAAACACCTCATCCCTTGCGCCGCTTTTCCAGCCCCTGCATCCTACCCAGCTGTATCACTCCCTTGCCGGACTGATTACATTTCTTATTTTACTAGCCGTGGGAAACAAACTGCAAACAGAAGGCCGAATCACAGGTCTATTCCTTGTGTTGTTTTCTGCGTTCAGATTTATTATTGAATTTTTCAGGGCTGATTACCGGGGCGAACTCGGTCCATTGTCCATGACCCAATTCATAACACTTGTCTTTTTCGCAATTGGTATATACCTGTTATCAATATATAAAAAAAGGAGCACCTAATGTTCTTCGGAGCAATTCCCAATCTTCCCATGGAAACCTGGCTCATCATCCTCGGCAGTGTCGGTCTTTTTGCGGTCTTGACACTTTTCGCCATATGGGATGCATTCAACAGGGAATTCCCGTCAAACATGGAAAAGGTCGGCTGGATTCAGCTCTCGATCTTTATTCCATTTTTAGGCTGCATGGCTTACTTTCTACTTGGCAGAAAAAGGGGGAAAAAATATAATGAAGAATAATATGAAGAAATCTCTCATTGCCGCTCTTATCGCCTTTCCGCTGGCTACAGGTCTTAACGGCTGCGTTACCACATCCGATATGGACAAACTACGTATGGAACTGCGCCAGACCAGATCCCAGCTCAATAAAAAAATCGACAATGTCGAGCAGCAGACAGCTGCCGATAATGTTACCCTGCGGGAAGAGATAAAGAAGTCCAGCTCTCCAGTTCAAACCCAACAGGCAAACATGTACGCAGAAGTAAACGCCCTGAAAATGCAGGTCGCCAAACTTCAAGGCACCATAATCACCATGTCTGAATCTGTTAACAGGCTTGATGCCGGGGACAGCAACAGCACCGTAACTCTGGAAGGACTTTCCCAAAAAGTCGAACATATGCGCATGGCCCTTGAAAGCCAACTGGCTATTGACCTCGGCTTGATAAAGGCTCAGAATACCAAAAATAAAGCCACTCAGGAAGCTGTAGCTGAAACCGCAGCAGCTGTGGGCGGAATTGCAGCAGTTGTAGCTCCCGATCCCCAAAAAGCAGAATCTGCTGATCCGGCTCAGGCCCTGTACGACAAGGGACTCGCTGAATTCAAGGGACGTAAATATAAAGATGCCATCAGAGATATGGCTGAATTTACAAAGACTTTCCCTAAACACAAGCTTCTTCCCAACGCTATTTTCTGGGAAGGTGAATGTTACTACCAGCTCAAGGATTACGCTAATGCAGCCCTGAAATATCAGGGAGTTATAGCCAAATATTCCAAGAGCAATAAATACAGACCGGCACTGCTTAAGCAAGGACTCTGCCTGATCAAACTGGGTAAAACCAAATCAGGGCGTTATATTCTTGAGGACCTGATCAAAAAGTCCCCGGATTCCGCTGAAGCAAAACGCGCCAAAAGCATTATAAAAAACTTAAAATAATTTAACTGGATAAAGACAATGACTGACAGTAAGAATTTTAACAAAATCATCCACCTTTCCTTCCCTCCCAATACTTCCGGTCGCCCGGTGGTATGCAATCTGGGCAAACTCTACAACCTCAGCTTTAACATCCTGAAAGCTGACATCAACCCCAGACTTGAAGGAAGCATGACCCTTGAGATTACCGGTCTTGAGGAAGATTACCATAAGGGTATCAATTACCTTAAAGAAAACGGCGTACGGCTCATCCCAGTAGCCCAGAAAATAGCAAGGGATGAAGAATCCTGTATGCATTGCGGCATGTGCCTCGCCATGTGTCCCACCGGCGCCCTTTCACTGGATAAAGAAACCCGCATGGTACTTTTTGATCTGGACAAATGTACTGCCTGCGGTCTCTGCACCAAAGTATGTCCCGTGCGGGCCATGGAAGTCGATCCGCAGGATTAAACAGCACAAGAAAAAGGAATCCGCATGGACCGGAATACTCCGCACTACGCAAGTGTGAAAACCAGAATCAAGGGCTACGGACGCCTTTCAGGCTCCTTGGACAGCCAGCCCGTTTTCCGTGGTTTTACGGGTATGAAAAAACACCCGGCTGAAGACCTTGATGATTCAAAAGTTCCGGAATGGTTAAAAGTGTATGTAACAGAGCTGGACCGCAAACTTGACCAGCTTCTGGGAATACAAAGCAAAAAAGACCTCAAGCAGGATTTCCCCATTAACCTTGAAATTATGAAGATTTCCGGCAACGGAATGACCTTTCGTTCTGAAGACAACATACGCCCCGGCATTATGGAAGTTGTAATGGAAATTCAGCAGATTCCCTTACGTCTGGCCGGAGCCAAAGGAAATGTCAAAGCCGCAAAAAAAGCCGGGTACTGGGTTATGACATTTGAAAAAATCCGGGAACACGATCTGGAATCCATCATCCAGTTTGTTTTCAGTGAACAACGGGAACTTATAAGGACTGAGAAGCTGGGATAGCCCCTGCAAAATTAATATATCAACGCGAAGGAGAACGCAGTGATTCATGATGATCAGATAGTGCGGGAGATGATGGAAAAGGTTTCCGATGACCTTAGCAAAAGCCTTAAGGAAAGCATTGCGGATGCAGTGCAGAAGGAAATTTCCAAGAGCATGTCCCAAACTCTTCTGGAAGGCGAATTCTACCGTCGCATCAATATTGACCTGCAAAACGGTCTTCGGGACATTTATCAGGAAGTAGCCAAGGCCAAAAAAGGCCCTGCAAGTGCTTCTGAAACCGTTGTCTGCGTTGATTCAGACCCGGATCAGCTTTTTAATGAAGCATCCGACCAGCTCGATGCCATTATGCGCACCACAGAAAAAGCCACACAGGACATTATGGATATTCTTGAAAAGACACAGGAAACCCAGAGTGCCCTTGCAAAAATCATCAAGGCTTTTGAGTCCGGGGGCGTAAAAAAAGAACAAAGAGTTGAACTGTCCAACATCAACGACACTCTGGGTCAGGATATCATGACCATCATGACAACACTATCCTTTCAGGATTTGACTGGCCAGCGTATCAAAATCATCATTGATACCATCAAAAGCGTTGAAAAAATCGTTCTCGACCTTTACATGTCCACCGGACTTAAAATCAAAGCCCGCGAAGAGGCTCCTGAAAAATCTCTTGCGCAGCTTGATCAGGAAACTGAAAACAAAATGAGCGAACTGCAGGGGCCCACTGAAAAAGCCGATCAGGGAGATGTTGACGATCTGTTGGCATCCCTTGGTTTATAATCAGTTTATAGCATTGCCCTAATTCTGTTTTCACTAAAAAATTGAAAGCGGGAAGCCCTCTCCAAAGGATATGGCTTCCCGTTTTTTTATTACTAAAAATCACACATAATATAAGTCCGTATCGATACGTCCAGACAGAACATTACGCCACAGAACAACAGGCTGCTACCCCACACACCGCTGCTAGCTATTCTGATTTAAGCTCTTTTCCAGATCACCCGGAAAAAACTAATTCATCATGCCTGCCACACATTCAGGTATATCAATACGGTGAACGGAAAGCTCAGCCAATTCCTGACGTTTACGATACAGGGAACAATACTGCATGCGTAATTCATGGGCATCGTCCTTCTGCCACACCCACCCTGTGCTGTTTCCATCAGATTGGGAACAACACTTGCGATAGCGCCGGCAACCTCCTGGGCCTTGCCCATTACGGGATATTCATCGAGATCCAACTCTATCCAGTCTGCATTATATTGTTTGGATTGTTTACTCGTTATTGCAATATCGAAAGCATCACTTGAAGACGTATGCAGCATTGTAACCTTTGGCCACTCCTCCTTTGATGGACCTTCATAACTTTCCATAAATACAGATAAAGGAACAGGAAACAGCTTTGGGGGAAGATGGTCAAAGGATTCAAGACGTGGCAAAGATCCCAACTTCACAGGAGCAACCATTACCTCTCCGCTATAGGCACGAAGACTCTCCGCAAAGTCAGCCGGACACAGTTCAATATAACTTTTGCCTATCTCAGGAACAACAGCGTCCCAAAACACTAAATGCCCTATAGCTGAAGGAAAAGCAGCTGCAATGCATGGACCCAGCATACCGGAAAAACCTACACAAACAAGTACTGCATCTGAGAGGCCCACATCACAAATGTACCTTTTCAGCTTATCAACAGCATTACTGATTAAGCTTTCGCCTGTCCCGGAAGTATATCCCTCCATGGAATCCATGTAACTCGGTGTATGAACTTCATGTCCCTTATCCCTAAGCTCCAAATATATTTGTTTCCAAACTCCACTATCCTGAAATGCGTCATGCAATAATAAAAAAGTAGCCATAATTGATCTCGCTCCAATTTCGTATCTATGATTGAAATTCAGAATACCCAGCCCAAGCATTCTAATTTGCGGTATTTTGAGCATGGAGTGTGCCATATTTATAAATCAATTATTACAGGTATATAAAATCCACCGTATCTATTGCCGTTATAATGCATACAAAAATGAATGCACCGACAACTACCAATTTGTAGGTTTGCTACATTTTTGTAGATTACAATATTAAAGAATAACAATTTGCGAAGTTATTCCATCACCTGCTACAATTTATATATGAAAAATTTTGGACTCTGTTTTGCAGTCAGGATAGTATACGCTGTAATTTTGTAGTTTAAAATACAAGCATGTATAAACATCTGGTTCATTTTTGTAGAAATTAATATTTTATCCAGAATTCATCAAAAGACCATAGCGCTATATTTTGGAACATGAACATCAGGAGAGGACATGAGAGAACAGTTTGCTGCAGTAAATGAAAATATGAGCATTTTTGAAATCCTGACAAATCATCCTTATCTGATCGGTTTATTCAAAGAATATGGATTGGGTAAATTCGAGCAAACTGAAATTCTCGAAAAACTGGGACCTCTGCTCAAGCTGAAAACTCCTTTAAAAATGATGGGGATCAATAAAGGAAGTTTTGTTGAACTGCTTAATGAAAGCATCCTCGAACATAGTAAAAATTCTGATTTCACGTTGACTGAAAATCCAGAACGACAGAAGGACCTCACCTTACTTGCCTTGTTGCCCTGTGGTTTAAAAATGCCCTTTACACGTGCCTTTGAAGCCTTCACTACAGAGTACAACAAAGAACACGGCAACTCGTTAAAATATCTGCTTGAAGGTAATGTAAACCACGAACTTTCATACTATAAATACATAGACTCGGTGGAGTCTTTTGAAGAACTACCGGATATTGTGATCAGTTCCGATATTAACAGCTTCTATCACAAGTCCTTTCGAGAACATTTCCTCGAGAAAAAAGGCTTTGTAGATCTGCTTCCCAATAAAATTAATGCCGACTTTGAAAAAATCGCTTTTAATGATCCTGACAGCCAGTTTACCATGCTTTCGGCAAACCTTCTGGTTCTGGTCTCAATTGACGAACTGCTTGAAGAAAAACCTGCGGTAGAATCATGGAAAGACATTATGACTCCTGAATTTCAAAACGGAGTAGTAATGCGCGGTCAGGCAGAGTTTTTCTGCAACGGAGTCCTGCTACCCTTTTATTCACTTTTTGGAATGGAAGGGATTACAAACCTTGCCCGTTCAGTGCGAACCGGGGTTCATCCCTCAGAAATGGTAAAAATGATCGACAGCGGGAAGACTGATGTCGCTCCACTTTACATTATGCCCTATTTCTTCGCTCAAAAAATCAAAAATAAGGAACGTGTTTCTATACGTATTCCAAACGAGGGAGCCATAGTCAGCCCTGTACAGATGTTTGTTAAAAAAGATTCTCAGGATAAAGTTAAAGGAATAACTGACTTCCTGCTCAGCACAGAATTCGGTCAGTTATGTGCGGATGCTTACTTCCCTGCAGTAAACCCCGAAGTAAAGAACGTAACATCCCATATTGAAGAACTTTTATGGCTGGGATGGGATTTCTTAAAACAAAATGACATAGGGCAGCTGAAAAAGGACATAGAGAAAAATTTTATGGAGAATTTTCGCGCAACGGGAGGATATGTATGAGGCTTGTAACAGTCTCGGGTCCACCCTCATCAGGGAAGACCAGTGTCATCATAAAAACCATAGAAGCTTTACGGGAAGAAAAAACAAAATGCGGGGTGGTCAAATTTGACTGCCTTTCAGCTCAGGACCAGATTTTATATCACACAAAAGATATTCCGATAAAAACAGGACTTTCAGGCAACCTTTGTCCCGATCATTTTTATGTCAGCAATATTGAAGCAGCCCTTGAATGGGCTCAGGGTGAGCAGTTTGACTATCTGATCACTGAAAGTGCCGGACTTTGTAACCGCTGCTCTCCACACATAAAGAATATTCTTGCGGTGTGTGTAATAGACAACTTAAGCGGAGTTAATACTCCTAAAAAGATCGGTCCCATGTTAAAACTGGCTGATATTGTTGTCATCACAAAAGGAGATATTGTCTCTCAGGCTGAACGTGAAGTATTTGCCTTTAGAGTCCGGCAGGTAAACCCGCGGGCTAAAATCATTCAATTTAATGGTGTTACCGGACAGGGAAGTTTCTATCTGAAAAAAGCTCTTCCTGAAACGGACGAGATCGGTTCACTTAGAGGATCAACGCTACGTTTTACCATGCCCGGAGCCTTGTGTTCATACTGCCTTGGTGAAAAAGCTATTGGGGAAGATAAACAGATCGGGGTTTCAAAGCTCATGGAATTTGATGGATGATGGACAAATACTCTAGTTTTACCATTGGAAAACTTCTGGAGCAGTTTCCTTGGGCTGAAGATTTTTTTTCAACCTACTCAATTGACAGTTCAAAATGGAAAAATTGTTCTTTTGATACACTTTGCAAATCCTTGACTGAAGATTTTTACTCGGAGAGAGGTCTTTCACCTTCCGATTTTTCGAATATTTTTTTTCTTTATCTAGAAGAAATGAATACTTTCGCTGAAAGTAAGACCAATAAAATTAAATCCATTAAGATTCTTCCCGGACGCAATAAAACGGGAAAATCAGAATCCCATGAAGTGTTGCTTGAAATGGGAAAGATTACAGCAATTGTAGGTCCCACAGGATCAGGTAAAAGCAGGCTGTTGGAGGATATAGAATGTCTGGCCCAGAGGGATACTCCAACCCGGAGAAAAATTCTGGTAGATGGTGAAGAGCCTTCCTATGACGCCCGTTTTTCCTGTGAAGGACGATTAATCGCTCAGCTTTCACAAAATATGAACTATGTAATGGACCTTTCTGTTCAGGAATTTCTAACCATGCATGCCGAGAGCAAACTGGCTGATAATGTTGAGAATCTGGTCGAAACCGTTTTTGAAAAGGCAAACAATCTGGCAGGTGAGCCCTTCTTTAAAGATACTCCGGTTACTCAACTCTCCGGTGGGCAAAGCCGTGCTCTCATGATTGCAGACACAGCTCTTTTGAGTCAGGCGCCGATTATACTTATCGACGAAATCGAAAATGCAGGAGTAGATAAAGGCAAGGCCCTTGAATTGCTTATCGATAACAATAAAATAGTGCTCATTGCTACCCATGATCCCTATCTCGCCCTTTGTGCCGACCAGCGGATAATTATTAAAAATGGCGGGATTGAAAAAATCATTAAAACTACCGGTAACGAGCAGAAAAAACTTATCAAACTAAAAGAACTGGAAGAGACATTGAACAGTCTTCGCAATTCTCTTCGCAGGGGAGACATTCTTTAATATTTGATAATTTTATTGCAAAACAAATTTTAAGGAAGCCGCAAAATAGACCATAAGAAAAAGGCTTACGTTTTTCAACGTAAGCCTTTGTGAATTCAAGCTGGCGGAGAGGAGAGGATTTGAACCTCCGATAGCGTTAACTATACACGCTTTCCAGGCGTGCTCCTTAAGCCGGACTCGGACACCTCTCCGCTTGGGTGAAAAAGGGTTTAGCTAAATCAGACCTGCTTGGCAAGTACTTTTTTAAATTTTCTTCAATTATTTTAAATTAAATGCAAAAATGGCCCTATTTAGGCAACTGCAGGCTTCCGATAAATTTTTCCAGAGACTCGGCTTTTATGCGCTCCAGAACTTTCGGCAACTCTTCCGCAATCTTGAAGGCAGTATCCGGGCTGATGAAGTTTCCGGTTCCGATCTGCACTGCCCGTGCGCCGACGAGCAGAAATTCTGCCGCATCTTCGGCTGTGGTGATGCCGCCAAGTCCCATGACCGGAATTTTTACGGCATTCACAGCCTGATATACGCAACGAAGCGCCACAGGCTTCACAGCAGGACCGGACAGACCTCCGATTACGTTGGCAAGACGCGGGATTCTGCGTTCGATATCCACAGCCATGCCGGAAAGGGTGTTGATCAGCGAAAGAGCATCCGCCCCGCCGTCTTCCGCAGCTCTGGCACAGACAGTGATGTCGGTGACATTGGGCGAAAGCTTGATGATGACCGGCTTGTTGCCGGAATTCTTCTTAACGGCCTCGGCAACCCTTGTAATCTGCTTAGGGTCCTGTCCAAAGGCAATACCACCCTCTTTTACGTTCGGGCAGGAAACATTGACCTCAAGGGCTGCTACGCCCTCTTCACCGGCCAGAACTCCGGCCAGCTCGCCGAACTCCTCGGCATCAGTGGCATAAAGGTTTGCCAGTACAGGCAGTGTCTTCCACGGCAGCTTAGGCAGCTTATCCTTGAGGAATACTTCCACACCCGGATTCTGGATACCGATGGCATTGAGCATACCGCAAGGGGTTTCAGCGATTCTGGGCATGGGATTCCCTTCTCTCGGCTTGAGGGAAAGCCCCTTGACCACAATTCCCCCCAGAGATTCAAGATCGCCGAAACGCTTGAATTCGAGGCCGAATCCGAATGTCCCGGAAGCGGTGAGGATGGGGTTCTTAAGCTTCAGTCCGGCAAAATCAATTGATACATCCATGTCTTAATCCTCCAGACTGAGATTATTGGCTTTGAAAACAGGCCCGGTGGTACAGACCTGAGTATGATGATCATCAGTATCCTTGCAGACACAGCCGAGACAGGCCCCTACTCCGCAGGCCATGCGGTTTTCAAGGGAAAGCTCTGCATCAGCTCCGAACCTGTTGGCTGCGGCCCAGATTGTTTTCAGGAACGGGTGAGGACCGCAGGCCACGATAAGGCCTCCATTTTCAGCGTATTCCTTTACCAGTTCCTCCACCCTTGCAATAATGGAGGGGATATCTTCAGGTTTGGTTTCACGGAGATCTTCCACATCAACCTTGTCCGCAATACCTTTGTAAGGATAGTTTTCAAGCGGAGGACGGTGAGCGAAGAATAATTTCAAATTTTCAGGCTGCGGATGGGTATCGACATATCCGCAAAAGGGGGCTAAACCCATCCCTCCGGCGAGCATGAGTACGGGTCGATCCTGCGGTTTACTGAAAAAGTTACCCAGCGGTCCCCAGATATTCACTTCATCGCCTTCTTTAAGTTCCAGCAGACGGGCAGTCCCGCGACCGACAACCTGAAAAAGGATAGTCAGACTGGTCTCATCTGCGTTACAAATGGAAAAAGGACGTCCCCAGACGAGGTCCAGAGGCCATGAAAAGGGCCTGATCATGACGAACTGTCCGGCCCGCCAACCCGGCTTCCAGTCCGGATATTCGAGTTTGAGTTCGACTATTTCCTCACCGGGTGAGGATAATCCGAGGGGCTTGTTGCTAATGACTTTCACAGCCCTGCAATTGTTTGCACTCATGATTTAATCCTGTAGATTTTTGCTGACCGCACCTTGCGGCATAAGCGTGATACATTATGAATGAACATAAACCAGAAATTCTTGCTCCGGCAGGCGACAAATCGTCTTTCCTTGCAGCCATAGCCGCAGGTGCGGATGCCGTCTATGCCGGACTTAAACATTTTTCCGCTCGCATGGAAGCTTATAATTTCGCTACCAGTGAGCTTGCAGCCCTTGCGGAACTGGGCAGGGAAAACGGAGTCCGCACCCATATTCCCATGAACACCCTCATCAAACCTGATGATATAAACTCTGCAGCACGCCTTGTGGAACGAATCTCCCGTACAGTCAAGCCGGATGCCCTGATCATTCAGGATATCGCCATGGTTGAGATAGCACGTCAGGCCGGCTTTGAAGGTGAGCTGCACCTTTCAACCCTCGCCAACGTCAGCCACCCTGCGGCCCTGAAAACAGCGAAAGAACTGGGCGTGGACCGCGTGGTTGTTCCCCGTGAACTCAATCTTGATGAAATCAGAATGATGGCCGAGGCCTGCCCTGATTCCATGACTTTAGAAATGTTTGTCCACGGTGCGCTCTGCTATTCCGTTTCCGGGCGCTGCTACTGGAGCTCCTTCTTCGGCGGCAAAAGCAGCCTGCGTGGCCGTTGTGTCCAGCCATGCCGCAGACTCTACTCCGGAGCCAAGCGTAAGGAAGCACCCAAACGCTTATTCTCCTGTCTTGATCTCAGCCTCGATATTCTGACCAAACCGACCCTTGCCATCCCCAAAGTCAGCTCATGGAAAATCGAAGGCCGTAAAAAAGGCCCCCACTACGTATATTACACCGTTGCTGCGTACAAAATGCTACGCGACAACCCCAATGACGCCAAGGTCAAAAAAGATGCTGTGGAGCTGTTGGAACTTGCACTGGGCAGACCTTCTTCACATTCGGTATTCCTGCCGCAACGTCCGTTCACTCCTCTGGATCCTTCCAACGAAACCGGTTCAGGGTTTCTGATCGGTATCACCAAGCAGGAAAAAGACGGCAAGCCTTTTTTCAATTGCCGTCAGGAGCTCCTTGCCGGAGACTTCCTGCGCATCGGTTATCAGGACCAACCCGGCCACCAGACCATGAAGATACGCAAATTCATCCCCAAAAGGGGCAAAGTATCCATTCCGGTCAAAGGCAAAACACGCCTCAAATCCGGCACACGGGTATTCCTCATTGACCGCCGCGAAGAAGGTCTGGTCAAGGCGCTTAAAAGGCTTGATGCAAAACTTTCAAAGATCAGTGTTGCGGAGAATGCAGCCAGCGAGATGGTTATAGATCTGCCACAGCCCTGCCCGCTTCCGGAAAGAACCGCCCGCCACACTTTGCAGCGCAATCCCCCCAAGGGGAAAACCAAATTCGGTACAGATGTCTGGCTTTCCATGAACGCCCTCAAGCGCACTCCGCGTCCGGCTGTTTCCAAAATATGGTGGCATCTGCCCCCGGTGGTCTGGCCCGACGAAGAAAAGGAAGTCCAGAAGATCATCGACATCTGCCTTAGCGGTGGTGGACGTGATTTCGTGCTCAACTCACCTTGGCAGAAGGCTTTCTTTCCCAAAAATGCCCAAGTCCGCTTTCATGCGGGACCGTTCTGCAACGTATCCAACCCGCTGACCATCGAGATACTGGCCGACATGGGCTTTTCATCCGCATACGTCAGCCCGGAACTGGCCCGTGAGGACTTCCTTGCCCTGCCCCGGAACAGCCCGATTCCGCTCGGAGTTATCCTTTCCGGCATGTGGCCTCTTGGACTTTCAAGGATAATGGCCGATGAAACCGAGCTGATGAGCCCGATTTACAGCCAGAAAAAGGAAATCTGCTGGGCGCGACAATACGGACAGACCTACTGGATCTATCCCGGCTGGCCGCTCGATTTCAACGCTGAACGCAAGGTGCTGGAAAATTCCGGCTATACCATGTTCCTCAATATCGAAGAGCCTTGGCCGCGCGCTGTACCCGAACCGCAACGTACCAGTAATTTCAACTGGGATTTAAGCTTACTGTAATGCCTCCGGCGGCTGGGGAAGGAAAACTTTTGCAAAAGCTTTCCTTCCCCAGACCCCATTTTTTCAAAACCTCTTGATAAGGCTTCGCCGCTGTAGACAAAAAATTTACTTAAACCTCTGATCCTGTTTACCCGCAAACAAGTCAGTACGCCTTGCAATTAACCAAAAGTACCGCCATTCCAGCCGAACATCATCCTTTCATGATCGGCAAACTCAATATAAATCCGATCTGCTGAAATTCCGGCTTTATCCTCCATAAATTTACACAGGGTAGCGGAAAGGTCCTTACACTGCTCCGGCTGCAGGCCAAGACTCTTAAAGCTGAGCAAAGCACATGGATCTGTCTTGCCGCCGAACCCCATCTTCAATCCGTCATGCACAGCAACCATGACGAACCCTTCAGGCTTGCCGACATTGCCGGCAGTCAATTTTGAAAGGTCTGCCACAAAATCATCATCCGAAATTTCAACGTTTGTTTCTACTCTCACGTAAGGCATAAACTTCTCCCGGATTATTTACAATCTTCCATCATTTTACGCAGATAATCAGCAGCCCGCCCCCCCTTGAGGGCTGGCCCCCAGAGCTCGGTAATCATTTGCTGATGCAACTCAAGTGCTTCGGGGGCAGATGTTAGCATGCCCACGCCAAGCCGTACATTGGGAAAATGCGACAATTTATAGGGACTCAGGCAAAGAGTGGATCGTTCAGATTGGCGGAAAATCTGAAAATGAGTGCTCGGAACAGAATCAACGAGCAGACCGATCTGCACACCGATGGGTTGCTCTTCCAACAGCTTAATTACGTTTTCAACCTCGCGCCGGGCAACCTCACGCCGTTCCTGCAACACCCTATCGGGCAAATCGAATGTCCCCACAAAACCACTCCGCAGAAATTGCTCAAGAGTCGTCGCCGAGGCAAGGTTGACCATACTTGGTCTGCGCTGTTTGTATCCCTTTTTTCGCTCTTTCAAAACAGCTAAAACATCAGATATGTGCTGCAGCGTATCAGGATCATTCTGCAATTCTTCTGGCAAACCTTCTTTAATGGATATTTCAAGGTATTCGTCAAATTCATCCGTAGTCAGCAAATACGAAACCAGCCCGAACATAACCGACAACTGCTCGGATTCAGCCTCATTCTGACGCATGCGCTCGAAAAAACTGATGGCAGAAGATATGTACTCCACCCCAACCCCCATTAATGAGGGCAGGGAAACCCCGAACAACTCAGCAATGGATTCCAGAGCTTCCAATTTAGGGGGATCACCTTTTTCATATCTGTATAAAGCAGCCCTTGATATCCCGATCTTGCTCGCAATCTCTTCGGTGCTGTATTTACTTCCCAGCCTGAAAGCCTTCAGGCGCTGACCTATTTCTTTAGGACTGAGTTCACTCATTCGCCGGTCTCCGTAAGAGCTTAAAACTTTTAATTTCCATAATTGTTATCAATTATGACTCAAAATCTCATTTTTGTGAACATTTATTTGAATTGTGTCAAAAATGAGATTTCACTTGACAATAATCTATTTTTTGACCCAAAGTTAAATTTCCAAATCATAACTGCACGCAGAAACGAATTTCCTTTGAATTAATCCTGCAGGCTGTTAAATTTGCAATCAAACTCGATTGTCGATCGGAAAAAATGCCGGACTGCACGGTTCCGGTAAAACTTGATCATGTGATACTGTCAGGCAGTTTCACTTACACACTTTCAGGAGGCTTCCTCAATGAAATTTTTCGGACGAATTGTTACAATAGTTCTGGCTTTATGCATGGTCATGGGTGGAGTAATTGCCGCCAATGCCGCCAAATATGAAGCTCGCATCGGTCACCTTGAATCACCTCTCCAGCCCCGTCATAAGGGACTGGAAAAAGTCGCCAAACTCGTTAAAGAACGCACAAACGGCGAAGTGGAATTTAAAATTTTCCCTTCTTCCCAGCTCGGCAACCAGCGCCAGATGAACGAAGGTGTTCAGTTCGGAACCATCGAAGGTACTATTTCTCCAGCTGCTTTTCTCGGCGGATTCAACCCTGCTGTTTCCATCATGGACATCCCTTTCCTGCTTCCTGTCGACCGCGCAAAAGCACAGGAACTGCGTCAGGGAAAATTCGGTAAAGCCCTGCTCAAATCCTTTGATTCCAGAGGATTCAAAGCAATCGCAACATGGCCCAACGGTCGTAAGAACTTTACCTCCAACAAGCCTATCAATTCCATTGCAGACTACAAAGGACAGTCCTTCCGCGTAATGGACTCAAAAATCCTTATCGAACAGTTTGCAGCTATAGGTGCTTCCGCAATCGCCCTGCCTTTCGGCGAACTTTACACCGCCCTGCAGAACGGCGTTGTTGACGGCGAGGAAAACCCCCTCGATACCATCCAGCGCATGAAGTTCTACGAAGTACAGAAATACCTCGTTACTTCCGAACACGGCGCCATGGAAGACTATGTTCTCTTCAACCCCACTTACTGGGAATCCCTTCCTGAAAATTACCAGAAGATCATCGTTGATGCTTTCATGGAAGTAATGCCCGGAGTAGAAGCCCACAAAGAGCAGGCTCAGCAGGACGCTCTTGAAGTCATCAAGAAAGCAGGTGTTAATGTTTCCCCCCTGCAGCCTGCAGACCGCGCTGCCATGCGTGAACTCATGTACCCCAAAACCAAAGAAGCCTACCTTGAGCGCGCTGGTGCTGAAGGCGAAAAGCTTATCAAGCTTTACGAAGAAGAATACGCACGTATTGTAAAATAGTTATAAGTTCATTCAAGGCAGGAGAGGTCAGCCTCTCCTGCCTTTTAGTAATTCCACTCACGAGATAATCATTTGGTGTAAATTTTACCTGAGAATGAACATAATTTTATTTTCAGGAAGTTACATCAGGAGTTCCAAATGCGTAAATTACTGGGATCCCTGCTTGGAGGGATACGTATAATAGAAAGGGTGCTGATCATTTCCATCAACCTGATCATGGTCGGCCTGTATACCTTTAATGTTCTTGTCAGGGAAACAATGCCCCAATACTCCAGTACCTTCGCATGGATTGATGAAGCCACCAGACTGCTCATGGTCTGGGCCGTTTTTATCGCCCTCGGCCTTGCCCTTGAAAGGGGCCGTCAAGTGGCAGTAACCACGCTTTTCGAAAAAATGCCCGAATTGCCCCGCAAGGCGGTCAGCATTCTGATCAACCTTACCGGGACTGTTTTCAGCTGCTATCTGGTCTGGCTTGGTGTCGCCCTTGTTAAATTCGTAATGCGCACCGGACAGCTCAGCCCGACTCTCGGACTACCCATGTACTGGCTCTACATAGCGCCCACCATCGGTTTCGGACTGCTGGCGCTTCGCTACCTGCTCGAACTTTTAAACATCAATGACCGCCACACACGGCCCATCGCCACTATTACAAAGTAGTGTGCAGTCATTCAAATAAAACCAAATTATTTTAGAAATTCACATTAATTTTATTCATTAAATTCATCTTCATGATTTTAATACGTGCAACAGCAGTAAAGACAGGTAGCTGACATGACTCCCGTAATTATACTCATCGCCCTTTTAATGCTCGTCTGTGGTTTTGAAATGCTTCTGGTACTTGGTATACCGGCATTCCTCACCAAAACTTTCTTGTTTCCCCGTATTCCGGATCCGGTTCTGATCCAGAAGCTTGTAGGCGGCATCAACTTTTCCACCCTGCTGGCAATCCCCTTTTTCATTTTTGCCGCAGAACTTATGGCTTCCGGCCAGATTGCCAAACGCCTCACCGACTTGATCAAATTTTTCACCGGTCACCGTCTCGGCGGCATCGGCCACACTACAATTTGCGGTTCCATGGCCTTCGGTTCCGTTTCCGGCTCTGCCCCGGCAACAGTGGCTGCCATGGGCAAGCTTATGTATCCGGAACTGCGTAAAACCGGATTCAGCGAAAAATTCAGCCTCGGCCTGATTGTTTCAAGCGCTGAAACCGCCCTGCTCATCCCGCCCAGTATAACCCTGATCATCTATGGCTGGATGACCGGGACATCCATCACCGGGCTGTTCATCGGAGGTCTGGGAGTCGGAATAACACTCGGACTGGCTTTTGGCGGTCTGGTAATCTTTGAATCCCTGCGCAAAGGCGTCGGTCGCGGGAAAAAAGCCAGCGAGCCTTTTTTCACCGTATTCAAATCAGCTGCGTGGGCACTGGGACTTCCGGTCATTATTCTCGGCGGTATCTACTCCGGACTGTTCACCCCTACAGAAGCGGCCGCGATATCTGTAGTTTACGCGATTATTATCGAAGCTTTCATATACAAGAACCTGTCATTCTCCAGATTGATCAAAATCACCGAACAGGCTGCTATTTCCACCACCATCATTTTCATCCTGCTGGCTATGGGCAGCGTTCTTTCCTACTTTGTAACCCTTGCTCAGGTTCCTGTACTTATCACAAACTTTTTAACTGCAATTGATGCAGGACCGATCACTTTTCTGATGATTGTCAATATTGCATTTTTCCTTGCAGGAATGTTCATTGATCCTAACTCGGCTCTGTTGATTCTCGTGCCGCCTCTTTATCCGGTAGCACTTTCCATGGGTGTTGATCCAATCCACTTCGGTCAGATAGTTTGCCTTAACATCTGCATCGGCATGATCACCCCGCCCTTCGGGCTGGACATTTTCGTAGCCTCCTCCACACTTGAAAAGCCGGTTATGTCCATCATCAATGGAGTCTGGCCGTTCCTGTTCATCAATATTCTGGTCCTCATTCTGGTCACCTATGTCCCCGGTCTGGCAACATTCCTGCCCAGCCTCATTGCTCCCTAAAAAAGGAAGTCTAGAATGATGAATGCTATGACCAGTAATATAGGCGGAACAGGCAGCACAAGTCCGCACCCGGTACCCCAGACTCCGGCATCTCTGGAGCATCTTACCGCCGATGCTGTACAGCTCTTTGACGATCTGAAAGAACTCTCACGCGATGTAGAAGGAGTATCCCGTCCTTCGTACGGCGAAGCGGAAACACGAGCCTTTGAGATGATTGAAAAATTCGCTCAAAAAGAAGGATTGCTCACCCACCGCGACAATGCTGCAAACCTTGTCATTGAGTTGGAGAAAATTCCCTCTGACGCAGAATACATCCTCATCGGATCACACCTTGATTCTGTACCTCAGGGTGGAAACTACGATGGAGCCGCCGGTGTTATCGCCGGACTGCTTTGCCTTACGGAAATCAAGCGAAGCGGAAAGACTCCTGAGACTCCGGTAAAAGTCATTGCCCTGCGGGGAGAAGAAAGTGCATGGTTCGGAGCCTGTTACCTCGGCTCCAAAGCCCTGCTCGGCAAACTGGAAGAGTCCGAACAGGAACTCCTTCAGCGCGATGACAGCCGTCCGCTCAAAGAACACATGGCTGCCTGCGGAGCGGATATAGAGCGCATTGCCAAAGGAGAAATGCTCATTGACACCTCAAAGATCAAAGCATTTTTCGAACTGCATATAGAACAGGGGCCGGTAATGATCGCCCGTAACCTCCCGGTTGCTGCTGTGACCGGAATCAGGGGCAATATCCGCCACCGCAGGATCAAATGCATAGGTGAGGCCGGACATTCCGGAGCTGTTCCCCGCTGGTTGCGCAAAGACGCGGTCTTCGCTACCGCGGAACTGATCACCCGTATTGATGACCACTGGACCACCATCCTTCAGCATGGTGGAGATCTTGTAGCAACCTGCGGCATTTTATGTACCGATCCGCAGCATCATGCCATGTCGCGCATTCCCGGTGAAGTGACTTTCAGTTTCGAAGCCCGCAGCCAATACGAACATACCCTTGCGGCCATTGAGGCCCTGCTCCACTCGGAGTGCGCCACCATCACCCATGAACGCAGGGTACATTTTGAATTTGACAAACCGGTTAAGACTCCGCCTGCTGTTATTGATCAGGAAATTGTGGATCGTATAAACAATGCTTGCATTGCGGAAGGCTTACCTGTAGAAGCAATTCCAAGTGGAGCAGGACACGATGCCTCGCTCTTCGCCAACGCGGGTGTTTCTACAGGCATGATTTTCGTACGCAACCGCAACGGCTCCCACAACCCGGAAGAAGAAATGGATATGGATGATTTTATCCGGGGCCTTTCTGTACTGCACCGCACAATTACGGAGTTCAGCTCATGAACACTGAAATAACCATCATAAGACCTGATGACTGGCACCTTCACCTGCGTGATGGCGAGATGCTTGCGGCAGTACTCCCTTCCAGTGCAAAGATTTACGGTCGGGCCATTATCATGCCCAATCTGGTGACTCCGATAACTACAGCTGAACAGGCAGAAGAATACCGCAAGCGTATCATTGCAGTGAGACCGGAAGAATCACACTTCGAACCGCTCATGACCTGCTACCTGACCGATTCCACTTCCGCGGATGAACTTCATACAGCTTTTGCAGTTCAGGCTTTTCATGCTGTAAAACTTTTTCCTGCCGGGGCAACCACCAACTCCGATAACGGAGTTACCGACATCAAAAAGGTTTACCCCGTGCTGGAGGCCATGCAGGAAATCGGCTTGCCCCTTTCCGTACACGGTGAAGTTGTAGACCCGGAAGTGGATGTTTTTGACCGGGAAGCTGTATTCATCGAGCGGGTACTGGAGCCGGTTCGCAAAAGATTTCCCGAACTCAAAATCGTATTCGAACACCTGACCAGCAAGGACGGGGTTGATTACGTGCTGGAGCAGGATAAAAATATGGTTGCCACCATAACCCCGCACCACCTGCTGCTGACCCGCAATGATCTTTTCAAAGGCGGCATGAATCCATACATGTACTGCCTGCCTGTAGCCAAAACATTTGAAGACCGCGAGGCCGTGCGCAAAGCAGCTGTTTCCGGTGATGAAAGGTTTTTTCTCGGCACTGACTCCGCCCCCCATCCGGCCCGTGCAAAGGAAAAAGCAGGCGCTGCTGCAGGTATTTTCAATGCCCCCACTTCAATAGGATATGTAACCCAGGTATTTGACGAGCTTAATGCTCTGGACAAACTCGAAGGGTTTACTTCAATATATGGTGCCAGATTTTACGGTTTTTCCACCAATGGCAGCACTATTACCTTAGCCAAACAGGAAGAAGCCGTCGAAATGGACTGGCAGATCAAAGTCGGTGCTGATATCGTAAAGATATTCAAGCCCGACACTCCCTTATTTTGGGATATGGTTGATTGATAAAGGCTGAGCCGTTATATTCCGGTTCAGCTTTTTTTTCGCGATACAAATAACACAAGGAGAAAAAATGGTTCCCACCAGCTTTCCCGACAATGAGACCATCGCTGAAATCACAGCGAAGATGCTTATTGAAGTAGAAGCAGTTCACTTCCGAGCAGATGAACCCTTCAAGTTCACCTCCGGCTGGGCCAGCCCGGTCTACATTGACTGCCGCAAACTTATTTCCTTCCCCCGCGTCCGTAATACCTTGATGGATTTCGGCGCATCCATAATCCTGCGTGAATGCGGTTTTGAATCCATCGACTGCGTTGCCGGCGGTGAAACCGCAGGCATTCCTTTTGCCGCATGGCTTTCCGACCGCCTCATGCTGCCCATGCAGTACGTACGTAAAAAACCCAAAGGATTTGGCCGTGACGCCCAGATCGAAGGTGATTTTTCAGAAGGTTCCAAAGTCCTGCTGGTTGAAGACCTGACCACCGACGGTCGCAGCAAGATCAACTTCGCACAGGCCCTGCGCCATGCCGGAGCGGAAGTAACTCACACCTTCGTACTCTTCCACTACGGCATCTTCCCCAAGACCAAGGAAACCCTGGCTGCAGCCGGACTTGAAATGCTCTCTCTCGCAACATGGTGGGATATCCTCAATGTTGCCAAGAAGGAAAAGTACTTCGACAGCAAGTCCCTTGATGAAGTAGAAAAATTCCTCAACAACCCTGTTGAGTGGTCCGCCGCTCACGGTGGAATCTCTACTTACCCTGAGTAAGAACGCTTTCGGCGGCTCTGCCGAAGCCTTTTACAAAAGGGCTTAATAATCCCAAAAACTTTTATAGTTTTTACCCGGATTCATATCGGGAAGATGGTTTTCAAAAATCATCTTCCCGTTTTTTATTTGCAAATGGATTGAAATCAACTTTAAAGGCCTGCCGGGATTGATTAATTATACGATGCAGGAGTATAGTCTGAAACTAACGTCAGGTTTATTCAGGCAAAACGACTGTTTTATCTTTTTCTTCATTAATTAAACTACGATCCCAAGGACCGACCATGAAAGTTTACGTAGGAATGAGTGCAGACCTTATTCATCCCGGCCACATGAACATCCTCAATATTGCAGCATCGTATGGGGAAGTTGTTGTCGGACTACTGACAGATAAGGCTATTGCAAGTTACAAACGACTCCCGTTCATGACCTACGAACAACGGGAAATGGTCATAAATAACATCAAGGGTGTTACCGAAGTCATACCGCAGCATACTCTTGATTACGTTGAAAATCTTGAAAAAGTCCGCCCTGATTACGTTGTTCACGGCGATGACTGGAAAACAGGACCGCAAAAGCAGACCAGGGAAAGAGTTATCGCTACTATCGCCCAATGGGGTGGAGAACTTATTGAACCCGAGTACACGAAAGGGATCAGTTCCACCCAGTTAAACGGCATGCTCAAAGAAATCGGGGTTTCACCTGTAACACGCCAGCAAAGGCTCAAAAGACTTCTGGCGAACAAAACAATTGTCCGCACCCTTGAAGCACACAGCGGACTCAGCGGCCTGATAGTTGAAAACGCAAATGTAAAAAAGGACGGACGCGTAGTAGAATTCGACGCCATCTGGGAAAGCAGCCTGACGGACTCAACAATGAAGGGCAAACCCGACATTGAAGCGGTGGACACAACTTCACGGCTGCAAACCATAAATGAAATTTTCGAAGTCACCACAAAACCCATGATTTACGACGGAGACACTGGCGGCAAACCGGAACATCTGGCATTTACCGTTCGTTCGCTTGAGAGGCTTGGAGTTTCTGCAATTGTTATTGAAGACAAAGTTGGCCTGAAAAAAAACTCACTGTTCGGAACAGAAGTTGAACAGTATCAAGCATCCATTGAAGATTTCTGCCATAAAATCGAGGTCGGGAAGAAAAGTCAGGTCGGTAAGGATTTTATGATTTTTGCCCGAATTGAGAGCCTTATTTTCAACAAGCCTGTAGATGACGCCATTGAAAGGGCCACCGCTTATCTGGGGGCCGGTGCCGACGGCGTAATGATCCACACCAAGAGCAAATCAGAAAAAGATATCATTGAATTCTGCCGGCGCTATCAGGAACTTGGTCATACAGCTCCCATTATTGCTGTCCCTTCCAGCTACAATCAGGTTTACGAACAGCAGCTAATTGATGCTGGAGTAAAAATTGTTATTTATGCCAACCACCTGTTGCGTGCCGCATACCCTGCCATGATGGATGTTGCCCGGACCATACTTAAAAACGAACGATCTTTCGAGTGCAACGACACCTGCATGAGCATCAAAGAAATTCTCGAACTCATACCCGGAACAAAATAAAATGATTGATCCCCTTTTTTTTCTAGAAATATGCAAAGAGAAAGGTTTCAGCTCATTTTACGGAGTCCCGGACTCCACATTGAAGCATTTCTGTACTGCAGCAACTGATGATGAGGAATTAAAGCACACTATATGCGTAAACGAAGGTGCCGCCGTCGGTGCTGCCATCGGTTACCATCTGTCCACCGCCGGAGTCCCGGTAGTATATATGCAGAATTCAGGGTTGGGGAATGCGGTTAATCCACTTACGTCGCTGGTTGCGAAAGAAATATACTCAATCCCCATGCTGCTTGTGATCGGCTGGAGAGGCGAACCCGGTGTTAAAGATGAACCGCAGCACAAATTTCAGGGTAGAATAACCTGTGAAATGCTGCAGAATCTCGAGATACCTTTCTCTGTTATCGACGAAAATTCAGAGATTGAAGCAGAACTTTTCAAGGCAGTTTCTTTCTTCCAAAACCATGATTCGCCCTATGCCATGCTGATAAAAAAAGGGACTTTCTCCGAGTACACGGCAAAGAAGAACAGTACAGGCAAGGCCTATCCGCTGAGCAGGCAAAAGACAGTTGAATGCATTGTTAAAGCCCAAACTGAAAATACTGTGATTGTCGCCACTACCGGCATGGCTTCCCGAGAACTCTTTCATACCAGAAAAGAAAACGAAATTTCACACGGGACCGATTTTCTTACAGTAGGCGGCATGGGGCATGCTTCATCCATTGCCTTAGGAATAGCGGCCAATTCCCCAGACAAAAAAGTAATCTGCCTTGATGGTGACGGGGCCTGCCTCATGCACCTTGGGGCAATGGCAACAATCGGTTCAAGCGGTATAAACAATCTGATCCACATTGTAATCAACAATGGAGAGCACGGTTCTACCGGCGGACAACCGACAGTTGCCAGAGAAATTGACCTGTGTGAGATAGCCAGAGCGTGCGGGTACTCTACAGCAGCGAGGGTTGAGTCAGAAGAAACACTCGACAAGAAACTGGCTGAAGCTGAAAATCTTTGTTTCCTGGAGGTTATGACCAATAACTCCAAATCAAAAGACATTGGCAGGCCGACCAGTACTCCATTGGAAAACAAAAAAATGTTTATGGAAAATTTCCGATGATAACATTCAGCGGTGCAGGAAGCCTGAAACAACTTCTGGCCGAAATAAGAAATCAAAAATACCGGAAAATATTAGTAGTAACCGGCAAAACATCATTTAAGCAATCCGGCTTAAAAGACAAAATTATTTCTGAACTCCAAAGCAGCGAGCTTGTCTTTTTTTCCGATTTTTCACCCAATGTAAAATTTGAAGAGACAGGCAAAGGATACCATACAATTAAATCTTCCGGTATTGAAGCCATCTTGGCCATTGGCGGCGGGAGTGTCATTGATATGGCCAAAACATTATCTTTGGACGAAGACTTAAGACAAGCCATTCGAGGGCAAGTAGAAATCAGTAGGACACTACCTCTCTTTTGCGCCCCGACAACAGCAGGTTCGGGCAGTGAAGCCACACATTTTGCTGTCATTTATATGGATGGACAGAAATACTCTCTGGCTCACGAAAAACTTCTTCCTGACGGGGTGGCAATCGATCCGGAACTTAGCTCCTCAATGCCGCCATACCTTACAGCATGTTCTGGATTTGATGCACTCAGTCAGGCTATTGAATCTTATTGGGCCAAAGGGGCGACCAAGGAAAGCCGGGAGTACGCCTCTAAAGCTATTTCCATGATTCTTCCTTACCTTGAAAAAGCCGTCCTCAACCCTGATCAAGAAAGCAGAGAAAGTATGGCTATGGGGGCTCATTATGCAGGAAAAGCCATCAATATAAGCAAAACAACCGCTCCCCACGCCTTTTCATATTATTTAACAACAAAATACCACATCCCACATGGGCATGCCGTGGCAATATTCACAGGCCTGTTTTTCAAAATCAATAAAGAAGCTGTTCCCAGCAGGTTATATGAATTAATGAATTGCAAAACAGCCGAAGAATGCTGTGATCTCTGGTATGAAAAAATGAAGCGGTGCGGCTTGGAGTTCAGCATAAATAAATTGGGAATTCCAGAATCGGTCTACGGCAGAATCGTAGAATACGTCAATCTGGAACGACTTAAAAATAATCCGGTTAATCCGGACAAAAAAATCTTACTGACCATACTTACGCAATTTTTCGGATCCGTTTAGCTCCTGCACCCTGTAGATCCGCAAGCAATAAAAAAGGCTGGAACTCGTGATAGACACACGCCGTTCCAGCCTTTTCTTTATTTCTCAGAATCGGCTATTTAGCAAAACTCTGCCAATTCTCATTTTGTCAACATAACTTACACTTTTTAACTGCCTAAAAGGTCTGTTTGAACAGATCCTCACTGGAACCTCCGCCACCGGACTCTCCTTCTTCACCGGAACCGGTTGCGGTCCTTGTGGGCTGAGTGCCTTCCTTAAAGGGCAGGAAAAAGGTCTTAGTTGAGCCTGGTCCGGCTAGCAGACCGGAAGCAGCATCGATCTTGGCCATAACCACACCCTCTGGCTGCGGAAAATCCTCATAAGGATAATCCTTCTCCACTTTCATTCGATAAGAAACCCAGAGCGGACTGGCCGCACGGGAACCTGTTTCCCACTTACCCATGGGAGTCAACTGGTCAAATCCTACAAAAACCCCGGTTACCAGATAAGGGGAAAAACCCATGTACCATGCATCCTGTTCGTTGTTGGTAGTTCCGGTTTTACCGGCTACAGGACGGCGCAGGACTTTAGCTCTCCAACCCGTTCCGTGCTGCACAACCTCCTTCATCAAATTACACATGATGTAGGCAGTCTGAGGACTGATGGCGTCAACTACTTCCGGCTTAGAATCGTAAAGCAGCTCATCCCATGCACTGTTTACCGAGAGTACCAGACGGGCTTTTACTCTTGACCCGCCCCGTGCAAATGTCGAGTAGGCCTCAACCATATTAAGCAGGGTTACGGATGCAGAACCGAGTGCCACGGAAAGGTCTCTCGGGAATTCACTCTCAAGTCCCATGTCTTTGGCGCGCTGGATGATCTTGTCGATACTCATCTTACGGGCAAGACGGATGGTCACGAGGTTTCTGGACTTGACCAGTGCAGTACGCAGCAGGGTCGGACCGTAAAAAACACCTTCAAAATTCTCTGGTTTCCAGAGTTTTCCGGCCTCCATATCTGTATAGACAAAAGGTGCATCCATCAGAATGGATGCCGGAGTAAAACCGTTATCCATGGCTGTGGAATATACAATGGGCTTGAAAGCTGAACCGGGCTGACGCCTGGCCTGTGTTGCGCGGTTAAACTGACTACCGTCACTCCCGCCGAAAGAATAGCCGCCGACCATGGCCAGCACATCCCCTGTCTTGGGATCCATGGAGACAAGAGCCCCCTGCACCACGGGCTTTTGCATCAAAGATACCAGCCAACTTACATCACCAAGGGTATCGGTATCAGGATCAACCTGATTAAAATTAACTTCGCTTCCATCCTTGAAAAAAGCTTTATCAAGTCTTGCCCAGACCACATCACCCTTTTTGAGGATTTTAGTGGCATCCTTCTGGGGACGGACATCTTCTGGGGCTTTTTTCACATCCGGAGTACGGCACCACTTCATGCTGGTAACCGGCATAGTGGCCGCATATTTCCCAAACTTAACAGCAGCCTCTTTGCTTTCAACTTTGGTCACCAGAACTTTCACCCACTTGCCAGGACGCAGGTCCGACTCCGGAAGAACTTCAGAAGCGAGGAATCCGGCATAATCTGCAGGTTTGAGTTCCAGCAAAGGCCCTCTCCAGCCACGACGCATGGTAGAAGCCTCAAGTCCTTCTCTCACCGCCTCGTCCGCTGCATCCTGATGCTTGATGTCACAGGTGGTGTATACATTCAAACCGCCCTTGTAGACAGTCTCCTCTCCATATTTATCGATCAGCCAACGCCGGACCTCTTCTAGAAAATACGGGCCATGTTTCCATGAAGGATCTTCCATGCTTTTATAGACCAACTGTTCTTCAACAGCCTTGTTGTACTCATCGCGTGAAATCCAGTTATGCTCATACATCTGTCCGAGAACGTAGAGCTGACGGGCTTTAGCTTTTTCCGGATGACGCAGGGGATCATAACGGCTGGGAGCCTGCGGCAATCCGGCCAGCAAGGCACATTCAGCAATACTGAGCTCACCGACATGCTTACCGAAATACGTACGGGCGGCGGCTTCGACGCCGTAAGCGCCTGCGCCGAGATAAATCTGGTTCAAATAAATGGTCAGGATTTCATCTTTCTCAAGATAATGCTCCAGACGAAATGCGAGAATGGCTTCCTTGATCTTACGCTTGTAACTCTTTTCGGGAGAAAGCAGCAGACGCTTGATGATCTGCTGGGTAATGGTACTCCCGCCCTGAGTTTTGGCACCGCTCTTCATGTTGGCAACGAATGCACGGGAAATAGCGGTAAAATCAACACCGTCATGCTGATAAAAGGAGGCATCTTCCGCAGCCAGAAAGGCTTTGGGCAACAGCGGGGTCATCTCGTCCATACGGACCAGAAAACGTTTTTCCTTATAAAAATAGCCGAGAACCTTATGGTTGCGGGAATATACAGTTGTAACCAGCGGGGGATTATAGTCAGTAATGTTTTTAAAACCGGGCAGATCACTGGACGCCCAGTAATAAAGTCCAGCCATCGAACCGACACCGAGAATCCCCATCACCAGCGTCACAATCAGAAGGATTTTATATATTTTTTTCATTTATGATTCTCTTCAGTCGTCTGCATGGGAAACAATACCCCAGGCTATTCGTAATTGACCGTGTAATTCACGAACCTCAGACTGTGTTACTCCGAGAGCCTTGAAAAGTTTTCCCGGAGTCCGGTTTTCCTGTTGCGCAAGACAGCCTTCAACTTCCAGTAATGTAATACGTCCGTTAGCATCCGTCCAAAAAGGAAAAAGCCGGCAATACAAGGGCCGGGCTTTTTTGGGAAGAATACACCCTTCGTCACCGAGAAACAGACATTTTCCTCCGGATGAAACCTCCAACCGGTAATGAGTACCACCGGGAGGAAAAAGTTTTTTCACCATCCTGCGTTGTCCCGGAAAAAGCCTGAGCATATTTTCAATAAAGACAGGCGTATTAAGCTGAAGGGCAAAACCGCCGGAATCGGGAGCGCATTCAAGAATGCGCTCCCGTTCATATTCAGAGACAGGAAAACAAACTTCCTCGGTCCCGGGGGTCAATTCGCAACATGTCGGCCCCTTGGCGGCACATCTGGCACAGACAAAAGGATCGCTCATAATTATTCAATGGCTCCCGCCAAATTATTTCTCATCCTCAAGACACATTTTCCCATACCCCTCACAGGGAGCGATGGGATAATCGCCGTTGAAGCAGGCAAGGCAGTAGGAATCCTTTTCTCCCACAGAACTGAGCAAGCCGTCGATGGACAGGTAGTGCAGGGAATCGAGGCCCAGAAAACGTGCGATTTCCTCTTCAGTACTGTTAGCGGCAATAAGTTCTCCTTTTGAAGAGAAGTCAATTCCGTAATAACAGGGAAAACGAATCGCCGGACAGCTGACCCTCATGTGGATCTCACGGGCACCAAGCTCGCGCAGCTTCTTGATTCTGGTGCGGGTGGTTGTCCCGCGCACAATGGAATCTTCCACAATCATGATTTTCTTACCTTTGATCATGGATTTCACAGGATTAAGCTTAACTCTTACGCTGAAGTCACGCATATCCTGAGAAGGCTGAATAAAAGTACGGCCTACGTAGTGGTTGCGGATCATTGCCAGTTCAAGAGGCTGGCCTGATTCATGAGAATAACCTACAGCAGCATAGTTACCTGAATCCGGGAACGGCATGACGAAATCGACGTCCACAGGCTGTTCGGTAGAAAGCACCGCGCCCATTTTTTTGCGCCGCTCATATACAACTTCACCGAATACAGTGGAATCAGGACGGGCAAAATAAATCAATTCGAAAATACACTGACGCTTGGGTGCGCTTTCACAATAGGTGTAGGAGGTCATCTTGCCGCCCTCGACTACAACCATCTCACCCTGATTAAGAGGACGGATTTCCTCGGCATCAATCAGGTCAAAGGCACAGGTTTCGGAAGCAAAAACATAATTATCCCCGACACGGCCGATTGCCAACGGACGAAAACCGTTGGGATCTTTCACGGCGATCATCTTATCATTAGCCATGATCAGCAGTGAAAAAGCACCCTTAACCTTGCGGCATGCCTTCATAATCGCATCTTCAATGGTATTACCGTTGAGATTCTTGGCGATCAGATGGACAAATACCTCGGAATCCATAGTGGTCTGAAAAATTGACCCCTGTGCCTCAAGCTCCTTGCGCAGCTCAAGTGTGTTCACGAGGTTTCCGTTATGGGCGATTGCCAGATTCAGTTCACCGAAACGGACGAGAAAAGGCTGGGCATTCCTGATCAGGGAAGCTCCAGTTGTGGAGTAGCGGATATGCCCGATGGCAATGTCACCTTTGAGTTCTTTGCCCAAATGACGTTCATTAAAAACATCGGCAACAAGCCCCATGCCTTTTTGTTCACGGATAGTTCCACCGTCCCAAGTGACGATACCGGCAGACTCCTGCCCACGATGCTGCATGGCGTAAAGGCCGAAATAGGTCATTCTCGCCGCTTCAGGATGTCCATAAATCCCGAACAGTCCGCAATATTCTTTTTTCATTTTTATTTCCCGAAGAATGCCTCCGGCGGCTTAAACCCCTTGATTAGCCACTTCCTGTGTCACACTCCTGCGGAGTATTTTCTTTCGTCAACGCCCTAACCCGCTATCCTGCAGATTTGTGACTAAAGGGTTTAAAAAAGCCAAAACCTTTTACAAGGCTTCGCCGCTTGAAGCGATAAATTGTTACGATTAAAAATGTTGAAGAATCCGGAAAACTTGTATCAAAAGTTTTTTAACTATAGCCGTTAAGTGAGCTTCCTGCTCAAATTTTGGGATATAGAGAACAGCCCCGGCCGCCGAATCTTCACAAAAGGAAAAAGGACCGTGCGTAATGCCCGGTCCGTTTCCTGTTTATTAACGTCCTACATGTTGTGGTAGCGCTGCAAGCACTGCACATCAAGTCCTTTGCCGCGTTGCTCCTCAATTGCCAGACTCATGGCATGGGCGCCCGCGACAGTTGTTGTATATGCCAGCCCGTAAAGCAATGCTGTCTGCCTGATTTCCTTGGAATCAGAGACCGTCTGCTTACCGGAAGGCGTGTTGATCAAAAGGTCTATATCGCCGTTCTTGATGTAGTCAACAACGTGCGGACGACCTTCATTAACCTTCAGTATTTTCTTGGTTGCAATCCCCTGCTCAAAAAGAAAATCAGCTGTGCCGCCTGTCGCCAGAATAGTGAATCCGAGTTTTTCGAAATTCCTGGCTGTGGGCAGGATGGCTTCTTTATCCCTGTCTTTCACGGAGATGAAGACTGTCCCCTCAAGAGGAAGCTTGATTCCAGCTCCGAGCTGGGCTTTCATAAAAGCCAGACCGGGGGTGTAATCCATGCCCATAACCTCACCGGTGGAACGCATTTCTGGTCCGAGCATTACGTCCACATTGGGGAATCTGTTAAAGGGAAAGACCGCTTCTTTCACAGAATAAAATCCTTCCTTGCGCATGGACCAAGGATCGAGATCCTTGAGTTTTTCACCGAGCATAACCTTGGTTGCCATCTTGGCAAGCTGAATACCGGTAGCCTTACTTACAAAAGGCACGGTTCTGGATGCACGGGGGTTGACTTCAATAATATATATATCGTCATCCTTGACAGCAAACTGGATATTCATCAGGCCGACGACTTCCAGTTCTTCAGCAAGGGCCACGGTCTGACGTTCAATTTCCTTGACAATTTCATCACTCAAAGTGTGCGGAGGCAACACACAGGCGGAGTCACCGGAGTGAATCCCGGCTTCCTCAATGTGCTCCATAACACCGGCAACATAAGTCTGTTCGCCATCGGAAAGAGCGTCAACATCAACTTCAACCGCATTCTCAAGGAACTTGTCGATGAGGATCGGGTGTTCAGGAGAGATGACCGCAGCTTCACGGAAGTAAGAATCAAACTCCTCATCGCTGTAAACGATGTCCATTCCGCGTCCGCCGAGAACGTAGGAAGGACGCAGCACCAGTGGATAATCCAGGCGAGCGGCAATGGTCTTGGCATCTTCAAGTGACATTGCAGTTCCGTTCGGCGGCTGCTTGAGATCAAGCTTTTGGAGCAGAGCCTGAAATCTTTCCCTGTCTTCGGCACGGTCAATTGCATCCGGGGAAGTTCCCAGAATGTTGACCCCGGCCTTGAGCAGCGGAATAGCGAGGTTCAGAGGTGTCTGACCACCGAACTGCACAATCACGCCTTCAGGCTTTTCAAACTCAATGATATTAAGCACATCTTCATAAGTGAGCGGCTCAAAATAGAGTCTATCCGAAGTATCATAGTCGGTAGAGACAGTTTCCGGGTTGGAGTTGACCATGATGGATTTCACACCCATATCTTCAAGAGCAAAGGCGGAGTGACAGCAGCAGTAGTCAAACTCAATTCCCTGACCGATCCTGTTAGGACCGCCACCCAGAATCATGACTTTACGTTCCGGCATGGATTCGGCTTCCTGCCCGGGCTCATAAGTGGAATAAAAATAAGGTGTGTAAGCCTCGAATTCCGCAGCGCAGGTATCTACCAGATAGTATGTCGGTATCAAACCGAGATCCTTGCGGAAATTCCTGACATTATGTTCAGTCTCTCTCCACATGGTTGCCAGTTGCGGATCGGAATAACCGTACTCCTTGGCTTTCTTGAGCATGGCCGGAACCCGCTCATCTCCTGAATAAAGACCGATTTCAAGCGAGAACTGCCTGAGTTCCTTTTCAAAATTAACAAGATCCTCGAGCTGGTGCAGATACCAGGGATCAATCTTGGTAATATCAAAAATTTCCTCAAGACTCATACCTGCCAGAAAAGCTTCACGCAGATAGAACATGCGCTTGGAGTTTGGTTTACGCAGCAGACCGACCAGTTTTTCGCGGTCCATATTGCAAGGCTCAAAAACCTTACCAAAGCCGGGCATACCTACTTCAAGAGAACGCAGACCTTTCTGCAGACACTCTTTGAAGGTCCTGCCGATCGCCATTGTTTCACCGACACTCTTCATGGCGGTGGTAAGGTAATCTTCAGCACCTGGGAATTTCTCAAAAGTAAATCTGGGTATCTTGATTACACAGTAGTCAATGGTCGGCTCAAAGGAGGCCATTGTTTCACGGGTAATGTCGTTGGGAATCTCATCGAGAGTATAACCGATCGCAAGCTTTGCCGCGATCTTGGCGATGGGGAATCCGGTAGCCTTGGATGCAAGGGCGGAAGAACGGGAAACACGGGGGTTCATCTCAATGATGGCCAGTTCGCCGTTCTCGGGGTTGATTGCAAACTGGACGTTTGAACCACCGGTTTCAACACCAATCTCACGCATAATAGCGAGAGATGCATCCCTAAGCATCTGGTATTCCACATCAGTCAGGGTCTGGGCAGGTGCTACAGTGATGGAATCACCGGTATGTACGCCCATGGGATCAATATTTTCAATGGAACAGATAATAACACAGTTATCCTTGCGGTCACGCATGACCTCAAGTTCATATTCCTTCCAGCCCAGAATGGACTCTTCGAGCATAACCTCATTCTGGAGACTGGCGGAAATACCCTTCATGGCAATCTCTTCCAGATCTTCCATGTTGTACGCAACACCGCCTCCGGTGCCGCCGAGGGTAAAGGCCGGACGGATAATGATGGGAAAACTGATTTCCTTACCACAGCGGCGAACATCATCGATGTTGCGGGCAATGCGGCTGGTAGGAACCTTAAGGCCGATTTTATCCATGGCTGCACGGAAAAGTTCACGGCTTTCGGCTTTTTCAATTACTTCGACGGAGGCACCGATCAGTTCGACACCGAATTTATCCAGCACACCCATTTCTGCAACGGCAAGTGCTGTATTCAGTGCGGTCTGACCACCAAGGGTGGGCAGCAATGCATCCGGTCGTTCTTTTTCAATAATTTTGGCAATAGTGCCGGGCTCGATGGGTTCAATGTATGTGCGATCCGCCAAAACGGGATCGGTCATGATGGTTGCGGGGTTAGAGTTGACGAGTATGACCTCATACCCCTCTTCTTTAAGGGCTTTAAGAGCCTGAGTTCCGGAATAGTCAAACTCGCAGGCCTGACCGATGACAATCGGCCCGGAGCCGATGAGCATAATTTTCTTAATATCAGTGCGTTTAGGCATGAACTCCATCCAATAATGGTTTGAAATATTGGCGTTAGGACTTGTGGGTGAGACGAAAACACATAAAACATTACTCGCAGATGAGCAAGCATAGAGTTGTCGTTCTTATTTGTATGATAATCCCACCCTGCCATTGACAAAGACCACAACTGACTTTAAATTTCAATTGCAATGAACATAATGGCAGATACAACAAAAGCAAGACCGCTCCCCAGCTATAAAGCCGGAATGTCGGTCAGGGTAACCGGATTTGACGGTGGAAAGTGCTGCCGCAGCAGACTGCTTTCCATGGGAATTATCCCCGGCACCATCGTCAATGTCATCTCCAACAATGGACGGATGAATATTCGGGTACGCAGTTCCCAGTTTGCCCTTGGTTGTGAAATGGCCAAAAAAATTCTAGCCATTCCGGTTTGCGATTGCGATAAATGCAGTGCATTTTAATATACACGTACCACAATCTTTCGCCAAACAAATCAAGAGAATTCAGTCATGGGATCAGACGCAAAGTGGCAATCCCTCGAAATCCTTGCCAATGACCGTTCATGGTGGTCGCTCACCATTCTGGAAATGAAAAAAATTCACGACCAGAACAAAGCTTCCTATGGGGTCTGGTCAAACACAGAAGATATCATAGCCACGATGAACTCCCTCAAAAATTACAAAGAATTCGTGGAACGCACCGAAGGGCGTGTTATCAGTCTGGTAGTCAACGGAACTGACGTACCCTACGACCTGCCCAAAAAAACAAAAGCCTGAACTTTTTCTTTCGCTTGTTTCATTTGCCTTCGTCCATCTCTTCTGGCATTTTCCTACTTATGAGTAACACAAAATCAACTGAAGAAAGAATTGAAAGTCTTGAAACCGCCCTCGCGCTTCAGGATCAAAATGTCGAAGAGATGAATAAATTCATTATTGCTCAACAGAAGCAGATCAGTGAACTTGAAAAGAAGCTTGAACTCGTGGTCAGGCAGATGAAGGACCTGAAAGACGCCGTAGCCCACTCTTCTCCGCAGGATGATGTGCCACCGCCGCATTACGGACAAGTTTAAAAAAATCCCCCGCTGCAAAAGCATGCGGGGGATTTTATCTTTCTATCTGGGAGTAGTCTTTACGAAACTTTACAACCGTTCGCCACAGGAGCGGAAACACTCAACAGCTGCATCTCTTCACCGTTACGCACAGCTAAAATCATGCCCTGAGACACTTCTCCACGCAGCTTGCGGGGCTTGAGGTTTACAACCACAACAACCTGACGGCCTTCCAGCTCTTCGGGCTTGAAGAATTCCGCCAGACCCGCAACAACCTGACGCGGTTCGTCATCGCCGGTGTCGATTTTGACAATCAGAAGTTTATCTGCGTCTGGGTGTTTGGCTACGGAAAGCACTGTTCCCACACGCATGTCCACTTTCTGAAAATCGGGAAACTCAATAACTCCGGGAATTTCTTCCTTGGCCTGTTCAGCCTGCTTCTTGGATTTCTTTGCTTCCTTCTTCTTGGGAGCAGGCTCTTCCTTGGGCAGTTCAACACGCGGAAACAGATTGGATTTCTTGGCTACCTCGGTACCGGGATCAAGCAGACCCCAAACATCAATTTCGCCCTGCAGGTTAACCTTTTCAGGAGAAAATTTAATCCCCAGCTGCTCAAGCATCTTTTCACTGGCTTCCGGCATAATGGGCCAGAGATGAACCGCGATCTTGCGCATATTTTCGAGCAACACGTACATCACGGTTCCAAGACGGGACATTTTCTCTTCTTTATAAAGAGTCCACGGCTGAGTGGTATCAATATATTTATTCAGACCGCGCACAAGCTCCCACAGTCCTTCAAGCCCACGGGAAAACCTTGCTTCCATAAAATTATTCTGGAATTCAGCCATGGCCTTACGGCCAATGCTC
Organism: Maridesulfovibrio sp.; assembly: GCF_963678865.1. NCBI lineage: Bacteria > Pseudomonadati > Thermodesulfobacteriota > Desulfovibrionia > Desulfovibrionales > Desulfovibrionaceae > Maridesulfovibrio > Maridesulfovibrio sp. Next base: position 237,646 of record NZ_OY787459.1, on the reverse strand, counting down.
TTGATTTCGCAATCTTCATCAGCCTCATCTCCCTGATCCGGCACCCTGCCCTCAAAATACTTATGGGTCATGGAGAGGGTTCTGCTGAACAAGTTACCGAGATCATTGGCGAGGTCCGCATTTAGACGACCGACAAGAGCTTCTTCGGAAAAGCTGGAATCATTACCGAATACCATTTCACGCAACAAAAAATAACGGAATGCGTTGACACCGTATTTCTCGGCCATTTCCAGCGGGGAAACAACATTGCCCAAAGACTTGGACATCTTGGTGTCCTTGATCAACCAGTAACCGTGTACATTCAAGTGCTGGTAAGGTTCAATTTCAGCAGCCTTGAGCATGGTGGGCCAAAAAACTGCATGAGGTTTGAGAATATCCTTGGCTACAAGGTGGTTGGCTTTAGGCCAAAATTTTACAAAATTTTCACCTTCGGGATACTCAAGGGCGGTAATGTAGTTAATAAGAGCATCAAACCATACGTAGGTCACGAAATCCTTATCGAAAGGAAGTTCAATTCCCCACTCCAGACGGCTTTTAGGCCGTGAAATGCAAAGATCTTCAAGAGCGCCGGATTTTAGTAAACTCAATACCTCGTTGCGGTATCTTTCAGGACGGATGAAATCCGGGTTGGCATTGATATGGCCGATAAGCCAATCCTGATATTTAGACATCTTGAAGAAATAGTTCTTCTCAGCAATGTATTCGGGAACTGTTTCGTGCTGCGGGCATTTGCCGTCCACAAGTTCTTTCTCGGTATAAAACCTTTCACAACCGAAGCAGTAGTGACCGCCATATTCGCCGAAATAGATATCACCTTTATCGTAAACTTTTTGCAGTACTTCCTGCACACACTTTATGTGTCGTTCCTGAGTGGTTCTGATGAAATCGTCATTTTCAATCTGCAATCCCGGCCACAGGCCGCTGAACAGGGCACTTATCTCATCGACGTATTCACGGGGTGTCTGACCGCCCTTTTCTGCGGCCTGCACAATCTTGTCACCGTGTTCGTCTGTTCCGGTGAGAAAGAATGTTTCATCTCCCAGCAGCTTGTGAAACCTGTTCATGGAATCAGCAAGAATTGTAGTATAGGCATGGCCGAGATGCGGCTTTGCATTAACGTAATAGATGGGAGTTGTAATAAAAAACGAATCCAAAATCAGTCACTCCTGTTAAGGTGATAACAATCGGATTTAAATAAGGTTATAAAAAAACAGCATTGGCCGCATACAAAATCCGAGAAAAATACAGCGTAAAAAATCTTAACAGCCGGATGAGAATACTGACATTTTCAACCGGCCACAAGACAGGTTACCGCTCACGAGCAGAACGCATATAGCGAAGAACCCGAATATAAGCAACTTTGTTCAGGACAATATTTATAATCGGCCCGAACTATGAAACATTATTTACTCTTCCGTGCTCCGGCAGGCTTACGCTTACGCCTGCGTCTTGAAGGCCGACGACGGTTCGACGACTTCTTCGACTTGTCGGCAGCGGATTCATTTTTTTCCTCAGATGTTGCAGGAGCAGAAGATTTTTGTTCTCCTTCCGGCTTATTCTGCGGACGGTCCTTTTTGACCGGACGTTTATGGCGGTCCTGCGCTGAATCATCACTGCGCCGCTCAGAACTTGTTTTTTCACGTCTTTCACTGACGTTAACGACTTCGTCTGCATTGTCACGCTGCACATTGCGGCGTTCCGGACCAGGCCGTTCTGAACTGGAGGATTCTGACTTGGAATGCTCCGCTCCGGAACGGTCAGGCCGCCCTCTATCTGGACGGGAACGTTCGGGACGCCTGCGCTCAGGACGAGCCCGTTGAGGCCTTGATTCTCCACCTTCACCATCACCCCAGCCATGTTCATTTCCACCGGAACGTCCACCCCGGCTTTCCCCTTCACGGGAATCAGAATCACGGTCCTGACCGGGGCCTTTAATAATATCCGGCCAATCATCAAGGGGGATTTCTATCTCATCGCCCTGTTCCGGCAAAACGGTCAAAGTGTTGCGGAAAAAATTTGTCCTAGTTACCCGCACAACTCCATGTACGGTGTTGTACTTCTTACCTGTTTTAGGACTCTTACGATGGAAGTCCTCGTAGTTTTCCTGCTCAAAGGAAAGACAGCAAAGCAACCTTCCGCAAATCCCGGAAATTTTGGTCGGGTTAAGGAACAGATTCTGCTCTTTAGCCATCCTGATAGTTACAGGCATGAATTTTCGCATAAACCTGCGACAGCAGCAAATCTGCCCGCAGTTGCCAATGGCCCCAAGCATCTGGGTTTCATGGCGCACACCGATCTGGCGCAGTTCAATACGGGTTCTGTATTCTTTAACCAGATCCTTGACCAGTTCACGGAAATCAATTCTTCCCGGAGCAGTGAAATAAAAAATCATTTTACTGCGGTCAAAAAAGACTTCCACATCCACAAGCTTCATTTCAAGCTTCTGGCGATCAATGCAGTCTTTGCAGAACCTGTGTGCAACGCGGGAAAGATCCCTATTTTCAACTTCCGACTCCAGATCTTCCTCGCCTGCAAGACGGTAAATAGTCTTTATGGAGTCCTCTGTTACTTCCTCTGGCAGATCCTGTTGAACAACAAAGACCTTGCCCAGCCCCATGCCCTGCTCGGTCTTGACTATAACCGAATGACCTTCGCGGACAACGAAAGGCCCGGACGAGAAATAATATATCTGCCCGAAATCGTTAAATTTTACACCTAATATCTGTGACATTCTTAAAAAACCTTATATAAAACCGCAAATGAAAGCGGATAAAACTTGATGTGAAGGAGGTACAATAGACCACTTCCTGCGGAACTTCAATTCCGTTAATTATCTCCAATTACCTTTAATAATACAATTTTTAATATTAAGCAAAAAAAATCCGCAGCAAAAGCCGCGGATTCAGCCCGTCTTTCAGGGCAAAATATAAAACAGGACTAAATCAGTGTCCTTAAACATTTCAAACAAGCTACACAGAAAAACCGAGATTTTTCAGCTCTTTCACCAGCTTATCCTCTTCAATGGGTTTGACCAGATAAGAGGTTGCACCACCGAGAAAAAAAGCGTCGTGGGTTTCTTTGCGGTCATCAAGCATTGTCGTAACAATGACCTTTACACCGGAATCATCATTGATCTTGAAATCTTTTTCAATCGACCGGATTTCACGCAAAGCCTGCTGTCCGTCCATCTCCGGCATAACCAGATCCAGACAGACAAGATCATACGTATTGCCGGACTCAAGGCCTCTTTTAAAAGCGAAAACAGCTTCCTCACCGTTAACGGCAATATCGCACTGTGCATATGGTTTCATGATCTCATGCAACATATTGCGGCAATAAAAATCATCATCAACAATCAGCACTCTCATGCAGGCAAACCTCCACTCATATTAAGCATTAGTCTTAAACTTCGGTCAATGGCTAGACATTGGCACTTTTGCACATGAAAATCAAGTTTACATATCAGTAATTAGCAAAAATATTTAAATTCAACGAACAGTCAGTATCCGGCCATCTCTATTCCATTTGACTGCCAACATTCCGTTTGCAGAAGTCGTATACATACATATGTGTCTTTTTTTCAGTTCCTGCTCAACTTTTTTTGAAACAAATTTAAACCGATTCAAAAATCCGCAAGCGGCAATTGCAATTTCAGGATTAACCCGCTCATATAATTCCGGTGAAAATGATCCGGCACTACCATGGTGCGGCAGCACAAGCACGCTTGATGAAAGCTCATTCCCGCTTTCTAAAACAGCCCTGAGCCCTTTACAATCCAAATCTCCGGAAATGGACAGCAGAGGATGCCCGTTCCAGAGCAGACGAAGATATAGAGAACGGTCATTGGTAGATCCGGCAAAAGAAGCATACGGATGCAGAACTTCCATAATCAGCCCCGGCTCCAAAATAACCTCAGTTCCTTTCGTCAGGACTTGAGGCTCAATTCCGTTCTCTTTGAAGGCTGCCCTAAAACGCTCCCCGACAATTCCTTTCGGCAGATCACCATTCGAATAAAAACTACCCACGGAAAATTTCTCCAGCAAAAAAGCAAGGCCTCCGGCATGGTCCCGGTCTCCGTGGGTCATAAAAATATTGTCCACCTTCGGCAGATGGCCATATGCCAGCCACGGGCCAACGATTGACCGCCCCATATCAAAGCTACTGCCGAATCCGCCACCACCGTCAATTACGGTCCGGGAACCTTCAGGACCGGTGACAACAACACACTGCGACTGCCCGGTATCCAGAACATCCATGCGCACCTGTTCCGGCCCCATACACACGTAACTGCGAACAGCAAAAAGAAGTAAGGCCGAAAGCAGCAACACCTTTCCCCGCTTCACATATCCGTGGGAAAACAGCAGCACAGCCCCTAGCAAAAGATAATAAATCAGTAGACCTTCCCAATGCGGACGGTAGAAGGCATATTCCGGCAGCATCCCGGCATTGACTGATTTCTGCACCAAGCCAAGCAACCACTCAAAGGTCACGGAGCCTGATGAAAATAAATATTTGGAAAGTTGAGGGCTTGCATATGACGCGAGAAGCCCCCCCACTCCGCAGACCGGCAGGATAAACGAACCTATCAGGGGCACAAAAAGCACGTTGAACAAAAGATTCGGTGTAAGCACCCCGAAATTCCAGATCAATACGGGGAGCAAAGCTATATTCGCGCACAGGCTGATAAAAATAAGGGCCAAAATAAAACGAACTGCCTTGCTCGACACACTGATCCCTGCAGGCAACAACCGGGAAAACAGAGGATAAAATAAAATAATCCCCCCCACCGCCAGAACCGAAAGCTGAAATCCGAGATCAAAAACACTGAGCGGCGAAAACACAAGAATCAGCAACACGGCAAGAAACAAACCGTCCAGCAGCATCCTGCCCCGGTTGATAAACATGAGCAATCCCCAGAAGCCGAACATGCAGACTGCCCGCAAGAGAGATGGACTGAACTGGCCCAGCCAGAGATAAAGCAGGACAGGGAGAATTGAAAACAGCACCCCCAGCCGCATACGGGTGATCCTTAGATAAATGCGGGGATAAATCCCCCCTGCGATCCATGACAATCCGAATCCCATGGCAACGATAAATCCAACATGAAGACCGGAAAGAGCCAGAATGTGAGAAACTCCGGCCCGGCGGATCAACTCAACACTGTCTCGCGAAAGATAAAAGCGGTCACCAGCGAGTAAAGCCGGGAAAATAGCTCCTCCCTGATTCGGCGGGGCATTTTTAAGGATATGCTCATGCAGTGAAGCCCTCAATTTCTGCAAGACCTGCGGTTCATAAGGTTTCAGGCCTCCATTTTTGATCGGTCCACGCGAGTAGGTCCGGTAACGGATATCCTGAGTCCGGCAGTAGAAATCATAATCCCACAATCCGTCATTGCGAAATCCATGAATCGGCTTCACACGTACACGAAGCGAAACCTGCTGGCCCGCAAAAGGCCGTTGATCAGGTTCATCCCATGTCCAATTCAGAAATCCATCAAGCCGGGTCTGCCCTTTGGTACTGTTGCAGGTCACATTTTCGAGCAATATCTTTAAACGCTGGCCCGGTGCTCCCTTGAGGCTGTGAATAGTCCCGCTAAGCTGCACTTTTTCACGCCCAGCCATCCACTCAGGCATACCGGACGGCCCGGGAGGCAACATAAATCCAGCATACCAGTGACCGAAACCGAACAATAACAGCAACAGAAAAGCAGTACCCTTTTCAGGACGGAAGACAAAAACAATTAAAGTATAGACCAGCAGAGCAGTCAGGGAAGGAAGCACCCATTCGATAGACAGGATGCCGAAAACAAAGGCAGGAATAAGAAGCTCCCAGAAAAACAGGCCCGGAAGACCGGACCTGTTCCCGGAAATAGAATTCTCAACAGAAAGCATGAAATGAAACGGCTACTCTTTCTCGCGCCAGACCCTCGCGCCCACAGCGGAAAGCTTATCTTCCAATTTTTCATATCCACGATCAAGATGATAGATACGTTGCACATCAGTACGCCCGAAAGCAGCCAGTCCGGCAACCACAAGAGAAGCACTGGCCCGCAGATCCGAAGCCATGACCGGAGCACCGGTGAGCTTATCAACGCCACGAATCATGGCCGTGCGTCCTTTGAGCTTGATATTCGCCCCCATGCGCACAAGTTCCTGTACATGCATGAAACGGTTTTCAAAAATCTTTTCTTCAATGGTCCCGGCACCGTTTGAAAGGCACATCAGGGTCATGAGCTGGGCCTGCATGTCTGTGGGAAATCCCGGATAGGGCTGGGTGGTGATATCCACTCCTGAAATCAGGCCGTTGGTACGGCGAACGCGAACTCCGCCATCTTCCTCCTCCAACCAGACGCCCATTTTGCGCATCTTGTAAACAACGGAGTCCAGCTCCTGAAACGGGCAATCCTGAATCAAGAGCTCTCCATCGGTCATTGCAGCGGCAACCATGTAGGTTCCGGCTTCAATGCGATCAGGCATAACCTTGTAATTGCACCCTTTGAGCGAAGAAACGCCCTGCACGGTAATTATGCTGGTCCCATGCCCGGAAATTTTCGCCCCGCAGGCAATCAGAAATCTGGCAAGATCCACAACTTCGGGCTCACGGGCTGCGTTTTCGATAATTGTTTCACCTTCAGCAAGAGCTGCAGCCATGAGCACGTTCTCGGTACCGCCGACAGTAGGGAAATCAAAGTGAATGTGTGCGCCTTTAAGTTTATCGCATCTGCCATGTATGTAACCGGAATCGAGATCAAATGTTGCGCCCATCTGTTCAAATGCGCTCAAATGCAGATCAACGGGACGAGCACCGATTGCACATCCGCCGGGCAGAGCAACCTTGGCCTCACCTTTTAAGGCCAGCAAAGGACCAAGACAAAGCACGGAGGCGCGCATGGTTTTGACCAGATCATACGGGGCCTCAATCTTCAAGTCTTTAACTTCGCTGCATACGGTATTACCGTCAAAGGAAGTCTCACAGCCCAGAATATCAAGCAGCTTAAGTGTGGTATGAATATCTCTCAAACGGGGAACATTGCTGAGACAAACCGGTCCTTCGGGCAAAATACAAGCCAACAGGATGGGCAGTGCTGCATTCTTTGAGCCACTGACTCTGATCGGACCATTAAGGGGAACCCCACCTTCAATAACTAATTTATCCATCTTAAATCCTTATACTTATCAGGTAATAAGCTACCAACGTCAACAACTAGATATCAACGTCCGGCAACCCGGTGAAAAGACATGCCTTTCCGCGACCCCTGATTACTTTCATGAACAAAAAACAACAAAAACATTTGTGGCACAAAATGACTATTTAGTGAAGACTGCGCTTAACCTATTTTTTTATTAAGAGCAAAATGCCGTTTTATAAACAAGTTAATCATCTCTTTTACTTGTGAGCTTTGCCGAATACAAAAAAAAACACCTTTTTTACAAAAACTTCTTGACCATCGCACCCAGCTTAGTTAAACACACCTCTCACACGCGGTGGGTGTAGCTCAGTTGGTAGAGCACTTGGTTGTGGCCCAAGTGGCCGAGGGTTCAAGTCCCTTCACTCACCCCATTTGACATCTCTAGGGATCAGGAATCCCTGACCCCTTTCTTAAGGTGGGTGTAGCTCAGTTGGTAGAGCACTTGGTTGTGGCCCAAGTGGCCGAGGGTTCAAGTCCCTTCACTCACCCCATATTTTAAAAAGACCGGAAATTTTCCGGTCTTTTTTCTTTTCTGTCCCCGGAAAATTAAAATTCCCAAATCAGGTTGAAAGTTCATCCTGCATGGACTCCCCTTAAACCGGTCTCAGCCAGATAAAGACGCAAAAAAGCCCGGACTCACATGAATCCGGGCTTTCAACTTAAATCAATTCTGTCTACGCAACCTGCGCTTATCACCGACTCTGATGGTTATCTTCTCTTTATCCATGTACTCCAACAGCGGAATGGAAAATTTTCGAGACAAACCGACCAAAGCCTTAAAATCCTGCGGCCCGAGTTCTTCATTTTCCGCAAAGTAAGCCTCGAGTTTCTTCTGCAAACCTTCAACTGCAGACTTGGCGAAATACATATCTTCCTTGATCCTTACCAGCAGTCCTTCATCCTGCAGGAGCCTATAGACCGGGGTAGCTTCCTTAAAGACAAGTCCAAGAGGATCGAGAACATCTTTTAAATTGGGAGGGGTCAGCCCTCCCTCCTCATAGGTAGCCATCAGGGTATCACGCAGCTTCTGCTGGTCCGAAGCAAGAGAGACTTTATGACCGGGCAGATGCAAAATTTCCTGTTCGGCCACGAGTTCCTCTTTCTTGAGCAAACGTTCTACAATGGAATGGAACAGCTTTTCCGGCAGCCCTTTTCCATAGGTAGAACCGATCTCCCCGCGAGAAACCCCCGGCTTCATAGGTTCATTCCGATGAAATTCCTCGAGGTGATTCAGTAATCCCTGCACAAGATCTTCGTAATGAGTGCCGGAAACGTAGCTGCGGTTTTCCTTGTCGTACAAGAAAATTTTCTGCTGCCCGCCCATGCTCTGCAGCATTTTCTCCAAAGGTTTTGAGGCCACATTACTCAAAATGGAAAGTTCCTGAAAAGTAAGTCCCGTTCTTCCAGCCAGATCAAGCTGGGTCAAAACCAATTCTTCAGGCTCGGCAGCAATGAGCGACTCCAGACGCTTTACATCATCAGAAAAGCGTTTCACCTTGCGACCCAGCGGATTGATGATGCTGCCCCCGGCAATGGTACGCAACGGGGAAAAAGAACGCAGCACCACACGGTCTCCGTAAACCCCTGTCATGGGTTTATCAAAACGGATCTGACAGACTGCCCGTTCGCCCTTTTCAAGTTTTTCGCGGTCCAGAAAATAAACCTTGGCCATAACTTCTTTAGAGCCGTGGTGGAAATGAACTTCCTTTCGGTGTTTCAAACTTTTCGGTGACGACGGAAGACAGGTCAATTCCACATCCCAAACCTTGGATGGGAAAAGCGTTCCCGGTCGCCCCAAAATTTCACCACGCTCAATATCTTCGACTTCAACGCCGTGCAGATTTATGGCTGTCCTGCGTCCGGCCGGGGCGCTCTCTACAGAAACCCCGTGCGATTGCAGGCTACGAACCTTTGTTTCAGTCAGCTTGGGATAAAGCACAACATCATCCCCTACAGACAGCTGCCCGGAAATCAAAGTCCCGGTTACAACCGTGCCGTGTCCTTTCATGGTAAAAACACGATCCACGGGCAAACGAGCAAGGTCGGTCCTGCGTTTCGGAGAGAAATCTTTCATAAAACTAGCAATCTCGCCGCGCAATTCATCCAACCCCTGTCCGGTATGTGAGGAAACAGCAAGGATAGGGGCCTCAGCCAGAAAGCTCGATGCTAAAAATTCCCGCACATCTTCCTGAACCAATTCCATCCATTCTTCATCGACCATATCGGACTTGGTCAGGACAACGAAACCTTTTTCAATACCAAGCAAGGTACAGATTTCCAGATGTTCACGGGTCTGGGGCATTACTCCCTCATCTGCGGCTATGACCAGCAGCACAAAATCAATACCCGCAGCCCCGGCAACCATATTTTTCACAAATTTTTCATGGCCCGGAACATCAATAATACTCAGCTGTTCATCACCGCCGAGATCAAGGCTTGCGAACCCCAGTTCAATGGTGATGCCACGCTTCTTTTCCTCGGCCAGACGGTCGCAGTCAGTTCCAGTCAATGCCTTGATCAGGCTGGTCTTACCATGGTCAATATGACCGGCAGTTCCCATAACTACGGGCATTTACGCTCCTTTTGGGAATGCCTTCGGCGACCCTGCCGGGAGCCTTAAACCCTTTTGCAAAAGAGTTTAAGAATCCCAAAACCTTTTATTTAAGCTTGACCAACTGTTTATTCGAAAGTCGCCTTTTTCAAGTTGAATGCGAAGCATATTAAAAGATTTTGAAGGGATGGGGTCTGAGGAAGGGAAACTTATGCAAAAGTTTCCCTTCCCCAGCCGCCGGAGGCATAATATTTCAATTCTTAAGGCGCAAAGCGCATCAAATTAGTTCTTTAGAAAAGTCCTGAAAGCCAGTTCAGTAGCATACAAGTCAGCCTTACTGGTCAGCTCGAAGGGACTATGCATTGAGAGCACCGGAGGTCCGAAATCGATTACATCCATACCATAAAGGGCAAGGAATTTAGCGACAGTACCGCCGCCGCCAAGGTCAACTTTACCCAGCTCGGCCATCTGCCACGGAGCCCCGGCTTCATTGAGAATATTACGAAGCCATGCAACGAACTCAGGGTGAGCATCGTTCGCCCCTACTTTACCGCGATGTCCGGTAAATTTGCAGAAACAAGGGCCGTACCCAAGATATGCAGAGTTAAGCTTTTCATGAACATCCTGATAATCAGGATCGATTGCTGCATGAACATCAGTAGAAAGGGCTTTTCCTGCCATCATTACCCGAGACATCTTGGCATTGGGTTCCCATGCTTCGATCAAATCTTCAAGGCAGTACTCAAAAAAGAGAGACTTGGCACCGGTGGACCCTTCCGAGCCGATCTCTTCCTTATCGTAGAAAAGCACAATCTGGGCGTGATCCGGTTCAGGGGCATTCAGAAAAGCTTCCAGAGCGAGAAAAACGCAGGAACGGTCATCCTGACCATATCCGCCGACAACGGACTTATCCAATCCTACATAACGGGCCGGTCCTGCTGGTACAATATGCATTTCAGCACTAAACAGGTCTTCTTCCACTATGCCGTATTTATCGTTAAGAAGTTCCAAGAGCTTACGTTTTACCGAAGGTTTGTCTTCGCACTCATCTTCATCATCCTCATCTTTGGTAAAAGACATGGAGTGCCCCATGAGAATATTCAGTTTCTCTGCTTCAAAAGCGTCACTGACCTTCTTTTCCACCTGCTTATAAGCAAGATGCGGCAACAGATCGAGAATGGAAAGGACCGGATCATCAGCATCCTCGCCAATCACAACATCAACTTTGGTACCGTCGGCCTTAACCACTACACCGTGCAGGGAAAGAGGACGTGCCAGCCATTGATATTTACGGATACCGCCATAATAATGAGTTTTGGCCATAGACATGCCCAGATCTTCATACAGGGGGTGCTGCTTAAAATCGAGCCGGGGGGTATCAGCATGCGCGCCTACCAGACGGAAACCATCTGAAAGGGGATTTTTACCCTTACGGGCAATAAAAATTGTCTTATCCCTAAAGGAACGGAAGCACTGGTCCGCGCCGAGATAATCTTCAAATCCTTCTTCACGAAGCCTGTCTTCGACGTATTTAATGGTTTCACGTTCTGTTTTACAGCGACTCAGGAAATCGATGTAACGGGCTGCGAGATCATCCATAGCCTGCTGGTGTTCTTCGTCTTTAAAAATTTCCCAGCAGCTTTTAGGTTCATGTTCGAGTTGTTTATTCATATACCATTATCCTTCTAGAACTTGATGTAGTGCTTCAGCGCAAAGTTTATATTCTTCGCGGGCAAGCGTTCTTGGGTCAAGGCAGAATGCGTCTTCTTCAATGCGCCCCACCAGCGGGGGCTCTGTTGAAAGAAGTTTTTCCTTTAATTCTTCAACTGTTACTTTACCTTCCGGCACCACGGTCACCAGAAAAGTTTTTAAGTCCTGCTCTGGAAAAGCTCCACCGCCGACACGGGAAACACCCTCACGAATGCCGATCTTAGCAGTTTCAGACAATCCACGGCGCAATGTACGGGCTAATGCCTGGGCCTGCTTTTTAAGATTCTCAGGCTGCTCGGTAATCATACGAACTGTCGGCACTTCACGTTTGGCTGTTTCCGGATCAAGATACAGCCGCAAGGTTGCTTCAAGGGCTGCGAGGGTCATCTTGTCGATACGCACCGCCCGGTTGAGCGGATTTTTCTTGATTGCATCAATATATTTTTTTTTGCCGACAATTATTCCAGCCTGCGGTCCGCCGAGAACTTTGTCACCAGAGAATGAAACCACGTCCACATCTTCGGACACAACCTCCTGCACCGTGGGTTCTCGCATCAGTCCCAACCCTGAAAAATTGGTCAAATTACCGCTGCCGAGATCTTCATAGACAGGAAGACCATGCTTGCGGCCCAGTTCAGCAAGTTCTCCGCCGGAAACTTCCTTGGTAAAACCAATAACCCGGAAATTGGAAGTGTGAACCTTCATGAGTAACGCAGTCTCTTCATTGATGGCATTCTCATAATCATGGAGGTGTGTGCGATTGGTCGCTCCCACTTCACGCAAAAAAGCCCCACTTTTGCTCATAACATCCGGGATACGAAATGATCCTCCTATCTCGACCAATTGGCCCCGCGAGACGATAGCCTCACGTCCTTTGGCAAGAGTTTCAAGGGTAATCAGCACTGCCGATGCGTTGTTGTTGACCACCAGAGCAGCTTCGGCCCCCGTAATCTCACAGATTAATTTTTCCACATGGCTGTAACGACTGCCCCGCTCCCCGGTATTAAGGTCGAACTCAAGGTTGGAATAACAGGCGCAAGCCTCGGTAACGGCCCTTACGGCAGACTCCGCCAGCAGCGATCTCCCGAGATTGGTATGCACAACCACCCCGGTCGCATTAAGCACCCGCCTGAAATGAGGCTTGGCACCGGCCCGCACATGGCAGGTCAGACGCGGAAAAAGAACATCCGCCGAAAGTTGTTTTTCTTCAGTAATGATTCCGCCCTTGATTTCTTCACGGCAAACATCGAGAAAACCGTTAACCAGATCACGGGAAAGGGTCCTCGGCAATCCATCTATGACACCTTCATCTTCAAGACGGGTCAATACAGAGTCAACAGAGGGCAGATATTTAAATAAATTGGACAAAATGCCTCCAAAATTTGAAGCCGCCAACAACATCCCGCTCTGGGCTGATACGAAAGACATCTCGTTCGAACTTCAGCCAGATATAAACCAAAAAAGTTTTGGGGAATTTTCAGGCCCTTTTCCATAAAGGGTTTAAGCTGCTGGAGGCATTCTTAAAAATTCTGGGTATCTTGTATAAAAAGCTGCCAGCAAAAACAAGGACCCGCAAATTAGAACAGTTCTATCACCGGAATTAAGCATTGCAAGAGCTTCGTCAATATTTGCCGCAGCTTTTACCCGCTCTCCAAGAACTTCGGCCAGTTCTTTATAGGGATACGCCCGCTCGTTGTTCTCAATACCGCAAGCAATTACTGCTCCGTCTGTCAAACGCAAGAGGGTTTCCTTAACCGGACCGAGATTTTTATCCTTCATGCAGGAAAAAATAATAACATCCGGTTTAACGTCTGAGTGTTTCAACTCGGCCTCAAGAGCATCAAATGCATGGGAATTGTGTGCCCCGTCAAGAATATAAGTTCTATCCGAATCAACTATTTGCAGCCTTCCGGCAATAAACGCTTTTGCCACCCCGCTACGCACCTTATCAGCATTAAATTCAACGCCGGACTTCCTGCAAAACAGCCTCCAGGCCGCAACGGCAAGCTGTGCATTTTCCCTCTGATGTTCCCCGGCAAGACTCGGCCTGAGGTCCGCAACAGGATCAAGATCATCAATAGTGTGAAGCTTACAGCCCAACGCCGCAGCACGGGCAGCAAGAACCGTAGATGCTTCCGGGACCTGTACAGCTGTAATCGCGATGCCGTTTTCGCGCATGGCATCAGCCTTATCAGCCGCGATAAGATCAATTGTTGCCCCGAGCACTTTTTCATGATCCAGCCCTATAGGAGTAAATACGGTCAGGTCCGGGTCAACAGTATTGGTTGCGTCAAAACGTCCCCCCAGTCCGGCTTCCATCACTGCCAGGTCAACTCCATTATTTTTAAAGGCAACCAGCGCCATACAGGTCAGCAACTCAAAATAAGTCAATCCTGCCTGCGGAGCGATTTCCAGCACCTGATTAGCAAGCTCACACCACTTCTCTTCGGAAAGCATTGCCCCGTTAAAGGTAATTCTCTCACGGGGAGTAACAAAATGTGGAGATGTAAACGTACCGACTTTCAAGCCGTGTTCACAAGCGATAGAAGTCAAATATGATGAGGTTGAACCTTTTCCATTAGTCCCCACCACATGAATAACCGGAAAGCAGGATTTTCCACCCCAGTTATGGACAAATCCCTCCATTCTGCCGAGACTCAAATCCATATGAAAAAGACCGAGATCATCCAGATAAGCACTGAATTCTACAAAATTTTTAAATTTCAAAACATTTTCCTGTTTTTTTACTTGACCGTAAGGTACGCTTTGTATAAATAAGCATCTCTCGAGCGGGGCAGTAGCTCAGTTGGATAGAGCAACGGCCTTCTAAGCCGTTGGCCGAGGGTTCGAATCCTTCCTGCCCCGCCACTGAAATTACAGGGTTTATCTTCTTCGGAAGGTAAACCCTTTTTCTTTTGGTTTTCCGTCCCCCACACTATCCCCCACAGTTGGGATGAAAATTGATACAAATCCATGAAAAAGCCCTCGTTAGTTTGAGGGCTGGAAATACACGGCTACCTGACAGAGTTCAAGGGTAAAACTTTTCCTTGTTCGATGCATTTTCTAGCCAGCTTGTAATGCTTACGATATTTTTCAATTGCTATCTTTTTATCTTCCCAGATAACGTTATCCCCCAGCAGATCCCCATCTATCTTGCTTATTTCTAATTTTAAATACCACTCTTCTTGTGGCAATTTTTTTAAAAGCCGCATAAAATTATCTTCATTATTTCTATGAGCCTGTGCTAGCTCCTTCGTTACTTCATCCCAGTTTTCGTTTCCCACTGCGACATTAGGAAAATACAAATTATCCCAAATCCATAGCCCTACAATCCTGTACTCATTTAAATTGTGATAGTTTGATTTTTCGCCAGACTCATTCAGATATAACGCCTCTTTCACATTCTTATACCTAGTAGACACAGCCTTCCCAGCTGACATAGTCTTTGGATCTCTTACATAGTACACATTGGAAAATAGGCATCTCTCAGGAAGTCCTTCTTCTGAATGAAGAGAATTCACAATTTGATCGGAAGTAGCTAAGTGAAACAATTCATATGGATAGACACCATATGTAACAGCTAAATTCATAGCAAAAATCAATGTCGAAAAACATCCCCCGAAAACTTTTACTGGCTTACAAAACTGAAACGGGGGCAATGCAGGAGCAGGAACTGAAGGGTCATAAAACTCAGGTCCCATGCACAGACCTTCTACCTGCTGCGATAAGTATATATTAAAATCGCACCGTCTGCTTCCACACCCAATCCCTTTAAAAACAAAAGGCCACCCTTTTCTTTTGGCTCCCCAGCCGCAATCATGACATAGGCTGGATTTCCTTTTTATTAAAAAATCAAACAAATCATTACATAATTTATAAAAATCATTAAATTCATGAAAGAAAACTTTATCGCGTACTAAATCTAATTTAAATTTACGTTTTACATACTCAACATGCCAAAATAAAATATCGTTAGCAGATTTATCTTCTTCCAGAAGGCGCATATATCCTTTCAGACCCTTTGCAATATCTTTAATTTTTTTTGATAATTTAATAATATTACTTTTACTTTTCTTATATTGACCATGATAGTGAAGACCTCTACCGTTATTGACAAGTAAATCAATAAAGACATGACGTGACTTACTATTATATGCTTCTAGAACACGCCTTAAAGAGAGCTCTCCATTTCTTTTATACATACAACTTTTATAAGCCAAAAACATATATAAATAACACTCTGAAGAATTATGGGTACTATGAATTGATAAAAATTCCAGCTTACCATCCTTCATCATCTTTTCTATCGCGACTATTAATTTTTTGACTAACTTTAAATCATTCTGAGAACAAAACTGACCGACCTCCACAGCACTCCAAAAATCACGCCCGAACTCATTTCCATCACCTGGAAAACCTACACCTTCAATCCTGAAAAGAGGATCGGTAAAATATTTTTGCTGCTCTTTATAGTTGCGTCTCATATTATCTCCCTCTAAAAAAATATCCCATATAATAAGATACATACAACAAAATAGCTCGTTTAAAAAAATTGGCCTAAGGCAAGAAGAGCTTCAAAATTCTATACAAAACCATGCGCAAATAAAACCACGAAGGTCGACCTTCCACAAGGAACAGCATGGATACCGAACATTACATTACTGAACAACAGGTTGCAAAGATCACGGCCTTGTCGCTCTCCAAGCTCAGAAGCGACCGCCACCTTTGTAAGGGCATCCCTTACCACAAGATCGAGCGCACCGTTCGATACAGAGTAAACGACATCGAAAAGTTCATGGCGGAACATCGCATTGAACCTGTTGCACGCAGCTAACTAACAGAAGGCAACGGAACAATTCTCTATCAACGCAAACGACAGGGACGGGGAATGGTAAAAATATTTACCATTCCTTTGCCGCAACCCTTAAATAGGAGGACACATGTCCAACAGAAAATTCACGGAAAAATATATTCATGTTGTCGGCCAGCACAACACAACCGACATCTGCACACCGTCCAAAAAAGACAAGCTAGCCGCACTTGAATTATACTGCGAGATTGCCTGCATGCTAAATACCCCAATCGAAAAGTTGGGGATACATGCACAAAAGTCCACGTTCCCCAACTTAGATCGTAACACCCATTCAATGGAAGCACCTGAATTCAAATTCACTACGACCGCACTTGGTCCATACTCTCTGATAGAATGGAATTTAAATTGTGACGACGACCAATTCCGCCGTCATGGCTGGATCTCTCTATACGCACGACTCCGGAACATCTCTAGAAAGACTGCGCTTCGTGAAATAGCAACCCAGTTCAAAATCGATGCCCAGAATCCACACTTATCCCCGATGAACAACTGTTGGGAAATAAAACAGATCACGCACTCAAAAGCCACATCTTATATAGATGACTTTACACCTTTACTTAAAAAACTAAACTGGAAGGTAATCCATACTTTCGATTTTAAGGGGCCTCATGAGTTTTCCATTTTTAAGGTTGCGTCACTTGAAAATCAGCACGGAAAAAGAGCTCTGCTCCCTTTGACCTACTGGTCTTGCAGTCAAGATTCGTACCACTTTACTTCCTGGCCCGACCTTAACTTTGGGTGCTACCCAAAGCCTTATCCTTTGTCTGGGCAGGACCTCATGGAAAAACACCCCGACGCAAAAATAATTCTTACCGAGGACTTACCGCTAGCTTTTGCCTTAAACGACAAATTCCTCGCACAGGGCACTCCTGAGTATCTCGCAACAACGTGGTTTGGCGGCAAGGATGCTTTAGCTGATGTCGACTATTCTCCGCTGGAAGATCGCGAGGTCATTTATCAGCCTAGAGCCGACCATGCCAGCTACTTGAACGCGGAGAAGGTAAAAGAGAAGTGCAAGAAGGTAGAATGTGATTCTTTCAAGGTTTCGAAGGTTGCTATGTTTACGGAGAGCTTCCCAATGCAGGATGATCAAAACCAGAGTTCTGAAATAGTCTGTCCGTTTGAAAGATATTTGGTGGATCATGGAAAGAATGTTTTGCACACTCCGCTCATGGATATTATTCAGGCACTGGGAGATAGATGGCAGACTAGGGAATACAGGAAGTGGATGTGCGAGATCGGCCTGAAGCAGGAGAAAATTCGTACTGAAAAAAAATCCTTATTCACGCCCCCTTTCATGGCAGATAGAATTTCTAAAAAGGAATATAGCACCCTGACACTGGATGCACTCCTCGCACCTGAGAACATTACGATTATTGTTGGGGATCAGGATGGCGGAAAAAGTCTGTTCACACAGACTCTCGCTCTGGCTATGAGTTATGAGTTCAACGTTTTCAACTTTGAAGTCCAGTCTGCTCGTGATGTTTGTTATCTGGATGCAGAAAATTCAAGGGGTAGGATCGAGGAACGCAGTCAGCAGATTTTGTCAGCCTATGGTGTCACCCAGAATACAAAACCCAAAATCCATATATACTCCGGCGTTGATAATCAGTCTGAAAATGGCGAGGAAGGTCAACTGAGCCTCTTTTCAGAATACTGGCAAAACCGGCTTCTTGAGGAATTGCCCGAGGGGGCTGTCTTGGTTGTTGACAACTTGCTTACTTTGGCAGAGGAGGCTTCCAATCACCAGAAGAAATTCAAAGAGCTAATCGATTTTTGTAGGAAGCTCAGTGATAAAGAAGTCAGTGTTATTCTTGTTCATCACCTCGGGAAGTCTGGGCAGGCAATCGGAACCAAGGCAACAGAAGCTCTTTGCCAGAATATTATCGAGATCAAAGATTATGGAAAAAATCAGCAAGGCCCTGGAGCCAATATGACAGTTACCTTTGAGAAGTGTAAAACGTATCCTGCTCTGAAAGGTCAATCATTTCATGCACACCTGCCGTATGATTCAAAGAACCCGCTCAATGGCAAACAGTGGATATACGTACCAGCTGAAGCTGAGTCCCCAACTGAAGTTGAAACGACAGACACAATGCCTGAGCTGTCTGACTTGGAGACCCGGATTATCGAGATCTTGAAACAAAGTCCTGTCCACCTCAAAAGAGCAGCCATTGCATATAAAATTGGCTGTAAAAGTGACCAGCTCAAGAAACCTCTGAAAAAGCTACTTGAATCCAAGTTCATCACAAAACACGGAGAATCCAAGCAGGGAACAAAATATTCAGCTGAATAATATACCCCAACCGATGGCCCAAGTTGCTTTTTTCTTGGGCCATCGCTGGGCCATTCGTGGGTAAAATCAACCAAGATCTTGGGGCAAAGCCAAAATATACACATAAAAAATTCAATAATATCAAACCCTAAACTAGCACTTAAAAACTCCCAAGACTAAGATTCGAAAAAAGGGCACGCAGGTGCAAAAAAGCAACAGCCGGGGATCTGACAACTAGCGGGGCTTTGGCTTTCAAAATCTTCGTCCACTCAATGCCAATGAAATTCTGACAGATGTGTACGCATACTGATTGTGGCCATGGCGCACGGTGGAGCAAAGTCCTTTACTACGTAATTCAATTATGGCTCACGACTCCGGTATTAAAATGTCTGAAACAGCACTCCTGTCAACCAACTGTGGTGCAGGGAAATTCGGCATCAAAGAAAATTTGTGAGACCGGCAGATAAAGATGGTGCGCCTGCGAAAGAAGGGGCCCTGAAATGAAATCATCTGTATTAGTTCCGACTTGATCTGACATTTCCTCTTGAAACAGAAGAGGTTCTCCTTTTTGATGGGAATACTAAGGAACCATCAAAACAGGGCACCGTGCCCAAGGAGAACCACATGTCCAGTTTCAATCAAAACATCATAAAACACAAGATAGGTCTGCTGAATCTGGCGGAAGAACTCGGTAATGTTTCCAGAGCTTGCAAGCTGATGGGCTTTTCTCGGGACACCTTTTACCGGTATCATTCAGCCAAGGAAGAAGGCGGTGTGGAAGCACTTTTTGATAAGTCCCGTCGTAAACCGAACCTGAAGAATCGGGTAGATCAGGCAATCGAAGACGCAGTTGTTGTTTACGCAACTGACTTTCCTGCTCATGGACAAACAAGAACCAGTAATGAGCTAAGAAAGTTGGGCGTTTTTGTTTCGCCTTCAGGAGTTAGATCCATTTGGCTCCGGCACAATCTCCATAATTTCAAGCTCCGGTTGACTGCGCTGGAGAAGATTTCAGCAGAGCAAGGAGTTGTACTCACCGAGGCGCAGGTTCAGGCCCTTGAGAAGAAAAAGGATGATGATTTGGCCTGCGGTGAAATCGAAACAGCCCATCCTGGCTATCTGGGTAGTCAGGACACCTTCTATGTCGGCACAATCAAAGGCGTTGGGCGGATCTATCAGCAGACTTTTGTGGACACCTATTCCAAGTGGGCAGCCGCAAAGCTCTACACAACCAAAACGCCGATCACTGCAGCCGATATGCTCAACGACAAGGTCCTTCCTTTCTTCGCAGAGCAGGAAATGGGCATTTTACGCATGCTGACCGACAGAGGAACCGAGTATTGCGGATGCGTTGAGAAACACGATTACGAACTGTTTCTTGGCATTTGCGGCATCGAGCACACAAAGACTAAAGCACGTCACCCGCAAACAAACGGGATTTGCGAACGCTTCCACAAAACGATTCTGGATGAATTCTACAGGGTCACATTCAGACGTAAGATCTATACTTCACAGGAAGAATTGCAGACAGATCTTGATATCTGGATTGATGAATACAACACGCAACGATCTCATCAGGGAAAAATGTGTTGCGGTCGAACACCACTGGCAACTATGCTGGATGGAAAAGAACTCTGGAACGACAAGGTTCTGAGTTTAAACTAAACTGACAATTTCGGTCCCATCAAAAAGGCAGACTGTCAGATCAAGTATGAACCACTACAAATCAGGCATATTCTGGACAACAAAGCACCCATCACTATAATCACCATGTGGAATATCCGAAAACAATGACTTATCTACTGCAAACCTAGCATTTGGGTTGTGGAACATTATTAAGCCTTCACCCCAAGTTTCCTTTGGAGACTCAGTTCCAACTTCATAGCTAAATGGATTAGGAGTATCTGAATTCGGATCATGGTTGTAGGACATCCCTTCTCGCAACATTCGTACCTCGCAGCTTGGCCACTTAACTTTGCCCTTCCTGTTAAATTTTGCAGCTGTTGCACTATTGCTAAACAAGACAGCACTAACATTCTCCGAGCCAGCAAGATTGAAAAAACCTGACGGGATATCCTTATCCTCAATTATATGACGTTCGTTTTCATGCTCTTTAACTACTAGCTCATTGTTTTCATTAAAAGACCAAGAGAAATTTTTCCCATACAAATAGTCAACCAAAGGACCATCACTTGAATAAATAGGTCCATCCTCATGAAAACATTCAATTGCGAAAACAAGTGGACGCCCTGCGACATGTGGTAAATCCCAATAATTTTTTATGTGCTTGCTCCATAAAGAACTTCCCATTTTAATCGACGCAAAGTCGTATTGTTCTTTAATCGTTTCAAAATTATTTATGCCTTTTAATGCTCCTGCAAGAGATGGATTAGTTGTAACGGCCTCCACACATAATGTCTGCCCTTCTTTTTCAATAACAAAGTCAGGCCGATTATGTTCATCTGATATTGAAAAGCCAGTTTTTGAAAAATACGTATTAAGATAAAGCTCCCAAACCCTCGCATCAAACCCTGTACTCTGAAACTGCTCAATGAAATTTCCATCCTTGTCGTGATAATCACGAAAACACGTCTCCATCATCGTTAAGGCAGGCTTATAGGCAGGGAGCAATAGACTTTTAAAATCGTCAGACAGTTTATTATCGTCAACAACCTGATTAAATAGACGTTTCGTAATCGCTGGTAATTCAAGTCTCTTGAGCCGTTTTAATTTTTTAAGCTTTTCTTGATTCTTCTTTTCTTTCCTCTTCAGTCCTCTGGCACTTAATCTTTTATTTCTATTGATCTTTTTAGACTTATTTTTCTTCATACTGCCCCCCACATATAAGTTAAGACACAACAGCATTCTTTAAGAGCAAAGACATTTTAAAACTCCTAAAATGGGTACTTAGAGATACCTTCCACCTCAGGTGGATTATCCCAAACGATCATGGAAC
The DNA here is from genome assembly GCF_963678865.1 of Maridesulfovibrio sp. Lineage (NCBI taxonomy): Bacteria > Pseudomonadati > Thermodesulfobacteriota > Desulfovibrionia > Desulfovibrionales > Desulfovibrionaceae > Maridesulfovibrio > Maridesulfovibrio sp. The sequence goes on along the minus strand of NZ_OY787459.1, from coordinate 216,092 downwards.
TATGCCTAGCCCTAGTCAAAGCGACATAAAATTTACAAAAAGTGCTGCCCGGCAACACCTCCTCACCTTTGATATGCTTTTTAATGGAGTCAGTCGGATAAATTACGACTCTTGAAAAAGTTAAGCCTTTGGATCTCCCAAAGTTACATGCCGGATAGTTAGCATTAACAGGGGTCCTCCTATCATACCTTAACTGCATAGGTTCGTAGTGTGCTAAGTAGCCGTCTAACTTATCAGTTGGAATAAAAAAAACACCATCATGAGAAGTGACCAGATCAGAGAGCGAGCTGACCTTCGGAAGGTCTGGAAACAAAGAACTTGAGTAGGTGCAAATTTCTTCATGACATCGATATGAATTGCTCAAAGTCTCAGCATCAACTTCACATACTTTATCGCACTTATCGTTCACAAATTGATCAATCAAACCATCTTTATATTGCTTATGTTTAGCGGAGTGATGGGTATGATATGTCACTTGCCGGGGATCACCAACCAAAACCACACTTATTTCCTTCATTAAAGCGTGCAATATATCTAAATCATATCCAGCTAAATCCTGAACTTCATCAACAAAGATATGTCTATAAATCTTAGAAATGCGATCTACAACTGCCCCTTTTGTCAACCGGTTAGATTCCATTACAAATATCGAGATCTTATCGGAGTAGATCTGCCTAGCACCATTAAAATAAAAAGGTTCGACATTTTTTTGTCCCCAATACACAGGACGACCTCGAGTTTTATATCTAAACCCAGACCTATTGGCAGTGAGCCTTAATCCTTTTATGGCCTTGTCTGTGATTAAATTTTGAAATGGCCTGACACCATGCTCTAGTAAAAATGACCACCAAGTTTGTATGGTTACATTACCGGGTATGGATTTATTCTTTTTTATAAACTTATTACGTATTTCAGCTTCATTCTCACGTGTGTATGTAGTAATAAGCACCCTTTCATCTCTATCCGCTTCTAAAGCCTTTTTGACAAGGTAAGTCGTTTTTCCTGACCCAGCAGCCGCTATTATACACTTACTTTTAGGCATCAATAAACTCCAAGGCTCTTTGAATATATTCAGGAGCATTGAAATCAACTTCTGTTTCAAATATTTTCAGCGCACACTTCGTTTTGTTGTTTTTCATGAACTTCAATATGCCGTCTTCGTCTTCGTCTTCGTAGTCAGTTCCGAATATAGAGTTAAGAACTCTAATATTATTAGACCTTAAGAGGCATGGCTCAAGCGTGTTATAATTATACTTGGGCAACGCCCCTTCATATTCATGAACTACAAGATCATAGAACAAAACTTGCCTTTCATTTTTATCTTCAAGATACTCTTCATTATTTTCACGAATAGATTCGATGTTTCCATCATTATCCCTTAGGGCAGCGACCTTTTTATCAATCTTTCCGGCAAGCTCCATAAATCTTTTATATGAAAGACCAACCGAAATCACATCAACCCCATCTTGTATTGGAAGGTTCCCGCCATGCTGCTGGCTATAAATTTTTTGTACAACAAGTTCATCGCAATCCCCCTCAACTAAAATAACCTTTTCAGACAATAACAATCGCAAGGTGTCATAGCCGGGCAACTTCGCAAAAAACTCATACGTTTCATTGCTGAGATCTTTAAACGCCGTAGTTTGCTGCTTATTTAGTAAGATCAAATCATTGAGGCCAAGCTTATTCGCCACAAAACTACTATGGGTAGAAAGGATTATTTGTTTCCCTGAGCATTTATCACCTATATACTTAAGTAGTCTATTGAGATTGCTATGTGACAAATGGTTTTCAGGCTCCTCAATCAATACCAAGTTAGCAATTTCAGACCTTCGATGGGTCAAAGCTAAATTGGTCTTAACAATGCATTGCTCCCCACGGCCAATTTGCTGAAATGGAATAGAGTCGAGATAAGTTGTGATAATCTTTTCCCAAGCATTGATATTTGCAATCTCGACAGAAAGCTGCACTGGCTTCGACGATATCTCAGCCTGCTTGGCAATATTTTCATTGATTGATTTTACTGCTTCCTGATCGGCAAAAACTTCGACCATCTTCCTATAACATTGGGCAAGATCAACTTTTTGCTCATCCTCAAGCGAATCCTTTATTATTCTAGAAAGGTATATATCAGAACCATTATTAAACCTAGTTTCCGAAGAATTAATGAAAGAGGACTTCAACGGAATCAACCTTGGAATAACGCTACTAAGAGCAAACGACCTCCAAACAACCTTATAATACTCAACAGGCAAACTTTTAATTTCTCCTGAGCCACAGAGCTTTTCATATGCCGAAGCGTAACTATCGTCGAACTCAATAGAGAAAGAAATTCCACAACTATCACTCTTCTCACTATTATTCGACCCTCTAAAATCTTGATAATCAGTGAGATATAGCTCAATGAGGAGTAAAGGAGGAGCTGGATTGCGCCCTGCTTTAAGACCATCACAGTATTCCTTTACCGCAACAAGATTGAATAGGTATTGAGATAACTCATTTTTCACATAGCGACCATTTAGCTGTCCGGTAAGAGCCAAGTTAATAGCTTCTAAAATTGTTGATTTCCCAGCTTCATTGTCACCTACGATGACATTAAGACCATCGTTAAGTTCAAGCTCAAATCGCTCTTTATATGATTTAAAATTTTCGATCACGACCTTTTTAATAGCCAAAGTGGGAGTTCCCGTACACGGTGCCATAATATCCTCTTGATCTTAATATGTTCTTTGAGTTCTCAACCTGTCCAAATGCTTGCAATTGTATTTATCAACATTTGAACACCGCTATTTAGATTCAACTTCTTCTATAGCTTAATGACTTAATCACATACACCTTCACAAACCTCAAGCCAAGCCGGATTCGCCCTAAAGCAATAAAAAAAGACCGGAGCCACCGCCCCGGTCCTTAACTTCACCATCAATACTTCAAGCTACCTGTGATAAAACTCCTTCAGCGTTCCTCACAAACCTTCCTGCTAACGCTATCTTTGTACCTGTTATCCGTAAATATCCACTCTAGGGCCACTGGATCACCCTGTAGTGCTTTTGCAACTCTAGCTGGAACATCGCGCCAGTCTTCTTTGTTCTCGCCGTCCCAGCGGTCATAAAAACATTGCCACGACTTCAGAATATGTTTCATCGCTACTTCATCATCATTTTGAGCAAATAAAGCTAATGCCATATCAACAACATTTATATATCCGCTAAAATTGACATCCCGTTGTCTTTTCATACTCTCAGTCAGGCTAAATTCATTCAACAACTCAAAAGCTAATTCTCTATTGCCTTCAAATATATCAAAATTCACCCAAAGAAAATTAAGTCGCGCTATAGGATACCCTCTTCTATATTGGACAAAATCATTAACCATACCAAGAATCGTCGAGTTATCAATATTGCTTAGCTCATGTGCAGACCGTTGGCTCAAAGAATCAAAAATAGAATGAAAGCACCATTCTCCCTTATAGAACTTCAACAATTTCAAAGACTGTTTGAAAACATATTCACGAAGATAATCCACACCTTCAGCACATCCAAGTTGTCCAGCCTCAAACACAACCTTAAACGCATACAGATACATCATACCCAGCTTGCCGAAGACATGGGCCCAGCAGCTATAATCACGAACAAATAGATAAGGCTGTCGAGAATACGGCAGAAACACCTTCTCCGACTTCATAAATAGAGAGCCAAACTTTTTCCCGATATTTTCCCTTTCATGCAGCAAGACAAAGGCTTTCGCTGCTACGCTTGAATGCTCACGCCACTGATATGGACGAGTATAGTTTTTACTCTCATCAAAACCATCAAAGAACCCACATTCCTCATGAAATTTTTTTATAATTGCTTGCAAAAGAGTCTTACGCTGTTCAGAAGATAATTTTTCTGCGAGTAGCAATGGCAACTCATAATCAGCCATCGAAACTTTGATCAAATATTGAACTCTTTCACTCGACAACCCACCGTCAGGATAATAAGAGGCCAAAAGACACAAAGACTCATCAAATAATGACTGAAGCTTAGCACCATACTCTTCAAGTTCGCATATTCTTTTCTTAGAGACCCCACGAACTATGCACTCCGTAATTTGCTTGCGCACATTATTCTTGGCACAATAAATATCAGCCAAACGCTGAAATGAAGTCCACGCGACATCTTCAATATTAATTTCAGCAGACTTGGCAATATCCAAAGCCTCATCTAGAGATAGTTTCCATTCAAGATTATCTTGCGTTCTAATATAGTAATGAGAATACACTACCCCAAGCAGCTGCAAAAACGGATGTGAAGTCTTTAAAAGGCTATAGACCAACTCCCTGTCAATAAAAAATGCAAACTGCATGACAGAATACATAACCGAACATATAATTGCCGGATCATTTTGTCGAGATAACCAACACCCAAAACTTTTTAAATCCGACTTAGCAAGAAGACATATCCCTCTAGAAAGACCCCACCTATTCATAACTTTAAAAAAAGGCTGATAGTCATCATACCATGCGATATCCCTATATGACTCATAGTCCCACGAACAACTATTTACACGTTGGCTATGCCCAAGAAATTCTATACAAACTTCTTGCTGAGGGTAATGCTCTGTTGCTAATTTCCCTATTAAATCAAAGACATTATCTATCTCTCGCGCGCCCTTCGATCCCTTAAAAATTCCTTTGCAACTTTCAAGAGGGAATCCATTACAGCAGGCAGAAAATTCTCCTACAGCCATAACAAATAAGGCTACGTTTTTAGGAGTATCAAGATGCTTTTCAGCACTAACTAAATTCGGAATCCCAGCGCACCAATCTTTATCAACTTTCCATAACCCAGAACTGTGTACAGAAATAATTCCTTGCTGCTCTGCGGCAGCATAAATTTCCTCGCTAGATCCGTTCGCACTGTCCACTAAGATAGACAACAACCAAGTCACCCATGGCAAATCTTTTGGATGAGACAAACTATGCATGGCTATCCCACTCCATATTGCAATACAGTTCCTTATTCGAAACAGGGTCTATCTTGTCAGCCAACGTGAGTGTATATTCTTGAAGATCTCTTGCAGCATCACCACCGACACGGCTCATACAAAATGGATATTCACCCATGAAGCTATTCAGACTATTGGACAATAAATAGACAGAGAACTCACCTGCATTGGACTTTAAACAGAGATACCTATCGTGAAAGGCTTGCCGTGGTGAATTTTGACTTTTCAACAGATTGATAATTTTAAGATGACAATGGATGAATGGTTTTATCTTTACTGCAAACTGCTCCAAATCATTCACAAGGGAAGGCCCCTCTTCGCCAACCAATTCCCCATTTTCAGGGTCGACACTATGAAGATTTGTAATAATTGTAAGTGTTAAGTCTCTTTTGGAAATTCTGAGAACAATTGCTTCTAAGGCTTTCTTATCGAAGAATGGATCTACAACCCAAGCTTGCTCAATCCCCCTCTCCAGTAATAACTTTATATATAGAATGGAATCACACGACCCCAACGGCCCTTTGGGGAACCACCTGTCACTAGAAGGGCTTTCAAATAAGACTTTTCCCCTATCCAACATCTCTCGCCGATAGTTATTAAAATCTTTATTGGAATGAAACCCAATTTCAGAGTTGTCAGCTTTAGAACTGGCTTGCACATTTGTAATCTTCTTCTGCCTATGCTTATCGCCTGTGCCTTCTACACTTTTGGTTAGCTTATCCTTAATAGCAACTTTCGCCCCACTTAATGAGGAACTCAGCACTATCGTGTTTAACCAATAAAGATCATCACTGTGAACAAGTTCACCTTCTTCGTTAAAAAGCCATACTTTTGTTCGATCGAACTCATTTGAAACTTCAACGGGACCAAAAACTTCTGTCCCGGCAGGAAGAAACATCATTGAATCACTCGTGATGGTCTCACCAGAAAAAAGTTGAACATGAGCTATATGATTTGACTGAGCATAATCCTGACGCCGTAAAATTTTAAATTCATTTCTGACCGTTACTAGGAAATCCTTTGTATTCAACCCAGAAAGCCTAAAACGAAAAGGCGGAATATCATCCTCTGCATAGATCGGCATATGGATAATATCAAAAGCACCAAGGCGATGCATGTATTTCTGTGGCTCAGCAAAAGGGAGGCTACTTTGAAAGTGTTTGAAAATACTTTGAATTTCATTTTTTAAAAAGTCATGCCCTACGACATTCATGGTGTAGTATGAATCAACTTTAGCTGTGGAGGAGCCTAACGCAGGCTGGATAGATGACTGCATGAACTTACAATGCTCTTTGCCAAGACAATCATCCAAAATTTCAAGAGTGATTACCCCATCATCAAAAGCCGAAAAAAACTCATCCCCCACTATCTGAGACAAGGGAAAGTAACACTCCAAAATATCATCACTAACCTTGGTGACCATGGACTGGGACTCTGTTGCAGGAATATTTGATTGGGCAGCATACCCGTAAATGAACTCTACAGGACTAGACTCAGTTCTATATATCCAGCAATGCCAAAAACGTTCTTCTGAATGATCCACCACGACTCAACCTCACATAATTAGCTATAGTAATTCATCAATCAAATTACAGATCATAGGCAGCCTGTAAGAGTGAATCAAAGTATCTCTAAATAAGCGAGGGTAGAATTACACTATAAAACCCCACACTATGACCTCCCCTCACTAAAAGGACAGCAGGGCATAAAACACGAACTTCAAGCCATTCTTACCAGCTAGAACAACGTTAATAACTTTGCAGACCATTAGATATGAATCGGGACATTGAGAATTGGAAAATAGACTCCGAAAGAGAGGCTAATTATAATCTGTGTATATTTTCTCTATGTCAGTTATACCAAGATCAAGAAACCGATCCTGGACATTTAAAACACGCTCAATCAGTTCTTCGTCATCACTTTCGTCAGCTTCACGAAGAATTTCTGTCAAAGTGCAGATAAGGGACTCGCGACCTGACATATAAAAATAAGAGTCAGTCTTAGAGAGGCAAACATCAGCAAGTCTCTCACACGGAGCAATTGCCCAGCATGGATTCATAGCAGCACGTTGTGCAAGCCAATCATTAAATCTTCTTACGCCAATACGGCTTTTAGTCTTAGAAACGGCATCCAAAAAGGCATAAATTAACTCATCAGAAATCACAGTATTTTTTTCGAAAATTCTTGCAGCCTTGTTTACAACATCATCCGAAACTACTTCTTTAAGAAGTAAATATTGCAAGCCCTTATCGCACATTTCCATACATTCTTTCTTATCTATATTTGTTGCAAAAACCTGCGCACACCCAGTTGCACAATCTTTTCCCAATTGCTCAATATGCAAACAGAGAGAATCCCAAGAGACATGACCAGATAAATATGCAAGAGAGCTAATCCTCCCCCATGACTCATAGGCTCCTTCAATATGATTATCCACAAAGCAATCTAGATATTCTTTAACTTTTGGGTAATTTCTACTGTAATTATTATACAAAACTGCTTCTACGAACGATATGCCGTCATCGTCAATTTCGAGAAAAATATTATCAAAAATTATCCAACCCAAATTGCTGTCATGGTGTATTATGTATGGCAGTCTAGACAGCACATAACTCTTTGAATAAGAATTCAATCCAATAGATCTATGACATGCAATATCTTTTAAAACTTCACTCCCACTCTCGTGCACCTTATAATTTTGCGCCAAAACAGCAACAATAGATTGAAGAAGATGGCCTTGTGTACGTTTTCTGCTTGACTCATCAATGTTATCATCTTCATTCAACTTATCTAACTTAATGAGAATATCCGTTAACTCACTTAAAGGGCTTTCGTCTTCAAAAACATTTGAAACAACTCGAACAACATCTGCAACGCAAGAAGGATCATCCCAAAGCTTCCCTCCCTTGTGAACAGTATCCAAAAGAAGCCGCGCAACCTCTTTGCCATCAGGAAACGGCTCCACTGGATTCCAGCTATTACTTAAGTTCAAGTTACCAAAACGATGATCAAGATGGTCAACAACACCGGACAGAATCTCACAGTGATATTTCACACCTACGTTAGCATTTATGATGTCATCAACAAACGACATATACTTTGTTGGATCATTCACAGCCCCTTGATAAACTGCACGCTCTAGCTGCTCTCGCCCTCCTCTCAAATCTCCATCTAAATCTTCCTCCCAATTATCAGAGTGACTATCAAAATGTTTTAAGAGACTAAAAAAACCTTCCTTTGAAAGCTTATTTATTTCAGCCAAAGGCCAAGGAGACTTCACTCTACCCGCTCTAATTGAAGAATATGTTTTTCGATCCGGAAGCCAGTTTTTTTCTAGCATATTATCCATAAATTTCTGAGCTTCAACAGTCCGATACATGGATGGTATCCATTGTAATAAATCAAATTTATAACCATTTTTATAATCGTCAGTCTTCTCTTCATCATCATACAAAGACAAAATGCAATTTTGATTTAGATCATGAACTTCCACTGAGAGAAATGGATACGCTGTATTTATAAGTTTGCCCAAAGAAGGGCCGATACTACGTCTATGTTTAAAAACTTCTGAATCGGTAACTATCTTACCTATAAGGTCAACATTGAACTTTGGATTTTCACAACAAGCATTAATTAAAAAATACACAACAGAAAATTCAGTACTTAAATACAGTGAATGCGAACGATCTCGCCACCAATCACTGTTAACTCTACAATTACTGATCAGTCCATATTCAATACAATCCAAAAAGACGTTAAAATCAGAAGAATATCTTCTTTCATCACCAAGCTTAAATCTATATGAACTGTCAGATATAAAATCAGTTAAAAATCTCCCTTCGTTATATTTAAATCGACATTCAGAACAAATCATACTAAACAGCTCTAAAGCATTTTCTAATAAAAGATTAGACTTTCCAAAACGTTTTACTAGGAAATCGTCTTTAACAAAAACATTCTTTGAACATAATAGTTTTTTCTTAAGATCAGATTCATCAGAACCTGATTTGCTTGTTATTAAAAGCCACAGAAGATCATCTCCCTCTCCTGTAGCTGCAATAAATTTACTTAATGGCCCACCAATCAATGGATATTCGTCTTGCTCAGCATTAACTAAATATGAAAAGACCTCATACAAACCATCAGTCTTCCAATGAGCAAATTCTATTAGGGCACGAGTTATCTCCCATCTAAAACTATCTGCTAATGCAGGATCCCTTACTATTCTCAACCAATGCTGAACAACAGCATCGGGAAACGCATTCATCCATTTTTGAATTTTAAAGATGTACTCTTTGTGCCAAGATTCATCAGACTGGCTTTGAATCAATGAAAATAAATTTTCCTCAAAAAACAAAAACCAATCTGGATGAGATGTTCTCCATAAAAAACGCTTAAATAAGGTAGCATCCTGATTAAAAAGGAACCGCACTAAAGGCCACAGTGCGGAACCAGGCTGCACCTCTCCCAATGACTCTGCGACCAATCGCTTTAAATGCATGGCAACTTCATCACTGCTAACAACTTCTCTTACTTGTCTTACAAACTTTCTTTGATCTTGGTTTTCCAAATGAAAAAACAAAACTCTAACTGTAGGACGTATAAAAGGAAGTGGGGGATGAGACAGAATAAAATCACGCAGTGAAAGGTTCCTTTTCAAAACATCATGAACAATGAAATTTTCCATCAAAGTTTGGTGGGCAAAGCTGTAACGACCAGCCCGCTCAAATAAGATTCCTTGACTAACGAGCCGTTGTAACATTTCGGCTGGTATTCTTATTTCACCGTACAGCAAAGAATCTCGACGCTCCGACATCATTTTTGAAGCTTGCTCTTCCAAAAAGTCAATCGCACTCTCTCCTAGAAGAACATCTTTTCTGACGACCTCATCAACGAAACAATCATACAATTGCCATGCTGTCTTTGGATGCGCGTCATGACGTACAGATGATATTTTACAATACAGGGATAAATTTTGTGGGTTTTGCAATAAACCAAGCAGCTCTTCTGGTAGATCAGAAACATCACCGCCAGTCTTTGCCAGCAAGGGTTTAACCACACTATCAATATCAAGAGCCTTAATAGGAATTTTACGCCCCCATTTACGCCCTCTAAGATGGGGGTCATAATTGAGGTCAAATTCTCGGCAGGCAGCAACAACTGAAACATGACTAACCTTGGAGAGGCGGTCTAAAATAGATAAGAAATATTTTAGGGAAGTATGATTTCGTCCAAGTGACAACACATCCAGAGAATCAAGCACAATTACGACCTTCTTATCTTCTGCAAGCCTTGCGCAAACACCAACCAGATCATCAGGAAGTCCATTCTTTACGAAATCATCCTCGCTTTCACACTTTGAGAACAAATCCCCTTTAATAAACAGAAGGTGCCAGTTTTTATTTTGTTCTATATGATCAGCTAAATCTAAAAGCAGACAGGTCTTGCCACTACCCGGACCGTCAACCAGCAAGATAGATTCTTCTCCGCTTTCCAGTAAGTCTACAATCTCTGGCAGCTCTGGCCTATCTATGGTTTCTCCTGCAATATCCCTCGTCCATTGGCGACCTATCGCAGAAGCTCTCTCAAGTTCTTTGCTAAGCTCTTTAATATCTCTTTTCGGGGTAGGAGCGATACCATATTCAACCAATTTGCATAGGGCATCTTCTCTAGTGATAGTCACTTTCGAATCCCTTAGACCGGCTTCATGATCACCAATCATTGTTTCCAAGACCCTCATTGCAACTGACTTATTTGGCAAAACACGATCGATAGCCTGAAGATTTAAATCGTCCCAGTCCTCAAAGGTATGACAAGGCCCAAACTTCAGCTTGAAAACAATTTCGAAAGCCTCCTCTTCCGAAACAGTTAATACTTCGGCAAGCTTAGCTAATGGAGTTTTCAGAGTGTTGGGAGCATTATCATAAAAGTATTTATATGAAAGGTACTCAGGTCTTCTTTCAGATAATTTTTTGAGGTCACCAAAAGGAGTTTGGGAATAAAAATAAACTAAAGATTCAGGCTCATTTTCAAGCTGTCTTTTAGCTTTCTTCAACTCAGGAACAAGCTTTGAATCATCAATCTTCCACACTGCATGGTTAGTTTGACTCTTTTTAGCTTGGATAAACAGCTTCTTACCACCGTGATAGCTAACTACAACATCATCAACATCCACCGGACTATCAGACCCCGGAATTCCAGTCGATTCTGCCTGAATATAATCAATAGAATTATCGCTTATCATCCTGACAAGCCAATGAAGAGCTATTCTACGCTGGTAGTGATCCCCTTTAGAGGAAGCGGCTCCGCTGTGACTCATTACAAACTCTCTTATTATGACTGATATTTTAAAAACAAATTTATATTTCTTTTCAAGAGAAAGAGTCAAGAATAGCAAATAAGTCACTATTGCTTCAACTTACTAAGTTAAACTGCATGCTAATTTTTCAGAAATTCCCTTGATTTCTTTGTCAGCTAACTTTTCAGTGAATGGCTTATGTTGCTGACGCCACAAGGCAAGATTAGGATCATTAATTTCATTTTGTATCGATTGAGGCAATGCACGTTGTAAATCTTCCATGAACTCTAAATCATCTTCATACAAAGTATGCATCCTAGAGTAGCTTAAATCCAATAAAGTACACCTAATAGGGCAAGCTTTGGTAAGTTCGACAAATTTATTATCAAATGAACTCATAAAAGGAATATTAAATCCCCCACTAGGAGTAATAGAAGTAATCGTCTCTTGAAATCTAAGAAAAAAAAGGTCCCAACTCATTCCTCTTATCCCTTTCAAAGACTTAGAATTTGCTGCATTCATCGGACTAAAAAAATTGAACTTTGTCCTGTACTTAAAAAATTTCCATGCGAAGAACAATTCCAGTTTTGCAAAACTTCCAATCGTACCCAGACAGAACCTAGTAATTTCACAAAGATTTTGATCTATCGCGCTTTTATCATTTAGATACAACTCAAACGCCTTCAACATGATCAGATGCATGCCTTTTTGCTGCAATACAGCTTGTTTAGCAGCAGGCTACCTAGCAAAAGTCATTATGTCTTGTATAGCTAGGTTTCCCGCCTCTTTTCGGTCTAGAAGGTGCTCAAATTCCAAACCATTAAAGGACTCTCTTGTCTTAGTATAATCAAAACGCTTCAAAGCTCGAATTGTATCAAACGGGTGCGAATTATTCCTATTGTTCAACTCTTCGAAACGCTCAAGAAGAAAAAAAGAGTGATTAAAGTTAAGATTATACCTTTTTAAATACTCCATCAGCTCAAAAAACCTTGGATCACGCACCTCTCCCCCAGCCTCCCATGTCCTAAATGCGGCTGCTACATTTGAGTCAAAGTATATCGAAAAGTTTAGTGGAAACTCAGCACGTCCTGAAGACGCAGTTTTTCCATAAATTTCATCATCGTATACAAGTATTCCAGATCCACAATAATATTTTTTCAAAGCCTTACAACTCACCTCAATATCGCTCAACGAAGCAAATCCAAAATCAAGTTCTGTATTGTCACTTGAATATACAAGTTGAAATCCTTTGAACAAATGAGGAGCTGAATCAATTAACGACTTAAAGCTTTTACTGCTATCATGTTGAGCAATAAGATTGACAGCTTCTCCAAATCTCACAAATCGTTGTACTGTTGGCTCCATATAAATTTCCTTTAATCACATAAACAAACTATTATTAGCCGTTATACAGGTTACTTAGTCGCACAAGTCGATTTTCGTAAAAATCCTACCCAGCTCCACCAAACTCCCCAAAACATCATCCGCAGCAGGCAGTTCCCCATAAACGATAGCCCCAAGACCATCACGATATGCAGGCAACAAGGACTTCCATACGGCCTCCGTATCAGCAAAAATGGGACATTCTGCTATATCCATATCCACCCACTTTGCATCGCCTACCGGGGCTTCCTGATCGAATTTACGCACAACCTCAAGAAGCTGCTGAAAATCAGCAGAGTTGACAAACTTCTGAATCTCTTCCCGCTGCATGAGCTGGTGGATGTCGTAAATATGCCTGATCTTCTGGCGCAGGGATTCAGTTGAATTGTCGCTACAAGATGCTTTTACAATCGCCATGACTTTTTCCGTGAATGTCCGCTCAAGACACAGGACTTGAAATGGAAAGGGCTCAAGCCCGAACTCTTTGATAAGCGCATCCTCTCCCCTGCTTTTCAGGAAGTCATAAATATACGTAGAGATCGGCAGCGGCTGGTATGGCGAAGGATGAGCAAAAGCATTCACTTCCAACAAAATCTTGTTAGAGATCGGTCCGAAAGCACCTTCAAAGGTTTGCGGGTAGGAATAATAAATCTTGCGGATCATGGAGCCTTTACTGCTTCCCGCTGGCTCTTCAGTCAAATCCTTGCTGGCTATCTCTGTAATCTTCTTGAGCAGCTTTTTAATCTGATTGGATGCAATGCCCTGTTCAGTGATGACAGCGAGGTCCACGTCTTCAGAAAAGCGTTCAATGCAACCATATGCCTTGGACAAAGAAGTCCCACCCTTGAAGACCGTAACATCCGCAAGATCAGTCTGAGTAATCCGGTACAGCGCGAGAGTCAGCCAGTAATCTTTTTCGATAAAAATGCTTTGCAACCGCAAATTATCCGCAGTTGCCTGAATGGCATCCCGAAAAATATCTTTTGATTCGTGAAGCCTCACATTATCCCCCAAGCTTTCTTGTTTTTCAAAACCGCATCCGAAACCATAACCTTGAACTTTGTGTAAGGATTCAGACTACCCCTTAAGGAATCAACCTGAATGCTTTCAACCATCCCTTCAGAAAGACATCCGCAAAGGGCTCGAACCATGGGCGGATAGGATTTAGCCAACTTCACCAATCTTTCCAGATCAGACTTCGTAAGCCGCACCATTTTTGTACCAACGACTTGAATCACATCATCAGGGGCACAATCCTGCGCCTTCTTGATGAAGCGTAAAGCCTCAAGCAATTGCAGCAGCGGAATATCCGCCTCCTGAATCTCATCTACATAGCTACGCACATACTGGACTTGAATCTTACCGATATTCTGCTTTCTACGGGGAGCAACGCTGGCAATGGTCAGCACACTCGGGACCTGCGTTGCAATCTGAAGCTGTAAGTACACAGACTGCCCGGTAAGGATTCCGGTTATCTCATCCCCTTTGCGAGTCAAAAAAGAAATAAGCTCTTCATCAGCAGGACCAACTGATCCGAAAAGGGTTTTCTTGGGACGATAGAATGCCCCCTTGGCCTGACGGATAAGAACCTGCTTCTTCACCAGACGTCCCAAAGCCTTCGCCAGAGCCTGAGGCTTGGTTTCCTGCAAATCCTTAAAGTCACCATAGGTGATGATCTTCCCTGGCGGGACGGATTCAATATAGTTATTAATCTGTGCTGCTACCTGCATGGTGATATCCTCTTCTTAATCAAAAATTATTCTTTTATCGTCATATGTCAAGTTTTTGCATGTAAAAACTTGACTAAATTAGTCACTGAACACAAAATACAAGACCCCAACACAAACACATCGCCAGAACAGGATTAGAAAGAGTCGAGAATTATACGCACCTTACTCGCAGCACCAACATATTTATTCAAAGACTCTAACGCCTCATTCTTCCCGGCACTCTGCTCGCTGATCGCTTTTTCAGCACAATTAATAAAGCCTTTCTGAAATTCCACTAAATTTAAGGCAGTAATAAACGAAAAAACCACTCCCCCAACAAGCAAAATACGCCACATGTCAAGAATAGCTTCAATACCAGCTTTAAACATTTAAATCTCCTTATAACAAATCATTACCAGTTGATGGGCACATGCAACGTGGCTTCATATTTATTACCTCGTCAACATTTTACATTAAATTTTCAACTAAATGCTTGAAAACCAATACATTGCCCTAAAATAAACCCTCAACAATCAATCAACACCACCCAAAACATCATCCGCAACAGACGCAGCCCTTCGTAGGGCCTCATCCGCTAAATGGGCATACCGCTGGGTCATTTGAGGGCTTCCGTGACTAAGCAGCTTCTGCAAGGTATAGAGGTCAACCTTACCACTGGAAGCAAGCAATGAAGCAAAGGTGTGGCGTAATCCATGGAGCGGTCTGAAGTCTTTGGGCAGGCCTGCCTTATCCCGAACCCTGCGGGCAATCCTGACGAACTCTTTTCGTTTGCCGCCATCGTGGCCGGGGAACACATATTCGCTTTCCACCTGATCCACCTGCTTCAGGATGTCATAGGCGAGCTGGGCCATGGGGATCTTTTCGGTCTTACCTTTCTTGGCTGCTTCTCCGCGCAGGGTGATGAACCGTTCTTCGAAATCGACATCTTCCCATTTCAGGGCAAAAAGTGCTCCACGACGCATACCAGTAGCCAGTGCCAGACGGATAAGCGAAGCAGCATTCTGGTCTTCCTCTTCATCAAGAGCCTGCCAGAAGGCCTTGAGCTGCTTTGATGTCATGCTCTCGGTTTTGACATTGTCGATCTTGGGCATTTCAAAATGGAGCAAACGGGGATCGGGGGCTGCACAGAGCCCTTTCTTGATACTGAAATTTACGATGCGCTTGAGCAACGCAAGGACGTGTTTGGTGGTCTGCGGGGAAAGCTTCTTCAACAGATCGGAACGGAGCCGGTCAATCTCGATGGTCCTCAGCTCTGCGGTTTCCATATTGCCGAAGCCATCTTTGAGATACCTGTTGTAGCGGTTGATATCACTCTTCAGGCTTTTGGTGACTTCACCGCGCTGCCGGACGTATTCATTCCAGAGCTTGTCGATAGTCCATCTGGCATTCTCGGCTTCTTTCTCCGCCCTTTTGGCAATGCGGACCTCATCGTTGGTCGGAAGGTCTCCATCAATCTTCATGGCCCGCAGCTTTGAAGCCTTGGCCGGGGTCATGTCATCACGATGCTGGCGACCGGCCTTCTCTTCAACCTGTTTTCCGTGCTTGCGGTAGCGGATGAAATAGACCTTTTCGGGCTTTCCGCTCAGTTCATGTTTTTTTTCGACGTAAAATACACCGGGGTATTTCGTCTTATGCCTTGTTTCCTTTGCCATATCGCCTCCTATTTTCCCCCACACTCTCCCCCACACTTGAGCGCAAAATTGATGAAAAAGCAAGCAAAAGGATGCAAAGCAAATTCGACTAAACCACTGAAAATATGTAGAATATGAAAAAGGATGAAAATAAGTGCAAACAGCTATTTACGGCCTTCTAAGCCGTTGGCCTAGGGTTCGAATCCTTCCTGCCCCGCCATGATATTTCAAGGGTTTATCTTCTACGGAAGGTAAACCCTTTTCTTTTTGGTTTTCCTTCCCCCACAGCTGGGATGAAAATTGATGCAAAGGCATGAAAATATTTTTCCTTGGTTGGATTAAAAAAATGATGACTACACAGAGGGTGGGGTTAGTTCAAGGGGAAAAATTAAGGTCCACGTCTTCACCAAACGCTCCAAAGCCTTTGCCAAAGCATGCGGCTTGGTTTCCCGCAAATCCTTAAAGTCAGCATAGGTTCTGTGTTGCTACCTGCATAGCTATATCCCCTTCTCATCAGAAGTCATGCTATCGGTTTTGGCATTATCGATCTTGAGCATTTAAACGAGTAGCACAGATAACGCACTAGAATGAATTTAAAAAAATCTTGATACTCATCAATCCTGTCTGTATAGCCGGAATAAATGCCCGTATTTATCAAGCTGGGGAAACAATGTCTTTTGATGGGTACATGAATAAATTTTTGAAAATATTTTTTTGGTCGGCAACTATTCTTTGCTGCCTGCCCTGCCCTTCCACTCATGCATCCTACCTACCTGACACAATTCTTATAGATGATTCTCATGCAAGATACGACCTCCGCGATTACGCCACTGTACTTCCAGACAATGGCTATTCAATTTCGCAAATTTCATCTGAAAAATTTTCGGACAAATTTAGAGCTGCGAACGAATTCTTTTATCCGGGTAAAAATCCGTCCGGGTACTGGTTGCGCTTCAGCGCAAGCTTGAAAAATACATCCTTGCCCGACAGGTGGATTATTAAAGTCGTACCTCCCCAGATCAAGAAAATAATTTTGTACACCAAAGACCCCGCTGCCAAAAGATGGACCGAATGGCATGCCGGATACGGAAACGAGAAGCGAACAAGCTGGCAAGGTGAATTGTTCCTTGCACACGGGATCAGGTTGAGTGTTACTCCAGTTACCTTTTATGTATTTGTGCAGGCTGAGGATTCATTTTTCAATCCATTGCTGCTTGTCACCGAAAATATTTTTTTCAAGGAAAGAACGATCGAAAATATTTGGACCGCCACAGCTTTCGGTTTTGCTTTTGCCTTGATAAGTTACAACCTATTTTTATTCTGCTGCCTGTGGGATAAAAGTTACTTGTGGTACTCCATGCAAGGGCTTTCACTTGCGATATATTTTTTATTAGTTCGCGGTGTTATCTTTCAATATGTCCTCATTGACGCTTCTCTTGTTGCTCCATTTACTTTTGCTTTTCTGGCTTTTTTTCATTTTTTCAGTGCAATGTTTGTGAAGACTTTTTTTGCAACCGCTGACTCTCCCAGTTGGTTTAAGACTCTACTTAACATCCTACCTATAATTCCAGCTGGATTTTTTTTGGCTATTTTCTTTTTACCTGTCGTCCTTACGACAACTTTTATCTCCGTATTAAATGTCTTTTACCCTGCCGTGTACTTATTTTTGGGCAGTTGGGCATTGCAGTCAGGCTACTCCCCTGCGCGCTTTTTTCTTTTTGCCTGGACAGTGCTTCTCCTTGTTGCAATGCTGATTGGGCTTGGCGGCTTGGGAATTGTACGCAGTTTGGAGCAGATGCTAATTTTATTTCAGGCTTCGAGCCTTTTTGAATTGCTTCTTTTGTCTCTGGCGTTGGCGGATAGAATTGAAAATTATCGTCGAAAAAAACATATTGCCAACGAAATAAATCAACTCAAAAGTTCATTTATAACTGCAGTGGGCAATGATATTTGTGAACCGCTTGACAGAATCAATGCGGAGAGCAGACAAATGCTGGAATCAAGGCTTGATGCACAGCAAAGCAAGGTTGTTTCGATAATTCAGAGCTCTGCAGGATATTTAAAGCAAATTGTCAGTAACATTAATGACATAGATGCCATTGAAAATGGTTCTATAGTTCTTTTAAAAGAACAAATCGATTTTCATGCATTCATTTCTGAAATTAAAGAAATAATCCGGCCTTTAGCAGATGCGAAAGGGATCGGACTGGTTATACATAAGAACGATTTGCTTCCTGATACAATTACTAGTGACTCAGTACGATTACGGCAAATTATACTGAACCTTCTTGGCAATGCAGTTAAATTTACTGAGAGCGGTAAAGTTTGTCTTGAAATAGAAATGAGTGAAAGTGGAATTTGCAAGTTTTCGGTCAACGATACCGGGATCGGCATTCCTCCCGAAAAATTGGAAACAATTTTTGAAAGTTATGCTCAAGCCGACAGTTCAATGTCTAGAAACCAAAACGGTACCGGTTTAGGTTTGGCGATTAGCAAGCTGTTGATAGATAAGATGGGTGGTTCGATTCATGTCCACAGTCGGTTAGGTGAAGGAAGTTGCTTTTCCGTAATTGTTCCGCTTGAGATTGATGCCGTTCATACAATTTCAGGCTTGTCAGATTAATAGCTAATTCCATTGCAAAATTACTATCCACCTTGTATCTGCCTTTTCAGACACACCTTTTCTGCTCTCAAACATAGTAATGACAAAGCCTGCTCCTGCAATTTACCATGCCAGAGATATTGGAGACGTCACTTCACCTTCCCCCTTCATCTCGAACCTCTTGCCGCCCCACCCGCCAAGTGCTATCACACGCCACAAGTGAACATCTCAAACAAGAGGCAAACATGGATTACATAGAATACATTGACCGGGACTCAGGAGAACGGCGCAAGGAAATTGTGCCGGGCGAGGGATGGCTGAAATGGCTATACCATAATCCTCTGGGGAAGTTAGTCCTGCATGGAGTGATTAAAAGAAAAATTATTTCCCAATGGTACGGCAACAAAATGGATGCCCCGTCCTCTAAAGGGAAAATTCCCGGTTTCGTAAAGGATTTAAATATTGATATGAATGAGGCGACCCGCCCAATAGATGACTACACCTCATTCAACGATTTTTTCATCCGGGAACTCAAACCTGAAGCACGTCCGGTCGACCCTGAACCTAAGGCAATTGTTTCACCGGCAGACGGTAAGATACTGGCCTTTGAAGGCATCTCCGGACTGGATTCCTTCTTTGTAAAAGGACAGCAGTTCTCGCTCGACAGTTTCCTGCAGAACTGCATGCTCAGCAAAAAGTATGAATACGGCACTCTGCTGATAATTCGCCTTGCTCCTGCTGATTATCATCGTTTCCATTTTCCTGCAGACGGTAATATTACCGCATCCACATTGATCAACGGCGACTTTTTTTCAGTTTCTCCTTACGCTGTAAGAGAAAGACTCAGCGTATACTGGGAAAACAAAAGAGAATACAGCCTCCTAAAAACTCCGGTTGCCGGAGATATCCTGCTCTGCGAAGTTGGAGCAACCATGGTCGGTTCCATTGAGCAATCGTATAGCCCTGACTGTGATGTAAAAAAAGGACAGGAGAAAGGATGGTTCAAATTCGGCGGTTCTACAGTGATCATGCTTCTGGAAAAAGGTATGGCCAGCATTGATCCAGACATACTGCAAAACACTGAAAATGGATTCGAAACAAGTATAAAGATGGGCCGACGCATAGCAGAAGCCTGTAATTGATCCATAACCACAAAATGAAGAATTATCTCTACCATGTATAATTCTTCATTTTTTTACGACTCAAATTATACGTACACGCATGTTTAACGGCGCATTGCAATCCTAAAAACACCTAAGTAAATGCTTCACTTTTATTTTGATATATTATAAAAATACACACCTGTGCTGGCATAATTATTACGCAAACAGTCGCACTTTCGTCAAAAATTAACGCATTTCAGCTAAAGCTGACACTTCACTGATCCGGGGAGGGAGTCTGTGGAACAAATAATTGCGAATCTTAATGGCGCGATATGGACTTTTTTCCTGTTATTCTCATGCAGGAAGAAACCAGTTGCGGCCCCATACCACATTTGTGATTGCGGCGCGGATATAGCCAGCCCCCCCCCTCTCGATGGCAAGAACATCTTTACCGTTCGAAACATGTCCTTCGCCCTCCATCAAGGCACCGTCTGTGGAGAAATTTCAGGAGACATGAAAAGCGAATTCAAATAGTTTATATCCACCAGAATTCGTTCTACACCAAAATGCCAAGTTCGGTTTAATGATTATTTTTAAAGTGGCATAAGCGAAAAATTGCCTTTTAATCGTAATGAATTTAAATAAAATTTGTTTTATAAACTTTTTTTAGAACTTTTCATTTAATAATATTTCTTTTATATAAAATAATGTCAAAGAGGCATTTTTTTCAGATAAAAGTCAAAGGAATTTAATAACAAGATGGTTTACAACAGCAATAAATACAGATTATATTTAACTTTATCGATACTCGTACTTCTTGTGGTTATTTCCAGCGTGGTAATCAGTTTTGCATTTCTGAAAACCCTTTTTGCTACTTCGGAAATAATAAACTCAATCATCCTCGCGGTCTTTGCCGGTAGTTTGATAATATCCTTTCGGTACATCTTCTCAGTACGCAGGGATATGCATCTTTTCGCTGAATTCACAGGCTGGTGTGAACATCCGGAAGAAAGTTCCTTTGAACTTGATGACTTGAACAAGGGACTTCTCGGTAATGTTCTTATTTCCATTGGATGCTCCATAAAGGAAAACGGCATCCTGATCGTTAAATCGTCCAGTGACAGCCGTTCCATTATAGAAAGCCTTGAACAAAGTTTTTCTTCTCGTTCATCACTGATATCATTTCTTAGTGGATTCCTCGTTCTGCTTGGCCTTATGGGTACTTTTCTCGGTTTGACCCTGACCCTGCAATCCATGGGGGAAATTCTTTCGACCCTCGCAGGAGGACTGACCGACTCCAGCGACACTTCAATTATGCAGGTCATGATTCAGCTCATCGTAGAGCTTAAAAACCCCATGGCCGGAATGGGTACTGCTTTCTCAACATCCCTGTTCGGACTTGCGGGCAGTGGTGTTGTCGGAGTCCTCTCCATTCTGCTGAGCCGCATGCATGACCAACTCAAACAGCGTCTTGAAAACTGGCTCAATGAAAAAACCGAATATTCTTCCAGCAAATCCGGTGCAGCGGGCACTGTTTCTGCGGATCAAGATCTCGGCAGTCAGATGTCTGCCATTTCCGCACAGTTGGAAAGGAACAATGAGGCCCTGCTGGAATCTCTGGAGAATACCAACAAATTCTTACTCAAGCTGACACTTCTCCAACAGCGTTCCGCAGAAGCCATCAATACAGTTCAGGACCAGTCTCTTGAAACAACCAAGGAAATCGGTCTGGGCAATGAATTGACAGGAAGACTGATTAAAGAATCGCGCCAGATGGTAACTACTTTGGAAAAGGGCATTGAGGCCATGAATTCTATGAATGGAAAACAGCCTAAGAATTAATTCAGGCTGTTAATATAAATCGGGTGAATATATGTCAGGGCAGATGATTAAAAAATTCGGAACTGTCTGCGCGCTATGTGCGCTGCTTACGTTTCAAGGCAATATTTGTTTCGCAGAAAATTCCACATCGGGCACTCCCCTGCCTGATGTGGAAAACGTATCTGCTGAAACCGCAGAACCTGTCGGCCTCTCGGGATTGGAAAAAAATGACGAATCATACAAAAGCGCAGTAAATATTGAAAGCTTCAAGCCGGGAATCATCAAGATAGATGACCCGGCAGAAAAAGGCTCTTCCCTGCAAACAGAGAATCCTGATACAAACCGTACAGCCCTGACTCTATACCATGCTTGTGAACTTGCCGTGGGCGGTCATCCGCTGGTTGCGTCATCTCGCTACTCCATGCTGGAAAAGAATGCTGAGTACGGCATGGCCCGCAGCGTATATTTGCCGCGCATCGACTTTAGGGCGCAGGCCGGGCCTTCACACAACATAGATGCAGACAGCACCAGTTACGGTCAATCCGCAGTTGAAATGACCCAGACCCTGTACAATTTCGGCGGTCTGGATGCCAGTGTGGACAGTGCCAAATTCAAGGCTGAAGGAGCAAAATACCGTCTTGCCAGAACTCAGGAAGACATCGCAGCCCTGACCATCAATGCCTACCTGAGCGTGATGCAGGCACAGGAGACCCTTGACGTCTACAATAACACCTTGAATTTTTACCAGAAACTGCTGAAAACTTTTTGGGAACGCTATAATGCGGGAATCTCCTCCAAAGCTGATGCACGGAAAGTGGAAGTATCTCTGCGCTCAACAGAATCTCAGGTAACAGTGCAACAGCAGCAGCTGAAAACTGCCAGACTCATGCTTGAGAACATCATAAAGCAGCCGGTCAATGAAGTGGATACAAATATTCCCATGGACAAAATGGCCATATCCGATACCCTTGAAGAAGCTTATGCGATCGCCAAGGCCAACAACGTAAACCTCAAGGCTTACGATGCTGAAATCGAGTCACAGAAAAAGGCTGTTTCAACCATTGAGTCTGGCTACTACCCCTCTTTCGGGTACCGCCTGCAGGCCAAAAGTGAGTTCAAAAAAGTGGACGGGTATGAAAACGCACTGGACGGACAGCTCACCGTTAACTGGAACCTCTTTAACGGCTACGCTACAGATGAAAGCATAAAAAAAGAAGAGGCTGTTCTCAAACGTCTTGTCGCAACTAAGGAAGCTACTGAACTTGAGGTTCAGAATATTCTTTCCGATGCTTTCAATGCCTACAAATCTTCTAAAAAAGAATTCGAACTGGCACATGATGCCTACGATGCAAGTATCAACCTCATGGGACTTTACTTGAGCGAATTCGATCTCGGTATCCGCACCCTGCTGGACTTAATCACCGCAAGGGAAGGCCAGACAAGTGCGGCAGTTCGTGAAGTAAACGCCCGCTACGCCAGAATTCGGGCGGCACTCAATATTTTTCTCGAGCAGGGACGTTTACCGGAAGTTCTGGGACTGCCCATTGAAGACACCCCTTTTGTAACCGACAATGCCCTCTACTCTGCCAAAGGTGAATAATTATGGCCGACACACAGAAAGTATCTCCATCGACTGTATATAATGTTCAGGGTTCCCCTGATGATTACGATTACGTACTTAAAGGCGCCGACCTTATTCTGATCAATAAGCAGACCCATGAAGAGCAGACATTTCTTTTTGTCGGCAACATTATGAGTCTTGACGGTCAGGTCAACATGAATTTTTCAGACGGGAATTCATTGCAATCGCAAGACGTATTCAACCGCTCTAGAATGCTGGACATGGGCAAACAGGATGAAGAAGCCCCTGAATGGGAAGCTGTGTCCGATGAATCCACTCCTTCAGACGAAGAAGGAAACTCCGAAGAAGGAAACCTCGCCGGGGAGAAGGTTCAGCCCATCCAGACCGCACAGGCTGCGCTCATGACCGACCCCACTGATGACATCCTCAAAAGCCAGCAGCGCATGTTTGATGATATCAACAAATTCGCAGAGCAGGACAGCCTTTCCAGTGATGTAAGTTCTCAGGGTTCACAGAGATTGGAGGCAGAGGATAGAGAACTGGAAGATAAAAAAGAAGAGGAAAAAGAAGATAAGCCTGAGCCCCAGCCGGAGGACGATCTCCAAAAGCCTGATCCGCAAGATGATACTAAAACTGATACTAAGGAAACTATAGGCAATACGACTATAGACCTTGCTGATGACTCTGACTCAGGGATAAGCAATACAGACAACATAACAAACAAATCAACCCTTGAAATAAAAGGTACAGCAGACCCCGGTGCGACTGTTAAAATTCTCGTTGACGGGGAACCCGCTAAGCTGCTCGTTAATGGAGAACTGAAAGACACATTGACTGCGGATGAGGACGGTAACTTTTCCGGTGAAATAACCAGAACCAGCGGTATATATACAATACAGGCAGAATCTTCATTTGACGGCACAGAACTGACCTCAAAATCCAGTACACTAAAAGTGGAAGTGGATACCAGTGCTCCTACAATTAATGACGATGCCACAGTGGAATCAACAGCTCCATCCGTAAATGGCTTTGAGGACGTGGATGCAGGGAAAACCTATACCAACGAATCCCGCCCGCTGCTTGAAGGAACCGGAGAAAAAGGCACAATCCTTACCATCACCTATAGCAGTGACAATGGTGACAGTGGTACAATTGAAAACGTCGTTGTGAACGACAACGGCAATTGGAGTTGCCGTGTTCCCGAGGGCAAGGAGTTTTCTGATGGTCAATATACCTTCACCATTACCGGTGCAGATGCTGCCGGCAATGATCTCACCGCGGACAGACAGATCCAGAACGTTTATGTTAAGCTGGAAGATAGTTTTAATCCAAATGCAACCATAGCCCTTGATATCGAATCCGACTCCAAGGGAACCCATTCCCTAGCTGAAGATGGTGACAGAGTTACTTATGAAGAAGACATTGATCTGACTATTAACTTAAACGATGAAAGTGTCCGCAAGGTGACTGTCTACCATACCGACACAGACGGCAATAAAACCGAACTGGGTACAGCGGAATATGATTCGGTTAACAAGGTATGGACCTACACTGTTGATTATGACGATATACCGGATGATGATACCTACACTTTCTGGGTAGAAGCTACGGATGTGGCCGGCAATACTACAAACCCCGGCTATTTCCTGCCCGTGACAATCGACCGTACCGTCGAACCGGCCCAGAACACAGGTCTGACTATTGATCTTGATCCCAATAGTGATTCCGGAGACAGCAGAGAGTTGCTTGGTAGGGAAGGAGCGGATGTAGATGCAGATCACTACACCCACGGCGCCGAAGAAGGTACTGACGGTATTGATAAGGGATTTATAAGAATTACCGGGACAAATGCAGGTGCAGGCGGTCAGGTACGGCTCTATATTATAAATGCGGATAACAGCAAAACCCTGATCGACACCGGCGGAAATATTTCAGCGGATGGAGACGGCAATTGGCACTATGACAATTTTGATGCCAGCATATACGGTAAAGATGGAGAGCAGACACTTACCATCCGTGCCGAAATAACCGATATTGCCGGTAACATTGAATACGCCGACCTGAATGTCACTATTGATAACGATGCACCTGTAGAATCCACTATTTTTGTGGAAGGTGCCCTTGAAACCAAAGAAACAGCCGAGGGTTTATTTACATCTGTAACAGGTAATAATGTTACATTGAGCGGGATTATCACCGAAGGCAAAGAAAAGGTTATTGTCACTCTGTATGACAAGGACGGAAACGAAATTGCCAATAGCGCACAGAATCCTGATCTGCTTAAAGTGGAAGCCTCCGGCGATGACTTTAAATGGTCATATATTGAGGACGGTGAAAACGGAACCGGCGTAGTGGACGGTCAGCAGTACTCCTACTACGTGACCGTGGAAGATGCCGCCGGGAACATCTCCAAATCTGATGTCATAAACGTTACTTCGGATCAGGGTACCGGGAAACCGGATATTGTGCTGGATGCATCCACAGACACATCCACAAAGGGTGACAATATTACTGATTTTGTCACTGAGGACGATAACGGCACCAAAGTAGAAAGCCACAATATAAACCTGAAAGTAACAGCAGACGACGATGCTACACTTGAAGTCTATCAGGTTTTTGATACTGCCGCTGAAGGCAGAATCGATCTCGGCAATGGCCTCTATGGTGTTAAGATCGAAACCGGCGGTGATATAGTAAACGGAGATGTGGTTACCTTTACTGCTGATGCAGCCACTTACGACGACAAAGCCACAGAACTTAAGTTCGTTACTGTTGCCACGGACGAAGCCGGTAACACTAACACTTCCGATGTCTACACCATGGTTCTTGATGATTCGCTCCCGGTTGATCAAACAGGCATAACCGTCACAGCTGTCTTGTCTGAAGATGGGGCGACCACTGCCGCCTGCCCGGACGGTGAGTATTCAAACGCCAAGGCTCTGGTCCTCAGCGGTTCATTCACCGATCTAATCGATACTGATATTGATGTTCCTTCCCCTGTGGTACGCGTTTATGACAATGGCACTAAAATCGGCATCGCAACAGTAACTGTCGATGCTGACGGTGAGTACAGCTGGTCTTTTAAGCTGGGTGATGAAAGCAACGTAAATGCCAATGTTGTCGCAAAGGATTATTCCTTCACAATTGAAATCGAAGATGCAGCCGGAAACATCACCACAGTTCCTGCTGATGCAAACGATACAATCGATGTCCACATCGACCGCACCCCCCCGGAAATTACTGCTGTTCTGGCCAATGATGCAGAAGGCCACAGTATGGATACCGGGCTTGAAAACAATGACTGGATCACAAAAATTGATTCCGGGCTCAAAATTGATGTTACAATAAATGAAGCCGACCCCGACACCATCAGTGTTGTACTGAACGGGGTTACCTACACCCGTAATCTGACAACTGCGGAAATTAATGCCGGAGTAGCGACTATCGACCTTGCCAATCCCGATGGCGAGACCGACACTCCGCCGACTCTCAACACTGATCCAGGAACTTCCAACTCGGTCTCAATCACTGTTACTGACAAAGCCGGCAATACCAGCGAACCGTTTACCGAGTCACTCGTAATTGACACGACAGATCCCACCGGGGACATCCTTCTTAATGATGATGACAACGCCGGTGACAAGACCGATACAATCACCACGGTAACCAACCCCACTCTGGAAGGTAAAACCGAAGCCGGAGCCAAAATTGAGTTGAAAATTCTCAAATTGGACGGTGACGGCCATTTGATTTCCACCTTGGATTCCGAGGGGAATGTTACCAGTGACAATGGTGGTGTTGCATATGAAGCAACTATTTACGCTGATGATCACACAGGTGACTGGGATGTGACTCCCTCTACTCTTCCTGCCGGAAGCTATAAAGTTGTAGCCACGGTTACTGACGTAGCCGGAAACACGCAGATGATTGACATGGACACGGATCTGGTAATTGCACCTGATCTGGATCCACCTTCTGCCCAACTCCTTAATGATACCACCCCCTATTTCTTTAGTGCAGAAGACACGACAGATGACGGTATCACCTCCGATAATCAAGGAGAATTCTCTGTTACCAAAAGTGCCGGAGCTTACGTAACCGTGCGTTATTGGGAAGTAAACAGTTCCGGTGACAGAATAGGCGATATACAAACCAATATTTATAATGAAGACAGTGATATCTCCGCGCTGGCAATCAATACTGATGCTATTACCGGCGGCCTTGATGACGGGCACTACGTTTTTGAATTTACGGCTACGGACGACGCATCCCAAATCTCCAGTACTCCAGTGGAAGTCGCTATCACCGTTGACACAACAGACCCTGCTGCCGCAATAAGCAAAGTACAAAACGGCGACACTGAACTTTCTGCAGACAACGGAGTCTACCTGACAAATGCTGACAACCCGGAAATCACTATTTCCGCAGAAGCTAAAAGTCAGGTTCGCATGATGGTTTTCAAAGAAGGTGATGACGGATATGACTTCGCTGACCTCAGCGATTCGGATAATCTGAAAGGTTTTGTCACAACCTATCTTGATGATCTTGATGACAACGTTGTCGGCTTCGCTGATGGCGTATGGACCGCCAATCCTTCCTTTGATTCCAACCCGGAAGACACAAACTACAAGGTAGTCCTTGTTGCCGAAGATGAGGCCGGTAACCTTTCCGCTCAGGTTGTTGAATTCCACCATGATAGCGAGCCTCCGGTAAAGCCCTCAATTGCACTGACAGTTGATGAGGGGGTTCTGGTTGAAGATGGTTATACGGATGAGAATAATAAGACCTATGACAGCACCACAGACCTGACCCCTACTCTTTCAGGAACGGCTTCTAAAGATGCAACCGGCGAAATTACTACTAAAATCGTCATAACCAATAATGATGATGAATCGTATTCCAAGACACTGGAAGCAGGTAAGGATTTCACGATTGACCCGGCAACAGGAAACTGGAGTTACCACTATGGAGATGACGGCAACTTCACACACATTCGTGGCGGTAACTACACTGCAACAATCACCAGCACGGATGAAGCCGGTAACGAAAGCAAAGACTATGTTGAATTCCACATTGAACAGGATGTGGCTTCTGCACCGACCATCGGGCTGGACAGTTCTCAGATTACGGGTGGCACATACGAAGGTATAACTTATACCAGTCTGGAAATTCTCGATAACGACAGCGATCCCGACAACGACTCAGACCAGATGCTGCTGCAGGGTAAGGCTATCGCATACAGTGAAGTTCAATTATACGCTGGAGACGATGCTCCGATCACAATTGATGTCGATTCCGAAGGTAACTGGAGCTACCCGCTTACCACTGAACAGAAAGCAGAAGGAACTATCGAATATTACGTCATCTGCGAAGGCAAGAAATCTGAAACTTTCACTCTTAAAATAGATAACGACATAGACACAGATCCTACAATCAACATTAGCACTGAACATGACAGCGGCTCAGATAACTCGGACTGGGTCACCAAGGATCCGACCATCAGCGGTGACGTTGAAAAAGGATCAACTGTAACCATCACAGCAACGCGGGTTTATACTCTGACAGCTGACGGGGATACCTATACCTATATCAAGGGAGAATCCACCGTTACAATCAGTGCTGAAGATGCCGCCGCCCTCACAGCAAACAACAGCATTTATACCGGTGACGACGGCAAAACCTACTTTGCAGATTCCGCCGATGTAAAAGAGTACACTGTTGACAGCAAAGACACTGAGGGGGGAAGTTACAGCAAGGATATCAAAACCCTCACAACTGGAGGCACTCTTGCTGACGGCCAGTACCAGATAACCGTAACTTCAACGGACAAAGCCAATAATACCGAATCCTTCACTTCGGACAAACTCGTTGTACTGGATACCGGCACTACCGTTCCGACGGTCGAGCTACACCCGGACAGTGACACATCATTTACCGCCAACGAACTTAAAATCAATGGCGGCGATACGGACGTTTATGACGATCTGCCGACTGAATTCAAAGAAAAGGCGGATGATGGTGACTTCAAGATTGACAAATTAACCAACGAATCTACCCCCATACTGCAAGGTGAAGCCGAAGCTGGGGCATTAATCAGCATAGCCATTGATGGTACTTCCGGCGTTTACACTACAAATGCAGGAGCAGACGGTCACTGGTCATTGCAATTAACTAACGCCCTTTCTGATGGAGAACACGTCATAACCGTCACCGCTACAGATACTGCCGGAAACGACGAGTCGAGCTCTGAACTGACCATAAAAATCGACAGTTCCCTCTCTACAGATGCGGACATTACAGTTGTCAACGGCACGGTCGGCCATGATGGAGGGGACAGCACCCCCGACATCTTTTATACCAGTGAAACAGACGCAACACTTAGTCTCCGCGGAGAATCCGGAGCTGCATATATTCTTTACTGCTATGACGAAGATACCGGCAAATACGTAAAAGTAGCTGGCGGGGTTCTGGCTTCCGACACGACCTATACTGTTCAGGAAACAGACTATCCCGACAATACCCTTGTTACTGATTTAGACGGAACAGTCCATATTGATGACGGAGCGCATCAACTTAAATACAAGCTGGTCACAATTGACGAAGCCGGCACAGCCCAGACTTCCGACTACACAGTGGATGTGGACACAGCTCCACCTGACACTGCAACTCAGATTGACTATGGAACTACGAAAGACCCGGGCTCTGAGTTGATTAATCTTACTAACAACACAGCAAGCATACACACCAGCGACAACAAAACAGACCTGGTAGTGCATACAGCTGCAGACACTGCGCGTGTTGAGTTATGGGATAAGACCACTAACACCATGAAATGCAGTGCTCAAGTCAGCGACGGCACAGCAACTCTGGTTCTAGAAGAAGATGATAAAAACAGCATAGATGACGGCACCCAGATATACATTATTAAATTTATTGATGATGTAGGAAACCACACCGATACCAGTGATGTCGAACTGACCATGACTGTTGATACCGCACCAACTACTGTAGACTCTGTTGTACTCGACAGTGATTCAGACCGTGGTTTTGATGCGAACGACGGCATCACCAGCGGCGAAATCTATACTTTCACAGGGACGTTCACCGAAGAAACTACGAATTACGCCAATATAGGATACACAATTACCATCACCAGCAACACTGATGACGCTGATCCTGATAATGATTTCGTGTGGACCTATACGCACAACCCCGGAGCTGACGGGACAACCGAACATGATGCAGGAGATTATATACATAGCGTCAACGTCACAGAAAGCGGTGAACATGCAGGTAGCTATTCATTTGACATTAATGATCCCAACCACTCTCTGGCCAATGGAGATTATACTGTAACAGTAACAGCAACCGATGAAGCAGGAAACACCTCTGCTGAAAAATCAGCACATATCACGATTGACAATCACACAATGCAGTCAATTGAAAACATCAACGTTGCAGACGGGACTAATGCGTGGGGCGAGACAACTATTCAGGTTGGGATGGATAATTATGGAGACGACGGTGATGCATCAACCGCTAGAGCATACCATGCCGAACTTACCGCATATGACAATGATGCACACAGCTCAACTACCCAAACACAGAATTTGGTCGAGGGCGATGACATCCGGCTAAGTATTACTGATAAACACGATATTTATGACTACGCAGAAGTCAAAGTCATAGACTCTTCCGGTAACGAATCAGACTCAAAATTCATTGACCTTGACAAAAGCGACTTGCACTATACTGCTGACGTTGGTGATAAAACGATTGACGATGTTAAGGTTACTATCACCGGTGAATTTGATTCCACACATAGCGGAACAGAAACAGTATCAGCATTAATTGATGCTCATACAAACGAGATTACGCTCGTTGATACAAATACCAACCAAGCTATAGCAAGTGGCGAAAAGTATGGTGTAACTGTACATCATGACGAAGATACCGGTTCATGGAGTCTTGATTTCAGTAACAGCCTTCTTCAAACCGGAGATTTTGAAATGCATATTTCCGGAATTGATAATGATACGGACTCCAGCGTCGAGTTGAATACCAAGGACATTGGTTTCACCCTGAGTGACATGAATACAGGCACTGTCGGCGACGAAATTTTTAATTCCGCTGCCGATAGCGCACAGGACTTCAACGGTGCTAAAGACGGAAACGGAGGAAATACGGCTGATACCACCTCCGACACGCACACGATTGTAGAAACCGAAGTCCATCAGGACCATATTGAGTTCAATATAGCTTAATTTTTAATAAAAAAGCCTTACGAGGAAAATATATAAATGTCTGCTGATAACGGCCCACCGTGGCCGGGTTTTGTTGATGCCCTCTCCACCGTACTCATGATGATGGTCTTTTTCACCCTGCTCATGGTGCTGGTGACAGGTACACTCTCATATATTGTAGCGCTGAAGGAAGTTAAGCCCGGAGCAGCCACTTCGACCGAACAGGTGGAAACCAAGGTTGCTGCAGCGCAGGATCTTTCTTTTATGGAAAAACCTTCTTCCGTGGACAAACTAGCCGAAACCATGACGCAAAGTGCTGTTCTGGGTAAAGAAGACCTTGTAACCTCGCCTCCGCCGCAACGCTTTGACATCAAAGAATTTGAACGCGAAAAAGAAATGCTCCAGAAACGGGTTGCCCTTGCTGAAAGCGCAGCATGGACCGCCCATCTGGAACTTGAGAAGTTAAAAGAAGAACAACAAAAACAGAATGCCAGCAGAGATCCCGAACTGGCAGCGAAGCTTCAGGCCGCTCTCGAAAAAATCAAACGCCTTGAGGCTTCCGGCGCTGAAGAGAAAAAAGTACAGACTGAAGATGAATACGTCCCGCCGCCGTTCGTCACCAAACTTGTTCAGGGAATTAACAACAGGCACCGGGTCATCATCCTTTACAACAAACTGACCAGTACCCTTGAAGAAAAAACACAGTCAGAGCTTCTGGCCTGGGTCAAGCAGAACGAATCTGCCGTCATGCAGAAAGGACTGACGCTGACCGCTACCCTCAACCATGAAGGGGTATCTTCCAGTATGGCCAACTCCGTGTCATTCAAAAGACTTTACGGACTGATCAAGTTTGTGAACACTGAAGCGCATATACCTAAAAATAAAATAAAATTCAGGGCCTTGAACGATGGTGTTCCAGGAACCAATCAGGTTGTGGTCACCATCGGAAACAGCAAAGCAGGTAAAGGCGCGGATCTGAATGTTTCCGTTAAGAAATAAAGGTGGGCAGGCGTTGAAAAATCAAAAACAAGCCCCTGTAAAAAACGATACTATCGATACTCAAAAAAAACGTCAGGAGACAACGGACGGGACGGAGAAAAAGAACTTCGTGCCGCAGGAGAATATCGGCCTATTCAATCCCGGCGAAGATGAAAAAGGGGCGTCAATCACCTCCTGCCTGAAAAAAATAGCTGATAAATACGGTATTGTTGTAACCGGAAGTTCCCTGCAGTTGGGCAGCTCATCCCCGGTCAATGAATACCTGCGCCTCCAGGCTGACAACATGGCACTGGGATTAGCCATCAAGCCCCTGCCCTTCAGAATTGAAGAGGACATGCTGCCGCTCATCGTACAATACAATGACGGCAGTTTTGCTCTGCTGGAGGAAAAAGTAGGCAGGAGACTGACCCTCTGGAACGGCAAGCAGGAAATCATCCGCAACAAAAAGTCGGAATTTTCCGAGTTCAAGGATTGGTCCTGCTCACTCAAACCTATTTTTGAAACAGACAAGGTTCCATTTTTAAGCCTGCCATGGTTTCTTGGACAGATCGGGAAAATGTGGCCCATGTATTCGCAGGTAATTCTGGCCACGGTGCTGATCCATTGCTTTACACTGGTAATCCCCCTGCTTATGGGCATATTTTATGACCGCATCCTGCCCAACCTTGCGGAAAACTCTCTGCGGGTACTGATCACCGGTGCCATCATTGTGCTGGCTTTTGATTATATTCTCAAAAACGTACGCACATCCCTTGTGGAAAAAGCCGCTCTGCGTGTTGAGCAGGATGCCGAACCACAGCTGCTCTCACTTTTTCTGGATACAACCTACTCCAAGCTTCCCATCTCCGCGGGGCATCTGGCCCATGCAGTGCAGGAATTTTCGCGCATCAAATCTCTTTTTACTACCCAGTTGGTGGTCGGCTCCATCGACTTTTTCTTTTTATTCTTTTTCCTGTTAATAATTTATCTGAACAGCGGAATGCTTTTCGCCGTTCCGGCGGTGACATCTTTTCTGGTGCTCATTGTGGCTATTGTCTACGGATTTTTCATTGACACCAACGTATCTGCGCAAAGCAAACTACAATCACGCAAGACTTCATTTTTAAATGAAATTTTCAATGGCATTGAATCCATCAAAATCACCAATGCCGCAAGACTCTTTGTTTCCCGCTGGGCTTCTGAGATTGAAAAATCGGGGGAAATGGCCTCAAGATACCGCATAGCCCAATCCCGCTGTTCCATGACCACAGGTTTTCTGGGACAGTTGAATTCTGCAGGTCTGCTGATTGTGGCTTTCTTCCTGATCAAAAGCGGGCACATGAGCAGCGGCGGCCTGCTTTCGACCATGGTTCTTTCCGGACGCTGCATTGCAGTTTCCGCCAGCATGTCCAATTTAATAACATCCTATCTTTTTGCACGCCGGTCCTACAAAGATCTGCGCCAGATATTGAAGCTGGAAAAAGAAACAAACGAAACACGCCAGTTTAAAATCCAGCAGTTGGGTGGCGGAGTCCGCTTTGACAGCGTATCCTTCCGCTACCATCCGGAAGCTGCATACGCCCTTGAAAATATATCCTTTGAAACAAAAGCCGGCGAAAAAGTAGGAATCATAGGCCCCATGGGCAGCGGTAAATCCACCATGCTCAAACTGCTGGCCGGACTGGCTGACCCCAGTGAAGGACTGGTCATGCTGGATGGGCATAACATGGCCCACCTGAATATTGAAAAAGTGCGCGAATTTGTGGGTGTGGTTCCGCAGTCCCCGGTTCTTTTTCACGGAACCCTTGAGCTGAACCTGCTTATGGGCTCGCGTACAGCCACCCAGAAATCACTGCGTCAGGCCCTGACTATTTCTGGGATTGATAAATTTGTTTCCAAACACCCGCTGGGATTGAAAATGCCCATTCTTGAAGGGGGCAAAAACCTTTCCAGAGGACAGCGGCAGGCTGTAGCTGTCGCCCGCGCCCTGATCAGTGATCCGCCGCTGCTGCTGCTTGATGAGCCGACCAGCTCCATGGATTCCACGCAGGAAAGGATACTCATCAACCAGATCAAGGAAACCATGGCTGAGAAATCCATTTTTGTGGTCACCCACAGACCACAGATTCTTGAAGTTGTGGACCGGATTATGGTTATTGATCAAAGCCGCATAGTAGCTGATGGCCCACGTGACCAGATCATACGCAAACTTTCCGGCCAGGCTCCGGCAAATCAGGGTTAGTCATGGGAAAACACTGGAAAAGCAACCTCTTGTGGTCTCTGGAGAAAAGCCTCGGCAACTGCATTGTGCTGCTGCTGATCCTGGCCTTCATGACTATTTTTCTACTTTGGGCTCACTCCAGCAACATTGAGAAAACCGTACGCGCACAGGGTGTTGTTGAAACCAACCTGACTGATAAAATCGTAGGTCACTTTGAGGGTGGTGTGGTTGAAAAAGTCTTCGTAGAGGAAGGCGATACCGTCCGTAAAGGGCAGGAAATCGTAGCTATCGCCAACACGCACATCACGGAGAAACGCAACAAATCACTCATTAAAATGAAGCGGTTGCAGGCCAAACTCAATCGTCTGATGGCGGAAAGCACCAAGAACACAGAAGAATTTGCAGCAAAAGCATCCACCCCGGAAGAAAAAAGCGAAATACAGTTCGCCCGCATCAGAGGAGATGCGCTGGATGAAAAAATAAACATCCTCAAAACGCAGATTCAACAATCAAGGGCCGCCCTTTCCG
The DNA here is from genome assembly GCF_963678865.1 of Maridesulfovibrio sp. Classification (NCBI taxonomy): domain Bacteria; kingdom Pseudomonadati; phylum Thermodesulfobacteriota; class Desulfovibrionia; order Desulfovibrionales; family Desulfovibrionaceae; genus Maridesulfovibrio; species Maridesulfovibrio sp. The sequence continues at coordinate 180,986 of NZ_OY787459.1, read as the reverse complement.
CCAGCGAAAAGCACGTTAAAAACCTGCTTGATGAACAGAAGGTGCTTAAAGAACAGCACGACATGCTTGAACCAATGGTCAAAAAAGGTATCGGTTCCCGGCAGTTGTTGCTGCAGCGCAAAACAGAACTGGCAAAAATAACCACCGCAATTGCTGAAATCTACAACAAAAGAGATGAATACTCCCTTGAAATACGGGAACTTCAACAACGCATCAATCAGGAAGAGCTTGATTTTTACCGCGACATCCGCGAGGAAATCAACCTCGTCAGCTCTGAACTTAAATCAGTGCGCGAAGAACTCAACGCCGCAAATGAACAGATTATACGCAGCGTTATCCGCTCCCCCATTGACGGAACAATCTACAAACTGAGCGCAAACACCGTCGGCGGTATCGTCCGTTCCGGGGAAGCTTTGGCCGAAATCGTCCCCCTTGACGCGACCATCCGCATTGAAGGCAAAGTCAAGCCCAGTGACCGTACCAAAATCTGGAACGGGATGATGGCCAAAATCCGGCCTTCATCATATGAATTTTCCGACCAGACCATGCTCAAAGCCAAGATCGTCAACATTTCGGCTAAGACCTATTTCGACGATCTGACCCGTTCATGGTATTACCGGGTCATATTCAATACGGTTAAAGAAGACGCCGGCAAGGTAAAAGAATTCCTGCCAGGGATGATCGTTGAAGTTAACATTCTATCCGGCAAGGAAAGCGTCCTTGAATACCTGCTCTCACCGATCACACGGGGCATGCGCGGAGCCCTTTCGGAACATAACACCCGCTAGTCCATAAATAGGAAATCATAATGCCGAATAAAAATATCGAAACCATGAAACGGATATTCTCGATTAAAAACCTGTTGCTGATTCTGCTGATAGGCGCACTCCTCGGAGGAGGTTACAAGACACTCAACTACCTCTGGAATAATAAAAAAGCATCAGTGAAAGCCGACCTCAAAGAATATCAGCAGGCGGTTGTTGAAAACGAATCAGAACTCCTCTCCGCCCAGCTGGTCAGCTTTGTAACACGCGGGAAAGAGCTTGCCCGATCCAGAATCTTCAGAATTGCCATGGACAAACTCAATTCACATGACAATGAAGAAGTAACCAAAGCACAGGAAGACCTGCGAAATTTTGTAAAAGCATGCGGATTCGCCGCAGGTTACCTTTTTGAACCGGACGGTAAAATATTTGCCGCTACGGCCGGCCCGGAAGAAATTTCAGGACAGGGCAATACTGAATCCGTTCAACAAACACTTCATAGCCGGACCCCCATGTTTTCCCCCCTGCGTATGGAAAGTACCGGCCTTGTCACCGATCTGTTTATCCCGGTATATGACGCTTACGCGAGCAGCACATCCGAACCGCCGTCATTGATACTCATGCTTGAAGTTCCCATGACTTCAATCCTGCGTGCTTTTCTGGAATCAGAACGCACATTCAAGTACAAAAGCTCAATCCATCTTATTCAGCAAAACGGTGACACAAGTGAAGAAACGGTCTTCAGTTACCCGGAAACACTTAAACTTCAGGCTATGAAAGTCTCTTTTGCCGGAGTCAGCGAAGTTCTTTTCGGGATCAGGACCGACCTTTCCATGAGCAAAAAAGTATACTCATCAGCGCAGTTCATCCCTGTGGTCAACTGGTGGGTCATGATAGAGACCGACACGGCTGTAGCAGACCGGATTTTCACAATATACAAACAGGAAAGTATTATCTTCGCTAGCTTGGCCCTTGCCGGGATTATATTTTTCATTCTTACTGTCCGCTTTATCGCTTCCACCCGAAAATACCACCTTAAAAGTTCAAGGCTGGAAAAAAAACTTCCGGTCCTGCAGAAAGAACTCGCACTGCTGCGCATTGTGAATAATTCCCTTCCGGAACCGGTAAGCCTCAAAAAGAGTGAGAGTGGAACATTTTTACACGTGAACAAATCCTTCATGGATTTAACCGGGCTGAATAAAACCGACGCCCTCAACCTTACTGATAACCAGGTTTTCGATCATAATGAGGCCGAAGCTCTCTCTCATGGAGACGAGATGGTCAGTATGTCCAACAGCACCTACAGTGAAGAAATAACCCTGACCAGAGGAGCCGGCACTTCAACCCTGCAGGTGACTTTCGTTCCCTGTTCTGTTGAAGAGGAAGGAGACTCAATCCTTACGGTTTACCGCGATGTTACCAGTGAAAAAATGGCCTCCGAAAGAGGTATTGAAGTACGTCAGCAAGTCATTAACGCACTGATCCGTGCGGTGGAAAGTGTCCCTTTTCTAGACGGTCATACTTCCCTCATGCGTAAACTGGCCCTTGAGATTGCCGAAACCCTGCTCCTCAGTGACGCTGACTGTGCCACAGTTGAAGCGGCTGCAATTCTTTCACAGGTTGGTAAAACCTTTGTCCCCCGTGAAATCATGGAGAAAGAAGGGAAACTGACCCCGGAAGAAATTAAAGAAACACAAAGATACATTGAGCATACCTGTAGAATACTTGAAGGCGTTGAATTCGACCTGCCTATCACCCAGACAATCTGGCAGATGCAGGAGACCCTAGACGGTACAGGGTATCCCAACCAGTTGGAGGGAAAGAGCATTTCCACTCTGGCCAGAATTCTCGGAGTGACCAACACCTTCAGTGCCCTTGTTCAGAAACGCTCCTACCGCAAGGCCAAGACCGCACGGCAGGCAGTTGAAATTTTACAAAGCATGGCCGACAAAAAATACGACAGCTCGGTAATTGAAGCTTTAGGCGCTGTAATTGAAACCAGGGCAGGTAAAGTAATTTTAAACGAAAGCCATGTAGATATATAAAATCACAACCAGATATTATTTCATTATTTCAGGCAGGCATGTTATTTACATGCCTGTTTTTTTGACGGAAAACCTTCAACAATTAATGCTTGATCTAACCAAAAGATTTTAGCTAACAGTTTAATGATGGTTTTAATTTTTAATATATTCAGGAATAAACAATGAAAACTAAGAGTTATCGCATACTCCCGGTGATTGCTATTTTATTTGCAATTCTTCTGCTCCATAGCCCAACCAGCTCCATAGCACAGACTGAAACATTAACTTCTGTGCCTGCGATGAAGTCAACGGAATCACTGGTAGACCAACATACATCTCAGGCTGAAACTCTTGCAAACCTGCTGCAGTATAAATCAGAGCTCGAAAAGCAGATAGAAGACACAAAAAAACTGCTGAAAAAGCCACCTCATCAGATGGACAAAGAAGCTCTCGCAGCCAAATTGAACGATCTGAAACAACAGCTCCATAACGTCAGCCAGAATTTCATCAAAGTAGCCACCGGCCTTGACCTTGCCATATTCAATGAAGACTCACAGCACAATTTTGTCTGGCAGGAAGAAGTGGAAACACTGGTCCGTCCGCTGCTTCAGGAACTGAAAGAAATGACAAAACGCCCGCGTCAGATTGAACGCTTGAAAAGCCGGGTCGCTTATTTTGAAAGCCGTCTGCCCAGAGCAGAAGAAGCCGTAAAAAGCATTGATACCCTGATTGCCGCAGCCAAATCCCCTGCACTGAAAACAGAGCTGGGCACTCTCAGAGCTGATTTTGAAAAACGCAAAACCAATATTGATAACCAACTGGATGTAGCCCGTTTTGAGCTGGCGGAACTGACCAAGGACAAACAGTCTTTTTACGAGTCCACTAAAAAGGTTATGGCTGTCTTTTTTAAAAGCCGCGGCAAAAACATTCTCCTCTCCATACTGGCCTTTGCCGGAGTTTTTTTCTTTTTCCGCTTTGTGGACAAAGTATTCAAGAAAAGCCACCCGGCTTTCAAAACCAAAGAACGCCCATTCTACATCCGGTTAATTGAAGTCCTGCTGCTTATCTTCACAGTCATTGCCGCGACTTCTGCCTCTCTTTTTACCCTTTACATATCCGGTGACTGGTTCCTGCTTAGCATTGCCATCATTTTCATCATCGGCGCACTCTGGACTGCACGGGAAGGTTTCACCCGCTACTATGAGCAGGTAAAACTTATTCTCAACCTCGGTTCTGTCCGTGAAAATGAACGTATCACATACAACGGAGTACCCTGGCAGGTAGACAGGCTGGCACTTTTCGCCAAACTTAAAAACCCGGCCCTCGACCCCAGCCGCATCAGACTGCCCATTGGTAAACTGGAAAATGTCGTTTCCCGTCCGGTCGGCAAAAATGAACCGTGGTTCCCGTGCATGATTGACGACTGGGTAATACTCTCTGACGGAGTACGCGGTAAAGTCGTCAGCCAGTCCCCTGATATGGTGGAACTGGTCCAGCGCGGCGGAACCTACGTAACCTATCAGACTTCTGATTTTCTGGGTCTGAACCCCAAAAACCTGTCCCGCAATTTCCGCCTGAAATCGGTATTCGGCATCGACTATGCCCATCAGGCTGATTGCACATCCGGCATTGTTGCACAGGCCAAAGAGTTTATTGCAGCCAAACTGGAAGAAGACGGCTACACCGAACACGTGCTGAACCTGAACGTGGAATTTGAATCCGCTGGTGCATCATCGCTTAATCTGGTTATCATCGCTGATTTCCATAGAGATATTGCAGCCCTCTACGGACGCCTGCAACGCGCCCTGCAACGCTACAGTGTCGAAGCCTGCACCAACTTCGGCTGGGGAATCCCCTTTGACCAGATTGTGGTTCACAAAGCTGAATAACCAATAAAATAAAAAGGGTTGCAGGCATAGTCTGCAACCCTTTTTATTACTCTACATTGTGCATATGCACATCGCTTTGCGGATAAGGAATGGATATACCGGCTTCATCAAATGAAATCTTGATTTTCTCCAGCAGAGCAAACTTGGTGGCCCAATAGTCCGCACTGCCGACCCATGGACGCACAAAAATATCAATGCTCGAATCTCCGAGATTACCGACAGCAATCAACGGTTCAGGAAAATTTAGAACCCTGTCTTCTGCATCCAGAATTGATTTAATTACGGATTTAGCCTTTTCAATATCATCCTCATATCCAATGCCTATAATCAAATCGAGGCGCCTTGTTTTATGGGCAGAGGTGTTGACAATTACCGCACCGAGAATAGATGAATTAGGCACAACCACCCTTTGATTATCGGGAGTGGAAAGTTCCGTGTAAAAAGCCGACAGTTCCTGAACAGTACCGGAAGTCCCGGCGATAGTAACGTAATCGCCCTTTTTGAACATGCGGAACAAAATCAGCATAACTCCGGCGGCAAAGTTGGCAAGGGTGTCTTTCAGGGCAAGACCGATAGCAAGACCGGCGGCACCTAAAACAGCGAGAAACGAAGTAACATTAATTCCTGCTTGGCCTAGTGCTGCAACAACAAATGCCGACAATAAAGCATAGTAAATGATAGTGGCGATAAAAGTGGTCAGAATATCGTCAACCTTAGCCTTGATCATAACTTTCTTGACTAAATTGGAAATCTGCCGGGAAACAAGACGCCCCACCAGTAAAACAAGCAAAGCTACTAAAATACGCAAGCCATTCACACTGACAAAAGCTATGGCGTCTTCAGCAAATTTACTTACTGAATCAGGGTTCATAAGATCAATCTGCATTTGTGACATAGCGTCAACCGCAACTTTTCCAGTTCCGTTCATGAAAACCACCCGTATGTTTGATTATTAATGACTGACAAGGCCTTTCCTTTAATCTCTATTTAGCTCATTTGCCATTATTGAGGCAATGACGAATTGAAAAATATAAGTGGAAATTGCTTAATCCGTACATTTGCTTTTAGCCGGATTTATCTTTATCCATGAAAATACGTAATCCAAACCCCACAACCGGATAATTTGATGCCCTCATCACAAAAAATACGCTGCATCCTCATAGATGACGAAATACCAGCCATTGATGAATTGAATTTTCTGCTTTCGGACTTCAGTGATATCAGTGTCATAGGAACCGCAAACTCTGCATCACAGGGAGTGAAGATCATTGCGGAAAAAGAACCGGATCTTGTTTTTCTAGATATCCAGATGCCCGGTAAAAACGGTTTTCATGTCCTGCAGGAAATAATGCAATTTCCTGAACCTCCACTGGTGGTATTTGCTACTGCATATGATGAGTATGCCCTGCAGGCCTTTGAGGAAAATGCGGTGGACTATATCCTCAAACCCCTATCACGGGAAAGACTGGAAAAAAGTATTAAACGGGTCCGGTGCCTTGTTTACGCCAATTGTGAAGAAAAGGTTGAACTGCCGGATATGAACGCCCTGCTCAACTCCATGGGTATGAATACGAAGGTTCTGCGCATCTCAGTCGAAGCCAACGGACGCATCCTGCTGCTTGAACCTTCCGATGTCATTCTTTGCCGGGTCGAAGAACGGAAAATAATGATATACACGGCCAAAGGCATATTTCCCTGCAACGGAGACAAAACTCTTGATAAACTTGAAGAACGACTACAGGGCCAGCCGTTCTTCCGTACCAGTCGGAGCGAGATGGTCAATCTTACCCATGTGCGCGATTTTGCCCCGTGGTTTAATGGCAAATATGTGGTCACCATGAAACATATTGCTGAGCAGGAAATCATCATCAGCAAAGGCCGAGTCAAAAATTTCCGCCAGCGTTTAGGGTTGGCTTAAAAATATCTCCAGTATCCAGTGCTGCTTTATCTCCGTAAGACCCGAGCAAAAAACTCTCGCCTAACGGCTATAGGTAAGAAAGCTTTGGAAAATTTTCGCTGGAATCTTTCAAGCTTTTTAATTTGTATCGCAGCTTCGTCAGTTAAATTTTACTAATATATTATTATGAATCCAGAAACTTTAATTATCACTCTTGCCGAACGGTTCGGCCTGATCGTAGCAGGAGCTTTCCTGCTCTTGACTATTACTCCGATTCATAGAATCGGATTCCGCCAGAGTTCTCCCAGAACCAATACCATTCTGCAGATACTTATTTTTGGAATTTGCGGTATTCTAGGAACTTACGGCGGGAACTTCGTATTCCAATCCGTTGCAAACCTACGTGCCATGGCGGTTATTACCGGTGGATTGTTCGGAGGACCGCTAGTGGGCCTCGGCGCAGGGCTGATTGCAGGAGGACACCGTATATTAATCGATATAGGTGGATTCAGTGCCATCCCTTGCGGAACGGCAACCATGATCGAAGGCCTTGCAGCCGGAATAGTCTCTCTGCATCTAACCAATAAAATGGACTGGCGGGCCGCAGCCGGGCTTGCCTTTGGGGGTGAGATCCTCCATATGATCATGGTCCTTTACCTCTCTCACCCCTATAAAGAGGCCCTGCAGCTGGTGAAGCTCATAGCAATGCCCATGATAGTGCTGAACACATTCGGCGCAGCCCTGTTCGCACAGGTGATCAATGTAGTTTTCCGCCACGGCACCAAGCAGGATTCCGTCAAGGCCCAGCACATTCTCGATATCGCCAACCTTACTGTCAGCCATCTGAGATCAGGGCTGACCATGGATTCAGCGCAGGAAACGGCCAAGATCATCTACGCCCACCTCACCGCAGCGGCTGTTGCCATTAGCGACAACGTTAATGTGCTGGCCCATGTTGGAGCAGGGGCAGATCACCATCTACCCGGAAAAAAAATCCGTACTGAATCCACATGGAAGGTCCTCACTGAAGGAGAACCTTTGTTTTTGGAAAGCAGTAAAATAATCGGTTGCGCTCATCCGGGCTGTCCATTCACATCTGCGGCTGTGGTTCCCCTACATAAAAACGGTGAAGTCGTCGGCACACTCAAACTGTATGGAACCCGTAAAAACCAGCTGGACCAACTCTCCTTTGAAATGGCTAAAGGGCTGGCCAATCTTTGCTCCACCCAGCTGGAATTGGAAGAAATCCAGATAAAGGAACAAATGCTGAGCCATGCGGAAATCCGCCGTTTACAGGCCCAGATCAACCCCCACTTCCTGTTCAATTCTCTGAACACAGTCACATCTTTCTGCCGGACCAATCCGGACCGCGCCCGTGAACTTTTGCTGGAGCTTTCAAAATATATGCGCAAAAACCTCGACAGCAGCCGTGGTTACGTTCCCCTGCACGAAGAACTTGCGCAGTTGCAAAGCTATCTGGCCATTGAGCAGGCCCGTTTCGGCGAACGCATCAAAGTTGATTTGAATGTAGAGGAAACATGTCTTGACTGGCCAATCCCCCCCCTAATCATCCAGCCGCTGGTGGAAAACAGCGTTAAACACGGTCTAATGGGCCGTGAAGAAGGTGGGACAATCACCATTAAAATTCATTGTGATAATGAAGAAATGGACGTCTCTATCATAGATGACGGAATCGGAATGGCGCGGGAACAAATTGAAGCCATCTACGCCAAAAAGAAAATCGATTCCCGCGAAAAAGGAATCGGGGTCCGCAACTGCATTCAACGTCTGGAACAGATTTACGGTCCGCAATATAAAATGGCTATTGCCAGTGAAGAAGAAAAGGGGACTGAAATAACCTTCCGCGTTCCTAAGTTGCGCACCGCAGTTCAAATGCAGGAGTTTACCGGTAAGACAAGATAGAATCTTGCCAAAAAAACTAGGCTGCTCTAAATTGAATCTTGCAAATCCATTAATTAAAGGCCGCAACTATGAATAAATGCTCCTGCAATACCCGCATATTTGATTCCTTTTCCGCACGCATCAAGACCCTGCACGAAACAGTGCACTCTAAATCCACCTCGGGCATCAAACTATACAGCACAATCAGGACCCTATTCGTAATCAAAAGCCTCAGCCGTATTGTCATCCGTAATTTTTCCAAAGACTGGCAGGAAGCATCCTGCCACATCAATGCTGATGCCGGGTGTATGAGTGTGCTGCAAAAAGCAATCATACTTAAAGACCGGTTGACAGAGACACACATGCTACTCTGCACACAGCCCTCACCTTTCGCCCGCTGGGCCGGAAGAAGACTGACCGGTCCGGTGCTGGACTGGAATGATCTGGTGCTGGACCTTTCCATCGCCTCAGACCCGGAAATCCAGCACTCGCTCAGTGAGCTTGAGGAGGTGCTTTAGGATGATCCTGCTTCAAGAAACAGACGCCTATTTACGCTACGAAAAAAGCCTGCTCAAAAAATATCCGCAGGCTGAACGGGACATCACCCGCGCCAAGAAAAAAATTATAAAGCGCCCGGCCCGGGGTGTCGTTTACCGGGGCCTCAACAAAATTGCCCTGCGCAAAGTCCGGGTTGCCATCAGAATCCTGCGAATCTCACCCCGCAAGGGGTTACGGCTTTTCTACTTTTACTCCGAAAAGAAAAACAAGGCCGTCCCCATTTTTATCTTCAAAAAAGGACGCCCCCAGACTGAGGGACAGGTCATGAAACTTTTCAACCGCGCTGTTAATGAAGTCGTCAAAGAGCTTAAAAACGAGCATTAACTTGAGAATTCTACCATTTGGAGATTGCGCACAGATCCATTCTTGATTAGCCTGCGCCAATCATACTTCAAGTTATTTTAAACACAGGCGTATTACTCTATCACGCCTGATTAATCACCATTATCAATAAAAATTCAGGAGCAAAAAGTGAAAGTTCTTTGCCTTCAAGGCAGTGCCAGAAAAAAAGGCCATACCGCAAAAATGATCGAATGGGTTGAAGAAGAACTCAAGGAAATGGGTCACGAAGTTGAAACCATCTACCTTCACGACAAAGAAATGAAAGGTTGCATGGCTTGTATGAAGTGTAAGGAAAAACCGGAAGAGATAGGCTGCGTGATTAAAGACGACATCCCGGCAATTCTGGAACAGATGGTAGCTTCCGACGCCGTGGTCTTTGCTTCACCGCTCTACTTCTGGGGTCCCTCCGCACAGCTCAAGACAGTAATAGACAGGACCTACAGCCTGTACGTGGACTACCATATGCCGACCCACGCTTCCCTCATCAAGGACCAGCGCCACGGTTTCCTTGTCACCGGCGGCGGACCTTACGAAAACAACGCTGCAGAAACATTTACCGCGTTCTCCAGAATGAAAAAACCTCACCTGACCAACCACACCGCGTCACTGTTTTTAGGCGGCTGCAAGAACCCGGAAGAGCTTGGGGAAGAAGCCAGACAAAAAGCTGTTGAGTTCGCAAGAGAGCTGGTTAAGTAATTTTTTATTTCACACCGGTTACTGAAAAGCCTGACGTGATTTATGATCGCGTCAGGCTTTTTTATGAGAGGCCCCCTCTCGACAGCTATAAGTCGTTTCAAACATCGAAAACGGCATTTCAAACACAAAGCATAGAATTGCCCCCCTCCTTTATGAGATAAGAAGCGCATAAATTTTTTCAGCAAAAGGACGGAGGAACTTCTTATGCTATTTTTCTTTGCCTGTGTGGCAGCACTTATCGTCGGTTATATTATCTATGGTAAATTCGTGGACAACGTGTTCGCGCCTGATGCAAACCGCACCACTCCCGCATACGCCATGCGTGATGATGTTGACTACATGCCCATGCCCATGTGGAAACTCATGTTTATTCAGGTTCTGGACATCGCCGGAATCGGCCCCATCTTCGGCCCCATTCTAGGTGCTCTTTACGGTCCCGTAGCCCTTCTCTGGATTGTTATCGGCTGTATCTTTGCCGGAGCCGTACATGACTATTTCAGCGGCATGCTCTCCATCCGCAACAACGGCGCATCCGTTCCCGAACTGGTCGGTGAATACCTCGGCATGACGGCTCGTCAGGTAATGCGTGTGTTCGCGTTCGTACTGCTCATGCTGGTCGGTGTTGTATTCGTACTCGCCCCCGCAAAGCTGCTGACCGGGCTCACCGGCATAGAGACCGGAATCCTCGTGGCCTGCATCTTCGGTTACTACTTCCTCGCAACCATCCTGCCCATTGATAAACTCATCGGTAAACTCTACCCCATATTCGGCGCACTGCTTCTGGTTATGACCGTATCCCTCGCAGTAGCACTTATGTTCAGCGGCCACACCATGCTGCCCAACCTTGATTTCGCGGTTAACTTCCACCCCGGCGACAAGCCCATCTGGCCCCTTCTTTTCATCACCCTGTCCTGCGGTGCAATCAGCGGCTTCCACGCTACTCAGTCCCCGCTTATGGCCCGTTGTGTAAAAAATGAAAAAGAAGGCCGTCCCGTATTCTACGGCGCAATGATCATCGAAGGTATCATCGGCCTGATCTGGTGTACTCTCGGCCTGTCCTTCTACGAATCTCCCGAAGCACTCAACGCAGTTATCGCTGCCGGTTCCCCTTCCGCAGTAGTATCTGAAGTTGCAAACTCCCTGCTCGGCCCCGTAGGCGGCATCTTCGCTATCATCGCAGTTGTAATCCTGCCCATCACCAGTGGTGACACCGCTTTCCGCTCCACCAGACTTATCGTAGCGGAAACCTTCAAAATGGATCAGGGTCCCGCTATCAAACGTCTGCTTATAGCAATACCCCTGTTCGCTCTGGGCTACATTATCTCCACCCAGAACTTCTCCGCAATCTGGAGATACTTCGGTTTCTCCAACCAGTGCCTGTCCATGCTCGTTCTCTGGACTTCCGCAGTATACCTTGCCCAGAAAGCAAAAATGCACTGGATCGCATCCATCCCCGCAACCTTCATGACCGCAGTTGTCGCCACATTCATCTGTCAGGCCAAGATCGGTTTCGGACTGGACATGAACATCTCCATCATGATCGGTATCGCAGCAGCAGTAGCGGCATTCGGCGCATTCTTCGTGAAATACGTTCGCCCCAAAGCAGCTTTTGAAGCCAACTAAGACCTTCTTCCTATAGACGGATAACATACCACATGAAACTCCCCCGCTTGCTGATGCAGGCGGGGGAGTTTTATTTTGGGGTTAGAAAGCTATTGTGTCAATCACCCCCCGACAACTGCCTCCACTCCAGCTACAATATCAAGTAACTCACCGGTGATGTTGCCCTGCCGGGTAGTGCGGTATTCAGACTCAAGGCTCTCAACATGCTCAATGATATTTTTCTCGGCTACCTGCATAGCGGCGAGGCGGAAGCTGTTCTCGGCAGCTAAAGATTGAACAATTCCGCCATATACGGAGATGTATAGATATTCACTGAATAAACTTGAGAATAAATCATGGATCGGAACATTGGTCATGGGCAGACATTTTCCATCCCATTCCATGCTTCCGCTACGCTTGTTAAGGGGAAGAATATGACGGGCCGCAACCTTGGCCCCATTACTGATGTGCAAATTGTTAACTATGCTGAACCGGTTCATTCCGCGCTTATTGCGCCACTCTCCCAGATGCTGCTCAATCTCATCAACAACGGAATTAACACCACGCAAGCTGCCCGGAACACGAAAATTTAAATCAACCTCAATGCCGGAATCCTCCAACGCACCCCGCAACCGTTCCCCACAGGTCCAGCAGATGACTTTCTGCCCGGCGCTACGCATTTCATCCACAACTTTCACGGTCTCGACTCTGGCCAGCTCGTTAAACTGACCGCACATCCCTTGATCGGAACCTATTGCCAGTACTACAGCCACATCTTTCCGTAGACCACGGGAAAGTATTCCGGCATTGCGGAAAAAGACGGTCCAGCCCTGCTCAATGACCTCGGCATACTCGCCGACTCCCTTGGCTGCGTTTTCAAAATGACGGAGATTAACCGCAGCAAGGGCCTTCATGGTCTTGACCACTGAAAGCAGGTCACCTGTAGTCGCAATTTTCTTGCGTACAGCCTCAAGCTGCTGCATGGGCCTCCCTCCACTTACGCATCTGCTGACCAAGCGCTTTCTCAAGCTCGGCCCAAATTTCATCCTTTGGGTCAGCCTGAACCAAACGGTCAATGGGTTCAAAATTTTGTTCCATAGAGCTCAACAGGAACTGCTGAACCTCGGCAATTTGTTCCAGCGGGGTATCGTCCAGCAATCCAAGGGCTACAGCCCAGAGAACGACCACCTGCTGCACGGCACTGAGCGGAGAAATTCGATCCTGTTTAAGCAGTTCACGCACCCTCAGCCCATGCTCAATACGATTTCTGGTCTCCTGATCCAACCTCGTACCGAACCGAGCAAAAGCCTCCAACTCTTGAAACTGGGAATAGGTTAAACGCAGATCGCCGGAAACTTTACGATATGCCTTGGGCTGTGCACGTCCGCCCACGCGAGAAACCGACTTACCCACATCTATTGCCGGGAGCATGCCTTTCTGAAACAGAACCGGGGAAAGGTAGATCTGCCCATCGGTAATGGAAATAAGATTGGTAGGGATATAAGCCGAAATATTCTGGGCTTCAGTTTCAACTATAGGCAATGCTGTAAGTGTTCCGCCTCCATGTTCCGGCTTAAGCCTCGTGGAACGCTCCAGCAATCTGGAGTGAATATAGAAAATATCGCCCGGAAAAGCCTCTCGCCCCGGAGGTCGGCGCATAAGCAGGCTGAGCTGTCTATAAGCCTGAGCATGGCGGGTCAAATCATCATAGACAATAAGTACATCCTTGCCTTGCTCCATAAAATATTCAGCCATACTTGTTGCAGCATAGGGGGCAATATACTGCATTCCCGAGGGAGCATCACCATCAACCACGACCGCAAAAGTGTAATCCATAGCCCCGTGGTTACGCAAAGTATCCATGACCCTTGCCACAGAGGTGCTGCGTCGAGCGATAGCGCAATATACGCAAACTACGTCACCCTTTTTCTGATTCAAGATAATGTCGAGGGCTATGGAAGTCTTTCCGGTCTGGCGGTCACCGAGAATCAACTCACGCTGTCCGCGTCCGATAGGAATCAGCGTATCAATGACCTTAATACCGCTGGCCATAGGTGTATCCACAGGAGCGCGCATCAGGATAGGTGGTGCTTCCGATTCAACCACGCGAGTCTGAAATGTCTCAGGCTCAGGTCCCCCGTCCAACGGATTGCCCAGCGGGTCCACAATGCGCCCGATCAAAGAATCCCCCACGGGAACACTCAATACAGTACCGGACAAAACAGCTTCATCCCCGGCCTTAAGCTCAGTATTCGCGCCCAGCAGCGCCACACCGATTGAGTCCGGCAATAAATCAAGAGCCATTCCCGGAACATTATTACCAAGTGTGATCAGCTCTTCCGAGCGCACCGAACCAAGCCCCTGTACCCGAGCCACGCCGCGAGCCAATGACAGCACACGGCCCACTTCACGGGAATCCGGGCTGTAGTCCATATTCTCGCGGCCCTTTTCATGAGCGTTCAAGGCTTGATTTATATTTTTTTCCAGAAATGACATGGATGCCTCCGGCGGCTCTCCTTTTCAAAACTTTTTAATAGGCTTCGCCGCTTCGCTTGAAAAATCATGCGGGAAGTTCAGCTATTTATTTCCATCAAAATTTTTTGTTCTAATTCAGCTACGTATGAGTTCAGATTCCATTCCCATTTGCGGTCCCCGGCAATCAACTCAATGCCAAGGCCCAATCCGGGATCAGTTGAAAATATTCGTTCATTACGGACCGGAAACAATTCTTCAAGCAATTGCCTAAGACTTTGTTCTTGCAGGCCGGTATGCTTAAAGCCTGTACGAATTAAGATTTCCGAATTACCGCAATCAATGTTGCGGGCCTCGGCATCAATACGCTGCATAAAACCGTTTAAAATCAACTGTTCAAAATCACTACCGGAAAGGTCCTGCACAATACGGGCAGCTGTGGCGGAGACTTCATGGACGATTTTCTTGCGCAGATTTAACGCAGCACTTTCCTTTTCGCGCTCTAAAGCAGCAAGCCATTCCCTGCGCATAATTTCAATCTCGCCACGAGCGGAATCCATTGCCAGTTTCCGCCACTTTTCAGCCTCAGCATGAATTTCGGCCATGACGCGGGATTCACGGTTTTCAATATCCTCGTGCCGACGTCGGAGCTCTGCGCTAAGGGCCTTCGCTTCAGCACGGTCCTTAAGCAGTGTTTGCGTTTCCAAGGCAAGACGCTCCTTACGTTGCTGCATGGCCGTAACAATAGGCTTATACAGAAACAACCTGAGCAATGCGATAAGCACAAAGAAATTCACGATCTGGGCAATTATCGTGAACCAGTCCAATAACATTTTCAGCCTCCGGCCTTTTCAAGAAAATAAGACCAAAACGGATTAGCAAAAAGAAGGATCATTGCCAGAACAAAGCAATAAATAGCAGTTGACTCAACCATCGCCATACCAACAAACAAGAACTTCACAATGGTATTGGTCTCATCCGGCTGCTGGGCGATGGAA
The DNA here is from genome assembly GCF_963678865.1 of Maridesulfovibrio sp. Taxonomy (NCBI): domain Bacteria; kingdom Pseudomonadati; phylum Thermodesulfobacteriota; class Desulfovibrionia; order Desulfovibrionales; family Desulfovibrionaceae; genus Maridesulfovibrio; species Maridesulfovibrio sp. Next base: position 165,842 of record NZ_OY787459.1, on the reverse strand, counting down.
CTCAACGCCCGCGAGAGGGCCATCCCCTCACCGATAGCAGGACCGATGGCCCCGATTCCCATGCAAAGCCCGGCCGCAATAATCGACCCAAAAGCAATCCAACCAAGAGTTTCCATAGTTACCTCCTTTTTAACTGCCTCCGGCGGCTGGGGAAGGGGAACTTTTGGGAAAAGTTCCCCTTCCCCAGACCCCATCCCCTCAAAACTTTTCAATATGCTTCGCAATTAGCGCAATAGTATGCCTCTCAAATAAATAGGTGGCGAAGCCATACTAAAAGTTTTTGGGATTCTTAAACCCTTTTTACAAAAAGGGTTTAAGCCGCCAGAGGCAAAATATTTTCATCCAAAAACGCTAAGCGCATCAACTTTCATGCACTTCAAGACCTGCGGCGATGAAGACCGCCGCAAGCACGGTAAAAATATATGCCTGCACTACTCCGATAAGCAGCCCGAGCATCTGCATAATCACCGGTACAAACAGAGGCATTATTACCAATAGAATAGCCCCCATCATGGTCCCGCTAAGTATGTTGCCGAACAGACGCACCGCCAGAGCAAAAGTTCTGCTGACCTCACCGATTATGTTGAACGGCAGCATAAACGGTGAAGGCTGCACGTAACTTTTTAAATAATTCAACAAGCCGTTCTCCCTTATACCATAATAGGGAACAGCGAAAAAAACGATCAAACTGAACGCGGACGTGGTGGAAAGAGAGCCTGTAGGCGGCTTGAATCCCGGAACGGCCGACAACAGATTGGATATGAGAATGAAGATAAACAGCGTTCCGAGCAGAGGCAGAAACTTCTCCGGCGGATGATTGGTGGCATCCTTGATCTGGGAAAGCAATCCGCCCACCAACACTTCCAACAAATTTTGCTGATCTGAAATTTGTGCAGAAGAAGTGACTCTACGAGTTACAAACCACGAAAACAACACAAGCAGGACCATAACCAGCCATGTATAAACAATGGTGGCATTCAGCTTGAACAATCCAAAACTGAAATAAATAATATGGTCCGGGCTTATTTCCATTCAGACCTCTTGATTTTAACAAATTCCAGCACTCCCATACCGCAATGACTTGCCAGCACGTAGGACCGTAATAAATAGAAACCTAAAAAGGCAAAAACAAACGGCAGAGGACCTTGCCCCATAACCTGCGCAAAACCCCAAAGGGTAATACCGTAGCGGCCCAGATAACTGGACCAAAAAAATAAACGGGGCCTTTCACAGCGAGGCAACATACGCACAGTCAGCCATAGTCCGCCGAAATGAATTGCGGACAGAAGCAAACCAAAACCGAAAGCGGCAACGATTATCATGAGATTACTGATGATCATTATTTTTGCTTTTCTCCTCTACGTCACACTGCTCCCATTTTTCACGTTCCTTGATAATCTTATTCTTTTCCCTGTTCATCCATATTCCGGCCAACAAACACCCTACTGCCAGTCCGGTCCCGAGCATGGTCATGGTCCAGTTGATTTCAGCAGGCCAGCGGTAATCCAGCCACGCTCCCAGCAGACTTCCCAGCACTACTGGTAGAGCAACCAGCCATCCTACTGCCCCCATGGCCCCGAAAGCTGACCAAGTCCCCACAGTTCCTGTCTGCTCAGCACGAATCCTGCGCTGCTCTTTGGAGCCGACCGTCTGACGAAATTCATCCTGCTTACGGTCACCGGACTGTTGCTCACTCATGCGGTCTCCACTTCAATGAGAGTTCGCACGAATCCAGCTTCCAGCCGGGCTACCGCGCTGCGGGCCGACTTCTCTGCCTCTGCGGCCTCATCCTGCATACGTAAAACTTCCGCCTCCAACTTACCAAGCTCCCCGGCAACAGCAGCACGGGAGGAAACCCTCACGTCCTCACCCTTTTTAACAAGTACCCCGCCGTTTACCGCCAGATGATATGCCTCTCCCTCTGCCTCATATGTTAAAATCCCAGGAGCCAGAGCCGAAGCGGTATCGATATGATTAGGCAGCAGGCAAAATCCGCCCATAGTGCTCTCTGCCAAAATCTTATCCACAAGTCGGTCCAGAAAAAGCCCCGCGGGAACCAGTATCTTGAGCCTCATTTAACAACCTCCTCAATTGAACCGATCATGTAAAAATCCCGTTCAGACGCATCGGGAAAATCATCATTCAAAATCAGCTCGCAGCCGACAATCGTATCATCAAGGGAGACAAGCCGTCCTTCCATACCGGTAAAATGCTTAGTAGTGCTGAAAGGCTGGGTCATGAACCGCTCCAACCTGCGCGCCCGAAAAACGATACTGCGATCCTCGCGGGAAAGTTCTTCAAGGCCGAGCATGGCGATAATGTCCTTAAGATCTTCATACTGAGCCAGAGTACGGCGGACCTCACGGGCCACATCATAATGCCGCTGCCCTACAATTGCAGGGGAAAGCATCATGGACCGGGATTCCAGCGGATCCACCGCCGGATAAAATCCTTCGCCGGCACGCTTGCGGGAAAGGACTATGGATGAGGAAAGATGAGAAAAAGTATGAGTCGCAGCAGGGTCAGTCAGGTCATCGGCTGGAACATATACAGCCTGAATGGAAGTAATGGCCCCGGAACTGCTTGAAGAAATGCGCTCCTGCAATTCTGCTAGATCGGAACCGAGAGTAGGCTGATAGCCCATACGCGATGGTAAACGGCCCAACAACCCTGAAAGCTCCATCCCGGCCTGAATGAAACGAAAAATATTATCGATGAGCAAAAGCACATCCTTACCCTGATCATCCCGGAAATGCTCGGCAATAGTCAGGGCTGTATGCCCGGTACGAAACCGCGCCCCCGGAGGCTCATTCATCTGTCCGAAAACCATGACTGTATTATCAAGCACCCCGGCATCTCCCATCTCCCGATAAAGCTCTTCTCCCTCGCGGCAGCGCTCGCCGATTCCGCAAAAAATACTGATGCCGCTATGAGCACCCACCATGTTGTTGATCAGCTCAGTAATGAGCACTGTCTTGCCTACCCCTGCCCCACCAAAAAGTCCGGCCTTACCACCCTTTTCAAGAGGCATGAGCAGGTCGATTACTTTGATTCCGGTAGTAAAGATTTCTTCGGAAACAACACGCCGGTCAAGCGGGATGGGCTTGTTGTGGATAGAACGAAACTCCATGTCTTCGGGCAAGCTTCTGCCGTCTACCGGATCACCGAACACATTAAGTACCCGGCCCAGCAACCCTTCACCGACAGGAGTATGCACTGTTTCTCCGTTACAGTAGACAGTCTCACCACGGGACAATCCTCCGGTAGGGGTCATGGCAATAGCACGAACAGAATTCATGTCCAGATGATCGGCAACTTCAAGAGTCACCGCCTTCTCACCGGCGGAATACATGACTGAAAGCAAAGGAGGTATTGCTTCGGAAAAACGCACGTCCACCACGCTCCCCCGCACGGATATGACTTTACCCGAATATTTATGTTCCATGAAATCACCGCCGTTCTTTGAATCAAATCCTGTGCAACAAAGATTTTTCTTATTCTGTTTATAGAATACGGAAACAGGAAGTTTAGTAAAGCATTTTTAAAATAATGTTGTTTTTTCACAGAAGTAAGTGCTCTATGCAAAGAACGGCTTCATCTCCGGTTGACTTCCATATAGTAAAGAGTAGCCTGTCCCGGTTACCAAAACATTTTCTGGAGTTATCCAAATGATTATAAAGAATAAAAATCAAATCGACCTCATGCGCGAAGCCGGAATTCTTCTGCACAAAGCCCATATGGTAGCTAAAGAAATGTGCGAACCGGGTATAAGTACCGAGGCAATCAATGCCGAAGTGGAAAAATTCATCACCTCCAACGATGCTATTCCGCTTTTCAAAGGGGTTCCGGGCAAAGTACCTTTCCCTGCAGGATGCTGCATGTCCATCAACGAAGCTATTGTGCATGGAATCCCTTCCGCACGTAAGCTGGAAAATGGGGACATTTTAAGCATCGATATAGGCGTGCGTTTGAACGGCTGGTGCTCAGACTGCGCCTGCACTCATGCCATCGGTGAAATTGATGAAGAAAAGCAAAAACTCATGGACGTAACCGAAGAATGCCTGCGTATCGCCATCAAAAGGATCAAACCGGGCGTTAAATGGAGCAAAATAGCCAAGGAAATGTCCAAATATGCCCGCAATGCAGGCTTTTCAGTAGTGGAATCTCTGGTCGGTCACGGGATAGGTGAAGGTCTGTGGGAAGCCCCGCAGGTACCCAACTACCACAGCAGGCTTGTTAGGGATTTCAAGCTTAAACAAGGTCTTGTAATTGCTGTGGAGCCCATGATCAACGCGGGGGTCAAGTCCACAGAAACCCTGAAAGATCACTGGACAATAGTCACCAAGGACGGCAAACCTTCCGCACATTTCGAACACACAATCGCCGTAACCGCCAACGGATCACAGGTACTGACCTGCGGCCCCAATGGTGAAGGCTGGGCCATGTAGCCTCAATGACTGCACCGCGCACTCCTTTAGACGTCCTGCGCCAAACCTACGGATATGAATCATTCCGCGGGTTGCAGGAGAATGTCATCAACCGCATCATGAGCGGCGGCAATGCCGTGGTTTTTATGCCCACCGGGGGCGGTAAATCCGCCTGTTACCAAATTCCGGCGATTCTACGTCCGGGAGTGGGTATTGTCATTTCCCCGCTCATTGCCCTGATGCGTGATCAGGTGGCGGCTCTGCAACAGATGGGAGTGCGTGCGGCCTGTTTGAATTCATCAGTGCAGCCTTCCGAAGCCAACCACATAATCCATGAACTGCACAGCAATAACATGGACCTGCTCTATGTGGCTCCTGAACGGTTGGCTCAGCCGGGATTCATGGACATGCTTTCAGGGATTAAAATCAGCCTGATCGCTATTGATGAAGCCCATTGCGTAGCTCAATGGGGACACGACTTTCGCCCCGACTACCTGCGGCTATCAATATTCACGGAAATGTTCCCTTCCGTACCGCGCATGGCCCTGACAGCCACTGCCGACGGACCTACCCGCAAAGAAATACTGTATCGCCTTTCATTCAGTAACGAAGATATCTTCGCCACCGGATTTGATCGTCCCAATATCCGTTACACAGTAATACCCAAGGATCAGGAAAAGCGGCAATTGCTCAATTTTATTAAAAACGAGCACTTCGCCGAATGTGGCATAGTCTACCGCATGAGCCGCAAAAAAGTGGAATCAACCGCCGCATGGCTATGCAAGCAGGGTATCAATGCCCTTCCGTACCATGCCGGACTGGACGCACAGACCCGGGAAAGCAATCAGGCCCGGTTCATGGCCGAGGACGGCATCGTCATGGTGGCAACTATTGCTTTCGGCATGGGTATCGACAAACCGGATGTGCGTTATGTGGCCCATCTGGACCTGCCCAAGACCATCGAAGCCTACTATCAGGAAACAGGTCGTGCCGGACGAGACGGCCTGCCCGCTGAAGCATGGATGTCCGTGGGAATTCAGGACATCGGATTCCTGAAAAGGATGATCATATCCGGGAACAGTCCGGATGACCGCAAGGCCCTTGAGTTGCGCAAGCTTAACGCCCTGCTCGCTTACTGCGAATCTCCGGGCTGCCTGCGCCAATCCCTGCTTTCATATTTCGGAGAAGAATTAAAGGAACCGTGCGGAAACTGCTTTACCTGCATCAATCCGCCTTCCACATTTGATGGGACCATTCCGGCTCAGAAAGTTCTTTCAAATATTTACCGCACCGAACAACTTTTCGGCGCCAACTATCTGATAGACATCCTGCTCGGCAAAGATAACAAACGCATCAAAGCCCAAGGTCACGAAAAGTTGAGTACCTACGGCATCGGGAAGGAGTTCAACGCCGACGAATGGCTTTCCATCCACCGCCAGTTGGTTTCTCAAGGGCTGGTTGATGTGGATATAGAAGGTTACGGTTCCCTGAAACTGAATGCCAAAAGTTGGGCAGTACTGCGTAAGGAACGAGAAGTGGCCCTGCGCAAAGACCCGGTACTTGCCAAGACTAAAACCCGCCGGACACGGAAAAAGCTGATTATCGGCGATGCAAACAGCCCATCCCTTTCCACCCCGGAAGCACAGGAATTGCTGGAATCATTACGCGCACTCCGAAATACTCTTGCGCAGGAACAGCATGTACCGGCCTACGCTATTTTCGCGGACAAGACCCTTCTGGAACTTGGATGCTACCGTCCGCAGAATGCCGGCGAGCTTTATGCTATAAGCGGTCTTGGCGACCAGAAAATTTTCCGTTACGGAGCTGCAATTGTCGATGTTCTGCTGGAACATCAGGAAAAATACGGCAGACCGGATGATCTTTTTCCCATTCCGGAAGACAAAATAAAGGAAGCGCCCAGCTCTACGCCCAAAGATGAAGGTCCAACCGTTTCCGCTTCTGCACTGGAAACCATGGAGCTTTTTGAAGAACTCATGGATATCGAAAAAGTGGCCGAGTCCCGCAAGATCAAACCGGCCACTGTTTACGCGCACCTAACCTCCTGTATTGAAGCCGGAAAAGTGGACGTGACGGATATTCTCGATTTCAGTGCTTCAGAACTGGAATGTCTGAAAGACACACTCACATTTTACAAAGAAGAAGGGCTCATGCAGCTCAGCCCGGTATTTAACGGTCTATGCGGGAATTATTCATTCGAACAGCTACGCATGATTCGAGCCGCCATGTAAATAAATTTATTTATAAAAAAACCGACCTGAGAAAACAGGCCGGTTTTAGTTTTTCATACTATTTCCAGAAACTACGCAATACGATAAGCTGGTGTATTATTCTTGCTGGGATGTATCCTGCCCTGCAGGGCCAACTTTCGAACCAACTGGTCTGTAGCATCCAGAATTTTTTTATCACCTTTTATCAGCGGCCTGTCATCACCCCATGAATCAAGCATATCCGGATCTTTTACTGTCAGATGAACTACTGCAGAAAAGAAACGGCGCAGATTGATCAACAGTGAAAAAGGTTCCTGATTACGGGAAAGATCCAATCCTTCCATAGAGTCAAAGGTTACTTCAAACGGCTCCTGAATACGCGGCTCAAAAACGAGATCATCATTCCAAAGATAACGTGTATTCAGATACTGAGACTGATACGCCACATAATTCGCATAGGAACGGGCCGTGCCCACATGCACATTGTACAAACCGTCCAGCGCATCGTCGAAGCAGATATTAAGATACTCGACCAGCTCTTTGAAATAAACTCCTCCCCCGCGCTCAACAAGATCAAACTCATAAGGGAGACCCTTGTTCTCAGGCATGGAAAGCAGGGCAAGCATTGTCAGGATTTCTTCTACTGTTCCGGCACCACCAGGATGGACCTTCCCCCGATGGGAAGCACGAATAAAGGCTTCCATCCGCTCTTCAATGGTCGGGAAAGTCACAAGCTGGGTGACCAGTTCATTAGGTGCCTCCGCAGCCAGTATTTTCTTCTCCGAAAAACCAATGAAATCGCGATGCCCAAATCGTTCAAAGGAATTCTGCTTACCATAAGCAACCTGAGCCCCTTTGAACGGAGCCTTCATAACCCCGACACCGCACCCGGTGATATTTTCCATATCAGGCATGAAAAGCGCAGTCCAATAGCCGAGTTCCTTGGCAAAATTATACTCGTCAAGAGGGACCTGATGTCCGCCCCAGGTGAACATGACCAACCCTCGTTCTCCACGATACATCACCCCGGAATGCTCAACAAATTTTTTGGTGTTGGTTGAACGGCAACAATCTGTACCACACTCAAATTTCGGGGAAAAAATAATATCTCGGATAACTGCGGAAATATGCTCAACTGACTGCCAGATAACATTACGTCCATCATACAGGCAATCTCTGGGAACACGGGAGCACTGCAGATTGATGTGTCCGTTGACCGGAGCAACTTCAATCTGCATATCTTTAAATTTTACGCGTATCTCGCGGGTATCGCAGACATCATTCTTATGTACATTGATTAAAGCACCGATGATCTCAGTCATACGATTTTCAGGATCAGCCAAACCTTGGGCAAGACGTTCAATATCAGCATCACTGAACTGCTGCGAAACAATCCTGCGGGGAAGAATAGGGATTTTTAACTCTGTTTGCATAATGAAAAAGAAGTAATCGGAACGCAATTAAAAGCAAGGATAAATTGCGTATCAGGGGAGAATCTAACTTCACTCAAATAAATCTATAACAAACCGGCAAACTCGCAATATTCCGGAAATCTATCCTTAAGCCGGAGCAACGCCTTCTGCTCCGCAATAACGTAGGCCTCTGCAGAATCAAGCTTCACACTTCCACGCCTATCATGAATTATATCCTTGTTCACGTCATAATGTTTGAAGGTATGCCCCATGTGCAACATATCGCGAAACCACTGTACCGCGACGTCAAGACAGACTGGACGATCCCAATTCTCACCGATCATAGCACCTGAAGGCACACGTGCGCCAAAGGGAACTGCTCTGCCCAAAGGCATGGTATCGTTGCGGACCTTCTCCATATCAATCAGCGCACACCACTCATTCAAACGGCATTCAGGCAAAGGCCATGCATTATCCCTGAACTGGCCGGCAAGCTCTAAATTATAAGCCCGTCTTTGGGAATAATCCATGTCCTTATTATAAATCTTCATCAGATACTGATAGGAGGGTTTGAATTCAGTATACTTTTCAGAATCACAAAGCCCATTCTGTCCAGCCGGACACCACCAGCACTGACCGATTTCACCGACCCCAGAATGTCCGTCCAGCTCATTTAAAAGGTTTCCAACAATATCTGCAACGACCTCAATATCGTTATGAATGGTAAGCAGATAGCGTTCATGACTTTTCTCCCAACCATACTGATACCTAATAGACAAGCGATAATCTTCGGAAGAAGCTGCCCTTTTAACATCTGTAGGTTCAATCCCGTTCCAGAATTTAGGAATATAATGCTCAACACTATTACTGAAATACTCTAAAATCGCGTCATGTTTCTTGAATTCATACTCGGCAGTAAGCGGCTCTTCCTGAAAATAAATTGTGCTGATGTGCTTTCCACTGCATTCAAGCAGGGAAAGCACAGCTAGCGCGGTCTGATAAACCTTACCGAAGACATTTATAGCCACATCAACCTTTATACTCATGATGAAATCCTTAACCTATCTAAACCAGTTCACCAGTATAAAACTGCAAAGAACTCAGCAAGGAAAAGCAATTCCGGTCCCAGCAAAGATGGAATACTGTAAGATCAAGTATGAACGACTACATCTGAAACAAAAAAAATGGAGGAGTCAGGCTATAGGCAGAATAAAATTCATTTTAACCAGACTCCCTGCTCTCGCCCGAAAACCTAGACTGCCCCGCATTCAACCTTGCCAGGACCTTTCTTCTTGGCTTCACGGAGCAACTTTTCAGCACCGACAACCATATCTTCCAGATTATCTCCGACTAAAGTATTGATTCCAGCGCACACTGTTACATTAAGCTGGTATTCACCAATTTCAATAGCATCTTTTGCAATCTTTGCGGTCAGTTCTTTAAAAACAGACTCAACATATTGCAACTTCATATCTGCACATAAAACACAAAATGTATCTCCACCGTAACGGCTTACAACATCACCTTTACGAAAACGGTTAGCTAATACGGTGGCAACTTCTCTAATTAGCGCATCGCCTACAATCTGACCATACGTTTCATTGTAAGCACTAATATTATCAATATCCAACATTACAGCAACCAATGTAGCGCCCGAACGTTTTTGCTGTCCAAATAATTTTTTGCCATATTTAAACAAAGACCTGCGGGTGAACAAGTTTGTCAAAGAATCATTATCGGAAATTGTTTTAATTGTTTTGATATACTCTGCAGTATCCACAGTATTAGCAACTCTACAATAAAATTCTTCTGGAACAAATGGGCTGTTTATAAAATCATTAGCACCACTTTTTAGAACTTCTGAAGTAGTAGTCGCCTGCGCAATACGAGAAAAACCAATGATAGGAAGTTTGGCCTTGGAATATGATTTACGAATTTCCTTAACCAAAGCTGCACCTTCCATATCAGGAAGATCATAACCGGAAATAAGCAAATGAATATCCTGAGTCTCAATTTGTTCCAGAGCAGCTTTACCATCTTCTACTTCAACAACCTGAAAATTGAAGACATTCAACAGCTCTCGAAATAGAGTTCGGGTAGATTTAGAACTATCTGCAACCAGAACCTTCTGAAAAAGATTCTTCCGCAATCTGTCCACTAACCCAACCACATGCTCAATATCGTCAAAATTAACTTTCTGCACGTAATCAACAATACGTTTTGACCACATTGAAGCACGCAACTCATCACTAATCTCTCCGGTAAATACAATGGATGGGATATTATGAGAAACAACGAGGTCGACAACTTCACCATCAGGGGCATCTGGAAGTACGATATCGAGAAGTGCTACAAAAAATTCATCGCGCCTTTCTTTCAGACATTCTACTGTTGATGCATAATCACAGCATAATTCAATTTCTACATCAAGTTTAGCAAGAATGCTGCGTTTTAAAATACCTGAAAATGTAATACTATCTTCGACTATCAAAACCTTAAGCTGCTGACCAGATTTAGCGGAAGAGACTTCATTAGACATAGTTAGGCCCCCAAAATATTAATATTTTAGTTTTAAACACGTAACCTCAGTAAAACATATGTTTTCTAGAATTGGCAAATAAAGATAATGCTCGTGCGGTTATCTTTTGATATTAAAGCCATAATCAGAAGAGAATTAGATAAATATTCTGTGAAAGTAGGAAGAATCAATGGCTGGACAAATATTCCTATACCACTGCGCAAAAAAAAGACCAGTCCTATTACGAAAGTCATAGTGCATACGCAAGTGAATGTTTACGTACTCCGGTATAAGAATCCTTTAAACACTATCGGCTTCGTGTACAAGTTTTGTGCGGGCAATCGAAACAACAATCAACGGCTGGAAATTTGATCTATCGGGCTTGCGCCCCTTTGTTTGGTGTAGACCCCAAAATCCCGCCCATGTATCTATGCCGGTCTATAAATAAATTCATTAGGCAAAAAAAAAGCCCTGAACTTAATCAGGGCTTAGAAATAAAAGCTTGCGACGACCTACTTTCCCACTAGCTACCTAGCAGTATCATCGGCGATGGAGAGCTTAACTTCCGAGTTCGGAATGGGGTCGGGTGTGACCTCTCCTCAATGGTCGCAAGCAAATTCAGCTTGCTATCGATGAGCAAAATATATTGTTTAATAGAGAAGAATTTACCCTTACCTTCAACCTTAGTGGTTAAAGTTATAGGGAGAGAAGAAAAATAAGTCGCACGATTTATTAGTACCGGTCAGCTGAATGTGTCACCACACTTACACCTCCGGCCTATCAACCAGGTGGTCTACCTGGAATCTTTAGATGCTAAAGCATAGGGATAACTAATCTTGAGGCAGGCTTCCCGCTTAGATGCTTTCAGCGGTTATCCCTTCCGAACTTAGCTACCCTGCAATGCCACTGGCGTGACAACAGGAACACCATAGGTTCGTCCACCCCGGTCCTCTCGTACTAGGGACAGACCCTCTTCAATTATCCTACGCCCACGGTAGATAGGGACCAAACTGTCTCACGACGTTTTAAACCCAGCTCGCGTACCACTTTAATCGGCGAACAGCCGAACCCTTGGGACCTGCTTCAGCCCCAGGATGTGATGAGCCGACATCGAGGTGCCAAACCGCGCCGTCGATGTGAACTCTTGGGCGCGATCAGCCTGTTATCCCCGGCGTACCTTTTATCCTATGAGCGATGGCCCTTCCATGCGGAACCACCGGATCACTAAGACCAACTTTCGTTCCTGCTCGACATGTCTGTCTTACAGTCAAGCTCCCTTATGCCTTTGCACTCGACGGCTGGTTTCCAATCAGCCTGAGGGAACCTTTGCAAGCCTCCGTTACTTTTTGGGAGGCGACCGCCCCAGTCAAACTACCCACCAGACACTGTCTCCAAGCCGGATAACGGCATTGGATTAGAATTCAAGACTATCAAGGGTGGTATTTCAAGGTTGGCTCCACCGACACTGGCGTGCCGGCTTCAAAGCCTCCCACCTATCCTACACATGATAGCCCTAAACCCAATGTCAAGCTATAGTAAAGGTGCACAGGGTCTTTCCGTCTTACCGCGGGTAACCGGCATTTTCACCGGTAATTCAATTTCACTGAGTCTCTGGTTGAGACAGTGGGGAGATCGTTACGCCATTCGTGCAGGTCGGAACTTACCCGACAAGGAATTTCGCTACCTTAGGACCGTTATAGTTACGGCCGCCGTTTACTGGGGCTTCAATTCGGAGCTTCGACCGAAGTCTAACACCTCCTTTTAACCTTCCAGCACCGGGCAGGCGTCAGTCCCTATACATCGTCTTACGACTTAGCAGAGACCTATGTTTTTAGTAAACAGTCGCCCCCCCCGATTCTCTGCGGCTCCAAACAGCTCGGAGAGTAAATAACTTCACCGTCTGGAGCATCCCTTCTCGCTAACTTACGGGATCATTTTGCCGAGTTCCTTAACCAGAGTTCTCTCAAGCGCCTTGGTCTACTCGACCCGACTACCTGTGTTGGTTTGCGGTACGGTCTATAAGTGCTAAACTTAGAAGATTTTCTAGGCAGTCTGGAATCACTCACTTCAAACGTAAAGTTACGGCATCATGTCTCGGCCTAAAGAGAAACGGATTTGCCTATTTCTCAAGCCTACGCATTTACACCGGCATATCCAACAGCCGGCTGAGCTATCCTACTGCGTCCCTCCATCGCACACACTTACAGGTACGGGAATATTAACCCGTTTTCCATCGACTACGCCTTTCGGCCTCGCCTTAGGGACCGACTAACCCTGGGAAGATTAGCTTTACCCAGGAAACCTTAGTCTTACGGCGAACAAGTTTCTCACTTGTTTTATCGTTACTCATGCCAGCATAATCACTTCTCATTAGTCCAGCGAACCTTCCGATTCACCTTCATCCCATCTGAGAACGCTCTCCTACCGATGCGTCAAAGACGCATCCCGTAGCTTCGGTACCATGCTTAGCCCCGTTACATTTTCGGCGCAGAATCGTTAGACCAGTGAGCTATTACGCTTTCTTTAAAGGATGGCTGCTTCTAAGCCAACCTCCTGGCTGTCTATACAACTCCACCACCTTTTCCACTGAGCATGGATTTGGGGACCTTAGCTGACGGTCTGGGCTGTTTCCCTTTCGACTACGGACCTTCGCACCCGCAGTCTGACTCCCAGGATATATCTTACGGCATTCGGAGTTTGATAAGGTTTGGTAATCTGGTGGGACCCCTAGCCTTGTCAGTGCTCTACCTCCGCAAG